>MKTX01000018.1 GCA_001898465.1 Sphingobacteriales bacterium 39-19 | reverse complement strand
ATCCTGGGGCTGGAGAAGGTCCCAAGGGTTCGGCTGTTCGCCGATTAAAGTGGCACGTGAACTGGGTTCAGAACGTCGCAAGACAGTTCGGTCCCTATCTGTGATGGGCGCTAGTAAATTGAGAGGACATGACCTTAGTACGAGAGGACCGGGTCGTATGTACCGCTGGTGTATCTGTTGTGCCGCCAGGTGCAATGCAGAGTAGCTATGTACAGCAAGGATAAACGCTGAAAGCATCTAAGCGTGAAACCTTCCTCAAGATGAGTTTACTTTTAAGGGTCGTCAGAGACTATGACGTTGATAGGCTATAGGTATAAAGGTGGTAACATCAAAGCCAAGTAGTACTAATTGCCCGTAAGCTTTATTTTTTAATTTTTCTCTTTTTGCAACTTATTCCAATATGTTAACTTATTGTTTTTGTACTCGTACAAATTCACCTTCTTATGGTGGTTTTTCCGAGGGTGTTCACCTCTTCCCATACCGAACAGAGAAGTTAAGCCCCTCATGGCCGATGGTACTGCACAACAATGCGGGAGAGTAGGTAGCTGCCATATTCTTTTAAAGAGCCCTTCAATTTAGTTTGAAGGGCTTTTTTGTTTTGTATCTATTTTGCCGATATTTTAGGGATATATTTTTTTATTTGTGAAAGCCCGGGATTAGCCTTCATACATTTTCAATGGATTGGGGGTTTAGTACTTGTAGCTTATGATTTCTTCGATTACTTTTTAGTTGATTTAAGTTCTATCTTATTTCTATCTTATTCCGAATTAAGATTCGTTAATTTTTAAAATCATTTTATATTCTTGTACAGAAGGGTAGTTTTTTGATGGGATTTTATTGTTTATTGCCTGCCTTCTTTTATTGGAAAATGTTGGCTTACGATTTTTCGCTTATAATTAAAAATATTATTATATTCGATTATGTAAATTATTCTACCAAACTCTAAATGCTTTTACAATGCAAAAAATCATATTAGCACTTGCTTTTTTCTGTGTTGCAAGTTCCATCCATACAAGCGCCCAGGTAGGAAATCAAACTTCGGGCAATTATGCAAAATCAAGGGTTTATATTTCTATAGATATGCCCGTACGGGGGCAAGCCACGGAAGATAAAAAAATCTTTATTAATACGGATAAAGGGAGTTTTGCTTACGTAATCATTGATAACTATCCTAACAAATTTTTATCCAATTCCATAAAGCTGACTTCTTATAAAAAAATAGGCGGACAGTATGAAAAAATTAAAGTGAAAGTTATGACATAGACAATACATTAACCTATACCTATATCAAATACAATTTTGTTACTACCGGGGACTTTGCATTTGATGTACATGATGGGAATGGTGTATTTATAAATTCCGGTTATGTAACGGTGGAAAGCAAAGTAAATAACACTTCGGGTACCGGTAGTAATTTTAGCCAGTCTAAGGCTTTTGTTTCTACTCAAGTTCCTGTATCGGGTATCGCTAAAGAATCCAGAACCATTACGATTGACAGGGATAAAGGAAGTTATGCCTATATTGTATTAGACAATTATCCTACGAATTTAAATATTAAACAACTTACGCTGAAAGTGTATCGCAAAGTGAACGGGAAATTTGAAAAGATAGATGTAAAAACTTATGATATTAGCCCGGACACTTATTTTACCTATATAAAATATAGTTTTTATATAGCCGGTGATTATGCTTTTGATATGTATGATAGTAGCGATCAATTTATAAACACGGCAAATGTAACTGTTAATTATAATTAGTTCCATTTTATCTAAGGAGTTGATCTCTTGTAAGCCAGTTTTCCTGTTTTAATTTTTATAAAACATACCTGCTTTGCATTATGAAAGTATACCCATTCTTTTATGTCGGTACTATTTCAAATAGAAACCAGAGAAGGGTATTTTACTATATACCTGAAATTGACTCACAGCTCTTGTTCATTCACCCGTTACAAGCAGCAGGAAAGAAACGCCATATAGCAAAGAAATTAAAATTCTTACTGTTTTATCCGTCATTCATTTATTTACTACTTTTATAGCATCATTAAATTGCAGCATGAATTTATCCGTCATAGAAAGTACCCCCGCATTAAAAGAAAGTTTTATTCAGTTTAATAAAGAACTGTATAATGAAAGACAAACTGCTGCAATTCAAGCGGGCTATAAATGGACGCTGCAAGAGCGCCCCGAAAGCATTCGTCATTTAATAGCACTGAGTCATGATGAAATTATTGGTCAAATTATTCTTTACCCGGTGCGTTGCTTTTATCAATCAAAAATAAATAATTGTGTATTTGCTTATGACTATATTGTGCGTCCCGATTACCTGAATACCGGGGTAGGGGTGAAGTTATTATCTAAAACCATTAAGAGCCATATTCATTTTGGGATTGGTGTAAGTGATATTTCAAAAAAATTACACCTTATTTTAAAAGAAAAATCAATTGGTGATATTTATAAGTTTTTGTTTATTAAAAATGCTTTTTCATACGTTTACGCCGGTGTAAATACTTATTTAAAAATTACTTTACGAAAATTACCCGGCCGGGGGAAATTTGATGACAGCATCCACATTGAAAAATTACAGGCTGTTAAAAAAAACGGTTTGCCTCAAGTAGTTACTGCCTGGAATCAAGACGTTATAGAATTTGAAAGAAGCGGGCAATTTGACGATTTACGATTTGGCAGTTTTGCAAATAAATATATCCATTACCATATTTATGATAGTAAAAAAAACTTGCAAGGGTATTTTGTATTACGCAGGGAAATATGGAGAGGGATGAGAGTGTTAATGGTATCAGATTATCGAATGGCTGCAAAGAATGAAGAAGTTGTTGATTTTATTTGTACCGCATCTAAAATTCTTATGAAAAAAAATAAGATGGATGCCGTTTTATTTGGTTCCAGTTTGCAATGGTTGGATAAAAAATTAATACAGAATCATTTTAAAAAGGTGGGATTGCCATCTGAAATATTTACAAATTTAATGTTAGAAGAAGGGTGGGAGAAAAGAGTTAGAGATAGAAACATCATTATGGCGACACCTGCAGATTCTGATTTTGAATTTAATTTGGGCAATGAATTATGGAAAAACTAATTGGTATTTTTATTTTTAAAAGCCTGCCCCGGTGGCAGGCTGATAGCATTGGGGAGATTGAAAAAAAAGGATTTACAGTAATATTATACATTTTACCCCCCCCCCATAAAAATATCAAAAACAAAAAAAGCCAGGATTTATTATTTTTATTAGAACATAAAATTTTAAAAAGCCCCAATACATATTTAACTCCAAAGCCATACCCAGGAACAGGGCGAATGTGCTATCATATAAAAAACCTGGCTGATATTTTTAATTTACCGCAACAGCTTACTCATTTTGCATATTTTATTTCTTTTGCTGAATTAAATGAGGAAATCCTTTCGGGTTTTTCAAAACAACTGCCTGTTTCAATCTTACAATTAAATACATTAAATACGGGTGGCCTGGTAGAAAATATAGTGAAGGATTATAAAACGGGTGAAACTGTAATTAATATAAAGCTTTATCAGTATGCAGTAGGGATTAAATCGGTTGTTTATAATACCTGTAACAGTATTGAAGCCGGCTTATTGCTAAAAACGATAAATTCAATTTTGGCCAAATGCTCCCTTATTATTCCCCGGTATTTAGCAGGCCACTCGAATGTGGATAATTTAGAAGTAAAAGAACAAAATTATTCCAGGCTTTCCTATAAAACAAAGAAACGAAATTTACTGGGTTCGTTTTTGTATAACCTGGCAGATAAGATATTTTATAAAAGGCAATGGATCCTGTTGTATCAGTTTATGAAGGTACCCGATTTTAATAGCATCAATACCTATAAAACAATATTACCTCCTAAGGGTAAATTTTGGGCAGATCCTTTTCCCTTTTTTTATAAGAATGAGTATTTTATTTTTTTTGAAGAACTGGAATATAAAAATCATAAAGGGTATTTATCGTATTTAAAATTAAAGAACGGGGTAGCAGAAGGGCCTTATAAATTGATAGAAGAAAAATACCATCTTTCTTTCCCTAATATTATTGAAGTAAATGAACAGTTGTACATGATCCCGGAATCTATTGCAGCAAGCAATATACAACTGTGGAAATGTATCTCATTTCCCGGGAATTGGGCTTTTGAGAAAAACTTAATAGAGAATATACGTGCCGTTGACACAATCATAGAAAAGATCAATGATACATGGTGGCTGTTTTGCACGGTAAAATCATTACCTGATGCGGCAGGGCATGAAGAACTTTGTATTTATTATGCCGATGATCTTTTTTCACAGGAATGGCGGCCGCATCCTAAAAACCCGGTGCTGTCTGATTCCCGTATGGGCAGAAATGCCGGGAAAATTCAGAAACTAGATGGAAAACTCTATAGGTATGGTCAATTTTCCGGCGATACTTACGGTAAGGCCCTTACAAAATCTGAGATCCTCACAATATCGGAAACTGAATACCGGGAGGAATTTATAGAGATTGTTTTTCCTGATCTTAGCAAAGGTTTTTATAACTTGCATACTTTTAATCATACGCATGAATTCGCCGTTGGTGACGCACTCAGAAGAATAAGAAGATTTTAAAAAATTAATGAATGTAATATGGATAAAATTATTTCAATTATCAACAGAGTTTTGGAAAATAACAATAAATCTTATAGCGGTACAATTACGGAAACAACTTCTTTAAGAAACGATATTGGGTTTGATTCCCTTGACCTGGCTGAATTAACCGTGAATATAGAAGAAGAATATGGAGTTGATATTTTTGAAAATGGTTTTGTAGAAACCGTTGGAGATATAATGAAAAAAACTTCAAAATAAAATGGATGGTTTATTTTTAATTGATATAAAAGAAGGCATTCATAGATCTTACCATGATTTGTTTGAAGACCTTAACCAGCCTGTTTATCAATTCAGCAATTCCATTGAATATAAAAATATTTATGAATTGTATGTACAATTGATCCGCTCACTTATTTTAGATGAAACCATTACTTTTAAGGAAACTCATTTTACTTCTGAGCGGGCAATTACATTTCAGTCTTTTCCCAATCCTTATTATGGCGAGGGCTTAGCATATTATATAAAAAATATCCGGCAGCGTAGTAACTGGAAATTGCAAATGGCCACATCGGGTACAACAGGCCTCCCTAAAAAAGTGTATCATAGCTTTCCCAGCTTAACCCGCAACATTAAAATGAATGTACACAGGGCGGATGATGTGTGGGGTCTTGCATACAATCCTACTCACATGGCAGGCATGCAGGTTTTTTTCCAGGCTTTTTTAAATCAAAATGCAATTATTAATCTTTTTGGATTGAGCAGGACGCAAATATTTTCCTGCATACAGGAGTATTCAGTAAGTCATATTTCCGCAACGCCTACTTTTTACAGATTATTATTACCGGCAACTGAGGTTTTTAATAAAGTAAAACAAATTACATTTGGTGGAGAAAAATTAAGTGAAGGCATACTGCAGAATTTAAAAGGAATGTTTCCCAATGCTAAATTTACCAATGTATATGCCTCTACTGAAGCCGGTGCATTATTTGCTGCGTCAGGCGACCAATTTACAATAAGTGAAAAAATTAAATCTTTTGTAAAAATTGTAGAAAATGAATTGTGGCTGCATGAAAGTTTGATTGCGAACTCTCCTGATTTGCAAATTCAGGATGGCTGGTATGTAACGGGTGATATGGTTCAAGTAACCAGTTGGGAGCCCCTGGAATTTCAATTTGTTTCCCGTAAGAATGAAATGATAAATATTGGCGGAAGCAAAGTAAACCCGAATGAAGTGGAAGAACTCATTTTAGAAAATGCAGCAGTTACAGATGTAAAAGTGTTTGGCAAACCCAATTCTTTAATGGGAACCATTTTGTGTGCAGATATAGTTTTACAGCAGAACACACTGAGTGAGAAAGAAATTAAAGCATTTTTAAAAGAGCGGCTACCTGATTATAAAGTACCCAGGATTATAAAATTTGTACCTGCCATTACCCTAACGAGTACGGGTAAAAAAAGCAGGATTTAATGAAGAAATATGTATAGAATGAGCAGTGTAAAAAAAATAATTTTAACCGGTGGCAGCAAGGGGCTGGGGCTAGAAATAGCCCGTTATTTATTACATACGGGTTACCAGGTACATGTTATAAACCGTACGCTGCCCGCAGCCTTAGAACAATTACAAAATGAATATCAGGGAAAATTATTTATTCACTTATATGACCTGGCCAATGTGGAGGAATTAACCGATTTTTTAAAAAAGCAATTTCCAGCTACAGAGCCTATTCATGGTTTTGTAAACAATGCAGCGCTTGCCTACGATGATATAGTGACCAACCTGAACCTGGACCTGTTAGAAAAAATGTACCGGGTAAATGTGTTTTCGGCCATGATGCTTACAAAATTTGTATTACGGAATATGTTGTTTAATAAAATTTCGGGAAGCGTGGTACACATCTCTTCTGTAAGTGTGCATACGGGGTATAAGGGCTTATCCATGTACGCCAGTACCAAAGGGGCTTTAGAGGCATTTTCTAAAAATACGGCGAGGGAGTGGGGGCAACGGGGTATAAGATCAAACGCAGTAGTGGCGGGTTTTATGGAGACCGATATGAGCGGTACTTTATCTGATGATCAAAGAAACCGGATATACAACCGTACTTCTTTAAAGAAACCAACATCAAAAGAATCGGTGGCTGCAATGGTTGAATTTTTATTAAGTGATAAATCTGCATCGGTAACAGGGCATCATTTATTTGTTGATAACGGTACCATATAAATTATGATTCCCGGGTTATTGTAAATACCGGCATATGTTTTTTATAGCATCATCGTTGCGTCGCAATCCTTTCAACATTTGTACTATGCTGCAGCCCTGGTTTATAAAAACAGGATAGGTTTATTTAATTTTCCGTAAAGCATAGCATTTATCCTGCTGTGCCTATCATTTAATGGCTGTTATTTTAATTTTATGGAAAATATTTATTTACTCATTTTAATTGGTTTTTTTATAGGTACCATTGGTACACTTATAGGTGCCGGGGGTGGATTTATACTGGTACCGCTTCTTATTCTTGTGCATCCCGATCTTTCTCCCGATGCCATTACAGCTATCTCAATGGGAGTAGTGGCTTGCAATGCAAGTTCAGGATCTATTGCATACATGAGAACCAAAAGAGTTGACTATAAAGCGGGCATTCTCTTTGCCATTTGCACCATACCAGGTTCTATATTAGGAGTACTCACCACAAAAATAATTCCCAGGAATGTATTTGATATTATATTCGGTATTCTTTTAGTTTGTCTTGCCCTATTTCTTTTTTTTAAAGGGCAAAAGAAAAAGGCCACTTCTAAAGTGGTAAAAGCGCATAAGGGCTGGGTTAGCCGTTCTATTACCGATAAATTGGGTATTTCGTATCAATATGCTTATGATATCCGGTATGGTATGTTACTAAGTATTTTAGTGGGATATTTTTCTCCCTTGCTGGGTATTGGTGGCGGCATTATTCATGTACCGGCAATGACGGAATGGTTGCTTTTTCCTGTACATATAGCCACGGCAACTTCACATTTTATTTTAGCTATTATGACCATAGTGAGTGTGGTTACCCATATTTTTGAAGGCAGTTATCAAAATCCATTGGTATTAAAAATGGTGATTGGCCTTTCTGTAGGTGTAATTCCGGGCGCTCAATTAGGTGCTTATTTGTCCCGTAAAATAAAAGGCAGAATTATCATTAAAGCACTGGCTTTTTCATTGGCCATTGTAGGCATCCGCATACTTGTGAGCAGATTTTATTCCTGAGTTTAAGAAATAAAGTATTCTAAGAGGTTATAAATAGAAAGCTTCGAAAAAACAGGGGGCTCCTTTTTTTATGCCTTCTTAATTCTTTAAAACAAACCCCGGGCTATTATTTTTTAAGCACTTTTGATTTAAAAACACTGTTGCAGATTTCTTTAAATGCAATAGCAGCTTCTTTAAACTCGGTACCCATGGTTCTTTTTGGAAAAAAGCTTTCAGCCCATTCAGGCTTCCAGCCATCTTTAAAATATTTTCTTATTTCCGGGTCCCGGGGCTCTATTTCGTATTTAAAATTGGTGTCCCATTCTATACGGATTGTCATTAAATTGGGATGCGTACGTTCTGTCATTTTAAAACCAATACTATGTTTGGGTAAATATTCCTGCACCAGGTCGCCCAGGTAATAGGCATTGGAGACAAAGCCCAGTTTTTGTTTATCTACTAAATATAAGGTATCCTCATGTTCGTGCAAGATCCACTTATGTGATTCACGGGGAGCCAGGCATTCGCCCAGCAAGGAAGGTGTTTCTATATATCCTTTTTTTCCCACACGGAATATTTCACTTAAAAACTGGATGGGATCTTCTACATGTTCCAGCACATGGCAACAGATTACATAATCAAATTCATGGTCTTTAAATGGAAGTTTCTCGCCATCCGCATTTATAAATTGCTGATTTTTTAAAACTTTAATATCCCCGCTGCGATGATAATTGGTATCGGTATATTTATCAACCACCACATTTGCCCTTGGATGCGGATTATGGCCGCCGCCTACATCTAAAACTTTTGCTGATTTATTAATTTTTAAATGGTACCTGCTTTTGGGGTTCCTTAATTTCATTTGTTTAATACTTGTTTGGCAATTAATATATACGGATTTAGGACTAAAATATTGCCTGATACCGCCATTATTTGGGCGGTAAATATACATTTTTTGTATGGATGCAAAATGTGGGGTAAAGAGAGGGGTTATGATTATTTAATCCAAAATGCATCTTCGAAATTATCTTCTACCGGCTTTTTGTGCAGTTTATCCAGTTCTGCCCCCATTAAAATGAGTTCTTGCACGGGAATGTTTTGTTCCAAAAAGGGAAATAATTCCCGTTCTTCAAAACGGATATGATCATCAATCATTTCTGCCAATTCAATAAAATCCTGTTCGCTGGCCTTTGACGTGGTGATTGCTGTAATTTTCTTTTCAATCGCCTGGTGATCTTTCAGCGCCCGGTTACAACCCTCATGAGGCCACTTATTGAATAATAAATTCTCTTCTTCTTCAAAATGTTTTTTTAAATGATGCGTCCAAAAATAGCCGGCATATTTTGAAATCCGGTTTACATCTGCCTGCAGCTTTAACCCCTGTTTTATTTTCCAGGAAAATAGCAAGCCAAAATGATGATCCCGGGACAAGGCCACAATATAATCACTTCGCTTCATGAACTTTTTATTTATCAGATGAGCGGTTCCGATGACCGGCTACTGTAGTATTGAATTTTATTTAAAAACATCACGGCCATTTTATCTCCTCTCCATTTAGCTTCTTCTGCTAACTTGCCGGTAAAATTTTCATCAATCGTAAGGTGCCATAATTGTAACCAGGTATCAAAATGATTTTGTGCTATGGGCAATTTGGCATGGGGCGGAAAGGGGCTATTGTAATACGTGTGTTCATCCAGCAAAACGGTTTGCCAAAAGCGGTACATTTTTTCCAGGTGCTGGGGCCAGCGGTCACCAATCACTGCATTAAAGATGGGTGCCAGTAGTTCGTTTTCCCTTATTCTTCCGTAAAAGGTATCTACCAATAATTTAATATCATCCAGGTTTGTGATTTCTTTTTGCATACATGAATTACATCTTAAGAGAAATATAACTAAATAAATAAAATAAAGCCCAGCCTGTAAATCCAATTATTAAAATCCATACCCAGGCAGGGATGCTTTGTGGCGTTTCACTTCCTTCTATTAAGAAATTTTTTGAATCCCCTTTGCCGTAAGCATTAATCATAAGGGGTAAAACACCATCTACCACAGCATTTTCGGTAATGCCTTCAATTGTGATGGCAGGGCCATTTCTCACTTCAAAAGGTATGATGCGGATTCCTTCTTTGCCGGTAGGATCCTTACTTACGATTTTAAGAGAATGTTTACCGTCAATTAATTTGCGGGTATCTAATTCGAAATTAATGGGTGAATGCACCTGTGCAATAGGTTGCTCTTCCTCATCAATAAATATGTAAATAATGCTCCTGTCTTTCATGCTATTCATTATTTAAGATTAACCTTTTAATGTGGCTGCCTGATTTTTCACCGGGTTTTATTATCCATTTTACTGAATAGTAAAGGGTGAACAGGACTATGGCTACCGTTACCCAAACAATTACATAATCCCATTTACTTTCGGGCCCGGTGCCATGGGTAACGCCTCTTAATATACGAGGCTGAGCTTTTTCACACATGGGGCATGCCCAAGTAGTAATGGAAGTAATCCATAATGCGAATAACAATTTTATTTTTTTCATGATTAAAAAATTAGATTGTTTATTTTTTTAAGGTTGTATTCACCGAGTCTAATGCTTTCTTTATTTCATCCGGGGTAACCTGTTTTCCATTATTTCCCCAGCTGCTTCTTTCATAATTAATGATGGCGGCAATTTCATTTTCTGTAAACTTCATGGTAGTACCAATGGCAGGCATTACACCATATTCTGCACGGGCATCATACCCATGCATGATGATACCCACGTATATATTTAAATCATCTCCATCTACTATCTTACTTCCTTTTAATGGGGGGAAAGCGCCTGCCAGGCCTTCTCCGTTCGATTGGTGGCAGCTTTGGCAGTTAGCCGTATAGAGTGCCTGCCCATCCATACCGGCAGGTTTACCGGAATCGCCCACTTTTGCAATATTTCTTTTATACAGAAATTCAGGGCTGGGTGTACCATCCGGAAGGGGTACTTGTTTTAATGATTGCAAATAAGCTACTAAGTTTAATGCATCTTTGGTGGCTACTACTTTTCCTGTTTTTCCTTTTTTGAATTCATCAGGAACATTTACAATTACATCGTTCTTCCCTGGTTTTTCCTTGTAAGTAAAAAGCCATGGGTAAGCCGGCATGATGGATTCTTTTACAACCGTGCGGGGGTTATACAGGTGTACCAGTTGCCAGTCGGCACTCGGTTGCCTGTTTCCTATATTGGTTAAATCCGGTCCGGTACGTTCGGTGCCCATCAGGGTGGCGGTATTGCGTAAAAAATCCAGGCGATGGTTGCCTGCATAATCTGCAGCTACGCCCGGGCGCTCGCCCCACATTTTATCCATATCAATATTCCGCACCTGCTGGGTATGGCAAGCCACGCAGCCATTGGCGATATAAATATCTTTCCCTTTACGTTCTGCTTCCGTAAGTGGTTTGGCACCGGGTAGCGGCGCATTGTTTTTTTGATTATGTAAAGCAGGAATTACGGCTACCCAAATGGTAAGTGCTGCAAAAAATACAAACGCAGTTCCAAATAATTTTTTATGATTATCAAAAGCACTCATGATACATTTGAATTTTTATCGGTGAGAGAAATCGGGTTTTCTTTTTCTATTTCCTGGATGATGGCTTCGTTCAGATCCATCACTTTTGATTTTTTAAACATCAGGTACATGTTATAAGCAAAAAACAGGTGCGATATCCACATCAGGCTTCCGCCAATGGCTCTCCACAGCCAATAGGGCGCCATCATCACCACGCTTTCAATAAATGGTTTGCCGTTCATCCACATCAATCCTTTTAAGGTACTTCCATACATTAATGGAATGGTATAAAATAATAACCCAATGAGGGCCAGCCAAAAATGTGCGCCAATCGTAATTTGGGGGGCTTCCCTGCCGGTTAAGCGGGGTACAATGGCATATATGCATGCCCATGCAAAAAACGTAATGATTCCGTACATGGTTAAATGGGAGTGCGCCACTGTAAAATCAGTAAAATGCCATACTAAATTGGTAGTGCGAAAAGCTTCAGCGGTACCTTGCAATGAACCGGTAAAATAAAAGATAGTACCTACAAGAAAAAAGGGTAAGGTATAACTGTCCTGCACTTTGTACCATGCATTTTTAAAAGTCATGATAAAATTGGTAGATCCTGCCATTACAGGTATTACCATACCGGCGCTACCCACTATTGCAACAGTTTGCAGCCACCAGGGAATAGAGCTAAACACAAAGTGATGTGAGCCGATGAGTGTATAAAATAAGATTTGTGTCCAAAAAGCCAATATACCCAGGCTATAAGAATAAATAGGTTTGTTGAGCTGCTGGGGTAAGAAATAATATACCAATCCTAAAGTAAAGAACATAAACCACATACCTACACCCTGGTGCATATAATACCCTTGCACAATGGTTTCTCCCAGCCCGTTTTGCCAGGTGGGTATATAAGCCACCAGTGCAATTACAATGGTAAATATGATAGAGCTTACAATATACCAGTTTGAGATATAAATTTCACGGGTAGTTCTTTGTGCAATGGTCTTTAAGAAATTAATAAGGGTAAGCACTAAAGCAATAGCAAACAGAAGCATTACGGGCCATACATATTCCCGGTATTCTCCACCGCCATTATTTACACCCGCCATTAAGCAGATGCTGCCAATGAGTACCGATGCATTTACCAGCCAAAGTGAATACCAGCCCAATTTAAAACTAGCCAGCCGGGTATTACTTACCCGGGGCACAGTGTAATAAGCCAGGCCCAGCATAGCAAGTGATGCCCATCCCCAAAAAACAGAATTGGTATGTACAGGGCGCAACCGGCCAAAGCTTAACCAGCTCACATGATCAGCATCGGGGGCAACAAATTTTATTCCCAGGTATTCGCCAATGGAAGTGCCAAACAGCAACCAAAATGTGGCACTCCCTAAAAACCATAAAACAAGTTTTGAAAGCCGGGGATCAATATCCGGGCGTTTTAATGCCTTCTTCTTAGGAGCCACAATCGGTAAATCGGCACTACGGTTAAAGCTCAATAGCCCTTTTTTATCTTCTGGTTGCTGATCTCCCGAAAGTTCATTATGATGTAACTGATAATTTAATTCTTCCTTTTTTTTGTGTAGCATTTTGTCTACTTCCTCTTCGGGCATGTTCTTGAGTGAGGTTATAATTTCTTTGGCTTCTTCAATTCTTTTCTTGTTTTGATATTTTAATAAAGTGTTGTTCAATTTAACAACCAATAAAATAATCCCTCCCAGGATGGGTATTGCGAGTAAAATTAAAGTAATGATTACCCCGCCTTCGCCCAGCATAGAACCGGGCGTAGGTACAGGCTGATTGGTTTGTGCATATACCGGTATATGGAGCAACAGCAGCGATAAGGCAATCAAAATATTTTTTCCTTTCTTATGCCGGAAATCAAGGCATTTTTCAACTAATTCACTATTCATGGTTTTAACGTAAGTTTCCAGGCTTTTGGGTTCCTTATTTTTTTGGGCTTGTTTTTCCTGGTTGCGCACCCTTATTACTTTGCTTCTTAAATATATTACGGCTGCCAGCATGATGATGAGAATAAATATAAGCAGAAACAATAATCCTTCTGTACTTTGAAAAGAAAAAGTAGAAGGCCTTACTTTTTGTGCCAGGAGCGTAACCGGGAATAAAATAAAACCGGTAACAATGATTGTTTTTAATAATTTAAAATGTTTCATAAAATGAGATATTAAAATCCGATGTTCATCTTTTATATGAATAATTTAGTTATGATTTTTCTTTAAAAAGGCCAGTTGCATTTCTAATTGATTATTAAATTCATTGACTTTTGTTTTTTGCAGCAAATCAAATAACTTTTTCCTGATCATTTTAAAATCATTGTGTATGGGGCAGGGAAATTCTTCGCTGCACTGCCCAATTCCCAGGCCACAGCCGGTAAATATTTTTTCGCCATCAATGGCTCTTACGATATCGGCCAGGCTGTGTTTTTTTGATTGTTCAGAAAGATAAAATCCTCCTGTGGGTCCCTTTAATGATTGTACCAGGCCTTTTTTACTTAACTCCTGTAAAATTTTAGCGATAAAATGTTCAGGTGAATCTATCCCTTTAGAGATAGATTTAATACTCACTTTATCACCATTTTTTGACATTTGTGCAATGTATAAAACGGCCCGGATCGCATATTCGCAAGTTTTTGAAAACATATAAAAATGAATGGGGCAAATATAAGGCAGATAATTTAATAAAAGATAAAAATATCTTTTATAATGCTTATATACGGGAACTGATCCGGTGGAGGGAAGAGGCGGGTATAACCCGGCGTTTATTTGTAATGATATTCTATAGATCCCACCAGGCGTTTGTCTTTCCCGTAGCATTTTTCCCAAATCCTGAGCCCATCTTCATAACCGTATTTCCAGGTAACATAATTGTTACCCCCTTCGGCTGTTACAATCATTTGGGTAATATTGTCCTGGTTATTGTATTGAAAAATATAATCGGGAACGGGCCTTATTTTAAAATCATTTTCCTGTACTACGCTGGTTAGCCTTTGTTTATTATCATAATAGTAATAATATTTTGTGCCACTACGGGTATCTTTTTCAATTCCAATGTTTCCATTTTCATCATTGGCAAATAAAATGAGGGTACTATCGGTGAGGTTGCGGATACGGATCATTTTGGCAGGAACGCTTTTGTTTTCATACAAATAGAGATGTTCTTCTTTTATTTCATTGGTAAAATCATCATCAGTGGAATGTATGCGGGACAATATGGAATGAATCCTTTTTTTATCGTCGTAAGTATATTGTATGGCAGTAACTGAAATATCAGAACTGTCGTAAGTAGAAGACAGGGTACCATCCTCATTAAACCGGGATATGAAAAGGGAAGGGGCTACCATATTTGAGCGGGTGAAGAGGGTGACGGTTTTATAATCTTTTGAAATTTTACGGCTGCAAATAAACCCTTCGCTGGGCAGCCCGTCTGCTTCAAAACTTTCAATGGATACATTTTTTATTTTATTTTCCTTATACCGCTGCATGGTAGTAAGCAATTCCTTATTGGTAAGAATATCTTTATAATAATATTGGGCGTGTAAAGGGTTTACGGCAAGCATCAAAACGAAGAAGATTACAATAATTTTATTCATGTGAAGTAAGGGAGGGTTTTGTTCCCCGCAATTTTGCCAAAAATACTATGTATAACCATGTTTAATGGTAATAAAGGATTAAACTTTATTATTTTTAACAAAAAAAAGTAGTTTGAGTCATTTAAAAGAGCGGAAAGAAAAGAATTGCCTCAATTGTAATGCAGAAATTACAAACCGGTATTGTAGTATTTGCGGGCAGGAAAATGTGGAGCCCGTAGAAACTGCCTGGCATTTAATTACTCATTTCTTTAATGATATCACTCATTTTGACGGTAAATTTTTTACAACCATAAAACTCTTGTTATGTAAACCCGGTTTCTTGCCCAATGAATATAAAATAGGCCGTAGGGCCAGTTACCTGAACCCGGTAAGGTTATATATTTTTACTTCTTTTATATTTTTCCTTCTTTTATTCAGTTTTTTTAGTAAATCAGAATCGGAGCCCGGTATCCATATCAATTTTGGAAAAACGGATGAACAAGTGGCTGCCATGGATTCTATCGCTTTTCTTAATTATACTGCAGCAATCAATAAGGGTAAGCCCCTTACCCGGCAGCAGTACCAGGTATTTAAAGATACTTCCAATTCCATATTAAAAACTAAGTATAAAACAGTGGCCGAATATGACTCATTATTGCAAGCAGGAAAAATTAAGGATAACTTCCTGGTGCAAAAAATAGAAAGGAAAGCCATCAGTTTGCGCAGTAAATATAAAGGTACCCAGGGGGAGAAAAGCTTATGGACAAATTTAAAAGAACAATTCAGGCATCACTTTCCGCAAATGTTAATTATTTCTTTGCCTTTATTTGCCTTTTTTTTAAGCCTTCTTTATTGGCGGCACAAATCCTTCAACTTTGTGAGCCATGCTGTATTTAGCATTTACCTCTATGTTTTTGTGTTTATGATCTTACTAATCATTTTATCCATACAAAAATTGCAGGATTATTATAATGGGGCTATATTAAGCGATATCCTTGTTCTTTTAACTATCGGTATTTTTTTCTACCAGGCAAGAGCCATGCGTAATTTTTATCAACAAGGCAGGGGTAAAACATTATTAAAAATGTTTTTGCTTAATATGTGGTTGTTATTTATTACCATTTTGCTTTTTGCATTCTTCTTTTTATATCTCTTTATCAAATTATAGTTTTATGGAACCTGTTGCTACTGCCTTTCTCCGCCTGGTGAAAATTATGGATGAACTCAGGGAAAAATGTCCCTGGGATAAAAAGCAAACCCTGGAAACCCTGCGGCATCTCACCATTGAAGAAACTTACGAACTGGCCGATGCCATTACAGAAAATGATTTACCCGGGTTACGGGAAGAGCTGGGCGACCTGTTATTGCATATTATTTTTTATGCAAAAATAGGAACAGAAAAAAATGCATTTACACTGGAAGAAGTGATAAACGGAGTTTGCGAAAAACTCATTGTAAGGCATCCCCATATTTATGGCGATGTAAAAGTTCAGGATGAAGAGGAAGTAAAACAAAATTGGGAAAAAATAAAACTGGCCCAGGGTAAAAAATCAGTTTTGGGGGGTGTGCCAAAATCTTTGCCGGCATTGGTAAAAGCCATACGGCTGCAGGAAAAATCAAAGCAGGTAGGTTTTGAATGGGATAATACAGCAGATGTATGGAAAAAGGTGGAAGAAGAAATGGACGAACTCCGGGAAGCGGCTAAAACAGGCCAGGCAGATAAAATAGAAGATGAAATGGGCGACGTATTGTTCTCATTGGTAAATTTTGCCCGGTTTTTGAAGGTAGATGCGGAGAATGCATTGGAAAGAACGAATAAAAAATTTATGAATCGTTTTACACAAATGGAAACAGCAGCCAGGAGTCAGGGCACTTTCCTGCATGATATGACGTTGGCGCAAATGGATACCCTTTGGAATACCATTAAAATGAAAGAGAAATAAATTACTTAATTATTCACACACAAAAAAAAATATTACCCAATGAGCTAAAGCGTAAGTCTGTATGGCTGGTATTGGCAGCAGCCTGGCTGGTTACATTTTCATTTATTATAGATAATTATTGGAGCGCCAATGCCAGTCTTCAAAAAGTAGAACAAATTATTACTAAACGGGTACAATCCCCCGAGCGGCAAATGAGTGCCGTAATTTCTGATACTTCATTTTTACAATCCCTGCAAACAGGAGAAATACCCCAGGAGCGCCTGGAAGAATGCATGAAAAAGGATTTTTTTATTTTTTTTTATGCTCAAAATGCAGGGCTGCCTGCTGATTTACTTTTTTGGAATACCAATATTATCCTGCCCGATTCAGCAATCCTGGCCTCAGCCGCAAAAGAAGGATTTAGAAAGCTTTCTAATGGGTATTATGTATGGCACAAAGTAAATGTACATTCATTAATAGCGGTATCGTTAATCCCGGTAAAATGGGACTATATTATTTCTAATGAATATTTACAAAATACATTTACTGCCGCTACCCCCATTACCCATAATTACAACATCGAAACCGATACGTTAAAAGGGGCCGTCATACGTGCCAATAATGGAAAGGCTTTATTTTCCATCGTACAAAAACAAAAAAATGATGACTACCGGAATACGGGGTTATCCATTGTATTAAGGCTATTGGCCGCTTTCCTGGTATTGCTTATGCTGCATAACCTGGCCTCATTTATAGCCACAAATTTTAGTATTTATAAAGGCACTTTGTTTTTGCTGTTGATGATTTTAATATTGAGGTCACTCAGTTATTATTTACCCATTCCTTTAAATTTCAGGCAGTTTGAGTTATTTGATCCTTCGGTATACGCTTCTTCGGGTTTGCTTCGTTCCTTAGGGGATTTACTTATAAATGCGATCCTGTTTTTCTGGATTATGAATTTCATACGGGTTCACCTGTATGGATTAAAAGACCCGAAGCCTGTTGTAGTGAGGCAAAAGTTTTTAAAATGGTTGCTCATGGCGTTGCCGGCAGCTGTCATATTGCTCGCAACATTTACCAGTAGTGAAATTATCCGGTCCCTGGTGGCCGATTCACAAATATCATTTGATGTAGTAAATTTCTTTTCACTTTCTGTTTATAGTGTTATTGGCTTTTTTATTTTGTGTTGCGTGGCATTGGGATATTATTTCCTTTCTCAGGTAATTTTATATTTACATCAAAAGTTATTTCCCGGTGAATTTAATAGTTTTTTTGTTGTATTCAGCATCCTGGCACTCAGTTACCTGAGCCTGAGAATTGGTAAACTAACGGGCGGGTATGAATTATTTTTAATACTCTGGGTAATTTTGTTTTTATACATCATGCTCAGCAATAAAATAAATTATATTACCTCTCGTTTTGTACCCTCCCGGATGGTGTTTTGGCTTTGTTTTTTTTCTATTTCTATTACTGCCGTTATTGTAATGGAAAATGCCGATAAAGAATTGCGTAACCGGAAGCACTATGCTCAAATATTAGCTACCAAAACCGACCCCGCCAGTGAAGTGTTGATTAATACCATGCTTACCGACTTTAGATCGGTTTACTTTGCCCAAAATTTTTCAAGGTTCAAAAATAAAAACGATTACGAGTATTTTAAAGACAGCCTGGTTAAAAATAATTTTTCGAGCTATCGGAATAAGTATGATACTAAAATTTATGCTTTTGATGAAAACCTGCACCCCCTGGCTTTTGATGAACCCGTAACGTACAATCAACTGAACGCCATTTTAAATACACAGGCAAAACCCACAGGTATACCGGGATTATATTATTTTGATGAATCGCTTGCCCAATTTAGTTATATCGCTAAACGTACGGTTTTAGATACTGCAGATAAAAAGATCGGCGAAGTTTTCCTGGTGGTTACACCCCGTAATAACGGCGTACAAACCCTTTACCCGGAATTGTTCGGCAAAGGGCTGGATAATAGTATTGAAAATTCATCGGTATATGCCTATGCCGTTTATAATAAGGAGAAATTAATAAGCAGCCATAACGATTATCCTTTTGCTACCAAACCACCTGCCCGTTATTTTGGCAATTATAATTTTCTCTCCATAAAAGGCAAAGAAAACCATTCAGAGCTTTGGTATAATGCGGGCGGTGATAAATATGTAGTAATTGCCAAAGAAAACAGTTTATCTATTGAGTCTATCACTTTGTTTTCATACTTGTTTTGCGGATTTCTCATCCTGAGCGCCTTATTTTGGGTAATCAATATTTTTCGTATTTCCGGGTTGCATTTGAATAAGATATTATCTCATATAAACCTGAATATAAGGAACCAGATACATGGAACCATTTTATTTATAAGTATCCTCTCTTTTTTTGTAATTGGTATCGCTACCATTTTATTTTTTATCAATAAATATGAATCCAATAACCGGGAAAAATTAAGTAATACCATCAAGTTAGTAGAAAAAGAAATAAATCGTTCCATATCCAACGGCTGGCAAATGAACGATACCTTATCTATGGGGCAGGAAGAGCAGTTTGATCAAACCATTAAACGTATGGCAGATATACATGGTGTAGATGTGAATTTATACGACCTTTCCGGCAACCTTAAATTTTCATCTCTTCCTTTGCCTTATGTAAAAGGGATTGTAAGTAATAAGATGGAACCCCAGGCGTATTACCATTTACACAACGAGAAAGAAATCCTTTACTTTCAAACAGAAAAGATCGGTAAGCTTCGTTATTTAAGTAATTATGTACCTGTGCTGGGCGCCGATGGCAGGGAATATGCATACTTAAATATTCCTTATTTTACTTCGGAGTCCCGGCTTAAGCAGGAGATTTCTAACTTTTTAGTAACCATCATAAATTTAAATGCTTTTATTTTCCTTATTGCCGGCATTGTATCCTTATTCCTCACAAACCGAATTACCAATTCCTTTTCATTGATATCAGAAAAGATGAAAAAAATTCATTTAGGTACCCGTAATGAGCCTATTGAATGGATTGGTAAAGATGAAATTAAGGACCTGGTAAATGAATATAATAAGATGGTAGAAAAATTAGATGCCAGCGCTGCTGAATTAGCAAAAACAGAACGGGAAGGAGCCTGGAAAGAAATGGCCAGGCAGGTAGCCCATGAAATAAAGAATCCCCTTACGCCTATGAAACTGAGTTTGCAATTTTTGCAACGCTCAATAGAAAATAAATCTTCAAACATCAATGAACTGGCGGGTAATATGGCAAAAACCCTTGTAGAACAAATAAATCATTTAACGACCATTGCCAATGAATTTAGTGAGTTTGCCAATCTTGAAAATACAAGAAAAGAAAAAATTGATCTGCATGAGGCGCTGCGCTCCTTGCGTAATTTATATTTGGGCAATGATGAAGCCAGTCTTTTATGGCAAATACCAGAATATCCTGCCTGGGTGTATGCCGATAAAACGCATATTAATCGCTTGTTCACCAATTTAATTTTAAATGCTTTACAGGCGGTGCCTGCAGGTATACAGCCGAAGATTGAAATTACATCTGTATTGGATTTACAAAAAGTTACTATCCGGGTAAAAGATAATGGCAAAGGAATTACTGAGGAAGCCCGGGCAAAAATATTTACGCCGAATTTTACCACTAAAACTTCGGGTGCAGGCCTGGGTTTAGCAATGTGTAAAAGAATTGTGGAGCACAGCAATGGTATTATTTATTTTGAAACGACCGCCGGAATGGGTACTATTTTTACCATTGAGTTCCCCTTATATGAAGAAACGGAATGATGAAACTGTTATATGGGTTTCTTCCCTTTTCTTTTTTGTATGAATTCTTCCAAATCAGGTAAACTAAAACTACTTAAGTTTTGGTGCGGCTTTACAATGGCTTTTTGAGCAACTAATACACCATATTGTATATCCTGTAATCCTGCTATATTGTGGGCATCGGGGTCAATGGAAATCATTACGCCTTGCTCAAGTGCATATTCAATATGTTCCCAATCTATATCCAGCCTGTGCGGATTGGCATTTAATTCAATCACCACATTGTTTTCTGCACAGGCATCTATAATCATTTTATGATTGAGCGGATAGCCGGCACGGCTCAGTAAAAGCCGGCCCGTCATATGGCCTAATACGGTGGTATAGGGATTTGAAATTGCCTGTAATAACCGTGTCATTGCTTTTTCTTCAGTCATTTTTAAATTGCTATGTACTGAAGCAATGACCAGATCAAAGGTTTCTAAAACAACATCCGGGTAGTCTAATCGCCCATCATATAAGATATCACATTCAATACTTTTAAAGATCTTAAAAGGCGCCCATTTTTTATTGAGCTCATCTATATATCGATGTTGTTCTTTTACCCGGTCTTCCGAAAGGCCATTTGCATAGAAAGCCGATTTACTATGGTCGCTCATAACCAGGTATTCCAGGCCTAAATGAATACATGCGTTAGCCAGTTCATCAATGCTGTTACTGCCATCGCTCCAATTACTATGGCAATGGATGATTCCCTTAATATCATTTAGCTGTATCACATTTTGTAAATATCCGGGGTTCTCTTTCAGTTTACTTACTAGTGACGGATTTTCCCGGTAGGGGGCGGCAATAAAGGGCAGGTGGATACTTTTAAAATAACTTTCTTCTGAATCTAAAGAAAGGGGAACAGGCGGGAGCGCCTCATAAAATGCCTGGGAAGAAGATGTTTTTAATAAAAGGGGATAATAACGATCGGCCCCGGCTGAATATAACTTTACATGGATGCCCAGTGCTGTTGAAATAACAAGTTGTTCAGCAGTTTCAGATTCGATTTGGATGTTATCAATTTTTTTTAATTCTTTCTTTAAATCCGCTATCGGTAAATCAATTACAAATTCTAATGCATCTACTACAGGCAACTGTCTTTTTACATTACCAGTTAGTGAAATAACAGAACCGGGATACAGGGTTTCTAAAAATTGTTGAATTTGAGGTAAGAAAATTTCTGCATCGGCATACAAGTGGCTGTCTTTATTTTTCAGATAAAATTCGATAAACTCAATTACATTTTGTTGTGTTTTTTCACCAAAGCCTTTATATAATTTTAACCTGTTTTCTTTACATGCATAAAGTAATTCCCCCACCGATTCAATTTCCATTTCTTTCCAGATACTGTGTATTTTTTTAGGGCCAATTCCTTTTATCCGGAGCATTTCAATTACACCCGGGGGTGTGGATAAAATTATTTCTTCCAATGCGGCTAAATGGCCATTTTTTAAGATTTCTAAGATTTTTTCAACTGTTGAGGAACCGATGCCTTTGATGCCCGCAATCTTTTCGGGTGGCATTTCAGATAAAGGAACCGGTAATTTTTCAATGGCAAATGCGGCAGATGAATAGGATTTAGATTTAAAACTATTTTCACCATGTATGTCCATTAATTTGGAAAGTAATGAAAACTGGTCGGCTATGTGTGCGTTATCCATACCCCAAAAATAAAGAATTGTTACTCGTGAAAGATCATCCGCCGCAAGGCGGCTTTGTTTTTTGTGTGAGATTGCTATAAAGCTTGCCTATAGTGGGTTTTAGGCCATAAAAAAACCCCGGAAAAAACCGGGGTTACTATTTTTGTGTTGAATTAAGCTAAGCTTATTTCTTTTTTGCTGCTTTCTTAGCGGCTTTCTTTGGAGCTGCTTTTTTAGCTGCTTTTTTTGGAGCTGCTTTCTTAGCTGCTTTTTTTGGAGCTGCTTTTTTAGCTGCTTTTTTTGGAGCTGCTTTCTTTGCTGCTGCTTTTTTGGGAGCCGCTTTTTTAGCTGCTTTTTTCTTTGTTGCCATTTTTTAAATTTAATTGGTTAGTAAATAATACTTAAAAATAAATACTATTTTGATATTACCAAAAAAAATTAAAAAAAATTATGATGCAGTTTCCACAGCGGTTACAGAAACAATGGTCCTGTTGAGCCTGGATTTTTTAAATTCTACCAATCCATCAGTAAGCGCAAAGATGGTAAAATCTTTACCCACCCCTACATTTTTACCAGGATGGTATTGCGTACCCCGTTGACGTAAAATGATGTTACCGGCAAGGGCTGGTTGGCCACCATATATTTTTACACCTAATCTTTTACTTTGTGAATCACGGCCGTTTTTTACGGAACCTTCACCTTTTTTATGTGCCATTATTTACTTTAATTTTTAAAAGTGAATTTTAAATTTACCAAAAAGGCATTAAGCAATTTCAGTTACTTTAATATGAGTGTACTGGGTACGATGACCGTGTTTTTTACGGAACCCTTTTCTTCTCTTCATTTTAAAAGCGATCACTTTTTCACCTTTTACCAGTTCATTCAGGATCTCGGCTTTTACAATTGCTTTTACATCGGCACCCCCGGTAACCTGGTTGCCATTGCTGGTAAGAAGTACTTCAGAAAACTCAACGGAATCTCCTGTTTTACCTGCAATATGAGGTACATATAAGCTGTCGCCTGCTTTTACTTTAAATTGTTGACCTGCGATTTTTACGATTGCTAACATAACATAGCTAAATTTAGGAGTGCAAAGGTAAGGGATTTTACCAGACAGAAAGCTAATTTTTAGCTTCTTTTTACCCTAATTTTTATTTTTTTAGCGGATTCACCCCATTTTGAAACCCCATTTTTAGTCATCTATTGATTTTTAATCATTTATGAATTTTAATACCCATTACAATCCTCTTTAAGAAATGCTATATTCGCTACTCTATGGCAGTAATAGTAAAATTGGTACAATATATATATAGTATCTACGCAATGTGCGTTTTCCTGGTTTTTATGTTCCTGTTATTTCCCTTTGTAATATTAGCATCGCTCATGGGGCCCATCAAAGGAGGGAATATGATTTATTCCATTTGCAGGTTGTGGGCCGATCTTACCTTATTTTTTTGGGGCATGTACCATAAAAATATTTATGAAGCGCCTAAAGTTACCCACGAACCGGCCGTTTTTGTTTTTAACCACATCTCTTATTTAGATATCCCTGTTATTATGAAAACCCTGCGGCGCCAGCCGGTAAGGATTTTGGGGAAAGCAGAAATGAGCCGGATCCCCGTCTTTGGCTTTATTTACCGAAATGCAGTTATAAAAGTAGATCGCAGCAGCGCCGAGGCCCGGGCCAAAAGTTTGAAGGGACTAAAGGATATGCTCAAGAAAAATATTTCGGTAGTGGTTGCGCCCGAAGGAACATTTAATATGACTCATAAGCCCTTGAAAAATTTTTATAACGGGGCTTTTAATGTGGCCATAGAAATGCAAACACTTATTCAGCCAATCCTTTTTTTAGATACTTATGACAGGCTTAATTATAAAACTGTTTTTTCATTTACACCGGGCCGGTCAAGGTCAGTGTTTTTACCACCTGTGAGAGCCCAGGAATATTCCCTTGAAAATATGGAAGCATTAAAGCAAAAAGTGTACGAACAAATGGAACTTGCGTTAATAAAATACAATGCCAGTTGGATACAGCATGTATGATGAAACAGAAATAGCATTTAGTGAGGCGCCTGCATATTGGGCCGAAGTGATTTTGCCCCTGGCCTTACCCAAAGTATATACTTACTCGGTACCCGAAGCTTTTAAAAACAAAGCATTACCGGGCCACCGGGTAGAAGTGGTTTTTGGAAAAAATAAAAAGTACGCCGGCATTATAAAAAGTATTAGCCCCGTAAAACCGGGTTATCCTACCAAAGAAATTCTCAATGTGCTGGATGACGCACCCTTGCTATACCCCCAGCAATTACTATTTTGGCAATGGCTGGCTGCTTATTATATGTGTAGTGAGGGCGAAGTAATGAATGCTGCCATGCCGGCCAATTTTAAACTCAGCAGCGAAACCATTCTTATTTTAAATGAGGAGGCAGGAGACGACTTCTCTGCCCTGGGTGATGAAGAATTTATTGTGGCCGAAGCATTGCTCATAAAAAAACAACTGAATTTAAATGAAGTTCAGCAATTGTTAGATACAAACCATGTGTACCCGGTCATCAAGAAATTAATTGATCATCATATTTGTTACATCTGGGAAGAGTTGAGTGAAAGGTACAAAGTGAAGAAAGAAAATTTTGTTTTGCTGCAGCCGGCCTATCAAAATGAAGAAGCGCTAAGCTTGCTTTTAAACGACTGGAAAGGAGCGCCCCGGCAAATGGAATTATTACTGGCCTACCTGCACCTGCACAAAACACAGGGAGAAGTAATACAACCCGTTTTATTAAAAAAAGCAGGCGCTACCGCTGCACAATTAAAAGCACTGGTGGAAAAAGGAATTTTAGTTGTAGAGAAAAGATCGGTTGACCGGGTTCCTGCATTATCTAAAAAAGTGGATATTGATTTTATACTGAGTGAAAAACAACAACAGGCCCATACAGAAATAGTCCAGGCTTTTAAAGAAAAAAATGTTTGCCTTTTACATGGTGTAACCGGTAGCGGTAAAACCCAGCTTTATATTCGCCTCATTGAAAAGTATTTTTCAGAGGGCAGGCAGGTATTATATTTATTGCCCGAAATAGCCCTTACAGCTCAAATTATAAGAAGGCTTCAAAAACATTTTGGCGGAAACATTGCCATTTACCATTCTAAGTTTAACAACCAGGAACGTACAGAACTTTGGCATAAAATAAGATCAGGTGAAATAAAAATTGTTTTGGGCGCCAGGAGTGCATTGATGTTACCTTTTAGTGATTTGGGATTAATTGTCGTGGACGAAGAGCATGATGCTTCTTATAAACAATACGATCCTGCCCCTCGTTACCATGCAAGAGATGCTGCGATTTATAATGCTTCCTTATTTAAAGCAAAAGTTTTATTGGGGAGTGCTACACCTTCACTCGAAACTTATTTTAATGTAAAACAGGATAAATACGGGTATATTAAATTAGATGAACGCTACGGTGGAATCGAAATGCCGCTTACTGAAATTGTAAACCTGAGGCAGGTGGCACAAAAAGGAAAAGTGATGATTAGCCCGCAACTCAAAGAAGCGATGGAAAAAACTTTAGAAGCCGGCTTGCAGGTTATCCTGTTTCAAAACAGGCGGGGCTATAGCCCTTATATGATCTGCGGTTCATGCGGATATATTCCTCAATGTACCCATTGTGATGTATCGCTTACCTGGCACAAATATAGCAATCAGCTTCATTGTCATTATTGCGGAAGCACCTATCCCAAATTAATAACCTGCCCTGCCTGTGGCAGCAATAGTTGGCTGGATAAAAATTTTGGTACCGAGAAAATTGAAGAAC
This sequence comes from Sphingobacteriales bacterium 39-19, assembly GCA_001898465.1. GTDB lineage: Bacteria > Bacteroidota > Bacteroidia > Chitinophagales > Chitinophagaceae > Ferruginibacter. The sequence goes on along the minus strand of MKTX01000018.1, from coordinate 11,982 downwards.
ACCTGGGAGCAGATTTTCCCCATAGCAAAATAGGCAGGATGGATGTAGATAGTATGCGGGGAAAAACGGCACATCATACTTTAATCCAAATGTTCGAACAACAGCGCTTAGATATCCTGGTAGGTACACAGATGCTTGTGAAGGGATTGGATTTTGAACACGTGGGCCTCGTAGGTATTTTGGATGCTGACAGCTTGCTGAGTTTTGCTGATTTCAGGGTGAATGAAAGGGCTTTTCAATTGATGGAACAGGTAAGTGGCCGGGCCGGCAGAAAACATAAGCAGGGTAAAGTAATTATCCAGGCCATCAACATCCATCACCCGGTTCTTGAATTTGTTACCCGGCATGACTATGAGAAATTTTATGAATTTGAAATTTTTTCAAGGCAAGAATTTTTTTATCCTCCCTTTAGCCGGGTTATTAAAATTGAATTGAGGCACACAGATAAAAAAAAGGTACACCAGGCAGCAGAAAAATTAACGACATCCCTAAGCCAGGATTTAAAGCAGTATATAACCGGCCCTGCCGAACCTGTAATCGGGAGGGTGAGAAATCAATATGTAATGGAAATCATGCTTAAGTTGCCCAAAGAATACGGCATGGGAACTGTTTTTAGAAAAGTAATTTGGAATCATATTAACTTGCTGCATGCAGAAAAGATATACAGGGCTGTAAAGCTGGTCATTGATGTAGACCCTGCTTAATCGAATATCATGAATATAGAATTGGATTACCCGTTAAAATCATTGAATAGTTTTGGTATGGATGTGTATGCCCGGAAGTTTGCCGGCTTTACAACATTAGAAGACCTGCAGGAATTGCATACCACTCAAAAAGAATTTAACCAGGGGTTTATCCTGGGTGGCGGGAGTAATATTTTATTTACAAAAAATGTAGATGGCCTTGTTTTAAAAAACGAAATAAAAGGGATTGAGATTTTGAAGGAGGAGGGGGATGATGTTTATATAAGGGCAGGGGCCGGCGAACCCTGGCACTCATTTGTACTGTATTGTATAGAGCATGGATTTGCAGGGATAGAAAACCTGGCACTCATACCCGGCCAGGTAGGCGCTTCGCCCATGCAGAATATTGGCGCTTACGGCGTAGAAATAAAAGATGTATTTTATTGCCTGGATGCATACCATAAAGAAGATGGAAAAATGCATACCTTTTATAATGGTGATTGCGAATTTGGTTATCGGGAAAGTGTTTTTAAAAGAAAATTTAAAAACCAGTTTATTATTAATCGGGTAACACTTAAACTAAGTAAAAAACCCAATTATCATATTGAATATGGTGCCATCAGGCAACAATTAAACGAAATGGGTATAAAAGACCTGAGTATCCGTGCTGTTGCAAATGCCGTAATGGCTATCCGCAGCGCTAAACTGCCCGATCCAAAAATAGTGGGGAATGCCGGGAGCTTTTTTAAAAATCCTGAAATTGATATTGCAAAATTTGAAGATCTTAAAAAAGAATTCCCGCAAATTATGGGTTACCCTGTATCCAATGGGTTTGTAAAGATTCCTGCCGGCTGGCTGATTGAGCAATGCGGATGGAAGGGGTACCGGGAGGGGGATGCAGGTTGCCACCCCTTACAAGCCTTGGTACTGGTAAATTACGGGAAGGCAACCGGGGAAGATATATTTTTGCTGAGTGAAAAAATCGTGAATTCTGTTTTTCAAAAATTTACTGTGCAATTAGAAAGAGAAGTGAATATTTTATAACAGCGGGTATTTAAAATTTAAAATTATGTGTAGCCGTATTATTTTCTTATTGAAATATTGGCTTTGCTGGATATTGATCTTTCAACTGGGACGTATCCTGTTTCTTTTCTTCAACTATAGCCAGGCAAATGCTGCGGGGCTGAAGAATGTGATGGGCAGCCTCTTTTATGGATTAAGAATGGATGCTTCACTGGCATCTTATTTTGTATTGCCCGGGTTATTATTATTTTTATTAGGTATTGGCATACCTGTACTCAATAAAAAGAGAATATGGTTTGTGTACACGGCCATCTTGTTGTTTTTTGTGTTGCTCTTAAACTATTCTGATTTATATGCATTTCGTGCATGGGGATATAAAATTGATGCTTCTGTTTTAAAATACCTGCAAAGTCCCAAAGAAGCCATGGCATCCATAGGCAACCTGCCCGTTTTTTGGGTAATCTTATTTTTTATTATTAGCTATATAATCCTGTTTTGGGTTTTCAGAAAAATTATTTCCCGGGCCTGGTTACCGGTACAGTTTGACAAACAAAAAGCTGTACAAGCCATTATCCTGTTCATAACAGCAGGCTTATTCATCATTCCTTTGAGAGGGGGTTTACAATTGGCTCCCATTAATCAAAGTAGTGTGTATTTCAGCCTAAATCATTTTGCGAATGTAGCAGCCGTAAATACTACCTGGAATTTTTTTCATAGTGTAAATAATCACGTGGAAAATATACACAATCCCTATCTTTTTATGGAACCGGCGCAAGCGGCCCGCATCATGGATAGTTTGTATGCAAAAAAAGAAAAAAAATGGCCTCCTGCTGCAACCAGGCCAAATGTAATTGTAATAGTCTGGGAAAGTTTTACCGGCAAAGCATTATCTCTAAATGAAAACGGAGTAGTAGTGGTACCCGGTTTTAATGAACTTAAAAAAGAGGGTATTTATTTTTCGAATATTTATGCCAGTGGAGATCGTACGGATAAAGGGATAGTAGCTGTTTTGAGCGGGTATCCTTCGCAGCCTGTTACATCTATCATAAAGATTCCGGAAAAAGCATCTACCCTGCCTACACTTGGAAATGTATTTAGCCAGGCAGGTTATCATACTGCATTTTATTATGGTGGCGAAACTGAATTTGCCAATATGAAAGCCTATTTACTGGGGGCTTCATTTCAAAATTTTATTACTGTTAATGATTTTAAAAAAGAAGATCGTAATTCTAAATGGGGTGCGCATGATGGTGTGGTAGAACAAAAATTACAACAGGACCTGGCTCAGCAAAAACAACCCTTCTTTTATACCTGGCTCACCTTAAGCAGCCACGAGCCGTATGAAATTCCCGAAGCAGCAAGTATTACAGGCAATAAAGATGTACAGCTTTTTATGAACTCGCTGCATTATACTGATAAAGTGGTTACCCAATTCATCCATTTTTGTAAATCACAACCCTGGTGGGATAATACGATTATTGTAATTGTGGCAGACCATGGCCATCGGCTGCCGCCTACAGGGAAAAAAATTGATGATTTTAAAATACCGCTTCTTTTTACAGGAGGCACCATTAAAACAAATACCAATAACCCGGTTACGGGTTCGCAAACAGATATTGCCTCTACCTTGCTTAATTTACTTATGCTACCCGATAATTCATTTGCATTCAGCAAAAACTTATTAGACTCCACTATTTTACCCGGCGCTTATTTTTCCTTTAATGATGGTTTTGGGTTTGTAAACCAGCAGGGTTATTTTATTTTTGATAATGTAGGTAAAACCATAATGGAACAAAATGGTCATGTAAACCCGCAAATGATACAAACGGGCAAAGCTTATGAGCAATATAGTATAGAAGATTATCTTAAAAGGTAAATCCATTTACCTTTGAATTCTTAGTGTAATAAGATTGCTGTCATATCTTTACAGTTTATAAATCTCCATGCAAGAATCAAAACAGAATGTAAAGGTTCAAAAGGGAATAGTATTACTATCGCTCATTTTATTTGCTGTAAAAATATTTGCCTGGTATATTACAAATTCTATTGCCGTACTCACCGATGCTTTAGAGAGCATTGTGAATGTAGCAGCAAGTTTTATAGGTTTATACAGTTTATCGGTTTCGGCAAAACCCCGGGATACCGACCATCCTTACGGCCATGGAAAAATTGAATATATCTCTGCAGCCATTGAGGGCACTTTGATTTTTGTGGCAGGTACAGTAATTATTTTTGAAAGTGCAGGAGCCATTTTTCATCCAAAAGAAATCCAAAAAATTGATTTTGGTATTTGGTTATTAGCAGCCACAGCCCTTATCAATTACGGGGCCGGGTATATTTGCATCCAAACCGGTAAAAAGAACCGTTCCATGGCGCTAATGGCAAGTGGTAAGCATTTGCAAACGGATACGCTCACTACCGTGGGGATCATTATGGGCTTAGTACTGGTTTACTTTACCCGCTTAAATTATATTGATATTATTGTTGCGCTCATTTTTGCATTTGTGATCTTAAGAACCGGTTATAGTATCCTAAAAAGTTCTGTTGCAGGGATGATGGATGCGGCAGATGAGGAATTATTAAAAAGAATGGTTGCTTTATTAAACAATAACAGGGAAACCAATTGGATAGACTTGCACAATATGCGCATCATTAAGTATGGGGCCATTTTGCATTTAGACTTTCATCTTACGGTACCCTGGTATTTTAATGTACTGGAAGCACATCATGAAATTGATAAGTTATCGAAGCTGTTAAAAGATAATTTTGGTGAATCAATAGAAATGTTTGTGCATTCAGATGCCTGCCTGGATTTTAGTTGCCGAATTTGTACCAAATTTGAATGCACTGTTCGCCAGCATCCTTTTGAACGCAAAGTAAACTGGACTTTAAAAAACATTATCAGCAATCAAAAACACCAGTTAGAGACAGACAAAGAATAAGCGTCACTTTTAAAAATAAAATTATGATAGCACCAGAAATATTTAATGAATTTGTTCGTAATCGCCGCTCTGTTTTCCCCGATCAAATGGAAGCCGGTAAAAAAATAGACGATAACGTGGTAAAAGAAATTTTAACCAATGCCTTATGGGCGCCCAACCATGGCCACGAAGAACCCTGGCATTTTATTGTTTTTAGTGGTGAAGGCTTACAGAAATTAGCACATTTTCAAAGTGAATTGTATAAAGCTGAAGCGGGGGAATCTTTTAAAGAAGGCAGTTATCAAAAATTGCAAACCAATCCTTTAAAGGCATCACACGTAATAGCCATTACCATGAGACGAAGTAAAAAGAAATCAATTCCCGAAATTGAAGATATAGAAGCGGTAGCCTGTGCGGTAGAAAATATTTATTTATCGGTTAGTGCTTATGGTTTAGGCGGCTACTGGACCACCGGCGGTATTACGTATTATGAATCTGCAAAACCTTTTTTTAATCTTGGGGAAAATGATAAGCTGCTGGGCTTTTTTTATATGGGTTATGTATTAAGCCCCTCAGGCCGTAGCAGGCGCAGCCCTATCAATGAAAAAGTTACCTGGGTAAAAGAATAAATATTTTATCTCTTACTATAGTATTCCAATAGAAGCGTTGTGCCCGGGACTGGATTCGAACCAGTACACCTTGCGGCGCTGCTACCTGAAAGCAGTGCGTCTACCAATTTCGCCACCTGGGCAGAGATTCATAAATATATTTCACCCTCCAACGCCTTGGTTCGTGGCACACGAAACAATTTTCCCAACTCTTTGCCTTGGTTCATGACATGAAAACAATTGCTTAGCTACATACCATAGCATACACTTTTCTTTAAGTTTTAATAACTCAATATAATAAAATCGATGTTTTTTTATATTGCTTTTTTGTTTCGTGTACCACGAACCAAGGCGCTGCCCTAAATGATTTTCCACTATGAACATGCTGCCATTAATCGCTCAATCGTCATCTGGGTTTAGCAGTTTTCATACATTCTGAGACTACCTACGGAAGTCTTTGGATAGCTTTAAATACTTTTAAGTACTATTATCCAAAAACACTACTCCCCAAACTGCTTCAATATTTTTTTCAGAAAAAGATACTATTGCTTTAAGAGTGTAAACCTGGCAGGTAGCGTCATGGCAGTATCTCCTAAATTAAGGTTATAAGATGGGGTACGTTGTTGCCATACATTCATCTTTACTAAAGCAGGGCTTACAATAATATCTGCTGACCATTCTATCATTCCTTTGTGATGGTTAAAATCTATAAATGTTCCTTCCAATTTATCAGCAATACAGATATATTTCTTAAGATATAAGTTTGTAATGTTAAACATGTAATCCCAATCATTAGAAACAGGCAGGTTGCGGTTCGCATAGTTACTCATTACAATATTGCTGCCCTGCTTATACTCTATCCATCCCCACAGAAAATCTTTTATATTATTATATACCGGCTCGTATGTTCTTACAGGTCTCAAAAAAATGCGTAAGGTATCTGTGCCCGTTACATTCATCCACTCGCCCTGGTATTGCTGTAGGGTATTGCAGGTATCGTATTCGAGGGGGTGCTGGGCTTGGGCATTGCTAAAAATGAACGCAAAAATTATTATAAGTAAGTATTTCATTTTTTTCACTTTTTAAGTTTTTAAATTATTGACAGGGGGCTATTGTTAAGCTTCCTAAAGGGCTAAGCGTAGCCGGGTTCCAATTTACACAGTTTTTATCGCTCTGATAAAGGCCCATTGCGTTTTCAGCATTCATTTCTTTAAGCATATTCAAAAATGCAACCATATTCGTTTCCTGGTTCGGGCTCCTTAGTTTATCGGTATATTCATTTCGGAATTGATTCATTTTTAATTGATCCCAACCACCTACGCCATCTCCCACTATGCTTAAAGCAAATGCTCTGAATGCCTGCTGATCTTTTACTTTCATTATGATGGGGTTACCCGTTGGCGTGGTAAGTGCAAAAAACAAATTGGCGTTATCATTAGCATAATTGCCAATATAAATTTGAGCCATTAAAATAATATCGTTTGGACTAAAAATACCTGCCAATCCTGTATAATGACAATGCATAATTGCACTTATATTATTTAAATTACTCCATTCAATTTGTGGTACATTATAGTTTCCTACTTTGAATTGATAAGTATTTGGAAATGTAACGGCATATCCTGCTTCGTAAGGCTGGGTTTTAACAGGAGTAGAGTTTAAGTATTTTAGGTAATATATAAAATTTGAATTTTGATTGAGTGGTTGAATAAAAGGATCGCAAGGAACCGGAGGACCCGGGTCATCAGGATCTTCAATAGGCACCCAACCTGTACCCGGTGGAGGGCAATTGCCGGGGTTTACCACATTGCTCGTATTTCCTTTTGCAAAAGGAGCAGGGTTGTCGGGAGTACCATTGCATGGGTCGGGAGGAGTACCTCCGTTGCCAGTATCGCCATTACCGCCGGTAGGTGTGCCTCCTGATTCACCACCTCCACCTGTATTCACATATTCTGTCCAGCAATAATTATATATTATGGAACTGGTACAATGTGCGTAACAATAATCGCAACTACCACCTGGTCCCTGACATTGCCCTGCTATTTCAGGGCAATCATTTACATAGATATTTACATTCTGGCAAGTCGTTATTAGCTCATACATATTATTTTGACCGGGTAGCGGGTTGTTAAATTTAACTTTTAAGGGCTGATGATCTTGCTGCCGAAACAGGTTAGTATCTATTATTTTAAATTCATTGTATCCAAAAACGGTATGGTCTAATGCCATAAAGAAAATAGCAAAATACTCTGCACTATCTGAAATCTCATTAGTATTGTTGGCCATTTGTGAATATTGCCAGTCGCATTTATACATAAATGAAGTGTCAGATTGGGTAGTAGTAATAATCATAGAAGCGTTCACAAAATTTTGTGAATCTCTCACAAACGGAATATAATATATATTGGTAGAATCACCGGAAGATCCTGACAAGTAAGAGGCTGATATGCTTTTCTTAGTTTGTACAAAAGCCTTATCCCATCAGGGGTAGCCTATTTGCTTTACTGTTTTTTCTACAAAATGAAGCGAATCATTTTTTCTTTTAATAAAATTTACCAAAGCATTTTCTACCGGATCTGCAGTCCGGTGTGAATTAAAAAATTTTTCTTCGATCCTGTTTGCATCCTGCTTGGGAGCGGTAATCAGGCTGTCCATTTTTTTACAAGCTACAAAAAGCACAATTGTTAGGATTATGAGAACTCCAAAAATTCTGCGAGGGGGGGGGCTAACTTTAAATTTCATAAACAACAGGTATGGGGTTAAAATTATATTTACAAACATAGGGTAATAATTTATTACAAACAATGGGGGAATTTCCTAATTCTTATGGGGGGAAACCCCATTTTTTTTCAATATTCATTCTTTTTGATAGATATTTAAATTAAATCAGAAGGTCTGATTAAATAAGCCTAATTAAAAATTTAATAAAAGTAGGGTAAGCTTATAGAGAGGAGTATTTTTTGTAAAGCAAAAAGTGCATGTTTGTTTTGTGCCCAGGACTGGATTCGAACCAGCACCTGTCTGGAGTTCAGAGAATTGCTGTTGATTGAGATGGATAAAGCAGCATAATCAACTTTTATAATAGCTTTTTTCTTTCTGTAGCTGTAGGTAAGCCGCTACAATGGGCGCCAGCAGAGAGTAGCCGTCGCTTGGGCTTCGACCAGCGACAGAGAATATGGTAGTATTTAAAGAATATGGTAGTGTATAATTCAATGCTGGTTAAAGCCCAGGCGGTGGCAAGGCAGTTAGCTACGGCGACAAATTTTTTTATTGTAATTAGAAGTATAGTTATGGGTAACTTTCATTGATTTCTCTAAATATTACACCTGTGCATTTATTAATAAGGATTTCATCTTTTAGTTGTTGCGATACAAAAAAACCCAATCCGCCAAATTTAATATCAAAAATTGAACATAAACCAAAATCAACGTCTTCTTTAAATGATAACTTTGAAATAGTAATCCACTTGTGAAATTTAATATCCTTATATTTTTTACTCTCAGCAATATGCGCTTCTCTTATTTCCATAAAATCTTTCATAGAGCTAAATTTCAATCTATCATTTAATAATTCACCCCCTACGGTAGAAATTTCAAATTCTGTATTTGCCATATCTATAAAAGATCGATCTGTCGAAAAAGAATGCATAATATTTGACTTAACAAATTCACCTATATTAGTAATAATTTGAGTAGAAACAAATTGAACGCCCATAAACGGAAATAATTCAATAATTATTCTTAATTTATCGGAAAGGAAAAAATCGCCTGAACCAAATCCCACTGACATTAAATCCGTAAGTTTGGCTCTTTTATGCAAATGTCCTTTAGGAATTATTGTATTATTTTCAATTTGTTTTGAAAATTTATTCAACAGTTGATTATCGTCAGTATAATATCCCTCGAAAACCGGTTCAACAATTTGTGGAACAAAGCCTACTTCTTTTTCTGCACTATTATATAATCTCCAATATTTCATTATAATATAATTATGGGTAGCTTTCAAGCTGTATTTTGGGTGAAATGTACAGTCAAGTTAAAGAAATTTCATTATTTACGAGAAGCATACGGAATTCACATCAAGTCCTGCTTGCGGCTATAAAATGTTGGCAGAAGTAAAGTTATTTAAGGATAGCTCTCATTTAATTCTTTAAATATAATGCCTGTGCAGCCTGCATTTTCAATTTTATTTTTAAGGTTCTCCGAAACAAAAAGGCCATAGCCACCTTCTATATTACTTAAAACAAAAAAGCTCTTATCAGTGTTTTCATTTATTCGGATTTTAAAAATATGAAGTGAACGAGGATATGAAAATTTTTCTTTCGCTTCTATAAAGTCATTATAATCAGTCACATTTTTCCTTTTCACTTTAGTAAAAGAGTTTTCTACTTCCCATATTTCTGAGTCTGAAAAATTAATATGCTCATTGGAAATGTTACAATACTTCATAAACCAATAATTATCAAGAAGTATATTTTTTTTATACAAATCTATCTTAAAAAACTGAACAGTATCAGTATTATACTTTTCAAATATTTCTTTTAGCTTATTACTAATCACAAATCCGAAAATAATTCCTAACGCATTTGCGGAAAGCAGATCAGTAGGCTTAGCACTTTTCCAAAGGACTAAATCAGGAACTAACGGGCTAAAATCAATTTTCTTTAGATAATATTTACTATTACCGATATATCGTTCGTCCTTTACATTAAACATATACTTTCCTTCCTTTATTTGTGGGAATTTTCCAATTTCCTTTTCCTTCACTGAATGACCAATTCTATAATATTTCATTTTTTAAAAAGCTATTTGATTAATAGAAATATTCGGATTATTTTGGATTGCAGGTTTAATTACATTATTGATCAAATTAGTGAGTTGCTCCATTGCCGCTTGAGGAGTAAAATTTCCGGCAGCGGTTAAATTTGCTACAATAACATCCATTTTTTGAGTAACCAAACTAGTATAGTTAGCATGACTTCCTGTGTGCTGTACTGCCGTTAAAGGTATTCCATTTAATAAACTATTTAAATGAAACGAATTTTCCCCACCTGCTGCAGCACTTGTGGAATGACGCACAACGAAAATGCATTGGCGATGTGGTGGAAATAGAATTACGTCTGTCGAGTTTAATACAAATGCCCAACAGAATTACAACTGTTAAGCATTTGTTCGCTTGCCACTATATTGCTAATGTTGTTTTGGTAGAAGTAAGAAATGTATCAAAATTCCATACAATCTTTGGAAATTTTCAAATAATCGAACCCTCTTCTTTTTTTTATTGCTTCCCAATCCGCATATGGGAGCCTGTATCTCCAGCTAAAAATATACTCCCCCCATCTCCAAAATTTCAGCGGATTAATAGCAAATAAGCGATATACCACTGTGTCGCTTGGCGGCATTGCCCTGCAACCATAAAAATTGGGTCGGTTAAGAATAAATTCTCCGTTTGGAGGTCTCTTATATAACCTCCCTTGAATTGGAATTTCCAATGTTGTAAAAGTCCCTGAAAAGTTACTATAGCGGTAATACCAATCATTTAGCCCGGTAACATTCTTGAAAGCAGGCCAGTTTGCTATTAACAATGTTATGCCGATAAGCCAAATCCATCTTCTGTACTTTTTGTTTATCATGGGCAAGTATTTGAAAGTGGAGAATCACTGTTTACATTAAATTCTTTGCTTAAACCAAAACCCGCCTGAAATGTTTCAATTGCCTTATATAATTTTTGAGGCGATTGCATAAAGAAATAAGGCGTTTGCGGCGGCGTGGTGGGAACTTGTACAACAAACGGCTCTACCATAATTTTTGGGTGAATAAGCAAATTGAATGCATTTAATGCAATGGTAGTACAATTGTTATCAAAAATATTATATGTGTCATTTTCGTGGCTCAACAAATTGTTCATAACCATCGAAAATTGCGAAGCAGTTACATTATAGGCATTTACTGCGGCATTATATTCGTGAACAGGCCGACCATTATTTTTAAATCCCCCCGTAGCATTCGGATTAATCGGATTTCCTCCAGAACCGATTGGATAAAAGCCGACAGTTTGGGAAATTGATTGTGTGCCATTGGTTTTGGTCAAAGTCAAGAATGTATGGCCTGGTGATTTGTGCGTTAAATTAAAAGGGGCGTTCCAAACAGCATTTACTGGTAAATCCACGCATAGCTTTACAGAGTAAGTTGCCCCAGCATCGGGTATCTGACTAAAACAGTTAAAAAGGCTTTGTAAACTTATCTGGGGTTCATTATCTGATATATCCGGGTAAGAAGGTGCATTGGGGTCACTTATTACATCTATATAAGTAGGCTCATCCTCCCACGGCACCCATCCCGGCCCGCCTGTGGGTGGCGGGCAATTACCTGGGTCTACTATATTGCTTTGGGCTGTATAAGGGTTTGTGGGATTATCGGGTGTACTGTTGCAAGGGTCTGCAGGTGGTATGCCACTGCCAGAACCCCCTCCGCCACTGCCGGGCGGCGGCGGAGCGTTACCACCCGGTGCTGTACCCGTTCCGGTTTCACCTCCTCCACCATCACCAACTTCAAAAGTCCAGCAAACTTCAGATATTATATCTACAGGATAGCAATAAGTAATACAATGATCGCAACTATCTGCATCATTATAACCATGATAATTGGGTGTACCACATTGCCAACCACTCGTAGTAACAGTTGAGCATATTTCTGCCTCCGCAAAATTCTGGGATAATACACCCCCTTCGGTTGCACCCAATTTTAC
>MKTX01000017.1:259037-374200 GCA_001898465.1 Sphingobacteriales bacterium 39-19 | reverse complement strand
CAGAAAAGGCAGAATAGAAATTGAACATTTGCAATGCTAATTCCAGTCGCAGACTTGCCGTCAAAGAAGTCACAAGTGATCCGTTGGAACACTTGCGCCAGTTGGGGTTAGCGAAGCGCTCTTCGGATAGCATATTGCTTTTTGAGGAAGACTGAGGCGAGCGGGGGATGAGTAATATATTTTATCATGTACAGGATTTTGCCCCCGCTATCCGCCATATTTCCTGCGATGGGTGTACATCTTTTTGGCTTTATAAACCAGTTGAAGAAATTCTTTATCTAAATAATTATCCCTGTCCATGGATACTTTCGCCATATTTTGCAACATTTTCCAGCTTATTTGTTTTGAACTTTCATTGTCTTTTAATTTCATGGCAAACATTACTACCGCAATGGCTTTGCGTAACTCCGGGTCAGTGGATTTTAATGGGACCTCGTTACCGGGTATGGCGAATGAATAGGATAATGATTTAGCTTCCATCGGTTTTCGGTAATGAATTTCTAATTTGGCCAATGGTTTTGCTGAAGCAGGTGCACCCGGCTCAATTTCAATCATAGCCATCAAGGAATGGCCCGAACCGATTTCACCGCCTTTTAACTGAACCAAAGAATCTTTAAGCGTGGTCTTGTCATTTTCATATCCCAATAAACGGTACGATTTTACACGTTGGCTATTAAACTGAAGCGAGAGATATACATTATCTGCTACGGTAAATAAAGACTTTGATAAATCGGTTACCAAAATACGTTCTGCTTCCTGTTCATTATCAATATACGAAAAATTGCCATTTCCTTTTTGCGCCAATACCGATAGCCGGGAATCTTTATAATTACCGGAACCTACACCCAGGCAGGTGAGATAAATCCCATTTCTTTTTTCTTGTTCTATAAGCGTTATTAATTCTTTTTCGGTACTCATGCCTACATTAAAATCACCATCTGCAGCCAATATAATCCTATTGTTTCCCTGCTTAATAAATCTTTTGGCAGCAATTTTATAAGCCAGCCTGATGGCGCCCTCAGCCGGCGTAGGACCATCGGCCTCTAATTTTGAAATCGCTTTAATGATCTTTTCTTTTTCATTTCCGGGTACGGCTTCTAATACCAGGTTTACTCTATCACCAAAAGTAATGAGCGACACGGTATCCTGGGTTCGCAGGTTATTTACCATTTTTATGAATCCCGATTTTAACAGGGGCAGCTTTGTTGGCATATCCATAGAACCAGATGCATCTATAAGCAGGATTAAATTATTGGGCGGCCGGCTCTCCATATCAATCTTGCTTGCACTGATATTGATAAAAAGCAATTCATTTTTTTTATTCCACGGGCATTGGGTGAGGGTAGTGGCACAGTAAAACATACTGTCTTTGGGGGGTTCCTTATAATTGAAACTAAAATAATTGAGCATTTCTTCAATACGTATGGCGCCGGGTGGTAACAGGCCATCCATTTCATTAATCAATCTCCTTACATTACTGTATGAAGCCCGGTTTATATTGGCAGAGAATGCAATACCCGGTGATGTTTTTGTATTAATAAAATAGCTGTCTCCCGAGGGTAAATAAGTTTCATCTCTAAAATTCCTTTCTTTTTCGGCTGTGGGTTTATTGAGTAAAACAGAAAAATTATCTTTTGTAAAAATAACAGAGGAGGGGAGCGCTTTCATGATCACTTTTACATAATTATCAGTTTTTACTCTTACAAAAACGCTATCGTACCCATCGCAGGAAAACAGCAGGCTATCAGATTTCAGGGGAGTTGAAAAACCAAAGTTCCCAAACATATTGGTTTTAATCACTTGCTTTCCCTCAAGGGCATTAATTTTTACAGATGGGATGCGTTGCCCGGTTGCAGATACTACATAGCCTCTCAGGTAATTCTGGCTGAGGATATGCGTGCTGCATAATAATATCCCTATTAAAAAGGTAATTTTCAAGATGCCGGTATTTAGTGATGGTAGTAAACCAAAACCACCGCATTTTTCATTACACCTCATTGCTGGTGTAAATCTAATACTTATTTACCTGCCTTTATGATTTCAATGGCTTTTAAAACATCCGGATCCTGCCGGTTGATGGCTTCAAAATAACCTTCATTCCGAAACAACTGGCGGGCTATGGAAGATTTTATGAGCTTTTGTATAAATGTTTTCTCATGATCGGTTAGTTGTTCGATCTTTATAGAATCTTTTAATGCCAGCGATTTTAATAAACTCCAACTGGCGGCATCGGGTTCAAAATTTTGTATAAAACCTGCTGGCGTGCTGAAGCGGGTTTTTATAGAGGGGTTGGCTAATAAATAACGGTACCCGAAATCGCTTAAAGTGCCTTTAATATAAAATTGAGTAATAACGGCGCTCGCTTTGCCGGTATCTTCGGCAACAAAATAATCGGGTGATATGCCACCCCCGCCATATATTTTTTTTCCTCCCTTGGTGATAAATAATTGGGTGGTGTCATTTTTAATAGAATCGGCATATACCAGTTCTCCATTGGTAAAGCGCTTATGATAATCTTCAAAATAAGCCAGGTTGCCTTTATCATACGGCCTTTGAATACTACGGCCCATGGGGGTATAATACCGGGCTACCGTTAATCGCAGGGCGCTGTTATCGCTTAGCATAAACTGTTCCTGTACCAGTCCTTTACCAAAGGTACGGCGGCCAACTACCGTGGCCCTGTCCCAGTCTTGCAAAGCGCCAATTAAAATTTCACTGGCGCTGGCTGTACCTTCATCGGCAAGCACCACAAGTTCGCCTTGTTCAAACTGGCCGGTTCGCCTGCAGCGGTATTCATTCTTTGCCGCATGGGCCCCTTCGGTATAAGTAATAAGTTTATCACCCGATAAAAATTCATCTGCAATTTCTACTGCTTCATCTAATACGCCTCCGCCATTATTTCTTAGGTCCAGGATCAGTTTGGTCATCCCTTTCCCTTTTAAGCCGGTAAGGGCGTCCATAAATTCACGGTACGTAAGGCTGCTGAATTTATTGAGGCGGATATAGCCGGTTCCGCCATCCATCATATAGGCTGCATCTACGCTGCTTAGCGGTATAATGCCCCTCTGTAATGTAATTTGCATGGCTTTATGGTTGCGCAGGATATCTAATTTTACTTTGCTGTCCAATGGGCCACGCATGGTATTCCTAACTTTATCGGGGCTAATATTTTTACCGGAAAGTAAACTGTCATTAGCTTTTAAAATAATATCGCCTGTTTGCAGGCCGGCTTTTTCTGCCGGCCCGTTTTTTAATACATTGATCACATTCAGCGAATCCTGTAAAATGCTGTACTCGATTCCTATTCCAAAAAAACTTCCATTGATATCTTCATTTACCCGGGCCAGTTCTTCTGCAGGAATAAAACTGGAGTGGGGATCCAGTTTACTTAAAATGGCCTGGATAGCCGTATCGGCAAGTGCCGGCATATTTTCATTATCTACATATTTTTTATCTATCAGGTCTAATATCTCTTGTACCGGCCGGCGCTTTTCTATATAAAAAAAACTTTTTCCGGGCATGGAACCCTGCATGCGGTAACCTAAAAATATTCCTGCGATCATGGTTAGGCTGAACAAGAGCGGTAACCAGATCTTTACATTTTTCTTTTCCATCATAATTGGCTGCGAAGTTATGCGAATTGCGCTTTACTTTATACAACTATACCGGCAAACCGGCTGCAAACCAGGCAGGGTTTTGCAAGGCCCGGCACAAAATGCTATTATTAAAAAATGAATCTTTTAAAATTCTTATTTTCATTTATTTGGTTAACTTGATGTTTAATTGAATAAAACTGATGAGCGCAATATTGATAGCAGATAGCGGATCTACAAAAACAGAGTGGTGCCTGCTGGAGGATAATAAAAAGAAAAAATTCATAACGGCGGGGCTAAGCCCCTATTTTGTTTCGGCCGGCCAGGCAAAACAAATCATAGAACAGGACGTGTATGCCAAAATAAAAAACAAGTTACCGGCTGCTGTTTATTTTTATGGCACCGGTTGCAGCAACCCGGTAAATGTGAAAATGCTGAATGGGGTTTTAAAACAAGTATTCCCAAAAGCTAAAATACAGGTAGATCACGACCTGATGGGAGCCGCCAGGTCTCTATGCGGGCATTCCAAAGGCATTGCCTGTATATTGGGTACGGGGTCAAATTCCAGTTATTATAATGGAAAAATAATTGTAAAAAACAGCCCCGGCCTGGGTTATGTGCTGGGTGATGAAGGGAGTGGCGCTTACCTGGGTAAAAAAGTGATTCAGCATTACTTGTATAAAACTTTTGATGAAGATTTAATTGACCGCTTTAATGAAAAATATAAATTAACGGCATCTGAAATACTGGATGCCGTGTATAAAAAGCCTTTCCCCAATCGTTACCTGGCATCATTTACCCTGTTTCTCACCGAAAACAGGGGGCATTATATGATTGAAAATATCATCGAAGACGGGTTTCATGATTTTTTCTTCAATCATATTTATAAATACCGGGAAAGCTGGACCCTACCCATTCATTTTACAGGAAGTGTAGCTTATGGTTTTAAAGATGTATTAAAAGAAATGTGTGCTTCCTTTGAGCTGCAATTGGGCACGGTAAGTAAAAACCCGATGGAAGGATTGATTCAATATCACAGGCTAAAAAAGTAATTCTATATGGCATTTAAGAAAGTAACTGAATCTGAGTCGCTATACCGTCACCTGGATGAAATGAGCATCAGGAAATTGCTGGAAAACATCAACTACGAAGATTCCAAAGTACCTGCCCTGGTTAAAAATGTAATTCCTCAAATAGAACAATTAGTACATAGTATTGTAGATAAAATGCTGGGTGGCGGGCGCTTATTTTATATAGGGGCAGGCACCAGCGGCAGGCTGGGTATTGTAGATGCCAGTGAATGCCCGCCCACATTTGGTGTGCCGCAGGGCCTGGTGATTGGTATTATTGCCGGTGGCAAAAAAGCCATTACCGATGCTGTAGAATTTGCAGAAGATGATAAATTACAGGGCTGGCTTGATTTACAGGAGCATGGGGTAAATGCCGGGGATGTGGTGATTGGCATCGCAGCCAGCGGTACCACTCCCTATGTAATTGGCGCCTTGCAGCAATGCAGAAAAAACGGCATCATCACCGGCAGTATTTGTTGTAATCCCGATGCACCGATGAGTAAAGAAGCCGACTTTCCCATTGAAGTGGTGGTAGGCCCCGAATTTGTAACAGGCAGTACCCGTATGAAAAGCGGTACCGCACAAAAACTGGTATTAAATATGATCTCTACTACCACTATGATACAACTTGGTAGAGTTCAGGATAATAAGATGGTAAATATGCAGCTTACCAATGAAAAACTGGTAGACCGGGGTGTAAAAATGCTCATGAGTAATTTAGCTATTGATGATTATGAAAAGGCAAAAGAACTCTTGCTGAACTATGGTTCTGTAAAAAAAGCGGCAGAAAATTATAATCCCACATAAAATGTTGTTTTAAATTTAAAAAAGGCTTAAATTGTACATTCAAACCAATTGAATTATTTGCTATGAAATTTAAAATTTTACTCCCCTCATTATTATTATTCTCATTTTCATTATCCGCTCAAAAGGCATCCAAAACTTATGCTATCACAGGCGATGGCAATAATGATTATTTGTGGATGAATATCCGCCAGGTAGATTTAAATACAGGTAAAATTCAAAATACAATTTTTGAAAAAAATAAAACAGCCTACAGCCTTACGGATGTAAACTCCCGCCAGTCAGTAAGCCAGGCAGCCATTACGGATGCAAATATTTATACAAACAGGAATTATCCTACAGCAACTTTTGTAGCGGCAGCCGCTTTTGATAAGCGCACCGATAAGTTGTTCTTTATTCCCATGCGTTTAAATGAACTCCGCTGGATTGATGTATCGAACCAAAATGCCAATGCAAAATTTTATAGTGTAAGTTCATCTTTGTTGCCAATAAGTAACGGAACCGATGAATCGGCTCATATTACCCGCCTGGTAATTGCGGCAGATGGAAATGGTTACGGCATTAGTAATGATGGCAATCGCCTCGTTCGTTTTACTACCGGCAAAAAACCGGTTATTACTGACCTGGGAGGCTTAATAGATGCTGAATCGAACCAGGGAATTTCTATCCATAATAAATGTACCAGTTGGGGCGGCGATATGGTAGCCGATGCCTATGGAAAATTATGGGTAATTTCTGCCAGCCATCATGTATTTGAAGTAGATATTAACAGCCGGATTGCTACGTATAAGGGAGCCATCAGCGGCCTGCCCTTAAATTATACCAGCAACGGTGCAGCAGTAGATGATGAAGGGCATATTGTAATCGTAAGCGCCAATGTATTTGCCGGTTATTATAAAGTAAACTTCAAGGATTTAACAGCGCAACCCATACAAGGGTCTGATACTAAATATAATGCTTCAGATTTGGCAAACGGCAATCTTTTATTTCAAAAAGAAGCAGATGCTGCCAGAAAATTTGCTATATTTGAAACAAGTGATTTACCTGTAGCGGGCACTAAAGTGGTTCCCAATCCCGTAACAGGAAATTCATTTAAAGTTTTATTTGACGGTACTGCTTCAGGTGTTTATCAAATTGCAATTACTGATATCGCAGGTAGAAATGTTCAAACTTCAAGAGCAGCACTTTCTAAAGGACAACAATTAACAACGGTGAATCTCATAAACAAACCTGCAAATGGTACTTATTTTGTAAAAGTGCTGGATGAAAATGGAAAAGTGCTGATGACAGAGAAAATCGTTATTCAATAAGGCGTTATTTTTTGGGTTAATAAGTCAAGAAAAAAGAGGCTACTTCGGTAGCCTCTTTCATTTAAAAAAAACTTTTGTTTTCATTAAACATTTCTTTAGGTTTTCAGAAACCAATAATTGCTCATCTTTGCATTGTATTTATTACTGATGCACAGCTTGGAACCATATTATAATTGGCAGCATCTTTATACAGCAGAAGATGACCGGCGTTCTCCCTTTTATGGTGCAGATTACAGCGAATTTGAGTATGCACACACTATTTATAATTATTATATCCATCCCCAGTGGGATGAATTTGGTTCCCGTACCCTGTATATGAAAATTTTGTATGCCGATTATGACATGGGGTTTGTAATTATTGAATTAATAGGGGAGTGGAATGATGCTATTGAAAATGATATTATGACCATCAGGCGGGAGGTAACCGATAAATTGTTTAAAGAAGGGATTACAAAATATATTTTTATTGCAGAGAATGTCCTGAATTTTCATAGCAGCGATGATAGCTATTATGAAGAATGGGGGGAGCAATTAGAAGAGGATGGTGGCTGGGTGGTGATACTGAATTTACCAGAACATAGTAAGCATGATTTTATTCGGGCCAGGCTTACCCATTATATTGAATTATTAAATTTACCGGGTTGGCGAACCATTAAGCCAGATCATATTTTTGCAGCCATTGAAGCCGAAAAAAATAACCGCTTACCCTCTTCACCTGCTTAGCCTCATCCTTTATTTTTTACTCTTTCTATTATTAAAAATAGGCAGTGCCTAAAACGGTATAATATAATTATATCATATTTTCAACTGGTATTTTAACATACAGGCTATGCCACTCCCTTTTACCCTTTTATTTTCTTGAATTAATTGGGTAAAATTCAAAGGATTAAGAGTTATGTGAAAAACCTATTGTATTTTTGCACAACCAACCTTTAACATTTTCGATTTATGACCTGGAAAAATTTCTTTACATCATCTATCGGGAAAAAATTCCTGGTAGCGCTCACCGGTCTCTTTCTAATTTTATTTTTGATTGTACATGCAAGTATTAATGCCTGTATATTTTTAAATGATAATGGAGAAACATTTAATGCGGTTGCTCATTTTATGAGCCACAATTGGATTTTACGCTTTTTAGAGATCGGCCTTTTTGCAGCTTTGCTGCTACATGCCATACAGGGCTTAATTGTATGGAGGCAAAACAGGGCAGCACGCCCTATTGATTATAATGTAAAAAAACAAAACAGGAATAGTACCTGGTATAGCCGGTCCATGGGTATATTGGGCACTTTAATCTTATTGTTCCTGGTGATGCATATTTCTCATTTTTTTGTGGGTACTAAGATAGCCTTATATGCCGAGCATGATGCTCCTCATAACTTATACCTGGAAATGAAAGAAGTATTCAGCAATGGCATATGGGTTTCATTATATATGGTAGGGCTAATTGCTTTGTTCTGGCATTTGTTTCATGGGTTTCAAAGTGCCTTTCATTCGCTGGGTTTAGATCATAAAAGATATACCTCGCTCTTAAGAGCCGCCGGTACCGGGTATTCTGTGATAATTATCTTACTGTTTGCCTTAATGCCGCTGTCTTTTTATTTTGGATGGATTCATTAAAGAATGTAAACTGGAACGGGAGTGCATGAAAATGCCTTTTAAAAGGATACTATAAATTTGATATTTAAAATACTAATTATAACCATATGGCTTTAGATGCTAAAGTACCGCAAGGTGAAATGGACAAAAAGTGGACGGATTACAAGGGACATGTAAAATTAGTGAATCCCTCCAATAAGCGAAAGCTGGAAGTAATTGTTATTGGAACCGGCCTGGCCGGAGCCTCTGCAGCGGCTTCATTGGGCGAAATGGGGTACCAGGTAAAAACCTTTTGTTTTCAGGATAGTCCCCGGCGGGCTCACAGTATTGCTGCACAGGGTGGTATCAATGCTGCTAAAAATTATCAAAACGATGGGGACTCTGTCTTTCGCTTATTTTACGATACGGTAAAAGGAGGTGATTACAGGAGCCGGGAAGCTAACGTATATCGCCTTGCCGAAGTGAGTGCTGCTATCATTGACCAATGTGTGGCACAGGGGGTACCCTTTGCCCGGGAATATGGCGGCTTATTAAGTAACCGTTCATTTGGCGGGGTGCAGGTACAGCGTACCTTTTACGCTGCCGGGCAAACGGGCCAGCAATTGTTATTGGGCGCTTATGGCGCCCTGGAGCGCCAGGTTGCCCTGGGAAATGTAACCCAGTATAGCCGGCACGAAATGCTTGATTTGGTTATGATTGATGGTAAAGCAAGAGGCATTATAGCCCGGGACCTGGTGAGTGGTAAATTAGAACGCCATTTTGGCCATGCCGTATTATTGTGCTCCGGTGGCTATGGCAACGTATTTTATTTAAGTACCAATGCCATGGGAAGCAATGTAACCGCTGCCTGGAAAGCACATAAAAAAGGGGCTTATTTTGCCAATCCCTGTTTTACGCAAATACATCCAACCTGCATACCGGTTAGTGGCGACCATCAAAGCAAACTCACCCTCATGAGCGAAAGCCTGCGGAATGATGGCCGTATTTGGGTACCCAAAAAATTAAATGAAACCCGTAAAGCCAATGATATCCCTAAAGAGGAAAGAGATTATTATTTAGAGCGCAGGTATCCCGCTTTTGGTAACCTGGTGCCCAGAGATGTGGCGAGCCGGGCTGCCAAAGAAAGATGCGATGCCGGCTATGGTGTAGGTACTACTAAAATGGCGGTTTACCTCGATTTTGCCGATGCTATAAAACGCTATGGCCGTATTGAAGCAGGTAAAACCGGCAATCATAACCCTACTGAAGAAGAAACCATTGTACTGGGCAAAAAAGTAATAGAAGAAAAATATGGTAACCTCTTTGAAATGTATGAAAAAATAACCGGTGAAAACCCTTATGAAATGCCAATGCGTATTTACCCGGCCGTACACTATACCATGGGCGGCTTATGGGTAGATTATGAGTTAATGACCACATCAAAGGGCTTATATTGCCTGGGTGAAGCCAACTTTAGTGATCATGGAGCCAACCGGCTGGGCGCTTCTGCGCTCATGCAGGGCCTCGCTGATGGTTACTTTGTAATTCCTTACACATTGGGCAATTACCTGGCAGATGAAATCAGGACCCCTGCCATACCAACCACCCATGAAGCTTTTGAACAGGCCGAAAAAGAAGTAAACGACAGGATACAAAAAATGATGAGCATACAGGGAACAGAATCTGTAGAGAATTTTCATAAACGCCTGGGTAAAATTATGTGGAATAAATGTGGCATGGCTCGCAATGCAAAAGATTTGAAAGAAGCCATTGGAGAAATTCAGCAGCTAAGAAAAGAATTCTGGTCGAACCTAAGAATACCCGGGGAAATAAATGAATGTAATGCAGAACTGGATAAGGCGGGCCGGGTAGCCGACTTTTTAGAATTGGGTGAACTCATGTGCATAGATGCCCTCAACCGGGAAGAAAGCTGTGGCGGCCATTTTAGAGAAGAAAGCCAAACAGAAGAGGGCGAAGCAAAAAGAAATGATGAACTCTTTAGTTTTGTTTCGGCATGGGAATATAAAGGCGAAAGTACCTGGGATTTGCACAAAGAAAAATTAGAATTTGAAATTGTGAAACCAACACAACGTAGTTATAAATAAATTAAGATGTTTTTAAAAATCATCAACCTGTAATTAACCAGTATGGAACATTATAATATGAACCTCACACTTAAGGTGTGGAAACAAAAGAACGCTGAATCAAAAGGTAAATTTGAAACTTTTAAAGTGAGCGATATTTCTTCGGAAATGAGCTTTCTCGAAATGTTTGATGTATTAAATGAAAAACTGATAGAAGAAGGAAAAGAACCCATTGCATTTGATCATGATTGCAGGGAGGGCATTTGCGGTGCCTGCAGTATGTATATTGACGGGCAACCCCATGGCCCCTGGGCCAAAAATACCACCTGCCAGTTACACATGCGGGCATTTCATGATGGGGATACCATTGTAGTGGAACCCTGGCGCAGTAAAGCTTTCCCGGTAATAAAAGATTTAATGGTAGACCGGGCTGCTTTTGATCGCATCATACAGGCCGGGGGATATGTAAGTGTAAATACGGGCAATGCGGTTGATGCCAATTCTTTACCCATTGATAAAAGCGATGCGGATGCGGCTTTTGCAGCTGCTGCCTGCATCGGTTGCGGGGCCTGCGTGGCTGCTTGTAAAAACAGTAGCGCCATGCTTTTTGTTAGCGCCAAAGTAGCCCAGCTTTCCTTATTACCCCAGGGTGAACCCGAACGCAGGACAAGAGTTTTAAATATGGTTACACAAATGGATAAAGAAGGCTTCGGGAACTGTTCTAATACCTATGCTTGTGAAGCAGAATGCCCCAAAGGTATTTCTGTTTTAAATATTGCACGGATGAACCGGGAATACATGAATGCCGGATTAAGCGCTGATGAAAAATAAGATGAATATTTTTTCTTAATATACCTCCTGCACCGGGAGGTTTTTTATTGCATTTTATAAAAACAGGAGAGTTATTGAAATTACACTTTTGCATGATTTTTTTCGTTACAGAGTTACCCGGTTTCTTTTGTCATGCCGAATGTATGGAATTCGCTAATTTTAATCAGCTATAACCCCTGCTATTTGAGTTGTAAAAAAATATATCTGTTTGTACTGGCTGGTTTTTTTTCGTGTGCGTTGTTTGCACAAGTGAATCCTGCCTCTAACCTGCGCAAAAAAAAGATTTCTGCAAAAGTTTCGCCCCAGCAATTAGATAGTTCTAGTATTGTAGAAGGTACGGTTGTAATCCCCGGCATAAACCCTGCAGATTATATAATTGACCCCATTAATGCCTCCATTACCTGGATACAGTCCCCTGTTATAGATTCTGTTTTTATCAGCTACCGGGTATTCCCGGTGAAGCTCAATGCCCGGGCCCAACGATATAATTACGATAGCATCCGGTATAATTTCAGGGTAGAAAAACCCTTTACCGTAAAAACAGCAGCGAATGCCGGTAACCCGCTTTTCGACTTTGGGGGTATCCGTACCGAAGGAAGTTTTGGGCGGGCAATTGCTTTTGGCAATAACCAGGATGCGATAGTGAATAGTACCATGAACTTGCAATTGAGTGGATTTATAGGAGATAGCCTGGAACTCACGGCTGCTGTATCCGATAATAATTTACCCATCCAGCCCGATGGGAATACCCAGGATTTAAGGGACTTTGACCGGATTTTCCTGCAAATAAAGAAAAAGAAATGGCAGGCCAATTTTGGCGATATTGATATCAGGGAAAGTAAAAATTATTTTTTAAAATTTTACAAAAGATTACAGGGCGCCTCTTTTATTACTGAAAATAAAATCGGGAAAAAGATAAATAACTCTTTGTTGGTAAGTGGCGCAATAGCAAAAGGAAAATTCTCCCGGAATGTACTCCCCGTATTGGAAGGAAACCAGGGCCCATACCGGTTAACAGGCGCCAATAATGAATTGTATTTTGTGGTACTGGCAGGTACCGAAAGAGTGTATATAGATGGACAACTCATGCAACGGGGAGAAGACCAGGATTATGTAATAAATTATAATACTGCCGAAATTACATTTACACCTAAACGGTTTATTACAAAAGACAGCCGGGTGCAGGTAGAGTTTGAATATGCCGATCGCAATTATTTGAACTCACAGGTGTATGTAAATGATGAAATGGCTTTTTCAAAAAAGTTACATATTTACCTCGGCGCTTATTTGAATAGCGATGCCAAAAGTTCAACCATTGATCAGCCATTGGATGTTTCTCAAAAACAATTCCTGGCATCGGTAGGCGATAGTATTCAATCTGCATTTTATCCCAGTGCCGTGAGGGATACTTTTAGTTCGGGTAAAATTTTATATAAAAAAATAGATACGGTATATAATGGCAGCCTGCACGATTCTGTGTATGTACAATCTTCAGATAACTCCATACCTCTTTACAACCTGGCATTTACGTATGTAGGCGCCGGTAATGGAAATTACAGGCAGGTATTGAATGCAACCAATGGAAAACTTTTTGAATGGTCAATGCCAGATGCAAGTAATCAAAAAACAGGAGACTGGGAGCCGGTTATTTTATTGGTAACGCCTAAAAAGCAACAAATATTTACCGTGGGTATGGGATATTCTTTAACACCGTATTCCCAATTACAGGCCGAAATGGCTACCAGCCTGTATGATGTAAATTTATTTTCTGAAAAAGATAAAAAAGATGATCGGGCATATGCATCTAAAATTTCTATGGTTACCGCTGGTAAGCCCGTGCATTGGCTGGGGAGAAAGTGGAACCTGGGTTCCTCAATAGGGTATGAATATGTGCAAAAAAGATTTGCCCCCATAGAAAGATTAAGGAATGTAGAATTTTTAAGAGATTGGAGCCTTGCTTACGACGTGGCCAATGCCGATGAGCAAATTGCACATGCCCGCTTGGCCATCGCCGATAGCAACCGGACTTTATATGAATATAATATCACCCATTATACCCGTAGTGATGGATATAAAGGATGGCGCCAGCAACTCCAGGCAGCTACCCGCTTTGCTGGTTGGCAATTTTCAGGAGACTTAGGAATTACGCTGTATAATACTCCTTTATTAAAAGGAAATTTTTTGCGGCCAACAGTAAGCATCCATAAAACACTCAATAAATGGGCTAAGATCATTACAGGCTTTAATTACCGGGGGGAACACAACCGCCAGTTACATAAATTATCGGATACCCTCAGCAATTTGAGCTTTGGTTTTGATATTTACGAAGTATCCATAAAATCAAACCCGCAAATACCCAATAACTGGTCATTGTCATACTTCAGGCGAAGCGATCAGTTGCCGCAGGGAAATACTTTACAGAAAGCGAATCATAGCGATAACCTGAGCCTTAGTACCGGCTTATTGAAAAATGAAAACCGGCAATTAAAAATAAGTTTTAATTACAGGCATTTACAGGTTGACCGTGCCTTGTTAAGCACACAGAAAGCCGATAACAGCATCCTGGGCCGGGCAAATTATTCCTTTAATGAATGGAAAGGATTTATTAATGGCGAAATGCTCTACGAAGCAGGAAGCGGGCAGGAGCAGAAAAGAGAATACAGCTATATAGAAGTGCCTGCAGGCCAGGGGAATTACACCTGGATTGACTATAACGGTAATGGCATTGCTGAACTGAACGAATTTGAGGAAGCCATCTTCCAGGATCAGAAAAAATACATCCGGGTATTTACACCGGGCAGTGAATATGTGAAGGCCGGTTATTTACAATTTAATTATAGTGTGAACATTGACCCCCGGGTATTTATTACCGGCAAAAAAGGGTTGTTATACAAATGGCTGCTGCGAAGCAGTACCAGCTCCGCTTTGCAAATAAGTAAGAAGAATATTTATGACGGCAGTTTTCATTTCAATCCTTTTTATCAAAAAATTGCCGACACAGCCATCATTAGCCTGAACACCTATTTTAGTAATACCTATTTTTATAACCGTACCAGCAGCCTCTGGGGTTTTGATTTTACACACAGCAAATCTTCCGGAAAATCACTCACTGCCTATGGTTATGAAACCCGTGGCTTACAGAACATAACGGGAAAATTAAGATTCAATTTTAGCCGCAGCATAACCGGTAATTTAATCCTGAGGCAGGGCAAAAATGTATTAAGCAGTTCCTCTGTAAAATTTAATAACCGGAATTATGAAGTTTCAATACAGGGCATAGAACCGAATATCAGTTATATTTATCGCAGTAATCTAAGGGTAACAGCCTCTTATTCATTTTCACAAAAGCAAAATAAAATTGATTCTTTAGAAAAATCAGTGAACCATGCTTTATCGGCCGAAATAAAATATAATATTTTATCCAGCAGCAGCATCAATGCCAAATTTACATTCAACCAAATACATTTTAATGCATATCCCGGTGCGCAAAACACTACGGTAGGATATGTATTATTGGATGGCTTATTGCCCGGGAAAAATTATTTATGGAACCTGGAATATATAAAAAGGATAGGAAGCAAAATTGAATTGAGCATGCAGTATGAAGGGCGAAAACCCGGCGACACCAGGCTTATTCATACCGGCCGGGCATCTGTAAGAGCTTTGTTTTAAATTAAAAATGCGTCAAGATTTACTTGACGCATTTTTATTTGGAAGGATATTGCTTATAGTCTTTAGGAGAATATTGAATTTTAATGCTAGCTAAAAAGCCCGCCTTTTTTTAGAGGCCTGAAGGCTTCACCAACTTTAAAGCCATTGTTGTAAACTTCTATTTTATAATTACCACTTGTAAAATCGCTGTTCTGCTTCCAGTCGAAGCTTACAGTTTTACGTTGATTTTGCGTATAATTTACATCTACCTTTTTTGTATAAGGTTTAGTTTCGCCATCACGGGTTACAAAAGTTCCGGATCCCAACCCTTCCACCGCAATAGGAGTACCATCGGGTGCAATAATGGTTACATATAATTCTTTGGTTCCCGATGGGGTAATCATATTTTCATCAAGATCAAAAGTAATCCTCAGTTTATCTACTTTTTTAGCAGTAGTGGTTGCTTTTTCTTTACCGCTGCTTTTTTCTTTCAATCCCACAATGCTGAAGTTGGAGGCATGTAAAGTAGAGCCTACATCCAATAAGTTGTCTTTGTTTTTAATAACCACTGTAGCAGAATCATAATCTTTGCGGGCACGGTCACGTTGCCTGGTTACCACTGCTTTTTCCTGGGTTAACTGTATCTTTTCACCCTGCAAAACTTCTACCTGGTTTTTATATACTTCAATATCAGAATTCAAAGAGGCAATGAGTCGTTTAGCTTCCGATAACTCAGATTGTGTTGCATTTACTTTTGTAAGTAAAGTGGCAATACGGGCTTTTTTCTCTTCAATATCTTTATCTTTTGCCGTAATGGAACTGTCTTTTTTGGAATTAGAAGTTTTCAGCATATCGTATCGCATGGCTGCATCTTCCAGTTCTTTCTGCAATTCATCACGCTGGGTATTGGTGGTAGCAATAGCGGTATCTTTTTGTTCAATAGTTTCCTGGGTTTTATTTTTATCATAAATGATGTAACCCCAGGTGCCCAGTAAAGCGGCTACCAATAAACCAATCAAAACGGCACGCCCGGTATTTTTTTTGGGGGGAGGACTTACCTCAATGGGTTTATCCGCCTCAGGGAAATTTTCAAAAGCCATAATATTATTTTTTAAAGATTAACGAAATGTTGATGAAGGGTTTACCTCCAAATTAATAAATCAAGGTATAAGTATTTCAGTAAATTGGATATTTTTGTTTAAAATTGATTACTGACCTTGTGTTTTCCAAAACTGTGCCAAAATATACAAATGGGTTTTATAAGAATCATTATATTTCAACAAAAAACGCAGGAAACCTAGTATGAGCGTGGAAAAGATATTATCTGCATGGAAAGAAAACAAGTATTCACCGCTTTACTGGTTTGAGGGCGAGGAGGATTATTATATTGATGTATTGGTAAACTATGCTGAAAATCACATACTGCCGGCATCAGAAGCCTCTTTTAACCTTACCGTTTTTTATGGTAAAGATGCCGATTGGGCGGCTGTTATTAATGCCTGCCGCCGCTATCCTATGAATGCGGAAAAACAAGTGGTTTTAATTAAAGAAGCCCAGTTTATGAAAGATATCGATAAACTGGAACCTTATTTTCTGTCTCCCCTGGCAACTACCCTTTTACTTGTGGCCTATAAAACTAAAAAACTGGATAAACGACTTAAGTTTTTTAAAACCATACAAAGCAGGTCAACCTATTTTTATTCGCCCAAAATAAGGGAAGATAAATTGCAAGAGTGGATCCATGAGATGGTAAAAGCCAGGGGCTATCAAATTACCAATAAAGCCGCCATTCTATTAGAAGAACATATTGGGAACGACCTCAACCGCATGGCAAATGAAATTGAAAAAATTTCAGTAAACCTGAAAGGCAAAAATAACATTACCGAAGATGAGATTGAACTTTACATTGGAATCAGTAAAGAATATAATATTTTTGAATTATTGGGCGCCATTGCCGTAAAAGACATGGCCAAAGCATTAAAAATTGTAAATTATTTTGAAGCCAATCCAAAAGCAGCACCCATGCAGGCAGCATTACCAGCTTTATACAGCAGCCTTAGCCGGGTTTATGGGTTTTATGGCCAGCCAGATCAAAGTGAATCGGCATTAAGGCAAATGATGTTTCATAACCCCGTGGCTATTTCACAGGCTAAAGGAATTATGAAACATTACGGTTACCCGGGGATTGAAAAATTATTATTACTTCTGCATCATTATAATCTTAAATCGATTGGTATTGGCGATACCGGCACCCCGGGCGCTGTTTTAATGAAAGAGATGCTGTTTAAAATGATGATATAAGTTACGGGTTATATTTTTTGGCGGCTATTTTATCTTTTGCCAATTGTAATTTTAATGCGTCCAGTCCATCAAATTTAATTTCATTTCGTAGCCTGTATGTAAAGATGATGCTGATAGACTGCCCGTAAATTTCTTTATCAAAATCAAATAAGTTTACTTCAATGGTGCGTTGGGTACCTTCTACGGTAGGCCGCAGCCCAATGTTCATCATCCCCTTTATTGTTTTTTCGGAAAAATCATTATCGTGTAAAATAGCATCTACGGCATACACCCCGTTTTGCGGAATAAGCTTGTCTTCATCATCTATTTTTATATTGGCGGTGGGGTAGCCAATGGTTCGGCCCAGTTTATTGCCGGTTACCACGGTACCGGTAAATGAATACGGGTAACCCAGGTATTCTTCCGCAGTTTTTAAGTCGCCATCCAATAAGGCATCCCGTATTTTGGTAGAACTGATGGTAACCTGCTCAATAATTTTTTCATTGATCTCAATCACTTCAAAATTAAACTGGGGCGCCATTTTTTCAAGGAGCTTAAAGTCACCTTGCCGGCCCTTTCCATACCGGTGGTCGTAGCCTATGATGATGGTATGCGGATGAAAATTTTTTACCAGGAAATCCTGTATATATTTTTCCGGAGACTGGCTGGCAAAAGCAGAAGTAAAAGGTACTTCCACAATATGATGAATGCCTTTTGATCGTAATAATTCAAATTTTTCCTGCTGGGTAGTTAAGGTATATAGTTTATTTTTTGTACCCGGCAATACTTGTTTGGGATGGGGGTAAAAAGTGATTAGTACCGGTGTACCGCCTACTTTTTTTGCCTGGGCAATCATTTTTCCGATAATATGGGTATGCCCCAGGTGCACGCCATCAAAAGTTCCAATGGTGATGATGGCTTTATCAAATACAGGCAGTTCGGTTACAGAGCGGTAAATATGTAAACTCATGGCTGCAAATTTAGTTTATTAAATTATTAATGAATAATTCAGGGCAGCCATTTAGCTTTGCAAATTATGGCGAAACAAAATCTTTATCAGCAAAGAGGCGTATCAGCACAAAAGGAAGATGTGCATAGGGCAATTCAAAATCTTGACCAGGGGCTTTACCCGCATGCATTTTGTAAAGTTTATCCCGATGTTTTGGCAGGGGATGATCAATGGGTGAATATAATGCATGCCGACGGGGCAGGTACCAAATCGATACTGGCCTATTTATATTGGAAGGAAACAGGTGATATTTCTGTTTGGAAAGGGATTGCCCAGGATGCTGTGGTTATGAATTTAGATGATCTCTTATGCGTGGGCGTGTACAACAATATTATTTTTAATAGTACCATCGACCGAAATAAAAATTTGATACCCGGCGAAGTGCTGCAGCAAATCATAGATGGTACGCAGGCAATTTTTGATCAGTTAAAAACATTTGGGGTAAACATTTCTTACCTGGGAGGCGAAACTGCCGATGTAGGCGATGTAGTGAGAACCATTGCCGTAAATGGCACCATGGCTTGCCGTTGGCCAAAAGATAAAATTATTACCAATCAAAAAATTCAACATGGCGATGTAATCGTAGGCCTTGCAAGTTTTGGCAAAGCACATTACGAAACCCACTATAATAGCGGTATTGGCAGCAATGGACTTACCAGCGCCCGGCACGATACCTTACATAAATTTTACGCCCAACAGTATAAAGAAAGTTACAATACCAGCCTGCCTGATGATGTGGTTTATATTGGAGGCCATAAACTCACAGACAGTTTAGCCCCAGGTAATGAATTAGTAAATATAGGGCGTATGCTGTTGAGCCCAACCCGTACTTATGCACCGGTAATAAAAAAAATATTGGAAAATCATTTTCACCTGGTTCATGGCCTTATTCACTGTAGTGGAGGCGGGCAAACAAAATGTATGAAATATTTACCGGCAACTTTTAAAGTGATAAAAGATAATCTCTTTATGCCACCGCCCGTATTTGATATTATCAGGCAAAATAGCGGTGCAACTTTACAGGAAATGTACGAGGTTTTCAATATGGGCTGCCGTCTCGAAATTTTTTGTAAGCCTGCTGATGCAAAAATAATGATGGATATTGCTGAAGAGTTTGGCATACAGGCACAAATTACCGGCAGGGTAGAAGCGGCAGAAAGAAATCAATTAATTATTAAAACAGCCGAAGGCGATTTGCTGTATTAAAGATTTACTTCGTACTCAAAACTTCAATCCACTTCTTTTTATCCGGGCTTTCCCAGCGGTACCGGATACTGTATTTTTTTTGATCTGTTTTTAATCGGAAAGGTATTTTTACCGTATAATTAATAATGGAACTTTCCATTGAGCCGCCTATCTTTTTTAAAATCTGGTTTCCTATTTTAACTTCTTTTTTTTGATCATCATAAACCCAAAACTGATGTGTGCCATTTGTAATTTCTAGCATATTAGAGCCGGTTACAGTTGAGAAATCAAGGCTGAGATAGGCCATTTGCCCGTTCACAATACTTTTTACTGCCGGGTTTGCCGGCCCCCGCAGGCTGGTATCTACCATTACTTTTACGGAAGCCATTTGGAGCCCCAATGCGGTTGCATGCGAGCCGTCAGATGTTTTTATTTCATTTACTTTCAGGGCAGCGGTTTTCGATTGTGCCCACATCGTTGGCGTAAAACAAAAAATTGAAAAAACAACCGCAATAAAATTTTTATGCATTCTTTTTTTTTAAATGAAGATAGTATTTTAAAAACGGATTTTAAATTCACTTATTGCCAATCTTTTCAAAAGATACCCGTCAGGAATAAGTTTAACAGGGGTATCCATTTGCCAAAAGAAAAAGGGTTATTATCCACATTTTTAACATTATTGTAGAAAAATGATTTGGCAAACAGGGAGTGAAAGAATATACATTTGCCAAAAGCCTGTATTATCAATATTAATATTAAGTTTGCAGGCATTAAAAAAGATATTATGTCTCAATCAATAATAGAATTAAAAAATGTAAATATTTACCAGGGTGGGTCACTCATATTAAGTGATGTAAATATATCTATTGGTAAAGGCGAATTTGTGTACCTGGTGGGCAAAACCGGAACCGGTAAAAGCAGTTTGCTTAAAACCCTGTATGGCGATTTGGAATTAAAGGAAGGCGAAGGTTGGGTAGTAGGGCATAAATTAAGAGGGCTCACCTGGAAAACAGTTCCTTTTTTAAGACGGAACCTGGGCGTTGTATTCCAGGATTTTCAATTGCTTACGGATAGAAATGTAAATGAAAACCTCAAGTTTGTACTTAAAGCCACCGGCTGGAAAGATGAAAGATTAATGGATGAAAAAATTACGGATGTATTAGATAAAGTGAATTTAAAAACAAAGGGTTTTAAAATGCCTTATGAACTCAGCGGGGGAGAACAACAGCGTATTGATATTGCCCGTGCTTTATTAAACTCACCAAAATTAATTCTGGCAGACGAGCCTACCGGTAACCTGGATCCCGAAACCAGTGATGAAATTATGCAACTTCTTTTCCAGATTTGTAAAGATTACGACACTTCTATCTTAATGGCTACGCATGATTATATGGTAATCAATAAATTCCCCGCACGTACCATTAAAACAGAAAGAGGCAAAGTATGGGATAATGCTACGGTATCCATGAACTAGAAGATGTGAGGGCAAAGCATTATGAAAAAAACAAAGGCTCTTAAAATCAGTATTGATGCAAATCTTTGGGTAAGTTTATCATCTCCGGGAAACAAATATTAATACATCCCATGCTATATTCAGGCGATGTAAGACTTCTCTTTAGCAAGGATATTATTGCTGAAATAAAACAAACGATTACATAACCAAAACTCAAAAAATATTTCGGGATGGCGATGCCGATTATTTGCTTACAGGTAACAACGATTTACTTGATTTAAAGAGATTTTGTAAAACAAAAATGATTACGATTTAGGAATTTATTAGTTTTATAAAAAAACATCGCTAACAAGCAGTTACCCTGGTCGCTGGCTGAAAAAATAAACCTCATTTACAGTTCTAAAACAGTTATGTCTATTCTTATATAAACCAATCACAAAGAGTGGCAGCATTGCTGGTATTATTGTATAATGAGTATAAAACAGCGGCCCTTTTATTTATATCTTCATCAGAAAATTCAAGAGAAATCATTTTTTGAATTTGTTCTGCAAAAGATTTGGGATTATGGGCAAGTGAAGTAATACTTTCTAACCCTGAACCCGCAACACCGGCTTCATTGGTTAAGCAATGCCTGCCATTAAAGAGTGCATTCAGTAATTTTAATTTTACGCCGGTGGTATTAAATGAGGGTAATATATTTACTTGTGCATTTTCAATTAAATTTTGCAGTGTCGCCGCATCGGGGTTTGCAACCAGTTTCGCATGTGGCAATTTTTGAACCCAAGACTGTACTGTATATGAAGGGTTTTTGCCTGCTATGACGATGGGGATAGGAAGTGTTTTAAACACCGATTTCAAAAGCCAGCAGGCTGCTTTATCATTTTCATTTACCGATAAATTTCCATGGTACAAACAATAGTTGCCCATGCCCGGTTTTGATGTTATTTTTTGCCAGGGCAGGAATACCGGTAAAAACCGGGCTGCAGCCCCCAGCTTTTCTGAATAAAACTTTTGATCGGTTTTGCTGAGGTTCAGGATGGGCGCTTTTTGGGCAATTATTTTTTCATATCTGAGTAAAAGTTTGCTTTCATGTAAATAATACTGCCGTTTTAAAAACTGCTTTTCAAAAGCAGCTAAATTGGCATAGTATTGTTGTTCTATATTGAAAGGCCTCAAAAATATTTTTCTGCCGGGAAAAACATTTTTGTAAACCATGTAGCTGCAATGAATCCCTTCTATCAAAATCGGGTAATCATCTTTTTTTAATTCGGCTTCCAGTTTCGAACTTACCCGGGAGCTCACAATATAAGGGAGCTGTAATGAAAACCCCGTTACAGATTCTTTCCTGGGATAATAGTGAACGCTCCGGCAAATATTTTGTAAATGCGCTTGTGGTTTTCGCTTGCCGGTAAAGCAATGCAGGTGTACCCGGATGCCCAGCGCATGGAGCGCTTCTATGCAATAATAGATGTCTATCACACCACCGTAGTCTGCTGGCCAGGGCACATCATGGCTGATGATATGTAAATGATTCTCCAAAAATATTTTTATAAAATTGTTTTAATTTAATTTCTTCCTGCTGCCAGTTAAGGTGCTGTGCTGCCTTAATGCAGTTTTGATGTAGCCTGTTCCAGTATTCATCATCCTGGATCAGCTCATTCAGGGCAGCCGCAATGGTTTCTTCCTGTACATTGGGTACTAAAAAAGCAATATCATATTCATCATTTATTTTCCGGTATTCAGGATAGTCAACGCAAAGCTGTGGAATACCTGCATGGATATAATCAAAAAAACGGTTTGCCAGTGAATAATAATTACTGTCGCCATTCTTTTCAAATAAAGTAATGCCTATGTATGCTTTTTGGTTTATTGATACCAGGGCTTCCGGGGGCAACATCCCTTTCAAAATCACTTTGTCTTCCAGTTTATATTTTAAGATCAGTGCTTTTGTTTGTTCCATAAAATTTCCATCGCCACAAATTACCAGCCGGGCCGGAACCTTTCTCATGGCGGGTAACAGGGTTTCAAAACTTCTTCCTTCATTTACGGCCCCCTGGTATAAAATAAATTTTTCCCGGTTTGCATGAATGGCTGCGGGGTTAAGCAGGGGCATATTCCGGATCACTTCATAATGCCGGGCATAATCTTTATGAAATACCTGTGCAATGGTTTCATTTACCGTGTAGCCATACGAAAACCGGGGTACCGTTTTTCTTTCAAGCCATTTCCAGGCTTTGTAAATTCCGGGCCGGCTTACCACTTCTTTCATTTCGCAAAACAGTTCATGAGCATCATAAATACGCTTTGTGTTTTTTATTTTTGAAACCAGCAGGCAGGGGAGAATAGTATCTAAATCAATGGCACAAATTCCATCCATTTTCTTACATAGCAGATAAACAAACAGCCTTATATTATACTCTAAGTAAAAAAGCTTCCCTTTATTAAAAAAACAAACCAGGCGTTTTTGTTCAAATTTTCTTTTCGTTAGAGGTATCGATTTTTTCAATTTACGGCCTACCAGGGTTACCCGGTACCCGGCTTCGGCGAGACTATGGCAAATACGGATCATCCGTTGATCATAACTCAGGTCATTGGTCACTGTAAAGTATAGCCGGGTCAAAAGTTTTTTTAGCAAATAAACTTAATTTATCTTAAAACCGTTGAACTCAAACTTTTAACCCTGCCGTAGGGAGTTAAGAAAGCCGGGCCATTGGAATAAGGATTTAAATATCCCGTTTTTGAACAGAAAAAAAGGAGTGTAAAATTTCCAGGTTCCGGTAAATTAATGGCCATTAAATCAAATGATTTCAATTATTTGTACTACTTTTGCAGCCAATTAATAAAAAAGAATAAAACACACCGTTTTAAAAAACAAACAAATGTCGCATTTAACAACAGAAAAAAAAGCGAAGATTTTCAGTGAATTTGGTGGAAAAGCCACTAATACCGGGTCTATTGAAGGGCAGGTAGCGCTGTTAACCGAGCGTATCAACCACATTTCTGACCATTTAAAAACCAACAAAAAAGATTTCTCTTCTCAAAGAGGGTTGATGATGATGGTGGGTCAGCGTAAAAGATTACTCAGCTACTTAAGCAAGCATAATCTTACCGGCTACAGGGCATTAATTGAAAAATTAGGCCTCCGCAAATAATTAAAACACAATTATGTAATTCATATCAATTCCCAACTGATTTATTAGTAATCGTTGGGAATTGACCGTTTTACACATCAACTCATTTGCCGGTATCATTGCCGGCTTAAACTATTTTTATATGTCATTTTTACAAGCAAAATCAATTTCTTTTGATATTGGTGAAGGCCGTACGGTTACTATTGAAACCGGTAAATTAGCCCGCCAGGCCGATGGTGCCGTTACCGTGCGCCAGGGAAATTGTATCATTTTAGCTACCGTGGTAGCCAATAAAGAGCCTAAGGAAGGCCAGTCTTTTTTTCCCTTATCAGTAGATTACCAGGAAAAATTTGCATCCTCAGGTCGTATTCCCGGCTCATTCTTTAAAAGAGAAGCCCGGTTAAACGATTATGAAATTTTAACATCACGCCTTATTGACCGGGCCCTGCGTCCCTTGTTTCCCGAAGATTATTTATGCGATGTACAGGTTTTGGTAAGCCTTATTTCTTCCGATGAAGAAGTAATGCCCGACTCTTTGGCCTGCCTGGCTGCTTCGGCCGCTTTGGCTGTTTCGGATATCCCCATCCAGGAAATTATTTCTGAAGTAAGGATTGGCAGGGTAGATGGTAAAATGATTGTAAACCCCACCCGCAGCCAAATGGCTAACAGCGACCTGGAGTTTATTATTGCCGCTACCCATAAAAACATTATGATGGTAGAAGGCGAAGCCAAAGAATGCCAGGAAGAAGACCTGGTAAATGCCATAGAACTGGCCCATACGGCAATTAAAAGCCATATTAAGGCACAGGAAGATTTAAGAGATGTAGTAGGAGCCACTACTAAAAGAGAATATACAAAACCTTATCGCAATCCCGAGCTGGATGAAAAAATCATTGCTTTTGCAAAAGATAAAATGTATGCAATTGCCTCATCTGCATCTACAAAGCATGACCGCAGTAATGCCTTTGATGCTCTTAAAACAGAAGTAAAAACCTTCCTGGGTGAAGATTTACCCGATGAAGACAAAGCGCTAATCGGCCATTATTTTGGCGAATTGCAATATCATGTAGTAAGAGATATGATATTAAACGAACGGAAAAGGCTGGATGGCCGGGGTACAGAAGATGTGCGCCCACTGGCTATTGAAGCTGATGTTTTACCTTCTCCACACGGCAGCGCCTTATTTACCAGGGGAGAAACCCAATCTTTAACATCTGTTACTTTAGGAACTCCTTTAGATGAATTATTGGTAGAAAGCGCCCAGGTATCTACTTATTCTAAATTTTTCTTACACTATAATTTCCCGCCCTTTAGCACCGGTGAAGTAAAAATGATGCGGGGTGTGGGCCGCCGGGAAGTAGGCCATGGTAACCTGGCCATGCGTTCACTAAAGCAAATGATGCCCGGTGATGATTATGCTTATACCGTAAGGGTGGTAAGCGATATCCTGGAAAGTAATGGATCTTCCTCAATGGCAACAGTTTGTGCCGGTTCATTAGCATTAATGGATGCGGGTGTTCCGGTAAAAAAACACGTAAGTGGTGTAGCCATGGGCCTTATTAAAAAAGATGAAAATTTTGCTGTACTTACTGATATCCTCGGCGATGAAGATCACCTTGGCGATATGGACTTTAAAGTAACAGGTACCCGGGATGGAATTTGTGGCGTACAGATGGACATAAAAGTAGATGGCTTAAGTATGGATGTAATGCGCCAGGCACTTGCCCAGGCAAAGAAAGGCCGTTTGCATATTTTAAATGCCATGTACGAAGTTGTGCCAGAGCACAGGCCCGATGTAAAACCACATGCACCACGCATGGAGAAAATTAAGATCGATAAAGAATACATTGGGGCCGTGATAGGGCCGGGCGGTAAAGTGATCCAGGAAATACAAAGGGAAACCGGCACTACCATCAATATTGAAGAAGTAGGCGAATATGGTGAAGTGAGTATTTTTAGTAAAGAAAAAGAAAGCCTGGACAAGGCGCTGGATTGGATAAAAGGACTTACTGCCGTTCCGGTGGTAGGAGATTCTTACGAAGGCACCATTAAAAGCATAAAAGAATTTGGCGCATTTGTTGAATTCCTGCCTAAAAAAGAAGGTTTATTACACATTAGTGAAATAAGCTGGAAACGATTGCCAAGTATGGAAGGCATTTTTAAAGAAGGTGAAAAAGTAAAAGTAAAATTGCTGGAAGTAGACCCCAAAACCGGTAAATTTAAACTGAGCCGGAAAGCGCTTTTACCTAAACCTGAACAGGCACCCAGGCCGGAATAAATATTCCATTATATTAAACTCATGATCATACTCTTTAACTCCGTGGAATTTCTGCGGAGTTTTTTTATTTGTAAATTGTACACTTTAATTGATTTATATGAAGTTTTTTTTCTTAACCGTCTCTTTGGTGTTTCCCGTTTTACTGCTGGCACAACCCGCAACCGTAAAAACAAAAGATGGCATTTATACCCTTACAGCCTATGGGGATAATATCCTTAAATTAAAATATGTACCCAATGGATACCGGCATGGCGAAAAAGTAAGCGATGCGGTTATAAAATCAGCAGTATCAAATAAAATTATACCTGTACAAAAGCCGGGTGATACCAGCTGGCTTTTTACTAAATGGAAGATTTCTTTTAAAACCGATTCAGGGTTCAGCATCGGAAATCTAAGATTAATTTCTGCATTCCAGGAACCGGGATTCCGGGGTTTTGATTTTGCTTTATCTAACTATGAAAAAATATACGGAGGTGGCGAAAGGGCGCTCCCACTGGATCGTAGAGGTTTTCGTTTTAACTTATATAATAACCCCTGGTATCAATACGAAGAAGGCGCAGACAATTTAAATTACTCGGTTCCTTTTTTTACCAGCAATAAAGGCTATGCCATTTTATTTGATAATGCTTCCAAAGGGTTTGCAGATATCGGCAAATCAAATCCCCAAATTTTGCGGGCAGGATTTGTAAGCGGGGAGCTGAATGTTTTTATCATTTTGGGTGATACCTATCCTCACATATTGCAAAGCTATCATAGCCTTACCGGTACACAGCCCATACCGCCCCGCTGGGCATTCGGTAATTTAATGAGCCGCTTTGGATATACCAGCCAGCAGCAAGTTACGGCCATCGCAGCGCAAATGAAAGCCAGTCATATTCCATTCGATGCCGTGATCTTCGATTTATTTTGGTTTGGCGACAGCATCAAAGGAACTATGGGTAACCTGGATTGGGTGAATAAAAAAAACTGGCCCAACCCCGCTCACATGATTGCCGATTTTAAAAAAGACCATATTCAAACCATCCTCATCACCGAACCCCATATTGTAAAAGGAACCTTGAATTATGAAGCTTCAAAAAAATACCAGGCAGTAGATAGCAGCGGGTATCCTTTCGTTATTCAAAGCTTTTATTTTGGCCCGGCTGGCTTATTGGATCTATTCAGGAAAGATGCCCAAAACTGGTTTTGGTCAAAGCACATCCCGCAAATGAAAATAGGAGTAGCAGGTTGGTGGGGCGACCTGGGGGAACCGGAAAATCATCCGCCCGCCCTGCAGCATAATTTAAAAGACTTAGGATTTCACCGGCTCTTCGGCGCCGATGAAGTGCACAATGTTTTTGGGCATACCTGGACCAAAATGCTGTACCAAAAATTTGCTAAAGATTTTCCCGATCGCCGTTTATTTAGTTTAAACCGGAGTGGTTTTGCAGGTACCCAACGCTATGGTATTTTTCCCTGGAGTGGCGATGTAAGCAGGAGCTGGAGCGGGCTAAGGGCGCAACTCCCGGTTATGCTGGGCATGAGCATGAGTGGCGTTCCTTATATACATGCCGATGCGGGTGGTTTTGCAGGAGGTAAGGCAGACCCTGAATTATATGTACGCTGGATGCAGTTTGCTGCCTTTACACCCATCCTGAGGCCACATGGCACGGCGCTGTTTACAATAGATCCCAATGCATTCAGCTATCCCAGTGAACCGGCCCTTTTTGATGAACCTTACCGCTCACAGGCACGTAAAGCCATAGATATGCGATACCTTCTGCTGCCTTATAATTATACCCTGGCTTATTGGCAGGCGGCAAAAGGAGAACCCCTGGTATCGCCTCTTTATTATTATTATCAAAACGATAGTACAGCTTCAGAAATACTCAACGAGTACATGTGGGGTAAAAATATTTTAATTGCTCCTGTACTGCAACCGG
The DNA here is from genome assembly GCA_001898465.1 of Sphingobacteriales bacterium 39-19. Classification (GTDB taxonomy): domain Bacteria; phylum Bacteroidota; class Bacteroidia; order Chitinophagales; family Chitinophagaceae; genus Ferruginibacter. Next base: position 346,021 of record MKTX01000017.1, on the reverse strand, counting down.
GCGCCGATTCAGTGTCCCTGTATTTACCCGCAGGCAATTGGTTTGATTTTAATACGGCAAAAAAATATGAAGGCTTACATCATTATACAATACCCGCCAAAATAGATGACCCCGGGAAAAATATATTTATGAAAGCCGGCAGCCTGGTACCTGTATGGCAGCCCAAAGAAAATTTTATATATACAAATACCTCAGCATTCGATGGCCGTGATATAAACCTGTTATATTACCCCGGCCACGGGCAAAGCCATGCCGTATGTTATTTGGATGACGGTCATTCCAAAAATCCAAAATCCGGCTTGCTGGAATTTTCCGGTACAGGCACCGAAGATCAAATAGATATAAAAATAAAATCCGTGGGTGTATACCAAAAAAACGCATCCAGGAATATTCGTTTGCAATTGCCCACTTTAGATATCCATAAAAAAATCCGGGTGTGGGTAAATGGAAAAAAGTTTACTCATATCAGCAAAATGTATTTCAATCATCAAACAGCCTATTCTTTTTATTCCCTGCCATTAACTTACCAGGGAAAACCGTTACACGTGATTATAAAAATGAAAAATTAAGCATCCATGAAAAAATTTATTTCGCTGGTCATTAATAATGCAAATGAAATGGAGCGCAACATATTGATTGCCTTCCTGAATGAAATAGGCTTTGATGGATTCGAAGAAACCCATAAACAACTTTTTACCTCTATCGAAAAAAAGTATTTTGATAAAGAGGCATTGGAAAAAATTACAGGAAGATTCCCGGCTGCAGAAGTTGCCATTGCAGAAGTAGAAGAAAAAAATTGGAATCAGCAATGGGAGTCCTCTTTTGAACCCGTGATGGTAGAAGATTTTGCGGCGGTGCGGGCCTTGTTTCATAAACCGGTAACAAATGTGCAGTACGAAATTATTATCACTCCCAAAATGAGCTTTGGAACCGGCCATCATGCCACTACTTATTTAATGATGCAGCAAATGCGTACCTTACATTTTAAAGACGCTGCCGTTATTGATTTTGGTACGGGTACAGCCGTACTGGCCATACTTGCAGAAAAAATGGGTGCATCAAAAATATGGGCCATAGATAATGACGAATGGGCCATCCAAAATGCATGGGACAACATACAGGAAAATCATTGTAAACAGATTCAAATTTTACAGGCAGATACCATCGCTATCCCTTCAAAGGCAGGTATTATATTGGCCAATATTAATTTAAATATCATCATTCAAAACCTGCCTGCCATCATTTCTGCTTGTGCAAAAAATACTAAAATTTTATTTAGCGGTTTATTAACGAACGACCTCCCTGTTTTGCTGCCTGCATTAGAAGCGGCTGGTATTACGGTAACCAAAACTACGAGTAAAGAAGATTGGGTTTGCTTGTATTCATATTATAATTAATGCCTATTGATGGAATGCTGTTTACTATCTTTTATTTGTATATTTGCTTACTTCAATTCAATTCATGATTAACAATGAGAGAGAGCATTTTAATTATTTGCGCATATCTTATCGGTTCATTTCCTACAGCGCTTATTATCAGTAAAAAATTTTTTGGGGTAGATATCCGTGAATATGGAAGTGGCAATATGGGGGCTACCAATACTTTTAGAACCTTAGGCTCCCGCTATGGTACCATGGTGATGCTGATTGATATTTTAAAAGGCATGGTTGCAACTGGCTTATATAATTTCCTGCCCTATTATCTCGATAACGAAATACAGCGTACTAATTTTATGATTGGCCTGGGCCTGGCTGCAGTTATTGGCCATGTATTTCCCATTTTTGCAAATTTTAAAGGCGGCAAAGGTGTGGCCACTTTATTTGGAATGATCCTGGCCATTCAGCCCATTGTTGCATTGAGTTGTGTGGCTGTATTTATGTTGGTGCTTTTCTTAACCCGCTATGTTTCGCTGAGCTCAATCTTAGCGGCTGCCATGCTCCCCGTATTCGTACTTTGGATATGGAATGAAAGTGAAATTTTATACCGGATTTTTGCATTGCTGGTGGCTATTTTGGTAATTATAACCCACCAAAAAAATATTTTAAGGCTTTTAAGAGGCGTTGAAAGCCGCCTGCCTATTTTTAAGCACCGGGATCACCGTAAATCGCAAAGGCGGAATGATGACTAAACATCCTTTTTCCCTTCTTTTTTTATTTTAATATCCATTTACGGATTTTTGGTATGCCAATTGTTTATATAAACAATAAAACAAAACCAGGATGAAAAAAATTATAACCTTTATCATGGTATCGGCAGTGATGCTTTCCTGTACCCGGAATGCGATCACCGGCAGGAACCAGCTTTCTTTATTTCCTGAATCTACCTTACAGCAGGAAGCCGTTACCCAATACCGTTCTTTCTTAAGTGAAAATAAAGTGATAAGTGCCAGCAGCAGTAAGGATGCTGAAATGGTGAAGCGGGTAGGCACCCGGCTGGCAGCCGCCATTAAAGATTATTATACTAAAGAAGGAAAAGGGGCAGCTTTAGAAGGCTATAACTGGGAATTTAACCTGGTGGACAGTAAAGAAATAAATGCCTGGTGTATGCCCGGTGGTAAAGTAGTTGTTTATACAGGATTATTAGCCGTAACTCAAAATGAAGCAGCGCTTGCCATTGTATTGGGTCATGAAATTACACATGCGATTGCCGGCCATAGTAACGAAAGAATGAGCCAGGTAACCATTGCACAAGGGTTACAGGTTGCCGGAAATATTTTTACTCAAAATAAAGCCCAGGCCAATGCCATATTTAATAACGTATATGGCCCGGCTGCACAGGTAGGGGTTTTACTTCCCAATTCACGGAAACAAGAATATGAAGCCGATCATTACGGGCTTATATTCGCTGCTATGGCAGGTTATAACCCAAAAGAAGCCATCCCTTTTTGGAAAAGGATGGCTGCAGCATCACAAGGTAATGCACCCCCGGAATTCCTTTCTTCTCACCCTGCCGATGCAAACAGGATCGCACAGTTAGAAAAATTTATGCCCGAAGCTTTGAAGTATTACAAACCTCGTTAATAGATTTTAAAAAATATAATAACTCAATAAACGCCGTAAACTACGGCGTTTATTTTTGTTTATAAGGCGGAAACCCCATATATTTTACTTACCTTTGCAGTCCGTATTTATATTTTTTAACGAAACCCGTGAGTATTATGGCAGTACAACTTTTGTCTGAAAAATTAGAAATTGGTACAGAAAAGAACATTTTAATCCAGGGCCTGCCTTCATCCATCGAAAAACAATTTGTAAAAGTTCCTTTTGCTAAAAGTGTAACTCCTTTATTAAGATCCCGCCGTATTGATTTTGCTCTTGTTTTTAGTATTAACAAGAAACAATTGGCAAATATCCTGGATGATGTGATCCCGGCACTGGCTCCTAATTCTAAGTTTTGGATCGCATATCCTAAACCGGCAGCTAAAATAGTAAGTGATTTATCGCATGAATGCAATTGGGAATGCCTATCTGAATTAGGGTTTACCGCTTTGCAACATGAAAATTTAGATAGCGTGTGGACGGCAACCCGCTTTACAGCGATTGTTCCGCAAAAATCAACGACCATTTCAAATGCTAAAACCATACCAGAACTAAAACAAAACGGTTCATTAAATACAAAGATCCCGGTTAAAACCGATCGTTTACAAACGGTATAATCAAATTGTTACAGAATAAAAGGAGGTGAGTATATCACCTCTTTTTTTATGCATCCTGCTGAAGCGGCCTGCATAAAAAACACCCTGCTGAAACCAGCAGGGTGTATCCATTATAATTATTAATTCAACTTAATTCTTTACCAATTTAGTTCTTAAAATGGGCGTATTATTTTCGCCGGTAACAGATAAAATATACATTCCGTTACCTAACCCATGGGTACTCATTTTACGGCTTAAGCTTCCTTTGCTCAGCATCCAGTTTTCTGATAATACCAGTTTACCGGTAATATCATATAAGCGTGCAGTAACACTTTGGTTGCTTACACTTACAAAATCAACATCTATATCATTTATAAAAGGATTCACACGTACCGAAGCATCTGTTTTTGTAATTACGAATTTTACTTTTGCGGTTGTAGAAAAGGTTGAGCTGCCACCAAAATCTACTTGTTTAATACGGTATAAGTTTACGCCTTGTAAAGGTTTCGCATCATACACCTGGTAGTTTTGGGTAGTATTGGTATTGCCCCTGCTGTTTAATACAGCAATTACACTCCAGCCATTACCATCTGAACTGCGTTGTATTTCGTAATATTTATTGTTTACTTCAAAAGCGGTACTCCACTGTACACTTACAGCATTTCCTTTTACCAGGGCATTTATGCTTAAGAAATTAACCGGCATAGGGCCACCTTCGGGGCAATAATAAGCGCCAATATCATCAATAGCGAAATCATTACCACAACCACCTACCTGTAAACTGTTTAAAGAAACCCTGATATTGGTAACCTGGAAATTTCCGGTAGCGGGGAGAATAAAAGTAGAGCCATATTCCAGCCAAACAGGATTATCGCTGGTAGGAATCAGTCCGCCGGCATAAGGAGAATTGGTGAATGGGATCCAATTGCCGTTGGCATCCTGGTATTCTGCTATTAAATTAATATCTGCCAATAAAGGATTTCCAAAACATGCATAAGGCACATTGGCATTCATGGCATAATACCTGAAATAATAACTACCGGCTGCAAATCCTACAGGGTTATTGATGGTGTGGCTGTAAAAAACTCCCGGAGTTCCATTAACCACTAACATTCTTCCATTGGCATCGCCGGTATGATCTGCAGAAGAGTGCCATTCTATTTTTTGCTGAATATTGTCTGCCAGGCGGTAAATACCTTCGTCAAACAAGCTGCCGGCAGGTGAATAGGTTAATACGGGTGTTACATCAGGACTGCTGCCAATGGCACCGGTACCAAAAGTTTCGTTATATAAAGTAACCGAGTTTGTGCAAGGCAGGTTTTGTGCCTGCATTTGTGTGTATGCAAAAAGGCTAGTCAACGCAATTACCGTAAATTTTGCCCAATATGCACGCTTTAAGTAAGTAGAATTCTGTTTCATTGTAATGAAGTTTGAGGTAAATAAAAAGCGGATATTCAAAATGAATATGGATGCATAGCGGCTTTAAGAAAAGAAATTGGAGGTAAGTGGTCCGGAATTGAGAAGCGTAATTCGGTAGGTACTGGATAAAATGTGACTACAAAACTAAAGTTTTATTTGTAAAATCCAAAAAATAAGGCTAAAAAATAGAAATTGATACTTTCCATTCATTTTTGTTTTTATAATTCAGCGAGTTAACTGCTATTAAGCGTTTAAATTTTATAATTCTTAAAAAATATTTCCACCTACCGATTATTTTATTATTTTTGCCCCTAATAATCCACCATCTTTAGAAATCCCTGCCACAAGAATCTTTCAGTATTTTTCTTAAGGTTTCATTTCCATCCTCCTTTGAATATTCCAGCAATTCTTTAGAATTACCAGGAAAATTGATTGATCCCTAAACTTTCATTTCCCTCTTTATTTATGATCTGAAATCCGTACCGGGTTCTGTATGCTTTGCATGTATGGATTCCCTTCTCCGATATATTATGGTAAACCAACATTATTAAAACTAAATAATAAAGTTGTGAAAAAATTTTACCTCTTTCTTTTCGCTTCATTCGTTATTTCGAGTGTATTCGCCCAAACGTATAAAGATAAAATTCTGTCGGTTGACTATGGTGGAGGCACCTGGTGCCAGGGTACTACCCGAAATATTACCGTAGTAATTACAAATACAGGTAGCAAAACCTGGAATACCGGTGGCGATGTGATCAATATCGGTTTAAAATGGAATGAAGATATCGATTATGGTGCTTCGCCCAATTTTATTCCACGGATAAGTGCCGGCAACCTGGCTCCCGGCGATACAGCTACTTATATTTTTCCCAATGTAGCCGCTTCTGTTAATTTGGGATCCAATAACCTTACGGTAGATGTTGTGAAAGAAGGAGCTTGTTGGTTTGGTAATAATAATGGAGGATGTGGTTCCGGGAATGTCCGGTACGTTACCCCGGCAATTACCATTATTGCTTCAGCCAGTATCAACCTTACTTCGGCCCCGGGTACCAATGTGCAGGCCCGTTGTGTAAATGCACCCATTACAGATATTACTTATTTAATTGGCGGATCGGGTACCGGCGTGAACTTAAGTGGATTGCCGGTAGGGATTTACGGCAATTACAATCCCGCTACGCATGTGCTTACCATTAGCGGCGCTGCTACCACACCCGGTATTTATAACTATACCATTTCACCCACACCTTGCAGTTCACCTGTGCTTACCGGCACCCTTACCATTCATGCTTTGCCAATTGCAACCACTATTACTGGGGGAGCCAATGTGGTTTGTACCGGTACGCCATCTGTTGCATTTACGCATGCCACCCCGGGCGGAACCTGGAGTGTGACCAATGGTACCGGCGCAGCAACCATTACATCCGGTGGGGTACTTACCGGCACGGCTGCGGGTACAGTAACCATCAATTATTATTTTTCTAATGCCAATGGCTGTTATAATACAAGTACCCGCCTGGTAACCATTGTAGATTACCCTGCGGGCTCATTATCTGTTACTGAAAATTCCGGCGCTGCAGCCAATGATAATATCATTTGTGCAGGAGGATCTGTTACTTTTACAGTAACTGGCTCAGCCTCTAATTACGATTTTAAAGTAAATGGAAGTACCGTGCAAAGCGGTCCATCAAATAGTTTTACTACATCCATCCTCGCAACCGGTACTCAAAATATTTCAGTGGTACTGAGTAATAATATTTGCCAAACCAATTTAGGCCCGGTAGCGATTACTGTAAACCCATTGCCCAATGCCAGCTTAACCGTTTCTGAATCTTCAGGAGCTATCAATGACAATTCTATATGCCCGGGTTCCCAGGTTATTTTTTCAGCGATACCCGGCAGCAGTAATTATAATTTTAAAGTAGATGGGGTTTCTCAGCAATCCGGCCCGTCCAGCACCTTTACCACGACTACTTTAACCAATAATCAATCGGTAACTGTAGAAGTAACCCAAAATGGATGTACCAGTATATCCAACCCCGAAATCATTACCGTAAACAGTGTACCATCAGGAATCTTCTCAGCTACCGAAAATTCAGGAGTGGCTGCCAATGATAATATCATTTGCCAGGGCTCATCCATTTTATTTACGGCTCCTGCAGGATATGCCAATTATGAATTTCTCATAAATGGATTTAGCCAGGTTTCTGGTGCTTCCAATACTTATTCTACAAGTAGTTTGGCACTGGGTAGTTCGGCTGTAACGGTTGTGGTTACCAATGCCAATGATTGTAAAACAACATTTGGACCGATAAACGTAACAGTAAATGCAAACCCAAATGCCGGTACTATTACCGGAACATTTGAAGTATGCGAAGGCCTTAGTACTACACTTGCCAATGCCGTGAGTGGGGGTGTATGGTCAAGCAGCAATACCGCCATTGCTCAAATAAGTGCCGGGGGTGTGGTTACCGGAATCAGTGGAGGAACCGTAACCATTTATTATACCGTTACAACCAATGGATGCCCAACTGTAGCCTCACACAGCTTTACGGTAAATGCGTTACCGGCAGGCGCCATAACCGTTACTGAAAATTCTGGAGTGGCTCCCAATGATAATATTATTTGCAGTGGCGCTTCCATTTATTTTAATGCTCCTGCCGGGTATGCGAATTACCGGTTTTATTTAGGTGCATTAGAAGTGGCGAATGGCGCCAGTAATGTGTGGGGAACCGTATTGGGAGCTAACAGCGTCATTACGGTAGAGGTTACTACCAATAAAGGTTGTATCAAAACCCTGGGCCCTGTAAATATTACAGTAACACCCAACCCGGTTTTAGCAGCCATTACCGGTACTGACAATGTGTGTGTAAACAATACCATCAGCTTATCCAATAGTACAGCAGGGGGGGTGTGGACTTCATCCAATACTGCAATCGCTACCGTAAATGCCGGCACCGGCACTGTAACGGGTATTAGCAATGGGGTAGCCACTATTTATTATACTTATACCAATGCCCAGAATTGTGCCAGCACCGTATCAAAAGATATTACCGTAAATCCATTGCCCGTTATTACATTAAACGGGCCTAACCCAATATGCCCGGGTTCGGCAGGGAATGTTTACTATACAGAAGCCGGTATGAGCAATTACCAATGGGTGATTGTGGGCGGTGTGATTACAGCCGGGGGAACCAATACCGATAACACCGTTACGGTTACCTGGAACCTTACCGGTACCCGGACCATTACAGTAAACTATACGAACGGGAATGGTTGTTCGGCAGCAAATTTTACAACCATCACCAGCGCACCTTCTACACCGGCACCGGGGTTAACCGGCCCTGCACCGGTATGTTTAAACAGCACCGGAAATGTATATGTAACAGATGCCGGAAAAATAAATTACGACTGGAATATTTCCGGCGGTAATATTACAGCAGGCGGTACAGCAACCGATAACACGGTAACCGTTACCTGGACAAGTGCAGGTACGGGTACGGTTAGCATTAATTATGCCGATGCCGGCACAGGATGTATCTCTGCCAATGCAACTGTGAAAAATGTATTGGTTCATCCTTTACCCACAGCTACCATATCCGGAACCACTACGGTGTGTCAAAATTATACAGCCCCTCAAATTACCTTTACCGGTAGCGGGGGTACTATCCCTTATACCTTCACATTTAATATAAATGGAGGAGGTGCGCAAACCATTACCACTTCGGTAGGAAGTTCAGTTACTTATTATGTTCCGGTAGCTACGCCGGGTGTATATAATTTTAACCTGGTAAGTGTATCTGATCAAACTTCTTGCGGACAAAACCAAAGCGGAACAGCTACTGTAACCGTAACAGCGCAACCTGCTGCTACCATCTCTTATACCGGTGGCCCATTCTGTACTAGTTTAGCCGGCATTGTTCCGGTGAACCGTACCGGAACGCCGGGAGGCACATATAGTGCAACACCAGCGGGCTTAAGCATTAACCCGGCAAACGGGGCTATTACGCCGTCCGGTTCTGCTGCCGGTACTTATACGGTAAGTTATACCGTTGCGGCTGCAGGTGGTTGTAATGTATATGTACAAACAACTTCAGTTACTATAACCCAGGCTGTAAACCCGGCCACTGCCATTAGTTATCCCAATGGAGGTGCATTTTGTAAAAATAACGGGGTACAAAATGTAACGATTACAGGTACGGCCGGTGGAAGTTTTAGCGCTACACCTGCCGGCTTAACCATCAATGCGGCAACCGGGGCCATTACGCCGTCCAGTTCTGCAGCCAATACATATACCGTTACCTATTTTATTGCAGCCACTGGTAATTGTGCTGCTTACAGTACAACTAAATCAGTAACTATTACCACAGCGCCCGGCGTAGAAGCCGGCACAAATATGAATATCTGTTCTTCTGCCAGCAATACAAATATTACCGGTGGAAGCAGCGCAACCAATTATAGCTCTGTAATCTGGAGCAGCAGCGGGTCAGCAGGTACCATCAGCAATGCAGGTTCATTAACACTTGCTGCCTATACGCCATCTGCCGCCGATATTGCCGCCGGCTCAGTAACCATTACCCTTACTGCGAATGGTAACGGGGCATGTGCTGCCGTAGTTGATACAAAAACAATTACCATCATTAAATCGGCAACAGCAAATGCCGGAACCGGGGTTCCCACCTGCGTAGGGGCGGGTGCTGTAAACATTACAGCAGGTGCATCAGCAACCAACTATAGCTCTGTATTGTGGAGCGGGGGCGCCGGTGTATGGACCAATGCAAACTCACTAAGCAATGCCACTTATGCGCCTACTGCAGCAGAACAGGCGGCCGGTACGGTTAGCCTTACCCTTACGGCTTATGGAAATAGCCCATGCGGCAATGCCAGTTCTACAAAAACACTTACAATAAATGTATTGCCTTTAGCGCCCACAGTTATCAGTAATAATATTGAACTCTGCCAAAATGCAATTGCTTCTATGTCGGCATCTGCTTCCAGTTCAGCAGGTAGTGCATCACAAAGTTCGGGTACCATCAATATTGCCATACCCCAGGCTACAGGCAATTCTACAGCATCGGCACAAGATATCTTAACTATTTCAGGCATACCCGCTACAGCTGTGATAAATACAATTAGTGTTAATTTTAATATCACTCATCCTTATGATAAGGACTTAACTATTAATTTAAAAGCGCCTAATGGAAATAGATTAAACCTGGTAAATAAAAGAGGAAACAGTGGGAATAATTTTACCAATACCACCATAAACAATACTTCAACTACAACACTAACAAATAACGGCGCACCTTTTACTGGAACTTTTATGCCCGATGCCAGTTCAAATCTTGCCATTGGCGGCCAGGCTGCAAATGTTACTACATTCAATGGTTTGTTTAGTGTGCCCAATGGTAATTGGACGATCATGGTCCGGGATAATGCATCGGGTGATAATGGAACCCTGAATAATTGGTCAATTACGATTACCTACACGGTAACCAACCCGGTAGATGTAACCTGGACAGCCCTTACCGATTTATATACCGATCCGGCAGCTACCAATGCCTATACAGGCAATGTGCAGCCTACCGTTTATGTAAGCCCTTCGGGTGCAGGAACCGTAATTTATAATGCAACGGCAACAAATGCCCAGGGTTGCAGTAGATCAACCCCGGTTACTGTAAAATCAAATCCTTTACCTGCGGTTTCATTAGCAGCCGATTATTGCAGTGTTCCCGGTAAAGTAAGAATTACTGCAACAGCCACTCCCGGTGTAACTTACCAGTGGAGTGATGGTACCAATGGTACTTATATTGATGTAGATGAAGCTGATGATTATTATTGTACCGTTACAACTGCAAAAGGTTGCCAGGCAAGCGCCTCAATCAGTGTGGCGCAGGAATTGGTGGTAAATGGCGATTTCTCGGCAGGCGCCACCGGCTTTACAACCGGTTATACCTGGGTTCCGCTGCCCGCACAAATACCAAATGGAACCCCCGGGCGTATCAATGGTTTATGGCCCGAAGGCACTTATGCCGTAAATTCGGATGCACATTTATATCATAACCTGTTTTATGGTAAAGAACATAGTACCCCGGGACAAACCGGTAATTTCTTAATGATAAATGGAAAAACAACCGGCAATATTACCATTTGGGAACAAACGGTAAATGTGAAACAAAATACAGATTATTATTTCAGCGCCTGGGGCATGAACTTAAACCCCGGCTCACCGGCCCGCTTACAGTTTGAGGTAAACGGCCAGCCCACCGGTACCATTGCTGAACTTGCTTTAGCGCCCAAACCCACCAGTTATGGCGAGGTGAATATCAATAACTGGGTAAGGTTTTATAGCAACCCAACCTGGAACTCAGGTTCTGCAACTACAGCTACTATTAGAATCGTAAATTTAAATACAGATCCCGGAGGTAATGACTTTGGACTGGATGATATTTCATTTGGTACCTTATCAACCTTTATTAAAGGGCCCAATGTGGCCAATACAGATAACCAGGATGTATGCATCGGGGCGCCCATTAATGAGATCGTGTACCAGGTGGGTACAGGCGGAACAGGACCCCTGGTTACCGGGCTACCGCCGGGGGTTACTGCCACATTCAATGGCGTTTCATTAACCATTAAAGATGCACCCACAGTGGCAGGTACTTATAATTACACAGTTACTACCCAGGGTAGTTGTAACCCCTCCGTGGTTACTGGAGTAATCAATGTAAAACCAGATGCAACCCTCAGCCTCACTTCAGCCAATGATGTGCAGGCGGTTTGCCAGGATAATGCCATCAGCCCCATTACTTACAATGTTGGCGGTGGTGCAACCAGTGCCACCCTTTCCGGCAGCTTACCTGCCGGGGTGCAGGGCAATTTTAATGCGGGTGTATTTACCATCAGTGGTACAGCCACCCAGGCAGGCACATTTAATTTTACCGTAAATACTACGGGAACTTGTGTACAGAAAAATATGAGCGGTACCATTACCGTTTCGCCTACAGCCATAAGCGGCAATATTACGAATAAGAGTATCTGCAGCGGGGCATCGGGAACTTTAACCCTTACCGGTTCTTCGGGTAATATTATTCGCTGGGAATCTTCCACAGATGATGGGGCCAGCTGGACGCCTATTGCCAATACAGGAACCACGCAACCGTACAATAATATCACCCAAACAACCATCTACCGGGCGGTTCTTAAAAATGGCTCTTGTCCCGAAGTATATTCTACCGGTGGTAAAGTAGGTATCCATAATTTATGGTGGGGTAAATACAGCACAGACTGGAATAACCCGCTAAACTGGAGCGATGATGCATTGGCTTCACCAAGCCCTTGCCCCACCATCGTTATACCGGTAGTGGTACCAGGCCATTTCTATCCTGCCGTAAATACAGGATTTGTAACAGCCACCAATATTGATGTACAACCCGGCGCCAGCCTCTTAATTACCAATGATGCTATTTTAAAAGTTACCGGCAACCTGGTGGGTAACGGGTTTAATTTGCTGGATGGCGTTTTAGAATTAAATGGAAACACACCCCAAACTTTAAAGGGAAGCTCCTTTACAGGCAATACCATCAAGAAAATTATGGTATCCAATAATGTGAATATCGATGGCAGTGCAGGCAATATGGTAAATGTGACCCATGCCCTGGAATTCGGCACAGTGTCTAATAAAACCCTTACTACCCAGGATAATCTCACACTTAAATCTACTGCATCTTCTACTGCAAGCCTGGGTAAAATAATTAATAATAATAACGTAAGCGGCGATGCGATTGTAGAAAGGTATATTCCGGCAGGAAAAAAATGGCGTTTCTTAAGTATTCCTACCCATACTATGCAATCCGTAAAAGATGCCTGGATGGAAGGGGCTACTTCAGCAGCAATGAATCCCAATAGCGGCTTTGGTACCCAAATTACCAGCTACTTCAGCAATGCGGTAGCGTTGGGTTTTGATTCTTATTCTCCTGGCGGGCATAGTATGAAAACCTGGAATGAAAATACACAATCGTATACCCCGCAAGCCAACACCGGCCTTGGTATAAATGAAGAGCACGGCTATATGATCTATATTCGGGGCGACAGAAGCAGCCTGCCTTCTTCTTACACAGCTACTGCACCGGTATTAAGAACCAAAGGGCCATTTAAAATGGGGAATACCAATATTAATTTTACCGGCCTGGGCAGCAATCAATTTGTAGCGGTAGGGAACCCCTATGCTTCAGCTATTGATTTGAGGAACATCAGTAAATCAGCATCGGTATCCGATATTTATTATGTGTGGGATCCCAAGCTGGGCGGTTCTTACGGGCTGGGTAATATGCAAAAGATCATTATCACCGGCGGTAGTTACCAAATTATACCGGGCGGTGCCAGTTATGCAACAGCTACCGGTCCCAATATAGAATCCGGTTCTGCTTTTTTTGCCCAAACAGCATTCCCGGGTAATGGAACCATCGGTTTTACCGAAGATTCTAAAGTATCGGGCAGCCGAGAAGTATTGCGGCAAGTGCCGGGCAGTAACCCGCTTATAAAAGTGATTTTGGAAACCGATGAAGCCAATACCGTAAGTACCATTGATGGTGTATTGATTGAATACCATGCCTCTTACAGCAACGGGGTAGATGGTAAAGATGGTATGAATATGGCCGGCAATAATGAAAACCTGGCTATTAAAACCCATGGTAAATTGTTATCAGTAGAAAGGCATGCACCGGTTAGCAGCAACGATACCATTTACCTGAACATGTCGGGTATGCGTTCCCGCAATTACCGGTTTATCATTGACCCGGTGAATATGGAACAACCGGGCTTGCAGGCGTGGCTTATAGATAATTTTACACAGAACGCTACCTTAATTGACCTGGACGCCGGCCTCTCTTACAATTTCACAGTAAGTAATGCGGCCGGGGCTGCATCGGCCGATCGTTTTAAAATTGTATTTAAATCGGCACAAGTGGCATTGCCAGTAACCTTTACCGGTATCCGGGCAACCAGGAACAGCGACCGTACCATACAGGTAAACTGGACAGTACAGAATGAAGTAAATATTCAGCAATATGAAGTAGAAAGAAGTGCCGATGGCATTACATTTACCGGTATCCTTACCCATACGGCGCAGGGCATGAGTGATTATCGGAAAACCGATTTAGGGCCATTGGCAGGAGATAATTTTTACCGCATCAAAGCCATCAGCAACGATGGGCTGGTTCAGTACAGCGCTATTGCAAAAGTTGCTGCACAAAAAATGGAAACTCTTATTTCCGTTTATCCGAACCCGGTTAAAAATAAAACCCTGCAACTGAATTTTGAAGGCCTGGCAAAAGGCGATTACAACCTGGTTGTATTGGCTGCCGATGGTAAAACCATTTTTAGCAATACAGTTTCACTTATGGGAAATGGAATAAAAAAGATTTCCTTAAGTAAAACCGTGGCGACTGGTATTTATACCGTGAGCCTGGTAAATACAAATGGTGAAACGTTGATGCAAAACCGCATCATGATTGAATAAACACTGCTTTTGAAAATAAAAAAAATATGGGATAAAAAAATATCCCATATTTTTTTTATATAAAAATTATTTCCCTATCTTCATATTTATCCGTTTACTTTAAGAAAGCTGTAAAAGCATTTATTTGGCTTTGCCTATATCCCCTCTTAATTTCTATTTATCCATTATGTAAGCAGCCCATTTGGTATGCTTCCTGAAAAATCTATAGACTCATTTTTTAAAACCTAACCAGGCAAGCCTATGCATTTTTCTACATCCGGTAGGGGAGAATTATATCCCTCTTCAATCTTCCGTAATTTATTTTTACTAGCCTGTATGCTGGCGGCATCCCTTAGCGGTACAGCCCAAACCACTTATACCCTTACGGTAAACCAGGCGGGGAATAACTGGTATTATGTATTTCCCTGCGATGTTACATCGGCAACTGTAGAAGTATGGGGCGGCGGTGGTGGTGGCGGCTCTGCTAAAAATAATGGTGCCAGGGGAGGGGGCGGCTCAGGTGGCGCTTATACCCGGGGCATCATACCCATTACAGCCGGAACCGTTTATAATATTACGGTAGGGGCAGGAGGTGGCAGTGGCGCCGATGGCGAAGCCAGTTTTTTTAATTCGGCGGCTACCATTATGGCCATTGGCGGAATAGCAGGGCAAAGTATTACAACGAATAATACCCAGGGTACCGGTGGCATTGCACCCGGTACCGGCAATGTAAATACAGGAGGAAGCCCCCAAAGTTACTACGGGGGTAATGGAGGTAATGCAACCAGTGGAGGCTCTGGCTATAGTGGCGGCGGGGGAGGCAGCGCCGGTAATGCCAGTAATGGTAATAATGCAGTGAACGGAACCGGTGGCGGAGCTGTTGCCAGTGGCGGGGCAGGTGCAAATGGAGTTAATTCAAATGGTGCCGGCAACCCGGGCACTAACCCGGGCGGCGGCGGTTCTGGCGGAAGAGCCGGTAACGGAACTACCCGAAACGGAGGCATTGGTGGTGATGGACAGGTTGTTATCACTTTTACCACTAATTTACCTTTATATTGCTCACCCGATATTAGCTTTTCAATTGAACCGATTACCCTGGTGAATTTTGCAGGCATTAATAAAACTACTCCCAATACCTCTACTTATCCTGCCGAAAGTTTTTGCGATATGGCTACGGTAACAGCAGGGGCATCGTACCCGGTAACCCTAAAAGGCAATACCGATGGGCCCTATACCGATTATTTTACCATATTTATTGATTGGGATCATAATGGCGTTTTTAATAATACTACCGAAAGGTATGATATTGGTACCATCTATAATTCTACCGGTGTAGATGCCATTACGGCAACCAATAATATACTGGTGCCACCGGGTGCTACCACAGGCATTACTGCCATGCGGGTGGCCAAGCGGTTTAGCGCTTACCCCACAGATGCCTGTACTGATATTGCCTTTGGCCAGTTTGAAGATTACCAGGTAAATGTACAGCCCCTACCGGCATGTAGTGGCATGCCCGCAGCCTCAAATACCCTCAGTTCGGCAAACCCGGTATGCCCCGGCATTAATTTTACACTATCGCTGAGTACCACCTATGCTTATAGTGGCATCAGCTACCAATGGCAAAGCGCCGATAATGCGGCATTTACGCTAAACCTTGCCAACCTGGGTACCGCATCTACACAGGTAACCAGCCAAACGACTAATAAATATTACCGCTGCCTTATAAAATGCGGTGCAAATACACAGACCTCAGCCTATATTGTTGTAACTATCACGGCGGGAAACTGCTATTGTACTCCTACATGGAGTAATACGAGTACCTATTTTTCGAATGTTTCCTCACAATCTGCCCGCACGAATTTTAATAATAGTACAATTAACTCTGGCTATGCAAATTATTTTGCTACTCAATCCTGCAGTGCCCTGGCGGGAGATATTATCCAATTTTCAGTAAAAATTGCAGGTGGTACAGCAGGCTTAGCCATTTATGCCGATTGGGATAATAATGGTAATTTTAGCGGGCCGGGAGAGCTTATATTAACATCAAATGGATATTTGGCTAATGGTACTTACAATTTTTTACCCATGCAAATACCGGCCGGTATTCTGCCTGGTGATTACCGGATAAGATTTGTGGTTGATTATTATTCTACTAATCCTGCTGCCTGCAGTTTTGCTACTGGAGGCCGTGGTGAAATGGAAGATTATAAACTTACTATTTTATCTTCCTGGTCTTGTAATACTACAGCATCTACCTCGGGGACACATAAGAATTTATATAATATCACACAAATACGATTTGTGGGTACCATCAGCGACCCGCCAGCCAATAATTCCGGAGTGGGGTTGGCAAATGGTTATTCTAACTATACCGGTTTACAAAAAGCCGTACAGGAACAGGGCGAAGGCATCAATGTAATTTCTACTGTTACCAACAGGAGCGAATTAGCTGCTTGGGTTGACTGGAATAATGACGGCTATTTTGATACCCGTTCAGAACAGGTATATGTATCAGAAAATGTGGTATTCAATTCCACTACATTTGGATTTCAAATACCATTAACCACGCCCCCCGGTGATTACAAAATCAGGTTTCGTACTTATAATTGGTCAGATGATGCAGATGCACCTTATGCAACCATTTACCCTTGCGGAGATTATCATAATGGCGAAACCGAAGATTACTTATTTACGGTAGTACCCCGTTGTAATGCCCGTATTGCATCAGTAGCAGGGCAAACGAAATGCAGCAGTACCACGGCCACATTCAATTTATCAGCAACGGCTACCACCGGCAGCACTTCATTAAAATGGTATAGCGCAGAAACAGCAGGTACCTACCTGGGCGCCACGGCAACATCCGGTGTACCTCCCTCAGGCACGTATACCACAGCGCCAGTAAACAGCACTACCACGTATTGGGTTACCGCAGTGGGCGTAAATACTTTAGGCGCAGCCTGCGAAACCCCCATCCGGGTACCTGTAGTAGCTTTATTAAAACCGGTACCGGTACTTAATTTTTCACCTGCCAGTCCGATTATTATTTGTGGTGATGGCGCCGGTGTTAATACTACAGCTACCGCTTCTACAGAAATTGCATACCTTATTAATGAAGATTTTGAAGGCGGCACCCTGGGCGCTTTTACAGTAAATACACCGGTTGCATTACCCAATGCAGTAGATATGCAATGGCAAAACCAAACCAGTGTATATGTACCTTCGGTTACCAATGCATGGAAGCCCGCCATTTCTTCAGGCTTTGGAACCAATAAATTTGTATTTGCCGTTTCTGAATTATTAGCTGGAGATTTAACCACCCGGTTAGTATCAGGCGTATTAAATTCAAACCAGTTTACAAATCTTACATTAGAATTCGATATTTATTATTCACATTATTATACCGATGGAAATAGTTCAAACGGTGGGGCTGGTGTTGATACATTGAGTGTGCAGGCAACAGCCAATGGAGGCACATCCTGGGGCACATTGGTTATGTTTAATGCCGACCAGGGCCAGGGAACTAAATTTAAACACGTAGTAATAAACCTGCCAAACACTTATTTAAATACCAATAATTTAAAAATAAGATTCTTGTATGATGGCGATTGGGTACATGGAGTAGCGCTTGATAATATTAAATTATACGGTGAAAAACCGGTTACTACCAATTACGCATGGACGCCTGTATTCCCCAATGCAGGTGGCAATATGTTTACCGATCCCGGGTTTTCTATGTCTTACATCAGCGGTAGTATTCCTAACCTTTATATAAAACCTACCGGGCCACAAGTAGCAGCGGGTACCGACCTGGTATTCCAGGCCACTGCCACTTTAAGCAATGGCTGTGCTGTTTCGGGTAATTTAACCGTAAAAATTTCACCCAATACTTGGCTGGGTAATACAAGTGACTGGCATACGCCATCCAACTGGTGCGGGGGCTATGTACCCTTGACCACTACTTCGGTTTTAATACCGGCCACAGCACCCAATATGCCTGTAATTTCTGGGGCTGCAACCTGTAAATATATCATCATTGACCCATCCGCTTCGCTGGAGATAGATTATACCGGCAGCTTTAGCGTAGTAACCGACCTGGTAAATAATGGCACCTTATATAACAAAGGCAGGATTGAATTAAATGGCAGTACTTTACAAAATTTCCCCGGTCCCGGCGCCATTACAAAAATGAATATTTTAGAAATTAATAATAGCGGGCCGGGTGTAAAGATCAACCGGGATTTGCAAATTGATTCAGCCTTATTATCAACCCAGGGCCAATTTGATTTAGATAATTTTGATGTTACCATTCGGTCAACATCAAATAATACGGCCCGGGTAGGCCCGGTGAGTGGCAGCTTTCATTATGGTACAGGAAGGTTTGTGGTAGAGCATTTTATAAAAACCGGCCGCAAATGGCAACATTTGGCGGTGAATACCAATACCCTGCAAACTGTAAAAGCGGCCTGGCAGGAAGGGGCCACGGCAGAAGCCCAAAACCCGGTACCGAATTACGGTACCCAGATACCTACTTATTATACCAATTTTGCAGCCCGTGGCTTTGATGCAAAATCGTTAAGCGCCCATAGTTTAAAAAGCTGGAATGCGACTACCCAGCTTTACGATCCACAGCAGTTTACCACCACCGGCATTGCATCGGATGTAGGTTATATGCTATTTTTACGGGGCGACCGCAGCCAAATTGGGTTGGGAGCCAATAGCCAAACCACTTTACGCACCCGGGGCACGCTGAAAGTGGGCAATTACCCGGCAGCGCCCATCAATATACCCGCCGGTAATTATGTATCTATTGGCAATCCCTATGCATCAGCTATTGGCATGAACAGTTTGTTGCCGGCATCGGCCATCCAGTCGTTTTATGTATGGGATCCCAATTTAGGAGGCAGTTTTAATATTGGCGGCTTCCAGGTTTTTAGTAAAGTTGGCAGCGACTGGATACCCACACCGGGATCGGGTAGTTATGATAAAGTAACCGCATCGGCTGTTTATGATTCCAGTTATATTCCATCGGGTCATGCATTCTTTGTAAGGGGCGGAGCCACATCCGGCAGCTTAATATTTAAAGAAAGCAATAAGGCAAGCGATGAACACGTGGCTTCCTTTACCGCCGGCAGGGCGCAACTGCTAAGGCCGGCATTATATTTACGCAATGCCGCAGAACTTACATTGGTAGATGGGGTGATGATGCATTATGAAGATGGCGCCAATGGTGATATTGATAACCAGGATATCCCCAAGTTTGCCAACATTTCAGAAAACTTAAGTATCCTGTACAAAGGACAGCCTTTTGCTGTATTGCAGTCGCCGCCCATGCTGCGGGACGATACCGTGTACCTGAATATGGGCGCCATGAAACAACATGCCTATAGCTGGGATATAAGCTGCCTGAATATGGATGCCACTGGCAGGCAAGGCTGGCTGATTGATAAGTTTACGCAAATACGCACCCCGTTGAACCTGGATGCCAGCAACTGGTACGAATTTGAAGTAGGGCCCGATGCCGCTTCCAAAGCAGCAGATCGTTTTATGATTGTATTTAAACAAGCCGGTATTATACCGGTACGCATAGTAAAAGTAGAAGCCCATGCAATAAGCGTGGGAAGAAATGCAATAAACTGGATTACTGAAAATGAAATTCAATTGCAGCGCTACGAGGTAGAACGCAGTTCCGATGGAATACATTTCAGCAGTATTTCCAACCAGGTACCCATGAATAATGGTAGCCGCACTACTTATAATAAGATTGATGAACAAGCTCCGATAGGAGTATGTTATTACCGGATTAAATCAGTTGACATGGATGGAGCGTTATCTTATAGCATAATTGTAAAAGTGGAACCAGGCGTGAAATATCCTTATATTACCATTGTTCCAAACCCGGTTAAAAATAAAACCATCCGGTTACAAATGGAGCAGGTGAATCCCGGAAATTATACCTATACCCTGGTAGCAGCCGACGGTAAATTGGTGCTGAAACAGGACATTCAAATAAATGATCCTAATTACCAGGAACTTATAAAAATTAACCGGTTTATTGCCAGCGGTTTTTATACTTTTTACCTGTATGATAAAGGGGGTAAAATAACTGAAATACCCCTGGTAATTGAATAAAAAGAAGGGATTTAAAAGTTACCTCTTTATGAAAATAAGGAGGTGCTTTTTTTTGATTTAGAATTAAGAGAAAAAAATCGTATAATTGAACTCAAATTCATTCTTACCCACTGAAATGAAGGATTCTTTTTCTATGTAGCTCTCCAAAATCGAATATTGGTTTATTACTGTTTTGTATCATTAATTGAGAATGAAAAAAATTCTATTCTTCATTTTTATGTTTCTGTCTGGGTGGGGTTACGGCCAGGTAGCAACGAGTTATACATTTTCGCAGGAAAATGGAACATACAGCCCGCTGGTAGCTGCTGATGGTACTACACCTGCAGACCCTTTTCCCATGATATGGGATGATATGGCCTATACCGGTTATACACTTCCTTTTGCATTTTATTATAACGGTACGGTACATCCTGCCGGTACCATCATAGGATTGGATACTGACAGTTGGCTTTGTTTTGCGCCAACCAGCATGACGGGGCCTTTTTTTGCAGGCTCCTGGATTTCATCTGTCAATTCCAGTGGTGCTTATTTATGGGGCACGGCCAATGATAATGGTTTTGCCGGTTTTAATATGGATGTAATGCACCAGGAGTTTGATAATATTACCGGCACCCTCATAGCCGGGAGCAATATTGTTACCGGCATCAGCGGGGCAGAGTTTGCCAATTTACGGGTAGGTACACGCCTGGTATCTTCTGAAATCCCGGATGGTACCGTTATCACAAGGATTGACCCGGGTGGTTTTAAAATGAGCGCCAATGCCCTGAGTAGCGGCAGCGATGTGAGTATTACACCTGCATCCAGCATATTTGCACTTACCCGTGGCGTAGCGCCAAACCGGGAGTTTGTTATTCAATGGACGCAGGTAAAAAAATATTACGGCAGCGATTATGATAATATCAGTTTTCAAATGATATTAAGCGAAAGTGGAGGTGTATCGGTTTTGCAAAAACTGAAAGTAGTGTATGGCCCCATCAGTACCCTAAGCGCTATTGATGTAAAAGTACAGGTTGGCTTGCGGGGCAATAACAATACAGATTACAATGCCAGGAAATCGGTAACCGGCGATTGGGTAAATACCATACCGGCAACCACCGCCACAAATGGCGTTGTATTTAATAATATGCATGAGCCTCCCGTGGGTCTCACTTTTATTTGGACGCCGGCCTGTAACAGCCTGGGTGCCACAGGTACATTAACCGGAACGGTGTCGGTTTGCCCGGGGGCATCTTATCATTATACCATGCCTTCCGTTGCAGGCGCAACCTATTATAAATGGAGCTATACCGGAACGGGCGCTGTTTTTAATGATATTACCACAAGCCCCGATAATGATATTCAATTTTTATCAACGGCTACCTCGGGGCAGCTTATCGCTACGCCCTATAACCCCTGTACACCCGGTGATATCGCTTCTATTAATATTACCATTAAAACGGTAATACAGGCAAATATTAATTACCCTGGGGCTGGTGTTTATTGCAGTAGCGACCCGGCCAAAAATGTTACCCTCAGCGGGCCGGGTTCCGGCACTTACAGTGCAATCCCTGCTGGTTTATCCATCAACCCGGCCAGCGGACAAATAATACCGGCTACCAGTACACAGGGTATTTATGTAGTGTCTTACCAATATACCAATAATGGATGCGCTGCAGAAGCTACCGATAGTATTACCATTAAACCTATCATCAATGCCATTGCCAGCGCCGGCCCTGCCAGGATATGCAATGGGGGAAGCGTTCAGTTACAAGCAACCAGCAATGCCCTGTATACCGTAGTGCCGGGAACGTATAGTGTATTGACGCCATCGGGTTCACCCACCGTAATTTGGAATGGGAATACTGATGAAGCGATTTCATCAGCCATCCCCTTGCCTTTCTCTTTTTCCTTTTTTGGCCAGTTGGTTTCACAGTTATATGTAAGTACAAACGGTTACATTAAGTTTGGCAATGTGGGGGGGTATAGCAATACACCCCAGTTTATACCGGATAAGAATGATCCCAATAACATTATTGCTTTGGCCTGGGCAAACCTGGCTGTTGACCCTGCCTATAGCCCGGGCAGTACAGTACGGTATTTTACGAATGGCACTACGCCCAACCGTGTTTTTGTAATTGATTATATCAACCTGCGTTTCTCCGGTTCGGGGCCCGGCCAAAATATAACCGGCCAAATCAGATTGTTTGAAAGTGATAAGCATATCGAGATCCATGCATCGCAGGTAAAAGACAATAATACCGGAATTTTGAAAACGATGGGGATAGAAAACAATACCGGTTTGGGTGGCTTTGCACCGCCGGGCCGCAATATTGGTAACTGGAATATTACCAGCCCGGAAGCCTGGAAATTTATACCCTCAGTGGTAAGTTATACCTGGAGCCCGGCAGCCGGCTTAAGCAATGCGAATATTGAAAATCCCCTGGTAACTAATCTTACCGCTACCGCCACCTATACGGTGCAGGTAACAGATGTGGCCAGTGGTTGCGGCGGGAGCAGCAGTGTAACAATCCCTTTTTATAATGCCAGCATTACCAATACGACCGGGGCCGAAAAATGCGGACTGGGGACTCTTACTTTAACGGCAGCGGCTTCGGCGGGCTCTTTAATTAGCTGGTACGATGCCGCAGCAGGGGGTAACCTGGTGGGCCTTGGCGAAACTTATACAACACCCACTTTATCGAGCGCTGCCACCTATTATGCAACGGCCGAAGCAGACCAGGCAGGGCAGGTTACATTGGGTACCGGTAACAGCATTGGCCAGGGTTATGAATCTCCTTTGTTCCATGTATTTGGTGGCCAGCAAAGCCAGTATCTCATAAAAGCATCTGAATTGCTGAATGCCGGTTTACGCAGCGGTAATATTACCGAATTGAGTTTTTATGTGCCCGTTTTATCCAATCAATCTTATACGGGTTTATCGGTTTCATTAGCCGGTACCAATGTAGCGGATATGAGCGGTGGCTTGCAGAATCCTGCTTTTACCAATGTGTTTTCACAACCGGTATACACCCCGGTACAGGGAAAAAACAATTTTATTTTTTCAAGCCCTTTTACCTGGGATGGCATTCAAAACATACTCATTAAAATTTGCTGGAGTAATAATAATAGTGGCGGAATTACCAATCCTGTATTGGTAGATGCTACCGCCTATTTATCCTGTGCCTATTATGTAGGCAATGACCTTACCCCGGCAGATATGTGCAGCCAGACAACGGCAAACGGGATCCTGTCATTAAGGCCGCAATTTACTTTAACCGGTAATATGAGCGCCTGCCGGTCTACACCGGTTGCGGTGCAGGCCACCATCAACCCGCAGCCCTCAGAGTTGGGCCTGGATCCCCATTCCTATATTGTGTGCAGTGGTACGCCCCAGGCATTGGTAATACCCGGTGCCAAATATATTACAGGTAGTTTCCATTCTATATTTACCGATAATTTTGAAACTTTTCCTTCCCCCAATTTTGTGGCATCGGGCAGCAAAATAATTCCCACTGCAAGTACCGGTTATTATGCATCCGGCAGCCAGGCCGTTTGGCTTAAATATATTGATGGCGCCACCAATCTTACCAGTAATAACAATGCTTATGTGATGCAAAATAATTTCGACATGAGCTCATATGGTGCGGCTCAGCTAAGCTTTTCTCATATTTGTGGTTTAGAAGACCCGGTAAATGCCTTTGATGCCGGATATGTACAATATTCAAATGATGGCGGGTTAAGCTGGTATAATTTTGCAGATTCCACTTATTTAGGCTCGGGGTCGCTGGTAACTACCGTAAATGGCGCCCCGGTAACGGGTGTGGTTTTTTCTTCAAAAAGTTATCCTGAATGGGCCGCTGCTTTTTACAGTACATCTGCTACACCGGGTACCGCACCGGCAACCGATATGTGGAAGCAGGAACTCATCCAGATTCCGGCTTTTGCCATGACTTCTCAATTTAAATTAAGATTTGTAATTACCAACGATGCGGCCGTAGCCTACTATGGATGGCTGATAGATAACATACAAATAAAAGCATACTCGCTGGCACAAGCTCCTGTAACCTGGTCGCCAAACGGCATCGGTTCCGGTTTATTTACTGATGCTGCCGGTACCCTTCCGTATTTTGGAACCCCTGCCGTAACGGTATATGCACAACCCTCGGCACCCACTACATACACGGTACAATCCAGTGTGGGCGGCGCCTGCGGTGTACAAGATACCGCCTATGTACAAATAAAACCCTCCAATACCTGGTTGGGATTAAATACGGTATGGACAGATCCGCAAAACTGGTGCCCCGATGTACCCAGCCCGGCATCTGATATCCTGATACCGGCCGGCGTGGAATTTTACCCGGTAATTACCAATACGGTACCTACTGTACATAATATAACCATACAGCCCCTTGCCGAACTGGCTATAGAAGACGGAGGTGTTTTTAATGTGTATGGCAACTTCGTAAATATGGGTACCGTTACCAATGATGGAACCATTAGTTTACGGGGCAGCCAGGCCCAGCTTTTCCCGGGCAAAACAGGTACACTTGCCGCCATGAATATTTTAGAAATAGCGAATACTGCAGGAGGGGTGAAACTGGATACATCGGTATATGTTACGGGTGAATTAAAACCGACTTCGGGTGTGTTGAATTTGGATAATTATGATTTTACATTAAAATCACTTTCCTATACTACGGCCAGGGTATCGGCATTGGGTAGCACAGCGAATTTTATTTACGGGGATGGCCGCTTTATTGTAGAGCGTTATGTGAATTCAGGCCGTAAATGGCGCTTCCTGTCCGTACCGGTAGTGGGCGACCAAACCATTCACCAGGCCTGGCAGGAGTCTGCCTTAAATACATTAGATGATCCCCGGCCGGGTTATGGAACCCAGGTGACATCCGGCATCAGCCCCTTGCCACCGCAGTTTGATTTTCTCTCTCCCGGCGGGCCCGGTATAAAACATTGGGATGCCCTGATACAGGGCTACCGGGGCGAGACCAGTACCCTGCTTCCTATTGCATCGGATTATGGCTATATGCTTTTTGTAAGAGGTAACCGGCTGAGTAATCAAAGCCAAACAGCGCCAAGCCCTACCACGTTACGCACCCGGGGAAAATTAATGATCAGGACAAAAACGGTTTCTTTTACAGGCATGTTACCCGAGCATTTTTTAAGCATCGGCAATCCGTATGCTTCTGCCATTAATCTAAAGCAGGTTACCCGCAGCAATGTAGCGCCCTTCTATTATGTGTGGGATCCCTTCCTGGCTTCAAGCCCCAGCGGGGGCGCTTATGGATTGGGTGCCTTTCAGTTGTACAGCCTCAATACCAGCACCGGCAATTATGAAATATTTCCCGGGAATGGCAGCTATGGCCCCCCCAACTCGGTAGATAATAAAATTGAATCCGGGGCGGCCTTCTTTGTAAAAACAATTGCCTCCGGCAATGCCTCTGTGAGTTTTACAGAAGCCAGTAAAACAGATAGCAGCAGGCCGGTATTCCGGCAGGAGCCCATACACAAAGGCATTATGATGTTTTTACAAGCAGCAGATGCAGCGGGTGATTATTTTACTTTAGACGGAGCCAAAATAGATCTTGATGCATCGTACCACAACGAAGTAGATGAGTATGATGCTCAAAAAATGATGAACACAGGTGAAAATATTTTCATCCTGCAACAAGACCGGAAACTAATTTTAGAAAGGCATGGCCTTTTTAACCTGGAGGATACTGTATTTATACAAACCAGTAATGTGAAATATCGCAGTTACCGGCTGGGTATTCAATTGGGCGATCTGCAAAACCCATTGCTTACGGCCTGGCTGGTTGACCGCTATACCCAATCTGAAATAGCTTTAGCCGGCAATGAAATGACGAACTACGATTACATCATTAATAATACAGGTTCTGCAACCCCCAACCGTTTTATTATCATCTTTAAAAAACAAAAGCGGAACCCTTTTATGCCGACTGTAATTACGGCTAAAGAAAAAAGCGCCCTTCATGCAAATATCAAAATGAATGATACAGGCGCTAAAATGTCTTTTCATTTATTTCCCAACCCGGTGAAAGATAAAAATGTGATGCTGAAAGTATATACAAGCAGCAATGGCATGGCGCAATGGCAATTGTTAACGGCTGATGGCCAGTTGCAAATGCAACAAAACCTTTTCCTGAACGCAGGGGATATGGTTTACCCGGTTACGCTTAAAAGCGGGCTGGTGCCCGGGCATTACCAATTAAAATTCCGTTTTCCCAATGGCGTAATTAAAACAAGCACTTTACAAATAGTACCTTAGCTGCCGGGTTACATCAAAAGCCTGTTGCCATGCAATACATAAGAAAACACTGGTATGACCTGGGTGGGTTTCTTGCCCTGCTGTGCTGCATTTACCTGTATGTGAACCGGCATGCACTTTCGCCTTATTCATTCCTCATGTGGGCCAGTTTTATTTCTTTATGTTTACATCAATGGGAAGAATACCGTTTCCCCGGCACTTTCCCGGGCATGCTGAATAAAGTGATGTTTAAAAGTAATATTCCTGATCGGTATCCCCTGAATACGAATACGGCTTTCATCATCAATACAGGTTTGGGCTGGCTTTTTTATTTGATGGCAGCCTTGCTGGCCGAAAAAGCAGTATGGCTGGGGCTGGCCACCATCCTGGTTTCTGCAGGCAATGTGGGAGCCCATATTTTCTTATTCAATATAAAAGGGAAAACGATTTACAATGCCGGGATGGCTACGGCTTTATTTCTTTTTTTACCGCTGGTGTTTTATTTTTTTTATGTGCTGCACAAATACGATTTGGCCAGCACGGATGATATCTGGATAGGTGGCCTGCTGGGGGTATTACTGAATACAATAGGCATATTTAAGCTCATTGACTGGTTAAAAGATACGAATACAAGCTATGTATTTGAGAAAAGAAATGTAAAATGAAAAAAGAAAATTTTATTTGTTCTTGATTAATATAAAAGGTTTTTAAGCTTATCAATATGCTGAATAATAATTTTACCTTCTTTTATTTCTATTAATTTTTCACTTTTAAAATCGCTGAGTGTACGGATCAATGATTCAGAAGCTGTGCCAATATAATGGGCCATATCTTCCCGTGAAATTTCCAGTATTTTTTTTCCGTCATTGCTGTTGAATTTCTCATAAATATCAACCAGGGCCCGGGCTACCCGTTTCCGTAAGGAGCTGTATGCCAGGTTTAGTAAGCGGGCTTCTTTTTCTTTTACATTTTGCGATAGCACATTAATAAATTTTGCCGCTACCGATATATCATCATAAATAATTTCTATAAACTCTTCTGCCGGTATTTCTACGATTTCGGCATTTTCCATCACTACGGCATGTTCATCATAATTCCGGTCTTCTAAAATGGGCAGGTAACCCATAAAATCGCCTTCGCTGAATAAATCGGTGATGTATTCTTTGCCATCTTCATGCACTTTAAAACCTTTTACTTTGCCGCTTTTTACATAATATAAAAACCGGGGGCGTTTGCCTTCGGCATACAAAACCTGTTTTTTTGAATAAGATTCAGTGGGATATTTATCCAGGTCCAGCGAAAGCATATTATTGTTTCGTAAATCTTTTGTAAGAGCATTCATTCCTTTTGCGCCCTGGCTATATTTTTTTTGCAGTACTTCATATTTACGCAGCCTGCTTTCAATGGCATTCATGAGTTCATGTTCTTCAAAAGGCTTGGTGAGGTAATCATCGGCTCCCATTTCCATGCCTTTCCTGAAGTCACTTCTTTCGGTTTTGGCAGTAAGGAAAATGAAGGGTAAATTTTCCATGAGCGGGTTCTTGCGAACCAGGTGTAAAACGCCATAGCCATCCAGGCCGGGCATCATGATATCGCAAACCACCAGGTCAGGCTGTTCAGAAAGAATCAGGGCAACCCCTTTTTTACCATCTTCTGCGGTAATGGTTTTATAGCCTCCCAGGTTCAGTAATTCGGCCGTATTCTCCCTGAGGTTATCATTATCGTCAATGATTAAAATGGTATGTTGTGCCATATTAATTTTTTATATATACAATTTTTCAATTTGCCGGTTCATAGTTTACAGGCTATAATCCTGCAAAGATAATTATTCAAATATTGACAGGAATCATTTACCGGGATGATGATCCTCATATATACATAAAATGATTGCCGATAATTTAGCAGGTTTATATGGTATCATCCGTTACATACAACACTACCTGCACGCATTGTGGTGATGCCTGCACATCTAAAAGCATAAGGGAAGCTGAGCATTTTTTTTGCTGCGAAGGCTGCAAAATGGTATATGGCATCATTCATGAAAGCGGCTTATGCAATTATTACGATCTCAATAAAAATCCCGGTATTGCTCAAAAAATGGCAGTACGTAGCGATAAATTCAGTTTCCTGGATGAAAATAAGATTGCTGAAAAACTAATTTCATTTAAGAACGAAACACAAACCCATGTGGTTTTTTATTTACCCCAAATGCATTGCAGCTCCTGTTTGTATTTATTAGAAAACCTGCATCGGCTGCATAAAGGCATCCTCCAAAGCCAGGTGAATTTTACAAGAAAGGAAGTGGATATTATTTTTGAAAATAAAACCACTTCGCTGCGAAAAGTGGCGGAACAGCTTACTGCCGTGGGTTATGAGCCCTACATCAGTTTGCATGATCTTTCACAAACCCGCCCGGGAACAGATAAAAGCCTCTTATTAAAATTGGGGGTTGCCGGTTTTTGTTTTAGTAATATTATGCTGATGAGCTTCCCGGAATACCTGGGCATTAATGCCACAGAAGCGGGTATACGGGATGTATTTAGAATCGCCAATGCAATATTGTCTTTGCCGGTATTCTTTTATTCGGCCAGCCCTTTTTTTAAATCGGCCCGGGCAGGTTTGCAACACCGTTTTTTAAATATTGATACCCCCATTGCCCTGGCCATACTCATTACTTTTATCCGGAGTTTCTGGGATTTATTTTCGGGTACCGGGGGCGGCTATTTTGATTCCCTGAGTGGCATTGTATTTTTTATGCTCGCCGGCAGGGTATTACAGGATAAAACCTACAGGCAATTATCTTTCGACAGGGATTATACTTCTTATTTCCCTATTGCCGTATCCGCCATTCGCCAGGGTAAGGAAATACCCATATTACTTCCCGAAATAAAGGTGAACGATACCTTGCTGGTTCATCATCATGAATTGATACCGGCCGATGGCCTGCTTACCCGGGGGAAAGCCCTCATTGATTATAGTTTTGTTACCGGCGAAACAATGCCCGTAGTAAAAGAAACAGGAGAGATGCTTTATGCCGGCGGCAGGCAAATGGGGGGCAATATAGAAATACTTACTTTAAAAGAAGTTAGCCAAAGTTATCTTACCCATTTATGGAACCGGGACAAGGACAGTACCAGCGAAGAAGATATTTCATTTGTTCACCGGGTGAGTAAATATTTTACCATTATTGTATTTATGATCGCCGCCTGTACGGCCCTTTATTGGGGTATGCACAATACGGCAAAAATATGGCCTGCCATCACAGCCGTTTTCATTATTGCCTGCCCCTGTGCTTTATTATTATCAAACAGCTTTACCAATGGGCATATCTTACGCATACTGGCCCATAATAAATTTTATGTAAGAAAAGGAGAAGTGCTTGAACAAATGGCGGCCATTGATCATATTGTGTTTGACAAAACCGGTACCCTTACTTCGGCTGCTGAGCAGGAAGTAAAATATGAAGGGACGCCTATGAGTGAAAAAGAAAAGAGCCGGGTTGCTGCCCTTGCGTCCTGCTCTTCACATCCTTTAAGTAAAGCCATTGTGGCGTACCTGGACATTACCGGTAAGCCCGAAGTAACTTCTTTTAAAGAATATACCGGCCAGGGAATTGAAGGCTTTGCAGAAGATCACCAGGTAAAATTAATGGCTGCCGGCGATCCGCACAGCATGCAAAAAAATACTGCCGTGCTGCTGATTTATGATGGTAAAGAAAAAGGCAGGTTTACTTTTAGCAATCATTACCGTAACCATATACCCGGCTTATTATCCCATTTAAAAAAAGAATACCGGCTTTCCTTATTATCCGGTGATAATGATTCGCAGAAAAAGGAATTGGAAAAATTAATGGGGCCAAAAGCGACTTTACTTTTTCATCAGCAACCTGCTGATAAATTAGCCTACATCAAAAAATTACAGCAGCAGGGTGAACAGGTTATGATGATTGGAGACGGATTGAATGATGCGGGGGCCCTTTTACAAAGTAATGCAGGTATTGCTGTAAGTGAACAGGCAAATAATTTTACGCCGGCCTGCGATGGTATTATTGCCGCAAGCCAGTTGTATTTAATGAATAAGTTTATCCGGCTTAGCAAAGCCAATAAAAAAATTGTTATGGCCAGTTTTATTTTTTCGATTATATATAACCTGGCAGGGCTTTTTTTTGCCGTACAGGGAAATTTGTTACCGGTGATAGCTGCCATATTAATGCCGGCCAGTTCGATAAGTATTGTATTGCTCAGTTTTATAGCCAGCCGGTTTGCAGCACGGTCATTGGGGTTACAGGTTTTAGCGGTATAGTTTATACCCGGTATTATAAAGATTTAAAAGATGATATAAATCAGTTGACAGAATGATATAGGTTACTCGATAAAAAAAGTAGGATTAATATTTTTACTTATTAAAATAATGTGATGAGTGTAATTGTAATTCTTTTATTGGCCAGTATTTCAGTAGCCATCCTGTTTTTACTGGCCTTTATATGGAGTGTCAGGTCTGGGCAGTTTGAAGACGAATTTTCACCTCCCTCCCGGATCCTATTCGATAATGAAAAACTTTCTGAAAAAAACAAATAAAAAAAAGATAAACAAAACGGCTTATGCAAGTAGAAAAGTTTTATTACGACAATAAGATTGTGAAGGCATTTGGGTATGCTACCGTAATTTTTGGAATTGTGGGCATGCTGGCTGGTTTGTGGGCAGCCATCCAATTATATGCACCGGCTGCCAGTTTACATTTGGCGCCCACTACATTTGGCCGTATGCGCCCCTTGCATACGAATGCCATCATATTCGCTTTTGTGGGAAATACCATTTTTATGGGTGTTTATTATTCTTTACAGCGCCTTTGTAAAACCCGCATGTATAGCGATACCCTAAGCTGGATTCATTTCTGGGGATGGCAGTTAATTATTGCATCGGCGGCCGTTACTTTATTAATGGGTTATACTACCGGTAAAGAATATGCAGAATTAGAATGGCCCATTGATATTGCAATTACCCTGGTATGGGTGGTATTTGGTATCAACATGTTTGGTACCATCATAAAAAGAAGGGAAAAACATCTATACGTGGCCATTTGGTTTTATATCGGCACCTGGGTAACGGTAGCCATGCTTCATATTGTAAATTCAATGGAGATACCGGTTACTTTTTTTAAAAGTTATAGTTGGTATGCAGGGGTGCAGGATGCCCTGGTGCAATGGTGGTATGGCCACAATGCGGTTGCTTTTTTTCTTACCACTCCCATCCTGGGATTAATGTATTATTTTTTACCGAAAGCAGCCAACCGGCCTATTTATTCCTACCGCCTCTCCATCATTCATTTTTGGTCTTTGATCTTCCTGTATATATGGGCAGGCCCGCATCACTTACTATACACCGCTTTGCCCGATTGGGCGCAATCTTTAGGCGTTGTATTTTCCCTGATGCTCATTTTCCCTTCCTGGGGAGGAATGCTGAATGGCTTATTTACACTCCGGGGCGCCTGGGACAAGGTAAGAGAAGACCCGGTACTTAAGTTTATGGTAGTTGCAATAACCTGTTATGGTATGTCGACATTAGAAGGGCCGTTGCTAAGTCTGAAAAACATTAATGCGATTGCACATTACAGCGATTGGATTATTGCGCATGTACATATTGGTGGCTTAGGCTGGAATGGATTTATGGCCTTTGCCATCATGTACTACCTGGTACCCAAAATGTGGAATACCCCTTTGTATTCTCGCAAATTGGCCACGAATCATTTCTGGCTGGGTACCATCGGTATTATCTTGTATGCCGTGCCCTTATATTGGGCAGGATTTACGCAAAGCCTGATGTGGAAAAACTTTACACCCGAGGGCCAGTTGAAATTCCAGTTTTTAGAAACGGTAACGAATATTGTACCGATGTATATTGCCCGGAGCGTAGGCGGCACCTTGTATTTAACCGGCGCTTTTCTGATGGTTTACAACCTGGTAAAAACAATCCGGAAAGGAAGTTTTGTTGCCAACGAAGCAGCCGAAGCGGCCCCGCTTGTAAAAAAACAACCGAATGGTAAAGAACATTGGCACCGGCGCCTGGAAGGCAAACCCCTGGCCATGCTGGTAGTGAGCCTGGTGGTAGTAATGATTGGCGGTATCCTGGAATTGGTACCTACCTTTTTGGTGAAATCAAATATTCCCACCATTGCCAGTGTAAAACCATATACACCCTTAGAGTTACAGGGCCGGGATATTTATGTGCGTGAAGGTTGCTATACCTGCCACTCGCAAATGATACGCCCCTTTAGGGATGAAGTGGCCCGGTATGGTGAATATTCCAAAGCAGGTGAATTTGTTTATGATCACCCGTTTCAATGGGGCAGTAAAAGAACAGGCCCGGATTTAGCCCGTATTGGTGGAAAATATTCTGATAGCTGGCATTACAATCATATGGATGATCCCAGCTCCATGTCGCCGGGTTCCATTATGCCATCATATCCCTGGTTACTTGATAATGCCCTGGATACATCTAATACAGCGGCAAAAATAAGGGCGATGCAAACCCTTGGCGTGCCGTATGCTAAAGGGTACGATAAAATAGCAAATGCAGAACTTACAAAACAGGCAAAAGCCATTACCGCCCGGTTAAAAAAAGATAAAATTGAAACCCCTTCTGATAAAGAGATCATTGCCGTGATTGCTTATTTACAAAGAATGGGTACCGATATTAAATTACAACCCGGCACCGGTGAACAAACGGCATCCAATGAATAATATTTAATTTATAAAAATGAAATTTATTAATTACCTGGAGAAGATCAGTGGAGTGGACATATACGGATTACTGTCCTTCGGTATTTTCTTTGTCTTTTTTTTAGGTGTGCTGGTATGGACTTTTAAATCTGATAAAAATAAAATGCAGGTGATCAGCCGTATTCCATTAGATGATCCTGAATCTTAAAATTATACATTATGTGTGTACAAAAACGATACCCGTTATTCAAAAAAAATAAGGTAAAAACTGTGGGCATTATAGCCGGTTTGTTACTCTTTCATGCACCGGTGTATGCTTCCGGAACGGTTGCCTTATCTGTTTTCAGCAACCCGCTCGCAATTACTTTGCTTGTGATTATGGGGGTGCTGGTTCTCGTTATTGCCCTGCTTGCCAATGTACTTACCGGCATTGCAGATGTACACTGGCAAAAACAAAAAGAAGATAAAAACAAAAAGAATAAAAACCCATTGCCAGGCGCCCTCTCCGTGCTGGCTGCTTTATTGTTTGCTACACCGAGTTTGGCGCAGGAAGCCCCGGTTGCCGCCCCGGCAGCAGGATCGCCGGGCAACATTGCCGGGTTATCAGAAACTGCATTTTATATTTTTATTGCCATCATATTTGTTGAAATCCTGGTGATTTTTATGATGCTCATCAATATTAAATTCTTATTGAAAAAAGATACCGATACCGGTTATCATTTTGCAACGGAAACCAAAACAAGTTCTTTTAGCCAATGGTGGAGCCGGTTCAATAAATTTAAACCCATCGCAGAAGAAAAAAGTTTAGAACTGGATCATGAATATGATGGCATCCGGGAATTAGACAACCGGCTGCCTCCATGGTGGCTGTATGGATTTTACCTGACCATCATATTTGCAGTTGTTTATTTATGGCGATACCATGTGGCGTATAGCGCCCCTTTAAGTAAACAGGAATATGAAATTTCTGTAAAAAATGCGGATGAAAAAGTAAAAAATTATTTAGCAAAGAAAGGGGAAACCATCGATGAAAATACAGTAACCGTTTTAACAGATGCAGCAGACCTGGAGGCGGGTAAACAAATTTTTAAAACTTCTTGTATGGCATGCCATAAAGAAAACGGCGCTGGCATGGTAGGCCCCAACCTTACCGATGATTATTGGCTTCATGGAGGTACCATCAAAAATATGTTTAAGGTTATTAAATATGGCTATAATGCCATGCCCCAATGGCAAACCAGTTATTCAAATAAACAAATTGCACAGGTGGCCAGTTATGTAAAATCACTGCATGGCACCCATCCGCCTGATGCAAAACCGGCAGAAGGCACATTGTTTAAAGAAGGTCAGGACGAAGTGGCAGATTCTACAGCCCAAAAATAAATGCATATATGCAGTAAAATGATAAGTGAAAAAAACATACCCAATAAAGATTCATTTCGTGACCACCTGGCAACGGTAGATGAAAAAGGGAAGCGCAAATGGGTGTATGCCCACAAAACAAAAGGTAAAATTTTTAATATCCGTACCTGGGTAAGTTGGGGCTTTTTTGCAATCTTTTTTACGCTTCCTTTTATACAATATAAAGGCAGGCCCTTGTTCCTGTTTAATATCCCAGAAGCTAAATTTATCATTTTTGGGTATGTTTTCTGGCCACAGGATTTTTTTATTTTCGGGCTGGCGATGGTTACCGGTATTATTTTTATTGTACTGTTTACCGCTGCCTTTGGCCGGTTGTTTTGCGGCTGGGTGTGCCCCCAAACCATATTTATGGAAATGCTGTTCCGTAAAATTGAGTTTGCCATAGAAGGCGATGCCCCGGCTCAAAAGATATTAAATAAAGGCCCCTGGAATACTGATAAGATCATTAAAAAAACCAGCAAGCATATAATCTTCTTTTTGGTAAGCTTTATCATTGCTAATTTCTTTCTCTCTTATATTATTGGTGTTAAAGAATTAGGGAGCATCATTACCGGGCCGGCATCAGAACATTTGGGTGGACTATTTGCCATATTGGGTTTTTCGGCTGTTTTTTACGGTGTATATATTTCGTTCCGGGAGCAGGTATGTACCGTGGTATGCCCTTATGGCCGGTTGCAGGGGGTATTGTTAGACAGGAATTCAATGATTGTAGCCTATGATTATAAAAGAGGGGAGCCCCGTGGAAAATTTACAAAAAATAAAGAAGCGGCACTCAATTTAGGTGACTGTATCGATTGCTATCAATGCGTAAAAGTATGCCCCACCGGCATCGACATCCGCAATGGTGTGCAAATGGAATGTATTGCCTGCACATCCTGTATAGATGCCTGTAATAAAATGATGGATGCTACCGGCAGGCCGCAGGGTTTAATACGCTATGCATCTGAAAATGGAATTGCAGATGGTAAAAAATTAAGGTTCACCGGCAGAATGAAATTTTACAGCCTCCTGCTCATTATATTATCCGGCGTTTTGATGTTCATGTTATTTTCCCGCAAAGATGTGGACGGCACCATCCTTCGGGCCGGTGGTATGCTGTACCAGGAAAGAGGGACCGATAGCATCTCGAACCTGTATAATATTAAAATCATCAACAAAACGGTAAAAGATTTGTCGCTTTCTTTAAAACTGGAAGACCTGCCCGGCCGCATCATTGAAGCTGAAGGACATAATATTTTAGTAAAGAAAGAAGGGCAGGGTACCGGGTCCTTTTTTATTGTATTGCCCAGGCAAATCCTTTCTCAGCGTAAAACTAAACTTCATGTAAGCGTATATGCCGGTGGAAATAAAATTACAACATTGCCTACCAATTTTATGGGGCCGGCCGGCCGGTGAGACAGCTTTGCAAAATTGAAAAAAATTAAAATGTAAAAAATGAATTGGGGACATAAATTAACATTCACCATCCTGGTTTTTATCGGGCTCATGAGTTACCTGGTTTACCGCAGTTTGAATACCGATTTTCAACTGGTGGAAAAAGATTATTATAATAACGAATTGCAATACCAGCAGGTTATTGATGCAGCACACCGTACCAATGAATTAAAAGATCCTGTACACATCCGGGCAGAAAATAATTTGGTTTTTATAGAGCTGCCCGCTGAAATGAAAAATGCGGTTTCCAATGGCAAGTTATGGTTTTACTGTGCTTACGATTCAAAAAGAGATCGTAAATTTTCATTTGAACCGGATGAGAACGGGGTACAGGTTTTCGAAAGATCGCAGTTTGAACCCGGCAATTATACGGTGAAAATTTCCTGGAGCCACCGGGATGAAAACTATTATAAAGAAATTCAATTTTCATTGTAACCATGTGGGCACTTTTAACTACAGCATGGGTAATGGGGTTATTAAGCAGCCTGCATTGTGTAGGTATGTGCGGCCCCCTGGCACTGATGTTACCGGTGCAGCATCTGCATGTCCGTGAGCGTTTTGCCTCCTTATTCCTATATCAAACCGGCCGGGTAATTACGTATGCAACCCTGGGCTTGCTCTTTGGTTTTATAGGTAATCGTTTTTTTATTGCCGGTATTCAACAATGGGTATCAATCGGTATGGGGATTTTGATGCTCCTGATATTGTTGCTGAATTATGGATATCATAAGCAGGTACAGCCGGCCTTTATGAATAAACTGTATCAATACATTCAAAAGCTCATCATCCGGATCCTGAAAAATAATAAATCAGTTTTTTCATTTTTATACCTGGGCATGGCCAACGGGTTGTTGCCTTGTGGTATGTTGTATATGGCCATTGCTGCTGCCCTCAGTACCCCTGTATTGGGAAGCAGTGTGTTGTTTATGATTTTTTTTGGCCTGGGTACCCTGCCCGCCATGATGATGGTAAGTTACCTGGGTATTTTGCCCGGCCCGGCCTGGCGACGGAGTTTTAAAAAATTAATTCCCGCAGGCATTGCGGTGGTTGCCGTTTTTTTAATTTTAAGAGGAATGAACCTGGGCATTCCCTATGTGAGCCCCGGATTGAATATGAAAACGGGGAGTCCCATTGAATGCCAACAACCTATTGGGCATTAAGTAAGGGTAATGTAATGATAAAGCGGGTGCCTTTGTGCAACTCACTTTCTACCCCGATGCTGCCCTGCAGCATATGTAAATACCTGCGTGTAATGGGTAGCCCAAGCCCTGTTCCCTGGATGGATAATACATTCGTAGCCCGGTAAAAATTATCAAACAGGTAGGGGATGTCTTCTTTGGGAATTCCCATGCCCTGGTCTTGTATGCTGATAACGAGTTGCTGATTTTGATTGCTCACAGAAACCGCTATTTGTGTGTCTTCATCAGAAAATTTAATGGCATTTGACAAGAGGTTGATCAGTGTATTTTTCAATAATCGTTTATCGGTGGTAAATAAGGGTTCGCCCGTATAGTACAAAACGATTTGCTGGCCTTTTTTAGCCAGTACATTCATTTCTTCCAATACATCTTCCATGAATTCGGCGGGGGCAAAAGTTTCCGTTTGAATACTTAATTTATTCTCTTCTAATTTACCCAAAGAGAGGAAATCTTCGAGCAATTCGTTCATGTGTTTTACCGATTCTTTAATTTTATTAAAGTGCTTCAGCCTTTTTTCATTTTCTTCGGTGAGTACATATTTTGATGCAATGGTAACCGAGGAAAGAATGGTGCTTAAAGGCGTACGGAATTCATGCGATGCCATAGAAACAAACCGGCTTTTTAATTCATTCAACCGCCGTTCTTTGGCTAATGCTTCGTTCAATTCCAGTTGTGATTCTTCTAATTTTTCAAGCGCTTCTTTTAAGATCAAAGTCCTTTCTTCTACTTTTGCTTCCAATTGGGTATTCAGCAATTGAATTTCATGGGTAATAGATTCCAGTTCTGTTTGCTTTTGCCTGATATTATCTTCTGTTATTTTGCGTGCCGTTATATCTACAATAAAAGCAATTACATATTGCTCGTTATTTTGATTGTACTGGCTTAAACTTACTTCTACCGGAAACTGGGCACCCCCTTTGCGTACTGCTTTTAAATCTCTGCCTACTCCCATGGTACGGTTAGAAGGTTCTTTGTAAAAATCTTGCCTGTAATTTTTATGTTTATCATGCGATTGAGGCGGAATTAAAATTTCAATGGGTTTACCCACCAGTTCATCCCGCTCATATTGAAACATGTGCTCAGCAGATGTATTTGCCAATATGATTTCCCCCTTCGCATTGGTTAAGATGATCCCTTCAGTAGCATTTTCAAAAAGGGAGGTCATGTGGGTACGGTCAAATTGGTAATGGATCAACAGCGATTTAATGTACCATGCCATTAATGCAGATCCAAAAACCAGGATCATTACAAAAAGTGTTTCTGCCACGCCGGTATAGTTACCGGTTTGGTATTGATGAAATAAGGGGTATAATGCAGCAATAATGATACCCATGGCACCGGCAATAAATGTAGCATAGGCATACCGCATAAAAATGGTAAGAAAAATAATGGCCAGCATGCCAATACTTATGATGGCTTTGCCCGGGAAAAAATAGGCGAGTGCAATGGTAACAATAAAAATGAGGAAAGAATATATTGTAGCTTGCCTGCTATTAAAATGAATCATACATTTTTGGGTGTTATGATACTGCGAAATTAAACTTTGCTGAAGACAATTTCTTTTTATTCTGATAATATAAGTTCCTGCTCAATGGCCATGGCTTTGGGATAGAGCAATTCATATTCCAGGTACATATTGTGTTGCAGGTAATCATCTAATTCTTTCAGCTTGGCCATGGCGACAACATACGTAATGCCTGCCCCGGGCGGTGTGCTGTAATGCGATGTTATTTTCCGGATATGTTCCAGTGAATTCCGTATTTCTTTTTCTTCAACTTTTTTCAGTTCATCCAGGGGTTTCTTGAGGGTAAGGGCCAGTAACCTGGCATACGGAACTTTACCGGCATGGGCATGGGCAATTTGCCTGATATACGGAAACAGCACTTCTTCTTTTTGGCGGATTCCCCGTAAAATGATGCCCGATAAGGATTCCAGCCACCCCGTTAATTCCTGCAGTGCGGGGAATTCTTCACGGTGAGAGGTTGTAAAATTTTGTATAAATGCCGTAAGATCGGGAACTGTTATTTTAAAATAGGTATGCCGCATATGTATTATAAAATCGGCGAGGAAATCAATGGGCCATAATGTGCAGTCTACATTATGCGGAAACGGGATATGCATCACAGACCGGTTGAGCTCATCTAATAACAAATCAACATCAATATGATTTTTTTGGCAGATGGCAGATAAAGCCAATTGCCCGGATGCTTCATATTCTATATTATATTTCCTGAATACATCTGCAGTGCGGTAATCAGCTTCTACAATATCAATGATATGATCGTTAGGATGTATATGAATATTGTCTATGCTCATGGCACCGGTTTAATAAAAAAAGTCTTTGATAAATAGATGCAATATACCCATGCAGCTATGTTTATTATATGATTGTAATCCCTGGCAGGCATGATTTTAATCATAAACAGGTGCTGTTGAATACCTCTCCCGGTAAATGCCGTTATTATTTTTTAATTAATTGCTTACGGATTTTTTCTTCTACCTCTTTTAATACAGGCAACCAATGCTCACCCGATCCGGTGGCAAATGCATCCTGTCCGGGAATACCAAAACGAATGCTTACATTCCGGGTATTTACCGGGTGGCTGGCTTCTTTTTTAAAATATACATCTACCCAATTCACTTGCGAAATATGCCTTCTTAATCTCGTAATCATATCCCTGATGCCTTGTTGTACATCATCATCAATGCTGATATCTACAGCTTGTACATCAATTTTTATTCCTTCAAAGTTTTCTGTATAGTTCATGATATTATGCTTTGGCCAAAAGTATATTTTATATATTTTTATTTCAATGACGAATGGCGCAGTTTCACATGATACTGGTCATGATTTTTTTCCCGGATGCTGCTTATAAATTATTTTATTGGGGAGGCGCTTGTGCCCATAAAGGGCGCATGGTAATTTCGTCTACCAGCAAATTATCGGGCGTTTCAATAAGCTGGGTAATTAAAATGGCCATATCATGGGGCTGTAACATGTTGGCATGGGCTTGGATGCCGGAATCCCGGAAAAAATGAGTTTCCATACTTCCGGGGTTTACACAGGTAACTTTTATTTTATAAGATCTTAGTTCTTTACATAATGATTCGCTGAATCCCTGTATCGCATATTTTGTGGCAGAGTAGGCGGCGCCTTCTGCTCTTGTTGTTTTTCCCAAAATAGAACCAATGTTAATGATATGGCAGTAATCGTTCTTTTTTTTCATAAGGGGAACCAGCAATGAAGTACAGAAAAAGGTTCCGTTTAAATTGGTATTGATCATTTCCTGCCAATGATCGAAAGTCAGTTCATCAATTTTTGTAAAATACCCGGCGCCTGCATTATTGATGAGGATTGCAGGTAAGTGGCCATCCCGGAAAGTTTTTGTAACCCATGCAGCCAGTTGTTCTTTATTGCTGATATCCATTACTACCGGCACAAAATTATCTCCCGTTTCCTTTTGAATAAGTTCCAGTTTTTCAGCATGGCGGGCAAGCCCATACACCCGGCATCCTTTTGATGCCAGTACAGCAGATAGAGCCGCCCCCAAACCCCTGCTGGCGCCGGTTACGATGGCAATTTTTCCTTGTACATTCATTTCTTGCTGTGTAAAAAATTATTGAGGCTGGTACGACCCCGGGATGGTTCTGAAAGCAATGGCAAGCCGGTTCCATCCATTTATGGCTACAATGGCCATTGTAAGAGCGGCCAATTCTTTTTCATCAAAATAATTTTTTACCTGCTCATATAAACTATCAGGTACATCATTCTCCGCTATTAAAGTGAGGGCTTCGGTCCAGGCTAATGCGGCTCTTTCTTTTTCAGTATAAAAAGGAGTTTCCCGCCAGGCGCTTAATGCATATAAACGCTGTTCGGTTTCACCCGCTTTACGGGCATCCTTGGTATGCATATCCAGGCAATAGGCACACCCGTTTATTTGTGAGGCCCGGGTTTTAATGAGTTCAAAAATGGTAAGGTCAAGACCGGAACTTTTTACAAATTTTTCCATATCCAGCATGGCCTTCATACCTCCCGGAGCCTGTTGTGCATAATTTAATCTTTGTTTCATCATAAGAAACTTTGTTTATGATGCCCTTTTTTATGGCCATCATAAGGTGTACAATCAAAAGGGGCTTAGCCCATTTTTTCCATTTCGTCCATGGCAAGGGTTGCATGGGCATAGGCTGCACCGGCACGCATTTCAGCAGCTACCCATATCGCTTCCATAATTTCTTCTTTACTGGCGCCTTTTCTCATGGCTTGTTTGGTATGGCTCCTGATGCAATAGGGGCATTGTGTAACATGTGCTACGGCCACCGCTATGAGTTGTTTTGTTTTTTCCGGCAATGCACCTGCTTCAAAAACGGTTTTACTGAAGTTTCGCCAGGCTTCTATATTTCCGGGAGCCAATGCGGCTTTTTTATCTGCTAACTCTTTTGTAGTAACAGGAAATAAATTTTCGGTTTCCATATTTTATTCTTTTTCTAAAAAATGCCTGAGTACATATTGCAGGATGCCTCCATTCCGGTAATATTCTATTTCAATTTCGGAATCCAGGCGGGCAATGGCATCCAGTTTTATTTGGGTACCATCGGCTTTTTTTGCTATTACCTGTACTTTTTTTAATGGTTTAATATTTTCTGCAATACCTGTAATGGTAAAGCTTTCCTGGCCATCCAATCCCAGTTTTTCTGCAGTATCACCCGGTAAATATTGCAGGGGCAATACGCCCATACCTACCAGGTTGCTGCGGTGAATGCGTTCGTAACTTTCCGCCAGTACCGCTTTTACGCCCAGTAAGAATGTACCTTTGGCTGCCCAGTCACGAGATGAACCACTGCCATATTCTTTACCGGCCAATACCACTAAAGGAATATTTGCGGCTTTGTATTTTACAGAAGCATCATATACACTCATCTCTTCGCCGGTAGGCAGAAAAGTGGTATATCCTCCTTCTTTTTGGGCTAATTTATTTTTTATCCGCACATTGGCAAAAGTACCCCGGGTCATTACTTCATCATTACCTCTGCGGGAACCATAAGAATTAAAATGTTCCCTTGTTACGCCCCGGCTTATTAAATATTTACCTGCGGCAGAGGATTCATTAAACTGGCCGGCAGGAGAGATGTGATCGGTAGTAATGCTGTCTCCCAAAACCAATAAGGCCTGGGCATGGGTAATATCCTGCAGCGGTTCTACCTTTTCTGATATGCCAGTAAAAAACGGCGCTTCTTTAATATAAGTTGACTGATCGTCCCAGGCATACAGTGTGTCTTCGGGGATGCTAAGGTTACGCCATGTTTCATTGCCTTCAAAGATTTCGCTGTAATTTTTATCAAAATCTGCGGGTGAAAGTACTTTATCCATCAATTCATTGATCTCATCATCGCTGGGCCAAATATCTTTTAAATAAACGGGCTGCAAATTAGAATCATAACTGATGGGATCATTCACCAGGTCTATATCAATACGGCCGGCAATGGCATAGGCAACCACCAGCATGGGCGACATTAAAAAATTCATTCTTACTTGCGGGTGAATCCTGGCTTCAAAATTCCGGTTGCCGGACAGTACGGAGGCCACTACAAGATCGTACTCTTCTACAGCTTTAGCCATATAAGGAGGTAAAGGGCCCGAGTTGCCAATGCAGGAAGTACAACCATATCCTACCAGGTGAAAATCCAATGATTCCAGGTCTTTCAGCAAATCTGCTTTTTCAAGATAATCGGTTACCACTTTTGAACCCGGCGCTAATGATGTTTTTACCCAGGGTTTTTTATCCAGCCCATGCTCCCTGGCTTTCCGGGCAACCAGGCCGGCGCCGATCATTACAAAAGGATTGGAGGTATTGGTACAGGAGGTAATGGCAGCAATGGCTACCGAGCCATCTGAGATTTCAAACTTTTCATGTCCTAATGTAACCCATACTTTTTTGGTGCCATTTTCTTTTTCTTGTTTTACTTCACTGTCTGCGGGCATGGGAGGTGCCGGGTCTATGGGCTGTCCGCCCCCTTCTGCAAACCAACGGGAAAGTTGTTTATCCGGCACGCTGTATTTTCGGCCATACACCTGGTCCATCAATTGAATAAATTTTAGCTTAAAATCTTTCAGTAAAATTTTGTCCTGCGGCCTTTTAGGGCCTGCCACTGTGGGTTCAATGGTAGAAAGATCTAAGGTAATGGTATCGGTATATTGAATACTTTCTTCATCTGCCCGCCAAAGCATATTGGCTTTGCAATAATCTTCCACCAGGGTAACCTGTTCTTCGGAGCGGTTGCTCCGGCGCATGTATTCAATTGTTTTATGGTCGATGGGGAAGTAGGTGATGGTACAACCAAATTCGGGCGACATATTCCCAATAGTTGCCCGATCGGGCACCGAAAGATGATCGAGCCCGGGCCCATACACTTCTACAAATTTTCCTACCACGCCAAACTTCCGCAATGTTTCGGCTATCGTCAATACGAGATCCGTTGCCGTTGATCCTACCGGTAATTTGCCGGTTAATTGTAACCCGATAACTTCGGGCATAATAAAGTATAAGGGTTGCCCTAAAATAGCGGCTTCTGCTTCTATTCCTCCTACGCCCCAGGCCACTACGCCAATCCCGTTTACCATGGGGGTATGGCTGTCAGTGCCTACCAATGTATCAGGAAAAATTTCTCCATTTCTTTCTATCACTCCTTTTGATAAATATTCCAGGTTTACCTGGTGACAAATTCCCATGCCGGGCGGTACTACACTAAAATTATTAAAAGATCTTTGTGCCCACTTTAAAAAAGAATACCGTTCCTGGTTGCGTTTATATTCTTCTTCCATATTTTTTTGAAAAGAATAACCGGTACCAAAATAATCTACCTGCACCGAGTGGTCAATAACCAAATCAACCGGTATTAATGGATTTATTTCTTCGGGGTTTTTTCCTTTCC
The DNA here is from genome assembly GCA_001898465.1 of Sphingobacteriales bacterium 39-19. Classification (GTDB taxonomy): domain Bacteria; phylum Bacteroidota; class Bacteroidia; order Chitinophagales; family Chitinophagaceae; genus Ferruginibacter. The sequence continues at coordinate 301,375 of MKTX01000017.1, read as the reverse complement.
TGGCGGCTTCTGCCCGCAGCGATGCAATATCTACCACGGCAGGCACGCCGGTGAAATCCTGCATCAAAACCCGGGCGGGTTTAAAAGGGATGTCTTTATCAGAAGGCGTGGGGCTCCAATTTAAAATGGTTTCAATATTTTCTTTGGTAATCGCAAAATCATCAAAATTCCGTAATGCATTCTCCAGTAATATCCTGATGGAAAAAGGCATTTTCTCAATCGCATGGCCCTGCTTTTTTAATTCTGCCAGGCTGTAATATGTATAGGAACCGGATTTGTGTGTGGGTAGTAATTTTTTAATTTGATAAGGATCTTTTGTCATTTTGATTTTATTTAATCTTTCTGATAATCTGTTGTTTCAAAGTTACTCTTTTTTCAGGTTTACTTTTCAGGCCTTATACATCCTTATAATTTTTTGTGGGGATAATAAATAAGGGAACTTCACTTTGCTCCAGCACCAATTTGGCTACACTGCCCACCAATACTTTTTCTAACCCGCTACGGCTATGGGTTCCCATTACAATGGCATAGGCATTTATTTCTTTTGCTGTTTCTAAAATGGTATCGGCAATATTGCCCGATTTTACCAGCGTTTCCATTTGCTCATCTCCTAAATGGCTTTTTGTTTTATCTAAATAATATTGTGCCGACCGCATCAGTTCATCGGTATCATCTTTGTGTAAAATGTCCAGGTTATTAAACCCGGCAAATCCCATGATGGGCGAATAATCCAGGGTAGCATAATAAGCCGGGTTGGCGGTTACATGTAAGAGTACCGGTTTTGCCTGTACACTTTGGGCTAAAAGATACCCTGCTTCAGCTACCATTTGTGCCGAAGGATGATAATCAATGGCGATTAATATTTTTTTGATTTCCATGTTATGATGTTTTTAGCGTGAATCATTTTTTACTCATCCAGTTCTTTAAAACCAGGGCTTCATTATGTTGTTCATCTTTTGCTGCATACAAAAGGGTAACTGTACCGGATTTTATTTCTTTTCTTAAAACAGCTACGGCCTCCTTATTGTTCTCAAGTTCCGTAGTATATTTTTTTTGAAATGAAACCCATTTGCCGGGGTCGTGTGCAAACCATTTACGCAGTTCTGTACTGGGCGCAATTTCTTTGAGCCAAATATCTGCGGCTGCTTTTTCTTTGGTAAGGCCCCGTGGCCATAAACGATCTACCAGGATGCGCTTTCCATCCTTTGCCTCCTTTTTATCATACACTCTTTTTACAAATAGTTTCATACCCGGCCTGTTTTAAAATAACCCAATCCCATACCGGCATTGGATTGTAAAGTACATGTGCAGGTTACAACAAATCATAATGCCTGTTTTATTACCCCATCTTTATTTTATTATTACCTCTTTCTCTTTTTTCCCGGAGGGCAGGGGCAATATGCCGGCCATATCGCCAATAATATTCACCAGTTCTGACCCGGTGGGGATAACAATTTTCGCATTGTTCTTTAAAGAAGCTTCCAGGGTTTCTAATTTTTTTAATAATTGGGCATTGCCGGTAAAATACTGGTCTGCGGCTACGTTTACCAGCATAATTGCTTCGGCTTCACCTTCAGCATGCAATACCTGTGCTCTTTTATAGCCTTCGGCTTCTTTAATCTTGGCTCTTTTTACCCCATCGGCAACGGTTTCGTTGGCTGTGGCATAATCAATAGCTGCAATTTTTTCATTTTCTGCTTTCACTACTTTGTTCATGGTTTCCTGCACATCCCGTGGCGGGTCAATTTCTTTTAATTCGGTCCTGATGATCACTATACCCCAGCTGGATGTTTCATTTTTTAACGTGTTGTGCAATTCCGCATTTATTTTACCTCTTTCGCTATTGGCCGATCGTAAAGTAAGGGTACCAATAATATTCCGTAGCGTAGTACGGGCCAGGTTTACGATTTGTAATTTGTAATTGTTTACATTATACAAAGAACTCTTTACGCTTTCTTCGGTTTCTATCACCCGGAAATAAACCTGTGCATCAACACTGGCATTCAGGTTATCGTTGGTAATGATCTCCTGGGGTTGGGCATCTACCATTTGCTCAGTGATATTTACTAAATACAGTTTATCGATATACGGGATTATCCAGTGAAAACCGGGGTTGGCATATTTGATGTATTTACCCAGGCGCTCAATAAGCCCACGGTGCGTGGGGCGCACAATTTTAATACCACTTAAAAAGAAGAAAATAATCGCTGCAATAACGATGTATATAATTTGTGTTTGCATTTTTTTGTTTTTAGTTAATGAGTAATGATGTAATATTTATTTTTTGCGAAGTACATTTTAAGATGTGCTGTTATACTCTTTTTATTTTGTATAAAAAGAGTTTTTTATTTCCTGTATGTGAGGTGCATTACACTTGCAGTGAAGTGGTGAGGGTAAGCAGGAAAACACTTTCCTTTACCGCTCGAACGCTATGTGGGATTCGTTCATGCAGGGCCAGCATTTGCCCGTCTTGTAACTCTACTGTTTGCTGATCGGTATTAAAGAGGATACAGCCCGAAATAAGCTGGATGCTGATGATGCCTTTGGCAATATGGCGGGTGAGTTCGGCATCCTGGTGTAAGGCCACCAATACCATACGCAATCCATTGGTTTTATATACAGTGATTGCATTTCGGTCGCTTTCCTGCCAGGCAACTTCTTCTTTTATTTGACGAATAAATTGGGGCAGGTCAATGTGAACAAGGGTAGCATCTAAAGGGCGATCGCCATCAGGCCGTTGATTGGTTGCTATATTGTATTTTTCTTTCATATCCCCTGAATTTATGCGCTTGTTAACTGATTGCTACAAGTTAATGTATTTTTTTGAGATGGCATGGGTTTATGAGGGCATTCACTTCCTTTTCAATCTTATTACATCATTTTTACAATTGGGTACGGAATAATATGATTTTAAAAAATAAAACCCGGTTTTAGGCCGGGCTCTATGCAATTCATAAATTATTTTTTAACATCAATGCTAACGGTTGTGGCTAATTTTCCACCATAGGAACGGTGCAAGCCATCGGCAAACTGCAGCGCTAAGCGATGTTTGCCCGGCATGAGGCTGAGGCTTGTTTTTTCCTGTGCATTACCAAAATGAAGATGGGCGCTATCCTTTCCTATCACCACACCCGCCGGTATAGAATCTTCTGCATCTATTAAAATATGAAAATGACCCGATTTTTGCCGGATGATACCGGCTGAATCTACTGACATACCTGTTACGCCCATTTCTACTGTGAGTGGCGATATTACCGTTTCGCCCTGTTTTAAATTTTTAAAAAACACGTTTGCATCAGCAGGCACTTCGGGCAGGGGATCTATATCTGCACTTGCCATCGGCATAGCATGGGTGGTATCTTTCATGGCCAGGGTATCGGTGGCAGCTGCATCCTTATTTGTTTTGCCGGAATTACAGGCCGCTAAACCAAATACAAGAAGGGTTAAAAAACTAAGAAACTGTTTCATATTCTATTTTGTTTAAAATGTACAATCGGGGTGGTTTCCTTAAGCTTTCAGCAGGATACAGGGTTTATAAAAAGCAGCATTTATTATGCCAATTATAAATATACCGGGCCGTCTTATGTAACAAATGTAACGGAGCATTCCTTTTATAAATGGTTACTTTGTGGTCATTATTCCACTTAAAAAGCAACATCATGAGTTACCATTTTACAAAGATAATAAAGGAAGATTATGATACTGCCATATCAAAAGTTACCGAACAATTAAAAGCAGAAGGATTTGGTGTACTTACAGAAATTGATGTGCAGGATACATTAAAAAAGAAACTGGATGTGGATTTCCGGAAATATAAAATTTTAGGAGCCTGCAATCCTCATTTTGCACACCAGGCTTTATTGGCCGAAGATACCATTGGTACCATGCTGCCTTGTAATGTAATTGTGCAGGAAAGAGAGCATGGAAATGTAGAAGTATCTGCCGTGGATCCCGTTGCCTCGATGATGGCAATTAAAAATGACCAATTGGGCGAAGTGGCCACTGCAGTAAGGGAAAAATTAAAAAAGGTAATTCAAAACGTATAAAATTAAAAAATATGAAACCCAATATGAATATGCCCGATAAATTAATAAGGGTATTGATCGCTGTGGCTTTTGCCGCATTATATTTTACAAGCACGGTTAGCGGGAACCTCGGGCTCATTCTATTAATAATCGGGGCAATCTTGTTGAGTACGGTGTTTATCAACTTTTGCCCGCTATATCATTTCATGGGCATTTCCACAAAAAAGAAAAAAGAAGAATCAACTGAAAAATAAATTTTATGGCACACGAAATTGATGTACAATGGATGGGTAAAATGCAGTTCAATGCATTGGTAAACGGGCATACCATCGTAATGGATGCGCCCGAAAAAGCAGGTGGTGAAGACCATGGCCCCATTCCGAAACCCTTTATCTTAACGGCCCTGGCCGGCTGCACCGGGATGGATATTGCAGCGATACTCCGAAAAGCCAATAAATATCCACAGTCTTTTGATATGAAAGTGATTGGTGAAATAAGCAAAAAAGCACCCATTGAATATATCGCTATCCATGTGATTTATGATTTTAAAGGGGAGGAGGCCAATAAAGAAGCAGCCTTGCAGGCCGTTACCGATTCACAGGAAAAATATTGCGGCGTAAGCAGTATGCTTAAAAAAGCATTGCCTGTTACCTGGGAAGTAAATTACAATGGCTTGCCCATTTTCAATAATAAAGAAGCAGGGGTACCAGTGGAATCATGATTTGTATTTTAAAAAAGTTATTTTATTTCTTTATACATTTATCCGGCTTTTATTATTTACTAACAAATTAAACGCAAAGCCCGGATGAATGCACAAAACCCTTTTCCTTTTAATGGCCTGCATGAAAATGAAATACTGGCCTCACGGAAAAAATACGGGAGTAATTTTATAGAATCCGGTAAATCAAATCCTTTTTGGCATTCGCTTAAAGATGCGGTGACGGAACCCATGTTTATTTTACTGGTTGCCGCTGCCGTCATTTATTTTTTAGTGGGTGAATATGCCGATGCCTGGTTTATGAGCGGCGCTATTATACTGGTATCTGCCATTTCTATTTACCAGGACAACCGGAGCCGCAATGCATTGCGTGCTTTAAAAGAATTTACTCAAACCCATGCCACGGTAATACGGCATAACCGGGTAACTTATATTTTAGCAAAAGAAATTGTGGTAGGCGATTATGTAGTTGTGTCAGAAGGTGAATTGATACCGGCTGATGGGGTGCTGAAGCAGCTCAATGATTTTTCTGTAAATGAATCAATCCTTACCGGAGAATCTTTACCCGTTACAAAAGAATTGCAACCCGGCGATAGCAGCCAGCTATATAGCGGTACCCTGGCTGTTTCCGGGCAATGCGTATATGAAGTAACAGCAGTAGGTAACCATACCGAACTGGCCAAATTAGGATTATCTATCCAGGAAATTCAAAAAGAGAGAACGGCCTTACAGAAACAGATTACTTATTTTGTAAAATGGATGGCCATCATTGGGGCCGTAATTTTTCTCATCATTTGGGGCATTAATTTTTATCAATCAAAAGATGTCCTGGATAGTTTGCTTAAAGGGCTTACCATTGCCATGAGTGTATTGCCCGAAGAAATACCGGTGGCGCTGGCTACTTTTATGGCGCTTGGCGCCTGGCGTTTGATGAAGCTGGGGATCATTGTAAAAGATGTGTCTACCGTAGAAACCCTGGGTGCCGCATCTATTGTGTGTACCGATAAAACAGGAACCATCACCGAAAACAGGATGGAAATTTTCCAGCTGTATGATTTTGCAGCCGGCGAAACTTTTACAAAAGAAAGCTGGAACAAAGCCTCTACCCATACCTTACTCAGTACTGCCATGTGGGCAAGCGAATCGGTACCGTTTAACCCCATGGAAAAAGCGATTCATGCGGCTTATGCTGCACAGGTAAAACCCGACAGGCGTACTGAATTTAAAATGATTCATGAATATCCCCTGGGCGGGCAGCCTCCCATGATGACCCATATTTTTGAAAACGATGCAGGCGAACGGCAGGTTGCCGTGAAAGGCGCTCCTGAAGCCATTATTCGCTATTCTTCTTTAGCCGATGCCGATAAAATAAAAGTGCAGGAACAACTCAATTTGTTTGCACAAAAAGGACTCAGGGTATTGGGTGTAGGCCGTATTGTTTTTAATGGAAATGATTTTCCCGGAACGCAGGAAGCGTTTACCAATGAGTTCCTGGGCCTGGTGGGATTTTATGACCCGCCTAAAAAAAATATTGAATCTATTTTTAATCAAATGTATCGTGCCGGTATTGAACTCAAGATCATCACCGGCGATAATCCCATCACAACGGCTGCCATTGCCAAACAGGCTCATTTCAGGGGATATGAAAAATCAATTACCGGTACCGAACTGGTAGCGCTGAATGAACCGGCATTTGACCTTGCGGTGAACGAGAACAAAGTATTTACCCGCATGTTTCCCGAAGTGAAACTCAAGATCATTCAAAGTTTAAAAAAGCAGTATCATATTGTAGCCATGACGGGTGATGGCGTAAATGATGGCCCTGCCCTGAAAGCCGCTGATATTGGTATTGCCATGGGGATGCGGGGATCTGAAATTGCTAAAGAAGCATCTTCCATCATTCTTACTGATGATGATTTTGGAAAACTGGTGGATGCTATTGCCATGGGCCGGAAAATTTATACCAACCTGAAAAAAGCCATTCAGTATATTATTTCCATTCACATCCCCATCATTTTAATAGTGGCCTTGCCATTGGTATTGGGATGGGTTTACCCGGCTATTTTTACACCCGTTCACGTGATATTTTTAGAACTCATCATGGGGCCTACCTGCTCAATTGTTTATGAAAATGAACCCCTGGAAAAAAATGCCATGTTGCACCCGCCCAGGGTACTCAGCAAAACATTTTTTAATTTCAGGGAACTCATCATCAGCATCATCCAGGGGCTTGCGATTACGGCCGGTACTTTATTCATTTATCAATATGCGGTTCACCATAACGGGGATGAACAAACCACCCGCTCCATGGTTTTTTCTACCCTTATTTTTGCCAATATTTTTCTTACGCTGGTAAATCGTTCTTTTTATTATTCAATAGCCCAAACCCTTCGGTATAAAAATTCGCTGCTTTGGTTTATTATTTTCATAACCCTGGCCATGATGGCCATGATGCTCTATGTTCCGGTACTTTCGGGGTTCTTTAAAATCAGCCGCTTGCCTTTACCCCAATTGGGAATGGTGATACTCACTGCCTTTATTTCTGTTGCCTGGATTGAACTCTATAAATGGATAAAAAGAAAAAAGAATCCTGCTTAAATTTTTTCTGCAATTACAGAAAGGGCATTCATCTGGTGCCTGTATTTGGTAAAAACACATTTCATTTCCCTTATGCGCTTGCGGGCAGCGGGGTGGCGCAAAATATTGAAGCCAATTTTTAAACTGCGGAAAACGCCTTCATCATCTATAATGCGGCGGGTTTCTAACAACAGCATCGGGTTGGTTTTAATATCTATTACCCGGAAGCCTTCCTGTTCTAATAAATGCACCCATTCTGATTGGGTGAGAGGCCTGGCATTTACTTTTATGCAAAGCGCCAGTTCATGCTGTATGTTTGCTTTTTCTTTTGCCGAAAGGTTATCGGGCGTTAAGCCCAGTTCATGAATACCATATAACCCTCCTTTGCGCAACAGGCGATGGGCTTCTTTTATGATTTCTGATTTCCGGTGATCGGCATTCATGGTAAGCATGGCTTCACCATAAATTTTATCGCAGCAAGCATCTCCCAATGGTACATGCGAGGCATTTCCCACTATTATTTTTTGAGAGGCGCCCTGTATTTTTTTTCTTAAGAGTGATGCGGCTTCTTCATTCAGTTCAATTCCCGTGTAGGATTGAGGTTGCAGGGCCAATACTTTTTCTGCCGTATAGCCAATGCCGGGTGCAAATTCTATCACACGGTCTTGTGGCGAAATGTGTAAACCGTTTATCATTTTCAGGGTAAGGTCTTTTCCCCCGGGGCGTAGTACTCTTTTGCCCATTTTGGCCAGCAGCCAATGCCCTTGTGCGGAATCAATAATTTTATTACTCATGCTTTTTTATTAGGTGCCACAAAGCTATTCTTAGCCCCTGAACCCGGTATCTGCAATGCGAAATATGATTTACTATTTAAGTAAATGGTTTGTAAGGTGCATTCCACTTATTCCCCGGCAATCGCTTTCATCGTGGCTCTTAAGCTATCGGCCTGCTGTAAGAGGCCTGCATCAAATGCACGGGTTTTATAATTCGTAATAAAATCGTATCTCAATAAACGCTCAACAGTGGCTGCCGGCAAACCTACGGCCTGGCTGATTGATTTGTGCAACCAGGATTCGGGGATATATTGCTTTTGAATATCCCGGCTATTGTCAGTAGAAATTTTATAATACACATCATTTGGCAGTTTGTATGGGGTACCCGGCAACGACTTGCCATATAGGAGCCAAAAATTTCCCTGCGCTGATTTTACATTTTGAATTAAGGATGTAAAGGCAAGGGCATGGGTTTGCATTTTATCGGGGTGAAGTATGATTACATTATTTTGAAACACCGCATTTTGATTCCGGATAAATGGAAAATAAGGATTGGGATGCGGGTTGGGCAGCATGATAAAAACATTGCCAACCATAGCTACCGGGTTATTGTAATCGGTGGAAATAGCGCCCGAAAACCCGGAATAAATAATATTGTTTTTAATGAGCAGGGGGGTATCGCCCAAATATTTTTCACCGCCGGTTTCCACCTGCAGCGTACCAAAAATAATACTGTTTTTGATACCCGAATTTTTACTGTATATACCCAGGCCATTATACCCGTATTCATAGCCATTGGATTTATCGCTGATGAAACAACTGTCCAGCATCACTTTCCCCGAACGGGAAGAACTTACAAACTGGAACCCCACATTATGCCTGAAATTACAATGCGTAACCTGTACATTCGTAAGTTCAGCCAGGCTGTATTCATTCTCCACATCAATGCCGGCCTGGGGTGAATGGCCGGTATAGTTACCGGTAAAACCGGTAGAATCAAAATTGCAATGGCGAATGGTAATGTCTTTGCCTTTGATGATGCTTACTCCCTGCCTTGCATTATTTTTAAAACTGGAATTTGTCACCAGGATATTGTTCCCGCTGCTTCTTACAATAAAACCATCTGTTGCAAAATGGGTCACCAGCATAGAATCAATTATGATATTTTTAGATTGATGCGCCGGTAAATAATCGGTAATGGCAATACCGTAATTAAATCCTTCTACCACGTTACTGTCCCGGCTCATTTGCAGTACACCGCCATCTAAAATAAAATTTTTTAAAACCAGGTTTTTGCAATTGGTAAAGGTAAAAGGAGAAACCGTATTGTTGTAAGCATATAAATAAGGCACACCGGGTAAGCCATAATCGGCACTGCGTTTAAAATTTCCGTTTATCAAAATCGTGCTGCCATTGCCATTGATGAGCACATGGTCCATACCGGTAAAAATAATATCCGAAATACCGTTCTTATATTTTCCGCCGCTTATTTTATAATCCCGTATATAGTAAATGCCTTTTGGAAACTGGAGCTGCACATTTTTTTTGTGCGACAGGGTTTGCGCTGCTTTTATAAAGGCAGCATAGTTATTGGTAATGCCATCGGGTACACCGCCAAAATCCTGCACAAAATCGTAACGGGTTTTTTCGCCGGCCTTACCGGTACTGCAACTGCAAAATAAAAACAGGAGAAGGCTAAAACACAAGAACCGGTACAGGAGAAAAAAAACGGCCTTAGTAAAATGAATCATCAGGTGCTGCATAAGTACAAAAATAATGGAAAGCAGGAAGCCGGGTAAGATTAACCAAACCAATCATACATACCGGCCACAGTAAGGGCTTCTTTTTCTTTTTTTGAAAGGTCCCGTTTTATTTTTCCCTCTTGCATTTGAATGATGCGGTTGCCATAGCGGTGGGCATCTTTTATATTATGGGTAACCAATAGGGTAATCATGCGCAGGTCCCGGTTTAGTTTTTCTGCCAGGTTCAGGATCAGCGCAGCGCTTTTAGGATCCAGCGCCGCCGTGGGTTCATCCAATAATAAAATATGGGTTTCATCCATCACGCTCATGAGTAAAGTGAGCGCCTGCCTTTGGCCACCGGAAAGGTTCCCCATGTTTTGTGATAATTTATTTTCGAGGCCCATACCCAGGGTGGCCACTTTTTCTGCCACTTCTTTTTTAAAACGGGCATGGGTACCAATGCGTAATCCTTTATGTTGTGTACGCAATGCCGCCAGCCTGAAATTATCTAAAATACTCAGGTCGGGGGCGGTGCCGTTATTCGGGTTTTGAAATACCCTTGCCACCCATTGGCTGCGTTTATATTCCGGTAATGCATTTACCTTATTGCCATTTATTACAATGGAGCCCGAGCTGGGTTTTATAGCCCCGGCAATACAATTGAGCAAAGTGGTTTTGCCACTGCCGTTCGAGCCAATCATGACTACAAATTCGCCTTCCTGTATTTGCAAAGAAATATCCTGCAAGGCAATCACTTCGTTTTGCATGCCCTTGTTAAATATTTTGCTGATGTGATCCAGTGCTATCATGCTAAAAAATCTTTATTCCTTTTTTTGTAATGCCCGGCTTATGCGGGGGATGGCTACAATCAATAATACAAATACCGCTGTTACGAATTTTAATAAATTAGGATCAATGCCCAGGGCCAGCGTACATGCCAGTACCGCCTGGAAAATAATACTGCCAGCCAGTACCAATGCGATTTGCAGGCCAATATGCCGCACCTGCAGCCATTCCCTAAGTGCATCGGCTATCAGTACCGAACCCAGTCCGGTGATCACAATCCCGATCCCCATATTTACATCGGTAAAATTTTGATATTGCGCCACCAAAAAGCCGCTTAAGGCAGTAAGCCCGTTGGCCAGCGCCAGCCCCAGTATTTTTATACGGTCGTTGTTGATGCCCAGCGACTGCGTCATGACCGGGTTGTTGCCGGTAGCCCGCATGGCAATTCCAAAATCGGTTTTTAATACATATCGCAATAGCACCGAAAGAATAAGTACGATGATAACCGCCACCAGCAACTGGTTATAGGTATCATTGCTGAAAATTGAAATTGAAAAAATACCCGGCAGGTTGATCAGCGGTACATTGGAGCGGCCAAGCAGGATGAGATTTATGGAATACAAACCCGTCATCACCAAAATACCGGCTAGCAGGGCATCTATTTTTAGTTTGGTATGAATGAGCCCGGTACAAATGCCGGCCAGGGCACCCGACAAAATACAAACCGGTAATATGGCATACAGCGGCCAGTGCCCCGTGAGCAAGATCGCCGTAACCACGGCGCCCAGTGTATAACTGCCATCTGTAGTAATATCGGGGATATTAAACACTTTCATTGAAATGTATATGCCCAGCGCCATAGGGCCCAGGCATAAAGCCAATTGCAATGCAGATAAATAAAAAGCGCTCATGGGATGGCTTCAAAATTTGAAGGGAAACTTATTTGAAATTTTTCTGCGGCTAACCGGTTATATACCCGTTTTCTTAGTTTCACCATTTGCCATTTCATGCCTTTTGTACTTTTATTTTTTAAGAATAAAGCCGCCTGTTCACCAGCCTGGTAACCCCAGCCATAAATATCAGCGCCGTAAGCGGCCAGGGCGCCCCGCTTTACCAGCCCGGCTTCGCTGGTAAATATGGGAATATTTTTTTGATTGCAGCTTTGTAAAATGGTTTCAAAGGAAGAGAACACCACGTTATCGGGGTTGGCAAAAAACACATCAATGTTTTTTGAAAGCAGCGAAGCCGCCACCAGTTGCACATCGGCCGAACTGTTTACGGATTGGTACACTAAGTTGATATGATTACCAGCCGCCAAATTTTTAATCCTTTCCATCGCTTCTACCGACTGGGGTTCGCTTTGGTTGTATAGCATGCCCACGCTAAGTACCCCTGATTTTGGTTTTATAAACCGGGGGATCATTAAAAACGAAGTATCAATATAATCTAATGTTTCGCCTACGCCAAACAGGTTTTTGGGCGCATTGCCATCGGCATCATTTACTTTCATTAATGCAGGGGTGGGCGATACCATCATAAAGACGGGGATATCTTTTGTGCTTTGCAGGGCCGTAATGGTAGAGAGCGAAGGATTGGTAGCTATTGCATCTACCTGTTCGGCAATAAAATATTTTATGATTTGGGTTAGGGTAGGGATGTTGCCCTGGGCATTGCGGTAAATGATCTTCAGGGTGCCCTTATCTTCATCGTAACCCGCTTTTTTTAATGCATCGGTAAAACCGGTTTTTGCCTGCTCAATGGTATTGTCTTTAAATGCATCTGCAAAACCCAGCACCGGGATATTTGATTTTTTTTGAGTACAACTGCAAAACAGGGTAGCGATTACTAAAAATGCCGGCCATCTTTTCATATCTTTTTTTTAAGAAGGGAGGAATAAAATTAGTTAATATTTTTTTTTGGATGAACCGGCTCCCCGAAAAGTTACTGCATCCTTTTAAAAATAATCCGCAACAATTGTAAAAAGCCCTTTTTTCAGCAGCTTGAAAAGGATTTATTAAAGTTTTATTAAGGTGTAACCTTTACAGGCCAATACCGTTCTCAATGAATGCAAAAAGCCGCCCCGGTTCTTGCCTATTTTTTATATAATTCAGCTGTAACATACATATATTTTTATACTAATCTATCCCTCCTAAAAATTATTTCCCCCTTTTTTTATATTTTTTAAGCCGTTCAGGCGCCGATGAATACATCCTCTTTCTGTAACTGTCCCCGGGCAGCATCCCATATTTACAGGCCGTGCTTGGCCTGTGTTGCATTCCTCCCTGCTTCGGCTTTTGGTCACCCCATCAGCGTTAATTAACGCTGTTGACACGAAGAAGAGACGAAGAAGACACGAAGGAAATAGGGAAGAGCAGGTTGATTGTATTTTGATGGGTAAGCCGGGTAGAAGGTATTATTATAAATAACTGAATTTCACTTGTTGGTTTAAGGGATAAATTATGTTAATTGTGTATAATTATGAGTTATCGGTCATTTTAAACAACTATCTAATCGTATGGACAAAATTCTTGCTGACAACATTAACGAAATTATATTTATCGTAAATATTATCGGTGGAGTAACAACAATACTAAGTATTGGGATTGATGTATTCAATCGTTTTTCTATCCACCAACAAATCATTAAAGATGCGGAAACGAACGCAAATATTGTGTACAGAACCACGACAACTTTAAATTGGACAAAACCGGTATTTTGGGTATCTGTTGTTTTTTTTATTTTATCAGGAGTGACCTTATTATTTTCTTCTATAGATTTTTATAGATTTATGTCTGTTGCGACGTTTTCAATTTTATTTTTTATAAGTGTTTTTCTAAAGGTAATTAACAATGCAATTTTAAAAGCCAACGAAAAATTAGAAAAGTTCATGAGGGAACAAAATCTAAAATTGGCATAAGCCCAAACCAATTTCTGCTCAACAAGCAAGTATAGATAAGGCCAAAGAATTTATTGAGGATAACAAGGATGATATACATTTATCATCTTCTATGGCTAAAATATTCGCTTATTATAACTTCAGGTAAACAAAACGACCGATAACGTTGAAGCATTGGCGATGTGGCGGTATTCTATATTCCGTCCGCCTGGTGCCGCTGCTGATTAAGATACAAAACTCATTCTTTATTCTGTTGCTTGGCGTTATTCTATTTAGCTATGTGCATATCATCAACTTTTATTTATAAATTGGGCTGCAGTTAGCCAGGACGGACGAAATTTCCAGCACTTCGGCAATACATGCATGTTAGCAACCATATTATTACGACATTTTTAAAATCAGAAAATGACTAACACAACAACTAAAAAAATAGCACAAAAATGGCGACAAGACTTGTTAGACTTGAAAGAACGTGTTAAGCAAAAACAACTTAATACTGAACAAGCATTGATGACTGCACAAAAACTAAAAAAGGACAACAAGGAAAAATCGGTTAAACCAAATTTCGACATACAAAATGCACATATTCAACTTTGCGACACACTCGAACAAGCAAGCAAAATACTTGACGAGTATCGAATAGACAGCGTTCCGCTTACAACAACGACTTTCAACATTCTTATTTCTCTATCGCCTGACCAGACAACAGCAACTTCTTATTTCAATAAACTACTTAACCTCGGACTTAAACCAAACACATACACTTTGAACGGATTTCTTGCTTATTGCAAGACAGTTGAAGAAGGACGTGAACTAATTAGGTCAATGAACAAGTATGAAGTTAAGCCGAACACACAGACTTACAATGCTCTTTTAAGTTTGACAAATAATGACAATCAGAGAGCCGAAATAATTACAGCAATGGAAGACCAAGGAATTGAAATTAATCTTGTTACATTTAACACACTAATTTCACGTTCGACAACTTTTAAAAGTGCAGTTAACTATTATCAAGATTTGAAACTGAGAAATATTAAACCAACAATAAACACATTTATAACACTCTTAAAAAAAGCAACGACAAAATCTGAAATTAACCAAACAGAACAGTTACTTAAAGATGAAAGCATTAAGACTAACAACAACTGGGACAGACTGCACAACAACAAGAAATACGGCTGCTAACACTTAGGATGAGGTTTTGCGCAAGCGGGGCAGGCGTGGGGCAAGTGAGCCGTGGTACATGTTTCAGCAGTAGTTCCGGGCTGAAAGAACTTTATTGAGCGATAGTATTAACAATGAATTTTTAATTATAAATTTGGCATCGGTCGGGGACAGAAGGGAATCCTAATATCCCACCTGCGCAAAGCCCGGCCGTTGGTTGTCATCTTAACGAACGATACGATTAAAACAAAGAAATAACTGCCAGATGAAAATTTTAGTAGAAACTGAACGACTTATCTTACGAGAATTAGAATATACAGACGAAAATGATTTATTTGAAATGGACTCTGACCCAGAAGTTCATTTGTATATAGAAAACAATCCTGTGAAATCAATTGACGAAATATCAAAAGTCATTGAAATAATTAAAGGTCAATATAAAGAAAATGGAATGGCTCGTTGGGCTGTAGTTGACAAATTGACGAATGAATTTATTGGTTGGTCCGGATTAAAATATTTCAACCAGCCCTTAAACAATCACCATCATTTTTATGAACTTGGTTTTAGGTTTAAGAAAAAACATTGGGGAAAAGGTTTTGCGACTGATTCATCAACTGCAATTTTAGATTATGGATTTGCAAATTTAAATGTTGATAAAATATTTGCTATAACTAACCCGGAAAATGTAAATTCAAAAAAGGTATTATCTAAATTGGGCTTTAACTTTCAAGAAACTTTTGACTACGAAGGTGTCCCAACAGACTGGTTTGAATTGAAAAAGACAACTTGGGAGAATAAAAAGCCGAACCGCTGACATGAGGCTTGCTGCAATGCTGGCGGGCAATACCCGGCCGTTAGTGTGAATGCCGGCAGAAACTATCATTAAATCAATAGGAAAATGAAAAAATATATACTTACTTCTATTATTTTCTTCTCGTATATCTGTTTGACTTCTTATACTGTGAAACCCAAACCTCACTTAATTGTTGGGAATTGGGAGTTGTTTGAGAAACAATCAGAACCATTATTATTATCTATAAATAAAGAAGAATTTTCAATCGCAAGATTGACTTTTAGTAGCGATGAAATTGCTTCTGACTTTTATTTAATTAAGAAAGGAAATAAAGTGGAGGAAAATATGACTTTAGGATTCAAAATTTTCGATCCATTTGACGACTTCAAAAGTCCAGTCTTACTTTTAAAGAACTTATGCGATGGCAAGACCAGAATTGTTTTTTCGATAATAAAACTGGATAAGGAATTCTTAGAACTTATATTTGAAAAGGAATATTCTTCAGAAAATATTACTATTAAGAGTGAAGTTTTAAAATTTGAAAGAACCGCAGGCCCCCCTGAAAATATGCATGATTAAACCTGGCGCAATTAAATTTAAAATTGATATTAAAACTGACTGATTGTGAAAATTAACGAGTAGGATATATGGGGGATATTAATTGAAAATTACGAAAATGAAAAATTTCCAATTGGTTTTTTCTATACTTCAGTTTAGGGCTTGTCGAATATAGCCCAGCTTTTAGTACTTATTATTTATCTTTAGCAAAAAGCCAGGCAGCGGTTCCGGCGGAATTCTATTTCCCTTACAACGCCAGGCCCTGTTCGTTAGAGGCAGCAATAAAGAATCAAATATGAAAGCGCAGCAAAATAGACTTTATGAAGATGTAAAATTCTTAACTGAGTTAAGACCATACCGTAATTACAACAACTTAGAAAGTCTTGAAAAGGTATGTTCATACATTGATGAGGAATTTACTAATTCAGGACTTTTAACCAAAAAGCAAAAATGGATTGCGGAAGGAAAAGAGTATACGAATGTTATAGGGGTGTATAATGAAGGCATGTCTAAACGACTCATTGTTGGTGCACACTATGATGTATGTGGAGATCAGCCAGGAGCAGATGATAACGCAAGTGCGGTGGCAGGATTATTAGAAACGGGAAGATTATTAGGTCAGCATAAACCTTTTGTTGATTACACAATTGAGTTGGTTGCATATTGTTTAGAAGAACCGCCATTCTTTGGTTCTGAACAGATGGGTAGTTACATACACGCTAAGTCTCTATTTCAAAATAAAGCAGATGTAATTGGTATGATATGTTATGAGATGATTGGGTATTTCTCAGACAAACCTAATTCGCAACCATTCCCATCACCAGATTTAGCCAAAAGGTATCCCAGTACTGCTAATTTTATAATTGTTGTCGGCATTGAAAAGTATAATAATTTTAATGTAAAAGTTAGACAATTAATGTCAGAAAATTCAAATATCGATGTTCAGGTTGTTAGTTTCCCAGAAGATAGCAGTCTAACAGGTTTGGCAGGTCTTTCAGACCAAAGGAATTACTGGAAATTTGGATATCAGGCACTAATGATTAATGATACATCTTTCGTAAGAAACCCTAATTATCATATGGCTTCAGATACAATTGACACATTGGATTTTAGCAAAATGACTGAAGTAATCAATGGCGCATACAATGCAATTATTAAAATCATCTTGACCTCCCCCCTAAAAACTGACAAAAGGTAAAGTAGAGAGAAACGGGCAATTATTCATAACTTAAAAAATGAAAAATTGCGTATGAAAAAGACAAAATTCACCGAAGCACAAATTGTATTTGCCCTTCGCCAGGCCGAGAACGGTACCAAGGTTGAAGAAGTATGCCGCAAGCTCGGCATTAGTGACGCCACTTTTTACAACTGGAAGAAAAAATATGGCGGACTTGGGGTTACAGAACTTCGTAAGCTAAAGCAGTTGGAAGAAGAAAACAGCCGGTTAAAACAAATCGTTGCTGACCTTAGCCTTGATAAACAGATGCTGCAGGATGTGTTAAAAAAAAATGCCTGAAGATCCGGCAGCTACGGGAAATTGGGCATCAATTGATGGCCGACTATAAAGTTACCCGTAACCGGGTTTGTCCGTTGATTCTTCTTCACCAGTCAACCATGCGATACCATCCTAAAGTAAAAAGTGATGAAGCGATAAGAAAGCGAATAAAGGATATTGCAGTTTCAAGGGTACGGTATGGATATGAGCGGATAACGGTGCTTTTAAGGCGTGAAGGATGGCCCGATAACCACAAGCGGATACGTCGCATCTACAGGGAAGAAGGGCTTAATCTGAGGAACAAAAGGCCCCGCAGATCAAAGTCTGCAGCACACCGGTTAAACAGACCCCAACTGACTAATGTTTGTCAATGCTGGTCCATGGATTTTGTACATGATCAGCTCTTTGACGCAAGGAAATTCAGGTCCTTAACTATAGTCGATAATTTTAGCCGCTACTGTTACGCCATTGAGGTAGCAAAATCTTTTAAAGCAATCAACGTAGTAGAAGTAATGGAAAAATTAAAAACATTTAATAAGGCAATTCCGCAGCGAATACAAGTTGACAATGGAAGTGAATTTATCAGTAAGGATTTTGACCGATGGGCTCATGAAAATAATGTAACTTTAGATTACTCCAGACCCGGAAAACCAACAGATAATCCGTTCATAGAATCTTTTAATGGCAGCTTCAGGGATGAATGTTTAAATACTAACTGGTTCCTCTCACTTGAAGATGCGGAGCAAAAGATTGAAGCATGGAGAACAGAATATAATAACTTCAGACCGCACAGTTCAATCAATGGACTGACACCTGCTGAAGTAATGAAACAGTATCTTAAAAGCCCGAAAAATCTACTTTAGAGTTTGACAGAAAATGGGAGGGTTTCAATCTAAAGCAACCACTAACATGGGTATTGCCAATAGTGGGGCTTGACATTGGAGCAATCAGCAGCGGTAATTCTACTGTGCTGTGGTTCGTGGCTCAACGAATAAAGCCCAGCTTTAGTTCTTACTATTTAACTTTTTCAAAAAGCCAGGCAGCGGTTCCGAACTGGACGTTTTAAAATATCCTGCCTGCAGCAATACCCGGCCGTTGTTTTTAAAAGCATCTGCAAAACCCAGCACCGGGATATTTTATTTTTTGTGTGTACAACTGCAAAACTGGGTAGCGATTACCAGAAATGCCGGCCATCTTTTCATATCCTTTTTTAGAGGGGAGGAATAAAATGAGTTCATATTTTTTTTGGATGAACCGGCTCCCCGAAAAGTTACTGCATCCTTTTAAAAAGAATCTGCAACATTTGTAAAAACCTTTTTTTTCAGCAGCTTGAAAAGGATTTGTTAAAGTTTTATTAATGTGTAACCTTTACACGTCAATACCGTCCTCAATTATTGCAAAAAATCGCCCCGGTTTTTGCACATTTTTTATACAATTCAGCAGGAACATACAGATATTACATATATTTGTATGCTAATCTATCCCTCCGAAAAATTATTTCCCCCCTTTTTTTAATTTTTAAGTAGTTCATGCGCCGATGAATACATCATCTTTCTGTAACTGCCCCCGGGCAGTATCCCTTTTATTGTGTTTTTGTACAGCGCAATCATTGCCGGCAATGATTTTTTACGGCTCCCTCTATAGCTCCCGTTTTCATAAAAAAAATAACCCATTCTTAAAATAGAATTTGAATATCCTTTATATATGAAAAACATGAAAAAGATTTACTCCCTCCTGGTATTGATGGCCTTGCTAATTTCAGGGAATGTTATTGGGCAAAGCAATTATAAATTAATTACATCAACTTCAGACTTAGTTGCAGGTGAAAAATATGTGATTGGGTCAGCATATACCGGGAGCACCTATTTATTAGGATATCAAAATACCAATAATAGGCCACAATCAGGTTCTTATACTATAAATTCAAGTGTTATATCTGCAACAGTTGCAACAGTTAATACAGATCATACAAATCCTTATGAAATTACTCTTGGAGGTAGTACCGGAGCCTGGATTTTAACCGACGCAGTAAATTCCAGTGATTTAAAAGCAACAAGCAATAGTAATAATTATTTGCAACTTTCTACAGGTGGTACCTGGACAATAACATTTTCTGCAAACGCTGCTGTTATCACTTGTACCAATGGAGGTACCCGTAATTTAATGAGTTATAATTCTAGCTCTAGTCTTTTTTCTTGTTACATTTCAGGCCAGGCAGCAATTTATTTGTACCGAAAATGTTACAAAATAACTTATGATGGTAATTCAAATACCTCCGGTTCCGTACCCACAGATGCAAATTCATATTTTACAGGCGCTACGGCTACTGTACTGGCAAATACTGGAACATTGGCTCGTACCGGTTATACTTTTGCCGGTTGGAATACGGCAGCAGATGGCAGCGGTACAGATTACGCAGCTACAGGTAGCGCAACACTTTCCATGCCTTCATCAAATGTTACTTTATATGCTAAATGGACATCAGTAGGCGGCCATACCGTAACATTTAATACCAATGGAGGTACCGGCACTATGTCTCCGCAAAATGCAAGCACACCCACCAATTTAACTGCAAATACATTTACAAGAACCGGCTATACATTTACCGGCTGGAATACCATTGCCGGTGGCGGAGGTACTGCCTATGCAGATGGCGCTTCTTACAGTTTTGCTGCTGATATTACTTTATATGCACAATGGAGCGTAAATAGCTACACCGTTACTTTTAATGCAAACGGGGGCACAGGTTCTCCCTCTGTGTCATCGGTAAGTGGAAATTATAATAGCAGCGTAACTTTGGCAACCATTGGTACCCTGGCAAAAACGGGTTATACTTTTGGTGGCTGGAACACCGCCGCAGATGGTAGTGGAACCAATTATGCAGCCGGTGGAAGCTATACAGTACCTGCAAATAATATCATATTGTATGCAAAATGGACACCCAATAATTATCAAATAACTTTCGATAAAAATAATGGCTCAGCTACAGGCACCATGAGTAATCAAACCATTGCTTATGGCGCAACGGCTGCATTAACTGCCAATGCATATTCCTTAAGCGGATATGTATTTGATGGCTGGGCAACAAGCGCTGCCGGCGCAGTAGTATATACCGATGGCGCAAACTATACCATGGGCTTAGGAAATGTTACCTTATATGCTCATTGGAGTGTGGGGCCATGCCAATCTGATAATTTTGATAGTGGTTATGGTAACTGGACAGGCGGAACGGGAACCTATAATAATAACACAGCAGGTTACACTGGCAATGGAGTTGGTTTTAATACTACAGCCGATGATATTATTACAACGAATGCCATTACGGGAGCATCTTCTATAACTTTTGTAGCAACAGCATCAAGTAACTCAGCAAACTTTACCCTAAAAGTTCAGTATAGTACCAGCGCTGCGGGGCCCTGGACAGATATTACCACACTTACTGCAAATGGGTCAAATACAGGTACGGTTACTGATTCATGGAAAAATTATAATTATTCTATCTCACCTATTGGCATTTATTACCTGCGTTTTGTAATGTCTGCCAGGAGCGGGGGTAGTTTTTATTTAGATAATGTAAATGTATTTTGTTCTGCCTTACCACCCACCATTACACCTGCAACCCAAACCTTTACCGGGTTTACATATGCCAGTGGTTCGGGACCTTCGGCATCTCAAAACTATGCACTCAATGCCACTTATCTAAGCCCTGCTACCAGCACGGTTACCATTACGGCTTCTACCAATTATGAAGTTTCTTTAAATGGTACCGTTTGGAGCGGTGTTTCTGTAACTACCCCGGCTGCATCGGGTGGCGCTTTGGCCTTTACGGTATATGCCCGTTTAAAAGCCGGCCTTGCCGTAGGCAATTATAACGGCGAAACCATTGCCATTAGCGGCGGTGGCGCTACGGCCAGCTTAACGGTTTCGGGAAATGTTACCCCGGCTTTATTTACTTCGGTTGCCAATGGCGATTGGTTTACAGCCAGTACCTGGGATAAAAATGCTGTGCCGGGTGGCGATGATAATGTAATTATCAATCACGCCATAACCATGAATAGCGGCGTAACCCGTAATAATGGAACAACTACTACCATTAATGCCAGCCATTCATTGGCTTTGCGTGCTACCTATACCAATAACGGTACTACTACGGTAAATGGCACCCTGCAAATAGATGGCAGCGGCTATGCCAATGGTACCACAAATATTTCTTATGCAGCCACCGGGAGTTATTTAGTATTCAATAGCGGCACGGGCCCTTATGGTATTACTGCCGGCCAGCGCTTTTGGCCGGGTGCGGGCAATATTCCAGAAAATGTACAGGTAAATACCGGTACCAATGTAAACCTGAATGATGGTACCAAACTGATTCCGGCTTCAGGAACCCTGTTATTATATGGTGGTTTTCAAAATGCAAATGCCAGCGGGCTTACTTTAAATGGTACGATCAACATAAGCCCCAATGGGTATTTCAGCATCAATAGCCCCAATTACGGCGCAGCATCTAAATTATGGTATAATACCAATTCCACTTACGGCAATGGCCTGGAGTGGACTTCTGCTGCCAACCCTGCAAACGTACAACTGAGCAATAATACCGTTTTAAATTATCCTACCAATACCGGTGCCAGGACCCTTACCGGCAACCTTACTATTGATGCCGGTTCTGCCTTATACATGGATTATGGCAGCCCCTTTCCCGGTGCCGGCCTGCTTACCGTGGGTGGCAACCTGGTAATGAATGGCAATATGAGCCTGGGCAATAATGCAGGTGGCGACCTGGCAGTAAAAGGTAACTGGACAAAAGGAGCAACTGCCGCTTTTAATCCCAATGGCCGCTTAGTAACCTGTAACGGTACCGTAAACCAAACCATTACCGGCGCTACCGATTTTGCCTATTTTACCATAAATAATAACGCCGGTGTTACCCTGGCAAGTGCTATCAGTGTAAATAATACAGCCGATTTTATATTGGGCAAAATAAGCCTGGGCAACAATAATTTTAGCCTGAAAAGCGGGGGCAGCACTACCAATGCCAAAGCAACCAGTTATGTAATAATAAATGGTACGGGTAAGTTTATAAAAGAAGCGGCAGGCAATACCGCCACTTTAATTCCCATAGGTATTAGTGCCAATTATACACCGCTTACCATCACCAATACCGGTACGGTTAGGGATCTTAGCATGAGCGTAAAAACGCCGCTAACCAATGCGCCTTTCGATGCCACGAAAGTGGTGAATTTAGAATGGAGTGTACTGGCCTCCGGTGCAGGTGCCGTGGCCAATATCACGTACCAATGGAATGCGGCCAACCAGGCGGTATCCTTTAGCCCGGCCGCTGCCAGTGAAGTTAGCAACTACGTAACAGCTTATACCGTTGTGGGCACCGGTACGCCTGCCGGCAGCAATCCCTATACTTTAAGCGCTTCAGGCCTTACGATTCCTGCAGCCGGCACCAATTTATATATTATTGCCAACCGTTGTGCTTCGGCACAGGCAGCAGCCCCATCGGGTACCATCAGTGGTACTACGCCGGCCTGTACCAGTACCAGCTTAACCATTACACCATCTGCCGCAGGTATGTACTGGCAAACTGCCGCCAATGGTACCAGCCCTGCCAATGCAGCAACCTCTTCACTCAGCGTAAATGCTACAGGAAATTTTTATGTACGTAGTTTTGATGGTACTTGCTGGAGTGCAGCTACTGCCGCTTACCCGGTTACCATTAATGCCACACCCGCTATTACGTTGCAACCCATAGATGTAACGGT
The DNA here is from genome assembly GCA_001898465.1 of Sphingobacteriales bacterium 39-19. Taxonomy (GTDB): domain Bacteria; phylum Bacteroidota; class Bacteroidia; order Chitinophagales; family Chitinophagaceae; genus Ferruginibacter. The sequence goes on along the minus strand of MKTX01000017.1, from coordinate 278,077 downwards.
AACATCACCGGCAACTGCCGTATTTAATGTAACCGCAACAGGCGCCGGTTATCAATGGCAATGGTATAATACAGGTACTTCTCTGTGGGAAGACCTAACCAATACAGCACCTTATAGTAATGTAACAACCGATCATCTTACCATCAGCCCAAGCGCCGAGGCATATAATGATTATGAATACCGCTGTATTATAAAAGGAGCAGCGCCCTGCCCCAATCTTATTTCAAACTCAGCTATTTTAACGGTATTGCCTGGGCCTTGCTTAAGTGAAGGGTTTGAAACAGGTTTACCATCCTCATATTCCACAGTACCTGTCACTTTAAGTTCCGGAACATGGGATGGTACTGATATTATCAAGACCACAAACCCATCAGACGCACATTCAGGTAATACCGCTGTGCAACTTAAAAGTGCAACTGGTTCAAATATTATAACGCCCCAACTTTCCAATGTAGGCACTATAAATTTTTGGAGTAAGAGTACGGGGGCTACAGGCACTTTAGCAGTTAATATTAGTATTAATGGAGCTGCATTTACAGCCGTTACAGGCTCTCCTTTTTCATTAACCAGCATATATCAATCTTTCAGTTTTACAGTAAATAGTACTTCAAATAATATTGTTATACAATTTTACCGTACTGCAGGTACCGTTCATATTGATGATGTAGAAGTAAACTGTCTTCCTCCGGTTTGTTTAACAACCAGTATAAGTTCATTTACACCCAATAATGGCCCCATAGGGACCCTGGTAACCATTACGGGTACTGGTTTTACCGGGGTAAGTGATGTAAAATTTGGAAATAAATCAGCAAGTTCATTTACCGTATTAAATGACAATACCGTTACTGCCATGGTACCCGTGGATGCCCCGGATGAGGATAAGATTACGTTGGTAAATACAGCATGTAATGGTGTATCAACAGATAATTTCACCCTTATTGATGAAACGGGTAACTGCGGAACAACCGGTTCGGGCACGGTTACTGATTTATTTATTTCTGAAGTGTATGATGCAAAATCAGGGAGCTTAAGTTATATAGAAGTATTTAACGGTACGGCAAGCCCTGTTGTATTAACCAATAATTACCAGGTAAGGATCGTAACCGGTAGCAGTACCATCAATGATTTTAATCTTACCGGCACCCTGGCCAGTGGCGCCACACAAGTAATGCGTGTGGGAACCAGTACCAGTTTATGCAGCGTTACTTCGGTGGATAGTTACCCCGGCGCTTCCGGTTTTAATGGCAATGACCGGATCTATTTACTTAAAAAAATAGCGGGTACTTATACAGCCATAGATTATGTGCCAAACCCGAACTACCCGGGCAGCAACGCCCCGGGATTTAGTCAATATGTATTACCCAATGCAACGCATAGCCGGCCCAGTTTAACTTACTACCCGGTAGATTGGGTGATTAGCAATACCGAAAATTGCAGCAACCTGGGCGTAGCTCCTTATACCTTAAATGGAACCACTATTGATGTAACTACGCAACCCGCATCGGTAGATTGTAACCAAACGCTTGATTTTTCAGTAGCAGCTAACATTGCACCATCGGGTACGCCGGTTTATGTATGGTATTACAATGCACCCGGTACCAATACCTGGAACCTGGTAAGCGGCCTGGGCGGCGGGCTTACGATTACCGGCTCCGGTACCAATCATATTACCATTACCGGGCCTACAGCTTCATTGGCCAATTACCAGTTTTATGCAAGCATTTCACAAGGCAGCCCGGGTTGTTACCAGCCTACCCATGCCACTCAGTATAGTTATGAGAGCAGGCCCATTTATCGTTCAAAAGCTACCGGTAACTGGAGTGATAAGGCTTCCTGGGAAATGAGTAATGATGGAATTACCTGGAAAGCAGCCTGCACCTATCCAATTGCAATCAATAGTTCAAAAATAAATATCACAGCACCTTATACCGTTACTCAGGATATTGATGCAGACATTGATGTAAACAACCTTACGGTAGATGCTGCTGCCACACTTATTACCAATCCCAATGCTGGCATTAAAATTTTGGATGGGGGAGCAGGCGCCGATTTTATAATAAACGGAACTTTTAACGATAATAATAATACGGCAAACAGCCTGGGCTTTGGCAGTGGCGCCACCTGGAAAATGGGCGCCAATGGAACCCTGCTTAAAACCAATTCATCCGGCGTAGCCGGGAATTACGGTAGCAACTATGAAGGCGGTATGAACAGCATGCCGGCCACAGCGCTTTGGATTTACCGCTATACAGGCGCCGGTAATGTAAATACGGCTGCCAGCAATATGTATTATCCTAATCTTAAGTTTGAATCTACATCAGGGCCTTACAACTGGAGTACAAGTACCACGGCGCTTACCGGCGCATCGGGCGGCACCATGTATGTAAAGGGAAATTTAGATATTGGCACCAGTGGCACAGGCGCAGTGAAAGTATCTTATAATAACATCAATACACTGCCTATGCAGGTAGCAGGCAATGTAAGTATTGGCGCTAACAGTGAATTGACCAATATTTCCTGGGATAATATCGTGGATGCCACACATGGCCATGGTACCGGTATAGATGTAAAAGGCAACCTAACTGTAAATGGAACACTTACCCTTACCGGTGGCGCTGCCCAAACCGGCGACCTGGTATTTAGCGGCACTGCCGCTCAAACCGTTTCGGGTAGCGGGCAATATAAATTAGAAGATGTAAAGATCAATAATACGGGTTCGGGCAATGTGGTTATCGATTGTTCCTTTGGCATACCGGGTACCCTGAGTTTTGATAATAATGCGGCTAAGCTAAGTTTAAATATAGGTGATATCACCCTGCAAAGTGGCGCTGTTCGCACGGCCAATGTGGGCAAAGTACCCTCCGGCACTACCATTAATTATAGTGGTGCAGGCCGGTTTATTGTAGAACGTTATATCTTAACGCCACGCAAATGGCAGTTCTTATCGGTTCCCAATAACACGCTGCAAACCATTAACCAGGCATGGCAGGAAGGCAAAGCTGCTGGTAGTACTACTCAAACCACACCGGCAGGGTATGGAACACAAATTTCTACTAAAACACCCAGTACGTTGGCTGCATTACAAGCGCTTGGTTTCGATTTTTATTCACCCGGCGGACCCAGTATGAAATCCTGGAATACAGCAACTCAAAATTATGGGGCGCCGGCCAATACTTTCTTAAGTATTGTAAACCCGGCAGGCTATATGTTATTTGTAAGGGGCGACCGTACCCAGGCCGGATCATCCGGCAGTTCTACCACAATCATGCGCACCCGTGGCCAATTGCTTACAGGAACACAACCGGCAATCAGCATCCCGGCAGGTAAAGATGTATCCATTGGCAACCCTTATGCGTCGGCGCTGGATATGCGTACGACTCCCATTCCGGCCCAATCGGTACAAACATTTTATGTGTGGGATCCACGCCTTACTGGCAATTATAACCTGGGCGGTTTCCGGGCATTTACCAAAGTAGGCTCCGACTGGGTTTCTACACCCGGAGGGGGAGCTTATGGCGGCCATCCCAACTTTATCCCATCGGGCCAGGCCTTTTTTATAAAAGGCGGGGCCAGTAACGGTAATTTGGTAATAGATGAAAATGCAAAAGGAGGCGATGATTATACGGCTACTTTTGTTGCAGATAAACCGCAATTGCTTAGGGTGAACTTATTAATAAGAGACAATAGTGAACTTACCCTGACTGACGGGGTGATGATGCACTACCAGGACGGGTTTAATGATGCCGTGGATAATAACGACGGACCCAAACAAAAAAACCTTTCTGAAGTAGTGAGCATTCGTTACAAAAATAAATTGTATGCGGTAATGCAAAAAAGCCCGGTAGCCGATGCGGATACTATTTTCCTGAACCTGGAAATGATGAAAGCCCGTAATTACAGTTGGGTGATCAATGCCGAAAATATGGACCTGGACGGACGCAGGGCCTGGCTGGTAGATAACTATGCACAAACCAAAACAGCATTGGCATTACAGGGTGATACCCGTATTGATTTTACGATTGCCAATAACCCGGCTTCACTGGCAGCAGACCGGTTTATGATTGTGTTTAAACTAAAAAAACGGATTCAATTTATATCCATAGAAGCCAAACGCAATGCCGATAAAACGGCCACAGTAAAATGGCAGGTAGCGCCGGGTAGCGATATTCGTTATTACGAAGTGGAACGCAGCAACGAAGGCACAAACTTTAACCTGAAAGGCGTGATCAATACGAATGATGTATTGCAGTATGATGACGCTACGGCGCCTGCGGGTGAAATTTATTACCGGGTAAAAGGGTTGGATGCAGAAGGCGATTATGTGTATAGCGATAAAGTGAAATTAGATGCACTACCCGTAAAAACAGGCATTGATATGGTGCCCAACCCAATTGAGAATGGTATCATCAGGCTGCAATTTACAAATGAAGAAGCGGGAGAATACCAAATGGTATTATATGCCGCAAACGGCCAGCGAATGCTCAGCAAGTCCACTACCATAAATAGTTATTACCAGCAGGCATCCCTTACTACGGGCAAGCTCGCAGCCGGTACTTATCAATTGCTCATTACAAATAAAAAAGGATTTAAAAAGACAATAAAAGTATTTATAAAATAATCCTTGTTTTCATAAATGTTTTCAGATCCCGGTTTACCGGGATTTTTTTAAAGTAACCATTCACAATTAATAATTCACCATTAACAATTCACCATTCATAATTAAAAATTGTATTCTACCTTTAACTTCCATTATCCCTCGGAAAATATTTTGTTTCAACCAAACTTTAGTTATGAAAAAATATTTTTCATCGCTGTAAGCTTACGGCAAAAGATTTTTATACTTTAAACTGTAATGTAAGCCCTACCGGAACAGCACCGGCTGATTGTAATTAAATAAAGTTGAATGATAAACAGGTTTAGTATAAATCGTTTTTTTTTTCAGCACTACACATAAAAATTAACATGTTAATAATAGAAAAAATAAAAGAGGCCCATAGCAAAGTAAAATCCGGTGCAGATTTCCCTGCCTATATCCGGGAAATAAAATTGCTGGGTGTTGCAAAGTATGTAACCATGGTAAATGACAGCCACACTGAATATGCTGATAAAGATGGCCATCACATACAATCCAGCCCGATGTTTGATGTAATTACAATAGCGCCGGTGGGGGATCAGGAAAAGTTTTGTAATTATTTAAAAATGCACCAGCAGGGAAAAACAAGTTATCCTGAATTTAGAAATCATTGTGCAGAAACAGGAATTGAAAAATGGGTTGCCGATTTAAATGACATGACCTGTACTTATTATGACATGCAGGGTAATGAAATGCTGGTTGAAAAAATACCGCAATAATATTGTAAACCTAATGGCAGAAGATTTACTTTGGCCAGGCAATAAATGAATCGTTCCTTTACTGAATCCTGGAAGAGAAAGACAAGGAAATTTTACTTAAAAATGAATCATAAAAAATGACAGAAACAAAATTTAATATAGCCGTACTCATTGATGGCGATAATGCCCAGGCTTCTTTAATCAAATACATGCTGGAAGAAGTGTCTATTTATGGTAAAGCCACCATTCGCAGGATTTATGGCGACTGGACCAGCCCGCACATGAATAAATGGAAAGAAACGCTGAATCATTTCTCAATTAACCCGATCCAGAAATTTTCTTATACAACCGGTAAAAACTCTACCGATAGTTCTTTAATTATCGATGCCATGGATATCCTGCATGGTAAAAGTGTGGATGGGTTCTGCATCATATCCAGCGATAGCGATTACACCGGCCTGGCAAAAAGAATTCGGGAAGAAGGTTTTTTTGTGATGGGTATTGGTAAGAAAAATACACCCATTGCATTTGTAAACTCCTGCGAAGTATTCACGTTTACCGAAAATTTATTACCCGAAACAGAAAGCAGGAGGGAAGGCCAATCTGCAAAAGAAGATACTGAAAAAATATCGTCATCCACTAAAAAGAAATCAAAGAAACCAGTTAAAAAGGAAACACCTAAATTTGATTTAACGAATATTAATAAGGCTTTTGAAATTTCAACAATCGAAGATGGGGGTACTTATATTTCTAAAGTAGGGCTTGCCTTAAGAAAGATCGATCCCAGCTTTGACCCCCGCACGTACGGGTTTAAAACACTTACCCAATTATTTGAAAGCCTGGATCATTACGAGGTTATCAGGAATGATGTAAATGGGTTGAATCACCCGTTGGTGAAAAGAAAATAAACGAAAAAAAATTACACGAATTGAATGAAGTGTATAAAAATCATCCTCCCGGTTTTCTTATTATGTACAGCGCAGGTATTGTATGCGCAAAATGAAGACCCCGCTTATGCATTTATAAATGAGGGGTTACCGGCCATTGAATTTGGGAAATCACACTGGGGTATATTTTTATTAAATCAACCCGTGTATCCCGATGCCGTTTCTGCCGCTAAAATTTTGGAGAGCAGCTCTGGAACCGTACCCCCGGCCACCCGGCAGGAATTGTATGAAGGCCTGCTGCAATTAAATCAAAAAGATGCCCCGGTACAAAAATGGCAACAGGCCCGGCTAAAAAACTGGGTGCTGGTAGCAGATACCAAAACCCGGATATCACTGGCTGCCGCCGATTCATTACTGGATAAAAATAAAAATCATGCGCAGGTTCGCCGCTGGATTGACACCTGGAATAAGACGAAAATAAAAAACCGTTTAGTGAATTTCATGAGCATACCCATATTTTCAAAAGATGGAAATTATGTATTGATATACCGGGGGCAGCATATGCAGGGCCAGGGCTGGGATTGTATTTATATTTATCATGCCGTGAATACATCCTGGGAACTGGCAGATAAGATTGTGTTATCGCAAATTTAAGAGGGCGTGTAGATGCCCATACGGGCTGCCTTATTCGTTTCGGCATGTTCAATTAATAATTTTTGTGCAGCCACTGTGTTCTTATCATCTCCCTTCCAGCAATCCAGTGTGGGTTGCTGAATCGCCCGGGCAAATGAAAAACTCAGGATCCAGGGTAATTCACCTTTATACAATTGGTGCATGGCATTTAAATGCCGGGTGGCATCTTCAGGCGATTGGCCACCCGATAAAAAGGCAATGGCCGGAACTGCAGCCGGAACTGATTGTTTTAAACATTCTACCGTGTAAGAGGCCACTTCCCCGATGCTGCCTGTATGGGAAGCACCCGTTCCGGAAATCACCATATTGGGTTTTAAAATGATGCCCCCCAGCCAAATGCGCTGAATATAAAAATAATAAAAGAGATTTTTTAAAACTCTTGCTGTGGTTTTAAAACATTGTAATAGGGTATGATTGCCTTCCATTAAAATTTCGGGCTCTACAATGGGTACGATGCCAGCTTCCTGGCAACATGCGGCATAGCGGGCCAGTGCATGGATATTGGCTTCAATATTGCCCCGGGACGGCATGTTTTCTCCGATTCGAATCACGGCTCTCCATTTGGCAAAACGGGCGCCCATATTTTTATATTCCTGCAGGCGGTTAGGCAAACCATCTAAGCCTTCCGTAATTTTTTCATTGGGGAAACCCGGTTGCAGAATTGTGCCTTTATCTACTTTAATACCGATGATGATCCCGGCCTCCTGTAATACAGAAGTAAATGAGATTCCTTCATTTGTTTTTTGCCGGATGGTTTCATCAAATAAAATAACAGCGCCAATACTTTCCTGTAAACCCGGCGTAGTAATAAGGAGTTGCCTGTACCGGCGCCGCATTTCCTCGGTTTGTGGAATTCCTGCCGCTGCAAAACGTTTGTTACAGGTAGGTAAACTTTCGTCCATTGCCAGCAGGCCCCTATGATTTGAAAATATTTCCTGTATGGTGGCCGATAAAATTTCTTTGTTCATGCTATTTACTTTAAAAGATTAAAAACGATCATTAAAAACATTTTAGCTGCGGGCATACAAAATCAGTGTAAACCATATTCAGCTAATATAGCTTTTGTTTTTTCCGGGTTTTCATGATGTATGCCGGTAATACCCAGTGTTTCGGCTACGGAAATAAACATGGGCCTGTCTTCAATATATAAAATCTCGCCGGGGTTTACCTGGGCTACATCTAAAGCAATTTTAAAAATATCGATATCCGGTTTGCGAAAATGCACAAAGCTGGATGAAATAAAAAAATCTACAAATTTTCCCAATTCAAATTTGGCAATGCGGTATTCATTCAGTTCCCGGCCTTCATTACTCACCACAGCCACTTTTAATTTATATTTTTCTTTAAGCTCAGTAATGAAAGGGATCATACCCGGTATGGCCCGGGACTGGGCAAACATGAATTCTTGAAAATCTTTTTTTGTAAAATCCCGGGGTTCATAAAATACAGTACGGTCTAAGTATTCATCCAGCGAGAGCTTACCCGATTCGTAAGTGTCAAAAGTAAGGTGGTGCCGGGAGGCTGTTTCATCGGCATCCAGGTTAAATTGTTCGGCTGCTTTTTTCCGGGAATTATGATCCCAGCCATTGGTCAGTAAAACACCTCCGATATCGGTAAACAAAGTGGTGATTTTATTTGTATGCATGATTTCCTGTTTTTTTTTTACCGGGTAAAGATCCGCTTCCATTGCCTGTATATGGATTTTACTGTACAATCTTTGAACCAGTTTACAAGGTATAAATTTAAAAACGGTATTCAATTTATTCTTACATTTATATCCACTTACCCATGGCCACATTTTAATAATTATTAAAATTTACAACCATGAAGTTTTTACATGTAGTGGCATTCTTACTTATTTCCGGTTCCGGATTTGCCCAAACAAAAAAAGTGGAATTGTATGACCTGGTGAAAATGCTTGTACAAGATACCAGTGAATATTCGATGATTGGAGACTGGGCGGTAAACTCAGCATCGAAATACCCCGTAAAATGGGAGACAAAAGGTATCAATATGAGTGAGGATTTAAATATTAACTTTTACCGGAATGGAACGGCAAATATTGCCATCAATGGAAAAACCTTCACTACCCAGAATAAGCCCATGGCCTGGAAAATCATGTTAAGAGGCCCCAGGATGGGATTTACCAATTTTACCATTACCAGCACTTCTCATGCAGGATTGAAATCAAAAACAACAATTGACAGCCTTTTTGCCAATAAGAAATTGGATTATAAGATTTTAAAAGATTGTTCTAAAAATCCGGCCGCCGGGTTTTATTATTACCAGGTAAAAATGCCTAAGAAAGTAACAGCCTGGATAAAACTTTCCTGGGTATGCGCAGGAGACAATTGCACGATAAAATTAGATTGCTACGATGAGGGAAGTAAGAACCTGGCCAACTTGAATTGTGGCCGGTAATGGATTTGCTTTTACCGCAATTAAAAAACCTACAGGAAGACTGTAGGTTTTTTTAATGATTTGTGCAAAATGTAAAATTATTCCTTGGGAAGATCGGATTGGGTATTGGAAACCTTTTTCTCGATATCTTCTTTTAATTTATTGAAACTATCTTTTATATTATCACCCGGCGACCTGAATAAGTAAGCCGATGCCAGGATCCCAATGGCCGCAATACCGGCAATGTACACACCATAACCAATAAAGGAAGCGCCTAAAAATGAATTTGACATTTGGCTGTAAAACCAAATGATCATCAGGAGTACAATAACCGGGGCAATAAGGGTGATAATCCAGGATGTTTTATCTAAATTTTTTGTTTGGTCGCCCAGGTAGGCCATTGCGGCGCAGGCCAGGAAACAAATAAATACCAGGATACCTTTGTCGTGCAGCCCGTTGGTACTTTGCGTCATGCCTAATATGGAAACTGAAACCCAGGGTAAAAACATAGCTATGATGCCTAAAGCGGATGCAATCAAAACAAATTTTCTTTGCTTGTTCATGGTTTGAAAGTTCATGATAAAATTGTTTAGTGAAGTAATATATGGGAAAATAAATATAAGAAAATTTAGTTACACCTGTAATTATTTTTAAGCACTTTACCCGGTGATTTTCTTTTGATGGCGCTCGCTCAAATAAATGGCTGCCTTATCTTTGAGGAATGCCTGCTATTATACGCATCTTTTTTTGGGGTTTGCTCATTAGCTTCCTGGGTTCCTTGCCATTGGGTACTTTAAATGTAGCAGCAATGCAAATTGGCATCCAGGAAAGTGTAAGGCATGCCATTGAATTTTCATTGGGTTCCCTGCTGGTAGAAATGGTTTATGTGCGCATTTCACTCGTGGGAATCGATTGGGTGCGAAAGCAGGTACGGTTAATGAAGATCATGGAGTGGATTACATTGGGAATTATCCTGGCGCTGGCTATTGGCAGTTTTATAGCGGCTACCCGGCATGGGGGTACTGCCAAAAATGTGATCCTGAATAATAATATGCACCGCTTTTTGTTGGGCGCTTTTATGTGTGCTATAAACCCGGTGCAAATCCCTTTTTGGTTTGGCTGGAGTACCGTATTGTTCACCAAAAAGATATTGCAACCCGTAAGAAGCCAGTACAACAGCTATATCATCGGGATTGGGATTGGCACCTTATTGGGTAATTGTGTTTTTATTTTTGGCGGTAAATGGATGGTTCAAAGAATAAATAACAGTGAGCAATATCTTAACTGGATCATCGGGGGCATATTTACCATTACAGCGCTTATCCAATTATGGCGCATTATTAAAAAAGATGATGCTGTAAAGAAAATGGAAGAAATAAAGCAGGAAGATATGGACCAATTGCAGCACCCCACTTCAATTTCTTAAAATATAAATTTAAAAGCATGAACTGGATGATCCTTATTTTAGCCGGGCTGTTTGAAACCGGTTTTGCTTTTTGCCTGGGTAAAGCAAAAGAGGCAAGCGGGCAGGCCGCCATTGCCTGGTATGCCGGTTTTTTAATATGCCTGGCCACTAGCATGCTCTTATTGATAAAAGCTACCCAAACTTTACCTGTGGGTACTGCCTATGCTGTATGGACGGGCATTGGAGCCGTAGGCATTGTATTGTGCGGCATTTTCTTTTTAGAAGAACCGGCCAGCTTTTGGCGGATATTTTTTATAAGTACACTTATACTTTCTATTGCAGGATTAAAATGGGTATCTGCTGCCTGACAAAATAAATATGAAAAATTTTATCGACATCAATAAAAATGCATGGAATAAAAAAACACCGCTTCATGTGGCATCGGCTTTTTATGATATGCCTTCATTTTTAGCAGGTAAGAATTCGCTCAATAAAATTGAAATGGACCTGCTGGGCGATGTGAAAGGAAAATCCATATTACATCTTCAATGCCATTTTGGCCAGGATTCGATTTCACTTGGCAGGATGGGCGCTAAAGTAACCGGGGTTGATTTTTCAGATGTAGCGATTGCAAAAGCAAAAGAACTGGCAGCCAGCTTGCAGGTAGATACTGAATTTATTTGTGCTGATATTTTTGATTTGCCCGATCTGCTTTTTGAACAATTTGATATTGTATTCAGCAGCTATGGTACCATTGGCTGGTTCCCGGATATCAACAAATGGGCAAGGCTGATAGCCAGTTATGTAAAACCCGGGGGCAGGTTTATTTTTGCTGAATTTCACCCGGTAGTATGGATGTACGATAATGATTTTAATGAAATTGCTTACTCTTATTTTAATGGAGATCCTATTGAAGAAGATTTAACGGGAACCTATGCCGCAAAAGAGGATGCACTGGTAACTAAAACCATCACCTGGAACCATGGCCTGTGCGAAGTAATACAAGCCTTGCTATCGCATGGCTTACAACTTTGCCAATGTAATGAATATGATTATTCGCCTTATAATTGCCTCCCGGGCATGGAAGAATTTGAAAAAGGGAAGTACCGGATTGCAAAATGGGGAAACAAGATTCCTTTGCTATATGCTTTAGCAGCAGAAAAAAGATCGCTTTAAAATTTATTCATAAAAATTCAACCTGTTTTTCAACTTTCGCAATTCCTCTTCTTTTTGTTGCAGGCGGTTCAGTAAATGTAAAATGGTGTCGATTCCATTTACATTCAGTTCCAGGTCCAGGTGCATCCTTACGGCTTGTTCCAGCCGGCTTACCTGGTTCATGGGAATATACCGGGTGCGTTTTTCCGCTACCAGTTCAATGATGCCATTATGATGTAATGCTTCAATAAAGGAGGGATCTACCTGGTGGTAAGTACAAAACTGTTTTACGGTTATCATCTTTATCGTTGCCATATCAGGATAGTTTAGAAAGTTGCGTAAATAATTCTTTTTGTTTTTCGGTGAGATGGGTAGGCAATTTTACCTGGTAGGTAATATACAGGTCACCAAAATTACCTTCTGATTTATACACGGGAAAACCTTTGCCTTTTAGCCGGGTCTTGCTATTGTTTTGAGTGCCGGGTGCAATTTTCAGTTTTACTTTGCCATGCAGGGTATCTACGGTGATGTCGCCTCCCAGTACCGCGGTATAAAGATCAATTTCCCGGTTTAAGTACAAATCATTTCCCATTCTTTTGTAAGGGGTGTCGTTATGTATTGAAAAGTTGATGAATAAGTCGCCCGCCGGGCCACCATGGGTACCGGGGCTGCCGTACCCTTTTAATTTTATTTGCTGCCCGTTTTCTACTCCGGCAGGTACCGTAATACGGATATTTTTACCATGAATAGTGAATGTTTGTTTGTGGGTGGTAAAAACCTGTGATAAATTTAATTTTAATTCTGCCTGCACGTCCTGTCCACGAAAGCGGCTGCGGTTGCGGCTTTCGCCTCCGCCGCCAAACATCGAAGAAAAAAAATCAGAGAAATTACCCGTTTCAAAATCACCTCCAAAATCGTATTGACCATAATTGCCTTGCTGGCCCCTGTTGTATTGCTGTTGTTGGCGGGCTTTTTCATAAGCCTCGCCATGTTGCCAGTCCTTTCCGTACTTATCGTATTTTTTTCTTTTCTCCGGGTCGCTTAATACTTCATTGGCTTCATTTATTTCCTGGAATTTTTTATGAGCTGCCGGGTTGTCGGGATTTACATCGGGATGATATTTACGGGCCAGTTTGCGGTAGGCTTTTTTTATGTCTGCTTCACTCGCATTTTTATCTACTCCCAAAGCTTTGTAATAATCAATATAATCCATAATACTGTAAATTTCATTTTAAGTGATAAGCTTACTGCGAATATCGTTAATCATGTATGCTTTTACAATCAAAAATTGTGCTATACAATAAGTAAGCATAATAGAAAAGGCGGCTCCTGAAAATGGCTGGTAAAATTTATTGAATGCAAGGAGCGAATCCGAACATACAAAAAACAATGCCCCCATAATAAAAAAACGGCCGGCGCCCTGGCGGGTAAAGGGAGAAATATAGATTGCAGCTAAAAGCATACAACAAATGACCAGGGTATAAAGCAAAACAGGGATTTTTAATTCCCCGAGATGCGGGAAAAGGATAAATAGTAAAATAGCTGCAAACCCCAGTATGGCAGCAAAAATAATAGGGCTTTGTTTTGGTAATGGCGCAGATGGATCTTTTATGCAATAGAAATAAAGAATATAAGAAATATGGGCAAATAAAAAACCAATTAATCCGGGAATAAAATAACCATTGCCCGGAAGCATGAGAAAGATATCGCCTGCCCAGGAAAATAATAAAGCCAGGATCATCATTTTCTTTCGGGTGGCATGCACACTTGTATTGAAGATCACCGGCAGCATAAGCACAGGAATTAATAAGGGCTTGCTTAACCGGATGCCCGTTTTATAATCGAGTAAAATGGATACCAGTTGTATAGTTGCTACAATCCAAAACAATAAAATGATATTAAAACCATTTGATTTGTTCATAGCGAAGTATTAAAAAGAAATTTTTGCCTTTACACCAAAAAGACGGCTTAATGAATCTTTTATATGCAAGGTATCATCAAGCGTTGTATTAAAAGGAATAGCCAAAGTAAAATGGGTAGAATCTATTTGGTCTTTAAGAATGGTATGGCCAAATGAACTGAATCGTTTATTGTTTTTATCCGCATCTTTCAGGTTATTATATTCTTTAATAATTACTTTAAAAGTATAAGCCGGGTGTATATTTTTCGGGATGCTATCTTTCAATACCAGGCTATCTGCCCGTACGAGCATGCTGGTATCTATATTATTTTCATTGGTATCAGCCTGCTGAACTGTAGAAACATCCAGCGGCTTCATTGCATTTTTTTGACTATATAAATAATATCCCAATGCGGCAGCGCCGGCCAATAATAAGATCACCACGGTAACTAAAGCGCCTTTACCGGTACTTCTTTTGGGTTTTACAGGTGATGAAAAATCAACATCATCACTTAATTTTTCAGTAAAATTATGTTTGGGTAATTCCAGCCGGGCATTGGCATAAGTACCCTGGGTAAATATGTAATTTCCTTCCTGGCTTTTTTGCAGGCTGCCCAGGCCCTCAATAATAAGGGGTTTACCAATATTAAGAAACTGCCTGGAAAGGATTGAATAGCTTTCCAGGTCCGAGGTGGCCAGGGGTTTTATTTTACGGGTTTGTTGTACAATATAATCTATCAGTCCTTCATCAATGGGGGCATTGCCATCATATTCAAATTTTATCGCATCAGGGGGTAATACCTGGCTTTTTTCGCTTTCCGGAATAATAGATATTTCAGGCGAAATGCTGAAACGGCCAATATTTAACAGGCTTACAGATTTTGATTGATATAAATATTGGACAAGGAGTTGTTCAACTTTCATGTAGTGAATTTGGGGTAAACAAACCTACACGCTTTTGGGAACATAGCCAAGTAAACGGCACAATTCCTTAATTTTGTATATGCTTACTCAGGAGGAAAAAGATTTTTTGGCATATTGGGAAGCCCACCGGTTAGCTTTTAAAACCATCGGAAGCAAATTTGTAAGAGGCTTGCCCATGGCTATGCTTTTTAGTTTACCTATTTTATTACTTATTGCTGTGGTATATTTTTTTATACCCGACTGGTATGCGAAAGTGTCTTACGCAGCGGCCAGTAGTATGGGGGCAACCGTAGTGGCGGTAATCATTATCATTCTTTTTATAGCTTATTTTAGAATGCATTTTTTATGGGAAATGAATGAACAGGCTTACCGGGAACTGTTAAATAAAAAAAAACGCAGTGAAGCAAATCAAACTATTTCTTAATTTTCAAAAAAAAATATACACAAATCATATGAAGTATTTTCTTGCATGTATTTTTTCAATAGGCTTATTGTCTTCCTGTGAAAAAGATTCTGCCAGTTGTAATTATAATAACTCTTCTCTGGTGGCCACGCCCACTGAAATTGCATATTTAAGCGCTTATATGCAAACCAATAATATTAATGCATTACAAGATGCAAGTGGGGTGTTTTATGTAATTCATACGCAGGGATCCGGTAAAACGCCCAATATTTGCTCGCCCGTTACGGTAAATTATAAACTTTACCTGTTAAGCAATGGCACATTGGTAGATCAAAGTTTTGATGGATATCCCTATACCAATCAATTGGGTGCCTTAATTATTGGTTGGCAAAAAGCCTTACCGCTTATAAAGCCGGGCGGAAGCATAACTTTATACATCCCACCCTCATTGGCTTATGGTTCAAATAATCAAAACCCGGCAATCCCCGCCAATTCTTACCTGCGTTTTGAAATTGAATTATTATCAGTTGGGTAAATAACAATTCCCTAAAGGAAATGCATGTAACTTTAAAGTAAATTATAGGGATTAATTCCATGAACCACGAAGCTATTTCTGTATTTGATATGTTTAAGATAGGGGTGGGGCCCAGTAGTAGCCATACCCTAGGCCCCTGGCGGGCTGCACAGGCATTTACAGAAAAGCTGCTGGAGAAAAATATTTTACAGCAAGTAATTTCCATACAAGTATTATTATATGGATCCCTGGCCAAAACAGGCCATGGGCATGGAACCGATATTGCCATACAACTGGGATTAAGCGGCGATGATCCCGTAACTTTTGATGTGGAAAATATTCATTCCAAAATGGCAGATATTAAAGCCATGAATAAGTTGTTATTGGGAGGACGCCACGAAATTGAATTTAATCCTATTGAAGATATTGAATTCCTGGTGGCTGAATCTTTACCTTATCATCCCAATGCATTGAGTTTTTTAGTTACACTTCGCAATAACGAAAATTTTGCAGAAACTTATTATTCTATTGGGGGAGGTTTTGTAATAAAAGAAGGCGATACCGGCACAGAAACGCAACTGGTAAATCTTCCCTTTCCCATCAATACATCTGATGAATTATTGCATTGGGCCCGTAGCACCGGTTTAAGTATTCATGAAATAGTAATGGAAAATGAGAATACCTGGCGTAGTGAAGAAGAAACCAAAAAAGGGATCCTGGAAATTTGGAACGTAATGAAAAGTTGCATGTTCCGGGGATGCTATGCCCAGGGTATTTTACCGGGTGGCCTCGAGGTAAAACGCAGGGCTTATGACCTCAATAAAAGATTATTAGCCGGCAAAACCTGTATGAATTATGATGATTGGACCTATTCCATAAAAAATGGAGGCAGTGGTTTCAATTATATATTAGATTGGGTAAGTTGCTTTGCTCTTGCAGTAAATGAAGAAAATGCCTCTTTCGGCAGGGTAGTAACAGCGCCTACCAATGGAGCGGCAGGTGTAATACCAGCGGTACTTCAGTATTATATTTGTTTTTGTGATGGTAGCGATGAGGAAATGATCATTCGTTTTTTACTCACTGCCTCCGAAATTGGAAGTATATTTAAAAAAGGAGCTACCATTTCTGCTGCAATGGGTGGCTGCCAGGCCGAGATTGGTGTGAGTAGTGCTATGGCCGCCGCAGCCCTTACTGAATGTTTGGGAGGTACACAACGTCAAGTATTAATGGCGGCCGAAATTGCCATGGAACATCACCTGGGGCTTACCTGTGACCCTATCGGCGGATTGGTGCAGATACCCTGCATAGAAAGAAATACGATGGGCGCTATAAAGGCAATTACTGCCTGCCAACTGGCATTACAAAGCACACCTGATTTTGCTAAGGTAAGTTTAGATGCGGTAATAAAAACCATGTGGCAAACAGCGCTTGATATGAATAGTAAATATAAAGAAACATCAGATGGCGGACTGGCCATCAATATTCCCATCAGCTTAAGTGAGTGCTAGCTGTTATAATCATCCATTCAATATAGAGTATGCAATTTTGTAAAAATCATTTTATTCTGCGGTTTGCACTGGCCGTTATATTACTCATGCATAGTGTACCTTCATTTTTTGATAATAGCATTACTGAATTTGGTAACCAGTTTTTGAATCAAAAAGGATTTTCACCGGCAGGGGTTCCACTGGCCTGGGCCATCAAATTATCGCATGTGGCTTATGCTGTATGTTTGCTCATGAATATTTATGTAAAACCGGCCTCTCTTATTTTTATCCTGGTATTGGTGGGGGGCATAATTATGGTTCATTTTAAAGAGGGATGGTACGTAGTGGGTGGCGGAAGAAATGGGATTGAATTTAATTTTTTATTGATATTTTGTTTGCTGGAAGTTATGTTTGGCTATACCCATAAGATAAAAGCCATCTCCTGACTTATCGTATTAATGCAGTAAAATAACATGCTATTCTCTTTGTATTGACAACAACATCATCTTTTATTTTTTTATGTTTCTTACCTTTCTTTTATGGCTGTAATTAAGAATTATTTATCCCTCATCAAGTTTTCACATACTATTTTTGCGATGCCCTTTGCCTTAATAGGTTTTTTTCTGGGTATCCATAGTATTTATTTTCGTCCGGCTGCAAGGCAAATTAAAATTCCCTTTTTACAAACTGATACGGGTGTTATCATAGAACTTTTAATATTGGTATTACTATGTATGATATTCGCACGCTCGGCAGCCATGGCATTTAACCGTTACGCAGATCGCAGGTTTGATGCCCAAAATGTACGCACAGCCGTGAGGGAAATTCCAGCTGGAATTATCAGCCCACGGCAAGCTTTATTATTTACCATAATAAATTGTATTGCATTTATTGTTTGTACCTGGTTTATCAATAAGATCTGTTTTTATCTGTCACCTGTAGCGCTTGGCATTATATTATTATATAGTTACACAAAACGCTTTACGGCTTTATGCCATTTAATATTAGGCCTGGGTTTATCTTTAGCGCCTATTGGGGCATGGCTGGCAGTAACAGGAGTATTTAATGTTTTGCCCGTTTTATTTTCATTGGCAGTCATTTTTTGGGTTAGTGGTTTTGATATTATTTATGCATTACAGGATGAGGTTTTCGATAAAGAAAATGATCTGTACTCCATTCCTTCGTTTTTAGGAAAAACAAAAGCACTGAATGTTTCCATTTTTTTACATTTATTAAGCGCCATTTCAGTAGTGGTAGCGGGGGTTTATGGAAATTTTGGCATATTTTATTGGTTGGGTGTAGTTGTTTTTATTGGTATGTTATTATACCAGCATTCATTGGTGAAGCCAACTGATCTTAGCCGGGTAAATATAGCATTTATGACGGCCAATGGCATAGCTTCCGTATTTTTTGCAGGGTTGGTAATTTTGGATTTATACATTTGATAGGCTCATGATCGTAAGTGTAAAATTTAACGTAATGAAAATATTTATTTACATACATCAAAATGGTTCAAATTTTTATATCGGTTAAAAATATTAGCTAGTACATGAATCCGAAGGATTCAAATATATATAGAACATGGTGGTAGAAAGGTATATACGACCCCATGGGGTCGCATCCCGAAAAGGGATAATTTTTTATAGATGTGCAATCCCTTCGGGATTATGAATTGAAATTGGGAAGAATTTGTGATTGTCGAAATTTTTTAGTGGTTTTTTTTATAAAGAATGTACATGAATCCGAAGGATTCAAATATATATAGAACATGGTGGTAGAAAGGTGTATACGACCCCATGGGGTCGCATCCCGAAAAGGGATAATTTTTTATAGATGTACAATCCCTTCGGGATTATGAATTAGAATTTTTTGAGAATTTGGATTTTGTTGAATATCAAAAAATATATTTAAAAGAAAAACATTAGATTGTACATGAATCCT
>MKTX01000017.1:0-258989 GCA_001898465.1 Sphingobacteriales bacterium 39-19 | reverse complement strand
ATTGAAATTGGGAAGAATTTGTGATTGTCGAAATTTTTTAGTGGTTTTTTTTATAAAGAATGTACATGAATCCGAAGGATTCAAATATATATAGAACATGGTGGTAGAAAGGTATATACGACCCCATTGGGGTCGCATCCCGAAAAGGGATAATTTTTTATAGATGTACAATCCCTTCAGGATTATGAATTGAAATTGGGAAGAATTTGTGATTGTCGAAATTTTTTAGTAGTTTTTTTTATAAAGAATGTACATGAATCCGAAGGATTCAAATATATATAGAACATGGTGGTAGAAAGGTATATACGACCCCATTGGGGTCGCATCCCGAAATGGGATAAGATTTTATAGGGTACAATCCCTTCGGGATTATGAATTAGAATTTTTTTGAGAATTTGGATTTTGTTGAATATCAAAAGATATATTTAAAGGAAAAACATTAGATTGTACATGAATCCTAAGGGGTTCAAATTTTTATATCGGTAAAAATATTAGCTAGTACATGAATCCGAAGGATTCAAATATATATAGAACATGGTGGTAGAAAGGTATATACGACCCCATTGGGGTCGCATCCCAAAATGGGATAAGATTTTATAGATGTGTAATCCCTTCGGGATTGAAAGTGAGAAGTCTTTTTCTTGAATATGTTAACCGGTATGTTTTAAAAAATACACATGAATATGCAAGTTCAATAATTTCTTGATATATGTCTGGAACATTTTCACAAATTTACATTCAAGTTGTATTTGCCGTAAAGGGAAGGCAAAGCCTTATCCACAATTCCTGGGAAGATGATCTTTATAAATACATAACCGGCATTGTACAAAACAAAGAACAAAAAATGCTCGCCATTAATGGTATGCCCGACCATATTCATTTTTTAATTGGAATGAAACCATCCTGTTGCTTGTCTGATTTAGTGAGGGAAATTAAAAAGGCAAGCAATGAATTTATTAAAACAAAAAACTTTTGTCCACAAAAATTTAATTGGCAAGAGGGTTTTGGCGCTTTTTCATACAGCCATTCTAATTTAGATCCCGTTATTACCTATATCAGGAATCAAAAGGAGCATCATAAAAAAATATCTTTTAAAGAAGAATATGTAGAATTCCTGAATAAATTTGAAATTGAACATAAGCCTGAATATTTATTTGAATGGATTGAATATTTCTAAAAATCTATTTTCATTTGATTCGGGAAGTTTTTAACCGTATTTCTGTGTACCTCCCCATAAATACCGTAATGCCATGGAACGGAGAATCAGCCCATACTCATAATCTGCAAAAAATAAGAAGAGTAAATATTTATGTTTATACTCTCATTAACATTTGTTCCGCTTAATTTCGTATGCAAACTATCTCCTGTATGAAAGTATTGCTACAAATCTTTTTAATTCTTATTATTCCATTTGCTTCGCAATCTCAAAAAGTGTATGGCACTGTATTTAATGATTCAGGTGATTTGCTCCCTTATGCATCTATTACCATCAAAGGAACTACAAGGGGTGCCAGCGCCAATAACAAAGCCCGTTTTTCGTTTTCCCTTTCACCGGGTAAATATGTTTTCGTATGCCAGCATATTGGGTATGAAACTGTTGAAAAAACAGTGAACCTGCAATCCGATACAGAAATAAGTTTTATTTTAAAAGAACAAAAACTTACATTAAATGAAGTTGTCATTCAAAATGGAGGAGAAGATCCAGCTTATGAAATTATACGCCAGGCCATAAAAAAAAGAAATCAATACGACAAAGAAGTAAATGGGTTCCAGTGCGACAGGTACAGTAAAGACCTGGTTAAGTTAAATCATTTGCCCAAAAAAGTACTGGGTCAAAAAGTGCCTGATGAGGATCGGCAGGGGATGGGCCTTGATTCTACTGGCAAAGGAATTATCTATCTCTCAGAATCTATTTCGAAAATCTACACCCAGCGCCCCGATAAATTTAAAATGGAAGTGATAAGCAGCCGGGTTAGCGGTAGTGGCGGTTTTGGATTTAGTTTTCCTACATTTATCAGCTTATATAAAAACAATGTATCCGTATTTGCCGAACAACTTAATCCCCGGGGTTTTGTGTCGCCAATTGCTGATGGAGCCATCGGCTACTATAAATTTAAATTACTGGGCAGCTATTTTGAAGATGGAAAGATGATCAATAGTATCCGGGTAACTCCACGCCGGAAATATGAACCCCTGTTTACTGGAATTATAAATATTATTGATGATACCTGGCGCATCCACAGCTTTGATCTTTTACTTACCAAAACAGCACAACTGGAACTGATTGACAGCTTATCCATAAATCAATTGTATGTACCCGTATCCGATGAAGTATGGCGTGTGAAAAACCAATTACTTCAATTTAAGATCAATATGTTTGGCGTTAGTGCAACCGGCCAATTTCTGTCTGTATATTCCAATTACAAAATAGATCCTGTATTTAATAAAGATGTATTCAACCGGGTTACTATTAAATATGATACGGCTGTAAATAAAAAATCGAAAGAATATTGGGATTCTATACGGCCCGTTCCCCTTGAAAAAGAAGAATTAAAAGATTATAAAGTGAAAGATAGTTTATACCAGGTGCGATTAGATTCTTCAAAAAGCCAGGCATCGCTAGATTCATTGAATAAACGCCAGGGAAAAATAAAACCTGCCGCCCTTTTATTAGGAGGAATAAACCGAACACATTTTAAAAAGAAAGGTACTTACTCATGGCGTATTGACGGCATTCTACCTAATATGGAATACAATAATGCAGAAGGCGTAGTGGTAAACCTGGGTGGCATGATATCCAAACATTCGCCGGCATTGCGTTCTGCATTAAAATGGGAACCCCATATCCGCTATGGTTTTAGTAACACCCATGTAAATGCCTGGGCCAACCTGGACATTACACCCCAAAGAAAATTACGGCAAATGAATGCCGGTACCCGGCTCATATCTTTGAGTGGTGGTAAGAGAGTAACTGAATTCTTTAGAGGTAGTTCATTAAATCCGATTAGCAACAGTTTTTCTATTTTACTCTATGGCCAAAATTTTATAAAAACATATGAGAACTGGTTTGGCAATATTTATTATAATAAAACTTACGAGAATGGGGTACGCTTCTTTGTAAATGCATTATATGAAGACAGGATACCATTAAACAATACAACCTTATATACTTTTCGAAAAAAGGACAGTATTTATATAACGCCCAATTATCCGCAACAATTGATTAATGCTCAATTTACGCCGCATCAGGCTTTTATAATCAGTGGTTCAATCAGTATTAAACCGGGTCAAAAATACATTCAATTGCCTTACCAGAAACTTCCCTTAGGATCAAAATATCCCACATTTACCCTTAGCTATGCAAAAGGGATAAAGAATATTTTCGGTAGTGATGTTGATTTTGATAAATGGCAGTTTAAGGTTACGGATGACATCAACCTCAGGCTTGCCGGTCTCTTAAAATATAATATCGGCACCGGCGGCTTCCTGAATCATAAAGAAGTACCGGTAATGGACTACCAGCATTTTAATGGCAATATGGGTATCCTGGCCGGAACCTATGTAAACAGTTTTCAAATGGAAGAATATTATGCCCATAGTACCATCGATAATTTATACGGGTTCTTACATTTAGAACATCATTTAAATGGATTGCTTACCAATAAAATCCCTTTATTTAAAAGATTAAACTGGAACCTTATTACTGGAACCAATATTCTGTTGGTAAACAAAAAAAGTAATTATTCTGAAGTATTTTTTGGCATCGAAAATATTTTAAAAGTGATCCGGGCCGATTATGTATTGTCTTTTAATAATGGATCAAAAGTAAAAAGTGATATCCGGCTGGGTTTTGGCGGGATCCTGGGCAGTGGATTTATTAAAGTGTCACAAAGGCCCAAAGCGATACCTGAATTTTAGGTGTATAATATATTTTTTATCTTTGTAAAAATTATTTGGTTTGCCCTGCAAGCATCCAATCATTTATAAATGGTTTTCCGCACCAGGCGGAATCAAATTTTACAATATGGCAGTATTACACAACCGGGTAAACCAGGATGAGCTGAAAAAGCGCCTGTACCAGGAACCTTTTAAAAGGGTTACCATTTCTTTTTATCAATATTTTTTTATTGAAGATACCCGGCTTTTTCGGGATCTAATGTATCAATCGCTGGAAGCATTACAGGTTTTTGGCCGTATCTATATCGCTTCAGAAGGCATTAATGCACAAATAAGTGTGCCGGAACACCAGTTAGAAAAGTTTAAACAATATGTAAACAGCATTGAACCCCTTACAGATTTACGCTTAAATATCGCAGTAGATAATGATGGAAAATCATTTTGGGTATTAAAGGTAAAATTGCGCAATAAAATAGTAGCAGATGGCATTGACGACCCCGGTTTTACCATGCGGCAAAAAGGGAAATATGTGAACGCACAAGAATTCAATAAACTGGCTGCTGATAAAAACACCGTGGTAGTAGATATGCGTAATCATTATGAATATGAAGTGGGGCATTTTGAAAATGCAATTGAGATACCGAGTGATACCTTTCGGGAGCAGTTACCCATGGCAGCAGAAATGCTGGCAGATAAAAAAGAAAATAATATCATTATGTATTGTACCGGTGGTATTCGTTGCGAAAAAGCCAGCGCCTTTATGTTACACCGGGGTTTTAAGAATGTATATCATTTAGAAGGGGGTATTATTCATTATGCCAATACCATAAAACAAGCCGGTTTACCCAATAAATTCAAAGGAAAGAATTTTGTATTTGATGATAGACTGGGGGAGCGTATTACAGAAGAGATTATTGCGAAATGCCATCAATGTGGTATGCCGGCAGATACCCATACCAATTGCAAAAATGAAGCCTGCCATTTATTATTTATTCAATGTGCTGCATGTGCCGCAGAATTTAATGGATGCTGCAGCCCCGAATGCCGGGATGTACTGCTGTTGCCTGAAGAAGAACAAAAGAAATTACGTAAGGGCATTGATAAAGGGAGGATGGTATTTAATAAATCTAAACAAAGGCTCAGGCCAAGGCTGAACGAGGGTTGAGTTATTCTTTTTCTTCCATCTTTTGAGCAGGCGATGTTATTTTATAACTATCTTCTAAATTCCATTTATGTGTTTGCAATACTTCGGTAAGAATGGTTCGCATCTGATCTGCGGCAATCCTGGGTAAATCACTTCCAATCGCAGCCTGCTCTACCTGTTTTTTACCGTTCTGTTGTATCTTGGAAAGATCATCCCGGCTAAAAAGGTTAAAGATATTCTCTTCCATATTATAATATTTATAATCCGGCTCTATTGATAATATTTCCGGTTCAGGAAAATTTACAATCTTTAGTTTGCGGCTGAGTTCATCCATTTCCCATTGTAGTTTTTCAAAGTCGTATCCCACCAATACTTTGGCCTTTATGATCACCAACGCTTTTTTAGTAGAAGGGATAAAGTGAAATATTTTTTTTGTTTCTTCATAATTATAGAGTTCGCTAAATTGCCCTTCGGCACATACTACTTTAAATACTTTTCTTATACTTTCAATTACTGTGTGCGAACTTTCTTTAATTTCTTTTTTTGCTTTTTTGTTGAGTTGGGTAACCAGGTAAGCCAATGCACCACCCAGTATTAAGCCAAATACCAAAAATGCCATTACATTTCCGTTATTGCCGGGGCCTGTTGCATAAGTGGGTTTAAAATAAAGTGAGTACAGGTTGCCGGTTACAAAAAGCACCGTGAGTGCCACTACGCCCCAGAGCAAAATTTTACCATATTTATTAAATGAAAACATATTTTAAAAATCAATCCTGCAAAGTAAAGCATTGTAATTAAAATTACATAGTTCCTGCCTGTTTCGGCCTTTACATGCTAAGGTTGTATCTTTGCACACAAAAAATAAGATATGAAAGAAGTATATATTATGGCTGCAGTACGCACCCCTTTAGGAAGTTTTGGAGGTTCATTAAAACCACTAAGCGCAACACAACTGGGTGCTATTGCAATAAAAGGGGCATTGGAAAAAGCAGGGGTAAACCCGGCATTGGTAAACGATGTATTGATGGGTAGTGTAATCCAGGCAAACCTGGGCCAGGCGCCTGCCCGCCAGGCGGCCAAGTTTGCAGGGTTGCCCAATGAAGTAAATTGTACTACTATAAATAAAGTTTGTGCCAGTGGTATGAAAGCCATTGCACTGGCTGCCCAAAGTATAAAATTAGGCGATGCAGATATTGTGATTGCAGGCGGCATGGAAAGCATGAGTAATGTTCCCTTTTATAACGATAATATGCGTTGGGGTAATAAATATGGCAATACCACATTAATCGACGGATTGGCAAAAGACGGCCTTACGGATGTATATGATGGTAAAGCCATGGGAAATGCGGCGGACCTCTGTGCCAGCTCATGCCATGTATCCCGTGAAGACCAGGATGCATTTGCAATTGAAAGTTATAAGAGAAGCCAGGCTGCCATAACAGAAGGTAAATTTGAAAATGAAATTGTACCAGTATCTATCCCGCAACGAAAAGGGGATCCTATCATTTTTGCTAAAGATGAAGAACCCTTTAATGTGAAGTTCGACAAAATTGCCGGCCTCAAAGGCGCTTTCAGTAAAGAAGGAACTGTTACTGCCGCTAATGCCAGTACAATGAATGACGGTGCTGCAGCGCTGGTACTGATGAGTAAAGAAAAAGCAGATGAACTGGGCTTGCAACCCATTGCCAAAGTGTTAAGCTATGCAGATGCCGAACAAGCACCGGAATGGTTTACTACATCTCCCGCCATTGCCGTTCCCAAAGCGGTAGAAAAAGCCGGTTTAAAAATGGAAGACATTGGGTATTGGGAACTGAACGAAGCTTTTGCTGTGGTAGGTATCGAGAATAGCCGCCGCATGAAACTGGATCCTGCTACAGTAAATGTAAATGGAGGCGCAGTTTCTATTGGGCACCCTTTAGGAGCCAGTGGCGCCCGAATTATTGTTACCCTCATAAATGTTTTAAAACAAAACAAAGCAAAATATGGCGCTGCCGGTATTTGTAATGGAGGTGGAGGAGCCAGCGCTATGGTAATTGAAAATGTTTGATTTTAAGAAAATGAATATTAAAAAGAGTTGCCCCTGGTAACTCTTTTTTGTACCTGGTATATAAATATTATAAATACCGTAAATAAGTATCTCTTTATCTTTTATTCAGCTGGTTAGTAGTGGATATGCCTGGAGTTTCAATACAAACAGCAACATAAAAAGGAGTGGGTAAAAATGAAGAATTTTCTTTATTAGTTCTATAAGTGCGATTTGTTCATCTGCCCGATTGGGCATAAATTTGCGCACACAAATCTAAATTACAAACGAAACTAAAAACCAGGTTTATATGCGTCAAATAGCATTCAGAGAAGCCCTGCGGGAAGCCATGCAGGAAGAGATGAGAAAAGATGATAGGGTATTTTTGCTGGGAGAAGAAGTAGCCGAATATAATGGCGCTTATAAAGTAAGCCAGGGTATGTTAGAGGAATTTGGTGAAAGAAGAGTGATTGATACACCCATTGCCGAACTTGGCTTTACTGCTATTGCCGTTGGCGCAGCTCAAAATGGCCTGCGCCCCATTGTAGAATATATGACATGGAATTTTGCAGTATTGGCCTTAGATCAAATTTTAAATACAGCTTCTAAAATGCTGGCAATGAGTGGCGGACAAGTTGGTTGCCCGATTGTATTCAGAGGTGCCAATGGAAGCGCCGGTCAGTTAGGCGCACAACATTCTACCGCCTTTGAAAGTTTGTATGCCAATATTCCCGGGTTAAAAGTAATATCTGTAAGCAATCCATATGATGCAAAGGGTTTATTAAAAGCTGCAATACGGGATGATGATCCTGTTGTTTTTATGGAGAGTGAGTTAATGTACGGCGATAAGGGTGAAGTACCGGAAGAAGAATATGTATTGCCTATTGGTAAATGTTTTATTAAAAGGCCCGGCAAAGATGTAACCATTGTATCTTTTAATAAAATGATGAAAGTGGCGCTGGGGGCTGCAGAAGAATTAGCCAAAGAAGGAATAGAAGCAGAAGTGATAGATGTAGCCACCATCAGGCCATTAGATTGGTTTACCATTTTAGAAAGTGTAAAGAAAACAAACAGGCTGGTAATTGTAGAAGAACAATGGCCATTTGCATCTGTAAGTTCAGAAATTGCCTATCGGATTCAAAAAGAGGGCTTTGATTATTTAGATGCTCCCATACGGCGTATTACCAGTGCCGATGCCCCCATGCACTATGCACCCAATTTAGTAGCTGCTTACCTGCCCAGTATAGAGCGTACGGTAAAGCTGGTAAAGGAAGTGATGTATTTGGCTAAGTGATACAATATACCCGGTAGTGCATTCGTTAATTTTTAAATGAAATGGTTTCTATATTTTTCTATCATTTTATCTTTTAGCGCCCCAGCCAGGAGCCAGCAGGTATTTACCAGTTTTTTTGCGGGTATGAGTAATTACAGCGGCGACCTGAGCGGCAGCAACTATTTCTTCAGGCATTCACATCCGGCCTGGGGTTTAGGTTTTATGGTAGAGTTGAACGACCGCATGTTTATCCGTGCAGAATTTACCGATGGCAAAATAAGTGGCGATGATAAATTCAACCCGAAGAACCGTTCCCGTAATTTAAGTTTCCAAAGCACCCTCAGTGAATTTTCTCTTTCCTTTGAATATGTATTATTCAATTTATACGATTACAAGCTGTCGCCCTATTTTTTTGCTGGCGCTGCTGCCTTTCATTTTAAACCCACCACAAAAGACGGCAAAGGAAATTTTATTGTATTACCCGATTATTCTACTGAAGGCCAGGGCTTTTATGAAGATCGTAAACCCTATAAATTAAGGCAGTTTTCAATACCCATGGGAGGCGGAGTACTATGGGCTATAACAGATAATAAACGAATTGGATTTGTAGTAGGGGTTCGTAAAACATTTACTGATTATTTAGATGATGTGAGTACAACCTATATCAATCGCTCTGTGCTTGCCCAAAACAGGGGGCTGGGCGCTGTAGCCATGGCGTACCGGGGTGATGGCAGTTACCCGGCAGAAGGGACAATAAGAGGCAATCCTAAAAACAATGATTTATATTTCTTTTCGGGGTTAACGTTCAGAATTCGACTTGCCACAAAAGGTAAATTAAAACCTTACCAATATAAACCATTCAAATCGAAATATAGCTGTCCCCAAAATATCTGGTAAGCAAGTTACCAGCTGAAATTCTTTGAATAAATACCCATGCTTATCTTTCCAGTTTTCATGTAGATAAAGTTTATGGGTATCGCCTCACAGCAATTTCATTAGTTTATCATTCATCCTGATGATGCATCATGATGGATCGGGCATACTTCCCGTTCCTTCATATCCTGCAGTAAATTTAAAATGAGCGCCGTCCACCCGGTTTGATGCGATGCGCCGAGCCCCATACCCGTATCGCCATCAAAGTATTCATGAAAAAGAAACAGGTTGTCGTTTTCATTTTTATAAAAACCGGCATAAGGCCCAAATACCGGCCGATCTCCTTTTTCATTTTTTAAGAAGATCGACAGCAGGCGATGGGTGAGGGCACAAGCCGCTTCCTGCAGGTTTTGATAATTGCCGGATCCTTTTGGAAATTCGATCTTAATATCCTCGCCATAAAAATCATAGTAGGTATGAAGACTTTTTATGAACAGGTAATTGATAGGCAACCAAATGGGGCCACGCCAGTTACTATTTCCTCCAAACATGCCACTGGTACTGTTAGCAGGATCATATTGCACAGTGTATGTCTCTCCATCTAATGCAACCGTGTAAGGATGGTCTTTATATACTTTAGACAAGGAGCGAATACCATATTCGGATAAAAATTCATTTTCATCAAAAACACGTTCCAGTATGGCAATTAATTTTTCTTTATTTACCAGGGATAATAATAATCGTTTGCCATCTTTTGTTTCTTCATTCGGCAAGTATTTTTGATTATTTCTGCGATAATTTTCAAACCATTTCATACGCTTATTCAGGTCGGGCAGGTTTTCAATTTCATTGTTTTCAAATATGGCAGCTGCAAATAAGGGGACTAATCCTACAATACTTCGGATGCGTAAGGGTAATTTCCGGGTTTGATTTACAGATAATACATCATAAAAAAAACAATCTTCCCGGTTCCATAAATCAAGTTGGTTTAATGCTTCGCCAATAATTACATAATGTTCATAAAATTTTGTAGTGGCATCTTCAAAGGAAGGGTCGTGTGTGGCTATCTCCATGGCTATTTGCATCATATTTAATGCATACATGCCCATCCAACTGGTACCATCGGTTTGTTCCAGCAATACCCCATCTGCCAGTTTCTGATTGCGGTTGAAAAGGCCAATATTATCCATACCCAGGAACCCTCCTTCAAAAATACTGTTGCCATTCGCATCTTTCCGGTTTACCCACCAGGTAAAATTGATAATAAGTTTTTGAAATACTTTTTTTAAAAAAGGAAGGTCTTTTTTACCCGTTAACCGGTATTCAATCTCATAAACCTGTAAGGCAGCAAAAGCATGTACCGGTGGATTTACATTTCCAAAATCCCATTCGTATGCCGGCAATTGACCTTCGGGGTTCATAAACCATTCCCGCATTAAAAGTACCAATTGGTGTTTCGCAAAACTGGGGTCAATGAGTGCCATACTTATGGCATGGAAAGCGGTATCCCAGGCTGCATACCAGGGATATTCCCATTTATCCGGCATGGCAATAATATCCTGGTTCTTTAAAAATTTCCATTGTGCATTCCGCCCTTCTTTTCTTTGTTCCGAAATTGGGGTGATGCCATCTGACTTTTTGATCCACCATTCCACATCATAATGATAATATTGACGGTTCCAAAGCAAACCGGCAAATGCCTGCCTTTGCAAGCTTACTAATTCCGGGTCATCGGAATATAAAAGAGGGGTATAAAAATCATCTGCTTCTTTTTTACGCAGGGTAAATAATTCCGGTATATCCATTTCAAAAGGCGTTTCAGTAAAATCGTCACTTATCCTTAATACAATTTGCTTATGCTCGCCGGGTTTTAATTGCAAAGCATATACCGGGGTAAATTTAGTTCCGGATGTGGCTTGTTCCAGGGC
This sequence comes from Sphingobacteriales bacterium 39-19, assembly GCA_001898465.1. Lineage (GTDB taxonomy): Bacteria > Bacteroidota > Bacteroidia > Chitinophagales > Chitinophagaceae > Ferruginibacter. The sequence goes on along the minus strand of MKTX01000017.1, from coordinate 247,851 downwards.
GGTTTTATTTTTCCCGTTTACCAGGGCATCATGAAAAGCATCTTTTACCAGTTCATATGAATTGGGGCGGTTGAATAATTTTTCGAAATTGGTTTCATTATGGGTGAACCAGGTAGCCGCTTCATTTTGAAAATAAAAATAATATTCACCCATGCGTTCATGCTGTAATCTTACGGTATGCGCATTTACGAGGCTGGCATTGGGTATCTTTTTTAAAGCTTCGCTTTGCCAGCGGTTATAAAACCATACTGTTGGTAATATAAAGAGAGGAGCCGCTTCAGCAGAGCGGTTAATTGCTTCTATACGTATAAATATATCCCGGCTATTGTTTTTGGCATATTCAATTTGAATGTCAAAATAACCGTTATTAAAAATGCCGGTATCTAAAATTTCATATTCAGGTTCTTGTTTGTTCCGGTTGGCACTATTTTCTTTCAATGCTTCGTAAGGAAATTTTTGAATGGGATATTTATAGAGCCATTTCATATAGTAATGGGTAGGCGTATTGTCTAACGCAAAATATAATTCTTTTACATCCTCGCCATGATTTCCTTCAGGATTACTGAGGCCAAAAAGCCGCTCTTTTATGATGTCATCTTTCCCGTTCCAAAATGCGGGGGCAAAACATATATTTTGAAAAAAATCGGAAATGCCGGCAATCCCATCTTCGCCCCATAAATAAGCCCTGCTGCGGGCATGATCATGTGGAAAATATTCCCAGGGTTCGCTGTTACTGCTGTAATCTTCCCGTACAGTTCCCCATTGCCTTTCACTTATATAGGGTCCCCATTGTTCTAAAAAATTACCGGAATTTAAATTTTCTTCTAGTCTTCTTTTTTCAGCCTTTATATCAGTCATGTTTTTTTGCCGCATTTTAATCTTTTATATGATAAGAGGTGCAGCCGGGTAAAAAGTTACAACTTTAATACCATTCCTGTAAACTTGTTATGAATTGGCGAAGTATTTGTATTAAATTTAAATAAATCAGCAATAATCATGGTTACATTAAGTATTGATATAGGAGGCTCACATATTAAAACGAGTACTTTAGATGAGAATGGGAAATTAATTGCCCCTTATAATAAATTAGAAACACCCGCTCATGCTACTCCTGGAGCCGTAATAACGGTAATAGAAAAACTGGCTCAAGGATTGGCTTTCGATCGCATATCGGCTGGTTTCCCCGGGTATGTAAGAGATGGCATTGTATATACAGCGCCCAACCTGGGAAACAGCGCCTGGCATAAAATTAATTTTTCGCAATTGCTATCCGAATCATTGGGGAAACCGGCCCGGGTTGTAAATGATGCAGATTTACTGGGCCTGGGCGTTATAAGCGGTAAGGGGTTAGAAATGATGATTACCTTAGGTACTGGTTTTGGTACCGCTTTATACCTGGATGGTAAATTATTGCCCCACCTGGAACTGGCCCATCACCCAATAAAGAAAAAGAAAACGTATGATGAATACCTGGGTGAGGAAGCGAGGAAACATAAAGGCAATAAAAAATGGGTAAAGCGTTTGGAATATGCATTAGAAATTATAAAAACAGTTTTTAATTATGATACCCTATACATAGGTGGTGGTAATGCACGTTTTATTGATTTTTCTTTAGCGGGTAACATAAAAATTGTAACCAATATGGAAGGAATTGATGGGGGAGTTATGCTTTGGAAATAAAAAAACAGATCCTGCCTTATACATCTATTCCAAATTCCCACGCAGTGCGGTAACTCCCGTGTTTTTCCAAATAGGTTAAAAATGCCCGGTAAAATTTATCGTTGCCCAGGGTACTGCTGTCACCAATTACAAAAAGTTGTTCTTTGGCTCGGGTAATGGCAACATTCATACGCCGATAATCTTTAAGAAAACCAATTTCTGCTTCATCATTGCTCCGCACCAGAGAGAGAATTACAATTTCTTTTTCCTGACCCTGGTAACTATCAATGGTGCTTATTCTCATGGCAGCGGGCAACAGGCTTCGGGCTGCTTCCACCTGGCCGTTATACGGCGATATAAATGCCGTATGTGCGATATTCAAAGCTTCTGTTTCTAATAATTTTTGGGCAAGAGCCAGTTCGCCTCCATTTAATAAACTATTACCATCCCGGCCACGAGCTTCGGCATAGCCCGTACCGGCGGTATCAATAAAACTGATATGGGTACCTGTATTGCTTAATATATCCGGGGAAAGTAACAAGCCTTCATAAAAATATGCGCTGCTGAAACCGGCGATCGCATGGCGCATACGATATTGCATATTGAGCAGGTAAATATTTGGCCAATAGCTCATTGCAGCTTCTAAAACGGAATACTGCAATCCCAGGTGAGCAGCCTGCATACTGATCACCGTAGGGGGTAATTGTAAATGATCACCTGCCAATACTATTTTTTCAGCCAGTGGAAATACCAGCCAGGCAAGCGGCTCAATGCATTGCCCGGCTTCATCTATTACCAGGTGATGGAAGGTATGCCGGTTCATTTTAGCATCTATCAAACCAACGGGCGTGCCGGCAATAACATCGGCTTCACGATATAATTTTTCTTCGTTGTAGGCTTGTAACTTTTTTATTTCGGTACGTATGTTTTTTACTTCTTTAAATAGCAGGTTGCGCTGCTCTCTTTCTGCCTTTCCAAAACTACGTTTATATTTTAAAGCCATTTTTCTAAATTCTTCGGCTCTTTTTTTTAACGCCTTTATTTCTTTTATTTGCCGGCTGTTTTGGAGCTGACCTTCTACCGTATAGGGAAATACAGAAGCCTCTATTTTCCCGGTATTGCCTACCCGCAATAATTTTACACCCTTTGCCAGCAAACTTTTTGAAATATGATCTACCGCAGTATTGCTGGGAGCGGTTAAAACTATTTTTTCTTTTTTTTGGATCAATTGCAAAATAGCCTCTACCAATGTTGTGGTTTTTCCGGTACCCGGTGGGCCATGCAGTACACATAATTGTGTATTTTCAGTAATGGCTTGTACTGCCTGTTGCTGGCTTTCATTTAAATCTTTATTGAAAAAAGTTAAAGTAAGCCTGAGTAGGGGTGGTGGTTGCATTTGTGCATTGCCAGCCACACTGTGTAATTTTTCAAATAATGGATATAATGTTGTGTGATGCGGTAAATCTTCAAGCGCTTTTTTCATCATCCCATGGGTACGGGTATCCGGGCTTAATTTAATGCCTACAGCATCTTCTTCAATCCAGTCAGGAAAATCTGGAGCATACAATCTGAATTCGCCCTGCCGGCCATCAAAATTTACAAGTACGCCCTTCACCGGCTCTTCACCTGCTTTAAAACACTCAATGGCAGATCCATCTGAAAAGAAATTTAATTCTGCCGGAAAACTAAGTTTAAAATCAATTTCCGGATAATCGGCATAGCCAAATCGTTTTCGGGTAACGATAATGGGATGTAAGGCGAGGCCTTCTGCTTTTAATTGTTTTACACTATGTTGCTGATCCAGGCTAAAACGGGTTGCCTGTTCTTTTTCTTCAATATCTATTGCTTTTAGGAAATTTTGTAACTGCAAGTGCATAGTGAAAGATATTAAGAATATTGAATTAGCTGTTATTCCAGGAGATTTTAATCTTTTATAAAGATTCTATTACCGATTTTTGCAGTATGAGAAAAACTTTATGCACCCTATTGGCCATGCTATTCTTATTCATTTATTTTACAGCCTGCAAAGATGATAAAAATAAATTACCCGGCATTGCAAAAGATATCGATATCAGTTTACCAAAACAAATTGCACCGGCTTCCTCCAACCAGTTTGATTCTGCCTATGCCCAATTGTTTTTTGCCCGGTATCCCAGGCTCAATACAATACAACAAGACTGGGTAGATTTTTACAGGGAACGGAATTACTCATTTGCATGGGCAGACAGCAACGGTATTACCGGTGCTGCACAAAACCTGCATAACCGAATCAATAATCTTTCTGACGATGGCCTGGATGACAGCCTTTTATACCGCCAGCAATTTAACCGGCTTTTTGATGAAGCCCTATTAATGGGTAAAAATGAGTTGAAGGATTCAAATTTTATTTTTACTGAAATGATGCTCTCTGCCCAGTATTTTATGTATGCACGTCAAATTTATGGGGCTTTATCTGCTAAGGAACTTAAAGAATTGGGCTGGAATATTGCCCCGAAAAAAATATCCTATTTTGAATATTTGAATGAGGTATTGAAAGACAGCTCCAAAGATGTATTTAAAGCCGAACCGGTATATGTACAATATGGATTACTAAAAGATTTTTTAAAGAAGTATAAAGAAATTGAAATGGCAGGGGGGTGGCCATTGGTAGATTCTACCATAAAAAAGTTGAAACCTGGGGATTCATCATTGAGTATTCCTGCCATAAAACGCCGGCTTTTTATAAGCGGTGACTTAACCATAGCGGATACTACCCGGCTTTTTGATGCTTTGCTGGCCGAAGCTGTAAAAAAGTTTAGAACCCGGCATGGTTTAAGTGATACAGCGCTGATTGACAAAAATACTTGTTCAGAAATGAATGTTCCTGTAAGTAAGCGCATTGAAGAAATATTGATAAATATGGAAAGATGCCGATGGTTACCTTATAACCCCGGCCCGGATTATATCATTGTGAATATTCCCGATTACCGCTTATATGTATATGAAAATAATAAAGTTCAGTTTAGCATGAAAGTGGTAGTGGGAAAAGAAGCTTCTAAAACCGTAATTTTTAATGATACTTTAAAAATCATTGCCTTTAGCCCTTATTGGAATGTGCCCTACAGCATCTATAAAAATGAATTGAAAGGAAGGCTTAGTGCTGCCTATTTAAAAAGAAACAATATGGAAATAGTAAGCGAGGGCAGGGTAAGGCAACTGCCGGGTAAAAATAACTCTCTGGGGCTGGTAAAATTTTTATTTCCCAACAGCTATAATATTTATTTTCATGATACACCGGCAAAGGATCGGTTTAACTTTACCAATCGTGCATTTAGCCATGGCTGTATTCGTCTTAGTGAGCCTAAAATGCTGGCTAAGTACTTATTACGAAATGAACCTAAATATACCGATCAGGTAATTGATAGTTTAATGCATCTTAATAAAGAAGTGCAAGTACGCTTAAAACAGCCGGTACCCGTGTTTATCGGATATTTTACAGCATTTGTAAATACACAAAATGGAATGCTGAATTTTAGAAAAGATATCTATGGGCACGATCCGCAAGTACTAAGCTGGCTGGCCAAAAAATAAGATAAAACCGGGTAAGGATTACGCTAAATTTATTTGTTCTTTAATTTCCTCCATGTGAATGGCGCTATGGTCTTCGGCGTAAATACATTCCCCGTTTTCTATCAGTAAAACCTGCGGGCTTTCATGATGTACGTCAAATTTAGTTGCAATTTCGTTTGAAAGCGCCCTAAACCTGATTAAATTAAGATAATGAAAATCTATTTCAGGCGGAGCCTCACTTCTTTCCAGCCGGTTTTTTATCATACTACTCACACTGCATCGGGTACTATGCTTAAAAATAACCTGGGGGCGATGGTTCGATCTTGTTAGTAAGGCCTCTAATTCATCGGTGTTTTCCAGGGGTATCCAGTTCATAAGTAAAATATTATAATTAGTGAATGATTCTTTCCGAAGTGGGGCAACCGGTTTTTCTGCTCGTACCACAGCTTGAGCATAAAAAAAGCATTCCGGCAGCAAGAACCAGCATACATATTATTTTGTTCATAAAAATGATTTTTATCTGCAAATATAAATTATAAATGGTTTTTATTAAATACGAATAACATTTACATTTGCGTCACATTCTTAAAAGCCTGTATTTGGCTCATAAGACAATTAAAATTGAAAACCAAAATTTACTAAACTCCGATGAACAACCTGAAATTAACGCATCCTATTGTTTTTATTGATTTGGAAACTACCGGCCTTAGTTTATCTACCGATCATATCATTGAAATTGCGATGGTGAAAATTATGCCGGATGGTACCCGTATTAATAAAAGAAAACTCATTAATCCCGGGGTTCCTATTCCACCCAGTTCTACAGAAATACATGGTATTACCGATGAGATGGTAAAAGATGCTCCTACTTTTAAACAGGCGGCTAATGAAATAAAACAATTTTTAGAAAATTGTGACCTGGGTGGGTATAATAGTAACCGCTTTGATGTACCCATGCTGATGGAGGAGTTTTTAAGGGCAGAAATGAATATTGATTTGAGCAAACAGCGTATGGTAGATGTGCAACATATATTTTATACCATGGAGCCTCGTACGCTCACAGCTGCCTATAAATTTTTCTGTAATAAAGAAATGGAGAATGCTCATAGTGCCGAAGTGGACATCATGGCCACCATCGAAGTATTTGAAGCGCAATTAAAGCGTTATGAACAGTTGGGCGATACCGTTTCCAGCATCCTGGAAACCATTGGTGAAGATAAAATCATTGATTATGCCCGCCGCTTTGGCTACAATGAAAATAATGAACCTGTATTTAATTTTGGTAAGTTTAAAGGTAAAACCACTACCGATGTGTTTACCTACGAGCCCCAGTATTACGATTGGATCATGAAAAGCGATTTTGCCTTACATACCAAGATGAAAGCAACTGAATTATTCAATAAGGCATTGTTAAAAAAATAATTTCCTTTTTTTGAACGAATATTTTCGTTGTTTACACATCCAAAATCATTAATTTTATAAGCAATAATTATTAATCATCATTTGGAGAAAATTGTAATTATACCTACGTATAACGAAAGCGAAAATGTTCGGGCTATCATTGCCGCCGTACATCAATTACAAGCAGGCTATCATGTTCTCATTATTGACGATGGATCTCCCGATGGCACAGCCAATGTAGTACGTTCCTTATTTCCTGCTTACCCGGGTACTTTATTTTTAGAAGAACGACATGGCAAGTTGGGATTGGGTACCGCCTATATTTTGGGTTTTAAATGGGCTTTAGAAAGAGGGTACAACTATATTTTTGAAATGGATGCCGATTTTTCTCATAACCCCGAAGACCTGGAACGATTATACAATGCCTGTGCCGAGGATGGGGCAGATGTAAGTGTAGGATCAAGATATGTAAATGGAGGTGAGGTAGAAAACTGGCCTGCTAACCGTATTATGTTATCAAAAGGGGCATCGGCTTATACCCGGGTTATTACCAATATACCGGTAAAAGATCCTACAGCCGGTTTTGTTTGCTACCGTAGAAAAGTGCTGGAGACTATAAACCTGGATGCCATCAGTTTTGTGGGGTATGCCTTTCAAATAGAAATGAAATTTGCCGCCTGGAAACTGGGATTTATTATAAAGGAAGTTCCCATTACTTTTAAAGATCGTAAACTGGGCATAAGTAAAATGAATAAAGGAATTGTAAAAGAAGGAATATGGGGAGTACTCTCTTTGAAATGGCAAAGTATGTTTAAAAATTATCGCCGTAAAGTAAAATTAAAAAATGAGGAGAGCCTTTTGAATACCCACAGCATGGTTTACGACAAAAAATAATTTTTTACCCCGCTTTGAATTCCTTTCCATATTCAATGAACGTATAATGGTAATTTTATTCATCTGCAACAACTTTTTGTTTTACCCATCGTTTGCTTCGCATATACCAGCTTGCCATAAGTAAAATTGAAAGCCAATATATAAATTCATTTGTCCAGGCAGTGGCCAGGTTTATATAATTCACTACCAGGAAGTACCAGGTATAGGCCATATATAGCGAAATCGCTACCAATTCAATAGCCAGGTTCATTTTTGTTTTTCCTGTACCGGTAACGGCATTGAGCCATACACAGGATACACTCATAAATACAATCCCTAAAGTTACCGTTCTAATAACTGGGATACCCTCTTTAATAAATTCCGGCCCCTGGCCAAACATTCCAAAAAACAGTTGCGGGTACAGGTTTAAAGTGCCGCAAATAAAGATAGCAAACCCTAAGCTCCACAACATGATCCGGTTAATGGCTTTTAAAACAAGCTCTGGTTTTTGCTGGCCAATGAGGTTACTAACCATATTATTACTGGTAGCCGCAAAAGCCCATACAAAAACCCCGGCCAGGCCAAACACATTTCTCATGGTATTACTAATGGCTTTCGCCATCTCACCATGCCTTTCTATTAAAAGAAAGAAAACCAGCCAGGTTGTAACACTTATAAAATATTGTAAAACCAATGGAACCGATACCCTAAGCACTTCTTTGTGGATGTTACGATGATACGTAAAACTAAATTTTATACCATATTGCTTTTTCAAATGCGTTGCATATAATACAGCAATCACCGTAAACATACCAATTGCTTCGGCAATGATAGAGGCCACTGCTGCGCCATTAAATCCCATGGCAGGCATACCCATTTTACCAAAAATAAGCCCGTAATCAAAAAATATATTACAACATGCTTCCATAATAAAGCCAATCATCAGGTACCGGCTATTTAATGTGGCTACTAAAAAAGCATTGCACATTTGAAAAAAAAACAGGAAAGGCAATCCGAAAATTCGGATACGTAAAAAATTCATTTCAACCGGGTAGGCCCGGGGATCGGCAACGGCCTGCATAATATAAGGGGCCACCAGCCAGGTAAATAAAATACCGGCAACAGCAAATTGTACACTTAAGCGCAATCCCTGTGAAAAAATAATTTTAAAAAACTCCGGCTTATCGGCACCGGCATATTTAGAGAAAACCGATTGCATGGAATTATTTAACCCATTTCCCATGACAGCAAAAATTAAATAAAAAACACTTGTGATGCCCGCATCGCCCAAAGCTTCGGTACTTAGCCTGCCCAGGAAAATGCTATTGGTAAGCATATTCAACTGCGGAATTAATATGGCAAGTGTGATGGGCATTGCAATTGACAGGATTTGCCGGTTATTGACCTGCACTTTTAAATTGGGAATTGCCGATGCTCCATCCATAAGTTGGCAAAAATATCTTATTTTGCCAGTTTTAGCGCATGATAAAAACAGTATTTCATATTCCACCTGCGTTTTCGGGAAACCAGGCAAAGCATGTATTGGTCTCTCCATCAGAAGAGGGGGTGAGTTTTTTGTACTTTCAACAACATCCTTTCTTTGTTGCCGGCCTTTCAGTATATCAATACAGTAATGTACCGGGGCAACTGGAGCGGGCTGGTTTGCTGGCGGAAGCCTGTAAGCAGGAACCGGGTAAAAATGAAACCTGGGAAAATATTTATATCCTGGGCAATGGAAAACCTGCATTGCTTGTTCCCAATGCGTATTATTCGCCGGGTGAAAATGAAAATAGTTTAGACCTTGTTTTTGGAGAATCATTAGAAACGGTCTGTTTTGCCGATGATTTGCCGCAATTGCAGGCTAAAAATATTTGGCGCATGCAGCAGGATGAATATCATTATTTGCAAACGCATTATCCCGGAGCCCGGTATTTGCATGCCAATACCATGGCATTGGCAGGTACCTGCGAGAGCGGGGATGCACTACACTGTATTGTGGAACGAAACCAGCTGAAAGTAATATTATTTTCCGGAGGCACGCTTCAGATCATTCAGCAATTTACTTATCATACACCTGTAGATGCAGTATATTATTTATTAAATACCTGTAAGCAATATGAAATGAGCCCTCACTCCATACCGCTCATATTATATGGCTATATAGAAACCGATTCAACATTGTACCAGGACATGTACAAATATTTTTTAACGATCAATTTTGCAGAAATGCCCCGGGATGTGAATGTATCGGAACCCATTAGCCAATACCCGGGGCATTACTTTGTTCATCTAATACAGTTAGCTTCATGCGCATTATAAGTGGCATACATGGAGGCAGAAGAATTGTTCCTCCTGCAAAAATGCCCCATACCCGGCCTACAACCGATTTAGCAAAAGAAGGCCTTTTTAATGTAATTCAAAACAATCTTGAAATAGAGGGAATGCATACCCTGGATTTATTTGGTGGTACTGGCTGCATCAGTTATGAATTGGCCAGTAGGGGAGCGGCAGATCTTACGATTGTAGAAAAAGATCCTGCTATGTACACATTTATTAAAAATACGGCTGCACTCCTGAACCTGGTAAATTTTAAAGTAATAAAATCTGAAGTATTCAGGTTTATAGAAACCTGCAGTGATCGTTATGATTTTATTTTTGCCGGGCCACCCTATGCACTTACCGCTATTGATGATTTGCCACACCGGGTTTTTGAAAAAAAATTACTAAAAAAAGGCGGCTGGTTTGTGCTGGAACATACCCCCCGAAACGATTACAAGAAGTTTCCGCATTACCGCTCTGAAAGAAATTATGGAACCACCATTTTTTCTATCTTTATACAGGATTAATAATAGTATGAATAAGACGGACATCAGGAAATATTACCGCCATAAAAGAATGTTGCTTACCGGGGCAGAAAAAAATAAGTTAGAAGACCTGATGCTTATCCATTTTCAGCAGGTGAACCTGGATATCCCCGGCACATTAATGACCTATGCACCCATGGAACACTTCAATGAATACGATCCGCATTTGGTAAACAAGTATTGTGAATTTAAAAATCCCGGTATTCAATTATATTATCCACTGGTGCAATCAAATAATATAATCCCCATTTTATTTTCTGATGAAACCGTATTTGAAAAAAATGCCTGGGGCGTAAGTGAACCTGCTCATGGTATTGCAGGAAATAAAAAAGATATAGACTGGATCCTTGTTCCTTTGCTTGCCTTTGATAATAAGGGATACCGGGTGGGGTACGGAAAAGGGTTTTATGATTCCTTTTTAGCCGGCTGCCGGCCCGATTGTTTAAAATTTGGTTTTAGTTTTTTTGATCCCGTAGATCGGATAGATGATATCAATAGCCATGATATTCCATTAGATATCTGCATTACGCCGGGTAGCATTTATCATTTCTCAGATTAATTTGTATTGAAAGAAAATTTAAAAAAAATATTATACCCGTTTTCATTCCTGTATGCCGGAATTTTAAGAATCCGGCATTGGTTATTTGATAAAAAGATTTTAAAAAGCGCCAGTTTTAATTTTCCCATCATTTGTATAGGCAATATTGCCACCGGGGGTACCGGGAAAACCCCTATGACGGAATACCTGGTTAGCATGCTTAAAAGTCATTTTAACATCGCCACCTTGAGCCGGGGCTATAAACGTAAAACTAAAGGCTTTGCTATTGCAGATAAAAATACGACCGCTATTGACATTGGTGATGAACCCATGCAATTACATGTAAAGCACCCTGATATCACCGTTGCAGTGGGGGAAGAAAGACTGGTTGCCATACCCCAGTTATTACATGCCATACCCCAAACAGAAGTGATTATTTTAGATGATGCCTTTCAACACAGGCAGGTAAGGGCAGGGTTCAATATATTACTTACCGATTATAAAAATTTGTACTACAAAGATTTTTTGATACCGGCCGGCAACCTCCGGGATATTCCCCGGGCGGCGGAAAGAGCCCAGGTGATTGTAGTTACGAAATGCCCCGCCGGTCTGCAAAACGATGAAAGAGAAAAGATCATGAGCAAGCTAAAACCCGGTAAAGAGCAACATGTTTTTTTTACAGAAAATAAATATGGCCGTCCGTATCATATTTTTAATAAACAATATGGCGAATTAAATAAGGATACATCCATACTCTTAATAACAGGTATTGCAAACCCCGGCTATATGATTGAATTCTTGAAAGAGACAATGACCGGCATGGAGATTTTGCAATTTTCAGATCATCATATATTTACTTCAGATGATCTTAAAAATTTTAAAGAAAGTTTCAGTAAGATGACCCGACCCAGCAAAATGATTCTCACGACAGAAAAAGATAGCGTACGCCTTCAGAAATTTGAAAAAGAATTATCCGGTTTGCCGGTATATTGCCTGCCGGTTCAGCATCATTTTTTATTTTACGAAGCCACCAAATTTGAGAACCTGGTTATTGATTTTATAAATTCATTTAAGAAAATAAACAACTCAAATAATTAGCATGTCATCAAGAATAAAAAATTTAATACAAGAGTTTGGATTTGCAGATGGGAGCCAATATTATATCAGGTTGAAATTGCATGTTCTGGGGTGGTTTACAAGTTCAAAAAAGAAAATTCATTTCTTTTTAAGAAACAATAACACAGACGCCGGTATTTTTAAGCAGGTTTTTATAGATAAGCAATATGAAATACCCATCCACTTTGAGCCGCAAACCATAATTGATGCAGGTGCAAATATCGGGTTGGCAGCTCTTTATTTTGCGGGTAAATTCCCCCATGCAAAAATTGTGGCGCTGGAGCCGGATACAGAAAATTTTGAACTGGCAAAAAAGAACACCCAGAATAATTCCCGGATCATCATGCTGCAAAAAGGGGTATGGGATAAAGAAACGTACCTGGAAATTGTAGATGATACGGTGAGCAAAGATGCTTTTATGGTGAAAGAATCAAAGGAAAGAACGGACAATCGTATTGAGGCCATTACCCTTGATGCCATCATGCAGCAACAAGGCTGGCAGGGAATTGATATTTTAAAAATTGATATTGAAGGAGCAGAAAAAGAAGTATTTTCCGGGAACTATCAAAATTGGTTGCCCTTTACCCGTATCATTTTTGTAGAAGTACATGATGGCATGAAAAAAGGGGCTTCTAAAGCCGTATTTAATGCAATCAGTAAATATAATTTTTCATTTAGCATGAAGCATGAAAACCTCATTTTTATAAATGAAGATCTGTAATTTCATTATAGTTTTAAAGAGCCTCTAAAGCCACGGGCGGCATAATAAGAGTCTGCGCCATTATGATAAGTGAATACTTTTCCAAAACGGCGGTCACAAAACAAGGCGCCACCCAGTTTTCTCACCCCGGGGGGAGTTTGTATCCAACTTGAAGTTTTTAAATCAAATTCGCCTAATTTTTGTAATTCCCGGTATTCCTCTTCAGTTAATATATCAATACCTATTTCCGAAGCCATATCTATCGCATTATGCCTGGGTTTATTTTCTTTACGGGCATCTAAAGCTGCCCGGTCGTAACAAATACTCCTGCGTTCTTTGGGGCTTTCTGCTGCACAATCATAAAAAATGAATGCATTGTTTTTCTTGTCAAAACCAACCACATCGGGTTCGCCACCGGTTTTTTCCATTTCATTAAGCACAAAACATTTTTTGGGGTTGGCTAATAGTTTCGTCTGTACTTTTTCCCAGGCAATGCCGGTATGCCGGTGTATGTTTTTTTCAAAACGGTTTTTTAAAATTTGCAGAAGCGAATTCATTTCATCTTTAGATACATTCTGTTTGTTTGCTTTAGCCATGATATCAATATTTTAAATGCATATCCTTATTCATCCTTACAAATATAATTCACAGCCTTTATTTTTCTATTAACCCGTTGATACGTTATTAATACCCTATAATTAATATTATGTTAAGTAATAAATTTTAAGTGAAATACAGCCCATACCGGTTTAGTAAATAAATAATAACCATGGCATTTGAAACCACTCCTGCTTTAAATCTTTTGCATAAAAAAGCCGCACTATGGCGGCTTAAATAAATCTTATAAAAAAGTTAGGTTGCATCCGGGGTTTCATCCTCACCCGCAGCGGGTTCATCATTTGGTAAATCCATTCCATTTTCACCCGCAATCAATGGATCGGTGATGCTTCCCAATAACTCGGTATCATTTTCATCTTCCATTTCATCCAGCTTGGTTATAGCTGCAATGCTATCACCTTCATCAACCCGTATTAATTTTACGCCCTGGGTTGCCCGTCCCTGTTCACTGATCTGGTTTACCGGCATCCGAATGGTTACACCGCTCACACAGGTAATCATCAGGTCTTGTTTTTCATTTACCTGCAACATACCTACCAGGAATCCCGTTTTACCGGTTACATTAATTGTTTTTACTCCTTTGCCACCCCGGTTGGTAACCCGGTAATTGGGTTCACCGGTTTCAGGATCATTTAATAAAGTTCTTTTTCCGTATCCTTTTTCACTTACTACAAGGATACTTACATTTTCATTATCCTTATTTACACAAACCATTCCTACCACTTCATCTTTTTCATCATCTACTTCAATACCTGCTACACCAATACCGCCACGGCCGGTACTTCTTACTTTTCCTTCGGGGAAACGGATAGCCCGGCCACTTTTTACAGCCATTAATACTTCACAATTGCCATCTGTTAGTTTTGCTTCCAGTAATTCATCTCCCGGTAATATATTTATGGCATTAATGCCTGTTTGCCTGGGCCGGCTAAAATCTTTCAGGTCGGTTTTCTTTATGATGCCTTTTTTGGTGCATAATAAAATATATTTACCGCTTACATAATCTTCCTGGTCAAGATTTTTTACGTCTAATATGGCTTTAATTTTATCATCGGCCGGTATTTGTACCATATTTTGTATAGCTCGCCCTTTGCTGGTTTTATCTCCTTCGGGTATTTGATATACTTTTAACCAAAAACACCTTCCTTTTTCTGTAAAAAACAATAAGGTGTGGTGCGTACTGGCTACAAATAAATGTTCTATATAATCTTCCTGGCGGGTACTACTGCCTTTGGCGCCCCGGCCACCCCTGCGTTGCTGGCGGTATTCTGTAGTGGAAGTTCTTTTTATGTAACCCAAATGCGAAATCGTTACCACCATATCTTCTTCTTCAATCAGGTCCAGCATATTCAACTCATCATCGGCATATTCTATTTCCGATTTACGGGTATCTCCAAATTTTGCTTTTACTTCGGCGAGTTCCGTTTTAATTATATCAAAACGCATTCCTTCATTGGCCAGTATTTCCTGTAAGCGTTGTATTAATTTCATGATCTCTGCATGCTCTTCCCTGATTTTGTCTATTTCCATACCGGTAAGGCGTTGTAAACGCAGTTCCAGTACCGCTTTAGCCTGTATTTCACTCATGCCGAACTGGTTCATTAAACCGGTTTTCGCAGTATCGGGGTTCACACTTTCCCGAATCAGTTTTATTACAGCATCTAAGTTATCCAGGGCAATAATATATCCTTCTAAGATGTGGGCACGTTCCTGGGCTTTACGAAGTTCATATTGTGTGCGGCGAACCACTACTTCATGCCGGAACTTCACAAATTCTGATATCAGGTCTTTTAAATTCAGGATTTTGGGGCGGCCATTTACCAGGGCTACGTTATTGATCCCAAATGATGTTTGCAGGTCAGAGTGTTTGTACAATTGGTTAATTACCACCTGGGCTACTGCATCTTTCCTGAGTTCTACTACAATACGGGTGCCTTCTTTATTGTTACTTTCATTATTTACGTCAATGGCGCCATCCAGTACTTTCTCATTAATAAGTTCGCCAATGCGCTGGGTTAATGAATCCCGGTTTACCTGGTAAGGCACTTCGGTAATTACAATTTTTTCCCGCTTTTTGGCATCTGTTTCTACATTGGTTTTACCTCTTAAAACCACACGGCCACGGCCGGTTAAAAAAGCAGATTTCACCCCTTCAATACCATAAATAGTACCGCCAGTGGGAAAATCGGGAGCTTTTACGAACTTCATCAATTCGTCTATCGTTATCTCCTTGTTATCAATATAAGCGATGCAGCCATCCACTACTTCGGTTAAGTTATGCGGCATCATATTGGTAGCCATACCCACAGCAATACCACTACTGCCATTTACAAGCAACTGTGGAATTTTGGTAGGCAGCACGGTAGGCTCACTCAATGAATCATCAAAATTCAATTGAAAATCTACCGTTTCCTTTTCAATATCATCCATCATGGCCTCTGCAAACTTTTCCATTCGCACTTCGGTATATCGCATGGCGGCAGGCATATCGCCATCCTGGCTACCAAAGTTACCCTGGCCATCTACCATTTTATACCGCATCGCCCAGTCCTGGGCCATACGTACCATGGTATCATAAATGGCTTTATCCCCATGCGGATGGTATTTACCCATCACCTCTCCCACAATACGGGCGGCTTTTTTGTAAGGTTTATTACTGGCATTTCCCAATTCATTCATCCCATACAATACCCGCCTGTGCACCGGTTTCAGCCCATCCCGAACATCCGGCAGGGCACGACCCACGATTACGCTCATTGAATAATCAATGTACGAGGTCTTCATTTGTTCTTCAATATTTACCGGTATTATTTTACCCCGGTTATTGGGGATTTCTTCTGGTTGTAGATCGTTATTTTCCATATAAAAAGTAGATCGCAAATATACCGGAAATTCAGCTTTTTTCCTATTAAAAAAGGCGCCGGATTATCGTGTATTTGTACACAATTAAAAAGCAAATGTGGAGAAGTATTTGAAGCCCGGCAGGGGTAACTGCCTGCAACTGCATGGGCGTCGCACACTTGTACCAAAACACGCTATTCATCTATGTTCCGGGTAATTTTGCAGGGTTTAATTGAACTCAAACAAGCTTTAGTTTTTACACATCCGGGCATATGCCCTAACTTGCAAAAAAAATATGCGCTTTTGAAAACGATTTTATTATTCGGAGCCGGAAAATCAGCAACGGTTTTAATTGAATTTTTATTACGTCAGTCAGAAAAAGAAGACTGGCGCATTATCATCGCCGATGCGGTAAAAGAAAGAGTTGAAGAAAAAACAAAACAACATCCAAAATCTGTTGCCCTGGGCCTGGATATTACGGATGACAAACTTCGCCGGCAATATATTCAAGAAGCCGATGTAGTTATATCAATGATGCCACCGGCTTTACATTATCTCATAGCCCGGGATTGTGTGCAATATGGCCGCCACCTGCTTACGGCTTCGTATGTGGATGAACAAATAAAAGAATTAGCACCCACACTCCGTGAAAAAGGAATCCTGTTTCTCTGTGAAATGGGGCTTGATCCCGGTATCGACCATATGAGCGCTATGAAAATTATTGATGAAATAAAATCGAATGGAGGAATCGTAAAAAGTTTTAAAAGCCATTGTGGTGGCCTGGTCTCACCCGAGAGTGATGATAATCCCTGGCATTATAAAATAAGCTGGAATCCCCGGAATGTAGTATTGGCAGGCGCTGCGGGCGCAGAGTATAAAGAAGAAAAGAACCTAAAAAAAATTGCCTATTCACAAATATTCAATCAGGCAAACCAGGTCATGGTGCCTGGGCTGGGTATGCTGGCATTTTACCCAAACCGGGATTCACTGGCCTATATTCCCATATATGGATTGCAGGATGCAGATACTTTTATGCGCACCACATTACGGTACCCGGCCTTTATACATGAATGGAATCATATCGTACAAGCTCATTTAACGGATGATACCCGGGGTATAGATTCTTTGAACCTCAGCTTTGAAAAGTGGAGCGCTCCTATCCTGCCCTTTATTACAAATGAAAATAAAGATATGTTTCAATTTCTCGGATTTTTTGAAACATCGCAAGTACCTGGGCAGGCAAAAACCTCGGCCGATATCCTGCAATTTCTTTTAGAATCCCGCCTGGCCATGCAACCTTTAGATAAGGATATGATTGTAATGCTTCATGAGTTTGAGTATGAAATAAACCGGGTTTCCCGTCATTTACAAAGCAGCCTGATTGTAAAAGGGAAAGATGCCTTGCATACGGCCATGGCAAAAACAGTGGGCCTGCCGCTGGGCATTGCGGCCACATTAATTTTAAAAGGAAAATTAAATGTAACGGGATTGCATATCCCCATTATAAAAGAAATTTATGAGCCTGTTTTAAAATCACTGGAAATGGAAGGGATCCAATTTACTGAGACAACTATTTAATACCGTTCTATTTTTTTAAAAAAGCGAATATGTCCTGCACTCCTTCTGTGGCAGCTTTTTCAATAAATGTAAATGAGGGATTATGTGTAATGGCGGGGATTTTTTTATCGATAATCAAGATGGGAGTACCCGGTGCAGTAAAAGATAAAAGGGATGCGGCGGGATACACTTGCAGTGAAGTACCAATAATGATAAAATAATCACATTTTTCCACATAGGAAATGGCAACTTCCATCATGGGTACCGCTTCGCCAAACCACACAATATGCGGCCTGAGTTGCGTACCGTCTTCCCCCTTATCTCCCGGTTTTATATCTCCCCTGATATCCAATGTGGTACCGGGATTCCCGAGGCTGTGCATTTTAAAAATTTCACCATGCAAATGAATCACCCGGCTGGACCCTGCTCTTTCGTGCAGGTCATCTACATTCTGGGTAATGATGGTTACTGTATATTCATTTTCTAAAGCAGCCAATTCAAAATGTGCGGCATTAGGTAATGCGTTAGCCACATCACGCCTGCGCATATTATAAAAATCAAGTACCATGGCCGGGTCTTTATAAAAGGCTCCAGGGGTGGCCACGTCTTCTACCCTATAACCCATCCATAAGCCATCATCATCCCGAAAGGTTTTTAGGCCGCTCTCGGCGCTGATTCCTGCACCGGTAAGTACAACAACATGTTTCATGATTGTAATGAATTAAGGATTGTAAGGGGTTTCTGCCAGTGGGTTTAAAATAAAAATGGATAAACCTAAAAATTATTTTTCACCGGCCATTTGCATAATGACGTCCCACTCTTCGGGTTTCACAGTTTGCACAGAGAGGCGCCCCAGCCTCACAAGGTCCATCTCATGCAGCCTGGGCTCTGCTTTTATTTGTTTTAATTTAACCGGCGTATTTAATTTTTTTACTGGTTTAATATCTACGGCTACCCAGGTCTTATTTTCGGTAGTGGGGTCAGGGTACGCCGTTTTAATCACTTTTGCAATACCTACAATGGCCATTCCTTCGTTACTATGATAGTATAATACCAGGTCGCCCTTTTTCATTGCTTGCAAATTATTACGAGCCGAATAATTACGTACCCCATTCCACATAGTTTGTTTATCTTTTACCAATTGATCCCAACTATAAACAAAGGGTTCTGATTTTACAAGCCAATATGCCATTGTAAATTTTATTTAAAAGATGAAATAATTACCATCCACTGGCGAGCACATCAGCAATATGCATACATTCCAGGGATAATTTTTTATTTTTTATAACACCGTCAATATGCATCAGGCAACTATGATCGGTTGATATAAGGTGTGTGGCACCTGTATCCATCGCATGGCCAATTTTTTGTTCTGCCATGGCAATGGAAATAGGGTCAAATTTTACAGCAAAGGTACCACCAAATCCGCAACAGGTTTCATTATCCTCCATTTCCAGGAGTTCCAGTCCCTGCACCTGGTTTAATAACCGCCGGGGTTCTTCTTTAATTTTACATTCCCGCAATCCTGCACAACTGTCGTGGTAAGTAGCTTTTACCGGCAGTGAAGCCCCAAAATTTTCAATCTTTAAAATTTTAATTAAAAACTCGGTAAACTCAAAAATGCGGTTGCCTATATTTTTAACTTCATTATGCGATGCGGTATTATCAAACAGGGCCGGGTAATAATTTCGCACAAATCCCACGCAGCTTGCACTGGGCGCTACAATATAATCGGCGCCTTCAAAATCCTTCAAAAATTTGAGGGCCACAGCCTTGCTATCTGCGGCAAAGCCGGCATTATAAGCAGGCTGTCCACAGCAGGTTTGATTGGTATTATAATGAACATCACAGGCCGCTTTTTCTAACACTTTTACCATATTAAAAGCAGTTTGCGGATACAACTGATCAATAAAACATGGTATAAATAATTGAACCCTCATAAAGTTGGATATTCATTTTTAAATGAGGCGTTTAATTGCATCATTTTAATAGCCGTTGCAGCGGCTTCCTCACCTTTGTGGCCATGCACCCCACCGGTACGCTCATCTGCCTGAGCCTGGTTGTTTACCGTAAGTACGCCAAAAACAGATGGTACCGGTAATGAAGTATTGAGCCGGGTAATGCCGTCTGTTACGGAGCGGCAAACGTATTCAAAGTGTGGGGTATCTCCCAGTATCACGCATCCCAGGGCAATAAAGGCCGACGGTTTTTGTACAAACCCATCTATCGAATGTGCCCAATAGGTATGAATGGCAAATGGGATTTCAATAGCGCCGGGTACTGTGATTATTTTATAGGGTACGTTTTGTTTTTTTAAAACATCTGCGCATCCCTGTTCCAGTTTATTCACTATCGGCTCGTTCCATGCAGTTCGTACAATTACAACACAGGCATCTTCCGGTAAAGAGATGCCTGTTATTTCAAAAATATTTTTATTGACTAAAGCCATTTTTTATGTTCGGTTTCTTATTCTAACACACCCAGTTTGGCAAGGTGTTTATCTATTTCGCCACTGGCTACACTGGGGTAAGTGGGATATTTATCTTTCACTTGTTTAAAAAGGCTGATGGCTTCTGCGGAATTGTTTTGGCTTTCGGCATAATTGGCTGCAATCATCAATGCCGTGGGCGCCATGGTTTCGTCTTTATCATTTACAGAAGCTGCTTTTTTATAATAGCTTAAGGCTTCGTTTACATTCTTTTTTTCGGCATAAGCATGTCCCAGCATAAGGTTGGCTTTGCTTTCTACCTGCCTGGCACCATGGCTGCTAAATTCTTTTAAATATTTGATGGCTTTATCAAATTCTTTTATTTGCAGGTAACTGGCACCCGTCATATAAGCAGCCAGGTTTGCTGATTCGGTACCGGAATAGTTATTCATTATCTTAAGTAAGCCTGTTACCGCCGAACCATCGGGTAAAGTACCGCCGTTTAATAATATATTTACTGAATCTTTACTAAAGTCAGAATTTGCCATTTTATCGAAAAGGCTTTGCGCCGGAAAGATCATTTCAGCAGCTTTCTCTTCTTTGGGTTCTTTTACAAATTTATTATACGCAAAAAATGCAGCCAGGGCTGCTATTACGGCAACGCCGATATAAATGATGAGTTTATTGTATTTGCTCCAAAAATGAAGGGTTTTATCTAATGTTATATTCGCTTCATGTGTTGCTGTTGTCGGTTTCTTAGCTGCCATTTTATTTTGAATGTTTATTCGGGAATATTGCCATGTTTGTTTTTTGGGGCAATGGTATAAAAAATTAGTCTACAATAAAAGGATAATCTTCCTGTATATATACATCTTTCAGTAATTCATCATCATCGGGCCAAGGGCTTTCTTCTGCAAATTTTACAGATTCTTCTACTTCCGCTTTCACCCTGTCGTTAATGGTTTCTATTTCTGATTCAGTTACTTTATACGTTTTTGTAAGAACTCCTAATACATGCTCAATAGGATCTTTTTGTTTATAGGATTCTACTTCTTCCTTCGTACGATATTTTTGCGGATCGCTCATACTGTGGCCTTTGTAGCGATAAGTTTTAATTTCAAGTAAGGTAGGCCCGCCTTTTTCCCTGGCCCTGTTTACGGCTCTTAAAATACCATTATGCACATCTTCGGGGCTCATGCCATCAATAGCATCACCGGGCATATCGTAGGCATCGGCTAATTTATAAATATCGGGTACATTGCTGGTACGAGATACAGAAGTACCCATGGCGTAATTATTATTTTCGCAAATAAATACTACGGGTAATTTCCAGTTCATGGCCATATTAAAGGTTTCATGCAGAATACCCTGCCTGGCTGCACCATCTCCAAAAAAGCAAAGAACTACATGTTGGGTACCTTTATATTGTTCTGCAAATGCCAGGCCGGCTCCGGTTCCTATTTGTGCCCCTACAATTCCATGACCTCCAAAGAAATTTTCTTTTAACCCGAAAAAGTGCATGCTTCCCCCCTTTCCTTTGCTGCAGCCTGTGGCTTTGCCATATAATTCAGCCATACAGGATTTAGCGCTTACCCCTTTGGCAATAGCCAGCCCATGGTCACGATAAGCGGTAATGAATTTATCATCGGGCGTAGTGGCCGTCATACAGCCTGCTGCAATGGCTTCCTGGCCAATATATAAATGACAAAAACCCCGAATCTTTTGCATTCCGTACAATTGCCCCGTTTTTTCTTCAAACTTGCGCAAGAGTAACATTAATTCGTACCAGTATAAGTAGGTTTCTTTTGAAAATTTTGTAGCCAAGGCCTTTAAATTTTAGGGTGCAAATATAGGTAAATCGCTTGAGAAGTTCAACTGTAATTATCCTGGAAAAACTGTATTAAAATCCATTTTGGTTATTACAAACAATTTTTAGCGATCCCCATGGGGAAAGGGCAATGCAATGTTACCTTTGCAGGCTTATGCTGTATTTAAAAAAGCTTACCATCACCCATTTTAAAAATTACGAAATAAACAGCTTTGAGTTCCCTCAAACTGCCACTGGCATTAGTGGGCTAAATGGAAAAGGAAAAACCAACTTGCTGGATGCAATTTATTATTGTTGCTTTACAAAAAGCTATTTTACCCCTACTGACAGCCTGAATACGGGGTTTGGCAAAAATGGATTCCGGTTAGAAGCGCAGTTTCAGCAGGCAGACAAGCTGTATCAATTAATATGCATTAACAGGGATGGCAGGAAAGAACTTTCTTTAAACGGAGTGGTTTATGAAAAGCTTAGCCAGCATATTGGCCTGCTTCCGGCAGTAATGGTTGCGCCAGACGATATTGAAATTATTACCGGCGGCAGCATTAACCGGCGAAAATATTTAGATACCATTCTTTGCCAACTGGATACGGATTATATGCAACATCTTATGAATTATAATAAGATATTGCTGCAACGCAATAGTTTACTTAAAAATTTCAACCAGTCTATTCAGCAAAACGAATTGCTGATGCAAGTATTAGATGAGCAACTGGCATTACCCTGTAAACAGGTTTTTGAAAAAAGACGGGCTTTTACAAATGAACTTTTGCCTTTAATCGGTAATTTATATGAAACCATTAGTGGTACCCACGAAAAGATCATAATTCAATATGAGAGTGATTTAATTGCATGCAGCTTGGAAGCGCTGTTAAAGAAAAACAGGGAAAAAGATTTATTTATGCAGCGCACCTTGTCCGGTATTCATAAGGATGATCTTAGTTTTTCTTACTTGGGCCAGCCCTTTAAAGCCATCGCTTCTCAGGGGCAACGTAAAAGTTTATTGTTTGCGTTAAAACTGGCAGAGTTTGAACTCATAAAAAAATATAAAGGGTTTAGTCCATTACTGTTATTAGATGATGTATTTGAAAAATTGGATAACAACCGTATTCAAAATCTTTTAGAAGAAGTATGCCGGGAAGGTGGCGGCCAGGTATTTATTACAGATACCCATAAAAGCAGGCTGGAACAGGCATTTGAACTATTGCAGGTGCAAGGAACGATTATAGAATTATAAATTTTAACTTTACCGGATGGGAGAAATTTCTTTACAGGATGCCATAAAACAGTTTTTAAATAAAAGCCGTCTTAAAACGGGTGTGCAAGCGGCACAAATTGATGAAATATGGGAAACCATAATGGGCAAAACCATCGCCAAATACACCGATAGTTTAAAGATTGCAGGCAGTACTTTGTATATAACATCGCAGGTGGCACCATTAAAAAATGAGTTACTCTATCAAAAAGATTTAATTATACAAAGGGTAAATGAAGCGCTGGGAGAAAAAGTGATTACCCAAATTGTAATTCAATAATCATGTAAAAATTGAAAATTTCTTAACATCCTATTTTGTACTTTGTGAACAAATGAAAAATTCAATTTTTTATCTCCTCTTTATTTTTATACCTGCATTGCACTTTAGCTGCCATGCGCAAAATACAAGCAAGATGCAAAACAGCAGCGCTGCCCACAATACACCTGTTAATACGGAAACAGCAACTTTTGGAAACGGGTGTTTTTGGTGTACAGAAGCTGTTTTTCAGCAATTAGAAGGTGTTGTAAAAGTAGAAAGTGGCTACAGTGGCGGCCAGGTTGCCTATCCCACTTATAAACAAGTATGTACCGGAACCACCGGCCATGCCGAATGTTTAAATATTGAATACGACCCTGCCAAAATAAGTTTTGATGAATTACTTGAAGTGTTTTGGAAAACTCATGACCCCACTACGTTAAACCAACAGGGAAATGATATTGGCCCCCAGTACCGGAGTGTGATTTTTTACCACAATGATAAACAAAAACAACTGGCTACCCAATACAAAGAAAAATTAGACAGCGCCGGCGCTTTTGATGCTCCTATTGTTACGGCTATAGAACCCTTTACCCATTTTTACAAAGCAGAAAACTATCATCAGAATTATTATAATGAAAACGGCGAAGAACCCTATTGCCGGTTGGTGATAAAACCAAAAGTAGATAAAGTGAGGGCTGTATTTAAAGATAAACTCAAGAAACCCGAATAGCATACGTTGCTCGGGATTTTACATGCCGGCTTAATAATGACGGTACTTGTTTGAATTTTGATAAATTTTCACCAAATTTGTAAGCGGCCATTTCAAGTTACCCGATAGAAACGAATATATCCTCAGAAATTCCTCATCATCACCTTAACTTTAGTAATGAGGATCATCAAATACTTTCTTTACTTCACCTGCCTCGTGGGGCCATTGATGGTACAGGCCCAAAATGCCATCAGGCCATACGCATTGGTTTATTCTGCCAATATAAAAGGAAATACAACTGTTCTTGGAAATAGTTCAATGCATATTATAGATGCGTTTACCAATATGCCCGATACTTTTCAAATGAATGATATTGCCAACCCTTTAAACAGTGCCGGGGGCATCGGGAATACAATTTATGGGAATGATTTTTCAAATATGCAATTTATAGATATTGATGTAAATACAAATACCTACAACTCCAGCGCTGCTCAACTTATTTTACCGGCCGGAAACAATACCATAAAATTTGCCCGTTTGTATTGGGGCGGCCGCATTTCAAATTATGCACTTACCCTATCAACGGATACACTTAGAAAAGTATTGATAAAAAATACGAACGGAACCTATGTTCCCATACTCGCTGCCCAAAATGCTGTAGATATTTTCCAGGTTACCGATACGGAAACTATTTACCAGGCTTATGCGGATATTACCCCCTATATTCAGGATTTGGGTTCGGGTAATTATACCGTTGCCAATGTGCCTGCCAGCACAGGTTATGTAGGCAGTGGCGGTAATTATGCAGGCTGGTGTATGGTTGTTGCCTATCAAAACAGTAATGCACCGCTTAATAGTATCCGCATTTACGATGGATATTACCAGGTTTTTAATAATAATGGCTTGCCTAGCAACCTGCAGGTAAATTTAACGGGGTTAAATGTTCCTGAAAACCCTTTAACTGCCCAAGATGCGGTAATGACGGCAATGAGCTGGGAAGGTGATGGCAATTTAGGCGCCACAAGTACAAACCCCGCTGGTGATTATTTAAGAGTAAATAATGTTACCGTTACAAATATTACGAATCCCCCGGACAATTTTTGGAATGGAAGTATTACAAAAAATGGAGACTATGTACATACCAAAACGCCGGATTATTTTAACCAAATGGGAATTGATATCGACGAAATAAATGTAGGGATTGGTTATGGCATACAACCCAATGCAAATTCTGTAACTATTGATTTTGGTACAGAAGCAGATCAGTATTTTCCGAGTATGTTTGCTTTTTCTATCCGAATGAAATCACCTACCGTTACCATTCATAAAACCGTACAGGATAGCGATGGTGATCAAATGGCCGGTGCGAACGAAATTCTAAATTATACTTTAAGTGGAAAACAAATTGCCAGCACCAATGCTTACCGTGTTTTTATAGTAGATACCATTCCTGCCAATTGTACATATATTCCCGGGTCTATGCTGGTTACCGATGGCCCGGGTGTAGTTGAAGGGGTACAAACTGATGAACAGGACTTGGCAGATATGTCATACACCGGAATAGCAGGTAACCGCCAGTTTGTAAAATTCTATATGGGCCAGGGTGCTACCAATAATCAAGGCGGCATTTTAGTTCCGGGGAATACCTACCAGGTGAAATTTAAAGTAAGGGCACCGGCTACTCCTGCATCGGTTATCAATACAGGTACGGTGAGCGCTTCTACTTTTTCCGGTATTGAATTTATCGATCAAAGCACGGCCGTTATGGGCGCAACCGGCGGCCCTGTTCCGGTTCAACTGATTTCTTTTTCTGCTGCTTTGCTTCCCAATAATACAGCTTTGCTGCAATGGGTAACTGCCCAGGAAATAAATTGCAGGAATTATGTGCTGCAAAGAAGCGAAGATGCTGTTCATTTTATTGATATTACACAAATAGAGGCAACGGGGAATATGGCAAATACTAAAACATATCAAT
Source organism: Sphingobacteriales bacterium 39-19 (assembly GCA_001898465.1). Classification (GTDB taxonomy): domain Bacteria; phylum Bacteroidota; class Bacteroidia; order Chitinophagales; family Chitinophagaceae; genus Ferruginibacter. The sequence goes on along the minus strand of MKTX01000017.1, from coordinate 221,684 downwards.
ATACCGATCATTTTCTCACAGCGGTCAATACCCTTTACTACCGATTAGCGATGATAGATGCAGATGGAAGAATGAATTTTTCACCGGTCATCAAACTCCGGTTAAAAAATAAAGGCAGCGAATGGATGCTGGTTTATCCCAACCCCGTTACAGATGAATTGAAGATCGTATTTACAAGTGTTCAACAACAAAACACAACGATACAAGTGATAGATGCAGCGGGTAAATTAGTACTCAAAATAAACCGGGTGGCAGCAAAAGGAGAAAATATTTTCATTATTCCTAATCTCTCCCATCTTGCTACAGGCCAATACCAGCTTGTATTAAGCCAGGGATCGAATAAAGCAACTCAATCCTTTTTTAAAAAATAAGCTTTCCCCAGGAAATATTAAATGCCTTTTTTAATAACCATTTAATTTACTGAATTGAATAGTTTGTTTTGTACCCTGCTGCGTTTGTATAAGGCAGTGATAATTGCCGGCCGGCCATTTGCCAAGTAAAATATTCCTGCTCGTATTACCGGCATTTATATTTATTTCCTCATGCAAAAGTTTTTGGGCTTTATCATTATATACTGAAATATATATTTTTTGTGCCTGGTCATTTTTAAATTGTAGTTGCAAATTATTTTGCACCGGGTTCCCCAATAATTTTACCACTAATCCCGGATTTGCAAACCGTAGCATCCGGATATCAGAATAACCATATTTATTGGTTTTATCTGTTATTTTAATGCGGTAGAGAAGAGCTGTATTAAAGGCCGGGTTTTCATCAATAAAATGATATTGCTCCATTCCATTTTTGGCATGGGCAGTTACCTGATTCAATGTAGTATAATGAATGCCATCCAAACTCCGCTGTACTTCAAAGTAAGCGGCTGTTTCATTTTCCTGTATTTGCCAATTGAGTATCGCTTCATTTTTATTGGCCGTAGCAGTAAACAGCAAACCGGTAATGGGCAAAACAGGATCATCGCCCTGTACCCATACTGAATAGCTGTAAGGAGGCAATTCAAAATAAACTTGTGAAGCTGCATTTACAATTTGATAGGGATAAGCCGAGCGGCCCAAAATATCTGTAAACCGGGTTCCCTGCGGAATTAAACCGCCCCTTGTATTAATCGCATGATCTACCTGTAAAGTGCCTGAACCCAAGTTGATGGCTACCAGTACATCTTTATTTCCATTTCCGGCAAAGCCCTGTAATTGGTAAATTAAAGCTTTATCGGCACTGCCTTGTATGTAATTAGAAGCGTATGCTGTACCAAACCGGTTTAAATAATCTACCGAGGGAGACCCATTGATATAAGTTTGCAATACTTTTATTAAAGCATCTATTTCAGGTTTATAGGGAGGCAAATGGGTAGGATGGTAGGCATATAGCCCACCGGCCGGAGCCGGGTAACCGTAATAATCCGGGTAAAAGATAGTGGGCACGCCCACCTGGTTATTGGTAAGAATATAAGCGTAGGCTAAAATGGGGTTATTTCTTATTAAGGATGCAAAGCCTGAGCCATCTCTAAAATCATGATTATTTACAAAACTTACAACATTAAAACCACTGGTGCCTGCTGCATCTCGTAGGCTTCCATTAAAAATATTGCGACTATCAAACCCGGGATTATCACATGCCTGGCGCAAGTTTTCTCTAAGTGCAAAATCAAATATTTTTGGATGAATGGCTGCCTGTGTAGCAGGGTTCATATATGATTTTACACTGTTGATCCAGCCATTTAATTCACCGGTATTGGTACTGTACCACTCTCCCACTACCATTGATGGATCCATACCGGCATCATGTAAACTATCCAGCATATCGCCCACAAACTCAGGTGTAAAATGTTTTACGGCATCCATTCTAAATCCACGTACACCCAGGTCAGTCCAATTCCATTTAGCATAATTGATCAATGTATCTTTTGATCTTTTTTGAAACTGGTCGTAGTCATAAAAAAAATACATCCCATCCCAATCCCCGGAAAGATAGGTGGTAGCTGCATTTGCAGAGTTGGGTTTAAAAAATTCAAAATTCATTTGCCCCCGCCCGCTGGGCATATTACTGAAGTTGGTATAAGTTTGATATTGGATGTCGTTTACAATATCGGCACTACGGCTGCTACTCCATAAACCATATATCCGGTGATCAGAATAACCACCTGTATTATTCAAATAAATAAAAATGGTATCCCCGGCAGCATAAAAATCCCCGGCTGTTAAACTCAGTTTAAATTCATCGGTACCACAAGAAGTTCCGTTTTCAATATTTACAATCATATCCCTGCCCAGGGTAATGCTATTGTCTCCCTGGCCACAATCGCCCCCGCCATTGGGTTCTGTTTCTGTAGTGGCAGGAAGACCGGCATAACCCACCCGGTTCGTTTGCAAATACAATTTATATTGATAAGCATTAAAACGAGCATCACCGCTTTTAGAACTTAATTTAAAATAATAATCACCAGCCCCGTTTCCGGAACTTCCGCCTAAAGGTAAAATGCAACGATACCGGTCAGATGGAAAGGGTTCTTTGGCTGCTGTATAATAATTGGTGATATAACTTTTTACAGCCGGGTTGTTTTCTGCACTTCCGCCATCCCGGTGATTAAAGATTACATCGGCAACAGGTGCAATTCCTTGTGCCGTAAACTCAGCCAGCATGGCATTTAAAGAAGGCCGTGTACCCAGGCCCGTTGTTTGATCTCCAATAAATAAATCTTTTGGATCGTAACCGTTGCTATTGGTTCCAAAACTGGCTACAGCATGCGGCGGAAACCATATATGGGTAATACCCGCTTGTTTTAATGATGCCGCTTTTAATCTTAAAGTATCTGCCCAGCTATACCCATTGGCTGTTTTTGGATAATCCCAATACCAGCCTTGCATGAATACTTGTTGCGAAAAAAGGGGTTTTAATAAAAATAAAAAGGACAGTGAAAAAAGTAAACGTTTTATCATTGACGTAAAATTTATCCGGTACACAATAAATTGCCTGGCTTTTACAGGGTAGAAATTCCCGGCTTCCTAAAAAGGTTAGCGCCTTTAATGTGTAAATTATACATTATAAGGCAGAACACCAAAACAGGGCATTAAATTAATTGCCGTTAAGCAGGTTGATTGGCTTGGCAGGTTTATTGGCATCGGGATAAGGATCGCCGTGGTGGCAGGTATAGCAGGTTACTCTCCATACCAGCATGCTATCTTTATCATACTGCCTAAAATAAGTGTAATTAATACTATCCGTAAGTTTTATCATGCCCCGGGCCATATCCTTTTCGGGTTTATCATCCAGCTCAAAAGCCATATGGCCTGTTTTACTATCTCTCACATGGCAGTATTCACAGTTTACGGCAAGGCCTTCGTTAAACTGGTGCATTATATCATCTAATTTTTTTTCAGAAATATTTTTCGGGAGCACCTGTAAATTTTTAAACCCATCCCGGTAAGGTATCGCAGCAGAAAAAAGGATTACTGACAGGATGAGTAAAAAAGCAACGAGGAAAGTATTGTTTTTTATTTTCATGAAACTAAACTAATAAAAGTAAACGGACTTTATTTCAAAAATCAGGAAATTTTAAGAAACCGGTTTATCTGCAATGGCTACCAGGTCGGTGATATTCACTGTTATGGGAACGGCGCCTACCTGCAATATTGCTTTTTTACCCCTCATTTCTTTAACAATACCCACAGAGCGGTTATTTTTCATTTTTACTTTTTGGCCAATTTGTATAGTACCTCCAATTTCGATATATTTTTCATTTAATTTTTTTTGATTTTTTTCCACTACCATTTTATCTTTTTGTTTAAAAAGTAAGGCATGGATCATTTTTATAACATCCTCTTTTTGTTCTGATTTTCGCCATTCTATTACCAGGGCTTTTAACCGCCGTTCCATGTCTTTGAGGTAATGTATTTTTTCTTCTGATAAATGATTCTGGTATTTTAATTTTTCTACCTGCTGGCGATGTAATTCTTTATTTATCACCATTTGCATATCATGCTTCAATCTTTCATTTTCTTTCAGCAATTTAGCCAAAGTGTCTTTTTCCTTATCAATCTGCTGCAAATCTTGTTCGGTTCGGTTTAATAGGGTATCTAAAGTAAAATGATTTTCATCCACAAGCCTGCGTGCCCGGCTTATTAATTTTTGTGGGAGGCCAATACGTTCGGCAATTGAAAATGTATATGAACTCCCGGGTTTGCCCACCAGCAGTTTATAAAGGGGCGCTAATTTTTGTTCATCAAACTGCATGGCGCCATTTATAATTCCTTTTACCCGCCCGACCATTACTTTCAAATTGAGGTAATGCGTAGTAACTATACCCAATGCATGTTTATAAGCCAACTCTTCCATAATCACTTCTGCAAAAGCGCCACCCAGGCTGGGGTCGCTCCCACTCCCCAATTCATCAATAAAAAAAAGAGTTTTGCCATTTGCATTTTCAATAAAATATTTCATATTGGTCAGGTGGGATGAATAGGTACTCAGTTCAAACTCCAGGTTTTGTTCGTCACCCATATGAATGAAAAGTTGCTTAAAAATACCAAATTCACTTTGCGGGCTGGCACTCACCAATAATCCGGCCTGTAACATAATTTGCAAGAGGCCCACGGTTTTAAGGGTTACCGTTTTGCCACCTGCATTGGGGCCACTGATCACCAGGATTCTTTTTTCTGCATCCAGGGTAAGCGATAAGGGTATAGTGGATTTACCTGCCCGGGAATTATATAAATACAATAAAGGGTGACAGGCATTTACCAAATGAATGTGGGCTTTATCTTTTACCATGGGGTAATGTCCGTTTATATCCAGGGCCAATAAAGCTTTGGCTCTTATAAAATCAAATTCACCCGCCAGGATAAAATATTGATTCAGCAAAGTTGAAAACACGGCCAATCGTTTGGTAAGTTCTTGTAAGATGCGGGTGATTTCTTTTTCTTCTTTATATTCTAATGAAAATATTTCGTTATTGATCTCTGTGGTTTCTTCCGGTTCAATAAAACTGGTACGCCTGCTTTCGCTCTCACTGTGCAACACCCCTTTTACCAATCTTTTCTGTTCAGCAAACACCGCTAATACCCGGCGGCCATTCATAAAACTTTCTTCAATATCGGTGAGGTAACCAAGTTTGTTGAGCCGTGAAACGATTTTATCAAACAGGCGCCTTTGTTCATTCCGTTTCCTATATAGTTTCATCCGGATTTCTGCCAGTTCCGTGCTGGCGCTGTCTCTTACTTCACCCCCATCATCTAATACACCCTCAATCATTTCTTTGATTGCTTTCTCATAATAGGTTCCTTCTATCACCTGTGCCAAAGCAGGATATGCCTGGCGGTGATCATCATCGAACCACCGAAAAACCTGTTGCGTATTTTCTGCCAGTTTTTTAAGAGCGATAAACTGTTCTGCACTTAAGGTGGCGCCGGGTATGCCCAGCAACTTTAATTCCCGCTTTATATTTTTTGCAAAATCGTTGGGAAAATATTGGGCTGTTTGTAAAAGCGATTTAAATTCATGGGTTTGCTGCAGGGCCCTTTCTATAAAATGTACCTGGGTGTGGATTCTTAGTTGTGTGGCTTTTTGTACAGCAAACTCAGTACGGCAATGCCCGGCAAGTAAACTTTTTACTTTATTAAATTCTAATTGATCTAATGTGGATGCAGGAAAAATTTTCATACCTGTATGGCCTCCTCCTTTTTTGCCAAAAGGGAATACTCCCTTTACTTATTCATCTAATTTTAAAACAGCTAAAAATGCTTCCTGGGGAATTTCTACATTACCAATTTGCCGCATCCGCTTTTTACCTTCTTTTTGTTTTTCCAATAATTTACGTTTACGGCTTATATCCCCACCATAGCATTTTGCAGTAACATCTTTTCGCATGGCGCTTATATTTTCCCTGGCTATTACTTTAGCTCCAATAGCGGCTTGTATGGCTATTTGAAATTGCTGGCGGGGTAAAAGTTCTTTTAATTTTTCACAGAGTTTGCGGCCAAATTCCTGCGCCCGACCCCGGTGGATCAATGCACTGAGGGCATCTACTTTTTCGTTATTGAGTAAGATGTCCATTTTTACGATATCACTTTCCCGGTTATCAATCCTGTGGTAATCAAAAGAGGCATAGCCCCGGGTTTGTGATTTTAATTTATCATAAAAATCAAAAACAATTTCGGTAAGTGGTATTTCAAACTGGAGTTCAACCCGGGTAGTTGTTAAATAACTTTGATGTATGAGCATGCCCCGCTTATTCATACAAAGCGTCATAATATTTCCAATATATTCCGGCTTACTAATGATCTGTGCTTTTATAAAAGGTTCTTCAATACGCTCTGTGCGGCTTGGGTCGGGCATTTCAGCAGGATTATTTACCTGGATGATTTCTCCCTTTGTGGTATAAGCAATAAAACTTACGTTGGGTACCGTAGTTATTACGGTTTGGTTATATTCCCTTTCTAATCTTTCCTGTATGATTTCCATGTGCAATAATCCCAGGAACCCACAGCGAAAACCAAAACCCAGTGCTTTGGAGGTTTCCAGCTCAAACGTAAGCGAAGCATCATTGAGCTGTAATTTTTCCATACAATCTCTCAGTTCTTCAAACTCATCTGTATTTACGGGATAAATACCGGCAAATACCATCGGTTTTACATCTTCAAAGCCGTCAATTCTTTCATGGGTAGGGTTTTGCACGGTGGTAAGGGTATCTCCTACTTTTACTTCTTTTGCATTTTTAATGCCCGTAATAATATAGCCTACATCGCCGCATTGCACGGAATCACGCACACTCATTCCTAGTTTTAATATCCCTACTTCATCAGCCTCATACTCATTTTCGGTGCTAAAGAATTTTACTTTATCACCCTTTTTTATACTGCCATTAAAAATGCGGTAGTACACAATAATACCACGGAAGCTATTAAAAACGCTATCAAAAATCAAGGCTTGTAAAGGTGCATTGGGGTCGCCTTTGGGAGCAGGGATGCGTTTTACAATAGCTTCTAAAATTTCCTGGATACCGATGCCGCTTTTTCCGCTGGCCAATAAAATATCTTCATCTTTACAGCCGATTAATTCTATGATCTGGTCTTTTACTTCCGGGATCATGGCACCTTCCATATCAATTTTATTAATAACCGGAATTATTTCCAGGTCATTTTCTAAAGCGAGGTATAAATTGCTGATGGTTTGGGCTTGTATGCCTTGTGTAGCATCTACCAAAAGCAATGCACCTTCACAAGCCGCAAGTGCCCGGCTTACTTCATAACTAAAATCCACATGGCCGGGTGTATCAATCAGGTTAAGGGTATATCTTTCATTGTTATACGGGTAATCAATTTGAATGGCATGGCTTTTTATGGTAATCCCTTTTTCCCTTTCCAGGTCCATATCATCCAGTACCTGGGCATGCATATCCCTTTCGCTTACCGTTTTGGTAAATTCCAGTAACCGGTCTGCCAGGGTACTTTTTCCATGATCTATATGTGCGATGATGCAAAAATTCCGGATATTCTTCATAAACGATTTCCCGTGTTTTAGGGCGCAAAATTACGGGTTTTAAAGTGTTTTTAGGGGATTATTCAGCAATGTGGGGAATTCATTTTTTATAAGATTAAATCCAGGTAATAATATCGTCTTAACTTGTAATTAAATGCAGGCTGTAAAACCTGCTTTTGATGTACAGGGTTGTACAATTCATTTAAAAAAAATAGATAAAAAAAACTTCGGGATAACCCGAAGCTTTTAAAAACAGGATGAGGTATGTATTAACCTAAATATGCTTTTAAAGCGCCGCTATAGCGGGCTTTTTGTAAACGTTTAATAGCTCTTTCTTTAATTTGGCGAATTCTTTCTTTTGTTAAATCATATTTCTGGCCAATCTGTTCTACGGTAACACCGTTTTCACCATCCAGGCCAAAATAAGCATTTACAATTTCTGCCTCTCTTGGGCTCAATGATTTTAATACCCGGCGAATTTCATTTTTTAATGAATCGTGCATCACATCTTCATCTGTTTCTGCTCCGCCCTTCAGTAAATCGCCCATGGCCACATCTTCTGCTTCATGTACGGGAGCATCTAAAGAAGTATGACGGGTATTACTTTGAAAGATATTATTGATTTCGGTTTCACTCATTTCTAAAAGTTCGGCAAGCTCTTCGGTAGAGGGTTCTCTTTCATGTTCCTGCTCAAAAGCCATATAGGCTTTATTGGCTTTGTTGTATGTACCAATTTTATTTTGGGGTAAACGAACCAGGCGGCCTTGTTCGGCAAGTGCCTGTAAAATAGATTGACGGATCCACCAAACAGCATACGAAATAAATTTAAATCCTTTCGTTTCATCAAAACGCTGAGCGGCTTTAATTAAACCCAGGTTTCCTTCATTAATTAAATCGCTTAAAGAAAGTCCCTGGTGCTGATATTGTTTGGCAACCGATACCACAAAACGAAGATTTGCCTGTACTAATTTGTCTAAAGCACGCTGATCGCCCATTTTTATCTTTTGGGCCAGGATGGTTTCTTCTTCTGGGGTAATCATCGATATTTTAGAGATCTCCTGCAGGTATTTTTCAACGGCCTGGGAATCCCTGTTTGTAATCTGGGTAGCGATTTTAAGTTGCCTCATGTGTAAAGTGTTGTGCGTGAGTGTAATAAAATATCAATCCAAAAGCAATGAAGTTGTAAAATAAGGAGTTTCAGGCAAATATTCTACAAAATCATGGCAAAGTTACATTACAGATACCGTAAATCATAATTATATCGAAAAAATTGGATAAATGGTGAATAAGAATAGCTGCTGTAATTAATGAACCGATTTTAAATTAGATGCATTTTGATGATGAAAAGTTGTTAAGAGAACCCTAATTAATTCAAAATTTCTGAATAATACATCCCTATTTTTGTAAAATGATAATTGATTTACGCTCCGACACATTTACGATTCCCACACCCCCCATGTTACAGGCCATGATGCAAGCCCCTGTGGGTGATGATGTTTTTGGCGAAGACCCCAGTGTAAACCAACTGGAAGCATTTGTTGCAGAAATTTTCGGGATGGATGCCTCTTTATTTTGCCCAAGTGGAACCATGGCAAACCAGGTTGCTATTAAATGCCATACAAATCCCGGTGATGAAGTTATCTGCGAATTTAACAGCCATGTTTATTATTATGAAGCGGGGGGCATTGCTTTTAATAGTGGCTGCCAGGTGAAAACGATCCAGGGAAACCGTGGCCTGGTAAATGCCGACCAGGTAAAAGCGGCTATCAATCCACATGATATACACCGGGCCCATTCAAGCTTAGTAAGTTTAGAAAATACGGCAAACCGGGGTGGCGGTGCCTGCTATAACCAAACCGATTTACAGGAAATAAAAGAAGTATGCCTGCAAAATAATTTAAAACTTCATTTAGATGGAGCCCGCTTATTTAATGCATTGGTTGCAAACCATGAAGATCCTAAATTTTACGGCAATTTATTTGATAGTATCTCTGTATGTTTAAGCAAGGGATTGGGTGCGCCGGTAGGCAGTATGTTAATAGGGCCAAAGGAATTTATTAAACGTGCCCGCCGTGTACGTAAAGTGATGGGAGGCGGAATGAGGCAGGCTGGTTACCTGGCGGCAGCCGGAATTTTTGCTTTGGAAAACAATATCGGCCGTTTAGCCCAGGATCATGATCATGCCAAACAAATAGCAGAAATTCTCATACAAAAAGAATTTGTGGGAAAGGTATTACCGGTAGATACAAATATTATCATTTTTGATGTAATGGGCCGGTATACAGCGAAGCAGTTTGTGGAAATACTCAAGCAAAACAATATCCTCACCATCCCTATTTCTGCTGCCCAGGTAAGAATTGTAACGCACCTGGGTATAAGCCCTCAAATGGTTCAGCAGGTAATTAACATATTGGAAACACTTTAGTAGTGTGCAAATATTATTTTTAAAGAAAACTCACCTGTATGAAAAATTTGCTTTGGGCCATTATCCTGGTCTTTCCTTTTTTAGGCTGTAAAAAAGCAGCAGATGAAAATGCTGATCAAGTAAAAATACATTTCCTGTTTACATTCGATTCTACCCAGGTTCGCCTGAACGGATTTGGTGAACCTGTAAATGTAGCTGCAGGCCATGCAGCCCAAAGTCCCCGGTTTAACAGTATGAGCGCTCATTATGTAGAACTGGCTCCTTCTGCATATACTCCTCTTGGCAGTGGCCAGGTATTATATCATGCGCCAGAAGTAAATACAGGTGGCGCTACTGCAATAGATTTTAATCAATCTCATTTTGCAGGGAATAACCAGGAATTTTTAGCTGTACCCATAAAAGATTTTGCCCCGGGTTCTTATGAATGGCTTAGGGTTTCATTAGCTTATCAAAATTATACCGTTTCAGTACATGTAGCGGGTATGATGACAGATGCTACCATTGCTTCTTTTATTGGTTACAATACTTATATTCACCAATATAAAATAAAAGACAGTATTGTAACAGTAAATGGGAACAGATTACAGGGGTACTGGGCTTTTGAAACCGGTTTATTGGGGTATGGATTTGTTCAAACCGGGCAAGCTCCTCCCGGTGCTACCACAGTACCAAACCCGATATTTAATACCTCGCCGGTTCCGGCTGGTTCCTGCGTGGTAACCGGCAAATTTGCATCCCCTTTAATTATATCCGGTAATGAAACCCAGGATGTTTTTATTACCGTTTCTTTATCTACCAATAAAAGTTTTGAATGGAAAGATAATGATACCAATGGCCTTTTTGACCCGGCCAATGGAGATACTGTAATTGATATGGGAATACGGGGACTGATTCCCATAAAACAATAAAAAATGCTGTTTCAAATAAAGGAAACAGCAAAAATAAACAGGAGAATATAATCTACAGATTTCCTCTTAATGCCTGTTCTCTTTCTAAAGATTCAAACAGGGCTTTAAAGTTTCCTTTACCAAAACTCTTTGCGCCTTTACGTTGTATGATTTCAAAGAAAACAGTTGGCCTGTCTTGTAATGGTTTTGAAAATATCTGTAACAGGTACCCTTCATCATCCCTGTCAATTAAAATACCCAGTTCTTGTAAAGGCTCCAGGTCTTCGTCAATATGCCCTACCCGGCTTAGCACATCGGCGTAATAAGAGGCGGGAATTTTTAAAAATTCTACACCCCTGTTTTTTAATGCAGTAACGGTTTCAATAATATTATTTGTGGCTAAGGCAACATGCTGTACTCCTTCCCCATTATAAAACTCTAAATATTCTTCTACCTGGCTTTTCTTTTTTCCTTCGGCCGGTTCATTTATCGGGAACTTTACATAGCCATTGCCATTACTCATTACTTTACTCATCAGCGCAGAGTATTCTGTTGATATATCGTTATCATCAAAACTTAAAATATTTTTAAAGCCCATTACATCTTCATAAAACTTTACCCAGGGATTCATTTGGTTCCAACCTACATTGCCTACACAATGATCTACATATTGCAAGCCTGTTTCGGTAGGGTTATATTGAGTTTCCCATTTTACATACCCGGGTAAAAAAATGCCATTATAATTTTTTCTTTCTATAAAAAGATGAACCGTATCGCCGTAGGTATGAATACCACTCATTACGACTTCCCCATCCGGGTCAGTAAGCGTTTCGGGTTCTTTAAAACTTTTTCCTCCTCTTTGGGTGGTTTGCTTCCAGGCATCTGCAGCATCTTCTACTTTAAGCGCTAAAAATTTTACGCCATCACCATGTACCCGTATATGTTCTGCAACAGCATTGTCTGATCGTATGGGGGTAGTCAGTACAAAAGTTAATTTATTTTGCCTGATCACATAACTTGCAAAATCTTTATTCCCGGTTTCGGGGCCACTGTAGGCTAAGGACTGAAAACCAAATGCGGTTTTGTAAAAATGGGCGGCCTGTTTTGCATTGCCCACATAAAATTCTACATAATCAGTTCCATATAAAGGCAGAAAATCTGCTACCGGTGTTACATTTGATTTTGGTTGTATTGTTGTACTTGACATATTTTAAAAATTATAGAAATTAAAAAAATGATTAGGTAAAGAAAAAGCTTTTTATAAAAAAAGTTACTAGATACCCGATACAGGACCTATCGTAAGCGACATTAACAGCAAGCAATAAAAATTACGCTTATCGCCAAAAATTTTATGCGGATAATCCGGGATCATTACAGTTTCAAAGATACAAAAATATTAAAGGCTGCACCACCTTTGTAGTATTATTTACAGGATATACATTATGCAGCTGCTGCCATAAGTTTAGCTTTTTTTGCCTTCCTGAACTGGCGTATGCTATTAATTAAAATGGATAATAAAATCAGCGCTAAACCTATATAAAACTGGATATGTAAAAACTTGCTTTCATCAAAAATAAAAAAAGCCAAAATGATCCCATATACAGGCTCCAGGTTATAGCTTAAATTTACCGTAAAAGCAGAAATTTTTTTCAGGGCTTGCAATTGTAAATCAAACATGATGATGGTACAAATGACCGCCAATAAGGCGAGCCAGAGCCAGTCCATGGCAGTAGGCAAATAATAGGCAGGTGGAAAAAAAATAAAATAAACCGGTAATACCAGGCAGAGAAACAGGAACCCCGCAGCAAATTCATACCAGGTGAGAACTTTGGGAGTAAATTGCAGTAAAAGTTGCTTGTTTAAAATAGGAAAAATTGCGCTACCTACTGCTGCTGCCATACCAAATAAAATACCCAGCTTATAATGCGGGTGAAAATCAAATACAATAATAATTCCGGCAATTACCAGTAAACCCAGTATTACTTCTACCATATCCGGTTTACGGCGCAGAATTAAAGGCTCTAATAAAGCGGTAAAAAAACCGGTAGCAGAAAAACATACCAGGGCAACAGATACATTGGCGTATTTTATACTTCCGTAAAAAGCGACCCAATGAAAAGCAACCATTACGCCTACCCATGCTATTTTCAACATCTGTTTTACCGGCAACCGGGGCAATTGTTTCTTTACCAGCAACAGGCCACCCAATACAATGATGGCAATGAGTAACCGGTAAAAAACCAATAATCCTTCATTTAATTGAATTAACTTTCCCAGTATGGCAGTAAACCCTGCTAAAAAAACAGCAATGTGTAATTGAATAAATGCTTTCTTCATTTGATAGCGCAAATATAAGATGGCCATGGGCATAAAAGATACCAGCGTAAAATACCTGCCTTGCCGGGAAGAGTTGATATGTAAATCCAAAAATTATATAAAATACAAAATCGGCAACCTGCCAAAGCTAAACATCCCTATATTTGCCCACTTATTAATCATATATATCTATTATGAATTTTAAACGCATTAACAACATTACCGGTTGGGCAGTTTGCCTTATAGCATGTGCGGTATATATTATGACCATGGAGGCTACCGGCAGCTTATGGGATTGTGGCGAGTTTGCATCCAGCGCTTATAAATTACAAATTCCGCATCCTCCGGGTGCGCCTTTGTTTGTGCTGATTGGCCGTTTATTTATGATTCCTTTCGGACCCGATCATGCTGCTACGGGTATCAACCTGATGAGTGCGTTAGCAAGCGGTTTTACCATTTTGTTTTTATTCTGGAGCATTACTCACTTTGCCCGCAAAATGGTAAAGAAAAACGACGGTGACCTTACCCGTGAAAATATTATTGGAATTATGATTGCAGGGGCGGTGGGCGCCTTAGCCTATACATTCTCTGATTCTTTTTGGTACAGCGCTGTAGAAGGTGAAGTTTATGCCCTCTCATCTTTTTTTACAGCCGTGGTTTTTTGGGCCATGTTAAAATGGGAACACAATGTTACGGAAGAACAACAGCAAGGTATTAAAGGGCATTTCACTAAAGCCGACCGCTGGATCATTCTTATTTTTTATTTGATGGGCCTCTCCATTGGGGTTCATTTGCTAAACCTGCTCACCATTCCGGCATTGGTGGTTATTTATTATTTTAAAAGATATAAAGTTACTAACTGGGGTACGTTTTGGGCCTTTGTAATCGGGTGTTTGATTACCGGCCTGGTACAAAAAGCAGTGATACAATGGAGCATTAAAGGAGCCGGTAATATGGATATATTATTTGTAAATAGTTTTGGGCTTCCTTTTTTCTCCGGCTTTGCATTCTTTTTCGTATTAATTTCTGTATTGGTATATTTTGGTTTAAGAACAGCAGAAAAAAGAGGCTGGAATTTTTTAAAATTAGGATTGTGGAGTTTTGTATTTATGCTGCTGGGATATTCTACTTACTTTACCACCCTTATTCGCAGCAATGCAGATCCGGCAGTAGATATGTTTAATGTAGATAACCCGGTAAACCTGGTAGGTTATGTAAGCCGTGAACAATATGGCGACTGGCCCATTTTATACGGACAGGATTTTACCTCAGAAATACAGGATTCTAAAATTACAGAAACCTATGTGAAGGCCAATGGCAAATATGAAAAAAGCGGTCGTAAAATAGAATACATCTATGCCCCCGGCAGTAAACATTTTTTCCCCCGCATGTGGGATATGAGTAACGACCAGGGACATGCTGATTATTATGCGGCCTGGGCCGGGATAGAAAAAGACCAGCAAGGCAATTGGGATCGGGCTCCCACCATGGCAGAAAATATCGGGTTCTTCTGGAGCTACCAGATAAACTGGATGTACTGGCGCTACTTTATGTGGAATTTTGCAGGAAAGCAAAATGATATACAAGGAATCAATATGGGCAATGTGAGAGACGGAAACTGGAAGACCGGAATTGGATTTTTTGATAAAATCCGTCTGGGCGATCAAAACTCAATGCCCGATACTTTAAAACACAATAAAGCCAATAATAAACTTTTTGCCCTGCCTTTTATTTTAGGATTACTGGGATTACTTTATCAAATTAAAAAAGATAAAAGAGATTTCTTAGTGGTGGGTTTATTGTTTTTCTTCACGGGTTTTGCCATTTCTATTTACCTGAACCAGGCAGGAAATCAACCCCGTGAACGGGATTATGCATTTGTGGGTTCATTCTATGCATTTGCCATCTGGATTGGCCTGGGCTTCTATTATGTGCGAGACTTTTTAATGCAATATCTTAAAAAACTTTCTGTAAGCAATTATTTTGCCGGGCTGTTATGCTTATTATTGGTGCCGGTCCTCATGGCTTCGCAAGAATGGGATGATCATGACCGCAGCCATAAAACACTGGCCCGGGATTTGGCCATCGATTATTTAGAAAGCTGTGCCCCCAATGCCATCTTAATAACATTTGGCGATAATGATACCTACCCGCTTTGGTATGCACAGGAAGTACAAGGTATAAGAAGAGATATCAGGGTAATCAATAGCAGCTTGTTAGGAACCGACTGGTACATTAACCAACTTAGGTATAAAGTAAATGAAAGTGATCCTATTGATCCGATTTGGACACCTGAAGAAATTGTAGGCGCCAACCGGGATGTTATTTATGCACCGGAAAGAATTTACGGAAATAATACCGGTATGATTAACCAGTTCCTGGCAGGTGCCGGTATTAAAGATCCTGGTCAACCCATGGATTTATATACGATGATGAAGGATTATGCCGGTAGTGATGATCCTAAGAAAACGCAAACCGGTACCGATGGTTCCATTATCAATATTTTTCCTGTTAAACGGGTTTCTATTCCTGTAGATGAAGCACTGGTACGTAAAAACGGAACCGTAAATGCAAATGACACCGTGGTAAACCCGGTAGTTTTTGACATACCAAAAGGAATATTGTATAAAAATGAAACAGCCATTTTAAATATTATTGCAGCTAACAAATGGAAACGCCCCATCTATTTTACATCGGCGTATGGCGAGCTTGGTTTTGGTGATTATCTGCGCCAGGATGGCCTTACTTACAGGCTGGTACCGGTTAAAAATAGCCAGGTAAATGAAGATTGGGTGGTAGATAAAATGATGAACAAATTTGTATTTGGAAATGCGGATAAACCCGGAGTATATTTTGATGAAGAGAACCGCCGGCATTTAAATAGTATTCGCCTGGCTTATGCCGGCGCTGCACGCAACCTGGCAGAAAATGGAAGAAAGGAAGATGCCAGGAAACTGCTGAACAAATGCGACCAGGGTATGCTGGAAGAAAATATGCCGATTGCGATGGCCAGCCGCAGCCAGCAACACAACCAAATTTCAATGCAAATGTATATTGCCGCAAACTTATCAGGCGATAGCGCTTTAGCAAAGAAATTATTTAACGCCCTTAAAAAAGATATGGAACAGCAGGCTGCATATTATCAGGGCCTGCCGCCCAATAAAAGAGATGGGCTGGAATATGAAGAACAACGCAATGATAATTTATTGCGTGGCCTGATGAGTATGGAACAGCAATTTAAAATGCCGCTCCCCCCCTCAGCCGAAACAACAGCACCCATCAAAACACAACCTGTTTTAAAACCGGCAGATAGTAATAAATAAGCGTTACCGGTGTTGTACATAAAAAATCCCTGCTTTATCAAAAGCAGGGATTTTATTTGGCCAGGATAACCCCAGGCAATCTTTTATTGCATTTTAAAACTTTCTAAAAACTTGGTGGTAAAATTTCCACTTTGAAATTGCTCGTTTTCCATAAGTTGTAAATGAAAGGGAATCGTCGTTTTGATGCCTTCTATTACATATTCACTTAAAGCCCGGTGCATGGTTTTTATCGCTTCTTCCCGGGTTTGAGCTACTGCAATTAACTTAGCAATCATGCTGTCATAATAAGGAGGAATTACATACCCGGCATATACATGGCTATCTACCCGTACGCCATGCCCGCCGGGGGTATGCAGTACGGTAATTTTACCCGGGCTTGGCCTGAAGTCGTTATAAGGATCTTCTGCATTTATCCGGCATTCAATGGCATGCATTTGAGGGTAATAAGCTTTTCCTGTTATTTTATCGCCGGCGGCAATTTTAATTTGTTCTTTTATAAGATCGTAATTTATTACTTCTTCAGTAACGCAATGTTCTACCTGGATACGGGTATTCATTTCCATAAAATAAAAATTGCGATGCTTATCTACTAAAAACTCTACTGTGCCTACACTTTCGTATTGAATAGCTTCTGCCGCTTTGATGGCTGCATTACCCATGGCTTCTCTCAGTTCGGGCGTCATAAAGGGAGACGGGCTTTCTTCTACCAATTTTTGATGCCTTCTTTGTATAGAACAATCCCGTTCACTTAAATGACATACATTGCCGTATTGGTCTCCTGCAATTTGTATTTCTATGTGGCGGGGCTCTTCTACAAATTTTTCCATGTAAATGCCGTCATTTTTAAATGAGGCAGCCGCTTCCATTTTAGCCGTTTCAAATGCTTTTTGTATATCTTCTTCATTCCACACTACCCGCATCCCTTTTCCGCCGCCGCCGGCGGTAGCTTTTAAGATAACCGGGTAGCCTATGGAGTTTGCAGCTTCCTTTGCATGATCTACATCTCTCAATAATCCTTCTACACCCGGTACTACGGGAACCCCGGCTTTAATCATGGTTTCTTTTGCTGTAACCTTATCCCCCATCGCATTAATCATTTCAGGAGTGGGGCCTATAAATTTAATACCTGAAGCTTTGCATATTTCTGAAAATTTTGCATTCTCGGCCAGGAAACCATAACCCGGGTGAATAGCATCGGCATTTGTAATTTCTGCTGCTGCAATAATATTCGGTATACGTAAGTAACTATCGGCACTGGCAGGTTTGCCAATACAAACCGCTTCATCGGCAAATTTTACATGGAGGCTGTCTTTATCAGCAGTAGAATAAACGGCTACCGTTTTGATGCCCATTTCCCGGCAGGTACGAATAATACGTAAAGCAATTTCACCCCGGTTGGCAATTAATATTTTTTTAAACATGGATTTGTTTTGAAAGTAACATTATAGTATTTATAATGATTATCAATCTTATAATGTATTTACTTGAAATTTTAAATCAGTAATTATGAAGGATCAACCAGGAAAAGGGGCTGATCGTATTCTACCGGGCTTGCGTCATCAACCAGTACCTTTACAATCTTTCCTTTTACTTCACTTTCTATTTCATTAAAAAGTTTCATGGCTTCTATGATGCATACCACTTTACCGGGGCTCACTTCATCTCCTACATTCACAAATAAGGGCTTATCCGGGCCGGCTTGTCGGTAAAAAGTGCCAATCATCGGGCTTTTAATGGTAATTAAATTATCTTTTACCGGCTCTGCTGCCGGCTTTGCTGCCGTTACCGGGGTTGCCTGCGATACAGCAGGCGCCGGAGCTGCAGGGGCTGCTTGTGGCGCCGAAACATTGGTATAAATTTTTTGAACTGGTTCTTTTTTTTGCTTGATGGTAATTTTAGTCCCATCCTCTTCAATCGTAATTTCTCCTATGGAGGTTTTATTAATGAGCTTAACAAGCTCCTGAATTTGTTTAATATCCATGTGTGTTGGTTAAATGATGAATGAGATAGACAAACGGACAGCTAAGATATGGAATGATTAAATATGGAGGCAAGAAATATTTATAAGATTTTGATGAAAATGAGCCTGTTTTTGTTCAAAATTCGCAGAAATTGAATGAAATTCTTTGATTTTTGTATGAATGACTAAAAAAGAGAAGGGCGGAAAAACCACCCTTATACCTTATCATATTATTATTTTACCCTTTCTACATATTCGCCCGATTTGGTATTGATACGTATCAATTCGCCTTCATTTACAAACAGCGGAACATTTACAGTAGCACCGGTTTCTACCGTTGCAGGTTTTAGCGTTCGGGTAGCTGTATCTCCTTTAATGCCCGGCTCACTGTACGTGACCATTAATACAATTTTATCGGGTAATTCCACACCCATGGGCAAATCTGTTTCTCCGTTAATTAATACACTTACTTCCTGGCCTTCTTTTAAAAACTGGGGGGCATCTACCATGCTTTCTGCAACAGTTACCTGCTCAAAAGTTTCATTGTCCATAAAACTATACCCCGTATCATCCTTGTATAAATATTGATACGCTTTCTTCTCTACCCGTACCGGATAAATGGTTTCACCACTGTTCCAGGTAATTTCTATAGTGCGGTTATTATCCACTCCTTTCATCTTTGCCCAAACTTTTGCAGCGGCACGGGCTGTTTTATTTTGCCCGAATTCTATTACTGTATACAGGTTGCCATCTATTTTTAAGATAAGGCCGGAACGCATATCTGCTGTAGTTGCCATAAATTGTTTTTAGTACTTTAAGGCTGCAAAAGTAGGAAACCCCCATTTAAATATGAAATTCGTTTTCGCTCTTTTTTATATCCGGTTGATAGTATGAAGTGGATAATATGGAATACAATCCATTGCATTTAAATTATGTACTGATAAATATTTACCTTTGCAGCACAAAAAATGCTCACTTAAAAAATAAATTTTTTCTTATGAAAGTAACTGTAGTAGGCGCTGGTGCTGTAGGTGCAACCTGTGCTGATAATATTGCCCGCAAACAAATTTGTGACGAACTGGTTATTGTAGATATTAAAGAAGGCGTGGCAGAGGGGAAGGCAATGGACCTGATGCAAACGGCCCAAATTGAAGGATTTGACACCCGGATAATCGGCAGTACCAATGATTACAGCAAAACAGCTGGAAGTTCTGTTGCTGTAATTACCTCCGGAATTCCCCGTAAACCGGGTATGACCAGGGAAGAGTTGATTGGTATTAATGCAGGTATCGT
This sequence comes from Sphingobacteriales bacterium 39-19, assembly GCA_001898465.1. Taxonomy (GTDB): domain Bacteria; phylum Bacteroidota; class Bacteroidia; order Chitinophagales; family Chitinophagaceae; genus Ferruginibacter. The sequence continues at coordinate 201,992 of MKTX01000017.1, read as the reverse complement.
AAAGTCAGTTACTGAAAATATTTTAAAACATTCTCCCGATTGTATAATTATTATTATTAGCAATCCCATGGATACTATGACCTACCTGGCGCTTAAATCAAGCGGGTTGCCTAAGAACCGTATTATTGGTATGGGAGGCATATTAGACAGCGCCCGTTTCCGCTATTTCTTAAGCCAGGCTATCCCCTGCTCGCCAAATGATTTACAAGCCAATGTAATCGGCGGCCACGGTGATACAACCATGATTCCGTTAACCCGGCTTGCTACTTATTGCGGTAACCCGGTATCTGAATTCCTGGATGATGAACAAGCACAAAAAGTGGCTGCCAATACCATGGTGGGTGGCGCAACCCTTACCGGCCTGTTAGGTACTTCGGCCTGGTATGCTCCCGGTGCCGCCGGAGCCATGCTGGTAGAAGCCATTGTAAGAGATGAAAAGAAAATGGTGCCCTGCTGCGTATATTTAGAGGGTGAGTACGGCCAAAAGGATATTTGTATTGGCGTTCCGGTTATTATTGGAAAAAACGGCTGGGAAAAAATTATTGATTTTAAACTAAACGACCAGGAGAAAGAAATGTTTAACAAAAGTGCTGATGCTGTTCGTAAAATGAATGAAACTTTAGCAACCCTGTCCTGATGCAATTTTGGTAAAACAGGGTATCCCTTATTAAAATGCCGGTAACTTTTACCGGCATTTCTTATTATTTTTTTTGTATTTTTAGAACCTTAATACGTTTATGATTTTACATTTACGCCTCCCTTTTTATTGTATCGCTTTTTTGGGATTCGGTATGCAAGCCACGGCCCAGTTAACCATTACGCCCTCCAGCAATGCCCAGGCCCTCGCCCAACGATTGGTGGGTGATGGGGTGAGTATAAGCAATGTAACTTTTACCGGAAGTACAGAAATGGCAGCTTTTTTTAATAGCCGCCCTAATGTGGGTTTGGGTTTAGACAGTGGCATTGTAATAACCAATGGCAGGGCGAAAACGAGTGGAGGAGATAATGGAGTAGATTTAAACGGGTTGGATATTGCCGATAATGTGCTGGCCGATAACAGCTGGAATTTAGGAGGCGATACACAGCTTGCCAATGCAATCGGGTTTCCTTTAAGTGAATTACATGATGCAGCCATATTGGAATTTGATTTTATTCCCCTGGGCGATTCCATTAAATTCAGGTATGTTTTTAGTTCCGAAGAATACACACCTGCTTTTGCCTGCCCGGGCACTTTTAGTTCCTATAATGATGCGTTTGCTTTTTTTATTACCGGACCCGGTTTTCCTGCGCCTACCAATATTGCATTGGTGCCCAACACAAATTTACCGGTATCTATTTTCAATATCAATAATGTAAAAGATTTTTCGGGTGTTGCTTTATGCCCGGCAAATACCATTTATTATGTAGATAATACCAGCGGCTCTTATCTCACCCATGACGGGCATACTACGGTTTTGACTGCCCTTGCCGAAGTAGTTCCCTGCCAAACCTACCATTTAAAATTAGTGATCTCCGATGTAGGAGATGCCTTATATGATAGTGGCGTTTTCCTGGAAGCAAAAAGTTTAAGTTCAAATTCATTTGAACTCACCAATCTTACACAAACCGATGCCAATGGGGTGAGTTATTTGGTAGAGGGCTGTGTAACCGGGGCATTAAAAATAAAAAGAAGAAACGCTTCTTCATTTTCACAGGTAGTGAACCTGGCTTATGGGGGTACTGTTACCAATGGGGTGGATGTGCAAACCATGCCCAACAGTGTAACCATACCATCGGGTCAATCAGAAGTGTTATTAAATATTCATCCTTTAATTGATAATATCACAGAAGGAAATGAAATTTTAAAAATATATACATTGGCGGCTTGCGGCAGCAGCAGCATCCCTACGGATAGCGCCATGATTGAATTAAGGGATTATGATACTCTTACTGTTTTCCCTGGCCAGCATCCGGATACCGCATTTGTTTGTCATAATTCCAGTATTACTTTACATGCATCAGTCGGTTTTACCACTTATCAATGGGATGCAAACAGTACTTTGAACAATGCCAATATTCGTACGCCCATTGCAACACCCCAAAATGAGTACACAAAATATTATTGCACCGCCAGTATTGGTACTTGTAATGCCCGTGATTCTATTAATATAAAAGTAAAAAAGATACAGTTAGATACTAAAACAGATGTTCATTGTGCGGGTGGAAATACAGGACAAATTACAACTTCAGTGGGTACAGGATGGCAGGCGCCTGTTGAATACTCTTTAAATAACCAGGCCTGGCAACCTGCTGCTACATTTAATAATTTACCTGTGGGCAATTATACCATTAAAATAAGGGATGCATCCGGCTGTATAGATAGTGTTAGTACCAGCCTGGTACAATCTTACCCCGATCTTTTAATTCAGCAAATTGATACTTCATTTGCCAGCTGCAGTGGTAATGCCGATGGCCATATTATCGTTAATGCTACGGGTGGTAAACCCAATATTCAATACTCCATTAACAATGGTTCCAGCTATCAAAACAGTAATAACTTCCCGGTAAGGCAGGGCAATTATATCGTTAAGATAAAAGATGCCAATGGGTGCCTGTCACAACCTCAAAATGTGGTGATAGGCCTTCATAATAATATTATATTACAAGCAGGCTTACTCCCGCCTTTTTGCGAGGGAAGTTCCTCGGGGCCCTTACCTCTCATTTCTGATGCAAGCTCATTTGCCTGGACGCCCACTGCTCATTTAAGCAATGCAGGAATAAAAAATCCCATTGCAAATCCCACGGCAGATACTAAATACTATGTAACGGCTACCCGGGGTATTTGTAATAAAATAGATAGTATACAAGTACGGGTGAACCCGGCTCCTCTTCCCAATGCAGGAGATGATGTGGCTATTTGTGTGGGCGGAAGTATTGAATTACATGGCAGTGGCGGTATTGAATTCACATGGACCCCTTCCGATTGGTTAAGCGATCCGCATGCTGCAACACCTACCGTGGTTCGTCCATTAGAAAACAGGTATTATTATTTAAAAGTGAAAGATGCGAAAGGTTGTAATTCTTTAGTGTACGATACGGTCATGCTCAAAGTAACTCCATCAGTAAGAATGTTTGCAGGTTACGATACTGTTGCAGCCATGGGCCAACCTATTCAATTATATGCAGTAGAACTGGGCAGCAGTGGAGTAAGCACCTATTCATGGGATCCTCCTTATGGGTTGAATAATCCTTTTATACAATCTCCCATCGCTACCATTGATCATGACATGATTTATGAAGTAACAGGCAGAACTGCCGAGAACTGTGAAGGTTCTGCCAGGATCCATATCAAAGTATATAAAGGACCGGAAATTTATGTGCCCTCTGCATTTACGCCCAATAACGATGGTACCAATGATATATTAAGAGCCATACCCGTGGGCATGAAGCAAACTCAATTTTTTAAAGTTTACAACCGATGGGGGCAACTGGTATTTAGTACCCGTAATTTTCACCAGGGCTGGAATGGCCGCATCAATGGCGTCATGCAATCAACCGGTACTTACGTGTGGATTGCACAGGGTATCGATTACCGGGGTAAAACGGTTTATAGAAAAGGAACCACCACCCTGTTACAATAAAAAATGAAGGGTATGATTTTTTAATTAAAATGGAATCTGCAGGAAATTAAAAATAACCAGGCTCATTAAAATAATCACAGGCTCTTAAAAGTTATATTTTTCAATTTGCATAAGCTATATATACTTTTCATCATTGTATTTGTATTACTGCTGGGCTATGCGGTACATAAGGTTATTAAAAGATTTATTGACCCCCGTAAAAGTGTGAACCATTTATTTCTCTATTTCTTATTCCATTTCATAGCTGTATTTATTCTTGTGTTCCTGGTAGATTTTTTTATACTTAAGTTTTCTGCAACTTTGTTTGGTTGAGAAAGATTATTTTTACAACTTCAATGCTAAATAAAAAATGTTATGAGTTATCACTTACTGAAAGGAAAAAAAGGGATCATCTTTGGCGCTTTAGACGAAAATTCTATTGCCTGGATAACGGCATTGCGCTGCCATGAAGAAGGCGCTGAAATTGTACTTACCAATGCGCCAGTAGCCATGCGCATGGGTGAAATAAATAAGCTTGCAGAAAAAATTAATGCCCCCGTAATACCCTGCGATGTAAGTAGCAATGATGATGTAACAAACCTGGTTGATAAAACAATGGAGCATTTTGGAGGAAGTTTTGATTTTATCCTTCACTCTATTGGCATGAGTGTAAATATGAGGAAAGGGAAATCTTATACCGAAATTGACTATGGCTTTAATGCGAAAACCCTGGATATTTCTGCCATTAGCCTGCACCGGGTACTGGCAACTTGTATGCAAAAAGATGCTTTAAAAGAATGGAGCAGCGTAGTGGCGCTTACTTATATTGCGGCCCAAAGGGTGTTCCCGGATTATAATGAAATGGCCGATGCCAAAGCATTATTAGAAAGTGTGGCCCGCAGTTTTGGTTATCATTACGGTATAAAAAAGCATGTACGTATCAATACCATTTCACAATCGCCTACCCGTACAACGGCAGGGAGTGGTGTAAAGGGATTTGATGGATTTATGAATTATGCCGAATTTATGAGCCCCCTGGGAAATGCCAGTGCGGCAGATTGTGCCAATTACATAGTGAGCCTGTTTTCTGACCTTACTAAAATGGTAACCATGCAGAACTTGTTTCATGATGGCGGGTTCTCATTTACCGGCGTATCTCATGCCGTAATTGATCAAATGGAAAAATAAGCACCTTTCTTTTTATAAATTACAGGGTTTTGATTTTTTTCACCGGGGAATTACCTGCTTTTAATCAGCCATTTCTCATTTATACCCGGGCGGATGCCATTATAAAAATATTTATCTTCATAAAATGAGACTGCTTATAGCATTTGCTTTATTTATTTTCCCCTGCTTCCTGTTTGCCCAAAATCAAAGCGCCTATATTTCGGGCCGGGTGATAGATGAAAATGAAAATGCGGTAAAGCAGGCTTCTGTTATCATCTTGGGTAAACATACCGGTATTGTTACTAATGATAGCGGTTATTTTTCAATGAGTGTTCCGGCAGAAAAAGCATTCGCCCTGGTTTTTTCTCACAGCAATTTACAAACCGTTCAAAAAAATTTTTATTTAAGCCCGGCAGAAAAAGAAATGATTACTGTTATCCTTCGCCCCGAAGGCAAAACCCTGGATGCCATAATACTGCAAAATGAAAAAGAAAGAGAAGAAACAGGCCTTATAAAAATAAATCCTAAAAATGCATTCACGCTGCCCAGTACCACCGGGGGTGTAGAATCGCTGATAAAAACGCTGGTGGGCAGCAATAATGAACTTACTTCACAATATAGTGTGCGAGGCGGTAATTATGATGAGAACCTGGTGTACATCAACGATTTTGAAATTTACCGTCCTTACCTGGTAAGCAATGGCCAGCAGGAAGGACTTAGCCTGATAAATCCTGAACTGGCCCGCAATGTGCAATTTTATGTGGGGGGCTTCCAGGCAAAATATGGCGATAAAATGAGCAGCGTATTAGATATACAATATAAAAAACCAGTGCGAACTGGCGGCAGCGCATATATCAGTATCCTGGAACAAGGCGCTCATATAGAAGGTAATTCAAAAAATAAAAAATTTACTTACCTCGCCGGGGTGCGAAATAAAACTAACAGTAATGTATTAAGCAATCAACCAACCAAAGGCGCTTACATACCATCTGCCAGCGATGCACAGGCATTTTTAACGTATAAAATATCCGATAAGTTACAAGCAGAATTACTGGGAATTTATTCTGTATCTAAATTTAATTTCTACCCCGAATCGGTAAAAAAGACGGCCTCTGTTTTTTCTCCTTTTTTTTCGATGAACCTGGGTTTAGATGTATATTTTGAAGGCCAGGAAAAAGACAGATATACCAGTTCTTTAACCGGCTTCACCCTGGTTCACCGCCCTCAATCTTCGCTCAATTTAAAATGGATGGTAAGCCGGTTTACTGATAAAGAGAAAGAGAATTATGATATAGCAGGCGCCTATTTATTTGGTGAGCGTGATTTTGACAGGGAGAGCAGCAGTTTTGGTGAAATTGTAAACCCATTGGGTGCCGGCCTGTACCAGGATTATGCCCGCAATGAATTACAAATTGATATATTAAGTTTACAACATAAAGGTGAATATGATTATAAAAATCATTTTTTTCAATGGGGCATCAATACAGAATTTGTAAAGATTGATGATGTATTAAAGCAATGGCAATACCAGGATTCTGCCGGGTATTCCCTGCCCTATAACCCGCAATCGCCCAGTTTGATAAATGCATTTGATAATAAAGCAAAACTTTCTTTTAATAAATACAACGGGTACCTGCAGGATAATATTCATATTAGTTCCGGAAAAACAGATATCACGATACAAGCCGGGGTAAGATTAAATTATAATGGCGTAAATAAAGAAACCCATATAAGCCCCCGTGTGCAAGCCAGTATAAAACCGGGCTGGAGGCATGATATGGTATTTAAAGCAGCTGCCGGCATCTATGTACAGCCACCATTTTACCGGGAATTGCGGTTGTATAACGGGAGCCTTAATACCCGCATACAAGCCCAGCGCAGTTTACAATTTGTAACCGGGATCGATTATAATTTTAAAGGACCGGGCAACAGGCCATTCCGCTTTACAACGGAAGCCTATTACAAACAAATGAACCATGTAATACCCTATGATATTGACAATGTAAAAATTCGTTACCTGGGAAACAACAATGCAAAAGCCTATACCGCAGGACTTGATTTTAGATTGTTCGGCGAATTGGTTGAAGGGGCAGAAAGCTGGCTCAGTATTGGCATCATGCGAAGCCGTGAAAATTTAAATGATGATTTTTATTATTTATATAAAAATGCAGCAGGCGAAATCATTAATGCCAATACCCCCGATAAAGTAGTTGCCGATAGCACAGTACAGCAAGTAGGATGGTTACGCCGCCCCAGCGACAGACTTTTTACACTGGGTTTATATATGGAAGATTATTTGCCTACCAATAAAAATTTTAAAGTGCATTTAAATATGCTTTATGGCAGCAATATGAGTTATAATATTCCCGGCAGTGTACGTTACCGAAACGGCCTTATTGTAGAACCTTATATGCGGGTAGATATTGGCTTTAGCGCCCAACTGCTTAGCGAAGCTTCGCAAAGGCGCAGCCACAGTCCTTTTCGGGGGTTCAAAAATATTTGGGCCAGCCTGGAAGTATTTAATTTAATTGACCGGGCCAATACAATTAGTTATCAACTGATAAAAGATTTTTCAAATTCTGTATATGCAATTCCCAACCGGCTTACTCCCCGCTTACTGAATGCAAAACTCTTTGCCCGTTTTTAAAACAGTTTGTTATTATAATAGCATGTAAATTATTTTTAACTTTTCCACCATAATAAGCTTGATGTGAATAAGTAAATTCGTAATGCTCTGAATTCCTCCTATAAATTTGGATAGTAAGTCGTTTTGAAAGTATCAATATTCCATTAACCCCAAACACTTTTTTCAGCTAACTGAACAAAGTTTAAAATCTGAACACATTGACAGAAACAATCATTAACCTTGAAACAGTTAATCCTATTGAGTTTTTCGGAGTGAACAACGGTAAACTCGATATCCTAAAAAAGAAATTCCCTTTATTAAAAATTTTAAGCCGTGGCACGCAGTTAAAATTAAGCGGAGCCCCGGAACAAATAGAAGGAGCCAGGGAAAAAATTGATCTTCTTGTTCAATATCTACAAAGAAACGGTCACATGAGTGAAAATTATTTTGAACAAATTTTAGGTGGCGACGATGAAAAATCGATCGACAACTTTATGGACCGTAATCCTAATGATGTACTGGTATATGGATCTAATGGGAAAACAGTAAGGGCCCGTACCGCCAATCAAAAAATGCTGGTGCAGGCCTGTGATAAAAATGACATTGTTTTTGCCATTGGCCCCGCAGGTACCGGTAAAACTTATACGGCTGTAGCGCTGGCAGTACGGGCATTAAAAAGTAAGCTGGTTAAAAAAATTATTTTAACACGCCCTGCCGTAGAAGCAGGAGAAAGCCTGGGATTTTTACCCGGCGACTTGAAGGAAAAAATTGATCCTTATTTACGCCCTTTATATGATGCGCTGGATGATATGATCCCGGCAGATAAACTGGGTTATTACATGAGTACCCGTACCATAGAAATTGCACCCCTGGCTTATATGCGGGGGCGTACGCTGGATAATGCTTTTATTATTTTAGATGAGGCACAAAACACCAACGACTTACAAATCAAAATGTTCCTCACCCGTATTGGCCCCAACGCCAAAGCTATTATTACCGGGGACCCTACACAGATAGATCTCCCCAAAAACCAGCACAGTGGCCTTTTTAAAGCCACCAAAATACTCCGTAATATTGAGGGTATAGCGCATATTGAATTGGATGAAGAAGATGTAGTAAGGCATAAATTGGTAAAATCAATCATCAAAGCTTATAATAAGTATGATGAAGCCCATACCAAAGAACCGGAAAAAAAATAAATGTCTATTGGAAAACCATGTTATTGGCGGTATTCATACCGCCTTTTTTATTTTCTTCCTTTTTTTGAATAGCCCCTTACCTGGTTATTCATGTATGCCGGAATTTTTAAAAAAAATAAAAACGGAATAATAATTGAAAGTGTTTTACACATCATTTACTCACAGGATTAGTTAACTTTGAAATACATGAGGAAATAAAATATGAAAAAATTATTTTGGCTACCCGGGTTTCTTTGTATTATACTTTTTGCAGGCTGCGAGCAGAAAAGCAACTCACCCGATGAAGTTTTACATGAATTTTTTGATGCCCTGAAACATGATGATTTCTCAAAAGCCCGCAGTTTGGTTACAGCAGAAAGTATTCCCGGTTTTATAACAATGGAATGGACCCTGCAAAATAATAAGGAGGCCAATACGCTATTATTGGATAGCGTAAGGGTAGACCCTCAATCTACCCGTATTACAGGAGATTCTGCTACAGTTACGGCCATTGAATTAAGAAGTGGTGAAAAGATCCCATTTACCCTAAAGAAAGAAATTACGGGATGGAAAGTATCTTTGCAAAAAGCCGATATTTCGGAAATGATTAAAAATAAAGTAAAAGAAAAAATAGATACCCTGCTGGTTACAAAAGACAGCCTGTTGAATAAAATGGGGGAATTAACCGACTCTGCTACAGATAAATTAAATCAGGGTATAAAAAAATTAGATAGCCTGGGAAAAAACATTCAAATAAAATTATAAATAAATGAAAAGAACTTTATTGAAGTATGCTTCAATATTTTTTGTTTGCCTGGTATATGTAAGCGCATGTAATCAAAAACCGGAGCGGCCCCATACCGCATTAGACACTGGCCGGGCATTTATAAGGGCAAGCCTGGATGGTGATTTTAAGACTGCCGAAAACCTGTTGCTGAAAGATTCTGAGAGTATGCAATTATTTGACAGGTATAAATTGTATTATAACCGTATTTCTGATGAAGAAAAGAAAAATTTTAAGAGCGCTGATTATATGATCAACAAATATGCCGATGAAAATGATTCCACTACCATCATTAATTATAGCAACTCATTTATTAACCGGCCCATGGAGATTAAAGTAGTGAAGACGGGTGGCGATTGGTGGGTTGATTTCTCTTATTTATCATCCGGCAATTTACCCATCAACTAATGATAAAAAATTTAATTTTAATTGGGCTGGGCGGCGGACTTGGAAGCATTTTGCGTTATTTATCAGTTTTATATTTTAAAGAAAATGCTTATCCCTGGGCTACTTTATTTGTAAATATTTTAGGCAGTTTTATTATTGGTATAGTAGTGGCATTATTTCTTAAAAATGGCAACTGGCCGCTCTCCTACCGGTTATTCCTGGCCACTGGAATTTGTGGCGGATTCACTACATTTTCATCGTTTAGCCTGGAGAATATGGAGTTATTGAATGCCGGAAAATACGGGCTGGCTTTGTTTTATATCTGTATTAGTATCATGGGCGGGTTATTGGCTTGCTGGTGGGGTTACCGGTTGGTTCAAACATAAAAAAGTATTATGAAATATACATTGCATCCCTGGCATGGGGCTCATTATGGCGATCATCAGCCGCAGGTTGTAAATGCATTGATCGAAATTCCGCAGGGAAGTAATTGTAAGTACGAAATAGATAAAGTTACCGGCCTGCTGCGCCTGGACCGGGTCATCTATTCATCCTTTCATTATCCCATCAATTACGGGTTTATACCCCAAACTTTGGGAGAAGATAAAGATCCGCTGGATATTTTGGTGATGTGCAGTGAACCCATACAACCCTTATGCCTGGTAACGGCTACTGTAATTGGCAATATGCAAATGATTGATAGTGGTGAAAAAGATGATAAAATTATTGCGGTAGCCAGTACCGATCCTTCTGTGAACCACATCCGGGATATTGATGCCATCCCTGCCCATTTTTTTGCGGTACTCAAAAATTATTTTGAACAATACAAAGTACTGGAAAATAAAAAAGTACTCATTGATGATTTCCAGAGCAAAGAAATTGCTTATCGCATCATTACCGATGCTATTGCCCGTTATAAACTAAACTACAGTGAAAAACAGGCCACCCATAAATAATAAAAAAATGGATATCCAAACCATACTTATCCTCATTATAGTTGGAGTTGCCGCCGGGGCCTTAAGCGGCCTGGTGGGTGTAGGCGGCGGAATCATCATTGTGCCTGCGCTAGTTTATTTTGTTGGGTTTTCTCAGTTCAGGGCACAAGGCACTTCATTGGGAATATTGTTGTTACCCGTAGGCATATTGGCTGTTTGGCAATTTTACAAACAGGGCCATATTGATTTACCGGCAGTGTTGTATGTGGCACTGGGATTTGTAATTGGCGGTTATATCGGCAGTAAAGTTACACTTAGCTTACCACAGGAAACAGTACGCAAAATATTTGCTGTGCTGATCGTAATTATTGGAATTAAAATGCTTTTGGAAAATAAAAAGAAAACAACAGAAATAAAGCCGCTACCCCCTACAGAAATTACTGAAAAGAAAAGCCCATAAAATATACTATTTTTTAAAAGCCAGGCATTTCCTGTTTTTGGCGAAGGTTGCTTAAAGAAGGATCCATTTCAATGGCTTTATCACACATTTTTTCACCTTTTTCATTTTGCCCTTTCTTTTGAAAGCACATACCGGCCTGGTAAAGCGCTTTGGCGTCTTTATCATTCAATTCCATCAGCCGCTGGCAAAATAATAAAGAACGGTCGTATTGTTTTACATTATAAAATGCCTGTGCAGCATCTCTTAATAAGGTAGTATTCCCCGGTTTCTTTGCAAAAACTTCTTTTACCAATATTTCCCCTTTTTCAAATTCGCCTGCATAAATATAAGCAAATGCAAGGTTCTCTTTAAAATCGTTACCGGGATTATATCCTGCATCCAATGCTTTATTAAATGCAAGGGCTGCATTTTTATAATTATTGGTATTATAATACAATAAACCCAGCTCATTAAACCATCCTGCTTTAGCAGGATCTGCCGCTACCGCTTTTTCATAATACGTTACTGCTTTCTTATATTGTTCCATGTCAATATAGCTTCGCCCCATACAATATAATACTTCGGCATCCTGGGGGTGCACTTTTAAATAATCATCTAAATATTTTATGGCTTTTGCATAATCTTCCTGCTGGTAATAGCACATTCCTAAAATACGTTGTGCATTTTCGCAACCGGTACATTGATTGGCCAGGTTGATTGCTTTATCGTAACGGCGGTAATTATAATAAAGTGTAGTGAGTTCTTTTATCGCCTCTTTATTTTGAGGCTGCAGGGTAAGTACTTTTTCAAAGTTCGTAATGGCAGCACTCGGTTGCCTCATTTCAAGTGCGGTATATGCATTTTGAATATACGCTTGTGTAAAAGAAGGATTAAAGGTTATTGCTTTTTCAAAGGCCTGGTTTGCCAATAAAAAACGGCGTGCATTTTTTTCTTCCATCCCTTTGTTAAAATAAATTTCAGCGCTGTCAGTGTAAGCAAATGCATGGCACACCAGGGCAAGCATGATTGCGGTAGTGAGGAGGTTTTTCATGAAATTAATAATACAATTTTTATTCCATCATTTAAGTACCACTAATCCTAACGGAGGGAGATTGATCTTTATTTCGCAGGTGCGCTTCTTTTTATCAACATTTTGTATATCCAGTGTGGTATTCATGTATTTACCACTTCCCCAAAAGGCAGCATCATCACTATTTAATATTTCCTGTAAATGGGTTTTCCCTTTTATTGTAAAGGACATTGACTCCTGGGGTATATTGGTCACATTTAAATAAACAATTATGTCATCTGCCCTTAATTTGCCTTTTCTCTTAAAACCCAGTATTCCTTTTTTCTTTTGATTTAAACAAATCCATTCAAACCCTTTCCGTTCAAATTGAAAATGATATAAGCTGTTTTCATTGCGATATAAATGATTTAAAGCCCTCACATATTCCTGCAATTTGTTATGTGAATCATACTGCAATAATTCCCATTGTAACTCTGATTTATAATCCCATTCATGGGTTTGGCCAAATTCATTGCCCATGAAAAGTAATTTGGCACCGGGATGCAGGTACATCCATCCATATAGCAAACGTAAATTGGCAAATTGTTCCCATTCGTTGCCCGGCATTTTATAGATCATGGGGCTTTTACCGTGTACAACTTCATCATGGCTGAGCGGAAGCATAAAATTTTCATCATAAAAATACATCATGCTAAATGTAAAATCCTCTTGTACTTTCACCCGTTCTTCAGGAGTTTTTTTAAAATAACGGAACATATCATGCATCCAGCCCATCATCCATTTAAATCCAAACCCAAAACCATTTTCACTTATTGGTTTTGTAATACCTGGCCAGTCGCTGGCTTCTTCAGCAATGGTTTGAGTGCCTGGAAATTCACGGTACATTACCTGGTTGAGGTGTTTTAAAAATTCTATAGCTTCTAAATTTTCGTTTCCGCCATGTATATTTTTTTCCCAGGCGCCTTCTGCTCTTGAGAAATCGAGCCTGATTATGGAATTTACGGCATCTACCCGTAAACCGTCGGCATGAAATTTATGCATCCAAAAATGAGCGCTGCTCAATAAAAAGGATCGTACTTCACCCCTGCTATAATTAAATATGTAACTGTTCCAATCGGGGTGAAAACCCTTTCGCATATCTTCATATTCGTATGTACCGGCGCCATCAAAACGAAAGAGGCCATGTGCATCAGCCGGAAAATGAGAGGGAACCCAATCTAGTATGACACCGATTTCATTTTGATGGAGTACATCAACCAGGTACATAAAATCTTCGGGTACACCAAAGCGGCTGGTAGCTGAGAAATACCCGGTTCCCTGGTAGCCCCAGCTTCCATCATAAGGGAATTCCATGACCGGCATAAACTCTACATGCGTAAAGCCCATCGCCTTTATATAGGGAACCAGCCGCTCTCTTATTTCATGGTAGGTGTTAAATTTATTTTCATCATCTTTTACCGGCCGCATCCAGCTTCCTAAATGCATTTCATAAACACTCCAGGGCGCATCTAATGCATTTTTATTTTTCCGGTGAAGCATCCATTCTCCATCATTCCAGTCCATATGCAAATTCCGGGTAATAGAGGCTGTACCCGGCCTTAACTCACTGTAAAAAGCATAGGGATCTGCTTTGAAGTATTCGGTTTCATGCTGATCCGTTATATGATACTTATATAATGCGCCCGCTGGCAACCGGGGTATAAAACCTTCCCAAATTCCCGAACTATCACTGCGTACAAACAAGGGGTGCAATTTCTTTTTCCACCCATTAAATTCACCAATTACGGCAACACGAACAGCGTTAGGCGCCCATACGGCAAAATAAAATCCATCCGTATCTAACAGCCGCAAATAGTGGCTGCCAAATTTATCGTATGCATTAAACAATTGCCCTTTTTGAAATAATACAATTTCTTCATTACTGAAAAAGGAATAATTCCATACCTGCCTGCTACTATCAATAAAATGTTCGTCTTCGTATGCCATCGTTACCGTTATAATACCGTTTACATAATCGGCTATTAACATAAATTTAGTGATTGTTATTTTGCAGCCAGCTTTTTTATCTTGATTTTTGAAATACGATTTTTTTCTGATACTAAATTAACTGTATGCTCCGCAAACCCCTGCTCCTTATTTTTTGCTTATTTATAATCCATTATAGCCAGGCTCAAACGCAACAAATTTCAGGAACGGTAAAAGACACATTATCTAACGATAATTTGAAAAATACAGTGGTGGCTTTGTTTTCATTGCCCGATTCTATCTTGCAAACATTTACCCGTACCGATAATAATGGCCACTACAGCTTACCGTCCGTAAAGCCGGGGAATTATTATATGATGGTAATGCATCCTAAATTTGCAGATTTTATAGATAATATTAAAATTGCCCCGGGCACATCCAAATTACCGATGGTTGCCCTTACACCTAAAAGCAAATTGCTGGAAGCCATTATTTTAAAAAGCGGCTCGCCTATGAAAATAAAAGGCGATACTACTATTTATACCGCCGACAGCTTTAAAGTAAGCGCCAATGCCAATGTAGAGGAATTATTAAAAAAATTACCGGGCATACAGGTAGATAAAAATGGCGACATAAAAGCCATGGGCCAGAAAGTAGAAAAAGTACTGGTGGATGGTGAAGAATTTTTTGGAGATGACCCCGGCATGGCTGTTAAAAACTTAAGGGCCGATGCCGTAAAAGAAGTGCAGGTTTTTGATAAAAAAAGCGACCAGGCTGAATTTACCGGGATTGATGATGGAAATACCAAAAAAACCATCAACTTAAAATTAAAAGAAGATAAGAAGCGGGGATACTTTGGTAAGGCAGATGCTGCTGCCGGGCCATTAAAAGGCAAAGATCCCCGGTACAACTCAAACCTGATGCTAAGCTCTTTCAAAGGAAAAAGAAAAATTTCAGGATTTTTTCTGAATGGCAATACCGGCCAGGATGGATTAAGCTGGCAGGATAATGAAAAATTTGGTGGTAATGATGACATGACAATGAACTTTGATGATGATGGTGGTTTTATGTATATGTTTCGTGGCGGGAGTAGCGATGATGAACCTTATATTAATACCGATAATGGTTTTATAAAAAACACAAATGCCGGTATTAGTTACAGCAATAAATGGAATAATAAAACCACGCTTAATTTTTCTCCCAAATACAATAGCCAGGTGTATGATAATACGGTGGGCAGTTTACAGCAAACATTTTATGCGCCCGATTCTGTTTTTAGCAACAACAGTACTAAAGTAAGCCACATAAACCGTTACAACTTTAAAAACAGCGGAACACTTGATTTTACAATTGACAGCAGCAACTCTATTAAACTTACTGTAAAAGGCAATATCTATCATACGGAATCTGATGAAACAACCCAGTCTGCTACCCTAAGCAATACCCTTACCAATAAAAATGCATACCAAAAGCAAACTCAAAATGAATATGACAAGCAATCCTTTTCTACCAGTTTGTTATTTAAACATAAATTTAAAAAAGCCCGCCGGACACTATCTATAAATACTGACTGGAACTTACTGGCTACAGATGGCACAGGCTTTACCAAATCAACCAACTTGTTTTATGATCATGGAAATTTAGATTCTACACTTTTAATTGATCAAAAAAATAACAGCGATAAGCAAACACAAAGACTGGGGGTAAAAGCCACTTATACTGAGCCCTTGTCAAAAAATTATTCACTCGAAATTTCGCATGAAGTTTCATTGAATACAGGAAAAAACAATCAGTTCACTTATAACTATACAGCCGGTACCGGTAAGTATGATGAAGTGGTAGATTCATTAAGTAATAATTTTAAGCAAAATATTATCACAAATAAACCTTCTTTTAAAATTAACTATTCCACAAAAAAGATCAAGTTTAACTTTGGTTCTGGTTTCGGTATTACAAATTATACCTTAAAAGATATTACAGAGCATATAGATTATGACCGCAATTATACCAATTTTTACCCTTCTGCCAGTTTTAATTATATGTACAAAAGCAATCACAACCTGCGCTTGAATTATTATGGAAATACTACCCAGCCCACCATTAATCAATTACAGCCTATTGTAAATAATAATGATAATTTCAATATTGTAAAAGGCAATCCCGACCTGAAACCTTCTTTTAGCAACAGCATTAATCTTATGCACAACGGGTACAATTTCCTTAAAGATATATGGACTTATCAATCCCTTAATTTCAGAACGGTAAGCAATTCTATTACATACGACAGGTCAATCAACCCATCAACCGGGCAAACTATTTCTACACCCATTAACAGCAATGGGAATTATAATATTAGTTTTTGGGGAGGTGTAGGGTTTAAAGTAAAAAAGATTGATACCCGTTTCAATATTAGCCCCAACTTTAACTATAACCAAAGCGCTGATATTTTAAACAGTATTAAAACTACGTCAAAAACTACCAGTACCGGTTTGGGCTTATACATTTCAAAAGCAAAGGATAAGAAATATGATCTAAGTATATCTAATAATTTTAGCTATAACAATACCAAGAGCTCACAAAACGGAAAGTCAGATTATAGCACCAATAGCCTGGGCTTTAATGGAACTGTTTATTATAAAAAAGTGTGGTCAATCAATACAGATTATATGTTTAATGTGCGCCAAAAGATAAACCCACTCGATCAAAATTTAAACAACCATTTGTGGAATGCCAGGCTGCAGCGTACATTTAAGAATGATGAGTTTACTGCTTATGTGCTGGTGAGAGATATTTTAAATCAAAATATTGGGGTAGACCGTAGTTATTATGGCAACCAATACAATGAAACCCGGAGTGAACGCTTAAAAAGATATGCAATGATTGGGTTTGCCTGGAATTTTAAAAACAAAGCCCCTAAAGCCAAATAAAGAAGCTATAATGAAAAATAAATTTCTCTTTACCGTATGCCTTTGCTTTTGTTCTGTAGCGCCGCTACTTGCCCAGCAGTTTATTGATAAAGCGGTGGTAGAATATGAAGTAAAAACCAACCTTAAGAAAACCATGGGTACCAGCAGTTTTGCTGAAATGCTTAAAGACAAATTACCCCAGTTTAAAACGGCCTATTATAACCTGAGTTTTGCCGACAATAAAAGCATTTTTAAATTTGATCATTGGGAACCTAATTCTACTATGCCCGAGTTTCTTCGCAGGAATGATGAAGATAATATTTGGTATTTTGATTACAGCCGGGGAACCAGCAGCATTCAGAAAGGTATTTTTGGAAGCAAGTTTAATGTGGAAGACAGCATTAAACATATAAACTGGAAATTTGAGAATGAAAACCGGATGATAGCCGGTTTTAATTGCCGGAAAGCAGTAGGAATCATAATGGATAGTGTATATGTATTTGCATTTTATACCGATGAAATTACAATACCCGGTGGCCCCTGTACTGTAAATGGCCTGCCCGGTCTCATCCTGGGAATGACCATACCCCGCCTATACACTTCTTATATTGCCACCCGGGTAATGGTAAATGATGTGGATGTAGCCGCTATTAAACCCATCCCGGCAAAAAAGCCAATGACATTTGCTGAGCTCAAGAAAACATTTTTAGAACGCACCAACGACTGGGGCGGTGGCGATGATGAAGATTCAAAAAAGTGGATGGAACAATTATTATGGAGTACATTTTTATAACTCGAACCCATCGTTAATTACGGTTCCTTTCTTTACCACTACGATCCCTTCTTTTACAGTGTATAAATTATGGTCTTCATCTTTAAGATGTGTGCCTCCTATAATTTTTACATTGTTACCGATGCGGCAGTCTTTATCTACAATTACATTTTTTAAATGACAATGATCCCCGATGCCAATGGGCGGTAAGCCATGGTTAAGATCATACGCAATCTCTTCTATGGTTTCATAAAAATCATTACCCATAATATAGCAACTTTCTATTACGCTACCGGTGCCAATACGGCTCCTGATACCAATTACAGAGTTTGCAATTTTTTTGGCCTTAATAATAGAACCCTCCGCCATTATAGTTTGAAGCATTTGTGTACCGCTCACTTTGGCCGGGGGTAACATACGGGCACGGCTGTACACCATTTTTTGATTATCAAATAAATTAAAAGGCGGTATATCCAGGGTAAGAGCCAGGTTGGCTTCAAAAAAAGAATAAATATTCCCAATATCTGTCCAATAGCCCTGGTATTGAAAGCTGAGCACTTTATGTTTATCAATAGCATCGGGAATAATTTCCTTACCAAAATCCTTTGCATCGGGTTTTTCAATACCCAGCTTATCAAAAATAAGATTGCGGTTAAAAATGTATATCCCCATAGAAGCCAGGTAATTTCTGCCTAATTGCTGCATTTCATGGCCGGTATCGCTTTCCCACTCCGGTAATAATTCTTTGGCCGGTTTTTCAATAAAGGAAGTTATGTTACCTTCTGCATTTGATTTTAAAATACCAAATTCAGGAGCCTCCCGGGCTCCTACAGGAATGGTAGCAATGGTAATATCTGCGTTTTTACTGATGTGGTTATCTACCATTTCACCAAAATCCATTTGGTACAATTGATCGCCACTTAAAATTAATACATACTCAAAGTCATTATTTTGGATATGCCGCAAACTTTGCCTTACGGCATCTGCTGTACCCTGGAACCACTCGCCGCTTTCGGGAGTTTGTTCGGCAGCCAGTATATCTACAAACCCGGTGCTAAAGCCGCTAAACTGGTAGGTGTTTTTTATATGCTTATTCAGCGATGCTGAATTAAACTGGGTAAGCACAAACATGCGGTTAATATTGCTATTTATACAATTTGAAATAGGAATATCTACCAACCGGTATTTGCCTGCAATAGGCACAGCCGGCTTGCTACGGGTAGCCGTAAGCGGGTAAAGCCGGGATCCTGCACCCCCTCCTAAAATAACGGCAACAACTTTTTTGCTAATCATATCTTGGTGTTTTTATGGCTGAATAGATGTATAAAGGTCAATATATTTTTGTGCGCTTTCTTCCCAACTGAAGTTTAATTGCATCATTTGCTTTCTTAGTGTTTTTATTTTATCCATATCCCGGTAAAGGGTTATGCTTCTTTGAATAGCATGTACGATATCCTGTACGGATGCATTTATAAAGGTAATACCATATCCGCCATCATCTCCAAAATCAATTACCGTATCTTTTAAACCACCAGTTTTACGAACTACCGGGATGGTACCATACCGCATGGCATAAAGTTGATTAAGCCCGCAAGGCTCTACCCTGCTTGGCATCAGCAGGAAATCGGCACCGGCGTACATTTGGTGGCTTAGTTTTTCATTATAAGAAATTTGAGTATTGTAATAGCCTACAAATTTATTTTGAAGGCTATACAATTCATGTTCAATCCTGGGTTCGCCACTTCCCAGGATAAGCACATTAAATATCGTTCCATATTCCTGGTAAGCTTTAGTAATGGCAGCCGGCAGCAAATCGGCCGCTTTCTCTCCTACCAGCCTTCCAATAAAAACAAATAGCGGCAATTCGATATTCAGATCAAAATCATCACATAGCTTTTTCTTGTTTAATTCTTTTCCTTCGGTAATATCCTTTACAGAAAAATTATCTAAAATAAAAGTATCGGTAACCGGGTTCCATACTCCATAATCAATTCCATTTAATATCCCCGAGCATTTAGCCCATTCTGATTGAAACAATGATTCCAGCCCATTGGCTTGCGTCATAAGTTCCTGCATATAGCCGGGGCTTACTGTATTTACCCGGTCGGCCGTTTTTATTCCGGCAGCCAGAGGATTGATGGTATGGCTCCAATCCAATAACCCCCATTTCCAGGTATCCCAGGTGGGTAAATAATCGGCTTTATCCCAACTCATCCATCCCTGGTACTGGGCATTATGAATGGTTAATACCGTGGGTACATCAGCAATATGTTTATAGGTAAAACAATAGGTAAGCATAAACGGGATGAGCGCCGTATGATGATCATGAATATTTATTACATCAGGTTTATGCTGCCAATGAGCCACCCACTCCAAAACCGCAATTTGAAAAGCAGTGAAACGCTCTGAATCGTCATCGTAGCCATACACTTTCTCCCGGTCAAGCAAACCATTAATATCTACGGCATAAAAATCAAAACCCAGTGAATTTGTTTTTTCTTTGATAATGGTAAAGTTCAGGCTTTGTATGCCCATATTAAAACTCCCTTTGTGAACCACTTCCCATTCATTTTCGTATAGAAATTTAGTGCGGTACATGGGTGTCACCACTTTTGCTATATGCCCCAGTGCCTGCTGGTATTTTGGCAAAGCCCCCACTACGTCTGCCAGTCCACCTACTTTAGCTACAGGATAACATTCTGCACTTACATGTAATATTTCCATATCCGGTTTTAAATTTTAGATGAATGTATGAACGATAAATGAAAGCCGCATTTGTTTATTTAAAGTAATTAAAATAAATCATTCGGGGCAAATAAAAAAAATAGATGCCATATTAATTTTATTGCAATAAAATTAATTGGTACTTTTCAGGTTATAAATAAATACGAATATGCCATCAAACAGCTCCGGCAATCAAAATGCCGCTACGTTACAGCCAACCAATTACGGGGCGCTCAGTACTTTAGTTACTGTATTTTTCTTTTGGGGATTCATAGCAGCAGGCAATAGTGTCTTTATTCCTTTTTGTAAACACAAGTTCAATTTAGACCAGTTTCAAAGCCAGTTGATTGATTTTGCTTTTTATTTAGCCTATTACATTGGCGCTCTTATCTTATTTGCTTATGGTGCATTTGGTGGTAAAGACCTGGTGGGTAAATGGGGCTATAAGAAAAGTATTGTATATGGTTTATTATTTTCTGCACTGGGTGCACTCGCCATGATCCTGGCAGTAGAGGGAAATACTTTTGCGGGCATGCTGGTGGGATTATTTATAGTGGCTTTAGGATTTTCTCTCCAGCAAACGGCCGCCCAGCCCTTTGCCATTTTATTGGGAGATCCCAGTACCGGTGCAAGCCGTGTAAATCTAGGAGGTGGCATCAATTCTTTTGGAACCATGATTGGGCCATTGATTGTGGCTTTCGCCTTATTTGGATCAGCCACTGATTTGTCTGATGATAAAATTGCTTCTTTAAGCCTGAGTAAAGTAATAATCCTGTATGCCGGAGTGGGCGTTTTGTTCCTGGCCGCAGCTAGCCTGTTTGGTTTTTCTAAAAAAGTACCTGCGGGTATTAATTATGAGAAAACTGAAAAAGCAAATAAGGCATTAAATGCATTGATCATTATTACAGGATTGCTTATTATTATGTTTGTACCTGTATTTAGCAGTTATAAAAGCGATGAAGCTAAAAAAATTGAAAGTATATCACAAACAATAGCACCCGTTACCCATCAAATTGATTCATTAGATAATTTGACCATTAAAGTAGCGGCGGATGCCTTACCTGCTTTAAATGATCAAATCACCCAACTGAGGGCTTCTGTAAAAACAGAAACTGATGAAATTGCTTTGATAAAGGGGCCATTGGAACAAAAAAGAATGTATTGGTTATTTGGCGCCCTATTCGTAGTGGTATTAGGCCTTTTATTATCAAACCGTATTGCAACAAAAAACCCGGCCGGGTGGGGTGCTATGAAGTACCCGCAGTTGGTATTGGGTATGCTGGCCATCTTTGTTTATGTAGGCGTAGAAGTGGCTATTGGCAGTAACCTGGGTGAATTATTAAAACACAAAGAATTTGGCGGTTATAAAGCATCTCAAATTGCCCCCTTTATTTCCATGTACTGGGGAAGTTTGATGATTGGCCGGTGGGCAGGCGCAATCTCTGCCTTTAACTTTAGCAGCCAAACCAAAAAAATACTCACTTTTGTGATACCCTTAATTGCTTTTGGAATTATCATTGGCGTAAATGCCATTGCAGGAAAGGATATAGCGCCACTAAGCTGGTATATTGTATGTGTACTGATTCAAATTATTGCTTTTTATGTAAGTGGCGACAACCCTGCCAAAACCCTTTTAATATTTAGTTTATTAGGCATTACGGCGATGCTGATTGGTATCTTTAGTGAAGGTATGGTTGCGGTATATGCTTTTTTAAGCGGGGGTTTATTCTGTTCTATCATGTGGCCCTGTATTTTTGCGTTGGCCATATCCGGTCTCGGAAAATATACATCACAGGGTTCGGCATTTTTAATTATGATGATATTAGGAGGTTCTGTATTTCCTCCATTACAAGGTAAACTGGCCGATATTATTGGTATTCACACTTCCTTTATTGTACCCGTATTATGCTTTAGCTACCTGGCTATTTTTGCATTTGCAGTAAAAGGAATATTAAAAAAACAGGGAATTCATTTTGATGCATTGGAGAATGCAGTAGGCCATTAATAAAACTGAATAATAATGAATAATAATAAGCCCTTTGCAGTGGGGATTGATATTGGCGGCACCACCACCAAGTTTGGCATCGTAAACCGGGATGGTGAGATCATTATCCAGGATCGCTTGCTTACCAATAGCCATGAGATTGTAGAAGAATTCATAAATGATATTCATGAAAAATTAATGCCCATGATTGAAAATGCAGGGGGCATTGAAAACTTTGTAGGAATAGGTATGGGCGCACCCAATGGGAACATTTATACCGGCACCATTGAGTATGCGCCCAATTTAAGATGGAAAGGGATCATACCTATTGCCCATTTAATGGAAAAAAAATTTGGCCTCACAGCGAAACTCACCAATGACGCCAATGCGGCTGCTATGGGAGAAATGATTTTTGGTTGTGCTAAAGGCTGTAAACATTTTATCACCATTACATTGGGTACGGGGGTAGGCAGCGGCATTGTAATTGATGGTAAAATAGTAGTAGGTCATGATGGCTTTGCCGGAGAACTGGGCCATACCATTATTCGGCCGGGTGGCAGAATGCATAAAAGTACCGGGATGCGGGGAAGCCTGGAGGCTTATGCCTCGGCAACAGGAGTACGGGATACGGCCATTGAAAAATTACAACAGTTCCCCGAAAAAGAAAGTTTATTACGAGATTACAGTATAAATGAGCTTACTAGCCAAACGGTATATGAATGTGCCATCAGGGGCGATAAAGTGGCCAATGAAATATTCGAATTCACCGGTGAAATATTAGGCGAATCGCTTGCGAATTTTGTCATGTTTTCATCCCCTGAAAAAATTGTTTTATTTGGCGGGCTTACCAAGGCGGGTAATTTGCTTATGAATCCAACCCGCAAGGCTATGGAAGCCAATTTGCTGCCTATCTTTCAAAATAAAGTAAAACTCATTTTTAGTGAACTTAAAGAAGCAGATGCGGCCATATTAGGCGCCAGTGCACTGGTATGGTAATTCCTATTTCACTAATCCTGCCATAATTTCTTCTTGCAGCATAACGCCTTTATTTTGATTATACCAATGTTGTATTTGTATTTTTAAATCTTCGTAGCTGGTATTATCTCCTTTTAATTGCAGAAATAATTGCTGTGCATCATGCGGCCTGGGGCCCCAAATAAAAATATCTTCCTGCCGGTCATTGCGTACAATTAAACGGGGAATTGCCTTTGCACCATGATATAAATATTGATCTATTTCCGAACCGGAATCACGCAACTGGATATTCAGGTGGATATTTGGATTTAATTCGCTTAGTAAATAGATAAATGGTACAGAATGGGCAGCATCTCCGCACCAGGGTTCTGTAATTAATTCCCAAACCTGGGATTGCTGTATATTTTTAATGGCCAAATTTAAGGCAGGCAGTATTTGTCCTGTTTTCAGCCAACGGTTCATCCGGGTATAATTCATTTTGGTATAATCCAGCATATCCGTTTCATCGTATGGGGGCTGAGTAAGTTTACCACTTACAATATGCTCAAATAATTCAAGGTAATCCTGAAAAGTCATTTTTATTTATTTAATAAGGGTATAACAGTATAATTTTCTTTTTTTAATAAAGCCAGGATTCCCTGGTCGCCCACCAAATGGCCGGCCCCTACGGCTACCAGTACCGGTTGGCCTGCAAATATTTTTTTGAACTGGGATACCCAGTTTATATTTCGTCTATTTAACAAAATATCCAGGTTATCTGCCATACTATATTCCGGTTTTGAAAAAGCCGCTTCCATTGCTGAAAGATTCTGTGAATTGTAAATATGTACCAGGCTATCAAAAAATATTTTACTTTGCTGCAAGCTGTCAATTGTTTTCAGCAAGCTTTGTGCCTGCTCTTTGTAAGGGATACTATCAAAGACTGACATTTGAAATGCAACCGTTTCTAATCCTTTTATTTCTTTATTTTCTTTTTTTGCCAAAGCCAAAATTTCCTGTTCTACACCGGTGATATTTTTACAATTTAAAAATTTGGGATAAAGCATCGATTCGGCAAAAGAGGGTTTCATCTTTTCTACCATTGCCAGGGGCATTTTCAATGTATCCCTAAAGTAGGCGGTTACGGTTTTTAAATCTGCTTCATTATATAAGTCTTTCCACCGGGTATCATTTTTCATGTTCATCAAAAAAAGAGCGCCCAGGGTCGATGATAAATCGTCCAGGTCTAACTCAAAATATACCTCTTTGCTGCGTGAAAGAGCCGTGATCAGGTTTTCACTAATATGCACCTGGTCTTTACACATTAAATGGAAAGTACCATAAATGTAACTTGGCGATGCTAGCCCATTGCCAGAAACCTCCCAAAGCAAGGTATTCCCATCTGGCGCCCTGCTCATAGCAGGATCCTTTTGAGCCTTACAGGATGAAAAAACAGAAACGAGAAAAATAATTTGTAAAAGGCCTGGCATGAATTTCATAAGATAAAATTAAGACAATTCAGGTGTGCTTAACCGATTTTAAAAATTGAAATTTTTATTTCAATAAAAATGAACGAAATTTAAAGATAACTGTACTGCATGATATGAAATATATTCTTATTCTAATATTTTTCACCGCATCCATGGCCTGCATTGGCCAAAGCACAGGTAGGCCGGAGCAACGAACCGGAATACAGGAAAACTTTAATACGATAAACCTGGGTAAAAATAATACCCTCATTGCTTTAAAAAAACAAGCCTGGTCTGCCGCTGCCAATGCTGTTCATTGGTGGAGTTATTTTTTAGCCCTGGATCATGACGAAACGATTCCTGATGAAATGAAAAAGGCAGAAATGGAAAACTGTATTACGCAGGCATCCCGCTTTATTAAAGATTCCTGGCAGTACAACCTGATGCTTTTTATTCAATCAGGGAAAAAGGAAAAAAACCTTGTAATGAAAGCATTGAGCCTGGCAAATGAGAAAACCCTTATTTATCCTTATTTAGTACAATACGCCATCATTGCAAACGATAAACAAACGCTTACTGAATATGCAAACAAACTCAATGAAACAAACCCGTTATCACCAAATTTATACGAGTATCACTATAACACTTTAATGAGCGCTACCCAGGGTGCCCATATCTATGCACAGGGCATTGCCGACCTGGTATCATTGGCCATGGTGCAGGCTTCGGGCATACGAAAAGATATAGATCTTAGGTATTATGATGCCCCGGTTGTACAAAAGGAAAATGCATACCTGTGCTTATCCCTGGGAAAAACAATAATCAGCAGTTACCCAAAAGCATTTTATACAGGCTTACTGATTTGTTTAGACGAGGCAAAGGATTTTACTGAATTGAAAGACCATATAGAAAATGATTTTAAATTTTCATTCATCAGCCAGCAAAGAACATTAATGCCAGGTGAAATACCCCTGTATAAAAATTACTTGCCTGCGCTTATTCTTTTATATAAAAGTTATGGCAAGGCTACCCCGATGAAAGAATTTGTAAAAAAGAAAATTGAATATATCGCTAAGCAGGTAAATATGGAGGCCCGGGTAAATGAAATATTAAAAACTGCGGCTCCATTATGACAGGTCAAAAAGATTATACGTACTTAACTGATGAGGCATTAATCGTACTCATGCAACAGGGAGATAACCGGGTATTTGATGAAATATATAAAAGATACGGCCAAAAAATATTCAGGTATTTTTTTAAAATGCTATGGCAGGATAAAGACCGGGCTGAGGATTTTACACAAGACCTATTTGTAAAACTCATAAAGAACAAAACCGGGTATGACGCAACCCGAAATTTTGCCACCTGGCTTTTTAGTATTGCCCATAATATGTGTAAAAATGAGTACCGAAAACAGGAAGTAAGAGTGAAATTTAATAAAATGAAAGAGGCAACAAATACCATCCAGGCTCATAACCCTGACCTGGCAAGGTTTAGCACGGCACTGCAGCAATGTACAGATGCCCTGCAACCGCAAAAAAAGGAATTGTATTTTTTACGTATTATTGAAAATTATACCATTCCGCAAATTGCTGCCATTATGGATTTACCGGAAGGCACTGTAAAATCAAGGATTTTTAATTTATTAAAAGAGATGAGAGAAAATTTAAAACAGTTTGAAGGATTGCTTACTTACCCATAAAATAAAACAGGTATGAACGAAGATGAAATCATAAAATACAAAGAATGGGATGAATTAACAGCTGGTGAAAAGCTACAAATACAAGAATTGGCCGCCTCGGAACCAGAGTTTAATTTAGTAAAGCAAATTATGTTGCAAGCGGCTATCCAGGAAGCATCAATACCACCGGTATCCCAAAAAGTGCAGGAGCACATACAAGAACAGTTATGGGCTGAAAAAACTTATAAAATAAATAAGGGCTGGCTGATTGCCGCAGCGCTGGTAACAATTATGATTGCCTTATTTTTTATATTGCAAAATAGGGCCGAAAAAAGCAATCCCGTGGTAAGGTCAAATGAACAAAAGGCAGAAGAACATGCCCAATCCCCGGATTCATTACTCGTTGATAAGGCCATAAAAGATACGATGCAAAACACTTTTAAACCATCGGAAAAAACAATAGCCAAAATGAATGATAAAAAACCGGATAGTACCGATACGGTGAAATTGGATAATCAAAATTATGACAGGTATATAAGCGCCACCGTAGAAAGTGATACCAGCTTGCTGGCCTTTATAACTAAAGTATATTAATTAATTAACAGGCCTGGTCTCCATGAAACGCTTACCAGCAGAACGGCCTATTTAAAATATGGGAGGCGTGATGGGCTGAATGAGTGTAATATCTGTTTTTACATTCCTGAGATCGTTATCTGTAATAACATCATTGATGTTAGAAAGATGTTGTTCAATTTTTTTCTTCGTTTCCAGGTCCACAAAAGATTTCTGTTCCTGGAGCAACTCATTTAAAGAGCTTGAAGATTTTTCTTTCATATTAATTTGGTTTACTGAGTTAAAGTATTTCAATAAAAAATCTTTTTCATCAGCTTAAAACCGCTGTATTCATTCACCAGCACAATGCAAATTTACGTATAATAAAAGCAGGTATCACTACCTGCTGTATTAAGAAATTGTTATGTGGATAATTTGTCACTTGCGGGCTTGTACCAGCTTCATTTCATCTATTAAATGCGTTGCCCCGGCAAATTTATCCACAATAAAGAGTACATAACGGATATCTACCATAATGTTCCGGCAGATGGAGGGGTCATAATTGATATCGCTCATGGTGCCTTCCCACACCCGGTCGAAGTTTAAGCCTATCAAATTTCCATAGGCATCTAAAGCAGGGCTGCCGGAATTGCCCCCCGTTGTATGATTGGTGGCTATAAAACAAACCGGCATTTTTCCATTTTCGCCATACCTGCCATAATCTTTCTTATGGTATAATGAAATTAATTTAGCGGGCACATCAAATTCATAATCGCCGGGAATATATTTTTCCATAACGCCATCCAATGTTGTTTGAAAATTATAATAAACAGCATCTTTGGGATTATACCCTTTTACCTGGCCATAGGTAACACGCATGGTGCTGTTGGCATCGGGATAAAACTTTTTCTCTTTCATAACTTCCATTTGTGCCTGCATGTAAGTACGCTGCAATTTATTAATTTCAGCTTGGTAAATATTTTGTTGTTTCTGTACCTGGTTTTGATAAACCGATTGTACATCACTAAATAAATGAATGGCATCAAATTGTTTTATTTTTTCAACAGCTAAGGGAGCAGGTAAAGCAAGCAGGGCCTCCAGGCTATCCGCATGGGTTAAAGCGGATTGGCTATACAAGCGGTTGGTAAAGGCTGCAAAATTACCATCGGTGGTTTCCAGCGCCTGCAGTAATTCAGGCGACACGTATTTTTTATCCTGGTTTTGAACGTACATTTCCAGCAAAGAAGTTGCTACTTTTTTATCTACTTCGGTATTATACTCTTCCAATACATGCAGCAAATCCGGTTGTATATTTTTCAACCGCTCTGCATATGCCGTTTCGCCTTTCGTTTCATAGGCAGTTTGCAATGCTTTTAGCCTGGCACAAATGGAAAACAATTCAATTTTAGAAAATATTTCAGAATAATAATCCCTGGCTAAATTGTAAGGTTCAATGTTCGTATATACGGTTTTAAAATCAGTAAGCAAATTGCCATATTGATTTTTCCATTTGGGGTTGGCTTCTACTCTTTTTTGAAATTCCTTTTCATAATTTGTTTTTTTGGCAAAAGCATCTGTCCTGGTAAGGCCCAATACTTCGCCCTGCCATTTTTTATAGGCATTTTGAATAGAAGCATATTTAGCGGCGTATTTTATTTTAATATCTTCATCTTTACGCATGTAACTATCAATAATAGCAAGTGCTTTTTCACGGATTGCAATTTTTGCCGGATCGCTTACCGTGCGAATTTGCTCCACTGCTACGGCAGGTAAGTATTCTGACGTACGGCCCGGGAAACCAAAGATGAGTGTAAAGTCATTTTCTTTTATACCATTTAATGAAATATTCAATGCCCGTTTGGGGGTGTAGGGAATATTATCAGTTGCATATTCAGCAGGCTTATTATCTTTTGAAGCATAAATCCTGAACATGGAGAAATCACCCGTATGTCTGGGCCAAACCCAGTTATCGGTATCTTTTCCAAAATTGCCGATGGCAGAAGGTGGCGCTCCCACCAGCCGAACATCATTATAGGTTTCTGTAACAAATAAATAATATTGGTTGGCCTCAAAAAAACCCCGTACAAAACTTTTTTGTGTTTCTTGTTTTTGGGCATTCCGTTGTACAGTTGCTATATTCTTATCAATTATACTTTGCCTTTCTGCTTCTGTCATAGCCGGCGTAACCCCATTCATTACAACCCTGCTTACATCATCTATACGAACAATAAATGTTACAAATAATCCTTTATTTGGAAGTTCCTCCTGGTTGGTTTTAGCCCAGAAACCATCTTTTATGTAATTATTTTGTAATGTACTATGGTTTTGTATGGCATCAAATCCACAATGGTGATTGGTTAAAATTAAACCCTTTGACGAAATGATTTCTGCAGTGCAAAACCCACCCAGGCTCACTACTGCATCTTTAAGGCTGCCTTTATTAATACTGTAAATATCGGCTGCACTAATTTTCATGCCCAGGCTTTTCATATGGCTTTCATTGAGCTTTTGCAATAATTGCGGAAGCCACATCCCTTCGTCTGCTTTTACTACAGCCGCTGAAAAAATAAATACTAAAACCAGGATCAATTTTAATTTTCTCATAATACTATTTTTAGGCTTTTGAATGTTGATTATTTTTTGTCTTTAATAACGGCAGAAAAATATTTACCCTCTTCTACCTTCACCTCTATATACTGCTGCATACCGGTTGATACGGATAAACCTACATAATTTACCGCTACAGGGAATAATTTATGAGTCCGTTCTATTAAAGCAAGTGTTTGAATTTCTGCCGGGTTTTGATTAAGCAGGGGTTTAATGGCATATAACATGGTACGGCCGCTATTGGCAACATCATCTATTAAAATAATTGTTTTACCCGTTAACGAAAGCTGGGGTGCCAGGGTAATATCCCCGGGGTTACGCTTATCCAGTGATAAACTAATTACCGATAAATTTCCAGTAAAATAATTTGCCAGGTATTTACATATAGCTTCTGCAATGGCAATTCCATTTTCTTTAATCCCTATTAATACAAGGCTTTCTTTATCAAGATGCTGTTCGGCAATCTGCATAGCCATCCGGTATATTTTTTTCCGGGCGGTATCTTTATCCAATAACATGGCTTCCATTTTGCCCCAAATGTATTTAATATAAAGTATTCGGTAAAATTGTACAGCTCACTTACCGGTACTATCCCGTTTTTCTTTGTCTTTAAAATATTTTTTAAATAAATCCAGGCTTAGTTTTACAGTGCCATCATCTGTATTGCGCCCTCTTAAATACAGGCTGGACCCGGTTTTTGCATTTACCCCTTTATTCTTAGGTACCTCATTGTCTTTTCGCTTTTTCAAATTGCTAAAAGGAATTTGTATGCTCAGGTCAGTATTGCCCCGCATGCTATAGATCCCTTCGATATACATACTCAATACCGAAGATTGAATTTCCATGCGGTTGATCCTTACTTCGCCATTTTGAATTTCCCAGGTATCTTTCAGTTCTGCAAAAGCAATACTGTCAAAATTCCTCTTTTTAAATATGAAGTCCTGTATTTTCATGATGGGTTCGTAATGTTTTAATACTCCATTTTTCAGGGAAAAGCTTAGCTGTCCATCGATAGAGCGGGGCATTATTTTTCCATTCGCATCAAGGTTCATTTGGGTATTTACCGTGGCAGTGAGCTGTCCATTTAAATTCTGGGATTCAATACCGGTTTGGCCAAAATTATCAAATGAATAAAAAACGGTGGCTACATTTACATGGTTCAATATGGCATTTATTTTTGCCCGGTTGGTTTTGTCAGACACCTGGTTGATGGCTCCGGAAATATCCACGGTACCCCCTGCATGTTGCATGCTGATTTTATTCAGGGTGTAGATATTTGGAGATACTGAAAAGTTACTTACCAACCGGGTAGCTGTAAATTTTTTATACCGAATTTCATTGGCTGTAAAATTCACCTGCAAGCTTCCCTGTTCAAATAAATTATCAATTTTATTCGTGATGCTTGCTAAACTGCCTGTTGATGCCCTGTTTTTTCTTTCATTCTTACGCTGCTGAAAAAGAAAAATAAATGATCCCAGGTCTGCCGAAGGTGTAAATATATTCCAGTCAATAATCACTTTAGCAGGATCGGTATTGATTAGTTTTAAAAAATTTGAAGCTGTTCCATCCATTTTGAGTTGTGTATTTTTTACTTTACACTCCAGGTTTTGTACCATCAGGTCATTATTCTTAAATAAGATCAATGAATTCATATCCTGCATTTTCACATTGCGTGGTTCATATACAAGGCTACCGTTTTTTATGGCTACTTGCCCATCAATAAATGAGTTTGTATTTTCATCACGCTTTAATGGGCCATGATAATGAAGAGCCAGGTCTGCCTCACCATCCTGCAGGTTAAGAGTATTATTTTCTAATATAGAATTTAGTTTGGATAGTTTAAAATCAGCATTCAGATCGGCAGTTAAAACCGGCTCCAATAAATTTTGAATTTCAATATTTTTCATTTGTACGGCAAGCCCGTGCCAGTTAGCGGTAAAGTGCTGCAGGGCAATTTTTGAATTGGGATCCCGCCGGGGTAACCCGGGAGATATTTCATTAGTAAAGGAACCTGTAAAATTTACGTTTTCAAAATCCATAAAATGGGTTGCCATTTTACTGTTTCTCACTTCCCATTTTAGTATCACATGGGGCTGCCCCCCTCTCAGCGGGCCGGTAATATAGGCATCTGCATTTAAAGGTTTATCGAGGCTTACCATACTTAAACTGTTTTTTATCCGGGCCGGAACCATCGATTTGATCTTATCATAAGAAATTTGTGTGGTGTGTAATTGTATTTTAAAATAGGGATTATCACGGCCCATATTAAAATCTCCGGTCACGTGAAAAGGATGTTTGGCCAATTGGATAGGGATATTATTAAATACCAAATGATTGGCTGCATTAATCCTGGCTATAAAGTTTCCTTTTAAACTACTATTTTCCAGGTATCGGTTCCTGTCATTTTTAAAAGCAAGCACATGAATACCAATATCGGCTTTTGTATTTAAAATCATATCTGCACCAGATTGTTTAAAATCAATATTCACGGTATGTGCTAAAAAATCATAACGCTTTTTTTTGGTACCATCTTCAATAATGATTTGTATATTTCTCAGGTATAAATCCTGTAAAGCATATTCCTTTACACTTTTTTCCCGGGGTGCTGTCTCAGGGTTTTTAGGAGCTAATATATATTTATTGGTATAGCCCACCTGATCTGTAAAAATATCAATAACCCCGTCTTTCATATATACCGCACTCACGGCCTGCTTTCCGGCCAGTACCCGAAAAACCTGTAATGTAAGATCGAGTTCCGATACCTTTAGTAATGGCCTTTTATGTATGTGATATAAACTATCTGTGAGTAAGATATTTTTAATACTTACTGAAATACTGGGAAAATGACCAAACATATCCAGGTCCACATCACCCATGGAAATATTTCCCCGAACTTTCTCTTTTATGACTAATAAAGCCTGGTTTATGATTTGTTTCTTGTTATAGGTTACATATAATGATACGCCCACATACAGCAGCAATATGAAAATGAATACGGCCGAAATGATTTTTAGCGTTAATTTTATTCCTTTTTTCAAAAACTTAGGGGTTTAGCTTTAAGAAACTATAAATAAATAATAATGAATACCGTGCCTGATTTTAAGAACCCCGTATGTAAGATTATAAAATGGGATTCTATATATAAAAATAATGGCATTTAGTAAGCAAGCAACTTAAATAATAAATGAAAATACAATTGTGGAGCCTGGGAAAAAACAATGAACCCTATGTAAAAGAAGGTGTGGCTTTATTTACGCAAAGATTAAACCATTATTTTCCCACTGAGTGGAAAATAATACCTCAGCCCAGGAACACAGCCTCCTTACCGCCCGAAGAACAAAAAAATAAAGAAGCGGAAAGTATTTTGGCGCTATTAAAAAAGGATGATTACCTGGTATTGCTGGATGAACGGGGCAAAATGATGAATAATGAGGCCTTAGCCCAATTTTTACAGGCCCGGGCCAATGCAAGTGAGAAAATGATTGTTTTCCTGGTTGGTGGCGCTTTTGGCGTTAATGATGCAATGAAGCAAAGAGCAAATTTCACCTGGAGCCTCTCCCCTCTTGTATTTCCACACCAACTGATGAGGCTAATGCTTGCCGAACAGCTTTACCGGGCTTGCACTATTTTAAAAAATGAGAAATATCACCATACATAAACATAAGTAAGTATCTATTTCTTTTACCGTTTATAGATAAAAATACCAGTTATGTCCTTAGAATAATTAATTTTACCAGATGCATTTTCGACAGTATTTTCTTTTTATATTATTATATACCCTTTGCCTTACCTTAAAAGCACAATGCCCGCCAAACTTAGACTTTGAAGAAGGGACTTTTAATCACTGGAATTTCAGGAATGGAATTACCAAAGTTGTAAATTATCAAAATGTAATTCAATATACCGGTACCCAACAAATACCCGGCAGGCAGGATATTATAGCCGCAAACCCATTTCCCGGTTATGATTACTATGGCAATTTCCCGAAAATTTGCCCCAATGGCAGCAATTATTCAATTAAGCTGGGAGATGATATTGGCAAACATGAAGCAGAAGGTGTGTATTATACTTTTACCATTCCAGACAATACGCCCCGGTTCAGCCTGATATATCATTATGCACTGGTGTTCCAGGATCCGGGCCATGCTTCTTATGAGCAGCCTCGTTTACAAATCCAGGTCATTAACCTTACTGATTTTGATACCGTAGCTTGTCCGTCATTTTCATTTGTAGCCACATCCAATTTACCTGGCTTTATTTTATCTCCCCGATCTACTGCAGATAAAAAATATTATTACAAAGACTGGTCTGCCAGTACGATTAAATTGGATAATATGCAGGGGAAAACCATTCTTATTTCCTTTACCACCGCAGATTGTGTATTCCAGGAGCATTTCGGATATGCCTATTTTGATATTGAAACGGAATGTAACGGTAATTTGCCCGGTTCTTCATATTGCCCGGGCGATACTTCACTCGACATAAAAGCGCCGGTTGGGTATCAATCTTATAAATGGTTTAATAATAATTATTCTCAATTACTAAGCAGCTCACAAATTTATCATGTAGCGCCCCCGCCTGCTACCGGCACCAATTTAAAATTAGAGCTTACCCCATTTAACGGCTATGGCTGTAAAGACACTTTGCTGGTTCCTATTCGCAATGACTTAAGCCTGGCTGCTATTGCCGGAACAGATAAAGCCATTTGTAATGGAGACTCCGTACAGTTAGGTACCACCCCCCAGGCAAACTTAAATTATCAGTGGTCGCCCGCAACCGGCCTGAGTAATCCGGGTATTGCTAATCCCCGTGCTTTTCCTGCCACTGATATGGATTATACGCTTACAGTTTCATCAAAAGGAGGCGGCTGCAGCAATTCTAAAGTAGTAAAAGTGTACCGGAGAAATATTAGTACGCAAATTAATCTTACAGGAGATAACCCATACTGTACATCAAATTCCAATGCACCCCAATTGCATGTAGACCCTGCTGACCAGGTGCAATGGTATAGAAATGACACACTCATAAACGGCAGTACCAGCCCCGATTTTTCACCTCTGGAAAATGGATTTTACAAAGCGGCCCTTACCTATAATGTATGTAATGGAACTGTTTTTTCAGATTCATTACTGGTAAAAATTGAAATGGCCGAACAAGCGCAACGTTACCCCGATGTAGAAGTGCCCATTAATTTTCCCATGCCATTAAATACAAGGGAAATCAGCAACCAGGTAACCTGGTCTCCTGCCAGCCAACTTTCTGATGCGCATAGCCCAAAGCCTTTATTTAAAGGAGATCATTCACAATTATATACTATTGATTTTACAACCCGGTCAGGGTGCCATATTGTAGATACCTTGTTTGTAAAATCTGTAAGAAAAACCGGTATTTATGTACCCTCGGTTTTTGCACCCGAAAGTGGCAGCAGGAATAATCATTTACGTCCTTTACTTTTTGGATTTGCCAAAGTAAATTATTTTAGAATATATAACCGCTGGGGTAAATTATTATATAATGCAAGCAACGATTACCCCGGGTGGGATGGCAGAACAAATGGTATTCTGGAAGAAATGCAAACTGTTGTCTGGATGATTGATGCAGTAGATTTATCGGGAAAAAGATACCAGCAAAAAGGAAGCACCATTTTATTGCGATAATTTTTTTTTCATTATAACCCTTGATCAGCAAAGGTTTGCACGGATTATTCAAATGATTTTTTAAAATAGTTTCCAAAATATTTGCATCTTTCGAATTATTCTATAATTTTACATCAGCATTTACCTCTTACGCTCCCTAACCTAATCACAATTATCCTCGTTTATTTATTGAGTATTCATTTGCCTAATTACACCCCTTTGTAATGCAGCAATAAAAATATTGATGTATAGTCACTATACCTCATCTTCCTTCCTATTATCCTTTGTAAAATTCCGTTGTTATTTTATCCAATTCTTTTGTATTACCGATCTATTTCTCTAAACCACAAAAGAAAAAAATGAAACAGTTTTACAAACTTACTTTAAGCCTTATCAGCTTAATTTTTACTCAGCAAATACAGGCACAATGTAATGGAGTAAAAGGGCCTAATTTATTGGGTGCAAAAGGTACATTTTCAACACCTTTTATTACCGTAAACAACAATGCGGCCAGTTGTACCCGGAGTGGATCAAACTCTTACAACCCGGTTGGAAATGTAGGTAACTCCATTTCATCTTGTACCAATACGACCGGTTCGTATGTACCTTGTTCAGATTATACCTACACGGCTGCAAGTGGTGGCCTGGGCCCTGAAGCACGATACAGTATTTTAAAAACAATCGGTAACTCCGAAGGGGGTAACTGTATTAAAGGCGATTGGAGAGCTTCTGACCATACAGGTGATGGCGGTTATTTTATGGCTGTAAACGGTGCCCCCAATACAAGTACAAGCGGCACTTTTTATCGTATTAAAAATATCCCGGTTTGTATAGGTGCTACGTATGAATTTTCAGCCTGGGTAATTAACCTGTTACCCGGTACCAGTTCTGCAGCTGTAGCCGGTTCTGAACCCAATATTTCATTTAAAGTAAACGGAAATGTAATAGCAAACTCAGGTGCCATTGCCTATAACAATACGCCCATCTGGGTAAAAGTGGGTGGCTCATTTGTAGCTACCACCAGTACTGTAGATTTAGAAGTGGTAAATGCAACAGCTGTTGCTACCGGTAACGATTTAGGCCTTGACGATATCTCAATAAATTTATGTGGATCTCAAATAGAAGTAAGCACGCCTGCTCCTTTTTGTGAAGGCCAGAATGTAACGGTAAACTTTACGGTTACAGATGCTACTGCTCACAACTCATGGTATCAATGGCAAAAAAGTACCAATGGAGGCGCCACATTTACCAATGAGGGCAGCCCGGCGCAAGCTACTTTTACAGGAACCAGCTATACGCTTACCAAAAACATTGGCGCTGCATTAATGAGTATGAATGGCTACAAATACCGTTTGGTTGTTGCTACCAGCGCTGCCGGCCTAACCAGCCCCGACTGTGGTTTCTTTAATGAATATACTTTAGTAGTACCGGCTTGCTCACCTACCCCGGTTACCATGGTTTCCTTTACCGGGAAATATAGCAATGGCGTGAGCACTTTAAATTGGGAAACCAGTATGGAATGGAATAGCGATCGTTTTGAAATTATGAGAAGTACAGATGGTATAAACTTTACCACGGTAGGCGCTGTTCCCGGAGCCATTAATAGTGCATTGGCAAAAAAATATCAATTTGTAGATAAATACAGCGGACAAGGATATGTTTATTACCGCTTACGCCAGGTAGATTTAGATGGTAAATCTAAAAACAGCAATATCATCCGCCTGAATATGGGCAATACAAAACAAAGTTTTGAAATGTATCCTAACCCCTTCAAATCTGATTTCACGGCTTCTTTCAGCGCTGATAAAACAAGTGATGCAACATTTAAAATCATTAACATGAGCGGTCAAATTGTGTATCGCACCCAAATAAAAGTAACGAAAGGTTACAATGCGGTTCAGCTGAATCGTTTACCTAATATTCCTGCCGGTTTATATTATGTAACCATCAACAATGAGGAATTGAACTATAACGGAAAAATACAAAAAGTACAATAATATTTCATCTGCCTTACACGCAAAGAGCCGCATTACAGCGGCTCTTTTTTTATTCATCAATAATTTTCTTTCAGTTGAAAACAAATAAAAATACAATTTATTTACAACCATTTCTGCGGCGGGTATCAACCAGGTAAATAATTTTCCAGCCCTTATTCGTACGTAAGCATTGAAATGAATTTACACCGCAATGGCTAAAAACCCCTTTATAATAAAATTGATAAGGCATCCAGGCTATCGCTAATGGCCCATCAATTTTGAGTGTTTCGAATTGGATACGTTCATCGGCATTCCCTTTTGATTCTTTGGCAATGAAAGCAGCAAATTCGGCAACACTTTCATTTTGCGTGGTGAATGAACCATCGGCTGCCTTGGTAATGGTTTGCAGGATGGCGCTATCACTAAAGCAATCCAGCAAAGCCTTTTCATCTGCTTGTATCATAGCAGTAAATAATTGATGAATCACTGCTTTTACGCTATCGGTTGCAGTTTGTGCCCGTACATGCATACCTAAGCAGCCCAATTGTAAAATCACCAGCAAGGTTATTTTTTTCATAATACCCATTTGTTTGTTGCACTAAATTTAATTGAAAACAGGAAACAGTTTACATTTGTTTTTTTCATTTTCAAATTTTTACTAATTCTTGCTATGTGGGAGCCGTATAAAAAAGGATATAAAGCCTGGTTACAGCTGGAGAAATCACTGGCAGAAAACTCTGTAGGAGCCTACCTGCACGATATAGAGATATTTACCAACTGGTTGCAGGCAGAAAACAGGATGCAATCCCCTGAAAAAATTGAATTAAAAGATTTAGAAACCTTTGTACATTATATCCATGAATTGGGCATGTCAGCCGCATCGCAGGCAAGGATCATTTCCGGCTTAAGAAGTTTTTTTAAATATTGCATTACAGAAGAAATTACAAAGATGAACCCGGCCCATTTATTAGAAGCGCCCAAACAAAAAAGAAAATTGCCGGATACTTTAACTTTTACAGAAATTGAACAAATTATTGCCGCCATTGACCTAAGTAAACCAGAAGGTACACGCAACCGGGCCATCCTGGAAACGCTTTATAGTTGTGGCCTACGGGTAAGTGAATTAATACAATTAAAATTGAGCAACTTATTTTTAGAAGTTGGCTTTATCCGGGTAATTGGGAAGGGCAATAAAGAACGATTAATCCCGATCGGTGCAGAAGCGATTAAGCAAATTGAATTGTACCGAACTGGGGTACGCAATCACCTGAACATAAAATTGGGTGAAGAAGATATTTTATTTCTGAATCACCGGGGTAGCCGCTTAAGCCGGGTAATGATCTTTTTATTACTGAAAGATATTGCCAAAAAGGCCGGGATCAAAAAAAATATTTCTCCCCATACCTTCAGGCATTCTTTTGCGACCCATTTGGTAGAAGGCGGTGCAGATTTACGTGCAGTTCAGGAAATGCTGGGGCATGAAAGTATTACCACTACTGAAATTTATACGCACCTGGACCGGGCTTATTTACGCAGTACCCTGGATGCTTTTCATCCTGCATATAAAAAAAAATAAATCATTCTTTAGTAGCGAGGTAATTATAATCTGCTAAAAGCTTCTCTAAAAAATATACTGAGGTTAAATGCGATTCAATATTCAAAACTTCTTTTACTTTCATTTCTACCCGGTAACTTAAATCTTCATTTTTTGATTTGGCCACCTGGTTGAGTACCGATTTTACGGTATTAATATCACTATCAGAAAGGCGCATCACTTCGGGGAACATAACCTGGTAATCAGGTGATGAAATTTCCTGGAAAATAGTATCTTCAACACTATAATTTGTTTTTGTATCTACCAGCACCGTGCCTGCTGCAATATCACCAATCCTTTGCCTGAATTTAGTAACACTAATTGCTACTACCACAGCAATGCCAAATATACAGGTAAGTATTATGTATTGGATGAGGTTTACCGGAGAATAAGCGATATAGCCAAACAAAAAAGGCCATTCAAAAAAACGGGTGATCCATCTCAATATATATTGTCCTAAACCGGGTTCGCCGCCCTGCAAACTCACTACCCGAATGTTCATTATCTTCTTACCCACACTTTGGCCATTCATGGTAACTTCTGATATGAGCGGGTACAATAACATGGGTAATGAAATCAATAAAATATCTACCCCCAGGTTATCTTTCATAGAAATACCCATCCACCCGTAAAAAAGGTATTTCATGCTGTATAAATAACAAATCAACAAAGCAAAATCAATAAACCAGGCAAATAAACGCTTGTGAAAAGCGGCGATCTCAAATTCAAGTTGGATATTAAAAACCGTATTAATACTGATACTCGGCATACCTCCTGTTCTTTATTTAAAGGTAGGGGATTCTTTCAAAATGGTTTACCCCTTTATAATGGTGATTTTATTATCTTTATTTTTAATTATGCCACATCAGTCACTAATACATTCTATTGAGCAAATTCTACCCCTCACGCCGGGGCAAAAAGCAATTTTGAAAGAGGCCTTTCATACAGCTGAAGTAAAAAAAAAGGAAGTACTATTAAAAGAAGGCGAAATTACTAAGTACTCTTATTTTGTGGTAGAAGGATTATTGCGCATGTATGCTACCGATGATAATGGTTTTGACCACAACATCCAGTTTGCTATAAATGGGTGGTGGATGAGTGATATGCTTAGTTTACTCAACCAAACTCCCGCCTCATTTAATATTGAAGCAATTGAAGATAGCCGCTTATTAACCATTTCGCAGCCGGGCAAAGAATCCTTATTACAGACCATTCCGGGTTTAAATATTTATTTCCGCCAATTATCAGAAAATGCACTGGCCGCATACCAGCAAAGATTTGCTATAAACCTAAGCCTGACCGCCCAGGAAAGATATGGTAAGTTATGTGAACGATATCCCCTGCTTATTCAAAGGCTTCCACAAAAACATATCGCTTCTTACATAGGCGTTACCCCGGAATTTTTGAGTAAGATGCTTAACCGCCCCTTTAACTCCAAATAAGTTACACTTAACCTGGATTAACTGCTTTCGCAAGTGTAATACGTAAATTTGTGTTATAAAAAAAAGGAGATATAACATGAATCATTACAGCATGCTTTATGTAGCAGCACAGTGGAAAGAAATGCCCCAAACGGCAGTAAAATCAATCGCTGCCCTGGATACTGAAGATGCCATTGAAAAAATGCACCAGTATCCTATTGATATACTCATTTTAAAAAAGCAGGACACTGAACATGAAACAGAAAAACTGGCCCGAATATTTAATCACCAGTTTCCCGAAGGGAGAATTATTTTGATTGATGACCAGAATGTACCGGCGGTATCCTCAATATTAAATGAATGTATCTTAAGTTTTGAAAAAAAGATAAAACCGATTATTTCAATACGGGATGATGCTTTTGAAATAAGTTCCATTCCCGTACACATACAATAAAAATAAAAAAAAAATGAAAAAGAAAATAGAAAGAATAGTACCCCGCCCTGCCCTGCCCAATATGGTTGGCGATGGTTTCAGGGTATTTAATTTAATACCCGGGGCAGGAATTTCTCAACGCAGGATGAGCCCATTCCTGATGCTTGATTTTGCACCTGAATTCGACTTTGGTCCTTCTAAAACAGTACGTGGCGTAGGGGTACACCCGCACAAAGGATTCGAAACGGTTTCAATTGCATACCAGGGCGCCGTAGAGCATCATGATAGTAAAGGAAATCATGGAATCATTTATCCCGGTGATGTGCAATGGATGACGGCAGGTAATGGCATTTTGCATAAAGAATATCATGAAACTGAATTTTCAAAAAAAGGCGGCCCGATGGAGTTTGTACAACTGTGGGTAAATTTACCCAAAGTTAAAAAATCTGTAGAGCCCCATTACCAGGCCTTAACAAAGGATATGATGGGTGAAGTGATTTTAGAAAATAATGCAGGCATCGTAAAAGTTATTGCAGGAAAATTTAATGACATTGCAGGCCCTGCAAAAACCTATACCCCAGTAAACATTATCAATTTTCATTTACATACCAATGGAAAAGTAAAAGCAAGTATTCCCACTACCCACAATACGGCATTGGTGGTGATTAATGGTGCGGTACAAGTAAATAATGCCGATGTGCCTGAATATAATTTTGTGCTATTTGAAAATGAAGGGGAAGAAATAGAGATAACAGCCACAAAAGATAGCGTTGTTTTATTATTGAGCGGTGAGCCTATTGATGAACCGATAGCCAGTTATGGCCCGTTTGTTATGAACACGCAGGATGAAATCCACCAGGCAATCCGGGATTTCCAGGAAGGGAAATTTGGAGTACTTGAGTAGAGATTTCGGGCTCAAGGGATGCAGGAAAAGTATAAAATAAATCTTTAAAATTAAAAATGCTTTCCTACATTTACACTTTAGATAAATGAAAATAAATTTTACATATTATACTCCTGCTTATTATTACTGCTGTCACGGGAGCAAGTATGTATGATTTTAAATAATAAAACAAACTTGAATCCCGGACATTAAGATGCCCGGGATTTTTATTTTACACACATTATGAAAGTTGCCATTATTGGTATGGGATTAATAGGCGGTTCTTTAGCGCTCTCATTAAAAAAGCATCGGGTTGCCTCGCATGTCATTGGTG
Organism: Sphingobacteriales bacterium 39-19; assembly: GCA_001898465.1. GTDB lineage: Bacteria > Bacteroidota > Bacteroidia > Chitinophagales > Chitinophagaceae > Ferruginibacter. The sequence continues at coordinate 159,956 of MKTX01000017.1, read as the reverse complement.
TGGAAAATAACCCGGCGCATGCAAAAATAGCCATGCAAAGGGGCCTGGCAGATACAATGGAACCCCTGGTACCTGCTATAGAAAAAGCACAAATTATATTTTTAGCGGTACCTGTAGATGTGGCTTTGGTATTATTGCCACTTATCATGCCATTAGTAAAAGAAGGCCAGGTAGTTTCAGATACAGGTTCTACCAAATCAGCGATTTGCAAATTGGCAGATACCCTACCCCACCGCCCACAATTTGTAGCCGCCCATCCCATGTGGGGAACCGAAAACAGTGGCCCTCAATCTGCCAGCGAAGAAGCCTTTACAGGCCGTACCCTGGTGATTGGTGAAGCCGAAAAATCTGGCAAAGAATCCAGGCAAATTATTGAAAATATTTATACCCGGTTGGGGATGCCTATTCTTTATATGCATGCCGCAGATCATGATTTACATGCCGCCTATATAAGCCATGTATCCCATATAGCCGCTTACGCTTTGGCAAATACGGTATTGGAAAAAGAAAGAGATGATGATACCATTTTCCAGCTTGCCAGTGCCGGGTTTGAAAGTACCGTAAGGCTGGCAAAAAGCCATGCGGATATGTGGGTACCCATTTTTAAACAAAATAAAGAAAATGTATTGGATGTACTCAATGAACACATCAGCCAACTTAGAAAATTTAAAAGTTGCCTGGAAAAGGAGAATTTTATTTTATTGCATCAACTTATTTTGCAAGCCAATAAAGTAAGAAGAATATTAAAATAGAAAGAAAGATTTGAAATAAATGGAATCAATTATTTAATTCATATAGCTTTACAATGGAAATAATGAATAGAATGACAAACCCGTCCATTATTAAAACCTGGCAACAACGGCCGCTTATTATCAGTGGCCCTTGCAGTGCAGAATCTGAACAGCAGCTGGTAGAAACGGCTATGGCACTTGCATCAACAGGGAAAGTAGCCATGTTGCGTGCGGGTATTTGGAAACCCCGGACAAAACCCGGGCTTTTTGAAGGCATGGGCAGCATCGCTTTGCAATGGCTTAAGCTGGCCAGTTCACTTTCGGGCCTGCCAACTTGTGTAGAAGTGGCAAATGCAAAACATGTGGAAGAAGCATTGCATATGGGTGTTGATGTTTTGTGGATCGGTGCAAGAACAACGGTAAATCCCTTTAGTGTACAGGAAATAGCCGATGTATTAAGAAATACTGATGTGCCCATCCTGGTGAAAAACCCCGTAAACCCGGATATTGAACTCTGGGCCGGCGCCATAGAAAGATTACAGGCAGTGCATGTAAAAAACATAGGTATGATTCACCGGGGATTTTCAACGTATGGTGATTCTAATTACAGGAATGCCCCCTTGTGGCATATCCCTATTGAAATGAAAAGGCGGTACCCCGAAATGCTTTTGATTTGCGATCCTTCGCATATTTGTGGCAACCGGCATATGCTGCATCAAGTAGCACAACGAAGTATTGACCTGGGCTACCATGGCCTGATGGTGGAAAGCCATCCGAATCCTGACAAAGCCTTGAGTGATGCTAAGCAACAAATTTTACCCGGCGACCTAATGGTTATGCTCAATAACCTGGTATGGCGTTCTGAACAAAGTTCAGAACAGGAATTTGTGGATGCATTAACCAAACTCAGGGCCCGCATCGATAACCTGGATGAGGAATTATTAGGATTGATTGCCGAAAGAATGAAACTGGCCGAGAAAATCGGGGAGTATAAAAGAGATAATAATATTACCATCTTACAAACACAAAGATGGAATGAGATATTAGAAAAATCAATACAAAAAGGAATAAAGCTGGGATTGAGCCCTGCCTTTATTGCCCGCTATTTTGATGCCGTACATTTAGAAAGTATCAGCCGGCAAAATAGTGTTATGTATGCAAAAAAGGAAGAAACAAAATAATGAAAGAACAAGTTTTCACTTTTTCAAACAACCAGGTAAGTTATCTATTTGATGCCCATGTAACCGAATACTTACAGCAATTTGAAAAAGATCGTTTAATAATTCTTACTGATGAAAACATATATATGCATTATGCCGGTTTATTTTCCGGCCTGCATTGTGTAGTTCAAAAAGCAGGTGAATCCAGCAAAACACAGGCCGGTATTGACCGCATCATAGATCAGCTACTGCAACAGGAAGCCACCCGCAATGCTATACTGGTTGCTGTAGGCGGTGGTGTAATAACAGACATGGGCGGTTTTATTGCCTCAATATATAAACGGGGAATAAAGCTCATCCTGGTGCCCACATCAATTTTAGCTATGACGGATGCAGCCATTGGGGGTAAGAACGGGATCAATGTGAAAGGATATAAAAACATGGTGGGTACCGTGTACCAGCCTGCTGCCATTGTATTTGATTATTCATTTTTAAAAACCTTACCCAAACAAGAGTGGATAAACGGCTTTGCAGAAATCATTAAACATGCTTGTATAAAAGACGAGGCTATGTTTATAAGCCTCCAGCAACAGCAGTTAGAAAATTTTATGGATAATCCCGAATTGATTTCTTTATTAATTGAACAAAATGCCAGGCTGAAAACCGAAATTGTACAAGGAGATGAATATGAAAAAAAAGAAAGGAAATTATTGAATTTTGGCCATACCGTTGGGCATGCAATTGAAAACCTGTATCAATTACCGCATGGCCAGGCCATCAGCATTGGCATGGCGGCTGCCTGTAAATTTTCTGAAGAAATGAATATGTTTTATAGCAGTGAAAAAGAAAAAGTAATTTCTTTATTGAATCAATATCATTTGCAAACAGATTTTTTTGGAGATAAAGAAAAAATCTGGGACACTATGCTGAGAGATAAAAAAAGAGAAAAAGATACCCTGGATTTTATTTTACTAAATAAAATTGGCGAGGGGCGCATCTCATCTATTGGCCTGGAACAGTTGAAAGAAATGGTTTTCTCATTATAAACCCGGTTTTATTTACTTCATTAAACCTAAATCCTGATTGTGAAAATAAGCATACGCCCCGGGTATATATCCGGCACCCTACAGGCTCCCGCTTCTAAAAGTGTAATGCAACGGGCATGTGCATTGGCTTTATTGCACACAGGCATCACCCGTATTCATAATGCTGGCAATAGTGCAGATGATAAAGCCGCATTGGCTATTATAAAAAACTTAGGAGCCAACATAAAATACTTACCCGGGGCGTGTATTGAAATTGTATCCACGGGCATACATCCCATCAGCCAAATTTTAGATTGTGGCGAAAGTGGTTTAAGCATGCGGATGTTTACCAGCATAGCAGCTTTATCATCAAAAAAAATGACCATTACGGGGTCGGGCAGCCTTACCAAACGCCCTATGTATTTTTTTGAGGATACGCTCCCGCAATTACAGGTAAAAATAAAAACAAATGCAGGGAAACTACCCATCGAAGTACAAGGCCCCATGCAGCCAAAAAATATTAAGGTAGATGGCAGCCTAAGTTCGCAATTCCTTACCGGGTTGCTCATAAGCCTGGCGCATGCTGCCACAAAAAGTACCGAAATTGAAGTCTCCCACCTCAGCAGCAAACCCTATATCGATATCACTTTACAATTATTACAGGAATTCGGTTACCGGGTTGTTCACCGGGATTACAGGTTGTTCAGCATCACACCCCAAAAAAAAGAAAAAAAGGAAATTGATTTTACCGTAGAAGGTGATTGGAGCAGCGCTTCCTTTTTATTTGTTGCAGCAGCTATTTTGGGCGATATTACGGTTACCGGTTTAAACATCCATTCTTACCAGGCAGATAAAGATATTTTAAAAGTATTGGAATTAGCTGGCGCCCAAGTTACCATACAACCCGAATGCATAAGGGTAATAAAAGACCAGCTTCGGCCATTTCAATTTAATGCCACTCACTGCCCCGATTTATTTCCGCCCATCGTAGCCCTGGCTGCTTATTGCCCCGGTGAAACGGTAATACAGGGTATTGAAAGATTGTTTTATAAAGAATCCAACCGGGCTGAAACATTAAAGATTGAATTTGAAAAATTGGGCATCCCCATCAGTCTTCACCAAAATAGTATGACGATACAAGGCGGCACACAAATTCTTGCCGCCACCACCGATTCACACCAGGATCATAGGATAGCGATGGCCCTTGCCGTAGTGGCAACAGCAGCCAGGGAACCTATTATGATCAGTGATGCCGAAGCCGTGAATAAATCGTATCCCCGGTTTTTTGATGATCTTGATTCTCTGAAACTGGCAAATGAATAATTTTCTTTATTATCATTCACGCTTACGCATTAAAATTTATTTCAGTAAATTACAGGGTGATCCTGGCATGGCATGAGATATTAATCAGACTGGGCCTGGCAGCTTTCTTTGGTGCCTTAATAGGATTAGAAAGAGAGCGAAAAGACTGGGCAGCAGGAATGCGTACACATATGATGGTATGCGTGGGTTCTGCCTTAATCATGATGGTATCGGCCTATGGTTTTGCCGACGTATTAGGCAGGGACCATATTGTATTAGATCCTTCGAGAGTAGCCGCACAGGTAATCAGTGGCATTGGTTTTATTGGAGCAGGCACCATCATCTTCCTGAAATTTGGAACCATTCGGGGCCTTACTACCGCTTCGGGTTTATGGACTGTTGCTGCCATAGGGCTTGCCAGTGGCGGAGGTATGTACTTTGCCGCCAGCGCCACTACCCTCCTCGCTTTAATTATTCTATGGGCTTTACAACCGCTTGAAAAAATGTATAGCAAAAGGTTCAGGCAAAAAACACTTCGCATTGTGATTACTCAAAAAAAAGATGTGAATGATTTACTTGCACAGATCTGGCAAAATAATGAAGTGGAAAATTTTGATATAACACAGGATGGAAATGAAAGTATCATTCAATTTAAATTTGAAAAATATAACCAGGAAAAAATAAAAGAATTAATTGATAAAATGCAGCAAACTGAAACAATAAAAGAAATAAACTGGTATGCATAAAAGAAATCCTTTAAAACAAATCATGTTCCTTGTTCTGGGCTTACTGGCTTGTGGTACCGTAATTGTACAATTTTATATAATGATGCAAAACCGGGTGGCTCCTGTTACAGAAACTTCTATCCGGTTCTTTAGTTATTTTACAATCCTCACCAATTCACTGGCAGGCATTTATGCGTTGTTACAGTCTTTCAGGAAAAATACAGGTGATGATTTAATGGCTGCAGAAAAAGGAATGTTTACTGCAATTACGGTTTATATTACAATCGTAGGATTGGTTTACCAGGTTTTATTAAGGCAAACATGGCACCCCCGGGGCATTCAAAAAATAGTGGATGAACTGTTGCATAGTGTGATACCATTGCTTTGCATTATTTATTGGTATGTATTTGAAAACAAAGAAAGACTTCATTACCGTTTGATAAAATCATGGCTCATTTATCCCTTTTTATATTTGATTTTTGTATTATGGAGAGGACATTATTCTCATTTTTACCCCTACCCTTTTTTAGATGTAAATGAACTGGGTTTTACCAATGTAATGATACATTCCTTTTTAATATTTATGCTCTTCCTGGTTGTAGCATTAGTTTATTTAGCTATTGGAAAACAGGTAACAGCAAAAAGGTAAACTAAACTTTCAGTTATTCATCTTTTAATGATGTTTTTAAATTTACACTTACCCTTACCTATACTGATAATGCAATAAAGAAAATCCCGGGAAGGATACTCCCGTGAATTTTATTTTGGGTGCCTCAATTTAATCTTGTTTAACTATAAATACCCAGGATGAGCGCCGCCATAGAAATAATAACAAGTATAATTAAAAAAGGCAGGACGAATTTATACCATGTTTTATAACTAATATTCACCATGGCAAGGGATGGTAAAATGAGGCCGGTAGGCGCCAGGAAAGACATAAGGCACATGCCGTACATATAAGAGTTTACAATTTCCCTGCCGGGAATATGTACTAATATGGCCAATGCCCCAATGATAGGCATCGTTAAAACAGCCATACCGGATGAAGATTGTATAAAAAATGAAAATATGATATAGAAGAACAATAATAAAAGAATAAATAAAGCAGGTTGCATACCTTGTACTACATGGGTAGTAAAGAATAATATGGAATCACTGATATGGCCTTCATTTAAAATAATAGTGACTCCCCTGGCCACCCCCACAATAAAGGCAACTGATAATAAACTTTCCGCCCCTTTGATAAACTCACGAATAAATATTTTTTCTTTTATGCGGCTTATCCATGCGATAAGAATAGATGATGCCAGGAACAGGGCCGACATTTCTGTTGTCCACCAATCTAAAAAAACCACTCCCCCAATCATGCCAAGAAAAGTAGCAATATAAATAAGCAGTAAAAGTTTTGTTTTTCCATCAATTTTGGGATTGCTATTACTACTGATATGTATATCATAAATAGGCGCTACCGCTCCATCAATTTGATATACCCATGAGGCTTTAGGATTTTTTTTAATTTTAGCAGCATATCTTAAAATATACCAAACTAATAGCCCCGTAACAATTACCCACAAAATGAGGCGCTGCGGTAAACCATCCATCCAGTTAATACCTGCAGCATTCGAGGCTATAATTGTAGAAAAAGGATTAGAAAAGGCAGGCAATGCACCTACCGAAGTGCCCCCGAATATAATTGCCAGGGGTACCAATAAATCATATCCTGCAGCCAGGAACAAGGGAACCAGGATGGGGTAAAATACCAGGGCTTCTTCGGCCATACCATACGATCCTGCAAAAAAGGAAAATACAATGGTGAGGATGGCAATAAGCCAGGCTTCTTTGCCTTTCATTGTATGTGCCAGCCATGTAATGCCTTTTACCATAGCCCCGGTTTCATTAAATACAAACATAAAACCGCCTATGATGAGTAAGAATAAAATAATATCAACACTATCTATTATCCCTTTAATAGGCGCTTGCAAAATGGCAATGAAACCCTGGCCATTCCTTTTTAGCGGGGTAAAACTGCCGGGTATTGATACAGGCTTTCGAATATCTCCATGTATGAATTTTTCTGCTTTTATCTGGATACCCAGGCTATCTAATGTTTTTTGTGTAAGCGGAAGAATGATTTCGCCTGAATCTTTATTGATTACAAAATTATTTTCATGTACAGATAATTTTTTATACTCACCCGCCGGTAAAAGCCAGGTACAAAGAGCAGCCAGGAAAATAACAATCATCAAAATAGGAATGGGGCCAGGAAAAGATTTTTGATTTGCCATGTATGGGTTTGTATTACTATTATATCAACATTATTGTTTCACTTAACCTCATTCCCAACCTTATTTTCCTGATTTTATTTTAATTAAACTGTCTTCAACAGGCGCCTTCATTATTGTTACTTTATCTATCAGTTCATTGGGAACAGTAGCAGAAAGAATGTATTGTTGAATTTTCCAGCTATTCCCTTGCTTCAATAGAACACCCGAGCCCCTGCAAATTTTCATTTGTGTATTCAGCAGTTCATCAAACCAGGCCAGGTCACCGGTTTTATTAAGATAGATATGTCTTTCAATTGCGGTAAAATGCCATGCTTTACCCTGATCAAAAAATGGTTTTGCCCAAACCATAAACTCCTTTTTATCCCAACGTTCCGTAGCATCTGTGCCGGCAAAAATGGCTCCATCTGAATAAAAATGAAAATAACCTGTATAATCAGCTTTTGCAGCAGCCTGGTTTAATGAATCGAGTGTAGCCAGGATGGTTGCTTTCTCAATTGTTGTATCCAATGGAGCTGTGCCTATAGGTTTAGCATGATTGCACGACAAGAAAACCGAATGTAGGCAAACCCATACAAGAAAACTTCTCATTTTTAGCATTTTTATCATACTAGAGTAATTAATTTTTCATGATTCCTGCACAATATCCGAAGAAATATTTTTAAATATAAAATACCTGCAGCATGAAATTATTTTTTATCAATAGTAAGAGAATGTCGATCTGCTTCTGATAGCAAAAAAACGGCAGGAATAAAGTCCTGCCGGGTTTAAGATGTATTCAAAAATAATATTTCTCGTTCGGTTAAGTTTTAATTTGAGATATCTTCACTAAGCGTATAAAGGTATGACCAGTTGAGAGCTAATGCGCTTCTCAGCTTGGCCCGAATGGCTTCAGTCGCTTTTGTACCATTCACTTTTTCGTACACTTTCCAGATACCCATGGGTTCATTATCTAAATCGGCAAACCCTTTAAAGGGTTCCGTAGTAAAATAATCGGCTGCTTCTGGTGCCCCTCCCATTATTCTGTACCAATAACCCCTGTAATTTCCTTCTGTCGTTTTAAGCGCATCAGAAACACCCTTCACCACATCCATAAAATCGGGTGTATTTTTTATTTTGAAAAAAGTTACCCAAATTAATTTTGTGTCCTTCATTGCCGGCCTGCTAAATTGAGGAATTAGCTGGGCAATGTTATAATCTATTTTTTCAATATGCGGCATTATAAAATCCCTTACGGTTTTATTGCAGGCATCGCCGGATGTATCTTTTTTATCCATATCAGCCCATTTTTCCAGGGGGCCTGCAAGTACATATACATTACCAACGCCTTGCACCCTATGCCAGATATTCCAATGATCTGTGCCTTTATGTTTTAAATAACATTCTTTCCAAAGCTTAACCCCTTCTATAAATTGGGCATCCTGCCCCGGTTTTACGGTAATCTCAGAGATATTCAGTAATGTGCCTTTTTCCTGGGCAAAACCTGCCAGGGGCAATAAAAGCAGGAAGACAAAGATTTTTTTAATTGTGTTCATGATGTTTTGTTTTAATTATGAAAATATTAGAATTTATTTTACATACAGTGATGCAGGGTTTCTTTGATCGCAATAAATGCAATACCTAATTCCTTTTTTGCCAGCGCACTATTATAAATTATGGCAGCATTTTGAACTGGCTCTTCTTTATTCAACATCCTGGATATATCCGAAACAGAATAACTCTCATTAGCAATAAGATAATTTCTCCCATGAGTTCCACAGGTTATAGCAGCCTGGAAAACAGCTTCGGCTACATCCCTTACATCTATCATCGAGAATTTTGCTTCTGTATCAAATAACATTTTAACGAAGGGGTTTTCCAGCACTTTATTTTTAATTAAATATTGCATCCCTAAAGAGGTGGAGTCATTTCTTTCTGACAAACTATTACCCACTACCCAGGTAGGGGATAGCGAAGTAATCTCAAAAGGCAACCCGGGATTATTATTCATAAACTTTCTTACTTCCTGGTCGGCAAAATATTTTGCTTGTGCATAAGGATGGTCATTTTTATTAAAGTACGGCTGATCCGCTTCGGTGAATATATGGCTATGAGAATAGCTTGCGGGGTTTAATGGAAAGGAAGTATTCCAGCAGGCAATAGAAGCAATAATAACAACCTTCTTTATATGCCCGGATCTTTGCACCGCATCCAGGAAATTTTTAGTACCCTGTACGGTGGGTTCAAATAATTCCTTTACCGGCTCGTTCACATTCAACACAAAAGGCGTTCCTGCATGCACAATGATTTCACAGCCATCAACAAATTCCTGTAACCTGCCAACGTCTCTTACATCTAATGGAACAACCGACATATTATCTGAATTTGCCAGGGAATATAAATGCTGGTATTTCTCTTTGTTATTGATTTGGGTAGATGATACCCGTACCTGGTAATTTTCTTCCAGGAATATTTTAGTAATATAGCTACCAATAAATCCGGATCCACCAATAATACCTACTGTTTTCATTCGTATGTGGTATTTTAATTACAAGGCAGCTTCTTGAGCGCTTATAATATTTTATAACATTCAGTTGCTAAATTTAAATATCCATACCCCGACACCTATTTTACCTGTAGAAAAAGTATGGAGGTATGGATCTTACTGAGGCTTTCATTAAAATTTGCAATAACCCGGAGCCCTAGTGAATTTCGGTTATTTGCAAGCTGTTTTTATTTTTCCATTTTAGAAAAATCGCCATAGATATACTCATTAACAATTTTCCCGGCGCTGTTAAATTCATCAAAGATTACCATTGGCACTTTTAATTCTTCGCCTGTTTTTTTTGATTTCCCTGTCCAGTTCCACCAGGATTGTACAATCATTACATTTTCCTTTTTGTAATGCAAAAAATCGGGATAACCAACCTGTACCTGCTTAATATCATTATAAAAATCAAAATCAGATTTCCATGATTTGAAAGCATCGGCAATGGGTATAAATTTCTCTAATCCCGAAACCCACCATCGGGCGGTATCAGAATACATTTTTTTTAGTGCAGCCCAATCTTGTGTTTCATAAGCCCTGCTGGTTTTCATCACCACATCAATGTAGGGATGGGCAATGTAAATAGTTCCATTTTCTTTCTGCTGGCCAAAAGCCATTATTCCAAATAAGAATAATAAAGCAGTGAACATCGTTTTTTTCATCTTTTTAATTTTAATATTTAAATAATAAACAGTTTCCTGTATAGCGAAATGAGCGTATTAAAGAGGTGTACAAAAAATGCATTGAGTGCTGTAAAAAAATCAGGCTTTGCAGTAGCGGTCTTTTTGAGGATTGAATTTGCTGATATAAATCTATTGCAAAGAATAGATACAGATATTCATTTGAGGACGAATGCCCATATAAATTGGATGAATAGCGTAATTAGTTATCAAGCTTATTTATTTTTTTACATTTTTACCAAATAAATAATCCGGGTACCCGTTTTAGTTATATAAAATGGTAAGTTTATTATTTTGAATGTTCATTTAAACCATTCCTAATTTATTAAGTCCATACACAAACTAAAAATATGAGAATCATACTCTTCCTAGGCATTTCTGTTTTAGTATCAGGCGCCATTACTTCCTGCAGCAAATCAAGCGATAACCCCATACCACCAAATAATACCGACAGCTTCACAGTTACAGTAAACAATGGCTATGGGGGCGGTAAATTCAAAACGGGAGATACGGTTCATATTTTTTCAAATGCATGGGGAACAAACCAGGTTTTTGGAAGCTGGGCAGGCGATATAAACCTTTTGGATGCCCCGGAAGAATGGCACAGCTGGTTTATTATGCCAAATAGAAATGTAGTTTTTACAGGCAACTTGCTGGGTATGCAAAGTTTTGTATTGCATAATGAATCCATCATGGGCAGAGACAGGGTAAAAAATGTGTATTCTTATTTTCCTGCAGGGCATAAAGGAATTGTGTATTTGCTGCATGGCACTTCGGGTACGGCTTCCAATATTGCAGGAGATTATGAATGGCAGCAATTCATTAAAGATTTAGTTTATAATAATTATGGCATTATCATTACAGAAGCGGAGGAAGCAACAACCCATACAGATGCGAATGGAGATGGAAAATTAAGATGGTACTTATTGCCGGTAGATACTATTAATAATGTAGATTTTGCCAATATCAGGATTATTACCGACACTTTTTATAACCGGGGAATTACAAACCGGCAAAAACCCCGTTATTCAATAGGGATGAGCAATGGCGGATTTTTTTCCGGGGCACTCAGTTATGTTTATCATTTTAAGGCAGGTGTTCAGTATTGTGCGCAAGGGGGAAGTAACCTGCCGTCCTTTACTACAATCCCTACTCAATTTTGTATGGCCCGCTTTGATGATAACGATGAAGTGGGCCCTGCAGGAAATGCAGCTGCATTAAATTATTTTAATCAATTGAATGCAAGGGGAATTTGCAGCAAATACTTTATTACAGAAAGATCTCCTTTATACCCTGAAAGAATAGCCCGTAGCGGGGAAATCTCTGTTGCTCAGGGCATGAATATTGTAAATGAACTTAAACTAAAAAATTATATGGATAACCGGGATTATTTTACTGGTAATTCCGATAGCCTGGTTGCCGCTTTGCAAGCCAATCCCAACCAGTTCCCGGTAATCAGTAATTTAAGCCTGAATCAAAAACTGTTTTTGGTATCACAAATCAATATCGCATTGGCCAGCCACCATATTTATAGTGATTATAACCGGGCTACCATTCATTTTTTAAATGTTCAATGCCAATAGTAAAACCAAAAGCAGGCGGCCATCGCATCAGGCAACTTTCTCTAGATTGAAATTAAAATAAGTGTGGGTGCCATTGTTGATTTCTTCTTTCATATGGCCCCGCAGCTGGCGTGTAAGTAATGAAATCAGCTGGCTTCCGAAACCGGTTCCTTTAATGATATTTGATTTACCAATACCATCATCTGAAACTTCAAGATGCAGGATACCCGTTTTTCGTTTTTCTAATTTAATAACTACATTTCCCTGCTTGCCATGCGGGAAAGCATATTTAATGGTATTGGTGAGCAATTCATTTACAATTAATCCTAAGGGTACGGCCGTATCAATATCTATTTCCAGTTTTTCCATCGCCAATTCAATCTTTACCCTGTTTTCGGCGCCAAAAGAATCCAGGATGCTTTCACTAAGATTTAAAAAATAATCTTTCATTTCAATAGCGCCCAGGTTTGTGGCCTGGTATAATTTCTGATGTACGATACCAATGGAGTGCACCCGGTTTTGGCCTTCCCGCATCGCTTCTTTTGTATTGGGATCATCAATTTGTGCAGATTGCAAGGCCAGCAAACTACTTACTACTTCTAAATTATTTTTTACACGATGATGAATTTCTTTTAACAGTAATTCATTCTCTGCATTTTTTGCAGCCAGTAAACGGCTTCTTTTTACCCTCAGCCGGTAACTTATAATACCAAAAACAATAAAAACAAACATTAAGAAAAGGATGCCAATGGTAAGGCCTTGTAACTTTTTTTGTTGTGAAATTTCATTTTGCTGCGACTCAATAGTTTCTTCTTTTTTATTGGTTTCGTAGCGGGTGAGCATTTTACTCATGGTAGTATCACTTTTAATGGATGCTACACTATCTCTCATATGATATGCTTTTTTTTGATATTCCAAAGCAGATTTATAATTTCCCAGCTTTTCGTAAATCGTACTTACATGCTGGTAATTTTCAGTAAGGTTGCTTAAATCCTTATCCTGCTCCTGCAGCCTAACGGTTTCAAGCTGGTATCCCAATGCTTGTGTATAATTACCCATCAGCAAGTTTATTTCACCCAGGTTAGCAATGGTAGCGGTAATTGCATTCTGATAATTTGCCTTTTTTGCCAATTTGAGGGCGGTTTCATAATCATATTTTGCTTCTTTGTAACGGCCCATTCTCTTTAATGCATTACCATGGCTATTGGTAATATCACATAAACTGCCCATGCCCAAATCCTGTTCTTTCACTATTTTCATTGCCTTGTTATAATAATCCAATGAAGATTTATAATCATTAGCGCTCATAGCTACATTCCCTGCATTGAAATAAACATAAAACAATTCTGATGATAAATTATTCTTTTCAGCCATTTCAATAGCTCTCAGGGCGTAATCTTTTGCTTCTTCCAAACGTTCCTGCCGGGTAAGGTCATCTGAAATACGGGTGAGCGCATTGCATATCATCGCTTTGTTTCCCGTTTCTTCCATGAGCTTTAAAGCATACAAATCTTTGCTCATAGCTTTATCTGTTTCACCTTTCTTTTTATAAACCCAGGCCATTTTAAAAGCGGTGGAAGCCTGGCCTTCTTTATCGCCCAATTGCTGGTATCCGGCCATGGCCTTATCAAAGAAAACGGAAGCGGTATCTAAGTGAATCATATTGGCATGCATCCTTCCTGCCATTTCATAAAATTTGGGCTGCCATTGTTTATTGCCTGTTTTATCTGCCAGTTCCACTCCCTGGTTGGCATACATAAGCGCCTGGCTAATATTCTTATTAAATGAAACAGCTACTAATTGATTGAGTATTTCTAGTTTTTGATCAGGGGATACAGCTTCTTTCAATTTCTTCTCCAGGCTGTCATACGTTTTTTGTTGTGCATATCCCGTTTGCAGTATAAGTAAAAAAATAAAGAATAAATTTTTCATCTAGTTTTAAATTCTGGCTATAAAGTTTGTATCCTCACCATCAATTGTTCTTTCAATCCTGAACTCAAAGGAATTGATTTATTACCAATTACCACATGGCTTTCGGCCACTTCGTCAATACGGGTTATATTCACCATATAAGAACGGTGTATGCGTACAAAATTATTTTTTGAAAACTTATCTTCAATTACTTTGAGCGTAACAGATAATAGGAATTCTTTATTTTGGGTAAATATTCTACTATAATTCCGGTCAGCTTCTATAAACAAAATATCATCCACCATAATCTTTATCATTTTATCTTTATGCCGGATGAATATGCGGTCTTTTAAAATAAAGGATTCGTGTAAAAATGGAGAGGTATCATGTTCGCCTAATTTCATATCAGCCATACGGCTAATTGCCAATTCAATTGCCCGTTGCAAATCTATTTGCTTAAATGGTTTTGAAATAAATGCCGCAGGTTTTGTAATTTTTGCCCGGTTAAAAGTCGCTTCATCGGCATTGGCTGTTAAGAATATGATGGGGATATCGTTTTCTGCATGTAACCGGCGGGCTGTTTCTATTCCATCCCATTCCCCATTCAGTTGTATATCTAATAATACCAAATCGGGTTTGCTTTCTTTCATGTGTAAGAGCGCTTCTTCTCCCCGTGGGAATAACCCGGTTACTTCGTAGCCCAGTTCAGTAAGCAACATTGAAATTTTTGCACCAATTAGCATTTCATCTTCTACTACGAGGATCTTTATTTTCGACTCCATGTAAAGCTTTAATTATTAAACTGGTTATATCATCATAGGAATTTTCATTAAATGGTTGTGAATTTTTATAGGCTTCGATAAATATATGCTAAAATAAATACAACAAAAAATTAAATTCCAATACCCGATAATAAACTGCAATATGGATTGTTACTGAGTAAATAAAATGGAGAGAAGATGAAATAAAAAAACAATAACCCAGGTTATGCAGGTTTTATTTCAGGCTCTGATAAAGAATACCATACAATAATACAAAATGCAAGCAGCACCGCCATGGTTTGCCATTGCTGGTATTGCCAACTTTCCCTTTCCAGCGGCTCCCATTGTGCCGGTAAAGTAGTTATCGTCCAACTCATCATTTGTGTATACAAAGGATGAATAGCGATGAGTGAGATTAAAATACTGCAAGCCAATAACAGGGAAGCCACAATAAATCCCCAGAATACCAATCTTTGTTTTTTATGTTGCCAGGCAGAAATAACACAAAGTATAAGCGCCGCTAATTGTAAGCCCGGTAAATAATGATATAAATCGCTGATCAATTTTTGCTGAATGGGCAAGTAAGTAGCAAAACTAAAGCCGGCGGGATTCAGTCCGATCCAAATACCTGCAAGAATGCCGGTAATAATGCCTGTAAGCAGGATATTAAAATAACGAATGATTTGCATGTTCAATTTTTTAAATTCCGTGATTTAGTTTTTTTAGGAAGCCGTACCCGGGCTATAATCTAATTTTCCATCTATTATTTTTGCAGGGCTGGTATAGGGATGTTCTTCTGCTTTACCTATTGCCATAATATGCATCACTTTCCATCCTTTAAGTTTTAAATAATCAGATACCAAAGATCGGTGACATCTCCACCAAACCGCTTCAGAACACATATAAGCTACCCGTTTTTTTGTAGCCAGCTTTTCAAGTTTTTTAATGGCCTCCAGGAAACCGGGTGTTTCCATATAATCGGCGTAGCCTCTAAAAGCTGCTAATCGCCAGCCCATGTTATGGGATACAGGTAATGCTTTTCTTCTGCCACCCAGGTCACGCATGTGTAAATATTCAATGCCATATAAAGGAATAGTGGCTTCCAGGTTTTCTTTATTAAACTGCGGAAATTTCCGGGAACCGGGAAAACTTCGAATATCTACTAACAATTCTATTGAAAATGAAGTAAGCATTTTCACCAACTCATCCAGTGTACGGGTAGAGTGGCCTATTGTAAATATTTCATGCTGCTTCATCATTAAAACAGATTTAAAAAAGGATTTAAAAAGATATTTAAATCAATTTACAAAATCAATATGCCAGGAGCATGCGAACCCGGGCTTCCAGTTTTTCTGCATTGGGCAGCATTGCTTTTTCCAATCCCATATTCATGGGCACTGCCGGTAAATTCAATGCACCTAATACATCTACGGGTGCATCTAAAAATCTAAAGCAAGCTTTTGCAATTCTTCCTGCCAATGCTTCTGCAAATGAATTGTTCTGTTGTTCTTCAGTAAGTATGATACATTTCCCATGTTTCTTCACCGATTCAAAAACCAGGGATTCGTCTAACGGGAATAAAGTTCGCAAATCAATTATTTCTATATTACCCTCACACTTGCGGGCTGTTTCCAATGCCCAATATACGCCCATACCATAGGTAATGATACAACAACTTTGCCCCTCCTGTATTTTTATTTCTGATGCCTTTTGTTTGATGATTGCTTTTCCCAGGGGGATTATATAATTTTCAGCTGGCTCAATGGTTTTAGCAGCTTCGGTTCCCGGCACTTTGCTCCAGTACAATCCTTTATGTTCCAGCATCACAACCGGGTTGGGATCATAAAAAGCGGCTTTCATCAAACCCTTCATATCAGCGGCATTTGAGGGGTAAACAATTTTGATTCCTTTAATCGTAAGCAAAGTGCTCTCTACACTTCCGCTATGGTAAGGACCGCCCCCGCCATAAGCGCCAATAGGAACCCGGATAAGTGTTTGTACGGGAAATTTGCCACAACTTAAATAACCGCTTTTAGAAATTTCAGTAACCAATTGATTCAATCCCGGGTAAATATAATCGGCAAACTGAACTTCCACAATAGGTTTCAAACCCACAGCGCTCATGCCCACCGTAGAACCAATAATATAGGCTTCCTGTATAGCCGTGTTAAAAACCCGGTGGTCGCCAAACTGTTCAGCAAGCGTGGCGGCTTCTCTAAAAACGCCACCCAACCTGCGCCCTACATCCTGCCCATATAAAACGGCTTCGGGATGCTGCGCCATAATTTCTCTTATGGCAAATAGTGCGGCATCCACCATCAATACTTTTTCTTTTCCACGGGGTTCTCTTTCTCCTTTTTCTATTTCTACGGGGGTGTCTGCAAATACAAATTGCTCAACTTGTGCCACATCCGGCTCGGGCGAGGCAACTGCTTTTTCAAAGTCAGCCAATACTTGTAATCTTGTTTCATGTTCTATGGCATCTAATTCAGCTTGTGAAATCCCGTCTCTCAAAAGCACTTCTTGTAACTTCGGGAAAGGGTCTCTTAATCCATGCTTTAGCAAATCTTCTTCCGACCGATAAAATTCTTTACGCACCCCACTGGTATGGTGGCCCAGTAAAGGCACCCTTGCATGCAGCAGCCAGGGATTTCGTTTTTCACGGACTTCTTGTATAACCTGTTTCATAGTGTTATAGCTGGCTTCAAAATCACTGCCATCTATACTGATCCTTTCTATTCCTTTAAAACCCGAAATAAAATCATACGCATTCGAGGTGCGGGCTTCCTGCCTGCTTACGCTAATTCCCCAGTCATTATCCTGTACTAAATATATGATGGGTAGTTGATGCAAAGCGGCAAATTGAAAAGCTTCACTCACTTCTCCTTCTGTAATACTGGCATCGCCTAAAGAGCATACCACTACCGGCAATTCACCCGATGGGCCTTTTTGAAGTTGATCTGATCCTGTGCGTTCTAAATATTTTATGCCCTGGGCAATACCGGTTGTGGGAATTGCCTGCATACCGGTTGCGCTGCTTTGGTGTATCATGGTGGGCTTACCCGGCAACCTGCCATTGGGATGGTTATAATATTCCCTGCCGCCGGTAAAAGGGTCGCCTGCTTTTGCCAATAATTGCAACATTAAGGTATAGGGTGAAAAATCCAAACCCAGCATGATACTTTCATCCCGGTAATAAGGGCTTACAAAATCGCAGGGTAATAAATTAAATGCGGTGGCCAGTTGAATCGCTTCGTGCCCCCGGCTTGTGCTGTGCACATATTTACAAATTTGCCGGTTGGCTTCATAGGTTTCGGCCATAGCTTTTGCCAAACACATTTTCTCCCAGGCTCTTCTATACATTTCTTTCGTTAATGCCATAATATTTTTGCAACAGGTATCTTGCTATACCTTTATTCATGAATAATGTAACTGTTGGTCATTAATAAATAATAAATCTGCCATTACACAGGCAGCCGCTGCCTCTAAAACAACAGGAACCCGTAATGCAATACAGAGGTCGTGCCTGCCTTTTATTGAAAAAACTTCAGGTTTACCTGTAGCCAGGTTTAGGCTGGTTTGTTTTTGAGGAGTAGATGAAGTTGGTTTTACCACTACCTTAAAATTTACTTCATTGCCATTGGTAATGCCTCCTACGATACCCCCCGCATGATTGGTAGAAGTTTTACCTTCCTTGTTCAGCAAGGGATCATTATGTTCGCTTCCAAACATTTTTGCTGCAGAAAAACCCGCTCCAAATTCAATTCCTTTTATAGCGGGTATAGAAAAAACCAGGTGGCTAAGGAGTGATTCTACTGAATTAAAAAATGGTTCACCCAGGCCTACAGGCAGGCCGGTGATATGGCAATCTACAATTCCGCCTACACTATCTTTTGCATCAATGGCTTTTTGCAATCCTTTTTCAATATTGGTTTCGCCTGCAATTTCTATAATACTGGCTTTGCAATGAATGTTTCGCCTGGCCAGTATATTTTTGGCAATAACGCCTGCTGCCACTAATGCCACGGTAAGCCTGCCGCTAAAATGGCCACCACCCCGGTAATCCTGCATGCCTTTATATTTTTCTTGGGCAACAAAATCGGCATGGCCGGGGCGTGGTATTTCACGTTGCTTTTCATAATCCTGGCTACGGGTATTTGTATTTTCAAAAATAATGGTAAGGGGCGCTCCTGTTGTTTTATTATTAAAAACACCCGATAGAAAAACAGGAATATCCGGCTCTGCCCTGGGGGTTGTTCCTTTTTGTACGCCTCCTTTGCGCCGGTTTAAATCGGCACTGAACATATCCGCATCTATATCCATACCAGCCGGGCAGCCATCAATCAAAATGCCTACTGCCGGCCCATGGGATTCACCAAAAATATGTATCCGGAATATGGTACCAAAAGTATTCAAAATTAGCTCGTTAAAATTTTATTGATGGTTGTAAAAATACATGAAAATATGTATCTGTTTTCAACATCCTTTTAATGCTGCCCTTTTGAAATTATTTGATAACAAAAAATAGTATTAATTGCTGCAAATTAATTGTACACATACTCCCCTTCTTTATTAACCATAATGACGGGAAGTTTCTTCTTCGTTTCAAAATAATCAAACCCACGCCTGAGGTTGGCACTAAAATGTTGCAGGTAGGCATTATTTTGAATATTGGCATTGAGATAATCCAATGATTTTTTTACTGAATATTTTACCGGGAATACATGTACGGGTATAAATTCCTGGCCCGCTGCTTTTACAGCCGAAGCCAAAACATATAATTCCTCAATGGGTGCATCACTAATAGGGATACAACCTGTACTTACACAATTTCCATGTATATATATAGCGCTGCCAGGCCTTACACTATCACTTAGTATGCGATCAGAAGCATTGGGATAATTGAGCCCCAGTGATAAATGATAAACACTGTTTGGATTAAATTCATTGATGTAATAAAATCCTTCGGGTACCTGGTAATCCCCTTCCATGCGCTTAGGCCCCATGGTTCCGCTTTGCATACATACTTTATAAGTCTTAAATAATTTATAGGGTTCATCAATATGGTTCTGTACCCATATTTCTAATTGACGGTCGTATTTAAATGAGCGGATATATAATGAGGCCGGTGGCCAATTTAAATTTTGCCTTTCAAATTGTTTTTTTACGGAATCCTCTACTTTATTTAAAGGGTCTTGCAAACGGGTAAAAAGTTTCATATCGGGCGCCCGTTGCCCAAACGAAGAATAACTAAAGAAACATAGGATAATATTCAATATTATGCATGAACGCATAGGCATGGTATAGAAAAAATTTGGGGGGTTACAAAACTTGAACGTGAAAATAATAAATAAAGTCTTTTCACAACGTTAAATTAAAAAAATAATATTCACAAAAAAGCCCTCAGTGATGAAGGCTTTTATTTATATTTTCAGGCATTACCATTTATCCACTTCTTCATGCTGTATGCCACTACCGGTGCCGGGCTCATCTTTAGGTTGTTCCTGTGTATCTGATGAGGGCGCAACAGGTTCCGATGAATTTACAGGAGATTCTTCCGGAGTATGGCCTTCCGCTGTTTCCATGGCAGGCACACCGGAGTTTTGCTGTGCTTCACCCGATTCTTCGTACGGTGTATCATGATTAAAGGCATCAAAATCAAAATCCGGCATCAGGTCAGTTTTTACAAAATCAACTGCTTCATTCAGGCCTTTAATAAATTTATTAAAATCTTCTTTGTATAAAAAAATCTTATGCCTGTCATACCCATCTGAGTCAAAACGCTTACGGCTTTCAGTAATGGTTAAGTAATAATCAGCACCCCGGGTTTCTCTTACATCAAAAAAGTAAGTTCTGCGTTTCCCTGCTTTTATACGTTTACTATAAACGCTTTCCATTTTTTTGTCGTTGTTTTCGTACGCCACTTTAAATTGTTTTTTTTAATTTTAAACTTGCTTGTACAGCCGGACAAAGATAAAATTGTTTTTGAAATCACAAAATTTATCGCAGCAGGGGTATTTTATGCTTCCTCATCGGGGTGTTGCTCCTGTTGCTGCTGGTACATGGAAGCGTAAAGGCCACCGGCTTTGAGTAATTCAGCATGCGTACCCTGTTCTGCAATACGCCCCTGGTCCATTACAATTACCCGGTGAAAATTAAATAGTGAAAATATGCGGTGGGTAATAATGAGAGCCGTTCGATCTTGCAAATATTGGTATAAGTGCCCCAGTATTTCCTTTTCTGTACGGGCATCTACGGCACTTAAACAATCATCAAAAATAACCAGCTCGGGCTTCTTGATTAATGCCCTTGCTATACTTATTCTTTGTTTTTGTCCCCCGCTCAGGGTTACGCCCCTTTCTCCCACCAGGGTTTCAAAGCCTTTGTCGAAATTGATAATATCGGTATAAATACCGGCTTGCCTGGCTGCTTCATATACTTCTTCATCCGTTCCATCGGCCTTACCAAACAGGATATTATTCTTTATGGTATCACTAAATAAAAATACTTCCTGCGGCACAAAACTTACCTGGTTTCTCAGTGAATGCAGTTTGATATCATCAATTGGGGTTTCATCATAAAGTATAATCCCTTTATCGGCATTGTACATCCTTAGCAATAGTTTAGCCAGGGTTGATTTTCCTGAACCTGTTCTGCCAACAATGGCAATTTTTTCACCCGGTAATATTTTTATATTTACATCTTTTATAGCATGTATCCCAGTATTCTGATAGGTAAAATTTAAATTTTCAATTTCAATATTACCCGTAATAGAAATATCTTTTGCAGCAGGCCCATCCTTGATCATGGTATCGGTGAGTAAAAATTCATTAATTCGTCTTTGCGATGTAGCTGCTCTTTGGGTCATGCTGGCTGTCCACCCAATAGCGCTCACCGGAAAAGTGAGCATTTGAATATACATTACAAATTCGGCAATTTTTCCCACATCGGCGCCGGGTACACCATGTACCACATCTAAAGCGCCTACCATAATGGTAATAAGGGTACTTAGCCCAATTAATAATGCCATGCTGGGGAAATAAATGGCTTCTGTTTTGGCTAAACTCAATGCATGATCCCGGTAAGTTTCACTATTTTGTTTAAAGAAACGGAACATCTGGTTTTCCTGTACAAATGATTTTATAACCCTGATGCCGGAGTAAGATTCCTGGGCATTGGTAGTAAGGTTACTTAACATTACCTGGATGCGTTCACTTTTTTTGTTGATAATGGTATTTACATAATAAATGGCAATGGCAAGTATGGGTAAGGGGCAAAGTGAAACCAGGGTAAGTTTTACATCTGAACGCAACATAAAAAAAAGGCTAAACCCAATAACAGCGGCCAGGTTAATGAAATACATGATGGCTGGCCCGGTGTACATTCTCACCCGGCTTACATCTTCTGAAATCCGGTTCATAAGGTCGCCGGTACTGTGTAATTTATAAAATGTATTATCAAGTTTTTGATAATGAGCAAAAATTTGGTTTTTCTGATCAAATTCTATTAACCGGCTCATTACAATAATTGTTTGCCGCATTAAAAACATAAAGAAACCACTTATTAATGCCAGGCCAATAAGGGTAAGGCCCGTAGCCAGTATCTTTTGATGAAATGCCAGGCTGCCCATCCAATCAATAATATAACGTACAATAAAATTATACCCTCCTTTAGTTGCATGAGGCACCATGGCAGTGCCAGGTTTTAATGCAGCAATCACACTGTTAATAATGTAGCCGGTAAGCTGGGGGGAGAGAATCCTGAAATAATTTGTAAGAACCACAAAAAATATCCCAAAGAAAAACCGCCTGCGGTACTTCCAAAAAAATCGATTAAGCGTAAACAAATGAGACATCCTTACGAAATTACGTATTTGTGGGGGAAACTTTCCACGTAACAGCTAATGCCTGCAGATACAGGGTTCTTAAAAAGTAAAAGAACATTCGCTTACTTATATAATAGTATAGCACTCCGTAAAATGAAGGCTTATTCCAAAAGAACTCAAAATATAAAATGAAAAATTACTCGGATAGTTTTTTTACCAGGTCAATATACCGTTGCATTGCTTCGTTGCCGGGTAGTCCTTTTAGTGAAACCCAGGCCTCATATTTAGCTTTGGCAACAAAATCAAATGGATTTGCAGGCTTTTCATCCGATGCATTGCCTTCTGTTGCCTGTTTATATAAGGAATATAATTGGAGCAATGTATCGTTACTTGGTTTTTGAGAAAGTGACTTACTTGCTGCCGCAGCTGCTTCAAATTGTTCTTGTAGGGTAGTAACCATGCGATTATTTCTTTTTTTATCTGTTTTGTAAATATAGAGATAAACTGATTTTAAAATTTCAACATTTTACAAAAGTGGAAAACTTATAAATTATGATACTCCCTATATGTGTTTTTTTATCATATTTTTCAATGGATACCCACGGTAAGCCTGCGGTACCCGTTTTTTTAAAAAATACTTAAAACACAATACCAGTAAGGTTTTAATAAGATTTTGAACTGAATTAAAAGGTACAAAGGATTTCAAAAGAACGTATTTTTACGATACTCTTCATCGTATCTATGCTATGAAAAATACGATTGTTTTAAGCCCTGAACAGTAATTATGTTATACATAAAATTGAGCAATCTTGCTCTTGCATACCATTCTATTTAGCCCCATCTTTGTGTTATGAAGTTGATTGATAGCGATTAAATATCAATCATTGTCCAAAGATCCTGATAAAGCCAAAAGCTTAAAAAGCAGAAAGAAAAAGCGTCCAATATCCAATTGAGGAAAGCCTTAAAATTCAATATCAGTCAACTTCTATTTTCTTTGACATTAGGTAGTAATAACTATAAAATCCTTTCGAGAAACCAATATCTAAGCTTATGCTGTAAAAGGCGATGATAGCAAAAGTTACAGAACTTTAAAAACTGAACCAATATCCTGAAAAACAAAGTTACAGTACTTTAAAAACTGAAAATATCCTGAAAAACCAAAGTTGCAGTACTTTAAAAGCTGAAACCAATATCCCGGAAGAACAAAGTTACAGTACTTTAAAAACTGGCCAGATCTTGAAGAACCAAACCAATTATCCTAAGTTGCCTATGCAGGTATTATACCATGCGATGATGGCGAAAGACCGATCACTGAAACCAGGAACATAATTTTTACGATATGAGAACCCCCTCAGAAGTAAATTTCCCCTGAGAAACCACAGTGTAAAGCTTAAAGAGATGACTTCCACAGACTGACAGCATAATGCGACTTCTGTGGAAGTTTTTTATTTTGGGTATTCAGTAACTTTACCGATGCTTTTAACATCACCCATACTTCCCTATAGACCCCAAAAAATCATTTCCTTAGTACCTTCTCAAACGGAACTACTCTACTATCTGGGTTTAGAAGCCGGGGTAATAGCGATCACTAAATTTTGTGTACACCCAGATCATTGGTTTCATACTAAAAAAAGAATTGGGGGTACCAAACAACTTCATGTTTCAGAAATAGAAGCGCTGCAACCCGATTTAATTATTGCCAATAAAGAAGAAAATACAAAAGAGCAAATAGAAGCCCTGGCATTAAAATTCCCGGTTTGGCTTACCGATGTAAATCATTTGCCGGATGCCTATCAAATGATTTTGGATATTGGCCAGCTTACGCATACAGGAGAAAAAGCGGCACAATTATGCAGAGATATTCAATTACAGTTCCAGTTATATAAAAAAAATACAATCAAACCCATCCGGGCGGCATATTTTATATGGAAAGAACCCTGCATGGTGGCTGCTTCTCATACATTTATTCACCATATGATGAAGGAAGCCGGCCTGGCCAATGCTTTTAATAACAAGGAGCGCTACCCGCAAGTAAGCATCCCGGAAATAAAATTATCGGGTTGCCAAATCGGGTTACTATCCTCAGAGCCCTACCCTTTTAAAGAAAAACATATTCATGAAATGCAATCTCTTTTGCCGGGAATCAAATTCATTCTTACAGATGGTGAAATGTTCAGTTGGTATGGCAGCCGCCTGCTTAAAGCCCCGGAATACTTTCACCAACTTCATCAAAAAATAAGGGAACTGTAAAAAGCTTTCTTTATATACTTCACTTTCTTACATTTGTAAAAAACTAACAACATCATGGCGGTAGATAAAATTGTAAAATTATTAGGCAAAGAAGCCAGCAGTTTATTAAACCATAAATGCAAGGGCATTACGAAAGACCAGATCATGCTTCCTTCTCCCAATCATGTAGAAGAAAGCTGGATCAATAGTAACCGTAGTAATCAAACCCTTTGCAGTTTACAAAAAATGCTGGATCATGGCCGGCTGGGCGGTACCGGGTATGTTTCTATATTACCGGTTGACCAGGGTATTGAACATAGCGCCGGCGCTTCATTTGCACCCAACCCCATTTATTTTGATCCTAAAAATATTGTAGAACTTGCCATGCAGGGAGGCTGTAATGCCGTTGCCTCTACCTATGGTGTGCTGGGCAGCATAAGCCGTAAATATGCCCATCGCATTCCCATGATGGTAAAAATCAATCACAATGAATTTTTAAGTTATCCCAATAAATTTGACCAGGTAATGTTTGGCCAAATTAAAGATGCCTGGAATATGGGAGCCGTTGCCGTAGGCGCTACTATTTATTGGGGAAGCGATGCCAGTACCCGCCAATTACAGGAGGTAGCTACCGCATTCTCTATGGCGCACGAACTGGGTATGGCTACCGTATTATGGTGTTACCTGCGTAATAATGCATTTAAAGTAGATAATGTAGATTATCACACGGCTGCTGATCTTACCGGCCAGGCCAACCACCTGGGCGTAACTTTACAGGCAGATATCATTAAGCAGAAATTACCTACTAACAACGCTGGCTACCTGGCCACCAAACATGGTAAAACCTCTCCACTAGTATATGATAAATTAACCAGCAATCACCCGATTGATTTAACCCGCTACCAGGTTGCAAACTGCTATATGGGCCGGGTGGGCTTAATTAATAGTGGTGGCGAAAGTAAAGGCGCTTCTGATTTGGCTGATGCCGTGAAAACCGCTGTTATTAATAAAAGAGCTGGCGGTATGGGGCTGATAAGCGGAAGGAAAGCTTTTCAACGCCCCATGAAAGAAGGTATTGCATTACTGAATAATATCCAGGATGTATATCTTGATAAAAAAATTACAATCGCATAAATTTTAAATGGGTTTTCATTTACGTCATCTACAGTATAAAAGATTACAATTAAATTCTTTGTAAATTTATTCAATGAAGAAAGAAGAAGACTTTGATGTGAACCTGTCCGGCGAACCCGGATCTCCCGAAATGGAAGCAAAAGCAAGCTGGTTTAAACGAATAAAAAAAGGGATACTCACCTCTACCCGGGATAAAAAAGATGCCCCCGAAGGGTTATGGACAAAATGCCCCGAATGTAAATACACATGCACCGTAAGTGAACTGGCAGAAAACAAATATGTGTGCCCGCAATGTAATTACCATCACCGGGTAGGCAGTGATCAGTATTTCGAAATTTTATTTGATAATGGCAATTATAAAGAACTTTTCTCCAACATAAGATCAAAAGATTTTCTACACTTTGTAGATTTAAAGCCCTATGAACAAAGGCTGGAAGAAACCTATTCCAAAACCGGTATGAATGATTCTATTACGGTGGCACATGGCCTGGTAAATAGCCAGGATTTAGTAGTAGCCTGTATGGATTTTGAATTTATTGGAGGCAGCCTGGGCAGTGTGATGGGAGAACGTATTTCCAAAGCATGCGACTATTGTGTGGAACACCGCATTCCCTTTATGATCATCAATAAAAGCGGGGGTGCCCGTATGATGGAAAGCGCATTTTCATTAATGCAATTAGCCAAAACTTCGGCCCGCCTCTCCTTATTAAGTGAAGCCAAAATACCTTACATCTCTCTTTGTACAGATCCCACATTCGGTGGCACTACAGCCTCGTTTGCCATGCTGGGAGATATTATTTGCAGCGAACCGGGTGCCCTCATCGGCTTTGCCGGACCCAGGGTAATTAAAGAAACCATCAAAAAAGATCTCCCAGAAGGTTTCCAGCGAAGCGAATTTTTACTGGAACATGGATTTATGGACTTTATTGTAAATCGTAAAGAGCTGAAAAACAAGATATCAGAACTCTTAGTGCTATTTAAATCTTAATTCTAATATTTTTCAAAAGTTGTAGTATAAAAGCTACAACTTTTTTGTTTGTTTTATAAGCCATTTTTTAGGCTTTCAACAAACTAATCTGCCTGCTTTATACGTTATGTTTGGTAATTGACAATGAAAAACCAATAACTATGTTCAAGCAACCTATTAGAATTACCATAGGCATTTTTATGCTTATTTTTTCACTAAACAGTTTCGCTCAAGTACAAAAACCGGTGTACACATCCATGACGCCTATTTCAAATGGGTATTATGAATATTTACCACAAGGCTATAACAACAACCCCAATGAAAAATTTCCTTTACTCATCTTTGTACATGGTTTAGGAGAATGTGGAAACGGAACAACCGATCTTTCCAAAGTATTAACCAATGGTACGCCCCGGTTAATTAACCAGGGCACATTCCCCACTTCATTCACATCGGGGGGGCAAACGTTTAAGTTCATTATCCTTTCACCCCAATTTACAAACTGGCCGGGATATGCACAGATTTATGATATCTTAAATTATGCAGTTACCCATTATAAAGTAGATATTGACCGTATTTATCTTACCGGCTTAAGTATGGGCGGTGGATGTGTATGGGAATATGCTGGATTTAGTAAAGCCTTTGCCGAAAGAGTAGCCGCCATAGTACCTGTATGTGGCGCTTCAGGCTCTACGCAAGAGCGTATTAATAATATGGCCGATGCCAACTTACCGGTTTGGGCTACCCATAATAATACAGATCCTACGGTGAATGTAATTTTTACCAGCCAATATGTAGATGGAATGAATAGTGCGCCCCATCCTCCCAATCCGCTGGCTAAAAAATCTATTTTTTACGATATTAACGGGCATGATGCCTGGAGCCGTACATACGACCCTAATTACCGTGAAAACGGGATGAATGTATATGAATGGATGCTCAGTTATAAAAGAAATTTCAGTGCGCTGCCGGTTACCGGAATGCAGTTTTCGGCCAATAAAAAAACAAATGCATCCGCATTACTCAGCTGGAGTACCTATAGCGAAATAAACAATAAAGGATTTTATATTGAAAGAAGCAGTAATGGGACCCAGTTTACCAATATAGGATTTGTGGCTGCGCTAAGCGCCAATAATAACGGTGCTTCTTATCAATTCACTGATGAACATGTAGCCCGTGGTAATAATTATTATCGCATCAGGCAGGTAGATTTAGATGGTACCGCCAGCCTGAGTGAAAGCAGGTTGCTCAATTTTGATATGAAAACAGCAGTAGCCGTATTTCCAAACCCGGCTGCCGATTTTGTGCAAATTGATTTAGGATACACCGCAGCAAATTGCCAAATAGAAATCATAAATACTGCCGGCCAGCGGCTCCGGCAATTTAAATACCAGCAGCAAAACAACATAAAGATCAATGTAACTTCATTACCCACCGGTATCTATAGCATACGCATAACCAGCGATGGCAATCGTGAAACCCGGCAGGTAAAAATAAAGTAAACCCCCTGTTTTCCTTAAAAAAAGCAGTCGTTGCTAAGGAAAAACACCCCTCATATGGAATGATGATAGGCAATAAAAAAGGGCTCGTAAATAGAGCCCTTTTTTTATACCTGGAAAAAATATTTATACTGCAAAGCTACTGCCGCAACCACAGGTAGTACTGGCATTGGGATTTCTAAAAGTAAAGCCACGGGAATTTAAACCGCCCTGCCAGTCTATTTCCATACCCTGAAGGTACATCCCGTGCGTTTTATCCATGATGCAGGGAACCCCGCTCACTTCAAAAGTTTCATCCGTATCGGTAATTGTATCAAAATTTAACAAGTAACTCATACCGCTGCATCCGCCACCTTTTACACCAATCCTTAATTTATGGTCTTTATTAAAATCTTCAGTGGCCATAATTCGCTTAAGCTCCTGGATTGCCGAAGGCGTAAAACTTACCGGTGATTGAATAGAAACTTCCATAACTTCTTTTTTTCAAAATTACATTGAATTTTAAAAAACACCGCTCATTAACCTTACGAAAGCAGGAAATAGTTAGCATAAGATGACTATTTTTGCCTAATCATTAACAGAAAATAATGCTACTACTCCTTACAAATTTCGAAATCACCCTGGTTGTTGCGCTCTTCATTATCCTTGCCTTCAGTGCTTTGATCATTTATGAATTAAATGGGATAAAAAAGCGTTTACAAAATGATAATAATACTGATAAAGAAATATTAAAATTAAAACTGCAGGCGCTGGAAAGGCTCACATTATTTGTTGACAGAAACGGGCTTCAAAACCTGGTAAGCCGCTCTGATTTACAGGGAATTTCTGCAGCCCAGCTTCACCAAACACTTAATGAAACCATCCGTGCAGAATATGATTATAATATCAGCCAGCAAATTTACATTAGCACCGAAATGTGGAATGCCATTACCCGGTTAAAAGATCAGAACATATTTATCATTAACCAACTGGCTGCTCCCCTGCCCCACAATGCCATGGCGATTGATTTAAGTAAAAGAATTTTTGAATATAGCATGCAGGAAAATGCTGAATTAAATATTGTAGTCCTGGATGCATTGCGGTACGAGGCAAAAAAAATATTAGAATAAAAATGAGTGAGAAAAAAATCAAGAATAGTTCGGGTATCGAAATAAAAGAAGTGTATAGGAGTTCCGATTTTACAGGATCACCCGCCAGTGACCCGGGTACGTACCCATTTACACGGGGAGTTCAGCAAAGCATGTACCGTGGAAAGCTATGGACCATGCGGCAATACGCCGGTTTTTCTACAGCCGAAGAAAGTAATAAACGATACCATTATTTGCTGAGCCAGGGCGTAAGCGGCCTCAGTGTGGCATTTGATTTACCCACTCAAATTGGTTATGATAGCGATCATCCGTTGGCTGAAGGTGAAGTAGGAAAAGTAGGCGTAGCTATTGATAGCCTGGAAGACATGGAACTGCTATTTAAAGATATCCGGTTAGAAGAGGTTTCTACCAGTATGACCATCAATGCAACAGGATTTATTTTATTGGCATTTTATGTAGCACTGGCAAAAAAACAAGGGGCCGACGTAAAGAAAATATCAGGTACAATACAAAATGATATTTTAAAAGAATATGCAGCAAGAGGCACTTATATTTATCCGCCACGCCCTTCAATGCGTATCATCACCGATATTTTTGAATGGTGCAGTAAAGAATTGCCCAAATGGAATACGATATCAATTTCCGGCTATCATATACGGGAGGCTGGCAGCACAGCCGTACAGGAAATTGCATTTACCCTAAGCAACGGGAAAGCCTATGTGAAAGCTGCATTAGAAAAAGGGCTTAACATTAATGTTTTTGCCAAACGGCTTTCCTTTTTCTTTAATTCACATAATAACTTATTTGAAGAAGTGGCCAAGTTCCGGGCTGCCCGCCGCATGTGGGCGGTAATGATGAAAGACCTGGGCGCTACCGAAGAAAAAGCGATGATGCTCCGTTTTCATACCCAAACAGGAGGCAGTACCCTTACGGCACAGCAGCCATTAAATAATATAAGCCGGGTAACCCTGCAAACACTGGCCGCCGTATTGGGCGGAACCCAATCTTTACATACCAATGGGTATGATGAAGCGCTCAACCTGCCTACGGAAGAAGCGGCAAGAATTGCCTTACGTACCCAGCAAATTGTGGCGTACGAAAGTGGCGTACCCGATACGGCAGACCCCTTGGCCGGTAGTTATTATGTAGAATGGCTTACTGACGAGGTGGAAAAAGAAGCCTGGAAACAAATTGAAAAAATTGATCAATTAGGCGGAAGTGTTGCCGCTATTGAGCAAGGCTATATGCAGCAGGCAATTGCCGATAGTGCTTACAAAGTACAACAGGAAATTGAATCAGGAGAACAAATAAGTGTGGGTGTAAACAAGTTTCAAATTGAAGAATCTTTTCAGGCGCCTGAATTTAAAATTGATGAAAGTATTCGAAAAATCCAATCAGGTAAAATCGCAAATTTAAAAACCCGTCGAAATCAGGAAATAGCCCTGCAATGCCTGCAGGATATAAAAAATGCCGCATTATCCACCACTAACTTAATGCCTCCTGTAATAAAAGCAGTGGAAAATAAATGTACCCTGGGCGAAATTGCCGATACTCTTCGATCCGTTTTTGGTGAGTATAAATAAGAGATGAATAGATTATTCTGCATTATCGCCACTCCATGCATTATACAAAATATCAAAATAAAGATTTTCTTCTTTTGTTATTTTTCCATCGGCCTTTATAAGATCCATGGCAAAATGCAATAATCTTAGCCTGTCGGCTGCAGTAGAATCCCGGTAAAACTGTTCCATTTGTTTTTGAAAATAAACCGGGTAATCGCTTTCATTTAATTCACTTATTTTTTGCATGCAATGGTCCAGGTCTCCTTTATTTTCAAAGTTTTCTTCCAGCCATTTACGCACTACCATATCTTCGGCCACATTGAGCTTGCGATCTACATTCGTCAATAACATTAAAATCGAATACCCGGCCTCCTGTTTTATCATCTCTTTTTTTGTACAATATATAATTAAAATGTTGTTGCAACCAAAGATTTTTTTTATACTTTACAGGATCCTCCTCTTCATTCATTTCGGGGTACCGTATTTAAGTTTTATGAGGTACTAATCACCTGTATAAAACAGCAAAATGAAAATAAATAATCTTGGGTAAAATTTGTATTTTCACTTTTCCAATCATTGAATTATAAACCCCTCTTTATTTTGAGAAAACTTATAACGGTTCTCCTCTTTTTCTTTTGCAGTCATCATATAATGGCACAAACGAGCCTGCAACTGACCCCTGTTCCGGCTTCTGCCCAAAGCCAACCCGGCCTTTTTCATTTTGATGACAAGACGGTAATCGTTTCTAAAAGTAAAAAATTATATAAAGAAGCAGATTTATTCAACGATTTGCTCCGGCAATTTTATGGCTACCGGCTATCTCTTTCTACCCATCCGGAAAAACTTCCTGCCCATGTCAATAAGATCATCCTGCAGGATAATCCGGCCATACAAGAAGAAGACGCATACGAACTGCGGGTTGATGATCATTCCATTCAGATAAGTTCCGGAAACAGCGCCGGTATCTTTTATGGCCTGCAAACCTTATTACAACTGCTTCCGCCAGAAAAATTGACGGCATGTGATATTGCCGGCATACTCATTAAAGATAAACCCCGCTTTACCTACCGGGGCATGCACCTGGATGTGGCCCGTCATTTTTCATCGGTTGCGTTTGTGAAAAAATATATTGATTACCTGGCCATGCATAAGTATAATAATTTTCATTGGCACTTAACCGATGACCAGGGCTGGCGCATTGAAATAAAAAAATACCCGCTGTTAACATCCGTTGGTGGTTGCCGTGCCCAAACGCTGGTGGGCCGCTATGGTAGCGACTTATACGACAATACGCCCTATTGTGGATTTTATACACAAGAACAAATTAAAGAAGTGGTCGCCTATGCTACCGCCCGCCATGTAAATGTAATTCCCGAAATAGAAATGCCCGGCCATGCCATGGCAGCATTGGCCAGTTATCCTTACCTGGGCTGTACAAAAGGCCCTTATAAAACATTTGAAACCTGGGGTGTGATAGAAGATGTTTTTTGTGCCGGAAACGATAGCACTTTTCAATTTTTAGAAGATGTATTAACCGAAGTGATGGCTTTATTCCCGTCAAAATATATTCACATAGGTGGTGATGAATGCCCCAAAGAAAGATGGAAGCACTGTGTACAATGTCAAAAAAGAATTAAAGACAACCATTTAAAAGATGAGTTTGCTTTACAAAGCTATTTCATCCAACGGATAGAAAAATTTATAAACCAAAAAGGCCGTTCCATCATTGGCTGGGATGAAATATTAGAAGGTGGCCTGGCTCCCAATGCTACGGTAATGAGCTGGCGTGGTGAAAGTGGAGGCATTGAAGCTGCCAAACAAAAACATAATGTAATAATGACACCCGGCGAATGGTGCTATATTGACCATAGCCAATCCCTGAATGAAGACAGTGTAACCATCGGCGGCTATCTTCCTTTAGAAAAAGTATATGGATATGAACCCATTCCGGCAAGTTTACAACCAGGGGAAATGCATTACATTCTGGGTGCCCAGGCCAACCTGTGGACGGAATATATTACAAATCCCAGTAAGATAGAATATATGATCTTCCCCCGCATGTCGGCCCTGAGCGAAGTATTGTGGAGCCCTAAAGAATCCAGGAACTGGGAGGGTTTTGAAGAGCGCATCCCCCAATTAATGAAACGATACAAATTATGGGGTGCCAACTACAGCAATGCCTACTACGATTTGCAGGCAAAAGTAGTTCCGCTGCCCAAGGATAAAATTGGCTGGAGCCTTTCTACTAAAAGTAAAAACGATAAAATTATAGTTGCCAATAGCGAAAGCCAGGCCACTGCAACAATTTATACAGAACCGGTTGAAATTAAAAAATCCGGCTTTTGGCAGGCAGCTTTGCAGGATGAAAATAAAAAAATAGTAAGTAATTGGGTAAAGCAACAATTTTTGCTGAATAAAGCATCCGGCAAACCGGTGGTACTTACCTACCCGCCCTCAGCCAAATATGCCGGCAGCGGTGGCTTTACTTTAGTAGATGGGGTAGTAAATACAATGGGCATGAGTAAATCTTCGCAATTTTTAGGATTCAATGGAAGCGATATGGAAGCGATTGTTGACCTGGGGGCAGACACTGATTTTCAAACGATCAATCTGCATGCTTTTGCACAACCCGACAGTTGGATTTACCCGGCTACCGAAGTCATATTTTACAAAAGTGAAGATGGGGTTTCCTTTACACAATTAGCAACAGTAAGCCTGCCGGATGCCCGCCGCAATCATATTTTTCAATGCAATCAAGCCGGTAAAGCCAGGTATATAAAAATAAAAGCCCTGGCCATGAAACTAATACCTTCCGGCATGGCCGGCGCAGGGTATAGGCCCTGGATCTTTTTCGATGAAATTGAAATAAATTAAAAAATCAACATTCATTTATAAAATCAGGTAATGATAAAAGAAATCGATTTTACTGACTCATTAGAAAAAATTCCGGTTAAGATTTTTCCTTCGCCTAAAGAAGGTTCCGTATTTGTTGCAAAAAAAATTGCTGCACTCATCCGCAAAAAGAATGCAGAAGGAAAAAAATGTGTGATTGGGCTGGCTACAGGCTCTACGCCAAAAAGCTTATATGCCGAGCTGGTACGTATGCACCAGGAAGAAGGATTGAGTTTTAAAGAGGTAATTACATTTAACCTTGACCAGTATTACCCCATGAGTAAAGATGCATTGCAGAGTTATCATTATTTTATGCGTAAATATTTATTTGAGCATACCGATATAGATCCCAAAAATTACCACCTGCCCGATGGCACTTTACCGAAGGATAAAGTGAAAGAACATGCATTGCAATATGAAAAACAAATTGAAGAAGCCGGTGGATTAGATTTACAAATATTAGGTATTGGCGTTAACGGGCATATTGGTTTTAATGAACCGGGCAGCAGCATTTTTAGCAAAACCCGTTTGGTTACTTTAGACAACAGTACCCGCCAGGCCAATAGTTTTGAATTTGGCAATATGAACCAGGTACCCCGTATGGCCATCACAATGGGGATCAATACCATTTTAAAATCAAAAGAAATTATTTTAATGGCCTGGGGCCAAACCAAAGCGCCTGTAATAAAAAAAGCGGTGGAAGATGACGATACCGATGAGATACCTGCCTCTTTACTGCAGCACCATGATGATTGTTGTTTCGTATTAGATGAAGCCGCTGCCAGTGAACTTACCCGTTTTAAATCACCCTGGCTTACCGGTGAGTGCGAATGGACAGAAAAAATGATTAAAAAAGCGGTGATTAACCTGGCACTTAAATTAAAAAAGCCGGTACTCAGCCTTACCAATTTCGATTATAATGATAATGGGTTAAATGATCTCATCACCGAAAAAGGCGATGCTTATGAAATAAACCTACAGGTTTTTTATTTATTAAGAGATAGTATTACCGGCTGGCCGGGCGGTAAACCCATGGATTCCCGCTTATCACATCCCGAAAGGAATACCCCCTTCCCAAAACGGTGCCTCATTTTTTCTCCCCATCCCGATGATGATATTATAAGTATGGGAGGCACTTTTATGCGTTTGCATAACCAGGGGCATGATGTACATGTGGCTTACCAAACCAGTGGCAATATTGCTGTAACTGATGAGTTTGTGACCCGCTTCTTAAATTTTGCTGTAGGTTTTGAACAACTTTTTAATATTGATGACAGCAAGAGCAAAAAAATATTGGCGGATGCCCATACTTTCCTGGTAAAAAAACAAACCAGTGAAAAAGATACCGAAGAAATCAGGGCAATCAAAGGATTAATTCGCCAATGCGAAGCCAGGGCCACTTGTAAATATGTAGGGATACCGGATGAAAATATCCATTTTCAGAACCTTCCTTTTTATGAAACAGGAACCATTGAAAAAAATCCGATGAGTGAGGCTGATATTGTAAAAACAATAGAACTGCTGCAAGAGATAAAACCCCATATCCTGTTTTGCGCCGGCGATTTTGCCGATCCGCATGGCACCCATAAAGTTTGTTTTGATGTAGTACTTGCGGCTTTGGAAAGATTAAAATCTAAAAAAGAACAATGGATTCAGGATTGCTGGCTCTGGTTATATAAAGGAGCCTGGCAGGAATGGGATATTACCGACATTCAAATGGCTGTACCCATGAGCCCCGACCAGGTACTCCAAAAAAGAAACGGAATATTTATCCACCAGTCGCAAAAAGATACGGTACCATTCCAGGGTAGTGATGACAGGGAATTTTGGCAACGTGCCGAAGCCCGAAATAGCAATACCGCTCAACTTTATGCACAACTGGGCCTTACACAATATGCTGCCATGGAGGCATTTGTACGATGGAGTTACTGATATATTACCCTATATTAAGTACACTAAATTCCATTTAAATCCTAAGTAGCTTTGAATATTGTATTTTGTTAATATATTTTTTTGTATCAAAGAATTACTTGTTAAAATTTTTTCTACAAACTGTTGTAGTTATGTTAAGATACCTAAAAATTTAAGTATCTTGTTGCACTCTTACAACATGAGCTTACAATGAAAAAAACTTTATTCATTCTTTTTTCAGTGATAAATTTATTTTTTGTTGAAAAAGTGCTTTCACAAAATTGCATTCCAACAAATTTAAATGGTACGACAATAACTTATCCATGCAATGCCACTTGCAAAGATTTAAGTTTTAGCATCCCAGATATAAGAAGCGATGAAAATTATGTTATATCTACGGTTCCTTACATGAACTATCCGGCAACATCAGGTACCGAAGTTGTTTCAACTTATATTGATGATAAATACTCTTCTTTAATACCCCTAACATTTCCTTTTTGTTTTTATGATAGTACTTATAACAATATCATAATTGGTTCAAACGGGATGGTAACATTTGAAGCTATATGTGCCAACCAATCTAATAATTATGATTTAGATCCCCCCATAACTATACCTAACAATTCAGTTTCTGTACCTTCCAGTATAACAGACCGCTATATTCCCCGTACCGCTATTATGGGTGCATATATGGATATTGACCCTAGCATTACATCAGGCTCTCCTTTACGCAGAATTGAATATAATGTATTTGGCTCTGCACCATGTAGAAAATTTGTTGTAAGTTATTATAACGTTATATTTTTTGGATCTAGTTGCAGTAATTCTAAAATGACATCTCAAATAGTTTTACATGAAGGTACAGGAATCATTGAGGTATATATTACTGAAAAACCTATTTGCACCTGGAATGGAGGTAACGCTATATTAGGTATACAAGATTATACAAGAACAAAAGCCGTTGTAGCTCCTGGAAAGAATTGTACACAATGGACTGAAACCAATACGGGATACAGGTTTACACCAGCAGGTTCCAGTTCAAGGTTTATTTCTTGTGAAATTACTGACCTGTCTGGTACAACTTTAGCTACTGCCACTACATCGCCTGGTACTCCTGGCATGTTAAACGTTGATTTTCCCAACTTTTGTCCAACAAGTTTTGGTGATTTTATTTTAAAAACGACCTACAACTCCTGCCCAACGGGTACCATTGTAAGCACGGATACCATCAAATTAACACAATCGCCTCAATTAACTTTTACAGCAACAACTACTGATGCAGCTTGCGGAATGAATAATGGAAGCATCACTGTGAATGTTCCAACTGGCTCTGGTGTTGCACCCTATACATATATTTTAGATGGTGGAACACCACAATCAACCAATGTATTTACTTCCGTAAGTGGAGGAAGTCATACTGTTACTGTTACAGATATAAATGGCTGTACAAATACAATTACTGTAGTTGTAAATGTAATTCCTACTCTTACAGGTACTGTTACTACTACAAACACCAGCTGTACTGGGGTAAATGACGGCTCCATCACAATTGTTCCAACTTCTGGTTCAGGGCCTTACACTTTTGTACTAACGCCAGGGAATACAACCAATACAACTGGTATTTTCACAGGACTTAATTTTGGTAGCTATTCAATAACATTTACAGATGCCAATACTTGTACTGGAACAGTATCTGCAACAATAACTGCAGGGTCAACTATTACTGCTACAGCAACTCAGACTTCAACATCCTGTTCCGGTGCTGCAGATGGTACTATTACTGTTACACCTGGTAGTTCTGGTGTTGGACCTTTCACTTATACTTTAGACGGTGGCACCCCTCAATCAAGTAATGTTTTTACAGGAGTTGCAAGTGGATCACATATAATATTAGTAAAGGATTCCAGAGGTTGCAGCACGAATGTTAACGTGACAGTGGGTACAGGTAGTAGTTTAACTGGTGCAATAACTCAAACACCCGTTAGTTGCCCGGGTAACACTGATGGAACGGTTACCTTAACACCTATAACCGGAGTACCTCCCTATACCTATAATATTGATGGAGGCCTATTTCAAACTTCTAATGTATTTACCGGCTTAAGCAGTGGCGTTCATACCGTTATTTTCAAAGATAATAATGGATGCCAGGGTACCCGTTCTATTACCGTAGGTGGTGGTTCGGGGCCATCGGGTTCTCAAACTCATACCAATACTACTTGCAACGGGGCCACAGATGGTACCATTACAGTAACACCTACGGTTCCCGGTACCTATACTTATACCCTTAACCCGGGGGCTATCACCCAACCCGGAAACACTTTTACCGGTTTAGCTGCTGGCACCTATTCCGTTACTTTTACCTCTGCTGCAGGTTGCTCCGGAACCCTAACCAATATCATTATTTCGGTAGGCGGTTCTTTAAGTGGAACCAGCAGTACAACCGCCACCAGTTGCTCAGGGGCTTCCGATGGATCTATAACCATTACGCCAACTATCCCCGGGCCTCATACTTATGTTTTAACCGGCCCGGGTGGTCCTTATACACAAACAACGCCCACATTTACCGGCCTGGCAGCGGGTACCTATTCGGTAACATTCACCAATGCAACCGGCTGCAGTGGCAGTTTAAATAACCTTACTGTAGCTGCAGGCTCTTCATTAACGGGAACGCAGGTACATACCAATACTACATGCCAGGGCGCAACGGATGGTACCATTACCATCACTCCTTCTATTGCCGGCGCTTATACTTATGTACTCACCGGTCCGGGCGGCCCTTATACGCAAACTAACGGAACATTTACCAGTTTGGCAGCGGGTACTTATTCTGCAACTTTTACAAACGCAAGTACGTGTAACGGAACCATTAATAATATAATAATTGCAGCAGGCCCGGCTATTACAGGCACCTCAGCATCCACGGCTACCAGTTGTTTAGGCGCTACGGATGGCACAATAACCATTACCCCTTCAGTAGCCGGCACGTATACTTTTATCCTAAATCCGGGCGCTATATCTCAAACAAACCCGGTTTTTACCAGCCTGGCTGCAGGTAATTACTCAGTTAGTTTTTCAAACAGCCTCGGCTGCATGGCAACGGTAAATAATATTACGGTTGCTGCCGGTTCATCATTAACGGCATCTGAATCTCATGTAAACAGTTCCTGCCAGGGTGCATCGGATGGCAGCATCAGCATAACGCCTACCGTTGCGGGTACCTATACCTACACATTAAATCCCGGGGCTGTTACTCAAACTACAGGAAGCTTTACCGGCTTAACACCGGGTACTTATAGCGTTAATTTTTCAAACAGCTTTGGATGTAGTGGGGTTATTAATAATATTGTAATAGCAGCAGGCCCTGTGATAACCGGTACTTCTGCTCTGGCATTACCCACCTGCCAGGGTGCAAGCGATGGCACTATTACCATTAGCCCTGCAGTGGCAGGTACTTATACTTACCAACTCACCGGACCCGGGGGACCCTATAATCAATCAAACGGGAACTTTACCGGTTTGGGCGCTGGTACCTATTCGGCCAGTTTTACAAATACGCTGGGCTGTACCGGAACGATAGCCAATATTGTATTGGGTGCAGGACCGGTTGCCACCGCTACTTCATCAAGTGTTGCCACTACCTGCCAGGGTGCAAGCGATGGCAGCATTACATTGAGCCCCGCCATTGCAGGAACTTATACATATACCCTCAACCCTGGTTCCATTACTCAAACCAATCCATTATTTACGGGATTGGCAGCAGGAACTTATAATTTTAGTTTTACAAATACAATGGGCTGCAGTGGTACATTAAATAATGTGGTCATTGCAGCGGGTCCGCCATTAGCTGCCAATGTTGTAAATACAAATACTTCCTGCTCGGGGGTAAATGATGGTACCATTACGGTAACCCCAACAACAGCCGGTACATTTACGTATATATTAAACCCGGGTGCGGTTACACAAACGACTGGCAATTTTACAAGCCTGGCTCCGGGTACCTATTCGGTATCTGTATTGAATAGTCTGGGTTGCAGCTATACCCAGAATAATATTGTGATTAATGCCGGCGCTCCATTAACGGGTACTTCAGTAACAACCGCTACTTCCTGCCCAACTGTAAATGATGGTACCATTACCCTGTCACCTACGGGAACAGGCCCCTATACTTTTACACTAAACCCGGGCAATATTGTACAAAGCAGCCCTACTTTTACGGGATTGGCAGCAGGCACTTATTCAATAAGTTTTGTATCGGCAGCTGGCTGTACCGGCACAATACCTGTAGATCCTGTGGTAGGCATGGGTTCACCCATCGCCTCTACATATACTCCTGTTAATCCTCCCTGTAATGGTATAAATGACGGCCAGGTAACCCTGTTGCCATCTTCCGGTGCAGCGCCATTTAGTTTCACACTAACTGATGGTACTACCCCTCAAACCAATAGCACCGGTATATTTACAGCGCTTAGCCCCAATATACTATACAGCTATTCATTTACAGATGCCATCGGGTGTACAGGTACCGGCTCATTTACATTAACTACGAATAGTGCATTAAAAATGCCCAATGTAAACACGATGCCTTTATGCAATGGAGACGCAAACGGATCCATAAAATTAAATGGCGGTGGTGGCGTAAGCCCTTATCAATATGCGATGGGGCCTGGTTTTGCCAGTTTTCAAACCACTAATACATTTGCCGGTTTAGCAACAGGTTCCTATAGTTTTAGGATAAAAGATGCAGTAGGTTGTACAAAAGATACGACCATCACTTTATTAGAACCTGCACAGCTTACTGCCAGTGCTACCAATTCTTTAGCCTCTACCTGCTTTGGCAATGATGGTAAAATAACGGTAACCGGGGCGGGTGGCACTATCCCCTATCAATATTCAATAAACGGAACGGCATATCAATCCAACGCTGTAATTACCGCTCCTGCCATTGGGCCGTATTCCAATATAAAAGTAAAAGATGCTAAGGGATGTATTGCCGCCGCAACGCCCATTAATGTTGCTTTAAACGATACCATGCGATTGACATTGGGACCCGATACTACAGTTTGTGCCGGAAGCAGTAAAACGATATACCCGCAAACCAATGCGGCTACCTCTATTTTTACCTGGACTTCATTAGATGCTCCAGCCAATACCATACAAGATGCGCAAGTGAAAAATGCAGTAGTGAACCCTACTGATACTGCCCGCTATGCTTTATTGGCTACATGGGGCATTTGCCAGAGAAGGGATACCATACAAATTAATGTACTTCGCAAACCCGTTGCCCATGCCGGGTTCGACACTGCTGTATGTTACCGCACGCCGGCCACTCTGCATGGCAGTGCAACCAATACATCCGGCCCCGTTACTTATACCTGGACGCCTTCGGGTGGTTTAAGCAACCCCCATGCCCCGGTAACACAAGTTACCACTACCAATGATGGTACATTTATTTATACACTTACCATAACAGATAATTATGGTTGTAATTTTAGCCATTCCGATGAAGTAACGGTAACGGTAACGCCACCTGTACCTGCATTTGCAGGAAATGATACCATTGCTGTTTTAGGGCAACCGCATCAATTATTCGGTTCCGGTGGTGTGCAATATACCTGGGCGCCATCAGCAGTTTTAAATAATGCATTTGCCCAAAATCCATTGGCTATATTACAACAGGACACCCGGTTTACCCTTACTGTAAAGGATATTGCGGGTTGCGAAGGTTGGGATACTGTATTTATAAAAGTATATGCCGGCCCCACTTATTATGTACCCAATGCATTTTCTCCAAACGGTGATGGCAGAAATGATATTTTCAGGCCCATACCTTCCGGCATTACTTCTACCGAATATTTCCGGGTCTTCAACCGATTTGGTGAACTGGTTTTTGAAACCAATGAATGGCTAAAAGGATGGAATGGATTTTATCTTGGCCGTAAGCAACCTGTAGGAACGTATGTTTGGATAATAAAAGGAAAAGATAAAAACGGGAAAACGGTTCAGCAAAAAGGAACCGTGATGCTTTTGCAATAATCAAAAACGGAATTCAGTTATAGCGTATAACCCGGCAAAAGCCGGGTTATTATTTTGCTCCATCAGCGCTGGTAAAATCAAATAAGGTTGCCGTAAAAATGCCCCTTTCCCTTTTCTTCAGTATGGCTTTCCAGTTACCGGTATAGCGTATGAGGGCAGGTACAGTAAGGCCATTAAATTGTGTCATTTGTACTTCCATATCTACTTTAAAATCATAAAAACCGGCATCGTAACTCAACTTATAGGTACGGGCCATCACCTCCATATCTGCCACCTGAAACCAGGTAGTCATTTCATCAAGCACTACCCTGTCTTCTTTACCGGGTTTTACTTTTTGATGAAAAATATAGCATGGCTTTCCGTCCAGTACATCCATATCAATATCCATATCATAGGCATCGGCAATGTCATCATCATATATCGCCGTTTTATTACTCATAAACGGAAGGCCGGTGATGCGTTTGCCCGGATTAAAAAAAAGCATTTTTAATTGTTCCTTATGTTTTTCCATGCCCGATTTGGATTTAGGGTTGAACCGGGTTCCTGCCACTATATTGGTTTCATGGCAAACAGAATCTTTTGTAAAAAACAGCGAAGCATACATTTGAGCAGTATAGTAATTGTATTGGTGGTCATCAGTATAAAAATCGCCGGTACTGCTTTCTTCAATCGTATTCATAAACCGGCAGCCATGCTTACGGTATTGTTTTGTTTTACTACGTAAGGAAGCCTTTAAAGCCCCTTTTTTATCCAGCATACGCACATCATTCAGAGCAGTATAACCCAGTATCCGCAGGTTTAAAAAAGCTTTATAAAAACTGCTATCGTTTTCTATTTTACGAATAAAACCAGGTACATCCAGTTTATTATCAATTACCACATTGCTCAGGGTGATTACTTTTTTGCCAATTAAAGAATCTACCGGCTGCTGGGCCTGGCAGCAGCAATAAAACATCATAGCCAGCAAAATCCCTCCCATTTTCATAGCTGCAAATTAATATAGATGAGGCAAAGGAACTTTAATTTTTAATACCGGGGCTTTTTTGCTGCTTACGTTTATTCAGCAACTGTTCCGGCTATCCGCTGCAAGCTGCGCAAAGCTTCGCTTTTCGCTTCTATCCGGCAGCCTATGATCAGTATCAACCCGGGGAAACAAAATATTTGTTGGTACAAAATTTGAAAACTAATATCTATATC
The DNA here is from genome assembly GCA_001898465.1 of Sphingobacteriales bacterium 39-19. Lineage (GTDB taxonomy): Bacteria > Bacteroidota > Bacteroidia > Chitinophagales > Chitinophagaceae > Ferruginibacter. The sequence goes on along the minus strand of MKTX01000017.1, from coordinate 116,953 downwards.
ATAATTTTAATTTATGGTTCACCCATTAATCATTTAAAATACATTTTATGGCATCCCCCAAGAAGGCAGCAGCAAAAAAAAATAAAAAAGCTGCCCCAAAAAAAGCAATCATAAAAAAAGCTGCGGCTAAAAAGAAAAGCGTAAATAAAAAAAGTACGGCTAAAAAAACAACACCCAAAAAGAAAGCAGCGCCTGCTGCAAAAAAAGCTTCAAAACCAGCAGCGCAAAAGAAAAAAAGTATCGCCAAAAAACAGCCTGCTAAAAAGAAAATTGCAACAAAAAAGAAAGCAATAAAAAAAGCGGCAGTGAGTAAAAAGCCGGCGGCAAAAAAAAGAATGCCAGCCAAACCAGCAAAGAAAGCTGTTGTAAAAAAGAAGGCAGCAAAAAAATCGCCCTTACCCATAGTTACTCCGCCCCCGTCTTTCCCGGTAACTGATCAAGGAACACAAACAAAACTTTTTGAAGAAAAAGTTCCCGATATACAGCAACCTGCGCCTATTACGGAAACATTACCCGATATGGATCAAAAAGCGCAGCAAAAAGCAGCTGAAAAAAATTATAATAACCACAATATTAAATTATCAAAAACAAAGAAAGGAGGCCCTAAACCGGCAGGTAAAAAACCACTTTGGTAATCTATATGATTGTAAAAATAAGAAAGCCGGGAAAATATTTTCCCGGCTTTCTTTTCCTATTTTATAATTAAGGTAATGTAATGATGGTGCTGCCATTGCCGTTATTCCAACTAAGCAAGGCCAGGTTATCACAAGCTCCTGCACCTGAAGTAGCAGGGTAACCATAATTAAATAAGAAATTAAAATTATGATTGGTATTGCTCACTACAATCTTCAGGATACCATCACTTCTCCAATGGCAATTCACTGCTTTTATTACCGGTACCTGCGTGCTAACATGAATATTATTTCCATTAAAAAAATGTACATTAGATGTACCTGTTATTTCAAATACATTATCCATTGGGCTTGCCGTTGCCTGGCCGGCTATTTGCCTTTTATTTTTATGCATTTCAAAATCGTACCCATGGTTATTGGGAAAAATCACTTTGCCGCCTTCAATATCAACTGAAAAACGAATTCCATCCGCATTACTGTTATTGGTACAAACTTTTGTACCCTGTAATTGTATAAAATCAACACTGTAATTTACAAGGGTAGTTGTAATTACAGAGTTGGGGTGGCTGCGGCGGTCGGTCATAAAAATCATGATTTTACCTGCACGGCGTTTCCCGTCTAATCCTATACAACCATTTCCAAAATCAATGCTGATTGTTTTTGGAAATGTTCCATCATGGGGTGTTACAGTAATGGTAGCACAATTACCAATGATGTCTCTTAACCTGCCGAAACTGGGGTTATATGCCCCTCCCGGAGTTGCCGGGCTGGCTTCATCATCTTCTTCACTGGCTACTTGTGTTACGTCATCTAAATTGGTGAAACTTTCATCGGCCCTGGCCGTTTCATTTGCATTTTGTATGATTGCAGTATCTGTTACTGCTTCATCTTGTGTGGGGGTAATTTCATCTTTTTTGCAAGAAGATAAAACCAGTAAAAAAGCGGTTGCAAAAGCAAATGCTTTAAACCGGTTACTAAATAATAATTTCATGGTATTACTTTTTAAGTTTTTTTAAATAATTACACTTGTATAGATTATTTGCCGCTTAAAAAGTTTAACGTATCCGAAAAAAAACCTGATTTTTTATTAATGCATAATGATTCAGTGAGTTATATATTGATTGGCGGTTCCTGATTTTTTTTATTTCAATCTTGAATTCAAATCTAAATTAAATTCTTTGGCCGTTTCTTTGGCCAGTTCATAACCTGCATCGGCATGGCGTATGACTCCCATACCCGGATCGTTTCTTAAAACCCGTTTTAACCGTTGTTCCGCCTGGGGGCTGCCATCGGCAACAATTACCATCCCCGCATGAATACTATAGCCCATGCCTACCCCACCGCCATGGTGCAGGCTTACCCAACTGGCGCCCCCTGCCGTATTTACCAGGGCATTCAGGATCGGCCAGTCTGCCACGGCATCGCTACCATCCAGCATAGCTTCCGTTTCCCGGTTGGGGCTGGCTACCGAACCGGTATCTAAATGATCCCTGCCGATAACGATGGGGGCTTTTACTTTTCCGGTACGTACCAATTCGTTAAAAGCTAGTCCTGCTTTTTCCCTTTCGCCCTGGCCAAGCCAGCAAATGCGAGCCGGCAATCCCTGGAAAGCAATTTTTTCTTTCGCCATTTTCATCCAGCGGATCATCCCTTTATTTTCGGGGAATAAATTCATGATTACTTCATCGGTTACAGCAATATCTGCCGGGTCGCCACTTAAAGCAGCCCATCGAAAAGGCCCTTTTCCTTCACAAAATAATGGACGGATATAAGCAGGCACAAAACCCGGAAAATCAAAACATCTTCCTTTTTTAAATTGTGAAAGAGAATTATTCTCCTGTTGTGCAGGGATACTGTTTTTTTGCTCATACTCTTCTGCCCGGGCTCTTATATTATTTCCATAATCAAATGTAATGGCGCCTGCATCCATTAATTGCAGCATGAGCTGCACATGGAGGTACATGCTTTCATAACTAAGCTGTACATATTTTTCAGGGTCTTTTTCCCGCAGCACATTGGCTTCATTGTTCGTTAACGTATGGGGTACATAACCTATTAAGGGGTCGTGGGCACTGGTTTGGTCAGTAAGGGTATCGGGAATTATTTTTCTTTGTACCAGGCGTTTTAGTAAATCTACCGCATTGCACAAAACGCCAATACTTTTAGGCTGCCGGGTTACTTTATATTGTAATGCGGCATCGATGGCTTTATCAATATCCGTATATTTTTCATCCAGGTATTTTGTTTCAATCCGTTTATCTATCCTCCATTCTTCTACTTCAGCAATCAAAGCCACGCCTTCGTTCATAGTAATGGCAAGTGGCTGAGCCCCGCCCATACCGCCCAGCCCGGCTGTAACATTTAAGGTTCCTGTGAGGCTACCTCCAAAATCTTTATCGGCGGCAGCCGCATAAGTTTCATAAGTACCCTGCACTATTCCCTGGCTACCGATATAAATCCAGCTACCTGCTGTCATTTGGCCATACATCATCAGCCCTTTTTTTTCCAATTCCTCAAAATGCTTCCAATTGGCCCAGTTGGGTACCAGTTGGCTATTGCTGATGAGTACCCTGGGAGCCTCGGGATGTGTTTTTAATATTCCTACCGGTTTACCACTTTGTATGAGCAAACTTTCATCATTCTCTAAAATTTTTAAAGAAGCAATAATATGGTCTAAGGCCTCAAAACTCCGGGCCGCTTTTCCCCTTCCACCATACACTATCAAATCATCCGGCCGCTCTGCCACCTCCGGGTTTAGGTTATTTAGCAACATTCTAAGCGCTGCTTCCTGTATCCATCCTTTACAGTGTAATTGAGTGCCCGTAGGTGTTTTATATTTAACAGCATCATATTTTGAACTTGTAACGGCCATAACGAGAATTTATATTGAAATAATTATGTTTATGTACAATTTTATTGTATTTATGCATCCAAAAATCAACCCTTTTATAGGGAAGGCTGTAATTTACTACAAGCTGCTAATACAATAAAAAATTAAGCATTACATTTGAATAATCCATCTACCCCGTGTTACCTAAAAATACCTTTATGAACGAAGAATTAATTAAAAACCTTTTAGAAGCCTTAGACTTATCTCCTAAAAATATTCCATTACGGCTGCAAGTGGCAGAAATGCTTTTAAAAGACAAGCGTTATGATGAAGCCACGGAGCAGTACCTTGAAGTTTTACATTTAAATTATGGGAACAGTAAAGCCAGCATTGGCCTGGCCTCTTGTTATTATCATATGCATAAATATTCTGCAGCCATTATTATTTATGAGCAACTGGGAAGTGATTTACCAAAAGCAGATAAAATACAATATATAAAATGTTTGGTAAAAGAGGGCTCGTTGCCCCAGGCCCAGGATATTTATCAGCAACTATTATCGGAAAATCCCGGTTTTTCTGATATGGAATTAGATGGCATGTTTCGTATAAGTGCAGGAAATGAAATGGATAGTTATTTAGAAGATTTAGAGGAAGATGAAACCTATTTTATGGAAAAACCTACTACCCGTTTTTCAGATGTAGGGGGTATGCAGAAAGTGAAAGAAGAAATTGCCATCAAGATCATTCAGCCGATGCAAAACCCGGATTTGTATAAAGCTTTTGGCAAAAAAAGTGGAGGCGGCATCCTTCTTTTTGGCCCTCCCGGTTGCGGAAAAACATTTATTGCAAAAGCGACTGCTGGTGAAATTGATGCCAAATTTATCAGCATAGGGCTGCATGATATTTTGGATATGTGGATTGGCAATAGTGAAAAGAACCTGCATGAAGTATTTGAAATGGCCAGGCGTAATAAACCTTGTGTACTTTTCTTTGATGAAGCAGATGCCTTAGGCGCCAGCCGAAGTGATTTGAAACAATCGGCATTGCGGCATACCATTAACCAGTTTTTAGCAGAATTAGATGGCGTATCCTCCAACAACGAGGGGGTTTTAATTTTAGCAGCCACCAATGCACCCTGGAATATTGATCCGGCATTTAGAAGACCGGGGCGTTTTGACCGTATTATTTTTGTAGCTCCCCCTGACCTGGAGGCCCGGCAGGAAATTTTTAAATCTTTACTAAAAGATAAACCAGTACAGGATATCGATATTACAAAAATTGCACAGGCTACGGCTGAATTTTCGGGTGCCGATTTGAATGCCGTAATTGATATTGCTGTAGAAGAGAAATTGAGGGTTTCGCTGCAAAGTGGTAAACTGGATCCCATTACAACAAAAGACTTGCTATTTGCCATAAAAAAACACAAGCCTACTACCTTGGAATGGTTTGCCAGTGCCCGTAATTATGCATTATATGCCAATGAAAGCGGGCAATATAATGACATACTGGAGTATCTTAAAATAAAAAAATAAGGGGAGGCTATGCAAGATGTACAGGCGGGATTAGATCGTGCAAATATATTATTGCATCAGCACCGGGTGAAAGATGCCCAGGAGCAATTGCATAACATTTTACAGCAAGAACCCCAAAATAGTGAGGCGCTCGCCTTACTTACCCGTTGCAGCTACCAGCTAAACCAATATGATGAAGGCCTTGACATTGTAGAACAAGCCATACAAAGTGATCCTGAGAATCCTTATTTATTTTATTTACGAGGATTTGGTTATTACCATACTGATAAACTGGAAAAAGCAATTCAAAATTATGAATCCGCATTAATGCTTCAACCTTATTTCTCAGAAGTATATGCGATGCTGGCCTACGTGTATATCGAAAAAAAAGATTTTAAAAGAAGCCTGGCCTATGCCAATGATGGATTGGCCTGGGAGCCGGAAAACCTTAGCTGCCTGAATGCCCGGTCTATTTCGCTGAATAAATTAAAAATGACTGATGAAGCCATTGCGACCATGAAACATGCTCTGGCACAGGATCCGGATAATGAACATACCCATACCACGGTAGGCTGGAATTTTTTAGAAAAAGGAAAACACAAGGAAGCAAACAAACATTTTAAGGAGGCGTTACGGATTAATCCCAACTACTCATCGGCACAGTTGGGTTTAAAAGAATCTTTAAAATCTAATATCCCGCCTTACCGCTGGCTTTTGCAATATAGTTTCTGGGTAAATAATAAAGGCAAAAATATGCGCTGGATTATACCGGTTGGGCTATATCTATTGACCCGTTTGGGAAGCTCCTTATTCCAGCATACAGAAAATTATAAAAATGTGGCGTATGTAATCGTAGGCCTGTATCTCCTGTTTGTTATAACGTCATGGGTTATTGGCCCGTTGGCAAATTTTTTCCTGCTGTTTCATAAAGATGGGAAGTATGCTTTAACGCCAAGTGAAAAATACTCATCTATCTCGGTGGTTACAGCGCTTTGCGCCGGTATGATCTCTTTAATTATTCTCGCTTTACTGCCAGCCACGCAAAACAATTTAATAAATATTTTTACTTTATGTACCCTGGTTTTTTGGGGGCTTAGTATGCCACTTAGCAGTATTCATTTTCCTTTATCGTTTAAAAATTACGGAAGGCAAAATAAGTTTAGCATGATGATAGCCGGCCTGGGAATTCTAAGTATTTTATTTACACCCATTTCATTTACAGTCGCTACTGCAATGGCCGCCGCCTTCTTAATAATGCTGATCATTAATAGCTGGACGAGCCTCTTTAAAAAATAACCAATTTCATTTGTGAACCTATTCCTGATATTTTAGGGTACAATTAATGTTTTTGTGTGAAATATTTGCCGGGTATATACTGGGCTGACACCATCAGTATAAGCATATTTTAAATGAACTTGACAAGACCAAGTTACTTCGGCTTTTGATGGAGTCCTTAAAGTCCAAAAGTTTATATGATCCAATAATGGTAAAGTTCTTGTAGTATTTCTATTAAACCCATCAATATAACTTGCAATCATAGGGCTTGCAGTAGTATTATAAATTGTTACATTACTTAACTCTCCCGTATTTTATAATACATACTCGGTAGAGTGATGATGGTATGTAATTGAAGGGGCTCTTCAGGAACCATGTAGGAAAATACTATAATGAAAAAATATTTTCATATAATGATTTTAAGAAATTCTCTATAATTATTGATTATAAAGTAATAAATAGTAATATTTTATTAATTTAAACTTCTGAAATCTACCGGCACCAATTTGCTTACGCCGGCTTCCTGCATGGTAACGCCATAGATCACATCCACAGCACTCATGGTTTGCTTATTATGCGTTACAATAATGAACTGAGAGTTTTCACTGAATTGCTTGATCATATTGGTAAACTTGCCCACATTGGCATCATCCAGCGGAGCATCAACTTCATCTAAAATACAGAATGGAGCCGGCTTAATAAGATAGATGGCAAAAAGCAAGGCAGTTGCCGTAAGTGTTTTTTCTCCCCCACTCAATTGGCCAATGCTGCTGGGCCGTTTGCCTTTGGGTTTGGCTACAATATCAATCCCCGTTTCGGCCAGGTTTTCTGGATCCACCAATACCATATCGGCAGTATCTTCTTCAGTAAACAAAGCTTTAAATACTTTTTGAAAATTTTCACGCACTTTATTGAATGTATCCAGGAACTGCTGGTTGGCAGTAGCCTCCACCTCAAGAATGGTTTGGAGTAAACTGTCTTTTGCCGTTACCAAATCATTTTTTTGTTCAAGAATAAACTCATACCTTTTTTTCATTTCGGTAAAAGCTTCAATGGCGGTAGGGTTCACTTCACCAATATTTTCTAACCGCTTTTTAAGCCGTTCATTTCTTTCCTGCAATTCTTCCAAAGGCATTTCACCGGTGCGGGGCTCATCAATAATGCTGTCCAGGTCAACCTTAAACTCCACATTCAATCTTTCTTTCATACCTGCCAGTTGCAGTTTTAAATCGGTAAGCCTGTCTTTAATTTCAGTAAGTAAGTTATCAATCCCTTCTTTATTTCTTTGTTTTAAACGAAGTTCACTCTCCTTTGCCTGTAAAATATTTCGCAGGTTATAATATGCCTGGTCGGCTTCATTTAGTTTCTTTTCATCTGCCTCTTTACTGTGCAATAAGCCTATTACTAATTGTTCTAATTCTTGTAAAGCGGAAGTCTCGGTTTCAATATTCAGGGTAGCTTCCTGCAATTGGCTATTGCTATTTTCTACCTGCTGGTTTAATTCTTGTAACTGGCTTGTTTTAAATTGAAGTTCCTGGTTAATAGAAGTCAGTTTACTTTGCTGGCGGGTAACCTGTAAGTTACTCTCATTGAATTTTTGAGTGGCCTCAGCATACTCCATTTCTGCTGCTGTATAATCCGATTCTATCGCCTGGAGCCGGGTGTTTAATTCCCGTAACCCGGTATTATAATTCTCTAATTCCTGCCTGGTAACTGCAATGGACTCATGATTTTGGTTGAATTGCTGATGCAGGTCTTTTAACCGGCTAATACTTTGATTTTCCTGCTGGGTAAGGTTTTCAAATTTATTTTGAAGTGAAAACACATGATTGGTAAGTGTATTGATCTCTTGCTGCAACTGCCGGATTTCGTTTTCTTTCAGGTCTTCATTAAACGTAATTACTTCATGATGCTTTTGCTGAATATCAGCTCTTAATGCGCTTACAACAACCTGCTGTGCATCTATATCCTGTTGCATTTTTTCCAGGTTACGGGCACGCCCAATTTTATTCCCTTCAAATAAACCCACGCTGCCCCCACTAATGGCATATTTCCCTTTTACGTACTTGCCTGTTTTTTCCAGGATAACGGCATCTGTATTTACGTTAGCCAGGTTAATGGCATCGTCATTTGCAATAAAAACATTCCCTAACAGGTGTGAGGCTATTTTTTTATACTTATCATCCACTTCAATTACCTGTAAAGCGGGTAAAGTACCGGCTGGCTGAGCTGTTTCGGAGCCGGGTTCAAACTGATCTAAAATAAAAAAATTCGCTTTCCCTTTTTTATTTTCATCGAGTAAATACACGGCTTGTAATCCTTCTTCCAGGTTATTTACCACATAATAATTCAAGTAGGGTTCCAGTACATTTTCTACTGCTGTACGATAGGCTTCCTGTACATAAATAATATCCGAAAGCAATGGAGCGGTATAATTCCAGTTTTGGTTATTATGCAGGAATTTTACACTTTCGGGATAGCCTTCCATGGAATCTACCAGGCTTTTTAAGAGATTATATTCATTGATGCGGGCATCTAATTTCCTGCTTTCTTCGGCCAGGTTATTTCTCAGGCCTTCCACCAGGGCCTGTGCCTGCAATATTTGTTCTTTGGTTTTTTGCTGATGCTGCAGCATGTCCTGTAACCGGGCTTTCTGGGTTTCCAGTTCTGCATCTTTTGTTTTTCTATCTTCTTCTAATTGCTGTAAAGTAATTTGTCTTTGTTTTTTTTCTTCTTCCAGCTGGTGAATATTGCGTTGCAGGTTTTGAATAGAAGTATCGGCTACCGCCACTTTCTTTTCTGCATCAAATTGTTTATGTTGCAATACATTATTTTCTTTGCGCAACCCATCAATCAGCGCTCTTTTATCATCAAAAACCAGCCTCTTTTCTTCTACTTGTTTTTTTAATTCACCGGTTTTATGCTCCAGCTCGGTAAGTTTTATTTCTTCATCATTTACTTGCTTACTTGTAAAAAGAATACTTTCATGTAATCCTTTAAGCTGATCGCCGGCTTTATTGATAAAACTGTCCAGGTTCGATTTTCGTTCTTTTAGATATTGTAATCGCTGGGCAGCCAGGTTCTTTTCATTTTCCTTATTCCGTACTTTATCTAATTTTTCGTTGAAATCGTGCTGCATTATATGCAAAGCCTTTTCCTTTTCAATAAAGGCCAGTTTTTCCTGTTCCAGCGCTGCTTCTTCTTTGGCAATGGCAGTTTCCAGCTCAATACGTTTATCTACTTCAGCTTGTTGTTTTTCATTCAGGTCACGGTATGTAAGGTTAAATCCTTCCAGCGCAGCCTTGGCCAGTTCAATACTAATTTCTTTATATTCTTTTTTTATTTCATAATATTTCTCCGCTTTTTTTGCCTGGCTTTCTAATGTTTTCAGTTGGTTATTGATTTCGAATAATAAATCTTCTATCCGGGCCAGGTCTTGTTCTGTAGCATCCAGCTTAAGCTTAGCTTCTTTTTTGCGGGTTTTGTAAATGGTAATACCCGCAGCCTGTTCCAGCATTTTGCGGCGGCTGTTTTCTTTGTCTTTAATAATATCATCCACCATCCCCAGCTCTATAATGGCATAGCTATCGGTGCTTATACCCGTATCCATAAATAAATTATGAATGTCTTTAAGGCGGCAGGCCACATCATTTAGCCGGTATTCACTTTCGCCACTTTTATAATATTTACGGGTAACAGTTACTGTATTAAACTCGGTTGGCAATAAGTTTTTTGTATTTTCAAAAGTAAGGCTTACTTCGGCAAGCCCGCTGGCGCCGCGGCTTTTGCTGCCATTAAATACCAGGCTCTCTAAATTTTCGCTCCGCAGGTTGCTTATTTTATGCTCACCAATTACCCAACGGATACTATCTATAATATTACTTTTTCCACAACCATTGGGGCCAATAACACCGGTAATTCCTTCATCAAAATTCAATACAGTTTTATCAGCAAAGCTTTTAAAACCTTTTATTTCAAGACTCTTTAAACGCACTATTTTTCTATTTTAAGTAAGGGAGCAAATATAACAGAATGGATGATGAAAATTAGTTTGATTTTATGGGAATAACCCCGTAATTATGCACAGGTTGTACACAAACAAAAATACCCGATTCTGGCTAAGGATTTTCATAAGAAGAAGGCCTGGTTTTTGGAAAAATAACAATATATGCTAAAATTAATGATAATATCATCCAGTATCCGGCAAGGCAGGATGAGTAACCGGGTGGCGCTGTATTTCAAAAATTATTTAAAAGAAGAATATCAAATAAATGCCGGGATCATTGATTTACAAGAAATGAATTTGCCTTTATTACAGGAAAGATTAAAATTCCTGGATAACCCGCCTCCTGCCTTAGTAACGATTTCTCAAAAAATAAAAAATGCCGATGGCGTATTGATCATCACACCAGAATATAACGGGGGATATCCTGCTGCATTAAAAAATATGATGGATGGGCTGCGAGAAGAATGGTATCGCAAACCGGTAGCCATTGCCAGCGTTTCCAGCGGTTCATTTGCCGCTTCACAGGTGCTTACCTCGCTTGGATTTTCTTTATGGAAACTTAAAGCTTTACTGGTGCCTTCTTTTTTCCAGGTTGCCAAAGTACAGGATTCTTTCCGGGAAGATGGCAGCCCGGTAAACAAAACCCGAACAGATAAAAATGCTGCCAGCATTATCAAAGAACTTGTATGGCTGGCAACAATTACAAAATAAAAGGAGGAACAAATGTTCCCCCTTTTATTAGTATTATTCTTTATGAAGTTATTACATTAAAGTTTTGCGTTTGGCTTCATATTCAGCAACTTTTTTGGCATCTTTTTTTATGCCATAAATATCAATTAGGTAACCCAGCATAATAATTTCGTTACTTTTTTGCCTGCCACTCAGCGACGGTAATTTATCGTAATAAGCAATGCCCGAATTGCAGTAGCCAATGCATTCTTCCATGGCAGAAGCAGATAACTTGTTAAGTTCATTCCGTTTTTTTACGTCTTCGGGCTTAGTGCCTTTTATTAAAGTGGCAGCATTCCCATAGTCTGCTGCAACATTGTATAAATGATTTGCCATTAGCACAGTTGCATCAATTGAGGTATCTAACTTAATACTGTTCTTTAATGCTTCTGTAAGCTGCGTTTTTAATTCATCTTCATGATCCGGGCGTTCATCATTTTTATTGTATAATAAATTATAAATTTCTACGGCATAATTATAATTCAATGCAAAGTTATTGGGATCTTTTACGATCATTTCCCGGTATTTGGCTAATAATGCAGGTTTATCTTTTATTTGCCGCAGGTCTATTTCATCCCAATATCCATCATTGGGATAAAGCTTGCGGCCTTTATCCAGTATAGCTTGCAGCTTATCCGTATCTTTTTTTCTTTCATAATAATCTGCTAATAATTGGTACACCTGCAAATTAGATTCTCCACTTACATTATAATCAGCCATTTGCTGAAAATATTTCATACTCACATCTTCTTTATTTGCCTGCAAAGCAGCAATCGCAGCATTCATAACCAGGCCCGTATCTAATGGATGCAGGGTTACCTGGTCGAACGTAATTTTCTTTGCCAGGATATAATCTTTTACTTCCAAAGCTTTTTCGAATGAAGCCAAAGAGGCATCAAATTTTTTCTCATTAAATTCCTTGGCACCCAGGTCATAAAATCCTGAGTATAAATCAAGATAAGACAGGTATTGTTCCAGCTTAAAAAGAAATTCTTTCGGGTCTAGTGCTTGGGCTTTTTTAAATGCTTCAAATGCGATTATTTTATCCTGGTATGCCTCTGTAACGGGTACAGATTTATCTGAACTGAGTGCATTATATGTTCTTCCTTTATAATACCAGGCATCAGCATCTTCGGCATTTTTGGCATTTGCTAAAAATTGATCAATACCGGCTTTCGCTTCTTTGTATTGCTGCTTATTAATTAATGCTTTAATATCATCCAGCTTTTGCCCATAGGTAAACTGGGTGGCTGATAAAAGTGTAAATAGGATAAAAAATTGCTTCATCTGTAAAATTTTATTTTTAATGTTAAAGGTATTATAAGTTGCCGATATGCGCATCCAAATATTCATAAATCGTGCCATGGCGTGTATATTTTTGATTGCTGGAATTTTTTGGCTGAATGTTGGTAATTTTATACCCTATTTTAGCATAATTTTTTTTTTGATCAGTCAGCAAACCATACAACAAATACAAAGCCGCATAGATATTATAGAAATTGTGGGTTCATTTGTAAAACTTAAGAAGAGAGGGTCGAATTACCTGGGGCTATGCCCTTTTCACAATGAAAAAACACCTTCTTTCACGGTTTCACCCACCAAAGAAATATATAAATGTTTTGGGTGCGGCAAAAGCGGTAATACGATTGGTTTTTTGATGGATTTGGAAAAATACAGTTATGTAGAAGCGCTCAGGTGGCTGGCCAATAAATATAATGTAGAAATTGAAGAAACGGCCCAAACTGAAGAGCAAAAACAAATACAGCAAAGTGCAGACAGCCTCTATATCATTAATCATTTTGCCCAGCAGTTTTTTAGCAATGCCCTTTTTCAATCGGAAGAAGGTAAACAAATTGCATTATCCTATTTAAAAGAAAGAGGTTTTAGAGAAGATATCATCCAAAAGTTCCAGTTGGGCTACAACCCCTCGGCCCGCAATGAATTTGCCCAGGCGGCTACCCATGCCCAATACAATAGTGAGCTTTTACAAAAAAGTGGTTTGGTAGTGTTGCGGGACGGGCAGTTAAATGATAATTACCGGGGACGGATTATTTTCCCCATCCACAACCAAAGCGGTAAAGTATTGGGATTTGGCGCCCGGATTATTAAGAATAACGATAAAGCACCAAAGTATATTAATACGCCTGAGAATGAGATTTATATCAAAAGCAAGGTCTTATACGGATCTTATTTTGCACGGATGGCAATTGATAAAGCCGATGAATGTTTGCTGGTAGAGGGATATACTGATGTGGTAAGCCTGCATCAATCGGGTATTGAAAATGTAGTGGCAAGCGGGGGCACCTCTTTAACTCCCGACCAACTGCGATTAATAAAAAAATACACCACTAACTTAACCATTATTTATGATGGCGACAGTGCCGGCGTAAAAGCGGCACTCCGTGGGCTGGATCTTGCTATTGAAGAAGGATTGCATGTAAAACTGGTATTGATACCCGGTAATGAAGACCCGGATAGCTATGTTCATAAAATAGGCGCTGAAGCCTTCCGAAATTTTATTGCGGAAAATAAAAAGGATTTTATTTTATTCCAGTTAGAAGCGGCACTTACCGAAGCGGGAAACGATAGCACCAAAAAAGCAGCCCTGGTAAACCAGGTGGCCGAAACGATCTCTAAAATAAATAAAACAGAAGAATTTACTAAACGGCAGGATTATATAAAACAAGTATCCCAGATTTTAAAGATTGAAGAAGCGGGAATGAATGCACTGGTAAACAAATTAATCAGGGATAAAGTTTTAAAAGAAGAAAATAGAAATGCTTTTAAACCCATACAAACCGAAACTGAAACCACGGGAGAAGACCTGCCTTTTTTCAATACCGATGAGCTCAACGAACAAGCCCTGGTACGCAGCCTGATTGAATTTGGTAATAAACCCTGGAATGAATCAAAAACAGTGGCTGAGTTTCTTTTTTCTGAAATAGAAGAAAATGAATTGGATAATATGATGGACAATAAAGCATTGGTGAGGGTTTTGGAAACGTATAAAAAATGGTACCAGGAGGGATTAAAGCCTACCTCAAAAAACTTTTTATACCATGAAGATAGGGAACTCAATATTTTGGTGATAAACCTGATGGATTATTCTACCGAAATTAGCCACAACTGGAAAGAACGGTACGAGGGCCATATCCCTACCCGGGAAGAATTATTTAAAGAAGAAGTATTATCCACTTTAAACTATTTAAAACTCAGGAAAATAAAAAAATTAATTGCTGAAAATCAAACAGAGCTTGAAAAATGTACCGATGCCCAGGATCAAATGATGTGCCTGGAATTGCACAAACATTTAAAACAAATGGAAATAGATCTTACCCGGGAAGTAGGAACCGTAATTTTTAAAATTTAATAGCCGCAAGGCCGTACACAAATAAAAAACAAAAACATGACAGCAACCGTAGAATATGCAGGTAACCTGCGTTGTATAAGCACGCATTTGCAAAGTGGATCCATTATTGAAACAGATGCACCCACTGACAACCGGGGAAAAGGCGAGCGTTTTAGCCCAACCGATTCAGTATGCATGGCGCTCGCTACTTGCATGATCACGACCATGGGCATAAAGGCCACTGATATGCAAATTGAATTAAAAGGCACCCGGGTTGATGTAACCAAACACATGTTACCGGATCCCCGCCGCATCGGTAAAATTGAAATTGTACTGCATATACCGGCATTGCACTTAAATGAAAAAGAAATAAAAATCCTGGAAAATACCGGAAATAACTGCCCGGTGATGAAAAGTTTGCACCCGGACCTGGTGGTAGATGTTTCATACAAGTGGGCCTGATAAAATTTTCTTTTTATAAAATATATCTTTAAAAATATTGTATGCGAATTCATGTTTTGGGGGCGGGTATGGTTGGCAGGGCTATGGCTATTGATTTAGCCAAAGAACACCAGGTAACTTGTATTGATATCAATCCGAAAAACCTTACTTTATTACCCGACGGAATAGCTACCTGTGTAGCTGATCTTACAGATACACCCGGTTATGCTTCTTTATTACAACATTGTGAAATGGTAGTATGTGCAGTACCCGGTTTTATGGGATTTAAAACCCTGGAAGCGGTGATCATGCAAGGAAAAAATGTGGTTGATATTTCTTTTTTTCCTGAAGATGCCCTTCAATTACATGAGCTGGCTAAGCAATATGGCGTTACCGCTATTGTAGATTGTGGGGTAGCCCCAGGTATGAGTAACTGGATATTGGGTTACTACAATACGAAAATGAAAATTGAATATTTTGAATGCCTGGTAGGAGGTTTACCAAAGCAAAGAATAAAACCCTGGGAATACAAAGCCCCTTTTTCTCCTATTGATGTATTAGAAGAATATACACGCCCGGCCCGTTATGTGGAGAATGGCCATATCGTTACCAAACCGGCGCTCAGTGATGCTGAATTAATAGATTTTGAATACGCAGGCACTCTCGAAAGTTTTAATACAGATGGTTTGAGAAGCCTCCTGTTTACGATGCCGCATATACCCCACATGAAAGAAAAAACATTGCGTTACCCGGGTCATATTGATTTAATACAATCCTTAAAAAAAGCCGGTTTTCTAAACCCGGAACCCATCCCGGTACAAGGCCGGCCCATCTCACCTTTGCAATTCACATCAAACTTATTATTTGAACAATGGAAGTTGGGCGAAAAGGAGCCCGAATTTACTATCATGAAAATCATCATGAGAGGAATGATGCAGGATACCCCCATTTGTATAGAATATTTTCTGTACGATGAATATGATCCGGCCACTCAAACTTCCAGTATGAGCCGAACTACCGGTTATACCTGTACGGCTGCTGTAAATGTATTATTGAAAAATCTATTTTCTGAAAAAGGGGTATTTCCCCCCGAATGGGTTGCGCCTGCACCCGGTTGTTTTGAGTTTATAATGGATTATCTGGCAAAACGAAATGTACGGTACCGTAAAACCATTTCGTAATTTTTTAGTATTCTGCCATCCTGCTTAAATTTTTACCAGCTTAAAAATATTCCGATGGGCCCCATTCCCTACTACCAATAAATAAATGCCCGAGGGCAAATACTGAACGCTTATTTTTTCGGTGCCAGTAAGTAAAGTAGTATGGTATAACCTTACCCCAGTTGTAGTAAAAATTTGTACCTGCTTACCGGCCAATTGTGATTTCTCTTTGTATATAAATTCAATGAAATCCGATACGGGGTTTAGTTTTAAGCGAATAGTTTCCTGGATGGGCTCAATAGCTGTTGTACGGGGCGTTTCCTGGGGCAGCGGGCCTGCACTTGCATTTGCAGAATCGCATGTGAAACTTTGTAACATGGCATTCCTAAAGCCTGTTTTAGAAAAAACTGTGCGCATTTTTATTTTTTGTCCGTGGGTAAACATGAACATGCAGGCATCATTTGAAAAATCCATAAAGTTCATGAACAGGTCGCCATTCGCATCCAAAGAGCATAAAGATTTTCGGGGGAAATTAGGGCAACCATAGTTGTAACCATACTGTTGAGGTGTATCTGCAATGCCATCATCACCACAATCGGTATCGCCCCATAAATGTTTCAAGCCCAGCCAATGGCCTACTTCATGTGTAGTTGTACGGCCTTTATTGAAAGGGTTACGAACCGTTCCCCGATTACCAAATACATCGTAATTGATTACTACACCATCGGCATTCGCTGGGCCACCGGGTACAGTGGCATATCCCAGGATACGGCCTTGCATACTGCACACCCATATATTTAAATATTTTTTTGAATCCCAGGCATCAGCACCCCCCCGGTCAGAAAATTTCATATCATCATTGGGTAAAAATGATGATACAGTTGTATATTTTCTTACAATACCATTGGTAGAATATCCGCCGGGCGCCACCTTTGCCAGGCAAAAACTAATCCTGCTATCTGCAATTAAATTTTTAAATACTTGTGGAGTGCCTGCTATATCTTCATTAAGTGCCCTGTAATCTTTATTTAAAACATCTATCTGTGAAAGTATTTGCGCATCACTAATGTTTTGTACCGGGTTATTATATAGCACATGAATCACTACTGGTATGGTAATAATTTCATTCACGATCGTATCCCTGCCCCCTCTTTCAAAAGCATTTTGAGTAGCTACGAAGGGATGTGCTTTTACATAATCAACAGTACCGCAGTTGCGCTGCGCCTGCAAGGCTAAAAAGTTAAATACCCCAATGAGTAAACCGGTAAGGTAACGCATAATGCTCCAATGTGTAAGTGTAAGTAATTATGATCTTACCAGGAGATATTGGAAACCGGTGATTTAAGGAAACGCAGGGAACCTGCTATTGAGATTAGAGTTTAATTAGCCACTTTGGGGAAATGGAAATATAGACTCAGAGGTATTCCAAAAATAGAATTAAATAATGGAAATACAAAATTTTAATAATTTTTACCAGGATACATTTTTTGGAATAACGGATACTCCCCTACATTTGTATCCTTAATATCTATTTACAAATGAAAGGTATCTTGTATGTGTGTTGTTGTATAGTCCTCTTTTCTTGCCATGAAAATAAAAATAATGACCCCAATATTGTGGATACTTCTTTAATGTCTGGCATTTTGGCCCCTGCTGTTTTATCTTACCGGGTAATCGCCCAGCACCCGCATGATGAAACAGCTTATACCCAGGGTTTACAATTGTACCAGGGAAAGATGTACGAAGGCACCGGCGACTTTGAGAATTCTTCACTTCGTATTACGGATTATAAAACCGGGAAAGTAGAATTTAAACACATGATGGGAACCAAAGATATTTTTGGTGAGGGGATTACCATTTTACATGATACCCTTTACCAACTTACCTGGCAAAACAATATTGTTTATGTGTATAGCTTAAAAGACTTATCAAAGCCAGTAAAAACGTTTCATTGGCCTTATGAAGGATGGGGTATTACCAATAATGGTACAGACCTGATCATAAGTGATGGGGTAAATCCGAATTTATATTTTGTAGATCCTGCCACATTTAAAATTAAAAGTACGGTTGGCGTGGCCGATAACAATGGCCCCGTATATGAAATAAATGAATTGGAATATGTGGATGGGTATGTATATGCCAATAAATATACTACCAATGTTATTTTAAAAATTGATCCTGTAAGTGGCCATGTAGTGGGTATTATGCATTTTGATAACCTGCTGCCCGAAAGTGAAAAGAAAGCCGGTATTACCGATTATTTTAATGGAATTGCTTACGACAGTACCAGTAAAACATTTTTTATTACAGGTAAGAGATGGCCTAAATTGTATGAAATCCAAATCAATTAAGATTTTAGTTTTATTTCAAACTCTTTAGCCTTTTTCAGGTTACCCTGCACATCAAACATATCCATGGCGATCATTGTTTTTAGCCTCCAGAGTAAATACGGTTCAGAAGCAGTTTCTTTAGCTTTATTTAAAAAATGGCTCAAAACTTTTGATGCTTTTTGCCAGTCGGTTGTAATATATTTTTTTAATTCAGAATCGTAAAAATCGTAATCTGCTTGTACTAATTTTTTAGCTCCTTCCAGTAATCTTACACCTTTATTTTCGGCACACAGCTTAGCCCATTCTTCGGTATCTACTTCAAATTCACCGGGCGTTATTTCACGGGCTAGTTTTTTAGCTTTTATAAATTCTTTTGCGGGAATCTGGTGCAACCAGGTAGGATAAAAAATATTACCCGTTTCGTTTATAAACGGAAGGTTATGTAAATATAAAATAAAAGCCCTGCCCTGGAATTCTTTCAGGTAAGGTAAAATCCAGTAATACCCGCTTACATCATGTTTATTTTGCGCTGCCCATATCCATATTTTTTCTTCCTCATTTTCTCTTAAGCGATGCTGTATATTCGTCATCAGGGTATCATCCTGATCTGCTTGAGTATTTAATTTATTTTCAAAATCACCACCGGTTAAAACAGAGGCCCACCAGTTGGCTCTTTCCTGCAACCCGGTTCCTGTATAAATATCTTCCACGGGGCCTACAGCATAATCATCCTGAATAAGAAGCAGTTCCCCTTGCAGGCTTTCGTCTAATTCCATGGCGGCAGCTAAGGGTTTCATATCGGCCTCATTAAAAACTAAATGAATCATAATGTATGGGGTTAATCTAAATTAAGTGTATGGTACATTTCGCACAAAGTAAGCGCTTAGTCTTTTTTTTGCAAAAGATAATACACACATGTGGTGAAAAAATTTCGGATAAAGGGCACTGCCTGTACAAAAGCAAACTGAGTTTTTGGTTTCCAGCCAAATTTGTATTCGTAAATCGGGTTTATTAAATAATGCTTTTTATTGATTACCTGGTATCCTGTGTGCAATGCAATTTTTTCGAATCGTTCAATAGAAATACCGGTTTGTTTTATTTCAACCATTTCCTGCACATTTTCTTTTGCCGCTTTTAAAATGCGTTTATAAACCGGCATAGGCAGTAGATGATAATAAGGGATTTTAGAAAGAATTTTATTTTTTAAAATTTGCTGGTGCCCGCCCAATGGCATATACCAGGGCGGGAAACCAAGGAAGATAACGCCGCCGGGTAATAAAAAACTTTGCATAAACGCCATTAACCGGGGTTGATCGGGAATATGCTCTATTACGTCTTTGAGAATGATGATATTAAATTTACCACCCAGGTCTTCTTCCACATGGGTAAAATAAATATTCTTTGCCAGGAATTGTACCTGCCCTTGTTCTATTTCTTTAGGCAGCCACTTACGGGCATCCACTAACCTGGTTTCATCTAACTCTACCCCTACGCCGGTGCAACCTAAATCAAGAAAAGCCTTTAGTACACCGCCTTCACCACAGCCAATTTCCAGCACCCGCATGCCCGCCTGTATGGGATATTTCGCTTCTATAAAGGGCAGGATATGCTTCTTTACATTCGCAACATTTATATCAAAATATTTTTCTTTGTCCTGGTGAAATTCAAACATGTTTTAAAACCGGGCATGGCCTTATTAAAGTTCTTATTTTATAGCATTAAAAAATCTTTTCCACCTGGGCCCGCCTTCCCAGCTGAACCAAATGAAAGAAGCCTGGCCTACTACATGGTCTTCGGGAACAAACCCCCAATAGCGGCTATCTAATGAATTATGCCGGTTATCTCCCATCATCCAGTAATAATTCATTTTAAAAGTATAATTTTTGGCTGGTTGATCATTTATAAAATACTGGCCGTTTCTATTTTCAAATTTATTTCCTTCGTAAGTTTCAATGCAACGCTGGTAGCGAATTAAATTATCTGCTGTAAGTTCAATGGTCATTCCTTTGGCAGGCACAACCAATGGCCCATAATTATCTACCGTCCAGTGGTGAATGGTATCGTAATAAGGAAATAATTCCTGGCTGCGGTAATAGGGATCATTATAATCAACAATAAAATCAGATAATGAATAACCCGGGGGCAGCTTAATGGTTTCTTTTTCTTTATTGGTTACATTCACCAAAATAGTGGTTTTACCGGGAAACTGCATTACATCATTCTGGCTCTCCCTTACATAAAATCCCAGGTTTTTCACGGCTTCTGCATCTACAAATGTATTTGCCGGGTGATTTAAAATATAGTACCGTTCAGAATGAGGAAATAAAGGCTGTGCCGTGCCATTGGTATAAACTCTTCCGTTAACCACTTTAATTTCATCGCCTGCAATAGCCACACAGCGTTTAATAAAATTATCCCGCTTATCAACCGGCCGGGTTGTGATAACATTACCAAATTTATTCCAAATGGTTTCCCGCCCTTCGTCTCTCATGGCCTGGTAGTATGTAATGCGGCTACCATAATATTGTGCATCATCATTTATGAGTGTATCATTTACCGGAAAATTAAAAACTACAACGTCATTTCTTTTTACCGGCTTGGCAAACCAACGGGTATAAGGAATTTGAATAGCTTCAGAATATGATTTGGTGCCTGTAACAGGCAATACATTGTGTACAAAGGGAAATGAAATGGGCGTATTGGGTAACCGGGGTCCGTAATTGAATTTACTTACAAACAAAAAATCATTTACCAATAATGTTTTTTCCATAGAACCGGTAGGAATGGTGTATGCTTCAAAAAAGAATGTACGAATAAGCGTGGCAGCAACAATGGCAAATACGGCAGCATCTACCCATTCCCTGGCTGTACTTTTTTTATAATTATCCATTACCAGCTTCCCTGCATACTTTTCATTTTTAGAAAAACCCAGGTAGGGAAAATATATAAAGGGCACAAATACGGCTGCTGCATGATGCAGGATGCCGAACCGGCCAAAATGTTCAACAAATTTTATTGTGATCCAAATGGTGATAAATATACCAGCAACAGGTATAAACTGGAGAAAAAACCATATCCTTTTTAATTGCATTTTTTCTACCATACACCAGGTATTATAAAAAGGAATCAATGCCTTCCAGGGAGTAATGCGTGCTTTTTGAAACATACCATACATTCCAATATGCCAGCCCAATGCCCCGATAATAAATATAATCCAGCCAATACTCATGATCGTAAATTTAATGGTTGCAAAAGTAATAATAGAATTTTATGTAGGATGGGTTGAGTGCAATTTTGTTACAGTTATAAACAGTAAATGAGTAAGTTATTGTATAATTGTTAACAACTCTGCGTCAGGAAGATGCCTTTTTAGGCTCCGCCCTGTATTTAAAAAGATTTTTTTTGTTCATTAATTTTTTTAAACCAAATGTATTACAGGCCTTTATATGGCTGTTTTCCCCTATTTTTGCCCTCCAAAATTTTTACTCATTATTATGGAAAATTTGATTTATGTAGTACCGGCCATGGGAATTGTAGGTTTAATTTACACCCTGGTTAAGTTTTTATGGGTTTCTAAGCAAGATGCAGGCAATAGCCGCATGAAAGAGATCAGTAATTATATTGCTGAAGGGGCGATGGCCTTTTTAAAAGCAGAATATAAAATTCTTGCCTATTTTGTTATTATAGCGGGTATCCTGCTGGGTGTAATGGGTTACTCAAACCCCAGCAGCCACTGGAGTATTGCACTTGCATTTATTTTGGGTGCATTCTTTAGTGCCTTTGCCGGTTTTATTGGAATGAAAGTAGCCACTAAGGCGAATGTACGTACCGCCCAGGCAGCCAGAACCAGTTTACGCAAAGCACTTTCTGTTTCTTTTACCGGTGGTAGTGTAATGGGAATGGGCGTTGCCGGCCTGGCCGTTTTAGGATTGGGTGGTTTATTTATTATATTATTAAAACTTTTTGCTCCCGGGGCATTGTCTAATACAGAGGATGTAGCTAAAGCCATTGAAATATTAACCGGCTTTTCACTGGGTGCAGAATCCATTGCCTTATTTGCCCGTGTAGGGGGAGGTATTTATACCAAGGCTGCCGATGTAGGCGCCGACCTGGTAGGAAAAGTAGAAGCAGGCATCCCCGAAGATGATCCCCGGAACCCTGCCACCATTGCGGATAATGTGGGCGACAATGTAGGTGATGTAGCCGGTATGGGTGCCGATCTTTTTGGATCGTATGTGGCAACGGTTTTGGCAACAATCGTATTGGGCCATGAAGTTACCGCCATGGACGGAACAGCCCTGGCAGATGGTTTTCAAGGTTTTTCACCCATTCTTTTGCCGATGATAATTGCGGGTGCAGGCATCCTGTTATCAATTGTAGGAACCTGGTTTGTTCGCATTGGCGATAATACCGGTTTAAGTACCCATAAAGTACAAAATGCATTGAATATGGGCAACTGGGGCTCTATGATCCTGACCGCCATTGTTGCTTATTTTTTAGTACAATATTTATTGCCCACCGAAATGACCTTAAGAGGACATGCATTTACAAAAAATGGAGTTTTTGGCGCCATCATGGTGGGGTTGATTGTGGGCGCCCTGATGAGTATCATTACAGAATATTACACCGCTATGGGCAAACGCCCGGTTAAGAGCATCATCCGCCAATCGGGTACCGGCCATGCGACTAATATCATTGGCGGCCTGGCGGTGGGTATGGAAAGTACCATGCTACCTATTTTAGTATTGGCTGCCGGTATATATGGTTCTTATGAATGTGCCGGTTTGTATGGGGTTGCTATTGCTGCAGCCGGTATGATGGCAACCACGGCCATGCAATTAGCGATTGATGCTTTTGGCCCTATTGCTGATAACGCAGGAGGTATTGCCGAAATGAGCGAACTGCCCCCGGAAGTGCGTGAAAGAACCGATATCCTGGATGCCGTAGGAAATACAACCGCTGCCAGTGGAAAAGGATTTGCCATTGCTTCTGCTGCCTTAACAGCTTTAGCCTTATTTGCAGCCTTTGTGGGTATTGCCAAAATTGATGGCATTGATATATATCATGCAGATGTGCTGGCCGGCTTATTCGTTGGCGGTATGATCCCTTTTATATTTTCTTCTCTTGCGATTAAAGCGGTGGGCGAAGCTGCCATGGCCATGGTAGAAGAAGTACGCCGCCAATTCCGCACCATTCCCGGCATTATGGAAGGTACTGGTAAACCGGAATATGATAAATGCGTAGCAATTTCTACTGAAGCCTCATTAAAAAAAATGATGTTGCCCGGATCTATTGCCCTGCTAACCCCCATTTTCATTGGCTTTGTATTTGGCCCCGAAGTATTGGGTGGTTTCCTTGCGGGCGCAACCGTGAGTGGCGTACTGATGGGCATTTTTCAAAACAATGCCGGCGGTGCCTGGGATAATGCAAAAAAATCTTTTGAAAAAGGAGTTGAAATAAATGGTGAAATGCATTACAAAAAATCTGAGCCACACAAAGCTTCTGTAACCGGCGATACCGTGGGTGATCCTTTTAAAGACACATCGGGTCCCTCTATGAATATTCTTATTAAATTAATGAGTATTGTATCTTTAGTAATTGCCCCTACCATTGCTAAATTACACTTCGATAAAATTCAAAGTGACCGGAAAGCCAAAATAGAAACTTTAATCCAGATGGATAAGCTGAATGAAACAGCACATCTTACAGCTGCTGATATAATGGCTCCTACGCCGGTGAATCCTGAAACAAATGTTTCCATGGTAAATGGCCGGGTTGATGAAGCGGGTGATTTTGTATATGACCTGGGTCAGATAACAGAAGTAACACTTCCTAACCAAACTAAAATTAACCTGGGCAGCAATAGCCGC
The DNA here is from genome assembly GCA_001898465.1 of Sphingobacteriales bacterium 39-19. GTDB lineage: Bacteria > Bacteroidota > Bacteroidia > Chitinophagales > Chitinophagaceae > Ferruginibacter. Next base: position 92,820 of record MKTX01000017.1, on the reverse strand, counting down.
ATGCTCACATTAAGCAAAGACTTACAAAACAAAGAGGCTAAATTGCTGGATAAATCGAATTGGTATACCATTGAAAATTTATATTTCGAAAGTGGTAGCGCCAATTTAAAAGAAACATCAAAAGAAGCGCTCAATAATTTATACCAATTATTAAATGCATACCCCACTGCAGAAGTTAAACTGGGTGGTTATACGGATAATACCGGCGATAGCCTGATGAATGTTAAACTCAGTGCTACCCGTGCAGAAAGCGCCAAAGCAGCACTTGTAAAAATGGGTATAGATGCAAAGCGTATTGCTACTGAAGGCTACGGCCCTATGTTTCCAATATGCCCGCTAAATAGTACCCCTGAATGTAAAGCACAAAACCGGAGAATTGATGTAAGGGTAACCCGGCTTTAAAAAAAAATTACATTAAAAAACTCCCTGCGGCACAGGGAGTTTTTTTTTATACAAAACTGCAGGCCTTGTATGTATTTGCAAAATCTTATTCGTAAACACTTACTGAGAAATTTTTATTATCTGAAGAGAAGAGAAAATACCGTATTTGAGTGTTTAAGGGTTATAACCCTTTCATTTTGGCGAATCCCATTAACACTATGCCCGGTTCATTTTGCAGGCCGTACCAAATTACAAAAACAGGATATCACTTTTTGGGATATACAATGGGTAAATCAGGCTTAGTAATTGAAAAATGCCCAGTTTCTTCCTTCATTAACTGCAAATAATAATTATAATTAGGAATATAATAGCTTAATACCACACCGGGAAATTTGCGATATAGGAAACCTGCTTCTTCTTGTTTGCGTAGTACAAAATAGACCATTAAATTTCTATCATTTATAAAATAACCCGTCCGGTATTTTAAACTGTCAATGCTATTTATTGGTGTAAATACAAGTGGGCTATTTTCCATATTGAAAGAGAATAAAGTAGGCCTCATTTTAAAATCAGAATAATCATATTTTTTCAAATTTATCAGATCAAAATATATATCATGATGTACCGGTTTTGAACCATAAAGACTATCTTTTTTTTTGTGATACCTTCTTTCATTTTTAAAAGAATAATATGAATAACCAATGGTATCGTTGTAAACTATATTTAAATATCGAGTCTGCATCATATTATTCAAAGGAAGGGTGTCAAATTTGGGTGATTTTTTTGTGACGGATAGTAAACTGTCGGGATGAAGTAACCCTGCATCATACACTACTTTGTAAGTTAATTTTATTTCTTGTGCTTGCGTTGTGGTTAAGAAGGCCAGCAAAATAAGGGTTATTATTTTTCTCATAAATTAACCTATTACAATCAACTAATGCTTATAAATATTTCCATGAGTTTTCGTTTTATTCGGAAATTCTATGATTTTAATTTTTGAAGATGGCTTTTTGATCTTCATTTGGGTTTCAAATGCATTTACTAATTTGAAATACTGGCCCGTACGGGTATTCAAATATTCCAACACTAAACCTTCAAACTTATGATGCTGGAAAATGTAATAGCTCTGCTTCCCCATCTGCATTTTCACCATATAAAGATTATTTGGCCAAGTAAAAAAATAACCTTCCTGGATCCCATTATTTGTAGAATCAGCCATTACGGTATAAGTTACTTTTGGAACATCAATGGGATATCTTATGAGTTTGGGTTTGCTCTTTAAGCCAAAACTATAAGAATATGAAATATTATTGATGAGGTCAATAAAACAATGGCCTTCCCTGGGTTTATTTCCTATCTCTTTAAATTTTTGAATTTTTTTTAATCTCCTTACACTTGCATCTTGCCAGTATGTATAAGCCATACTGTCATTATACACATAATAAAAGGTACTGGGGGGAAAATCAAAACGCTCAGTTTTACGTCCATTTAAATATAGTGGCTGTGTTTTTTTGGAACTATCCAAGTTTAAAAAACGAAACTCGTACACCAATATATAGGTTTGTGAAAAAATGGGTTTGCTGCAGAGTAAACAAAATACAAAAAACAGGTTTTTCATAGCACAGTTAAAATGGATTATAATAAAAATGAATTTTAAATGAATACGCTTTTATATTTTTCTAAATTTATTTTATAGGTTATAATTCTTCTTTCATACATATAGCCGAAATTATGAAAAAGGAGTATGCTTATATAAAAAAGGGTATTTTAAAAATCCCTTCACATATAATAATTTATTTTTCTTGTAAAAACGGATACCGGTAATCTGTTGCCGGAACAAATGTTTCTTTGATGGTTCTTGCACTCAACCAGCGGTAAAGATTTAATGCAGACCCTGCTTTATCATTGGTACCGCTTGCCCTGGCCCCGCCAAATGGCTGCTGACCTACTACGGCGCCTGTCGGTTTATCATTAATATAAAAATTACCAGCGCTGTTACGAAGCTTATTGGTAGCCAGTTCTACGGCAAAACGATCGGTAGCAATAACAGAACCCGTTAATGCATAAAGAGAAGTGGTATCTACCAATTTTAAAGTTTCTTCAAATTTATTTTCATCATACACATAAATGGTTAATATGGGGCCAAACAATTCTTCGCACATGGTTACATATTTTGGATCACTGGCTTCAATGATTGTAGGTTCAATAAAATACCCTTTAGTTTTATCGCAATGGCCACCCACCCATATTTTAGCGCCACTATTCCTTTTTCTTACATTTTTTAAATAGCCTTCCAGTTTATCGAAACTTTTTTCATCAATCACGGCATTTATAAAATTGCTAAAATCTTCCACGGTGCCCATCTTCATGGTTTTTACTTCTTCTACCAATTTTTTCTTAACAGCCGCTGCCAGGTTCGATGGGATATAGGCACGGGAAGCTGCTGAACATTTTTGGCCCTGGTATTCAAAAGCGCCACGGGCAAGAGCTGCCACTACCACATCCACATCTGCTGATTTATGTGCAATCACAAAATCTTTACCGCCTGTTTCACCCACTATACGTGGATAACTAATATAGTTCGACATGTTTTTACCAATGGTTTCCCACATGCGGTTAAATACGCCCGTGCTTCCTGTAAAATGAAGGCCAGCAAAAGAAGGATGATTAAAAACAACCTCACCAATAGTGGGGCCATCAATAAATACTAAATTAATAACGCCATCCGGTAAGCCGGCTTCTTTTAAAATACGCATAAACATTTGCGCACTGTACACTTGGGTATTGGCACATTTCCAAACTACTACATTGCCACAAAGAGCAGGGCTTGTAGGCAGGTTTCCGCCAATGGCAGTAAAATTAAATGGAGTGAGTGCAAAAACAAACCCTTCCAGCGGCCTGAACTCTAACCGGTTATTTACACCCGGGCTGCTAAAGGGTTGCTGGCGATAAATTTCACTCAGGTAATGTACATTAAACCGTAAAAAATCAATCAATTCACAGGCGCTGTCAATTTCTGCCTGGTATGCATTTTTACTTTGGCCCAGCATGGTAGTGGCATTTAAGTAAGGCCGGTATTTTGTTGCAATGAGATCTGCTGCTTTTAAAAATATATTCGCCCGGTTTTCCCAACTCATGCTGGCCCATTTATCTTTTACTTTTAAGGCAGCATTAATTGCTTTTGTAACATGTTTTGCTTCGCCGGTATGAAACTTACCCAGTATATGGCTATGTTCATGCGGGGGCCTTATTGCCGTAGTATTCCCTGTTCGTACTTCTTCGCTGCCGATATACATGGGTACATCAATAGCTGTAGATTTTAGCTCTTTAATTACTTCTTTTAACCTCTTTTTTTCAGCACTGCCGGGGGCATAACTCAATACCGGTTCATTAACCGGTAATGGATAATAAAAATCGCCGTATTGCATAATGTAAGATTTTATAAATGATGATTGATGATGATTATTATTTATGCAGGGCTATCCTGCTGCTTCTTTTTCGTTCATTAAAAATGCTTTGATAAAACCGTCCAGTTCACCATCCATCACGGGCTGTATATTGCCGGTTTCAAAATCGGTTCTATGATCTTTTATCATTTTATAGGGATGAAACACATAACTCCGGATCTGGCTGCCCCATTCAATTTTTTTCTTATTGGCATTATTGGCATCTCTTAACTCATTGCGTTTGCGCAATTCTTGTTCATACAACCTGCTTTTAAGCATCTGCATGGCTTTTTCCCGGTTTGCCAATTGGCTTCTTTCCGTTTGGCAAACCACCACAATGCCTGTAGGAATATGCGTTAAAAATACTTTTGTTTCAACTTTGTTTACATTTTGACCACCTGCTCCCCCACTCCGTGCTGTTTCCATTTTTACATCGGCATCTTTAATATCAATATCAATACTATCATCAACCAATGGATATACATGCACACTGGCAAATGAAGTGTGCCTGCGGGCATTACTGTCAAAGGGCGATATTCTCACCAAACGGTGCACCCCGCTTTCTGCTTTTAAAAAGCCATAGGCAAAAGGCCCGTCAAATTGCATGGTACAGGTTTTAATACCGGCCCCATCGCCCCATTGCCAATCTAACTCTGTTACTTTCCAGTTTTGTTTTTCACCATACATACGATACATACGAGAAAGCATTTCTGCCCAATCCTGGCTTTCCGTTCCCCCGGCGCCGCTATTAATTTCCATTACAGCCGGCAAAGCATCAGCGGGATCATTTAATGTACTTTTAAATTCAGCATCTTCAATTCCTTTTAATGCTAAATTATATGCTTCTTTTACTTCGTCTTCTGAGGCTTCACCTGCTTTCCAAAAATCAAAAAGTACAGCAAAATCTTCTACATGAGTCTTCACCGCATAATACATATGAGTCCAATACTCATTTTCTTTAATTTCTTTTAAAATAGAGGTAGCCCGGGCATTATCATCCCAAAAACCCGGTGAAAGGGAAAGCTGTTTATCGTTCGCTATTTTGGTTTCTCTGTTCTCAACGTCAAAGAAACCTCCTCAAGACCAGGATACGGTCTTTCATATCTTTTAATGCTTCTGCTGTCATATGCGGCAAAGTTACTGATACTTATTAAATTTATGTAGTTTATCCTGTAAAATCAGTACAATTAATTTAGTTAATCAGTAACTTAGTTTTTCAATTAAAAAAACTTAAATGATGCTTAAAACAATATACTTTTTAGGACTCTTTTTTATTGTCCCTTCTGCATTTGGCCAAACACAACAGGAACCGGAAGCCTTAAAGGAAGATAAAATCTACGTAAAAACAGATGTTCCGGTAACTTACCCGGGGGGTGATGAAGCCTGGAATCTTTATGTAGAAAACAACCGGAATAAAACGGTAGCTACCGATAATGAAGCGCCCGCCGGAAGCTATACGGCTACTGTAAAATTTATTATACACAAAGATGGCAAAATGAGTAACCTGGAAATAGTTAAAGATCCCGGGTATGGAACGGGTAAAGAAACACTAAGGTTAGTAAACAAGGCAAGAGATTGGATACCAGCAAAAATTAAAAATAAACCGGTAACCGCTTACCATGAAGTAAGCATTCATTTTGCCGTGCCATAGAGTAAAGATATTTTCTACGAAAAAGCATTGTGTAACCGCAATGCTTTTTTTGTTTTATAAAAATTGAACGATTTTGAATGAAGCGTGTACAGATAATAAATAAATCAAAAAATAAACATGAAACAAATTTTATTATCAGCCGGCTTACTTATTTCATTTTATACCGGATTTTCACAAATTGGCGGAAATGTAGTGGAGAGCAATCCAAACTATGAGAGCAAACCGGTAAACCTGGCCTTGAACCCTTCTTCCTCTTATAATTATAGCAACCAACTGGAAGCGAGTGTAATGATGAACGTGAAAGCCACGGGCTATGTTGCCATCTTTAGCCTGAGCCAACATGGTAAATCAATTGAGGAAGCAGAAACAGCCATGCGGCAAAGGACTGAATTTTTTACCCGGTTTTTAAAACAAAACGGGATTGCAGATGCCCTGGTTTTTATTGATCCCGTTTCTATGCTACCCACTTATGAAACAGAATTACAAGAAAAAAAATACAGCAAAACATTTAATGAACTGCCTGCCGGCTTTGAAATAAAAAAAAATGTACACATCAGTTTTAAAGAACAATCCGCTATTAATGACCTCATCAGTATGGCAGCAAAAGCAGAAATTTACGATATGGTAAAAGTAGAATATTCCCTGGAAGACCTCGAAGCAGTGTATGCCCAACTCAGGAATGAAGCCATGAACATTTTACTATCAAAAAAAATGAATATGGAAAAAGCAGGCATCTTTAGCCGATTTGTAAGTATTGGCGAAAAACAAGGAAGCGCTTACCCGGCTGAAAGATATCTACAATATACAGCTGCCAAAACCGGCATGCCGGCACAATTCATTCAATATAGAGATAAAAAGCCAACTACTATAACCTATAACTATGCTGAAAAAAACCGCACCCTTTTTTACGATAAGGTTCCGGATAAACAATTTGATAAAGTGATAAACCCGGTAGTAAACGAACCCATGGTACAAGTTTATATTTCAATTAAAGGGCAATTTCAAATTTATGATCCCGAAAAAGATGCAGAAGACAAAGCCTATAATAAAAAAGTAAAAGACCTGCAGTTGAAATTATTAGAATTAGATGTGGAAGCAAAAAAGAAAGATATTGAACTGAAAGGAAAAAATATAGTACAAACCAGGATTGAAAAAAAATAATACATGCAAGCGGGAGGATCCATTCATACTGGATCTTCTCTCTTTTTTTATGAATACCTGTATCAAGCTGCTTTATTAACAAAAGCAGGTATAAAAATAGTTCTACCTTTGCAGCAAGGTTATTCCAAATTGCCATAACTGATGATTTAAATAATGCGATCATGCCTTTTAAAGAATTAGATCATTGGATTCATGATTATCCTCTATTAGATGAAATAATTAAATATAAGCCTGTTACCTGGATCAATCCCCATCGAAAGAAAATGATGGATATCCATTCTTTACCCGTAGGTATTAATGATATGCAGGAGGCTGAAAAACTTTGGGATCGGTTTGCAGCATACCTGGTAAAAGCATTCCCAGAAACTGCCATGTACAATGGCATTATTGAATCTCCATTAAAAGAAATACCTGTGATGAAACAGGTTCTTGAAAACAAAATAAAACTGCCTGTTAGCGGCAGGTTATTTTTAAAATGCGATCATGAATTGCCCATTGCCGGTTCTATTAAAGCCAGGGGCGGCATTTACGAAGTTTTGCATTATGCCGAACAATTGGCTATTGAAAATAACCTGGTTCATCCAAATGATGATTATGCCATTTTTGATTCAGAAAAATGTAAACATTTTTTTAATCAATACGCCATCGGGGTAGGCTCTACAGGCAATCTCGGTTTAAGTATTGGAATTATAAGCGCTAAATTAGGTTTTAAAGTTTCGGTATACATGAGTGCGGATGCCAGGCAGTGGAAAAAAGATCTCTTGCTGGCAAAGGGGGCATCGGTTGTGGAATGCGAAGGCGATTTTAGTGAGGCCATTAATGAAGGAAGAAAGGTAACCTTATCGAACCCAAAAGGATATTTTGTAGATGATGAGAATTCAAAATATTTATTTTTAGGTTATAGTGTTGCTGCCCTTCGGTTAAAAAAGCAATTAGCAGAAAAAAATATTTTGGTAGATGAACAGCATCCTTTATTTGTATATTCACCTTGTGGCGTAGGCGGCTCACCCGGGGGTATTGCATTTGGACTAAGACAGGTTTTTGGAGATGCTGCTCATTGTTTTTTTGCTGAGCCCACTCACTCCCCATCTGTTCTTATAGGACTCCTCACCGGGAAAATGGAAAAAGTAAGTGTACATGATTTTGGAATTGATAACCATACCGAAGCAGATGGTTTAGCCGTTGGCCGCCCTTCGGCTTTTGCAACAGGCATCAGTAAAAAACTCATAAGCGGTGTTTATACCCTGGATGATGATGTATTGTTTACCCTGCTTTATCAGCTTGCTGATAGCGAATCCATTTTCCTGGAACCCTCTGCCACGGCGGGTCTCATAGGCCCGCAACGAATTGCTGTTACAAATTATATACAAGCCCAGCAGATAGCAGAAAAAAACATTCGGCATATTGCCTGGTCAACGGGTGGTAATTTAGTTCCTCCGCAAGAAATGCAGTCTTTTTATGAAAGAGGAAAAATGCTGGCCGGTATTTCTTATAACCCTGTATAAAAAAACAGGGCATATTGAAGTATGTCCTGTTTTCATAATAATGATACCCATCTATTTCACCCAATCAGCGATGAAGATATTTGTATCATGGGTGCCCCCATTATTGCGATTGCTGCTAAAAACAATTCTCTTACCATCGGGGCTGAACATAGGGAAGGCATCGAAGCCTTTATCTCTTGAAATCTTTTGTATATTACTTCCATCCAGGTTGGCGATGTACATATTAAATGGAAACCCTCTTTCATATTCATGATTGCTGCAAAATAAAAAGTGATTACCATCGGGTGTAAAATTGGGTGCCCAATTCGCTTTTTCTAAATTGGTTAGCATCTTCGGGTTACTACCATCTGCATTGGCTATCCATACTTCCATATTCGTAGGCGCCACTAAATTTTCGGCTAACAGTTCTTTATACTCCTTTATTTCTTCCGGTGTTTTGGGCCTGCTGGCACGCCAGATAATTTGGGTTCCATCGGGGCTAAACCAGGCGCCCCCATCATAGCCTAAATCAAATGTGATTTGTTTTACATTCTTACCATCCAGGTCCATGGTATATAAATCCAGGTCGCCATTTCGCATACTGGTAAAAACAATTTTATCGCCTTTGGGCGAAATGGTTGCTTCAGCATCATACCCCTTGGTTTTAGTAAGTTGCTTTACAATTTTACCGCTGGTATCAGCTTTAAAAATATCGAAGCTGGGATAGATGGGCCAAATATATTTATTGCCATGTTTTTTTCTATCGGGTACCTGTGGGCATTCTTTGCTACCTAAATGTGTAGAGCCATACAAAATATGTTTTCCATCGGGGTAAAAAAAGGCACATGTAGTACGGCCTGTGCCGGTACTTACTAATTTAGGGTTAAATGTTTCACCGGGTGTGACAGGTATTTTGCCCATCCATATCTGGTCGCAAAGGATGCCTTCTTTGGGATTAGTTTTTTGAAAAATTAAATATTTTCCATCAAAACTAAAATAAGCTTCTGCATTATCACCGCCAAAAGTAAGTTGGCGCATATTCGCAAAATGGCCTTCCCCTTCAAAATGAATGGTATCATTAACCGGACTGGGGTTATTACCTGCTTTTTTATTATTTTTTAAAACGGTAAATCCCAATAAAAAAAAGGCTACCCCGCATGCCATTAAAACATATTTCATATCTTAATTAAATTTTCGCAAAGTTACTGCTACAAAGTATGATAATTGTCAAATAATTGTCATCTAAACAGTAAACAGTATTTTTGCAAAATGAAATACGCAGCTTTTTTATCTATTCTTTTGTTTCTTTCCTGCACCAACGAAAAAGAGAACAACACGGATGCTAAAATATTAGAAACTCCCAGGGAAGACCAGTTAGAAGCTGCTGTAAAAAAATACCCGGATAGCGCCCTGTTAATTGAAAACCTGGCGCAATATTACCGGGATGGCGGCAATTATGAAAAAGCCATTGCTACCGTAAACAGGGCATTACAGGTTGATAGTACCCGTGCCCGCTATTGGGACATGAAGGCGATTCTTCATTTTGAAAATGGAGATACCCTGCAGGCCATACATGCTTTTGAAAAAGCAGTAGGGTTGGTTCCCGAACCTGCCTATATAATTTCATTGGCCACTTTATATGCCCAAACAAAAAATAAAAGGGCAGTTGAATTGGCTGATGCCTTACTGATTGGATATAAAGCCCATGCTGAAAAAGAAGCCTATTTTATAAAAGGATTATATTTTAGCGCCATAGGTAAGAAACAGGATGCTATTTCTTTTTTTAATGAAGCATTGCAGGTAAGCCCTACTTTTATGGAAGCATACCGGGAAAAAGCATTGGCTTTATACGATCAGCAACAATATATGGAAGCCTTATTGGTTTTAGAAAAAGCAGTAAAATTGAATAATAGTTTTGAAGAAGGATATTATTATATGGGCCGTTGTTTTGAAAAACTAAACCGCAAAGAAGATGCGATTGAGAGTTACCAAACAGCCCTTATTTATGCTCCCGATTTTAGTGAAGCAAAAGAAGCATTGGCCAACTTAGGTGTAAAACAATAAACTAAAAATATTTTTATGGCGCTTATCGCACCCTCATTATTATCTGCCAATTTTTTAAACTTACAACAAGATTGTAATATGCTAAATGAAAGCCAGGCAGATTGGTACCATTTAGATGTGATGGATGGCCGCTTTGTACCCAACATCAGTTTTGGGCCTATGCTTGTTTCCTTTTTCAGGAAAGCCACCACCAAATATTGCGATGTACATTTAATGATTGAAGAACCCGAAAGATATGCGGAAGCTTTTAAAGAAGCGGGCGCCGATAGCTTAACGGTACACCTGGAAGCCTGCAGGCATTTACATAGAAATATTCAACAAATAAAATCTTTGGGTATGCATTGTGGTGTGGCGATTAATCCGCATACAGCGGTAGAAAGCCTGGCAGATATTTTAGGAAATATTGACCTGGTATGTATGATGAGTGTAAACCCCGGTTTCGGCGGACAGGCATTTATACCCCATACCCTTCACAAAATTAAAGCACTCAAAAAAATGATAACTGGGGCTGGCCTCCCGGTAAAAATAGAAGTTGATGGAGGCGTAACCCTGCAAAACGCCCCTGAAATAATAGCAGCAGGCGCCGATGTTTTGGTAGCCGGCAATACCGTCTTTAAGTCTAATAACCCCGCTGCAACAATTGCAAGCTTAAAGAAAATATAATGGCAGGCATTTCGATATCATACTTTCATTGACTCGCTAAAACCGGTCATGCTATTCCTGTTACCAATTCAATTTCCGGGCATACCACTTTTGAATTCATAATAAGTGCCACATCCTGTTTATTCTTTTTCAATGGGTTCCCATAACTCAATTTTGTTGCCCTCTAAATCCATTATATGAACAAACTTTCCATAGTCATATGTTTCCATTTTATCTAATACCATCACACCTTCTTTCTTTAATTCTTCTACCAATGCTTCCAGGTGGGCCACCCGGTAATTAATCATAAAATCTTTTTGAGAAGGCTCAAAATATTTTGTTGTTTCGGCAAAAGGAGACCATTGTGTGGAACCGTTTTTGGAAGAGTCAGCAGATTCTTTCCACTCAAAAGTAGTGCCGTATTCATTGGCATCAATACCCAAATGTGTTTTATACCATTCTTTCAATTTTCCCGGATCCTTGCATTTAAAAAAAATACCGCCAATTCCTGTTACCCGTTTCATAGTATCATTATTTTTTAACATGATTGTTTTAAATGAAAAACCCAGGCAAAACATGCATGCCAGTAGCAGTGTGTGTTTTAGAACTTTCATTATTTTTAAGATAAGTGCCTGGTTGCTTTGTTACGATACCCCGCCGGCATTATTTTTTCCCGGCTTTCTTTGCAATTTTTTTTACTGTTTTCTTAACCGCCTTTTTGGCCGTTGTTGCTTTTTTGGAAACTTGTTTTGCTTTCTTTACCATGGCGCTCTTTGCAGAGGCTGCTTTTTTGGAAACCGGCTTTACTATTTTTTTATTCACATTTTTTACTTTTGCTTTTACCTCCTTCTTAGCAGAATTTACTTTTTTCGCTACCGGCTTTGTTACAGTTTTCTTCAACTGTTTTTGCACGGCTTTCACTTCTTTTTTGGGAAGCTTCTTAGCCGTTTTTTTAATCTTTTTTACTTTGGGTGCTGTAATGGTATGAATTTTAGCTTTCACCGTATCCATCGCCTGGGAAGCAATACCGGAAACCTGCCCTGCTTTAATTGAAATTTCAGCAGCTACTTCACCGATAGTTTCTGCAATTTTTGTGAGGGCAGATTTATCTTCAACTGATTTTGCCGCACGGGCATTTGATTTTTTAGTTGCCATTTGTTTTTTATTTTATACAGTAAATATAAAGTAAAGAGAATAGAAACAGGAAAAAAAACAGGACTGTAACCACCTTTCTTTGGGCATCCATAAAAAACGGGTGGCCTTATTTGATGTAATAAAACGGGAATCTTAAAATGGCCATTCTTTTTGAAACCTTGCCTTAATAAAATAAACCAGGGTGCCCAGGAGTATTACCACAAAACCACTCAGCATTAAATCCGTTCCGGTTGAAATAAGGATAAACAGCCATAAAGCTATTGCCAGGATCACCGGCAGGGGAAATAAAGGCATTTTGTAGGGAAAAAAGGATTTATCCATTTTTCTTCTTAAAATGAATAAGCCAATGGCCTGTCCTATAAATTGTATCATGATGCGCATGGCAAGGATAGCGCTTATTACTTCACTTAATTTTAAAAGCATGCTGAAAATAAAAGCGACAGCTCCTAAAAACAATAAGGATACATAAGGAAATTTTTTTGCGGGATGCAGTTTTGCAAATATTTTAAAAAATTCACCGTCTGCAGCCGCCGCATAAGGAATACGGCTGTACCCAAGCGTAGCAGAAAAAACGGAGGCAAAAGCCACCCATAATATTAAGCAGGTAACAATCGTAGCGGCTGTATGGCCAAACAATACCTCCATAAATTCACTGATCACAAAATCGCTGTTCCTGGCTTGCTGCCAGGGAATCACACTCACAACGCTAATATTCATCAATAAATAGAGAACGGCGATACCGGCTATAGAGATAAACATACTGCGGGGTATATTTTTTGCCGGGTTTTTAATTTCACTCCCCAGGTGGCAAATATTATAATAGCCCAGGTAACTATATACCGATTTTACACTTGCAAAACCAATAGCCGTAACAAAAGCATAGTCCACACTAAGCCCGTTATTGATATTTTTTACCGGGGTTAAAAAATTACCGTGCATAATTCCGCCACCTATAATCCAAAGAAGGGTAATGATAACGCCGGTCCATAAAAAAACACTGATTTTTCCTATTGCATCTATTTTCCGGTACAATAAAACCACTATTAAAATAACTACGCCACCACTTACCATTTTTTCAGTAATGGAAGTAAGGGGTAACAGATAAGAAAAATATTTTGCAAACCCGATAGCTGCCGATGCAATAACCAGGGGAGCCTGTATCATGGTTTGCCAAACAAAAAGGAAACTCATCATTTTACCGGCGCCGTTTTTACCATACGCTTCTTTTAAAAAATTATAACTGCCGCCCGCCTTTGGAAACGCTGCTCCTAATTCACTCCACACCATGCCATCTACAATAGATAATAAGGCGCCGGCGATCCAGGCATATAAAAAATAAGGGCCATTCATCATTCCGATCACCATCGGTAAAGTGATGAAAGGGCCAATCCCTACCATATCTATCATGTTAATGGCAGTAGCTTGCCCGAGGCCTAATTTTCTTTCTAATATTGCCATACTTTGGGTTATTCCTTTTAAATCATTATTAAAAATACAATCCAATGAAATAAGGGAGAAAATAATTTTAATAAGCCCTGCATATAAATAAAACCTATCTTTGCAAAAGCTCTTATATTTAGCGGCATTACAAGCCAGTGTATTATAGATGTAACAACCTCCCTGATAAAAGCTCCCGAGCCATACTCGTTTATGATGATGAAAGAATCATTTCATTACCGCAATCATTTTTAAAAAATAGAAATTGTTATTTACAGATTTAGCTATCATCAAGCCCATATTAGATGCGCTTCATGATGAAGGTTACAGCAAACCTACACCCATCCAGCAACAGGCCATTCCCCATATTTTACAAACCAGCGACCTACTGGGGTGTGCACAAACCGGCACGGGTAAAACAGCCGCATTTGCCATACCCATATTACAATTATTAGCGAAGCCAATCAGTATGGCGAGCCGTGGACAAAGACCCATTCGTGCATTGATCCTTACGCCTACCCGGGAACTTGCCATACAGATTCAGGAGAGTTTTAATGCTTATGGAAAAAATTTGCGGTTAAAAAACCTGGTGATATTCGGGGGAGTAAACCAGGGCCCCCAGGTTACCGAGCTTAAAAAAGGGATTGATATTTTGGTTGCCACACCCGGGCGACTCTTAGACCTCATCAGCCAGGGCTATATCCAATTAAAAGATATCGAAATTTTTGTATTAGATGAAGCCGATCGCATGCTGGATATGGGTTTTGTGCATGATGTAAAACGGATCATTACCAAGATACCTGCTAAACGGCAAACCTTGTTTTTCTCTGCCACCATGCCCCAGGAAATTCAATCTTTGGCGAATAGTATTTTGCATAATCCCGTAAAAGTAGAAGTAGCCCCGGTATCCTCTACCGCCGATACCATTGACCAATCGTTATATTATGTAGCAAAGGAAAATAAAAGATCGTTGCTTGCCTTTATTTTATCTGACAAAAATATTGAAACGGCGCTTATATTTACCAGGACAAAACATGGTGCAGATAAAGTGGTAAAAGACCTTGTACGCATCGGCATTCGTGCAGAAGCCATACACGGTAATAAATCTCAAAACGCAAGGCAAAGGGCATTAAACAATTTTAAAAACAGGGAAACCCGCATCTTAGTAGCAACTGATATTGCAGCCCGGGGTATTGATGTAGATGAATTAACACACGTTATTAATTACGAACTGCCCAATGTGCCCGAAACTTATGTGCATCGTATTGGCAGAACCGGCAGGGCCGGCTTAAGCGGTACATCCTATTCATTCTGCAGTGAAGAAGAAACAGAAGAATTAAGGGATATCCATAAACTCATCGGGAAGCAAATTCCCGTTCAGGAAAACCATCCCTATCATACTACTTTTAGTGTTCATGCAAAAGGATCGGTTTCCCGGCAAGCGCCTCAAAGAAGTTTTACTAACCGCAATCAGCCCAATAAAAATCCTCAAAAAAAACGATTTGAAAATACCCGGCAATACAACCCCAGTAATAGAAATAAATAGATAATAGCAGCTGACTGTGTATTACTAAATAAAATGAATTTTTGTGACCGGATGTTCATTGCTGTGATGAAAGTATTTAGGCATACGATGCAGGCATGATCCTGTTTTTATTTAATTTTTCTTTTTATCACATCCCCGTATGCCACACTGAGTGCATCCAAAATAATATGACGCTCTACCTTCCTGATTTCAAAACTTGTCCAGCCCTGGTCGCCCCATTTATTGGGTACCGGGAAAATTGATTTATGGAGGGAACAAAAAACGAGTTGATCGGCAATGGGTAATTTAATATTCGCCAATTCCTGCTCTTGCTGTAAAGTAGCAAATATTCTTTTTGTAATAACTTTAAAGGCGGTCCTGTCAAAATGCGGTTGGCCCAGGGTACCATCAAAAGACAAAGCCATTTCAGTAAATTCTGCCGGGCTCATCCACAATTTTTTTAATGCATTAATATCCTGCTTTGGCGCCCCCGATATTTTCAATAGGGTGCCAGGTTGTTTTTATTTCCTGTGCTTCACAAACCAGGTATGGCGATTGTGAAGATAATTGAGACCACTGTTGTGTATTCCAAAGCAAAACCCTTTTCATATTAAGCGTAGCATTTTGCTGTATCTTTTGAATGGAGTCTTTATCATTGGCACAATACACCATGGCATTTACATCCATATGATTGCTAAACCAATTTAATAATTCAGGTACTTTACCCGTAATAATATTTACCACGCCGCCCGGTACATCAGATGAATGAAGCACTTCAGCAAATGTTACAGCACATAATGGTTTTGTAGCCGAAGCTAATACCACGCAAGTATTACCCCCTATGATGATGGGCGCAATTACACTTACCAACCCCAGTAAAGAACTGTCTTGTGGAGCTATAATGCTTACCACGCCGGTAGGTTCCGGAGTACTAAAATTAAAATGACTGGAGGCAACAGGATTCACTGAGCTGAATACCTGTTGATATTTATCGCACCAGCCGGCATAATAAATTAATCGTTCAATGGAAAGAGCCACTTCTTTTTCAGCCTGTGCACGGGTACTGTCCTGCTTAATTAATTCTTCGATGAACTGGGCTTTACGGCCTTCCAGCATTTCTGCAATGCGGTATAAAATTTGGCCCCTGTTAAAAGCGGCCCGGCTTCCCCAATCGTTAAAAGCGGTTCGGGCAGCCACTACAGCATCCCTAAAATCTTTTCGGGATCCCAGGCACACATTGGCCAGCTTCTCGCCTTTTTTATTTTCAGCAATATAATATCTCCCCGATTCTGTACGTGGAAATTTTCCTCCTATATATATTTTATACGTTTTTAGCACTTCAAGTCGCATCTTCTTTTTTTTAATTTACACTTGGGTTGTTATATTAATTTTACATAAGCATTCAGGCCATGCAGTCCGCCTTCCCGGCCATACCCACTTTCTTTGTAGCCACCAAAGGGTGATGTAGGATCAAATTTATTAAAGGTATTGGCCCATACTACCCCGCTTCTTAATTTTGTTGTAAGGTTGAAAATTTTGGACCCCTTATCAGTCCATACACCGGATGACAGACCATAGGGAGAATTATTTGCTTTTTCAATTACTTCATCATCGGTTCGGAAGCTTTGAATAGCCAGTACAGGGCCAAATATTTCTTCTTGTGCAATTCGGTTACTTTGGGCTACATTGGTAAACAAGGTTGGCCTGCACCAAAAACCTTTATGGGGTAACTCAGCACTGCTTTGATACATTTCTGCCCCTTCCTTAATTCCTATTTTAATATATTTATTGATGGTGTTCAATTGTTCTTTTGAATTGATGGCTCCAATATCTGTATTCTTATCCAGCGGATCGCCAACGATCATAGTTTCTAAGCGATCTTTTAATTTTTGTACCACTTGCTTAAAAACAGATTCTTGCACGTATAACCGGGAACCGGCACAGCATACATGACCCTGGTTAAAAAAGATACCGTTAATGACTCCTTCTACTGCCTGGTCTAATGGCGCATCATCAAATATAATATTCGCTGCTTTACCCCCTAGCTCCAGGGTAGCTTTTTTGGATGTCCCCGCTATTGCGTTTTGTATAATTTTTCCCACCTGTGTACTGCCGGTAAATGCTATTTTATCGATACCGGGATGATTCACTAAGGCCGCACCGGTTGCGCCGGCACCTGTAATAATATTTACTACCCCGGGTGGAATATCCGCTTCCTGTATTATCTCTGCAAGCTTCAAAGCCGTGAGCGGCGTAGTTTCCGCAGGTTTCAATACCACCGTGTTGCCCGTTGCCAGGGCAGGGGCTATTTTCCAGGCAGCCATTAATAAAGGAAAATTCCAGGGAATTATCTGGCCTGCCACGCCTAAAGGTTGTGCCTGCCGGTTTGGAAATGCATACTCTAATTTATCGGCCCAGCCCGCATAATAAAAGAAATGATTTGCCGCCGTGGGAACATCAAAGTCCCGGCTTTCCCGGATGGGTTTGCCGCCATTCAATGATTCAATAATAGCCAGTTCCCGGGCACGTTCCTGTATCATTCGGGCTATGCGGTAAATATATTTTCCTCTTTCGGCACCGCTTAGCTTTTTCCAGTAACGGTCATAGGCTTGCCGTGCTGCTTTTACGGCTTTGTCCACATCGGCTGCATTGGCATCGGCCACTTCACTTAATTTTTCTTCAGACGAAGGGCTAATTGTTCCAAAATATTTCTTGCTTACTGGTTTTTCAAATTTGCCATTGATAAAAAGGTCATAGCGTGCATTAATTTTCGCCGAGCTCCTGCTTTCTGGAGCGGGTGCATATTTACGGGCACTGTCAAATTTGAGTTTGATGGTATTATTTTTACTGGAAGCCATGTATTTTTTTATTCCTTTTATAAATTACTGAATATGATTTTTATCATTAGTCTAATGAAAAATAATCTTTACCCTGGTACACCCCTGTTTTCTCTTTCATGATTTGCATCAATACATCATTGGCCAGGCTGCTGGCGCCAAACCGGAACCACTCATTGTTCATCCAGGCTTCTCCCAATATTTCGTTTAACATCACTAAATAATGCAATGCTAACTTTGATTTAGAAATGCCGCCCGCCGGTTTCATGGCAATTCTTTTACCTGTTTTATAATAAAAGTCCCGAATGGCTTCCAGCATCACTAATGTAACAGGCATGGTTGCTGCGGGAGATATTTTACCGGTAGATGTTTTTATAAAATCGGCACCGGCATACATAGCAATATCACTGGCCCGGCGTACTTTATCATAAGTAACCAGTTCACCGGTTTCTAAGATCACTTTCAGCCTGGCATTGCCACAAGCTTCTTTAATAGCGGCAATTTCGTCAAATACAAAATTGTATTCGCCTTCTAAAAATTTCCCCCGGCTTATCACCATATCTATTTCATCGGCACCTTCTGCTACAGCATATTTGGTATCCCTGATCTTTACATCACGGGGTGCCTGGCCACTGGGAAATGCTGTTGCCACTGAGGCCACTTTTACCCCCGACCCGGCTACTGCCTTTTTTGCTACACCCACCATGGTAGGATATACACATACGGCAGCTACGGTAGGTAAACCTTCATAGGCATCATGCAAATGTTTGGCTTTATAACACATTTGCTGCACTTTACCCACGGTATCTTTTCCTTCCAAGGTGGTAAGGTCAATCATGTTTAATGTGAGGAGCAAGCCATTGAGCTTGGTTTCTTTTTTTATACTTCGTTTTGTAAAACGAGCGGCCCGTTCTTCAATTCCTACCTGGTCTATATGGGGAGATAGGCTAAAGTCGGGTAAATATGCAAGATTCTTTTCTACCATATCTATTTTTGTGAATTCCAAATTTAACACATGAGAACTATAAAACTAAATATTCTTTATTTTTAAGCACCGGAACGCACATTATTTTATGATTTTATCAAAATAATGATACCTTTTAACCCATTTGATACAAATTATATAATAAAGATCATTCATTAAATCCAGCGGCATGTTTAAAATTCCAGAATCTGAACTCATACTTGATAAGCGGGGCGCTATTTATCACCTGGGGGTAAGACCCGAAGAGTTGGCAAAAATAATTATTGTAGTGGGCGATCCTGACAGGGTAAAAAAAGTAACCCAACATTTTGACCGGGTTGAAACAACTTGCCGTCACAGGGAGTTTATTACCCATACCGGGTATTTAGGGAATAAAAGGATCTCTGTGATCAGTACCGGTATTGGCCCGGATAATATTGATATAGCTTTAAATGAAATTGATGCCCTGGCCAATATTGATTTTGAAAACCGGGTTATAAAAACAGACTTTGTTCCATTGCATATTTTGAGATTGGGCACTTCGGGTTCTTTACAGGCAGATATTCCGGTTGATGAATTGGTTGCGGGTACCCATGGATTAGGCTTTGATAACGTAATGCATTATTACGCTATTGAAAATAATGAAAGTGAGAAAAAAATGATTGCCGATTTTAAAGCCCATACCGGTTTGCAAAATGGGAATGTAACTCCATATATTTTTAGTGGCAGTACCTCCCTGTTATCCCTGTTTGGTAATGCTTACCACCAGGGTATTACTGTTGCCTGCCCGGGTTTTTATGGCCCGCAGGGAAGAATCCTTCGCCTGCCCCTGGCTTATCCCGGGCTGATAGAAAAATTAACCAATTTTAAAACCGGTAACCACCGCATCTCGAATTTTGAAATGGAAAGCTCTGCTATTTACGGTTTGGGCAGGGCCCTGGGCCATGAATGCTTAAGTTTAAATGTGGTAGTAGCAAACAGGGTTACACAACAATTTTCAAAAGATGGCGATGCGGCTGTTGAAAAATTAATTAAAACATCATTGGAAAAGATCGCTGATTCTAATTTATAATTCTCTTGTCCTTTTTTGTTTACAATGACTAAATAAAGTCTATGAAAAAAATAATCAATTTTATAATGCTTGCTCTTGGTATTTTTTTACAGGGCAATGCGCAAGTAACGAACCCGGTAAATGGTGTAGCCGATAACAGATCGGGTTATTATATATTTACAGGCGCTACCATAATTACCCAGGCAGGTACCCAGTTAAATAATGCCAGCTTACTTATAAAAGAAGGGAAGATCATGGATGTGGGTAGCCAGGTAAAAATACCAGCCGATGCCATTGTGGTGGATTGCAAAGGAAAATATATATACCCCTCATTTATTGACCTGTTTTCTGACTATGGAATGGAAGCCCTAAACCCTACGCAAAGAGGATTTAATTATGGCGCCCCTACCCAATTCACCTCATCAAAAGCCGGACCTTATAATTGGAACCAGTCAATAAAGCCCGAAGTAAATGCCGTTGAAACTTTTAGTGTAAATGCAGATAAAGCAGCCCAACTTCGTCAATCCGGGTTTGGGGTCGTAAACACAATTCAAAAAGATGGAATCGCAAGAGGTACTTCTGCCCTGGTTGCCCTTGCCAATAAAAAAGAAAACTTAGTAATTATAAAAGATAAAGCGAGTGCTGAGTATTCTTTTAATAAAGGAACATCCACGCAAAGTTACCCAACCAGTTTAATGGGCAGTATAGCCTTGCTCAGGCAAACCTTTTTAGATGCCAATTGGTATAAAAATTTACCTGCTTCTAAAAAAAATGAAGAAGGATTAAATCTTAGCCTGCAAGCCTGGAATGATCATTTGCAGTTACCTCAAATATTTGATGCATCCGATAAATGGAACTGCCTGCGAGCCGATAAAATTGGCGATGAATTTGGTGTTTCATTTATTTTAAAAGCCGGTGGCAACGAATACCAACGCATGGCTGAAATGAAGGCAAGCCAGGCCGCATTTATCCTGCCGCTCAATTTTCCCCAGGCCATGGATGTAGAAGACCCGAATGAGGAAAGGTTTGTAGCGCTGGCTGAATTAAAACATTGGGATATGGCTCCTACTAACCCGTCGGCATTTGAAAAAGCAGGGATCCTGTTTTGCATCACCCCGGACGGGCTCAAAGATGCCAAATCTTTTTTCAGTAATCTCCGCAAGGCTTTAGACAATGGTCTCTCGGAAGATATGGCGCTCAATGCCCTCACCCGCATCCCCGCTCAATTACTAAATGCATACAATGAAATAGGTAGCATTGCTGCAGGTAAATATGCCAATTTTATTATTACCGACGGCCCGGTATTTTCTGATAAAACAAATATTTTACAAAACTGGGTACTGGGCGAACAGTATAGCGATGGCCCCAATGAACTGAATGAAGTATCGGGTAAATACCAGGTAAATGTTCCGGGTAAAACATTTATGCTGGATGTAAAAAATAATAACTCAGCAAATATTATAAGTAAAGATACCCTGGCAGCCAAATTCAAATTTAGTAATACCCTGGTATCACTCCAATTTAGCGAATCAAAACGAAGCCGGAGTGGTTATCGGTTAAGTGGCGCTGCCTGGGGTACAAAGTGGACCGGAACAGGAACTGATAGTAGTGGTAAAACTTTTAGCTGGACGGCTGAATATACGGGACCCCTGCAAGAAATAGCAGATACATCGCAAAAAAAGAAAATGCTTAGCAGCAGTAAGCTTACTTATCCCAATATGGCGTATGGCTGGCAAACATTACCTCAGCCCGAAGACATCCTTATTAAAAATGCAACACTCTGGACAAACGAAAATGAAGGGGTATTGCAACAAACTGATATATTCATAAAGAATGGTAAAATAGCAGCCATTGGCAAACATTTACCAGCCGGAAACGCAAAACAAATAGATGCTACCGGTATGCATGTAACCCCCGGTATAATTGATGAACACTCACATATTGCCGCAGCCGCTATAAACGAAGGAGGCCAATCGGTAACCTCCGAGGTACGCATTGCTGATGTTATAAATCCTGATGATATAAATATTTACCGGCAACTGAGTGGGGGCGTTACTACCTCTCATATTTTGCATGGAAGTGCGAATACCATTGGGGGGCAAACCCAACTCATAAAACTTCGCTGGGGCCAGGATGCAGAAGGATTGAAATTTAAAGGCGCTGACCCCTTTATTAAATTTGCCCTTGGCGAAAATGTAAAACGAACTACCAGCCAAAATAACAACCGGTTCCCCGATACCCGCATGGGGGTACAACAGGTGCAAATGGATGCATTTACCAGGGCAAAAGATTACGAAACCGCATTAAAAGGACCCAATGGAAAATGGGTACGGCCAGACCTGGAGCTGGATGCTCTTGTAGAAATTATGAATGGGAAAAGATTCATCACCTGCCACAGTTATGTTCAAAGTGAAATAGTGGAAACCATGCGCATAGCCGAAAAATTTGGTTTTAAAATAAACACTTTTACGCATATTTTAGAAGGTTATAAAGTGGCCGATAAGCTAAAAGCGCATGGTGCCAATGCATCTACTTTTAGTGATTGGTGGGCTTATAAAATGGAAGTACAGGATGCCATTCCATACAATGCCGGCATTATGCATAAAGCAGGATTAAATGTGGCCATCAACAGCGATGACGCTGAAATGGCCCGTCGCTTAAACCAGGAAGCAGCAAAAATTATAAAATACAGCGGTATTACGGAAGAAGAAGCATTAAAAATGGTAACCCTGAACCCGGCAAAGATGTTACATATTGATAAACAGGTAGGTAGCCTGAAAGTAGGTAAGGATGCCGATATTGTAATTTGGAACAACAACCCGTTAAGTATTTATGCAGTTGCCCAAACCACTATTGTGGACGGTGTTATTTATTTTAACAGGCAAAATGATTTACTGGAGCGGGCCTCTATAGAAAAAGAAAGAACCCGCTTGGTGCATAAAATGCTGCAAGAGAAAAAATCGGGATCTCCCACAATGCCTGCCATGCCCTCTTACCGGGAAATGAATGTATGCAGCGACCATTTTCACCAGCATGGTTTATTAATTGAAGATGTAGAATAATTCTTTATCCTTAAATCGAATAAGATGAAAAAAATATTTTTAATTTACGTTTCGCTTTTTTTAATCATACACCTGGCCGGGGGGCAGGATAATATCTCCCCTGCCCCGCCCCAAACCAAAGACATCCTTATTAAAAACGGAACCCTTCATGTAGGGAATGGACAGGTTTTAAACAATAGTTCTATCCTCGTAAAAAACGGGAAAATTGCCGCCATAGGTAATGATTTAAAAAACGACAATGCAAGGGTAATTGATGCTACAGGTAAACAAGTGTACCCCGCACTTATTGCCGCTGCAACCATTATTGGATTGCGGGAAATAACCGGTAGCGTAAGGGGCACCAATGACTACCGGGAATTGGGTGAATTAAACCCCAATGTGCGAAGTATTGTGAGCTATAATACGGACAGTAAAATCATCAATGTTTTAAGAAGCAATGGCATACTCATCGCTAATATTATTCCCCAGGGCAGTTTGCTCATGGGCACTTCGTCAGTAGTTCAATTTGATGCCTGGAACTGGGAAGATGCAGCATATAAAATGGATGCCGGTATTCATATTAATTTCCCGGGCTTATTAATGAGAAGCCGCCGCTTTCGCCAAAACTCTGCCACAGGCGATCAGCAAAAAGAAGCCATGGATAAAGTAGAAATGCTCCGTAACTTTTTTAAAGAAGCAAAAGCATACCTGGCAGAAAAAAATCATGTTGCCACCAATTTAAAATTCGAAGCAGTAAAAGGGCTTTACGATAAATCGCAAAAATTATATATTCACTGCGATATTGTAAAAGAAATGCTGGTAGCCATTGACTTTGCCAAAACATTTGGTTTTGATGTAGTGATTGTAGGCGGAAGTGAAAGTTGGCGCATTGCCGATCTTTTAAAGCAAAATGGCATTGCCGTTATTTTACAGCAGCTGCATGCGCTGCCCACCCTGGATGATGATGATGTGGACCAGCCTTTTAAAACGCCCTATCTTTTAAAAAAAGCTGGCGTATTATTTTGCCTGAATGATGACGATGGAAATACAACAGGCAGGAACCTGGCCTTTAATGCCGGTACCGCAGCAGCTTATGGCCTCAATAAAGAAGAAGCATTACAAGCAATTACCCTGGATGCCGCTAAAATACTGGGCATTGCAGATAAGACCGGGAGCCTGGAAACAGGTAAAGATGCCAATATCGTTATTAGTACCGGCGATATTTTAGATATGGAAAGCAGCGTTATAACCCATGCCTTTATTCAAGGCCGTGAAATAAACCTGGTGGATAAACACAAACAATTAAATGAAAAATACGAAAGGAAATATGGAATACAATAAATACCCTTTATTGTATGAAAACCCGGTTTTACATTTTAATTCCCGCTTTCAATAAAATGAATTTAAAAATCAAACAAAGTGAACTTGTTTTTTCAAATTGATACGCATGCCAAACAAACCCGAAAAATCTCAGCATATACTTACTGCATCCTCTAATTTATTGGGTATCTGTTTTATTTTACTCACTACATTCCGGGTGTTTAAAGTATCGCATGTTACCATCGCCGATGAAATAACCACCATCGCCATCGTTATGTTTATGGCGAGTTGTATTTTTTCATTCCTTTCATTACGTTCTTCCAGCCTGCGTGCACATAAATATGAACAAATAGCAGATGTGGTTTTTCTTTTAGGCCTGGGTATTTTATTTGTTACTACCATTTTATTTTCATTTAACCTGATTGCTTAATATTGAATGAACCAATTCTGATTTTTATTTTTTTACTCACTTAAAGCATATAAATACTTATTTTTAATGCACTTTATATGAATAGGTATGAATAAAACAAAAGCCGGCTGGATTGCATTTATTGTATTTACGATCTTAACGATCCTTCACCTGGTTCATGAATTTGTAAATCCCTTGCCCCATTCTGTCTTATTTACCAGCCGGGTAGTGCTTATCCTAAGCCTTTGTATTTATTCTTTATATAAAAAATCTTTAACCACCTGGATACTTACCGCCATGGTAATAGGTGTAGAGATAGGCCATGATTTTCCTGCATTTTCTCAAAACCTGCAATTTTTAAGTAAAATATTTTTACGATTGGTAAAAACAATTGTAGCGCCCTTATTATTTTCTACCCTGGTGGTGGGTATTGCCAGCCACTCAAACCTGAAACAAGTAGGCCGTATGGGCTGGAAATCTCTTTTGTATTTTGAGGTGGTTACAACATTTGCGCTACTTATTGGTTTACTATTTATTAATCTTACCCATGCCGGGGTTGGCATCCAGGTTCCTGAAGCCTTATTAAAAGAATTGCCCCAGGTTGTACCCAAAACCTGGCAAGACCATATCATCGATATTTTTCCAGAAAACATTATTAAATCGGTGTACGAGGGCAATGTGCTGCCCATTGTGTTATTTAGTGTGATTTTTGGTATTTCATTAGCCATGCTAAATGATAAAAAGAAAAAGCCATTATTAGATTTTTCTGAAAGCCTGGCAGAAGTCATGTTTAAGTTTACAAATATCATTATGCATTTTGCACCCTTTGGCGTAGGTGCCGCCATTGCCGTAACGGTAGGCCATTTGGGAGTAGATATATTGAAGAACTTATTAATGCTGCTGATGACATTGTATATGGCTTTAACTGCATTCATTTTGATTATCTTAATTCCCATTGCCTTATTTATTGCTAAAATTCCATTAAGGAAATTTATCCAGGCCATTAAAGAACCTGTATCTATTGCTTTTGCAACAACCAGTTCCGACTCTGCGTTGCCCAAAGCGCTGGAAAATATGGAGCGATTTGGTGTACCCCGTAAAATTGTTTCTTTTGTAATTCCTACCGGTTACACTTTTAATTTAGATGGAACCACGTTGTATTTATCATTAGCTTCTGTTTTTGTGGCCCAGGCGGCAGGCCAGCACCCTACATTTGCACATCAAATGTTTATTGGTTTATCACTTATGCTCACCAGTAAAGGGGTGGCCGCTGTACCCCGTGCCTCCTTAGTGATTTTAATTGCTACTGCATCTACATTTGGTTTTCCTTTATGGCCCATTATGGCTATATATGGTATTGATGAATTGATGGATATGGCCCGTACATCGGTAAATGTAATTGGCAATACCCTGGCTAGTTGCGTAATAGCCCGCTGGGAAGGCGAATTTGATGATGAAAAAGCGCTGAATTTTGAAGGTGAATAATGTATTTTTTACCCAATAAAAAACCCGGCAAGCCGGGTCATTTCATATTTAATTAAAATCATTTATTCTTCTGTAGCTGTTGGGGTTTCCGGATCCGGTTTAGGATCATCTTTAATTAATTTACCCAAACTGTTCTCACTGCTTTTTTTCTTTTGTGCTTTGGGTGCAAACATTACATGCATTCTTTTTCCTTCTAATTTAGGCAGTCCTTCCAAAGCGCCTACATCTTTTAACCGATCGGCAAATTTTAGCAATAGCAGTTCACCTCTTTCTTTAAACATTATTGCACGCCCTTTAAATTGCACATGTGCTTTTACTTTATTACCATCTTGCAGGAATTTTTCGGCGTGTTTACATTTAAATTCAAAATCATGATCATCCGTATTGGGTGTAAACCGAATTTCTTTTACCTCACTCGTTTTTGCCTTTGCCTTCATTTCTTTCTGTTTCTTCTTTTGATTATACAGGAATTTGTTATAATCAATGATGCGGCAAACTGGCGGTACAGCGCCCGGTGAAATTTCTACCAGATCAAGGTTTTGTGACTGGGCTATCTTCATTGCTTCCTGGGTAGGATAAACACCCGGTTCCAGGTTTTCGCCCACGAGCCTTACTTCGGGTACACGAATCATGTGGTTTGTACGGTGTTCTTGTTGTTGTTCTTTTTTAAACCTGGGATTAAATGTCCCTCTGGGTCTGTTCGGAAATGCCATTTATTAATTTTAGTTTACAATATGGTTTTTTAGTTATTGAAAAATATTACACCCTGTTTTTTATTTCTTCTGTGAGTTCTTTTATAAAGTCATCAATTTCTTTTACACCTGCATCACCTTTACCTTGCAGCCGAACCGATATCTTTTGTTCAGCCACTTCTTTCTCTCCTATCACCAGCATATAAGGTACTTTTTGCAGCTCAGTATCTCTTATTTTTTTTCCAATCTTTTCGTTTCTGTCATCAACTTCAGCACGAATATCTGCTTTTTTAAGCTTATCCAAAATTGTTTTTGAATAATCTAAGAACTTATCGCTTATAGGCAATATTTTAACCTGCAAGGGCGCCAGCCAGGCGGGGAATTTTCCGGCATAATGCTCCAGTAAAAACCCAATGAAACGCTCATGGGTACCCAAGGGTGCCCGGTGTATGATCAGTGGGGTTTCGGCTTCGTTATCCTGGTTTGTAAAACTCAGTTTGAAGCTTTTACCCTGCGAAAAATCTACCTGGTTGGTGGCAAGCGTAAATTCACGCCCGATAGCGCTCCATATTTGTACATCAATCTTTGGACCATAAAAGGCGCCCTCCCCTTTTACTTCTACAAAAGGTATCTTATTTTCAATTAATACATTTCGCACCAGTTCCTCCGTTTCTAACCATAGCTCCGGTTCATTTACATATTTTTGGCCCAGCTTTTCTGGATCGTGCAAACTTAACCGCATTACATATTTATCTATCCCGAAAATTTTGAAATATTTCAGGTACATATCATTTACTGCCTTAAATTCCGATGCGAATTGTTCTTTACTGCAATAAATATGGGCATCGTTCATGTGCAGGCAACGAACCCGCATAAGGCCAAAGAGTTCGCCACTTTGCTCATACCGGTAACAAGTTCCATATTCTGCAATACGGTAGGGCAAATCTTTATAACTCTTTTGCTCTGCATCAAAAATTTTGTGATGGTGCGGGCAGTTCATGGCTTTTAAATAATACCGGGTACCATCCAATTCCATGGGTGGAAACATACTATCGGCATAATAAGGCAAGTGGCCACTCGTTAAATACATACTTTCTTTAGCAATATGAGGGGTAACCACCCGTTTGTAGCCAGCCGCATTTTCAGTTTCTTTTGCTAATTTTTCAAGCTCTTCAATAATAATTGTCCCATTGGGCATCCACAATGGTAAACCCTGACCTACATCATCATCCATGGTATAAATTCCCAGTTCTTTACCCAGCTTACGATGGTCTCTTTTTTTTGCTTCTTCCAGCATGGCCAGGTATTCGTCTAATTCTTTTTGTGCCGGAAAACTAATACCATATACCCGGGTGAGTTGTTTGTTTTTTTCGTCGCCCTTCCAATAAGCGCCTGCCACACTCATGAGTTTGATTGCTTTTATAAACCCGGTATGGGGAATATGCGGCCCCCGGCATAAATCTGTAAAATTTCCCTGGGTATAAAAAGTAATTTTTCCATCTTCCAGGTTCTGCAACAGGTCTAATTTATACTCATCGCCTTTTTCGGTAAAATACTGAACTGCCTCGGCTTTGCTCAGTTCCTGACGCTGATAAACATTTGACTGGCGGGCCAGTTCATTCATTTTCTTCTCTAATGCCGCAAAATCTTCTTCACTCATCCGTTTATCGCCCAGGTCCATATCGTAATAAAATCCATGATCCACTGCCGGCCCTACCCAAAATTTTACACCCGGGTACATCGCTTCTACTGCTTCTGCCAGTAAATGGGCTGAAGAATGCCAGAAAGTTGATTTTCCGCCCGCATCTGCCCAGGTAAGCAATTTTAAGCTACTGTCTGCTGTAATAGGCCGGGAGACATCCCATACTTCACCATTAATTTCTGCTGCAAGCACTTTTCTTGCCAGGCCCTCACTAATAGATTTGGCAACATCCATTGCAGTGGTACCATTTTCATACGCTCTTACAGAGCCATCGGGTAATGTTATCCTAATCATGAAATTTTTATTCTCTATTTTAATTTGAGGCTGCAAATTTAACGAACTCTTTGCGAAGCAAAAACTTATCTGGAATAACTTTGGGCAATTCTATCAATTTTACCATTTGGTTCATATCATGCATAAAATTTTACCTCTTTTTTTAATTCTTTTTCTCCAAAATCAATTCAGTTTTGCTCAAAACTTTACCGGCCAATGGAAGGGCGATTTTGTAGAAAACAGCAGTTCTAATGTAAACTGGGGAGGTTACCAAAGCGATTATGTACTTGAACTTACGATGCAGGGTACCCGTGTTTCAGGGTATTCTTATACTTATTACACGGCAAATGGTAAAAAATTTTATACAATATGTAAAATCACCGGCAAGGCTGACCTTAGAAGAAAATATGTAGAAGTAAAAGAAATTGAACGTACAAAAACCAATGTACCCTTAAATATTACCAATTGCTTCCAGGTTCATAAACTCTATTACACGGTACAAAATGGAATTGAAATGTTAAAAGGCGTATGGTTGCCCGCTCCCAATCAAACCGGCAATTGCGGGCATGGAACTACCGAGCTTTCCAGGCGTCTTCTTAAACAGGCTTTCCCGGGCTTGCAGGCATTGGGCAAACCCAATAACAACCCGGCACCCCAGCAAGTAAAGCCGGGTGGCCGTACCCCGGTTATTACCAGGAATATTATTAAACCCAAAGAAAACCCCAGGAACAATACCACTGCAAAAAACATTGTAAAAAAACCAAATCTGGCAAATCCTGAACCGGCATATTTAGATACCATAAAAACCAACGCACCCGAATTGGTTTACGTTAATAAACATTATGACCTGGATGCAAAACATTATTTTGAAAAAAGAAATAGCAGTGTGATCAGGACAATACCTGTTGAGAACGTAAAAATAAAAGTGGATTTATATGATAATGGCGAAATTGATGGGGATACTGTTTCGGTTTTTTTCAATGGCAAATTAATTTTACCTCACCAAAAACTTACTGACAAACCCCTTTCGCTTGAAGTAGAGATAAACCCCTGGGACAATGCTCCCAATGAATTGGTGATGTATGCCGATAACCTGGGCTCCATTCCGCCCAATACGGCCTTAATGATAGTTACAGATGGTACAAAACGCTATGAAGTACGCATCAGTAGCGATCTGCAAAAAAGTGGGGCTGTACGGTTTATGTACCAGGGAAACAAGCCTTAAACCAATGGGTACCAGCCCGGCAACCTTTTTTTTAATATCAAGACATAATCAGTATCGAACATAAATCATTCATTTGTATATGTTAAAATAGCATTAATGGTTTATATTTGCTTTTTACAAACAAGGATAGGAACCCATACCACATGCCATCCCAACGTATGAAAAAAATTGAATTGGAAATTGTAGCCCTTTCTCATAGCATTACTCAAACACATTCCTATGCTGTTGTGCTGGGAGAAGTGAATGGCTTGAAGCGTTTACCCATCGTAATTGGTGGCTTTGAAGCACAGGCTATTGCCGTAGCCCTGGAAAGAATGAACCCCAGCCGGCCCCTTACCCACGACCTCATGAAAAATTTTATGATGGCTTTTGATGTAGAGTTGCATGAAATTGTGATTAATGATTTACAGGAGGGCATTTTTTATTCGAAACTGGTATGCAGTTCACAAAATGATACTGTAGAAATTGATAGCCGTACTTCAGATGCATTAGCCTTAGCGGTAAGGTTTGGCTGCCCCATATATACATATGAAAATATTCTGAACGAAGCCGGTGTACTCATGGAAGAAGAATCTAAAAAGCCTGATGAGGAATTAAGCAAAGTAAGCACCACATCAACCGAAGAAAGTACTGGCGAAGATGATTTAAAAACTAAAACACTCGATGAGTTGAATAAACTGCTTAATGATGTGCTGGAACAGGAAGATTATATAAAAGCCATTGCCATAAGAGATGAAATAAAAAGCAGGGGAAAAAATAAATAACCTCGTATATCATGCTAATTTTCCCCAATTGCAAAATAAACCTGGGATTGCATATTGGTAACAAAAGAAACGACGGGTATCATAACCTGGAAACCGTATTTTACCCCCTTCCCCTTTATGATGCTGTAGAAATTGTAGAAGATTTTCAGGCTACACCCGGAAGTTCTGTTTCATTTACACAAACAGGCCTCCCCATTCCCGGACATACCCATGAAAATATTTGTATTAAAGCATTTGAACTATTAAAAGAAGAATACCCTTTTTTACCTCCCATAAAAATGCATTTACAAAAACAAATTCCTACCGGCGGAGGGCTGGGCGGCGGTTCTGCTGATGCCGTAGCGGTAATCCAATTGCTTCAAAAAAAATTTAATTTACACATCCCTGCTAAAAAATTACAAGAACTGGCATTACAACTGGGTAGCGATTGCCCTTTCTTTTTACTCAATTCAGCAGCACTCGCTACCGGGCGGGGAGAAATTTTACAGCCCATAGCGCTGGATTTAAAAAAATATGAGATCTTAATTGTAAATCCGCAAATACATATTGCTACCGGTTGGGCTTTTAATAATATTCGTATACAAACTCAAGAGCGTGAAAGCCTCGCCAAAACAGTTTTACAACCCATTGAAACCTGGAGAAAAAATCTTCACAACGATTTTGAATCTGTTGTATTTAATGCCCACCCCCTTATAAAATCTATAAAAGACCATTTATACGAGCAGGGCGCCATGTATGCTTCATTAAGCGGCAGCGGCAGCACGGTATATGGCTTATTTCCACAAAAAACAAAAAGCAACTTTAAATTTCCTGCAAACTATTTCTGCAAGTGGGTTTAATATTTTAAATTTGCTTATCAGCCAGGTTACAACCATACAACAATTCTTACAAAGCAATCTTGATTTATTAAATCATCGAAGTTAGGCTGTGCCACACTCCCGCCCGGGAGACACTTTCTTTTATTTTTTTCTAAACGATTTTTAAATTTTTAAATATGCAAACAACTATGCAGGCCGGTGCCAATACCCAGTATTTTCTTGACCTGGAAGAAAAATACGGAGCCCATAATTATCATCCTTTACCCGTAGTTTTAAACAAAGGGCTTGGGGTACACGTGTGGGATGTAGAAGGAAAGCGGTATTATGATTTTTTAAGTGGCTATTCAGCCGTAAACCAGGGCCATTGCCATCCCGCCATTATTGATACTCTTTTACAGCAGGCCCAGGTATTAACCCTTACTTCAAGAGCTTTTTATAATAATATTTTAGGAACCTATGAGTCCTTTATAACGCAATACTTTGGGTACAACAAGGTACTCCCCATGAATACCGGTGTAGAAGCCGTGGAAACCGCTTTAAAATTAGCCCGCAAATGGGCTTACGAAGTAAAGGGTGTAGAACCGATGAAAGCAAAAATTATTGTATGTGCTCAAAATTTTCATGGCCGCACTTTAGGTGTCATTTCCTTTAGTACCGACCCGGTAGCAAAACAAAACTTTGGCCCATACTTACCTGGCTTCCAGGTAATTCCTTATAATGATTTAGCTGCGCTTGAAGCGGCACTGCAGGATAAGGATACAGCCGCCTTTTTATTTGAACCCATACAGGGAGAAGCGGGGGTAGTAGTGCCGGATCATGGCTATTACAAAGGTATTCGGGAATTATGTACCCAATACAATGTACTCATGATGGCCGATGAAATACAAACCGGTTTATGCCGAACCGGGCGCATGCTAGCCTGTGACCATGAAAATATAAGGCCCGATGTACTCATCCTGGGGAAAGCGCTGAGCGGGGGTACATTACCGGTAAGTGCGGTATTGGCCAATGATGATATCATGCTTACCATAAAACCCGGGGAACATGGCAGCACCTATGGCGGTAACCCACTGGCTTGTGCAGTTGCCATAAAAGCATTACAAGTTTTAAAAGAAGAAAATATGGCTGAGAATGCCGAAACTTTAGGAGCTTATTTCAGGACCGAATTGAAAAAAATTGATTCTGAGCATATTCAGGTTCGTGGAATGGGGTTATTAAATGCAATCATTATTAAACACCCAAACCCCGATGCAGCCTGGGAGCTTTGCCTTGCCTTAAAAGAAAACGGGTTGCTGGCTAAGCCCACCCATGGCGATAAAATAAGGTTTGCCCCCCCGCTTATCATCAATAAAACACAAATTGATGAATGTATCCAGATCATTAAAAAAAGTTTGGAGGTATTGCATTATTGATGTTTTACTTATAAAAATGAAAGCCCTCTTTTACAGAGGGCTTTTTTATAATCAGGTACTACCGCACGCAGCGGGTATTATTTAATATTCATCTTCATTAAAAAAGAAATCTTCCTGGCTGGGGTAATCAGGCCATATATCTTCCAGCCCTTCGTAAAGATCTCCCTCGTCTTCCAGTTCCTGCAAATTTTCAATTACTTCAATAGGAGCTCCACTACGAATGCTGTAATCAATCAATTCGTCTTTGGTCGCTGGCCAGGGTGCATCCTCAAGATGCGATGCTAATTCGAGTGTCCAAAACATGGTCTATATCTGGTTTAATTTTTTGCAAATGTAAATTTTACCCTGAAACTACCAAAAGTGTTTTTAAACATCCCCGTTTTTCCCCCTGTATCTTATGCCCGATTACTTCAATTTGATTTTTTTTTGATTCCGGTACACCGTCATTATTATGCCTTAAAAGAAGTATTTTCGGCCTATGTTACAGGCAAAGCAAATAGAAAAAAAATATGGAGCATTACAAGTATTAAAAGGAGTAGACCTGGAAATTCAAAAAGGCGAAATCGTTAGTATTGTTGGTTCTTCTGGCGCCGGAAAGAGTACTCTTTTACATATTTTAGGCACTTTAGATAAGCCCAATAAGGGAAAAATTATCTTACAAAACACCCGCATAGACCAATTAGCCGGCAAATCGCTTGCCCGGTTCCGGAACAAGCATATCGGTTTTATTTTTCAATTTCATCATTTATTACCTGAATTTACAGCTATTGAAAATGTATGCATCCCCGGCTGGATTGGCGGATCAAAAAGAGCTGAAACGGTAAAAAAGGGCATGGAATTACTGGAACAAATGGGCTTACAAAACCGAACAGAGCATAAACCGGGGGAATTAAGCGGGGGTGAACAACAGCGGGTAGCAGTAGCCAGGGCACTGATTAATAACCCCGATATCATTATGGCAGACGAACCCACCGGTAATTTAGATAGTATAAATGCCAGGGAATTACACAAATTATTCATTGATTTATGTAATACCCGCAACCAAACCTTTTTGATAGTAACCCATAATGAAGAACTGGCCCAAATGAGTAACCGGGTAATTCATATGAAAGATGGGCAAATCATTTCTTAAAATAAAAATGCTATAAGTATAAAAAATAAACCGCTCAAAAAATGAACGGTTTATTACGATTGCTTGCCTAAAAACTATTTTTTAAATACCCCGGTGGCAAAACCCAGGAATATTAGCTGAAATCCAGATTAGTCTTTTTTCAAAGTATCTGTAGTTACAGTTGTTTTAACTGTAGTATCAGTAACTACTTGAGTAGTTTCGGGAGCAGCAGGAGTTACGATAGTTGTAGTATCAGAAGATTTAACTTCTTCAGTTTTCTTTTCACCATCGTTACAAGCTACTAATGACATTGCGATAACAGCAACAGCTAAGAATTTTTTCATTTTTGTTTTTTGTTTAATTAAAATTATAATTTCATGTTAATACCCCACATAAGAAAAAGGTAACCCATGGGTTTAAAAAATATTTTTTTTCTTTGCTTGGGTTACAAAACCATTATTATTGTATTAATATCAGACCGGTGACAACATTAGAACAAGAAAAGCTTTTACTGGAAGGGCTTGCCCAGGAGCGCAAAGAATCAATAGAACGGATATACCGGGAGCATTATAGCATGGTTAAATCTCTGGTAATCAATAACAATGGTTCTTCAGATGATGCCGCTGATATTTTCCAGGAAACCATGATTGTGCTATTTGAAAAAGCGAAATCAGGTGAATTTGAGTTGCATTGCCAGCTTAAAACATTCATTTATTCGGTAAGCAGGAGGCTTTGGCTGAAAAAATTACAACAAAGCAACCGATTTATCAGCCAAAATGATATGCTGGAAGAAAGCATACCGGTAGATGATGATGTAGAGCATCATGAAAAAAAACAAAATGACTTTAACCTGATGGAAGCTGCCATGGCAAAAGTGGGCGAACCTTGTAAAAGTTTACTGGAAGCCTACTACATCCAAAAAAAGCCCATGCAACAAATAGCATCCGATTTTGGATATACCAATGCGGATAATGCGAAAACACAAAAATATAAATGCCTTGTGCGGTTGAAAAAGTTATTTTTTGCACAATACAAATTTAGTGAATAAGATATGGAAGATTCTTTATTAATGGATGCGGTAGAAAGGTTTGTAAAAGGTGAAATGAGCGCCCAGGAAAAAATATATTTTGAAGACCTGAGAAAAAATAATCCTGAGCTGGACCAAACCGTAGTAGAACAAATATTTTTCTACAACGAACTCGAGAAATACAGCGATCGCAAAAACTTTACCGTCGCCTTGCACGAAGTGGAAACCAAACTTTCAGAAGAAGGTATCATTTCCCGTAACCTCCCCAAAGGCAAAGGCAAACTCATACAACTGTGGGCCCGATCCAAGCGTACCATTGCCGTAGCGGCTTCTATAGCTGGTGTGGTATCCCTGTTTATTGCCGGGCTGGTGTCTTCTGTTGCCAAGCAAAACCCTACCAATATAAAACCTCTTGTTGAAAAATTAAACCAACAGGAAAGTAAAACACGCCAAATAGAAAGCAAGCTCAGCAAACTGGAAGCCGGCGTAAACGCACCTGTCGTAAAACCCCGGCTCGATGCCAAGTTCAGGGCTACCGGTTTTATGATTGATGCCGTAAACAATTATATAGTTACCAATGCTCACGTGATAGACCAGGCAAAACATAAATTGATTATTGAAAATAATAAAGGGGAACAATTCAGCGCCCATTCTGTTTATGTAAACCCGCAAATGGACCTTGCCATCATAAAAGTAGATGATTACGACTTTCCTAAGATGGCATCCCTACCCTATACCATTAAAAAATCAAATGCTGAACTTGGCGAACAGGTTTTCATGCTGGGTTTTCCTAAACAGGAAGTAGTATATGGAGAAGGTTATATAAGTGCCAGAAACGGTTATCAAATGGATACCATATTTTGCCAGCTCAGTACCTCGGCCAACGAAGGCAATAGCGGCTCGCCCGTGATTAATAAGAATGGTGAACTGGTAGGTGTTATCAATAGCCTTGAAACCAATGCCGATGGCGTAGTATTTGCCATAAAAGCAGTCAATATTACCCGTGCTATAGCAGAAGTGAAAAAAATAAAAGGCAATGAAAACATTGCATTTAAAGGCTCTAATGTATTAAAAGGAAATGACAGGGTAAATCAAATTAAAAAATTACAAGATTACGTCTTTATGATTAAGGGCAATTAACCCAGGCAATAAGTAGAATAAAAAATGGCGGTGAGTATTCATCGCTTTTTTTATACCCTGCCCGGTTTACCTTTCATAAAATTAATTTGCAGTTCAACCGCTACTAAACTACATTTATAAATTAATTTAATAAACCATGTACAAAATATTTCTTGCATTCATTTCAATTTCATTACTCATTTCATGCAATTCAAAAAAATCAACCAACGCAGCTAAACCGGATATATTGGCAATGAACATAGATAGTACGGTAAAACCCGGTGACGACTTTTTTATGTTTGCAAACGGTGGATGGTATAAAAAAACAAAAATTCCAGATACAGAAAGTGGATGGGGCATTGGCAATATGGTGCAAGATGAAATTTATCAAAAACTTCGCAAGATCAATGAAGATGCAATAAAAGAAAAGGCAAGAGCCGGATCAGTATCTCAAAAAATTGGTGATTTCTGGAAAAGCGGGATGGACTCTGCAGCTATTGAAGCTGCTAAATTAACTCCTTTACAGCCTGACTTTGAAAAGATAGACGCCATTAAAACCCCCGATGACCTGGTTAGCGTAGCAGCCATGCTTCATCGCAAAGGGGTTAGCGGCCTTTTTAGTGATTATGTGTACCAGGATGATAAGAAAAGCGATGAAATGGCCTATCATTTTTCGCAGGGCGGATTGGGATTACCCAACCGGGATTATTATTTTAATACCGATGCCCGCTCTGTACAGGTAAAAAAAGCTTACCAGGATTATATGGCCAAAACTTTTACCCGGATTGACCCTGCAACAGCTACTGCGAATGTGAATCAAGTTTTCAACTTAGAAACAAAACTTGCAAAAGCCAGCCGGAAATTAGCAGACCTGAGAGATCCCTATAAAAATTACAACAAAATGAGCTGGGAACAGTTAATGAAAACCGGGCCTTCCTTTAACTGGATAAACTATGCAAAAGAAGTGGGTGCCAATAAAGTAGATTCTGTAATTGTAGGTCAGCCGGAATTTATTGTTGCGCTATCAAATGAAATAAAACAAACACCCCTTGATGTATGGAAAAATTATTTAAAACTCAGGCTTATACAATTATCCGCAGCCTATTTAGACAGCGCTACCTATAATAATGCATTTGAATACCGCAAAGCCATTACCGGCGCAACCAAACCGAGAGACAGATGGAAACGGGTGCTGGATGCCGAAGAATCAGCTATTGGTGAAGCCCTGGGGCAACTATTCGTGAAGGAATATTTTACAGAAGCTGCCAAAAAAAGATATAGCGATATGGTAGAGAATGTGCGTGTTGCTTACAAAGAAAGAATTGAAAAACTTACCTGGATGAATGACAGCACCAAGCAAAAAGCTTATGATAAATTAGCAAAAATAACAAAGAAAGTAGGATACCCGGATAGATGGAAAGATTTTAGCAGCTTAAAAATTGACGACGGCCCATGGGTATTAAATATGCAAAGAGCCAATGAATGGTGGCATCAATATGAAATAAATAAATTGGGTAAACCGGTTGACAGGAACGAATGGGAAATGACACCTCAAACCTATAATGCCTATTATAACCCAAGCAATAATGAAATCGTGTTACCGGCCGGCATCTTTTCGGTACCCGGTTATGCTGATAATGAACTGGATGATGCCCTTGTGTATGGATATGCTGCGGCATCTACTATTGGCCACGAAATTACCCACGGCTTTGATGACCAGGGCCGCCAGTATGATGCAAAAGGAAACCTGTATGATTGGTGGACAAAAAAAGATGCTGAAGAATTTAGTGACCGTGCAAAAAAGATCATAGCACAGTTTAATGAATTTATTCCTATTGATACCCTGCACATTAATGGAGAAGCCACACAGGGCGAAAACATTGCCGACCTGGGAGGTATGCTAATCGGGCTTGATGCTTTTAAGAAAACCGATACCTATAAAAAGAATGAAAAAATTTCTGGTTATACCCCTTTACAAAGATATTTTTTAGGCTATGCCCTGGGATGGCTTTATAAAAACCGGCCCGAAAGTGTAGCCAGCCAGGTAATGACAGATGTGCATGCGCCAGCCATACAAAGAGTAAATGGCCCGGTAGTGAATGTACCGGAATTTTATGAAGCATTTGGAATAAAACCAGGCGATAAAATGTACCGGCCCGATAGTTTACGGGTAAAGATTTGGTAAATATATCATACAAAAAAGGCTGCTTTTACAAGCAGCCTTTTTTATATTGAAACATTTTAAAATAATTTTTCAGGATATGCTTTGGCAGCAATCAATGCAGCAATATTTTCTTTTACACCGGCCGCATCTTCTTTGTAGGTAACACCAAACCATTGCGAATCGGTAGGTATTACCCGGATATTATTTCCATCGGTTTTAATAAAATGCTCCCCGATCAGCGGAATAAAAAATTCAGCTTTCGGGTTCTGTAAATTGTTCTTAGGAAATTCAGAAAATAATTTTTCAATGATTAAAAATACGGATGGGTGAAAACACCAGAAGTTCATGGATACACTGGAGGATTCCGGCACCTCTGTTTTTTCATCATTTTCTTCATACACAATTTTACCCTGTTCGTTTCTGTATATTTTTGTACGTTCATGAATATCTACCAGGTTACCCGCTGCATCTGTTTTACATACCCCCCTGCTTACGGTACCAAATTCACTTAATGTATTGGCCAATTTGTATCCTATAATAGCATAGGTATGGGCATTACATTCCTGAACCAAAAAACGATAAGCTTTTACAAACCCATCTGTTCCATAAAAATCATCCGCATTAATTACAGCAAAAGGTTCTTGAATTACATCTTTGGCACAAAGCATGGCATGCCCCGTTCCCCACGGTTTTGTACGGCCTTCCGGAATATACCGGGCCTCTGCATAACTGTTTAAATGCTGGTACACATAGGCTACTTCAATTTTACCTTTTAGCTTTTCATCAAAAATGGCTTTAAAATTTTCAGCAAAATCTTCACGAATTATAAAGACTACTTTTCCAAAACCCGCATGTATGGCATCGTAGATGGAATAATCCATAATCGTTTCATGATATGGGCCAAAACCTTCGGTTTGTTTCATACTCCCATACCGGCTTGCCATACCTGCTGCTAAAATTAATAAAGTAGGTTTCATAATTAATCTGGAAATTTTATTTAAAATTTGTCGCAAAAATAAGCCTAAAGCAATCGTAAATGCAATTTCTATTCCATAAAAAACAAATTATCTGTACCGATATCTCATCTTTTTTTGATCCCGGAAAAAATATACAGGTTTTTGTTGCCCGTTTAGATCAATTGCATCCCATTGTTTCCGGAAATAAAATTTTTAAATTAGCTTATTATCTGCAGGCCTGTAAACAACTTCCTGAAAAAGCTCTCCTTACTTTTGGTGGCGCTTATTCCAATCATTTAGTGGCTACCGCATTTGCATGCAAAGCTTGTGGAATTGCGGCTACCGGTATTGTAAGGGGCGAAGAGCCGGAACAATGGTCGCCAACACTGCTTGCCTGCAAAGAATATGGAATGAATTTGATTTTTGTAAGCCGGGAAGCATATAAAAAAATGGCCGCCTCGGAAAATAATAAAGTCTTATTGGAACAATACAACGATCCCATAATAGTACCCGAAGGTGGCTATGGCAAACAAGGAGCCCTGGGCGCATCTCATATTATGGATCTTTTATCGCAGCAAAATGCAACACATATTTGTACGGCCGTAGGAACGGCTACCACCCTTGCGGGATTATCATTAGCAGCAGATAAAAGCCAGGAAATAATAGGGATACCTGTTTTAAAAAATATAAGTGATATTCCGCAACGGTTATCTTATTTAACAGGTAAGCCCGTACTGCCAAATATTCAAGTGTTTCCGAATTATCATGAAGGAGGCTATGCAAAACACACAAAAAATGAGATTGATTTTATGAACCGGTTTTTTGAAAAAACACAGATTCCCACAGACTTTGTATATACCGGCAAACTTATGCTGGCTATTAGTGACCTGGTAAATAAAAATTATTTTAATACCGGGAGCAAAATTATATGCCTGCATACCGGTGGGCTCCAGGGAAATACAGGATTGCCACCCGGTACCCTTATTTTTTAAAGTCTTTAACAGGCATTTTTAATAAAATACAATAACAATTAATGGGCTTTATTATATTTGCATTGTGCTAAAATACTTTCTAAAACGTTTTCTTTTTTTTGCATGTTTCATCGTGGTATCGGCATCTTTGAAGGCTCAAAAAATATTGCCCGATATTTCTGTAAACAACCTGAATAATAATATTGTTATCAGCTGGAAAAATGAATATAAAGTTCCGGTAACAAATATCAGCATCCAAAGGTCGTACGACAGTTTAAAAAATTATACAACAATTGGTTCGGTATTAAGCCCCACCAGTTATGAAAATGGGTATTCAGATAATAACCCACCTTATAACAGGATGTACTACCGGGTGTTTATTGCTTTTGAAGGAGGCTCTTATTTAATAACTCAACCCGTAAGGCCTGTAAAACAAGTAACCATTGACAGCGTTGCCGAACAACGGTATCCCTGGCAAACAAATCCCTTTGCAGACAGTGCATTACAAATTCCCCCTACTGCACCCACTTTACCGCAGATAAATAAGCCTCCTGTAATTACAAAGACAGAACCTGCTTATCCCAGTAAAAGAATTTTCACTTCAAAACTTAGCAGTGTAGTCATTCATTTACCGCTCGCATCAACTACCAATTATATCGTAAAGTTTTTCGACGAATCAGGTAATAAGGTTTTTGAATTGAACAAACTAAAAGATGAATATTTAATCTTAGACAAAATGAATTTCAGGCATTCAGGCTGGTATTTTTTTGAAATTTATAATAACAGTGAACTGATAGAAAAGAATAAATTTTTTATTCCAAAAGATATAAAAACGGGAAACAGGTAGCAAACCCTTTCAATGGCAACCCGAAAATAAAAAACCATCCATTCTTATTGATTTAAGCAGTAATATTGTACATGTCAAACCTTATAGATGATAGCGGGGATCATGAACTCTCAGAAAATGAATCATTGTATGAAAGACTTTCTATTATCATAGACCGTGGCCAGGAACCCCTAAGAATTGATAAGTTTTTAATGCAGCGTATAGAGGGAGCCACCCGTAATAAAATACAGCAAGCCATAGAGCTGGAAGAAGTATTAGTAAATGAAAAACCTGTAAAGGCTAATTACAAAGTGAAAGCAGGGGATAAACTGGTGTTGTATGAAAATGAGGCTCCCGATAGTGCTGAAATTATCCCGCAACAAATTCCATTACAAATTGAATACGAAGATGATGATATTTTAGTGATCAATAAACCCGTTGGCATGGTGGTGCATCCCGGTAGCGGTAATCCTCATAGTACGTTAATAAATGCAGTTGCCTGGCATTTAAAAGAAATCAATCCGCACATTGATGAATCTACCCTACCCCGTTTTGGTTTGGTACACAGGATTGATAAAAATACCAGTGGCTTATTGGTATTGGCAAAAACAGCTTTGGCTATGAGCGATCTTGCAAAACAATTTTCTGCACATACAGTGCATCGCAGGTATGTGGCACTAGTATGGGGTAATTTTGAGGAAGAGCAGGGTACAATTACCGGTCATGTGGGCAGGCATCTTCGTTTTAGAAAATTATTTACCACTTACCCCGAGGGGGATCATGGAAAAGAAGCCATTACCCATTATAAAGTTTTAGAAAGATTTAATTATGTAACCCTTGTAGAATGCAGGCTGGAAACCGGGCGTACACACCAGATACGGGTACACATGCAATATATTGGCCATCCTCTCTTTAATGATGATTTTTATGGCGGCGATAAAATTGTAAAAGGAACGGTATATACTAAATATAAACAGTTTGTAGAAAATTGCTTTACACTTTGTCCCCGCCAAGCCCTACATGCCCGGGAACTGGGTTTTATACACCCGGTTACAAAAAAAGAAATGATGTTTACCAGTGATTTGCCCAATGATATGAAACAGGTTATTGAAAAATGGCGTAATTACAGCATTCATAAAAAAATAGATTGAGCTGAAATAAAATCACAAAGATGGAAGATGCCCCTATGCCCGATGAAAAGGTTTTTATGGATATCCTTACCATGAAAATGCCATTTGGCAAATACCGGGATACTCCTTTAAAAAAATTACCGGTAAGTTACCTGGAGTGGTTTGCAAGAAAAGGGTTTCCTAAAGGGTATATCGGCATTTTGTTACAGGCACTTTATGAAATCAGGATAAACGGAATTTCGCTACCGGGAGATAATAAATATTGAATACATGCGGCTTAACCCCCCAAATAAAAAACCGTAATCAATTAGTTAATTACGGTTCAATAGACTTTTAGTGGAGAATGCCGGATTCGAACCGGCGGCCTCTTGCATGCCATGCAAGCGCTCTAGCCAACTGAGCTAATCCCCCTTAAGCGGGGGCAAATATAGGAAATTAATCAATAATTTTAACGCCAATAATTTCTTCTAATTCTAATTTGGCTACATTATAATTTCTTTTCTTTGAAATCAGGTTTGCCTTCTCACTCAATACTACCTGGTAGGCTTTATTCATATCCTCTAACTTTATTTCACCATCAGCATACGATTTTTTAGCGGCTTCATTGGCAGTAAGGTCATATTCCAGCGATGCTTGCTGCAGCATCAATATCTCATGTTGCTCTTTATAATTTTCATAGCGCACCAATGTTTCCTTTTCTATTGATGCCATTTTTTGTTTTTTAAGTTCCTGGTTTATTTCAATATTTTCCCTGGCCACTTTTTTCTCTTTTTTTGTCCGGGAGGCTATATCAAAAGGCAAAGCCAGCCCCACATTGTATTTTGGGAAAAAACTGGCAGCTGCCGAATTATTTATTACAAACTCATTTACGTTGGCTCCGGCACTGATAGAGCTTAGCCAGGATGATTTAGCATATTTGAATTGGGCTTTTGCAATTTCAATATTGGCATCTGCCACCCTGAGTTCCGAATTATCCAGGGCCAATTGTACAAGCTTTTTTTTAAGCAAAGTATCGTTAGTATATTTTGTAAAATCAATGGCAGGCACATTACTATCTTCTAATTTCTGCTGCTCCTGCTTTACTGCTGATACCTCTTGCTGATACCTTACTTTATATTGTTTGCGGATACTATCTGGTACCTGCGGAATGCGTTGTGCAAATAATTGCAAGGGGATGGATCCGGTTACCAGAAAGGCAGCGAGTTTCCAATATTTTTTTAGCATCATAGTAAAGTAGTTTACGAATATAGTAACGATTAATTAATTGATTTATTTCTCTCCTGTGAATTTACAATAAACTCATCATCAAACTCCTTCAATCGTTTAATTATTGAAATTACAGAATAATAAAATAATGCTGTGGGTATTTGGCCTATCGCATTTTGAGAATATAAAGCCACCATCATAGGAAACAAACTGCACAATATTACAACCACATATTTTTTATATTCGGCAACCTGCATTCTGAAATAATAATAAATACCCTGGTACAAGATTACAAGATTAAACAGAATCATTAAGGCCAATCCCATCCAGCCCAGTTCCAGCGCTGCTTTTAGTAAACCACTATCGGGTGGGAAACCCGCTAAAGGATGCCCCGGGTAAAAGGAAGCCCCCTCTACACCCGATGTGGAAATACCCCCACCAAATGCATGCGCATGTATATAAGGTTGTATATATTTTCTATTTACATCCCGTACATTTAAAGAGCTTTCTTTACTGTCAAAGGTAGTTCGCATCCGGTTTAAAGTAGGATTATTATAGATCGGCGCAAACAAAACAAACATGGCCAGCATGACCATCCCAAACAATGCCAGCAACGTACGCTTTTTTTGAATGGTAATAAATCCATACAATGCCATGCCCGAAGGCAACATAATATTAGTAGTACGGGTTCCGGAATATGCCATGCCTAGTAATAAAATAAGGGTTGCAAAAAATAAAAAGTACCGCCAACGCTTATTTTTTTCATTAATCCCTAGCAATAAAGTTAATACGGACATACTTCCGCAAAGGATTCCAAAGGTTACAACGTCTGATAAAAATGAGAATTTACGAAATTGCCCGCCCTGGAACATTAATTCAAATTCGCCAGGCCGGCTCATAATATACCTGATTTCACTGGGTAAATAACCAAACCATTGCTGGTAGCAACCATATAATGCGCATATAAAAGATAAAATAATCCATGCATTTATAAACTGCTTCACTTTTGCAAAGCTGTCGAACAATCGGTAAGACAAAATAAAGACCAGCACATATACCAGCAACCGGCGGGTGGGTGTGTACCATCCTGCTAAATTGGGAACATTGGGGTTAAATGCTTCCAGCAAAAACATGATTACGTTAAGCATAAACAGGATGGCTATGGGCGTTTTTATTAAATCATTTTTAGCCAAAGGATTTGCTTTT
This sequence comes from Sphingobacteriales bacterium 39-19, assembly GCA_001898465.1. GTDB lineage: Bacteria > Bacteroidota > Bacteroidia > Chitinophagales > Chitinophagaceae > Ferruginibacter. The sequence continues at coordinate 48,165 of MKTX01000017.1, read as the reverse complement.
TTATGAAGCATGGTACCAAAAAATAAAAACAAGATCAAAATTTCCAGGGCCATGGCCACTTTAATATCGTACCCGATTAAATGACTTGGAAAAAAAATAAAAAATGCCAAAATGGTAACCAGGTAATAAGCAATATAAGGTTTGAATAAGCAAAATACTACAACTGTAATACCAATTAAAGCTCCGCCCAGGGCAAAAGGGACTATAAAAAGATCTTTGGCAGCTAAAAAACCAGATACCAATGCCATGAATAATAATACGCCCAGGCCGAGCGGTGAACTCAGCCGTTTTACAAATACCTCCCGGCGGAACCCATCAGCAATACTAAATAAAATATTTTTAGCTTCCAGTTTCAATATATTTAAAAGAATAAGATTTTAAAAAATAAAAAAGCCATTACAATGGTAACAAAAAGCAATGCTATAACCAGGGTAAGCAATGAACCTGTAGATTCATGCCCTTCTTCTAACTCATCTTTATCTTGTTCCTGCAGCATTGTTTTTAATTATTTATTTAAACTTTCTACCACTCCGTAAAAAGCAGCAATTGAATTTTCCCAGCTATGTGACCGGGCAACTTCTTTTCTTTTTTCAATGCGTGCAATATCCTCCTTTTCTGCCAATGCCAGCTCTATGGCCTTTATATAATCATCAGTACCTGTACATAAATAAGTGCAATCTGCAAAGGCTTCCATGGTTTCTGTACGGGTTGCCACCACAGGTTTGCCAGCGGCCAAGTACTCATCTACTTTACGAGGATAGTTACCCATGGTAAGCTGGTTGATGGATTGTGGATTTAAGCAAACATCAAAATAATTTACATAATCCGGCAGATCTTTTTCTTCCTTCCTGCCCAAAAAATAAACATTGGATAATTGATGCAATGCCGAATTTTTAAAACTTTCATCTTCAGGGCCCACTAATACAAGGTTCCAATGGGGCCGGGCCTTGCTTATGGATACGAGCAAATCAATATCCAGGCGGGCGGCTGTTAAAAAGCCACAATACCCAATTACCGGTTTGTTGATATGAATAATATCTGCAGGAAATGTATCGGGAACAGGCCTAAAATAATCAGGTCCGCAACCCTGGCCTATATAAGTGCTATTTGCATTGTATTGCCTGGCATAAGATGCCAGGTATAGTGAATTGGCAACAACGGCATCTGCTTTTTTTATTAATTCAGGTTCCGAAATTTTACCATGCTTATTAAAATAAGGTTGTGCCAGTAAAAAATCCCGTATGTAATAAACAGTACAATCTACATCCAGGAAATCCGGCAGGTAAAGGCCGTTAAAAAAATCATTATCAATAAATAAAATGGGGTTTTTAAAATGTAATTTTGAAATAGCCCAATTAATTTGTTTTGCCTGCTTTTTATTATTCCTTTTATTCAAAAAACGGTATAGTGCATGATGCGCCATCCAGTTTATTGATTCTAACACAATCCTGGGATTAAAAACCCAAAGGTTTTTTTCAACTTCCTGTAATGCATTGGCAGGGTCTTGAATACTCTTTTTCCTGTTTTTTGTTTTTACATCATCCGGAAGTTTGTATGCTGTAATACGGTCCAGTGGCCGGTTTACATAGAGTACCCGGTTATGCCTGGCGATTTCAAAAGCCATATCTTTAAAATTACAGCCAATTTCAAAATCCCAGGGCTGTATCCCAATCATAATTATATCCCTGTTTTGTAATTTTCCTTTTATCATTTCCTTTTTAATTTATGCAAAACCAGCCTTGTGAGCTCCGGGTAGAAGCCAACTGCATATTTAAAACAATTTATAAAATTGATATCAAACATTTTATTTAATAATACCTGGGTGATGCCAAAGCCAATAATATGCGTAATAATATAGGCATAAGCAGCCCCCAGGAATCCAAATTTTAATATAAAAAAGTAAGTAAGGGCTATGTTAATAATAGCAATTACAGTAGTCGTAAAAAAATTGAGTTTGGGCCTGCCCGATGAATCGGTAATAATGCCATAATACTTTAAAAAGGTAAGAAAGATGCCTGTTACACTTATTAATTGCAAATAGGGTGCTGCATCTAAATATTGCTTACCACCCAGAACCAAAACAATAAATTTGGGAAATAATGCCATAAAAAGTACAACGGGAATATTTATACAAAGTGCGGCACCTACCGTTTTTTCATAATAATATTTAATGATCCCTTTATTTTGAGCATTTTCCTGTTTGGAACTTTTAGGATAAAGAATATCCCCTAAAACCTGCGAAGGAATATCGGCCAGGTTTATAACCCGGTTAGCAATCCCCTGCGATGCAGTGTAAGTGGTGCTTCCCAGCATAGGTGATAACATAATCTGGGCTGCATTGCTTAATACCAGTGAGCTTACCCCTGTTCCAAAAACGTATTTTCCAAAGTTCCACAAGAGTTTTAACCATTCTTTTTTTAATACGAATACTTTAAGTAAATGTTTACTGGCCCACCGGTACCCCACAATCGTGCCGGCCAGTATGGCACAATTATAAAATAAAACCAGTATCTCTAAAGGAACATGGCTGCGAAAAAATAAATAGCCAATGATAAGCAATAAATTTAATCCCTGGCGTACAAAGTATATCCAAAATAATCCTCTAAAATCACTCTTTCCATACATGATCCATTCAAAATGTGAAAAGGGGATCAGTAAGATCATACCTGCAATAAATATATATAACATGGAGCCCAGTTCGGGGGCGCTTAACACGTTTTCAAAATATTGCCCGGCCACGATCAGTACCAAAATGAGGATTGAAGTGATTGCGGTGTTTAAAAAAAAAGCAGCCGATAGTACATTTTTTTGATCTTCTTCACCTGCATGGTTAACAAACTTAATCAAGGATGTTTTCACCAAAGCCTGCCTGATTAATTCAATAAATGAAGTAAAAACCAAGAATAAAGACCACACCCCCATTTCGGGTTTTGTGAGTCCTTCGTGGGCCAGCAACATGGTACTTACTACACCAAAAATGGGTATAGATAATTTTTGTAACCCATTATATAATGCGGCTCCCAGCCAATTTGAATATTTAGGTGTTGTATGCATGCTTGCAAACCCGGGTGGGGTTTATTCTTTTTTTAAGTTCCTGGTATTTTTATTTTCCAATGTAAATAACCAGGGCATATTTGCCTTAATGGCCAGTTTATATAGTAAGATTGGAATGAGCAGGCCCACCAGGATGCCTGTAATAAGCAATAACGGTAAATTGGTGATACCGAGTACATGCATCATAAAAATTCTTACAGCAGCCATTACAATTACGTGTACCACATAAATGTACAGAGAATGTTCGCCCACAATTCTTAACCATTTTATTTTACCGGTTTTATCGAGATATTGAGATAGTAATATAACAAATCCACAACCTAAAAAAGCGATGATAAGAAAAATAACCGGCATACTATACTCTACGTAATCAAAAAGCACCGAAGGGTGTTGCAGGTTCAAATATAAATAAACAGCCTGCGCCCCTATGAAGGGGATTACCCATAAGAGGATATGCTTTTTAAAATATCCCACTTCATTATGAATTGAATTTAAAACGATGCTGCTAAATAGGTCGCCTACGGCAAAGAATACAAAATAATGCAGGATATCGGCCAGGAACCAGGTATTTACCTGGTATTGCGATAAGAGGGAAGACAGGTAAAACATCAATATACCTAAGGCGGTACATTGTAACGCATTCAATTTTGCATACACTTTTAATATTACATATAATACAGCCACGTTGAACAGAGCATATAAGTACCAAAATTGCCCCACTTCACGGGGAGAATAAAGCAGGTAAAGCAGGTTTAAATTTTCTTTATCGGTATTGATGTAGGCACTAAAAATATACTGGAGTATAATTTGTAAAGAACCCCAAATTACATAAGGATAAATGATTGTCCTGGCTTTATTTTCAATGAATTTCTGAATGCCCCTTTTATGTAAACTACGAGCTACAAATACGCCCGACACAATGAAAAATAAAGGCATTCGAAAACTATAAAACATAATATTTGCATATTCTACCGGCAGGTAATGAGCCACAGATATACCTGCCTGCTTTATGCCTTCAAAAACATGGCGATACAATACCAATATAATAGCTATACCCCTGGCATAGTCTATCCAAGCCAATCTTGCAGTTTTCATAACCTTTTTCCGGAGTACTAGAAACCAATATTATCGGTAAATATCTTGTTCAGTATGACTCCAAAATTTTTGCTTTTATGTTCAGCTACAAAATCCAGGGATTCCCGGTCCATCTGACCTATCGAGGTATCAGCAGAAAAAACGGTAAATATACCATCCACATAACGGGCAATTTCCCTGCTGTCTGCATAAGAATTTAACGATGCTCCCTCAATAAGTATATAATCAAACTTATCTTTCATAGCATCTAAGAATGCGTGGAGGTCAATATTGTACAATTCTTCCAGTGGGGTTACATTGCCTCCCCGGCACCCGATAATATACAATCCTTCTGTATCTGTAGCTGCTTTTTGTGATTGAAAGGCACCCCAATTTTTATTTAGGGCAGCCAGGTCTTCAATCATAAGTTTAGCACCGATTTTTTGAGTAAGGGTATTGTTCATGAAATTCAGATCAATGATCAACACAGATTTTTTGCTTAGCAATAAACTGGCAGCCAGGGCTTCTATAATTGTGCTTTTACCCGCTTTATTTTTTGTACTGGTAAATAAAAACACTTGTTTTTCACTATTAAGCAAATCAAAACGTAATTTCCTGATATTATTTTTAAATACGGCCAATCCTTTAGCTTTCATGGATGTTTCATCTGACATGATGAGCGAAAAAGCGGTATCTTTTTTAAAGTTTACTTTATTTAAAATGGAGCTGGCTTTTACTTTTGAAAGTTTATTAAATAAAGAAGGCATTTTTACAGAAGTATCAAAAATCTCTAAAAACAAAAACAGGACTGAAGACAAAAAGAAAACAGAAGCGCCAGAGAGCAACATTTTTAAGAAAGTTTTCTTTGATTGAGGTTCTGCCGCTACCTGCCCTACCCGGGTTTGAATAAAGTTTACCGTAGGATCATCTTTTGAAAGCCCCTGCACCTGTGAATATTTCTCCATCACATTGTTCAATTGCTTATTTTCCATGTCCAATTGTGTTTTTATTACATCCATCTTTACATCACTGCCTGCATTCACATTGGTCATGCCCATATATTTACGAATACTTGCTGTATATTCATTAATGGTAGAAGATGCCGCATTCATGAGCGCTTTTTCTTCGTTGATCTCCCTGGTTAAAGCAGTAACATCTTCTGATTTTTTTGTTTTACTTACCCCGCTATTCGATTTCAATACAATTTCTGATCTCAGGTCATCTATTTGCTGCTGCAGGGCTGCATCATTGCCTCCTTTGCGTGCCAGTTCTGCCGTTAAATCATCTTTTTTCTTCATGAGCCTTACCACTTCTGCATTATTATTAGAACCGCCCGAACTATTATTTCCGCTTTGTAATGCATTTAATTGTGCTTGCAGGTATTGCAGCCGGTTTGCATGTTCATTGTATTTACTTCTTTGTTCTGCTAAAGAGGCTTCTAATGAGCTTACCGTTTCCATTGCCGAAGTAGTACGGCTCACAGGATCAATGGTGCCTTGTGCTAATTTTTCTGATAGCAACCGCTTATTTAAACTGTCCACTTTGGATTGCTGGCCTTCCATAATACTCTTCAAACTCTCTGCAGATTCGTCAGTACGCATCGAGTTTAAACTTTTATAATAATTTAAAAATTCCCTGCCAATATTATTTACAACAGAAGCAGACAGTTCAGGGTTCTCTGATTGAAATGAAATATCCAGGTAATCGGTCCTGTCTACCCGTCTTACCATCATATCTTGTAATAAGCTTAAGTAATCATACCGGTATAATTTTAAATATTCTACCAAAACCCGTTCTAAAGGAATATCGGGTTGCAGTATTTGGTTAGATGTTAGTTTATCCATCAAAATTCTGCGTGCTGTATCGGCATTGATACCCCTGTATGCACCTGTTTCCTTTTGTTTTTCATTTAAATGCCGGTATGCTTTTGCGGGGTTCACCAGGTCGTGTACCATTAATGTATAGGATACCCGGTTCATTACCTGTGGTGATTTAATAGTGGCAATTACATTATCAAATTTTACATCGGCGGTAAATAAATCAATTGCTGTGGTACCATCTGCCAGTTTTATAGTTTCGGCAGTAAACCCAGTGGAATATTGGGCCACCGATTCGTACAATGGTTTTTTATTCAGTAAGAGAAGAAAAGTAACGACTACAGCCAATATACTAAGGCCGAGAATAATCCATTTTTTTCTAAAGAGTACTTTAAGAAAATAGAGTAAATCCATTATAGAATTAATTTTTTGTGGTCTGGAGCAAAGTTAAAGTAAAAAGATCTGGCATCATGATGATGCCAGAATCTTTTAGTTTTAGGTTTTCCTAGTTGATCTTTAGAAGTTTTACTGACTTGCTTAAATTACCGTCAGTATATACATTTAATAAATAACTTCCCCTGGCGAGTGTAACGCCGCCGGGTAAATTTACGCTGATCTTATTTTTTCCGTTTATTGCATGGGTCACAGCCGATTTATAAACCTGCCTGCCATTCATATCTATAAGTGTGATGGAGAATGTACCTACTTTTTCTGTATTGATCTCTACCTCAATTTTATTGGTAAAAGGATTTGGGAATACATTTATATTTTCGCCCTGCCTGGTATTGTCCTGTAAAGCAGCTGAAGTTCTGGCCTGTATATCATTTTGTGTAATAGCCGGTGGATTTTCATTTGCTGTACTGATATGCGGTGTATTATAAATTTCACTGCCCGGGGTAGTTACCTTATTCGTAGTAATGGGTGTATAACTGCCATCGTCAGTATAAGATTCTAATGTAAATGCACTGGTGAAGGTATAAGGTTCACCTGGCGCTGTTTTTACAGAAACAACCAATTCTCCTGATTCATCCGGAACTAAATTATCGAGGTACACAATTTCAGTGCTGTTGTTGTAACTGTTTAATTGTACTGTGTATCCATTGCAAGTATAGTTTGCGGTAGCATACCCAAAGAAGATTGCGCTACCAAAGCAACCAATTCGGTATTTTTTTGTGATATCCAGGTTTTTAAATTTCACCTGGCATAACTGGTTAGCATCGCCCCAATAATTACTTTGCATAACTACTGCGGGAAATAAACCCGGGCCGGCACTACCGGTATAACCTGTACCATTGAACTCTTTTGTAATTTCCATTTCTACACCACTATTTACTGATTGGTTATCCAGTAAATCAGGGAAAGTTGTCCCTTGGGTAGAGGGTGAAGTCGTATTGTTCCATGGAGCAGGCCCTGCCATATTTGATTCCACATTTAAATTTACATATACAATACGGGGAGAATTAATAGCAGTGGCAATATTACTATAGCTGCTATATATTCTTGAATAAGAAGGGTTCCTATATGATCTTACTTTATAAAAATAACGGGTATTGGGAGCCAGGCCTGTATTGGTATACGTGGTAACATTGGCCCCTACAGAAGTAACTAAACTGTAAGTACCGTATTGAGAAGTAGATCTCCAGATTTCAAAACCCAATTCATTACTACTTTGATCGCTCCAGGTAAGTTTAACCTTACTACTATCTAAAATTGTTTCTGCAAATAAATTATACGGACGAATAATAGAATTAGTAGGCACACTGGCTGCATATTCCTGTATTACCAGTGCATTTAAGTTTAAATATTTAATAGTGCTGGTTTTGGATAATGAAACGGTAATGATGCCTGAAGCATTGGGCGTTAAATTATTTAACTGGGCCGATTTATTATTGTTATACATACCTTCTAATGTGGTACTGGAGCCACTGGTGATTGTTAACAAGGAACTAATGCCGGCATTATGGCTGCTAAATACAACAATATTGTATCGCTTAGCCGGGTTTAATCCGGCAATTTGAATTGATTTAGCCGTATTTTCCTGGGTGTAAATACTTGTTTTCATTACATTATCAGGATATATTCCATTATTATAACCGGTAACCATGCCATAGTTAAAATTATCCTGCCATGCGCTTAAAAGTTTTACACTAAACCCGGTATTGTTGCCTGCATCATCCACCAGGTTACTAATCATGGTATTATTGAAGGGATAACTTAATAAATTATTCCATGGAGCTGGTTCTGGAGTTGCATTCGCAGGCCCAAAATTCAGGTACACATTTCGCATTACTGGATCTGTAACATAAATATTAAAGTCTTTACGGGTTGCTCCTCCCCGGTTATCAGTAGCTATTAATGTTGCATGGTATGTACCCATATCATTGAGCCCCGGTGAAACAGCGATAACACCGGTACCACCGGCACCCGGTGTAAAGGAAGCAAAAACCGGTAATCCCTCTGTAGTTAGTGTAACTACGTCACCCGGGTCTGTTGCAGAAACATTTGTATTTACAGATTGCCCTGCATTTACAAAAATATTGCTTAAGCTTGCAATAACCGGTAACCTGTTTGTGGTAACTACTGTTACAAACGCTGTTTTACCAGAACTGCCATTTCCGTTTACGGCTTCTAACTTATAGAAATATTGTACCCCGCTTTCGGTTTGAGTATCCGTATAAGTAGTATCATTGGCATTAAATGCACCGGGGTTTAATGCGGCATAAGGGCCCGCTTCATTTAATGATCTGTACACTGTATAACTACTTTCATTATATGCCACATCTTTCCAGGTTAGTAAAACCCCTGCATTATCTAATGCAACTGCTTTTAATTGAACAGGCATTGCCGGTACAGTACCATCATCTAAAGATTTTTGTAAAACTATAGAATTGATGACTGCATAGGGTGAACCAGTTGCTTTATACATACGTATAGCAATTTTGCCATTTACATCGGGTGATAAACTACTAAATGTAACAGTCTTGCTCGTATTGTTTTGAATGTAAAGCGGCTTCAATGTGCCTTTATAATCATAGATAGTGGTTCCATTATCGGCAAAGGTTGCCCAATTACTGCTTCCAAATAAGGTTACATTGTATGTAGCACCGGGGGTAAGGCCACGGAAAGTCATTGCAATGGTATCTACCGATCCGCCATAGCCGCCACAGAACAAATAATCCTGTATCACCGCATCGGGATATACACCTGAATTATTTCCGGTAACAGCCCCTGCTCCCACACTACTCCACCAGCTTGCTCCTACAAAGTCAAGCCCTACATTAGTGGCAACGCCATCACTATTTAAAAGATTATTATTTACAGCGCCATAAATATTATTCCAGGGAGCCGCTGCTGTAGGTGCAGTATATTCCATATTGCTGTAAATGGTTTCTAATACAGGATCATGATCATTAACTGTTACATCAAATGTGATGGTACTATAGGCAGCCTGGGAATCGGTAATTCGTGCTGTAATATGATAGACCCCTGCATTTGAAAAACCAGGTGAGAACCTGATCGTAGCAGTGCCATTGCCTGTATCGGTAATGCTTGCAAATGATGGTGCTTCATCTAAGGTCCATACCAATCCTGTATTTCCTTCTGCATCATTGGCGATAATCGGAACCAGTAATACAGATCCTTCATCTACATTTTTATCGGGTACCAGGGTGGCTACCGGTATATTATTATCATTTACAGTTAATATAAATTGCATGGTATCGGCACCGCCATGCGAATCGGTAATCACAATTCCAATGGTATAATTCCCTTGCTGTGCCTCTAAAGGATTTGTAAAAGTAAAACTGCCTTTTCCATTTCCGGTAGTTGCAAAACTCACAAAATCCGGTAATATATCTGTAAAGCTGAAAGTAAGGTTTTCTTCATCCGGATCCGATGCATGAATTGCCAGCGTTTCGGTAGTGCCATATTTCATGCTGTAATGATTGGTAGATACAATCACAGGCAAATTATTCTTTGTATTTGCTAAAATTTCATTTGAATAGGCTGATGCCCCTCCGTCATTTACGGCACGTACTTTATAATAATAAGCTGCATTCGCAAATAAATTACTATCAATATAATTCACCTGGTAGCCGGCGTGGGCGGGAATAGTGGTGAGCAAACGATATGTTGTATTATTATTTACTGATCGGTAAATTTCAATACCGTTTTCATTGCTGGAATTATCATAAAACTCTAATGATATACTTGATGTAGTGCTATCCATAGCCGATAACCCGGATGGCGCTGCAGGTATTGCAGGCAATGCAAAAGTGGTATCACTTTGCAAAGTATAAGTCATAAAAGAGGCAATATCTGCCGCATTAATAGCTTCTTTTAATACTACAATATTATCAATACCTGCTGACAGGTTAGAGGAAGTTGATGAACTATTAAATGCATTGCTTCCGGTACTTGCACCCAGGCTAGAGAGATCATTGGTTATACCTACCGATGAAAAAGTTAAAGAGGTAGTACCCGCCTGTACTGCATTTACAAAAAGGGTAAGATTATTTACATTATATACAAGTGTGATGTGGTTCCATCCTCCATTATTCCACCCGGGTAAGCTTAACAAATTACTTACCGTTAATTTTTTTCTTACATTGTTAGATGCAATACCTGCTTCTAAAGCCCCTGAATTAAACCGCAGGCTCAACCCATTATCTTTTCCGCCAAAATCATATATGATCCTGTTTTGTTTATTTACCGTACTGCTTTTTGCTTTAATCCAAACGCCAATGGTACGTGTACTGTATGCATCGCCGGGGAAATTGTTAGCAGGCATTGAAACTTTTATTGCCTGGTTCGATCCGTTGAGTGTTGAAGAATGGGATCCTTCCTTCCTGTCAGTTGAAAAGATAGGATTATTTACCGGGCTCAGGTTCCGGTTGTTTCCACTCGCATCCAGGTAATTGTTATTAAGATTCCAGATTGCTTCAAAATTATAAATCGTAGGAGATACACCATAGTCATTTACCGACCTTATTTTGTACCAATATTTTACATTCGGCATTAAGTTTACAGAATCTGTATACGAAGTAGCGCCAGCCGGGCTGATATTAATACTTTGGAAAGGGCCACTCTCAGAAGCCGACCTGAATAATTGGAATCCGGTTTCATTAGAAGAATTATCAATCCAATTTAAATTTATTTTTGAAGTGGAAATGGCTGTTGCGGTTAAGTTAGAAGGAGTAGCCGGTAATAAATTTACGGTTGGTACTGTATTGTTCCAAAATGCACTATCCGGAATGGGTGTAAGCGTGGGTATACCGGCCGTAACGGATCTCCACATTAATTTCATGGCTTCTCCTCCATCACGCTCAAAGAAAGTGATCGCAATGGGATAAACACCAGCGGTTAAATTAATGGTTCCTGTTACCAATTGTTCGGCATGCAAACCATCATTATTTATTAAAGGGGTTGCACCGGCTGAATAGGCTGTATTAATATATAGTTTACTACCATCGTCTGATTGAATACCAAATTGATACGTAGCGCTTACTGGAATATTAATATAGCCCTGCCATAGAAATCCAAAAAAGTCATCCACATTTCTTGGGTCTAAGGAAACATTTGGGGTAACCCCTGTTTTAACCGGGGTAAGTGCATTAAAATCCGGTAGTGAACTCCAGGTTCCTTCGTAATATTTATAACTTAAGCCAGATAATAATGCATAGGCATTTACCTGGTTACTGGCGCCGGATGTATTGCCACTGATATCCCTGGCACGAACATAAAATGCATAAGATTGCCCGGTAGTTAACCCATTTACGGTAAAGTAATTATTTTCTGTAATGTATCTTTTTACGCCATTTACATACAGGTCATACTTGTATATCCCGTAATCATCTGTTGAGGGATCCCAGGCCAGGCTAATGGAAGTAGTGCTACTGGAAACCCGCCTTAGGTTTTGGGGAATACTGGGCGGCTGATTGTCTCCGTAAGTTTTAGCATCCACTTCGTTACTGATGCCAGATGCACCATTTAAGTTAATTGCCCTGATGATGTAGTAATAGGTAGTATTGGGATCTAAATTTTGATCATTAAAAGTCAATACATCGGTACCTACTTTACCTGCGAGCGAATAACCGGAACCACTTGATTTGCTATGATAAATTTCAAATGCCGTTTCATTATTCGCCGGGTTTGGATTATCGTTCCAGTCAATTTTTATAGTACTGCTCGAAACGGTAGTAGCTGTAACATTGGTAACCCCATCGGGTGTATTGATGCCATTTGCAGAAATAACATCGTAGATGGGTGAAAAATCACTGCTACAACCATAAAGTTCATTCACTTTTACTTTATACTGGCCTACAGGAGCATTATAAATATTGGTGGTACTCACCAATGTATTATCGCTTACCCGCCTCCATTCATAGGATGCATAGGTAGCTGGTACCATTAGGGGAACCGTATTGCTTCCGTCAGGAGCAGGAAGTATATTACTATACATTCCATTAATGGTGATAGGTGGCGTTACTGTAGCTTGTTTTACCGAAACCACTACCGGGTTGGGTGACCAGTCGGACCAGTTGGAAGTGGCAGTCCTTTTAAAACGGCAGCGATAAGTACCATATTCATGAGCTATAAATTCGCTAGATGTGGCGGTATCAATAGTAACACCGTCTTTTTGCCATTCATAGGCATAAAACCCGGGTTGTAAACCCAACCTGGCGCCTACAGGGTCATTAGAGCAAAATTCATTGTGCTGAAAATAAACCAAGGGATTGGCTTTATGCTGCAATGGTAAATAAGGAAAATAATCTGGCTCTGACCAGAAACTATTCCACACACCATGGCCCTGGGGCGGGTAGAAAGTTTGTTTTATTAACCCACCCTGTGCACGGAATGAATCAATAAGCTCCGTTACCACTCCCGGTGCCGGGTTGGTATCCTGGCCTCCATTGGTAAGCCAAATAGGAATGGTTATATAATTATGTAATTGTGGAAAGTAATCTGTTTTGGCAGCAGAGATAGGAAGCACACCGGCAAAAATTTTGGGGTAGGCATTCATATATTCATAATCAGCCTGGCCCCCGCCGGAAAGCCCGCTTAAAATAACACGATCCACATCTCCCTTATTATATTGAACTAAAGAATCAATGATATCATTATATAATGGAAAACTACCGGCAAAAGTGCCATCTGTACTTTGCGGATAAAATAAAAATCCATCAAAGGTTCCGTCATCCACTTTTTGCTGATGAATCTGGCCTCCATGTAACAATTGGTATTCGTTATCGTAAATGGTGCCTCTTTCGCCCATGCCATGTAAAAATATAAAGATGGGGTATTTTTTTCCGTCATTCACACCAGGCTGGTATGTTTTAGGAAATTTCAACCTGAAAACCATGCCTTTATAATAATAACACTTATAACCCACATTATACGGGTTCCATCCCAGCCGGTTTGTATGGCCCCATTTTATAATATTATTACTCCAGGCTGGCTGGCCGGGATTATTGGTACCGGTAAACACCCAGTTAGGATCTGCGGGGCTCATGGTTTGTGCATTTGCAATATGCATAGCACCTAATAAAATGGTAAAAAAGGCTAATCGTAAAAGTGTATGTTTCATCCTGTATTATATATAAGTGTTTCGAGGTGGCCTTACAGGAATTGAATATTAAAATGATTTATTGGCTGGATTCATGCACACACTGATTACTTTCTTTGTAATAGAGTACAATGCGGGGATTTTAAACAGAGGAGTTTTGAATAGAAACTTGGACGGAGTATAAGAGGTAATAATAAACTCGGAACAAATGTATCTATTTTTCTGATTTATACAAATAAATTTGAGAAAAAAAGTAATGTTTTTTCAAAAATTTCGTTTTTGTTAAAACCCGGGATCCATTTTATTTTCGCTTAATTTTGAAATATGCTCATTATTAAAACCCTCTTCTGGGTTTCTTTTTTTATCCTTTTTTACAGTTATATCGGCTATGGAATCTTGCTATGGATATGGATAAAATTAAAAAGGGTTAATGCTAAAAAACAAAACCCCGCCCTCCCTTTTTTTGAGCCTCCGGTTTCATTAATTATTGCTACTTATAATGAACAGGATATTTTAGAGGCCAAAATTGCCAACTGCTTTGCACTAAATTATCCTGAAGATAAGCTACAGCTCATTTTTGTGGCAGATGGGTCAAACGATAATACTGTAAATATAATACAATCACACCCTCGCATTACATTATATTATGAACCGGGCCGGGCAGGCAAAGTGGCTGCCATTAACCGAATAATGCCATTAGTAACCTCGCCTATTGTTATTTTTAGCGATGCCAATACATTTTTAAATACAGATTGTATAAAAGAGATTGTGAAACATTATGCAGATGAAAAAGTAGGAGCTGTTGCGGGTGAGAAAAAAGTAGTGGATATATCAGGAAAAGAGAATGCTGCCGGCGCAGGCGAAGGGCTTTATTGGAAATATGAATCTTATTTAAAACGGCTTGATTCGGCATTTTACTCAGTAGTGGGTGCAGCGGGCGAGCTTTTCTCTGTAAGAACCGCCCTTTTTGAGCCTACAGGCAATGATGTATTACTTGACGATTTTATAATCTCATTAAAAATTGCGAAAAAAGGGTACCGGGTAGTATATGAACCGCTATCCTTTGCAGCCGAAGCGCCTTCCCATTCTATGCGTGAAGAACAAAAAAGGAAAATCAGGATTAGTGCCGGTGGTTTTCAATCCATGGTTATGCTAAAAGACCTGCTGAATATCTTTACATACGGGAAATTGTCTTTTCAATATATTTCTCACCGTGTACTACGCTGGGCCATTTGTCCTTTTTTACTTCCACTCATGCTAATATGTAATATATTACTTTATTATTATGAAGCGGGCTCTTTATACAATTACATTTTATGGGCCCAATGCTTATTTTATGGAGCTGCCCTCATCGGCTGGCTGTTCTCTTTAAAAAATATTAAAGTTAAATTATTGTATGTCCCCTATTATTTTGTTTTTATGAATCTTGCCTTATACATAGGATTGGCCCGGTTTTACAATAAAAAACAATCTGTTCTTTGGGAAAAAGCAAAGCGAAAAGCCTGATTTTTTTTAACAATCTTAAAAAAATCAGAAAAAAGTTTTGTAAACCCAATTTTTATTATAGCTTTACATCCTGCAAGAGAATTTCATATTCTTTTCACAATTTCCAATACCTATCCTGAAACACTGCAAAAATCTACGTCTAAGCATTTTTTGAATTTCTTATATCCATTGTATTATCGATAATACCTTAGTGTATTAATGTAGTACTCGAATAGCCGTATCTCTCCAAGTTATCCCCTTGAAAGATTATTGTTTGAACATCATGTTTAATAACAAAAAATTTTACAAGTGGTAAAAAAAGAAATTTTAACAGTAGAAGATAGTAGTGCCATGGGGTATTTATTATCCACTGTATTAAAAAAGGATTACTCCGTAACCCGGGCATCCTCATGCGCAGACGCCATTAATTATCTAAAAACATCTGCAGAAAAGGATTTAATTATCCTTGACATTCCGGATGAACATAGTGATAACTATCAATTTTTAGAGCATATTGCCAGCAGTTCTGTATTGAGTAACATTAATACAATTGTACTTTCTAATTCATCTGATGAAGATTTTAAAAGTAAAACTACAGAACTCGGTGCCTCTTTGTTTGTATCTAAGCCCTTTGATCCCGTATATTTATCAAATCAAATAGGTAATATCACAAGCAAATCCGGTGCTAAGGCCAGGAAAAGGAAAATTCCGTTTAACCTGAATATTTTCTAATTTTTTTATATCTCACCAAATAAACCTGCTTACCTTATCGTTTTAGGTGAAATAATAGTAAATTGTTGTATATGCAAACCACAACTAAATCAAAGAATTTAGGGGGGGATGCCATGGAGTGTGATGGTATGTCCGATGAAGTATTTTTATTCATAGGCAATGCCAATATTCCTGGTAACGATATTTATCGTAAATATTTTCCAAATAGCAACTTTGTTGAAACATTTGATGAGGCTATTGAATTATTAGACAAGAAGGATTACTTACCCGGGCTGATTATTTTAGATATGCCTCTTAATTATAAAGATCTCATTTCATTTAAAATCTGGAAAGCCAATACACGGTTTGAAAAAACGCCCATCATATATAGTGAAAAGGCAGTAGCTCCCGGTGAAATAAAACGCCTTTACCAGCAAAGGCTGGTAGATGATATTGTAAACCTGGAACGGCACTATAACAAGCTTCCCCAAAAAGCAAGACTGATTAAAAAGTTTCAGAAGCATACCAGCAACAAAGAAAAGGCGAATATTGAAAAATTTAATTTTGGGAATACCCTATTGCGTCTTTTTGATATTATCGTTTCCCTAACCGCAATAGTTTTGCTTTTACCCTTCCTTTTAATAATTGCATTCATCATCAGAATCGAATCCAAAGGGCCTATCATCTACAGCTCGCCCAGGGCCGGTAAGGGTTTTAAAATATTTAAATTTTATAAGTTCAGGAGCATGGTGGCAGATGCAGATAAAAAAGTAAATGAATTAGCCGACCGGAACTTATATGCCCGGGAAGGTTCAAAAAACCCATCTTTTTTTAAAATAAAAGACGATCCCCGCATTACCCGGTTTGGTAAAATATTACGAAATACCAGTTTAGATGAATTACCTCAATTATTAAACGTATTGAAAGGAGATATGAGTATTGTAGGCAACCGTCCACTGCCTTTATACGAAGCCGTAAGTTTAACAACCGATGAGTGGGCAGAGCGCTTTATGGCCCCGGCTGGGATCACCGGCCTTTGGCAAATTTCAAAACGTGGAAAAGAAGATATGAGTACCGAAGAAAGGATCTCACTTGATATTGATTATGCACGTTCCCGCAGCCTGGCCGGCGATTTTAAAATTATCATGAAAACGCCATCTGCTATCTTACAAAAAACGAATGTGTAAGTTTGCAGCTCATGAGCACTGTTCACACCAAGCCTAAAGTTTCCATCATCACACTTAATTGGAATGGAACTGATGTTACCTGTAGCTTTTTAGAAAGTTCCCGTAATTTACTATATCCCAATTATGAGATATTGGTATGTGATATGAACTCTCTTATAAATCCCCAATCTCAAATAAATGCCGGGCATTATCCGCATACAAAAGTTCTAGTCAGTTCAAAAAACCTGGGCTTTGCAGCAGGAAATAACTGGGGAATAAAGCAGGCATCGGGTGATTATTTTTTTATAGTAAATAACGATACTGAACTTACACCTGGTATTATTGACGAGTTATTAGAACCCTTTTATGAGGATGCTTCTATCGGCGTTACATGCCCTAAAATAAAATATTTCAGCCACCCGGATACCATTCAATATGCAGGTTTCGAAAAAATGAACATGTACACAGGCAGAACCCATAGTATAGGTGATAAACAAAAAGACACAGGGCAATACAATACCCCAGGCTATACGAATGGGGCGCATGGCTGTGCCATGATGGTAAAAAAGGAAGTTATCGAAAAAACAGGGATGTTTCCCGGTACGTTTTTTTTGTATTACGAAGAATGGGACTGGAGTATGCGGATAATGAATGCCGGCTATAAAATATATTACCAGCCGCAGGCCGTTATTTATCATAAAGAATCTATGAGTGTAGGTAAAGACAGTACATTAAAAACGTATTATTTAAACCGGAACCGTATTTTATTTATGCGGAGAAATGGCAGTTTTCCCCAGTTACTTATTTTTTCTTTATTTTATTCCATTTTCAGTTTCCCAAAAATTATTTTTCATTTTATCATACAAAGAAAGCCGGCATTATTAAAAGCTTACCTTAAGGCGGTTTGGTGGAACCTAACCCATAAAAGCACGTGAAGTAAATATGAAGAACATTATTTGTATAGAGACCCAAAGATTATTTCGTAAAAGAAAGTATGGTATGGAAGTGGCTGCTTTACATTGGCTCCGGCAGTTGCAAAAAACAAAATCCGGTGTACAATTTAAAGTTTTAGTAAAAGCAGATGAAGATGAATGCCTGCAGGATACTGAAAATGTATCCGTCATTAAAATTCCGGTAAAACCCTACCCCGTTTGGGAACAAATAATAATGCCCGGGGTTGCCAAAAAACTAGGCGCCCGTTTACTGCATTGCACATCTAATACAGCGCCGCTGTTTACAAAAATACCGCTGGTAGTAACCATTCATGATGTAATTTACATGAATAAAAATGAGTACTCAGGTTCTGCGTATCAAAATTTTGGGAATAAATACCGGAGATTTATTGTACCCCGTATTGCAAAAAAAGCAAAAGCCATTATTACCGTTTCGCAATTTTCTAAACAGGAAATAATGAATGCCCTGCAGATTCCCGGACAAAAGATCACTGTTATTTACAATGGCGTGAACCCCCGGTTTAAGATGGAAGGCAATATAGAAAAGAACAATTCTTTTTTTGATAAATACCAGCTTCCTAATAAATACATTCTTCATTTTGGCAATACTGCAACCCGAAAAAACACCCTGGGTGTTTTACTGGGTTTTAAAAAATATGTAGAAGAAAATGAAAACCCGGTAAACCTCGTTATTTCAGGATGCAGGAAAGAAGTAATACTGGATTTACTGCTTCAGCATAATTTACAACAAATTCAGGCCTATTTATATTTACCCGAATATATACACCCCGATGACCTGCCTTTATTGTACGAAAATGCAATTACATTTGTTTGCCCGTCATTTTCTGAAGGTTTTGGAATGCCCATTATTGAATGTATGGCTTGCGGCACACCGGTTATTACATCAAACACCACTTCACTTCCTGAAATTGCAGGAAATGCAGCGTTATTGGTAAATCCTTACAACCACGGTGAAATTGCCCATGCCATTCAGCAAGTAGTAACGCAGCCGGAATTGTGCCAAAACTTACAGGCTTTAGGTTTTGAAAATGTAAAAAGATTTAATTGGGAGAATACAGTAACAGAAACATTAAAAGTATATGAAAAGGTTTTGAAAGAAAACCTGAATTAGGTTTACTTAGCGTGAAATTTTTTATATACAAAACCGTTAAGAACTTATATTAAACAGACAGCGCTTACATCATGGGAACTGTGATTTATGATATATGGTTAATAATCCAGGGAATTACGGCTATTATACTCGTATTCCCGCTTCTTAGCTACCTGGTATTTTTATGGGCGGGTAAAAGAAAAGTGTCGCCGGCACTCACTGGCATTAATCCTGATTATGGCATAATAGTAACGGCTTATGGCTATGCCGGGAATTTAAAAAATGTGATTGCATCTTTATTACAGCAAAGCTATCCTCAATTTATAATTTACGTGGTAGCAGATAATTGCGGTGAGGGAGAAATTTATCCGCCTCATGAAAAACTGGTTATTATAAAACCCGAAACCGTTTTAGCCAACCAGTTAAAATCACATGTACTTGCCATAACACATTTTAAACGACAACATACTATTGTTACCATCATTGACAGTGATAATTTAGTGGCGCCAAATTATCTTGAAGCATTGAATCCCTGGTTTAAAGAAGGCTACCAGGCAGTACAAGGTGTGCGTAAAGCAAAAAATACAAATACAGCATATGCATCGGTAGATGCGCTGAATGAATTATACTATTTATTTTATGACCGTATGGTGTTATTTGCCATTGGCTCTTCTGCCATGCTTTCGGGATCCGGGATGGCTTTTACTACAGCATTATACAAATCATTCTTAGATAAAACAAAGAGCAGTGGCGCCGGCTTTGACAAAATTTTACAAAAAGAAATTCTTTATAACAAATACAGGATTGCATTTGCCGGGGAAGCCATTGTGTATGATGAGAAAACTGACAATGCAGATCAATTAGTAAAGCAAAGGGCCCGGTGGAATAACACCTGGTTCCGGTATGTACGATTTGGATTTACAATTTTCGGCCAGGGTCTTAAAAACTTTAGCTTAAACCAATTATTATTCGGATTTGTATTGCTAAGGCCTCCTTTGTTTCTGCTGTTACTACTATCAGGCAGTTTCTTTTTAATAAATCTCTTTACCAATAGCTTGTTTGCCTGGGCCTGGGTAATTTGTTTCCTGCTTTTTATTTTGGCGTTTTTTATTGCATTGGCAAATACCGGCGCAGATAAAAATTTATATAAATCTATAATTCACATCCCCAGGTTTATTAGCATGCAAATACTCTCACTTACCAAAGCTGCGAAAGCAAATAAAGTATCGGTAGCTACCAAACATTCCGTAACCACCGGGTTAGAGGAAATAAAAAAATAAATCATGAACCATTTATGAGAGTTTATTTTAAAAATTTAGATGGTATCCGGTTTATTGCTGCCTTTCTGGTAATCCTGCAACATACAGCTGAGTATAAAGTTGACACAGGTAAAAATTTACCCAATCACTTTCTACCCTATTTTAAAGATTTTGGCAGTTATGGCGTTACCTTATTTTTTGTGCTTAGCGGGTTCCTTATTTTTTACCTGCTTTTTGCAGAACATGAAATGAAAAAGACGATTGATGTAAAGAGCTTTTATATCCGAAGGGTTTTAAGGATATGGCCACTATACCTGGGCTTTGGGATTGTACTCATATTTGGTATAGATTATATTTTAAAACTAATGGGCACACCGGTAAACACACCGGAGTTTACAAATTTATTTTTCCTCCTCATCTTTAGTATCAATTTTCAATTGCTCTTTGGCCAGTTAAACAGGGGGATTATAGAATTATACTGGTCAGTTTGTATTGAAGAACAATTTTATCTTTTTGCTCCTTTACTGGTAAAAAAATGGTTTCCAAAAATGATGTATGTCATTATTGCATTTATTGTAATAGGAATTGGTTCCAAATTTTTTATGCGGTGGCTGGATCTTGTAAAACATGTTGACTTTAATAATAATAACCCTTTATACCTATTTACGCTTTGCCGCATTGATAATTTTGGAATAGGCGCTTTAGCTGCTTACCTGTATTTTAGAAAAGACTTGTATGTAAAAGTGAAACCTTTTACAGAAAATAAATGGATACAAGTGGGTGCAGCGCTTTTTGTTACCTTATATATGATTAAAGTGCTGCCCATGCCAGCATTTGAACAGGAATATTTCTTTTCTACTACCCCGGCAATATTTTTTGCTTACCTGATATTAGCTGCTTCTACCGGGCACTTCTTTATCAATTTAGAGAAGCCCATATTAAAAAGCCTGGGTAAATATTCTTATGGTATTTACGTATTTCATGCTACCGTATCGCAATTATTATTATTTGCATTTTTAAAACTAATACCACAAAAAACAACATTGCTGTATGATTTTATATATCCTATATCGTGTACCCTCCTTACTGCAATCGTTGCCGGTTTATCTTACGAGATTTACGAAAAACCTTTTATGAAGCTGAAGCAGAAATTCACCATTGTAAAAAACAGGGACACTTAACCTGTTGCCTTATTTTTCGAAAACAAACATGGGATATTCGCCTTTCAGCCCACAAGTAAACGGATCTTTCTCTTCTTTACGATAAATCTTCTCCAGTATTTGTTTTCCAAACAGCCAGGAATGTGTGTACACTTTCATAAAAGGAACGCTAATGGAACGCCAGGATACCAACTTAAACGGAATATCCAAATGCTTTTTAAAGTATTCATACGGGTGTGCAAAAAAATAAAGATTTTTTGATGCTTTATTTTTACCAGCTGCTTTTGCTGCCAGGCCCCTGAGCCGATGGCGAATAAATTCTATTCCTCTGAATGGAAGTAAGCTTATATTCATCCATGGCGAATGTTTATACCAATCATACACGACCACTCCTTTACCGCCTTTTTGTAAAACCCGGTATAATTCTTTTATGGCAGTTACCTGCTCGTCTTTAGGTATATGATAAATGGTATTTAAAGAAATAAAGCCATCTATCTGATCACTTTTTACGGGCAGGTTTGTCATATCACAAAGCAGGCAAATGGCTTTTTCACCCAGCTTTTTCTTGCACTCTGCCAATCCCTGGAACGACATATCAACACAAATGCGGTATTTATAATTTTCAGAATATTGAAGATAGTCCTGGTATTGTAATGCGCCCGAG
Source organism: Sphingobacteriales bacterium 39-19 (assembly GCA_001898465.1). Taxonomy (GTDB): domain Bacteria; phylum Bacteroidota; class Bacteroidia; order Chitinophagales; family Chitinophagaceae; genus Ferruginibacter. The sequence continues at coordinate 26,147 of MKTX01000017.1, read as the reverse complement.
GCAGCATCCAACATATAGGTACCCGAAGGGTTTAAATAACGGTTTACCCGGTTGTGGCATTTTGTAATATAATCCTGTGCAAATGGGCGCAGGTCTTCAAATATATCGGCATCTTCGTAATCTCCTTTTTCTGTAATATGCCATCCCCTGTTGTCGTAAAAGTCTTTTACCAGTTTTTTATCGTCGCTGAGGCTATCACCCAATATTTTATCTTTAGAATCAACGATTGCAAGATCGGGTAATAAAAGAAATATTTCATTGATGATGGGATAAATGTATTTTCCATTCACCCCAATTAATCCATTTTCTAAAGGAGTAGTCATGGGTTTGCCATCTGTTTGCCACAACTGGCCATTGGCTACTTTAGCATTTAAATCAAGTATTTCAGAAGCAGTTAAAACTCGTAGGTCAGCCTGGCTTATCGGGCATTTTAAAATGCTAATCCATTCCATTGTCATGATATATATTTTCGGGTTAGATTACGAAATTAATAAATTCGTTTGTTATTAATTGGGTATTACTTATATCCTTTTTTTAAATACTACAAATAAACGAAAGGATTTGCAGTATAGTATATAAAAGTTTTTGTGAATAAAGATTGATTATAAAAAAAGTGGGCAATGCCCACTTTCAAATTTTTCTATTCCTAAAATCATTTCACTGCTATTGAATGATGCCAATGGTATTTTTTGATCCGGGAGTAATGAAACTAATATAGTATGTGCCCTTTTGATAATTAAATGGAATATTCAGGGTATTTTCTCCTGCATTAATGGTTAAAGGGGTATCATATAAAGTGGCGCCGATGGTATTCGTAAATACCAGGGTTCCCTCTATTGAACTTTGCGCATTTATAAATAATTTAAGAATTCCTTTTTGGCCGGTATAGGCTTTTATATCAATGGTTGCATCCGATTTCGTATCAATAAATACAATTTTACTATATGCAAATGATGCATCCCGGTCTACAATTTTTAACCGATAATAATTCCTTCCTGCTAATGGAGTTTGATCAACAGCCTGGTACCGGGCTATGCCAGTTCCATTTCCATTTGGAAGTTGAATTCCTTTTTGGCTAAAATGAATGCCATCTGCACTTCGCTCAATTTCATAATGATCAAAATTAATTTCATTATCCGACTGCCAGTTTAGCAGGATAGATTTTCCCTGGCGCTTTGCAGTAAACTGCGTTAACGAAACTGGTAAAGCATTTTTTCCATTTAAAACATATACTGTATCTAAGCCCACGCCGCCCAGGGTATTGGTTACTTTCAGCTCAAATGCATAGTAGCCAAACTCAAGATTATATAATGAAACTTGTGGATCACTGGTAGAGCTAAAGCCGGCAGCAGGGCCCTGTATTTTTCTCCAATTATATTCTAAATTCAATCCATTGGGATCAAAGCCACTGCCTAATAAATCAAAAGCGGTTATAGAAGTGGCAAATGCGGTATCCCTGCCTGCATTTGCAATAGGATTTACGGTACCTGAAATTTCAGGACGATATTGTTTTAACATCCAGGTATAAATGCTTTCACCATTTTCAGTCCAGTTAGGATCATACCAGGTATTCCAGCAACAATGTCCACCTATATATTTTGTATAGCGGGCCGAACCGGGTGAAGCACTATTTAATGTATCCCTGATGATGTCCATAAGTCTATAATCCTGGGTACCTTCAAAACCCCACCAGCGTCCGCCACCAATGGCAAAGTCACGCATATTGGGAATTGTATTATCGGGCGGCGGTGCACTCATTGCCACAATAGAGGCGATCTTGGCACTATACGAAGCATTATACCCATCTACAAAATTATCCCATGACCAGCCACCCATAGATAAGCCGGTTACATTAATCCGGGCAGGATCGCAGCGCCAGCGCAACATAATAGAATCCAGTTTTGCATTTAAAGCAGCGGGAGAAGGCCAGCCTGAAGCAGGCTGAATAGAAATAACGATGGGCTTCACGGTTACCCCGTTTATATTGAATTGCATATTATGCCCGCTCGCAACAAATTTTGACGGGCCATATACAAGTAATTTTGAAGCATCGGTTCCCACTTCACCTGCACCCGGTACAAAGCATATAAGTGGATATTTACGCATAGTGCCATCATTGTAATCATCCGGCAGATGCACATATGCATTCCAACCATCAATATGGGTTAATGTTTGTTGTGCATGCACCGGTACACTGAATAATAAACTGAAGACGAATATCAACAGAATATTCTGGTTACGTAAGAGGTAAAAAGGTTTCATACAATAGGTTTTTCTTAGGTTTCATAAGAATAAGGACAGATCTTATTCAAAGGATAACTTTAAAAATTGTGGCTTATTGTGTAAAACGCTAAAATCTTTTAAGATCGGGGATTTTAGGAAAGTAAAAGCGAAATCTTACGGTGGGTACAACGTAGTTTTTCATGATTCCCGCATCGGAAAATTGCGATACATGAGAATAAAACTGAAACTATCTGGTAAAACAAAAAGGCAGATTATGAGCGATGGAAAATAAATAAAAATAAAAACGGGGAAGAAATATTTTTTTTGAAAAATATTTACCTGACAGCCTCATGTAAAAAAAAGATGCGGCATCCCGTATGCCGCATCTTTTTTTGGTGTTTGTAAATCGTTATACTTTTTCTGCCATATCCGGAATTTTATCTGCTTTATAAGCACCGGCATCTAATTTCTTTTTAGTTGCTTCAAAGGCATCAAGTGTTACGTCAATATCTTCAAAACTATGTGCGGCCGTAGGTATCAGCCGGTAAATGATATCACCTTTTGGAATTACAGGATATACTACAATAGAACAAAAAATATGATAGTTTTCCCTGAGGTCCATTACCATTTGTGTTGCTTCGGGTACATCCCCTTTCATAAATACAGGGGTTACCGGGCTATTGGTATTTCCAATATCAAATCCCCGATCCCGAAGCCCTTGCTGCAAACGGTTTACGTTTGCCCACAGTTTTTCCCTTAACTCCGGCATTTCGGTAAGCATTTGCATCCTTTTCATCATCCCTTCTACAATAATTAAAGGAAGGCTTTTTGCAAATATTTGTGAGCGTACATTATAGCGCAGGTACATTAAAATATTTTTAGGGCCAGCAATAAAAGCCCCTATGCTTCCCATACTTTTCACAAACGTAGAAAAGTAAAGATCTACCTCTGCCTGGCATCCCTGGGCTTCATCGGCACCCGCACCTGTGGGGCCCATATAACCAAAGCCATGCGCATCATCAATCAGTATCCTGAATTGATATTTTTTCTTAAGGGCTGTAATTTCTTTTACTATGCCCTGTTCACCATCCATACCAAATACACCTTCGGTGATTACTAAAATACCACCACCGGTTTTTTGAATCATTTTTTCAGCACGGATCATTTGCTTTTCAAAATCTTCAATATTATTATGTTTGAAAGCATAAGTTTGTCCCATGTGTAATCTCATTCCATCCACCAGGCAGGCGTGAGATTCTGCATCATATACAATTACATCGTGGCGGTTTACCAGTGCGTCAATGCAACTCATCACCCCCTGGTAACCAAAGTTTAATAACATGGCATCTTCCCTGTTTACAAATTTACTGATCACCGCTTCCAGTTGTTCGTGTAATTCTGTATTCCCACTCATCATCCGGGATCCCATGGGGTTTCCCATACCATATTTTGCTGCTGCTTCAGTATCCGCTTTTCTTACCTCGGGATGGTTTACTAAACCTAAATAATTATTCAGGCTCCATACAATCATTTCATTGCCCCTGAATTTCATCCGGGGTCCCAGTTCGCCCTCTAATTTTGGAAATGCAAAATATCCATGTGCCCTGTCCATATAGTGGCCAAGCGGACCGCCATCTTTTATCATCTTTTCAAATAGATCTGCCATTTTAATAAGTATATATAGTAATAAATTAATTTTAAACGAAGCAAAATTAAGAAATTGGCGTCAGATTAATCTGGCCATTTGAAAAGCCGCTTATCTTTGAACGAAATGGTTTTACTATGAAAAAAATATTTTACTCATTTTTTATAAGTTGTTTATGCAGCTTACCCTTAATGGCCCAGCAAACTGGTAATGCAGTTAAAAATAAAGGCCTTCAAAAGCCAAAATTAGTTGTAGGAATTGTGGTAGATCAAATGAGGTGGGATTATTTATACCGGTTTTACAACCGTTTTGGCCCGGCAGGTTTTAAGCGTTTATTAAACCAGGGTTTTAGTTGTGAAAATACATTTTTACCCTATTTACCTACTTATACAGCAGTAGGCCATACCTGTGTATATACAGGCAGTGTACCGGCTATACATGGAATTATTGGCAATAACTGGTACGACAGGAGCCTGAACCGTAATATGTATTGTAGTGAAGATACCAGTGTACGTGCAGTAGGTGGTGCTGAAAAAGCCGGTAAGATGAGCCCGGCTAATTTATTGACCACTACCATTACCGATGAATTAAGACTCGCCAGCAATTTTAAAAGTAAAGTAATCGGTATTGCGCTCAAAGACCGTGGCGCCATTTTTCCGGCCGGCCATAGCGCCAATGCTGCTTATTGGTACGATAACGGCAACTGGATGACCAGCAACTACTATATGGAGGAATTGCCTGCCTGGGTAAATAATTATAATGCAAAACAAATTCCTGAAAAAACAATGGAAGGCACCTGGAATACCCTGTACCCAATTAATACCTATACCCAAAGTACAGCCGATGATAAAACTTATGAGGCGGGTATTACCGGCATAAGGGGCAATACTTTTCCCTATCATTTAGATTCGGCAGGCAAAAAGAAATTTGAGGCATTTAAGTGTACTCCGTTTGCCGCCAATTATACTTTCGATTTTGCTAAAGCAGTTATTGATAATGAAAAAATGGGTGCTACCGATGCTACCGATTTTTTATGTGTTAGCATTTCATCTACTGATTATGCAGGGCACGCCTTTGGCCCCAACTCCATTGAAATTGAGGACACTTATTTAAGGCTTGACCAGGATATTGAAAACTTTTTAAAATTTTTAGATCAAAAAACAGGAAAAGGCAATTATACTGTTTTTTTAACGGCCGATCATGCCGTTGCCCATGTACCGGGTTTTTTACGAGAAAATAAAATTCCGGCTGGCTTCTATTCAGATTCAGAATTACAAATGCAATTGAATGAAGCAATTTCCCGGCTTACCGGCTTTAGCCAGTCCATTACTAAAATAATGAACTACCAGGTTTACCTGAATAATGAAGGCATTGAGCAGGCAGGACAAAACAGGGCCCATATCGTTGCCATTATCAAAAAGGAATTACTTAAAAAACCATTTATATCCGGGGTTTATGAATTACCGCAAATTATGAACGAAACCATTGCGCAACCTATGCGGGAAAGAATGATAAACGGCTACAATGAAAAGCGAAGTGGTGATATTCAATGGTTGACGCTGCCGGGTTATTTTAGTGGAACAGCCCGGGGTACTACACACGGAACCTGGAATGCGTATGATGCCCATATCCCTTTACTTTTTTATGGCTGGGGCATTCAGCCGGGCAAACTAAACCGGGAAGTATATATGACGGATATTGCGCCCACTATTGCCGCATTATTACATATTCAAATGCCAAATGGTACCGTAGGAAAAGTAATTGAAGAGGTAATTAAATAATGTATTTTATGGCCCGAGTAAATTTGGATAGTCCGTAATGAATCCATCCACACCCAATGATCTTAAACGATCCATTTCTTTTTTATCGTTTACCGTCCAGGGAATGATGCGTATATTTTGATCGTGACATGTTGTAACTAGGTGGGCTGTAACCAACCGGAAATCCGGGCTATATATGGCAGGTGTAAAACCCAGGTCGCTTATCTGCTTTCGAAAACTAAACTGATTTCCCAGTGAAACCAGCAATGCCGTTTTTATACCCGGGTATTTTTGATGCAAGTATTGTAATGTACGTATATCAAAAGATTGAATGGTTACCCTGTCCTGAACACCGTTTTGCAAAATTTGGTCCATCAGTAAATCCACAAAAACATCCGGGGCAGGATGGTAAATATTATCGGTAGCCGGGTTTGTTTTTGTTTCAATATTAAATTCAGGCAGGGGCCTCCTGCGTGTTTTCATATATTCCATTTCGGCCTGAAATACATCCGCAAGTAATGGCTTATAGGCTGCTATTTTTTCTTGTTGTGCAAAGCGGGGATTGTTTTTTAAACCCACATCATAGCGTTTCACCTGCTCGTAATTCATCTCAAAGATATTCAGTTCTTTTTCTTCTTGACGGGTAACAAAACTTCCATCGGGTTTGGTAGTAATTTCATGACTAAAATAAGGATCGTGTGAGAGGATCACTTTATTGTCTTTGGTAATTACAACATCCATTTCTAAAGTAGTTACGCCCAAATCCAACGCTTTAATCATAGCAGGAACCGTATTCTCAGGCATCAGGCCACGACAGCCCCGGTGGCCCTGTACATCAAAATAGTTCATGGGCACATAGGTATTTGAAGTGATTTTACGGGTACTATGGCAGGCATTGATAAATACGAAAAGTAAAAGAAAACAAACTGCAGGAAAAGATTGTTTCATAAGCCGGCCCGGGTTTATGATAAAATTATGGATAAAATCTTACACTAAAACTTCCTGGATTTGAGAAGCAGGCAAATTTGCATTCCTCATAGCAATTCCCCGTGTTGCATTATTTGCAAAATCCCTGAACGATTTTTTTGTAATCTCATCATCGCTTAACATCACCGGTACGCCAATATCGCCCCCTTCCCTGATAGACTGCACAATTGGGATTTGGCCCAATAAAGGAATATCAAATTCTTCGGCAAGGTTTTTACCCCCATTTTTTCCAAAAATATAATATTTATTTTCCGGCAATTCTTTAGGCGTAAAGTAACTCATATTTTCAACCAACCCAATAACAGGAACTTTAAGTTGTGCCTGGCCAAACATAGCTACCCCTTTTTTTGCATCTGCCAGAGCAATTAATTGAGGCGTGGTAACAACAATTACCCCGGTAACAGGTACAGTTTGCACTATGGTCAGGTGAATATCACCGGTGCCGGGCGGCATATCAATTACTAAATAATCAAGTTCTCCCCAATCTACATCACTTACAAATTGGCGAATAGCGCTGCTCACCATGGGGCCTCGCCAAACTACGGCTTGCTTTTCATCAATTAAAGAGCCAATACTGATCATCTTGATTCCAAATTTTTCAAGGGGTACTATTTGCCCCTTACCCGTTCCATCGTCTTTCATCATGGGCCTTTCTCCCCTTAGGCCAAGCATGATATGCTGGCTGGGGCCATAAATATCAGCATCCATTAATCCCACTTTGGCTCCTGTTTCTGCCAATGCCAATGCAAAGTTTGTAGAGACGGTACTTTTACCTACACCGCCTTTGCCACTCACTACGGCAATTATATTTTTTACACCCGGCAGCATTTTTTTTGCATCTACCCGGTTGGTAGAAGTTTTACTGGTGAAATCAATTTTTATTTCAGCATCTTTATCCACCAGGAGTTTTATGGCATTTTCACTCGCTGTACGCATCATATCTTTCATGGGGCAGGCAGGCGTAGTAAGCACAATGGTAAAACTTACTTTACTGCCTTCTATAGCCAGGTTCTGAATCATATTTAGGGTAACTAAATCTTTTCCCAAATCGGGTTCCTGTACATTACTCAATGCTTTTAAAACTTCTTCCTTCGTCATGGTTCAATTATTTGTTAAATATGAAGTATCTGGCGCAAAATTAGCCATTGATACCGTTATTTTGTTGAGAAGTAGAGAATATGTTTCGTTTTTCGAAAACCACACTTGCATCTTTTCTACCATACCATTTCACATTATTGAAAAACTCCAAAACATACTTTACTTTGTATTTCATAGATTGTACTACAAAGCACATTTAAAAAGAGCAGGGTTAGCCCATGAAAAAAAAATTACGATACTTTTTATTTACTTTTTTTATATTCCCAATAGCCGCCCATGCCCAGTTTGAGAGCTTCCAGGATTCTGTGGTACAATTATACGGGGTGGTAATGACGGCCGATAGTTTACACGGGGTACCCTCCGTAAGTATTATGGTAAAAGGGCAAAACCGGGGAACGATCAGCAATGAAAATGGGGTTTTTAGTATTGTAGTATTAAAAGGAGACAAAGTAGAATTTACCAGTATTGGTTATAAACCGGTATTAGCATCAATTCCTAAAGACCTGGCAGGAAATCAATATAGTATTATCCAGCTTATGGTAAACGATACCATTTATTTACCTGCTACTATTATAAAACCACGCCCTACCAAGGAACAATTTGCCCGTGATTTTGCCAATACCGTAGTGCCTGATGACGATATAACCATTGCCCGGAAAAATAATAATGCTGCTACACGCAGGCTTCTCTCGGCTTCGCTGCCCGCCGATGGCAGGGAAGCTTCTAATAATTATATGCGGCAATATGCCAATAAACTCAGCTATGCCGGCCAAATTGCACCACAAAATATTTTTAACCCCTTTGCCTGGAACGAGTTTATAAAAGCATGGAAACGGGGCGATTTTAAATCAAAAAAATAAGCGCAGCCATCCCGGCCTTCTATTTTAATGCGGATGTAAAAAAAGTTTATACAGGAAAGTATATTATTTATTTTCTTTGCATATCATGAATAAAAAAATACCTTTTACCGGCCAGTCCCGATTTTTCCTGGTTGGATTTATGGGTGCAGGAAAATCTTATTGGGGTAAGGAGTGGGCTGCCCAACAACATTTGTCTTTTATTGACCTGGATAAGGTAATTGAAGAAAAAGAAAAAAAATCAGTGGCACAGATCTTTGAGCAAAAAGGCGAAGGCTACTTTAGAGAAATTGAAGCTCAAATGCTGCGAAGTATGCTTATGTATGACCAATGCATCATATCATGCGGAGGAGGCGCCCCCTGCTACCATAATAACATGGACTGGATACTGGAAAATGGAACCAGTATCTATTTAAAAGCAAAACCCGCTGAGTTATTGGAGAATATAAAAACAGATGATACCGCACGCCCCTTAATACAAGATAAAAACGAAGCGGAACTCATTTATTATATTGAAAAATTAATGAAAGAAAGAGAACCTTTTTATGAACAGGCAACACTGATCTTAGACATTTCAGATTTAAATGCTATGAGTTTTGAGAAGATCATGAATAAGAAACAACATGCATAAAAGTTTTTTACAAACAGGCGCTGTTTTAGCTGCCCTTTCAGTAGCCCTGGGCGCTTTTGCTGCCCATGGATTAAAGAAAATTGCACAAGAACATACCCTTACAATTTTTGAAACAGGCGTGCGATACCAGTTTTACCATGTCATTGCACTGATCCTAACGGGGATTTTATATGCACAGTACCCCAACAAAAAAATGTACCTGGCAGGTATCCTGTTTTTAGCAGGAATTTTTTTATTTAGTGGCTCGTTGTATGCACTTACTTTTTTGCAGGTAAAAAACATGGAAGGGTTTACCGCTATTGGAGCCATAACGCCCCTGGGTGGCCTTTGTTTTATGGCCGGCTGGCTGATGCTGGCACTGGGGCTTCATACAAAAGGAAAAACAGGCCGTTAAATCGGTTCACCACCGGTTGGTTATATTGATTATACACAACTGTGGTAAACTTTATATCCTTTGTACTTTGTAAAAAAATCAATTGAAGTTACATTCGCAAAGCTACCACAGCTGAGTATTTGATTATCTTTGTATATCCATGGCTAAAAAAATAAAAGCAACACAAAAAAATATAAAATCAGAAACTGCTTTAAAACAGGATAAAGAAGAAAGCATTGAAGTAAAACAATTGCTCACAGATGAGCGTACCCATAAAATTGCAGGCAGTATCTTAATTTTACTGGGCCTTTTATTTTTCATTGCATTTACCTCCTATTTGTTTACCTGGGATGAAGACCAGGATAAAGTATTTCATGAAGGCTATAAATTATTATTGGCCAGTGATACCAAGGTGGCAAACCTGATGGGTACTTTTGGCGCTTACATCTCCCACTTTTTTATTTTCAAAGGATTTGGGGTAGCCTCTTACCTTATTTGCAGTTTCTTTTTTGTAATTGGTTTTAATTTATTTTTTGGTAAGAAAATATTTTCGATTGTACGCAATCTAAAATACATCATCATTGGCTTGCCATTAATTAGTGTTACCGCATCGGCATTAGCTGGTACTACAGAATTCCCCTGGGGGGGCGCTGTGGGTGATATGAGTAAAGAATATTTGTTTAAATTAATTGGCCAAATAGGAACCTATGCCGTTATCATTGTTACTTTCCTGGCTTATGTTATTTGGCGTTTTAACCCATCATTCGCTCTAAATAAATCAAAAATACCGGTACCCGCCCGTGATTCTTTTGAAAATGAAATGATTGAAGAAGCAGCTCCTGAAGATGAAACTACTACGGCCCCTGTCTCCATGGGAAATGCGCTAAAAACCGGTGGTACGATGGGGAACATACCCGATCAGTCTCCTGTATTTAACCAGGAACTTGAAATAATTGAAAAAGAAGACAACCCTGTTTTGGCAGAAGAAAAACCTGTGGTGAAAGTTTTTGAAACGGCTACACCTACCCAACCAACAGCACCTGCTTCGGCCCTGGAACTGGAAATTAAATCTGCTGAACCCCCGGCTGATGAAATGAATGTACCCGAAACCAAAACGACCGGAAAAGAGCTTAAAAATTATGACCCAATATTAGACTTAAGGGATTATAAATATCCCTCACTCGAATTACTGGATAACCATGGAAGTGATAAAATTATCCAGGACCCCCAGGAATTAGAAAACAATAAAAACCAAATTATCAATACGCTGAAGAATTATGATATCATCATTCAAAAAATTTCAGCAACGGTGGGTCCCACAGTTACACTTTATGAAATCATCCCGGCAGCAGGCGTTCGGATTTCACGCATAAAAAACCTGGAAGATGATATTGCCTTAAGCCTGGCAGCTCTTGGCATCCGCATTATTGCACCTATACCCGGTAAGGGCACAATTGGTATTGAAGTTCCTAATACAAAAAAGAATATTGTAAGCATGAAGACTTTACTGTCTTCGGAGAAATTTGAAAAAAGTAAGTTTTCATTGCCTATTGCCATTGGTAAAAAAATAGATAATGAAAATTTTATTGTTGACCTTACCAGTATGCCCCACCTCCTTATGGCAGGCGCTACCGGCCAGGGAAAGTCAGTGGGCTTAAATGCCATCCTGGTTTCTTTGTTGTATAAAAAGCATCCTTCGCAGCTAAAATTTGTATTGGTAGATCCCAAAAAAGTAGAGCTGAGTATTTATAAAACAATAGAAAACCATTTTTTAGCCAAATTGCCGGGAGAAGAAGATGCGATTATAACCGATACGAAAAAAGTGGTGAATACACTGAATGCCCTTTGCATTGAAATGGATAATCGCTACGATCTTTTAAAAGAAGCCGGCTGCAGGAATATCCGGGAGTACAATGAAAAATTTGTTTCCCGTAAACTAAACCCCGAAAAAGGACACCAGTTCTTACCTTTTATTGTACTGGTGGTAGATGAATTTGCCGATTTGATTATGACGGCAGGCAAAGAAGTAGAAATGCCCATAGCCCGCTTAGCCCAGCTGGCCCGGGCCATAGGTATCCATTTAATTATTGCCACACAAAGGCCTTCTGTAAATATTATTACTGGAACCATAAAAGCTAATTTTCCTGCCCGTATTGCATTTAAAGTAAGCAGTAAAATAGATAGCCGTACCATTTTAGATGTGGGAGGTGCGGAACAATTAATTGGTAAAGGCGATATGCTCATTAGTTATAATGGAGAATTGGTACGCCTGCAATGTGCCTTTGTAGATACTCCTGAAGTGGATCGCATCACTGATTTTATTGGCGACCAACGGGGATATCCCCAGGCATTTTTATTGCCCGAATACATTGATGAAAAAGATTTAGATGCCAAAGATTTTGATTTAAACAATAAAGATTCATTATTTGAAGATGCTGCCCGCCTTATTGTTAGCAGCCAATCCGGAAGCACCTCATTATTACAAAGAAGAATGAAATTAGGGTATAACCGTGCCGGCCGGTTAATGGACCAGTTAGAAGCTGCCGGCATTGTTGGGCCCAACCAGGGAAGCAAGGCCAGGGATGTACTCATAAAAACAGATGCCGATTTGCAACAACATCTTAATGAGATGTCTTAAAAACATCTTTTGATTAATAAAAAAAGTATGTCGAAATTTTTAATTGCAGGCCTTGGTAATGCAGGAAATGAATATGCCAATACCCGCCACAATATTGGGTTTGATATAGCACATGCTTTTGTACAAAAACATGCCGGTGCGTTTACCATTGGCCGCCTGGCCTATGTTGCAGAAGTAAAATGGAAAGGCAGGCACTTTACGGTAATATGCCCCACCACCTTCATGAACCTAAGCGGTAAAGCTTTTAAATATTGGTTCGATAAGCTCAATATCCCCCTGCAACAAACCCTTACGCTGGTAGATGAAATTGCATTACCCCTTGAAAAAATAAGGTTAAGAGCATCCGGAAGTGCAGGTGGCCACAATGGTTTAAAAGATATTGAGGCCGTTCTGGGTACTGTAGATTACCCTAAATTAAGATTTGGTATTGGCAATAATTATCCGAAAGGGTTACAAGCCGAATTTGTACTGGGAAAATGGACGCAGCAGGAGCTCCCATTAGTGAAGCTTAAAATTGAAAAATCGGTGGAAATTATTGAGAATTTTGCAAGTATTGGTATTGAAAGAACCATGACCCTTGTAAATAACCAGGTTTATTCAATGCCCTGAATATGTATAAAATGCTTATTTTTAAGCAGTTTTTATTATATTGCTCGTTTAAATGCAACCTATAACTTAAAATCGGTAAATGAAAATAATTTGTATTGGTAGAAATTATGGAGAACATGTGAAAGAGTTGGGTAATGAGGTACCTGATGAACCAATAATATTCATGAAACCTAAGAGCGCTTTACTGCAACCTCATACCCCATTTTATTATCCTGAATTTACCAATGAGCTGCATTATGAATGTGAATTGGTACTAAGAGTTTGCAAAAATGGAAAATATATCCAGGAACGCAATGCCGGCCAGTATTACAATGGAATAACCGTGGGTATTGATTTTACAGCAAGAGATGTACAGGAAATTTGTAAACAAAAAGGCCTGCCCTGGGAAAAAGCAAAAGCTTTTGATAACTCTGCAGCGGTTGGAAAATTTTTGGATTTAACACCCGATCAAAAAAAAGCAAATTTTACTTTTAAATTACTGAGCAACGGTACTACGGTACAGGAAGGCAATTCTGCCGAAATGATATTTAAATTCGACAGTATCATTGCTCATATTTCTAATTATTTTTCACTCAATATTGGCGACCTTATTTTTACAGGTACACCGGCAGGTGTGGGCGAATGTGTAGTGGGCGATGAACTAGAAGCTTTCTTAGGAAACCAAAGCTTATTGAAACTTGAAATTAAATAAGCTTCATACTAAGCCTTTTCCTTTTACCCGATTGTTTTTCCTTTCATAGCCTTAGCTATCGCATTGTCCATAATGCGCTCTGCGTAAGGCCTGCTAACCGTATTCAATTCTTCCATTTTTTTATGCACCAGGTCTTTATCATTCATGGTGATACTTAATTGTAAGGCTTGCATGGCGATTGCCGTATTCGTTAATTCTTCAGGCAACAATTGACCGGCATTTTTTTGCAGGAATCTTTCTGTTGTCTTTAATAGTTGTTCTCCTTCTGTTTTTGCTTCGGTAAGCGCTCTTAATGCAATATCTTCTTTGGCATGGGTTACCGAATCCATCAGCATTTTTTCTACCTCTTCATCCGTGATTCCGTATTGGGGTTTTATTTCTATTTCCTGGGCTACACCACTTCTTAATTCTTTTGCAGATACTTTTAAAATACCATCGGCATTAATAATAAATTTCACCTCTACTTTTGCTAACCCGGCAGGCATACCCGGTATGCCGGTAAGATTAAATTCGGCTAATTTGCGGTTATCTTTCACCAGGTCACGCTCGCCCTGGTACACACTAATGCGCATATTTGCCTGGCCGTCTATTTGCGTGGTATATTGCCTGGCGGCACCCGATGGAATCTTGGAATTGCGTGGAATTAAAACATCCATTAAACCGCCGGAAGTTTCAATCCCCAGGCTGAGCGGAGTAATATCCAGCAATAATACTTCCCGGTTATTGCCCGCCAGTATATCTGCCTGTATGGCTGCGCCTAATGCCACCACTTCATCCGGGTGTACTGAATCATTTACCGGTTTGCCAAAAAATTCACTTACCATTTGTTTTACAAGTGCCACCCTTGTACTCCCTCCTACCAATACCACCGATTCTATTTCATCTTTTGAAAGTTGGGCATCTTTTAATGCTTTACTACAGCATTCAATGGTTTTTGTAACAAGCGGTTTTATTAATTCATTAAATATTTCACGTGACAGGGTTAATTCCCCTATCTCTATTCTGGTATTAAAAGATTGCTGAGTACTTATTGTTTTTTTTGCTTCTTCTGCCTGTAACCGTAAAGTTTGAGCCAGGTTCTTATTTGAATGAAGCTGTTCATTTGAAATTTGTAACTGCGCCTGCCAGTATCTTACAATGGCCATATCCATATCATCGCCACCAAGATAAGTATCTCCATGGGTTGACAATACTTCAAAAACGCCGTCAGTAATTCGTAAAATAGAAATATCAAATGTGCCGCCGCCAAGATCATAAACGGCAATTACTTTATTTTCATTTTTATGTAAACCTATGCCATATGCCAGGCTTGCTGCAGTAGGCTCGTTAATAATACGGAGTACATCTAAGCCTGCTAATTTACCGGCATCCCGGGTACCCTGGCGCTGGGCATCATTAAAATAAGCAGGAACCGTAATGACCGCTTTGTTTACCGGTGTTTTTAAAATATGTTCTGCCCGGCTTTTCAATTCTTTTAATATCAGGGCACCAAAATCAACCGGTGAATAAAATTTATCAGCTACCTGTACTTTTACCAGTGCTTCCTTATTATCATTTATTATTTTATAGCTATATTGATCTTCGTGTTCTTTTACATCAGAAAAACTTTTGCCCATAAGGCGTTTTGCAGAAAAAATGGTCTGTAAAGGTTTGCTTACCAGATATTTTTTGGCTTCCTCGCCTACGATCACTTCCCCACTATCTAAAAAATGGATTACAGAAGGAACTAAAGAAGAAGAAGGTTTGCCATCTTTATCATGCTCTTTCAATGCCACCGGCTTACCCGTTTCGGGATGAATGATAGCTACCAGGCTATTGCTGGTTCCCAGGTCAATGCCCACAATTACTTCTTCTTTTTGTAAACTTCCTGTTGCAATATTGATCGCTATTTTAGCCATATTCCTTTTTTTGCAAAATTAAGGCTCCCATACACTAAAATACTTGCTATAAAGGGAATTAAGGGCATAAAAAAACTGCCGGGTGATCCGGCAGTTTAAATATTCATTGTTTTTTTTATCGCATCAAATACATTTTACCATAGCCCTTATTAAAGAACCGATCGGTACTGTTTACTGATTCTACAATCACATCGCCATTACTGTTTCGGCCATCAAACTTATCAATTTTCTTACCATTCAGGTTTGTAAGTACCCGGTACAGGTAAACGCCATTGGCTAGTTTTTGCCCATACATATCGGTACCATCCCATTTGTATTCTGTAATATTATTTCCTATATGAATGGGGCCCAGTTCCTGCTGCGTAATCTCCCTTACCACTTTACCCGAAATGGTGAGTATCTGTATCCGCATATTCTGTGGTATTTGCTGGCCAGTTAAGGTAAACACAAATGCAGTAGAAGTAGTGAATGGATTTGGATAGTTCATGAGATTTGAAATCATTGATTTATTGATCACATTAAATATCACTTTGTAATTTAAATAACCGGCCGGGTTGCCATTCATATCTTTTCCTGATACGATGAATTCATATTCCCCATCATCCGGGAAGTAGGGTTTAAACTCAATGGTGGCAGTATTTTCACCGGCATTGATATCGGCGGGTATAAACCGCATGGTATCACCAAAATGATAGGTATGCAAACTTTGATCGGGGAAACGCACCTGCACTTTTAATAAGGCCGTGTCCTTCAGCAACAGAAATTTACTTTCATCTTTCAATTTCACAATAATATTGGGTTTAGATGAAATGATATCCCTGCTTAAAATATGAACCCCATCAAACGTAACATCTAATTGCGGGTTAAAGAGATCTTCTGTTACTTTAATAGTTTTATATAAAATGTTATTAAAGTGGTATTGCTCGGGCTGATCATTATCAGGATTTACATCTAAAATAAAGGTATTGATGCCTGCCAGGTTGCGGGTATCAAAAGCGCCGGAAATTATAAGGGTATCACCCGGAACCAAAGCCTTGCGGGGTGTAATATTAATAACGGTTGGATTATTATTCCGATCCAGTATCGTTACTCTTGATTTAATGAGTGAAGCAAAATTTGTTTCACTGATGTTTTTAAATGCTACAGAGAAATGAATGCTGTCGCCCTGTGCCACACTATCCTGTATGGCAAAATTCAGAGAAGGAATGAGCGCCCCTTCGGGAACATATTTACCATTCACTCTCCAGTAACGCAATTGGTAAGGCGTTAAGTTTACAGTATCCTGTGTATTTAATTTTAAACGGATTTTAGGATAGGTTACCGCATTTACCCAGCTTAATGAAGTATCCTGCGCCTGGTACACGGTAGTTAATGTTTGTTCTGTGCCATCAGGCTTTATGCCGATTACATCAATGCTATTATTATCGGTAGAAGGCGATTCAGTAGAAGCTCCTCTCCATTTTAAAGTTTGCCATTGTAAAGCCGGGCCAAACACATCAGACTGCATAGAGGCATCCGTATTTTTTGCAATAACTGTAAACTCTCTTAACATTTTATCACTTTCAGCCAAACCAAATTCCTGCATAATGGCCGTATTGGTACCTTTTTCTGTTACGAAAATAAATGGGATATGCGTTTTAAAAGAATCGAGCATGGTGAAGCCTATATTCTTAAGCTTATAATACAGTATATCCGTAGTACCCAGGGTTACTTCATCTGCTTTCATTTGCGCAGCCCTGTAGTCGCTCACGGCGCCAGGTGCATTGGTCATTACAATGATATTTCCACTGGGGATGGAATCAAAGAAATTTTTAACTACCTGCCGGTGTGCCGGTGTAGATATATCAAAGTGATAAAAGCCAAGTTGAGAATATTGGTTTATACCCAGGGGGGCAAAACTTCCATACTGGCCCATTCCGCCACCACGATCCTGGTTTTTCCAAAACTTCATGGTATTACCATCAATGATATAAAAACGCAACACGTTACTATTGGTCACCAGCGGGCCAGCCAGCCCGGATTGTTCTACGGCATTATTTTTAGCAATAGAATAATCATCTGTTTCATTCGCATATGGCTTATGGCCGGTTTTTACCGTAAATAAAATGGGTTTAGTACCATACGTAAACGTACGGTCATCTCCCAAACTCATACCGGCATAGGAATTTTTCAGGAATTGAAAATAATGAGATTGGTTATATCCCGATCCTCCATTTTGCAAGTACACAAATGAAACCGTATTCCAAATTTGCTGGCCACCGGGATTATCTGGTACAATAGAAACCCTCCAGTAATAAACGGTACTATCTGTAAAATTTAAATTGGTTGGCGTAAAATCTACTACGCCTCCCACTGTGCTGGTATTATATTGCTTTTTAAAAGGAGAATTAAATAATTCGGTGGTATCAATTTCCATTTGGTAATTTCGGCTTACGCCCAGGGGCGCTGCTGTACTGGCTGAAAAGGTAATATTTTGCGTATTTACGATGGCATAATTATAGGGTGAGATGGGCCTTAATTCATCTTCAAATATGTAAAATTCTTTGGTAACCGTATTGTTGTTTTCAAATGCTTCATCTACCCGGTTCGTATTATCTAATGTTACAATCAGTTTATTCAAACCTTTATCCCGGGTTGGTAAAATGGGTACATCCAGTTGCAATGAATCCATGTACTTGATGGCTAATATTTTTTTATCGAATAATACCATGATTGAATCATTAGGCAATTGTCTTTTTACCGTTACATTAATAGAATCATTAATAGCTTTGCCGATATTACGCATCTTAATATCTATCTTAAAATTATTATCAGCCACGGTAATAATATTAGGATCAATAGATACCATCTGTTGTTCTATCACATAATCGGGTTTGGCAAAATTGGTAAGCTTAAGTGCCGGATCACCATGGAGTGTAATTTCTTCTAAATGCAGCCTGTGTGAAAGATCAATATTAGGAATATTCATTCTTTCAATTACATCATGTATTTGGTCGCCCAATGCCTGCCCATACATACGGGTGCTAAAATTATAGTACAGGTTCCTATTGTACGTATCAAGTATATAAGGGATACCAAAATGGGTATCTGCTAAAAAGGCGATACTTCCTCTTTGGGGTGCCAATACATATTTTTCTGATAATGACATTGAATTGCCCGTGATACGCTGCAGGTCGAATGTAAATAGGTTTCCGGCCATGCAACCACTTACGTTAAAGAAAGGATATTTACCCTGGCTATGATAGTTTTCGGGGTTACTTAAATTATATTCAAATGTATTGGCAGATGAGTGGCCAAAATACCCAACAACACTTAACCCGTTAGCAAATAATTCCGCTATCCTGTTATTGTTTGCTTCCTGTACAGGGCTATTACTTGTTTTTGCAAATGATTCTATATACCCGCCATACAGGGTATCTCTTGCAATATTTGCATACCCGTTCATATAACTTTCAAACTGGGCTCCTTCATCGGTCGTTTTACCACCGGAAACATGGAGGATATCTTTCATCCAGCCCGATTCGGCTACCGTAGGGCGCTGTACACGCAATACATCTTCATATTCTTTTACTTTATCTAAATAATGACCAATTTCTGTACCATTGATGGCGCTTAACCTGCCAATGGGAATTTGACTTTTTAAAGTACCCGGCAGGCAGGTTAATAAAATATCTGATGGGGGCCACCCGAATGTAGGCACCATTGAGATTTTGTCTAAGTTTGGATCATCTACTTTTCCCAGGTAATCGTAATACGATACGCCCCTGCCAATAATAAAAACATACCGGGGAGGGGTAGAAAAAGTTTGTTTGGCCCACAATATAAAATTACGCAGGCCATCGGGATGACGGCGTATACCGTATCCAAACTGATCCATTATTTCATGAATATCGTACACTTTTGCATTAAACCCGCCGCCCAATGCAGAGGCCCTATATTGCCTGTATTGCTCTACATAATTATTTCCATTTCCATCATCATATAATAAAGGGTTGCTTATAATTAAATAGTCGCCCTGCATGGCAGCATTTGAAAAGTTTGTAAATGTTTTAGAGCTTAAGCCATTAATGGTAAAATAATTAGAGGCTTCCTGGTTTACCAATATAAATTCTCTTACCGGTTGTGCAGATGCGGGTAATACAAATTTTACTTTGCCCGGTGTAGATGTAATATCGCCCAGGTACCGCAACCCATCTGTCATATTATATAATACCGGGGCGGCAGTACCATAGTTAAAATTATCAATCACTAAATAATTACCGGTTGCGCTGGGTGCCAGCTGAAATTTGTAATTCCGCTGTAAGTCAAAATCAAATTTTGCCGGGTAAGAAATACCCATGGCAGCAACATTGTAATTATCGGCTGCCCCTCCATTTAAGCTTACGTTTTCAGCAACTAAACTTACATATTCCGGGTTTGTGATATAAGACAGAGGTACATTGGGTATATTTATTTTTGCATAGCCAAATAAGGGTAAGGGAACTTCGTAAAGTGAGCTGGAGTTCAATCTTATTTTCACATTCCTGATTAAGGCAGCGCCACCCACTACATTGGCCCAAACTGAAACACTGTTTGCCGGTGCGCCGGTATATACATGCATATTTTGTACCTGCTGAATAAAAGCATTTCCGGGGCCGGGGCCTACACTGGGGCCTACAAAACCTTCGCCCTCATCGTAACTGGCAGAATATACCCATTCACCTGCCAGGTAAGGCATGCCCCTATTAAACCTGCTGTTATAATAAAAATCTACTTTACGAATAAAATAAGGATCCGGGGTTTGGGCAGAAGGTGCGGTATTTACATCATTTACATAGCGCAGGTTATTTCCGCCGGGGTTTACCGTTAAAAAATAGGATGAAGTATCATTCTCCATACTATATTTATCTGAAAGTTGAAAATCGGGATTGCGATAAAGCGCTTTATCCGGTTTCCCATCATTCATTTGCCCCCAAAATTCAATATATCCATTGGCAGGCAATGGCGCACCACTCACCGAGGTATATAACCTTACCTGTACCCCATTTCTCCATAATTGAAATTCATCTGCATTTACATTACCCAACCCTGCTGCTGATAATACAGATTGCGGAATACGGGTAAGGGTATCTTTTAATAATGAAAAGCGGTAATACGTTTTAGAATAATCTATCCAGCTATTATTATACTGTGCATTTGCAGTAAATGCCAATAAGATCAAAAATGGAAATAATAATTTTTTCATCTTCATAGAAATTCTTTTTTAATCTTCCTTTTTGCCAAGATTTAATTGTAGAGAAATTACATGTGTATATAATGGATTCGATTGGTTAGCCAGGTTGGTAAACGCATAATCGATGGTTACATTTTTTATTTTAAAACCGGCGCCGATACTGGGTTGATAAATCCATACTTTTTTTTGATTGAGGGTATCTTCATCTGCCAATGCTCTTTGAAAATTGGTAATACCGCCCCGAATAAAAAATACATTATTAATATCTGCTTCTAAACCCAGGTGCGGATCGGCACTCACGGTGTTTCCGCTTAAAACAGTATTTCGTTTTCCATCAAAAGTTACATCTACATTCGCTTCTGCCAATAACCCTACAGAGCGTCCAAATTGAAAGCGGTAGGCACCCCCCAGCACTAAACGGGGAGCTGTAATTTCTGTGGATTTTACCGGGATGTCATTCTTAGTTAAATATAAAACTTCCTTCTCTTTCTCAGTAAATTTAAATGACCAGGCATTAAATGTTGTTGAAATATCCCTTGCCATTAACCCGATCCGCCATTTATCTCCTCTCATTTGTATTCCTGCATCTAATCCAAAGCCAAGGGCGGTAGCAAAATGGCCTACCTTTCTATAAATAACTTTTGCATTGGCGCCCACACTTATATTTTTATCTTCATCATCCTTTATATTTTGAGCAAAAGAAAATAAAAAAGCATAGTCGGCCGAAGAGAATGCCTGGATATTATTATAATTAATGGTACCATCGGGTTCCACTAAAAACAAAGTATTTGGAATATCATCTACTGCAAAACGCAGCAATGAAAACCCCAGGGTTCTTTTATTATCCTGTACGGGAATCGCTACTGAGGCAAAATCATATTTGGCGATGCCGGAAAAATACTCAGCATGCATAAGCGATACACTGGGATTATCTTTTATACTGGTAAGGCCCGCTGGATTCCAATATCCCGCCGTTGCATTATTTACCGAGGCTACCTGTGCATTGCCCATTGCCAGCCCCCTGGCCCCGGCGCCAATATTTAAAAATTCGTTAGAATATTTTCTAAATTGCGAATATGATTTCTCACTACAAAGCAGAGCCAGTAAGGTTAATGCAACTATGCATTGTTTCATGTTATATGATTATTGTTTGAATATGGATTGGTCTTAATACTGATAAACGTAGTTTTACCCAACAAATTGTATGGATTATACCCATACCATACGATGCTAAATTCAAAAATACTATATTTCAGGCAAGCTCCCATCAAGATAGCCGCTTTTACATAAGAGGTGAATGTAAGCAAAAGAGTTGCTTCACCACAATTTTTTATGAAATAAGCCGGAATTCTTTATAATTAAAAAAAAGGGGGCATTTTTGCACTCCACTTTATAGATTTTATTTGAGTATGAACAAATTAATAGAAGAATTAAGATGGCGGGGTATGCTCCAGGATATAATACCCGGTACTGCCGAACAATTAAATAAGGAAATGACTGCTGCTTATATTGGTTTTGATCCCACTGCCGATAGTTTGCATATTGGCGGGCTGGTTCAAATTTTACTTTTAGTGCATTTACAAAAGGCAGGGCATAAACCCCTTGCCTTAGTAGGCGGCGCTACGGGTATGGTGGGCGACCCCAGTGGTAAAAGTGCCGAACGAAACCTGTTAAGTGAAGATGTATTGCAAAAAAATGTATTGGGTATTCAAAAACAATTAGAAAAATTTCTAAATTTCGATCCCTCTTTAGCCAATGCTGCAGAAATAGTAAACAATTTTGATTGGTTTAAAAATATGGGTTTCCTGGAATTTATCCGGGATACCGGGAAGCATATTACCGTAAACTATATGATGAGTAAAGACAGTGTGAAGAAACGGCTGGAAGCTGATAACGGAATTTCTTTTACAGAATTTACATACCAGTTAATACAGGGTTACGATTTTTACTGGCTTTATAATAATAAAAATTGCAAGTTGCAAATGGGGGGTAGCGATCAGTGGGGCAATATTGTAACCGGTACTGAACTTATTCGCAGGAAAAGCGCTGGTGAAGCATTTGCATTCACCTCTCCTTTAATTACCAAAGCCGATGGCAGTAAGTTTGGGAAATCTGAAACCGGCAATATCTGGCTGGATCCCATTAAAACCTCGCCTTACCAATTTTACCAATTTTGGCTAAATGCCAGTGATGCCGATGCCCAAAACTGGATTAAAATATTTACTTTCCTGGATCGGGAAACCATTGAAACATTGGTACGCCAACATGCAGAAAACCCATCGGAACGGATCCTGCAAAAAAAATTAGCTGAAACGCTTACGCTCTTCGTTCATGGCGAAGCAGAATTTAAAAAAGCATGGGAAACCACGGCAAAATTATTTTCTAACCCAAATGCAGCTATTGAAAATTTAAGTGAAGAGGATTTAAAAGCAATAGAAGGAATTGAAAGGAAAGAATATGATAAACAGCTTTTGGAAAAAGGGATTGAGGTAACTCAACTCATGGCCGATACCACTATTTTTAGCAGCAAAGGAGAGGCCCGGAAAATGATTCAGAATGGTGGGTTAAGCATAAACAGGAAAAAAGTAAATAACGCAACCGATACTATTAACTCCAGTTGGCTTTTACACAATCGTTATTTGCTTGTGCAAAAAGGTAAGAGAAATTATTATCTTATAGAAATAACGGGATGAGAAACCGGTAGCTTTTTTCTCATCCCGCTTTAATTAATGTGTTGCAACCACAGGGGCTGCATGGGGGTCATGCTTATGTTTGAAAAACAGGGCAAAAAGCACCGCAATAATGAGTGCATAAATAGCAAAAGCCAGCCAGATGTCGTGCCAGTCTTTAACGCCGCCTGTTGTAAAATATTTATCAATTACCCAACCACTTATTACACTTCCCAGGAAAGCACCTACCCCATTCGTCATCATCATAAATAATCCCTGGGCGCTGCTCCTGATAGCCGGGCTGGTTGTTGTTTCAATAAATAAAGATCCGGAGATATTGAAAAAATCGAATGCCATTCCGTAAACGATACAAGATAAAATGATCATCCATAATCCCCCGGCAGGGTCTCCGTAACTAAAGAGGCCAAACCTTAAAACCCAGGCCAGCATTGAGAATAACATAACCGTTTTTATACCAAAACGTTTTAAGAAAAAGGGTATGGTAAGAATAAAAAGGGTTTCAGAAATTTGAGAGATAGACATAATGATGGTAGAATATTTCACCACAAATGAATCTTTATATTTCTCAATGTTCCCAAAATCTGACAGGAATGAATCGCCATACATATTCGTAAGCTGCAGGGCAGCCCCTAAGAACATAGAGAATATGAAAAACAATGCCGTTTTAAGATCGGCAAAAAGTTTAAATGCGGTTAATCCCATTTGTTCCATAATAGAGGCATCTTTGGCAATTGACTTTTGTGGCGGGCATTTAGGTAAGGTAAATGAAAAAACACCCAATATGATGGCAGCTATGGCAGCAATAATAAACTGGTTGGCATTGGCTTTACTGCCCGTAAGATTGGTAACCCACATAGCTACGATAAAGCCAATGGTGCCCCATACACGGATAGGCGGAAATTCTTTTACCACATCACTTCCATTTTTTTTTAAAATATGATACGCAATAGAATTTGAAAGCGAAATGGTAGGCATGTAAAAAATCATTGCCAGGAAGATTACATAAAACAGGGTATCGGGATCATTCACCTGGGGAACATAAAATAATACCGCTCCATATAAGATATGCAGGATGCCATATAGCTTTTCTGCATTGAGCCATTTATCTGCGATGATGCCTGCAATGGCCGGCATAAATAAAGAAGATAAAGCCAGGGTAGAAAATATAGCTCCAAATTGTGCGCCTGTCCATCCTTTTGCATTAAAACAATAAGTGCCAATGGTGATTAACCAGGCGCCCCAAACAAAAAACTGGAGAAAACTCATGATCGTTAGCCGAAACTTTATATTCATATGCAGTAATTGAAGGAGTAAGATAAATAATTATCGGCTATTTTGTATAAAACCCTAAATATTGAATTACAATTTTAGGGTACAGGCTACATGGCTTAAATTTGCAGAAAATTACAAAAGATGAGTGGCCAGATAAACACATTAATAAATACTAACCTACCGGAAGGCTTTAAAAAAATAGCTATTAAAGTAAAAGAAGGAAACCGAATTACGGATGAAGAATGTTTATTATTATTTGAAAAGGGAAGCCTGGGTTTTGTTGGAAGCCTTGCCAATTACATCCGGGAACAAAAGCATGGTGACCGTACTTATTTCAACCGGAACTTTCATATAGAACCCACAAATATTTGCGTATTCAGTTGCAAATTCTGCTCTTACAGCCGCCTGTATGCACACCGTGAAGAAGGATGGGAGCTGAGCATCGATGATATGCTGAATAAAGTAAAAAGTTATGATGGCAAACCTATTACCGAAGTGCATATTGTAGGGGGTGTACATCCTAAAATGGATATGAAATATTTTATTGAATTACTTCAAAAAATAAAGGCACACAGGCCGGACTTGCACATAAAGGCGTTTACAGCCGTAGAGTTGGATTATATGTTCCGGAAAGCGAAATTAAGTATTGAAGAAGGGATGAAACAGCTACATGAAGCTGGCTTACAATCTTTACCCGGCGGCGGTGCAGAAATATTTCACCCGGAAATAAGAGCGCAAATATGTGCCGATAAAGTAAGTGGTGAAGGATGGCTACATATCCATGAAGCAGCTCATCACCTGGGCATGGCCAGCAATGCCACCATGTTATACGGGCATATTGAAAAATATGAACATCGTATTGATCACATGAGAAAATTGAGAGACCTGCAGGATAAAACAAATGGCTTTAATACTTTTATTCCATTAAAATTCAGAAATTCAAATAACGATATGAGCCATGTGGCAGAAAGTACTTTAGTAGAAGATATGAGGCTTTATGCCATTGCCCGGATTTACCTTGATAATTTTCCCCATTTAAAAGCGTATTGGCCCATGCTGGGCAGGCAAAACGCCCAGCTCAGCCTTCAATTTGGTGTAAACGATATTGATGGAACCATTGATGATTCTACAAAAATATACTCAATGGCAGGCAGTGAGGAACAATCGCCTACCATGACGACTTCAGAATTGGTTGCGCTTATTAAACAAGCCCACCGAATACCCATAGAAAGAGATACCCTGTATAATGAAATTACAGATTACTCAAAAGACAACCTGGTGATTGCGGATTAAACCTCCCTTGAATTTCTCACTATAGTAACGCATCATTTACAATGAATCCATAAAAAAATCCTCTTGCCAAGGCAAGAGGATTTTTTATTATTGAGTTTAAAAGAAATTAATAATTTCTTATGGTCATTTCTGTTCTGCGGTTTTTAGCACGGCCTGCAGCTGTTTTATTATCTGCAATGGGGTTGGTTTCGCCATACCCTGTAGATTTCAGCCTGCTTTCATCAATGCCTTTGCTTACCAAATAATCTTTTACAGATTTTGCCCTGTTTT
>MKTX01000016.1 GCA_001898465.1 Sphingobacteriales bacterium 39-19 | reverse complement strand
GAAGGAAAACATAAAATGAGTGTGATCAATGCCATACGAAACAAACTTGTATTACGTGCCTTTGCTGTTGTAAAGAATGGGAAACCGTTTGTTAATAACTGCATTTCGGCAGCTTAAAAACGAAGTAAAAATAGATTTGGAAAGTTCATAGAAATCTGCAGAAACCGAAGCTGATTACTGAACAAAATGTTGAGAATATATTCGTCGCCCCGCCATATTGCCAATGCAATGTTAGCGGTTCGTGCTTTACTGAAAATTCTTGCTTATTTATTTCTAAATAGCTCATACAAAGAAATTAGTCTTTGTCCCTCGACTTTTATTGTTTGAGAGTTTTCTCTATAAAAGCAATCTTTGTCAACAAATGATAATTCCTTTTGGCTGGGTATTTTTAATCGAATTACAGTAAGTCCATTGTAATCTACCACATCAACTTGAGAAAGCATTTGGGTCTTAAGAGGTTCTGATAGCTTTGATTTTTGAATATTTCCCAGAAGGAAGTTTATGTAGTTATCTTCTTTATTACCAAAAAATTTTAGTTCTCTGTCAATGCCTACAACATAGCGAGTATTAATATTTTGAGCAACAATTCCATCCAATGCTTCAATGCGGTCTTTGTCTGCCTTTTTATCAGCGACACCAATGAAAATGTATCCCTCCGAATGGGGTCCCAAATTGGCAATACCGCAAATGGTCTCAATTATTACGTTTTGCAGGTTGTTATCTATTTGCCTTTGAGCCGATAAATCCACAAATCCCTGTTTGCATTCATATCGGTTTGTTTCAATTTTTGAACGTCGTATTGAGTTTTCAAAATCGATAGCAAGCCCGGCTCCATGTTTTAATAATGCTGGTTCTTTTTTGACAAAATATCTTTGAATTAGGCCTGTTGTTTTATCAATATTTTTAATGCGGTCGTCGGTAGTAGAATAATGAGCAGTACTTATCATCTGTTTTTGCAATCCTGCCACCGCCTCTAATATCTTATCGTAATTATCTGGCGATTTTTCTTCTTTTACTACAAGGTGATAAAACGCCATGAAGATTGAATAGAATGAAGCCTTTATAGCATTTGCATTCCCAGGATTAACAATCTTGTTTAGTCTTTGAACTGGATTACTTTTTTCAAGGATATCTCGAATAACTGAGAACGTAACTTTTATTTCATGTTTAATTCTCTCTTTCCCATACTTATTCAGTTGCAGAACTACTTCCTTATGCAATTCTTCTTCTGAGCTATATAGATCATCAAGGTATTCACGGCTTTTTGGTATAGGCTGTCCAAAAACTATTGATGCTACAATGTCAGCTATTATTTCTTCATCTTCACTGTCTCTTAGGTGAGTCTTCCAAATAACACCTTGCTTGCACCAAAATATATCATCGGCTGACAGCCCATAACCAATCTTCTCACGTTTGGAATCAATGCTAATAGCGGGCATGTCCTTCAATAATACTATATCACCTGATGAATCTCCCCTAATTTCTGAAGAAATTTCTCTAACAATACTCGCAAAATCATCAGTTGAACCAGCTTGTCGCCTTTCTTGATAACTAAGTTGCTTACCACTAGAATTTATTCGCCCGAATATTTCAGTTACAATAGATTCATCGTCGGCAGCGTAAGTAGTCACTGCTAACTGGTAGTCCAAAAGATTAGCACAATTTTTTGGGTCCAATAATTTTTCAGGGTCGGTTTCAAATGAAAACTCACCTGCTTCTGCAATTTGTTTTGCTCTAGCAAATTGATTTACGTCAAAGTATTTGTCATTAAATGCGAACCCGTTTTCAATAAAAGAGAACATGGCATTTAGACGTTGTAAGCCATCAACTATTTCGAACTTCTTATCTCCAATTTGAGCAAGAAGTATTAAGGGAATAGGAAGGCCTTTCAAAACACTATCGATAAGAAACTGTTTTTCCTCTACTGTCCAAACTAGTTTCCTTTGATATTTACGGTTTACAATAAAGCTATTGTCCCGATATAATCGGTAAGCTTCTTGTATGCTCATTCCTCTTGGTGTCAAGCTCATTTTATTTTTTTTAGTCAGTTTTGTTTAGTAACGAAATGTCGCTTTGGCATGACCGCTAACGTTTGGGCGCTTGGCGCAGTGGCGGATTTCGGAGTTCAAAACTATCAATATACCACAAAAGTTGATGCGAGGTAGAATGTTCAATTAACCACGTCACCCGCCATTGAGCCAAACGCCTGTTAGCGGTTCGGGCTTTCTGTTTTTAATTTGTCTAACTGTGTTTTCAATGTGTTGAATAATTTGGTTTCTAATGTCATTGTGTCTAAATTTTCTGTTGTCCAAAATGGAATTTCCATTGCGGTTATTGTTATTTTGTCGGCTAAGTTGAAACCTGAATTGATTTCAAAAATGTCTGGCTCGTTTAGGTCGTCCGTTATATTTGGATATAAAAGGAAAATGTCTGTGCAGCCTCTACGAAAAGCGTAGCTAGTCATTTGATAAAGGTCGGCTTGTGCAATTCCTTTTTTAATGTCGTTTTTGAAGTCGAACGAACGAAGTTTGTATTTCGTGTCAATAATTACTTTTCGTCTGTCTGCTGATTTGGAAGTCAAAAATATGTCGTGTTGCATATTGAACGCTTTCGGGTTGCTTGACAAATATTCATTTGACTTTTGATATTCTATTTTCCAGTCATAAGAAAATTTGTCGGCTAAAAAACCTGCAACAAAATCTTCAAAAATGTATTCCATTGGAAACAACAAGCACCATTGCGACAAGTCGTAAGTATTGCTTGAATAAAGTTGTTGATTCAAAACCAATTTACAACTGTCAAGAACTTTGTTGTAATCGTTAAAAAAAGAATTGAGGGTAATATTTTCAACTTCGTAACTGTTGCACGGAATGTCTTCAACTTCGTCTAAAATGAAAACAACTTCTTGAAGCATTTGAACGTTTTCCGAAAACTTCGTTTGATTCATTAAAAGTCGTGAACAATACTTGATTACCCGATTTACTTTGTTGTCAAACAAAAATGGTTCGTAGTCGCATTCTATATTTTGAAAATTTCCACTTACCAAACTGTTTGCAATGTATCTTTTAAAATTTATTGAACCTCTTGGCGTTTGCATTGCTTCTTCAACAGGTTGATACATTGTCAAAGGTTGATTTGAAACAGTTTCTAAAAATTGAGTTGCAATTAAATTTATTATCAATTCAGGAAATTTATCAATGGAAAATCTGTCAAGTTGTGCTTGGCTAAAAGGGAATTTCCATTTGCTACAATAGTTAAACCAAAAAAAGATATGACGAAGCATATCTTTTTTGTCTTTGTCTGGACAATTGCGAAATACTTTCGGATAAATCTCAACTAAGTCGTTTGCTGTTTGAATAAAGCCAACGTAATTGTTTGCTCTAATTTCATTATTTGAAAAGCGTAAGAATGGCTGATAGTTTTTATCGCTTACATTTTCTTCTAATTCTTCTGTTAAATCCGTGAAATTACGTTGTCGCCAAATTGATTTTAGCGAATGAAACAAAGTAGTTGAGTCTTCAACCATTACCCATTTATCATATTCAAACAACGTTCGTTTCATCTATCGTAGCGATATTATCCAATCAAATTTTGTGGTGTCGTATTCAACTTTCCAAGCAGTTTCATTAAATATATCTGAAACAATTTTTGTTTTTCCTGAAAAATATTCCATTAAAAGCGGAACAACTTTGTTTCTTAAAGTTGTTTCAATCGCTTCGTCTTTCATAAAATATGCGTGACCAATCAAATAATCGGCAGAATTTTTTAGTTTGTAAATTTCTTCGTTGATTTTTTGAAGTAATGTTTTCGCTTCTGGCTTTAATTTTTCATAATCTGGATAATAACCAATAAACTCAAATCTTCTACGCAATGCAATATCAATAAGAGCAATAGACTTGTCAGCTGTATTCATTGTGCCGATGAGATAAAGATTTGGCGGAACGCCAAATTCTTTTTCTCCATTTGGTAATGTAATTTTCAATTCATTTGGCTTGCCAAGTCTTTTGTCGTCTTCCAACAACGTAATAAGTTCACCAAATACTTTTGAAATGTTTGCACGATTTATTTCGTCAATGATTAGAACGTAGTTTTTTAATGGTTCTTGACCTGAATTTTGGTTTTCAAGTGTTTTGGAAAATTCTTTAAGATGCTCTACAAGAGGATAATAGTAAACACCTAATCCTACAAAACCATAATCTAATGTTCCTTCGTAGATTGCTTTTAGATTTTTTAAGAGTAAATCATGCCCAGTTCCACCACTTTGTTTGGTGAACTTTAATCTGCCATCATCAATATCTATGGAGGTTACTTTGAATTTGTAACCCTTACTTTTCATTGGAATTTCAATTTCTTTTACTTCTTCCTCAATCAGTTTTGAGAAAAAAGTATTGAATACAAGATTGAAGTCAATTGATACTTCATTTTTGTTGATTGACGCAAGCCAATTTGATTTGGCTCTTTCGCATAATTGCTTGAAAATACCTTCTTTATTATCGAATCGCAAAGTGCCTGATGTAACATCGGGTGTAATGCCAACCATAAAATCTTCGTAGGAATAATTTTGATGGAAGGTTACAAATTCAATTTGTCCATGCTTACGCAAGTCATCAAAAACTAATTTATTATTAGTGTGGCTGTCTGAATAATGTTCAAGTGCCGCGATTTTTACAGCCGTATCAATACTGTTGTATGTTTTTCCTGTTCCAGGTGGTCCAAACAAAATTGAATTTAAAGGCATATCACTAATTGTTGGTTTTGTCGTAATTTGAGTTTTAGGCAAGTTTAATAGTCTAATGAAGTCAGAATAACTTTTAATAGCTGCTGAATAGAAGCCGTTTTTACCATAAGATGGAGCATCTGGATAAAAATATTTTCCTCCTTCATTTTGATTTTTTTGTTCCTTTAATAAGTCAGAGTATAGCTCATTAAGTTTTGAGAGATTAGTTTCTTCAAAAATTTCTGTATTTGTGATTTGAGATAGATATTCAATAGCATTTATGTATGAAACGGCTTTATTACTTCCCTCTTCGTTTGAGCTATTTAGCCAAGCAGTGTATTGTTCTTTGTAATTCATTTTTGATGAATGGTTAAATATTCCGTCAATGTCTTCGTCAACGACTTTTTGAATTGTGTTTCTGTAACCTCCGTAGCCTTCTAAGTCAAATGCAGGAAACCTTTCATCGTATTTAATCTTTAAAACCCTACCATTTTTATCATTTCCAATTACTGTCCCTAAAGCCTTTATTCTTAAAATGCTTTTTCTGTCTTTAGTAGCGAATGAAGATTTAATAGCGACTCTGTCGCCAATTTTTACTCCATTCACAACGTCTAAAAATTTATCCGTATATCCATTTTCCCAAATTCCATTTTGAATAAACCTTTCTGTTTGGTCTGGAGCTTCATCATTACCATACCAAGCCGCACCAAGAACGTAATAAGCAATTTTTTGATTTTCTTGTTTTGGTTTTACTTCGTAACCTAATGCAGTAAAATATTTATTTGTTGGTTCGCCACCACTGCGTTCCCAAATATGTTCTCCATTCAATAGTTCGTGTGCATATCTCATAATCTCTTTTGGTGGATATGCTTTGCCATTAATTATTACATCAAATTTTGTTGATGGCTCTAGTTGAATATTTTCTTTTTCAATTTTTTCAACTGCTTTTTGAATGAGGTCTTGGGTTATTTTGTCTGGTTCAAATGCCATTTTAATTTTTATCAATGGTTACTGAATTGTCTGTTTGTTGTTTTGTCGTCATAGCCTGACCGCTAACGAGCAGGTATTGCCGATGGTGGGATATTTTATATTCGTCCTTTAGCATTGCACTATGAAAATATTGATTAAATTCTATTACTACTATTATTTTTTCTTTTTTGCTTTTTTTTTCTTTTACTATTCACAGTAATTTGTTGATAAACTAACCAGTGGAGGAAGCGCTTTAGGTTATTTCGTCAGGGTTTTTTACCCATCGGCTGATGCAATCTTCCTCCACTCTTTTGCCGCCTTTTGTTCAGATAGAAATTAGGGATTTTATACCCATTATTAAGGACTTGAACCGGCAGCAAAATCGGTTAGTTCATTTTTCGTCAACTTAAAAATACAGGTTATGAACAGAAAATTTTATGTTGGTATCGATGTTTCTAAAAAAACAATTGATGTAGCTTTTATTGCTCAATCAGGAGAACAAAAAACGGAGCCCCGCTGGAAGGTTTTTGACAATACCGATCCTGGTTTGCACCAAATGAAAACATGGTTAAACAAGGAGTCCGTTACGCTTGATGCTAATACTATTTTCGTTATTGAGAACACTGGGCTTTATCACCGCCGCCTCGTAAGTTTTTGCAACAAACACCAAATTCAATTGTGTATCGAAAATGGAGCACAGGTAAAGTGGAGCCTGGGCATTGCCCGTGGCAAAAGCGATAAGGTAGATAGCCGCCGGTTGGCAACCTATGCGCTCAGGTTTGCCGATCGCCTAAAACCCGCAGCAGCACTGCATGAAGGCATACAGGCAGTGAAAGATCTTATCACCTTGCGTAACCGGCATATCACCCAGCTCAGTGCCCTGCGCAGCAATTTAAAAGAACTTAAACTCACCACTGACCCGGCTGCGGTGAAGGAGTTGGAGAAAATACATAAGCCGCTCATCACTGCCACGAAAAATACTATCCTCAAAATTGAAGCTGCA
>MKTX01000015.1 GCA_001898465.1 Sphingobacteriales bacterium 39-19 | reverse complement strand
TTAGTAGCTTAGTTCTTTCATCCCTACTATGCCGTAGGGATGATTTGCTTTCAAATTTTTTAGTAGCTTAGTTCTTTCATCCCTACTATGTCGTAGGGATGATTTGCTTTCAAATTTTTTAGTAGCTTAGTTCTTTCACAGTACCCCATCTTACATACTGCGAAGTTTGCTCGTTGTGATTTGCTTTCAAATTTTTTAGTAGCTTAGTTCTTTCACAGTTGTAGAAGTAAAAAGAATGAATGGTTACAAGTTGTGATTTGCTTTCAAATTTTTTAGTAGCTTAGTTCTTTCACAGTCCTGTACAATATTTATCAATCTACGAAGTAGTTGTGATTTGCTTTCAAATTTTTTAGTAGCTTAGTTCTTTCACAGTATTGCCTTAGCGTACCCATTATGCCACATTGTTGTGATTTGCTTTCAAATTTTTTAGTAGCTTAGTTCTTTCACAGTTGATTTTGCATATAAAATTAATTCGGAGGTGTTGTGATTTGCTTTCAAATTTTTTAGTAGCTTAGTTCTTTCACAGTGTATTTTAAATATGGTCCCGTCAGGCTGCGTTGTGATTTGCTTTCAAATTTTTTAGTAGCTTAGTTCTTTCACAGTTCAAAACAGCCCTGGTAAAATTCTTCCTGGGTTGTGATTTGCTTTCAAATTTTTTAGTAGCTTAGTTCTTTCACAGTTTATAGCCCAGGGCGTAACCCGGCTGGGGCGTTGTGATTTGCTTTCAAATTTTTTAGTAGCTTAGTTCTTTCACAGTTCGGGATAGCCAATCTCCAACTCATTCAATGTTGTGATTTGCTTTCAAATTTTTTAGTAGCTTAGTTCTTTCACAGTCGGAGAAAGTGCATATAATTTTAAAGGTATGTTGTGATTTGCTTTCAAATTTTTTAGTAGCTTAGTTCTTTCACAGTACTGATGTAGTTTGGGAAGCAGGTGATTATGTTGTGATTTGCTTTCAAATTTTTTAGTAGCTTAGTTCTTTCACAGTAGATGCACCGTTGCTGCTTGTTGAATGTAAGTTGTGATTTGCTTTCAAATTTTTTAGTAGCTTAGTTCTTTCACAGTTGTCTTATTCGATGGATCTGGCTTTGTTAGTTGTGATTTGCTTTCAAATTTTTTAGTAGCTTAGTTCTTTCACAGTCCTTAGCAACATTTAAGGCAGTAGCAAGTAGTTGTGATTTGCTTTCAAATTTTTTAGTAGCTTAGTTCTTTCACAGTCCAAACGGGCCGCATATATTGAAAGATACAGTTGTGATTTGCTTTCAAATTTTTTAGTAGCTTAGTTCTTTCACAGTTTTAAGTGAAGTAGCTCGTACAAAAGTTTAGTTGTGATTTGCTTTCAAATTTTTTAGTAGCTTAGTTCTTTCACAGTAACGACTACCAGGTCGTGGGAACAGTAAGGGTTGTGATTTGCTTTCAAATTTTTTAGTAGCTTAGTTCTTTCACAGTTCGCCAGTATATTGCCAGCCAGTAACTGAGGTTGTGATTTGCTTTCAAATTTTTTAGTAGCTTAGTTCTTTCATCCCTACTATGTCGTAGGGATGATTTGCTTTCAAATTTTTTAGTAGCTTAGTTCTTTCACAGTACCCCATCTTACATACTGCGAAGTTTGCTCGTTGTGATTTGCTTTCAAATTTTTTAGTAGCTTAGTTCTTTCACAGTTGTAGAAGTAAAAAGAATGAATGGTTACAAGTTGTGATTTGCTTTCAAATTTTTTAGTAGCTTAGTTCTTTCACAGTCCTGTACAATATTTATCAATCTACGAAGTAGTTGTGATTTGCTTTCAAATTTTTTAGTAGCTTAGTTCTTTCACAGTATTGCCTTAGCGTACCCATTATGCCACATTGTTGTGATTTGCTTTCAAATTTTTTAGTAGCTTAGTTCTTTCACAGTTGATTTTGCATATAAAATTAATTCGGAGGTGTTGTGATTTGCTTTCAAATTTTTTAGTAGCTTAGTTCTTTCACAGTGTATTTTAAATATGGTCCCGTCAGGCTGCGTTGTGATTTGCTTTCAAATTTTTTAGTAGCTTAGTTCTTTCACAGTTCAAAACAGCCCTGGTAAAATTCTTCCTGGGTTGTGATTTGCTTTCAAATTTTTTAGTAGCTTAGTTCTTTCACAGTTTATAGCCCAGGGCGTAACCCGGCTGGGGCGTTGTGATTTGCTTTCAAATTTTTTAGTAGCTTAGTTCTTTCACAGTTCGGGATAGCCAATCTCCAACTCATTCAATGTTGTGATTTGCTTTCAAATTTTTTAGTAGCTTAGTTCTTTCACAGTCGGAGAAAGTGCATATAATTTTAAAGGTATGTTGTGATTTGCTTTCAAATTTTTTAGTAGCTTAGTTCTTTCACAGTACTGATGTAGTTTGGGAAGCAGGTGATTATGTTGTGATTTGCTTTCAAATTTTTTAGTAGCTTAGTTCTTTCACAGTAGATGCACCGTTGCTGCTTGTTGAATGTAAGTTGTGATTTGCTTTCAAATTTTTTAGTAGCTTAGTTCTTTCACAGTTGTCTTATTCGATGGATCTGGCTTTGTTAGTTGTGATTTGCTTTCAAATTTTTTAGTAGCTTAGTTCTTTCACAGTCCTTAGCAACATTTAAGGCAGTAGCAAGTAGTTGTGATTTGCTTTCAAATTTTTTAGTAGCTTAGTTCTTTCACAGTCCAAACGGGCCGCATATATTGAAAGATACAGTTGTGATTTGCTTTCAAATTTTTTAGTAGCTTAGTTCTTTCACAGTTTTAAGTGAAGTAGCTCGTACAAAAGTTTAGTTGTGATTTGCTTTCAAATTTTTTAGTAGCTTAGTTCTTTCACAGTAACGACTACCAGGTCGTGGGAACAGTAAGGGTTGTGATTTGCTTTCAAATTTTTTAGTAGCTTAGTTCTTTCACAGTCAAATAACCCTGTTCCGCACTGCACGTTTGTTGTGATTTGCTTTCAAATTTTTTAGTAGCTTAGTTCTTTCACAGTCGATTAGGTCAAATTACATAACATGATTAGTTGTGATTTGCTTTCAAATTTTTTAGTAGCTTAGTTCTTTCACAGTTAGGTAGGGCCAGGCAGAAATTAGGAGGTAGTTGTGATTTGCTTTCAAATTTTTTAGTAGCTTAGTTCTTTCACAGTTTGTATCGTTGCAGTATGTGAACCATTGGTGTTGTGATTTGCTTTCAAATTTTTTAGTAGCTTAGTTCTTTCACAGTCACAGGCATGGAAATACTTGCTGGGTGTATGTTGTGATTTGCTTTCAAATTTTTTAGTAGCTTAGTTCTTTCACAGTTTTTAATTATAAGTGCCGCATATTTTCTTTGTTGTGATTTGCTTTCAAATTTTTTAGTAGCTTAGTTCTTTCACAGTTTAATGAAAAAACAGTTAATTACATTACTGTTGTGATTTGCTTTCAAATTTTTTAGTAGCTTAGTTCTTTCACAGTCGGAACTGAAAATATACATTTACACGGTAGTTGTGATTTGCTTTCAAATTTTTTAGTAGCTTAGTTCTTTCACAGTAGTACACAGCACCGTTTGAATTGAACAACAGTTGTGATTTGCTTTCAAATTTTTTAGTAGCTTAGTTCTTTCACAGTTCGCCAGTATATTGCCAGCCAGTAACTGAGGTTGTGATTTGCTTTCAAATTTTTTAGTAGCTTAGTTCTTTCACAGTTTAATGAAAAAACAGTTAATTATATGACTGTTGTGATTTGCTTTCAAATTTTTTAGTAGCTTAGTTCTTTCACAGTTTATTCTTTAACGAGTCCGGACGTTTTGTGTTGTGATTTGCTTTCAAATTTTTTAGTAGCTTAGTTCTTTCACAGTTCCACTGAGATTACAGTTGTATTTGCGGTTGTTGTGATTTGCTTTCAAATTTTTTAGTAGCTTAGTTCTTTCACAGTAATTGCTGCAGAAACTGCTAAGATCTGGAGGTTGTGATTTGCTTTCAAATTTTTTAGTAGCTTAGTTCTTTCACAGTAGAGCCAAAAATAACAACTTTCCCACTGGAGTTGTGATTTGCTTTCAAATTTTTTAGTAGCTTAGTTCTTTCACAGTTGCCGTTGCCGGTCATGCCGTGGAAGAATAGTTGTGATTTGCTTTCAAATTTTTTAGTAGCTTAGTTCTTTCACAGTAAAGCAGTGAAGCTATCCACCGGAGGCGTGGTTGTGATTTGCTTTCAAATTTTTTAGTAGCTTAGTTCTTTCACAGTTTTTAACGCAGTACCGTTATTAGCATTTTGGTTGTGATTTGCTTTCAAATTTTTTAGTAGCTTAGTTCTTTCACAGTTAGTGGCGCCAATTATAACGGGGATGCTATGTTGTGATTTGCTTTCAAATTTTTTAGTAGCTTAGTTCTTTCACAGTAGTCATTCACTGAGCGCAGGTAGTAACTGAGTTGTGATTTGCTTTCAAATTTTTTAGTAGCTTAGTTCTTTCACAGTTCCTTTTGGCTCAACGCTGTAAGGCCGATGTTGTGATTTGCTTTCAAATTTTTTAGTAGCTTAGTTCTTTCACAGTAAATTATAAAAATGAAAAAAGTATATTTAGTTGTGATTTGCTTTCAAATTTTTTAGTAGCTTAGTTCTTTCACAGTTTTATTAATAACACAAACCGGAGCCGCTTGTTGTGATTTGCTTTCAAATTTTTTAGTAGCTTAGTTCTTTCACAGTACGAACCTTATAAGTTGCTGATTTTAATGATCTTGAACTAAGTTTTAGAATTAAAAAAATGCTCTGATTGAGCATTTTTTATTCCTGTTCACCCCGTTTTAATTAGGAAATTTACAAAAATGATATGGCCCCACCAGCTACTTTTTTGAATGATTTTTTTAGAATAGTTCTAGTTGTTGCACTGTTTCCGGCGCATCCACCATATTTTGGCCCCTGAATATTTCCATCATTCCAAACTGTTTATCGGTAATACACATAATGCCTATATGCCCTTTTTGTGGCAATATTTTCTTTACCCTTTCTATATGTACATTGGCATTTTCCCGGCTGGCGCAATGCCGCAGGTAAATACTGAACTGGAACATAGTAAACCCATCGGCCATAATGTCTTTACGGAAACGGGCATATATTTTCCTTTCTTTTTTGGTTTCGGTTGGCAGGTCGAAAAATACAAGTACCCACATAATACGATAAGCATTGAATCTGTGAAACATTTTTCCGGTTTATAGTGCGCCAGTTTTTCATTCCATTTCAGGATATAATATTTTCCTGGAACAGCCTTCATAACATTTTGCCAGGCTGGCCGTGGTTCGCTGCACGGCATTCATCAGGGGGCTCTTTTTGCCATCGATGGTTACATCCATGGCAGGTATGGCCAGTAAATCTTTTTTCATAGAAGGAGTCATCTCAAGATACTTACCATTATTCATCACAATATGGTAAACGGTATAGTCCACATAGGGGCGGTATGGCTCCATGATATCATCGGCCAGGCAATAGGCATTGTACTGGTTGCGGTGATGTATGCCCAGGGTAGGAAGCAGGCCGCTTGCCACCAGGCTACGGGCTACAGATGCCCGAAGGATAGCATAGCCATAATTCAGTAAATTATTGGGGGGCGGCCCATACCGGTCTCTTTTAAATGCCAGGAAACCCGGGAACAGTTTTTTCCAGTAATAGGCAGCGGCCTGTGCTTCGCAGTTTTCAGCATCGCCGCTTTTTACCTCTAAAGCAAGGTTTATTAATATTTTATTTTCCTGCCTGGTACCGGCCAGCAGGGCTGCCTGGTTTTTTATTTTAGCTATTACGGTTTGTTGCCAGAGTTGTTTTTTTAGCGGGATGGTAGCAGCGAGCTGCGCCCGGAATTTCTGGCTTTGCAGGCTATGCCCGTCGAGGCTTAGCATCATGCCGGTGGGATGGTGGGTATTATCGCAGGTTATAACGGCCGTATTATTGGCTAATAATTTAGCCAGTAAGGCTTGTGTAATGGTAATTTGCTGGTGGTCCAGCACCAGCAAGCCGATATCTTCAATGGGTGTTGATTTTGATTCAACAGCATTGGGCATATCAATAACAAGCTGGTCGTTATTGGTTTTTAAATACGCAGGGTTCCCAAAATAAAGAGTCCGCTTTATCATGGATATTGGTGGTTTTACCAATACCTAACGAAACCACTATCATTTTATTTTTTAATATTCTCCAATTTTTACGATTTGACCAATATGGTTTATACGAACTTTAATAATATTTTTGAGATTAACAGGTGTTTGAATAAAGCGGTAAGTTATATCAGATAGATCTTTTTTAGTTTTTAATAATTCTCCATCAACTGCTTTTGTTTCAAGATGATGATTGAATACGTAATTTTTAGTAGCAATTTTTTGTACTCTAAATAGATTGGGACTAATTATTTTATAATTATCAGGATTTAATAAATCAATTTCATAAGGGTCAAAACCATCTCTCGGGAAGACAAAATACTCATTTTGTTTCATCGTAAAAAGGAATTGCCAGCCTAAATCATGGTTAAAAGATTTATCAATTATGGGTAATTCTTGATTTATTCTTTCTACAGCTTCATAAAATGATACAACCTTTTCTTGTAAATCACTTTTATCATCTTTGTATATTGCAACATGATGATTGTTACCTGTACTAACAAAATCTACAGGTATTCTTTTCCCCTGCTTATCAAGCATTTCATGGCCTAAATGATCTTTTTTATAATGCAGTGTTTCGGCATTTTTTACGCCACTAATGGTAACTCTTTTTATCGCAATTCTTTTACCTTCATTTAGCCAAATAGGATTTTTTTCAAGATTTGAAAAAGCTTCTTTTGCATTTCCATTGAATTCTGCTAATCTATTTTCAAGGATACGCCGAATTCCAATATCTATTACTTTATCAATTTTTAAATCTGGTGTAATTTCTTTTCGAATGGTATAATCATCTTCCAACCAAACAATCTTTATCCTCTCAGGTATTGGCTTGCTATCAACCCCATAATAGAGGGGATTGCTTTTTAAACTATTTTTTCCACTAAATGCTTTTTTAGGGTCGTTGTTATTCTCTTTTAATCTTTGGAGTAATGCATTTCGTTGTTCAAGATTGGCTACTTTCAATATCGTTGCTTCATCAAATTTAGAACCAATTATTTCTTCTTTAGTTTCATATTTTTTCATTTTGCCATATACAGTTTCCTTATGCAGTTGCCCTCTCGGAGTTAGTTCTATTTTAACTTTCTCCCCATTTTTTGTTTTAAAACGGTTCTTGTTTTTAGTTGCAACTTTATTTTTGGCTTTATAGGAAACCAAAATGTTTTCTAAATGCATTTTGGCAACTTCCCGAAAATTAGATATAGGCAATTTAAACTTCCTCTTTCTTTTACCTACACTATCTACAAGAAGTTCCGTTTCTTTTTGTTCTATTGCAATTACATTCCCATGCATTTTATGGTTTTCATTTTTACGGGCATTCAGATAATTAAGATACTGAATGTGATTATGCTTTGTAAATGCAACTGTTAAAGCATCCATAGCATGATGGCGATGATCATTGCGTTTGGTCCAATCTGTAATACGTTCTTTGAAACTACCATCTTTTTTCTCAACCATTTCAATCAAACCCAATTTTTTATATTTTTCAAAATTCAGTTCCTGCATAATATTAATGAGTCCCCAGTCTTCTCGTAAACGGTCAGTAATGCTTCCAGTTGTTGGGACAACTGTTTTACATATATCCAGCAGCATACTTTTGGCCTTCTTGGCAATATATTGGCTGTTGCGCAAATCTCTTTCTATAAATCCCTCTCCTATTTCGATTTCTGGTAGTAAAAGTTTTTTATACTTCGCTTTACTAATTACGAATGTATCACCTTCTTTAATTTTTGCAAGACTCTCAATTCTTTGTAAATATTCTTCAAATTTTTCCTTTCCATAGAAAGACTGAATAAAATCGAAAGCTGTTTTGTTACCCTTATCTAAGTTCTCCTGTCTTGCACAAATTGTTTTATTAGAAAAACTATCATCAAATAATAATGCCTTAGGTATAATATGTTCTACGTCAAATTCCTTTGAAAATAACTTCTCTCTTGGTATATATGTATTAGAATAAAGTGTTTTGTAACCATTTACTTTTAACTCTTCATATAATTTATACCTGATTATATCATTTCGAGTAGGGTTGGGTATTCCAAATTCGGTAGTAAGTATTTTCCTGTAATTATCATGCTCAGATTTTGCTTTATTAATATGTATTGTCATTTCTGCCCTTTCAGCTGCGTTTTTCTTTAATTCCCTTGCTAGTTCAATCCGAATCTCATCTGGCCTTCCCATGGAAGGGTCTGCAATGATGGCGTTTATGACATTTACCATCTGATTCAGAATTTTTTCAACTACAGGATTGCGAAGACTATTTTTAGGAAGCAATTCCAATTTTTCTTTTAATTCTCTTTTGTCATTTTCTTCCTTTGTAATAGAGGATGAATGATTGTAACCGGCAAGTGAACAAGCTTCACTATAACTATTCTCTTTAATGAAAGGATAAATTTTTCGCATTGCTTTGGCACTCAAACTCCCGTAATCTTGTGAAAACGATAAATTAGCTAAAATTTGGGCATGCTCTTTACCAAACCCGAATTTTTGATATAATAGCCTATACAATTCATCGTTGCCCGTATTAGAATTGTCGCCTTCATATGAATATAATAAATGCCATAACTGGTAAGATGCTTGTCTTTCAAAATCTTTTCCTTCTAATTCAGGATTAAAGTCGAGTATGGCTGTATTAATATTTAGGGATTCAAAGATTGATTTTATTAAATCTTTTATTTCAGAAACAGGCTTTGATAATTCTGAAAGATTAACTTCATCTTTATTTGATTTTATTTTTAGTAAATCCTTAATATCATAACCTTCTACTTCCAATATCTTTAAGTATCCTTCATATAACACCTGGTTAGTACGATTCCCATCTAATTCTTTATAATTTACCAACCATTCTTTTGGTTTATATCCTAATATTTCAATCGCCTTTTCACCTTTTAAGTTTCCCTTAATATTGAGTTCTTCAAAAAGAAGATTTTTTGCTTCAAAATCTGGTACTTTCTTTTCCTTAGTTTCTTTATTTGTAAATTCCAGGTTCTGCAGTATTTGCCATATTTTAAATTCCTGAAATAATGGTGAGGACTTAGGCGAAACTTTTAATCCAATTATTTTCTTTACAATCTTTCCATCTTTTTGAATCTCAATTTGCTTGCTTTCAAACTCACAAAAGCTTATCAAGCCCTTTTGAGATTTTAATTTTCTCTGATAAAATATTACTACATCCCTTATTTCTGATTTCAGTTCATTAGTCAGTTCGTTATGATATCTTGATTGGTTTTCCCAAATAGTTTCAAATTCATCTAAGTAATCTTGCCGGTAAAATACTTGATTCTTTACTCTTGTATGAGGACTGTAGCGTAATTGCCTGAATAAATACTCTCCAACTGTTTCTTTATTAAAATAAAGCTCTTTGCTTCTATCACTGATTGCACCAAGGTAGCCACTTGAATTATTAATATTATTGTTGATTTCAGTAATTACATATGCTACTTCTTCTCTTGTAAGTTGTGTATTTATCGCTTTGCTTCTCCATTCCCATGCTTGCATTTTCTTTTCGTCTCTTGAACCTTTATTTTCAGCTGTATTAAATTTATATTTAGCCCAAAAACTTGCTGATGTTGCTCGTTGTCCCTTTCCTTCAATTTCTTTTTTAAATTCATCAGTTAATATTTCCGGATAGAATTTTTTCTGAAAATTCCAGATTTTTTCAAGTTCTGCTTGCAGATCAGAAAGATAGAAATCTGGTAATTTTTTTTTACCTTCTTTCAGCAATTGCAGGCAAAGTTGCCCCGGAGTTATATCTTCCTCATACAATCTTTTTGCAACTGACATTCCATCTATGGCTTGCCCTTCATCTTCATTTTTGGCTTTCCGGCTGCTTTTATACCCCCTTTTTTTATTAATCATCAACAAAACTCTGGCAAAGGCCTCTTTGCTTATTTTTTCAGATACTGCTTTTGCCCGTAATGCATAAGTACTGTGCGTTGTATTTTTATCGTCTTCTGCTAGAATTGTATTTTCATTTATTATTTTATATTGTTTTAATAATTGTATGAGGTTAGTTCTGCGTTGTTTGTATCGTTGTAAGTTGCGTCTTGCTCCACGTTTAAGGGTGCGATCTGCATTTACAGATATAGGCTTCCCTTTTTCAAAATTTATTTGTTCATCTGTTGTTAATGGATTTACTCTCACGCCTATCCTTTCTATGGATGATTCTTCCTGAAAATCTTCAGCTTCTCTTACAAAAGCCCAACCAATTGAAGTAGTTCCAAGATCAAGTCCTAAAATTTTTTTACTCATAAATTTTGATTATTGATTCGATTATATCTATTTTTACAACGAAGCAAATCGCAATAAGGGTTTATCCCGTTGTGAAAACATTAAGTTGCCCTCGACTTTGACGGGGGCTTTTTCATTCCCAATTTATCAATTTTATTTTAAAATCAATTCTGCAAGGGCCGGTCTTTTTATTGAGCCGTTATTTTTTTATAAATAGCCCGCTACACTAATATAAAAAAGAAACCCGGGAGCCAGGTAGCAGGCAGTTGCGAAAAATATTATTTGCCCCTCCTTTCATACGGCAGCATAAAAAAAATAAAACCTCCTTGCGGAGGTTTTATGCTAATACAATTTTAATTCTCTTTCTGCTTTCCTTACCGGGGCCTCATGCTACAAACGGGTATGATGCCTGTAATGAAAAATAGATTTCAGAAAAATAGATTATAAAGTTCGGTGGGCATTTATCGTAACCGTATTACCCTGTGAATCGTGGAAAGTACCGGTTATTACATCGCCGTCTAAATGGCCCATGGGTTGGCCATTAGAAATTAAATTGCCACTTGCATCA
The DNA here is from genome assembly GCA_001898465.1 of Sphingobacteriales bacterium 39-19. Classification (GTDB taxonomy): domain Bacteria; phylum Bacteroidota; class Bacteroidia; order Chitinophagales; family Chitinophagaceae; genus Ferruginibacter. Next base: position 280,526 of record MKTX01000015.1, on the reverse strand, counting down.
ATGGTGCCTTCATCAATATCTTCGCTGGTAGTGGAACCGGTTTCCCTGGAGGATCCGCCAAAACGGCCCAGTGACCGGGAAAGCAATAAATTGAAAGTACCGGTTTCAGGTCTGGTAGAGGTATAGGTACCTTCAAAACATTCAATTAACGAAGTGGATAATTCCTTCACTAAAGTGAACTGGGCACTCGGGTGGCCGGGGATGGATGAAGTTAATATCACCGGGTTTTGCCCGTTGGCATCTACCTGGAATGTAATAACCACCGGTGACCCATTGATGGTTCCGGTAAAGGGTGACACATAAGATATACCGGCAACCCAGCTTACCGAAGCAGTAAGCGTGGTAGATACATTATCTAATACCATAACGGCATTGATGGTACTACCGTTATTGGCAATGTTAAAATAAATGGTACCTGTAGAACCAATCACTACTCCTTTGTAAACCCCTTTGCTGCTCGCATCATTAGCTGCCAGGGCATCGGGCGTAGTTTTACAAGTAGTGCATTTGTAGGGATCTCCAGGGGTGCTATCTTTTTTGCAACTGACAGATAAAACAAGGAAAACAGTTGCTAATACATAGACTGCATTACGTAATTTCATAAATTTATTTTTTAAGTTATGATGTAAACTTATACAATAACCCACACCCAAAAAATGTGATAATAGTAGTAGCAGGCATTATTCGTTTTAAAGAAGCCCCGTTTTTCTGAGCGCCTCCAATCGGGAATTTACCTGGAGTTTTCCATAAATATTCCTGATGTGCGTTCTTACGGTATCTTCACTGATAAATAATTTTGCCGCAATTTCTTTATACCGGTACCCTTTAGCCAAATACTGGATGAGCTCCTGCTCTCTCTGGCTTAAGGAATGAAAAAAATCGTTGTGGGTATTCACATGCTCCTGGAATGCCGATAATACCTTGCGGGCTATTTGGCTGCTCATGGGCGAGCCGCCGTTATTGAGTTCCCTTATCGCTTCTATAATTTTTTCGGGCTGGGTGTTTTTTAAAATATAACTGCTGGCTCCTGCTTTTAAAGCTTTAAAAATATTATCTGCATCATCAAAATTGGTGAGCATCATACATTTTAACTGGGGGCTGCGGGCTTTTAGGATATACAAACATTCAATTCCGCTCATCCCCGGGAGTTCTATATCAAAGAGAACCATCTCTACTTCTTTATCAGCCAGTTCAGCACAGGCGGTTTTCCCGTTGCTGTAGAGAAATATTTCAATACCCGGAAATGCTTCCCCGATAATCCGGTTCAAGTACTTCAAGACGGTAGGGTCGTCTTCTATGATGGCTAATGAATGCATTTCTTCTTCAAACATCGGTATTATTATCCTTTTAAAAAATGGTATTAAAGTGGTATGCTAAAATAAATTTCTGTACCCCGGGCATGAGAGATGATTTTAGCGCTGCCCCCTATTAAGGCTGACCGGTAAGTAAAATTTTTAAGGCCATTGCCGCAGGATACGGTAGTGGTATCAAAGCCATGCCCGTTATCTTTTACCTCCATGTGCAGCGTATTTCCGATGATAGATAATTTTACAAACACCGAACTGGCATGGCTGTGCTTAATTGAATTATTTACTGCTTCTTTCAGGAGCATCGAAATATTTTTACGGCGAATATTTGATATTTTACCTTCCGTATAATTTTCAGGAAAATTTAATTCATAGGATTTCCCGGAGTATTCCAGGAGTTTGCCCAATTGCTCTCTCAAATACGCAAACATACCCGATATGGTATCAAACTCAGGATTCATGGCCCAAATAATTTCACTTACATTTTCTATCAATTGCCGGGATGTAGCAGAAATATTTTTTAATTCTTCTTGCGGGTACCCGCCCTCCTTATAAATTTGCTTAGCTGCTTCACTTATCAAAGATATTTGTGTAAGGCCGGCCCCCAGGTCGTCGTGCATTTCTTTTGAAATCCTTATACGCTCATCGTTTACCAGTTTTAATTTTTCCAAATGCCTGATTTTTCTTTTTAATTTATACTGTGAAAGTTTATGGGTAATGATGATAACCATAGATATTACCAGGATGGCCATGAGCAACCGGAACCACCAGGTACTGTAAAAAGGCGGTAATACCTGTATAAGAAGTGATGCTTCTTCTCCCATTAATCCATCGGCGTTAGAAGCCATTAATCTAAATTGATAGGTACCCGGCGCTAAATTAGCATACCGCACCAGGTCAGTATTTTTTCCATAGGTCCAATCCTTTTCAAGCCCTTCCAGTTTATACTGGTAACTAATGCCTTTCGGATTAGAAAATTCTAAACCCATAAAACCAATGGTAAGAGTATTGGCATTATACTGCACCGTTATTGCTTTTTTAAATTCAATGGCAGTATCACCCGCATAGGCCTTATCATTTATTTTTAAACTGGTAAACGACACGGCAGGCCGGTACTTATTTTCTGAAATATTTTTTGATTGAAACCAATTTAAGCCATTGATACCTCCAAAATAAATAACGCCTTCTTTCGAAATGGCATAAGCGCCTGTATTGAATTCATTACTCTGAAGCCCATCGGGCTTAAAATAATTTTTAAATTGTAAGGTGGGGAAAATGCTCCCATTTTTAAAGTTTACCCGGGCGCATGAAATTCCATTATTTGAACTCACCCAAATTTCTTTTCCGTCTCTTATGATCCCGTACAGGTAGGTATTCATTAACCCATCGCTTTCATTATAAAACCGGCTTTTACCGGTTTGCAGGTGATAAGCCAGCAGCCCCATTTGTGAAGCGCCCCATAAAATTCCGTGTTCCTTATCTTCAGTTAAGCATCTAAAACCATTATCCTTAAAAAAAGTAGTAAAGCTTAAATCATCATAAACTTTTATGAGCCCTACATACAGGGAAGATGCCCAAAAACTTCCGTCGGAAGTATAAAGAGCTTCCATGATAGCTGTGGATAGTATCTTTTTAAAGCTGACTGAACTACCTGCATTTTGCGTAACCACTTTATATAAACCAGTAGTGGCGGATAACAGCATTTCATTTTTATGAAAACTAATTTTATTTATTATCGGCCTCTTGTCTGATAGGATGCCAGGCAGGTTATGGAAATAAAATTTACCCAGGCCTTTATTATAAGCAATCAGGCAACCATCATACCCAATCCAGTAAATGCCCTCTGCATCTTTAGTTATCGTATATACAACATCTGCAAATTTTTTAAAATTTTTGTTGGCCGGAATCGGTAATACGGTAGATGTACCCGTACCCGGATCTAAAATATATATCCCTTTTTTAAAAGTACCTAACCATACTTTTGAATCATCATCACAAAATATACTTTTAATGTATAAAGTTTTAAGGTTACCCGGATCATCCGGGTTGGGAAAAATATGGAAATTACCGGGTTCTAAATTCACCTGTATAACGCCACCCCCTTCGGTTCCAATCCACAGCAGGTTGTCCCTGTCAACATATAAGCATCGTAATTCCAGGATATTTTGAGAAAAAGCCAATGCATTTATATTGGCTCCCCAATTTATTTCATCATCTAATGAAGAAGCGTAATAAAGAATGCCGTTCAGTGTGCCTACCCACACATACCCCCGCTGATCGGCTGCTAATGAAATATAAGTAATTGATTTTGATTTATGATTTTTTAAAACTTTTAGCCAAAGCGTTGCGGGATCAAAGCTGTATAAATTATTTTCGTTTAAAAGCCATATTTTGCCAAAAGCATCCTTGCAAAGCCGTAACAATTCATAACCCTGGTAATACTGTTTCCATACATTCTTTTTTATATCGTAACCATACAAACCATCTGTAGAACCCATCCAGATATTTCCATGGGCATCCAATACCGCATTTGAATTTAAAAAAATCATTTTACGGGTTGCATTACCGGGCAGGTTAAACCTTTTAAATTTTTTAGTTACATAATTATAACTGAAAATGCAAACGGCTGGTTGTAATAACCAGATGGTATTATTAAGTGTATCTACATCTATTAGCACTTTATTGCCAGGGTAAGAAGCAGAATCATCGAAGGGTATAATTTCAGTGAAAACCTGGGAGGGCATGTGGTATTGAACCAGGTTTCTTTCTGTACTGAACCAAAGATTATGCTGATTATCTTCGGTCATTGAATGAACAGAAAACCCTTTAAGCACACTCCCCGAATTTGAAGATGTTTTACGAAATACTTTTACCTGTTTGCCATCATAACGGTTTAAGCCATCTCCTGTACCAATCCATAAAAACCCTTTTACATCCCGATGAATGGCATATACAGAATTTTGTGAAAGCCCCTGGTCGGAGTTTATTACATTGGCTTTATGAATGGGCTGTGAAAATATTTTTACCTGAAACACAAAGCAAAAAACAAAACAGGCATACAGCCTGAATACCCATAATTTTTGTTTCATAATCCCATATCAGTAAGTAAATATATTAAAATATTAACCTTAATAGGGTATAGATTGCATTTGTATTTAATTTCGTTTTTTACAGCTGCCTGTTTATTTATATATGTAAAACAGGATCCTGCCAAATGGCACACAATGCTGGGAGATTAGTCTGTTTTGCTTTTAACCAATACAATCCTGGCCCGGTCTGCCATATAAATTTCATTGTAAAATGAGATAATCTCTTTTTGGTCAGCTGGCGGGTAGCTGCCTTCATATAATTCCCTGGTTCTTGAATAGATGATTTTATTGTTTTCTAATTTTGCTGAAATAGAATAAGTGCCAAATTTTGTATGCAGCGAAATGTTTTTGGGAAATGATTCTATTCCATATCCTTCGGGAATTTTTATTTCCACAAGGTCTTTATCCCGGTATGCCGGGGCTAAAACAAAATCCGTTTGTCGCAGGCTGTCTTCAGTAAGATATGCGCCTGCTTTATTTAAAATATTGGGTGTAATAAAAATCCTTTTACCCGAAACTGTCGCATAGTTCGGTACAGAAATAGTAAGCTGCTCATCGATTTTCGGGGCGCTTGATTTTTTCTCACTGTAGTTAAAATGATTTACCTCGTAGGTTGAAAGCTGGAATCTCCTTTGCAAATATCTTTCTACTTTTTCTTTTGATAAAGAGTGTATCATGCTGCTTAGCTCATCTTGCTGTACACATGTATAAACGGTATTTACACTCATATTCAGCGAGCCGCTATTATCCATTACAGCTTGTATAGTTCTTATTTGTTCATTCTCATTCAGGCCATACCGGGGGGTAGAAACCAATACGCCTCCTTCTTCAGTAATCATAAGCGCTTTTCTGTTTGCGGTAAAATCACTCATATATCCTGCAGGTATATTTTGATCGGTACATTCCAGCCATACACTATCTTTGTCCAGGGGCACGCAAAGAATTACATGATTAAACTGGTTAGACGGGAAATCTTCAATCAATCTCGTTTTTGCATAAGCGGACCTGCCTGCATATACAATGGTATAAACTGAACGTATATTTGCAGCTTTTAACAGGCTGTGCATATAATTGGCCAGGGCTTTACAATCTCCATAGCCTTTTGCTGCCACGTAAGTTGCCTCATAAGGTTGCCATCCGCCAATCCCCAGCTGGATGCTGATATAGCGTGTATTTTGCTGTAAATATTCATATAAAATTCTGATCTTTTCTTTTACATCGGTAATGCCCGCAGTGAGGCTGTTTACTTTATCAATTACATGTTGCGGCAGTACATCCCTGCCGGCATTCAATGAGTTTTGAAACAACCCAAAATCTTTCCAGGTGGTCATATCTCCTTTATATCCCTGTATTTCAAATTGGGAAGGGGCAAAATAAACCAGGGTGGTAAGGTCTCGCCAGGCGGCTACTGCAAATTTTGCTTTTATAGCGGGCATATTTAGGATGCTCCAGGTCATAGTAGTTTTATCTTTCCCGGTAAATTTTACTGGCTCACCCCGGTAATTAAATGCCCGGTAACGAACAGGATAATTTGGCGGGAAGCTGATAGAAAAAGAACTTTCTTCCACCGCATAGTCTTCATCTTCCTGTGGCAGCCAGGAAGGGAAAAAAAAGGTAGTATTGAATTTTTGTTCTACTATATATTCAATTGTGTATGGATAATTACCGCAATAAAAATTATGTACTTTTTTCCGGCTATCCTCCATGAGGTTATTATCATCTATTGCACTCTGGTCACCAATGTCTTTGTTTTTTAATTTTTTTATCTCATTTCCAAGTGCATCATACAAGATGCCTTCAATTGAAGGTACCTGCCTTAGTTTATCGTAATAAATTTCCAAAGCGGCATGGTTCCTCCCATTTTCATTCAGGATGGTTAAGGCATAATGTGATTTTAATACAGAAGCGCCCGGGTTTAAAATGGTAAACTCCGTTTGTTCCATGCGCTTAACCACATTTGCATTTTTCAATAATGGCAAAGGAATGGAGCTTACCGGGAATTTTCTGTCGGCAGCCTGCGAAGAAAAAACAAACAGGATGGTAATTGACAATACAATTTTATGCATAATTATTTTTTCTTCTTGAAAACAATTTGTTCATTTTGTTTTTTTACAACCAGGTTAAAAAATTCCCTTAAGCCGGGGTAAGCTTCCGGCATATATAAGGCCGGGTTAATCTTCATCCTGCTTTTAAATGAAATTAATTTTTCTGATTGAGAAATCCGGTATTCAAAAACAGTATTTCCCTCGGGATCTAATTTAAGGATCATTTGTTTGGGGATCTCATCTACCATATATCCATCGGGAATACTAATGGTGGAGATAATTGTTTCATCGGAGGTATAAGGCATTTCTACCGGGTAATCCCTTTCTGCAGCTGAGAACGGATTTTTTTTATACCCTTCGGCAAATGTGGGATTGATATAAATAATATCATCGTCGCCGGTATTTAATTGAATATTATATTTAAGGGTAAGGGGTATATCATAATTCTGCAATGCGTCTATAGAAGGTTGGGTAATTACAGAAGCAGGCCCGTAAGTTTCCTGTATTTCTTTAAAAAATTTTTCTGATCCCTTTTCGGCTATTGATTTACGGATTTGGTAAGACTCGTAATAGCCGGGTGATTGGGTTACGGATCCGCCCCATTTCCCCTCTTTATCCCGGGAGAAAAAGAGTACTGTTGTTTTTGTTTCTTTTAATGCATCAGCAGAAAAATTAAGCCCGGTAGCTACTGGATTCGCCATACGGGCATGGCCGTTATAGCATTCCAGGGGTAGCTTATTAAACCCTAGTCTTTCATCGCTGGCATCCAGGTAATAGTTTTGCTGATCATCATTGCAGCTCACAATTACATAATTAAAATTGTTGATCATGGGAGAGAATTCAAAAGCATACCCATGCGCTCTTGTACTTATTAAAACCGGCGCAGCTTCCATGCCTGCATAGCGTAAGATAGCCGTTAAAAGAAGATTAATTTCTGCTACACTCCCCTTCTTTGTTTTAAATACATCTTTCAAAGACTGGTTGGTAAAAATCCCGGTATTCCCAGTGCAGGTAAAATGATCCCGTACATAATAAAATATAGCTTTTACTTTATCAGCGGTATTATTCATCCCCGCATACAATGGTTTTACTTCTGTTGACATCCAGCCATTACTACTATTCAGTTTTTCTCCAAAATTTTCAGATTCCAGTAAACTTTTCATCACGGCTTGCCAGGTGGATCTAAAATCACGGGTTAAGAGTGGGTGATTTTGTGAAGCCAGCTGAAACTCCATCCTGGCGATATGGTTGCGGATTGAATTGGTAAAGCTTTCTACTTTTAACTCAGGTACATCTTTCATAGCCCAAACATAATCGGTTACCCCGGTAGAAATCCTTGCCCTGTCGGTAGCAGAGGTTGACCTGGAATTGGATACATCAAAATCATCTGTTCTCACTTTTTTGCTGGTAAAACTAAAAGGCAGGTAACCCCGGCTCAAAAAATCATAACTAAAAAAATCGGGGACAGAAAAATTGAATTCGCTCCATAAGGTAGGCGCCGTAGTACTTTGAAAATACCAGGGATCTAAAACGGAGATAAAATCTGAATTTACTTCGTACTGGTATTCTATGATGCTGCCTTCCTTCACCTGTGGCATAGTGAATTTTACCAATTGGTGATGCAGGTCTACATCTTCGGTAAATTGAGCTGATTTTTCAAGTTTAGTGGTAATTATTTTTCCATTTTCCAGGTTATATGTAACCGCTTTTAATCGGGTGATCTCCTCTTTGTTCCGGCCATCTACATACAGCGGGATTTGCAGAGTTGCCTCTCTGTAACCTGTTTTATTTAATATATGCACTACCGCATGCCTTTTGATGGTAAAAGAAAACCAGCCGGTAGAATTTCCCTTTAATGCCGTTTCGCCGATATCGCTCAAAATAACGGCATTCGCATTGCTGTCAATAGGATATATTTTTCTTTGCATATCCTCCAATGTAATATTTCCAAATTTTGAATATGGGCTTTGCGGGTTTTGGCCAATGGCCGACATGGAGATTATGAGCAATAGGGTAAGTAAAGACTTCATAAAATTAATTTTGGTAAACAAATATTAATCTTTTAAGTATCATTTCAAAATAAAAAAGGCAGCTTCCCTGTAAACATTTACAGGCATAAGTTAGCCGGTTTATAAAACCGGCCAGCAGGTGTTTGAGGCCCAGGCATATAAGGACAAATAAATCCTTATTTCTCTCTAAAAGAATAAAATTTGGGGCAGGTTTTTAATATACAATAAACAAAGAGAAAGGGTGTTAGGTTTCTATAACTCCCGATATACCGGCGGGAGACGGTAACAGGAAATAAAGATATTCTCACCTTGATACTTTCAGTAATATGATTATTCATTAAAAACTTACAGATTCATATGAAAAAGTAAAATTCTGTAATAACTTATTATATCACATTCAAATAAATTTCCTAATAGCTAAATAAAAATTATTTACAGGGTCTTGGCCAACTGAAATAATTTTGTTGCCCACTCATGATATTCGGCTGCAGACGGATGCAGCCCGTCGGGGGCTAAGCCTGCTGCCGACAGGCTATTTATCCTTTGTGCCGATGTGATATTTAAAAAGTGAGCGCCTGATTGCAAGGCTTGCTCTTTACAAATTAGATTATAAGCATCTATTTCTTTTTCAATTTCTGCCCGGTTTCTGCCCGAGGCAAAGGGCGTCACCCCCCAATCGGGGATGCTGAGCACAAAAACATGATCCGGGTGGCCTCCTGAAAATTCAATTGCTTTATGCAATAGTAGCTTAAACTCTTTTTGAAATAAAGCTATTTCCTGGCCCCTGTATTGATTATTTACGCCAATGAGTAAACTTACAAAGTGGTAAACGGGTTGCAATTTTATTTTTTCCAGCTGGCTCAATAATTCGCCGGTAGTCCAGCCCGTTTTAGCGATAATTTCGGCTGCCGCAAATGAAACATTTTCATTTCTGAAAAGTTGTACCCATTGGTAAGGAAAACTTTCATGCAAGGCTACTTGTTCTCCTATGGTATAACTATCGCCAAGGGCTAAATATGTTTTTGCTTTAATTGATGTATCCATTTTTTACAGGGCCATCATGGTACCGGGCCCCCTACTCCAAAACTACAATCTATTAGGTTATGAAACAACGGGCGGGGCCGGGTATGTCTTGCTGTAAAGGTATTGGTAAAACAGCAATATCTTCCCGGATACATTTTTGGTTTTCATAATTTTTTATTCATGCCGGGCAGCCCTATCTTTGCCGGATCAATAAGACCTTGAATGGCCGAATGAAGATTGTAAAGTACAAGAGTGCGACGCCTGTGAAGCTGATCAGCAATAAGGCGCCGGGCCCATAACCAATTAAACTAAAAAATGGCAGCCAAAACAGACAATTTTATTAGCCCGGATTATTTTAATGTAGATGAATTGCTCACCGATGAGCATAAACTCATTAGGGAAACCGTACGTAATTATGTGAAGAGAGAAATCTCACCCATCATTGAAGATTTTGCCCAAAAAGCCGAATTTCCGCAACAAATAGTAAAACAATTAGGTGAACTGGGTTGCTTTGGGCCTACGATTCCCGAGAAATATGGGGGCGGCGGATTAGATTATATCTCTTACGGCCTCATGATGCAGGAGCTGGAAAGAGGCGATAGCGGTGTACGCAGTACAGCCAGTGTGCAGGGTTCTTTAGTAATGTTCCCGATTTACCAATATGGCAGCGAAGAACAAAGAAATAAATATTTGCCCAAACTGGCAAGCGGCGAATGGCTGGGTTGTTTTGGATTAACCGAACCCAACCATGGCAGCGATCCCAGCAGTATGCTCACCAACATAAAAGATGCCGGTGACCATGTAATTTTAAATGGCGCCAAAATGTGGATCAGCAATGCGCCTTTTTCACAAATTGCAGTTGTATGGGCCAAAGATGAGGCGGGCGACATAAAGGGCCTGCTGGTAGAAAGAGGGATGGAAGGATTTAGTACCCCTACTACCCATGGTAAATGGAGCCTGCGGGCCAGCGCTACCGGCGAGTTGGTTTTTGACCAGGTAAAAGTTCCTAAAGAAAATATTTTTCCAAATGTAAAAGGACTCAAAGGCCCATTGGGTTGCCTCACCAAGGCCCGCTATGGTATAGCCTGGGGCGCCATTGGCGCTGCTATGGATTGCTATCATACCGCTTTGGAATATAGTAAAGAAAGGGTGCAATTTGGCAAACCGATCGGCGGCTTTCAGCTGCAGCAAAAAAAACTGGCTGAAATGATTACAGAAATCACCAAGGCCCAATTGCTTAACTGGAGGCTGGGTGTTTTGATGAATGAAGGAAAAGTTACTCCCCAGCAAGTGAGTATGGCAAAAAGAAATGCCTGTGAGGTGGCTACTCAAATATGCCGTGATGCCCGCCAAATGCTAGGCGGAATGGGTATTACCGGGGAATACCCGGTAATGCGCCACATGATGAACTTAGAAAGTGTGATCACTTACGAAGGCACTCATGATATTCATTTACTGATCACCGGTATGGATGTTACCGGCTTTAATGCTTTTAAATAAAAGCAAATTATTTTATTTATAAACAAAGGGTATGATGAACATAAAGAATGTTTCAGTAATTGGTGCCGGCACCATGGGCAATGGGATCGCCCATGTATTTGCACAAAGTGGTTTTAAAGTAAACCTGGTAGATGTAAATGCTGACCAGCTTAAAAAAGCGCTGGCTACCCTGGCAAAAAATTTTGACCGGCAAATTGCCAAAGGTTCGCTTACTGAAGAACAAAAAAACAATGCCTTAGCTCAAATTGTAACTTACACGGATGTGGCAGCGGGCATACAGGATGCCGACCTGGTAGTGGAAGCCGCTACTGAAAACACCGATCTGAAATTAAAAATATTTAAGCAGGTTGATGAGCTGGCACCTGCACATTGTATTTTAGCTACCAACACTTCTTCTATCTCCATTACAAAAATTGCTGCTGCCACCAAACGTCCCGAAATGGTAATTGGCATGCACTTTATGAACCCGGTACCGGTAATGAAACTGGTAGAAATTATAAACGGGTATGCTACCAAAAAGGATGTTACCGAAGTAATTGTGGAGTTAAGCAAAACACTGGGCAAAATTCCCTGCAGTGTGAATGATTACCCCGGTTTTGTGGCCAACCGTATTTTAATGCCCATGATTAATGAAGCAATTTATAGTTTATATGAAGGTGTGGCTGCTGTACCTGAAATTGATACCGTAATGAAACTAGGTATGAGCCACCCAATGGGGCCATTGCAACTGGCCGATTTTATTGGGCTGGATGTTTGTTACAGTATCTTAAAAGTTTTACAGGATGGTTTTGGAAATCCTAAATATGCCCCTTGCCCCTTACTGGTAAATATGGTAAATGCAGGTAAATTGGGTGTAAAATCGGGTGAAGGATTTTATACGTATACAGCAGGTAGTAAAGATTTAGTGGTAAGCGCAAGTTTTACAAAATAATACAATCAGGGTAATGGCGCTTTAGCCGTTTCAAAAACGCAGGTTACTTTCAGGTTTAGCGGTTCGTAATATTTTTTTAAAATAAATGCAATATGGTCTTCGGCTAATTTTTTATTTGCTTCATTCTCTTGTAAATTTTGCAGGGTGGCTTTATACAGGCTTTGCTGCACTTGTACATAATCTTCAATACTGGCTGTGTAAAAGAAACCGGTTTTTGAAAGGGCATCTACCTGGTCGAGTTTTAATTGAAAACTGAGTAATTTAACGGCAGGTAAATATATTTTTACGGTTCCGGCCCGGGTATCTATATTCAATAATTGATGGCTCATATCTACCCCATACTTCGCTTCATATGGAACCGTAATATGGATTGTTTTTTCTGCCAATGCATTTTTCAAATCGCCGTACATGCTGCCGGAACTTTCTTTATTCGTTACTTTTATGGTACTGAACCCCTGCACATTCAAAGCGGCCAATTCCGCAATTTCTTTGATCATACTGGTATTATTTACAATGGTAGTTTTTACTTTTTTGCTACCCATTTCACGTCCCAGCATAAACACAGCTATCACCAGCAGGAGTACAATAAAGGCGATTAATTTATTGGCTGAACGCATTTTTATTTTTTTGCTACCAATTTATAACTTTCATCAATCATGTTATAAACAAATGATTGTTTTAGTTGGTTATTGATGATGATTGTGTTCCAATGCTTTTTATTCATATGATATCCCGGTAATACATTTTCGGGATATTGTGCCCTTAACTCAACCGCCAGTTCGGGGTTGCATTTTACATTCATTTTTATTTCTGCTGCATCTAAAGGAAGCAAGAGGAAAATTTTTCCCTGCACTTTAAATACCAGCGTGTCGTTTCCAAAAGGAAAACTTTCTTCGGTTCCCGGTTTCGACAGGGCATAATTTCTTAATGTTTCTATATCCACCCCATTTGTATTTAAGCAAATATAATAAACAAAAAAGCCTCCCTTAAAAGGGAGGCTGTATTTTAAGATTTTAAAATAATTATCTCAGGATGGTAAGATCTGTTTTTACAGTAAACACCCTTCCATTGATGAGTGAGAATTCAACCACACCATAGTAAGTACCATCCGGAACTGGTTTCCCTTTATAGGTTCCATTCCAGTCGTTTCGGTAATCCCTGGATTCAAATACTTTACCGCCATAGCGGTTGTACACGTGCACTTTTACGTTTTTAATACATTCAATATTATCATACACTTGCCAGTAATCGTTTTTACCATCACCATTGGGTGTAAATGCATTTTTCACTTTTACACAATATGGAATAACGGTTACGGTCATTTCGTCGCTGGCAGTACAACCTTCGGGGCTGGTACCGGTAAGTGTGTACACAAATGTTCCGATATTATCGCCTCTCACATTGGGGTTTAATACCGTTGCAGAACTCAGGCTGGTAGCAGGTGTCCACAATACAGAAGCTGCATTTACTGCCGTACCATGTATTTGTACTGTTTCCTGGTTTACCAATGTAATATCCGGGCCGGCATTTACGGTAACCCCTGTAAATACGGTAAAGCTGATGCTATCTTGTAAAGAACAAACACCCAGCGTTCCGGTAACTACGTATTTGTATGTTCCCAGGTCGCCCGGTGTATAAACCGGGTTTGCAATATTGGCATCACTTAACCCGGCTGCAGGAGTCCAGCTAAAGCCGGTTGCATTGCTATTCGTCCTGATTTGAACGGGTGCCGCACCTTTACAAACAATGGTATCTGGCATTACATCCAATACCAGGTTATTTGTATAACTTAATGTAACAGGCAGTGAGAACAAGCAGCCCAAAGAATCTTTTACGCTAATGGTATAATTTCCGGGGATGGGTGTAAACACATTTTCGGGTTGATATTCACCCGGTGCACTGCTTATAGCATACAAGTAAGGAGAAATGCCAGATGTTGTATTTACAGTGATGGTACCCGTAGTGGTGCAATTACCCTGTATAGTTTGAGCGGTTGCTGCCACCTGGTCAATTGAAATATTTACCAATACCGTATCGCTGCAACCCGCAGCATTAATACCTACTAACTGGTAGGTTCCTGCTGCTGAAACGGCTGCCGGGTTATTTACATTAGACCCACCAAAAGTCCAGTTGCTGGTGAGGCCGGTAGTAGTGTACAATGTGGTTAAATCAAAGGTACTACCCTGGCAAATTGTTACAGAAGAATCAGCGCCAAAATCGGGTGGAGCAACTACTGTTACCATAGTTGTATCTGAACATACCTGGCCGGTAGGTGTATAAGCTGTTACAGTATATACATATTGGCCCGGCGTACTGGGTGCTATCGCCCCATTTGGATTTTGTAAAGTAGATGAGAAACAATTGGGCCCTACCCATGAATAAGTGGCATTGGCAACCGGGGATGAAGTAAAGTTTATAGTGCCGCCGGGGCAAACCACCGGTGCAGAATTCGCTGCATCTAATGTACAACAGTTACTGGAACCGGTACCCCCTGTTTGCTGATAGGTAATGGTACCTGCCTGGTTGCCCCAGTTGGTAACCAGTAAAACATAGTATTCCCCTGCCACGGCATTGGGTATATTAATGACTTCAACCGGATCGGCCGAGTAACTACAATCCACAATATTTGCAGCAGATATTTGTGAACAAGCTAATGGTGTACTGAATGGACCCCAAATCACAAAATCCACATCTACACCCGAGCCGGAATTATTTTGTTGTGAAATGGTAAGTTCAATACTTCCCGAATTTTGTATTTGCAGTTGATAGTAGGTAGGATTTGGAATCAAATACAGGCAACCATAAATACCGCCACCGGGCGCCTGTGTTGGCGTTTGCCCGGAAACATTTGGCAATACATAAGGCACCGTACTTGTACAGAAAGAAGGTTGTGCTACCGTACAAGTGGGAGAAGCAGGTTGAGCCGGTAAAATGATGGGTGGCATTTTTACTTCCACACATATTTGGAACGTACCATCATCGTTACCGCCATAATCCCAAAAACGGATCCAGATGGTATCACCGGGGGTAAGGTTACTCCTGGTGATCGCTGGCATAGCGCCCGGGCCATCATCATCATCACATTCTATTAAACTTAAATTACCACAGGTGCCACTGTAAATAGCCATACCGCCATCAGTGATTTGGCCTGCTGAAGTGGTGATCGACAGGTTTCCTTCGCAGGGAACAACTGCTTTAAACCATACATCTTTAAAAACACTACCGGCACATCCGGGTGCAGGTATGCCTGCACTGGGTAAGGCACCCGCTACCGTAAAGGTTTGATTATTGCAAGAGCCGTAGCTTGCTGCTAATAATGTAGCATTACAAGGTTCATCATTTGCAGGTGCCGGTGGTGGCAGGGTTACACAAAGGCCAAAAGTACCCTGGTTATCATTTCCATATTCCCATACCCGGATCCAAATAGTAGAGCCAGGGGTTAAACCGGTACGTACAATTTTTGGCATTAGGCCAGCTCCATCATCATCATCACATTCTATTAATGAAAGGTTATTACAATCGGCACCACTATAAATAGCCATACCGCCATCCGTCATTACACCAGACTGGGTATCAAAAACCAGTGTACCGCCCGCAGGAACTACTACACTAAACCACACATCACCTCCCTGGTAATTGGCACAACCCGGTGCCGGTACCCCGGTAGTTCCGGTTGCAGATGCAGTAGTAAAGGTCTGCATGGTACAGGTAGCTTGTACTTCTAATGCTGTAGCTGTACATGGATTGTCATTGGCAGGTGGGGGCGGTGGTGTACCCACACAAATATTAAAGCTGGCAGTAGATGTAGAGGTAGATGTATAGGTCCAAACCCGTACATAATAGGTTTGGCCAATGGTGAGCCCGCCTACCGTCATGGTATTGGGATCAGAACACATCAGGTGAGTTAAGGAGCCGCAGGATGCGCCACCATATACACTCATGGCCATATCGGTAGTTACACCGGTTACATTTAATAAGCTTATTACATGCTGTTGCGAGGTAGCTACAAATTGAAACCATACATCATCATTTACGCCGGTGGCTGCACAAGAAGGTGCAGGTACACCCGTAGATTGTGTAGCTGAAATGGTACTACCGGCAGTTACCACCCCACAATTCAAATCGGGATTCACAGTTAAGGTAACGGCACCGGCACAATCATCATTGGCTGGTGGCGGCGGTGGTGTACCCACACAAATATCAAAACTGGCCGAAGCTCCGGCGGTGGAAGTATAGGTCCACACCCTTATATAATAAGTATTACCTGCAGTAAGCCCGCCTATCGACATGGTATTGGGATCAGAACATATCATATGGGTTAAAGCAGTACAATTTCCGCTATATAATGACATGGCCATATCCGTTACAGACCCCACAACATTTAATAAGGAAACTACATGAACAGGGCCGGTGGCTACAAAAGAATACCATACATCATCATTTACACCAGCTGCTCCGCAAGTAGGTGCCGGTACACCCGTAGTTTGTGTAGCCGATTCTGTAGTACCATGGGTAATTACTGCACAATTCTGGTCGGGGTTCACAGTTAATGAAATAGCGCCCGCACAATCATCATTAGCGGGCGGTGGTGGTGGAACAGAAATACAAATATCAAAAGTACCCGGGTTATCATTACCATATTCCCACACTGCAATAAAATAAACATTGCCGGGGGTTAGGCCACTCCGAACAATCATAGGCATTAACCCGGGGCCATCATCATCATCACATTCTATTAAAGTAAGGGTATTACAATCTGCACCTCCAAACAGCGCCATTCCTCCATCCGTCATTCCGCCGGCCTGTGTATTAATAATAACAGACCCGCCTGCAGGAGCTACAAACGAATACCACACATCGCCCCCCTGGAAATTAGCACAACCGGGAGCCGGGGTGCCGGGGGTTATTGTTGCATTTAAGGTAGTACCCGATGTATACACACAAGTGGTACCCACCGTAAGTTCTGTGGGCGCACAAGGATCATCATTTATGGGCGCCTGGCCATAAGAGACCAACCCAATGCTAAGCGTAAATACGAATACCGTTAAGTAGCGAAGCCACCCGGTAGCAGTACTCTTGCACATTTTTTTTGTATTGATAAATTTCATAAAAATTAAATTAGTTGTTGATTAACCTTATCGTAAATTAAAATTGTGGTGATCCCTTTTTAAGATCAAAACGTAAACCTATTTCATGAGCGCCGGAACCGGCCGTAAATACATCAATAGGTGTTTGATAAATATCATAACTATAGGTAAGGCCCATTCTTTGTAAAATTTTAACGCCGGCCTGTAATGTCCAGAACTGGTTGAAACGCCAGCCCAGTCCCCACCAAATTTTTTCTTTGTAATTCATCAGGGCGCCTAACTCATATTCTGCAGGAGCATGTTCTACCAGGCGAACCATACCATTGGGTATGATGTAAATATCATCGCCGGTTTGAATTTTGTAATTGGCAGTAAAAGTATAGTGCCGGTAAAGTTTTCCCCGGATATCAGTACCGGTAGGATTTCCAAAATCAATTTTGGATTCAATTAACTGGCTGGCGGCAGCACCCAGGCTTATTTTTCCATTGGTATAATAAGCACCGGCACCGGCATCAAAGGCAAATTTGTTTTCAGCCCCGGCTAAAACAGGATCATCTTCTAATGATGCACTGAGTTTACTTTTATCAATGGCATATTGCAAGCCCCTGATTTCGATACCCAGGCCAAATTTATCTCTTCCATTTTGACCCAGGATATGTTTTGAAAAAGCCAATTGTAAACCGGTTCGGCTGGTAGGCCCGGTTTGATCCCGGTATAGATAAGCCCCTACCCCGGAATTCATTTTGGGGATATTAAAATCTCCGTAAATCATATAGGTAGTAGGGTTACCCGGGAATGATGACCACATGTTTCGATAGGACAGGCCAATCATGTCCTTGTTCGCAATCCCGGCAGCACCAGGATTAATCATGGAATTGTGCTGTATATACTGTGTGGTAAAGTGCAACTGCTGCGAACTTGCAGTGAACATAAAAAATAACAGTAAGACAGTAATAGTAGATTTTAGCATATTCAGAAAAATTGTGTCTAAAGGTATAAAATTTTGTTAAGGTTACTATTGTTAAATTAAATTTAACAACTATTAAAAATTAATTATTTCTATGTTATTGATTTCTTTAAGTTTATATATAAATTCTGCTTCTCTGGTTACAGGTATTCCTACTTTTAAATCGCAAAATAACTGGTTTTCAATCTTTATAATTTCTCCCTGAACTTGTTTGATAATATGCATCACCGCATTTAGGCGGGTATAATCAAAATGTAACTGATAATTTTTAAGTATGGGCTTTTGCACGATAGGTATAATTTGTAAAGCCAGGGCAGTAACTGATTTATAGGCTTGAATAAGACCCGGCACACCTAATAAAGTACCTCCAAAATACCGTACAACGATTACAGAAACATCAATCAAACCTTTACTGTCTATTTGCCCCAGGATGGGCTTGCCTGCTGTACCCGAAGGCTCCCCATCATCACTCGATCTGAAGAGGTTTCCGTCTGTACCCAGGCGATAGGCAAAGCAATGATGTACAGCTTTTGGATGTTCTTTTTTTAAATCTTTTAATTGATTTTTAAATTCGGCTGATGTTTTACAGGGATTTGCATACGCTATAAACCGGCTGCCCCGGTCTTTATATTCAGCATTAGATGTACTTTCAATAGTGAAATAACTTTCCATTTTGAGTGAGCAGTTTAGAGCCTTCGATAAATACGGATGCGATCATTTTTAAGATCGGCTGTTTCGCCGTTTTTGTAATATTTTAATTCCGGTGACTGAATTCCTTCATTCAAAAACATTTCAGTATTGGTAATCACCCTGGCCTCATCCCACAGGCCGGCATCTATAAATGATTGCAATAGTTGCTGCCCGCCTTCTACCAATACGGAGAGAACTTGTTGCCCATGTAAATACTGCAATACATCCCGGATGAACTGTGGGGATTCAGGCAATTTTATAAATCGTGTTTTTTCATGCTCACATTGTAAATGGTTATTAAATACCCAGGTACTCACCGTGTTATCCAGTACATGTAAAGATTTACCGGGCTGAACCCGGTTACCCACTACAATGCGTAACGGGTTATTCCCCGGCCAGTGCCGGGTAGTTAAATAAGGATCGTCTGTTAATACTGTATTACTTCCTACCATAATGGCTGCTTCCGCTGCCCTCCATTGATGCACCCATGTATGGGTAAGGTCATTGCTGATAGCTATCGGAAGCGGGCCTGGCTTTGCTATTTTATGATCGGCCGTTTCTGCCCATTTTAAAATAATATAAGGACGTTTTTTTTGATGAAAAACAAAAAACCGGCGGTTTAATTCCAGCGCCTCTTTTTCTAATACCCCTTCCCTCACCAGAATGCCGGCATCCTGCATCATTTTAATGCCGCCCCCGTTTACTTTACTGTTGGCATCCCGGCAAGCTACTACCACCTGGGGTACCTGCTGCTTAATGACCAGGGCGGCACAAGGGGGTGTTTTCCCATAATGGGAACAAGGTTCTAATGAAACATACAGGGTACTCTTACAAATGAATTGCCGGTGCCGGGGTAATACCGATTCAAAACAATTTACTTCAGCATGCGGGCCCCCATACGCCCGGTGAAAGCCCTCTCCTATAATTTCATTCTCGTAAACCAGCACAGCGCCTACCATGGGGTTGGGCGCAGTAAAGCCCGCCCCTTGATTAGCTAATTGCAGGCAACGGTGCATATAAATATCTTTCCACTCCATGAGGGTAAAATTAAGGAGTAAAAAATAGATTAAGTTTGTAGGGTATGACTTTGGGAGAATTAAAAGATTTTTTGCTGAAAAACCTGGCTGCTTATTATGATGCAGGAGAAGCAGCAACCATTTGTAAACTGCTTTTTGAGCATGCAGGTATTCCGCCGTTTAATCAACCGGATCAGCATTACAGAGAAATCCCGGTTCCCGTTCAGCAGAAAATGGAAGAATATATAAAAGCACTTCAGCAATACAAGCCCATTCAATATATTTTGCAGGAAGCCTGGTTTTATAAATTTAAATTCCTGGTAAATGAATCTGTTTTAATTCCCCGCCCCGAAACTGAAGAACTGGTAGAAAAATCACTGCCATTTCTTAAACACTTCACATCACCCCGCATTTTAGATATCGGTACCGGCAGTGGCTGTATTGCTATAACCCTGAAAAAGTTGCTGACTGCAGCCCGCATAACCGCATTGGATGTAAGTAGCGGTGCGCTGACCACTGCCCGGCTAAATGCAAAAGACTTAGCTGTACAGGTAGCATGGCTGCAACAGGATTTTTTAGATGAAACCACATGGCCCGCTTTGGGCATGTATGATTGTATCATCAGCAATCCGCCTTATATCCCGGTTGCCGAGAAAAAGAATATGAACCCCCGGGTTACCAACCACGAGCCACACCTGGCCTTATTTGCAGATACTGAAGAACCCTTTTTATTTTATAAGAAGATCGCTGCATTTGCACAAGGCCATTTATTACCCGGCGGAAAAGTATTTGCTGAAACCCATTATGATGTAGCAGAAGAAGCCATAAAATATTTTATAGCTACCGGCTGGCAGGCTGCTTTAGAAAAAGACATGTCTGGTAATAACCGGTTTTTAATCCTTAATCGGAGCCCGAAACAGTAGCCGAAGTGGTAGCTCCTAATTTCCTGGCCACTTTCATTACTTTTACAATTTCGCCCCATTGAGAAAGCGAATCGGCATTGATTACAACAGCGGGTTTTATACTATCGCCTTCGTTGATGTATTTGCGTAAGGCTGCTTCTAAAGAATCCGGCGCAATTCTTTTTTCGCCCACATACATATTTTTATCTTTATCTACACTCACTACCACACTTTGCTTTTGTTTGGTATCGCTTTTTGCCCGGGGTACACTCATTTTAATTACATTAGGATTGGCCAGCGTGCTGATCATTAAGAAGAACATCAATAAAATAAAGAGGATATCATTCAGCGGCCCGGTGTCGAGCTCTGAATGTTCTGATCTGAATTTATTATTTCTTAAAGACATGATTTTAATATTAAAGTTGCCGCATACTAGCGGGTGGGTTCCTGCAAAATATCGATAAACTCACTGTTGGCTACTTCCATGCGGTTGCTTACCCGGTTTACCTGGGTATCTAAATAACTATACCCGAGGTAAGACAGCATACCAATGATAAGGCCGGTAGCTGAGGTAATAAGTTTGATATACATCGCATCTGCAATTTGGCTGATAGACGGGTTAGATATGGTTGCAAAATCTTTCAATAAAATAACCAGGCCCACAATGGTACCCACAAAACCAAATAAGGGGGCAATACGTGCTATCACGGCCAATATCCCCAGGTTTTTATCCATTTTATACAGTTCCAGTTTTCCCACATTTTCCATGCTTTTTTCAATTGCATCAATGGGTTTACCAATACGCTGAATGCCTTTATCAATCATTTTGGCAACCGGGTTATTTGTGTTTTTGGCCAGGCTGCGTGCCGCCGAAACATTGCCATTGATAATATGGTCTTTTATGATGTTCATAAAATTATCATCCACCTTCGATGCCTTTTTTATTACCAGCAGACGTTCAATAAAAAAGAAAACAGCCAGGGCAAATAAAATAAACAAAGGGATCATTAAGGGCCCGCCTTTACCCAGCATACTCCATACCGATTCTGTTTTTGTTACTTCGCCGGCTGCCGACATCGTGCGGCCCACCGTATCCACCTGCAAAAAAATATCAAACATAAAATTTTACTTAAGGTAATTTTTAAAACCAGATTTTTGATGCCGCAATTTAGTTAATGCGCTTTACAATGCATGCAATAAAATAAATGATTGGGGTATCGCTGCCCAATAATTTGTTAATCTTAGCAGGGGTACCTGATATTTTATAAACACCCGTGAATAAGTTTTATAAAAAAACCGGCAATAGCCGGCTTTTTATTTGATTATTGTTTTTAATCAGGGCTTCACTTCCATTTGTTGCATAGCCATAATCTGGCGCATGGTTTTTTCCATACCATCGCTGCTACCATCTAAAAAGATCACATTTCCTTTGCCATATTCTGCAAAGTTTTTAATGGCTTCGGTCCACATGCTAAATAAAATTACATTGGTATCCAGGTTGGCCTGTTTCATTTCGGCTGCAGCCTGGCTCATTCCTTTTGCCACTTCTTCTCTGAATAAGGCAACCCCCTGCCCTCTTAGCTGGGCGGCTTGCCTTTCTGCTTCGGCAGCAATTTTAATGGAGTTTCCTTCGGCCTCAGCTGCTTTTGTTTTGGTGATAAGCAAAGCCTGCCCTTCATTTTCGGCAGCGGCTTTCAGGTTATTACTGGCCACAACTTTACTCATACTATCTATAATTGCCTGGTCAAATGTAATGTCATTGATCTGCAAATCCTGCAGGTGATAACCCCAGTCTTCTAAAGAAAGATCTACATGTTCTTTTACAAACTCTACAATATCTCTACGTAAAGCTAAAATTTCTGATTGTTTTTTGGTTGCCACAAAGGCTCGGATATTCCCTTCAATAGTACGTACCAGCGCCTGCATCAAATCCCGGTCGCTGATGAATTTAAAAGCTACTTTTTGTATCGTTTCGGGGGTTTCATTCTGTACCGAATATAAAAGCATCGATTTAAAATACACATTTGCCTGGTCAATCGTTACCGCCTGGAATTCCAGCTCTACCGAACGGTTTTGGATACTGATTTTTTTATAAATCTGTTCCAGGAACGGAATTTTAAAATTCAGCCCGGGCCTTAATATGCGCTGGTATTTACCAAACATGGTAACTACGCCAATGAAACCCTGGCTAATGGTAACAAAGCAGCTAAAAAAACCAATGATCAGCAGGAATAACCACCAGTATTGTAAAAATGCCATAATTATTTTTTTTAAAGCGCAAGATAATATTTTTTTGATGTTGTAGTACAAGGATATTTTACGCTACTACAAGAGAATCTCATGTTCTTTGATTTGTAGCCTTTGCGCTTCTTCCTTTGCGTATTAAGCTGTAGAACATAAATTTTCAGGTACCTTCAAAATTGGGTTTATAGACATTTAGAATTACGTTTCGGTTGATTATTATGCCGACTGGTATATTGACTGCAAATTGAAAACAAATATTTTCCATATAAATAACAAAATAGATGGAATATATAAAAATTGCATCGCATTTCGTACCGATGTATTTGCGGGAGCAGTAATGATAACCCGCTTTTGGTTAGATAAATCAACACTCACAGAAAATGAAATAAGTATTTTTAGGCAATGGTCGCAAAATGCAAAAAATGTAAATCTTCCATTGCTTACACAAATGGAGGCCTTAAAGAATTGCAATAACTTAGAAGTATATTTAGATTCTTCAGGATTCCATAGGCATTTTCCGGGGTATATTTCATTAATCAAATATTTAGAATTACGTTCCGGTCGGTGAAGACACCGTCCAAAGAGAAAGAAATATTCTGTGTGAATATAATTTTTTTATAAATTAAACAATGCCTTTAGATGGAACATTTCCTTTGATTTCTTTAAATAATATCAAACAATATGAAATGGATTTTTAGACAAAGTATCAAAAGTTTTGATATGAATTTTTTACATGTTCTTTTCTTCCCAGATCATACTTAAATGAATCAAAGTTTCTACCGATTTGGCCATATCATAAACGCTAATCCATTCTAACTTGCTATGAATATTTTGCATCCCTGTAAAAATATTGGGGCAGGGCATTCCCATATAGCTTAGCCTGCTGCCATCGGTTCCACCCCTTATGCTCTCCATCTTTACCGTTAACCCCGCCCGTTTTATGGCTTCAGCAGCATAGGCCACTACTTGCGGATGTTGTTGTAAAATATCTTTCATATTCCGGTATTGCTCATGAATGGTATATTCCATTTTGGCACCTTTGAAACCGGCCACCACTTTTTCTGCTATTTCCTTTAGCCTGGCATGATGATTGGCTAGTTCTGCCGTTTTAAAATCACGCACAATAAAACCAATCGTTGTTTTTTCTGCCATACCGTTTAGTGAAACAGGATGAACAAATCCCTGCATGCCATCCGTAGTTTCGGGACTCCATTCATTTTTAGGTAAGGCTGCCAGTATTTCTCCGGCTATTTTCATGGCATTCACAAGTGTATTTTTTGCATAGCCGGGATGTGCAATAATTCCATGTACCGTAATGGTAGCCGCATCAGCGCTAAAGGTTTCTTCTTCCAGGCTGCCGGCTTCTCCGCCATCTAAAGTATAGCCAAAGGGTGCGCCTGCTTTTTGCATATCTATTTTAGCTGTTCCTTTCCCTACTTCTTCATCGGGTGTAAACACAATTTTTATTTCGCCATGCGGTATATTTTTATTTTGCAATAAAAAGGCTGCCATTTCCATGATAATGGCCACGCCGCTTTTATCATCGGCACCCAATAACGTGTTGCCACTTGCCGTAATAATATCTTTTCCTATTTGTGTAAGTAAATAGGGCGCATCTTTTACACTCAAAACCTGGCTTTTGTCATCGGGCAGAATAATATCTTTCCCATCATAATTTTTATGCAAGATGGGTTTTACATGGGTACCACTGCAATCTGGCGCTGTATCTACATGTGCACAAAAACAAATAGGGATCACCGCTGTTTTAGAACTGGTGGCAGGCAGGGTGGCATATACATAGCCAAATGCATCGGTCTCCACCCGGCTAACGCCCATGTCTTTTAATTCCTGTGCCAATAACCGGCTCAGGTCTTTTTGCTTTTCCGTGGTGGGAAATGTTTCACTTTCAGGATCACTTTGTGTGTCTATTTGTACATACCGCATAAAGCGCTCTGCCAGGCTAGCCCGGTTAATGTGAAAATCCATCTTTATATTTTTTTAAAAAATTAAACGATCTCTACTAATTCAATATCAAAAACCAGTTCTTTGCCTGCTAAAAAATGATTGGCATCCAGGATCACCACATCCTCTTTAATTTCTGATACGGTTACAGGAAAAGGCTGCCCATGCTGGTTGGTAAGGTTCAATTGCATGCCTGGTTCCAGTTTCATATCGGCCGGAACATTTTCTTTTGGAAATTCAATGATGGCATTATCATCTTTTTCACCATATGCTTCCGCAGCAGGAATATTTACCACTTTTTTATCTCCTACGGCCATGCCCGGCAAGGCTGCATCAAATCCTTTTATCATTTGCCCCGCACCCACTACAAATTCTAATGGTTCACGCCCTGCAGAAGAATCAAATTGTTCGCCGCTTACTAATTTACCGGTATAATGTACTCTTACTTTGTCGCCATTTTTTACTTGTGCCATAATGTTAATTTGTACTTCCTGCATTGTATAGCAGGAATAAAATGAATAAATAAATATTTGCAAAGATTACAAAGTAAATGATAAATGCCTAAATGCTTTCAAAACTTTTATGCAACTTAGTGTTATGAAAAGGTTTATTTTATTCGCCAGCATTGCTTTATCCGCTTTACCGGGCTGCAGCCAAACCAGGCCCCTGGCAGCATCTGAACATTCCCAAATACAGCCCGGCGCCGAACGGATGGCCGTGTACCTGCCCCTGTTAAAAAATAAAAAAATTGGCATATTTGCCAATCAAACCAGCCTGGTGGGCAATTCGCATTTAGTGGATACCTTAAGAACCTATGGCATCCGTATCGTAAAAATATTTGGCCCCGAACATGGATTTAGAGGCGCCGCAGATGCCGGTGAAAAAGTTGCAAACGACCTGGATGCAAAAACAGGAATTCCCATTATTAGTTTATATGGCAATCATAAAAAGCCTACTGCAGCAGATCTTGCAGATATTGATATACTGGTTTTTGATATCCAGGATGTGGGTGTACGTTTTTATACATTTATCTCTTCGCTTGAATATGTGCTGGAAGCCTGCCTCGAAAATCACAAACCTTTATTAATTCTCGACAGGCCAAACCCTAATGGATTTTATGTGGATGGGCCGGTACTCGATAAAAAATTTCAAAGTTTTGTAGGCCGCCAGCCCATTCCCATTGTATATGGCTTAACGATGGGTGAATATGCACTGATGATGGCAGGCGAAAACTGGCTAAGCGATAAAGCCAATGCCATAAATGCCTATAATAAAACAACCACCCCTACTGCAGACACAGCATTTCATGTACAGATAATTAAATGTAATAACTATACCCATAGCAGTAAATATATACTGCCCGTGATGCCTTCGCCCAATTTAAAAAATATGCAAAGTATTTACCTGTATCCTTCCACCTGCTTTTTTGAAGGTACCGTTTTAAGCGAAGGCCGGGGCACCGATCACCCCTTCCAGGTTTTTGGACACCCTTCACTTCCCGGGAACTTATATTCATTTACCCCGATGCCCAATGCGGGCGCCAAAAACAGTAAATGTTTTTATCAAAAATGCTATGGCTGGTTTATTGATGGAAGCCCCGAAGAGATACGTAAAGAACTGGCCGGGAAAATTCAATTAAAATATTTGCTGGAAGCATATAAACTTTTCCCGGGCAAAGACAGTTTTTTCCTGAAAAATAATTTTATAAATAAGCTGGCCGGTAATGATCGTTTACAACAACAGGTAAAAGATGGAAAAACAGAAGTAGAAATACGCAAGAGCTGGCAGCCGGAATTAGATGAATATAAAATGATTCGTAAAAAATATTTATTGTACCCCGATTTTGAATAATCCTTTATTTCAGTACAGAATGATGCATATCAAAAGCCAGCATGAAATAATGATTATTGTTGAAAGAAAATTCATCAATTATTTCCCAATCTAATTTGCGGGTATGCGCCTGTACAGATCTTTCATTTATTTTATTAATAAAGGTTACACTTATGGGAAACCGCTCCCGCAAGCCCAGCCTCATCGCTTCAAATAAATGATTCAGCAGGCCACTACCTCTGAATTCCGTTTCAATACATACGGGGCCGTATTGAAAGCTGTTGGCACCTGTAATTTGTATTCCTTTAAAAGGAGGAAGTTCTATAAACCGGTTTGTCATAAATGGAAAAATTGGCCATTGCTCAAAATAATCCCAGCCGGCACCAAATGCATAGCCCACTACCCTTTCATCGGTTTTGGCTACAAATAATCCATCCAGGTCAATTACTTTTTTAAGTTGTTCTGCCGTAAACGGCGTGGTAACAAAGCCCTGTTTTTTTTCTTCTTCATTCATATTTGTTACCAGGTATTTGCTTTGCAATACAAGTACTGCAGGAATATCAGGGTGCCTGGCAGCTGTTATTTTTATTTGATTGTTCATAGTATCATTCTAATCATGATTAAATTGGTCAATAGGATTCCCTTTATTAAATTTATACCAGTTCAAATACAGTGATTTCAGGCATAATGCCTACCCTGCCGGGATAACCAATAAACCCAAATCCCCGGTTTACATATAATTTTTGATTTTCACTTTCGTACAAGCCGGCCCATTGCTTATACACATATTGAATGGGGCTCCATTTAAAACCCGGTATTTCTACCCCAAATTGCATTCCATGTGTATGGCCGCTGAGCGTAAGATCTATATCACTATACTGTGGCCTTACTTCGGCATCCCAGTGGCTGGGATCGTGACTCATTAAAATTTTAAACGGATATTTTTCTGCGCCGGGATAGGCCAGGTCCAAACGGCCATGCTTGGGGAAACGGGCTTTGGCACTCCAGTTTTCAATTCCAATCAATGCAAAACTTTCTCCATTTTTTTCAATGGCTATATGCTCATTCATTAATAATCGCCAACCCATATCAGCATGTGCTTTCTTTACCAATTCAAGATTTTCTGCTTTGGTCATACCTTTTATTGGCCAGGATACATAATCGCCATAATCATGATTGCCCAGGGTAGAGAATACGCCCAGCGGTGCCTGTATTTTATTAAATACTTCTTTATACTCATCCATTTCCTCGGCCCGGTCGTTTACCAGGTCACCGGTAAATAAAATAAGATCTGCCTGCTGTTCCATTACCAATGAAACGCCATGTTCCACTTCTTTTTTATTGGTAAAGCTCCCGCTGTGAATATCAGAAATCTGCACAATTTTTAATCCCCGGAAATTTTTGGGCAGGTTTGGAAAATGAAGTTTCACTTTCCGCACATGGTAATTGTATTTATTTGAAAAGCCCTGCAGCAGGCTTCCAAATAACACAGTTCCCGCAGCCATACCCATCCAGCTTAAAAAAGCAGAACGGGCAATAGGAGTAGCCTGGAATATTTCTCCTTCCTGCCTGCTTAAAAATATTTTGGAGGCAATCCATTGAATGGCCCTGCGGATATCATCGGCAATAAAGAAAATGATAGCGATCATTTTTGCAAACACGATGCCCGTTATACTGGCAAAAAGATAGGTACGAAACCTTTTACCCAGAAAAGGACTATCAGTAAAAACAAAAAAAAGAAACCCCAGTACAGACAAAATACTAATGCCCCAGTAAATGGAAAAAAGAATGAACCTGGTTTTAGATGTTGCGTTTTGACTAATGGTACGTACCGCCTGGAAAACATAAAAATCAAGCGCCAGCATGATTAAAATAATAATTGCGACTCCCGCAGGTGTTCTCATATTTATAAAATAAGGTATCAAATATACTAAATTGAGGGTGAGCTCATTTTCACCCGGTTACAAAGCTTGTTTCCGGGGAAAGAAAAGCATTTTCAAAATATAGTGCCGGGCTCCCTTATTATTTAGCCCGAATGGTTAAATTTGCCCGGCTGAAACTAAAAACCCGTAGAAAGTGTTTTTTATTTTTCGCATTACAAAATATTAGTATAAGCAGCCTGGCCGGGCAAAACAGAAAAAACAGGCAACAATTATGGCAAGAATCATTGGAATTGCAAATCAAAAAGGAGGAGTAGGTAAAACCACTACAGCGATAAACCTGGCCGCCAGTTTTGCCGTTTTAGAATATAAAACATTGCTGGTAGATGCCGACCCCCAGGCCAACAGTACTACGGGCGTGGGTTTCGATCTGCATAATATCACCAAAAGCCTGTACGACTGCATGGTGAATGAAGCGGAAGCCAAAAAAGTGATTTTAAAAACAGCCATTCCGCATTTAGACCTTATCCCTTCGCATATTGACCTGGTAGGTGCCGAAATAGAAATGATCAATTACCCCAACAGGGAAACCGTATTAAAAAAAATTATTGAACCCGTAAAAGATGAATATGATTTCATTGTAATTGATTGCTCTCCTTCCCTGGGCCTTATTACCGTAAATGCATTAGTAGCTGCAGACAGTGTAGTAGTTCCAGTACAAACAGAATTTTTTGCATTGGAAGGCCTGGGTAAATTACTCAATACCGTAAAAATTGTACAAAGCAGGTTAAACACATCATTACAAATTGAAGGGATTTTAATGACGATGTACGATGGCCGCTTAAGATTGTGCAACCAGGTGGTAAGTGAAGTACGCAGGCATTTTGAAGATATGGTATTCAGCAGTATTATTCATCGCAATACCAGGTTAAGTGAAGCGCCCAGCTTTGGAAAACCTGTAATCCTGTACGATGCAGATAGTAAAGGCGCTATTAACTACCTGAACTTAGCCAAAGAAATTTTACAAAAAAATAATCTTACTAAAATAAACCAGGAAGATAAAATAATGACCTAACGCCCTTTTACAAACAGGGCATACACTCGATCATCATGACACAGCCAAATAAAAAAGATGCTTTAGGAAAAGGAATCAGGAGCCTTTTGCAAAATATAAACAGCGACCTGAAAACGACTGAAGGAAATTTAAAAAACGAAGTAGTAGAAAAAACGGCCCATAGCCAGCGGGTAGCTATTGATAAAATAGAAGCAAACCCCAACCAACCCCGTAAAGATTTTGATGAAACTGCTTTAAGTGAACTGGCGGCCTCCATAAAACTGCATAATATCATTCAGCCGGTTACAGTAGCAGTAATGCCGAATGGCCGGTACCGCATTATTGCAGGAGAACGCAGGTACCGGGCCGCAAAAATTGCCGGGCTAAAAGACCTGCCTGTATATATCCGGGAAGCCAACGATAACCAGTTGCTTGAACTGGCATTGCTGGAAAACCTGCAAAGAGAAAACCTGAATGCCATTGAAATAGGATTGAGTTACCGGCGTATGATGGAAGAGCTGGATTATACACAAGAGCAAGTGGCAGAACGCATGGGCAAAGAAAGAAGTACGGTAACCAATTATATCCGCCTTTTAAAATTGCCCCCCGATATACAGGTAGCCGTTCGCAATGGCGTAATCAGTATGGGCCATGCAAGAGCCCTGGTGAATGTAGATGCAGTGGATAAACAGTTATATATTTTCTCCGAAATAAAATCAAAAGGTTTATCTGTAAGGCAAACAGAAGAACTGGTTCGCAAAATATATGCACCCCGTGATCCTGTTAAAAACACTACAAAATCACCCATTCCCTCAGCATTTAAAAAAATAGAAGATAAATTAGCCTCCCGGTTTAATACCCGGGTAAAAATGACCCATAACAAAGCAGGGAAGGGAAGTATAACCCTGGAATATTATAGCCTGGAAGAACTTAACCAACTTTTAGAAAAACTGAATATAGAGGTAAGCTAATGTGGAAGCCATATGTGATGATACTATTCCTGGCCGGATTCCCCGGTATGCTATGTGCACAGGTAAAGGATAGTATGGCAGTGAAACCGGGTGCAAAAAAAAATACCTTTACCATAGTTGATACCGCAAAGCATTATAATCCTAAAAAGGCAATCATACGTTCTGCCATTTTACCCGGCTGGGGACAAATAACCAACAAAAAAATATGGAAAGTGCCCATCGTGTACGGCCTGTTGGGTACCACATCTGCTTTATTTTTTAGAAACAAAAAACAATATATTGAATCGAGGGATGCTTACCGCCTGGCAACCGATGGCGACCCATCGAATGATTACCAAATTAAGCAACCATATTATACCGTAAAGGACCAGCCCGACCGGATACGTAATTTCAGGAATTCAGTGCGGCAGAATATGGATTATTGCGTTTTATATTTTCTTATTTCCTGGGGGGTGAATGTGGCCGATGCGGCTGTAGATGCTCACTTAAAAACTTTTGATGTAAGTAACGATCTTAGTTTACACATTATACCCGGCTATAGCCCACTGGCCAATACCACCGGGGTAAGTTTAGTGATGAAGCTGGGAAAATAAAAACAAGCCCAACAGCAGCTGGCAAATACAAAAAATAGTACACATGAAATTAGCCCTTATCGGTTACGGCAAAATGGGTAAAGCCATTGAAGAAATAGCCAAACAACGAGGCCATGAAATTGGACTTATCATTCATAGTTCAAATCCGGAAGCATTTAATAAAGAGAATTTACAACAATGCGATGTTGCCATTGAATTTACAAACCCCGAAAGCGCCATAAAAAACATCAATACTTGTTTTGATGCGGGAATACCCGTGGTATGTGGCAGTACAGGCTGGTCTATGGCTGATATACATTATAAGCATGGAACTTTATTGTTTGCCAGCAATTTTAGTGTAGGTGCTAATCTTTTTTTTGCACTCAATAAAAAATTGGCTGCCCTTATGGCAAACCACCCGGAGTACCAGGTAGTAGTTGAAGAGATTCATCATACTGCAAAAAAAGATTCACCCAGCGGTACCGCAATTACCCTGGCTAAACAAATTATAGAAGCCCGCCCGGAGCTAACCCATTGGGTAAATAACAAAACAGGTACCCCCGGAGCGCTTTCTATTATCAGCAAGCGAACAGACCCTGCGCCGGGCACTCATCATGTAAGTTACGCATCAAGCATTGACGATATTGAAATAATTCATACGGCGCATAACCGCACCGGCTTTGCCACAGGCGCTGTACTGGCAGCCGAATTTTTAAAAGGCAAAAAGGGAATTTACCAAATGAATGATGTACTGGGCATGTAAGCAAAATAACCGGGTTCCTAAAAAGTACTAAAAAAAAAGTAATAAAGCTGAACGATAAATAATATTACATTAAACCAAACCAGGAATTTGGGAGCCGGTATGGTTTTCTTTGCCAGCCACAGGGGGAGCGCAATAATTACAAAAATAATATTGAACAATACGGCAGTATAACCCAGTATAATTAAAGTACTTTCTAAAGGCTGGAAACTTATTACATTTTTAAAGGGCCCACCCTGCTCCATATTTATTTTACGGCCACGTTCTACCAGCCGCAGGATGACCGCTGCTATAAAACAGAGGTTGCAGATAAATACAAATTTTGAAAAAAAACGCATTGTAATCTTATTTTCCTTTGCCCCAGCCAAACCAATCGTTTCCGTTAGCATATAGCATTAATGCCAGCAAAATAACCATGCCCACCACCTGGGCGTATTCTAAAAATTTGTCGCTGGGTTTGCGGCCTGTAATCATTTCTACTAATGTAAATAATACATGCCCCCCATCTAATGCCGGTATGGGCAACAGGTTCATAAACGCCAGTACAATTGAAAAGAAAGCGGTGATACTCCAGAACTGGTGCCAGTTCCATTCATCACCTGAAAAAACAGATCCCATCGCTTTAAAACCGCCCACTGCTTTATACGATTCTGTGCTGGGCGATAGTATTAAAATAAACTGATCGATATAATCTTTTAGCGATGTGATGGCCAGTTTAAACCCGGCCGGAAATGAACTGAAGAAATTATAAGAGGTATGCTCGTATTTAAATAAATTCAGGCTATCGTATTGCGGAAAAGACAATAAAGCAGGCCCCATTTTACCATTTTCATCTAAGTGTACCGGTAAATGAAGCAGGCTGCCTTTACGATCTACGGTGAGGTTTACGGTTTCATTTTTATGACTGTCAAAATAAGTGGCGGCCTCATCTAAAAATGCAACAGGAACAGAATCTACTTTTACAATTTTATCCCAATATTGCAAATGAGCCCGGGCAGCCGGTGTGGTATCTTTTGCATCAAAAGCACCCATGATGGCAGGGATACGGGGTAAGAACATAGATCCTTTTGCCCGTTTTTTTTCTACCAGGGCGCCAATTAAGCGGCGTGGAATTTCCAGGCTGGTATCTTTTCCATTGCGTACAATAGCAACATACCCACCCCCGCTTAACAGGATTTTTTTTCCGGCATCTTCAAAATAATGTATGCTGTCTCCATTTACTGCTAACAGTTTATCGCCGTTGCGTAAGCCAATATCGTACATCACAGAATCGGTAATCCAGATGCCGTTTTTTATAGAAGAATTAATGATACGGTCCTGTCCCCATACCCATAATATCATGGCATAAATGAAAAAAGCCAGGATTACATTTACAGTTACACCGCCCAGCATGATAATAAGCCTTTGCCAGGCGGGCTTACTGCGAAATTCAAAAGGTTGTGGCGGCAATTTCATTTGGTCTTTATCCATACTTTCATCAATCATGCCGGCTATTTTTACATAGCCGCCAAGTGGTAACCAGCCAATGCCATATACGGTATCGCCAATCTTCTTTTTAAAAATGGAGAACCAGGGATCGAAGAAAAGGTAAAATTTTTCTACCCGGCATTTGAACCATTTAGCAGTTATAAAATGGCCAAATTCATGCAGCACGACAAGTATGGAAAGAGAGAGCAGCAATTGGGCTACTTTAAGGCCTACACTACTCCAGTTAATTGCTAATAAAGTATCTGATAAAAACATTTGAAATAAATAAAGTTATGTTGATGATCCTGTACCGGGCCGGGTTGCCAAATGTACTGCAGTACAAGTGTGCGACGCAACGATGATGCTATGAAAAACGGCTGCCAGGACCATACATGTTTTAAAGTTTTAATAAAGAAGCGGCGAAGTTACGAGCCTCGCCATCACTGTCAAAATATTCCTCTAAAGAAGGGCTTTTAATAAAGTTAATTTTTTGCATTGTTTTTTCCACTACGGCGGTAATATCAAGAAAACCGATACGATTTTTTAAAAAAGCCCATACGGCAATTTCATTGGCGGCATTTAAAATGCAAGGCATATTACCGCCATTCTTTAAGGCTTCTATGGCTAAACCGAGGTTCCGGAAAGTTTTATAATCGGGTTCTTCAAAACTAAGGTTGGGGTATTTTCGAAAATTAAATCTTTCAAAAGAATTTTTTAGCCTGTAGGGAAAACCCAGTGCATATTGGATGGGTAGTTTCATATCGGGCAGGCCCATTTGGGCTTTCATACTGCCATCGGTAAACTGTACCATACTATGAATTACGCTTTGGGGGTGTATGATCACTTCTATTTGTGATGGCTCCAGGTTAAAGAGCCATTTGGCTTCTATCATTTCTAAGCCTTTATTCATAAGCGTTGCCGAGTCAACTGAAATTTTAGCGCCCATGCTCCAATTGGGATGCTGCAAGGCATGATCTCGTTTTACGTTTACCAGAAAGTTGGGTTTTTTACCCAGGAAGGGCCCCCCGCTTGCAGTAAGAATTATTTTTTCGATGGGGTTGCGGGCCTCGCCTACCAGGCATTGAAATATGGCAGAATGTTCGCTATCTACCGGTATGATGGGGGCTTTATTTTCTACCGCCAGCTGCATAACCACATCACCGGCCACTACCAGTGTTTCCTTATTGGCAAGGGCAATAATTTTACCCTTTGCCACGGCTTTAAGGGTAGGCTTTAAACCTGCAAAACCAACAATAGCGGCCAGCATTATCTCATAATCATCTCTTTCGGCAGCATCTTCTATGGCCTGGTTACCGGATTGTACCTCAATGGAACCGCCCGATAGAGCTTCTTTTAATTTTTCGTAACGGCTTTCATCACCAATAATTACCAGTGCAGGCTTAAATTCCAGGGCCTGGGCAGCAAGTAACTCATCGTTAGTTTGAGCGGTTAAAAGGGTAACTTCAAATATTTCGGGATGCTCACGAACTACATCGAGCGCCTGCGTACCAATAGATCCCGTACTCCCAAAAA
Organism: Sphingobacteriales bacterium 39-19; assembly: GCA_001898465.1. Lineage (GTDB taxonomy): Bacteria > Bacteroidota > Bacteroidia > Chitinophagales > Chitinophagaceae > Ferruginibacter. The sequence goes on along the minus strand of MKTX01000015.1, from coordinate 245,687 downwards.
GGGCTATTCTTTTTTTTGAATTCATAGCTTTTTCAATACGGGTAAAGATAATAGAAAATAAGCCTCAGCCATTGCCCTCATCAGATTTAGGGAAGATATTTATAATTTATTTTATATTTTTCGTTCATGCTGTGCAGGGGAATGGATACGGCCACTTAAGTGATTTATACCTGGAACACGCCGGTTTTAAATTCGGGGATATCGTTTTGCTGATCTGCAGCAATTAATGCTTCAGCAATATGCTGCCTTGTAGTTGCGGGGTCAATTATGGCATCTACCCAAAGCCGGGCTGCTGCATAATAAGGCGTGGTTTGCTTTTGATAAGAGTCTGTAATTTTTTTTAGTATTTCTTTTTCTTCTGCTTCGGTAACTTCTTTGCCTTTTGCCTTCATACCGCCTACTTGAATTTGAAGCATTGTTTTAGCAGCCTGCTCACCCCCCATCACTGCAATTTTTGCCGTAGGCCAGGCATAAATAAAACGGGGATCGTAAGCCTTACCGCACATGGCATAATTGCCGGCTCCATAACTGTTACCGGTAATGATGGTAATTTTAGGTACTACCGAATTGGCAACTGCATTTACTAATTTTGCCCCATCTTTTATGATGCCCGCATGTTCGCTCCGGCTACCTACCATAAAGCCGGTTACATCCTGCAAAAATACAAGTGGTATTTTCTTTTGATTGCAGTTTAAAATAAAACGGGCAGCTTTGTCTGCACTATCATTATAGATTACGCCACCCAGTTGCATTTCCCCTTTTTTACTTTTTACAATTAAGCGTTGGTTGGCAACGATTCCTACAGCCCATCCTTCAATACGGGCATAGCCGCAGATAATTGTTTTTCCATATTCTTTTTTAAACTCATCGAAGCTGTCATTATCTACCATGCAATGAATAATATCGAGTACATCATAAGGTTTAGTATTGTCTTCGCTCATAATGCCATATATGTTTTCAACTGGTGCGGCCGGGTTTACCGGCGCTATTCTGCTGAATCCTGCTGATGCGGGTTTTGCCAGCTTAGAAATAATTTTCTTTACCTGGTCTAAACATTCTTCTTCTGTTTTGCATTTATAATCTGCAATACCGGAAATGGCATTATGGGTTTCGGCTCCGCCCAGGGTTTCGGCATCTACATCTTCGCCAATAGCTGCTTTTACCAGGTAAGGGCCTGCTAAAAAAATAGATCCGTTGCCTTCTACCATCAGGGTTTCATCGCTCATAATGGGTAAGTATGCGCCCCCGGCAACACAGGCGCCTGTTACTGCTGCAATTTGTGTAATACCCATTGCGCTCATTCTTGCATTGTTCCTGAAAATGCGGCCAAAATGTTCTTTATCAGGAAATATTTCATCTTGCATGGGTAAGTACACGCCGGCACTATCTACAATATAAATTACGGGCAGCCTGTTTTCCATGGCAATTTCCTGCATACGCAGGTTTTTTTTACCTGTAATCGGGAACCAGGCCCCGGCTTTTACAGTTTGATCGTTTGCTATGATCATGCATTGCCTGCCACTCACCCATCCCAACCCGCTTACCGTACCCGCAGCGGGGCAGCCGCCATGTTCGGCATACATTTCAAAACCGGCAAAAGCGCCCAATTCGGTAAAGGGCCTGCCTTCATCGCAGAGGTATGCAATACGCTCCCGGGCTGTGAGTTTGTGCCTTTCTTTTTGCTTTGCGATGGCTTTTGCGCCACCCCCCTGGTATATTATCTCTAAATGCTTTTTTACCCGGCTCCAGGCCATTTTCATAGCATCTTCATTCTTGTTAAAATTCATATCCATCATAAAATTATTCTTTTGCAATCTGCGGCAAGTTAACAATAGTTGACCGTACCTAAAATAAATTGAAAGAGAAGATTTAGGAACCAGCGGCCCGATTTGCAGAATAAAAAAAGGATTGCTTAAAAAGCAACCCCTGGTGGAATACTTCCACATGAAAAAGCAGATATTGATTAATTTTTTAAAAAGCGGTAAACGAAATGCTGATTATCCAAAATAAATTGTAATGTATAGATGCCGGCAGGTAAATGATTAACGGGCAATGCATTGCTGTTGCTAGTTTCTAAAACAGCCTGCATGATGAGCCTTCCATTTGCATCCTGTATGGTAGCCTTCAACTGTTGTATGTTCGCCATAACAGGAATGTTTACATATAATTTCTCAGCCGTAGGATTGGGATAAATAGCGATAGAAATAGCACCTGTATTTTTAAGCAAACAGGTATTACTGTAGGTAATACTACCATCCCGATCGACTATTTTCAAACGATAAAAATTATTTCCTATCCATGGATTATGAACCGAAAAAGAATAGGAAGCGCCCATCCCATTGGCTGCTTTCGCATTTTGCCATCCTGCTGTACTAAAATCGATCCCATTTGCGGAGCGCTGTACTTCAAAGAAATGAGTATTGATTTCTGCACTGGTTACCCAGCTCACCAGGTGAGAATTGCCTGCCTGCGTAGCGGTAAATGATATGAGTGTTACGGGTAAAGGAATGAGCGGGGTAACAATGGCATGCCATCCATCGCCCACGCCACCAAAATAAATATTATTGGGTACTGCCAAATTTCCAAATGCTGCAAAACCATCACCTATCCCTCCCAGAAAAATCATGTTGGGCATAACGATATTGGCTTGTGATGCATAACCATCGCCAATTCCTCCATAAAAGATGGTATTTGCAAAAACCGCATTGGTTTGTGATACAAAACCGTCACCACTTCCTCCATAAAAAATAGTATTGGGGGTAATGATATTAACCGCAGACGCAAACCCATCCCCGGAACCCCCATAAAAAATGGTATTATTGGGTGGCTGGGCATGTAATGCACCTGCCAAAAGAATAATAAAGTATAATAAGAAGTATTTCTTCATGTCGTGCTATTTAAGGATCGCCTGTTTCTCAAAAATAATTGTTGCTTTTATTCCGACGGTGAGGCCGGTTCTTACAACCGGGTATGCGAAATAAAATTGTTTTTGTCTTTTATTCAGCAGTACGTACCCCTCGTCCGCCAAAGCCAACATAAGAAGAACTTACATATATTACGCCCGCACTGCGATCGCAGATCTGTAGATTAGCATAAACAGATGCAAATGACCCCCCTCTTATAATTATTGACAAATCATTCGTAAGGCTGGGCCAGCCGGGAACATTGGCATTGCTCTGCGCATCCAATACACCATCGCCATGGTTACCGGTAAATGCAGTGCCATTATTATTTGCGCAAACAGTAAGTTCTGAAGCATTTCCACTCATTTCCATCACGCCATAAAAGCTGGCACCGCTTTGTGTTCTGTTACTGGTAGCTGTAGCGAGGGCTCCGCAGCGCATTGCTGTATAAGGCCCACCGGTTACATAATTAGCATTGCCATTTAACCAGGTTTCATTATTGGCACCTATATTAGTACCCCCTGAAATTGTAGTGAGTGTAGTATTTCCCCATGCATATTCAAGCGGTGAGGGGGTATTGTTGGCGCCCCGGCAAGCTTTTTCATATTCAAATTCCGTCATGGGCCGCATAGCTGCCCAGTCTAACCAGGACAGGATATTAAGTGAAGTGAAGCCCACGGCTGCTCTTTCGGGAAAAGTAGTAACCATGTTTGGAACTGATCCTGTAGCGCCAATTGAATTTAATGCATTGGCACTGGTTTGATCTAATGTATTTAAAAAGTCAAGGTATTGTTGATTGCTAAATTCATATTTCATGATCCAATAGCTATTGTATCCTTTTGGATAGGCTGCCGGGATAGCAGGTAAAGAAGTAAAATAATAATCGGTATTTAACTGGCCCGGGGCTGTACCACAGTTTATTGCATTTTCGCTGGTAACAGGAAACCAGCTTCCGCTGGCGCCATCTTTAAAATGATAAGATTCTAAAGAAGAATTACCCAGGTTAAAAGATCCTTGCGGAACATTTACCATTTCTACTGCATACACTCTTATTTCTACTTTCTCATTATCTAAAACGCCATCGCTGCCATAATTCCATCGCAATGTGGCATTGTTATAATTTACATCCCCTATCCCATTGGCGCTGGGATACACAAAAGCACCTTTGCCATCGGCAACAGGTTTTACCACGCTTCCGGCGGGAGATACCTGCCCGCTCATATTTAATGTAGCATGCAGCCATACTGAAGTGCTTTGCTTCCGGTATTTTATAAACACCCAGCACCCGTCGTAATTCGATTCATTGGTACTGGTACGCCAGCTATTCTTCCAGCTTATACTAAACTGCACATCGGAATAATGCGTATTTAACGGGCCAGATGTATTTTGATTGATGAGCGATACATTGGTTACCACTACATCATTGGCAATAGCCATACCGGTGATACTTACCAGGGAGATAATAAATAAAAATACTTTTTTCATGCGGTTGATAATTTTTGAAGACAAAGATATCTGCCACATGTATTTTAAAAATACCTGCTAATAGGTATTTATTTGTTTTTAAGAACCCCGTTTTCGTAGGCCCATTTTACCAGGGAGAGTACATTGCTGGTACCTGTTTTACGAAGAATATTTTTCCGGTGCGTTTCTACCGTAAGTAAAGAAATATTTAATTCTTCTGCAATTTGCTTATTGGAATACTCGTTCTCTATCAATGCAATTAATTGCTTTTCCCGGTTGGTAATATTAACTTTTGATACTTCTTTTTTTTGATTGGATAATTTCTCCAGTTCCTGTAATACTTCGGGGTGAAAATAAAGGCCACCTTCATATACTTTTTCAATAGCTGCTGCCAGTTCGGTGGCATTTGTTTGCTTTAATAAATAACCGGAAATATCAGCATCTTCAATCATATCATGAACTACCTGCCCCTGTCCACTCATACTTAAAGCAATAATTTTTATACCGGGGTATTGCCGGCTAACCAATTTCGCCAATTCATACCCGCTCATAACCGGCATCATTACATCGGTGAGTAAAATATCTATTTCATATTTTGGTATGAGTTGTAGTATTTCTTCCCCGCTATTAGCCGATGTAACAATTTTCAGGTTGGGATGGTTTTTAAGCAAAGCCACCAGGCCATCAATTATAATTTGGTGATCATCTACGATCGCAATATGGATTTTATTTTTTTTCATTTTTTGCAGGGATATTTATAGAAAGCAGGGTGCCATTGCCGGGGCTGCTTTCCCAATGTATAGTGCCATGTAAAAATGCAATACGGCTTTTCATGTTTTGCATTCCCTGGCCTTCTTTTTCAAGATTGGCTTTGCTGAAACCAATGCCGTTATCTTCTATTAATAAGGTAATGCCCTCGGGCTGGTTGTATAATGATATATCTAACTGGGTAGCCCGGGCATGTTTTATGGTGTTGTTTACGGCTTCTTGTATCACCCGGTATAAAATAGTTTCTACCACTGTTTCCAAAGGTTTTTCAAGGCCTTCGGTATGTACATCAATAGAGATGATCTTACTATCAATTTTATTTGTAAAATCTTTTACAGCATCGGCAAAGTCTTTATTTTGCAATACGGTAGGCATCATGGCATGGCTTACATGCCTTACTTCCTTACAACTTTCGCCTACCATGCCTGTTGCTTTATGTAATAAATTTTGTTGTTCGCTGTCTAATCCTTTTAGTTGATCTTCCAGTACCTGCAGGTTCAGCCAGGCGGCCACCATTACCTGCCCTACCCCATCGTGCAATTCTGCTGCCACTCTTTTTCGTTCCTGCGCTTCTGCTTTTAATATTTCCAGTGTTGCCGTTTCTCTTTGGCCGATTAAACTCAATTGTAATTCTTTTTCCTTTTTTATTTTATACCGATGGTACCACAACCATCCGGATAAAAATAAAAGCCCCATTGAAATACCACCCCCAATAAGTATTAATTTTTGCTTCGATAATTTTGATTGCTGAAGGGCAATCATTTGTTCTTTTTTGTCGGTTTCGTATAATTCCCTCAGCTCTGCAATTTTTTCTTCTGTTTTTTCATTTATCATCATGTCTTTACTGCGCATGCCGGAATCTTTTGCATCCAGTGCCAGCAGCAGCTTATTATCCTTGCGATAAATCTCCGACAATTCATTCCAGGCATTGAATTTAAATTGTTTTGAACCTAAACTATCGGCCAGTAAAATAGCATGCGCAAAATATTGCTCTGCTTTGGGATAATTCATTTTTCGCTTTTCCAGTTCGCCTAAAGTGAGGTAATTATCGGCCATATACGCCAGGTTACCCTCTGCCGAATCAAGCGCCAGGCATTGTGTAAAATAATAGTGGGCGCTATCAAATTTATTCATATACATATAACAGTTACCCATATTATTAAAAAAAATAGACCGTAATGAAGATGAGGCCATTGAGTCGGCCGCTGCTATACCGATCTTATCAATGATCAGTGCACTATCAAAATTATTGCTTATGCCATAGATATTGGCTAAGGTTTGCATGGATGCCAGATAAGAAATTCCATTATGGTCTTGCTTGTTTACTTCAATTGCCTGGAGTATATATTTTTTGGCGGTAGGTAAGTCAAATTTAAGTTGATACACTTCGCCAATATTTGAAAGTACGGCACCAATACCTCTTTGATTTTTTTGATCTTCGTAAATCCGTAAAGCCTTAAAAAAATATTCTAAGGCCAGCGCAAAATCTGATTTCTTTTTATAACCCAGTCCCAGGCCGGCATACACTTTTGCTTTCAGCGAATCGGTATGTGAATGTTCCAGCAGCGCTAAAGCTTGTTCAAATAATTTCATAGAAAGATCCGTCTTGCTATAAGAATGATATTTTGCCATTCCTATCAACCCCATTACCTGGTAATCTACCGGTAAATTCTTTGCATTTTCCTGTATGAGCTTTGCAAAATATAAAAGGGAGTCACGGTTCTTTAATGTAAAATGTGATTGGCGTTCATTCCAATAATTGATTTTTTCTTTTAAGCCCGGGTCCTGCTTTTTATCCTGGCAGCTGCTTAAGAAAAACAGCAACCCGCATACCGGGATCAATCGAAATCCATTTGTCATATAGGTATTAAAAAGAGAAAAAATAGTGTTGATACTTTTTGGTAAAAATAAGGCCATTTCATGTTATTTTACCAATAGATTCCATATAGATACCCAAGCATTGAAATTTTGTTAAAGTCTCTTGCCTTTTTATGGGAATCTCCCATTCTATGCATCTGTTTAAAAAGATAATAAATACCTTTAGGGCATGAATACGGCAGAGATACAATTTGAAAAAAGCAAAAACCGGAAAGCGCTCATCTATACGCTTATCGTATGCGCCTTGCTATTCCTTTTATTTATACTTATCAGTTGGAAAGTTGCACCGCCGTCAGTTCCTCCTGCACAAGATTTAATTGAAATCAACCTGGGAAATAACGAAGAAGGTTTTGGCGAAATTCAACCGCTCATTAAAGGAGAACGGAACCCTACTCCCGATGCCATTGTTGAAGACCTGCAAACCTCATCACCTCAGCCCGGGCAAGACCAGGCCGTAACCCCTGATGATAATGCCGAAGAGAATGCTGCGCCGGTTACAAAAACAATAAAAACAACAAAACCAAAAATCAATACACCGCCTGCACCGGTTACAAAACCTGCCCCCAAACCACAAAAACCAAAGTTTACATATAATGGCCCGGGAAAAGGAAATGGTAATAACGATACAGAAGATAACGGGTTTAAAAAACAGGGCAATAATCCCGGTGGGCCTGGCGATGCCGGTGACCCTTCGGGAAATAAGGATTCTTATGGCAATACCCCCGGTGGTAAAGTGGGCGGAATAAGGGTTACCAGTGGTAACAGAAAGATCATTCGCTTTTATTCATTTACCGGCGACTTGCCCAAAGCAACCATTTTTGCAAGTATCAAAGTATCACCCGAAGGCAAAGGGCATTTTGTACAAATGGTAAAACCCAGCACCAGCTATGATAAAAGATATGCCGCTGCTATCATGAATTACTTAAGCAATATGCAATTTGATAAGGCTAAGGATGAATCGCTGGTTACGGTGCAGTTTAATTTTAATATCAATTGACCTCATTCTACCATTACCAAAACCTGTTTATTTTTAACGCTGCTATTCAATGACCTACCAGCAAACGATTGATTTTTTATACAGCCAATTGCCATTATTCAGCAATACCGGTAAAGCGGCCATCAAAGAAGGCTTACATAATATTGAAGCTTTATGCGCTGCACTGGGCAATCCACAAAACCAATTTAAAAGCATACATATTGCCGGAACCAATGGCAAAGGCAGTTGCAGCCATTGCCTGGCGGCTATTTTACAGGAGTCGGGTTATAAAACGGGTTTATACACATCGCCCCATATTAAAGATTTTGCAGAGCGTATCCGCATTAATGGTGAAAAAATTGATCATCATTTTGTAGTAAATTTTGCAGAAGAAACACAAGTACTTATTGAAAAAATTAAACCTTCATTTTTTGAAATTACTGTGGCCATGGCTTTTGCCTGGTTTGCCGATCAAAAAGCAGATATTGCTATTATAGAAACAGGGTTGGGTGGCCGCCTGGACAGTACCAATATTTTACAACCCATTTTGAGCATCATTACCAATATTAGTTTTGACCATATGAACATCCTGGGTAATAGTTTAGCAGCCATTGCATATGAAAAAGCAGGAATTATAAAAAACAATACCCCGGTAATAATTGGTGCCTATACCCCGGAAACAAAACCGGTATTTGAACAAAAAATAAAAGAAGCCAATGCACCTGTTACCTGGGCACAGGATGCTTACCGGGTAAGCGGGGTCACCAAAACAGGAAATTTACTGGAGTGTGATGTTACAGATATGCACACCCATTTTTTGGAACATTATGTACTGGACCTTACGGGCCGGTACCAGGCAGAAAACATAAAAACGGTACTGGCAGCAGAAAAAGTTTTGCGCACAATGAATTTCACTATTAGCAATGCATCAGAAAAATATGCCCTCTCTCATGTAAAACAACTCACCGGTCTTTTAGGCCGGTGGGATATTATACAGGAAAACCCCACCATTATTGTAGATGTGGGCCACAATGAAGCAGGTATACAATATATTATTTCACAGTTAGAAAATGAATACCCAAACCAGGCAAGGCATTTTATACTGGGTTTTGTAAAAGACAAAGAAATTGATGCCATTCTTGACCTGTTCCCCAAAAGAGCAAGTTACTACTTCACACAGGCACAGATACCCAGGGCATTCAATTGTAGGGATCTGCAAAAAAAGGCCCATGAAAAAAACTTAATAGGAATGGGTTACGCTAACGTAAATGAAGCATTACAAGCTGCCAAAGAAAAGGCTGCTGAAGATGATACGATCATTATATGCGGTAGTTTTTTCATTATTGCAGAACTGGATGGATACGGAGAACCCTGATTTAACTTTTATAAGAGGCCAAATAATGAAATCCATAAAACATGCAGAGTGCATGCATACTTTGTACAATTTTATTTTGAAGCAATAACTCATGCGCTTCATGTAATGATTTTAATACCAGGCTTATTTCTTCATTTTTATCTAACGATTGTTCCTGCATTTTTTGGCCGCCGGTAGCAATAAAAAGATGTGTAAAATTATTAAGCACGCCCGGGTTAGCAGCAGTAATACCTAAATGATGAATGTTAGAAAATGCATAGCCTGTTTCTTCCAGTAATTCTCTTGCGATACCGCTTTTTTCATCTTCACCGGGTTCAATAAAACCGCCCGGTAGTTCTAAAATAGTTTGGCCAATGGGATGGCGGTATTGTTCTGCAAAAATCATTTGATGATCTGCTGTAATGGCCATGGCACATGCACTGGAGGGCATCTCAACTACAAAATAGGGATCTACGATTTTACCCAGCGGCGTTTGATAGGCATCTTCCCTTGATGTAAAATAAGGGTGCTTTGTAATATATTTAGTTGCTAATGTTTTAAACATATGCTGCGGATTTATACTTTCTCCCTTTCTCTAAAGCGGAGAATATGTGCGGTATGATGCTTTCCATGCCAGGCATATAAACCCAGCATATACCACAAGGTCATTTCCTTTTTATATTCAGGATGATACATTGTTTTTAGCCAATCGGTTGCCTGCATATCTTTTAAAAGGGCTGTCCATTTAAGATGAATGCCATGCAGGAGAGTAAGCGAGATATTGATGGGCAAATTTTTTGTATCTGCCAGTTGCACCCAGGCATCCTGGTTGTAAGGTTTTATTTCGGGATTTGTTTCCGTAAGCCCCATTTTAAAACGGATGAGAGCATTGGCATGGCTATCGGCAACATGGTGTACTAATTGATGAATTGTCCATCCACCGGGCCGGTAAGGTTTATGCAGGACTTCTTCATCTAAGTTTTCAACCGCCGATTCTAATTGGTTTGGAAGCCATTTAATTTCCTGCATCCACTCGTGCCGCAATGCCTCAGAAAATGGCTGGGGTTCATAAATGCCTACCGGGTATTTCAATGCATCCATTATTCTTTTGCTAAAGGTTTTATATCGTGTAATTCTATTTCAAAAATTAAAGTTGATCCCCCGGGTACTACAGCCCCATTGCCCCGGTCGCCGTAACCCAGTTCGCTGGGTATATATACTTTCCATTTAGAGCCTTTGGGCATTAGCTGCAAGGCTTCCGTCCAGCCTTTTATAACCTGGGTTACTACAAAATGTACAGGGGCGCCCCGGTCAAAAGAGTTATCTACTTTGGCGCCATTAATAAGTGTACCTGCATAATCCACTACCACGGTATCGGTAGCTATGGGCTTGGGCCCGTTACCTTCTTTTAAAATTTCATATTGAAGCCCATCGGGTAATGTGATAACCCCAGGGCGGGTTTTATTTTTTGCAAGAAAGGCGGCGCCTTTTACTTTTTCGGCATTTATTTTCTTTTGGGCAAACTCCTGTAACTTTTGTTGCAAGGTCATACCTGCTTGTTGTTCATCCATCATTAATTTTTTATTGGCAAATACATCCTCCATTGCTTTTTGCATCAGGGCATTATTAATATTTTCAATACCCTGTGCCTTCATACTTTGTGCAATATTGATGCCGGCGGCATAGCTAAAACTATCAATTCCGTTTTTTAAAACAGGGGAAGTTACGGCAGATGTTGTTTTTACTGTTTTTACTGTTTTCTTTTGTTGTGCAAATACTGGTAACGAAAGGCTGGCGAGAATAACCAGTTGTGTTATTTTTTTCATGTATATACGTATCCGTTTTAAAATATAAAAATCAATTCAAATTTAGGAAAGCTTATTCATCTCTCATTTCTCTTCCTGTTAAATGTATAAAAACATCTTCCAGGTTAGCTGCTTTAGCAGGTTTTGGTTTTTCGAAACCGGTAGCCAGTAACTCGTCAATCATTTTATCGGGTGAAGCCATTTTTATGATTTCTCCTTTATCCATTATAGCGATCCGGTCGCAAAGTTGCTCGGCTTCGTCCATATAATGCGTAGTTAGGATAACGGTAGTTCCATTTTCACGGATTTGTTTGATGAGATCCCATAAATTTCGGCGGGCTTGCGGATCCAGGCCGGTAGTGGGTTCATCTAAAAAAATAATCCGGGGTGTATTAATAAGGGTGGTGGCAATACTAAAGCGTTGTTTTTGGCCACCGCTTAATTCTTTGCTCTTATTTTTAGCTTTATCTACCAGGTTCACTTTTTCAAGTAATTGGGTGGCATTAGTTTTACGGTTGTATAATCCGCTAAACAGTTCAATCAGTTCTACTAAGTTCAGGTTGGGATAAAAGCCGGAAGATTGTAGTTGTACGCCAATAATTTTTTTGATATTGCCGGGATCCTCGTCCAGGTTAAACCCATCGACCATCACCTGTCCCGATGTTTTCTCCCGTAGCGTTTCCATAATTTCGAGGGTGGTAGATTTGCCGGCGCCATTCGGGCCCAGCAGGCCAAATATTTCTCCTTCATACACGTCAAAAGAAATATTATTTACAGCCGTAAAATCGCCATATTTTTTTACCAGGTTTTGTACGGTAATAATTTTTTTTGTTGTCATTTTACTTTTTATCAATATAGCTTTCCAGTTCATCCATCATGCCTGCGCTCCCTACAAAAAAAGGGGTGCGCTGATGAAGTTTTGTGGGTTGAATATCTAAAATCCGGATTTCTCCATTGGTTGCTTTACCTCCGGCTTTTTCTACTATAAATGCAAAAGGATTGCATTCGTATAATAATCGAAGTTTTCCATTGGGCTTATCGGTTGTGCCGGGATACATAAATATACCTCCTTTAATAAGATTGCGATGCACATCACTTACCATACTCCCAATATACCGCTGTGTATATGGCCCGCCGTTAGAACTGTCTTTTTTCTGGCATGCCGTAATATATTCTTTTACACCGGGTTGATACCGGAAGAAGTTTCCATGATTTACAGAATATATTTTACCCCAATCCGGGCACTGAATATTGGGATGACTAAGTGAAAACTCGCCAATAGACTGATCGAGCGTGAAACCATTTACACCCCGGCGTGTAGCATACACCATCATGGTAGAAGAGCCATAAATAATATAGCCCGCAGCTACCTGTTTATTTCCGGGTTGCAGAAAATCCTGTAGGGTAGCGGGTTTCCCCAATTCACTCACCCGACGATAAATACTAAAAATGGTACCGATAGAAACATTTACATCAATATTACTGCTCCCGTCCAACGGATCGAACATGCATATATATTTTGATTTGTTGCTTACCTCATCATTAAACACTACGATATCATCCATTTCTTCGCTGCCGATGCCGGCGCAACTAATACCATGGCGTAACACCCCCATAAATTGATTATTGGCAAATACATCTAATTTTTTTACTTCTTCACCCTGCACATTCATGGTACCGGCATCCCCTAAAATATCTACAAGGCCGGCTTTATTTACTTCTACATTCACCCGCTTGGCTGCCAGCCCGATATCCCGTAACAGGCCAGATAATTCGCCGGTTGCCCGGGGAAAATTCCGAAGCTCCTGGATGGTAAACTCATCAAGTGTTTGTACATTCCTATTAACAAGCATAAAACAATTTTACAGTTAGAAATTAGCCATTAGCTTTGCAGCTTCAAAAGTAAGCTATTTAACGAATCAGGAATAAGGAACTGCAGCCTTAGTTTTAGAAAAATAACAATACAATATGAGGATTTTTAAATTTGGTGGCGCAAGTATTCAAACGATTGAAAGGATGAAAAGCACTGGAGCCATCCTAAAAAATGATCCCCGGGAAAAAATGCTTTTGGTTATTTCAGCAATGGGTAAAACAACCAATGCCTTGGAAAAAGTGGCAGAATCATTTTTTAGTGGCAACTCAAAAGAAGCTTTATCATTATTTAACCGGGTTAAGCAACAACATCTCGACACGTTAAAATACATTACTGTTTTAAATTGGCAGGCAGCAGAAAACAGGATGAAAGATTTCTTTACCGAAGTGGAATGGTTGCTGCATGATAAACCGGTGAAAGATTATGATTTTTATTATGATCAAATTGTATGCTGCGGTGAGTTACTCAGCACCTGGATTATGTACCAGTATTGTGTAGAAGAAAAATTAAACGCCTGCTGGGTAGATGTGCGGGACATTATTCGTACAGATGATAATTTTAGAGAAGCCGCTATTGACTGGGCTTACACCCAACAAAAAGTAGAAACAGAAATTAAAAAACTATTCCACACTTATGATATTGTAATTACCCAGGGGTTTATAGGCGCTACCGATGAAAATGAGAGTACCACACTGGGCAGGGAAGGAAGTGATTTTACGGCTGCCATTTTTGCCAATTTATTAGATGCTTCCTCACTTACTATTTGGAAAGATGTTGACGCTGTTATGAATGCCGACCCCCGGCAATTTAAAGATGCCATTGGGATTCCATCATTGAGTTACAGCGAAGTGATAGAAATGGCTTACTATGGGGCACAGGTGATACATCCTAAAACCATTAAGCCCCTTCAAAATAAAAATATACCCCTGTATGTAAAAAGTTTTTTAAATCCCCAACTCCCCGGAACCCTTATCAGCAGCACGCTCTCAAAAAAATTACCCCCGGTAATTGTAAAAAAAGAAAACCAGGTGCTCATGCAGTTTAGTTCTAAAGATTTTTCATTTGTAGAAGGAAAGCCGGTACAGCAACTACAGGAAATATTTAAAACAGCCAGGCTCAATCCCAATCTAATTCAAAATTCAGCCATATCGCTGCTTTGTTGTTTTGATGACCGGCCCGAAAAAATTGAGCAAATTGCTTTAGAAGCGGGGATACAATTTAATGTTTCACTCGAAAAAAATCTTACGCTCCTTACCATCAGGCATTATGATGACGACATTGTAAAAGAACTTACCGAAAATAAAACCATCGTGTTATTACAAAAAACGCCCGTTACCCTGCAGGCATTATTTAGGTAACACTCTTTACAGCCGGTTTTCATAAAAAGAGGCCGGTTTTACCCCGGCCTCCTATACAAGTGTTCCTCTGTAAAACTTATTTTACCTCTTCAAATTCAGCATCGGTTACATTATCTGCACCCGCACCTGCATTGGCATCTCCCTGAGCGCCGGCATCTTGCTGAGGTTGGGCACCGCCATCTTGTGTAGCCTTGTACATATCTTCACTGGCAGCCGTCCATGCCGCATTCAATTCGGTAACAGCTGCATCAATAGTTGGCAGATCCTGCGATTTATGGGCTTCTTTTAATTTATTCAGGCCGGCTTCAATATTTGATTTTTTATCGCCGGGTATTTTATCGCCGTATTCTTTCAATTGCTTTTCGGTTTGGAAAATCAAGCTATCGGCCTGGTTTATTTTTTCTATTTTTTCTTTTTCGGCTTTATCCGAAGCTTCATTGGCCTTGGCATCGGCTTTCATTTTTTCTATTTCTTCTTTGCTTAAACCACTACCCGCTTCAATTCTTATTTTTTGTTCTTTACCGGTTCCTTTATCTTTTGCGCTTACATGTAAAATACCGTTGGCATCAATATCAAATGTTACTTCAATTTGAGGAACACCCCGGGGAGCCGGTGGAATACCGTCTAAATTAAAGGTACCCAGGCTTTTGTTTTGATTTGACATGGGCCTTTCTCCTTGTAAAACGTGTATTTGTACACCCGGCTGGTTATCGCTGGCAGTAGAAAAAGTTTCAGATTTTTTTGTAGGGATGGTTGTATTGCTATCAATTAACCTTGTCATTACACCACCCATTGTTTCAATACCCAGGCTAAGTGGCGTAACATCCAGTAATAATACATCTTTTACTTCACCAGTTAATACCGCACCTTGTATAGCAGCGCCAATGGCTACCACTTCATCGGGGTTTACACCTTTATGAGGTTTGCGGCCAAAAAACTTTTCTACAATTTCCTGTACCTTAGGAATACGGGTGCTACCTCCTACCAGGATCACTTCATTAATGTCTGAAGCGCTCATGCCTGCATCTTTCAATGCGGTTTCGCAGGGTTTCAGGCAGCGGTCAAATAATTTATCGGCCAGTGATTCAAACTTGGCACGGGTTAATTTTTTTACCAGGTGTTTTGGCACCCCATCCACTGCAGTAATATAAGGAAGGTTAATTTCAGTTTCGGTAGATGAGGATAATTCTACTTTGGCTTTTTCTGAGGCTTCTTTTAAACGCTGTAAAGCCATGGGGTCTTTACGTAAGTCAATATTTTCTTCTGATTTAAAATCTTCTGCCAACCAATCCATGATCACTTTATCAAAATCATCACCACCCAGGTGGGTATCGCCATTGGTAGATTTTACTTCAAAAACACCATCTCCCAATTCCAGTACAGAGATATCAAATGTACCACCCCCCAAGTCAAACACAGCGATTTTTTGATCGTGTTTTCCTTTATCCAATCCATAAGCCAGTGCTGCAGCCGTAGGTTCATTTACAATTCTGCGAACTGTAAGCCCGGCAATTTCACCCGCTTCTTTAGTCGCCTGGCGCTGTGCATCATTAAAATAAGCAGGTACGGTAATTACGGCTTCATTAATTTCCTGGCCCAGGTAATCTTCAGCTGTTTTTTTCATTTTTTGCAAAATCATGGCGCTAATTTCCTGTGGGGTATAAGGGCGGCCATCAATATCAATACGTACGGTATTATTGTCACCTTTTACAATTTTATAGCTCCAGTGGCTGCTTTCTTCCGTTACTTCATCAAAACGGCGTCCCATAAAACGCTTCACACTGGTGATGGTATTTTGTGGGTTGGTAATAGCCTGCCTCTTAGCGGGGTCGCCTACCTTACGTTCCCCATTTTTTAAGAATGCTACTACCGAAGGAGTGGTACGCCGCCCTTCATCGTTAGCAATAACTACTGGTTCGTTACCTTCCATTACAGCAACGCAACTATTGGTAGTACCTAAATCTATTCCAATTATTTTTCCCATTATATATATTTTTTAAAATGTAAATTGATACGCTTATCAATTGACAATCACTATGCCAACCAAAAAAAAGGTGCAAAAATGGCAGTAAGTTCTTAAAAAAATTAATGGAGTTCTGTAAAATCGGTTTCTCCCGGCTTTTTATGGATACGAAAAGTAAAATGCTTTTGGGTAAGATAGCTAATGCATATCACAAAAAGAATGGTGGCTACCTGGCTTATGATGGGATTTCCATGAAAATACTCAACCAGTACTTTAAGCATCAGGTAATTAATTACCAGGTTAATGGCAAACGATAAAAAATAACGGAATAACTGGATTCGGCCCCTTAAATAAGAACCAGTAAATACAATATATTTATTTAATATAAAGCCAATGAAAAAAGTAATGGATGATGAATAAAAAAGGGCTGCCATGTGTGGCTTAAAAGCCATAAAACCAAAATCAAAAATGCTTTTATCGAATATATAATTATACCCCAGCCAGTAATTGAGCAAACCCAGCACACTATTTCCACCGCCACAAGCCGCATACTTAAAAGTTTGCAGGGGCATCATTCTTTTAAAAGGCGGGTATAGTGCTTCAAGAAGCCGGTTTATCCATTTTTTCATGTGAAGCCTGCAAAGCTAATAGTAAAAATGACAAAAAAGAAAAAACCGGTGATTTGCACCGGTTTTATAATTACAATCCTTAAAATCTAAAATACATATCTTATAGCAAGCCCGCCCCAGTTTCCGCTAAAGCCTGCACCGTCTCCAAACTCGAATGAAGGTTGCCAGTCTAATGAAAGATTGATAGGAGCTCCTTTGAATTTATAATCTAAACCAATTACCCCATCTATTCCTATAAAAGTGCCTCCATCGTAATATTTATTATTATAAAAACCTACGTGAGCGCCCGGCCCTACATACCATTTTAATCCATTAACATCATTTATATTATGATGAAATTCATACAAACCGGTAATTCGCATTCCATGGTTCCAAAAATATCCCAAGCCTTCTACCGCCGCTGTGGGTTTTACAAAATGCTTTAAACTTACCGCTCCGGGATAAAATTTTACACCTAACGCTGTTTTATATTCTTGCGATTGAATGTTGCTTTGTGCATAGCTAAAACTTACTAGTAATGTAAAGCTAATAACTGCAATAAGCGCTTTAAGTTTCATATACTTTTCTTTTTCTTTATTAATGTATTAAAAATCATGCCATAATGCAAAATTCAACACTATTAATTAGTTAATAAATGTCAGGCATACATATTTTCCCGGATCGCTTTTATGCGTTCATCCTGCAGGTATTCATCAAAACTCATAAGCTGGTCAATGATTCCATGAGGGGTTAGCTCAATAATGCGGTTGGCCACAGTTTGCATAAACTGGTGATCGTGTGTGGCAAATAATACAATACCCGGGAATGAGATCATACCATCGTTGAACGCAATGATACTTTCCAAATCAAGATGGTTAGTGGGTTCATCCAAAACCAAAACATTCGGGTTTTGAAGCATCATACGGCTTATCATGCAACGCACTTTCTCTCCCCCGCTTAATACGTTTGTTTTTTTAAGGATTTCATCTCCGCTGAACAGCATCTTACCAAGAAAACCCCTTAAAAAGTCTTCATCTACATCTTTCGTTCCCGGCGGCACATATTGACGAAGCCAATCCATGAGATTGTAATTGCTCTCTTTAAAATAGGCTGAATTATCGTTTGGCAAATAGGCTTTCGTAATGGTGGTTCCCCATTCAAATTGGCCGCTATCCGCTTTTTGCCTGTTATTGATGATTTCAAAAAACATAGTCAATGCCTGAGGGTCACGGCTCAAAAAGGCAATTTTTTGTCCTTTTTGAATATCAAAATTCACTTTACTAAAAAGGGTTTTCCCATCTACCGTTTTGGAAAGGTTTTCTACCTTTAAAATTTCATTGCCCACTTCTCTTTCCTGCTTAAATATAATACCGGGATATTTCCTGTTACTGGGTTGTATATCTTCAATCACCAATTTTTCTAGTGCTTTCTTACGGCTGGTAGCTTGTTTGCTTTTACTGGCATTGGCGCTAAACCGGGCAATAAAATCCAACAGGTCTTTGCGTTTTTCTTCCATCTTTTTATTTTTATCGCTCATTTGCCGTGCTGCCAGTTGAGAACTTTCATACCAGAAAGTATAATTACCTGTGTACACTTTTATTTTACTGCGGTCTACATCTGCCACATGGGTACACACTGCATCTAAAAAGTGACGGTCGTGGCTTACCACTAAAACGATATTTTGATAATCGGCCAAAAAATTTTCTAACCAACTGATGGTTTCCACATCGAGGTTATTGGTAGGTTCATCCAGTAATAAGATATCGGGGCTGCCAAACAAGGCCTGTGCCAGCAATACCCTTACTTTTAAATTGGCGCTAATATCTTTCATGAGTAATGCATGTAATTCGTCTTTTACACCCAGTTCACTCAATAAAGTGGCCGCATCACTTTCTGCAGTATAGCCGCCCATTTCGCCAAATTCATGTTCTAATTCACCGGCTCTTATCCCATCTGCTTCTGAAAAATCTTCTTTGGCATAAATGAGTTCCCTTTCATGCATCACTTTCCACATACTTTTATGACCCATCATTACCGTATTCAGTACGGTTTGTTCATCAAATGCAAATTGATTTTGGTTAAGTACGGCCATGCGTTCACCCGGGGTAATATCTACGCTACCTTTATTGGGCTCAATTTCGCCGCTGATAATTTTTAAAAATGTACTCTTACCAGCCCCATTGGCACCAATAACTCCATAGCAATTCCCTTTTACAAAATTGATATTTACTTCATCAAATAAAACCCGCTTGCCATAAGCTAAGGTTACATTATTTACACTAATCATAATTTAAAAATGAAATGGGCGCAAAGGTACGAATTTATATCCTCATACCGAAGCCGAATTCGCATTCATTTCAGAATAACAGGAAGCCACCCGGCACCTTGCAATTAAGCCATATTCACTACCTTCATTGGTAAAAAAAGAAAGCATGAATACAGAAACCAGGAATCTGGATCCCCGGGCAATTTGGAATTACTTTGCGGATATAAATGCCATACCCAGGGCCTCAAAAAAAGAAGAAAAAATCACTGCATTTATGAAGCAATTTGGCCACTCACTGGGGTTAGATACCATGGTAGATGCTACAGGAAATGTAATTATTAAAAAACCAGCCTCGGCAGGTATGGAAAATAAACAAACGGTAGTATTACAAAGCCATTTGGATATGGTACACCAAAAAAATGCAAATATTGATTTTGATTTTAGTACCCAGGGTATTCAGATGTATGTAGATGGCGATTGGGTAAAAGCAAAAGGGACTACACTGGGAGCCGATAATGGCATAGGGGTGGCTACCATCATGAGTATCCTGGCTTCGGGTGATATTCCGCATCCGCCTATTGAAGCTTTGTTTACGGTAGATGAAGAAACAGGCATGACGGGTGCAAAAGAACTGAAAGCTGGGTTACTGAATGGGAAAATTTTACTGAATTTAGATACCGAAGATGATGATGAACTTACTATTGGCTGTGCCGGGGGCATGGATGTAACTATCGATGGAAATTATCCCACTCAACCTCCTGTACCGGGTAGTGTGGGACTTCTACTAAGTCTCACAGGGCTTACCGGTGGCCACTCCGGAGTAGATATCCAGTTGGGCAGGGCCAATGCCAATAAATTAATGAACCGGGTATTATTTGAATTGCAAAAAGAAGGAAAAATTGAAATACATGCTATCCTGGGAGGGAGTTTACGAAATGCCATACCTCGTGAATCAAAATCAGTAATTACAGCAACAGATCCCCAATTAGTAAAAGAGGAAATTGAAAAATGGAACGGGATTTTAAAAGCCGAGTACCGGGTTACAGACCCTCTCCTGGTATTGGCGGTACAAGAAACCGAAATGCCTGCAGCCATTTTTGAAACCGGGTTTCAACAAAACTTTTTAGCCGCTGTGTATGCCTGCCCCAATGGCATATATAGAATGACCCCGGGTATTGATGGCCTGGTACAAACATCGAATAACATTGCAAAAATAGAAGCTGCAGACGAAAAATTTTCGGTTCAATGCCTTACCCGAAGTTCAGTAGATACAGAAAAAAAGGACCTGGCTACAGCCATTCAAAACAGTTTTATCGCCTGCCAGGGCAAGGTAAGTTTTACGGGTGAATATCCCGGCTGGGAACCCAAACCGGATGACCCGGTAATTAAAATGATGAGTGATCTTTATCAAAAAATGTTTTTAAGCCCCGCCCGGGTTGACGCTATTCATGCCGGGCTGGAATGCGGCATTATCGGTGGGCATTATCCGGTTATGCAAATGATCTCGCTAGGCCCTAATATTTATGGCGCTCATTCTCCCGATGAAAGGGTTCAAATTAGTTCTGTGCAAAAATTCTGGAAATTCCTGCTTGAAATATTGAAACAAATTCCGGATAAGCAGTAAAAATAACTTCCCTGCATATTATCCTGGTGAACTATTTTTCAAAATTAACGACTCCCGTTTGGGTGATGGCATAAAAAAATCCGGTAAGCCCGGATTTTTTTATGGATATGGGTTGTGGTTTACCTATTATTTTTTACCTTTTGTATCATCAAGTTCGTAAAGCCATTGCACGTCAGGATCTTCGGCATTATCTGCCCGTAACTCTTTTCTGGATTTCTCAAGAGCATCTGTTTTTTTACGGCCTACCAGGTCTTTTATCTTTTTTATCCTTTCTTTGTTCAATGCTTTAAGTTTCTTATCCATTGCCTTTGCGTCTAAAGAGGCATCTTGCTTAATGGCATTGGCCATAGCAAAATAACTTGCATTGATATCCATCACCCTTTTGGTTTGATATTCGTCTAATCCTGCATTCGTATAAATTTCAGAACGCCCCTTTTTAATAATAGCCATTTTTTCCTGAGCCAGTCTTTCATTTTCATTATTCAGTTTTACGATACTATCTTTTATAAAGAGTTCCCGGTCCCTGGCTTCTTCTTTTAATCTTTCAGAATCCAGGCTGTCTTTCTCAGCCTGCAAGGCTGCCAATCGTTCTGTTTCCATTTGTTCGGCAGCCATTTTATTTTTTTCGGTTTCTTCCGCCGCCAATCTTTCCTTTTCTGCTTTAGCCAAATTTGCTTTAGCCATTTTTTCACTCTTAGCTTTTGAAACCTTTTGTTTTGATTGAGCTTGTACGCCAGCCATGATAAACAGGGTGGCCAGCATTAAAACTATTTTTTTCATAATGGAGATTTTATTTTTCATTTTGGGCAAGTAATTACAATATCTATGCCATCAGCCGGCGAGCTGAATAATTTTATTAAAATGCTATTTTATTTTCTATTTTTTAACAGCCCTGCCGGCAACAAAAAAGGGATGATCACTCATCCCTTTTTTAATATAACTTAATATAAATCAGTTAGTACAAATTGCATTGCTGGCTGTTTCTTCTCCTGCAGTTGCGGGCAGCTCATTTTCGTTCACCCTGCCTCCTTTTATAAAATGTTTCGCCCAATAAGCTTCATGCAGGTTGCTAATGGTAACCCCGGTACTGGATCCTGAATGAACAAAATAGCCGTCGCCCAGGTACATGCCTACATGGCTAATACCGCCCCGGGTATTAAAGAACACCAAATCGCCCTCCATCAAATCTTCTTCATTTAATTTTTCGCATACTGCATATTGTTCCCTTGCAGTACGGGGCAATGGAAGGGCATACACCGTACTCATTAATAACCCGGTAAATGCGCTGCAATCTATACCTTTTTTGGTAGTACCCCCATAGCGGTAACGGGTACCCCACCATTCATTTATAAATTGAAATAAGCGGGTGTTTGTAAGGGTTTCTACCTCACGGTTTAAAATTTGGGCAAATTTAAAATGGATTGCTTTACAGTTTTCGGTAACCAATAGCATTTTGTTACCTGCTGCCATTTTAGCTTCTTTAGCAGCGATTTGCAATGCCTGGCCAATTTCAGCTTCCGAAGCTTTGAGCTTTACGGGTACTGCATTGCTTACCGGAGCCAGTTCCGCATCGGAGAAGTTACTGGTTACAGATGTACTGCTATTGCTAAAATTGAAAACTCTTTGTGCATTTGCACTCAATGATGTTCCTGAAAAAATGCTGAAAGCAACAGAAACAAAAAATAAGTTTTTCATACCTAAAACATTGGTTTTTAGTGTATGTACGACTTAATCTTGTATTCTTAATCTCTTCGCTTTTTCTTAAAATAACCTGTTCATTAATTCCTGCCTGCTAATCTTGTCCTACAAAACGATAATATAAATTTTTCTCATAAAATCCGGGCAAAGTTAAGGTATGCACCCCAAACGAACAAGCTTTATTTCATGCTCGTTTTTTTTAACCCGCTATGTGGAAAAACGCAAAGGGTTCTCTTTTTATTGTTTACGATATTTGTATTTCAGTTTTGTAAATCCTTAAGTTACACATGAAATTTTCTCACTTACACGTACATACCCAGTTTTCGTTACTTGATGGCGCTGCTTCTATTAAGAATTTATATAAAAAAGCAATAGCCAGCAATATGCCGGCTCTTGCCATTAGTGACCATGGTAATATGTTTGGCGTATTTGAGTTTGTAAAGGAGGCTTATGCGCATAAAAATGAAGATGGCAGCCTTAAAGTAAAACCCATAGTGGGCTGTGAATTTTACATTACCACCGACCGTACCCGAAAAACATTCAGTAAAGAAGAAAGAGACCCCCGGCATCATCAAATATTATTAGCGAAAAATGAGCAGGGCTATAAAAACTTAGTAAAACTTACCTCCCTGGGCTATATAGAAGGAATGTACAGCAAGTACCCACGTATTGACAAAGAGCTGATACATAAATATCACGAAGGGCTTATTGCCACTACCTGTTGCCTGGGCGCCCTGGTTCCCCAAACTATTTTAAAGAAAGGAGAACAGGAAGGTGAAAATGAATTTAAGTGGTGGCTCAACATTTTCCAGGAAGATTATTACGTGGAATTACAAAGGCACGGTATTCCCGAACAGGAAAAAGTAAATGAAGTTTTACTAAAATTTGCAAAAAAATACAAAGTAAAAGTAATTGCCAGTAACGATAGCCACTATGTAGATCAAACTGATTTTAATGCACATGATATTTTACTTTGCATTAATACGGGTGAAAAACAAAGCACCCCAGCCCTGCGGGAGTTTACAGATGATGATGTACAGGCAAAAGGGAAAAGGTTTGGCTTTTTTAATGACCAGTTTTATTTAAAAACCGGGGCCGAAATGAGTACCGTTTTTGCTGACCTGCCCCAGGCGATTGACAACACCAATGAAATTGTTGACAAAGTATCGTTACTCGATTTAAAAAGAGATATTTTATTACCTTTTTTTGAAGTACCCGCAAACTATAAAAGCCAGGACGATTACCTGGCACACCTTACCTGGAGTGGCGCCAAAGAAAGATATAAGATATTAACTCCCGAAGCAGAAGAAAGATTACAATTTGAGCTGGGCATTATTAAAAAAATGGGGTTCGCAGGTTATTTTTTAATTGTAAGCGATTTTATAAAAGCCGGGCGGGATATGGGCGTTTTTATTGGCCCCGGGCGGGGTTCAGCAGCCGGTAGTGCCGTTGCGTATTGTATTGGTATAACCAATATAGATCCCATAAAATACAATTTACTTTTTGAGAGATTCTTAAATCCTGAGCGTAAATCTATGCCGGATATTGATACCGACTTTGATGATGAGGGAAGACAAAAAGTATTGAACTATGTAGTGGATAAATATGGTAAAAACCAGGTTGCCCAAATCATTACCTATGGTACCATGGCTGCCAAATCGAGCATTGCAGATGTGGCCCGGGTAATGGACCTCCCGATTGCAGAAAGCAGGGCATTATCAAAATTAGTTCCTGAAAAACCGGGCATTGTTTTAAAAAGATTATTACATGCACCCATCACCAGTAAAGATGCGGAAAAAAGCCAGGACAAATCATTAGAAGAAAAAGAACAACTGACAGCAGATGATATTGAAAATGTAAAAAAATTAAGAGAGATATATAATGGCGACGACCTGCTGAGTAAAATATTAAAAGAAGCAGAAATTTTAGAGGGATCCGTACGAAATACCGGCATTCATGCATCGGCCATCATTATTGCACCCAAAGACCTTACAGAGTTATTACCCGTAGCCACTTCAAAAGAATCTGATTTATGGCTTACCCAAATAGAGGGTAATTCAATTGAAGAAGCCGGTGTAATTAAAATGGATTTCCTGGGATTAAAAACCTTGAGTATCCTAAAAACAGCCTTAGCGCTTATTAAGCAAAACCATGGGCTTGTAATAGATATTGATGCTATACCCTTAGACGACGAAAAAACTTTTAAGCTGTTTCAACAAGGAGAAACAAATGCCACATTCCAGTTTGAAAGTGCAGGCATGCAAAAATATTTACGGGAATTAAAGCCCGATAAGTTTGATGACCTTATTGCCATGAATGCTTTATTCCGGCCGGGCCCCATGGGATACATCCCTCTATATATTGCCCGTAAACATGGCCGTGAAATGGTGGCTTACGATATAGCAGACATGCAGGAATACCTGGAAGAAACCTATGGTATTACCGTTTACCAGGAACAGGTAATGTTGCTTTCTCAAAAACTGGCAGGTTTTAGCAAAGGAGATGCAGATATTTTACGTAAAGCCATGGGTAAAAAACAAAAACATGTACTTGATAAAATGAAAGTACAGTTTTTAGATGGCGCTACTGCTAAAGGGCATTCAAAAGATAAACTGGAAAAAATCTGGACAGATTGGGAGGCATTTGCCCAGTATGCATTTAATAAATCGCACTCTACCTGCTATGCTTTTGTAGCTTACCAAACAGCTTATTTAAAAGCCCATTATCCCAGTGAATTTATGGCGGCTGTACTCAACCATGCCGGCAGTATAGATAAGATCACATTTTTTATGGAAGAATGTAAACGTATGGGATTAACGGTACTGGGGCCTGATATAAATGAATCGCACAAAGGATTTGCTGTAAATGAAAAAGGAGAAATACGTTTTGGTTTCAGTGGTTTAAAAGGTGTAGGTGATGCCGCCATTGAAAACATCATTGAAGAAAGAAAAAAACAAGGCCCTTTTTCCAGTGTTTTTGACCTGGTGAAAAGAGTAAACCTAAGAGCCGTAAATAAAAAAACACTGGAGAGCTTAGTGCATAGCGGCACATTCGATAGTTTTAAAGACATGCACCGGGCACAATATTTTTACCAGGCACCCGGTGATGCGCCTGCCATGGAAAAAATAATAAAATTCGGACAAGTTATACAAGCCCAAAGTGCAAACTCGGCCAATACCTTATTTGGAGATTTACAAATGCCCGACATTAAACCGCCCAAATTGCTTCCTTGCGAACCCTGGCAATTGGTAGAACAATTAGACTTTGAAAAAGAGATTACCGGCATTTACATAAGTGGCCATCCTTTAGACAATTATAAATTTGAATTAAAGAATTACCACATTTCTGCATTGGGCGATTTTAATGAAATCAGGTTAGCGCCCAAAGCATATGTATCACGCCAGTTCAGGCTGGCCGGCCTAGTAACAGATGTACAACACAGGCTTACAAAAAAAGGAAAAAACTTTGGCATCCTGCACATAGAAGATTTTACCGGCAAAACAGAACTGGCCCTCTTTGGTGAAGATTATGTGCGCTATCAGCATTATTTAGAGAAAGGCATTATCCTGTTAATTGAAGGCCAGTTCAGGCAGCGCTACAATACCGATCTGTATGAATTCAGTATATCAAAAATGCATTTGCTGGATACCATAAAAAAAACAATGACGCAAAAACTAAGTATTGAAGTGGATGCCCAATTGATAGATGAAAGTTTTGTAGCTTTTATGTCAGAAAATGTGAGTAAAAACCCGGGAAATACCATACTCAACTTTAAGATTAAAGATGAAGAGAATAACCTAATAATCAATTTACACAGTTTAAATAATAAGTTTACCATGAATGACTCGATGGCTGCTTTTTTAGAAGACCGGCCATACCTGGAAGTAAACGTATTGACTGCTTAACTGACTTTTTAACAGTAAAAAAACTTATTCCGGGGATTGTGGATATGTCAATTGAACCGTTACGGGTAAATGGCCATAAATTTGCAATTGATAATTAAACTATATACAAACAAATAAATTATAAACCTTATGGCTTTAGAATTAACCGATTCAAACTTTCAAACAGAAGTAATCAATTCAGATAAACTGACCGTTATAGATTTTTGGGCAGAATGGTGTGGTCCCTGCAGGGCTATAGGTCCTGTAATTGAAGAATTAAGTAAAGAATACGAAGGCAAAGTAAAAGTAGGAAAACTCAATGTGGATAAGAACCCCCAGGTTTCTATGAACTATGGTATTACCAATATACCCGCTATTTTATTTATAAAAAATGGAGAGGTAGTTGATAAATTAGTAGGTGCACAACCCAAGGCTAATTTTGTAAAAAAGATAGAAGCACATAAATAACCATTTTCATTCTCATTTTAAATAGGGTAAAAGGGCTTTATAAAAAGAAGCCCTTTTTCTTTTCAAATTAAAATGCATAGTTAATCCCGATGGTGAAATTGAAGTTTTCATAACGCCATTCTTTATATTTCCGGTTGAATAGCTTTTGCAGGAAATCATTAAACCCAATATCCGGCGCTTTCCATCCATTATGGATATAACTCATTTCCGGGCGTTTAAACCGGAAACCAAAATCAAACCGGAGAATTACATAATTAAAATCAAAATGCAAACCTGTGCCTGCGCTTAAGCCTATCTGCTGGTATAAATTTTGAAATTTAAATTGTGCTGTATCAGATACCACGCCATTGGGTAAAATTGTTTTATTAAAATTCCAAACATTACCTACATCTACAAATAAAGCGCCCCGCAGGGTAAGCAAATTGGGAATAAGCCGGGTAATATAATAACGGTATTCTGCATTCCCTTCTAATTGCACATCACCCGTTTGTTCATTAAATAAATTTTGTGCAAAAGGTTTCAGGGGCCGGCCGCCCAGGCCAATCCCCCTCACCGGCCATCCCCGCATACTGGAGCTGCCGCCACCAAAATATTGTTTAAAAAACGGGAGCGTACTATCCCTTGCCAGCGGTATGCCCACACCGGCAAATAACCTGAAAGCCCATGAAGTTTTATTATAATTTACCGTGTATTTATATTCGGCATCTGTTTTAATGTATCGTTTTTTATATTTTTTAAGGATGGGTAAAGCGCCCCAGGTAAGCCCCGATTCTTCAATATTTAATTTAATACTGCGTTCTTTTAAAATACTTTTTAAATGAACAGGATTATTAAAAATGCGGCTATAGCTGGCACCCATACCCGATACAAAAGCAGTATTATAAGAATATCTCAAAAAAGGATTGGCATCTTTAATCCTGATGAAACTATCCGATTGGTTAAAGAGATAATTAAATTCGGCATAGAAAGGCCTGAAGGTAAATTTGGCGCCATTTTTTAAAGGATAGGTAAAACCCGTATTCATATTTACCGATTGCAGGCTAAATAAATTAAACCGGGTAGCGTAAGAAAAAGTTGTATTTACAAAAGTTTCACCGGCTAATATCCGTCTTTTATCTTTTTTAAAAGGATTGAGTACCCGGGGAATAGAAATGCTATTGGTATAACTAAATTCAGTAGAATTAATAAGGCCCGAACTATAGCTGCCCGATTTATTATTAAACTCCACCCCTGCCCTTAGGCTATGCATCATACGAATGCCCTCCCGGGCAATATTCCGGTTGGTGAGAGAGAGGTTCCCTGAAAGCCCGAATAAACTCCCGGCAATGGCATTGGCAGAATTATTACCTGATGAATAACTAGCTTCCAATGCCGCTTCAAAACCAAATTTACTCACCGGTATAAGCTCTACTACTAAATCTACTGCATTGCTATCGGGTAATTCTATTACCTGTATATTGGTGTTTTGCCACAATCCTGTTTTAGAAATATTATTAAGGGTTTTATAATATTCATTTTGGCGAAATATATCACCCTTTCTAAAACTTATTTGGCGTATAAGCACACCCGCCCGGTATAAGGGCTGGTGATAGCGTAAAATAAAATTACCGGAAGCCGTTTTTCGCTGAATTATATTAATGGTATCTTCTAATTTATCCCCCGGCCTGTAATCTGGCAACAAGTAAATATTATTAATGTGGTATGGCAGCAGTTTGGAACTGTCTTCAGGATTTACCAATACCACTGCTAATTTAATAGAAGGAGAATCTTTTTGTGCCTGGGCTTCTGCAAGCAATTGCAATTGTTCAAAAGGATCATCACTAATAGTAGTTAATGCGGCAATGCTGGTATCTCCCTGTACCCTTAACTCGGCTGAAGAGAATTTATAATAACCATTATTTCGTAAGGTATCTACAATGCGGGCCATTTCGCCCAATACAGCGGCTTTGGTAATAGGATCTCCTTTTTTTAAAACTGATTTCGACCTGCTGTTTAAAATGAGTTCCTGTAAATCTTCCCGTTGCAATCGATACGTTACGGTATCAATGAGCGTACGCTTGCCTACATTGATAAGATAGTCTACTTTTACTTTCTTATTATCCCGGGAAACTACTGTGGTATCTGCATCAAACGATGTTTGCGGATGGTAAAACCCCAGGTGAAACAAGGAGGCCCGCATATTATTTAATGACCGGTTTACAGCAGATGTATCAAATGCAGGTGGCCTTTTTATAATATCTAAAAAAAACAGGGGCGATTTGGTTAATACTACGGCACTGTCATCAAATTGAGTACGCATGCGCTCTACTACCGCCTCTTTATCTATTTTTGAAAACTGCCCGCCTTCTATTTTAATATTGTTTTTTATTAGGTAGGGCTTATCCCTGGGCGCATTTTTAATTATGGTACAGGAACTCAACCATAACAGAAGCCCAAAAAAAAAGTTTAATTTGGAAAATATTTTAAATGAAAAATCCACCGATAACAACATAAATTTTTTTGGGATGTTGAGCAAAAATACAGTTAAATATATTCAAAGTTTACAGCAGAAAAAATTAAGGGATTCATATCAATGTTTTATTGCTGAAGGGCCAAAGTTAGTAACCGAGTTGTTAAAAGGAGGTTTATTTACCTGCCAGGAAATATATGCATTACCCCAATGGATACAATTGTTACCGGCAGGTATGGTTGAAATTTACGGGTCCCGGATTTTTGAAGTGGAAGATTTTGAATTAGAAAAAATTTCCGGCCAATCAACGCCAAACCAGGTACTGGCCATATTTAAGCAAAAGCAAGCCGATCCTTCACCGGATTTTAAAAATAAAATTTCATTGGTATTAGATGAAATTCAGGATCCCGGCAATTTAGGAACAATCATAAGAATTGCAGATTGGTTTGGGATCCAAAACATCATATGTTCTTTACACACTACTGAATTGTACAATCCAAAAGTAGTACAAAGCAGTATGGCCAGCCTGGGGCGTGTAAATGTAATATATTGCGACCTGGCAGCATTCCTGGCTATGCAAAAAATAAAAAAATATGCAACGGTATTAGCGGGTACGCCGTTACAAAAATGTACATCTGTAAAAGAAGGTTTTATTGTAATTGGCAACGAAGCAAAGGGTATAAAGGAAGATTTGATTGCCTTGTGCGATGAGAAAATCACCATTTCCAGGATTGGACAGGCCGAATCGTTAAATGCGGCGGTAGCTACCGGCATCATTTTGCATCACCTGGTACATGCATAAGCTATATTAATCAGTAAGCTCATCGTTATAGCCCCAACCCCATTTTAAGAATGTGGGAAATGCCCGGCCCCAGGTTTCCACATCGTGGTGTCCATCTTTCAGTTCCAGGTATTCAATACAAGTTTCGGGGTAGCCTTTTTTAATAAGTTCTTTTATGAGTGCCTGGGTATCATCAATAGAATCTATAATTCCATTATTATTGCGGTCTTCTTTTTCATCAAGGGTTCCCACTTCAAAGAAAAAATGAAGCCAGGGCGATAATTGGCCTTCTCTTACCTGCCTTTGCATAATCCTGTTTTTATCTTCATCAAAATCCGGGTCGTCATGCGCTTTGTCCCGCCACCATAAGGAGCCACTAAATACGCCCACTTTAGTAAATTCCCGGCTATGGTTCCATACAATGTCCAGTGCACATAAACCTCCCAGAGAAAAGCCCGCAAATGATTTCTCACTGAATGAATGAATCGTATAAGTAAGCCGGATAAAAGGCAGGAGTTCGAGCATTACGAAAGCATTATATAAATAGGCTCTTGCACCCCGGCCTTTATAATCTTGAATTTTAGCCGTGCCATATTCATTTTTCCTGTCTGTCGCACAATGAATACCTACACAAAATAGGGGGAGAATCTCTTTTTTTTCATATAAATCTTCCAATATTCCTGTAAAAGGCATTTTGGGAAGATCCTGCCCATCATTGATCAATAGTAAGCTTATATCTTCAAAACTTGCCATCCCCATGGGGAAGTAACAATCAATTTTTACATCTCTTTCCAAAAATATGGATGACAAAACATGGTGCTTCTCTTCTATAAGGGCCACTTTCTTAACCGGCATAGTCCCAAAAGTAAGAAAATGCAGAATAAAACAAATTCTTTAAAGCAATAAATCAATTTTGTTTTATTGGCAGGTAAAAAATATATTTGAAGAGGATAATAGAAAAGGGCATTATTGGTAACGATTGAATCTAAAAAATGGCTAACCTCACCAATAGACAGATCGTATAATAAAAATAACGCCTTTACAAAGCACATTATTAAAAATTGACTCATGAAGAAAATTGGAATTTTATTCGGCAAAGAAAGAAGTTTCCCCGAAGCATTTGTACAACGTGTAAACAGCAAAAATGTAGATGGCATCATTGCCGAACCTGTAAAAATTGACAAGGTTATGCAAGGCAGCCCTACTGAATATGCCGTGATATTTGACCGCATTTCGCAGGACGTCCCCTTTTACAGGGCCTATTTAAAAAATGCAGCTCTCTGTGGTACGGCGGTTATCAATAATCCATTTTGGTGGAGCGCCGATGAAAAATTTTTTAATAATTGCCTGGCCACAAAAATTGAGGTTCCTGTACCTAAAACGGTGATCTTCCCCTCAAGAGATTTACCTGCCGATACTTCTGCAGATTCTTTCAGTAATCTTGAATACCCCTTAGACTGGGATGGTATTTTTAAATACATTGGTTTTCCGGCTTACATGAAACCCTTTGCCGGCGGGGGTTGGAAGAGTGTTTATCAACTCAACAGTATGGATGAGTTTTTTGAAAAACATGCTGAAACAGAACAATTGGTAATGATGTTGCAGGAAGAAATTAAGTTTGATGAGTATTACCGGTGCTATTGTATTGGCGGTAAATATGTGCGCATTATGCCTTATGAACCACGCAACCCACATCACCTGAGATATGTAGCCGACTTTAAACCCTCTGCTGAAAGGTTTAAATTAATGGAAGATATTGTACTGCGTATATGCCGCTACCTGGGGTATGATTTTAATACGGTAGAACTTGCCATAAGAGATGGCGTACCCTATGCCATTGACTTTTGTAACCCGGCACCCGATGCAGATGTAAACAGCGTAGGACAAGAAAATTTTGATTGGGTAGTAGAAACAGCAGCTACTTATGCCATTGAAAAAGCACAAGCTCATATTGAAGGAGCTGATAATCTTACCTGGGGTGAGTACATTAAAAGAAGTAGTAACAAACAAAAACTATATTAAACCGGGAATGGTATCATTTGACTGAAATGGAAAACGAAAAAGGGATTTTCGGCCTTCATTCCTTTCATTTTTATTCTTCCCTATATAATTGCTCATCGCAAAATCAACCTTATGGCGGGTATTTCATATAAACATTTTACCATTGGTGTAGAAGAAGAGTACATGGTAATAGACCCTTTTACCAGGGAATTAAAAAGTCATGATCAAAAAATTGTGCAGGAAGGCCAAAAAGTAATTAAAGATAAAGTGAAGGCCGAAATGCACCAGGCAGTTGTAGAAGTAGGTACGGATATATGTGCCGATATTGATGAAGCCTTTATGGATGTAAGCACACTTCGTAAAACCATTAGTACGATTGCCGGCGACCTGGATTTAAGTATTGGTGCCAGTGGTACGCATCCCTTTAGCCACTGGGAAAGCCAATTAATAACAGAACATGCCCGTTACAATGAAATTGTAAATGAGCTACAGGAAGCGGCCCGGAGTAACCTTATTTTTGGGCTGCATGTGCATGTAGGTATGGAAACCCGGGAAATGGCCATTCATATAGCCAATTCTGCCCGTTACTTTTTACCGCATGTTTTTGCCCTCAGTACCAATTCCCCTTTTTGGGAAGGAAGAAAAACCGGGTATAAAAGTTTTCGTACCAAAGTGTTCGATAAATTTCCCCGTACGGGCATACCCGATTATTTTGAAAGTATAGAAGCTTATGATAATTATATAAAACTGCTGGTAAAAACCAATTGCATAGATAATGCAAAAAAAATATGGTGGGACCTAAGGGTGCACCCCTTTTTTAATACAGTAGAGTTTAGGGTATGTGATATCCCCATGACGGTACAGGAAACCATTACCATTGCAGCGCTCTTCCAGGCCATTTGTGCAAAATTATATAAGTTAAGAAGCCAAAACCTGAATTTTATTATTTACCCCAGGGCATTGATAAATGAAAATAAATGGCGTGCCAGCAGGTATGGTATTGAAGGAAGTATGATTGATTTTGGAAAAGAATCCGAAGTAAATACAAGAGTACTCATATATGAATTATTAGACTTTATAAGTGATGTGGTTCCTCACCTGGGTAGCCAGCATGCCATAAGCCATGTACATAAAATGCTGGAAGAAGGAACGGGTGCTGACAGGCAATTAAAAGTGTATGAAGAAACCGGAAGTTTACCCGCCGTAGTAGATTTAATACAAGCTAATTTTTTAGCCGGCCTTTGATGCGGTAAACGAGAATATCTGTATATTTGCACCCCAAATATAAATTGGCTGCGTAGCTCAACTGAATAGAGCATCTGACTACGGATCAGAAGGTTTTAGGTTTGAATCCTAACGCGGTCACCACTTCATTGTAGAGATTACCTGTAAAAAAGTAATCTCTTTTTTATGTTAAGAAATTGAAGCTGCGTATCCCGAATCAATAGAGTTTCTTGCTATGGATCAGAAGGTTTTAGGTTTGAAGCTGAAAATATATTTTTATAAAACGTACAGCATCCTACTTGTGATGCTGTACGAATTCGGTTTATTTTTTATGGCCCCAATTATTATCTTTTTCATTCGCATCCATAAAGATTCCCCCATCCACTTTCAGGTATGTGATTTTTTTTGTTGTAATTATGGGAATTACAGCCTTTGATGAATTTGCTTCCCATATAGCTGCCGTGAAATGTTTATCCAATAGGCTGCCATCCGTAAATGTGATTTTAAAATCAACCGGGATAACAAAGCCCCCCTTGTTTTTAATAATAATTTGATACCCCCCTTTGCCTGCTACCACATTTTCTACAGCTACATCCATAAAGCCGGAAGTAAAAAACCAATTATTCCAAAACCAATTTAAATTTTTGCCGGCAATATTATTAAAGCTGTAAAACATATCCCAGGGTATGGGATGTTTGCCATTCCAGCGATCCATAAACCCATGCAAACATTTTTTAAATAAATCATCGCCCATCATATCTTTCAAAGCCAGGTAAGCGAGTGCCGGTTTACCATATTCATTAATTCCCATGGCAGAGCCACTTAAAATATTAAGGGGAGTTATTATGGGCACCTGTGTTTCATCATTGGGATGTAATGCCCATCCGCCCACCCGGAATTGTTTAAAAAAGTAGCCGGCTTTTTCTTTACCCATATCATGAATACCAATCAGGTATTCAAATGCGGTTGTCCAGCCTTCATCCATAAATCCATACCGATGTTCATTTATCCCCATGTAAAATGGAAAATAACTATGGGCAATTTCATGCTCGGCAATAAAACGTTGAAAAATATCATCGTCTTGCGGGCTATCATTTGCCATCATCGGGTATTCCATATCAGCAAAGCCCTGAATAATCGTACTTTTTTGAAATGGGTAAGGAATACCTGGCCAGTTATTACTAAACCAGTCCAGCGCATGTTGTATATGTTTAACCTGGTTGTGAAAATTTTTAGATGAATTTAGGTAAGCCGACTGGCAACTTGCCCTACGGCCGGTTTTTTTATCAACTACTACACTGGCAGCATCCCATACATAATGATTGCTTATACAAAATGCAACATCACTAACATTCTTTGCCTGCCAGCGCCAGGTATTTGTGGGGTTTTGTACAGTAATATGATGAGCCTGGATATCTTGCGCTGTTACTATATTTATTACTTCATCGGATGTAAAACTCTTATTTAATTTTTCTAAATAACCAGGTTGCAACACTTGTGCTCCATTAATTAAATCACCGGTACCCCATACTAAATAATTTACGGGGACTGTAATGGCTACTTCATAATCATTAAAATCGTTATAAAATTCCTGGGCATCTGTAAAATTCATTCGATCCCAACCGAAAACATCATCCATCACTGCAACTCTTGGATAAAAATAAGCCAGGAAAAAACTGGTACTGTCTAGCATACCTTCTCGCCCGCTTTGTTTGCTCAGGTCATAGTGCCATTCAAATTTTAATTGTACACTATCGCCCGGAGCAACAGCATCGTTTAGGTTTACCTGTTTTTGTGTATTTGCACCTACGTATCCAAAAGGTTTTTCATCGTCATTTACAAAAAACTTATCAATAATAATCCCATTGGTAAGATAATCTTTACCAGCGCTGCTTTGCCTTGCTGCCCCGGGCATGTGAATATTTAAAATAAGCTTTATTACCAGGTTTTTAATTGCTGCCGGGCTATTATTTTTATAACTGATGGTTTCTGTACCCTTAATATTTTTACCCGGAGGGTTTGCCATGATCTCAATGGAATAACGGGCTGTATTTTGCCAGTAATTTTTTCCGGGTATACCCTCTTTACTGCGGGTATTATTTTGATATGCCTGTTTAATATTCTGAGGCTCGAACAAAGACTGTTGTGCAAAGCTTGTTTGCACAGCCAGTACAAAAAGCAGTAATATGAATTTATTCATTCCATTTCATTTTCGTTTGCCTAAGATAACTGTTACCCTATTATTTAAAAAAAAATGGTTTGTATTTTATATAAATGGTAAATAGAGAATGATGAACTGAGAGCATCCTATTGGGTGTGCCAGTTTCCTATACTGATTTAGTTAGATAACCAGTTTTGTATGAGTGTGATTCCCGCTGCTGTCATGATGCTTTCGGGATGAAATTGAAGGCCGGTAACTGTATGTGTTACGTGTTGCAGGGCCATAATATTTCCCTGCTCATCTTCAGCTATAATTTATAAACACGCCGGCAATGTTTCTTTATTTACAATCCAAATGGTAGCGTCCGGCTTCGAATTCAGGTTCTACATTTTTAAAAATATAAGATGGCATTGTTTGTATAATTTTTGTTTGCCTGCCATGAACTACTTCCTGCAAATTGTGTAAAGTAGCGCCATAATACTGTGCAATGGCATGGTGGCCCAGGCAAATCCCCAAAATATCTTTGCTGCCTGCATAATGGTTCAGCAATTCCATCATTTGGCCTGCCTCATCCGGAAGGCCGGGCCCCGGCGATAATATAATTTTATTGAAAGATCCCACTTCAGCAATACTAAAAGCATCATTTCTTTTTATAATAAATTCGGCATGGCTCAGCTGGCAAATCAAATGCACAAGATTATAAGTAAAGCTGTCGTAATTATCTACCATCCATATTTTCATATTACCCGTATGAGTTTAATCTCATTTTAAGTATTGTATTTTAATTCATTTCTCCTCTTACTGAAATATCATTTATTATAGGCTCCGTTTTTGTAACGTATTGCGGATTAAATCTACAAATATATTTTGCCCGGTATCTTTTTTTATTTAAGAAATAAAAGCACTTTCTCTGCCTGGAATATTGTAAGCATAAAAAAGCCCGGGTAAACCCCCGGGCCTTATTCATTTCTAAAAGAAATTAAGCAACTTCAACGTCAGCGCCTGCTTCCGTTAATTTTGTTTTCATTTCTTCGGCAGTAGCTTTATCTACTCCTTCTTTAATGGTTTTAGGAGCGCCATCTACTAAGTCCTTAGCTTCTTTCAATCCAAGACCTGTAAGATCTTTTACAATTTTAACTACGGCTAATTTGTTAGCGCCACCGCTTTTCAATACTACATCGAAAGCAGTTTTTTCTTCTGCGGCTGCTGCGCCACCGCCGCCATCTCCGCTTACCACTACTGCAGCAGCAGCGGGCTCAATTCCATATTCTGATTTTAAGAATTCAGCTAATTCCTGAACTTCTTTTACTGTTAAGCCTACCAGGCTTTCGGCTAATGATTTTACGTCTGCCATTGTGTTTCATTTTTGCCCCCTTCATTCCCACTTTTATGCGGATCCGGAGGACTGTTTAAAAAAAT
Organism: Sphingobacteriales bacterium 39-19; assembly: GCA_001898465.1. Classification (GTDB taxonomy): domain Bacteria; phylum Bacteroidota; class Bacteroidia; order Chitinophagales; family Chitinophagaceae; genus Ferruginibacter. Next base: position 208,762 of record MKTX01000015.1, on the reverse strand, counting down.
TGTGAATGATCGTTTTAACCCGGTTTTACACCTTGCTAAAACTATATAGTTTTTAAAATACTATCCATGTTTAAATAACCCTTTGGTTATTCTGGTTTTGCAGCATCATCAGCATTTGCTTCAGGAGCATCCGTTGATGTAGCTTCTGTAGCGGGCGCTTCAGCCGCCGGGGCTTCTGTTGCCGGGGCTTCTGTTGCGGTATCAGCTACAGGTGTGCTGGCTTCCACTTTTCCTTCTGGTTTGTTTTGCAAAGCTCCAATAACCCGTTGGATGGGCGATAGCAATAAACCAATTACTTCCCCTACCAATTCATCCTTCGTTTTAATTTGGGTAAGATTCTTTAATTGATTGTCGCCTACAAAAACATCCCCATTAATGAACGCAGCTTTTAAAACCGGTTTTTCGCCATTGCTTTGTTTACGAAAACCACTGATAATTAATGCAGGGTCTTTGGGGTTTTCGCTAAACATTAAAGCAGTTACTTTATGCAATGAATCGTAAACGCCGCTGTATTTTTCAGCATCAATACTTTCCAGTGCTTTTTTGATTAACGTGTTTTTTGCTACTTTCATTTCCACCTGCTTGCTATAGCAATGCCGGCGTAAATTGGTTACCTGGTCAACCGTTAAACTTTCGGTATCAGTAATATAAAAGTTATTATATTGATTGAATTTGCCTTTCAGCAATTCTATCACTTCGTTTTTTTCTTGTTTTGTCATAACAAATATTTTGTATCCTCCTTAGGCATGTGCCCGGAGAATCTTTAATTAAGAACAGATTTAGTGTCTATCATAATGCCCGGGCTCATTGAGCTTGCCATGCTTACGCCTCTCAGGTAAGTACCTTTTGAAGTAGCTGGTTTAAGTTTAATAATAGCATTAATAAACTCCTGGCAATTTTCTGCAATTTTTTCGGGAGAAAAACTTACCCTGCCCACAGAAGCATGAATAATACCCACTTTATCTACCTTAAAAGCTATTTTACCCCCTTTAAGATCATTTACTGCACCGGCCACATCGTTGGTAACCGTACCTGTTTTGGGGTTTGGCATTAAGTTGCGTGGCCCTAATACTTTACCCAGCTTACCAATTTTAGGCATTACAGAAGGTGTGGCAACAATAACATCAATATCTGTCCATCCACCTTCTATTTTAGTAATAAATTCTTCTAAACCTACAAAGTCAGCGCCGGCGGCATTTGCCTCTGCTTCTTTATCTGGGGTACATAATACAAGTACTTTTTTGGTTTTACCTGTACCATGAGGTAAAGATACCGTTCCCCGGATGGCCTGGTCGGCTTTCTTAGGATCTACGCCTAACTTTACGTGTATATCTACAGAACTGTCGAATTTTGTAGTATTCACTTCTTTAACTAATGCTGAGGCTTCTTTAAGCGAATATGCTTTGTTGGCGTCAACCTTAGCGTTTGCTACTTTTCTTTTTTTAGTGATCATTGCAAATAATATTTATAGGTTGACGATTAATTTTTTTCCCAGGGGGCTTGTCCATCTACTGTGATTCCCATGCTGCGGGCTGTACCAGCCACCATGCTCATGGCGCTTTCGATGGTAAAGGCGTTTAAATCGGCCATTTTATCTTTGGCAATTTCTTCTACCTGTGCCCAACTAACCTTACCCACTTTATTCCTATTTGGCTCTTTACTGCCTTTTTGCAGTTTTGCAGCTTCCATAAGCTGTACTGCAGCGGGTGGAGTTTTAATAATAAATTCAAATGATTTGTCGGCAAAAACGGTAATCAATACGGGTAATACTTTGCCGGGTTTATCCTGGGTTCTCGCATTAAACTGTTTGCAGAACTCCATGATGTTAATACCCTTAGAACCTAAGGCCGGACCGATTGGCGGTGCCGGGTTGGCTTGTCCTCCTTTGCATTGGAGTTTTACATAGCCGGTAATTTCTTTAGCCATTTTTAAAAAATTTGGTGTTAACGTTATTGTTTATTTAAACAAAAACTCCCAATTAAATAAGCTTCATTTTCTACAGGCAATAGATTCGTTTCATTGATAATGAAGTAATTCCTATTGCATGAGCAGATAAAAAGAACTATTTGGGGCGGCAAAGGTAAGGGTTTTAATATTATTTTAGCCATCTTTTCCCCTTTTTTTAAAATAAAAAAGGAAGAATAAATATCCTTCCTTTTACACAACTATGAACTAAAAATAGTACATCACTACCCTGTTTTTATAAAAATACCAGACGGTGCGTAATTAATTCTTTCGTCTGCATATTTTGAATACTTACCAGGTAAATACCATTTTGCATACCCGGCAGGCGCTTATAATTAAAAATCGTACCCGGTACAGTATAAATAAATTGCTCAGAAATACGCTGGCCCGATAGGGTAGAAACAACAATCTTATACCGGGTGGTACCTTCATTATTAAATACCAGGTTAAATGATTCTTTGGCCGGGTTTGGATACAGGCTTACCGTTTGGTTCTTATCATTCTGCAAAACCACAATGGAACTGTACTTAAACTGGTTTGCCTGATCAATTATTTTTAAACGGTATAAATTTAAGCGGTCCTGGGGTGCCGGATCGGTAAACATATATTCATGACGATCTGCTCCGTCTTTTATTGAAAGTACATGACCCATAGCCTGGTAAGCATTACCGCCGTTACTCCTTTCTATTATATAAGATTTTGTACTGCCCTCCTGCTCTGCCTGCCAATTTAAAATATTTTTACCCTCTTGTGTTTTCCCGGTAAAATGCAGCAGCTTAACAGGTAATATTATATAGCAGCTTCCATCCATATTAAAATAATAATCTCTTTTAATACAGCCCTCATTTACTGATAAATGGCAGACATAAGTTCCCAGGTCGCCTACACTGGTAAGCGGAATATAATAACTACTGCTACTACCCAGGTACACACTATCTGTGGCTGACATAGAGGCTTTTTTATACCAGGCATATGTAGCACCATAAATAGGATCTGCATATAAAGTGGTGGGATAGTTGAGGCAATTTCCTACTACCGTAATGCCCGTTAATGCCAGGGGCAACACACTCGCATCTCCCAGTGTAGCATTGCCACAGGCATCGGTTGCCCGTAAGCGAATGAGTGAATAATTTGCCCCATTATTGATAGGGAAAATAGGACTCGCCTGCGGCCCGGTAATAATAACCGGGGTAGATGGTGTACTTCCAATAATTTCATACATAAATGGCCCCACACCATTGCTCACCCTTGCCGTAACACTAAAGCCACTCACATCGCACTGAAATACCGAAGAATTTTGTAAAGAGGGATAACTATACGGATGTATCACCACGGTATCGTATTTCGGTATCCAGCAAATATTTTCCTGGCTTTTTATAATATATATGCCGGGTGCCATATCATAAAAATAAAAAGTATTTCCTGTTTGCATATCCGGCATCTTTTCGGGTACATAGGGAATTCCATCTTTTTCAAAAAGGGTTACATAGGGTATTCCCATATTGGTGCTTACCGTACATACAATATCACCTGAACCCTGCGATGATGTGGCGCCGGGGCATTTCGATACAGAATGCATATCCGTTTTAAAATAGCTACCCGGTGTGGCTAAATAAATACTGTCTTTATTGTCGCAGGCATCTTTTACCACTATTTTATACAACAAAGTATCTGCAATACCCGGAATATTATCCAGGAAAATACCAGGCCCGGCAAATACAGACCCTACCAGCAGTGTATTTTGCGGTGTGAATACTTCCACGTAATAAGGTGCATAATCGCCAGCTACAGAAATATTTAAATTGGCCATGCCCATAACACAACTTTTGCCACTAAAGCCCGAAATATTCATCCGGGTAGGGTACTTACTAAAACACCGGGTAATGGTAGTATCGTAACAACCATCCTTTATACGAATACAATAATCTCCATATGGCACATTTACGAAAACGCCATTGGTATTACAATAGAGCAAGGTATCATTATGGTCATACAAACAAAAACGGGGGTTTGTGAGGTTCTGCTGCTCCACAACAGAAACCTTAAACCCGGTACAGGTTAATTTATTAATTTGAACCGTGGCCCTCACCGAGGGTATGGGCGGACCGGCATTAAAACATATTTGAAAACTGGTATCCGGGCATGTAACATTCGCAATTACACAATAACTATTGTAACCAAGCCCGGTAAAAACCCCGGTTGTATTACACTCCAGTACATTGCCGCTGGTATCGTAAAGACAAAAATTACCATTAGCCAGGGCACTCGTTATGGTTGCTGTAAAACGGGTACAGGTTTGATTACTAATATTTACTGCCAGGTCATTTGTTACCACCATTTTAGGAATGGTAATACAGGATCTGAATGTGGTATCAAAACAGGCATCATAAGCCGTAATGCAATATTGGCCAATGGGAATGCTATCAAATACACCGGTAGTATTACAGGTTATGAGTACCCCAATACTATCATATATACAATACTGGGGTTCAAATAAAGTATCGTTGGGCGATGTGCTTACATTTACCAGGCTACAGTCAATATAATTTATTGTAAAATCGCCAAAAGTAGGAATGGGTCTCAATACGGTAAAGCACCGGCTGATGGTAGTATCATAACATGGGGCATACGTTTCTATACAATAGCTGCCATAAGGTAAACCGGTAAAAATACCCGTATCATTACATACCAATTGTACATGCGCTGTATCATACAAACAATAACTGGCATTATACAAGGAACTGCCATGCAGGCTTGCCGTGAAAGTAGAACAGGCAAGATTGGTTACCCTTATGGTATCTTCTAATACCGGCATAGGCTTTAAAACCGTAAAGCAACGGGTAATTGTAGAATCAGTACATTCATCATGTGCTTTTATACAGTAAGCCCCATAAGCCAATCCTGTAAAATATCCGGAAGTATTACATTCCAGTTGTACATCATTTTCATCAAACAAACAAAAAGACGGGTTGTAAAAGTTTTGGGCATTATACACATTGGCCGAGAATGTACTGCAGGCAAGATCAGTGGTTTGCACATTGGCAGCTAAAGAAGGAATATTATTTACGGATAGCATTACCTTTTTAATTTTTCCGCAGGCATCTTTTACTATAATTTCAAAAGGAGCCCCGGGTGGTAATGTGAAACTAAATACGGGGCTGGCAGACCATGTAGTATCTCCCAGTGTAGCCGTAATGCCATACATAAAACCGGGAACGCCCGGCGCTGCCATACTATTGTTACCCAGGTTATCCCATACCCTGATAAAGCCTGAAACCTGGTTGCAATTAGTACGGGTAAATGGATAGGCATCAATCCACCAATAATAATCATTGAGTGTGATTTGCCGGGTTTGAATGCCGCCACAAGAATCCTTCATTTGTATGCTGTATAAACCCGAAGGTAAATTTTGAAATACACCGGTTTGATTGTTTTGACCAATACCTGCCGAAGAAGGGGCAACAATTTCAAAAGTAAAAGGGGGACGCCCATTCAAAATGCTATCAACGGTTATGCTTCCGTTACTCCCATATTCACAGGTAACATCTGTTTTACTCAAACTAAACCGGGGATCCTGGTAATTTCCATCCACAATTACATTGGGTATGCTGATGGAACAATTGTTTAAAATATCTGCTACTTCCAGCAGGTAAGTACCGGCCGATAAACCGGTAATTGAATCGGAAGTGGTAAAATTAATAGTTACCGGGCCGGTTACTTTGAATTTGTAATCTCCCGATCCTCCCGATACCGTCACTTTTATGCTGCCTGTGGCAGCACACCGGGACTCGTATGAGGTATAAGAAACTTGCAGGCCGGTACATGTTTGCCCCATGAGATGGAGCGAACTGATGAGGCCGCAAAATAAAAAAATAAAAGAGTAAATGTTTTTCATTGGTTTTGGTTTCAGGGTAAAGATGTAGCCAGCCATCTTACTACAACTATGTGTACAACGGATGTATATAATGTTTAGTATAGCAGTTCATTTACCCCCAAACCAATAACCTTTTATTAAATACAAATTAATTATTGTAATATACTGATAATCATTTTTTTGTTTAATTAAATTATTTAATTTCTGCGGGCATATTTACAGGAAATACACGCATTTGAAACAAGGGTTAAAAATACGGTTGCCCCAAGTAGATTTACAGGCAGGTTTACCCAATTTTCGATTTATTGGATAGCAAGCTGCTATGATTTTGAAAATGAAAACGGAAAGCATAAGGCTTTAAAAAAATGAATAGAACCGGTTGGTATGCAAAGGGTGTCACTAAAAAAATGTATTTTTAAAATTATGCTTAAAAAAGGAACCCACATTTTAGATGCGATTTTAAATCATTATTATCCCAAGCCAAAAAACAAATTGGGCCAGGCCAGGCGATTGGTTGAATTAAGGCTTATCATGTCAAAGCTTTTGGTGGATGCCCTCGTGGTATTCATTGGTATTTTATCGGCGGGTTTTGGTTTAAGAGGTTTTTTAATGCCAAACGGATTTTTGGATGGTGGCGCTACGGGTATTTCGCTTTTAATTTCTCAACTTACAGGAACAAAGCTTTCGCTTTTATTGTTACTCGTTAACCTGCCATTTATACTGCTTGGCTATAATTTGCTGGGCAGGCAATTTGCGGTAAAAACGGCTTTAGCCATCATAGGCCTGGCAATATGTGTTTATTTTATACCCTACCCCCAAATTACGAACGACAAGTTATTGGTTGCCGTATTTGGCGGCTTTTTTCTGGGTGCCGGTATTGGGCTTTCGGTACGTGGGGGCGCTGTAATAGATGGCACAGAAGTATTGGCCATTGCCATGAGCAGGCGTTCGGGTTTAACGATTGGGGATATCATTCTTATTGTAAATATTGTCATTTTTTCATCGGCTGCCTGGTTTTTATCAATTGAAACCGCATTATATGCCATGCTTACTTATCTTTCCGCATCTAAAACGGTAGATTTTATCCTGGAGGGAATAGAGGAATATACAGCTGTTACCATCATTTCACTTAAATGGGAAAAAATCGGTAACATGATCAAGCAGAAACTGGGGCGTGGATATACGGTTTACTCCGGTGAAAAAGGAGTAGGCAGAAGTGGAGAAAAAGAGTACGAGATGAAGATTTTATATAGCATTGTTACCCGTTTAGAAGTAAGTAAATTAAAATTAGAGATAGAAAAAATAGATCCCAATGCCTTTGTGGTGATGAGTAGTGTAAAGGATATGAAAGGTGGCATGATCAAAAAAAGAAGACTTAAATAAAGATGATACTTTCCAGACTATTCCATGTTTTTTTTGAAAGTGAAAAAACGAGCGGGATCTTACTCATACTCTGTACAGCCATTTCACTTTTACTTGCAAACAGCGTTATTGGAGAAAGTTATTCTGCCATCTGGCTTACGCAGGCAGGCGGCCACAGCATTACCCATTGGATTAATGACGGGCTGATGGCTATCTTCTTTTTAATGATTGGCCTGGAGCTGGAAAGGGAAATTTATTATGGCGAATTATCCGATTTAAAAAATGCAAGATTACCCATTATTGCTGCCATAGGGGGTGTACTTATACCTGCCGGTATATATTTAATGTTCAATTGGGGGACCCCATTACAAAAAGGGGCCGGCATTCCTACTGCTACTGATATTGCTTTTGCCATAGGAATTTTAAGCTTACTGGGAAAAAGGGTACCGGCTGCATTAAAAGTATTTTTAACTGCACTGGCTGTTATTGATGATCTCATAGCCATTTTAATTATAGCGGTTTTTTATACGGATCATATCCTGTGGAGTAACTTAAGTATTTCTTTGGGCATTTTATTGGTATTATTTATTTTGAACCGGTTAAAAATATATAATCTTATACCTTATTTAATCGGCGGGGTATTTGCCTGGTATTACATGCTGCATTCCGGGGTTCATGCTACCATTGCCGGTGTATTGCTCGCTTATGTAATTCCTTTTGGCAGTGGCAAACCAAATTCACCGTCTTATATTCTCCAGCATTCGTTGCATAAGCCGGTTTCTTTTATCATCATTCCATTATTTGCATTGGCAAATACCTGTATTGTATTTCAGCCCGGATGGTTAAGTTCATTCAACAGCCCGGAGTCCTGGGGTATTATCGGCGGGTTGTTAATAGGAAAACCTGTGGGCATATTCTTATTCTCATTTATAGCCGTATCCATTGGCTTATGCAGTTTACCTCCCCGTATGAAATGGAAACATATACTCGGCGCCGGCTTATTGGGAGGAATTGGCTTTACGATGAGTATTTTTGTTACGCTTCTTGCTTTTAAAGACCCTGTATTGATCAATACTGCAAAAATTTCTGTATTACTGGCCTCCTTACTGGCGGGCCTGTCTGGTTTTACCTGGTTACATCTTTTACTTAAAAAAAGTAAAAACTAATCCATAGAAAGGCCTATTTCATAATGCCTTTCAGGGATTTCCACATCCGTATATCCTTTTCTTACCAGCCTTTGCCTGAAATCAATTTGTACATCATATTCGCCATGAACTAAAAATAATTTCTGCACTTTTTGGGGATCCTGGCAGCTAAGCCATTGGCAAAGATCTTCATAATCGCCATGTGCACTCATACTTCTTATTTCTCCAATCTCGGCATTCACCTCATGCACCTGCCCGAAAATACCAACTTCTTTGGGATGCAATTTTAATCGCCCCCCTAATGACTGGGGTTCACAATAACCTGTAAGTAATATACTATTGCGGCTATTTTCAATATTATTACTAATATGATGTTTTACTCTTCCGGCTTCGGCCATTCCGCTGGCCGAAATGATAACACAGGGCCCTTTATAATAATTAAGAAGTTTACTGTCCTCAACCGATTTAGTAAATTTTAAACCTTTAAATGCAAAAGGGTCATGGTCAGTTTCTAATATTTTTTGTATCCGTTTATTAAAATATTTGGGATAGGCTTTTACAATAGCCGTTGCCTTTGTACTCAGCGGACTGTCAACAAAATATTCCAAGTCAGGCAAGCGGTTTTCTAATTCTAATTGATTGAGAGAAAAAAGGATCTCCTGGGTACGGCCTACACTAAATGCCGGTATTATCAATTTACCTTTTTTATCCAAGCAGGTATGCGTAATCCATTTTAGCAAGGCATCCGGTGAGGGATTATGTTCATCGTGTAAGGAATTGCCATAAGTACTTTCAAGAAGGATAAAATCTGACTGGTCAAAAGTTTCGGGAGATTTTAAAATAATATCCCGGTACCTGCCTACATCACCGCTAAAAGTGAGTCGTTTTGTTTTTCCATTTTCTGTGAGTTTCAAATGAACTGCAGCGCTGCCGATTATATGGCCTACATCAGTATAACAAAATTCAAAATGCTCATCAATTTTTATCCATGTGTGATAATCTACAGTTACAAATCGTTCTGCTGCTGCCAGGGCATCTTGTGTAGTATATAAGGGTTGCAGGTATGGTAATCCTTTTAAAGCCCTTTCTTTATTTACATATTTGATATCTGATTCCTGGATGCCTGCGCTATCTTCCATTAATACAGCAGCCAGGTCTTTAGTTGCTGGTGTGGCATATATTTTTCCTTTATAACCGTCTTTTACCAATTTGGGCAAGAGGCCGCAATGATCTATATGGGCATGTGACAGAATCACATAATCAATGTCAGCAGGTTCAAAACCAAAATACGAATTCAATTCATTAGTTTCCTTACCCATACCCTGGAACATACCACAGTCTAACAATAATTTTTTACCGCCAGATGTGGTAATAAGATGTTTTGATCCGGTAACCGTGCGTGCTGCACCATGAAAAGCAATTTTCATATTGTATTATTTAGCTCTTTAAAGTTAATGAAGGAAAAACAGAGTGCAACAAAATACTTTTGCCCATAAAAAAATAATATTATAAAGAAGCAGCTAACCAGGCCATCATGCCCATGCCCTGCTCTATGGCGTCTTCATCAATATCAAATACGGGCGTGTGTACAATGGCGGTAATTCCTTTTTTCTTATTACCGGTTCCCAGCCGGAAAAAAGTAGCCGGCACTTTTTGTGAATAATAAGCAAAATCTTCAGCGCCCATTCTCAATTCGGTTTCACTTACATTTTCTTTGCCGGCAAATTGTTCTGCCAGTTTATATGCCTGGCGGGTAAGCTCAGGATCATTAAATACGAAAGGATATCCCACATCGATGTTAACCTCTGCCACTGCCCCCATGGAAAGGGCAATTTGTTCTGTCATTTTTTTAATGCGTTGATGGGCATCAAACCGCCAGGTTTCATCCATTGCCCTAAATGTACCCATAAGTTTCACTTCTGCAGGAATCACATTGGTTGTATTGCCTCCATGAATAGCTGTAATGGATAATACCGAAGGATTGGTAGGTACATTATTTCGGCTAATAATTTGCTGTAAACTAATAATAATATGAGATGCAATTAAAATAGGATCTGCTGTATATTGAGGCGCTGCCGCATGGCCGCCTTTTGCTTTAATAGTAATATAAATTTCATCTGCACTGGCCATGGCCATACCTTCTCTAAAACTAAACTCTCCTACTTCTAATGCCGGGTTTACATGCAATGCAATCATTTTTTGAGGTGTAGGATTTTCTAAAACCCCATCCCTTATCATATAACTGGCACCTCCCGGATTTTTTTCTTCGCCGGGTTGAAAAACCAGTTTTACAGTACCCTCCCATTGCGAGCGGGTTTCCATCAATATTTTTGATGCGCCCAATAAACAGGTGCTGTGTACATCATGGCCGCAGGCATGCATCACTCCTTTATTTTTTGAAACATAGGGCTGTACACTGTTTTCTTCTATAGGCAATGCATCCATATCTGCACGCAAAGCAATAATCCTTTTGCCGGGGTTTTTCCCTTCTATAATAGCCGTAACACCGGTTGTTGCAATAACCCTGGGCGCTATGCCGTACTCCTTTAATTTATTTTGCACAAAAGCCGAAGTTTCAAATTCTTTATAACTCAGTTCGGGGTTTGCATGTAAATGTCGGCGGATACCTATAAATTCTTCTTTATAATTTTTAGCCAGTTCTTTTATAATCTGCAACATAGCAATTTGTAGTTTTTTGTATGAAGGTAATAAAATAAAAAAGAGTTTCTATATTGAAACTCTTAGCCTGTAAATTGATTTATATTTATTGCGAAGTATCGGAATTCAAATCAATTGATTTGGGTTTTAACTCAATCATTTCCGGTACAATGTAAATATTCCCGGGTACAATTTTTTGAGAAAGCAAAGCCTTGCGGATTTTTTCAGCATCTTCCCTGGATTCAAAGTTTCCAAATTTTAATTTAATATAAGGAGTTTGGTAGCTCATATACAGCCCTTGATCCGGGTATTGCTGTAATAGCCTGGATCTCACCTGCATGGCCAGGTTACGGTCATTGGTACTTAAAAGCATCAGCCGGTAGCCCTTGGTACTATAGGCTTTTAATGAAAGTGATTTATTATATTCTGCCATCTTTTGGCCAAGCACATCAATCCGGGGATCTTTTTGTACCACTACCATACCGCCTGTATCGGCTACCGCAGGTTGGCATAAACCACAAAAAGGAAGGATTATAAAAAGCCCCAGGCAAGAAATAAAGATTTTCATGGAACAAATATCGTCAAAAACCATTCCATAAAAAAAGTTATTTAAGCTTTAACGATATTTAAAGAAAGTTTCATTAATACCGGCATCTGTTCATTTCCGCTTTTCCAAATACAATTACAAATGGGTGGGATATTATTTATAAACAAAAAATGGGCTGTCTTTTGTAAGACAACCCATTTTAATTTATTGCAAACGATTTATTATTGCGGTAATAATACCTGGTCTATTTTATGCAATACTCCATTTACATAATGCTGGTCGCTGCTGCCATTGGGCAGGGGATTAATTAAAACATTAGAAGCTGTGGCATTAGCGATCCCTTTTACGGTGGCTGCGGTAACTACCGGGCCAGTAAATGTGGCTGATAAAGTAATACCGGGGTGAGTAGGAACCACTGAATTTAATAAAGTAGGAACCGCTGTAGCTGTAGTGGGAATATTGGGAGAGAAAGCTCTTTGCCCAAATAAAACATGATAGACCAAAATACCTTTTACGGCCACTGCAGGAAGATATGGATATAAAGCGGGGTTATTAAAAAACGCTACGGGGTCTGATGTAAGCGCAGTAGTTTGAGTGGGTGCATTGGCATTGGCATAATTGGTTGCAGCTATGGCAGCATCGGCCGGAAGCGCCCCCCCGGCAATTGCCAGTGCATAAGCGCCCTGGTACAACTGGCCATACACAATAGGATATGCCTGTGCATACAGGGCTGCCCGGAATGCCGCATTATTGGGTGCAAAAACAGTTAGGTTTAAGCCCGGAGCAATTGCCTGGGTACCCAGTACATATTGCAATGAAGTGCCCGGCGCTGCGCCACTATCAGCCCGTTGAATCGCAGCTTTTAAATAGGTAAGATCGGCATCTGCATTGATCCTGTCCCACAATAAAGTAGAGGGGGGTACAGATACAGCAGCTATGCTATGAATAACACCATTACCTGCCATCCGGTCGGCCGCAATTACAGGTATGTTATTTAACCAGGCTCCATTAGCTCTCCTGCTTACATAACCATCCAGCCTGAGTAAGGGACTAGCCGAGGGGCTGGGATTTAAAAATGTAGGATAGGCCAGGTTAGGAAACGTGGTAGGTATTGCTGATGCTGATACAGCTTGCGGCAACATATGATATTGAACAATGGAAGCTGCACTGGCAACCGGTAAACTACCATTGATAAAGCCTACATAAGTAGCTTCGGGGGCGCCGCTTGGGGGTATTAAACCGCCACTTGCTCCACTCACAAACTGACGTACAGCAGCATTATTAGGCGAAAACAAGGTATAACTTTTTGATTTGTCTTTTAGCACATTGAGCATCCCGCCCCGTACAATCACCTTGTAAAACAAACTATCATCTGCGGATAATTTTAAAGTATCGCCAATAGCGCTTAGTGATGATTGAGTGGGCGGAACAATCATCCCAATTTCATCGGGCGCCTTATTACAAGAGCTTATAATACCCATGCATAACAACGAGGCTGCTATCCCGGATTTTAAATAATTTTTATATGATTTCATAATTCTAAAATTTAATTTTTAATGAGATGGCCGATTAATAAATATTATAACCAAAACTTACATAATACAATCCACCTACATAAGAGTTACCCACTGCATTATAATAATATTGGTTCAGCAGGTTTGTAGCGCCTATTTTAAGAATGGATTTTGAAGTGGGGAATTTATAACTAAATTGTCCATCTAAAGTTTGAACAGAATTTACAAATCCATTCGCTAAGTCGCCTTCAAAATAAAACCGATCCTGCCACCTGTAAACAAAATTAAATCCGTACCTGTTATTTTTGCCAAAGCCGGTATTACCAAAAGAAGCGTTCGCTTTATATTTTGGTGAATTAAAGTTTGCCGTTAAGCCGGCAGGTACATCGAGGTTATCACTGGCAAAATTGGCACCCACTGTAAAATTATGAGGCAGCCTGTAATCAACTCCCAATCCAAAACCATAGGTTTTAATTTTATTTTCATAATTAACAGGAACTGAATATATCTGGCCGGTATCTGCATCTGCTGCTACAATTGGGTTCCCGGATTTTGATTGCGCTACGGTAATCCTGCCGGTAAAGTCAGTGTAATTACCATAATAACCATACAGGTCAATTAATAGTTTAGAATTTAGCAGAAGCCCTTTATAACCTGCTTCAAAAGAAGAAAGCGCTTCGGCCTTTTGTAATGGGTATTTCCATTGTACGGCATTGCCATTTCTCAATGAATCCCGGTAATAAACCGGGTTGGTATCAAAATGATATTTACTGATGAAATACTTATTACCACCAATGAGTTTATAAGAATTTAAATCCAGGTCAATCCATTGCTGCTGGGTAGAAGGAAAACGATAAGCAGTTTGATAAGACAAACGTACATTATTATTAGGCGCCACTTTTACAACGGCGGTTACCCTGGGTGTAAAGCGGCCTTCAAAATTTTCATTTTTATCATAGCGAGCAGATGCGCTTAATTTTAAGTAATTGGTTACATCCCGGGTAGCTTGTACAAAAGCGCCAAACTCATTGATACTAATGGGAGACCCGGGTTTATCAGCAAACAAAGTGCCTTCAGAATTTAATACATAACGCTTCCAGTTTGCGCCAATAATCACATCAGCAAACTGTTTTGTATAAGGCGTTAGATTGTAACTTCCTTCCACACCATATAAATCTGAACGATCTAATAAAGCGCCCCCGATAGGTACCGGTAATTTTCTTACTTTATCATATAACTCTTTAAACTGTACACTTCCTAGTTTAGGCATACCCACATCTGCAACAGAACGAGCCTGTGTGTGTGCATCCGCATCTGACATACCGGCTAATTTTGCTGCAACAAAAGTTTGGCCGTATTGTGCATACCACCCGGTGCTGCCTCCGCTTGGTTTCCATAATTCATTAAAATTTTGGGTAGTGGCGGCCAGGTTGTAAGACTGTCCTGCATTTTCCTGGGTAGTATAGGCCCGTAACATCCAATTTTTATTCAGCAATTCAAATTTATACTGGCCCATTTTAAAATCTTTAATAGAATACCTGGATGCACCGGTGTAAATAGTATTACCGGTTCCCCAGTAACCTGTTAAAGTGGCTTCGGTACCGGGCGTAAGTTTATAATGCATAGAACCGCCCAATTTAAAGTTCAAAGTATTTGGGTCAATCAATTGCTTTTCAGTAAACCCAGTACGGGAAACAAAAATGGGATTTGTACTCATAGATGCAATGTAAGGTGCCAGGAAGGGTGCTGCTGCTGCCACACTATTCAACACCAACCTCAGATCAACCGATGTTTCATCGCCATATACATTTACTCCATCATAATTGGGGTCAGTTTGGCGGTTACCGGGTTTCAATACACCATTACTCCTGTCGTAATCCCTGTAATCCATACCTATCCAGTCTTTTGCCTGGATAAATTCTGAAGTTATTTTAAAAGCGAAACGGCTCCCAACTGTTTTAGCCCATCTCAGGCTCCAGTTATTATAGGGTGATATATTTCTTTCACTACCATCGGTATGCATCATCCCTTGCTTTACCAAAAATGAAAAACCCTGGTATTTAAATGGGTTTTTACTTGTCATCAATAAGGTACCATTCATACCCCCGGAGCCATACAATGCTGAAGATGCACCACTCAGTAATTCCATATTATCCACATCCAATTCATTTAAACCAATAATGGCACCTACAGAAAAATTTAAACCCGGCGCCTGGTTATCCATACCATCTACCAACTGGTTGAAACGCACATTCCCACTACCTCCAAACCCACGTGTAGTAGGCGTTTTAAAGGTTAAGGATGAGGTGGTCACATCTACCCCTTTTAAATTGGTAACTACATCATAAAAATTAGATACAGGTGCTGTTCTTAAAGTTGCTGCAGAAACCCGCTCTACCGAAACCGGTGATTCTAATATTCTTTCTGAAACCCGGCTGGCGCTAACTACTACATCCTGGCCAAGGGTATTGGCCGGCTCCAATTTAAGCTGTAGCGAAGAAGTAGGTGCTGTAACTTCTTTTTCCTGTTTTTGAAAACTTACCGAAGTAAATTCAAGGGTTACAGGCAGTGACTTTACATGCAGGGTAAAATTTCCTTTATCGTCAGTATAGGTACCTTCGCCGGTACTTTTTACGACTACAGAAACAGCCGAAGCATTTTCACCGGTAGCATTATTTTTTACATTACCGCTGATAATTATATTTTGTGCCTGTGACCACAATACAAAACTGTTCACAAGTAAAAACATAACCATATAGCTGCTAAATTTTCTCATAATTGGTTATTTTGGTTAAAAAATCTTAGGCAAAATAAGAATACTTCAGTACCCACAAAATTTTATTTTTTCGATACTGTGCATATTTGTATTCTGTTTATCAAATATAAATAAAATACAGGTCATAACTTAGCTCCATGAATCAAATAAAATTTACCGGGCAAAAGGCATTTTACCAGGGCAAAGTGAGAGATGTATATACCCTTACAAACGATATTTTAGTTATGTGGGCCAGCAACCGAATTTCTGCCTTTGATGTAATACTGCCCAGGTATATTCCTTACAAGGGCCAGGTATTAAACCAGGTGGCGGCCTATATGCTGAATGCCTGTAATGATATTTGCCCCCACTGGCTATTAGAAACTCCCACGGCAGTAACCAGCATTGGTAAAAAATGCGAACCCATAAAGATTGAAATTGTGGTGCGGGCTTACTTAAGCGGCCATGCCTGGCGTACATACCGGCAAGGAAAAAAGGAACTTTGCGGGGTGCCCCTGGCTGCCGGCTTAAAGGAAAATGACCGCCTGCCCTATCCAATTATTACGCCCAGCACCAAGGCGGCAGAAGGCCATGATGAAGACATCAGTGAATCTGAAATACTGGCCACAAAACTGGCAACAGCCGGGGAATGGGAATTACTAAAAAACTATGCACTTCGATTATTTGAACGGGGTAGCCAGTTAGCCGCTAAGCAAGGCCTTATATTAGTAGATACCAAATACGAATTTGGCCTTTACAAAAATGAAATTACACTGATGGATGAAATTCATACACCAGACTCATCCCGGTACTTTTATGCCGATGGTTACTCTGAGAAACAGGAAAAGGGTGAAAAACAAAACCAACTCAGTAAAGAATTTGTGCGGGAATGGTTAATTGAAAATAATTTTATGGGCCAACCCGGGCAGGTAATACCCGTAATGAATGACGACTGGGTACTTACCATCAGTAAAAAATATATTGAACTGTACGAGAAAATAACCGGCTTATCTTTTTTACCCAACCTTGATAGCGATGAAGTGATATTTGAAAAAACCCAACAAGCTTTACAGAAGTACCGGGATTAAATATCAACTAAGCAGTTTATTTGTTTTGGCTATTAACACCCCATTAAAATAAACCTGCATAGTATAATTCCCTTTTATATAATTTTCCTGGTTCAGGGTAAATGCCAGCTTACGTGATTCGCCGGGTGCATAATCATTCCTGAGCCTGCAGGAATAAATCATTTTGCCTTTATCAGAAATAAAAGTACCGGATTCCCAGGCTGATTTTTGTAATACTTTACCATTGGGTTGCAATACCACTACTATAACTTCGGCAGGCCCTGCTACGTTGCTGTTATTCTTAAATATAAGCGAGCCTACTATTTTTGATACCTGGTCTGCCTTTACTGTTTCTTTTTGTGCATTTTCATCGGCATAAGCAGTAAGGCTTAAGTTAGATGCTGCATAGGACGGGCCGGTACCCTGGGCGGGCATTGTATTATTTACTGCTGCTGTTTTTTGAGAAGGTAAGGAAGCATTTTCGGTTTGCCCAGATTCCCTTAGTTGTTTGATCATTTCATTGAGCCTGCGATTTTCATTTTCTACGCTCAGGTTTGTATTTCTCAGCTCGGTAATTTTTAACTGCATAGCTGTTAATTTTTCCTGAACTGTTTTTAAGATGAGGGTAGATTGGGTATTTTGCTCCCTGGGTTTATTTAACAGGGTGTTGATCTCCTGTCGCAAGGCATAAAACTGGGCGAGTTTTGACGCCAGGTCGGCTTTCAGGGTATCTTTTGCAACCCACACAGAATCTATAGACTTATCAATAACGGTTAATTTCTCTAAATAATTTTTAGCCGTGGAATCTAAATTTTTGGGTTCCGAAAAATTATTTACAGAAACGGTAGCTACGGGATTTGGTTTTTGCTGGTGGGAAGCATAATTATATCCCCAGGTCCATAATAAAACCATGGATGCAATCAACAGTAATATGGATACCGTTAACAATAAGATGGTTTTACTATCTTTCATGCACAGGTTTAATCTTCAGAGTTTTGGTTTACATACGCCGATATCCAGCCTACCTGGCCATTTTTTACCAGGAAAAATTGTTTCTTTTCATAAACGCCTTCAAACTGGCGCATTACATTGAGCAATAACCCCATGCCCGCCAGCATTGCTTTTTGATCAAACACTTTATTTACAATTTTCACTTTATCGCTTATCAGTTTTTTTTCTTCTGCATCCACATCCAAAGAGGCCACAATATTTTTATCGGATAAGGAGGCATAATCTTTATAAATTTTTTGCTGCAGGTTCAGCACTTCGTTATAGGTTACCGGTATAACAGGATTTTCTGAAAGTTCGGGGGCTATTAAAGTGGCCGTGGCCCAGGCAATACCGCCACTAAAGGCAACATAATCGCTCATGTTATAGGCATTACTGATATTCACTGCATAAATAATTTCATCGGCGGCCTGGCCTGCCAAAACCCGGTTTACATTTTTAAAATAATTTTCAATGGTCTTATCATCCCCTAATCTTTTTTCTGCGGCATTCGCTGTACTTTTGGTACCCCAGGATAATTCAAAGAGTTTAAAATCTTTTGTATTACCATTGGGAAAATAACCTCCTTTGGTATTGCCACTTCCTATGTCAATTAAGAAAGTGCTATACCTGCGGTCTGGCGGTACAATGCCCAGGTGGCTTAGCCTGGCTTCATTACTGGCATCTATGATTTCTACCTGGCGTTTAGCCTCCCCAATTCGCAGCCTGAAAGAATCTGACAAGCGCTTAAGCCAATCCATTTTACTAGCTTTTTCGGCCTGCACTTTTACACCGCTACTGATTACGGTATAAATACCAGCGGGATCTATTTTTTGTATTTGCACGGCATTATTATATAAACCGGTAAGCGCCTGCAGGGTGGCTGAAAAACTTTCGGGAGTAAATGAAATAAAATCCGTATTTACAGAAGTGTCTTTAAGTATATTAAAACTATTTTCTTTCTGTGCATTTTTACCCACTTCTAAAATGCTCATTTTTACGCCTTTTGACCCTACTTCGATGCCGCTATAAATTTTTGATTGCTTATACTTTAAATTATATTGAGGTTGCGCAAAGCCCGGCAACCCCGTTATTTGAAATATGAGGACACACACAAGCGCTTTTAAATAATTCATATATAATGACTTTATTATTTCTTACAATTAAGTGGCTAAAATTAGTAAAATTACCATCGTAGAATAGCATGTATACTGCATTGTGTACAAAATGTGATTAAAGCTGAATTTTAAAAAAAAATGATTTTTCATAAATAAAAATACCCGTCATAGGATACAAATAATATTTAATTACTATTTCATAAAAAATCCTATATTTGAAGCCCCGAAAATCCCTCCTTCAAAAGCCTTAGATATCCTTTCTAAAATCGCATTTCCCTTACTGAAAATTATATTCATGAAACAAGTTTCATTCATAGTTTCTATTTGCCTCTTATGTATTTCCCACAATTTTGCACAGGTACAAACGCCGAGGTATAATACCCCAATCAATTCTAACATCAATGGATTTTATGAGTATCTACCGCAGGGGTATTATGATAACCCGAATGAAAAATTCCCTGTTATTTTATTCCTGATTGGGAATAGTGAGCGGGGAAATGGTACACCCGGCCAGTTAGAATGGGTTTTAAATAATGGTACTCCCATGCGGATAAACCAGGGAGGCTTTCCTACCTCATTTACCGTGAATGGACAAACATTTAAGTTTATTGTAATTACACCGCAGTTTATTAATATCCCTCCCATGAGTGATGTAAACGATTGCCTGGATTATATTATGAGCCATTATAAAGCTGATAAAAACAGGTTATACATCACAGGCCTGAGTATGGGTGGTGGTACCTGCTGGGGATATTGTGGTGAATCGGTAAATAATGCCAACCGAATAGCTGCCATGGTTCCGGTATCTGGCGCATGGGCGGTAGATGGTGTGAATTGGGTGCCTTTTACCAATGTAAGCCCCAAAATAGCCGCTGCTAATTTACCGGTACTGGCCACGCATAATGATAATGATCCTTACATTCCCGTAGCGCTTACAAATTATTATGTAGATCATATTAACGCTGATCCTACTCCGCCAACCACTCTTGCCAGGCGGATCTTATTTCATCCTCCTGTGCCGATACATGATGCTTCCTGGGATTCTTATAAAGTGGATTTAAATGTGAGTGGTATTTATGATGATTCGATGGGGCCGGGTATTAAAAATGTATATGAATGGTTTCTTCGGTTTAGAAGGTTCTTTGATGTAGTTCCTGTTACTTTAACCAGTTTTACCGTAAGTAAAAATGGTAACCAAAGCCTGCTGCAATGGAAAACAGAAAATGAATATAACAGCAAGGGGTTTGAAATTATCCGAAGTACCGATAACAGGAATTGGGAAGTGATTGGTTTTGTAAAAAGTACCGGCGCTTCTGCTTATCATTTTACAGATCCCCGCCCTGCACCGGGTAAAAATTATTATCGCATTAACCAGGTAGATTTTAACCTGGATAGTAAACTGAGCGATACCCGATTGATAGATTTTTCAAAAAATACAAGTATCCTCATTTATCCTAACCCTGTACAAGAGAACCTGCAATTATTTACAAGCCAGACATTAGAAGCTGCTTCACTCCGGGTTTATAATGCGCAAGGGCAAGTGATTTTTAAAACGATTATACAAGGCGAAGGCACCCTGCGCATCCCATTACCCATTACAAAGGGTTATTATGTAGCAGAGATCATAAACGGGACCGCAACAACTCGTATTCCATTTACCAAAAACTAATCTCAACAATTCCATATAGAGATGAAGGCTGCCAAGGGAAACCAAGGCAGCCTTTAATTTTTATGCAGTTTTAGGCTGTTGCAATAATCTTATAATTAAATCGAGTTTTTCTACTTCAATTTTACTCAAGTGTATTTGCAAAGCTTCAATTTCCTTTTTGGCTTCTATATTGGTGTCATAATCATTTTTTGCCTGTACCCGGTCACGTTCTGCCTGCCTGTTTTGAGCCATCATAATTATAGGCGCAGCATAGGCAGCCTGTGTACTAAAAATAAGATTCAGCAAAATAAAAGGATAGGGATCCCAATGCCGGATATAACCAACCAGGTTCACAATCATCCAAAGAATTATAAAAAGGGTTTGATAAGCGATAAATTTCCAGGACCCCATACCCCTGGCAATTTTATCAGACATTATTTGCCCTGCTGACCGGGATCTTAAATGTTTTATGTGCCAGGTGGTTGGTTCGGTATTTTGGATCATTTCTTTTTTTATAAATGTAATAATAATAGTATTCAAATGAAAATTAAGAATAGGACCAAAGGGATTAAAAAAAGGCTAACCTGCATAGGTGAGCCTTTTGCTGAAGTTGCTGAAACATTCAGTAACTTAAAATTTTAGAATGATTAACCCTCTGTTTTTTTAGGTTGCGTTAATGCCATTCCACATTTAGGACATTTACCGGGTTTATCATATTTACGATCGCCTTCACATTTCATGGGGCAGCTATAGGTAAGGGTAGCTACTTTATCTTCCTTCAGGTTCATGCCGCATTTGGGGCATGTGCCGGCTTTATCGTATTTGCGGTCGCCTTCACACTTCATGGGGCAGCTATAGGTAACGGCTGCTGCTTTTACTTCTTTCAGATTCATGCCGCATTTGGGGCATTTACCGGCTTTATCGTAAGTTTTATCGCCTTCACACTTCATGGGGCAATAATACTTTGTGGCAACTTCCTGTTTAGCGGTTGCTTTGTTTTTTTTATTTGTTTTATTTTGGGCATACACTGAGACCGTAAAAAGTGATAGTGTTACCAGCAAAAGAATTTTACAAATTTTCATGGTTGCAAGTTTTAAAAAATTAAATGATTTCCAGGTGGAACAGAATGCAAAATTAAGTATAAAATATACACTTTTATCATATCCTTTTTTCAATCTTATAATAAGTTTATGAAATGAATCATAACTGTACAAACGTAAACATCCATTTTACCGGGTTTTGCCAATCGGTTCCGTGAAATGTACTTACCGGGCATTTCAGGAGTACCTCATTCCATCCTTTGTGTAAAAATATATTAACCGGTTTACGCATTTCGTAATTTTCATCGACCATGGGGGTTTCTAAATTACCTTTTTGGCCGGCCCTTCTCCATTGGGGAGCCGGTATGATTTTCCCGTTTACCCATACCGTGCTGTTGCGGTTATCCCATTTACCCGCTGGCGGCTCATCGGTTGCCGTAGACCTGGAAAAGTTATTAAAGCCAATCCAGAATTTTTGTTCACCGTCTTCATTTGCCCAAATTTTTCTAAAAGCATAATAGGTTGTATTTTCCTGTGGCTGCAGTAAATGAGATGAAATCATAGGATGCCAAAAATGCCGCAGCCATATGGTAGCCCCATATAAGGAAGGATAATGACCCTGCTGCAGGGTATCAAAAAACAATTTAGCTTCCGGCGCAAAAGCCAATGTTGTATTCCCTTCATTATTATAGGGGCCTATCAGTTTCCATTCAATACCCGATTGTGTACAATAAGGGAAAGGCTTACCTATGAAATATTGTTCTTTATGATCCAGCAATCTTTGTTCAAACGCAGCAAAATCATCATACCGGCTGCTACCCGGTTTACCAAAATCAGATACATAATTTTTCCAACCTCCACCCTGCCAGCATCTTTCGGCAAAAGTAAGCATGGCAGGATATACCCCGTTCATTGCAATAATATCTTCTTCTTTACTTACCCTTCTGTCCGGCCAGTTGCAAAGAATGGCGCCCAGGTGGTTTTCATCACCTGTTGTTACATCATCAATTATATGATTGAAAATGGTAACAACCCCATCAAAGGGATCAAAATGATTTAAGTATAAATGCCGGGAATCAACCGAAGGATAACCCGCTTTTGATTTTACATTTCCGTTCCACATTTGTAAAATAGTACCCGGGGGTACATTTCCACCCGGGTTCCAGGCAATTCCTTTTTTCCCTAAGGATTGTAAATGGCGAATGATTTGAGGCAGAAAATCCTTATTCGTAATTTTTACTTCATCGCCACCTATATGAATATAGGGTACCTCTAATTCAGTACACAATTCTGTTATTATATTTTTACAAATTTCCAAACCTTTTGCGCTTTGCATGGAAACGCCCATGGCCCTTTCAAAGGCAGCGCTATGGCCGGGCATATCAATTTCAGGAATAAGTGTAATATACCGTTCCTTACAATATTGAATTAAATCTTTCATTTCATCCAGTGAATAATATTCACCCGGGTTCCGCTGCATGTACCCGGCCTGGGTTAACATAGGATACATTTTACTTTGCAGGCGCCAGGCAATATCTTCGGTAAGGTGAAAATGAAAAATATTTAATTTATAAGATGCCATTACATCCATCTGTGCCTTTAATTGTTTTATTGATTGATAATTTCTTCCTGCATCAACCATATACCCCCTCCATGCAAAAGCGGCTGTATCATTTATTTCGCAAGCGGCTGCCATTGTTTTATCCCGTAATAACTGATATAATGTTTGCAGCCCATTAAAAATTCCATGAGCCGAAGATGCAGAAATAAGAATATTTTCTGCAGAAATTTTTACATGGTACGATTCATCATTTTTGTTCCCCGTATTAATTAGTTGTAATGAAATATTATTAGCGCCCGGCAAGGTAGTTTTCACAATGGGTAACGGGTAGCCCCAATCCTTCAATTTGTTTTGTAACTGATGTGCAAGCGGTAAAATTGAATCCTGATTTATTAATATGGAACGGGCATGGTGTAATGCAAATAAACCTTCATGCCATTTTAAATCTTTTGGCTGAGGTATCAATGCCGGTTTTGTTTGCAAATCATACACATAAGGAAATATAAGATGCTTCCATAAGAGGTAACCCGGGCCCATTAAGTGTAATCCATCATTGCAAAACGCCGGCTTCAACTTGCCATCTAAATTAGCGAAAAAAGTAAATAAATTGATAAAAGTATACTGCTTACCGGCTTCATTTTTTCTTAATATCTCATTTACTTCATTTATCTGTTTCGCTTTGCTGGCATGGCCTGCAAACATTTTGTAATGATCATTTACCGGCAAAACACTTTGCACATAAAGTTTCGTAGCTGGCGATTGCTGTTGCAGGTAATCTGCAATCAGGAAAATATTTTTCACAACGCTATCCGGTTGTATGTTTCGGGCCAGGTCATTTATACCAATTAATAAAAATACTTTAGCCGGTTTGCGGCCGGCCACTTCATCGAGCCTGTTTAAAACCCCTGCGGTAATATCGCCACTGATACCCCTGTTTTTAATATGTACATCATTAAATAGTTCGGCCCACTCCCCGCCATCGGTAATACTATTACCCAGGAAAATAATATCTGCATTCGTTTTGGGAATACTGTTAAAAAAAGAAACCCGCTGATGATAATAGGCATTAAAAACAGAATCGGGATAATGGGGTAATAATACCTGGGAATGAGCGATGAATGAAATTTGGATGAACCCTATTAAACTAAAAATCCACTTTAACTTCATGATACAAAAATTATTTACATGAAGTTACAAATAAGGAGCATGTTATTGAATGCGGGTTCCATAATTATATTGAATAAGAAAAAACACGACGAACTACCTGCCAAACCGGTAATCGTTTGCCAATGCATGCTTTTTCCCTTTTAATAATAGGGGGATTATTTCCATTGCCTGCACAGAAAAAGTAATTCCATTGCCTCCAAAAGCCAATACAAATAAAGCGTTTTTAAATTCCGGGGATTGGCCAATATAAGGTAAACCATCCTTAGTGGAACCAAAACTACCACCCCAGCTAAAATCTTCAATAAAATGAATGCCGGGTATCAAGTGGTTTACTTTTTTAATAAGCGCCATTGATTTTCTTTCTTTAATATGATTTTGAAAAAATGGAAAGTTGATAGATGAATCTTCGCCACCCACTAACAAACGCCCATCTTCAGTAGTACGCATATAAGTATAGGGATCATGGGTGTCCCAAAGGAGAGTATGATGTAATTGCTCAGGCAACTCTATTTTTGTTTCACTTACGCAAGCATAGGTATAAAAAAGTTTTGCAACATGCTCTTTTAGCATTTTTGTAGTTTCGAAACCGGTACAAAATATAATTTTATTACAGCGAATTTTTGAATCGTTTTTTAAATTAATAACAGGCCGGGTTTTATGAGTTTCAAAAGTCAATATTTCGGTTTGGTCATATACTTGCATGCCCTTTTTAAGATTGATTTGTATTAATTCCTGTGTAAGCTTATATACATCCATACTGGCTGCTGTATCGGATAAAATAGCGCCATAACATACTACCCCGTATTTAGCAAGAACATCCCGGGCAGATAACCATTGTACGCCCAGATTATATTTATCCCGTATTTTAAATTCTTGCTGCAGATTTTTGACAGCATTACGGGAATGAGCGATGTAAAGCGATTTTTTATTTTTAAACCCGCAATCCACCTGGTATACCTGCAGCAGGTTATCTAATTTTTGAATAGCATCGATACCAGCCTGGTAACATCTTGCTGCATTTTTTTCACCTATCATGCCTGCCAATAAATATAAGGGAACATCTATTTCATATTGCAATAAACTGGTACTGGCAGCTGTACTGCCCTGGCCAACATCTCTTTTATCAACCAGGGTAACTGCATAGCCGTTTTCTATGAGTGCATGAGCCGTAAGTGCTCCTGAAATACCAGCGCCTACTACTACAATATCTGCATCCAAATTATTTTGTAATGAAGGATAGGAGTATAACAGGCCATTTTTAATCAACCCAAAAGATTCCAGGGTTCTTAATCGCATGTTGCTATTTTTATGATTCGAAAAAAAATTATTTAATAAAACCGGATAGGTTTTTCAATGCTTTATCCAAATTACCGGATGTTGTAAGTACCTCCTTAAAAATATCGCCTTTCTTTTTTAGCCGTGCCATTATATTTTTAATATTGAAATGCAAAGGATCCAGTGTGTGGTTTACTTCTTTCCAGTGCAAGGGAGTAGATACACTGGCACCCGGTACAGGCCTTAAACTGTAAGGTGCTGCCAGTGTTTGACCGTTTCGGTTTTGCAGATAATCTATATAAATATTATTTCCCCGCTTGCTTAAAGAACGCTCCAGCGTGGTAAAGCCAGAACATTTTTCAGTTACCAGGCCCGCCACTATTTGGGCAAAATCTTTTACCGTATTATAATCATATTTATTTTTTAAGGGAACATACACATGTAAACCGGTAGCACCGGAAGTTTTACAATAGCTTGCCATGCCCGCCTTATCTAATATTCCTTTTGTGGCCAAAGCGGCATCTACTACCTGCTTAAATGAATTTTTTGGAGAAGGATCAATATCAATTACCATCCAGGTAGGGTTGCCTGGATATAAAATAGAACTGTTCCATGGATTCATTTCTATACAGCCTAAATTGGCAAGATAAATTAAGCTTGCTTTATTATTACAAACAATATAATCAATGATCTTATTCGTGCTTTCACTATTCGCTTTATACACTTTTACATAAGCAGGAGCATTTTCTCCGGCATCTTTTTGATAAAAGCCATCATCCCTTATCCCATTGGGGTTTCTTTTTAAAGATAAAGGCCTGTTTTTTAAATAGGGCAATATATAAGACGAAATTTTGTTATAAAAGTCAATGACGTCTCCTTTACTATAGCCTTCACCGGCCAGAATATTTTATTCCTGTTCGTTATAGTAACCTGATGCGCTCCTACTTTTATGATTTCATTTTTAGGGATACTGGTCATTTCTTCAATTTCTTCTTCATTTAAATCACCGGTTGATTTTTCGTCTCGCAAACGCAGAAAAACAGGGTGACGGAAGATTTTATCTTTTGTAAGTTCAGTATAGGATATATCAGCCACCAGCCTGGGTTTTAGCCAGGTTACGTTTCCATTTACCGGTACTTTTTTGTTAAATGGGGATCTTTTCGTTTCTAAGGGTTTCATTTTTTTCATTACATGCTGCAATCCTTTTTCTGTAAGGCCGGTTCCTGCATGCCCCCGGTATAACCAGCCATTTGCTACAGGAGTAGCCAGCACCAAAGAGCCAAAATGATTTCGTTCGCCTTTCGGTTTTGTATATCCTGCAATCACAACTTCGGTGCTTTGTACATTTTTAATTTTAAGCCATTGGCTACTGCGGTAACCCGGTTTATAGGTACCTGATACATGCTTTGCTATAATACCTTCCAGGCCATTATCTTTTGCCTGGTTTAAAAAAGAGATACCGGTTTCTTTTATATGATCGCAATACCGGATTATTTTATTTTTACCCAAAATCTTTTTCAAGATTTTTTTCCGCTCCAGTAATGAATGATCTTTTATATCTTTACCATTCCATTGTAAAATATCAAATACATAGTAAAGAAGGGGAAGATCAAGATTGCTTTCATAATTCTGTAATTTTTGAAAGTCTGGCATCCCGTTTTTATCCAGCAGCACGATTTCCCCATCTATAATACAGGGATGTTTTAATTTTTGTAATGCATTATATATTACAGGAAATCGCTGTGAAAAATCAATACCATTTCTTGAATAAAATCTTACATTTTTATCATTGTGTTCAGCTATTGCCCGGTAGCCATCCCATTTTATTTCAAATATCCAATCGGGATCATTAAATGGCTCTTTAGAAACTTTAGCAAGCATCGGTTTTATATAATCTTTTATTTTATGAGCCCGGCCATGGCGTATGGATGCAATAGTTCTTGTGTTTTCCGGTGTAGCCTTCTCTGCGTCATACATTTTATTAACTGCATATTCATCTTTATGCTTGATGAGGAGCCAGTTTTTATCTTGTTTCTGTAACCTTACCAGCACAAATTCTCCTTTCAGCTTTTTCCCTTTTAAGATAAATTTAAGTTCCCCGTTTTTTACATTATTTAGCGCTTCTGATTCGCTTATTTTTTTATGTTCATGATTAACCGGGATAAATTTTCCATGATCCCAAACCGTTACTGTGCCGGCACCATAATTCCCCTTTGGGATAGTACCTTCAAAATCGATATAACTCACCGGGTGATCTTCTACCATCACAGCTAATCTTTTTTGTGCCGGGTTTAGGGAAGGTCCTTTGGGTACAGCCCAGCTTTTTAAGACGGAACCCAATTCTAACCTGAAATCATAATGCAGGTGTGATGCCTGGTGCCTTTGTACAACAAAGCGAAACAAATTTTTCGGGGAAATCTTTCCTTTCGGTTCACGGGTGTGCTTGAAGTCACGCTTTTGATTATATTTTATTAAACTCATGAGGCTTTCCTTTTTTTAGCAGACAAGCTTTCTTTTAATTGTTCCATAAGGTCTTTTGTATTGGAATGAACCACTTTCATAGGTTTATAAGCAGGCGTTTTTCCTTTTGCCTTTGCCTTGATAATTTTTAATAATTTTCCACTATATTCATCTTTATATTTTTTTATATCAAAGGGCTTTGTGAGCTCATCAATAAGATGTATAGCCATCTTCATCTCAGCTGGTTTAGCTTTCGTTTTTGGAATATCCAGTTCCGAAGCAGGGCGTATCTCTTCGGCAAAGCGAATCCGGTTCAATAAAATTACATTTTCATCTGCTTTTAAAATACATATATGCTCCCTGTTTCGCATTACAAATGCACCCACACCTGCCTTACCCGATTTCCTGAGGGCATCCCGGAGTAAAATATAAGCCCGGGTACCGGTTTTTTGAGGTTCTAAATAATAAGGTTGTTCAAAAAAGCTGCTATCAATTTCATGCTCTTCCACAAATTGATCTATTTCAATATGATTTGTTTTTTCGGGAATTGCTTTTTCAAAATCTTTATCATCCAGTATTATATATTTATCATTGAATTTATACCCCTTAACAATATTTTCCCAGGCTACTTCTTTGCCCGTATGTTCATTCACTCTTTTAAATTTTATATTGTAGTGATCTTTCTTATCAAGCATATCAAAATCCAGTGCGCTGTCTTCAATTGCACTATACATTTTAACGGGGATGTTTACAAGGCCAAACCCCACGGTGCCTGTCCAAATGGCTTTCATACAGATGTTTTATTTTAATGTAAAGAAAATTCAATGCCTGATTTTATGTATTCATATTTTATGCAATTAAGGGATGGATAGGGAATTAATTCTACAATCAGTTCCACAAAATCCCGGTTAAGAAGTTAATACAATTATGAAACTGGCATCATTCTTTCATTCATATCCGGAGAAATTTATTTATCATTCAAAAAAAAATTATAAGATGAAAAATACTGAAGTTTTAAACGATCTTATCCTTATTAACAATGATCGTATTGAGGGTTACAACAAGGCAGCAAAAGATGCAAAAGACGAAAGCCTGCGCAGTTTATTTACTGATATGGCACAGCAAAGTGCAACCATGGTGAATGAATTAAAACAAGAAGTTAAATTGGGCGAAGATGATGCAGATGACGGTACCACTTTAAAAGGTAAAATTTACAGAACCTGGATGGACATTAAAGTAGCCTTTGGAGGCGATAGTCGTAAAGCTTTACTGGAATCTTGCGAATTTGGCGAAGATGCGGCTCAGCGGGCATACGAAGCTGCATTAGACGAACCTGCATTATCAATAGACGTACGAAATGTAATACAAAAACAACAAATGGAATTAAAACATGCACATGATAAAATTAAAAGCATGAGAGATGCAGCACAACCTGCCTAAATAATGAAAATACATAAGGATGCCGGGCTTTTTTCCCGGCATCTTTATTATGATCAGCTACCTGGTAATAAAATATTGAACAGGAAGTATTTATTTCCTGTGTAATTCTATTAATAGCTTAAGCAATAATTTTTCTTCAGAACTTAAATGGGGATTTGCTCCTGATTTCCTGTTCCTCATTTTTTGTAATTCCTGATTCAATAAATTGTTTTCATACAAGTTTATGAGAGCCGGGTGAATATAATATTTTTTACAAACAGAAGGGGTATTTCCCAATTGACGGGACACATCACCGATGGATTCTATTAGATTTTTCTTTCTTTGCTGTGCATCTTTACAATCTTTACACAAAAGTAAATTATAAAACATCCGGGTAGTAGCTGCCCAGGTGCGAAAATCTTTAGATGTGAAATCGGTGCCGGCAATTTTATGAATATAATCATTCAGCATGCCGGAATCTACTGCATGCCGTTTACCTTCTTCATCAAAATATTGGAACAACTCTTTACCTGGAATATCACGGCATTTTTTAACCAGCTTAGCCAGTTTTTTATTTTGCAAGCTTACGGTATGTGTAACAGATTTCTTACCCCTAAAATGAAATTCAATACGTTCTTTTTTTATTTTTGCATGTTTGTCTTTAAGCGTAGTAAGACCAAAAGAACCATATAATTTTTCATAGCTGCCATTGCCTACCCGAATACTGGTTTTATCCATAAGTGTGAGTACCAGTGCCAAAACTTTTTCTTTTACCAACCGGGGTAAATTTAAATCCCGTCTTACCTGCTTTCTTATTTTGGGTAACATGGTTCCAAACAAAACCATTTTATGAAACTTGGTATGATTCCGATGTTTATTCCATAAAGAATGATATTTATATTGCTTTCTTTGCAACGCATCTTTACCAGTAGCCTGTAGGTGGCCATTAGGCAATTTACAAATCCATACATCCTTCCATGCAGGAGGGATTACCAGGCTATGGATCCGTTTTAGTTCCTCTTTATCCTTCAGGGGTTTATTCCTGAAAACATATTGAAAACCTCTTCCTTTTTTAATTCTTCTATATCCTTCATCAGCATCCGTTACATATTGCAACTTTACTTCCTTTGCCATAGCAACGGTATCGGTAATTACTTTTTTAAGTTTTGCCGGCGATAATTTAAATTCCTCCATCACATCATTCATGATTCCTGCATTTAATAAATGATCATAGGCAGAAACTATACCAAAGCTGTACAGAAGATGATAATCCTCCTGTGATGGCATTCATACTTCTCTAAAATTCACTTTGGGGCAGTGATTTTTTTTAATTTCCAATATCAGTAAAAAGTTTTTTGTGAAACTATATAACCTAAAGGGTTTATAATCGTAATAACAGCTTTACCCTGGTATAAATCATCAATTTCAAAATTCAATCTCTCACCGGGTTTTAAAATGGGCAGGTTATAAGGTTTTGAAGATGCATAATTAGCCGCTTTATCTGATGCAAAGAGTTTATACCCGGTAACTGTGTATTGAGGTAAGCCCACGCTCCCAAATAATAAAACATTTAATTTTCCATTTTTCCAGTTACGCAGATTTTGCACTTCGATGGGAGATGATAATTCCCTTAAAACGGGCATAGATGGTTTAGGATTTCCATACATATCATATATGCCATGAATCCTTCGGCGGTATTTGGTAGTATCATAAGTACCCGGATAATGAGTTCGGTAATCGGTTAAATCAAAATAAATGGCTCCTTCTACATAAGGTTTTGTTTCAAAAATACTCATGTGATAAATGAGGTCTTGTATTCTCCTTTCATCACCGCCTTTAAAATTGGGTTCACACAAACCAAATTCTGATATGAAAAATGTTTTACCCGGATAACTCAAATGAACACTATCTAAATAACTATGAATTTTACCCACGGGAATATCCCACCAGCTACCCCCATATTCATTCATCATCAGGTAATCGCCATCATTTGCGGCATCGGGTACAAATTTTGGATTGTTAAAAAAACTTTCAGTAAGGGTATTGCTCACATAAGCGGTATGCCTAACGGGATCGAGTTGCCTTGAGCGATTTAATAAATGGGTGATCATATTTTTCATATCACGATCCCTGGCTCTTAACTCATTGCCCACACCCCAGCTAAAAACAGAGGGATGATTGTAGAGTGTAAAAATCATCTGTTCCAATTGATCCAGGGAGATACGTTCAATAATAGCATTGGCAGGCGTTTCGGGTCCCCAGAGTGGCAGTTCCTGCTGAACGAGAATACCATTGCGATCACAAAAATCATAGAACACATCACCTTGTTGAAAATGCTGACGGCTAAATATGCAATTCACCTGCTTCATCAATGTACCCATTGCTATAATTTGCGAATCCGGTTCGGCAAAGCCATAATTCGGATTGCTTCCAGCCGTCCATTCTACACCCATTAATTTCACCCTTTCCCCATTTAAAAAGAATTTACCCTCCTGTATTTCTATTTTCCTGAATCCCACGTTGGTTGCTATTTTATCAACCTCTTTATTCCTATTAAAGAGGGTAACCACAACCCGGTATAGGTTTGGGAAATCAAAATGCCAGGGATGTATGCCGGTTACATCAATATCCACTTCCGCCTCATTTTTTTGCCAGCGGGGTTTTAGTGTATTACTATAAATAGTTTGATGCGTAACCTGGTTTTCCTCTGAAATATTAACAGCAAAGCGGATGTCAGGATGGGCTGCATCAAAACCCAGTTTAATATTTAATTTCCCATCCTTATTATTTTGCAGAGAAGGAATTACATGAATATATTGAGCAGCAGGTTTATCACTCACAATCATTGCTACTTTACGAATGATCCCACCATCATTGGGCCAGTCAAATGAACTACCATAAGGAACTTTATGAGTACCATAGTCGTTATTACAAGCCACCGTAATGATATTTTCCTTTCCATAAAGAAGCGCTGCGCTTAGGTTTACATAAAATTTATTAAACCCATCACCAATATGTTCTAAAATTTTTTCTCCGTTCAGATAAATATATGCGGTATGGTTGATGGCTCCAAACACCAATACAATATTTTTATTTTTCCAGCGAGCCGGTATAAAAATCTTTTTTTGATACCATCCCCAACCATAATGATTTTGATTTTCCTCTTCAATATTCCAGGTATGAGGCAATACCACCGCTCTTGTATGGGATAAAATACTTTTTTGCCAATTTTCTTTAAGCCCCAGCGAAGTTTTATCGGTTTTAAATTGCCAGTCATTATTTAATGGCAAAGTATCTCTTTGTGCAAATGCATGGAGACATACAAACAAAAGAGAAAAAAGGGAACCGTATTGAATGAATTTTTTCATCATAATTAAAATAAAGGATTATCTATATTTTACCAAAACCGGGCATATAAAACAGCCACGATGAGCAGGATGGTAATAGCCATTACCCATTGATTAGCTGACAAGCCATACATATCAGCGGCAGTCTGCATCTGATTGCCTTTACGCTGACCTTTGGTATCGAAAATACTCACCAGCATAATAAGCAAAACAGTAAAGAAAAACACCCAGCCCATTTGGATTAAAAAAGGAATTTCAAAAACACCGGCAGCATTGGGATAAGCAGTGTACAGCAGGGTTTCATGACCGGCGATACCGGGTAAAAATTTATCAAATAAAATGGCCAGGCCTACCCCGCCTATAATACCTGCAATAGCAGCTTTGGAAGTTGTTTTTTTCCAGAAAAAGCCCAATAAAAATACCGGGAAAATAGCCGGCGAAATATAGCCTGTATATTTTTGAATGAATTCAAACCCGCCTTTCCCTCCGATGCCCAGGCTATCGTTCCAGTTTACTGCAATCGCTATTAATAAAGAAACAATCACCACCCACCGGCCCATCCAAATAAGTTTTTTTTCAGAAGAATCTTTTCTAAAATATTTTTTAAAAATATCCAAGGTATAGATCGTAGAAATGCTATTCGCCTTGCCAGCCAGCGAAGCTACAATGGCCGCCGTTAATGCCGCCATACTTAAACCTTTTAACCCTACCGGCAGGAAGCCCAATACGGCTGAGTAGGCATTATCTTCCCGGAACTCACCATTGGTAAGCATTTGAGTTTGCAGTTCTCCATTTTGATAAAGTACATAGGCGGCAATACCCGGAAGCACAACCAGCACCGGCATCAATAATTTTAAAAAAGCTGAAAATAAAATCCCGGTACGGGCAGTTTTTAAATTGGCGCCCAGGGCTCTTTGTGTAATGTATTGATTGCAGCCCCAATAATTTAAATTAGCGATCCACATTCCTGCTGCCAGCATGGCCAGCCCGGGCAGGCTTGCATAATTATTAATTTCTTGTTGCGATGCGCCTGCACGGGGTTTATTAAATATCATATGAAAGTGTTCGGGCGCAGATTTTAATAATTGGTTAAAACCCGCCAATGCATTGGATCCCAGCCCGAATTTTTCTGATACAACAGTGAGTGCAATATAAGTAGTAAACAAACCTCCTACGATTAATACCAACACTTGTATCACATCGGTATACCCAATCACCTTCATACCACCCAGTGTAATGATGAGTGCAAAAAATGCTAGCGCCATCATAATAATATGAAAGTTTCCGCCACCGGTTAAATTATTGATAGCAATTGTACCCAAATACAAAATAGAAGTAAGGTTTACAAAAACATACAGGAAGAGCCAGAATACAGCCATAATTAAAGCAACAGTTTCATTGTACCTTGTTTTCAAAAACTGGGGCATGGTGTAAATGCGGTTCTTTAAATAAACCGGCATAAAAAATATGGCAACAATGATTAATGCAATAGCGGCGATCCACTCATAAGAGGAAATAGCCAAACCCAACCGGAATCCATTTCCGCTCATACCAATAAATTGCTCTGCTGAAATATTAGAAGCAATGAGGGAAGCGCCAATAGCCCACCAGGTAAGCTGGCCTTCTGCTAAAAAGAATTCGGCAGAATTAACA
Organism: Sphingobacteriales bacterium 39-19; assembly: GCA_001898465.1. Classification (GTDB taxonomy): domain Bacteria; phylum Bacteroidota; class Bacteroidia; order Chitinophagales; family Chitinophagaceae; genus Ferruginibacter. Next base: position 174,200 of record MKTX01000015.1, on the reverse strand, counting down.
TGCAGAGATTTCTTTTTTCGATATACCCATAACCCATAGCTTGCCACTGCAATAAAATAAATAAGAAAAACCAGGTAATCATATTTTTGCATCTGATGTGTTTTTAAAAATTATTTATTATCTATCACGGAAACCCCATCTTGAATAGTTACCTTATACGCCGACAACGCACTGCACGTTTCCTTTTGATAAGCTTTAGAAACTTTCTCAATTAAAACTTCTGCTTCATTCTCTTTTACCAGGTTTATGGTACAACCCCCAAAACCGCCACCCATCATCCTGGCGCCCAACACGGCAGGATTATCTTTTACCTGCTGTATTAAAAAATCTAATTCTTTACAACTTACGGCATAGTCATTACTTAATCCTTCATGCGTTTGAAACATTTTTTTTCCGAATGAAATAAAATCATTTTTTATTAAGTCTGTACAAGCGTTTACGGTTCGTTCAATTTCTTCTACCACATATTTACAGCGGCGATAAACTAATTCATCCACGGGGAATACATACTGTTGCAGCATTTGAAGGTTTACATCCCTAAGGCTTTTTACCTGCGGAAAAAATGGCTGAATAATCGCTACCCCTTTTTCACATTGTGCCCGCCGCTCATTATAAGCAGAAGAAGCCAGTGAATGTTTTACATGGGTATCCATCAATACCACTTGAAAGCCTGGCACATAAAAAGGGAAATATTCATACTGCAACGAACGGCAATCCAACCGGATGAGATTATTTTCTTTCCCAAACATACTGGCAAACTGATCCATGATGCCGCATTTTACGCCTGCAAACTCATGTTCTGCCTTTTGAGCCATCTTCACCATTTCCATTTTAGAAATACCCAGGTTAAACAACTCGTTCAACGCAAAAATAGTTGCACACTCTACGGCCGCAGAAGAAGATAAACCTGCACCAATAGGAACATCGCCGCACAGCACCAGATTAAAACCCGTAAGGGCATAATTGGATTTTAATAATTGATCTACTACGCCCAGGATATAAACCGGCCAATGCTTCCCCTCTGTTGTAAGTTCAGGCAGGGTGGCTTCCTGTGCTTCATTAAAATCTACAGAAAATAAATTGATATGCTTGTCCTCTCTTTTTTGAATGGCTACATAAGCATATTTATCAATGGCTGCCGGCAATACAAAGCCATCGTTATAATCCGTATGCTCACCAATTAAATTTATACGGCCCGGTGATTTTACAAGTATAGGTGTTGCCGCAAATTTTTCTATGAATACTTTTTTTAATTCTTCTACCATGATATTCTTATGCTGATTATTTTATTTTCTGTAACCTGAAAAGTTTAGTTTCATGGCTTAACACATTTCCTTTCCATTTTTTGGCAATCCCCATTTCGTCTTTTCGCCAAAGATCTTTTATTTCATAACTACCCTGGAGGCCCAGGGTATTAAAATCTATTGTAATCTCATGTGCATGATCACTATGATTCAGGATGGCCAATGCAAAATCTCCACCCCGTAAGGGTTTCAATAAAACATCAAAAACGGAATCTTTAATTTTTCTTTCGGCCTGTTTTCCCAAAACATCCTGGTTAATAGCAATTACATCTTTATTCAATAATATATTTTTTGTTCGCTCATGCATGCTTCTTATATCATTTGTAGCTATTAAAGGAGCTGCCATCATACTCCACAGGCTCATGTTTGTTTGATATTCAATATCCGTACAACCAATGCCCCCGTATAACCCGGCAGGCCCTTTGCTTCCCCTAAGTCCAACGATTAACATATCCGGGTCATTCCAATGGCCGGGCCCTGCATAAGGATATAGGGTTACATTTTGCCCGTAGATTTCCATAACACTGCTCCAGGCATCTCTTACATCGTAAGTGGTTCTCCACAATTGAGCGCCTTGTTGTGCAGCCCATAGCCATGGCTCCCTTACCCCCCATTCGCATACTGCAAATACGATTTTCCTGCCGCATTTTTGCAAAGCATCTGCCATGGCCCGATACCTGGCAATGGCCGTTTTTACATCTTTTGGAGCATTACAATAATCATATTTTAAATAATCAATTCCCCACATCGCAAATGTCTTCGCATCCTGCTCTTCAAAACCAAAGCTGGCGGTATAACCGGCACAGGTAAGTGGAGCCGCATCGGAATAAATGCCCAGTTTTAGCCCTTTGGAATGCACATAATCTGCTAATGCTTTTATGCCCGAAGGAAATTTTTCTACATCGGGAATTAAATTATTTTTTTTATCTCTTCCGCCCTGCCATCCGTCATCAATCATCAGGTATTCATAACCTGCGTTCAGCATCCCGTTTTGCGCCATGGCATCTGCCATTTCTTTTACCAGTTTTTCATTTATATTTTCTCCAAAATAATTCCAGGTCATCCAGCCCATCGGGGGCGCTGGCGCCAGTATGGATCCACCCGGCTGCTGTGCCGATAACAACAAGAAGAAAAGAAATGATATTCTCTTTAGCATAAGGAATTATTTTATCAGGGAACGATCATTTTACCAGCAAAAATCAATGATGACTTGCGTTGGCCGTATGGCCCTGGGTTCACTGGTTGCGAAATGATGCATAATTTTTGTGCAAACAGAAAACCGGGTAACAATAAAAATAAACATATTCCAATGTTAAAATTCATACCGGCTCTTTTAATCTGTTAACTGATTTTTTGAATCTACCGGTATTGCATCCAGTTGATGAAGGTCAAATACCTGTATTTTATTATTGCCTTTTTTGAGCCAGCTTGCCGGGCAATATAACCGTTGCTGTGGCCCAATGTTCCAGTACCTGCCCAGGTTGTGGCCATTTATGTAAACCATACCCTTTGCATAATTACGCATATCAAAATAGGTATCCCCTGTTTCAGGTAATTCAAAACTACCTTCAAAAAAATTAGCCGGTTTATTCGAATTTTCATTTTTTGCAAAAGGTGCCCGGGTGGCCATAAATTTTTCATCCATAGGAAACAATATGGTTTCCCAATTCATCAGGGTCATGCCATTTAATGTCACCCGATCGGTAATTCCTTTTCGGTCAATCATGAATTGGGCAAAGTTGATATGCCCCATTCCTTCTACCAATATTTCTAATTCGGGAATGGCTACATTTGTTTTTGGCAAAAACACTTCCCATTTGCCACCGTCTCTATAAATGGTATCAATAAATTTTCCATTTAAAAACACCAATGCATAATCATGCGGTTCCCAAATTTTTAATACCCCGCTTTTATGGCCTATCAATTTTGTTTTGTATAAAACCAATCCCTGGTTTTGGTCATACATTTCCATGGGTAAGGGTTGTGGACTATGATGAACAGGTAATTCATAATCGAAAATATTATATTTCTTTACTAAAGTGATAGCCGGTATGGCAATGGTTTTAACAGGTTCCGGTATTACAGCCAGCTTATCTTGTGCATACTGCTGAATGAGTTTACGCAACATAAAATATTTTGCAGTAGGTTCGCCCTGTTCGTTAATGGGTGCATCATAATCGTAACTGGTAATATCAGGCTGGTATTGAGTGGGCGAAAAGGCATTGGCGCCCGCAGTAAAACCAAAATTAGTTCCGCCATGTATCACATATAAATTAAAAGACTTTTTATTTTTTAATAAATATTTGATTTCTGCTTTTAAATGATTGGTATCTGGCCTTTGCCATTTTTCTCCCCAATGCGTTAACCAACCGGGATATGTTTCGCCACTAAATGAAGGTACGTGGGGATTAAATTTGGTAGCTGTAGCAAAGCTCGCACTATCACTACCACTATCTAAACCAATGGCTGCGCCCGGGAGTGTTCCGGCTTCTAACATATAGGGTGTAGGGCCATCAGAAGTATAGAAAGGAATATTAATTCCATTTGTTTGCCAGGAATTTCTCAATGATTCTAAATAATTTTTATCATTACCATAACTTCCATATTCATTTTCTATTTGCAACATCAATATAGGTCCCCCGTTTGTAATTTGTAAGCTGCGAACTTCGTTTGCCAGCTTTTTAATATAGCGGTTCGTAGCTGACATATAGCGTGGATCCATACAACGGATTTTGATATCGGGAATTTTTAATAAGTAAGGAGGCAGCCCGCCAAAATCCCACTCAGCACATACATAGGGGCCTGGGCGAAAAATTACCCACATTCCTTCCTGCTGGCAGATGCGCACAAATTCAGCAATATTTTTATTGCCTGTTTTAAAATCAAATGCTCCTTCCTTTGGCTCATGATAATTCCAAAATATATAAGCGGCTACCGTATTGCAGCCCATGGCTTTTACCATTTTAATACGATGCCGCCAATATTCATGCGGGATACGGGCCGGGTGAATTTCACCACTAATAATCTGAAACGGTTTACCATCCAGCAAAAATTCAGTTTTGCTTAACTCAAATTGATGCTTTGGCTGTGCCACTGAAATCATTGAAAAAAGGCACAAAGCAAAAAAACAAACCACCTGTTTATTACACAATAGAGACTGGGGTATTGCCAAAAATTTCATCATAGCACATGTATTTTAAAAGTAGAGGCAGGCAGTTTTTCAGCATTTACGAGATTTGCTCTTGTAAAAGGCTGCCAGCCATAATAAATAAAACCGGGTTTGATAAGGGCAGGAATGATTATTTTATTTTTTTGAATACGGGCACTTGCTTCCTGTATGCCATCTAAAGAGAAGCCTCGTAATGGTTCATTCACAGCGGTAGCCAGGCCTCCTGCGGAATATTGAAATGTAATTATGATTTTTTTATTTCTATATTTTGCCTGTATGGGCAAAGGGCCCGAAGGCACGACATGCTTATGATAGGTTTTATGTAAAGCCCATGCTGCCAGGCGCTCACCCACTATTTTTTTATTGGTAGGGTGTACATCATTCCTAAAACCGAAGTCGCTGCTTACCGCCATACCGCTATTGCTGACAAGGGATAATATTTTACGCTGCTCATCCCGGAACATGGGCCATAAATGACTATTGTATTGTAAAGTGTCAATAGATGATATTTGAACAAAATAAAATGGGAGTGCCGGCTGATTCCTCTCCTTACGAAAATCATCAACCATTAATTTAGATAAAAGAGCATATTCATTTACCCTTTCCGGTTCCTGTGCATTACTTTCACCCTGGTAACAAAGAATGCCTTTAACCGGGAAATGAATTATCGGTTTGATTCCTGCCTCGTATGCGAATGCTGGTTTAAAGGCATGATTAGGCCCGTACAGATCGGTGGGTACATTTTTTAAATCTCCAACATTTTGCTCTCTTCTTTGCCTTACCCACACCGGCAATGCATCATTCATAAGCCAGTTGCCATTCATTTTTGCAGAAAACTGTTTACTGTTTTTTAAAGCATTAGCACTTATAAATGTTTCTAATGGCGCTCCGCCAATAGAAAGGTTAATTAACCCGATGGGGATTTGTTCTGCCTCTAAAATTTTCTTTCCAAAATAATAAGCCACCGCACTCATAGTACGTAAGCTATTGCTATCACTGCATTGCCATTCGCCTTTATAAAAATGCTGAGGCGTAAGCCTTTGCCTGATTGAATCTGTAAAAGCTATTTTATAAGTATTTTTTCCCGCATACACAGGGTTAAAAAAGCGTAAGAGCGGCTGTTTGCCGGTTAATTTTGCTTCTGGAAAATGTATTTCCTTTTCCATGGGAAACTCCATATTGCTTTGGCCTATGCAAAGCCATACATCTCCAATTAAAATATTCTTAACCACAATTTTTTGAGTATCACAAGTAACCGTAATTGTTTGTGGAATTGTGTTTTGCGGCTGACTTTTAAATTCCATTTGCCAATAACCCTCTTCATTTGCAATGGCTGTTTTTACTTCTTTATTAAAATGTACTGTAACTGTTTTTGCAGCTGTTGCCTGGCCAAAAATGGTTATCGGCTGGTTTCTTTGCAGTACTACATGATCAGTAAAGATTTTTGCCAGTTGCAATTGTGCGGCCACGGTAATTGGAAAAATCAATATGGTAAGTAGTATCAGTTTCATGGATGTGCCAGGTATTCATGTAATAATTGTGCACAATACCATTCCTGCCTGGGCAGATGAAATGGCCCTTTGTAAAGATTGCCCTTGGCCGTTTGGGCTATGGTTCCATTGCGATGTAAGTAACCAAACCATTCACCCTGTTTTTTATCATGAAAATGGTTGTATGCATATTCATGCACTTGCAGATGCATCCTTGCATATTTTTCATTTTGGGTCATTAAGAAAGCGAGCAAAGTAGCAATAATGGTTTCGTTATGAGGCCACCAAAATTTCATATCCTGCCAGTATTCCTGCACAGGTTTATGGTACACATCCCTGAAATACAGAATCCCTCCATACTCGGTATCCCAGCCCCGTTCCCACATATAATCCAGCATTTTACAACCCAGCGCAATGTAATGCGGATCATTATTTCTATACTTTGCCTCATGTAAAATAAACCAGGCTCCTTCAATGGCATGGCCCGGGTTAAGGGTGCGTCCATCTATATGATCAATAATAGAACCATCGGGTGCCACTTGTTCCATCACACATTGAATATCATCTTTTACAAAATCAGATTCAATTTCTGCTATCCATTTACTGATCCAGGCATCGCATCGTTCATCCCCAATAGTTTCTCTTAGTTGCTGTGCCGTATTCATCATGATCATGGGAATACCAATACCTTTTGCAGGGCGGTTGCCGGTAAATTTTTGATCTAATTTTTTTTCGCCGTTTGCATATTGTAAACAATTACCAAAAACAGTTCTTGCCCTGTTGGCAGCGTCCTGGTCGCCGCTGGCTTTTGCATAAGCGGCAGCGGCAATTACATAAAAGGTTTCTGAGAAGAAATATCTTCTCTTGCGAAGCGGCGTACCATCTCTCATTACATGAAAAAACATTTGCCCGTCTGCATCAAAGCAATGTTTGTTTAAAAATTCATACCCGCTCTTTGCCGCTTCCAGCCATTCCTGCTTTTTTTCTACTGTATTGTATAAGGTGGCCAATAACCAGGTAGCACGGCCTTGTATCCATACGGCTTTATCATCATCTATTAAAGATCCGTCAGCATCACGCATAAGGAGAAAACCACCATATTCCTTATCAACAGAACGTGGGAACCAAAATGGAATACTGTCTTTCAACAATTGGTTAAAATAAAATTCTTTTAAAGATTCTAAATCATTTTCAGAATACATACTGTACCATTTATTTAATTATATCACTTACCGGAATTTTTACAAAATATAAATCCTTTGTGCCTTCATATAAAATTCCAATGCTGCTGTCATCTACCTTAGTTAAGGAAGAATAGCCATAACAGGGTCTTTCATCAATTAATACTTCATGGGCCGGCAACCAGGTTTCGCCCAAATCTAAGCTGGCTTTAATAGTAATGTTGTACCTGCCCGAAGGGGTATTGGGATTACTGAAAAACAAAACTTCTTTCATTTGTCCCTTCACAATAACATTCGCTTTTATTATACTTGCCATACAAACAGGATCGTGTAATGCATTGTACGATGTAGCGTGTTCCGTCCAGGTTTGGCCCATGTTATTCGTGGTAGCTACGCTTCTAAATTCCCCCCGGTTATCCCGCATATTCAGCATGAGTGTACCCCGGGTTGTTTCTACCACCTGGCTTTCGGTGGTATTTGATTTTGGGCCATTTATTTTTCCTCTCCAGGTGGTGCCCTGGTCATCACTATAAATAATGGTAGAATAAGGTATTTTATTTTCGTCCCAATATTGTGCAGCAAAAACCAGTTTACCGTCCTGCATAACTATGCCACTCCCGGGCCCATTAAAAAATATATGCCATGCCGGGTTTTTAATTTGAGGTGTAATGGTATAAGGTTCACTCCAGGTAAGCCCATCATCGCTGCTGCTTACCAGTACAAACTGGCCTGTGGTATCCGGCGATAAGCCCGGTAAAGAACCGGCAATAGAGCGATTGCCTTTGCTCCATAAAGCTGCTACCCATATTTTTTTTGTTAGCGGATCAAATAAAATGGCAGGATCTCCTACCCCATTATTTTCATGCGGGGCTCCCATGTCCATAATTATTTTCATAGGTTGCCAGCTTTGGCCGCCATCTGTGCTTCGGCTCATGCCCACATCAATATTCCCCGGCAGGTCCCTGGAAGTGCTGTAACGAATATCATATACTGAAATCAAAGTGCCTTTATCGGTAGTGGCAATACCTGGAATACGATAGGTATTCACATTATCGTCACCGGCTTTGCGAACGGCTATCCCGGATCTTTTTACATAACCGGTATTAGTTTCCATTACAGCAAATGATTTTCCATGGATAGTAAAAATTTGTGTACAATGCAATTCAATCAATTCATTGATATCTGCATCTTTCTTTAGAACAACACTAAGCCATAAAAATTGAATGCCCGGCTTTTGTTGCCATTGAGCGGGAATATCAAAAGACGTAAACAAGGGATGTATGCTACCCACCAGGGTATGGGTATTAAAGGGTTCTGCACCGGTAAGGTACACGTCAATCTTTTCTATATTATTTATAGCCGTTGCATTTAAGCTGCACTTTAATTTTATAAAATGCTGATCGGTATTGCCAGCTGGCACTGACAGGGCAATTCGCAGTACCGGGTTTGCCTGCAACCCTTTTAATACCGGGATGGCTGCCGAATAGGCAATGGCTTTAATAGGGCCGGGCATCGTATTTGATTTTTTTATTACTGTGCAACCCATCATCAATAATAAAAAAGAGAAGCTGTAAAAAAAGATTTTCAATAATTTCATCATTTTATTTTTAAATATGATCAAAATCATTGGCTTTTGGCCGTAATATGGAAAGCTGTATGATTAATGCAATTACAATAACACCAGCCATCATAGCAAAACTCTGCCCCAGGTTTCCTGCATCGGTTGACTTACCCAAAAAGTCGGTAATGAATGCCCCTGCAAAAACCCCAACCATGTTCATTAATCCATAAGCTGTTGCCCTGTATTTAGCAGAAACAAACTGGCAAAGGATTGGCATATTGTTGGCGTCGAACATACCAAACCCAAAACCAAAGCAAAGTGCCGAAGCTATCACCGCAAAAAATGAATGGCCAAATCCAATAAACATCAAAGCGGGAATGGTTAATGCCAGGCCAATGGCACTGGTATAGATTCTTCCCTTCAGATTTTTTTGTACCCACCTATCGGAAAGAAGGCCACCAAATATAACCCCTAAAAATGAAGAAGCAGCAATGCTAATCGTGGACAATGGGCCAGCAGTTGCCATATCAATATTCAAATTTTCTGCAAAAAGTGTAGGCAGCCAATTTTTAACTCCCCAGCCCGGCAAACTGGGAATTGCAAAATAAAATAAGATGACCCAAAATGAAATATTGGTAACTAAAATGCCCAACCCCTTCAGTAGCGGTATTTTCCCCTCACTCTTGTGGGAAGCAGTAGTTTTTTGTATAGTTATTTTTTTCTCTCTTAAGAATAAAATTAAAACCACTGAATAAATAATTCCGATAATACCAAAATAATGAAACGCTGATTGCCAGGAAAATTCATGGGCAATGGTAGCGCCAAAGCCGCCCAGCGCCTGGCCCATATATAAACCCGTCATGTGGATGCCGATGGCGAGTGAGCGGGTTTTGCCGGTATGGTAATCTGCAATTAAAGACAATCCTGCCGGTATATATAAGGCTTCGCTCACGCCCATAATGGCCCGCAGCCAGTACAGCTGATTAAATGAAGTGGCATAACCCATCATAAAAGTTACGCCACTCCACACAAATAAGCTTCCTACAATTAACCATTTACGATTTAAGCGATCGGCAATAATACCCGATAAGGGACTCATGAATCCATAGATCCATAAAAAAATTGCCATGAGATAACCGAAATTTTCGGCCTTCTGCAATTCCTGAATATCCATTTGCATCGAAGGCTTCATAGTACTTAACATTTGCCTGTCCATATAATTCAGTAAGGCCACTACCCAAAGCAAGGCCACCACTACCCAGGTATATTTTTTTTGCTGTACTAAGTTGATGCCGGTATCTGTATGTATTTTATTATCAGGCATAGCATATTTAAAAGGTTGTGTAAAATTTACTTCAATCGCAATTCAAGAATATAGGGAGACCTCACACCTGCTTTTATTTCACCGCTGGGTATCATTACACAATTACCATACTTAACAGCAACCGTTGTTACAGGCGTATTAAATGGAATTTTTCCGGTTGCTTTCCATGTATTTGATGCCAAAGAATACTGTAAAATTTCTTTACTAAAACCAGGATGCTGAGAAAGTAATGTGTTCTTTTTACGAATCAATTCTTGTTTTTTTATTTCATCCTCTTCCGTAAAAATGGCAGCGAGGGTTGTTTCTACCTGGTGAAAAGTAGTTCCCTGGTCACCGCCAAAAACGAGGAGCTTTCCATTTTTATAAGAAATTCCGGTGGCAGCGCTAAGGGCATAAGGTAAGGGGGCTTTTGATTCCCATTTATTGTGAGAAGGCGAATAGGCATACACTTCAGCATATAAATCACTAATCCCGTTTTTGTTTTTTTTACGCCCACCCGCTAAAATTATTTGATCGTCATCTGTGGCGGCCAATACCATATTAGAAACAGCATGGGGAATATCTGCCAGTTGTTTCCAACCGTCTTTTGTATTATTTAAATCTAAACATTGCCATTGCGCTGTAGCCTGCATTGTAGTTTCACCCCCTGCTACATACACAATATTTTCAATTACGGTAGCAGCCGCATTTGTTACCGGTACGGGCAGATCAGGAAGGTTATTAAAAATTATTTTTTGGGTTTCGTTATCCCATTGTATTAACCAGGCTTTAGCCGATATTCCATTTTCATTTTCACCACCTGCATAAAAGACTCCTTTTGCCGTAGTGCAGCAAGCCGGGTATGAGATGGGGTATGGCAGTGTGGCTTGTTGATTCAATAACTGAAGGGTGTCGCCTTTGCAGGCATACAAGAAAACTTCATTATAGAATTTTTTTTTGCCTCCTTGCCAGGGGGGAGAACCCGGAAAGTTGGCGCCCCCTGCTACCATAAAAATTTGATTACAAACCCCGCTAACAGGGCCGGCAAAACCAAGGGATTGTGTACCCTGTAAACCGGGTAATGTGGCCGCTATTTTCCATTGCATATTTTTTATTTTTTTTTGTGCTGAGGCTGATGAGGAGAATAGCAATAAAACAATGATATAATAAATAATATTTTTCATGAATTCAGTTCAGCTAGGTGGTAGTTGCCCGTTCAGAACAAAAACTATTAAAGCCCAGTTGATCAACATCTTTTTTAAACAAATCAAAATCAGAACTGCTCATATTTTTTACAGGTAATCTAAATTCACCGCAATCTAAGCCAATCAATTTCATATATGCCTTCCCGGCAGCAATACCACCATATTTACCCAACAATTCAATCATGTTAATTGATTTTTGCTGCAAGATCCTGGCATCCTCTAATTTTCCTTTATTAAAAGCATCTATGAGTTTATAATACAAGGGTGCTGCATAATTAAAGGTACTACCAACGGCACCCTTGGCTCCTACCGCCAGTGCCGGTAACATATTTTCGTCCCGGCCCCAAAGCATATCATATTTTCCATCTTTAAACTGCAGGCAGGAAAGGAAATCCATAAAATCTTCATGCGTGTATTTAATGCCTTTAAAATTTGGAATCTTATCGCTGATTTCTTTTAGCAGATCGATCATGGGGAAATTTACACCCGTTAATACCGGAATATGATAATAATAAAAAGGCAAATCGGGCACTGCTGAAGCTACTTCCATACATGCCTGTGCAAGCATAGAAACATTTGCCGGTTTAAAATAAAATGGAGCGGTAAATGATACGGCATCTACACCGGCTTGCCTGGCTCTTACAGCCAGTTCTTTACAATCTTGCACACTCGTACCTCCCAGCAAAGGCATTACAGTAAAGCCGGGATCCTTTTTTGTACAGTTTGTCCACGCTTCGATCACTTTTATTTTTTCAGCGCTTGTCATAGAGACCCCTTCGCCTGTAGAACCGCAAATAAAAGCGCCGTTTACATTATTTGCTTTCAGCATGGCATAATAAGCCGGTATTATTTCTACATGTAATGAACCGTCTTTATGCATAGGTGTAAAGGGTGCAGCAATTAATCCTTGTAAATGATCTTTATTCATTTTATAAATTTTAAATGAAACTCATTTTTCATATAGCAAATGTGGTAAAAATTCCGGGGATAGAAATCCCCGGACGATTGCTTGCTATATGATAATAAACGAAAAAATACGAATTAAAATCTCTTAAAATGCAGGATAGCCCGGCGTTTGTAAAAGCGCCCTGTTATTGGTTAAAGCATTCCGGCTTATGGGCCAAAGTAATTTATAGGCTTCTGTAGGTAATACCGTAGTATGTTCAAATACATAACTATCCCCAAACCTTCTTAAATCAAGCCATCTTTTGCCTTCAAATATAAATTCAAACAATCGCTCCTGGAGCAATGCTTCATTGGGATTGGCATCAATTGCCTGGTTAGGAAAGCCCTGTACATTGGCCACATAATTGGAACCAAAAGCCCTGGCTCTTACGATATTTATTTCTGTTGCGGGGCTTTGTCCTAATATGATTTTTGCTTCAGCCTTCATAAGCAACAAATCAGCATAACGGTAAATTGGGAAATCATTTGTGTAAATCCTGGAGCCCAGGTTTTGCTCACCTTCATATTTTTTTACAAAACATCCTACAATATTATACACACCCGGTGAAGGGCTATTATAGGCGGGTTGAATGGTAAACCATTTACGGCTATCCAGGTCATTGAATTTTCTAAAAGTAGAAACAGTTACCGGCGCCCTTAATAAACCCGCCCAGTTATCCTGGTTTACATTGAATTTACGGTTACCTACTGAATCGTAATAATTAGCAAGTAATGCGGTTTGCGGATAAAAGGTACCGGCAAAAGGGAGTGAACTTTCGTTTAGTTTATTCCGGATGGCAAAAATAATTTCATTATTGCCCTTATTATTAGAAGCAAATACACTGGCAAAGGATGGCAATACAGTTAAGCCCGTAACATTGGTTTCAATATCTGTTAATGCATTTAAAGCTGTGTTGGCATCGGCTGTACCGCCTGATCGGTGTGCCGTCCATAAATAAACTTCTGCTTTCAGCATGTGCGTGGCAGCTTTTGACCAAAAGCTCCGGGTATTCCTGAAACTATAATCGCTACCAAAGCTTGTAACTGAATTTTCAATATCCGATTTTATTAATGCCATTACATCGGCCGCAGGCGATGCGGCTTTGGCTAAATTAGAAACATCAATTGATGAGATCGGATCGGTTTGAATAACTACATCGCCCCAGGCTCTTGTTAATTGAAAATAATAATATGCCCGCATGCCATAAGCCAGGCCCAGGTAATAATTTTTATTTGCAGCGGTAACGATATTGCTGTTATTTAATTTATCAATGAGTAAATTAATTTGTACAATATTGCTATAAAAATCACCGAAATTACTCACACCGGCAGCATCCAGGCTTAGCGTTTGTTGCCAAAACCGTTCTAATCCCTGTGTTGCTTCGCCGCTAAAAGTACCAGCATTACCGGGTTCTGTACCAAATATATCGCTTCGCAATTCACCTAAGGCCTGCAGTGAAGAGGTGTGCGACCGGAACCGGGCGTGAATACCATACACGAATGCATCAAATTGTTCAGGAGATTTCCAATAGTTGGCATCGGTAATGCTACTTACAGGCGATAAATCTAATTGCTTATCGCAGGAAACGGCAGATACGATTATCAAAATTCCTGAAATGAAATATATAAGTTTCTTTTTCATAATTTTTATTTTTAAAATTCATTAAAATGTTACCTGTACCCCTATTACATAAGATTTGGGTGTAGGATAATTTCCGGCAAATATTCCATTGCCTTTGGGTTCCGGTGAATTACCGCTGAATTTGGTGATGTAGAAAAGATTATTGGCATTAAAATAAATCCTTGCATGAGATAACAGTTTTGTTTTTGATAACAAGGCTTTATCAAAATCGTAAGACAGTGTAATTTCACGACAGGCTAAATAATCTCCCTTTTCATAAAAATTAGAATTATTGCCCTGCAATACACTGCCTGCGTTATTTGCACGGGTAAGGTTTTTCTTGCCATTGGGTACACCCACCTGGTCTGCCCAATATACTTTTGGAATATCTTTTCTTGAATTATCGCCAGAAAATCCTTCTTTGGTTAAATTCATAAAATTGAAAGTACCCTGGTAATTACCCATTACCCTTGCTACCAGGTCATTATACAAAATATGACCTACTGCAAAATCGAAACGGGTATAAAATGAAATTCGTTTATATGCCACGGTAGCAGAAAAACCACCGGTATATTTTGGATTGATGTTACCTAAATACACTTGGTCACGGGTATCAATGGTATCATTCTTATCAACATCTAACCAATTCACATCGCCTGCTGTAATTTTTCCGGCTCCAAAGGAAAGATTGGGCCCGGTAATATTAGCAATTTGATCGTAACGGTTTCCTGCTATGCTGGCCACTTCGGCATCGGTTTGAAAAATTGATAATTGTTTGTATCCATAAACGGCACCTAAGGTTTGCCCTTCCTGGTATCCGCTTACCCAAATTACTTTTCCTTGTTTTGGATCGTAAATTTGGAAACCGCCCTGCCGGTTATTTTCCTGCCCGTTATAAGGCAATTGCAATATTTTATTTTTCACAAATGAAATATTGGCGCCGGCATCTATATTTACCCCGGTTTTAGAACGAAGTATGTTTGCATTTACGGTAAACTCATAACCTTCATTTTGAAGCGTACCCAGGTTTGTTCTGATGGAGCCAAAGCCTACATAGCTGGGTAAGGTAAGATTGGTAAGCAGGTCGCTGGTTTTTCTTTTATAATAATCAAATAATAAAGTAATCTTATTATTTAAGAAGCCCATATCCAAACCTACATCAGTGGTTTTACTTTTTTCCCACACTAAATTTCCATTGATAAGTTGTGTATTTAAGAAGCCCAGGTTATCATTATAATTTCCTTGTCCTCCATACCCGCCCTGCACTTCATAATCACCAACACCTGCTACGTTACCATTTACACCATAACTAACACGTGGCTTTAAGGTAGAAATTACATGAGCCAGTTTACTGCTTTTAAAGAAGGATTCGTTGTGTACATTCCATCCTGCAGAAAGACCGGGGAAATAACCCCAGCGATTATCTTTTGCCAGGCTTGATATACCATCAGCCCGGTAAACCAATGTTAATAAATAACGCTGATCATAATTATAATTAAATCTTCCAAAATGCGAAATAATGCGGTATTCTGATTTACTGGTATAATTAAAAGGAGTTCCATTCCCATCTAAACCTACCGGGAAAACGGTAGAGGCATTTACGGTTGGGATATCATCGGTAGGTGCACCGGTTCCCCACACCCTGGCGTTTAATGATTTTTGGTCAAATCTTTCAGCACCCAGCATCGCATCCACATTATGCTTTTCAGCAAAGCGCTTGCTGTAATTAATAATGGCATTGAATTGCTTTTGAATCACTCTTCCCTCGCTCCAAATGGCAGGCCTTGAAGTATTAAAGCCTTGCGGATTTGTATAAAGTTGGGTATAGGTTTGTGTAGCTTTTGTGAAAGACTCATTGATGGCATCATACATATATATATTGCCTGAAACTTTTACATACAGCTCTTTGAGGATATCATATTTTGCCGAAGCATTCCCGGTAATTCGGTTTACTTCATTTTTTCTGTAATTTTTATCTAACCAGTATAAGGGATTACCATCTGTAATGCCATTACCGGGATTGGGTTTTGTTTTTGCAGAATCTAACCAGGGATTCATGGTAGGCCATACCGCCATATTCCTATATAAAGTATTTACATCGCCTCCCAATAAACCAAAGCCGGTAGCAGTAGAAAATGTAGCTCCGGTTGTAATTTCCAGTTTTGGTTTTATTTTATATGATCCATTTATATTGGCAGAATATCTTTTATAATTAGAACCTACAATAATTCCTTCCTCATCGTAATAATCAAAGCTGGCAAAATATTTTCCCTGGCTATTTCCTCCATTTACATTTACATAATGCTCGTTGGTATTGGTATTGCGAAATAAGAGATTTTTAATTTCGCCCCCATGATCTTTAAATATAATGGTACCTCCATAAGGGTCTCCTACTGTATCCCAGCCGGCTTGCAATAAATTGGCATTGGCAGGCGTATAAGCCCTGATATCAAATAAAGCCAAATCAGCCGCATTGCCCGAAAGGCCAAAACCTCTTTGTGAATTTACCTGTGCTAATGATCTTTGCGAATTTAAGTGACCCAACCTGCCATAATAAATATAATCTTTGGCATTCATGTATTCATAATCTTTACGATCCTGGTTAAAGCCATGAACATATTTATAAGAAACTTCTGATCTTCCCTGCTTACCCTGCTTGGTGGTAATTAATATAACACCATTATTTGCCCTTGCCCCGTAAATGGCAGTAGATGCAGCATCCTTCAATAAATCGATGCTTGCAATATCATCGGTAGGTATATCATTATATGATCTTACAATACCATCCACAATGACCAGGGGTGAACCCGGGGTATTGATGGATGCGCCCCCTCTTAATAATACCGAGGGTGAGGCACCGGGTGCACCGGTATTGTTTACTACCGTAAGCCCCGCAATGGAGCCCTGTAATGCAGTACCTACGTTGGCCCGGGGTGTATTTTCTAATACATCCCTGTCTAATTTACCAATAGAACTGGTTACATTACGCCGGGATTGAGTACCATACCCTACTACCACTACTTCACCCAGGTTCGTGGCTTCTGTTTTCAAAGAAACAGAAAGAGTACCGGCTTTTCCCACTTTTAATTCCTGCGGGGCATAACCGGTAAAACTAAAAACCAATACATCGTTGGGTGAAACCTCCAGTGAATATTCACCTTCGGTATTCGTTTGGGTGGCAAGCGTTTTTCCTTTTACACTAATAGTTACGCCAGACAAGGGTTTCCCATCGTCCTGGGAACTCACTTTACCGGAAATTTTTTTGGTTTGTGCTAAAGCGATTGATGAAAAGAAACAGCAGAAAACAAAAATGAATACTTTAATTTTTGAAAGATTCATATCAAGCAGTTTATCGAGTTAATGTATTATGTATGACATAATAAAAATAGATATTTTTTTTATTTCCAGCCAAATAAATTTTAACTTTTTTTTAACCTGTTGATTATCAATATATAAAAAAATAATTTTGTCTCTAATTTTTAAATAAATTTGCATTAAGTAATACATAATAGATATGGATATTGAAATTTTTAAAGAAAATATAAAATCCATCGACAATGAGAGTTTGGTTGATAAGGTAGAATCGAACTTAGTGCAGCTGTTGCAACAGCAAAAATTAAAAGTAGGAGATTCTATACCCACTGAAATGGAGCTTACCAATATGCTGGGGGTGAGCAGAACGGTTGTAAGAGAAGCATTAATGCGACTGAGGCTAATGGGCCTCATTGAATCAAAAAAGAAAAAAGGTTCTGTAATTACAAGCCCGGATATTTTTAGCAACCTGGGCAAGAGTATGAACCCACATATCCTGTCTCCCGAAACATTAAGAGAAGTTTTTGAAATAAGGCTGGTACTGGAAATTGGTATGGCAGATTTACTTTTTCATCGCATTACCAAAGCCGATATAAAAGCGTTGCATGAAATTGTAGATGATGAACCACCCGCAACACAATACCATTTATTTAATATAGAGCATGAGATTGCTTTTCATGGTAAATTATATGAAATTACCGGTAATGAAACTTTAAAGAAATTTCAAAAAATGCTATTGCCTGTTTTTGATTATGTACACAACAGCGGCTTACTGAAAAAACTCTCTTTATTAAAAGTATTTGTATCCCATAAAGAATTAGTTGCCATCCTGGAGCAGGGTACGCCTGAAGAATTCAGGAATGGCATGAGAAGCCATTTAGAAAATCATTTTTCACGGTTATTTGATTAGTATTTTGGTATTCTTTTTTATCATAATATACCAGTTTGTAAACCGTATTTTTTTTATCATTTTCTTTGAATCCCGGTAATAGCAACTTACCTTTGCACACTTACACCTGTGCCGGAAATCACAAAACGTGGACCAACCTCAACCTGGTTTTCAAAAAACAATTATCTATCCCCTATTTATTTTATTTACGTGCTCAATAGTTATTGTTATGGCTATTGGCAGATTTAAAAAATGAACTAAATGAAAAACAAGATTTTTCTGTTTTTATGTGGATTGATATCCATGAGCCAGTTATTTGCACAACCTACTGAACCCTGCACAACGCCTGCCTCACAAGCCAGCCACCTGGTTTTATATGCAACAGCCAATACGATTGCCGGCAATTTCACCCCATCCGCTAACGCTGATTCTTACTTAATTGTAAGCAGCAACGCTCCCGCCCTTACTGCCTTGCCTGCAGAGAATATCCATTATGTTGCCGGTGATGCCATAGGAAATGCACAAGTATTATTCAATACATCAAATACTAGTTTTGTGATCCCGAACCTGGCCCCCGCTACTACATATTATTTATACATTTTTGCGGCCAATAAAAATTGTTCAGGCGGAGAAAAATATTTTACTACAGCGCCACTTACGGGCAACTCAACAACCAACCTGTCGGGTACCTATAATATTTATTTTGGAAATTTACATTCTCATTCTGATTATTCAGATGGGAATAAAGATAACCCCGGTTATACACCGGCAGATGATTACCTCTATGCCATGACTGCCCAATGTATGGACTATTTAGGCATTGCCGAACACAATCATTATTCTTCAAACAATAACCCGGGTACACTCGTAAGTAATTATCACCTGGGTTCACAACAAGCCAATACCTTTAATCTCAGCCATCCCAATTTCTTAGCGTTATATGGTATGGAATGGGGCGTTATTTCCGGCGGTGGCCATGTGGTGGTATATGGTGATGGTATGGACCAGCTTTTTGGCTGGGAAACGAATGCAGGCGGAGTACCGGGAAATAATTATGATGTGTATGTTGCAAAAAATGATTATACCGGCGCTAATGGATTATTTAAAACCATCAATGACAGGATTGACAAAAATACATTTGCCACTTTAGCCCATCCTAATTTCACCGATTTTGGGAATATTGCCGGTAGTTATAATGCGGTTGCAGACAATGCTATTGTGGGAACTGCGGTGGCCAGCGGCCCTGCCTTTTCTACCAATACTACGTATTCCAATCCGCCTTCTTCTATGTATTATTTGCCTTATTATCAAAAATTATTAGCCATGGGTTACCATGTAGGCCCCACCATTGATCATGATAATCATTATACCACGTTTGGAAAAACTTCTTATACCCGTACCGCAATCATTGCACCTGCCTTAACAAAAACAGAGATCGTAAAAGCGATGCGTGATATGCATTTTTATGCTACCGAAGATTGCGATAGCAAAGTTGATTTCAGCATTAATACACAAATTATGGGCAGCCAGATTATGGAACGGTATGCCCCGGTTATAAATGTAAAACTCTCTGATGCCACTACGCCTACCAGCAATGCCATTATCAATGTGATGTTTGGAGTGCCGGGTAGTACTTTAAATGCGACAAATATTTACAGCAGTATAGGCAATACACTTACTTATACCGATACCCAGTTACCCGATGGGGCTACCGGCTACTATTATCTTGATATTAGCAATGGCTCGTCCAGGATTATTACAGCTCCCATTTGGTACAGCCGAAACGATGCTCTTGTACTGCCGGTGAATTTAACTGCATTTGATGTGCAAAAAATAAACAGCAACGTAAAAATAACCTGGAGCACAGCACAAGAAACAAACAGCAGCCAATTTGAAGTACAGCATTCAGTAGATGCCCGCAACTGGACAACAATTGCAACCGTACATGCTGCAGGCAACAGTAATGTACCCCTCTTCTATAACAGTATGGACTATGCCCCTGTTATGGGTATTAACTATTACAGGCTAAAACAAACAGATATAAGTGCAAATGCACAATATAGCAATGTAAAAACAATCATCTTTAACCCCGGGTACGAAGTATTGATTACACCCAATCCTGCCCATGCAAATCTAAATATCTACCTGGCCAAAACAAATAATCCTGCAACCCAAATTCTTTTGTACAAGGTAAATGGGCAACTGGTAAATCACTGGGTGACTCATGAATTGCATTTACAAATAAATGTTTCTACCTTACCCAGGGGCATGTATTTTATTAAACTAATAAATGGGGAAGATGTAAAAATTGAAAAGTTATTAATTCAATAACGGAAATTTCATTTTGGTTTTTACTAAACTTCAAAGTACCGGTTTATCCTTTGAATATGAGCAGAGAAAAGATATCCAAAATCATATTAGAACGAATAAGGATAATCAAAAAAAGAGCCTTAGCTTTATAGGCTAAATGGCATATATGAGCCAGGCGCATCAAAACTCAAATGACAAATTTCAATTAGAAAGGCTTATCCTGTTTAGCGATGCTGTTTTTGCAATTGCTATTACCCTGCTTGTAATAGATATTAAAATACCTGAAATAAGCCACTCTATCGTTACAGATCATTTACTAAGCCGGGAGATGAATCATCTTATACCCCGTTTTGCCGGATTCATCATTAGTTTTGCCATTGTAGGGTTATACTGGACGGTACATCATAAAATATTTGCATTCGCCGATCATTATGATAATAAGTTGCTTTGGCTAAATTTATTTTTCTTATTTAGCATAGCACTTATGCCTTTTAGTTCGGGTTTTTATGGTGAATATGCAGCCAAACTCAATCTATTAATTCCTTATGGGTTTTATTGTTTCAATATTTGCCTTACCGGTATTTTAAACTATTTGCTATGGCGCTATATCAGTAGTAAAAAAACGGGAATCTCAGCACAAACTATTACCCGTGCCAGGAAAAACTACGGTAGTTTGAGGTCATTGGTAGTGCCTTTTGCCTTTTTAATTTCATTTTTGGTTTCTATTTTTAATCCTATTCTTGGGCGTTATATGCCTATTCTTATTCCCATTACCATGAAAATCGCTCAAAGATATTATGCAAAAAAGGACCCGACACTCAAATACTAAAAATCAGCAGGAATAAGGAGGGAAGAAATA
The DNA here is from genome assembly GCA_001898465.1 of Sphingobacteriales bacterium 39-19. Taxonomy (GTDB): domain Bacteria; phylum Bacteroidota; class Bacteroidia; order Chitinophagales; family Chitinophagaceae; genus Ferruginibacter. Next base: position 153,051 of record MKTX01000015.1, on the reverse strand, counting down.
CACGGAGCCTGCACCTATGATTCTTTTGATTTTGTTTTAAGCAAATAATCCAAATGGATCATATATTCACTATCTTTTGTAGCGTAGCTTGCAAAAAAACTACTTTTAATTTGCAGAAATTCGGCACCATACTATTATTATCCTTGCTGCCTCATTTCGGAAATGCCCAAATGATTGAAAGGGTGAATATTTTCTCTTATAATGTAAATGAAGGTTTGTTGCAAAGCCATGTGAATGATATAGCTTTTGATAAATATAATTTTGCGTGGCTTAGTTTTGAAAATGGAATACAAAAATTTGATGGGGCTAACTTTACAAATATTCCCCTGCAAGCCGGCTTACCCGATGATAAAAATGTAAGGTTTCTTTCCGATAGTTCAGGAAAAATGTATTTCAGCCATCCGCTAGGGGTATCAGAATACGATGCCTATACCAATACATTTACAAAAATTCTTAAGTATGACCAGCCCCAAAGCATAACTCCTCATTTTTTAGGAGTGTACCAGGACATATTATATGTATGTACCAACGAGGGTAACCTTTATGCCATTCATCTTACTGAGAAAAATATTCAGCATTTTAATTTACCTTTTTGGCCCAAGAACATTCAAAATAATTCCAACATTTCCTTTGCAGGTAATATCATTAATGGCCAAACTGTTTTAAAAATTGCGAATAATATTTACTTGATTGATATTTTAAAACGTGTAATACTTCATACAATTCCCAATACCCTATCCTATTATTATATACCCCAATTTCAATATTCAAAAATTCGTTACCTGGTAAGTAAGGGATCCCAAATATTACTTACCGAATATGATTTTATTACAAAAAAAGAAAAGGTAATTAATGAAAGTAAATCCACTTCACTCAGGTTTGCAGAATTTTATAACAAAGAAAAAAAATACTTCTCACACGCTAACCGTTTTTATGAGTATGGGAATAAACCGGGAACAGAGATAGAATATGTAAACTTGCAGAATACGATTATTGATGACCAGGCCGAAATTTATAAAATATCGATAGATCATTTTGGGAATATTTATTTACTTACGGTTAATTCTGGCTTTAGGGTCATATTTACCAATCATTACAATTTAAAATATTTTGGAGTACCGGGTTTTAGAGAAGCATTTACGACCAGCTTATGTATTGATAAAAAAGAAAACCGGATTTTAGTAGGCACTTTTACCAATGGCCTGCTCATATTTGACAGTAGTCAAAAATTAGTAAAGCATATTAAGATTCTCCCGGGGCAAAAAAAAGCGCTTTCTATTACAGCAATCGTAAAAGTGAATGACGATGAGTATATCATATTACCTAGTAGTGATACTAAAGGATATTTATATAATTACAAAACTTCCCGCTTTACCACGGTAAATATTACGCCTCCATTTCATAATGATATTAAAATTAACTATTACGGCAATAAACTCATTTCAAAAAATGGTGAACCGGCATGGGTTTACATTAATGAATACCTTTTTCAAGTAAATCAAAAATCAATTAAGAAATATTATTACCCCAGTAAAGGGGGCATGGCAGGTGTTTTTTTAGGAAAATATTTTATCCGGTTTTCAAATAATAATATTGTATTCAGCGATACTTCAAGCCAGGTTGAGAAAGAATTCCCCCTCCTGAATACCGGCGGAGTCCGATGTATGAAAACGGATGGCACATATATTTATATTGGAAGTAACAAAGGGGTCTTTAAAATGGATAGCCTGGGGAATGTACTTTACCATATTGGCAAGAACGAGGGGCTGCCGGATGAGAGTATTTATGCGCTGCACATCGAAAAAAATGGCGACTTGTGGTGTAGTACAAATAAGGGTATATTTCAGCTTAATACTGCTCATAAGATTTTACAAATAAGCCGGGAAGATGGTTTACAGGAAAATGAATTTAATACCGGGGCCGTAGAAGCAGCAGCAGACGGAGAGCTTTTTTTTGGCGGGGTAAATGGAGTAAGCAGTTTTTATCCCTCGCAGGTATATGCAAAAGAAGATAAGATAGAAGTAATTTTTACTGACATAAAAGTAAATAATAAATCCTATGCATCTGACACAGCAGCTATTTGGGCCACAAAGAAAATCAAGTTGAGTTACAAAGAATCTTCACTGGCATTTGATTTTATTGCCCGGTTTAATGGGAACCCATCCTTTTTATTGTATCAACATAGAATGGAAGGCGTAGATAATGCCTGGATCCAAAGCAAAGAATTACAAACGGTACGATATTTTCTTCAACCGGGAAAATATAAATTCCAGGTATATGCATCCCGCCTTTTTGATCCAAAGGCAAAACCCCTGAATGAGATCATTATCATCATCTCTCCTCCTTTTTGGGAAACCTGGTGGTTTATATCGCTGCTTATTCTCACCAGCCTGGGCATCTTATTTGTTATTATAAGCCGGCATCAAAAAAATAAATACAACAAAAAATTAGCAGTACTGGAACAGGAAAATAAATTACAACAAGAAAGGGATAAGATCAGCAAAGACCTGCATGATAGTATTGGCGCCTATGCAAATGTGGTTTTGTACAAAACAGAAATTTTACAAAAAGAAAATGAAGGCATTAAATCTTCTTCCACAGTAAATGATCTTAAATATGCATCCCGTGACATTATTACTTCACTACGGGAAAATATTTGGGCGCTTAAGAAAAACAGTTTTACGGCAGATGAATGCCTGCTGCGGATGAAGAATTTTGTATTAAATCTCTCCCGTTATTATCCTGACATACAATTTAAGATTACGGGAGAAGCGCCCGAAGATAAACAATTGCATTACCAGAATGCCCTGCATGCTGTACGCATTATACAGGAAGCCATAACCAATGCTGTAAAACATGCGAAAGCCACTAAGGTTTTATTAAATAGTTATGCGGTTGCAGATGCCTGGATTTTTACGGTAAGTGATAACGGGCAAGGTTTCCAGGAAGCGGGCCCTGGCGAAGATACAGAAGCGTATGGAATAGAAAATATGAAATACCGGGCATCAGAAGCCGGGTTCCATTTAAAATTATCATCCCTGCCCGGCGAAGGCAGTACGATTACATTAAGTATCCCAATTTTATAAAAATATATTATGTCATTAAAAATTGCTATAGTAGATGATAAATACGTAAACCGCAATATCATTAAAAATAAACTCCTGGCTTATGGCCATTTTGAGATTGTACTGATGGCAGAAAATGGAAGTGATTTTTTACAAAAAATGAAAACACTCACACCTGAAGAAAGGCCCGAGGTAGCCCTTATAGATTTAGAAATGCCTGAACTGGATGGTGTAGATACCATTGCAGCTGCCACTACCTTATATCCCAATATAAAATATGTGGTACTCACCATTTTTGATGATGAAGACAAAATATTTAAAGCTATAAAAGCCGGGGCATTCGGTTACCTGCTGAAAGATGAGAATGCAGAGAATATTGGCGATATGTTATGGCAGATGCATTCCAGTGGGGCAGGCCCCATATCCCCGGGTATTGCCCATAAAATACTACAACTCATACAAAACAACAATCTTACAATCGTAAAAAAAGATATCGCTAATGAGAAAATCTTATTTGAACTCACCGACAGGGAAACAGAGATCTTAAAATTATTAGTTAAGGGCCTTTCTTATAAAGAAATTGGCCAGGAACTCAGCATTAGCCCCAATACGGCTAAAAAACATGTTATCAATATTTATCAAAAACTGCATGTGAACACCAGGATTCAAGCACTACACCTGGCCCAGGAAAAAGGCTTATTATAATAAAATAAGTTATTAATACTGCCAAATGATACCCCCTTTTTAAAATACACTTATAAAAAATTCAGTTGAAAAAGATAAAGAATATCTTTTTCAACTGAATGACCCTTTAAGTAAACACAACACTAAACTATTATTGCTTTATTATTTTAATAACCTCCCGGTTACTGAGTTTTATTAAATACACTCCATTCACATATTTGCGTAAGTCAACCTGTTGGTTGTTAGAATCAATTTTAAAATTTTCTAGCAATCTTCCATTAACGTCATATAATGCTGCATAGGTACCTATCAAAGAGGCATCTCCCACCAGCATGGATATTACACCTGCTGTGGGGTTAGGATAAACAAGAGTATGGGCAATATTTTTTTCATTATATCGCAACCGGACTACATTACTATATGTAAAATGACCGCCCATATCCACTTGCTTTAACCTGTAAAACATATATTCACTGTTAAGCCTGTCAATATCATGATCAGTAAATTGATACAAGTTATTGGCAGCGCCATTATTGCCAGCTGCATTTACCATACCCACCCGGTTAAAATTAATTCCATTAAGGCTGCGTTCCACATCAAAATGCAAACTGTTTACTTCATGGGTTGTTGCCCACTCCAGTATATTATCTTTTGCAACTGTTTTACCCCTGAAGTATAACCAGGTTACCGGTACGGGTGATCCGATATAAACACACTGGTTTACACCCGGCCTTAAAGCTTCTCTATTGCCTACTCTATCCGTTGCCAATACAAAGAAACAATAGTAAATGTTGGGGGGCAGTATTAAAGTAGTATCGTGCCGGCTAATGGCAGGTTTCAAATAAAATTCATCTGCCATCTTTCCACATAATTTTATGGTGTCATAAACAGTTTCCCCCTGCTCAACAGGATAATTTATGAAGTATATACCACTTACAAGCTCTCCATTATCAATAAGGCTGTTATAAACTGAGGCAGCCAGGGTTTGTGGACCATTGGAACCTGTATTCGTTATTTGGAGTATGATAAATAAATTGGCATCTTGTTCAAAACTTAAAAGATGGAAATCAGTTAGATCTCCGTTTCCGAGGGTTGCAGATCTGACATCATTTTCCAATAATTCATTTGCTGTTTCATACGTGTCATTGGGTTCTGTTTTTCCTGATTGTCCGAAAACAATTAGATGAAAAATTAGCAATGCTGCTGCAAGGAGAATTTTTTTCATACCAGTATGTTGAGGATAAATTTTACTAAAAGCATCCGATCACATTATGATTTCAAATAATCCTTTTGGATTACCAGTTTAAAAGGATAGTATTTACCCGGTACAAAATGCAATATTTTGAAAAATAAAATTCTTTAGAATGCGATTGACTTTACCCTACAAATACTTTAGCGGGATCTTGAGCAGTAAAAGGCAATCAAGGGTATTCGATTTATGATTCCCTGCTAAATAAAATAAATTGTATGAACCATTATATCCTTTACTTTTCCAATTTTTGTATCAATGCCCTCATTTCAGCAATCTCCTTTTTTTGAGTTTCAATAATTCCATCAGCTAATTTTCTTACTTCAGGATCTTTGATATTGGCATTTTCACTTGTTAAAATAGCAGAAGAATGGTGCGGAATCATGGCTTTCATGTATTGTACATCACCGATGGGCGTTTGGGTACGCAACCCTGCTAACACAATTATAAAAACAATAACCGCTGAAATAATAATTCCCTTATTCAATTTTTTATTGGGATACATTTTCCCCATCAAAACCATCATCACAACTGCCATTGGGCAGATCATCAACAGCGCCATATACAGGCGGTTCGTGCTGACATAAAAATAATCCAGCTGAGTAATGTTTAAAAACATAACACAATACATCATTACAAACGAGATAATGATCATAAATGAAAACTTCCTGTAACTCATAATGATTTATTTTATTGGTTATTTAATTTTGTTTTTAAAAGCTGCATCGAAACCGCTGTAATTATTGTGCTCAAATTTATACACACAGCCATAATGAATGGATTAAAATAAATTCCGGCGAATTCTTTTTCCAGTTCCCATGATATAATAAAGCAATTTTACACAGTAGCCTATACCCGTATCTGCCCCGTTTTTTAGGGGTTAAAAAAAATTAAGAATTTCTTTTCTTCATGCTCCTGTTTTGAGAGGCTAACACTTGAGTGCAACAACCCTGTAAGCCAAATGCATAATAGGCAGTGTACCCAAAATAAAAAACCCTTGCCAACAATATGCTTGCAAGGATTTAATAAAGTTTGAATTGTGATTCGGCGGAGAGAGAGGGTCTTGAACCTTCCTCTCAATTCGTTTGGTAATAAGGGTTTCAAACTTTCAATCCTTGCAGGTCTCGGAAAAGTCTCGCTTCAAACATCTTTTACACTCTCACATTTCCTTTACTGCTCTATGCTAAGATACGCATTTTAAGGGCTTTTAATCCCATCAAATTATGCTCTTAGTTTTTCCTTCACGGTCTGCACAGGTAAGCCTGTATACTGGCAAAACTCCTCAATAGATACCAATTGATGAGGTTCCTTTGAGTAATGAGATTTAATCTTTTTGATCACTTCTCTGCCCCATCTTTCGCTTTTGCCTGTTACAATCTGTACATCCTTTGGATAAATACAAACTCGTTCCATTTCAATTAACTGTTTAATACTCTATCCATACTTTATCTATGCTTCAGTTACGGAGTAAAGACACCACAAATTTACTTCTTTTTTATCATGGAAATAACAACACATGATGGAACAATATGCACAAAACGGCAGGAACGGAAGTGAACATTTCCTATACCACTAACGACAGTCTAATTTTATTGTCAAATACGATATTCTATTAAAAACTTTTTAAAATTAAGTTATGGCAAAGCAAAAAGGTATTATCAAATTGGATGGTACGATTGGCGGAATTACGTTTTACAAATCAACTCAGGACGGATACCTGGCAAGAGAAAAAGGCGGTGTATCTGCTGAAAAGATTGCAACTGATCCGGCGTTTCAAAGGACCCGTGAAAACGGTGAAGAATTTGGAAGGGCTGGTAAAGCCGGTAAACTTTTACGTAATGCAATCCGTGCAATGTTGCAAAACGCTTCTGACAGCCGCATGGTCAGCCGTCTCACTCAGAAAATGGTTGAAGTTGTCCAGGCTGATGCGACAAATCCCCGTGGACAAAGAAATGTTATTGACGGTGAAGCTGAATTGCTTCAGGGTTTTGAGTTCAACATCAGTGGTAAATTGGGAACTACTTTGTATGCTCCCTACACTTCCACTATTGACCGGGTAGCCGGAACACTGGAAGCAAGTATTCCATCATTTGTTCCACTGAACATGATTGCAGCTCCGGGGGGAACAACCCATTTCAAAATTGTTTCTGCCGGTGCAGAGATTGATTTTGAAAATGAAACATTCGTAATGGATTCCAATGAATCAGCCATACTGCCCTGGGATACTACCGCAACTGCTGTACTGTCTCTGACTAATACAGTCACTGCAAACAGCACTAAGCCCTTATTTCTGGCACTTGGTATCGAGTTCTACCAGCAAGTTAATGGTCAGATGTACCCGCTTAAAAACGGCGCTTATAACGCCTTATCGCTGGTTAAAGTAAGTGGATCATAAGACTTTCAAATAGTTCATTCTTTCAGTCCGAAAGCCCTGCCATTCCTGGCGGGGCTTATTTATGTCAGCAAAGCCCTAAAAGGGCAATGCTGAAAGACAACGGCGGCCGGATGGTGAACAATGAAGATACCAACCGGAAGCACCCAAAGGAAAAACCCGGGAGCCCGAATAGCGATAACAAGTGAAACGCCTGCCCAAGTGCCTGCTGAACGCAAAGGAAGGAACAACAGGAACAGGCTGAAAAAGGGACCGGCTGAATGGACAAACTGCCAAACGGCGATTGGTGATGATACGAAGCTGCTTTTGCATAATAAGTGATTTTATAAGCATCTCACCAGCGAAGGCAAACAAAAAACCAAAAGGAAACGGAATAAAAGATGGCTATGAGTGGCAGGTCTGTGTTTATGCCGTAGTCTTTTGGTTTTTTGCATCGGGCCTGTGCGGTTGGTTGCCGTAGCTATCTTTGCTTATTAAAATACACGTCGACAAAAGCAGTCTTCATTCATCTGTCCCGGTCGGGATTGTAAATAAGCGGCCATTGCTGACCGCCTTTTTTTAATACTCACTTGGCAACATCAGGCATCCATCTACCAACCAAATTGTAGCCAGATCATAAGGAAAGTCACTGAACGGAATCTCCTGACTGGTTACCCGGTTGTGGTTTCCATCTGTAGCCAGGATAGAAAACACATTTTCCTGAGTCCGTTTTAAATCCCACACCTGGAAAGATTCTTTCCTTACTTGTGTTTCGCATTGGTGACATATTATTAAATTAATCAGCCAATATGCCTGGCATCCTTCAGCCAGTTCTTTTACACCGTCAGTATAAATCAATCCCGAAAGATTGTGCCGGTAAAAGTTTTCGGAACCGTTGTGAGAACCGAAGAAGTGATTTGCATTTTTCATCGTAATAAAATTTATTTTAAAAGAAAAAAGAGAAAAAAAGAAAGCAATCACATCAGGCGGCGTGGCTAAAAAAACAAGGAGGAACGGAATAAAAGATGGCTTTGTGCGATGGGGCTGTGTTTATGCCGTAGTTCCTTGTTTTTTTAAAGCATGGGTCTGTGCCAGCCGACTAACTTGCTGTACTTTTTTTGATATTTCTTTGGTAGATTTACATCTTTATAAATTTGAACAGGAGAACCACCTGCCTAAAAACTGGTAAAAATCACATGGCAAAGCAATTTCCACGCTTCCTTATTAGTAATGCGACAAACACTAAGAACAAAGGACCATTTATTGTACACACCCTGCCTCCAAAGTTTATCTGTAAACCGTTATTTGATGCTAAAAGAAATCTGATTGATTTGACATCAATAGAAATGTTCAATGAAGAGGATAATGCAATGAAGTATGTAAACGCACACAGCGTTTTCGATGAGATGAAAGAATGGTATAAATATTCTGGAATGCATCAATCCGATAATGCAGAAGATAAAATACTAAGTGACATTCACAAATTGAGTTTTCTTAACGATGAAGCATTAACTCCCTTTACCGTTGAACAAGTACAAGCAGTAATAAGAATAATTGTACCCACTAAAGCGAAAACGATATATAACGGTAGTTCAAGCTATGGCTTAAAACATTTAATGGAACATCTCAGCCAAACTATACTCGGAAAAGGGCGTATTAATAAATACTGTAGTAATGATACTTTGAAAGAAGCTTTTGAAATAGAAGGCTTCAGGCATGTACAGGAAGGCCCTAATAGATACTACAACATTTTAGCATCCGAATTGAATCGAGCAAAAAAACTTTTTTGGAACACCTAAGTGCGTTTGCAAAAAGGTAATAGCGCCTGCGGCCAAAAAGAAGCATAGCTGTGTGGCACACTTGTCCACACTGTAGCCAGGGGGCGTGCCGCCATAAGCCAATGGAAGAGAGGAACGAACGGAATTGGCTGCGTGCGCCTGCCACGGTGCTGGCTAAAAAGCCGTGAAACGGCGATAGACAGCAACAGTGAGACGCAAGGGTTTGGCATGTGTTTTTGTTCTAATCAGGTCAGTAGCAAGGGTCACAAAAACCTTGACAAACCCGCAGCCGTGGCAGGCCGCAAGGCGAGCCAATTATGGGCAGCGGGTGGACTGAACGCTACTGAAGTGAATGTATGACGTAGTGCAGCGAAATGGAACCCGGTGAGTATTGTAGGGCTGGCTTGCGGAAAGGCTGGTGCATTCCATGTGCATTGATTTGTGCCAGGGCAAAAGGGATGCCCGGCCTTGAAGCAAGTGGTTTAGCTGCGAACGTGGTGTAATGAAGCGGAACGAAGGAAGTAATGAACGAAGTGGCGTGAAGGACACAGTAGCTGCCGTGAGGAATGAGGAGGAACTGCAAGTAGTATGACAAACCTGCGTAGCAGCCCGAAGGGCATTGCATGTGCAGCAATACCATAAAAGTGTAATAAACAATTTTATTGCTACTGATGCAATGGTTTGGCATATCTACTTGCTGACGACGAATGACGAACACCTATTTACCGGCGAAGCGTGGGTTCTGTGCGAAGGGAAAAGAAGCAAGGAGTTGTGCGATGGGTTTTCTTTCATCCAATTCATTCAATAAAAAAAAGAAAGCCCCCTACCAAGGAGGCTGACATGAAGAAGTAAATGAATGGCCTAACTGTGATGAAAAAACAAACACACCAGGCGAAACGAACCAGCAGCTAACCCAGATGCTGCCAACAAGCCAACGCTGAATAAGAACTGACATAACAAAACGATTAAAAATGAAAAAATAAAATAACTGCTCTCTAACAGCATCCGGGATTGCGGGTTGCAGTATAAATGATGGCCTTGTGAGTTGGGCTTGTGTTTATGCTGCGAAGCGTTGGCTTTGTGCCGGTGCTATCTTTGCAGTTTATTTTATTTTTTTAATCGGATTGTCAGTTGTCAGCGAAGTGGTGTGACAGTATGTTTAGAGATATGGGAAAGCAAATGTTTTTACAAGTAGCTTTATTTACAACAAGATTTATTCATCTGTATCGGTGGACAGGCAACAGTACCGTAACTACAAAATACACAACAGTCACCTTCTTTAGGTTTCAGTCTGGTTTTGCAGTTTGTACACTCATAAAAAAACTGACAGGCATCTGTGGGCATTGTTTCTTCCTGTTTGTGTCCACAAACAGGGCATGTAATAGTTGATTGAAGTATGATACTTTTTTCCATTAGTTGTTAATTACTGTTTGTGAAATTACTTTGTATCCTGTGCTTTTAATTGCCGAAGCAATACTGTCAATAGAAGTTTTGCTGTTGTCAAATTTTACCGTGCTGTTTGCTTTTTCATAAGAAGTTTGGAATTCTAAAACGCCATTGACTTTTGATATTTCACTGTTCACATGTTCTGTACAGCTTTCGCAAGTCATACCTTTTATCTTAAATTCCGCTTGCCGGATATCGCTTTTGTCAACTACAATAACTTTTGTCACCTGAGGCTTAGGATAAAATACTTTGGCATAGTAGGGAAAGGCAATTAACAGACCTGCAATAACAGTAACGATAGCTAAAAACCGCTTTGATTGCAGGAATGATCTTTTACTGTCTGTTTCACATTCGCAATCCACATTTTTTATAGGTTTCAATTTCTGATACCAGGCGAAAGCAAAAACTGCAACTGTCAAACCGATTAAATAGGGACGGTAAGGTTCAATCCATGAAAAGGAAGAAGCCAAACCACTTGCCCCACCCAAAAAAGCCAAAACAGGAGTGATGCAACAAAGTGAAGCAGCAACAGCGGCAAAAATTCCTGCTAACCAACTTTTACTATTTTTTGTTTTAGTTGTCATGCAGGTTGTGTTGTTAAGTTTTGTTGATTAATGATCTTAAAAAATGGTCGCAATATTTTTAAATGCTCTTTATGCAATGAATAGAAAATTGTTTGTCCTTCTTTTCTGGCTTCAATAATGTTGCCGTCTTTCAATTTTCGTAAGTGCTGAGAAATTGCAGGATTGCTCATACCCAATATATCACTTAGGTCACAGGGACAAAGTTCATTTTCTTCTTCCAGCAGATAGATAATTTTCAACCGCACTTCGTTTCCGGCCAATGCAAGAATCTGACCAAGCAGTGAAAATGAACGGGCATTGGCTATTAGTTTTTGACGGCAACTTTTAATTTGTTCTATATCTGCCTGTACCCTGATGCAAGTGTCGTTAGCCATTCTTAAAAAGATTTGAAAGGCAAAGGTAGCTCAATATTTAATATTTAAGCAAATACTTAAATAATAATGACGACAGCATTAATTAATAATCTGTTAAAAGGAATGATCTATCCTATTTATTTATCTGCTTTTTCAAAAGTTGTGCATTAATCGCTACTATAATTGTACTTAAACTCATAAACACTGCACCTACTGCCGGGCCTAAAACAAATCCTGCTGAATAAAGAACACCTGCAGCCAATGGAATGGCAAAACTGTTGTACGCTGTTGCCCAAACCAGGTTCTGCACCATTTTTTTATAAGTGGCTTTTCCGAAGAGAATTAGATTAGCAATATCTTTTGGATTGCTGTTTACCAAAATAATATCGGCAGTTTCTGCAGCTACATCTGTTCCGGAACCTACTGCAATACCTACATCGGATTGTGCCAATGCTGGTGCATCATTTACTCCGTCGCCTGTCATAGCAACAAACTCACCTTTGCTTTGCAATTCTTTTACTATTTCCACTTTTTGGTGTGGCAGAACTTCTGAATAATATCCATCCAAGCCTAATTCATCAGATACAGCCTTTGCCACTGTTTCATTATCACCGGTTGCCATCAATACTTTAATACCATTTTTCTTAAATACTCTGATCGCATCTGCACTTTCCGGCCTTATCGCATCTGCCAGTGCGATGTATCCTGCCAACTTATCATCAACCAAAACAAAAACAACAGTTTCTGCTTTACTTGAATAAGCTCCTTCCGGTACGGTCAGATTTTTATCTTTTAAATAACCGGGGCTTACCACTTTTATTGATTTCCCCTCTACGGTTGCTTCAACCCCCTTTCCTGTGATGGCATTAAATGCTTCTGCTTTGGGTATGGTTATGTTTAGTTCTTTTACTTTATTGATAATACCCACTGCAATCGGATGCTCTGATGTTTGTTCCAATGCACTTGCCAACCTCAACAATTCGTCTTTTGAAATTGAAGTTTCAACAGTTTCAAAACGGGTTACTCCAAAAACACCGGTAGTCAGAGTTCCAGTCTTATCAAATAAAAGTGCTGTTATCTTTCTTGATTCTTCAAAAGCCGTTCTGTTGCGGATCAGCAAACCGTTTTGAGCAGACACTGCTGTCGAAATTGCAACTACTAATGGTATAGCCAAACCCAATGCATGAGGACAGGCAATCACCATCACTGTAACCATACGTTCTAATGCAAAAACAAATGGATAACCAGCAATCAACCAAACTGCCAATGTACCAAAGCCAACAGACAAGGCGATATAGGTAAGCCATTTGGCTGCCCGGTCGCTGAAGTTCTGCATTTTTGATTTTGCCTTCTGTGCTTCCTCTACCAGTTTAATCACTTTATTCAGATAGCTGTCCTTTCCGGTATGCTCTACTTTTATTTTCAAAGATCCATTACCATTAATTGAACCACCTATCACTTTATTATCTTTTTCTTTTTTTACCGGCTTTGACTCCCCGGTAAGCATGGATTCATTCAGGTAACTGCTACCTTCTTCGATTATACCATCCGCAGGAACCTTCTCACCGGGCTTTATCATTATGATGTCGTCTTTTTGCAGCATTTCCAGTTTTACATCTTCAATACGTCCATCTTTTGTAACCCGATGTGCCTCTGCAGGCATCATGCTAACTAATAATTGTAACGCTTTTGATGCTCCCAATACTGATTTCATTTCGAGCCAATGACCCAAAAGCATGATGACAATTAAGGTAGCCAGCTCCCAGAAAAAATCCATCCCTTTTAGTCCGAAGACAGTGGCCGCACTATAAAAATAAGCTACTGAAATTGCCATAGCTATCAGGGTCATCATACCGGGGCCCTTCTGTTTTATTTCTGATGTGAACCCTTGCAGGAATGGCCAGCCGCCCCAGAAATAAACAACAGAAGATAGAACCAACAGGATATATGAATTGTATGGAACACTCAAACTATATCCAAAAAAATCCTGTATCATCGGGGATAATACTAATATCGGGATAGTCAGGATAAGGCTTACCCAAAAACGTTTTTTAAAATCTTCTATCATCATTTTATGATGGTCGTGGCCTGCCATACCCATTGGTATATTACCGTGGTCGTGCTGCATTTTGCTATGATCCATCTTGGAATGATCCATTTTCTTATGTTGCTGATGTTCGTGTTTACTGTGATCCATGATTAATTAATTTACAAATTCTTTAAAATAAATTCTATTCGTTTATCGGGGCTTACTACGGGTACAAAAACAACTGGAAATCCTAAAGATTGATACACTTCAATAATTAATTTGTGAATTAATTTTTGAGCCTGTTCGTCTTCTGTTCTTGCATAATCATTTACTAATGGTAATCTGTCAAGAATGAATATTTTTTTATAAGATGCCTGCTGTACTGCATCAAGCAGTTTTTGATCGTATTCCAAATCCAGAAATTGATAATAAGCCATTGCATCCGGTATGGCCCGGTCAAGAAAAACAATATCTGACGGGGATAATTCAGCTTCCTGGTCTATCTGCATATCTAATACACCCAACTGAAATTGTCTTTTATTTGCCCTGATCTCTTCAACAGTATTTCCTTCATCTTTCATAGTGTCTATATAATGCCTGGCATGTTCAATCGTGGTTTTGTACCCTCTTTCTGAAAGCAGGTTGATCACTGTTGTTTTACCTGTACTTGGCCCACCTGTAATAACATACCAGTTTGTTGTTTTAATTTGCTTTTTCATACAAGATCAATTTACCGGTTCAGACTATTAAGTTGGTTCCTAAACCAATTCGTGACCAGGTTGCGTTCTTCATCGGACAGCCTTGCTTCTTTATGCATGGCCTTATATGAACTCAACGGCATATCTCCATCTTTCACCTGGCTGGCAATTGCTTTTAATTTACTTTGCTGCCTTCGCCCCGTATAAGTCCCAAACTCATCAAAATTCAATTCCTTTTTCCCTTCAACGATGTGTTTGTTCAAAAACAAAGCAACGGGCTGTATATTACTATACCAGGGGTAACGGGTATTGTTGCTATGGCAATCATAGCAGGCAGTTTTCAGAATGGTCAGTACCGAATCGGGAATAGGAAATAGGTTTTCGATACTGTTCTTTGCTTCGACTGATGAAATATTCTTTTCCGGTCTTGGATAAAACTGAAACAATCCAAATAACAACAATAATATCAGCCCGGCTTTTTTCCATTTTGATTTTGGCAAGTATTTCATAGTCTATCAATGTTGATGTCCACTCATATCCATACCACCCATTGCATCTGCTCCTTTCTTGAAAACAAATTCACTGTTCAATAAATAAGCACCCCTGGTTACCACTACATCGCCGTTTTGCAATCCCGATTTAATTTCAAGCCTGTCGCAGCTTTCCAAACCGGTTTGCACCATTTTCATTTTGTAACTGTTTTTGCCTGATTGTACCCAAACCACATTCATTTTACCATCGCGGAGCACCGCATCTGAAGGAAGTGTAAGCGTATTGAGTTCCTTGCTTTTGATGCTTACATAAGCAGGCATTCCGGGTTTAAGCAATCCATTGGGATTAGGTATTGACACCCTAACCAGATTAAGCCTGCTGTCAGAAACAATTTCAGGATTTGCAAATTCTATTTTTCCTTTCCATTCTTTACCGGGTATATCGGGAAATTGAACGGTAGCAGTTCCTTTCAGGTCTATGGCTGAAAGTTGTGAAGTATATACCTGTGCTTCTGCCCATAATGAGGAAAGATCGGCCAGTTTTACAATGGTGCTTCCTTCCGATACATATTGACCTTCCATAACCGGCAGTTCGGTAATGAAGCCTGATTCATTGCTGTAAAAAGAAGTTAAGGGTGAAGACTTTTTTGATTTGCCCAGTTCATTTACCTGAGCTTCACTCATGCCCCATAACAATAATTTCATCCTTGCA
The DNA here is from genome assembly GCA_001898465.1 of Sphingobacteriales bacterium 39-19. Taxonomy (GTDB): domain Bacteria; phylum Bacteroidota; class Bacteroidia; order Chitinophagales; family Chitinophagaceae; genus Ferruginibacter. The sequence goes on along the minus strand of MKTX01000015.1, from coordinate 137,591 downwards.
CTTTGTACCAGCCTGTTAAAATCTATTATGGAATTGTCAAGCGATTGTTGTTTTTCAACCGCCACGATGTACTCCTGTTTGGCATTATTCAATTCTTCGCTGTACAAGTCATACAGGTGTGCTCCTCTTGAAACATAGTCACCCATGTTTTTAAAATACAGTCTGTCAATGCGGCCCATAATACGGGCATTGATGCTGTTGACTTTTGATTCATCCGTATTTAAAGTAGCAGTTAAGATTACTTTATCACCAATCATTCCATTACTGATAGTATCTGTCTGAATATTTCCTAACCTTATCTGTTCGTCATTCAGCATTATTTCATCGGCTGCTGTGTTTGTTTTCTTCACCACAATGAGGTCCATGTGGCAGATAGGGCATGTGCCCGGCTTATCCTGCATGATCTGCGGATGCATACTACAGGTATAATATTCGTCCTTATTAACCAGTGTTGCTTTTTTGTTTTTACAGGATGGTAAAACAAAGAGAGCTGAAATGATAATGATAATATACTTTTTCATGTCTGTTAATTTGTTTTGATGAAACTTTCACTGTCTACCAGATACTGTGCATTTGCGGCAACGGCTTCTGTTTTATCGAGACCGCCTAATACCTGCACTAAATGTTTATTGGTAATACCGGTTTCAATTTTTCTTGCTATGAATGCCTCACCCGTTCTTACAAAAACAACCTTATCCAAACCAAGTGATAAAACAGCTTCTTCCGGTAACCAGTTTGCAGAACGGTCTCCTACAAAAATGGACGCCTTCACCTGACTGCCGATTGGAATTTTGTAAGATGAATTGTCGAAATAAACTCTTGCCGTTACCGTTTTACTTCCATCCCGGTAAACCGGCTCGATATAATTAATGGAGGCTCTGAAATCATTGGCTGGATCTGTTTCGGGAGTGATGCGAACCTTATTTCCAACTTTCACCATGGCAGCCTGCCCGGTAAAGATGTTGAGCAATGCCCATGCCCTGTTTGGATTATACACCGCAAAAATGTTTTGTCCCTTCTGCACATACATACCTTCTTTTACTGATAGCTCCTCTGTTGTAACAGCTACCTGTTGCATACCGTTTTGTTGATCGTTGCCCATTCCTATGCTGTTACTTTCGTGTATATGTCCGCTGTAATTACTGAACACCGAAACTTTATAAGACGGTTTACCGGTTTTTATTACATTGCTCAATTGCTGATTGCTCATACCCAACAAATACAATTTCTGTTTTGCGGAATTAATCAGCATAGTATTCTCCGGATCATTCTTAATGAGAAACAAAAGGTTTTCCTGTGCAGTTAATAATTCAGGACTATAGATGTCCATGATACGTTGCCCCCTTGCAATCTTTTGATAACGGTATTTTACATACAGCTTTTCAATTCTTCCGGAAAAATTGGAAGAAATCACACCGGTCTGCCTGCTGTCATAAGTGATGAAGCCGTATACATCCATTTCAATATCTTCTTCCCTTGCCATCATGTGTACCATGGGTACATTGGCAATCACCTGTTGATTGGAAGGTTTAAGCAGTGTGTTCAGTGAAACGGCTTTGGGTTCTGATGCTGACTTTACTTTTTCTAATTGCATACCGCACACAGGGCAGGTTCCGGCCGTATCACTTTGAACCTTTGGATGCATAGGACAGGTGTAACCTTGGGTTGCATTCATACTGCTTTCATTCATTTCATGCCCTTTTTGCATGGAATGATTCTCCATTAATATCAGGTCCATTCCACACTTAGGACACTTGCCGGGCTTATCGCTGAAAACAGAATCCTGCGGCATCGGGCAGGTGTACATTGCTGCTGCCTTATCATTGCCGTTGTTACAGGCAATAAATAAAACCGTAATTGCAACCGCTGCCAGCCATTTTATTTTATGAATCATTTCCATACTAATTATTTTATTTCCAATATTTTCATCAACTCTGCCTGCATCTGCAATCCTTTTTGCAACTGGTCGAAGTAATCCATCTGTGTCATGTTCAGGGCTTCCCAGGCATCAAAGAGCTGAAATAATTCTTCTGTATTCTGTTCGTACCCTAACTGCATGGTTTGAAAATTACGCCGCAAAGCAGGAATGATCTGCTGCTCATACAATTTCATCTGCTTCTTTTTTAATTCCAGTTCTGAATAATTGTTTGCCGCCATGCCTGAGGCTTCGTTAATAATCATCTGCTGCTGGTTTTGTAAGGCTTCATTTTGCCAAACCAGGCTTTCGGCTTTTGCCTTATTCATTTTTGATGACCATCTTGCCAATGGAATTTTTACCATGGCCATTGCTGTAAACATAACCGGTTGCCTTGCCCAGCCCGTCATGTGGTCGTAACGAATACCAAACTCCGGTTTCAGTTTTGCCAGTTCGGCTGTACGTTCCAGTTTGTTCACTTCCACCATTCTGTCGATTACTTTAATATCGCTACGCTGTTTCATTAAGGATGCAGAATCGAACATGGCCCTGTTAAAACCGTACCATACATAATTGGTGTCAACTGAAAATGGTTCCTCCGTGTTTCGGTTCATCACTGTATTGATTGCAATCCGCTTTTGAACTATTTCATTTTGCAGCATGATCTGCATATTCTCCACATTTGCCAATGCTGCCTTTGCTTTATAATAGGCGCTTATCTTGCCTAAGCCATTTTTATATCGTATTTCCGCACTCTGCATCATGAATTTCAGCAGCTTTTCATTTTCGTTCAGTACTTTCAGTTTCTTTTCCAGCACAATCCAGTCATAGTAGTTTTTTCTTGCCGTAAAAAGCAGTTCATTTACTACAACATCTTTTTTTTGTAATTCAACCGATGACTGCGCATTCATATAAGCAAACTCGGCGTTCTGCCGCTTCTTATTGGGAAACATTTGCTGTGCTGAGATCATAAAGGCTCCCATTCCGGGTTGACCGTTCATGTATTTCCACCTGCCGGGGTCATAAGGAGTTTGAAAAAAACCTGCACCGAGTTCCGGCGGCATCCAACTATAAGCCCCTTTCGCTTCTTCGTTCATGGAACGGGCTTCTGCATCCAGCATTTTTAAAGCAGGATGGTTGGCTAGAATGGCAGACTGAATTTCCTGCATGGTCAACAGCTTTTGCGACATTGCCATTGTGGTTACCAGCATTAAACCAATCAGTATTTGAAATCGTTTCATATTCTTTACTTTTTAATATGCTTAGTGTTTTGTTTCCAGCACTTCAATTTTTCCATGTTTTCTTAATTCGTATTCCTTTGCCATTAAAAATATCAATGGGGTTACCAACAGGATATGTGTTGCGGAAGTTAGTACGCCGCCAACCATTGGTAATACAATCGGCTTCATCACATCACTACCCACACCATGACTCCATAAAATAGGTATCAGTGCAAACAGGGAAACACAAACGGTCATTAATTTGGGCCTCAATCTTTTTGCTGCACCGGCAATTACATATTCCCTTAAATCGGCCCTGGTGATGGTGTCTTTTGAATTTCCTTTTAATGCCACCAGTTGCTGCATGGCATCGTTCAGGTAAATCACCATTACAATACCTGTTTCCACGGCCAAACCAAATAAGGCAATAAAACCCACTGCTACCGCTACCGACAAATTCACACCCCAGAAATAAATCATGACGGCTCCGCCAATCAATGCAAACGGAATGGAGATCAAACTCAGAAAGGCTTCTCTTGCGTTGCGGAAAGCAAAATACATAGACAGGAAAATAATCAACAGCACAACCGGTAAAATCATTTTCAATGTTCTTTCGCTACGGATAAGGTTTTCATACTGGCCGCTCCATTCCAGAAAATAACCTTTGGGCAATTTGGTAATCATCTTATCCAATTTTTCTTTGGCCTCATTCACCGTACCGCCTAAATCCCTTTCCCGTACATTAAACAGCACTGTTCCCCTCAGCATGGCATTTTCAGAATTGATCATGGGCGGACCTTCGGTAATTTTTACATCGGCAACGGCTTCCAGGGGTACAGGGCCAAACTTCATCGTTTGCACCTGCAATCGTTTTAAGGACTCAAGGTTGTTTCTGAAGTCCTGGCCAAACCTTGCATTCACGGAAAAACGCTGTCTGCCTTCCACGGTTGTAGTCAACCTCATTCCACCCAATGCTATTTCCACCACACTGTTCACATCATCCACAGTTAAACCGTACCGGCTTATTTCATCCCGCTTTACGACAATATCAATATACTTGCCACCTGTGATGGGTTCTACATACAAATCTTTTACACCATCAATGCCTTCCAGTTCCTTTTTCACTTTTTCTGCAAAGGCATAAATGGAATCGAGGTTTTGTCCATATACTTTTACCCCTACATCGGTTCGGATACCGGTGGAAAGCATATTGATGCGGTTGATGATGGGCTGTGTCCATCCATTGGTAACACCGGGTATCTGCAGCTTGGCATTAAGTTCGTTGATGATATCGTTCTTGCTCATTCCTTTCCTCCATTCAGACCGGGGTTTCAGCAGTACAATGGTTTCAATCATGCTGATAGGAGAATTGTCGGTAGCCGTATTTGCCCTTCCTGCCTTACCCAAAACATTTTTTACTTCGGGTACAGATTTAATGAGCTTATCCTGCACCTGTAAAATGCGTTTTGCCTCGCTGTTAGAAACATCGGGCAGTGTAACGGGCATGAACAAAATGGAACCTTCATCCAGCGGTGGCATAAATTCTTTTCCTAAACTCAGCAACATGGGTATGCTGATGGCCAATGCAATGATGTTTACAGCCAGTGTTGTTTTCCGCCATTTGATACAGGTACGGATTACCGGTTCGTATATTTTTTCCAGTATTCGATTTACCGGGTTTTTGGTTTCGGGCCTGAAACGCCCTTTCATAAAAAAGGATATTAAAACGGGGGCTAAGGTGATCACCAAAATTGCATCCACCATCATGATGAATGTTTTGGTGAAGGCCAATGGGTGAAAAAGTTTCCCTTCCTGGCCGGTTAATAAAAACACCGGCAGAAATGATGTAATAATAATAATGGTGGAAAAGAATACACCCCTTGATACCTGTATGCTGGCTTTTTCAATTAGCCGCATACGCTCCAATTCGGGAATCCGGTTGTAGCTGGACTTGCGTTTGAGTTTATTAAAAAGCTTTTTCATTCTTGAGTATTTTGGGGTGGTTTATTTTGATAATCCGATAAATGCCGGTAGGCATTTTCACTCATGATGATTCCATTATCTACAATTACGCCAATGGCCAATGCAATACCGGTAAGCGACATGATATTGGAAGAAATGCCAAACATATTCAACAGGATAAAACTGATGGCAATGGTAATGGGAATCTGTATTATAATGCTGAGTGCACTACGCCAGTGAAACAGGAAGATGATAACAATAAGTGCAACCACTGCCATTTCTTCCACCAGTTTTACTTTGATGTTACCGATAGCCGCTTCAATCAGTTCACTTCGGTCGTAAGCTGTTTTAAAATGTACTCCTTCCGGTAAACCTTTCTGCACATCTTTCATTTTCTCTTTAACAGCATTGATTACCTTATCTGCATTTTCGCCGTAACGCATCACTACAATACCGCCCACCACTTCTCCTTCACCATTCTCATCAAAAATGCCCAAACGTAAATCGCCGCCCATTTGCACCGTACCAATATCTTTTACCCGTACCGGAATACCATTATTATTGCCAACGGCAATACTTTCTATGTCTTCTTTGTTTTTGATATACCCCAATCCCCGGATGATGTAGGCCATGTCGCTCATTTCAAATTTCCGTCCGCCTACATCGTTGTTACTGGCTTTCACTTTAGACATCACATCCATCAGGCTGATATTATAGAACTGCAGTTTCACCGGATCAACCACCAATTGATATTGCTTTTCAAAACCGCCAAAGGATGCCACTTCTGCCACACCGGGTACCGTTTGCAAAGCCAGTTTTACATACCAGTCCTGCAATGCCCTTTGTTCCCCGAGGTCAAGATTTTTAGTATCCAATGTGTACCAGAATACATGACCAACGCCGGTCCCATCGGGGCCAAGTGTGGGAGTAACTCCATTAGGCAGTAAGCGCTGTGCATAATTCAGCCTTTCCAGTACTCTTGTTCTTGCCCAGTACACATCCACATCATCTTCAAAAATCACATACACAAAACTCATCCCGAACATGGAAGTGCCCCTGATGTTTTTCACTTTGGGAATGCCCTGTAAGTTGCTTACAAGGGGATAGGTAACCTGGTCTTCCATGATCTGCGGCCCACGGCCCATCCATTCAGTAAAGACGATGACCTGGTTTTCGCTGAGGTCAGGTATGGCATCAATGGGGTTTTTCTTAATGTTTAAAACACCCCACACAAACAACCCTGCCGCAAGCAATAAAACGATGTAGCGGTTTTTTAGTGACCAGGAAATTATTTTAGGTATCATATTGCGTAATTAGTTAGTGAACTTTTTTGAAACAGGCAATTAGCAATACGCAATTGGCAAATTGAACTCAAACCACATGACTTGCCAATTGCTGATTGCACATTGCTAATTCCTTATTGTAACATCTCCTCTACACTACCGCAGGTCATCATCTTATCTCCATAAAAAGGATTTTTGATGTCTTTGGTTTCACTCAGCCACATGGAACCGTCTTTATACATCGGGCAATGGTCATGGTACAATGTCATACCTGCACCAAACGCTTTTACCATATCGTACATGTCTTTGCTCATCATGGCAAAATGTTCCCGCTGATGTTCAATTTTGTTTTTTGAAATATGCTCTGCATGTTCTTTCAGGTCAGATTCAATATCATCATATATTTTTTTCTGATCGGTGCTCAGCAATGATTTGTCAAATGTTTTCATGGCATCATACATTTTACCGGAAGCTGTTGCAGCTTCTGTTTCATTGCTGTTTATAAGGGCATTCTTTACCGAGAGATACTCCGTTACCAATATTTTTATGTAAGATGCTACTGCCGGTTCAACGGAAGTAAATGTGGTTGCTACCATTTTAATATCCTTATCAGGTTGGGTATTTTGCTGCATAGGCATTGGCATACTGTCATGGTTCATACCCGTATTACTTTCTTTGGAAGCACTATTGCTGTTGCAGGAAATCACTGCAATGGCAGTGATTGCTGATATAATAAGAATTGTCTTTTTCATTTCTTTATTTTTAGTTGATTAATGTTTGTGATTGGAATGGTCGTCTTTTTTTTGTTCTTTTAATGCCATCCCGCATTTGGGGCATGTACCCGGCTTATCGTAGGTTTTATCGCCTTCGCATTTCATGGGGCAGCTATATGCTACAGTTGCCTGCTCCTTTTCTTTCAGATCCATACCACATTTGGAACATTTACCCGGCTTATCACTGGTTACATCGGGATGCATGGGACAAGTGTACATTTTCATCACTTCCATTTTCATCTGTTCTTTTTTGGATTTGGTCATATCCATTCCGCATTTTGTGCATTTGCCCGGTTTTTTGCCTGTTACATCCGGGTGCATGGGACAACTGTATTTCATCATCTCCATTTTTTGTTTGGGTGCTTTTGTTTTTTGCTTGGTGCTGTCCTGGGCAAACAGGGAAAAAGAAACGATGGTTAACGCTACCATCATCAGCATTTTAATTGCTTTCATTTTAAAAAGATTTAATTGTGAAAATTGAATAATTGAAGGCATACAGAAATGCCTTTAGCCCGGCAAATCATTTGCCTGGCTCAATAAGTGGGAATACTATTAAATACGAAAAACGCAGTTGCGGATGTAAACCGGAACGGCCGGCGTTCGGGGAGGGGCCTTGCTGTTGGGGCTTTCTTCAGTTAATGAAGGCAATGCCAATTCGGGTAATTGAATATAAGCAGAAGGTAATGCTGTTGCCATCAACTGCATGAGCTGCAGGTTGCTTTCAGTTACCTTTTGTGCTGAATCGTCTTTTAAAAACTTGTGTTCATCCTTGCAGCAGCCATTATCCTTTTCGTTGCTTTTTTCCATCCCACATTTACCGCAGGTTTTGGATTTATTGTGCCCAAGCCCCCAATCGGCCAGCTTGCCCATGCAGTAATGCATGTGTATCGTTGCACCCGAAGAAGTGCCCAGATACAAAACGGCTAATATGGCGGTGATGAACTTTTTCATTTTATAGATTACTACAAAAGTATAACATTTATTTTGAGGATTCTTACATAATTCTGCTATCTGTTTATACTTAAATGACTTATTACCTACCTGCAACAGTCCTTTTTGCGTACAAAAAGGAATTTAAATGCTTTCCAGAAAAATTGCCCTATCGGTTTAAAGACATTCATTATAACATAGTTAACAACATAACCCCACTCATGCCAATCATCAGTGCATCTTCATTAATGGTAATGGTGCTCATCGGTAAATTAAATACATCACCCAGGCAGGCACATTTAATTTTACGCTTATTGAAAACACTCTGCAGCACACCAATAATGCTTACTAACATTACAACAAAGGTAATGCTATTGGTAAAGATGGGGTTAAACCCTGTAAGAAAGGCAATACCCAATGCCAGCTCAACAAAAGCATAAACATAACCCCAGCCGCTCCACTTTTTTGCCACAACATCATACATGGAGTAGCTTTCTGCAAAGCCTTTTAAATTCAGCAGTTTAAAAAAAGAGAACACTAAAAAGAACCCGGCCATAAAATTACTCATCCAGCGCATCCACAAAAAATCACCAGTTACCCATTCGTTCAACAAGGTTATGCCGGTAATAAATGCAAATATTAACAGGATGGGCTTGTAAGTAGCTAACCATGTTTTGGCTTCTTCTGAAAAAACCGGTGAGTCTTGTGTAGCGATTTCGGACAACTTATATTTTGGATAATCTTTCAGGGCATCCTGTAATGCAGACGTTGCAATATGTTTATCCATCTGTATGGTAGCTTCCCCTTTTGCCAGGTCAATCTTCACATTATTTACCGATTCAACTCCTGATAAAAGGCTTTGCACTTTTGCCTGGCAACCTGTACAGGTCATTCCCGAGACTTTATAGGTATGTGTCATATTCATCATTTAATGACACAAAGTTCCGACGTAGATGCGGCAGGCCGTTACAGAATTATGGAAATGATTTACAACTAAACAGCTTTCTTCTTTTTTTGAAAACTGCAAAATGTGAATGACTGTGTAGTTTTAAAAGGTGTTTGATGTATTTCTTCAATACATTTAATTTTCCGGAAATTAGTTGACAAGGCATCGGTAAGTTGCTGCTGTGAATAGCGGTGAACCGGAAGGCCGCTGCATTTTTCGGGACCTTTTTCTGAGAAAGTACCAACTATCAGCTTTCCTTCTTCCTTAACTGAAGTAGCGATATGTTTTTTATAAGCTGGTATTTCTTTATCATCCGTTACAAAATGAAACACGGCCCTGTCGTGCCAGCAATCATATTTTTTTTCGGGGTGAAACTGCAGTACATCTCATTCTACCCACTTAATCTTTTCAGCATTTTTACCTAAACGCTTTTGTGCATTTTGCAGTGCTTTTACAGATATGTCGAGTACCGTGATATTGTTATATCCTTCCTGCAATAAAGCATCGGCCAGGTAACTGTCGCCGCCGCCAACATCTATAATAGCAGCATCTTTGGGAATATTCAGTTCCTTGATAAATTGTACTGAAGTTTCGGGATAAGGCTGAAACCAGCTTTTCTCCGAATCTGCTTTTGTTTCAAATACTTTTTCCCAGTGTTGTTTTTGCTGCATAGTGCAAAGGTATTAGTATATCAATAACAGCATCCGTAACAAAAGTTACAGAGCGTCGAGCGGTTTTCTTTGTGCCCCTCCCAATTTCTTAAACTGGCTTGGGGTAAAGCCGGTTATTTTTTTAAACTGTGCCGACAGGTGGGCTACACTGCTGTACCCTAAACGGTATGAAATCTCACTCAGGTTCTCTTCGCCATAAACAAGCAGTTCCTTTACTTTTTCAATTTTTTGCAGGATAAAATATTGCTCAACCGTTGTGCCCTCCACTTCGGAAAACAGGCGGGAAATATAACTGTAGTCTTTATGCAGGGCATTGCCCAAAAATGCTGTAATGCTGAAATGTTCCTCCACCTGGCCTGACTGTACTTTTTTGATGAGCAGGCTTTTTATTTTTTCAATCTGTTTTTGCTTCTGATCGTCCAGTATTTCAAAACCCAGTTGCAGCAGGCGGCTGTTCAATTGCTGCATTTGCTTTGCTGTTGGTTGCTTTTTCAATTCTGCCTCTCCCATGGTCACATGAAGCGGCTGCAGGCCCAGTGCTTCCAGTTCCTGCTTTACCACCATGATGCAGCGGTTGCAAACCATGTTTTTTATAAAGAGATTCATTGTTGTTTTATTTCGATTCATTGCAATACTGGTTGCAACACTAATTTATTATTACAGCAGTTGCATTTGTTACTTCTGCAGGACCGAAAAAACCGATTGACTGATGCCTGGCATTTGGCAATAGATGATGTAACACATCTTTATAAAAATGCTTAATTGTTTTTTCATCGAAGATTGTTTTAAGAGTTCTCATGTAAGCATTGAATCTTCTATTGTTTTTATTTCGTTTAGAGTTAAATTATAAGATTTGTAAACGAGGTCATTTAATTCAATTTCTAATTTATTAATATCTTCTAAAGACCTATTACTCTCTTTGTCTGATAGCTTTTTGACAAGTTCGCTTAGTCGCTTTAATATTTCTGGAGAAGGCAAGGGGATTGGTATTTGTTCTACGTATTGCCTTGTGTATCTTCTTCTCCCTCCTGCAATCTGAACAGTAGATTTTGAAAAAAAATAATCGCAAGCATTAGAATTAAGAAATCCAAGAATATATTCCAAATTATCTCCTGAAATAAAATATGCGCTATTGGTTAAAAACATTCCGTTTGAATCTAAAACATAGTTAGCCTTGTCAGAAATTTCGATCCAAATAATTTTTGGCTTTTCAAAATCTTCATAGTATGCAGTGTTATCTTGTATTTCATACCATTGATAATTGCCAGGTTTTCTTCCTCTTTCTTCTTCTCCTGTTATTTTTGGTTTCAGATCTTCATAAAATTGATACAAATAATTTTTTATTGAAGGATATTTGTCTATTTCAATGCCACGTCGTGTAAAAATCATAAACAAATCATCTTGCTTATAAGTATATTTCTTAATATCGGTGCCTCGTAAAACAGGTTTAATTAATTCAATGGCATTGCTATTCGCATCTATTAAGGCTTCTTTTTGTTCGGAGTTTATAAAAAAAGCGTCATTAAAGCCAGTTGTCACACCTCGGAAAAAAGAAACATCCCAGTCTTTTAAAGGTGTGCCTTTGCTCTTCATTTTATCGAGAATAATTTTTTCCGTTCCTACTGTAAATGAGAAACTCTCCTCCGACAAATAATTTTGCAAGATGCTAATCGTTCTTTCTGTTAAGTAATTATGAAAACTATATTCTTTTGAATCTTTTAGAAATTTACAATACTCAAATGAGCTATTTTTTTTAACTTTCCTAGATTTCTCTGCGATTAAAATTGAAGAAAAAACTGTTGCTTCGTCAAAAACTAAAACTTCAGCGAAATCAATGTAATTTTTAAAAGTTAAGTTGTTAAGTAGATACCTTCTTAATAGTTTGCCGTATTTTGCACGTTCAAATTTGTTGGAAGTGATAAATGCAAGCTGTCCTTGAATTTTAATTAGCCTATTGGCTAATTCATAAAATAAAGAGTAAATGTCACCAGAAGCTTTATATACAGAGAAATTGCTTGAATAATAAACGGATTCTTTTCTTATTTGTGACATTGCAAAATATGGAGGATTGCCTATGACAATATCAAATCCCAAAAAATCTCCATTATCATTTAGGATTTCAGGAAACTCAAACCTCCATTCAAAAGAATTACTAAATACTGGATTTTTAATGTACTCCTCTAATTCTTTGTTCAAACTTGCAATTTCTGATTCCAATCTCTCTTTATCTTTCTGTTGGTCCTGTGTTAAGCTTTCGCTAAACAGTTTTTCGTTTACATACTTCTTTAAAAACTCATCGGTAAGTTTTGTGAGTTTAATTTTGGTTGGGTTGCGGTCGGTTATTTTTGAGAGGAAGCCACGTTTCAGATCGGTCATCAGTTGCTGTATGCCTCTTTTCTTATCCTTATCCACTTCATGCTTATAATCGGCCACCCAGCTTTTATATTCCAGTATCTTTTTTTCAAAATACGGTGTTGCCGATTTCAGGTCTTCTGTAATGCTGAAACGGCTTATCAGGCTGTTGCCGCATTTAATGTTGATGTCAATATTTGGCAGGGTCTGTAATTCATCCCCTATCCTGCCACTGTTTTGAGGTTGCCCATCGGGAATGATGTAGTAAGCATTTTTCAAGAGCTCTATCCACAACCGCAGGCGGCATATCTGCACACTTTTGGGGTTAATGTCAACACCAAAGAGGCAGTTTTCAATTATGGTTTGCTTTTCGTGAAAGAGGGTTTTCTGTACATCCTGTTTCCAGGGTTGTATATAAAACCGGCCGTTCTTTTCGGTTTCTATGGTATAGGCAAAGGGGTCGCCCTTGGTATCGTAAATAAGCAGTTCATCATTATCCAGCGTTACTTCAATATCGTTCAGCCGGCTGCCAGCTTCATTAATTAAAATGCCCAGTTCGGCCTTTACCGTAATCAGTTCATTTAAGGCACTTACCAGAAAGTGGCCGCTGCCCACGGCGGGGTCGCAAATGGTAAGGCTGTTGAGCAGGCTGTTGTATTCTTTCAGTTTCTTTACACTGCGGTCGTCGCTGATATAGTTGCCCAGGTCGGCAAAGTCATCAGCTTTCCAGCCGTATGTTTCTTTAAATTTGTTTACCACCGCCTGCCTGATGCTCTGGCGGCACATGTACATGGTAATAAAACCGGGGGTAAAGATGGAGCCGTCTTTATAGCCGTTGATCTTTTCAAAAATAAGTCCCAATACACTGGCATTGATAAGTGTTTTGCCTTCTTCCTGTATATCTTCTTCTCCTTCGCTGGCAAAATCGTAGGCATCTAAAAATTCAAAAAGGTATTGCAGGCTGTTCAGTTTATCGGCTTTGGGCTTGTTTTTTCCGTTGCGTAAAACGGTGGATGAAATCAGGGGCAACTCGGCCGAATCGTCCAGCATGTTTATTTTAATGGTGGCATCTTCCATATTGCTGAACTCGAACAGTGAACTGTTGAGATAAGGCACATGGCTGAATTTCTTCTGAACTTTTTCACTGCGTTCGTTATAATTTCTTGCCAGCACCTGGAAAAAGAGTTTGTACACTTCATCAAACTGGGGCAGGTTGTCAAAGTTCAGGAACCTGAAAGCCGGGTTATTCCTGTGGTATTTCAGCAACTGGGCTTCCAGCAGTTTAAGGAACAGGATCCGGTTTATCCAGGTTATGCAAAGCTCCAGCCCTACGCTGAAAAGCTGTTCTTCTTTTTCATCACCGTAGTTGTTAAGGTCGGGTACTTTGTGCAGGCAGTTTTCTGTTTCAAGTATGGTGATGGCATTTTCCAGTAGTGAGCCTTCGTTGCGTTCGCCAGCCTTTTTGCGGTGGATGATTTTTTTGCTACCGTCTTTTACTTCTTCCAGCCCTATCAGGTGCAGCAGTTCTGTATAAAAACCTTTGTCTAAACTGTTGCTGTCGTTGGCGAAAGGTAGTTTTAGCAAATGGACCGGTGATAATATCTTAAATAACGGTATGAGGGCCTTGTCATCTGTTTTGTCGGCATTTTTAAGCGGTTTTTCAAAAGCCCTTATATCGAACCAGGTATAGGGCATTTCGTCTTCCAAAACTTCAAGGAAAGGCTTAGCAATTTCCTTATAAAAAAGGTCGGTGCTACTGCTCACTTTCTGTCCTGCTGCCCATTCTTTGTATTGTTTTACCAAGCCTGTGTTTTTAAAAAAGATGCGTTCAAAAACACCGGCGTCAAAAATGTACCATTCGTATATGTTGGTAATAACAAGATTGGTGATATTGTTATTCCGGTGTTCAATCCGCTCCCGTAAATAATACAGGATAAGCTCATGCATGGCTTTAGCATTAAGGCTTGTTTTGGTTACCATATCGGCCGTATTGGAAGGTCTTTTTACCTCAAAGAGCAATGCAGCCGGTGTGGCAGCGTCTTTGCCCGTATGGGCCACAAAATCTGTTTTGCCCTTAGTGGCCAGCAGGTGTGCCGGATGATAAAAACTGTCCCGCAGAAAATTCATCAGGTGAATTTTCACATTCTCCTCAGATTCCTTCTCGTCTATCTGCCCCAGCAAGCTGATGAGATTGGTTTTAAACGCCTCCATTTCAAGCCGTTTGGGTTTGATGAGGCGGTAAGCCTTATTGAGTGCCTGTTTAAGGCCGATTTCCTTTAGCGTCATGCCGTGCGAATAGGATTAAGTTTTGATTGAATTGGAAAAATACGAATAAAGGGCTGTTTATCTGCCGGGGCAAGCGGTAATAATTTATAATATGCGTTTAATAGATGTATGACCAGCAGATTGTTCCCGGGATATTCCCCAGAATATACCGGGATGCAAAAATGTGAACCTTATAATGAGGGATGGGTATGGGAAGGGGGCTATTCTGCTGCTCTGCGGATAGTACTGCTATTCCTTTGCAGGAAGGGAAGTAAGGGTATTTATATGTTCAATTCAAACAAAACAGCATAAAAAGAGATGCCGGGCGGCGCAAAAAACAAAACAAAACTCTTTTTTAAAGCATGAAAATAAAAATTGTGCGAAAATGCATCAATCAATTTCAAAATTGGCCGGGTTTGGAATAGGGGATAAACTATGCGGCAATTTTGGCGGCCTCTGCAATGCGGATTGCGGCAGCCTTTTTAATTTGCGGTGCAACAACCAGGTTATTAAACTTACTGATTGTTTTAAACTGAATTTTTGGGATGATCTCATCGAAGGTTTGAACGAGTACCAATACATAAGCAACTCCTTTCACTACAATAATGCTGAATCGTAGCCTGCCTTTCAACTCCGGGAATTGCTCCTCCATATGTGGCCGGATATTATAATCAGGTTTTGGCAGGCGGGTAATTTCTGTGAATTTGTGAATGGTTTGTATAAACCCGGCATCGGCGGCTTTTTTCCTAAGTTGAGAAGCCCTTGTTTTACTGCATCCAAACATTTCGGCAATTTGTGGCAGGCCAAGACCGTAATACTTTGGTTGGGGGCCGTCGGCATAAACCCTGGCAGGATTGGTAGCATCCCTTTTGTTAGCTACGGGCCTCAGTTTACGCCTGACGACAACCTCCCAAAAATATTTCTGCTTGTTCACTTCTGCACAAAGCATAACTCCAATAAGATACACATCGAGTATTTTTAAATGCTTGTAAAATAATGTAGTAGCTTGCTTACTTCTTATATTATATTCAATCCGCAACCGGTCGAACCCACGGAAATGGTAGATGCCTGAACTTTCATTAAGGTTAATCCAGTTAAGTTCAATTAATTTATTGAAATGTTTGCGATAAGTGCGGTCATCACTAATCCGCAATGCTTTCATTACCGATTTGAATACGGGTGAGTCTTTGTGCAGCTTTCCGCTGGAGTGGAATTTGAGATAGAGAAAAATGGCAAATGCTTTTTGAAGGCCGTATACTACCACATATCGGCTTATGTCTACCGGAATCTGAAGTTTATTTGTTTGCCTTGTGGCCATAGTTCATTCTTTTGCTTTTTGAAAAGCAGTCCGTGTTCTTTCTTCATACAGCAGTTTTGGTTTGATTTCGGTTTTTCAAAGGATGGCTTCTTAGCAGAAGCGATCAGTGTTGTGTGTTGGGATAGTTAAGCGGCATTAGACTTATTCCCTTCCAATACACTCATTACATCTTTTCTTGAGTAGTAGATAGTGCCGCCCATTTTTGTGAAGGGGAGTTTTCCATTTACTCTCAGGTTCTGCAAAGTGCCGGGTGAGCATTGTAACAACTGCATCACATCAGCGCTTTTCAACCATTCCTTTTGTTCGCCAGGTGTTTGAAACAACCTTTTGATTTCATCGACAATCTCACTTTTTAAAGTGTGAAAGTCGGCTTTCGTAATCAACTCAATTTCCATAGTTCCAGACTTATGTTTTTTAATGAATTAGCTGTAACAAATTTACTAATAATATTCGCATTTAAATAGAATCATTTACCAACAATTTTCCACAATTAGTGGATAAAACCATTGGCAATATTGAATTTTGTGGATAACTAAACGATTTAGTATTATCATGCAATTCTTACTTTTGCAGCCTGAATTTTAACTCCCATTTTCTCTTTCAGCAAAGCCATATCGTTACTTACTTTTTTATCCAGCACTTTTGCATAATGTTGCGTTGTCTTGATTGATTTATGACCTAACATTTTGGATACACTTTCAATCGGTACATCATTTTGCAAAGTGATAGTAGTGGCGAATGAGTGACGGGCAATGTGGAATGTGATATTCTTTTCAATGCCACAGATAGCGGCAATTTCTTTTAAGTATCCATTCATTTTCTGGTTAGAGCTTACCGGTAGTAAAGTTTTCTCTGCACTGCATTTGGGATGGTTTACATACTTATCTAAAATTGCCTGTGCCATAGGCAAAATTGGAATGCTTGATCGGGTATCCGTTTTTGTGCGATTTACTTTTATCCATCTTTCACCATCAATGCCAATGATGATGTGGTCTTTTGTGAGTTTCTTTACATCACTATATGCAAGGCCAGTGAAACAACAGAAGAGGAATATATCCCTTACCTGGTCTAATCTTGAAGTAGCAAACTCTTTATCGGCGATAGCCTGTATTTCATGTTCATGTAATATTTCTCTTTCCACTTCATGCAGGTGAAAACGATAACTGATAAAAGGGTCTTTATCTATCCAACCATTGCCGAGACATATACGCATTATCTTCTTGAAGTTTGTGAGGTACTTAATAGCTGTATTGTGTGAACACTTGCGGATGGCTTTCAGGAAATATTCATACTCGGTAATGAACTCATGATTAACATGCTTAATAGGATAGTCAGAAACGTTATACTTGTACTCCAAAAACTCTTTGGTGTGGTTTAATGCTGTTGCATACCGTTCATGTGTACCGAAAGAATATTCTTTTCCGATAAGTGATTTCATCTGGTCGTTGTGGTACTGAAAAACTTCCATGATCGTTTTACTTTTTTCAGTAATGCCGAAGTAAGAATTTTTAACTGCTTCGGCTGTGATTGCTTTACCGGTTTCCAGTAAGCGATTATAATGCTGAAACAATGCAGTACGAATAGTAAGTATATGTGCATTCAGTGTACGGATTTCTTCGGTATTACCTTTTGCAATACCTGCTTTATTGATCCATTTATCCGGTTCAATAAACCGCTTGAGTGAAAACTCAGTTCTTACTTCATTAATGGTAATCCTGGCATAGATGGGAGCTTTGCCAAACTCGTTCTTCTTGGATGATTTTACCTGAAAAGACAGGTGCATTACGTTGTTCATTTTTGGTCCGTTTTTAGGTTATAAATTTACTAATTCTGTTAGCAATTTCCAAATGCTTTTTATCCACAAAACCCTTACTGGTAAAGGATTTCAGCGTTTTGGCGAGACCTGGAAAAATGAAGGGAATAGGTCTCGATTTAGACCATTTTCTTTGGGGATTTTTGAATGATTTGGTGAGTACCCAAAATAAAAAACCCTTGCCAACAATATGCTTGCAAGGATTTAATAAAGTTTGAATTGTGATTCGGCGGAGAGAGAGGGATTCGAACCCCCGGACCTGTGACAGTCAACGGTTTTCAAGACCGCCGCATTCGACCGCTCTGCCATCTCTCCGGCGCAAAAGTAAGGGTTGGAATTATCCTGACAAAAATTTTTGAAAAAAAAGAATAGAAAGTTTTTTGTTAGTCCTTTTTTAGCCTGCGCAGCTCCAGCATATTGAGGGAATTGGAACCATAACCCGAAATTCCTTTTTGCCATAAATGGATGGTCATATCGTACCACAAAGGAACGATGGGCGCATCTTCAATAATCATACGATCCATTTGTTGATACAAATCATACCGCACTGAATCATTGATCTCCTGCAATGCCTGGTTATACAATGCATCAAATTGAGGATTTTTATAACGGGTATAATTGGGAGGAGCCGGGTTTTTACTGTAAAAAACACTCAAATAATTTTCTGCATCAGGATAATCGGCGATCCAACTGCCCCTGAAAAATAATGCCTGCGATTTACTGGTTTGTTCAAATAACAAACTCTTTTGAATTGTTTCTACCTGCACCTGGATACCCACCTGGTTTAGTTCATTGGCTACAAAACTGGCAATACCGGAATATACCGGTATGGTGAGGAGCCTGATGGGTTGCTTATTTTGCTCATGGGTATACCCTGCTTCCTGCAATAGTTTCCTGGCTTTAATGATATCATAATGGTAACCCTGCACAAGCTCGGGGTTAAAAGAAGGCAATCCCGGGGGCATAAAACCGCTTTCAGCCGGCGTTCCTATTGAATTCCGCAGGTATAATATCATTTTTTTACGGTCAATAGCATAATTGATAGCCTGCCTTATTTTCTTAAGCCTGAGCGGAGAGCCGGCCACTAAAGGATTGGTACTGTCTGATAAAATACCAAAAAATTCAATATTTAAATATGGGCCTTTTTCTAACTGCAACTTATTTTCCCAATCTTTTTTCAGGTGCCCTGTTTTGGTGAGTACTTCATCTTTAAAAGAGGGATCAATATCATTTATAAAATCAAGCCGCTTTTGAGTAAATTCTAAAAACTCAGTGGCCTTACTGTCAAAAAAATTTACTTTTATACCATCTAAGTACGGCAATGCATGCCCCGTACTGTCTTTTTCAAAATACCGGTCATTCCGTTTTAAAATCAATGCCTGGCCTTCATCCCAGGCTACAAAACAAAAAGGGCCGGTTCCTACCGGGTGGCGCCTAAAATCAGTTCCGTACTGCTTTACTACTTCTTCTGCCACAATAGAACAATATTGCATACTTAAAATTCCGAGTATAGGCTGAAATGGTTCTATTAATTTTAATTGAAAAGTACTGTCATCTAACGCTATAAAGGGCTGTACCCGATCTACCCGGTTATTAAAAATCCATGCACCGGGGCTTGCGGTTGCGGTATTTATAATCCTGTAAAAACTATATTCTACATCCCTGGCCGTTAATTTTCTTAATTTATTATTAAAAACAGGATCGTCGTGAAAAATAATATCAGTTCGTAAATGAAATGTAATTGTTTTTTTATCATCAGAAAAATTCCAGCTCTTCGCCAAAGAAGGTTTTATTTGTAACGCATCATCTACTTCTACCAGGGTATTATATAATTGGTGAATGGCCCACATTACGGATTGGTTGCGGGCAAAAGTCGGATCCAGCGATGCAATGCCGGTGGACTCATTGTACCTGAAAATTTTCTTATCAGCATGTGTATGATCCCTGCAACGAACCATTAAAATTCCTGCAAAACAAAATATTACCAGCATTTTCATACCCTTAAAAATAAAGCAAGCATTTGGTATTTCATCATATTACCCGGCAATTACCTTTCTTCACATAAATATGGATGAAGCCGGTTGATGCCTTAATTTTATAGTTTAAACCTGTATATGAATAAACTTAGCACCCTGTTATTTCTGCATGTAATTATGAGCCTGCCGGCATGGGCGCAGCAGCCTGTTTTTACCCACCAGGATACTTTAAGGGGAAGTATTGGATATGGCCGCCAGAACTGGGATGTAACCTATTACAATATTACCGTGGAGCCCGATTTTAATACAAAAACCATACATGGAAAAAATACAATACGTTTTACAAATAAGGGGGTACACATAATGCAAATAGATTTACAGGAACCCATGCAAATGGATAGTATTAATTACCGCAACCAGCCATTAACTTATAACCGGGATGGGAATGCATTCTTTATACAATTACCCAATTTGAATAACGATTTACGAAAAGTGTTTACCGATTCTATTACTATATACTTTAGCGGTAAGCCAAAAGAAGCCAGGAATGCGCCCTGGGATGGAGGATGGATATGGAAAAAAGATAATGACGGAAACCCGTGGATGACTGTTGCCTGCCAGGGGCTGGGCGCCAGTGTTTGGTATCCCTGTAAAGACACACAAAGCGATGAGCCAGATGAGGGCGCCTCACTAACCATCATTGCTCCGGATACACTGGTGGCAGTAGGGAATGGCCGGCTGATGGCAACAAAAAATGTAAACGGCCAAAAAAAATCGTTTACATGGGTTGTGGTAAACCCAATTAATAATTACAATATTGTTCCTTACATTGGTAAATACAGCCACTGGGGCGAAATATATAAAGGCCGCAAAGGAAACCTAACCATGGATTACTGGGTTTTAAATTACAATGTAGAAAAAGCGAAATCTCATTTTAAAGATGCGGGAAGAATGATGAAGGCGTTTGAATACTGGATGGGGCCCTACCCTTTTTATGAAGATGGCTATAAATTAGTAGAAGCGCCCCACTTGGGTATGGAACACCAAAGCGCCATTGCTTATGGAAATCATTTTAAAAACGGTTACCTGGGCAGGGACTTATCGGGCACCGGCGAAGGGCTGAAATGGGATTTTATAATTGTACATGAAAGTGGGCATGAATGGTTTGGCAATAATATTACCAGTAAAGATATTGCCGATATGTGGATTCACGAAGGCTTTACAAACTATAGTGAAACCCTATTTACTGATTATTATTATGGTACCGCTGCCGGTAATGCCTATAATATAGGATGCCGCAAAAATATACAAAATGATAAACCCATTATTGGCCCCTACGGGGTAAATAAAGAAGGCAGTGGCGATATGTATTATAAAGCCAGCGCTATGATTCACACCCTACGCCAGGTTATAAATAATGATAAAAAATTCAGGAAAATTTTAGTAGGGCTTAACAAAATATTTTATCACAAAACAATTACTACCGATGATATAACCGCCTTTTTATATCATTCTGTAAAGCATAAATTTGATGTAATACCTTTCCTGAAACAATACCTTACTACCACTGATATTCCCATACTGGAATATAAAATAGAAAATAATATTTTATATTACCGTTTTACCCATTGCATGGATGGTTTTCAGGTGCCTTTAAAACTAAAGGATTCTAAGATTTGGATATATCCTACTACTGAACCCAAAGAAATGAAATGGAAAAGCGGTAACCCGCTTTTAGAAATTGACCCTAATTTTTATATTCAAATTAAAAAGGTTCAGTAAACGAATGGGGTATAAACCAGTCAATATAATACTGGTCTTATTTTTGATTTAATATCATTACCCCGTTTTTAAAATTAATAATAAAAAGAATTATGAAAAAAATAGTACTTACCACCCTTATCCTTTGCCTACTGGCCCCCCTGGCCAAGGCGCAAACGATGAAGTTCCCTGCTACGCTTATGTTTACCAGCGAATGTTGCGGTGTACCCTCTGATAGCAGTGTATTGAAAATGATCCGGCATTTTAAAAAACAATATAAAATAAAAACAATTAGCTGGTACCATATTGGCCCTTTGGGAAAAGAAGGAGAATACAATATGGCATTCCCGCTTACCGAACTGAAAGCAGCCCAAAAAAGAATTTTTATTAAAAAATTACAAAAATTAACATTATTCGCCGGCGGGCCGGGACATTTAACGCTTTCTACCGACTATATATTAGATAAATCATCATTGTCTGGCAGGTCAAAAATAGAGAAGCAAAAATTATAGCCTTTTTCACTTTAATTTAAATGAAAAGAAATTAATTTTAAAACGATAACAAAACTTACAGTTACACCTGCACTTGTTTAAAAAATATAGCAGCTTCCTCCTTTTTATTCTTTTCTTTTTAGGGAATAACCGGTTTGCTATTGCTGAAATTCCGCCTTTATCTACAACCCAGCAAGCGCTTAGTTATTTAGAGGCTCATAAAATAAAAGACAGTAGTTCTTATTGGATACATGTAAAGCCGAAACTATTTACTGAAAACCTCCGGCTGAATGTTACCGATATACTTAGTTTTTACCCGGGGCGCAGCACAAATTTTTGTGCGTATGGCGCTTTGAGTTATTTGGTAATTCATAATGATCCATTGGCCTATGTACAATTTATGATTGCGCTTTTTGAAAATGGGGAAGCTACATTTCACCATGTTTTTTTTAAACCTTCCGGGGCAGTCATGCTGTCTGCCGGCGACCTTCGGTTTAAAGGTGTATTGGATATACGCCATGCCGAGCAAATGTGGTTCCTTACGTTAGCCGATCATTTTAAAGGATATCTTAATTTTTTTAACCGCCACTACAACCCGGGTGATGAGAATAGTTTTTGGGCAGCCACAAACCTGGCAAAATTTAACCGGATGGTTAAAAAAATGACTCCATACCATGTGCAGGCTGTAGGCAGCGACCTGGTAAGGCCCTGGGTGAATGATATGACTGCATACCTGCAAAAAAGAATACAGGATGGCATCACGGTATTATACATCAACAACCGCATCATTCACAAAAAAAATCACGACAAAATAAAATATAGCATTCCCACTCACTATGTGATACTGGAAAGTATAAAATCAGAAAATAATGTAGTTACCCTCATTTATTGGGATTATGGCAATCGTACCCAAATACAAGTAAGCCCCAAAGTTTTACGTAAAATTATTTTTGGCGTATCTCATTGTACCTTATCATGAAGAAAGGATTTTACTATATTATGATGTTTGTTCTCACTTATGCACTGGGTTCCTGCAGTACCAAAATTGTATCCACTAATTATTATAACATCAATAAAAATAAATTATTGGTTATTGAGCAAACTTACAAAGCGCTCTATAAAACAAAACCCTTTTCCGCAGCATTTACTGACAGGGCATTGCAGATCGTATCCATAGAGTTGATCACAGATAGCCTTACCTATATTTATGAAATAGGCGTTGATGAACCCCGCTTGCTGGATACCCTGGCTAAATACGGTTACCAGGCAAAACCCATTTATTATCTCATAAAAAATATGCAAAGTATCAGTTGTGCCTGGATCAATAATTTTGATTACTATGTTAACGATCACCAGCGCCGCCTGGTATTAATAAGCATCAAACCAAAACTCATCCGGTACCTGCTATCGCCCCCCAAGTATTATATACTGGCTTATTTTGACCGGGCTCAGTCTTTTGATGAAAAAGGCCGCTTATTAGACGGGAAAAAGGTTACCCGCCTAAGGCAATTGAACGGGCAAACCTATAGAAAAATCACCGACAGGATTTGCTTTACCATTGCAGAAAAATACCGCTGATTATCCCTGATATAATACTATCTTTAAAGAACTAAAATTTATTAAGACAAAGCTAAAACTGCACCCCTGATTTCTAATAAATTTTAAGTTTTAAAGTAAATTCATCTCCTATAATTTAATACCGGTTTTTATTATTGTAATTTAAATTTTTGGTACCAATGTATAAAATGATTTGTGCAGCATGCTTTATATGTTCAGCTTCCTGCAGCAGCATAAAACCAAATCAAATAAAATTGGCAGAAAATTATGCCACAGTAATTAAAGGAGTAAGTACCGTACCCCAGGAAATATATTTTAGAATGTACCAGCTTAAATCTCAATCTCAGCAGGTACAATTAAGTGGGTTGATTTCTACCAGTAGCTCTGCAAAAGAGATGATGGAGTATATGGAGCAGGGTTTCATGGATCGCTTGTCTTTTTTAAGCCTGGTTGATTCCATAGCAGATGCTCATAAAATTGTAAGTAAATACAGTGAATTTTTATTGGCTTTAATTGATAAGAATCATTTATATAGTTTTACAAATCATAAAAAAGAATGGCAGGCTTCTTTTGATTTACTTACAAGCCGTTATAACAGTACCTCGCTAAAAGTAAATCCAAAATTTAATACTATCCCACCCGAGACTTCCGGGTTGGTTGCTTCCATAATAAATGAAATAGGTTCAAAAAAAATAAAGTCCTTACAAAAAAAATATTTATTCAGTGCTATGGCCCAGGGCAAAGAATTACTAAAAAATATATACAGCAACTTTCTCCATTTCGATATCCCCAGGTTACATGCAGAGATGAATGAAATGCCTTCTTACGTGAAAGAAAATTACCAGGATTTCCTGGCTAATTTAAATGCATATGAAAAAAATTCCGGCCAGAACCCTTACAATTACTATAAATATTATATGCCTATATATAATAACTGGCAATTACAAATAAGAGAGGCCGGAATATTAATAAACAAAATGGAATCTTGTATTAAGAACCTGGTGGCTTCACTTGATACTTTTGAGCAGGCAATGAAAGAAAATGTATCACCGGATAATTTACCAACCGAAATAGAAAAACTTAACGGAAGTTTTGCTGACTTAAAAAACACGCAGGCACGGTTTGAGGATTTTAGATTGCTCTATTTAAAAACTTTATAAAATTTAAAGATGAAAAAGACGTTTCTAGTTTTGAGTATATCAATGGGTTTGCAAATGAGTTGTAAAAACAAGCAGTCAAATACGATTGCCGAACACCCCGTTGACACATCATTAATAGGTGGTTCACATGCCGGTAATGATGGTTTAAACACAGCTATGAACAGGCCTTATAGTTTGCAGGAGGCAGAAGAAGAAAAGGAGAAAAATATAAAAATGCAAATTGATTCTGCGTATAAAGTTATTTCTGATTTGGAAAATGTGAAAAAAATATTAAATGAATCAGGAGATGGAGCGCTTAGCCCAACAGAACGAAATACAAAATCAAAAATAATTTATACCATTAATTTATTACAAAATAAAATCGGCCGCTCAATGGATGAAAGTATCATTCAGGCATTAAAAGCGAATACAAATAAATTGAGTATGCTAAATGAAGAGATAGAAAACAACACGTCAAAACTTACAAATGCTACTGTAGCTTTAACCGAAGTTACCCGATCAGTTAGCCGTCTTTCAAACATATTTTCTTTTTGCTTAAGCCGGGGATGGATAAAGCCGGAAATACAAAAGACAGCTTTAAAATAAAAGAGCGGGCTTGATTAGCTTTTTTAATTCTTTAAATATTATTTTTCTTTATTAAATTTCTTTCTCTCGGGGAATATTAATTGTTTGTGTATTGGGTTCTACATTCAAATCTCTTATTTCTAAAGGGCTGTGCTGGCTAATCATTGCTTTTGGTTTAAGCAGGTTTTTACTCCCCCCAATCATTTTTGATTTATACAATAGCCACAATCCTGTAAGAATGACTAAAATGCCAAAATACTTTAAAAAGGTACCCAGCCCGCCGCCCCGGACGGGTGAATTATAAGTCAATATCGCTTTACCAAAACTATCTTTTTCAATTTTTGAATTACTGGCAGAGGAAGGTAAATTAATTTTAAAGGTTTGCCCATTATCATCATCTATCATCAAAAACTGTTTTTCTGAGAGCTTTGTAATATTGGCATCTTTTGTATCATCTGAAGAAGTTGATAAATCGGCAGTCCACTTTCCTTTTTTACTCATTTCAACCATGCCCAATACTGTAAATTTTGCATCCACTGTTCTTTCCATATCATCCGACTTAACTTCAAAATCTGTTAATTCATATTTGGGAAATACTTTTTTAAACCCATTTTTAATAACAGATGAACCAAATACGCCCATTTGTTTTAGCATTTCCCAGTAGGAGGCGTTATACTTACTGTTCACATGAATAACTGCATTGCCCACATCGTTAATGGTTACTTCTAAATTCGTTTTTGCAGGTTTTTTATCCTGGGCTAATATTACATTTTGGATGCTTAATAAAAGCAAAACGAGGATGCTAATTTTAAATAGATTGTTCATAAAATTAATAGGCTTTATTGAAGTGAGTTAATGATATTAGCGATGGTTCTTGTTTGGTTTCCTGCTTGCTGGTTTGCCCCTGCCACAATGCCCACAATGCCCGAACTTGTTGGCTTAAAGGCGGCCACCCATCCCAGTAAAATATCGTTTACCTGCGTAGTTCCACTGTATAATTGATAATTTCTCATTTGACCCGAGGGCTGATATTGCAACATCCCCCCATAATTGGTAGAAATAATTTGTTGCATATATTGCAATGCCTGTTGCGGGCTTTGATATCCATTAAACTTATACACTTCAGTAAAAACAGTATTGGCAGGGTTATTGGCTACTTCCTTTAATTCAGGTATCACAGATCCTTTGCGTAAATGCCAGGAGGAAGGGTAGTAAAAATTAACCACTCCATTATATGCTTTATATCCTGAAGGAATTACCCGGGAGTTGCCACCAGAATTTCCCCCCGAATTATCAGCATCCGTATTTCCACCACCTCCCTCATTACCACCACCGCCGGAATTATCCACGGTAGTACCAGAATTGGGTGCTGTATTTACATTAGCAGCAACAGCATTTGTTGAAAATGAACGGGCAATCTCATCTATTTTTTGTCTTAAAAAAGCATCATCTTTTAACTCCATTGCATTAGCGCCTTGCTTAATAGCTTCCCGTACATCTACTATAAAATAACGGGGATCGCCTGCTTGTGCTTTTTGAAAAAAATCCTGCAATTCTTTCATCCCCACCTCAAATGCCTGTTCTGGGCTTTTTG
The DNA here is from genome assembly GCA_001898465.1 of Sphingobacteriales bacterium 39-19. Lineage (GTDB taxonomy): Bacteria > Bacteroidota > Bacteroidia > Chitinophagales > Chitinophagaceae > Ferruginibacter. The sequence continues at coordinate 111,040 of MKTX01000015.1, read as the reverse complement.
ATCCACCAATTCCTTCGCCACCAATAGAGGTACTTTCAATTGCATAATAATTCCCTTTTAACCTAAATCCCGGAAAAGCATGCCCGGGAATCATATAAATTATGGGTTCCATACCGGCACAAGCCATTATACTTGCATACATGATTGACAATTCAATACATAGTCCTGTTTTACCGGTTATCACTTCCCGGGGTAATCGTATATTTTGTACAATCGAGTTTACATCACTTATAGATGCGGGTACACCAGAAGTGCCACTATATACCATATGGCTTACCAGGGTGGCATAATAAATACCCAACATAAAGCGAACATTTTCTTTATCGGTTTGAGTTACGGATGCAGTTTCGCCTTTCAATACTTTTTCCTGTATCTGCTGAGTAAAATATTTAATGATGGGATCTTCCGGAGTTACATAGCAACTTACCAATTTCATATTATCAAAATATTCATCAGGAGTACGAATTTCATCACTTGGTAAAAAAGTATACATAAATTCGTTTCTGCCTTTTATTGGAATAGTGAAATCATTTTCAATGGCAGATACATTACTTCCTTTCACCAATGTATTTACCATTTCCTTTGAATCCGTTGTTTTCTCAACAATTTTATCCGGAAATGCAGGATAGGCATTTACTACCACCGTTTGCCCCGGCATAATGAGCGGTATTTTTTTTGCTATCGTCCAGTCCAGGTAGTTATTTACTTTATAAGTAACTTCTACATTTTTTGCAGGAACGCTACTGGTATTTGTAATAACCATTTTAAATAAGCTATACTTACCTTCTAAAGCATCTTCATTTCCATATACTTTGTATATAGCCGGCATTATAATGGGAGGACGTGAAATTTTTACATCGAGGGTAGCGGGTGCAACCAAACCCGTTAAGGGACCATTAAATGACATTAATAATCCTGCAATAATTAATATAAATGGAAGATACTTTTTCATACACAAGTTTTATTAGATAAAATCGAAAGTATGACATAAGAAATACCGAACATATAATCCATTTGGATTATTTTTTATCACTTGCCCCTTCCCTATTTTAGATTAAAACCCGTAAAATGTTTCGTTTCGTTTACTTTATAGTTCTTTGTATTTACTTCATTATAAATGGTTGTACCCACCCGGTTCCTGAGAACCCTCGTACCGCTATTAACCAGGTAATTAATGAAGATAAATTGCCAAAAGGAAAATACATTTTAGATGATAATTACAGTGCAAACCAGGGGGCCGAAGATATCAGGTCGCTGAATAGTATCCATACGGATACGAATAATGTAAATAAAAAAAATACGAATGAATTACCCGAAAAAATTTTATTGAAAAAATTTAAAGAACTATTGGTTTTTCATGCAGATGATACCATGCTTATCGAACGAAGCTATATAGCAACCCTGGTAATGGGGAAAAATCAAATTTTTTCTACTCTCAAAGAAGAAGCATTAAATCAATCAAATGCCTCAAATAACAAAATTATTTTTGATACCAGCATGGAATTTGGCAGTAAAATGAAGGCCCGGTTGATAGATATGAACAGCAGCGTGGGTAAGGGTTTTGATATAGAGCTTATAGGCGGCCCCGAAGCTGAAGTGCAAAGTATTTCGGGAAAAAGGTCCAAAGCCTATTGGCAATGGAAACTTACACCACTTTCGCCTGGTTTAAAAGAATTGAAATTATCCATTAATGTAATTGAAAAAGATGGCGAAGTTGTAAACTTACCGGCACGAAATATTCCCATAATTATATATGGAAAAGAAGGTTTTTTATACAGCACCGCCCAGTTTTTTAAATCAGAAGGCAAATGGATCATAACAGCTATATGCATCCCCATTCTAATTGCTATATACACTACCCGGCTTAAAAACCGGAGTACACAAAAGCAATAAATAACAGCCATCCTGTAAATATACCTTGTCTTCATCCGGTATCTTTACCTAAAAACCTATATTGTTTTTCAATATAGACCTGCCAGTATCCATACCCATCCCTTAAAAATTAATTTCATTTTATCGTTCCATGTATATTTTATGTACTTTTAAATATTGTGTAAAAAATACACTTAAGAAAAAGCCATTTGAAATTATTTTATCATAATCATTTTAAAACGATTGCATGAGTACTGCATCTTTCGAAAATAAACCAACACTATCGGTTGTTGAAATTATCAATATGAGTGTGGGCTTTTTTGGAATCCAGTTTGGCTGGGATCTTCAGCGAGCCAATATGGGACGCATTTATGAAAACCTGGGTGCTAATCCTGACCAGGTTCCGCTTCTTTTTTTGGCAGCACCCCTTACCGGCTTATTGGTACAACCGGTAATTGGTTATTTAAGTGACCGGACCTGGCACCCAAAATATGGCAGAAGAAGGCCATACTTTATGATTGGTGCTATTTTAAGTTCAATTGCATTAATATTTATGCCACATAGCAGTGTATTATGGATGGCAGCCGGGTTGCTATGGGTATTAGATGTATTTGGAAATGTGGCCATGGAACCTTTCCGGGCATTTGTAACAGATAAACTCCCCGATAGCCAGGTAAACAGGGGCTTCATTATGCAAAGTTTTATGATTGGCCTGGGAGGCAGCATCGCTTCTGCCTTGCCCTGGGTAATGAATAATATTTTTCATCTCACCAATACTGCAGCAGAGGGCCATATACCTGAAAATGTAAAATACTCCTTTTATATAGGAGCGTTTTTTTTCCTGGCTTCTGTGCTGTATACCGTTTTCACTACAAAAGAATATCCGCCATCTGATCTTGGGTTTAAGGATAAGGTAAAAGAATCTAACAAAGGATTTGGAGGCGGTGCCCGTGAAATATGGCATGCACTCACCCATATGCCGCCCCGCATGAAATCTATTGCCCTGGTTCAATTTTTTACATGGCCTGGCTTATTTTTAATGTGGTTTTATTATACCACGGCCGTTGCCGTAAATGTATTTGGCGGTACCGATGCCAATGACCCGGTGTATGCGCATGGTGCCGATTTTGGAAGTTTAACGCTTTCGTTTTATAGTGTGGTTACTTTTTTATTTGCATTGATCTTACCTGCCATTGCCGATAAGCTGGGCCGGAAACTTACCCATAGTTTATGCCTGCTTTGTGGCGCACTGGGCCTCATAAGTGTTGCCTGGGTTCAAAATAAATATATGCTGTACGGATGTATGACGGGTATTGGCATTGCCTGGGCCAGCATACTCTCAATGCCTTATGCCATGCTGAGTGGTGTTTTACCAAGGGATAAAGTAGGCATCTACATGGGTATTTTTAATTTCTTTATTGTTTTACCCGAAATTATTGCGTCTTTAGGATTTGGATGGTTGATGAAAAATGTTTTGCATAACGATCGTATGCTGGCGGTACAATCCGGTGGTATATTAATGATTTTAGCTGCCATTATTTGTATGCTGATGATAAAAGAAAACAAAAAAAAGGTTGATGAAACGGCATTGGAAAAACTGGAGATCAATGAACGGCCGGTGTAATTAGCAATCCTTTAAAAAGATTCCATTCATGAAAAAGTTTATACTATCCATTTCGCTCAACTTTACACTTATTTTTTGCCATGCCCAGGATGCAGTAATCCATCTATACCCTACCAATTGGTGGGTGGGTATGAAGTGGCATACGGTCCAGGTTTTGGTGCATGCAGATCAATCCCTTACAGGAAGTAAAGTAACCATACAACATCCGGGAATCCGTTTACAAAAAATTAATACATTTCAAAATAAACGGTACCTGGCACTCGACCTGCTCATATCACCTACCGCTAAAACCGGGGACGTAAAAATAAACTTTACCAATAACGGCATAACGCAAGCCGTTTTTTGGCCATTGGATAAACGCCGTAAGGGCAATGGAATTGATTTTGCCCGGGGTGTAAATGCTACCGACCTCATGTACCTCATTATGCCAGACCGCTTTAGCAATGGCGATGAAACCAATGACCGGGTGGTGGGCATGAGGGATCAATCTTTACGCAGAGATACCGTATTTAATCGCCATGGCGGAGATTTAAAAGGAATTCAAAATCATTTAGATTATTTACAGGACCTGGGTGTTACTGCCCTATGGCTTAACCCGGTTTTAGAAAATGATATGCCCGACCGTACCGAACATGGCTATGCTATTACCGACCATTATAAAGTGGATCCACGCTTAGGCGGAGATGCCGCATATAAAGACCTGGCCAATGCCATCCATGCAAAAGGGATGAAACTCATACAGGATGCAATTTATAACCATTGCGGCCTGTATCATGTGCTGTACCAGGATCAGCCGGATAGCAGCTGGTTTCACAGGTGGCCAAAGTTTACGCAAACCAGTTATAAAGACCAGGTTGCTTTTGATCCGTATGCTTCGCAGAAACAAAAAGATATTTTTTTTAATGGCTGGTTTGTAAGATCAATGCCCGATTGGAATCAAGAGAATGCTTTTGTAGAAAAATTTTTAATACAAAATGCAATTTGGAGTGTGGAAGAATTTGGAATTGATGGATGGCGTATTGATACTTATGCTTACAATGATCTTGCCTTTATGAACCGATGCAACCAGGCTATGTACAATGAATACCCGCACATTAGTATTTTTGGTGAAACCTGGGTACATGGCGTATTAAACCAGGCTTATTTTTGTGAAAGCAACCTCAATATTCCCTTTAAAAGCAACTTACAGGCAACCACCGATTTTCAATTATTGTTTTATGGCATTCAGCCTGCATTAAACGAAAAATTTGGCTGGACGGAAGGGGTAACAAAAATATACAATACCGCAGCTTATGATTTTGTTTATAAAAATCCCATGCGGCAGGTTATTTTTTTAGATAACCATGATTTACCCCGGTTTTATTCCGTGGTTAATGAAGATACTGCCAGGTATAAAATGGCTATGAGCTGGCTACTCAGCTTTAGGGGAATACCTCAACTTTATTATGGCGATGAAATATTAATGACAGGAACCACATCGCCCAATGACGGGTATGTACGGCAGGATTTTTCAGGCGGGTGGAAAACAGATGCTGTAAATAAATTTTTACCGGCCGGCAGAACGGATAAAGAAAATAACCTCTTTGATCATATTAAAAAACTAGCCCGCTTCCGTAAACAATCTACTGCGCTTCAAACCGGGAAACTGATGCAATATATTCCCACAGATGGGTTGTATGTATATTTTAGATATGATGCCAAAGAAACCATCATGTGTATTATGAATACATCGGATGAATCAAAAAATATCAATTTTTCAGATTATACAGAAAGAACCCGGGGGTTCCATACGGCAACAGATGTAATTTCCGGCCAGGTTTATGCACCTCAATTCAGTATTGAACCCATGAACATGAAAGTGCTTAAAATGAGTTTATAATAAAGATTAACCAACATTTTATTGAAAGTAAAATGAAAGTTTTTCACATCTACCCAAATATTGAAATGCGATTCATGTTATATTCAAATAATGTGTTAATATTACACATTAAATTGACTTGCGCATGAAAAAGCTATACCTGGTTATTTTTTCATTCCTCTTTTTTTATGGTTCCTATGCACAGCGTTTATTAACCTGGGCTCCTGAATTTGCCAATGCCACGGGAGGCATATCCATTACAGTAGATTGCAATAAAGGAAACCAGGGATTACTAAATTATGAAGGCGGAAACTCAAATAATGTATATGTACACATTGGTGTCATTACAAACTTAAGTTCCGGTGCAGGTGACTGGAAACATGTTCTTTTTACCTGGGGCACTACAAATCCCGCAGCAAAAGCCACCCCCCTGGGTGCCAACAAATATCAATACAATATTGCTAACCTGAATAGCTTTTTCGGGATCACCCCGGGAGAAACCATCCAAAAAATTGCAATCATCTTCAGGAACGGCACCGGTTCTCAAAAGCAAGTGAATAGCGATGGCAGCGATATGTACATTCCTGTGTACAGCAATACCTTTGCCGTTCGGTTTAATTTACCACCCTTTGAACCCCGCTATATTCCCTGGCTGGAACCCATCAATGCCACTGTGGGTCAATCTATCACCGTTACGGGGGTAAGTTCAGCCAATGCTGATTTATCGCTTTCTTTAAATGGGAATGTATTTGGCTCTGCCACAAATAATTCAGGCATCAGCGCCAATGCAACTATCTCCACTGCCTGCGATCAAAAAATTATACTTACGGGTACAATGGGAGGCAATACAGTAAAAGATTCATTTAGTTTTAATGTAGCCCAGGCTACTGTAGTGGCGCCACTGCCCCCCGGTGTTCAGGATGGTATTAATTACAATGCCGATCAAACCTCTGTAACCCTGGTATTATTTGCCCCCCTGAAAAATTCAGCCGTAGTAATTGGTGATTTCTCTAACTGGCAAGTTACCTGTGCGAATCAAATGAAACGCACCCCCGATGGCAACCGGTATTTTATAACCCTCACCGGGCTTACCCCGGGTACCTTATATAAATATCAATATGTAGTAGATGATACCCTAAAAATTGCAGATCCATACACAGAGCTAATATTAGATCCCAATAACGATCAGTACATCCCGGCTGCTACCTTTCCCTCGTTACCGGCTTATCCCACCGGCCTTACTACCGGTATTGTAAGTACATTTCAAATAGCTGCCCCCGTTTATAACTGGAGTAATAACAGCTATTCCAGGCCGGATAAAAAGAACCTGCTGATATATGAATTGCTCGTGCGGGATTTTTTAGCAGCAGGAAACTGGCAAACGCTTACCGATACGCTCAATTATTTAAAAAACCTGGGTGTGAATGCCATTGAAGTAATGCCATTCAATGAGTTTGAAGGCAATAGCAGCTGGGGATATAACCCGGATTTCTTTTTTGCTCCTGATAAAGCCTATGGTACAAAAAATAATTTAAAACGATTTATTGATTCAGCGCATAGCAAAGGTATGGCCGTAATAATGGATGCCGTTTTAAATCAGGCCACCGGATTAAGCCCGCTTGCCCAACTTTGGTGGAATAATACGAACAATACCCCGGCCGCTAACAGTCCCTTTTTTAATGTTACAGCAACCCACCCATTTAGTGTGTTCAATGACTTTAACCATGAGTCTGAAGCTACAAAATATATGGTAAGCCGTTTTATCCGCCATTGGCTTTCTGAGTATAAACTAGATGGCTTCCGCTGGGATTTATCAAAAGGATTTACCCAACATGTAACCACCAGTGTTGCGGCATGGAATGCTTATGACCCCAGCCGGGTAGCAATTTGGCAACGCTACTACGACAGTACCCAAGCCGTTAGTGCAGGTTCATATTGCATTTTAGAACATTTAGGAAATGATGATGAAGAATCGGATCTCGCCACAAGAGGTATGTTGCTCTGGGGCAAGATGACAGATCCGTACAATCAAAATACCATGGGCTATTCCAGTAGTTCTGATATAAGCCGTGCCTTTTATAAGAACCGCCCGGGATGGACGCAACCACACCTGGTTACTTATGCCGAAAGCCATGATGAAGAACGCATCATGTACAAGAACCTTACTTTTGGAAACTCTGCCAACCCGGCACACGATGTAAAAAATTTACAGGTTGCCCTGGCAAGAACAGAAGCAATGATGCCTTTCTTATTTTTGGTACCCGGCCCAAAAATGATTTGGGAATTTGGTGAACTGGGATATGATAAATCAATTTTTATGTGCGAAGATGGTACGGTGCCTGCCCCCTATGGTAATGACCAGTGCAAGCTTAGCCCCAAACCTCCTTTATGGAATTATGTTGCTGAAACCGGAAGAAAAAAAATATATGATGTGATTGCCGGCCTTACACTTTTGCGCAAACAATATCCCAATACTTTTTTAAGCAATACCATTAGCGGAAACCTGGGAAATGATTTAAAGAAATCCCTGATCATCAGCAATTCCGAGCAATCGGTAGTAGCCCTTGCCAATTTTGAGGTAACAGCCCAGGACCTTTCAGTTACATTCCCTGCTGCCGGCACCTGGTATAATTATTTTTCAAGCGAAACCATATCTGCAACGGGATCGGCCCAAACCATTCACTTAAACCCGGGTGAATATAGAGTATATGTAAATCATATCGCATGCAGCACCCCTGCCCCCAATGCAACAGGCACCGTTACCTATTGCCAGAATGCAAGCGCTACCGCCCTTACTGCTACGGGGAATGCCTTATTATGGTATAGCACAGCTACCGGTGGCACGGGTAGTACAACTGCACCAATACCCTCTACGTCTGCAGTGGGTACCACTACTTATTATGTAAGCCAAACCTTAAACGGCTGCGAAGGCCCCCGGACCGCAATCGTTGTTACCATTATTTCCACACCGCCAGCGCCCACGGTGAATAGCCCGGTAACCTATTGCCAAAATGCAACCGCAAGCGCATTAACAGCCACAGGAACAAATTTATTATGGTACACATCAGCCACCGGTGGTAGCGGTTCTTCTTCGGCTCCCATACCTCCTACTAATGTGATTGGCAGCAGCAATTATTATGTAAGCCAAACCACGGGTAGCTGTGAAAGCCCCCGGGCAATCATAACGGTGACAATTACTACAAGTACAGTTGCCCCCACAGTGAGCAGCCCGGTAGTTTATTGCCAGGGAGCCACGGCAACACAACTTACGGCAACAGGCAGTTATTTACTTTGGTACACGGCTGCCACGGGTGGCACGGGAAGCACAACTGCCCCTACGCCATCTACCAGCAATCCAGGGAATACCTCTTATTATGTTTCCCAAACCCAAAGTTGTGGCGAAAGCCCCAGGGCGCAAATTGTAGTGCAGGTAAATGCCATTCCTGCTGCACCAGCCGTTACGAGCCCGGTAAGCTACTGCCAAAACACAACGGCCAATGCCCTCACCGCTACAGGCACTAATTTACTTTGGTACACAGCTGCCACGGGGGGTACAGGAAATACAACTTCACCAATCCCCAATACGTCAACCGCCGGGTCTTTTAATTATTATGTAAGCCAAACGAATGGTGGCTGTGAGAGCCCCAGGGCAATGATTACGGTTCAAATTAACGCCACCCCACCGGCGCCCACGGTTACTACACCTGTTACTTATTGCCAAAATGCAACTGCTACGGCACTTACTGCTGCAGGGAACAATTTATTATGGTACAATAGCCAAACAGGAGGCACAGGTTCTTCCACTGCACCTATACCTGTAACCACAAATGCAGGCAGTTATCTTTTTTATGTAAGCCAAACCACAGGAACCTGCGAAAGTCAAAGAGCGGTTATCACGGTAATTATAAATCCATTACCCGATGCCCCCGGGGTATCTGCAGCGGTGAGTTATTGCCAAAATGCAACCGCCATACCTTTATCTGCAACGGGTAATAATATTATATGGTACACTACGGCCACCGGGGGCACAGGTACTTCGGCAGCGCCAACCCCGTTAACAACCACAGCCGGAACTTTTCATTTTTATGCTTCCCAAACGAATACCTGCGGAGAAAGCCCCCGGGCTGCCATTACGGTAACAGTAATTCCAACACCTGCATTGCCTGCAGCTTTAAGCGCTACCCAGGTGAGCATGCAGGGAGCTACCTTAAGCTGGAGCGGCCAGCCGGGCAATTACTACACCGTAGAATATAAAAAAAGTACCGACGCCAATTGGATAACCTGGGCAAGTAATATTACCGAAACAAGTATTGAGATCAATGGGCTGGGTATGGGCATAACCTACGATTGGCGGGTGAGTGCCAATTGTAATGCAACCAATAGCGGCCAATACAGCAACAGTAGCTTTACAACCGATGATCGCAACCAAACCATCACCCAAATTAAAAACGGGATCGGTATTAAACTATCACCCAATCCTGTTTATAACACCGGCGTTATAGATTACAGCCTAAGCCAAACCGGTATTGTAAATATTCATATACTGGATGCCAATGGCAAGCTGGTGAAAAAATTATATGAAGAGTTACAATCAGCCGGGCAATATTCATTTTCATTTCAAAAACAGGTGAGTAACCTGGCTGCGGGCGTATATTTTATCAGGATCAGCCAAAATAAAAAACAAAATAGTCTTCCCTTTATCAAAAAACTTTAATGCAAAAAGTATGACAGCAGATGATATAAAAGCCATGCTCCATGCATCAAAAACGATGCAGGCCATACAATCTGAAGTAGAAAATACGAACCGGATTGCATTGTCAGTGGATTGTGTGATATTTGGTTTTGAAGAGAACAAACTGAAAGTACTCTTAATTAGAAGCGACCTTAAGAAGTACAAAGAAAAATGGTCATTACTAGGTGATCTTATAAAACCCAATGAAGACCTGGATAGTGCGGCCTACCGGGTATTGCACCAACGCACCGGTTTAGATGATATTTTCCTGGAACAGGTACATACATTTGGTGCTGTAAAAAGGCACCCGGCCGGCCGGGTAGTAACCGTAGCCTATTACTCGCTGATAAATGTAGAACACCATAAATTAAAAATACTGGATAATGAGTTGCATTGGCAGGATGTAAAAACAGTAACAGACCTGGCATTTGATCACCAGGAAATATTTGACACTTGCTATAAGAGGTTACAAAAAAGAATCCAGGAGCATCCCCTGGGCTTTAATCTATTGCCCAAGAAATTTTCATTAAGGGAATTGCAAAATTTATACGAATCCATCTTAGATATTAAAATGGATCGGCGGAATTTCAGAAAGAAATTTTTCTCCATGAATTTACTTACTGATATCAATGAAATGGAAAAAGATGTACCCCACCGGCCGGGCAAGCTTTATCAATTTAATTTTAAGAAATATGAAAAAAATAAAAAAACCTGGATTGGGATTGATTTCTAAGAAGATATACATAGCATCGTATTATTAATTTACAGTTTTGGATATACCCATGGCAGCTTATAAAATGAGGAAAAATTATTTAATAAAATGTTAACAGGTATTTTAAAATAGCTTAATATTGTGTAATAATTACACATTGTTTATTTTCAACTAAACGACAAGTTTGCATTATGAAAAAAAGTAAAAGATCACTTACCAGGATTTTTACTGCATTACTCCTGCTTATGGGATTTTCCCTTACGGGTTTTGCACAAAATGTGGTTACCGGAAAAGTAACCAATTCAAAAGATGGTGAACCCATAAGAGGTGTCACCGTATCTGTAAAAGGAACTAAAACAAGTACTCAAACAGATATCCAGGGAACGTACAAAATTTCTGTACCTCAATCAAATTCAGTTTTAATTTTTACATCGGTTGGTTTTAGTTCGGTACAAGTACCTGCTGATGCTGCCGGCAATGTAAAAATGGTTGAAGAATTGAAACAATTATCTGATGTGGTAGTTGTGGGGTATGGCACACAAAGAAAAAGAGAAGTTACCGGCGCTATTACCCGGGTGAGTTCTGCAGAAGTGAATGCAGTGGCTGCACCCAGTTTTGAAGCCAGTTTGCAGGGCCGTGTTGCGGGCGTGCAAGTATCCCAGGCTACTGGCTTAGCGGGTGCGGGTTCTTATGTACGTATTCGGGGTATTGCCTCGGTGAGTGCAGGTGGCGATCCTTTATATGTAATTGATGGGATACCGGTAAGCGCCGATCCGCTTGCTTTGGAATCCAGTTCAAAAAGCAATTCTTACTTATTACGCTCAGGTTTTACACAAAGCCCGCTGGCATCTATTAACCCCGAAGACATAGAGTCTATTGATATCCTTAAAGACGCCGGTGCTGCCGGTATTTATGGATCACGGGGTGCCAATGGGGTAATTTTAATTACAACCAAAAGAGGTAAACTAGGCAAACCCCGTTTTAATTTTTCTACCAAAATTGGATTTACACAACCCTCAGTAAAACCTAAATTATTAAATACAGAAGAATGGTTGCAAGTGCGCCAGGAAGGATGGGAAAACGATGGCCATACAGGCCCTGCCCCATTACCCGGTGGCATTAGCTGGGCTGATGCTCAAAAAGTAAATACCAATTGGTTTGATGAATTAACGCATACCGGCGTAATGCAGGATTATAATTTATCAATGAACTATGGTAAAAATAAATTCCGCTCTTTTATTGGTGGAACGTATGGCAATGATGAAAGCTATGCCATAGGAAATAAATTTACAAGGGGAAGCGTGCGTGGAAATTTTGATTATACATTCAGCGAAAAATTCAAAGCCTCTTTAACCTCCAGTTATAACAAAGGTTTAAACTACCGTGTTCCGGCAGGATGGGCAGGTGGCATTGGCGCTGCTATGGGTGAAGCGCTGCCTTTCTACCCGGTTTATAAACCTGATGGCACTTATTCTACGGCACAAGCAAACCCCTTGGTTCCTATCAAGGAAAATAAATTCCGGTCAGACGATAACCGGGTTTTAGGCGGCCTTACTTTATCTTACTTACCCATCCAAAACCTGGAAATAAAAGCAACCGGTAATTTAGATAATTATAAAAACCTTACTGACCGTTATAACAATAATAAAATATACAATGCCAGCAGTTTCAATAGCGCTGAACGCTGGAAAACAGATATCACCAATTATAATTTTTCTGCCACAGCTACGTATAACAAAACAATTAATGCAGACAATAAACTTACTTTCCTGCTAGGTGGTGAATATCAAAAATCACAAACTAAAGTTTTACATTATTACAGGAGCGATTCTTCAGTAAATACTTCATTTTATGATAATAAATCGCTGCTTGACAAAGCCACTATTGATTATGTAAATAATTATCCCAATATTTCGCATAAAGATTCAATGCTGGCAGATCAATGGAGTTTCATTAGTTATTTTACCCGTATTAATTATAATTACAAGGGTAAGTTTTTTGCACAGGCTCTTGCCCGGGTGGATGGCTCTTCTAAATTCGGCCCCAATAATAAGTATGGTTTCTTTCCTGCCGTTTCATTGGGTTATATCTTAAGTGAAGAACCCTTCTTTAAATCTTCACTACCCTTTTTCAATTATTTTAAATTAAGAACAAGCTATGGTATTACCGGTAATGCCGCTATCCCAAGCTTTAGGTATTTAGATAATTTTAATGCCAGTGCAGGCAATGGGAATGCCCCTTACAATGGTCAGGGTACTATCGGCCAGACACAAGTAGCAAACCCCGATTTAAAATGGGAAACGGCAAATAATTTTGATGCCGGTGTAGAATTTGGCTTATTTAAAAACAGGGTTACCGGCGACATTTCTTATTACAACAAATTAAGTAAAGATGTATTGATGAATATTGGCCTGGAAGAAGGATATGGCATTGGCGGATCTACTATTTATCAAAATGTAGGTAAAGTAAGAAATGAAGGCGTGGAAGTAGCTTTAAACTTTAAAGCCATTCAACAAAAAGATCTTCGTTTAAATTTCTTTATTAATACAGCACATAATACGAACGTGGTATTAGATGCAGGTGGCTATGCCCCCGATGCCATTCAAAGCGGTACCAATGAAACCAGGGTATTGGTAGGTTATCCTTTAGGTACTTCTTACAGTATTATATACAAAGGAGTAGATCCTACAGATGGACTTCCGATGTGGCTCGACAAAGATGGAAAAATTACAAAAGTATTTCCAGATGTATCAACCAGCAGAAGGCCCGCTGGAAAATTAATACCCGACTGGACCGGTGGTTTTGGTGGCAACTTATTCTATAAAGGTTTTGAATTAAATACCTTATTTGCTTTCTCAACCGGTTTAGATATCTGGGATAACTCAGGAAAAAATCAATTCTTAGGCGCCAGCAGCGGACAGAACTGGAATATTCGCCGGGAATTTTTAGATCGCTGGACCAAACCCGGAGATCAAACATTATACCCCCGTTTTACTTATGACCTTTATCCCGGTGTAGGCAATCCTTCTTTGTTCAGCTCCAATATGTTCTTGTATAACGCAGATTACCTGCGCTTAAGAGAACTTACTGTTGCTTATAATTTTAAATCGGATGCACTCAGGAAAATTAAGATTGAAAATATCCGTGTTTTCCTTACCGGTACAAACCTTTTCTTATGGACCAAATATAAAGGAGGTGATCCTGAAGTGAACAGGGATGCTGATGGTGGTACTGCTGACCGGAATATGAGTCCCAATGTTACTTACCTAACAGCGCCACAAGCTAAAACAATTCAGTTTGGCTTAAATGTGAACTTTTAAACATTCAAAATTTTTAAAAAATGAATATCAAAATATTAATAAGATCCACGTTGGCAATTACAGGCGCTGCCTCTTTGCTTACATTTAGTTCTTGTGATAAAGTAGTTGATTTGGATCCCATAGGATTTGTTACCGAAGATTCTATAGCAAAAAATGATGCCGATCTTAAAGCACTCATCAATTCTGGCTATTATGCCCTGGCACAAGATGATTATTATGGAGGAAGCTTCCAGGTGTATAATGAACTATTGGGCGACCTGATTAATGGAAGTACGCTAAATGGCGACTACCTGTCAACCTATAATAGAAATACCAATATCTTCAACCCCGGTATTTCTGCCATGTATGGCCAAATGAATAAACCCATTCTGCAAGCCAATCAAACATTAAAATACCTGGCCAATGCAAGTGCTGCAGCAAAAGATGAAATAGCCGGGCAGGCCCATTTTTTAAGAGGGCTTAGTTTGTTTGACCTCGTTCGCCTGTATGCACAACCTTATAAAAAAGCTGGCAATAACACACAGCCAGGCGTACCTATCCGTTTATCACCTGAAAGAGTGCCCATACAAAGAAGCAGTGTAGAAGAAGTGTACCAGCAAATTATCTCCGATTTAAAAAAGGCAGACACTTTATTACCTGCTACTCATGGTGTGTATGCAACCAAGTGGAGCGCTAAAGCTATATTGGCAAGAGTGTATTTTCAAATGAATGACTTTAGCAATGCTTACCTGTACGCAAATGATGTAATAGAAAATGGAGGATTTGGTTTTGATGCAGATTATTCACACCGTTATTCATCTGCCGGAACCCCGGAAGCTGTTTTTCAATTGGTTTATGAAGCCAATAATACACAAGGCCGTTTTCAAAGACTGCTGGGTAATTACCGTACTACCGGATCGGCCTTACCGGCACTTACCATTACAAATGCTGCTTATACCAATGGTAAGGCAGTGGCAACCGATGCAAGGGCCGCCTGGTATTCAACCAAAAATGGTTATTACCTCTTAAATAAATTTGATTCTAACTCAGTTGAACTCCCTGTAATCCTGATCACCGAATTGAAATTGATCAGGGCCGAATCGGCAGCAGAACAAAACCAAAACTTAGCGGTTGGCATTACAGATATCAATGATATTATCACCCGTGCCTACGGCGCCGGCTCTGCTCTTTTATTACCTTTAAATGCAAATGCAAGCCTGTTAAAAGAAGCAGTAAGAAGAGAACGCAATTTAGAACTGGTGGGTGAAGGCAACAGGACCCAGGAACTGAAGCGTGAAGGCGGAAACGGAGAAAATGTAATGATACGGGGTGCTGTTTATAATTGCCCGGGCCTTATTTTCCCCTTTCCTACTAACGAAGTAAATTATAATTCATTAGAACAAAACCCAATTGGTGGTTGCAACTAAAATTAATACAATGAAAAAATTATCTTTCTTAATCATCTTTATCGTCATTGCCTTTATGGGTTGTACACCCGACAATGACTTTACTGTAGGCACAAAGCAGGACCGGGTAAAACAACTGTCCGGCACCTGGACTTTAACTTCAGTAACGCAAACCGATTTGTTTGCAAAAAATTATAATTATAATGACCCTGCAAATCCAAATGTGAATTTAATTTCACAAAACATTTCCGGCATTGCCCCCTTTAGTAATATTAAACTTACTTTAGGTTTAAACGGTACTGCACCCGGAACTTTTACTATTGATTACGGTTCTGCGCCACCTGTATTTAATCTTACAGCAGGCACCTGGGCTTTAGATAATAATATAACACCCGGTAAACTGAATTTAATAAATGGTACCGACACCACTAAACTGGTACTTTACAATTTAAATTATTTATCCGCCAATCAATTCGGCCTTAGCCGTATTCGTTACGAAGGTGCCAAACCTGTAATACAATACGATTATGCATTTCAAAAAAATTAAACAATAAGCAATGCGCAAATTATTAATATTAACCACAATTTTCTTATTGAGCACCGGCCTGGCACAGGCTCAATTTAACACGGTAACATTCACACCGGCCAGCTTTGCAGGTGACGAACAGTTTACATTTACAATTGATGTGGCGGGTACACCACTGGCCTCTGAAACTGATTTATATATCTGGACATGGTGCAACAAAGATGAAGGCTCTTCATTTCCCGGCCGGGATGGTTTAACCAATACCGATTGGGGAAATTCACCCGATATTGCCAAATTCACACATGTGAGCGGAACCGTTTGGTCATTTACCATGACGGGTACATCCATGTATGGACTTACACCCGGGCAATTGAAAAATTTTCAATTCTTAGTAAAAACAAAAACCGGGAGTAAACAAACGGCTGACTCACCCAAATTTCCTTTTGCAGCCGTAAATTATGTACCCTCTGTGTATCGCTTATTCCCCAGCAAAAGCGATCAATCTGATGCAATCAGTATTTATTTTTACCAGGGTTTAGCCACATCTATCAATGAGAGCCGAATGGTACCACTTACCTTTACTGTAAAAGGCTTTGATGCCAATGGCCAGGTAGGCTCCAGTGTTTCATTACCCGTACAAATGATACAGAGCGGTATTTACAAAGTGAGTTTTATTCCGGCCCTTTCTTTTGAAGTTCCAGCCGGTGTTACTTTAACCCATTTTACATATACCGTAGATGGTTCATATTATGATTCAAATGGTAATCCCATTATCGTATCGGGACCAGAGAACACTAAAAATTTTGATGTACTACACTAGTTAATAAAGAATAATTAAAAGAATATGAAAAAATATTTATCATTTGCAAGCCTCTTCATCGCATTCATTTTGCTGGGGGTATCCTGCAAAAAATTTGATTTTGATTATAATAGTACAGGTGAATCAATCGGTAGCTTCCGCTTGCTTTCTCCCGGCGATAATCAGGTAATCATGCTAAATTCTGCGGCCCCTACAACCCCAGTTGTATTCAGTTGGAGTACGGCTGCCCAGGGAGATAGTTCCCCCGTAAAGTACACGGTAAAAGTTTCTTTACGGAACAGCACCACTACCACCCCTATTTGGCAAAGCCTCTCCATGAACAATGGCGCTGCTACCCAAATCATAGTTACCCATGCTGATTTAGATGCAGCGTTGGCCAGTGCCGGTATTGGCGCTAATGCGGATGCTGAATTAAGCTGGACAGTAACTGCATCAAACAGTACCGGAACAGAAGTAACAGCTACCCCCTTTAATGTAAAAATTACCCGTTTTGGAATTGGAATTTCTGCATTTGCTATTTTCTCACCCGTATCAAGTACCGATGTATTTAATATGGCGCCGGTTACAACAACTAATTTTCTTCATTTTAAATGGCAAAAAGCTACGGCCACTCCATCATCTAATGCAATTACTTATAAAGTAGTATTTGCAAAAAAACAATACGATGGAAATGGCAACCCGGTTACCCCCAACTTTACCACTCCCCTGTTTTCATTTGATGCCAATACCAATGGCACCGATACAATCGCTGATATTTCTTACCAGGCTATGAGCGATGCACTAAACGCAAACGGTTTTTCTGATGTAGGCCAGGTAGCAGAATTACAATGGACGGTAATTGCTATGGCAAGTACTTTTAAAGCACAGGCCATGTATTATAATGAGCTTCACATAATCCGTGAAGTATCTATGTATATGGTTGGCGCCTTCCAGGGCTGGAACCCCGGTAATGGCGTGAAAATGATTCCTGATAAAAGATCCGGCCTGTTGAATAATATGTATTACATCTACCTGCAGATGCCCGCAGGTGAATTTAAATTTTTACAAGGTACCGCATGGGGACAACCAGATTTTGGTGATGGTGGCGGTGGAAACCTGGCACCTGGCGGACCCAATATCAATATTACTACACCCGGCATTTACAGGATTTCAATGAACCGCAGTACTTTGAAGTATGATATTAAAGAAGGAAGAATGGGATTTGTGGGCGGAGCCACACATGCCGACTGGAATCCTTCGGCTGTATTCCCATTAAATAAAATGGGTTTTACCAGCACCAATTTATTTTGTGGTGTTCAGGACTTTATGACCGGCGGCTGGAAATTAATTGACAATGACCAATGGAACAATGGCAGTAATACGCCCGATGAAACCCGTAGCTATGGTACCGGGCAACCCAGCGGCAGCCCATTAGAAATAAATGGAAGCAATTTTTCTGACATTGCCACAGCCGGCGCCAGGCGGGTTATTTGGGATGGCACCAACTATTCATCCGGGCCTACCTACCAAATTATGAATGCTACTGAAATGCGGATTGTAGGTAATGGTATGCAAGGCGTTAATGAATGGGATCCGGGAAGCAGCCCGCAAATGACCTACCTGGGTAATGGCAAATGGAGCCTTACACTTGCCCTGATTGGCGGAAAAGAAATAAAATTCCTGGCAGGAAACCAATGGGGTGATTTTGACTATGAGGACAATAGCGGCCAAAGTACCGCTACAGGTACACCAAGGCCCATCCAGTTTAATGGAGGTAACAACTTTAAGACCCCAGTTACTTCAGGTACTTACACCGTATTATTAGATGAAAATAACCAAACGGTTACCATTACACCGTAATTTATTAAACCTGTTATAAAAAAAAGAGCTGTATTTTCTACAGCTCTTTTTTTATGTATCATTTTTTCAGTTCAGTCTTCGCTATCCCATCAGTGATAATATCTTTTGGGCGATGCATTCAATTTTTTTTCTAATCCTGCATAGGCTGCCAGTAATACCAGTTGGTTTTGTGCCCTCACTTTATTTTGATCGGGGTAAGTGGCGCCATAATACCGGTCGTTTAATAAATAATCAGTTAAGAACCGGAGCGCTTGCATATAGATCAAAAATTTTCCGGCATAAAAAAAATGTTCTCTTTCAAAAGGCGTAAGTAGGGAATGCATTTGGCTCATATATCCTTCCCGGATGGCTTCGTAATATTCATACCGGATCCCAATCTTATGGGTATCTTTTTCTTCTTCGCTTACAGGGCATAAATAAGTCCGCATCATATCGCCTACATCACTTATAAAATAACCGGGCATTACAGTATCCAGGTCAATAATACAGATGGCCTTATCCTTTTCGTCAAATAACACGTTGCTTATTTTTGTATCATGATGGGTTACCCTTTTTAAAAATTGATCAGATTGGGCTATTGATTGATAACGGGCCGTAATATCCTGGTATTTCTCAATTTCACTGATCATCATTTTACAGTCGGATATCCTGCCCGGGTTTCCTGTTTTCAATGCTTCATTAAATTGCAATTGCCTCAGTGCTACATTATGGAAATCGGGAAGTGTAATATGCAGGTTAGCCGCATTAAATAATTCCATATTTTTTGTAAAGGTTCCAAATGCATGGGCTGCTTCAAATGCCTGGCTTGCATTTTGCAAAACCGGGAATGTAATACTCCCGTAAACAAATGGGAAGACCCGGTAATAAGCATTCTCCCATTGCAACATTTGGCTACCCCTTTTAGTTTCTACCGGTTTTACAAAAAAATAGTGCGGATAATTTGCCTGTAAAAAAGAGGAGATCATTCTTATATTTTCACCAATTAAAAAAGGCTGCTTAAATATCGCATCATTCATTTTTTGTAAAATATAAGAAGTGCCCCGTGTTTCCACTCTCCAGGTGCTATTAATTAAGCCACTTTGTAAAGAGGAAATATCCTTTGCTGAAGCTGCAAGCCCATATTCTTGCAATACAGGGCTCAGCATATCCTGTAAATTAATATTCATCATTCAATGCAAATACAGGTTTACGATACATCCATTGGCCGCCTGTAAAATCCGGGAATTCTACGGTTTCATTCCCCAGTTCAATAGATTTTTCACTCAAGGGCGTAATAGCGCTCCAGGTTGCTGCATCATACACATCCATAGGAGTGGGTTGCTTCCTTTTTATACTTTCAATGAAGGCATGTATTACAAAAAAATCCATACCTCCATGGCCGGCGCCCTCAGTATCTTTGCTCCAGCGTACCCAAAGCGGGTGGTCGTATTGTTCTAACCATTTTTTTTGATCGTCCCAGGTATGTGGTTTTGATTTATCCTGTATATAGATCCCTTTATTGATATCCATCCACAATCCTTCTGTTCCCTGCACCCGAAAGCCCAAAGAATAGGGGCGTGGCAGGCTGGTATCATGCTGCAACAAAACTGTTTCACCATTGGCACAATTTATTTGGGTAGTAACTACATCTCCCAGCTTAAAATTCACTTTTGCATTGGGATGGTTTTCGCCTCCATTTTTTACAATATAGTTGTGCAAACCTCTGGATTTTGATGAAAAGGAATTAAGCGTAATAAAACGATTACCCCGGTTTATATTGATGTATTCGGCAATGGGCCCAATTCCATGCGTAGGATATAAATCTGCATTGCGGTGCACAGCATGTTCTGTACGCCAATGTGCTTCTGAATATCCTTTGGCGCCAAACTCAACACCATGGCCATATACATGTACTCCGTCATTAAATTTCACTTCCCTTAAATCGTGCTGGTAACCCCCTTGTAAATGAATTAATTCACCAAATAAACCCTGCCGAACCATATTTAAAATGGCCATCACATCCCGGCGGTAACAAACATTTTCGAGCATCATTACATGTGCTTTATTTTTCTCTGCTGCTTTTACCACATCCCAATGATCTTGTAAAGTGAGGCCTAATATTACTTCGGTAGCTACATATTTTAAGCCCGATTCAATTGCCCCGATTATCATGGGTTTATGCCATTCCCAGGGGGTAACAATAATAACGCCATCTAATTTTTCTTTTTCTAAAAGGCGTTTCCAGGCGTAGTCATCACCTGTATAAATAACCGGCATTTTTTTACCTTTCTTTTCTATAAATGCTTTGCTTTCTGTAAGGGCACGGTTATCAATATCGCAAATAGCAACAAGCTCTGCGTCATCTCTGCGCAACACCAGGTCCAGGTGATCCTGGCCACGGGCCCCTACCCCTATTATGGCCAGCCTGATTTTAGTTTCCTTTTCATTGGCAAATAATTGATCCACTGGTAACACACTCAGGGCGCCGGCGGTAATACCGGTTGTTAATAAAAATTTTCTTCTTTGCATGGTAACCGTATTATTTTGTTTTTAAATTATTTTTGTGTTTTGAGGAACAGATAAATTTCCTCCCATTTTTTCGTTTTCAGACTTATCCATTTTTGCAATTCAGTCTTTCCGGCCCCGGGTATTTCTGAACTGCCTAAAGTTTCATCGGTATTGAGCCAAATCCCCTGGCAGCCTAGGTTTTGCGCCAATTGCATATCGGTAATACGATCGCCGATCACAAAGGAGTTTGGGATATCATAACCGGGGTTATTTAAATATTGAGTAAGCATACCTGTTTGTGGTTTTCGGGTAAGGGCATGCTGGTGAGGAAATGTTTTATCAATAAATACCCGGCTAAAATGGATACCTTCATTTTCAAAAGTTTTCAAAATAAAATGATGCACCGGCCAAAATAAATTTTCAGGAAATGAAGGGCTTCCCAAACCATCCTGGTTAGTAACCATTACCAATTCGTAATCGAACTCCGTTGCTATAAGGTGCATATAGGTAAATACGAAAGGATAAAATATTAGTTTATCAAAAGAATCTATTTGATAGCCGGGCGGCGCTTCCAGCGTAAGGGTTCCATCCCTGTCAATAAAAAGGATTTTTTTAGCCATTGCACAATCTCGTTACCTTAATTTCAAATGTATGATATATCAGGCAAAGAAATGGAAGAAGGGAACAATAGATTTGCCGGGTGAACTAAAAACGAGGAATTAAGTTTGCAAAGGCAAGTCTTCTGCTGTGGGTTCGGATAGTAAAGAATCCCAGGATACTTGTACACCCAGGCCATCCCTTTCGGGATAAATTATTTTCCCTGCTTCAAAAGAAACCCCCGAAGCAATATCTTTTGTCAGAAGCAGGGGGCCATCCATATCTGCATAATCTGCCAGGGGCGCCAGTTGTGCAATAGCGGCTGTACCTATTGAAGATTCGTTCATACAACCCAGCATTATTTGTAAACCCAATTCACGGGCACGGTGGATCATTCTCAGGGCTGGTGTTATACCACTGCATTTTGTGAGCTTTATATTAATGCCATGAAAATAACCGGCGCATTTTTCTACATCTTCTTCTGCTACACAGGACTCATCTGCAAATAAAGGTAAAGGAGATGCGTCATATAATTTTTTCATCCCTTCCCAATTATCTTTTGCCAGGGGTTGCTCCACCAGGCTTACATTCAGTTGTGCCAGTTTGGGTATTTTATGTAATGCCTCATCCAGCGTCCAGCCTGCATTAGCATCTACCCTTAGCTCTGCATTGGTATGCTGCCTTATCGTTTCTATCATTTCAAGATCACCGGGAATACCCATTTTAATTTTATAACAAGGCCAGGGATTTTCCTTTATTTTTTCCAGCATCTTTGGGATACTGTCAATGCCAATGGTGTAATCGGTATAAGGCGCTTTTTCGGTATCTAATTTCCATAACTTATGCAATGCATTTCTTTTTAATTTCCCGAAAAGATCCCAGCCGGCCATATCCAGGGCACAAACCAAAAATGAATTTTGAGGATATAAGTGATGCAGGTAATGCCAATATCTTTCAGGATCAGAAAAAGAGAATTTTTCAACAAATATTTTTTTGCGCTCCAGGTCCCCGGCCATTTTTTGAGTAGGTATATTGTAGTAGGCAATGGCCGGCGCTTCACCATATCCTTTTATACCAAAGTACTCCAGTTCTACTACAAAAACAGGTTGTGTTGTTTTTAATCCTTTAGATATGCGAAAGGGGTATTTAAATGGTAATTGAAAAATTTTATAACTCACCTTCATGATAAAAAATAATTATCGGCCACTGTGCAGAACCATTTCTTTTAATTTATGGGTAAATTCACTATGTGCCATCATGTCTTCTAAATTTAAATGCATCCTGTAATTCCATACATGATTGGGATCGGCCGGGTTGTTGATACGTTCTGCCCGTACATTTTCTGACCGTATATTACCGTCAATAGCCAATAGGTCTTGTAATAAAAATACAGCCCACATAGCAGGCGCCTGTAAATGCTGATTTATAATATCGGTAGCAATCCAGGGTTCGCAATAAAACGGGGCTGCTCCATAATGGCCTAGTGTTTCATTAAAAAATGACTGAATATTTTCACGTTCCTGCTCCCACCATTCCCGCATGGTACTCATATCATGCGTTGCGGTGGTAACAACACTTAAGTAGGGCGCTTTTTGCGGATCAGAAAAATGATCGGTTGCTTTTTTAGGCATACGCTGTACTTTAAGTGACAGCATATACAGCTGGTGTAAAACCCGGTCCATAAATTCCGGGATCATACCCAGGTCTTCGGCACATAGTAGCATATCTGTTGTGGACTTGAGCGCTTCTAATTTTTTTACGCCTTCCTGTTCCCAAAGATCATTTTGATCTTTAAAAAAATACAGTTCATACAAGCGGTCTAATATTGATTTTTCGAATCCGGGTAAATGCTGGTAAGACCTTGTTTGTTGCATACTAATGCGAAAATGATAATAATCTTCCTTATCTGCAGGCAGCAGGATGACATCTGTAAGCAAATCCATTAATTTATTTTGCAATTGCTTTTTTTGTGGGTTTGCTTTAAAGAACTTCACAATGGCTTGCTGCGTGGTATATTCTTTTTTAAAATTGCCGGCATACATAAACGTATCTTTTACCCAATGCATGTCGTCGCCAAAATCATCTTTTAAAATATGATCTGTAATATACGGCTTACAAAACCTGTCATAATTAAAATGAATCCCATTCTCGGCCAGCAAGGAGCCCCGCATTGCCTTCACGGGTTGAAAAAAGCCCAATGTACCTTCTATACTGGAAAGCGGGATACTCCATATTCTAAAAAAACCAAGTACATGATCAATACGAATAGCATCGAAATAATTACCCAAATGCTCCATCCGCTGACGCCACCATTTATATCCATCGGCACTCATCGCTTCCCAGTTATAGGTGGGGAAATTCCAGTTTTGCCCGGTCTTACTATAATAATCCGGCGGGGCGCCAGCCTGTAAATCCATATGGAAAAGCTGCGGGTACATCCAGCTATCTACACTGTGCCTTCCAATACCGATAGGAAGGTCGCCTTTAAAAATAATTCCTTTTTTATGGGCAAAATCAACTGCATCTTTTAATTGTAAATGAAGATGAAACTGGATATAATAATGAATACAAATTTCATCATAATAAGGCGTGTCCGGGCTTGCAAATTCCTGAACTGCCTCCTCGCTATATACAGCGAGTTGTTTCCAGGTATTAAAATCTGCAGAACTGTATGTATCCCGTAAATAACAAAATACCGCATAAGGTACCAGCCAATGCCGGTTTACATCAAAAAATTCCATAAAAGCAAAATCATCTTTAAATGCATTTTTATCATTTGCATAAATAAGTTTTATGGCTTTTGTTTTTAATTGAAGGACAGATTCATAATCCACTGCTTTTTTTTCATTTACCTGTTTTATGGATTCCTTGATTTCATTTGAAAAAAGATAACCATAGTTTAATGCCAATTTATTAAGGTCTAAATAAAGCGGATGCAACGCAAAAGGAGAAATTGCAGAATAAGGATAGGAATCTTTTTCTGTAGAAGTAGCCGTAGTATCATTTACCGGGAGTAATTGAATCATATTGATTCCGGCCTGCAAAGCCCAGTCCGTTAAGAGGGCAAGATCACTAAAATCGCCAATGCCCCAACTATTGGCGGACCGAAGTGAAAATACGGGTACATTTACACCAGTGCCACGCCAACTGTATTTATCAAAAGCGGCATTTAAAATAAGGATTGAAGGCTGCTCCGGGTCGCCGCCATTTGTTATAAGCCGGTTATCGCCTTCTTCGTAATACACAATGGTTTTTAATTCCAGGTCGTAAACTGCCAATTTATATTCAACAGGAATTTTTTCTTTTGCAAAACTCAGTTTAAGCGCCCAGCCATTTTTTTTCTTTTCTAAAAGCAAGGGGTTTGATTTTTCCCAATCATTTAACAGCTTTCCACTACCAGTGATACATACTGCATACCTTGCCTGCATTTGTGGTGCCATGACTTTAAAAATATGCGTAGGTTTTTTAGCTTCTTTATGTTTTACGGGTGGATGTTTCTGCTTTTTTAAAAGAATATCAAAAGCCCTGGTTTGATATACAGCGGACCAGTCTGCTTGCTGAATAATTTGCTGATATACGTTTATTGACTTCTTTTTATATTTAATATCCAGGTTTGTTTTTGGAACAATTACATACTCCGCCCCGGTATTATTAATCATCGAGCAGCTATAAAATAATTGATTTTTTATATCCAGCTCATCCAAATCAAGAACCCCACACCAGTATTGAGGGTTCATATATTCCAGGTTTTGTACATGCATGGGCCATGTATTTTCTTCAGAATCGTATAGCTTAATAACCAGGCCTTCGCCATAATGGGCAAAGTATTGTATAAAATAATTCACAATCATAAGCGCAATTTAAGCAAAAGCATTAATTGTGTCATTTATACACATAATTTTAAATTAAAAAAATTAGAATTGCCGGTTCTAACCTATATTTGTTGAAATTTTCTGCAAATGGAAACAGCAAAAAAATCAAGAGCGATATATTGGTTATTATTTTTAGTATCTGTAGCCGTTTTTTTTACCGTGTATGCATTCGGTGGCGGTTATTGCACTTTAGTGTTGCCTTTTAATGTTACACTTTTTGCTTTGTCATTAGATTTATTGTAGTATTATCTACCCCCCTATTCATTTTATTACCGGGCAAATCTCTATTGCCCCCGGCATGTGATTCCCCAAAGGTATTTATTCAATAAAAAAATGGCCGGTTCCTGCGGGTGGCGCAAAACCCATAATATAAAAATAATGATGCCATTTATCTTATAGCACGTGCTTTCTTATAACTTCTATTGGCTGCTTGCTGGGTAGTAACACTTGTAGCGCAAGATGCAAAGAATACAACCAGGAGTAATAAAAATAAAATTCTTTTCATGGCGGATATTTTTGTTGGTTAGCCCTTTCCTGTAAACGTATTTACCGGGCAATTAGTCTCTCCAAACCACCGTTGCACCAAAATTCGAAAAACTTCTATTGTGTCTCTATGAAAGCCAATAATTTAGCTCTTGCATTGTTTTTTATCCTACGTTGAAAAAAACGATTCCATCCCAATAATTTTCCGGGTAAGCCTAAAGCCTGGCTACTCCATGTATGCAGGCTAAAGCCATCACTATGTTCTGTGATTTTACCATCCTGGATTTTCATATGTGCTTTTACCCGGTTTATTACCGGCCGCCCTGTTTTAGAAAAAGTATACCGTGCCACCCAGTTACAAGTATAATAACCGTCGCCACGATCAAGGATATTATCAAATTGAATAGAAAAATCTTTTGCTGAACTGCAAAGCATCTTCCACATCATACGCACCTGGTTCCCTTTCAACAATTCAAATACAGGGTCAAAGAATACTATGTCTTCACTATAACAATTATTCATTGCCCGGTAATCCAGTTGCTGGAAGGCGGTATAAAATTCGGCCACCAGAGCTTCCATATTATTATCTTTCATACTTAAATTGTTTTGGTAAATTTATGCTGCAAAAAATTATTGATATGCAAAAAGCCTCCCTTTTCCTCGTTTTCTTACTCCTTATTTTTAAAACCCAGGCCCAAAACACAGATAGTGCCTGGTTTGTACAAAACTATACTAAAAAAGAAGTGTATATCCCTATGCGGGACGGAGTAAAACTATTTACTTCCTTTTACATTCCTGCAGAGGGTGCGGGTGAACATCCTTTTTTATTAACCCGTACACCCTATTCTTGTGCCCCTTATGGCGAAGATAAATATGCTGCCATTTGGAATACGTATAGAATGGCATATGCCCGGGCCAAATACATTTTTGTTACCCAGGATGTGCGTGGCCGGTATATGAGCGAAGGGGTATTTGCAGATGTAAGGCCATTTATTTTAAATAAAAAAAGAAAATCGGGTATTGATGAATCAACCGATACGTATGATGCCATTGACTGGATGGTAAAAAATATACCTGGCAACAATGGGCGTGTAGGTGTTATGGGTACTTCTTATCCCGGGTTTTATAGTACCGAAGCTGCATTGAGCGGGCATCCTGCACTTAAAGCGGTAAGCCCGCAAGCGCCGGTAACCGATTGGTTTATGGGGGACGATTTTCATCATAATGGCGCTTTTTTTATGATGGATGCTTTTAGTTTTTATCCTTATTTTGGCCAGCCCCACCCCAAACCAAAAATGGAATATGGAAAAGGGTTTTCTACACCCATTAAAGACAATTACAAATTTTATTTACAAGCAGCAACTCTTAAAAATTTATCAGCCATGATTGGCGACAGTATTTTATTTTGGCATGAAATGATGCAGCATCCCAATTACGACTTATGGTGGCAAGCCCGTAATGCCCGTACCGGCTTATACAATGTAAAGCCCGCCATGCTTTGGGTGGGCGGGCTCTTTGATGCTGAGGATTGTTTTGGTGCCTGGAACTGTTATAAGGCTACAAAAAAGCAAAGCCCGCAAACAAATAACAAAATCGTAATGGGGCCCTGGTATCATGGCCAATGGAGCCGTGAGGGCAGTTACCTGGGAAACATCCGCTTTGGCAGCAACACATCTGCCTGGTATCAACAAAATATCGAGATCCCGTTTTTTCAATATTATCTGTCTGACCAGGGATCTGTGAATAACCTGGCCGAAGCCAATATATTTTTTACAGGAGAGAATAACTGGAAGACATTTACCCAGTGGCCACCCGCCAATGTAGCTTATAAAGACCTTATTATAACCCAGGATGGTAAATTAAGTTTTGAAAAAGACCAGCGGCCCCCACGGCTCATGGGGCGTAACGGCGCAGGTACCGGCATTAGCGAATATACCAGCGACCCCGCCCACCCTGTTCCCTATACCGATGCGGTACATGAACACCGCACCCGGGAATACATGACCGATGATCAAAGATTCGCA
Source organism: Sphingobacteriales bacterium 39-19 (assembly GCA_001898465.1). Classification (GTDB taxonomy): domain Bacteria; phylum Bacteroidota; class Bacteroidia; order Chitinophagales; family Chitinophagaceae; genus Ferruginibacter. The sequence goes on along the minus strand of MKTX01000015.1, from coordinate 82,889 downwards.
TCCAGGCGGCCGGATGTATTGACCTTTAGCAGCGATGTTCTTTTACAGGACCTTACACTAGCCGGCCCTGTTACCGCTGCACTGGTTACCAGCATCTCTACTACTGATGCTGATTTTGTTGTAAAAATTATTGATGAATTCCCCGATACATTCTCTTACAATCTTAATATGAAAGGCAATCATGAGAATTATCCCATGGGCGGTTATCAAATGTTAGTAAGAGGAGAAATCATGAGAGGTAAATTCAGGAAAAGTTTTGAACATCCCGAAGCTTTTGTACCCAATGCCATTACACCCGTGAATTTTACATTGCCGGATATTGCCCATACTTTTAAAAAGGGCCATCGCATTATGATCCAGATACAAAGCACCTGGTTTCCTTTAGCAGACAGGAACCCTCAGCAATTCCTGAATATTTATGAAGCCAATGAAAATGATTTTAAAAAGGCCGATATAAAAATATTTCACACCGCCAGCAATCAAACCCATTTTATACTTCCTGTAATTTCACAATAATGAAATATTTATTTCTTACATTCCTGTTCTTTCACTGCCAGCAGGGCCATGCCCAGCAAAAAGAAAACTATGTAAAGGATAACTACATAAAGACTGATACCGTTATCGCCATGCGGGATGGCATTAAATTGTACACCGTTATTTATATACCCAAAGAAGCCGGAAATTATCCTATTTTAATGGAACGCACCCCTTATTCTGCAGGGCCATACGGCGCCAATAACTATGCCTGGCGCATTGGGCCCAATGAAAACCTGATGAAAGAAAAATATATTTTTGTGTACCAGGATGTGCGTGGCCGATATATGAGTGAAGGTGTGAACCTGGAAGTAACCCCCTATATCGCCAATAAAAAATCGAATACAGATGTGGATGAAAGCAGCGATACTTTTGACAGTATTGACTGGTTGCTGAAAAATATAAAAAACAACAACGGCCGGGTAGGTTTATATGGCATATCTTACCCAGGCTTTTATGCAACAGCTTCTTTACCGGGCGCCCACCCGGCTATAAAAGCCGTAAGTCCGCAGGCCCCTGTTACCGATGAGTTTATTGGCGATGACGCCAATCATAACGGCGCTTTTTTTTTGTTGGATAATTTTAATTTCATGAATTATTTTGGACAAGAAAGAAAGGGACCGGTAAAAAATTATAAAGGCCTTTTATTTAATACTTCTTACAAGGATGCCTATGACTTTTTTCTGAAATTAGGTCCTGTATCAAATACCCAGTCGCCCGGCTATTTTAATCACAAAAGTTATATCTGGAATGAATACCTGCAGCATAGTACTTATGATGATTACTGGCAGGCCAGGAATATAAGGACACATTTAAAAAATATAAAAATTCCAACGCTTGTAGTGGGCGGATGGTTTGATGCCGAAGATTTATTTGGCGCATTACATACATACCAAGCCATCCACCAGCAAGAAAGAAACAATCAAGTAACATTGGTGATGGGCCCCTGGACCCATGGTGCCTGGGCATCCAAGGACTGGACATTTTATGCCAGTCATGATTTTGGCAGTAATACCAGTAAATATTTCCAGGACTCTCTGGAAACACCATTTTTTAATTATTATTTAAAGGACAAAGGGAATTTCAATGCATCAAAAGCGAATGTATTTGAAACCGGGAACTATCAATGGGAACATTTTGACAGCTGGCCACCCCAAAATATGAGTTACCGGGATTATTACCTGGGAAGTGATATGAAACTTAAGAAGGAAGCTACTGAAGGGTTTGAGACATATATAAGTGACCCTGCCAGGCCGGTGCCTTATACCAATGGCATTTACAGCCACCGGAATAATGATTATATGGCCGAAGACCAGCGCTTTGCCGCTGTAAGGCCCGATGTATTGCTGTTTGAAACCGATACCTTAAAGCAAGACCTAAGCCTGGCCGGGCCCATACTTATTGAACTTAATGTAAGTATGAGCGGTACAGATGCTGATTTTATTGTAAAACTGATTGATGTATTACCGGAATATGAACCCAATTTTAAAAACGCACCTCGTGGATTTCAAATGGCCGGTTACCAACGGCTGGTAAGGGCAGATGTAATGCGGGGTAAATTCAGAAACAGCTATGAAAAGCCAGAACCCTTTGAGCCGGGAAAAACAGATCAAGTAAAATTTATACTAAACGATGTAGCACACACTTTTAAACGGGGGCATAAAATAATGATACAAGTACAAAGTAGCTGGTTCCCCTTGGTTGACAGGAATCCCCAGGTATTTATCAATATTCCCGATGCAAAAGAAAATGATTTTAAAAAAGAAGAAATTAAAATTTACCATAGCAGTAAAATAAGTTTACCGGTAGTAAATGAAATCAAATAATTGATTTGATTGAAAAATTAGAATTGAATAAATGAGGCAGTTCAGGTAAACTGAATGAATAGAAGGATAAAATCACAATAATACAATCATGAAACTAAAACAGGTTTGATGTATATTTTGCCGGTACTTATTCTGGCAAAAAGGTTACGTATTCCCTATTGCCTTCTACATAACAATGGATCTTCCAGGTTCCTTTTGATGACATATTAATTGTTTGATTTAAAACCGGAAAATTTCCATCTGCTTTATACTCAATATTGTAGCTACGATCACTTTCCATTGGGTAGGGGCCATTTTCACCAATTGTTAATCCACCCGGCACTCCATCTATATTATCGTTATAATATCCCCCCGCTCCTAAATAATCAATTTGTACGATTACCTGGGCGGCTTTTTCTTTTTTGCATGATACTAACAAAAGGACACCAATGCCCATAATGAATATAATTTTTGTAAAAAATATCAGTTTCATAACCTGTGCTGATTATTTGGTAAATATTAAAATTATTTTTTAGTAAATTCCGGGTACTCATGGATCCTGTTTCGCAGGGATTACTTATTGCTCAGCTTGCATCCTGGCAAGCATAAATAAGGAGTGAAATTTTATTTATTCTCTTACAGTTACCGGTAAACTCTCTTAAGCCAGGGCATAAAAAATTCAGCCTTTAATATAATATTACTATTCATGTATTTGTAATGACTTTGCCATGCTTTTATAATGATAAAATATTGAAAAAGCTTGTTATCATTTTTATTACATTAAATACCGGGTTTCCCTTTTCATATCAATGAGTCAGTTGTACTTTTAAACAGGGAGGGCCAGTTAAAGGAGGAATTACATTACCACTCCAGGATAATCCATTACATGATGCAGAATACGGAATATTATTTCCTGTTGGTAATAAAAAAGTTGCCGTTCCTGATGCCCCGCATGAAGGTGCACCGGATCCGTAAAAGCTTGTAATGGTATGTGTAGTTCCCCCACAACTCACAGTAATGTTACCACAGCCTAAATCGGAAGCGACCCAAAAGGTAACATTTGCAACCGAATTATAGCCGCCGCCACCTCCACCACCATTGCCCCCTGTAAGTTGTATTCTATTACAGCCATTAGCAGTTACTACAGCAGTACCACTCCAGCTACCTGAAGAACTGCTGGCAATGTAATTATATGTACCGGGATTCAAACTAAATGTAGCACATCCCGAAGTGCCGCAAGTGGATGGCGCACCGCCAGAAAAATAAGATGAAATTACCTGGGTCTGGCCGGCACAGGTTACAGATATTTGCCCCTGATTTGTCTGTTGCCAAAACATGACCCTACCCGAAATATTGCCACCACCATTATTATTGCCACCGGTTAATTGAATTCGGTTGCAACCATTGGATGTGATAACAATCGTCCCACTCCAGGAACCTGAATTGCTATTGGCAGTGTAATTATACGTTCCGGGATTCAAACTAAACGTAGCACAGCCGCTGGCGCCGCACACAGAAGGTGCTCCATTATAATAATAAGAAGTTATTACCTGTGTTTGACCGCCACATGTTACTGTAATTTGTCCCTGATCCGCCTGTTGCCAAAACATAACTTCACCTATGCTATTATCATTGCCATTACCCGGGCTGTCAGTTAAAGGCTCTTTTTTACATGCAGACAAAAGCCAGGCTGATACAAATATGAAAAACAATATTTTAATTTTCACTTTTACTATAAATTTTAATTAATAAATATCTTTCATGCAAATTATGGCACCCATTTTACGTCGCCTACACAAACGTAAACCCTGCTATTTTCGGCTAATAAATCACCCGTAACATCAGATTCTTCTCCAGCCTGTAAATCTTTATAATGATTGGGATTGCAGGTATAACTTTGGTCAATGGGCGTATACCCATAATTAAAAGTAACTTCTTTTGTATACTGGTTCTTAAATTGAAAATACCAGTAATATTTTTGTGCATATTGATTATACTCACCCTTCTTTACCCTAAATAGAATTCCATTATATGCTGGAATCGCTTTCCACTCACCCCAATCACTTTGTATGGCTGTATTACCGGCTGGCTTAGTAAATGAAATGGCAAAAAAACAATTCACTGTTACCAGAATAATGAGGAATGCTCTTTTCATTGTTGCATGTTTAAAATTAAAATTTTATAAAAAAGATACTGGGTATTCTTTTAAAATTCCAGGTGTTCAGTTTGCAAGTTTTAAAAGAAGTTCATAAAAATTCTTTCCAATTTCAGCTTACCTGTTTTGGAGTGAATAAGTATGTATTGTATTCTACAATCGAATTTGGCAAGTATTTACAACACTTCCCTGTAAACTCCGATGTAAAAATAATTGAGTGAATTACCATTTACAATACCCATTTTATAGGAAATTAAATGGGATATACCAGTTTTATGTTACAGGCTACTACAGGAACCTGGCTGCAATTTCAGCCCTGGAGTGAATATTGAGTTTGTTGTAAATATTTTTAGTATGAGAAAAAAGAGTGTGTAAACTTATACAGCAAATGTCTGCAATCTGTTTATAAGATTTACCTGAAATGATCATTTGCAAAATTTCAATTTCTCGCTTGGTCAATTTATATTGTTCAAATTCTACTAGGTTTTTTTTCTCTTTTAAAATAAAATAATCAAGTACTTTCCGGGCTATTTTGCCGTTTACCATACTTTCGCCTCTATAAATGGCCCGGATTGCCTCTAAAATTTTATCGGTGGGGTCTTTTTTTAGTAAGTAACCATTAGCGCCTGCCTTTATTGAATTAAATATTTTATCATCGTCTTCAAAAACAGTAAGCATAAAAACCCCTGCTTTTTTTAATTTTTCTTTAATTAATGATACCCCCCGAATACCATTTACGCCAGGTAAATCTATATCTAGAATAATAACCTCGGGTGCGGCATTGATGAGAGAATCAATATCGTTTAAATTTTCTGAAGTATAGGCCAATAGCATGTCGGGCTGGGTACTGATAAGTGCCTGCACTGCTTTTAAGTATGAAAGATTATCTTCAATTAAACCTACTCGAATCATTAAAGGTAAATTTAAGAAAATGAGGAATAGGATACAATCCCCAATTTATGTTAGATGACACGGGGAATATGGATAATAACTTTAGTACCCGTACCCGGTTTCGATAATACTTGCATAGTTCCATTGATCTGGTGCACCCTCTCCATCATATTTTTCATACCGTTCCTATGGGTATTTGTAAAAGTATTCGTAACCCCTACGCCGTCATCTTGTACAACAATTCCTAGAGATTTTTTTTCTCCTGTAAAAAGTATTAAAATGGATTCACATGCTGAGTGTTTGATGGAATTATTGACCAGTTCTTTAGTGATTAAATAAAGATGATTTTTAATATCAGCAGAAATTTCCTGGTTAAAATTAATTGTTTTGTTCTCTATCTTAAATTCTATATTTTTTGCTTTAGCAATTGGCATGGCATAGGCATAAACCCTGTCTATAATGCTCACTAATGAATCATTTTTTGGATTGATACTCCAGATGAGATCATCCAGGCTCCTGATCACTTCATTTACATTTTGCCTGATGGAATCAAGATAATTGTTTAAATGCTCACCGCTTTTGGCTAACTCTGCATAAATATTGATGCTGCTTAAGGTGGCTCCAATTTCATCATGAAGATCAGATGAAATCCGCTGTCGTTCATATTGCACCGCTAATTTTTTTTCAAATGCATGTCTTTCTTTTTGTAATTGATGAAGATATATAAACCGAATGATCAAAAACCCGATACCTGTAAAAGTAATTAATGCCAACAAGAGAAACCCTGTGGTATACCACCAGGGCTTTCGAATAGTAAAGGAGTAAGTGCATTCATGGCTCCAAAAACCATCGCTATTCACAGCCTTTACAATAAAACTATATTTACCGGGAGGCAAATTACTGTAAGAAACATTTGATGATTTTGTCAGGATTTCCCAATTGTTATATAAACCCACCAGGCGGTATTGATATTCTATATTTTGTGGTTGATACATATCGATACCTGCAAAATCAAAGCCGATATTATTATTATTATAGGCAAGACTTAATTGTGTTGGCAAATTGTACCATTTGCTTATAGAAGCTATATTAAAATCGCTCAAAACCTTACCATTACTCAGTTTCAAAACAGTATCCTGGTTCTTTAACAATTTTGACCAGGCGATATTATCATTTTCTAACCTGACGGCTGTTATTTGAATATTGGGAGCTACCGTGTCTTTGGTTTCAGCAGCAGGATTAAAATAGGTAAGGCCGCCATTTGTACCGATCCAAATATTCCCATTTTGCGATTGTAATATTGCATTTGCATAACAACCAATACCTAAAAAATTATCATTGTAATTATAATTTTTGAATAAGAATGTTTTCTCTATATCCCGAATTGCCTTGCCTTCAAAAAAAGGCCACTTATCATATGCCATTTTGCTTAGTCCAAACCGGGTACCTATCCACAGGTTATTCAATTTATCCTGCAGCATACTCGTAACATTATTACTCACCAGGCCCTCATTTTCTGTAAATTGTATTATGGATTGCCCATTATATTCAAAAATTCCTTTCCCATCTGTACCTAATAATAAATTTCCTCCTTTAATTTCTAATATAGATGTAATATTTATTTGAAAGAGTTCACTACCCACTTTCAGGCCTTCCAATTTTTGATTATCATATCTGAATAATCCCTTACTGGTGCCAAACAAGAGGTTTTCTTTACTGTCCTGAACTATGCATAGTACCGGATTATCGGCAAATACTTGTGTTTGTGTAAAATTTGTAAAAGATTTTCCATCAAATTTACTAACCCCGTTTTCAGTACCAAACCATAAGTTCCCTGTTTTATCTTCTTTAATACAATTAACATCATTATTAACCAATCCCTCCTTTTCTGTAAAATAAATAAACGAATTACCATCAAATTTTGCAACTCCTTTGAAAGTGGCAAGCCAAAGGTTTCCGTATCTGTCTTCACAAATACTTCTTATATCATTATAGGGTAATCCTTGACGGTCTGTAAATATTTTAAAAGACTTGCCATCATAAACAGAAAGCCCTCCCCGCCATGTACCCACCCAAATCTTTCCATACTTGTCTTCTAAAACACTAAATACAAAATTCTTACTAAGCCCTTCCGATTCTGTAATGTGAGAAAATGAATAAGGATTATATTTTGCAACGCCCCCGCCTCCCGTAGCAATCCATATATTACCAACCCTGTCTTCGATCATAGCATATATGTTGGAATTTACCAGGCCTTGGTTTTCAGTAAAATTTGTAAACGAGCTCCCATCAAATTTTGAGATTCCATAATGAGTGCCTATCCAGGTATTGTTATTTTTGTCTATCATTATATTAAACACTTCATCACTAACCAACCCTTGTGCATGTGTATATTGCATAAAAACTGAATCTTCGTGTTTTATAAGCCCTTTATCCGTTCCAAACCAAATGTTTCCCAATTTATCTTCACAGGCAGTATATACATTTTTGAAAGAAATATTATTTTGAATTGAATAATTTATAAAAGAATGCCCATTGTACATAGAGATACCTTGGCTGGTACCAAACCATACATTTCCCTTTTTATCTGCAACAATGGCATTTACTGAATCATTTATTAACCCTTGTTTATTTGTAAAACTTGTAAGTATATTTTTTTGATAACGTGAAATACCTCCACCCAGACTACCAAACCAAATGCTTCCGTTTTTGTCTTCGGCTATGCTTAAAATATTATTATTACACAAGCCGTTTTTTACCGAAAAATTTACAAATGAATAACCATCGTATTTTGTTACACCACCTCCAAGCCCTCCAAACCAAATATTCCCTGATTGATCCTGTAATATGCATCTTATATCATTATTTACCAATCCTTCGTTGGATGTAAAATTAATAAACGAGTGACCGTCGTATTTTGAAATTCCGCTTGCAGTACAAATCCAAATATTTCCTATTTTATCTTCTAAAAGTGCAGTAACTATGCCGTTTCTTAATCCATGTAATTTATTGAAATAACCAAATCCCGAAGGATTCGGATTTTTAAATGCCATTTCAGGTACAGCCTTAGCCGGTGGCAGGTTAACAGTAAAAGGAATTTCGGAAACGTAAATATCTCTGGTCGGTAAAAAAGAATCTGTTCCGGGCGTGATGATAATGGGTTTATTCCTTAAAATAATCACTGGCTCACCAGCCAAATTTCTATTATTATAATATGGTATAGTAACAGGCCTACCTACTCTGACTTTTCGAATTTTTTTTAAGGTGATGGAATGTAGATTAGCATTTTTTGGCAAACTATCAATTACTATTAACGCTGCTTTAGTACCATTGGGAAGGTATGGGTTTTTATATTTTTTATTAGCTTCATGTTTACATGAAAATATAAAGCTCATGCCAATATATACAAAAACCAAAAACAGGTATCTATTTAACATTGTACTGAACATGCAATTCTGCTTACAACGCTTAATTAATATTATCAAAAATAAGTATATTAACCAATATAAAAATTTTAATGGTCAATAAATTAATAGCTCTTACGGGCAATGAGATTTTTTTGATGTTACCTACCAGGCTAGGAATTTAAAAGGGCATTTTAATAAATATGAAATCTGCATGCTACCGGATGTGCTAACGAAAATAAGTTTACCGGTAGTAAATTAAGAAGGCCCTTTTTTGTATGAACCCTGAAAATTATCATCGGGATGGCTTACCTGGTTTTAAAACAGGGAATCATTTATTTGTTTTAATTTTTTACTGCTCATTTAATTTTTCAATACGCTTATCTGGTATAAACCATAAGATAGCTACTAGAATATAGCAGGCATAACCCAACCAGGGATGTATAAAAAAACTGGAGAGGATACCCGTAAAATAAATAACAATGGATATGAATGTTTTTTTGTCGTTCCCTAAAGACCGGGCCAGTTTAGAATGAGGCCCTTCATTTTTCAACAAGGTAGTCAATAATAAATACCAGGCAAAGGCAGCCATTAATAAAACCACACCATAAATTGCCACCGGTGTTGCACTCATTTGATGCTCTCCTACCCAGGCCGTAACAAAGGGGATAAGCGATAACCAAAATAGCAGGTGCAGATTCTTCCAAAGAACATTGCCTTTAATATGGGTAACACTTTGGAACAGGTGGTGGTGATTATTCCAATAAATACCCACATATATAAAACTCACTACATAACTTAAAATAGTATGCAATAATGGTTTTAAAGAAGACAATTGATCTCCCCCCGGTATTTTTAGTTCCAATACCATGATGGTTATGATGATAGCCAATACCCCATCGCTGAATGCTTCTAACCTCCCTTTACTCATACTTGATTTTTTAAAATCAATATTACAAAAAAAGAGCAAGATTGTCATCCTGCTCTTTGTATTCGTTCTTAGTAAAAAATTATTCTTCTTCGTCGAAACTCATGGCTTCTTTGGTCGTCATCAGCAATTCATATTCTTCTTTACTACCTACAATCATATTTTCAAAATCACGCAATCCGGTACCGGCAGGGATATGATGGCCGGTGATTACATTTTCTTTTAATCCCAGCATTTCATCTGTTTTACCTTGTATAGCTGCGGAAGAAAGCACTTTGGTTGTTTCCTGGAAGGAGGCGGCAGATATCCAACTATGCGTTCCTAAAGATGCTTTGGTAATACCCAGCAATAAAGGCGACGAAGTAGCGGGTTCTGTATCCCGGTATTCTACTAATTTTTTATCTGCCCTGCGTAAGATAGAGTTTTCTTCTCTTACTTCTCTAAGGGTTACTATTTGACCCGTTTTTAGCTTGGTACTTTCGCCCTGGTCTACAACCACTTTTTTATCGAAGATATAATCGTTTTCGGCATTAAAGTCCATACGGTCTTCTGTATCGCCTTCTAAGAATTTTGTATCGCCGGCATCTTCAATTGTTACTTTACGCATCATTTGCCTTACAATCACTTCAATATGCTTATCATTAATTCTTACACCTTGTAAGCGATAAACTTCCTGTATTTCATTTACCACATATTCCTGTACTGCAAAAGGCCCTTTAATGGCGAGGATGTCTGCAGGTGCAATCTGTCCATCACTTAATGAAGATCCTGCTTTTACAAAATCGCCATCTTGTACCAATATCTGGCGACTGAGCGGCACCAGGTATTTACGCACCACCCCATCTTTGGCTTCTACAATAATTTCCCGGTTACCTCTTTTAATGCTGCCAAAAGATACAACGCCATCAATTTCGCAAACTACAGCCGGGTTGCTTGGGTTACGGGCTTCAAACAATTCGGTAACACGTGGTAAACCACCTGTAATATCTTTTAGTTTACTTAAAATCCGGGGGATTTTTACAAGTACCTGGCCACTCTTCACTTCATCTCCTTCTTCTATAGTGATATGCGAGCCCACGGGTAAGTTGTATGATTTCTTTTCTTTTCCTTCTACGATAATGGTAGCCAGTTTCGTTTTATCTTTAGTTTCGATAACTACTTTTTCTTTATGGCCTGTTTGCTCATCGGCTTCTTCCCGGTAGGTAATACCTTCTATTACGCCTTCAAAACTTACTTTACCATTAATTTCTGCAACAATTACATTATTGAAAGGATCCCAGGTACAAATCACATCGCCTTTGTTTACTTTTTGGCCATCTTTTACCAGTAAAGTAGATCCGTAAGGAATATGAGAAGTGTTCAGTAACCTGTCGCTCTTTACATCCAGGTTTCTAATTTCACCGGTACGGCCGATTACAACCTGTGCTTTTTTACCATCGTTTCCTTCGGTAGCAACAGTACGTAAGCCGTCAAATTGTAAGGTGCCGTCAAATTTAGCATAGAGGTTACTTTCTACTGAAGCCGAACCTGCCACACCACCTACGTGGAAGGTACGCAGGGTAAGCTGGGTACCCGGTTCACCAATACTTTGTGCAGCAATAATACCTACGGCATCGCCACGCTGTGCCAGTATGCCCGATGCTAAGTTTTTACCATAACATTTCACACACACACCCCGGCTGCTTTCGCAGGTAAGTACAGAACGGATTTCTACGGTTTCAATGCCACATTCTTCTATTTTCTCAGCCATATCTGCACTGATTTCTTCACCGGCTTTTAAAATTAACTCTTCAGTTTCCGGGTGATAAATATCATGCAAAGAAGTACGGCCTTCTATCCTGTCGCTTAATGGTTCTATGATGTCTTCATTGTCTTTTAATGCTGAAGTAGCAATACCTCTTAAAGTTCCGCAATCTTCATCATTAATTACTACATCCTGTGCCACATCTACAAGCCTACGGGTCAGGTAACCGGCATCGGCTGTTTTAAGTGCTGTATCTGCCAAACCTTTACGGGCACCATGCGTACTGATAAAGTATTCCAATACACTCAGGCCATCTTTAAAGTTAGCCAGGATCGGGTTCTCAATAATTTCAGAACCGGATGAACCTGATTTACGGGGTTTCGCCATTAAGCCTCTTAAACCTGCCAGCTGTTTAATCTGTTGTTTACTACCCCTGGCTCCACTATCCAGCATCATATAAACTGAGTTGAACCCTTGTTTATCTTCTGCCAGTTCCCGTATTAAAGTTTCTGTAACCTTGGTATCTACCCGGCTCCAGATGTCAATAATCTGGTTATACCTTTCGTTGTTGGTGATAAGTCCCATATTATAACTATCCCACACTTCGGCTACTTCACTTTGTGCATTCTCTACCAGTTCTGCTTTTACTTCGGGTATAATAAGGTCATTGATATTAAAGGATAATCCACCCCGGAAGGCCATGCGGTATCCCAATGATTTTATATCATCTAAAAATTTAGCAGTGATGGGTACGCTTGTCCATTTAATAATATCACCGATAATTTCACGCAGGTTTTTCTTTGTAAGCAAGGCATTGATAAAGCCCACTTCTTTGGGAACAAACTGGTTGAATATAACACGGCCTACCGTGGTATCAATTAATTTATAAGTTAATGTACCATCATTATTCCGCCAGTTTGCTTTCACTTTAATGCTGGCATGAAGATCTACTTGCTTTTCATTATAAGCTATAATTACTTCGTCGGAATTATAGAACACTTTTCCTTCGCCTCTTACTTTATCTTCACCGATAGTTTTTTTAGCCTTGGTGATATAATATAAACCCAGTACCATGTCCTGCGAAGGCAGGGTAATAGGGGTACCATTTTGCGGGTTCAGTATATTGTGAGAAGAAAGCATCAGCAATTGGGCTTCCAGGATAGCTGCATTACTTAAAGGTACATGCACCGCCATTTGGTCACCATCAAAATCGGCATTAAAAGCGGTAGTTACCAATGGATGCAGTTGGATAGCTTTACCTTCAATCAATTTAGGTTGAAAAGCCTGTATTGATAAACGGTGCAGGGTTGGGGCCCGGTTCAGCATGATGGGATGCCCTTTCAAAATATTTTCAAGAATATCCCAAATGATGGCTTCCTTTTTATCAACTAATTTACGTGCGCTTTTTACTGTTTTTACAATACCTCTTTCAATGAGTTTGCGAATGATAAAGGGCTTAAATAATTCTGCTGCCATATCTTTCGGAAGGCCACACTCATGCATTTTTAACTCAGGCCCTACTACGATTACGGAACGGCCGGAATAGTCAACCCGTTTACCCAATAAGTTTTGACGGAAACGTCCTTGTTTACCTTTCAATACATCACTCAATGATTTTAAAGCACGTCCACCTTCTGCTTTTACTGCATTTGATTTACGGCTATTATCAAACAATGAGTCTATTGCTTCCTGCAGCATTCTTTTTTCATTCCTAAGAATTACTTCAGGTGCTTTAATTTCTAATAATCTTTTTAAACGGTTATTACGAATAATAACACGGCGATACAAATCATTTAAATCGGATGAAGCAAAACGGCCACCATCCAAAGGAACAAGCGGACGTAGTTCCGGTGGAATAACAGGGATGTATTGCATAACCATCCATTCAGGACGGTTTTGAATACGTGTATTCGCATCCCGGAAACTTTCTACTACACTCAACCTTTTTAAAGCATCGGCTTTACGTTGCTGAGAAGTTTCGTTTGCGGCAGCATGGCGAAGATCGAAACTCAACTGGTCTAAATCTAATTTACCCAACATGGCCTGTACCGCTTCGGCACCCATTTTGGCAACAAATTTATCCGGGTCTTCATCTGGCAGGTACTGGTTTTCTTTAGGCAGGGCATCCAGGATATCCAGGTATTCTTCTTCGGTGAGCAGGTCGCCATAATTTTGGCCTTTATCTGCCCGCAGGCCGGGTTGTATTACTACAAAGCGTTCATAATATACAATGGTTTCTAATTTTTTAGAACTCATCCCCAGCAGGTAACCAATTTTGTTTGGTAAGGATTTAAAATACCAGATATGCACTACGGGTACCACCAATTTAATGTGGCCCATCCGCTCACGGCGCACTTTCTTTTCAGTAACTTCTACGCCACAACGGTCACACACGATGCTTTTATACCGTATTCTTTTATATTTTCCGCATGCACATTCGTAATCTTTTACCGGCCCAAAAATTCTTTCGCAAAACAAACCATCTCTTTCGGGCTTGTAAGTACGATAGTTAATGGTTTCAGGCTTTAACACTTCACCATAGCTTCTTTCTAAAATAGTATCCGGCGAAGCCAACCCAATGGTAATTTGGGAAAAAGCTGGTCTCGGACGATTTTCTTTTTTGAATGCCATATTCTTAATTAATAATTTTTAATTGATAATTGATAATCCAATGGGAATGATCATTCCGTTTTGTTTACTCAAATGTGAGATCTAAACCTAAGCCTCTTAATTCATGAACCAATACATTGAATGATTCCGGAATTCCGGCCCTTGGAATATTTTCTCCTTTCACAATAGCTTCATAAGTTTTAGCCCGGCCAATGATATCATCTGATTTTAAGGTTAATAATTCCTGTAAAATATTAGATGCTCCATACGCTTCCAGTGCCCACACTTCCATTTCACCAAAACGTTGTCCGCCAAATTGTGCTTTACCACCCAAAGGTTGTTGTGTAATTAAACTATACGGTCCTATAGAACGGGCATGCATTTTATCATCTACCATGTGATGCAGTTTGATCATATAGATAATACCCACTGTTGCTTTTTGATCGAAGCGTTCACCGGTTTCACCATCATATAAATAAGTATGGCCAAATTTTGGTAAGCCTGCGGTATTTATATTTTCATCAATTTCTTCTACGGTAGCCCCATCAAAAATAGGAGTTGCAAATTTTACACCCAGTTTTTCACCGGCCCATCCTAAAACGGTTTCATAAATTTGCCCCAGGTTCATACGGCTGGGTACGCCCAATGGATTGAGTACAATATCTACCGGTGTACCATCTTCCAGGAAAGGCATATCTTCCTGGCGTACAATTTTTGCTACAATACCTTTGTTCCCATGCCGTCCCGCCATTTTATCGCCCACTTTAAGCTTGCGTTTTACAGCTAAGTACACTTTGGCTAATTTCAATACACCGGCAGGTAGTTCATCACCGATAGAAATATTGAATTTTTCTCTTTTAAAACGGCCTAATTCTTCATTGAATTTAATGTTGTAGTTATGCAACAAAATATTGATAAGGTTATCCGTTTTTTCATCGCCACTCCATCCCAAAGGATTTACGTTAGCAATATCAAGATTGGCCAGGTTTTTAGCATTAAACTTAACGCCTTTTGCAATAAGCATTTCACCAAAATTATTGGATACGCCCTGGCTGGTTTTGTCTTTTAGTAAGGTTTGTAATTTATGTTGCAGCAGGTCCATGAGTGTTTTCTCATTGTCCTCATGCATTTTTTCAATCTTTTCAATCTGTGCTTTCTCTCTTACTTTAGCGTTCTTATCTTTCTTAGCCCGTTGAAATAATTTTTTATCAATTACCACCCCTTCTGTTCCGCTGGGTGCTTTTAATGAAGCGTCTTTGGCATCACCGGCTTTATCGCCAAAAATGGCACGGAGCAGTTTTTCTTCCGGTGTAGGATCACTTTCTCCTTTTGGAGTGATTTTACCAATAATGATATCTCCTTCTTTAATAGAGGCGCCAATGCGGATGATTCCATTTTGATCCAGGTCTTTGGTAGCTTCTTCGCTTACATTTGGAATATCGGGTGTTAATTCTTCTTCACCCAATTTGGTATCCCGTACTTCCGTTTCAAATTCGCTGATATGGATTGAGGTAAATAAATCTTCTTTTACCACTTTTTCAGAAATTACGATAGCATCTTCAAAGTTGTATCCTTTCCACGGCATGAATGCTACTTTCAGGTTACGGCCCAGCGCCAGTTCTCCACCTTTGGTTGCATACCCTTCGGTTAAGAAGTCGCCGGCAGATACTTTTTGGCCTTTTACCACGGCAGGGCGAAGGTTGATGCAGGTTTCCTGGTTGGTACGTACGAACTTCGTCAACTTATACACCGTTAAATCATCTTCAAAGCTTACGAGTTGTTGTGATTCATCTCTTTTATACCGCACATGGATTTCATTGGCATCTACAAATTCTACCACACCGTCACCATCAGCATGTACCTGGATCCTTGCATCCCGGGCTGCTTTGCCTTCTAATCCGGTACCTACAATGGGTACTTCTGGTTTAATAAGCGGTACTGCCTGGCGCTGCATGTTCGATCCCATCAAAGCACGGTTGGCATCATCATGTTCCAGAAACGGAATTAACGATGCACTTAACCCTACAATCTGGTTGGGCGCCACATCCATATACTCTACTTCTTCTTTTGGAAGAATAGGGAAATCACCTGTTTGGCGAGACTTGATCATATCTTCTATAAAGTTGCCTTTATCGTCAATGTCAATATTAGCCTGTGCAATTTTAGCCGTATCTTCTTCTTCTGCACTTAAGAAAGTGATCTTTTTCATATCTACTTTCCCCTCGTTCACTTTGCGGTAAGGTGTTTCAATAAAGCCCATTTCATTGATCTTAGCATGTACACAGAGTGTAGAGATCAATCCAATATTGGGTCCTTCGGGAGTTTCAATAGTACATAAACGGCCATAGTGGCTATAGTGTACGTCCCGTACTTCGAAGCCTGCACGCTCCCTGCTTAAACCGCCGGGCCCGAGCGCTGAAATACGGCGCTTGTGGGTTATCTCACTTAATGGATTGGTTTGATCCAGGAACTGGGATAACTGGGAAGTTCCAAAAAACGAATTGATAACAGATGATAAGGTACGGGCATTGATCAGGTCAACGGGTGTAAATACTTCGTTATCTCTTACGTTCATTCTTTCCCGGATGGTTCGGGCCATACGGGCCAAACCAACACCAAACTGGGCATATAACTGTTCGCCTACGGTACGTACACGCCGGTTACTGAGGTGATCGATATCATCCACTTCACTTTTACCATTGGTTAATTGTACCAGGGTTTTAATGATGGCTATAATATCATCTTTGGTTAATACTTTTTTCTCAATGGGGAAGTTTAATCCCAGGCGGCGGTTAATTTTATAACGGCCTACTTCACCCAGGTCATAGCGTTTGTCGCTAAAAAATAATTTATCAATAATACCCCGGGCGGTTTCGTCATCGGGGGCATCGGCGCCACGCAATTGTTTGTAAATGTGTTGTACCGCTTCAATTTCGCTATTGCTGGTATCTTTATTTAGCGTATTATATATAATAGCATAATCCCCGCTTACTTCTTCTTTTTGAATGAATACGCTTTTCACTTCCATTTCAGTAATGAGAGCAATATTGGCTTCATCCAATACGGTATCTCTTTCCAGGATCACTTCATTTCTTTCTAAAGAAACCACTTCACCGGTATCTTCATCTACAAAATCTTCTACCCAGGTACGGAGTACACGGGCAGCCAGGCGTTTACCAATATTTTTTTCCAGGGTTTTGCGATCGGCTTTTACTTCATCAGCCATACCAAAAAGTTCCAGGATATCCTTATCGGTTTCATAACCAATAGAACGTAATAAGGTAGTAACCGGGAATTTTTTCTTACGATCAATATATGCGAACATCACATTATTGATATCGGTTGCAAATTCCATCCAGGCACCTTTAAAAGGAATCACCCGGGCAGAGTAAATTTTAGTTCCGTTGGGGTGTA
This sequence comes from Sphingobacteriales bacterium 39-19, assembly GCA_001898465.1. GTDB lineage: Bacteria > Bacteroidota > Bacteroidia > Chitinophagales > Chitinophagaceae > Ferruginibacter. The sequence goes on along the minus strand of MKTX01000015.1, from coordinate 65,404 downwards.
TGCTTTGTCCGAAAAACACACCGGGCGAACGGTGAAGCTGGCTTACCACCACCCTTTCGGCACCATTAATCACAAAAGTACCCCGGGGGGTCATATAAGGAATGTTGCCCAGGAAAACATCCTGCACAATGGTTTGAAAATCCACATGCTCTTCATCATTACAGCTGAGCCGTAATTTTGCTTTTAAAGGCACCGCATAGGTTAAACCTCTTTCTATACATTCATCAATGGTGTAACGAGGTGGATCAACGAAATAATCCAAAAATTCCAACACAAAAATATTGCGGGTATCGGTAATCGGAAAGTTTTCTTTAAACACACGGAAAAGCCCTTCCACATTACGTTTATCAGGGGTTGTTTCCAATTGAAAAAAATCTTTGAACGATTGAATTTGAATACCGAGCAAGTCGGGTTGTTCCGCTACCAGTTCAACTTTACCGAAATTGATACGAGGAGCAGCTTTTGAAGTTGTTGCAGACATATTGTATATAAAACGTTTTATTGAGAAGGCCCCTATTTGGAGCGGCAAATGCCACTGACCCAAAATTAAAGGAGGGCAAAGGTAAGAAATATTATTTAATAGAAAAGAATCAATTGATTTTTTATCGGTAATTGGTAAGATTTTTGATAAAAATCCTATTTAAAGAATTTTAATATATATAAGCGGCTGACAAATATTCATACATATTCGTTCATTTTAGTACAAGTAATCCACAATTGTGAAAAACTTTTAGTATAAATAATATTTTGTACTACACATTATCATTTGCCGGCATGATACTTTTGTGTAATCCTAACACTATAGCAAACTATTTTCCCTCCGGCAAGCTGAAATAATTTTTATTTAAATAACTCCCAAAAAATGAAATTTTCTATTCGTTTTGCAATTCTTGCATTCCTTATGTTACCTGCTTTTTACAGTATCAGCCAAACACATACTCCCAAACCGGGCGTAAGTATTTGTTCCGGCTCAAATGGTTTTTATGAATATTTGCCCCAGGGTTACTGGGATAATCCCAATGAAAAATTTCCGGTAATTTTATTTTTAACCGGTATTGGAGAACTGGGCAATGGTACTACAGATTTAAATAAGGTTTTAACCAATGGCACACCTCGCCAAATTAATGTAGGTATATTCCCAAATTCATTTACAGTAAATGGAGAAACTTTTAAATTTATTGTGATTACACCCCAGTTTACCTCTGGCATGTGGAGTGGTAATATTACAGAGTGCTTTAACTATATTGAAACCCATTATAAAGTAGATATTAACCGGGTGTACTTAACCGGCCTAAGCTTAGGCGGCGGCGCTTGCTGGGCCTATGCGGGAACCAGTAAAACATATGCAGAAAGAATTGCAGCGCTTATCCCCTGTGCAGGTGCCCAGGGCCCCAACCTGAGTTATGCCCTGAATATGGCAGCGGGTAATTTACCTGTACTGGCTACACACAATGATAATGACCCTTCGGTACCCCTTAGTTATACAAACTATTTTGTAGATCATATAAATGCAGCACCCGTACCACCTACTCCATTAGCCCGCAGGATTATTTTTCATCCTTCTATCCCTTTACACGAAGCATCCTGGACTACTTACGACCTGGATTTAAATGCTAACGGGCAATATAACGACTCCATGAACGGGAAAAGAAATGTGTATGAATGGATGCTGCAGTTCAAAAGAAATTTTAATATCGTACCGGTAAATTTCACCGCTTTTAATGCAACAAAAAACCAATCGCAAACCTTATTGCAATGGAGTACCCGTAATGAAGTAAACAGCCTGGGCTTTTCTGTTGAAAGAAGTAAGGATAACCGTAACTGGACATCAATCGGTTTTGTAAATAGCAATGGCAGTAATGGCGGTAATTATAGTTTTACCGACCCGGCACCGGGCAGGGGTAAAATATTTTACAGGATCAAACAACAGGATAATAACGGCGACTACAAATTGAGTGAAATACGGTTTGTTGATTTTGGAAGTAAAGGAAATATCCTCATATACCCGAACCCTGTAGTAAATGATATTCGTATAAATACCGATGTATTATTTGTAAATGCCCGGTTGAATATTTATAATACACAAGGCCAACTGGTAAAACAGGTAACACTCAATGGAACAGGAACCCTGGTGATTCCCTTTAACTATATGGCAAAAGGTAATTATGTGGCTGAAATTATTGAAGATAATAAAATTGAAAAACTGAGATTTATAAAGAACTAACCTAACAAAGGCATACAATATCTACTGTTAAAGCTGTAAAGAGGATCGTTTATACCATCCTCTTTTTTTGTATTTATGAAATACGGAGATTCATATACAATGCCTGTGAGGTACCACATTTATTAGCTAAATTTGCTGCCTGTCATAGCAAATTTTTTTCTTACAAATGAATACGAAATACCTCCGGTATAAATTATTTAACACCCCCCTCTCTGAATATTATGCCCGGGTAAAAACAGGGTATAAGCATTATATACAGAATTACCCGACCACTATTTTATTGCAAACCGTTACGGCCTGTAATCTCCCCTGTACCCATTGCTTTATCAATAATTTTGGGAAAGAAATTGTTGATGGTAAAAAAAACATCATGGGTATGAAAGATTTTACCGTTTTACTGGGCAAAATAGAAAAAGCAGTAAAGCATGCGGAGTACATGAATTTTTCCAGTTTTGAAGCATTATTGAATAAGCATTTATTTCAAATGATGGAAGCCGTTTTGGCAATCAACCCAAAAATGAAATTCCCTTTTTTATCCAATGCTATGTTGCTGACACCGGAGAATATTTCCAAATTAAAAAAAATGCCCATCACCGAAATTAATATTTCACTCGATGGGCTAAAGAAAGAAACTGTAGAGGCATTTAAAACCGGGGTAGATCATTCAAAAATACTAGAAGCATTTTGCAACCTGGAAAAAGAAAGCATGATAGATAAGGTTGCCGTAACCTTTGTTGCGCATAAACAAAACATAAGCGAACTGCCCGACTATGTTGATTTTGTACATAGCTTACACATAAAAAGAATTTATGTAAATAATTTAATGTCCTTTACAGGCTTACATAAAGGGCGTTATTTGTACTCGCCTGCCGGCAATGCCTATGCTGAAAATATCTTTAAAGAAGCCGTACAACGGGTTCGTAAAAATGGGATGGAAATATGGCTTCCCGGTATGATACCGGAAGTAACGGGTTGTACCCAGCCCGAAGTATTATTCATTAATTACAATGGGGATGTAGCCCCCTGCGATTATTTAGCCGTATCTACTCCATTTGAATATTTTGGAGATGTACAAATTTCAAAACCTGTGATTTATGGCAATGTGTATAAAGAGGATGTGCTGGCCATATACCGAAGTAAAAGAGCTGATGAATTTAGAAAAATGCACCGTGCCAATACCCTGCCACCGGAATGCAGCCACTGCATAGACGGGTATGGTTTAATGTGCAGTAAACGCCGGCTATTCAACTAAAGCCGTATTTTTATACATGCCAAATAAAAACGATTCTTTTATTCCTGCCCTTACAGGCATCCGGGCTGTTGCCGCCTACTTCGTTTTTATCCATCATTATAATTTTTTTACAGCTGCCAGGTTTGGTAACCGGGTTCATCTCTTCTTTTCGGAACTGCACATTGGTGTAACTCTTTTTTTTGTATTGAGCGGCCTCCTGCTTTGTTTGCGGTATTATGACCAGGCCATGAACCGTTCCCGTAACTTTTATAATTATATGGTGAATCGTTTTGCCCGTATTTACCCCGTATTATTCCTGGTGATGACGATAAATTTTATCGCCTACCAATCCAAAGATGCATTTGCCCATCAGGCTATACCCAATGGATGGTTGTATTATTTAGGATCCCTTAGTTTTTTAAGAGGATTCTTTGCGGGATTTTATGATTTTTTTGTTGCCCAAAGCTGGTCGCTTACCGTAGAAGAAAGTTTTTATGTTCTGTGCCCCTTCATACTTTGGCTATGCAGAAGATCAAAATACAATGTAATATACCTACCCCTGGGTTTTATCGGCATGGGAATGATGATTGTACATTTTGCTGCCAACAGCCTGCCTTATGGATTCTTTACAGATTATCGTTTTCTTTTTAATTTCACATTCTTTGGCAGGTGTATAGAATTTTTTACAGGAATTGCATTGGCCATTTGGTATAAAAAAAATAAACCCGCTGTAAAAAAGGGTACAAGATTTACCAGCCTGGGAATTTTGGGAATCATTGCCTGTGTATGGGGGCTCTCCCTTTTGCATACGGGTAATGTATATGGAGATTATTTTCCCGGTGGTATTGTAATCAACAACCTGGTATTACCAGTAGCAGGAATTGCTGTATTATACCGGGGATTATTGTCAGAAAAGAACGGGGTCACCAGAATTTTAGCGTCTCCTGCGTTTGTTTTATTAGGCCGGGCATCTTATATCTTTTACTTAGTGCATGTAGGTATTTTCACCGAATGGTTTTTTCAATACTTCAGTAAAAACCCGGTATTACTCTTTGTTTATCTCAATCTATTATCCATACTTATTTACAAGTTCTACGAACATCCCATAAATAACTGGCTTAAACAGGTATTAAGAAAATAGCATTACAAATTTGAGCTCATTTTAAATTCTTCCAAATCACTTTTTTTAATGGCAAATAAACTGAATAAAGGAAGCGAAGAAACTTTCATGAACCGGAGGGATAAGACTAACATGGCAGCAAAGTTTGCCATAGAGAATATAATAGCGGCTGCCATATAACCATACTCTTTTACCAATAAGGCATCGCCTGTTACTAAAAGCAGCAGGCAAAACAGGTTTGCTATTAAAATAATTCCCTGCTGATTTTTCCCTTCAAAAAAAGAAAGCAGGATCACACTCACGCTCATACAAAAAATCCCGGGCATACTGGCCAGCATAATCGCATACACCAGGGTAAATTGTTGGCCCAGTAACCAGGGGAGTAAAAAACTCCCGGTTATAATTAAAGCCATAAACAAGATGATAAAAAGCGCCGTGATGACCCGGCATAAATAACTTACTTTTTCTACAAAATTGGGTGGCGCCTGTATCGCATAAGGAAATACAACACCCCCCAGCAGGCCGGGCAACACGAGAGCCATCTGCCCGATTTTTGCCGCCTGTACATAATTCCCCATTTCTACAGCAGTACAATATTTTTCTACAAAATAAAAATCTATACGGGTAATTAAAAAAAACAAAATGCTGCTAATGAAACTCAAGCCGGAGTAACTAAATAAGCCCTTAAACAGGGGCCAGGAAAAATTCACTTGTTTAAAAAAATAATGATACCGAAAATAAAACCAGGCAGCCTGGATCAATACCTGGGTGAGGCAGGCAAGAGACATCACAATAAATATTTGGGCAGCCCAGTCAATGGATTTTGCCTGCGGGCTAAAATAAAAGAGGGCAAAGAAAACAGTTTGCAGGCAGGTAAACAAAGCGCCAATTAAATTGAGTGGCTTAAATAATTTTTGAGCATGATAAAATGCATTGATGTAAATCAGCATCATATTGCTTACTACAAATACAACCGCCCAGCCTGTTTGAAATTGCAAGGGAAATAAGTGGGCAAAACGAAGCAGGTAATAAGTAACAAACCCCTGGATAAGAGCCAGGGGGAATAAAATATAAAATAATACCGATGTACTATTGGGGTAGCGACCACTTAAATAAGTAATCCCGTTTTCAATACCCAGCCGCAATGCGGTGATAAGAAGCGTTAAAAACACTACTGCATAAAAGAACTTTCCACTTTCTTCTACCCCCAGTAAACGTACAATAAGCAGGTTATTTAAAAAAGTGAAAACCAGGCTGGCGGCTTTCCATGCCGTGTTTTGTATAAGCGCCTGCTTTAATTTCATAGATTTTTTTATGAGCCCGGTTTTAAACTTTCAATAATAGAAATAAATTCAGTGGCCACCAGGCTGGCACCTCCTACCAACCCCCCATCCACATCGGGCTTACTAAATATTTCTGTTGCATTTGCCGCTTTTACACTTCCTCCGTAAAGTATGGAAACCGATTCAGCAGTTTCATTTCCGTATTTTGATGCCAATACCTGCCGAATGTGTGCATGCATTTCCTGGGCCTGATCGCTACTGGCCGTTTTACCGGTACCAATAGCCCAAATAGGCTCATAGGCAATAATAAAATTTTTCATTTGTGCATCACTTAAATGAAATAAAGATTCCTTTAATTGTTTTTCTACAAATACATTTTGAGTATTTGTTTCCCTCACGTGCAAGGGTTCGCCACAGCAAAAGATAGGTTGTATATCCTGTGCCAGAGCCAAATCCACCTTGGTTGCCAACTGGCTATGTGTTTCATGGTAATATTCCCTGCGCTCGCTATGGCCTATAATTACATAGGGAATAGAAATACTGTGCAGCATTTCTGCACTGGTTTCACCGGTATAAGCGCCATTCTTTTTATCGGCACAGTTTTGAGCAGATAGAAATATATTTTTATTACCTGCCACTTTATTTTGCACCAACACTAAATACGGAAAAGGAACCCCCAATATAACCTGCTGGCCCGGCTGTACCTGAGTAACCCCCGTTGCCAATGCTGCTGCCAGTTCTTGTGCCTGGCTTGCCGTTAAATTCATTTTCCAGTTTGCTGCTGCTATTTGTTTTCGCATCTTATTTTTATTTTGATTCGTATAAATGTTTAAGTTGTTGTAATTCCAGTTCACTCATGGCTGCCCCTTTCATCTGTTTCCAGTTGCAAATATCGGCGATTGCTTTTTCAAATATATAAGGCTGATTATCCCATGTAAAATTAGGGATATATACGGCCGGCATTCCTGCGCTAAAAATATTACAGCATACGCCCACTACTGTACCGGTATTAAATGAGGTATTAATAGCACAGCGGCTATAATCGCCCATTAGTAACCCGGCTTTATTACCTGCCCATTCAAAATCCGCACCTGCATCAATTTTATATTTTACAGCAGCTCCTGTATTTTTTACATTGCTGTTACTGGTTCCTGCGCCCAGGTTACACCAGGAGCCAATTACACTATCCCCCAGGTAGCCCTCATGGGCCTTATTACTATGCGAGAACATTACAGAATTCTTTATTTCTCCACCGCCCACACAGCCGGGTCCTAAGGTGGTAGCCCCGTAAATTTTTGTTCCCATTTTAAGTACTGCATTTTCACCAAGTGAAAAAGAACCTCTTATTAAGCAACCCTCCATTACCCGGGCATGGGCACCTATATATACCGGCCCGTTTTCTGCATTGATGATACTATATTCTACAGTTGCACCGGGTTCTAAAAAAACCTGTCCGGGATTTATGATATGATTGGTTGTACTGATTGCTGCCGATTTCCTCCCCTTTGTTAAGATTAAAAAATCTTCTTTAATCGCCCAATCATTCCATTGAAAAATTTGCCAGGGATGCGTTAATGTGCGGACCTCTTCAGCCTGGTTATTTTTTAAAATTGCTTCATAATTTGCTAAGGTGGGAATGATATTGGCTGAAATGTGAATGGCATCTGCAGGAGCTTCAGCGGGATTTACATACACTTGCAGCCCCCCTAATTTTTCCCACTTTTCCTGCAGGGTAAGGATGCCTATTCTTATATGAGCCGCATGGCGGGTATGTGTAAATGGAAAAAGTGCACGCCTGCACAGGCTATCATCTAATAAAATACGCATAAGCTAATATAGGCATTAAAGAGGGGAATTGTGCTAATAAAAATCCCCCCGGAATAATCCGAAGGGACTTTAAAGTATAGCCATGAAAAACAAACTTAAGTGAAGTACAAACCTACACTAATTATTTTGCTCTTTTTTCGTAACGTTTTTTAAACTTATCAATACGTCCGGCAGTATCTACCAATACATTCTTACCTGTATAAAAGGGGTGAGATGTATTTGAAATTTCCAGTTTAATTACCGGGTATTCTTTACCGTCTTCCTCAAAAATTACTGTTTCGCCTGATACAGCAGTAGAGCGGCTTAAGAAAGTATGGCCGTTACTCATATCTTTAAATACAACAGGCCTGTAGTTGGTGGGATGTAATTCCTTTTTCATTTTAATATTTATTTTAATACGGATTTTGCCGTATTATTAAGTTTAAGGGCGCAAAGATAGTTCTAATTTTTAAAGTAACAAAAGCCAAAATAAGCTAATTGAAGCTACCGGGAGAATTTAGTTGAAAATCCTAGCTTTTCATATTCACATATTGCAGGGCAATACCTGTATTCCATCCTTTACTGGCTTGTATAACTTCTTGCAGATCATCTATTTTTTTAGCTGTAATCCGTATGATATCGTCCATTATCGCCACTTGTACTTTAAGGCCGCTATCCTTTATTAATTTTACAATCTTTTTGGCATCTTCCTGTTTTATGCCATTTCGAACCGGGATTTCCTTCTTTGTAATTTTGCCACTTACATAAGGTTCTTTACTTAAATCATAAATTTCTGCGGCCAGGCCTTGTTTCATACTTCGGCTAATCAATACATCGATGATTTGATTCAGTTTCATCTCACTATCCGCTTCCAGGTTCAATTTAAAATCCTTTTTATTCAGGTCGATTACTACATGCGAGCCTTTAAAATCGAAGCGGTTGGTAATTTCTTTATTCACTACATTGATTGCATTATCCAGGGTTTGCAGGTCAACTTTACTCACCATATCAAAAGAGGCCATAATATTGATTTTTTACAAAGATAAAAAAACCTCATCTTATAATATAAAATGAGGTTTTTGGTGTACTGATTAGTTGGCTCCTCCTACCCTGTTTTGTTCATCGGTAGCAGCGCCGGTACGGCGGCGTTCTGTTTTCATAGGTTTGCCAAAACGGTAATTAAAGCTTACGGTAATTACCCGGCTATCCCTGTGTTGTACAAAGCTGGCATGGGCATTTCCCAAATCAGCAATATTACCGGTTACTTTCATGGGCCCTGTAATATCAGTTACGGCTAATTTAAATGATCCTTTATTTTTTAAAACCTGTTTTTGAACGGCTACATTAATCACACCCAAACGATTGATGATAATTTGAGTCTCAGGAGCTTTTGTTCTTCCAAATGCTGACAACTCACCACTCCATCCTTTTTTAAAACTAAATTGGTTTACCAGGTTTGCTAAAAAGGTAGTTGTTTCAATATTTACCATTCTTTCTTCAATTTTTGAATGCAGGTGATAATAATTGCCTTCTGTATAAAGCTGGGCTTTCCACCATTTAAGAACAGGTATTTGGGCACTTACAGACAGGTTGGCGCTTTGCAATTTTCCAAAATTTGATTTGCGTACAACAATGGCCTGATCATCCCTGCTAAACGATTCATTGAATAAATTTTTAGTTACTGTATAATTCAATGAAGTAGTAAGAAAGTTATTATAGGTATGGCTTATTTCAAACTTATCGGCATACATAGGTTTTAAGAAGGGGTTACCAACATCGTAGGTATATTGATCCAGGTAATGAATAAATGGATTTAAATCTTCATAATCGGGCCGGTTTATTCTACGGCCATAGCTGAAACCCCATTGATTCTTATCATTCATTTTATAACTCAAATACACGGTAGGAAATAAACTAGTATAAGAATTTTTAAATGCTGAATCGGGTTGGGTAATATTCCCATACTGCAGGGCATCGTAGTTTGTATTTTCTACCCTTAGCCCCGCCTGGAATCCCCATTTCTTTACTTCGGTACTTAGGTTTATATAGGCCGCATTTAAGTTTTCTTTATAATCGAAAAAATTGGTACGGTTATAATCTACCTCGTCCCGGCCGTTCAGGCGATTATAGTATTGTGCTTTATTATTTGTTTTTACAAAAGAAGTTTTAAGTCCTGCTTCCAGTTTTATGGTTTTAGCCAGGGTTTGTGTATAATCTGTTTTTGCAGAAAATATATCCAGGGTTTGCGGTAAATTTCCAATCAGCAGGCTATGGCTCAAGAGGTCGCCCATAGGTGAATAGGTATTACTGAGCAGTTGCATATTATCGGTTGCATTGTATTTCAGGTAATCTAAATCAGCTGTAAGTTCACGGCCTGTACTATCAAATTTATGCCGCATGTTTACGTTGATGCCTCCATTTTTCCATTTTCCTTTTTCGCTTCTGTTTACAATGAGCATGGAATCCACATGAAGATGTTCATCTTTAAAATAACTGGTATTGTTTCCGGGATCTTCGGTAGGGTTATAGTAACCAGTTAATACAAAGCCCAGGGTCGTTTTTGCCGTTGCGTTATAATCCATTCCCGCTTTAATTCCATAATATTGCCGCATTCTTTTTTCCTCTGATCTTTGGGTAAATATGCGATCAATATTTTTTGAATTATCCAATAGTTCACGGTAAATATCTAAAGTTTGCGTTCCTTTCCGGTAATTGCCATTGATGCTGGCAAAACTGTTGAACTTACCATTGCGATAATTCAGGTTTAAGCTGTTGCTTATTTTTGGATATGCTGCCTGGCCATACGAACTACTTAATGAGCCATTAAATCCTCTTTGTTTTAATTTTTTTGTTTTAATATTAATGATCCCCGAATTACCGGATGCATCATATTTTGCCGAAGGATTGGTCATAATTTCCAGCTGGTCAAGATTTGATGAAGGCATACTGGTTAAATAGTTGGCCAGGTCCTGCCCGCTCATATACGTGGGCTTCCCATCAATCATAATAATTACCCCCTGCTTGCCCTTTAGGCTTATGTTCCCATCTTTATCAACAGAAACACCCGGTGCTTTTTCTAATACTTCCATGGCGGTGCTACCGGTATTGCTAATGTAGCCATCTACATTTACAATGGTGCGATCAATTTTTCTTTCGATCAACGGGCGTTTTGAAGTAACCACTACAGCGGCTAAATCTTTAGGAATTCGCAATAGTTGCAATACCCCTGCATCTTCTTCTTTTTGAGTTTCAGAAATGAGCATCGGTTTACTGAATGTTTTTTGATACCCAACCGATGTTGCGGCAACCAGGTAATTGCCATCGGCCAGGTTTTCAAATAAAAACTTGCCTTCTTTATCGGTAATAGAAGTTTTAACGAGGCTTGAATCTTTTTCAAGTAATAAACTTACACTGGAAGCATCAATTACGGCCTGCTGGCCCCCATCTTTAATACTTCCAAAAATTTTGCCCCCATTTTGGGCAAAGCTGCACAGGCTCCCTATGGCCAATACTGCAGTTAGAATTTGTTTTTTCATGACTATACTTTTATTTTTTACCGGTACTTTAAGCCGGTTTTTTAAAAATGACCCGGGCTAATCGGGTTAAATATTTACTACTTCACAAAAGTAGGTACTATGCATAACAAAGTACAATGTTTAATAATGAACGGTTTAAAAAAATGATAATTGGTAGTGAAATATACTACGAACGGTAAGCAGAAATGGTTACCATTTTGCAGGAATTTTTAAAAATAAAAAGAGGTGAGCAACCAGGAATGATTGCTAAAGATTGATGTAATACAATGATTATCAATAATTAAAACAAATTCAAAATTTTATAATTTCGATTTTTTGGCATATATAATAAGACCCAGGCCAGCCAATACCAGGCAAATGGCAATTATTTCGGCCTGGGAAAGCAGGATGCCCATTACATCATATAATTTATTTACACGAATGGTTTCTACCATGAATCGTTCAATTCCATTAAGGATTAAATAAAAACCAAACATCACCCAGGCTAGTTTTATTTTACGACGCAGGGACCACATTAAAATAAACATTCCTCCACAAATAAGGGTTTCATATAAAGGTGTAGGGAAAACGGGTTGCGGTAAAACCCGGTTATGTTCATCATAATCGCCGGGAATAAGTATGCCATCGGCATTTACATTTTTAGGATAGGTATAGGCAAATAACCATTTAGGTAAAAAAGAGGGGCCTTTTACCGCTTTATTGGGTACTTGATCCAGGCTGGGCCAGGAACGATCAGTAATTCTCACTAAACGGTTTGCGGTATCCAGGGCCTTTCCTTCCAGGAAATAAGCAGCATTTTTTTGAAGGTTTGCTTTATAATCACCGGGAGCAGCCACGCTAACTTTTCCATATTCATCACTCACATAAGCGCTATTAAATATTCCCCAGTCGCCATCGCCGGCTACCTGGCACCCAATTCTACCAATGGCATAAGCAATCATTAAAGCTGGTGCAGCCGAATCTACCAGGTGCTTAATGGTAATGCCTTTGCGGTAAGCATACCAGCATATGGCAATAGCGGCTAAAATTAAACCCCCATAAAAAGTAAGTCCGCTCGGTGAAAGCAATTGGCCAATAGGGTCACTTAAAAAATCGCTTAAATGCTCAATACTGTCAAATAATTTAGCCCCCAGGATGCCAAAAACAAGAGCAATGATAACAATATCACCCACCCGGTCGTGAGGCCAAATCCTTACGATTCTTTTTTCGGGTTGGGGCAGCTTTTGTTTGTTTTTTTCGTACCATTTTAAAAAAGCCAATAACATGCCTGCCAATAAACCTCCCCATATACTACCCGCCCCTGAAAATATATATTCCTGCGGATTTATTTCGGCAGGTTTACTAAATATTAAACCTAATAGTTTGTAGCCAAACAAAAAACCGATGAATCCATTTATCAGAAGCTCAGTAACAGATGCGGGTTCACCTACCCGTATCGCTTCTTCCCGGAATTTAAGTAAACCCAGTTTTTCTTTGCGCCTCAATTCGGAAGATATTACCCAAGCCGCAGCAATAAAAGCAATGGCAACCATGAGGCCAAACGTATTTAAGATTTTCAACGGCGCCCAATCAACCCCAAACCAATCTTTAAATATGTAGTATAAATTTGGATACATGAATAGGTTTTAAAAATGAATAGAGATGCAATATAAACTATAGCCATAAAAAATCCTCCTATTTAGGATAGGAGGAAACAATTCTTTACCAATTAATTAATTGCAATAAGTATCAAAAGCATTCATCAGGTCGTCGGCAATCATTTGTGCACTGCGGCCTTCAATATTATGGCGCTCTAAATAATGAACCAATTTACCATCTTTAAATAAAGCAATGGCAGGTGATGAAGGTGGATAGGGTTGCAAATGTTGCCTTATTTGTTTTACAGCATCATTATCAAAACCGGCAAAGCTGGTAGTAATATGATCCGGCTTTTTATTTGCATTTTTTACAGCCAGTAAGGTTCCGGGCCTGGCAGTACCTGCACTGCACCCGCAAACGGAATTAATCATTACCAGCGTGGTACCATTCTCTGCAAGTTTGGTTTCCACATCATTAGGGGTTAATAATTCTGTAAACCCATTTTCGGTTAATTCCTCTTTCATAGGAATTACAATTTCTTCTGGATACATGTATATTGATTTTAAAATTAAGCCACAAAATTACAATCTTCACTGCAATATTTTTTAGATTTATCGCAATCCATAAATCATTGATTTTGTCATTCTGTCTTATTATTATTATAAGATTTGTCTTTATGTCATATGAATACCATTTAAAATGAATTTTAGGCACATTAAAATGGGTGGAACACAATTTGAAATATGTAAAGAAAATTAAAAACACTAAAAACATAATAACCATGATTGTAAGAACAAATAACAATTTCAGCAAATCTTTTGACGGCCTGATGAAAGAACTTTTCAACGAATTCCCATCGGCTGTTTCAAAAACCGTAAGAGAAGATGTTTTACATTTTCCACCGGTAAACATTTCAGATTCTGAAAATGCCTATGAACTCGAGCTTTCAGTTCCGGGTTTTCAAAAATCTGACTTTATTATAAACCTGGATGAAAATGTACTCACCATTAGTACAGAAAAAAAAGAAGAAAATACAGAGAGCAGCCCTAAAATGATACGTAAGGAATTTTCTTACAAATCATTTAAACGCAGTTTTACCGTAGATGAAAAAATTGATAAAGACAATATTAAAGCCATTTATGAAAACGGTATTCTCATGCTCACTTTACCCAAAAAAGAATTAGCTAAGCCCGCAGCAAAGCAAATTACAATTCAGTAAGTTTTTTTAAAATACATACAGTTGATAGCCTTACGTTGGTTTGGATAAGGCGGCCCTCCTATTTTTAGGAGGGCTTTTTTTATTGAAAACTTTATTTTTGATGTAATGCTGTAAATTTGCCGGATTATAAAAATATTTTGTATTGAAATTTGGTATCGCCTTTTTATTTTTCTTCATTTTAAATTATACAGCCCATAGCCAGGTGGCGGATACGGTTCCCTTACCTAATTATTACGATACAGTTTTACGGATTAAGAACTTAGACCCATACATTACTTTGCACAGTGATTCTGTACTCAATTTTCAACCCGAAATAAATAAACCTGCCAACCATTATTACTGGTTTTTAAAAAATCAACCCGTAGGATTAAAAATAGATAAACAAACGGGGCTCATCCGTTTTAAGGCTGATAAATCTTATTTTTTATCGGGTAAACTTAAATATGATTATGAATACAAAGTTTTAATAAGCGTTCAAAACCTGGATAACCCGGCAGACCGTTTTGACACCAGTTTTATCCTTTTATTTTTTAATACCGAGATCATTCCATCCAGGTTAAAAGCCACGGTTGCAAAAGTATTTACTGCCGAAGAAGGCGATACAGTACGTTTTGCCATTTTATGTGAAAACGGGAGTTTCCCCATAGAACAGATCCAATATTTCAGCAACTATGCATTAGTATCGGCTACACCCGTTACCAAATGTGCTGATGAATTTACCTGGTTTATACCTTACGGATTTGTAAAGCCCGAAGACCGGGAAAAAAGCCGTACCGTATCGCTCACTTTTATTGGTAACACCCGCTTTCAATCAAGCGATACGACCGAGATTACCATCCTGGTGAAACAAAGTATCAATTTCCCATTGCTGGTTAGCGAGCACATGGAATTGCAAACCGAAATTCAAAAATATATTAACGATTTAAAAAGCAGCTTCAGGCAGGTAGATAAAAAAATCAGGAAAACAAAAAGATCACGCACCACGTTCGACCTGGCCTCGGCTTCCACTGCACTGGGTGGCACCATCTTTTCTTCTTTACCCAATAGCAGCGATAAGGCCACCGGTAAAATACTACCCAGTGTAGGGGTAGCGCTGGTACCGGTAAAAGAAGCCGTAGCGCCAAATGCTTCCTACGAACAAAATACAGCTACCCTTATTCGAAGTGCCATCAAGCGGCTGGATTACCAACTCATAGAAAATCGATTAATAAGCGATAGAGACCCCGATATCGTTACAAAAAATAAAAGGCTTAAAGATGAACTCAACCAGGCTAAAATACAGCTTATAGATATCCCCATGCCCGAAGAAAATTTGAACTCAGAAGAACTGGACGAATATTTTAATAGCCCTAAAGTGAAGAAGCGGTATAAAATACACAAAAAATAGGCACGAATTTTTATTGAGTTCTTAAGTACCATATTATTTTCATTTAAAACAGCAATGTATGGCAAGTAAAAAAAGTGCATTATTATTGGCCGGGCTGGCAGCATTGGCCTATTATAAATACAATAAGATGACAGCGGAAGAAAAAGAGAAACTTTCTGAATCTTTTAAAGAAACCGGGAAAAAAATATTAGACCTTTTACCCGTACAATTGAAATCAATATTTGACAAACAGCCGGTGGAAGAAATGAAAGAAAGCCAGGGTGGCCGTTAGGGCTGCATGGTGGCTACTTTCTTTTCCAGGATGGCCACAGTAAGCCTGGATATACAAATAAGTTTACCTGCCCCGTTTGATATTTTAATATCCCACACATGGGTACGCCTGCCCAGGTGCAAGGGTGTTGCCTTTGCAGTTACAAAACCATGATGAGCCGGACGTAAATGATTGGCATTAATATCTAACCCCACACAATAAAATTTTTGAGTGTCAATTACTAAATGAGAGGCAATGCTTCCTACCGTTTCTGCCAGGGCACAACTGGCACCACCGTGTAAAATACCGTATGGCTGGTGTGTACGGCTATCAACCGGCATTTTCATTTCTATAAAATCATCACCCAGGGCCGTCCATTCCATTCCTAAATGCTGGGCAAGTGTATGGGGTGCCATGTGGCTAATCACATCCCCGAGCGTTAAATCTTTTTTAAACCAGATGTTTTTTTGCATATTGAAGCAATCGTTTTATTTACCTGGTCAGGCAGAAAACCTGAAACATCACCTCCATTTTTTAATACATCCCTTACCAGTGTACTGGCAACAGAAGTATATTGTGGCAGGCAAGTAAGAAAAATGGTTTCAATATTATTCTCAAGCATACGGTTCATATCGGCTATCGCTTTTTCATATTCAAAATCGTTTACATAGCGTATGCCTCTTAAAATATAATTTGCCCCATATTGCCTGCAACAGTTTACGGTGAGGCCTTCATATATTACCGCATCTACCTTGGGATTATCTGCGTAAATTTCCTTGAGCCATTGTAATCTTTGTGCTTCAGAAAACATAGGTTCTTTATTGATATTACTCCCAATGCCAATGATCACTTTATCAAACAACGGGAGCGCCCTGTCAATAATATCTTTGTGGCCCAGTGTTACCGGGTCAAAAGTGCCAGGGAATAAACAAATTCGGCTCATGCATGGAGGGGTTTAATGAATATTTTTATCAACAAAGTAAAGTTAGTCAATCAGGAGTTACGATTTCCTGCTAATAAATATAAAACGGCCATCCGTACGGCTACCCCATTTTCTACCTGTTGTAAAATAATTGACTGTCCGCTATCGGCCACATCACTATCAAGTTCTACACCCCTGTTTATAGGCCCGGGATGCATGATTACAATTTCTTTTTGTAAACTATTTAATAAGTTTTTGGATATACCGTAGGCCAGGTTATATTCCCTGGCAGAAGAAAATAAAACCTGGTTTTGTCTTTCTAATTGAATACGTAAAATATTAGCAACATCGCACCAGGCCAAGGCTTTTTTCAGGTTATACTCCACCTGTACTCCAAGCGCCTGGGAAATATATTTTGGTATTAAAGTGGGCGGGCCGGATAGCATCACCTGGGCTCCCATTTTAGTAAGCAGGAAGATATTGCTTAATGCCACCCTGGAATGCATAATATCGCCTACCAACAGCACTTTTTTACCGCTCAGCCCGCCTAGTTTCTCACGGATAGAAAAGGCGTCTAATAAGGCTTGTGTAGGATGTTCATTAATGCCATCTCCTGCATTTACAATGGCCGTATGCTGCAGGTGCTTTGCTAAAAAGTGGGGCGCTCCACTGGCACTGTGCCGCATCACCACCATATCAACTTTCATACTTAAAATATTATTCACAGTATCCAGCAAAGTTTCGCCTTTAGATACTGAAGATCCTGAAGCAGAGAAATTGATCGTATCTGCACTCAGCCTTTTTTCTGCCAGCTCAAAAGAAATCCGGGTACGGGTACTGTTCTCATAAAAAAGATTTACAATGGTAGTGTCACGCAGCGAGGGCACTTTTTTAATAGGCCTTTGTAAAACTTCTTTAAAGTTTGATGCAGTGGCAAGAATCGTTGTGATATCGGTAGCTGAAAGCTCTTTAATGCCCAGTAGATGTTTGGTGGAGAGTTGCATTAAAAATCAAAGCTATTAAAAAATTATGAATATAAAATAACTTCTCCTGTTTCCTGGTTGAATTTTACTTTTTCGTGCACTTGCGTATCAATGGCAATACCAAAAAAATCAGGCTGAATGGGGAGTTGCCGGCTAAACCGCCTGTTTACAAGCACACAAAGTTTTACCTGGGCGGGGCGTCCAAAATCATTTAAGGCATCCAGGGCGGCCCGTATGGTACGGCCGGTATGCAATACATCATCAATTAAAATTACTTTCTGGCCTTCGGTAGAAAAAGGCATATCGGTTTTACTGGCTTTGTGTAATTCTGTACGAATATCGTCACGGTAAAAAGTAATATCCAGCAAGCCATACCTGATTTGCTTACCCGGCACAATTTGCCTGATATTTTCAATAATGGGGTTGCTTATTGCCAGCCCCCTGGGTTGTAACCCCACAAATAAGAGTTGCCCGGGATCCTCATCTTCTTCTACCAATTGATGCGCCAGCCGGCGGATGGTAAAATCTAACTGCTTTTTATCGAGTAATACTATCAATTCCTTTGAAATTATGGGCGAATTTATTGGATATTTGGCTATAAAAAAAGGCTGATTCACTCAGCCTTTCGTTTTATAGATTTCAAAAAATTATTTTCCGCCTTTTAATTCCTGCTGCAAAATCGCTAATTCATCCCATTTCTCTGCTGCCGCCAGTTTTGCCTGGCGGGGCCAGCTACCGGGGTTATGCATACTGAATTTGGGGCCTGCTAAGCTTAAAATTTCTTTTAATTTCTTTTTACTTGTTTTACCCAGTAATGCGTAATTAATGATGCCTTCTTTTTTCAAAATACTTTCAATTTGCCTGCCAATACCCTCTATTTTAGTAAGGTCATTTTTTACTTTGGCAGGAAGTGTTGATTTTGATTTTCCGGAAACCGGCTTTTCTTTTTTGGGAACTTTATTTTTTACAGCAACCGTTTTTTTATCTTGCGTTTCCGCCACTGCTACTACACAATTTTCCATGATATGGCCATATAGTTCAGAATAGGCTTTATTGCCATTATCATTTACCCAGCGGCCATCATTTAATAAATAGCGATATTGATATGTTTTACCTGCTGTTAATTGAAGTTCTGCAACCATAGAGCCGTCTTCTTGTTTTTGCAGGTAAATACCTTCATCCACATTCCAGTTATTAAATTCGCCCAGCAGTAATGCCTGGGTTGCTTCACCCACAGTTTCTGCAGGCAGCATAAAAGTTATTTTCTTTGTAGTCATAAGTTATATTTTATATATCCTGAATATCTTAATTCCAAAATGAAAGATTAGTAACCCCTGCTTTATTCACAAATATTACACAATAACTTTTAATAGGATATTTTACCATTTTATGTAAACAAGTCTTCTAAAAACAAACGCATTTCAGTCCAGGATGCGGTATCTGCTGCGGCATTATAAGAGATGGGCAGATTAAACTTTTTCCCGTTCATGGTAGATGCCGGATTGGTAAAAGCATGCTGGGCATCGGGGTAAGATTTAAAAATATATTGTGCCCCTATGGAATCTAAACCTTTCCTGAATGTAGCAACCATGCTGGCTGGAACAAAACTGTCAGCTTCACCGTGACATATTAATATTTTGGCTTTTAATTTGTCTTTTTCAGGTGCTACCGTTTCTAAACCGCCGTGAAAGCTCACTACCCCGCTTAGGTTCTCACCCATTAGCGCCATATTCAATACCTGTGTTCCTCCAAAACAATAACCAATGGCGGCTATTTTATTCGTATCGGCTTGCGGAAAGGTTTTAATTTTCTGCAATGCGGCATCAAAACGGGCTTTCGCCATCTGCGGGTTTTCGTACAAGGGGGTACTCAAGGCAATGGCCTGCTGCGGGTCATTCGCAATGTTGCCCTGGCCAAACATATCTACCGCCATAGCCAGGTAACCCAAAGCCGCTAACTGATCCACACGGCCTTTTACATATTCATTAAGCCCCCACCACTCATGTACAACCAGTACTACCGGTCGCTTTCCTTCTTTGGCACTATCGTATGCTACAAACCCGTTCATGGTGAGGGAGCCATCCTGGTAATTAACCAATGCTGTTTTTATAGCAGGCGATTGCATGGCTGCCTGCTGTTGATTATTTTCCATATTTTTTTCTTTAAAATTATTACATGCCGCCAGGCTTATACATATAAGGGCGAAAATTAAAAATTTTGTTTGCATACTATTTTTTATTTATCAATACAGTTTGCACCGGGGTCATGTTCAATGATATCTTTATATTGAGTCCAAAATGCATCAAAAGCTATCATTTTCTCTTTTAAAAAACCAATTACCAGGGGCCAATCTTCTTCTTTATAAATATTTACCGGGTATAAATCCATATAAATTAAGGCAACCGGTTTACCCTGCTCATTATACGATTTTTTTTCGGTTTGCCAATCTTTTAAACTGGATCCGGATTGCTTGATCAAATTCAACAAGAGGTGAAATTTTTTTTCTCTTTGTTCTTCACTCGCCATGGCCAATTCAATACAGGCACTGGCTTTTTTGTTATCGGCAAAAGTTTTAAAAAATATATTTTTAATCCCTGTTTTATAATTTATCCAATTTTGTTTTTCATTACCGGCAAAAGGTATGGGAGCCAGGTACTTTCCCAACGCCGTCCAAAAACGGTGCCTGATTACAGCAGCCTCTTGTTTTGAATACATAGTATTAATTTGCAAAAATAAAATCGGGCTTACGAATAAACTGGCTATTGTATTTGAACCGCAGATTGGTTGTAAAATCCACCCTAAAATTACGCATCGTACCCACAGTGCGTGGAAAGTAGTATCCCCGAAGTTCCATACTCCCAAAAATAAGGTTTTCATTCCGGCTTCTTACTCCCGCACCCATAGCAGAATAGGCATGCGTTTTCTTAAACGATTCCTGCAATGGGTTTAAAAAACTTACACCCCCAAACACAAATGGGGCAAACCGAAAGCCCAGGAATTTGTGCATATTAAAAAATACAGATTCTACTTTTAACGTGGTACGTGTTTCTGCATATGTGGTTGAGTCATCCCTGAAATAAGGCAGGCCAAATTCGCTTCTTAAGTATAAAGGTTCATTTAACCGGTAATTTATTTGCCGGGTAAAAGACAGGTCAATAAAATTCCTGTTTTTCCAATAGGCCGACAATTCCCGCAGCCTGGTAAAATGGTTAATGCGTGCCAATACATCGATATCTTCTAATTTCTTATTATTTACAAATGCCCCGCTACGCAAAACATAGTTTGTAAAAAATCCACGGGGTGATAAGCCGGTACCTTCAAAACCCAAACCATAATAGGCCCGCTTTTTCCCGCTCTTATTGGTGTACCCGCCCACTACGGTTGCCGATATGCCCTCGGGCACGTCTTCATTTCTACCAAAACCATAAATAAAATTTGTTCTAAAAAAGTTCTGTTTATATAAGGTATAGGAAAACAGGAGGCCATTGATATCGGCATAGTTAAAGTTATAATTGTTTTGATACTTACCCGGTACATCATAAAATTTGGTATAAAATATTCTTTCACCAATAAAATGCCTTAGCCTGTTTACATTGTCTGATTCTTTTTTTATACCGGCGCCAATATTATATCCACCCCATACATCTACGATTTGCCTGCTATAAGCAAAATCGCTATGATATACAGAATCTCCATGATAGCCGTTACTGGTTATATTAAAATCAAATTCGGCGCCCCCCGTCCAGCGGGTATAGCGGCTCACCAGGGGTTTTTCCAGGATGATATAAAAACTGTTTTCTTCTGCCTTACTGCTGCTAAATGAATTATTATAGGTTTTAAATCCGGTGGTCCAGTTTAAAAATGTACCCTTAAAATTCCTGAAAGTCAGGTTGCTCCCAAACCCCAGGCTGGGGTCTCTTTCTTTTTCAAAAAAGGCAGAGATATCCATATAGTTGCCGCTACCTGCCAGGTTTTGTTCTTTCAGTTCTACCAGGCCTTTTGTTTTACTGCTCATTTTTACATTACCGCCCAGTGAAAACACATCTTTGGTAATTACATACACTTTTACACTATTGTTATAACCTGGTATTGCTTTTATAATAATCCTGGCATCTTTTAAAAACTCCTGGTCACGCAAATATTTTTCATTATCAGCCATTAAGAATGGTAATACCCGGTCGCCGGTTTTAAATAAAAGATACTGGCTAATAATTTTATGTTTTGTTTCCTTATGCAAAGCATTGGCAACATCCGTAAAAAATGATTTTTTAATAATGGTTGAATCATTTATATCCCGGTCAAAACCTAATGGGATGATCTCTATTTCCCGGATGATTTCTCCTGAAAAGGGTTCAAATGGATTGATAATGCGAACGGCAGCAGGAGCAGGATTACGGCTGATGCTTTTACCAATACGCCCCAATAACCCCTTTTTTTTATTCAGGAAAAAAGTGTCTTGCTTTTCATTTTTTTGAGCCCATAACAGGCTGCTAAAACTTAGGAAAATGAATACGAAAACAAATACGTGTTTTTTCATCAGCGATATAAAAAATTAGCTTTTTTTATTGTGAAAGTTCAAAGATATAGGATACTTAAAGAATTTTTTCCACTTAAACCTGTTAAAGCCCGAATATACCAATAAAGCTTTGCCAGCAAGCTGTTTTGGCGTACCTTGCGGGGCAATAAAGAAGATCTTAATTATAAAAATAAAAGACGATTATGAAAACGAAAGACGAAACCAGTTACAAACCTGTAAAACAATTAAAAAACACATTTGCAGAAGTACCTGAAACACTGGCAAAGGGTACCTTAAAAGAATGTGAGCAAGGGCATTTTAACCTCATTGATTTGTGGAATGTAAGAAGAATGCATAAACCTGCATTGAGCATGCGCAGAAGGTTAAATTAAAATAATAAAAGCTCTTTTTTAACAAGTACAAAAAAACCGTTTCAAATACATGAAACGGTTTTTTTATAAGTTCAATTTTACTTAGAAAGTATAAGCAATACGCAGGCCGGCAGCGCTAAATGAGCTTCCACCACCTTTCACACTCATACCTGTGTATTTTAATAAGGCTGAAAAATTTTCAGTAAAACGGTAACCTACACCCGGTGCATAAGTAAAGTTGCTTCCGGCACCTTTTTCAGTTCCAAAAGTTAAACCTAATTGGCCTGAAGCAAATACATTGGGAGTAAAGTTGTATTCAATACCAGCTAAAACGGGAACCATGCCAGCGCTTGAATATTTGAAACCATTAACTGTTTTACCAGAATAGTTCATATACCCGGCACTTAAAGTTAAAGCCAGGGTATTGTCTAACCAGTAGTTACCTTGTACAGAACCGCCAATGCCGAATGAGTAAACATCACCATAATCACCAAAGGGTAAGGCAGCATCTAATCCTACACTAAAATGCAGGGGTTGTGTTTTTTCTGATTGTGCAAAAGCACCCATTGTTACTGCTGTAAAAAAAGCAGCCATTAATAATTTTTTCATGTTAAATGTTATTTTTTGGTTTATAAATCTTGGCAAATTTAGAGTAGTTTTTTGAAATATCATATTTTTTAGCAATAAACTATTTAAATTATTGTTAATAAGGGGATTAATTAAATAAAAAGGGGGTATAACGGCCCCTTTCTGATCGGGAAAATGAAGTATTATTTTGAAAGGCCATGAATACACATACAGCTAAAGTATGTGGTTTGATTCTAATGCCAGGTTTTTAAGCATATCGGCAGTCATTTCCTGTAAATTATACTTTTCCTTCCAGCCCCAATCCTGCCTTGCGATGGTATCATCAATGCTTTGCGGCCAGCTATCGGCAATGACCTGGCGGTAATCGGGCTTATAACTAATTTTAAATCCCGGTATATGCTGCTTAATGGCATCTGCTATTTCCTGGGGAGAAAAACTCATGCCGGAAACATTATAAGATGTACGTATTGAGATTTTATTGGCGGGCGCCTCCATGAGTTGTATGGTTGCTTCTATGGCATCGGGCATATACATCATAGGTAAATAGGTGTTGGGATTGAGGAAACATTCGTATTTTTTTTCTTCCAGTGCTTCATGAAATATTTCAATAGCATAATCCGTAGTACCGCCCCCCGGAGCGCTTTTATAACTAATTAAACCCGGGTATCGCATGCTGCGAACATCTACCCCATATCGCTTATGATAATAATTACACCAAAATTCACCGGCATACTTGCTAATGCCATATACGGTTACCGGTTCAATTATAGTTTGCTGGGGGCATTTTATTTTGGGAGATGTAGGGCCAAATACGGCGATGGAAGAAGGCCAATATACTTTATGAATTTGTTCTTCACAAGCAATATCCAAAACATTCAGCAAACCCTGCATGTTTAAGTTCCAGGCAAGATTTGGATTTTTTTCACCGGTGGCCGATAAAATAGCCGCCAATAAATAGATTTGAGTAATACCCTGCCTGATCACCTGGACATGCAGCATTTCTTTGTTCATTACATCCAGACTTACATAGGGCCCGGTTCCCTCTAATAAGGGGTTTTGCTCTCTAAGATCCGAAGCCACCACATTGTTATTCCCATAAATATTACGCAAAGCCAGCGTAAGTTCAACTCCTATTTGCCCGCTGGCACCAATCACCAGGATTTTTTCTTTAAGCATACCGAAATTTAAGAACACGAAATTAATAGATTAACAGTTTAAAAAATCGCAATAAAAATTAACTAGAAGAAAATGAGAACCCGGTAAATTTGCAGTATGGAAAAATACATGGAAACCCTTTTTGCAGGTCAACAATATGATAACAAGAACTTTTTCTTAATAGCCGGCCCCTGCGTGGTAGAAGATGAGGAGATGGTTTTTGCTATTGCTGAAAAAGTTTCCGGTATTTGTAAAAAGCTATCGATCCCCTATATATTTAAAGCTTCTTACCGAAAAGCAAACCGCACCAGTGGAAATTCATTTACCGGTATTGGTGATGAAAAGGCATTGGCTTTAATACAATCGGTAGGAAAAAAACAGGGCTTGCCCGTAACTACCGATATACATGCCCACGAAGAAGCTGCGCTGGCTGCCAACTATGTAGATGTTTTACAAATACCGGCATTCCTTTGCCGCCAAACCGATTTACTGGAAGCGGCTGCCAAAACAGGTAAAATTGTGAATGTGAAAAAAGGACAGTTCCTGAGTGGCCCATCTATGAAATTTGCAGTAGATAAAATTAAAAATGCAGGAAATGAAAAAGTATGGCTTACAGAAAGAGGGAATAGTTTTGGTTACCAGGACCTGGTAGTGGATTATAGAAATATCGCCTGGATGAAAGTGCATGAAGTACCCGTGATAATGGATTGCACCCATTCTTTACAGCAACCCAACCAAACCAGTGGCATTACCGGGGGCAACCCGGCACTCATAGAAACGATTGCAAAAGCAGCTATTGCAACCGGGGCAAATGGATTATTTATAGAAACACATCCACATCCTACCCTAGCTAAAAGCGATGGCGCCAATATGCTAAAACTAGATTTGCTCGAAAATTTATTGGAAAAATTAGTAGCCCTGCAAAAAGCAGTTATATAAGATTCAGGAATATTTTACCGGGTTACGCCTGGCATTATAAATATATCTTTTAATGTTGAGCCAAAAGGCCATAAATAAATACACAATTACCGGCGAACCCATGGTAATAAAAGAAAGGTAAATAAAGTATTTACGGATTGTTTCGGTTGCAATTCCCACTTTATCGCCAATGGCAGCACATACACCAAAAACTTTTAATTCAACAAAACGCTTAAGTGCACTCATAATTACATCATTTTTTTACTGGCATCACAGAGATTGCAAAAATAGAAATTTTTTAGTTTTTCGACTTGCTCCAATTATTATAATTTTGCACACATTCAGTTAAAAAAAAGCAGGTTATATTCCGGTTTTTTTTGATGCTGTTCGGTAACAGGAACCCAATAACACCCATTTTTCACCTTCTAAACTCCTACCATGGCCTTTGATATTGAGATGATTAAAAAGCTTTACCAGCAATTTCCCGAAAAAGTAGAAGCTGCAAGAAAAGTAGTAAACAAACCGCTAACCCTTACTGAAAAAATATTATATGCCCATTTATGGGAGGGTGCCGCCACTCATGTTTTTGAAAGAGGCGTTTCTTATGTAGATTTTGCACCCGATCGGGTTGCCATGCAGGATGCTACGGCACAAATGGCACTCTTACAATTTATGCAGAGCGGGCGCACCCGGGTTGCGGTTCCCAGCACGGTACATTGCGACCACTTAATAGAAGCTAAAGTAAATAGTAAAACCGATCTTACCCGTGCTGTAAATGAAAGTAGCGAAGTGTATGATTTCCTGGCCTCCGTATCTAATAAATATGGTATTGGTTTCTGGAAACCGGGCGCCGGCATTATTCACCAGGTAGTGTTAGAAAACTATGCTTTTCCCGGTGGTATGATGATAGGTACCGATAGCCATACAGTAAACGCCGGAGGATTGGGTATGATAGCTATTGGTGTGGGCGGTGCAGATGCCTGTGATGTGATGGCAGGATTGCCCTGGGAACTTAAAATGCCTAAATTAATTGGTATTCATCTTACCGGAAAACTAAATGGATGGGCTGCCCCCAAAGATGTAATATTAAAAGTAGCAGGTATCCTTACCGTAAAAGGAGGAACCGGCGCCGTGGTGGAATATTTTGGAGAAGGCGCTACCAGCATGAGTTGTACCGGCAAAGGAACCATTTGTAATATGGGTGCAGAAATTGGCGCCACCACTTCTACTTTTGGTTACGATGAAAGTATGAGCCGCTATTTACATGCTACCGGCCGCAGTGAAATTGCCACATTGGCGAATCAAATAAAAAATCATTTAACCGGTGATCCGGAAGTATATGCTAATCCTGAATTATATTTTGACCAGGTAATTGAAATTAATTTAAATGAACTGGAACCCCATTTAAACGGCCCATTCACACCCGATTTAGCAACCCCTATTTCTAAAATGAAAGAAGCCGCAATACAACATGGCTGGCCTACCAAAGTAGAAGTAGGGCTTATTGGGAGTTGCACCAATTCATCATACGAAGATATCAGCCGGGCAGTTAGCATTGCCAGCCAGGTTTCTAAAAAAGGTTTAACGTTAAAATCAGAATATACTATTACCCCCGGAAGTGAACAGGTTCGCTATACCATTGACCGGGACGGTTATTTGGATGTATTTTCAAAAATGGGGGCTACCGTATTTGCCAATGCCTGCGGCCCCTGCATTGGTATGTGGGCCAGGATGGGCGCTGAAAAACAGGAAAAGAATACGATTGTTCATTCCTTCAATAGAAATTTTGCAAAGCGTGCAGATGGAAACCCAAACACATTTGCCTTTGTAGCCTCACCCGAATTAGTAACAGCCATTGCTATTGCCGGTGATCTCACTTTTAATCCTTTAACAGATACACTTGTAAACGATAAGGGAGAAAGGGTAAAATTGGATGCACCCATAGGCGATGAATTGCCTGCAAAAGGTTTTGCGGTAGATGATCCCGGTTTTCAACCACCGGCAGAAGATGGCAGCCAGGTAGAAGTGAAAGTATCTCCTGCCAGCAAACGATTGCAATTGCTTGCCCCATTTGCCGCCTGGGAAGGAAAAGACCTCCTGGGGTTGAAATTATTAATAAAAGCAAAAGGCAAGTGTACTACAGATCATATTTCTATGGCTGGCCCCTGGCTAAAATTCAGAGGTCACTTAGATAACATCAGTAACAACCTGTTAATAGGAGCAGTAAATTATTTTAATGATAAAACCGATACTGTAAAAAATCAACTTACCGGCGAGTATGGCAGTGTTCCCAATACACAAAGAGCTTACAAAGCTGCAGGGGTAGGAAGCCTTGTGGTAGGTGATGAAAATTATGGAGAAGGCTCCTCCCGGGAGCATGCTGCCATGGAACCCCGGCACCTGGGTGTGAGGGCTGTTTTAGTAAAATCATTTGCCCGCATACATGAAACCAATTTAAAAAAACAAGGGATGCTGGCTCTCACTTTTGCAGATAAAAATGATTATGATAAAATAAAAGAAAATGACAGCATTGATATTATTGGCCTTACCTCCTTTGCCCCCAACAAATCCTTGCAAATAGTATTACATCATGCCGATGGAAGTACTGACATAATAGAAGTGAACCATAGCTATAACGCACAACAAATTGAATGGTTTAAGGCCGGCGCTGCACTCAATATAATCCGTAAAGAATTTGAAAATAAAAATTAGGCGCCAGCCTTGAAAAAAAACCGGTACAAAATGTACCGGTTTTTTATTTTCTCACTTTTCATCCTGCCATACCCAAGATAATTATGTATATTTGGATATGGCTGTAAATCCGCAATTATTCAAAGGATCTCTCAATACCATTATTTTAAACCTGTTGCAGGAGAAAGGAAAGATGTATGGGTATGAAATCACAAAAAAAGTATTCGAGATAAGCAAAGGCCAGTTTCATTTAACGGAAGGTGCATTATACCCTGCACTCCATAAGATGGAAACAGAAGGCCTGCTGGATGTAACGATAGAAATGGCAGATAACAGGCCCCGTAAATATTACAGCATTACTAAAAAAGGGAAAAAAGAATCTTTATTTAAATTAAATGAGTTAAAACAATTCATCACCCAAATGCAGGCATTCCTTCAACTTAAACATGCTTGATGATGAAACTAAACGAAAAACAGGTTCAGGAACTATTTAGATTTACTTATAAAAAAGGAGTACGCTGGTACGACCTGCAATGTGAGCTTGTAGACCACCTGGCATTACAAATTGAAGCAGAAATTTCAAAAGACCGCCATTTGAGTTTTGAAGAAGCAGTAAAGGTTATTTACAAAAGATTTGGCATTTTTGGATTTTCTAAAATTGTACAGGAAAAAGAAGTACAGGTAAGAAAACAAGGAAATAAATTATGGTGGAAGGGGTTTAAAAACTTATTTTACTGGCCAAACATATTAATAAGCGGGAGTATTTTACTTTTATTAATAATGTTATCAGAGTTTATTGATGCTGAAATTTATTATTATGCGTCAACCGTTATAGCTATTACCTACCTGGTAAAGGTAATCGGTAGAAATATGAAACATACGAAGCTGAAATTATTAATGATGCAAAAAATTGAAATGCATTCATTTTTTGGTTGGTTTTGGTATCCCTTGTATTTCCCATTTGTTTTTGAAAATAATAATAAAGTTCTGGCAATACTGTTTTTATTTTTACTTATTTTGAATATTATCATTATTGAAAAGATAAGCCGGGAGGTTTTGGCAGAAGGCAAAAAACTGTATCCCCGTGCATTTGCCTGACGGGTCAACTCATTTCTTTACCCAGGTTTCAAAACTGTAATCATAGTCATGTTTTTCATCTTTCGTAAAATCTAATTTTTCTTTCAACACCCAGTCTGCAGGATTAAAACCGGTGAAATAAGTATCTGCATCAAAAGAATGATGCACCCTTGTTATGAGTGCTTTGTTTGCAATAGACATGCATTGCCTGTAAATTTCGCCTCCGCCAATAATAAAATATTCTTTACAGTTTGAATGGGCAGCCAGTTCCAGAGCCTCATCAATACTATGTGCTGTTTGTACATCTTTGGCAGTCCAGTCTTTTTTTGAAGTAATTACAATATTGGTGCGCCCGGGTAAAGCTTTGCCCAGGCTTTCAAAAGTTTTACGGCCCATGATTACTACCATGCCCCAGGTTGTATTTTTAAAAAATTTCATATCGGTGGGTAATGTCCATAGTAGTTTATTGTTTTTACCAATCGCATCGTTATCTGCAGCGGCCACTAATAATGTTATCATGAAAAAAAAATTAAAATTAAAAATAGGTCAGGGTTTTGCAACCTGGTAAGGGCCAGCAGTAAAGCCCCAGTTCTCTATATGGCTTATCCAAAAAGAAAAAAGAGCAGATGCCGCTAAAATAAAAGGGATTGCAAAAGGAATAACGGGATTCAATAATGTGGCTGCGCCAAACCAATCACCCGTTTTTATAAAGATAGATATGCCCAACAATGCCATACCCGTTTCCCATAATGGGGCATACTTGTTCTTATCCATCATTTCGGTTAAAGCATATACATACAAAAAAATAAATAACCCGTACACATACATACCAGGTGAGCCTATCCTGGCAATGTGTGCAAACAGGTAACTGATGAATAAAAGTAACAACAGCAATTTGGCAATAAAAAAAGAAGTAAGTATGCCCGATGCGGAGGTATTATATTTTTCGAAATGATACACGTCATCAATTTTAGATATTGGATATTTTTCTGCCACATCTGCCGGCCGCCAGCCGGTGGGCATCATCCAAATCCTGAATTTATCTTTCCAGCTTTGGGTATACCAGGCATCTTTTATCAACAAACTTACGTGCTGAAAATTAATTTTAACAGGGTTCCAGGTTTGAGCCGGTCGTGTAATGCCATATACCGGCTTTACATGAGGTAATTCGGGCTGATAAGAACCAAAAAGCCGATCCCAAAAAATAAATATTTGTCCATAATTTTTATCCAGGTATTCGGCGTTAATCGCATGGTGTACCCGGTGATGCGAAGGCGTTACGATTATTCTTTCCAGGAAACCCATTTTATGGATGTGACGGGTATGATACCAAAATTGTGCAAATAAATGCAGTGGCGCCACTATGGCAATCACTTTTTCAGGAACGCCTAATAAGGCTGCGGGTAATAAGAAAATGGCAAATATTTTTACAAAAGAACTTATGCTTTGCCGCAATGCGCAGGCCAGGTTAAATTCTTCACTGCTATGATGGATGATATGCCCATTCCAGAAAAAATTATATACATGCTGAATACGATGTACCCAATAACCCATAAAATCTAAAGCTATAAATGCAATAAAATAAGTGAGCCAGGTTGCCTGTATAGAAATAATAGCAAGATGGTCAACCATCCAGCCATAACTATAAATGGCAATACTCAAGCCCAGCACATCTTTGGTAACATTGGTAACACCACTCGCCAGGCTGCTGATCATGTCCATAGTATTTACCGTATCTTCATTTTTACGCCAGCCATACCATTTTTCAAATAATACCAGGAGCAAAAATGCAGGCATGGCAATCAATAATATTTTTCCGTACGCTTCCATTTTTTTATTATATCAAAATTAAATTAAAGTTCGGAACTTTGGAAACATGGCACAAAGCAATCATACCATTATTGTAGGAGGTGGAATTATAGGCCTTTGTTGTGCTTATTATCTTCATAAAAACAAGCAGGCTGTTACTGTAATTGACCGAACTGAGATTACCGATAATTGTTCCTTTGGGAATATGGGGTATTTTTCGCCCAGCCACTTTATGCCCCTTGCCCGGCCAGGCATCATTACCGAAGGATTATTGCATTTGTTTAATAGCAAGAGCCCGTTTTACATAAAGCCCCGGCTTAATAAAGAACTATTGCAATGGGCCTGGCATTTTAAGCGTAATGCCCGCAGCAAAAGGGCATTGCAAAATGCAGTGCATTTAAATGATATCTTACAACTAAGCCGGAGTTTGATAAACGAAGTGAGAAAAGATATTGGAGATGATTTTAAAATGGAAGAAAAAGGTTGTTTTATGCTTTGCCGCACCAGCAGCGGATTACAGCATGAAGAAAAACTCATGTCCATGGCCGAACAATTTGGCCTGCAGGTAGAAAAGCTTTCCAGGCAAAAAGTGCAGAAAATGGAAGAGCATGTAGAAACCAATGTGATCGGTGCCATCTGGTTTAAAGATGATTGCCATATTCACCCGGGTATGTTCATGCATTCTTTAAAAAAATACCTGTCGGAAAATGGAGTTCAATTTATATTGAATGAAGAAGTAAGCGCTTTTGAAAAGAATGAAAATAAAGTAACTGCGGTGATTACCCAAAATCAAAAATTAGAAACAGGCCATGTAATTATTGCAGCAGGAAGCTGGCTTGCCCAGGTTGCCAAATTATTGCATACCCATATTTTATTACAACCCGGAAAAGGATATAGCCATACGTATGAGGAGGTAGAAAAAAATATTTTATACCCGGCTATTTTGGTAGAAGGGCGTTGCGCCATTACACCCTGGCAGCACAGGTTGCGTATTGGTGGCACAATGGAATTCAGTGGAATGAATCATGAAATCCTGATGCGCCGTATGCAGGGCATTTATCAAAATATAAAAATGTATTACCCCGGTTTGCAAATCACCATGCCTGAGCAGGAGAATGTATGGTGCGGGTTAAGACCGGTATCCCCCGATGGACTCCCCTATATCGGCAAAATGCCGGGTTTTGATAATGTGGTTATCGCCGGCGGGCATGCCATGCTCGGTATATCACAATGTACCGGCACCGGGTTGCTGGTTTCCCAAATAATACAAAATAAACCCACCGAAATGAATATACATCCATTCCGGGTTAACCGGTTTTAATATGTATGAATTCATGCAGAAAAAAATATCAGTACTTTTAGTACCCCGGATAAAATAATAATTATGGAAAAAAAATTAAGGGAAAAATTCAATGCCGGTTTTACACCGGAGAAATATGATGCCTATATGCAGCAAGTGGAAGGCTTACATCCCGGCGCACTGGATTTTAGAAATGCGGAAACACCCATTTTTGTATCCAAAGAATTTAAACAAAAAATGCTGGATGCCTGCGAAGATATTATTGATGTAATAGTAGACCCCAAATTTAAAGAACTTACTCAACGCAGTATACCCAAAGGATTAAGCGTACCCAATGAAGATGCCCATACGCAATTTATTGTATTTGATTTTGGGGTTTGTGAAAATAAAAACGGCCAGTTGGAACCCCAGTTAATAGAAATGCAGGGTTTCCCTTCGCTGTTTGGCTTCCAGGCCATGCACAGCAGGCTAACCGCCGCTTATGCAGATATTCCCGCTAACTATTCAGCTTACCTCAATGGCTATCACGAAGAAAGTTATGTAGCCTTACTAAAAGAAATAATTGTAGGCAACCTGAACCCCAAACATGTAATCTTACTGGAAGTATTACCGGAGCAACAAAAAACCCGCATCGATTTTTACTGTACACAACAATTATTGGGAATTGAAATTGTATGCCTCACCCAATTAAAAGCAGATGGCGAAAACCTGTATTACGAGAAGGATGGCGAAAGAATACCGGTTAAAAGAATTTATAACCGGATCATTTTTGATGACCTGGAGAAACAGGAAAACCTGGGCCCCGTCATTGACCTCACAAAACCCTATAACGTAGAATGGGCGCCGCACCCAAATTGGTTTTACCGGATCAGTAAGTTTACGCTTCCTTTTATTGATAATCCCCAGGTGCCGGAAACTTTTTTCTTAAATGAACTTACCCAGCCGGTAAATCTGGAAGATTATGTTTTGAAACCCTTGTTCTCATTTGCCGGTATGGGAGTAGTGATTGATGTGAAGCAATCTGATATTGACGCCATACCCGATCCTGAAAACTGGATCTTGCAACGAAAAGTATTTTATGCCCCGGTAATTAAAACCCCCGATGAACCGGCCAAAGCCGAAATACGTTTATTTTATTTTTGGAAAAATGATTGGTCAAGGCCGGTAGCTGTGCACAATCTTGCCCGGCTAAGCAAAGGTAAAATGATAGGCACCCGGTATAATAAAGATAAAGAATGGGTAGGCGGCGGCGTGGCCTTCTTTGAACAATAATTAATTAAAAAAAAAGCAAACCAAGCCAACTAGCTATTATGAAAAAAGGAAGAGAGCGTTTTGAATTAAATTTGAATAAAGTTGAAAACTTATTACAACAAGCGCAAAAAGAAGAAAACCCCGCCTGGTGGTTATACCAAAATAATGCCCGCACACCTTTATTTATGCTGGAAGGGCTTTGTAAACTTTACAAAAAAATACACAACGAAAAAGTATTCGATAAGCTGGAAGCCCATTTTAAAAAATTAGAAGACGGGATTGGCAGCATTGATTATTTTGATGGATTTATAAAAGAGTTTGAACCCATGCCCAAAGTAAGTTCTTCCTGCAAAGATTATATTTTACAAAAGCGGGCACAAGCAACAAAGGAACTGAATGAAATTTTACAGCAGGAAGGATGGATTGGCGAAACGGCATCCAGGCCCCGAAAAATAAGGAAAAAATTAAAAGACCTGGACTGGAAAAAACAAAAAAAAGAAGCCTATACTATTGCTGAAATTTATGATTCAGAAATAAAAGAAGTACTTGCTTTCTGGGATTCATGTAATCATTGCTTTAGCCAGATGGAAGAACAGGTTCATGAAATTCGCCGAAAACTCAGATGGCTTAGTATTTACCCCCAGGCATTACAGGGACTCATACAATTAATAGGAAGTGAAGAAACTACTGACATACAGAAATCTTACCTTACCCAAAATATTTTAGACTCACCCTATAACGTGATGCCCGAACCCGGCAACCTGGTATATGTATTGCTATTTGTAAAAAATAATTTTTACGCTTTAAGTTGGATGATCAATGAACTTGGTAAAGAAAAAGATAAGGGACTGGGAATTGATCTATTGGCCCAGGCGATAGAAAATACTGAAAACATACCCCTTACGTACAGTGTATTAAAAGCCAGTGAAATCTTAATGAGTGATGCCTATGTTAAAGAAAAAATATTAGCCTATTGTACTTCGTTTTGCAAAACCTATTTTGAAGCAGGACTATTACCCCAATTACCCGATGCCGTATACGAGGTAATAGGGAATTAAAACCGCTTTATTTGAATGTTTCCTGCACGGGGCAAGGGGGGTGCTTCATTATTTTAAAGAAGGGATAAAGCTTACAAAAAATAAAATGAATTTGTATAAAATTGACTCAGCCTTTGCATACTAACATTCAACAAAAGGAGAATGGAACTACACAAAGGCTGATAAATTGACTAGCAATCGTGCTGCAAATTTAGGGAGTAAACGTATTTAGGTAGTGAATTATTTCATAAAAATTTAATTATTTTCTTTCCTCATTTTATCCTCTGAAATTAGAGTATATTAGCAACCATTTTTTACTATAAAATTTAATGTTATGCAGGCTTGGAAAGATTACCAGGAAAAAAATAAAGACCGCTTTTTAGAAGAGTTATTTGAATTATTACGCATACCAAGTGTAAGCGCTAAATCAGAGCATAAAAAAGATATGCTACAGTGTGCAGAACTGGTAAAAAAACGGTTATTGGATGCGGGTGCCGATACCGTAAATATATATCCTACCGATGGGCATCCCATTGTATATGGAGAAAAAATAATAGATCCCAAAAAACCAACCGTATTGGTATATGGCCATTATGATGTGCAGCCCGCCGAGCCCTTAGAACTGTGGAAAACTCCTCCTTTTGAGCCTACTGTAATAGATGGGAAAATATTTGCCCGGGGCAGTTGCGATGATAAGGGCCAGTTCTATATGCATGTAAAAGCATTAGAAATACTGGTGCAAACAAACAGCCTTAATAATAACATTAAATTCTGCATTGAAGGCGAAGAAGAAATTGGCTCACCCCATTTGGGAAAATTTGTTGCAGATCATAAAGAATTACTTAAAGCCGATTGTGTTTTAATAAGCGATAGCGCCATGATAAGTTTAGAAACGCCCAGTTTAGATGTGGGCTTAAGGGGGCTTAGCTATATAGAAGTGGAAGTAACCGGCCCAAACAGGGATCTGCATAGCGGCGTATATGGAGGCGCAGTGGCAAACCCTATTACCATTTTAGCAAAGATGATTGCTTCTTTACACGATGAAAATAATCATATTACCATCCCGGGGTTTTATGACGATGTGCTGGAAAGCACCCCGGCCGAAAGGGAACTGATGGCAAAAGCGCCATTTGATGAAGAAGCGTTTAAAGCAGATTTGGGTATAAAAGAATTATGGGGAGAAAACGGATATACCACCCATGAGCGTACCGGTGTTCGCCCCACCCTGGAGCTAAATGGAATTTGGGGAGGATATACCGGTGAAGGTGCAAAAACCGTATTACCCTCAAAAGCATACGCAAAAATATCTGCCCGGCTGGTTCCCAATCAAAAATCAGATAAAATTGCCGAAATGCTTATTCAGCATATGGAAAAAATTGCCCCGGCAAATGTAACCGTTAAAGCAACCCTGCATCATGGAGGCGAACCTTATCTTACTCCATTAAACAGCACCGCATACCAGGCAGCTTCTAAAGCAGTAGAAACCACGTTAGGTAAAGTGCCCATACCGGTAAGAGGCGGCGGCAGTATTCCGATTTGTGCTTTATTTGAAAAAGAATTAGGAATTAAGATTGTTTTTATGGGTTTTGGCTTAGATAGCGACAATTTACACAGCCCGAATGAAAAATTCAATATGGCTAATTTTTATAAGGGTATAGAAACAATCCCCTATTTTCATAAGTATTTTACTGAAATGATGTAAAATGATTTTAATGGCTACATAAAAACTACTATTTTTGCAGCCCAAAAAAGCACAGGAACTTTTCAGGAAATCATAAATCCTTAAGCCGGGGTAGCTCAGCTGGTTAGAGCATCGGATTCATAACCCGAAGGTCGGCAGTTCAAGTCTGCTCTCCGGTACATTCAAAAAGGCTGTATTTACAGCCTTTTCTTTTTATAACCAACCATATAAATATTAATTTTAAACTCAAGGTTGTATCTTTGTAGCCGCTAACTTTCCTTATTTTAAGAATACTTACACCTGGATGAATAGTAACGGAAACATCTCAACATTCCCACACGTCTTAATTGAACAAGCTGCAAATGGCGATCAACGGGCATTTAAGGAAATTTACAATTCCCTGTCCGGTAAAATGTACAGTTTGTGCCTACGGTATGCACAGGATACTGATACTGCCAATGATTATTTCCAGGAAGGATTCATCAAGCTCTTCAGGAACTTGCCAAATTACAGGTTCGAAGGTTCCTTTGAAGGCTGGGCCCGCAGAATATTTGTTACGGTGTGCTTAGATGAGTTAAGAAAGAAGAAAATATCCTATGATGAGATTAATGATGATATCAATATCGTATCAAAAGAAATAAGTGTTCATGCAAAATTAGATATGCTGGATCTTATTAAATTATTACAAAAAATACCAGATAGTTACCGCACTATTGTGAATCTTTATATTATCGAAGGGTACAGTCATAAAGAAATTGCAGAAATATTAAATATTACGGAAAATGGCAGTAAATCAAAATTGCATAAAGCCCGTATTTATCTTAAAAAATTATTAGGTACGCAAGAAAGTGAATAATCCCGATACCATATTACTTGCTTTAAAGGATTATTGTATGGAGCCCCCGGCTTTGTTGTACACGAATATTATAAAAAAATTAGAACAGGAAGACCAGGCTTTTGATAAAAAAATTGAAATATTAAAAGACCATTCCATCCCCCCGCCCGAAGCCCATAAAACCTTTGAACAGGTACTTTTAAGTATTGAGACAGCTCCTTTGGAATCAAAACTCAGGGAATTAAAAGAGGATGCACAACAGGCAGATAAAAAAGTACAGAAAAGAATATTTAAACGTACTTTTTTAAATCGTAAAACAGTTATCATCCCTATCTTTAAAAAAGCAATAGCGGTTGCCGCTGGTTTACTTTTTATTTTTGCAATTTGGAAATTACTGGATACCCAAAAGACCACTACCCTCCCGCAATCTATCGCACATATAAACCCTTCTGCTGCACCTGCCCCAATAAAAAAAGATAGTACGGCAATGATTACTGCTGCTATTAAAAATCCGCTACAGCCAAAATATAAAAACAGTAAGCCGGCTCCTGCAACCCATTCCCTAAGCATCATGCAGGTAAACGGGGAGGATTTAAAAATTATTGACAATGACATTATTGGCAGCTTTGCCAGTTTTGCTAATAACAAAATACCCTCCTTTATATTTGCCCCCGACCAGGAAAAAGTAATACTCAGGATTGATAAAAGTACATCCATCAGTATTTCTGAAGGCATGCGAACTTTGATGCGAAAGATGTATAGTACCCGGCGTAATGGAGCGCCCCGTAACGTAGCTAAAAAAATGAAAAAAAGATTATTGAAATGGCAGCAAATAGATAGCCGGTATTTTGATCATATTCCTGGTAAGAACCCCATGGATCCCATTGACCTGGGCAATATTATTTTCTAATGTGGTATATTAAAAAAAAACCGGAATTTTTACACATGAAAAGGGCAATACATTTTATTCCAATTCTTCTTTTAATTTTATTATATGCACCGGTACAAGCACAAAATGACAGCCTGGCAACTGCAAATAATGGCCGTATGAATGCAAGTACAGCCCCCGTAGCGGATAGCCTGAACGGGCTAACGGATCTTTTTGCTAAAAAAGAATATAGTATTACTTACACTCTTACTATAGATGCAAAAAATAAAAGAAGCATTGCCGAAACTTATAATGGCGGCGCTAAAACACTATATATAAAAGGCAATAAAGCCAAACTGGTATTTGCCTCGCTCATGCGTATTCAATATATTTATTTTACTGCTGTAACATTACCTGCAAAAAAAGTAGCCGTAATTACAAAAGAATCGGGCAAGCCGAAATATTATATGGCCCTGGATGCTAAAGAATGGAAAGAATACAATAAGAAATACGATAGCGCTATCTGCCGGTTTACAAATGACAGTTTGCAAATACTTAATTACTGGTGTAAAAAAGCATTCCTGATTTTACCCGATCAAAATGAATTGATAATTTATTACTACCCGGCCCGGCCCAATAAAACAGCCCGGGCTGCAGAACCCATGTTCAAATGTATTCCTGGTATTGTAATGCAGTATGAGTTTCATAAAAACAATAAACAGAAAATTGTTTATAGTGCCACAGATATTTCTTTTTTACCCATTGATGATAATATATTTCAATTTAAGCCTGCACAGTATATCCGAAAGAAATACATACCCGGAAAAGCAGACCAGGTAAATAAAAAGAACCTGCCGGTTATAGAAGAGGATGAGCTTTAAGATTTTTTAGTACGGCCATGCCATGCAATTTCGGCCACGCCTAATGAAGCCCCGGCAAACCGCCCTAATACAAACAAATAATCACTCAACCGGTTTACATATTTAATAATGAGGGGTTCTATAAAAAGCCCTTCCTGCTGCATGTGTACGCATATTCGTTCTGCACGCCTGCAAACACAACGGGCAATATGTATTGCCGATACCGTAGGATGCCCTCCCGGCAAAATAAACCAGCGCATCACTGGTAAAGATTCATTCATTTTATCGATGGCATGTTCCAGTTCTTCCACATCCGATTCTTTTAAATCGGGAATATGCATACCGGTATCTTTATCTGGGTCGCAGGCCAATGAGGAGCCAATAACAAAAAGATTATTTTGTATAGTACGTAATAAAGAATGGCTTTCTGCATCCTCAAATAAATCGGAAACCATACCGATATGCGAGTTCAATTCATCAATGGTGCCATAGCAATCAATCCGAATATGGCTCTTCGGTACTTTAGTACCACCTATTAAACTTGTTTTACCCGCATCTCCCGTTTTGGTATAAATTTTAAGTGCCATAGTTCCTTATTTTAAAGTGCAAGGGCAGATTTGGTTGGATTGGCATTTTTAATATCCGTTTCCACAAGCCCGTCTTTTAATCGAATAATTCTTTGTGCAAATTCTGATATATCTTCTTCATGCGTTACCAAAACCACTGTATTGCCATCATTGTGGATGCGGCCCAGGATATCCATGATCTCATACGAAGTTTTAGAATCCAAGTTGCCCGTAGGTTCATCGGCCAGGATGATAGAAGGATTATTAATGAGTGCCCGGGCAATAGCCACACGCTGGCATTGGCCCCCACTTAATTCATTGGGTTTATGATCCATGCGGTCATCTAATTTCACTCTTTTCAGCACTTCATGGGCCCGCTCAATTCTTTCTTTTCTTTTGATGCCGGCATATATGAGGGGTAGCGCTACATTTTCTGCAGCAGTAAGGCGTGACAATAAATTGAATTGCTGAAATACAAATCCAATTTCCTGGTTTCGCACAACGGCAAGATCATCGTCGGGCATGCGGCTAACATCTTTGCCATTTAAAATATATTTTCCTCCTGTGGGAGAATCCAGGCAGCCCAAAATATTCATTAAAGTAGATTTGCCACTGCCACTGGGGCCCATTAAGGCCACATATTCATTCCTGAAAATATCTAAGGTAATGCCTTTTAGTACCGGCAGTTCCTGCTTGCCCAGGTAATAACTTTTACGAATCTCTTCTAAGTGAAGTACGGCGGTATTATCCATTATTTTTTAATAATTTTTGGCACTTTAAAATACATATCATCATGCAAAGCAGCATTTTTTAATGCTTCCTGCCTGCTTATGGTTCCTTCTGCAATATCTGTACGCATACAGTTTACGTTTTGGCTAATATGCAGCAAAGGAGGCACTTCATCGGTATCTACTTCCTGCAGTTTGCTTACAAAATGAATCATTTGCTCCAGGTCTTTCTTTATTGTTTGCTTTTCATCCTCATTAAAACGAAGCCGGCTCAATACGGCCAGTTTATTTATTAATTTATCATTTACCTCCATAGTTACAAAAATAAACAATCGTTTTAGCAGTTGAGACAATTTCTTTATGGTATTTATCACATTTTTAGCGAGATTGAATGGGGGTTTATTATCTTCGCCAGCATGTAATTTTAGGTTATGGTACAACAATCAGCCAGTGAAATGGCATCAAAAAATATAGTAATGAGTGGCATCAGGCCTACGGGTTACCTGCATTTGGGTAATTACTTTGGCGCCATTCGCAATTACATTAAAATGCAGGAAAATTATGAGTGCTTCTTTATGGTGGCCGACCTGCACTCACTCACCACGCATCCCGATACCAAAGAATTAAAGCAAAACGTATACCGGGTGCTTGCTGAAAATATTGCCTGCGGCCTGGATCCGGATAAAGCCGCATTATATTGCCAAAGCCATATTTTTGAAATACCAGAATTATATATGTATTTAAATATGCTGGCCTATAAAGGTGAACTCGAAAAAACGGCAACCTTTAAAGATAAAGTACGGCAGCATCCGCAAAATGTAAATGCCGGTTTACTCACCTATCCTGTGCTGATGGCTACTGATATACTGGTACACCGGGCAAAATATGTTCCCGTGGGTAAAGACCAGGAACAACACCTGGAAATGACCCGTAATTTTGCACAGCGTTTTAATCATCGGTATGCTGATGTTTTTCCCGAACCGCAAGCTTTTAATTTTGGAGAAGACCTGGTAAAAATTCCGGGGCTTGATGGATCCGGTAAGATGAGTAAGAGTGAAAACAGTATGGCCACTCTCTATTTGGCCGATGATGATGAAAGCATTCGGAAAAAAATAAAAAAAGCGAAAACAGATGCCGGCCCCACGCAACCCAATATGCCCAAACCGGATTATATTGAAAACATATTTTTGTTAATGAAATTAGTGAGCCCTGCTGAAGTGCTTGAAAAATTTGAAAACGATTATGCCGGGGCCAAAATCCGGTATGGTGATATGAAAGCGCAACTCGCTGAAGATATGGTTACATTTATTGCCCCCATCAGGCAAAAAGCAAAAGATATCATGCAGGATGAAGTGTACCTGAAGCAAGTGATGGAAAAAGGCGCAGAAAAAGCCCGAAAAAGCGCTGCAGCAACACTTTTGCAAGTAAGGCAATCCATGGGGTTACAGTATTATTAATGCAAGTTTTTAAAATAATTTCTCCTATGAATTATTAATTTATTTTTTTGATTAATATTTCATACTTTGAACATTCTACTTCATACTTATGGCAAAATCGAAAAAAATAAAACATATCGCAGTAGCCGGAAATATAGGCGCCGGGAAAACCACGCTTACCCAGTTACTGAGTAAACATTATAAATGGATCCCTCATTTTGAAGATGTAGATCACAATCCATATCTAAATGATTTTTATGAAGACATGCCCCGCTGGAGCTTTAATCTGCAGATTTATTTTTTAAATAGCAGGCTTACCCAATTATTAGAAATTCACCGGGGCACAGAAACCGTAATACAAGACCGTACCATTTTTGAAGATGCCAATATTTTTGCTCCCAATCTTCATGATATGGGGCTGATGGGAAAAAGAGATTTCAATAATTATTATACTTTTTTTGAAACCCTTAAGAGCATGGTACAGCCACCCGATTTACTGATTTATTTAAAAGCATCAGTACCCACACTGGTAGCTCAAATTCAAAAAAGAGGGCGGGAATATGAAGAAAATATCAGGTTAGATTATCTTAAAAAATTAAATGATTACTACAATCAATGGATTGATAATTATAAAGAAGGAAAATTATTAATTATAGATGCCGATACAAATAAATTTGCCGAAAATGATGAGGACCTGGGTAAAATTATTTCGCAAATAGACAGTACCCTCTTTGGTTTATTTTAATTTCACTTACTATAAAAATAAAAACGCATTATTCAGTGCGTTTTTTGTATTTTCTTATTTACCATCCGCCACTGGCTCCGCCTCCCCCAAAACTACCGCCGCCAAATCCGCCAAATCCACCCCCGCTGCCGCCACCAAAACCACCGCCACTACTACCCCAGCTACTGCCCCCGCTCCCTCCAGTTGGGAATATAAAGGGGCCGTTAAAGCCACGATATCCTCTTCGGCTCATAAAAGAACCGCCGTTTCCACCACCGCCTCCTATTATAACCAGGAAAATAATAACCAGGAAAATAATAAGGAAAATGGTACGGGCCGGAATTTTTCCTGCACTCTTTTCCCGGGCAACATGATATTTACCCTGGGCTGCATCCATAATGGCATCGGTTCCCATATCAATGCCCCGGTAATAATCTTCTCCCTTAAAATTGGGAACAATAATATCTTCAATAATTTGAGAAGCATATAAATCAGTAATAGCCCCTTCTAAACCATAGCCTACGGCAATATGGAGCTTATGGTCATTTTTTGCAATGAGCAATAAAACCCCATTGTTGAATGATTTTCCTCCAACACCCCAGGCCCTTCCTATTTGTATGGCTACATCAGAAATTTCTTTACCATCGAGCCCGGGTATAATTACAACACTTACCTGGTTGGTAGTACTGTCATCAAACGCAACTAATTTATGTTCCAACGCCTGCACCTGGTCTGCCGTAAGCGTTTGGGTATAATCATTTACTAAAGTATGCGGAGCCGAGCCGGGCTTCAATAAAGCATCCAGGCTAAAATTATTTTGTGCCAGAACCGGCAAACAAAATAAAAATACAAGCCCTAAAGTGAATATTTTTTTCATGCTTTTAAAGGCCTTTTACAATATTATTTACCAAAAACAATTTCATCAGGCAATTCATTTTTATCGGTCTCCGGTTCGTATGGAAATTTTTCTTGTAATAATTTGCCAATATCTACAATGCAATTCACTATGCCTTCTA
Organism: Sphingobacteriales bacterium 39-19; assembly: GCA_001898465.1. Classification (GTDB taxonomy): domain Bacteria; phylum Bacteroidota; class Bacteroidia; order Chitinophagales; family Chitinophagaceae; genus Ferruginibacter. Next base: position 22,438 of record MKTX01000015.1, on the reverse strand, counting down.
CCAGCCGGTCGGCTTTAAAAGCTCTTGTAATTAATACCACTTCATGATCCCAGAATTCTTTACCAATGGCCTGGTAAATTCCTTCGTCTGCAAAAAGGGCCAGTTCATGATGCTTCATTGCCAGGTATAATAACACTGCATTCCGGTGCTCAGTATGGTCCATTCTCAGTTTAAAAAAAACCTGTGCTGCACGGTCAACAGGATCTACAAATGAATTTTTACTTTCTACGAACACTCTTATTTCACCACTGGTAGTACGTTCACTTGTGCGTATGGCATCCACAATTTGCTGCTTCTCTTCTTCAGAAAAAAAGGAATTCTTTTTTTTAAATAATGATAAAATACCCATAGCTAAAATTTAATCTCAACCGCTTTTTCAGCCCCTTCAGAAGCTTCAAAACCATCTTTAGGTGTAAAACCAAACAAGCTGGCAATGATATTGGCAGGAAATGTTTTTATCGCCGTATTATAAACCTGTACCGATTCATTAAAATCTTTTCGGGCTACTTTAATCCTTCTTTCTGTTCCTTCTAACTGCACTTGTAAGCCCGCAAAAGCTTTTGTGCCTTTCAGTTCGGGGTATCTCTCCACCCGGGCAATCAATTGGTTCGTAGCCATTGCCAACTCATTCTGGGCTGCCAACTGGCGGTTATTGGTTTCTGAATCTGGTTGATTAACGGTTACTGAACTGGCTTTAGAGCGGGCTTCGGCAATTTGTTCCAATACGCCAGATTCAAAACTGGCTCCCCCTTGTACCGTACTCACTAAATTGGGTACCAGGTTCAGGCGCCTTTGATAGGCATTTTGCACTTCGGCCCATTGATTATTTACCTTTTCTTCTTTTTTAATAAATCCATTATAGGTAAATATGCCATACAGCGCTAATAAAACAAATACGCCCCCAATGATATATCCAAGGCTGCGTTTATTTTGCATTTGCAGGTTGATCAAAGTTTACCTGGGGCGCTTTTTCTGCGCCTTCATCAGCTTTAAAACCATCACGGGGTTTAAAGCCAAACATACCGCCTAAAATATTCATGGGGAATGAACGTACTTTCGTATTATACAAATTCACTTCGTCATTAAACTTTTTACGGGAATCTTTTATATTATTTTCAATGCTTTCTAATTGCCCTTGTAACTTCGTGAAATTTTCTGTAGCTTTTAATTGCGGATAAGCTTCTACTGAAACCAATAAACGGCTTAAGGCAGAACTCATTTGCCCCTGGGCAGCCTGGAACTGGGCCATTTTTTCATTGGTAAGCTGATCGGCATTTATATTTACACTGGTTGCTTTTGCCCGGGCTTCCACTACATCGGTAAGTGTTTTTTGTTCAAAATTAGCAGCCCCTTTTACGGTGTTCACTAAATTGCCTACCAGGTCATTCCGGTTTTGATATTCCGTTTGTACATTATTCCATGCTTTCTTTACAGATTCATCTTGCTTCACCAACCCATTATATCCATTGCAACCCATGAAGCCTACGACCACCAATACTATTAATAAAATTAAAATACCCGCTTTCATAATAATTTGTTTTAAGGTTTAAGTATATAAAAATAAACTATTCTATTCATTCACCGGTGAAAATACATAAATGGTACTGCATCCATTTTTTTATACATTCTCTTTTAATGCGGCAATACCCGGCAATACTTTGCCTTCAAAATATTCCAGCATGGCACCCCCGCCTGTACTTACATAGCTTACCTGGTTTGCCAGGTTAAATTTATTGATGGCAGCTACACTATCTCCCCCGCCTACCAGGCTAAAAGCGCCTGCAGCCGTGGCCCTGGCGGTAGCCTCTGCAATGGCTTTTGTACCCAACTGAAATTTTTCCATTTCAAATACCCCCATGGGGCCATTCCATAAAATAGTTCTTGACTTTTGAATGATTTCAGAGAAAATACCAATTGCCCTGGGCCCAATATCCAGCCCCATCCAGCCCTCGGGAATCTGGTCGCTTGGCGATATTTTTGTATTGGCCCGGGCATCAAATTTATCGGCAATTACAGAATCTTCGGGCAAATGGATACTTACATTTTTAGCAGTCGCTTGTTTTAATACTTCAAGCGCTGTATCCAAACGGTCTGTTTCGCAAAGTGAATTCCCAATGTGGCCGCCTCTTGCTTTTATGAATGTATAAGCCATGCCGCCACCAATAATTATATCGCTTGCTTTATTTAATAAATTTTCAATGATTAATATTTTATCAGATACTTTAGCGCCTCCTATGATAGCACAGAAAGGTTTTTCTGCCTGGTGTAATACCTTTTCAGCACTTTTCACTTCGCCATCCATCACCAGTCCAAACATTTTTTTGCCGGGTTTAAAAAAAGCTGCTATCACGGCTGTAGAAGCATGTGCCCGGTGTGCAGTACCAAAAGCATCATTTACATATACATCACCCAATTTCGACAGTTTTTCTGCAAAGGCAGTATCTCCTTTTTCTTCTTCTTTATAAAAACGAAGATTTTCGAGCAGCAATACTTCGCCCGGTTTTAAGGCAGCCGCTTTTTCAGTGGCTTCAGTGCCTATACAATCATGGGCAAAATAAACCGGCGCCTTACCCAGTAATTCTTGTAAATGAGGCACCAAATGCTGCAAAGAAAATTTATTTGCAGGGCCCTCTTTAGGCCGGCCCAGGTGGCTCATTAAAATTACGCTTCCCCCATCGTTCAATACTTTATGAATCGTAGGTAAAGTCGCTCGCATCCGGGTGTCATCTGTTATATTAAATTGATCGTCTAATGGCACATTAAAATCTACTCTTATAAGTGCTTTCTGATCTTTGAAATTATAATCGGAAAATGTAGTCATAAATAAAATTTAAAGATGATTAATACTTTCGCAAAAATACCGGTTTACCGGCTTACCGATGACTTAATTATTCAAAAGCCAGCCAGCCCCGGTTCATAAAAAAACCACAGTAACATAACTGTGGTTTTTAATACAATAAAATAAAATTTATTTGCTTATCAATTTTGCAAAATAATGAACGGTACGTACCAATTGGCTTACATAACTCATTTCATTATCGTACCAGCTTACGGTTTTTACAATTTGATTATCGCCGGCCGTAATTACTTTTGTTTGTGTTGCATCATATAAAGAGCCATAGTGCATGCCCACAATATCGCTGCTTACAATTTCATCTTCATTGTAACCAAAACTTTCGTTACTGGCTTTTTTCATAGCGCTGTTCACTTCATCCAGTGTTACTTTTTTTGCCAGCAGGCAAATAAGTTCAGTAGAAGAACCGGAAATTACAGGAACCCTTTGCGCCCCTCCATCCAGTTTACCTTTTAATTCCGGCAATACCAGGCCAATGGCTTTAGCAGCGCCGGTACTGTTTGGAACTATATTGGCAGCAGCAGCCCTGGCCCTGCGTAAATCATTTTTAGGGTGGGGAGCATCTAATGTATTTTGATCGTTGGTGTAAGCATGTATAGTTGTCATACTACCCACCAGGATACCAAAATTATCATTCAGCACTTTTGCCATGGGAGCCAGGCAGTTGGTTGTACAACTGGCACAGCTAATAATGGTTTCGCTACCATCTAAAATATCATGGTTCACATTAAAAACAACTGTTTTTAAATCGCCGGTTGCGGGGGCAGATATTACCACCCTTTTGGCGCCTGCCTGAATATGTGCTTCTGCTTTGCCTTTGTCAGTAAAAAAACCGGTACACTCCAGCACCACATCTACATTGTGATTTTTCCAGGGTATTTGTGCAGGATCTTTTTGTGCATAAATTTTTATTGTTTCACCATTTACCAAAATAGCATCATCCGTAGCTTTTACATCTTCATTAAAACGCCCCTGGGCGCTGTCGTATTTAAGCAGGTGCGCCAATACCGCCGGGCTGGTAAGATCATTTACAGCCACCACATCAATGCCTTCCATATTGTATATTTGGCGATAAACAAGGCGGCCAATACGGCCAAATCCATTAATGGCAACTTTAATTGTACTCATATCTTTGATTTTAAAATGTTGAAATTTGCGGGGCAAAGGTAGCAAGATGTAAGAGATATTAAAAGTGATTTTTTTAGTATATACTTCCTGCCAAGCCCGGCATCGTTGTGTCACTCACTGCAACGGATGTACAAAGCTCCTCTTTTTTTCAAAAAATTTGGTGGGCAATCTTCATCATATTATCTTTGCCGTCCTTTAAAACGGAATGCCGCGTTGGTCAAGGGGTTAAGACGCCTCCCTTTCACGGAGGAATCACGGGTTCGAATCCCGTACGTGGTACATAACGCTGCACTTGCAGCGTTTTTTTTTTGCACTGGCAGCAACCTGCAGATAGCAGTAAATTACGTTACAAATCGTTAATATCTTTTACCGGTATTATTCTTATTAAAAGCCTGTTTATATTTGTATCCATGCCTTTGAGCATTTCTTATTTATTTACTCCAGATTCATGATATGAAATTTACTGTAAAGATTTTTCTTTTAATAAGTTTATTTAGCCTTCCGGGTATTTCGCTTTTTGCGAATGACAGCACCGGTGTTAGTTTTACTTATAAAACACAAAGGCTCAATAACCAGGAAGCTGTATTTATTATTCATGCCCGTATTGCACCCGGTATAAAACTTTACAGCATCATACCCGGTTCACCGGATGCGCCCGCTTCTTCTATTAGCTTTGATACTTCCCTGCACCAAAGAATGGTTACCAAAATCACAGAATCGCCGGGCGCTATCAAAGAAAAAGACCCAGCGCTGGGGATGGAGGTGCAATACTTTACCGATTCTGCTACCTGGAAACAAACCTTTACCCTTTTAAATACAGATAGCTTATACATTAAAGCTGTTTTTTCTTACTTAGAAAAAAAAGGAGATGAATATCTTCCGTATGAAGAAAATATTCATTTTATGCTGCCGGCCACTTCGCAGGAACCCCAGTTATCGCAGGATGATGCGCCTATAAATGAAGCCGACAATAAATCTTTAACTTGGATATTTTTAACCGCATTTGGCGGCGGCTTACTGGCATTACTTACCCCTTGTGTATATTCCATGATACCGGTAACAGTAAGCTTTTTTACCAAACGCAGTAAAACGCCTGCCGAAGGAAGAAAGAATGCCATATGGTATGCCATTTCTATAATTCTCATTTTTACTTTGCTGGGTTTTTTAATCACCATTCTATTTGGGCCCTCGGCATTAAATAAACTTGCCAGTAACTGGATTGCCAACCTGGTTTTCTTTGCTGTATTCCTGGTTTTTGGAATCTCTTTTTTAGGTGCATTTGATATAAGCCTGCCTGCCTCCTGGAGTACTGGGGTAGATAAAAAAGCAGGTATTGGAAGCTTTAGTGGTATTTTTTTCATGGCTCTTACCCTGGTTGTAGTTTCTTTTTCCTGCACCGGCCCCATTATTGGAAACCTGCTGGTACTGGCTGCTAAAGGAAACTTTTATGGCCCCCTTATGGGTATGTTTGGCTTTTCCCTAGCCCTCGCATTACCTTTTGCTTTATTTGCCTTTTTCCCATCGAAGCTAAGCGTTTTAGGCAAAGCTGGCGGATGGCTCAATGCCATTAAGGTTACCCTTGGTTTCCTTGAATTGGCGCTGGCATTAAAATTTTTATCCAATGCCGACCTGTCGAAAGGCTGGCGTTTACTGGACCGTGAAATATATCTCTCCCTGTGGATTGTAATATTTGTATTGCTGGGTATTTACCTGTTGGGAAAATTAAAGTTTCACCACGATGATGAATTACCTAAAAATGATTTTGGTGTACCCTATCTTTCAGTTACCCGTTTATTTTTTGCTATCGCTGCTTTTGCCTTTTCGGTGTACCTGGTTCCGGGTTTATGGGGCGCTCCTTTAAAAGGTGTTTCTGCTTTCTTACCACCATTGGGTACACAGGATTACATCGGAAACAATAATATCCCCAGCCCTGCCATTCAAAATACTGCCCAGCTTCCGGCGCCAGTTAAATATTTTGAACGTATGCATGTACTGGAACCCGAAGTGGTAAAAAAATTCGGGATGATCACTTATTTTGATTTTAACGAAGCCAAAGCCGTAGCCAAATCGGTACATAAACCCCTGATGCTTGACTTTACAGGCATTACTTGTGTAAATTGCCGTAAGATGGAAGCTGGCGTATGGAGTAATCCTGAGGTAATGAAAAGATTAAAAGAAGATTTTGTAATTGCATCATTATATGTAGATGTACATGATATTGAAATTCCTTTACAAGAACAATACGAATCAAAAGCGCTGGGCCAGAGAATTGAAACCCTGGGTGACCTCAACTCAGATATACAGGTCTCTCAATTTGGCGCCAATGCACAACCTTTTTATTTCTTTATTGATGATGCCGGTAACAGGCTGCGCCAGGAAGGATATGGCTACGACCCCGATGTGCAAAAGTTTATTAAAATGCTGGATGAAGTGAAAGCAGCATATGCAAAACAAAAAGCAAACTAAAGCCGGATGATTTTTTGAGTGATTTGCTTTTCGCCCACTTGTAAATGAAGCAAATATACTCCCGGTAAAAGCGATGAAAGATTCATTTTCTTATCCTGGTATCCCTTTATTGTTTCAAATGTTTCTTTATACATTAATTTCCCGGGCATATCATGTATGCTAAGGCTCGCCTGCCCGTTCTTATCTGCAATAAAACCCAATTCCATGATATTGATTACCGGGTTTGGCCGGATGCTCACCCACGGATTGTTTTTATTTTGTATCCGTACTTTTTCAATATCGGAATATATCATTCTGCCTCCCTCTAACTGGCAACGCAACCTGTAATAATAGATGGGGGTACCGGCAATCATTTTCTTATCTACCCAATGATAACTGTCATTTTGGGATTTCATAACCTGTTGAAGCGTTTCAAAATGAATTCCGTCCAGGCTACGTTCCAGTACGATGTCGTTAACAGATTCCTGTTCGGCGAATTTCCATTGTGTAAGAACAGCCTCTCCATTTTGCACGGCAGTAAAATAAAGAATCTTAAGCGGCACGGTACTGCAATTCACTACATTTATTCTGATGCTTTCGGTATCACTGCATTGCACAAAACTATTTCCTGAATTATTGTAGCCATTATTATTAAATACATTTATAAACCCTTTTACATAATAGGTAGTGGTATCCTGGGGAATGATGCGTATAGAATCCGGGAATGCCGGAAATATTAAGGAAGGATCAAAACTCCACATATAATATTGGGCACCATTTAATTTAATGCCGGATGTATCTCCTTTACAAAGTGGAATTACAGGAGCCGTCATGGTTACCACCGGCATATCGGCAGCTACAATAAGGCCTGGGAAAACCCGGGTACTAAAATCTACCCCATCCGAAACGGTTAAACTCACATCATACGAACCGGGAGCAGTGTAACAAACAAGCCCCGGGTTTTGTAATGATGAAGTAGCAGGTGTACCTCCCGGAAAGCTCCAATGCCAGGATGTAGGATGACCCGTTGAAGAATCAGTAAACATCACACAAGTAGGTGTACAAATAGCCGAGCTATCTACAAAAACATTGGCTGCTAATGAATCGCAAGCCCTGGCCAATACTGAAAAATAAACGCTGGCCGAACAGCCATTGGCATCGGTACCGGTAACGGTATAAAAACGGCTGCCCTCATCTAATCTTACTTTTACATTGCCCGTATTGGTATTGCTTAAGCCTGTACCCGGCGACCAGGTATAGTTTTCTGCACCGGATACAGAAAGTTCAGTAGAATCATACCGGCATACAATGACCCTTTCTGTTGCAGGTGATTTAATTAATTGCAGGGGCGGAAAATATTGCACGGTTACCTCTTTACTTCCGGTACAGCCATTTACATCGGTGCCTAATACCGTATACGTGGTATTCTCAGAAATTCCATTTACGGTAGTACGGGGCAGGTTCGTATTTATTAATCCGCCGGCCGGGCTCCATTGATAAGATAAGGCCCCGGTTGCCATCAGCGTTGTGGTATTATTTCCACAGATATACGGGTTAGAAGGAACAATATTTAAAGTAGGCAGGTTGTTCACCCGTATATAATTGTTGTAAGTACGGCTGCTGTTGGTAAGGCCATCAAATACGGTAAGTTTTACCGCATAGGTACCGGCATTGGCATACATTATATTTACCGGGTTTTGTACATTCGATGTGGCAGGCGTTCCCCCTGTAAAAGTCCAGGTCCAGGAAGATGGGCTGCCCTCCGACTGGTCAAAAAAATCAATACTTGCCCCTTTGCATATAACGGTATCGGATGCCACCAGCGAAGCGGCCAACGGCATAGGCAATGCTGCAGTTACTAACCCGGTTATATAATACTTACCCAGGCTTCCATAACCCGATTGGTTTGCATTGGCTGTTCCTTTTATTTGAAAATAATAATCACCGGGCTCCAGCAATAAATTATTTACCCAGGCATTCAAAACATTTAATGGCTCATGGGTCCTCATGATTTGCCCCGTACTGTTTTTTACAACAAGCGAAACGTCGAGGTTTGCCTTTGTATTGGGACTACCCCAATTCCATGGGTTCACCTGTATGTTAATGTACGATTTTGTAGCCAGGGTAATATGAAAAACATCCACATCTGTATTTGTGCCAATGATGCCACTATCACTAAAAGCATTGCCCATCAAAACCAAAGGGGTGGCTGAACTGATATCATTACCATGATCATCTGCCCGGTAAGCCACACCGTTGTTGGGGGCGCTGGTAATACCGGCTAAATCGTCCTGCATATAGGTACAGGAAAAATTAGAAGCAACATCGCTCCAAAGCGTCATATTCTTTGTATATCCCACCCCCATAATGGGGGCCCACCCGGTTTCACCGGATCCTGTACCACTATTGTATTCATTTGTTTTTTCGCATAGTGCATTAAATTCGCTGTGATGCTGAAGGGTAAGCGTATGGCCGGCTTCATGAGAACCCGCTTCACCGGCATTGGATGCATTTCCCAAAGCGCTTGTAAAAATAAAACACACTTTATTTGAAACAGAACCAAAAGTGCTTAAGTAAGCCACCCCGCCTGCAGATTGCGGATACCAGTTTTTTGTTGGCGTAAATAATACCCGCATCCGTTGCTGAATAGATGCTGCATTATAAACATTTTCATCGGTGGTAATATTGATATTGAATGGCCGGTAATCTTCTGCCATCATATTGAATACAGTGCTTACCTGGGCATCGGTATAGCCCGAAGCAGCACAAACTATAGGATTGCCCCCGTTGTAACTGCTGTTCCAGGAAGTACCCGTTACCGTGTACCCATCAAAATCCAGGAAAATTACATGCTGGGCACCGGGCAAACTATTATAAGGCTGCGCCAGTAACCGCCCCGAAATAAAAAAGACAATTAAAAATAAAAATCGTAAATATGTTTTCATAAAGCAATTGAAGGTCATTAATCAGTAACCAGGATATTGTCTTTAGTGGTTTTTTGCAGGTAAACCGTACCCTCTTTAGCCGTAAAAATTTTAAATGCAATGTTTGATTTATGAGAAATAATATTTCCTTCATAAATGATTCCCTGCTTAAGATCTGCCTGGGTAAGGGTAATGAATGTTTCTTTATTCCCTTCTAATTTTCCACCCAGGGTACGTACCAGTTCCTGGTTCCACACATTCATATTTACGGTAAATGAAATGGTTGTTCCGTCCACACACTCAAGCTTTACAAGTTCTCCTTTTTTAGCATTAAAAATGTTTACCAGTTTGCCGGGTTTAATGGCAATTTCATGCTTATCTGTTTTCAGAAGATCTTGATCTTGTATTTGTGCAGATGCAGAAAAAAAGAAGAGGGCAAAGGCAATTGATAATAAAGTTTTAGTCATTCTAAAACGGGTATATATTTAGTGCTGTAAGATACCTATTTATTTTTATATGTTCAACTTAAAAACGTTTTTTTACCACGTAAATTTACATACAGCGCCTATTTACAATTACACATCCTGTAAATGGCTGCATAATTGCTTTTAAAATAAAGCAGCACAACAATTTCATTAAATGATATGATTATGAACAGCGATATGAAAATCCACGAGATAAATGCAAAAATGGAAGCATTAAAATCAGCATTTGACCAGTACCGTGAAATACCCTTAAGCCAGCGCACCCGGTTTATGCATGATACAGGAGAACGCTTATTAAAAAATAAAGACCGCTTGATTCAAATTGCCATGAAGGAAACCCATTTGCCGGCAGAAAGATTGCTGGGTGAATTAAAGCGAACTGCATTTCAACTTACCAGCTATGCCGATGCCTGTAAAAACGGGTACTGGATGGACATACGAATTCAAAAACCGGCTGAAGAAAATAAACCGGTGATCAAAAAAATGAATGTGCCATTAGGGCCGGTATTAATATTTGGAGCGGGCAATTTTCCATTTGCTTATTCTACTGCGGGGGGCGATACGGCCTGTGCCCTGGCGGCCGGTTGCAGTGTAATGGTAAAAGCACACCCGCAGCATGCTGCAACCAGTGATGCCGTTGCCGGAATTATAGAGGAAGCCGTAAAAGAAAATAATATGCCGTCCCATCTTTTTATGCATGTACATGCCAATGATTTATCTCTGGTTGAAAAATTAGTAAAGCATCCTGTAATAAAGGCTGTAGGCTTCACCGGTTCTTATAAAGCCGGTAAACAAATTTTTGATTGGGGAAATACCCGGGAGCAACCCATCCCCGTATTTGCTGAAATGGGTAGTACCAACCCGGTTTTTATTTTACCCGGTAAAATGAAAGAATCGGCCGAACCTTATGCCCAAACAGTATCTGACAGTATATTAACAGATGCGGGACAATTTTGTACCAAGCCCGGCATCCTGGTTATTCAAAAGAATACAGATGCCAATATATTTTTAAAAACTTTACAAGATAAAATGAGCCAGGCAACTCCCGTGGCCATGCTGAATGTAGGAATTTATGAAAATTACGAATATAAGAAAGGCCTGAGTACAGAACAAGAAAATGTAAAAACTATATCAACAAACAAACATAACCGGCAACCTTTAATGGGAACGCCCCAGCTTACCCTTATTGATGCAAAAGATTTTATCGCCAACAATGTATTAAAGCAGGAAGTGTTTGGGCCCTATTGCATCATAGTATGTTGCCGGGATATAAATGAAATGAAACAAGTAGCTTCATCCCTGGAAGGCCAGCTCACTTGTACACTGGCTGCAACCGTTCAGGAAGCGGGGCAACAAAAAGAATTGATTAAAATTTTACAATCCATATGCGGCCGTTTTATTTTTAACGGAGTACCTACGGGGGTGCAGGTTTGTCCTGCCATGCAACATGGGGGGCCATTCCCTGCCACTACAAGCAGTTTGTTTACATCCGTAGGCCCCGATGGGATAAAACGTTTTACCCGCCCCCTGGCTTTTCAAAATGTAGCCGAAGAATTACTGCCGGATGCTTTAAAAGAAACAAACCCGCTTCAGCTTTGGCGATATACAGATGACCGGTTTACCCGGTAACTTTTTTAACTGGCCATAGCAAACAGGGAAAAAAGTTTATTAGCTAATTACACCGCTACCGGCGCTTTTATGGCAGGGTGGCTTTCATAATGCTGCAAATCAAAATCAGTAAAATTAAAACTGAATATATCTTTTACAGAAGGATTTAAAATCATTTGAGGCAATGCATAAGGCGTTCTGCTAAGTTGTAAATGGGCCTGCTCAAAATGATTATTATATAAATGCACATCACCAAAACTGTGTATAAATTCACCGGGTTCCATATCGCAAACCTGTGCCATCATAAGGGTAAGCAATGCATAAGAGGCAATATTAAAAGGCACCCCCAAAAACACATCGGCAGAGCGCTGGTAAAGCTGGCAACTTAATTTTCGTTTTCCGTTTTCGCCGGGCGCAGAAGTATAAAATTGAAAAAGGCAATGGCAGGGCATCAATTTCATTTTGGGAAGATCGGCAACATTCCAGGCGCTTACTATCATCCTGCGGCTATCGGGGTTTGTTTTAAGCTGCTGAATAACTTCTTTCACCTGGTCTATTTCTTCACCCCCGGCACCTTGCCAGCTTCTCCACTGCTTACCATACACGGGGCCCAGGTCGCCCCTTTCATCGGCCCATTCATTCCAAATGCTTACTTTATTTTCATTGAGCCATGCAATATTGGTATCGCCTTGTAAGAACCAAAGCAATTCGTAAATGATACTTTTTAAATGTGTTTTTTTTGTAGTAACCAAAGGAAAACCTTCCTGCAGGTTAAACCGCATTTGATAGCCAAAAACACTGCGGGTGCCCGTACCGGTGCGGTCGCTTTTATCGTTCCCGTGGTCAATAATATGTTTAAGTAAATGTAAGTACTGCTGCATAGCTGCAAGATAATTAAATCCTAAAAGGAAATTATCTTTTAAATGCGGATTGCATCTAAAGTGAATATTGGGTTTATAAAAAAAATCAGGCAGGTATTTGCTGGTACACCCTGTATTCCCAGGGGTTCATTTTAAAACGGGTACCGGGGGTAACAGGGATTTCCTCCCGGATCCAAATATTAGAAAAAAGGCCATATTCTTTTTTTATGACAGGTATAAATTCCTGGGGCTGGCCGCTACAGTTTAAAACCACAAAAAGTTTATTTTCATCCTGCTCCCGTATATAAGCCAGTATGGGTATGTGGCCGGTATCCAAAATTAAGATAGCTGAATTTTGATCGGTACGGCATGCTTTATTTTCTTTACGGAGTATAAGGAATTTTTTAAAAAAATCTTCCAGCTGGCAGCCCCTGCTCCAATCCAGTTCATCTTTATCAAAAAAATTTAATTGCCTGGTATTGGGAATTTCCTGCCCGCTATAAAGGATAGGAATACCGGGAAATGTAAGGCTGAAAACCTGCAACAGCAAGGCCATCTTACCATATTTATCAAACTCAGTTCCGTTCCAGCTATTTTCATCATGATTGCTGGTAAACCAGGCCGGTAATTTTGGAAGAAAAGATATATAACGATGTAATATTTTTTTTAGATCTTCCAGACTTACTCCCTCAGATTTATAAAATTTTTCTGTAGCATGCATCCACGCCCAGGTATAAGAAGCATTAAAAACGGTTAAATACATGGGATGATCCAGCATATCGAATTCGCCCAGCCAAAACAGTGGTTTTATTTTTTGTAATTCATTTTTAGCTTCTACCCAAAAATCGGCTTGTACCCAAAACGCCAGGTCACACCGAAAGCCATCAATATTACATTCCCTCATCCAAAAAGCCATCGCATCAATCATCGCTTTTCTTAGGTGGGGATTGCTAAAATCAAGCTCAATAATATCATCCATACCGGGTGCCGTTTTAAAGCTGCCAGTGTGTTCCTCTTTTTTATAAAAATCAGGATGCTGGTGCGTCCAGGTATGGTCCCACCCGGTGTGATTGGCCACCCAATCCAGTATTACTTTAAAACCCATAGCATGGGCCTTTGTTACCAGTTCTTTAAAATCATCCAGGGATCCAAATTCAGGGTTTATGGAGCAATAATCGCTACAGGCATAATAGCTTCCGAGGCTGCCTTTTTTTCTCTTTTGAGAAATGGGTGTTAAGGGCATAAACCAAAGGGTTTCTACCCCCATATTCCGTAACCGGGATAAATGCGGAATAAAGGATTGTAATGTGCCTGCTTTTGTATATTGCCGTATATTTACTTCATACACATTTGTGTTGTTCATCCAGGGTAAGGTATCATCTGTTGCCGTATTCATAATTGTGAAGCAAAAAAGCGTTTACAAAAAATCCATTCAAAATTAAGCTGTAAATTTGTACCTGCAATTTAAATAATGAAACAATTTACCATTCCCTTTACCTATAGGAGCACCCTCATTACAGCTATTAAAAATAAGCGGAAAGAGAAAGATAAAATGAAAAAAGATTTTTCTCCCACCCTGCTTGATTTTGGGCCAGTACAAATTTACCTGGCCCGCCATTTTGGGTTTTGTTATGGGGTGGAAAATGCCATTGAAATTGCTTTCAGAACCATTGAAGAAAACCCCGGCCGCCGCATTTTTTTGTTGAGTGAAATGATACATAACCCCCGGGTGAATGCCGATCTTAAGAAACTGGGTGTGCAATTCATCCAGGACACATCGGGTAAAAATATAATACCCTTTGAGTCACTCACTAAAGAAGATATTGTATTGATCCCGGCTTTTGGTACCACGCTAAAAACAGAAGAGAAATTACGATCTATTGGGCTTACCACTACAGCCTATAATACCACTTGCCCGTTTGTAGAAAAAGTATGGAACCGCAGTGAGCAGATTGCAAAAAAGAATTATACGGTTATCATACATGGCAAACCAACGCATGAAGAAACCCGTGCTACTTTTTCGCATGCGGCATCGGGCACCCCAGCCCTGGTAATAAAAGATATGGTAGAAGCCGTAGAACTTGGCAAGATGATTTCAGGCGAAACAGATATCGCAGAATTTTATGATCGTTTTCATAATCGTTATTCAGCAGGATTTAATGCTGAAAAAGATTTGGAACGCATTGGTGTGGTAAACCAAACCACCATGCTGGCCAGCGATACCCAGGGTATTGCCGATTATCTGAAACAATTGATGCAAAAAAAATATAATCTTACAGCAGATTCATTGGAGAATCATTTTGCTGATACCAGAGACACCCTTTGTTATGCAACCAACGATAACCAGGGAGCTGTATATGGTATGCTACAAGAAAATGCACATTTAGCAATTGTAGTAGGAGGGTATAACAGTAGCAACACCAGCCACCTGGTAGAGCTATGTGAAGCACAACTACCTACTTATTATATTCAGAATGAAGAAAAAATATTACCCAATGGGGATATTTTACATTATCAAATGCCTGAAAAGGATGAAACCCTTACCCACCGTTTTTTACCTGAAAAAAATCCGGTAAAAATATTGCTCACGAGTGGAGCCAGCTGCCCTGATGCACTGGTAGAGCAAGTTATACAAAAATTAGTATTCTTGTTCCCCGGTGCAAAAACGGTAAATGAGGTGGCGCAGGGATTAATGTAGTATTATAATTTTTTAGCCACCAGTTTCAAAGCAAAATCCAGTTGTTCTTCAATGCTAAGGTTTGAATTGTCTAATAATATGGCATCTTCTGCCTGCCGCAGAGGGCTTACTTCCCGGTGTGAATCAATATAATCCCGGCTTTCTAAATTTGCTTTCACTTCTGCTAAGGTTACATTGGGATTTTTTACATACATTTCTTTAAAACGCCTTTCTACCCGTATGGTTATATCGGCCGTCATAAATATTTTGAGTTCTGCATGTGGGAAAACGGTGGTACCAATATCACGCCCATCCATCACAATTCCTTTTTGCAAGCCCATGCTGCGTTGCTGGGCTACAGCAAAATCCCTTACGGCTGCAATGGTGGCCACATCGCTCACTTTTTCTGCAACTACCAGGTCACGAATGAGGTATTCCACGTTTTCAGCATTTAAAAATATTTCCGATTTACCCGAAGCCGGGTTACATTCAAAATGCAGAACGATTTCTTCAAGCGCTTCTTTTACTTCTGCCGGGTTACTCCAATCGGTATTTTTCCTGATAAAATAAAGTGTAATAGCCCGGTACATGGCACCGCTATCAATATACACATACCCTAATGCCGTGGCCAGTTGTTTTGCCAGTGTACTTTTACCGCAACTACTCCAGCCATCGATGGTAATAATTATCTTCTTTGCCATTTCTGCAAAAATGAATTAAAAAATACTGCTGGCAAAATAGTTATCTTATTTAAGCAAAGAAAACAAAACAGATTTAAAATTTATAAACGCCCGTAAATATAACCTTCCCCAAAAAAAACAGGACTTTGAGTAGCATTACATCCACCCGGCCAACTACAGTGAATTTTACAATATGTGAGATGGCATCCTCGCCTGGTTTTTATAACGAAGACATCGATACTCATTAAGATTTTGAAATAATTTAAATTTATATTTTGATAAACCCGGGTACAACCAGGGCAAAGGCATTGCAACAAGTAACGGCTATAGTTGAAAACTTGCCAGCGGGATTGCATACGATGAAATATATACTGGATTAGGGTACTTGTAACCTGGCAATAATTAAGTGATCAAAAAAAAGCCTTTGGTAATTACCAAAGGCTTTTAAAATATATAAAGCAATACGTGTTATGCTTCAGATTTCTTCTCTCTTTTTTTAGGTTCTTCTTTAATACTGAACTTTAATTTTTGAGTTTCTTTATCTAAATCTGCCAGCACAATATCACCGGCTTTTATACTCCCATTCAATATTTCTTCGGCCAATGGGTCTTCCAGGTATTTTTGTATGGCCCGGTGTAAAGGCCTGGCGCCAAACTGTACATCATAACCCTTATCGGCAATAAACTCTTTTGCCTCCAGGCTAAGTTCTAAACTAAAGCCCAGGTTACTTAAGCGGGTCATTACATTCTTCATAAGAATATCAATGATAGAGAAAATATTTTCTTTTGTTAAAGAATTAAATATTACCACATCATCAATCCGGTTCAGGAACTCGGGGCTAAAGGTGCGCTTCAGCGCTTTTTCTATAATGGCTTTATTATTCTCTTCTGAGCTTTCCTGCCGGTTCGCCGTTGCAAAGCCTACCCCATCACCAAAATCTTTCAACTGGCGTACACCAATATTGGATGTCATAATAATGAGTGTATTTTTAAAATCCACCCGGCGGCCCAATCCATCTGTAAGCTGGCCATCATCCAAAACCTGTAATAAAATATTATAAATATCGGGGTGGGCCTTTTCTATTTCATCGAGCAATACGACGCTATATGGTTTGCGCCTTACTCTCTCTGTTAACTGGCCACCTTCTTCGTAACCCACATAACCGGGAGGCGCTCCTATTAAACGGCTTACCGTAAACTTTTCCATATACTCACTCATATCAATCCTAATGAGGGCATCATCACTATCAAACATATGGCGGGCCAGTGCCCTTGCCAATTCGGTTTTACCTACCCCGGTGGGTCCCAGGAATATGAAAGTACCAATGGGTTTTTTGGGATCTTTAAGCCCTACCCGGTTGCGCTGTATGGCTTTTACTACTTTTAAAATAGCAGGATCCTGGCCAATGACAGCTCCATTTAAATCTTCTCCCATACGGCGGAGCTTATCGGTTTCGGCCTGCACCATTCTTTTTACAGGAATGCCGGTCATCATATGAACCACTTCGGCAATATCTTCTTCTTCTATAGGGTAGCGTTTAAATTTACTTTCTTCTTCCCAGTCTGATTTTGCTTTTTCCAGGTCTTCCTGCAGTCTTTTTTCAGTATCTCTCAAAGAGGCCGCTTCTTCAAACTTCTGGCTTTTAACGACCCGGTTTTTTTCCAGTTTAATATCTTCTATTTTCTTTTCCAGTTCAATAATATTGGCCGGCACATTTATATTCTTTATGTGCTTGCGGGCGCCTACTTCATCCAATACATCTATCGCTTTATCGGGCAACAAACGGTCTGTCATATACCGGTCGCTCAGTTTTACACAGGCATCAATTGCATCCTGGCTATAGGTTACATTGTGATAATCTTCATACTTGCTTTTGATGTTATTCAATATCAGTATGGCTTCTTCTACCGAAGGTTGCTCTACCAATACTTTTTGAAAGCGCCGGTCTAGCGCCCCATCCTTTTCAATATGCATACGGTATTCATCTAAGGTAGAGGCCCCAATGCATTGTAATTCGCCACGGGCAAGCGCCGGTTTAAAAATATTAGAAGCATCTAAGGATCCGCTTGCCCCGCCGGCTCCTACAATTGTATGTATTTCATCAATAAATAAAATAACATCCCTGTTTTTTTCCAGTTCGTTCATAATGGCTTTCATGCGCTCTTCAAACTGGCCCCTATATTTAGTGCCTGCTACCAGGGCGGCCAGGTCTAAGCTTACCACTCTTTTATCAAATAAAACACGGGAAACTTTTCTTTGTACAATACGCAATGCCAGGCCCTCTACAATGGCGGTTTTACCCACACCGGGTTCGCCAATAAGTATGGGGTTATTCTTTTTACGGCGGCTCAGGATCTGCGATACCCTTTCAATTTCATTTTCACGCCCCACAATAGGGTCAAGCGAGCCTTGCTCTGCCAGGCGGGTAATATCCCGGCCAAAATTATCCAGTACCGGCGTTTTTGTTTTAGGCTGGTTGCCGCCTGATTTTGGGGGGCGTTGCTGGCCATATTTCTTTTCATCATCAAATTCATCATCTTCATTATACTCTGCCCGGGGAGCCTGGGTTTCGGTTTGTTCGCCAGATTCCGTTTTAAAGGCCTCATAATCTACACCAAACTGGTTGAGTATTTGTGTAGCTATATTTTCTTTATTTTTTAAAATAGAAAGCATTAAATGCTCACTTTCTACAAAGGGGCTTTTAAGCGCTTTAGCTTCTAACACTGTAATGCGAATTACTTTTTCGGCCTGCTTGGTAAGCGGTAAAGAATTGATATTGGCAATATTCTGCCCTGTTTTATCTTTCACTGCCATTTCTATTTCTTTTCTTAACTCGTATAAATCTACTTCCAGCGATTTTAAGATACGAATTGCCGTATTCTCACCATCCCGTATCAATCCTAAAACCAGGTGCTCTGTTCCTATAAAATCATTTCCCAAACGCAGGGCTTCTTCCCTGCTGTAAGAAATGATCTCTTTTACCTGTATTGAAAAATTATTATCCATGCTATGGGTTTAATTGGTACAATAATAACGAATATTTACAGCGTTCAGTTTGTTAAAAATAATAAATGTTGATATGTTGAAAAATAGAGAAAATGGTAAAATAGGTGGGATCACCCCCGTTTTTTCATTAATTAATGCCTTTCACAGTCACTCTTTTAAAATATCAAAATGAATTTATTATTAATTTACATACTTTAGATGCAAATGCCGTAGTATGAACTTCAAAATAGATACCAAAGAAAAATTTAAGGTAATTACCCCTTTTGCAGGAGTAAACGCTGCTATTATGACAGCCGAATTAGAAGCATTTTTAATATCAAACATGCAGCAGCCCCCACCCCACGTAGTTTTAAACCTAAAAGAGATAAATAACCTCCCTGTACAGGATGCTGGCAAAATTGCGGAAATTCAGCAACAGTATTACGCACATGGCCATTCTTTTGTTATATGTGAAATGAATGAGCAGGTAAAATCGGTATTTAACAATTTGCCTTTGGAAGAACCGCTTAACATGACGCCCACAGAAAGCGAAGCCTGGGATATGATACAAATGGAAGAAATAGAAAGAGATCTTATGGATGGATTTGATGAACAAGAAAATCAATAAAATTTCGTTTTACACACAAAATAAATATACCTTAAAAAATAAAACTGCATGCTGGCGCTTACCATATTAGGAAATAATTCTGCCATACCTGCTTATGGCAGAAATCCTACCGCCCAGGTTTTACAAACCCAGGATGAAGCTTACCTGATTGATTGTGGCGAAGGTACCCAGCAACAGATGATTCGGTATAAAATAAGAAGGAGTAAAATAAATCATATTTTTATTTCTCATTTGCATGGCGATCATTATTTTGGCCTTATCGGGTTTTTAACCAGCATGTCGTTGCTGGGGCGTACTACCGATATGCATGTATTTGGCCCGCCCCTGCTCGAAGAAATCATCAATATACAATTAAGAGCCGCCGATACTACTTTATCTTTTCGCTTATATTTTCATGGGATTACAAAAGAAGGCCCTTTAGCCAATGATAAACGATTAACGGTAACCTGTTTTAAAGTGAAGCATAGAATAGATTGCTGGGGATTTTTATTCCGTGAAAATAAAAACCCCAGGAGTATAGATATAGAGCGGGCAAGATCTTATGAAATTCCCGCCACCTATTTTGAAGAATTACAAAAAGGAAAAGATTACCGAAACAAGAAAGGAGATATTATACCCAATAACCAGGTAACTACGGCAGCGCCTGCCGCAAAATCGTATGCCTATTGTGCCGATACCCTGTTTGATGAAACCCTGGCTGAAAAAGTAAAGGGTGTGGACCTTTTATACCACGAAACCACTTACCTGAAAGATTTAGAAGACCGGGCGGCCATGCGTTTTCATTCCACCACAGTACAAGCTGCTGAAATTGCAAAACTGGCCGGTGTAAAAAAATTAATTATTGGCCATTTTTCATCTAAGTACGAACTGCTGGATGCGTTTTTAACGGAGGCCAGTGAAGTGTTTCCCAATACCGAGCTGGCGCTGGAAGGGCTTTGTATTAGTGCATAAAGCGCTGTATTACTGCCGCCGCCCGGTTTCTAACCAGCGGCCCATAATGCACATTAAAATTCATTGATTAAATGTATGCTTTTCTTACATAAATTTTTATCACAACCTGGTTTTCACCATCACGTACCACAAGTAAAAATGTATAGCAAATATTTTTGAACGGGTAAGAATAATTCAGTCCATTTTACCCTCAGCTATTTTGTAATTTCCTTTTTTGCTTGCCCAAAAAAGGAACAAAAAAAGGCCCCCGAAACCGATATACAGCCCGGTTTCGGGAAACAGCTTTAACCATCTTTTGTTCCCTGGTAGCATGGGCTTTTGTATTACTACTCCACGTTGTATTGTTTACGGTAAGGTTTTATTGGGGAAATGTTGGGTTTATAAAATTTTATTATTTTTTTTTATTTTTAAGAGAACATACGGAACATTTGCGCCAGAGGGGTGAGAATATTTATATTACTTATTTTAAATCTTCTATCACTTTCGTAAATTCTACACTATCTGGTATATTCAACTCTTTACGCTTCTCATTAAATTGCTCTAATGTGAGCGCTCCGATTACTCCTTTCTCTGGAGAGAGGGTATTTTCTTTATAAATAGGAACTATGTAATAGTTAGTAATTGCTCTATTATTAGATAGGTGCTGTTTGGCAATAATGTAATTATCATTGAAGCCTACAGCAAAAATAGTCTCTTCAAGTACGCCTTTATAATCTCCGCTTTCCAATTTATAGCACAAGGTTAAATCCTCAGGTATATCAATAGAAACTAAATGATACCTTCCTGTAATTTTTTCATCTTTCACAAAACCTTGACATCCAATAAAAGAAGACAAAAGAAAAGCATAGGCAATCTTCATAATGTTTTTTTTCATCGTTCTTTATTTGAGTCTGTTAAAATTAAGTGGTTCTGTAAAAATATAGGTCTGATTAAAATTGCCCATAGGGCCTCCGTTCCAAGAGGGTCCGTAACCATAAGAGAAAGATGTAAAGCTGCTATTGTTTGTAAGCGTGAATTGCAGCATGTTTCCTTGTGGATAAATATCAACTCTGTAGTTCCCAATAAATTGTTCGATAGGGTCTATTCCTGCTCTCATTAATCCCATTAAACCAAAACCTGCTCTATGATTAGTGTAAGAAGCACCGCTTAATTCAGTAGCACCTTTATATTTAGTATAAAAAGCATCTCTTGCCTGACCAACTCCATAAGCATTTCGCATTGCATTTGCCGCAGGACAATTTTCAAAAGTAATGTTATCAGAAGGAGTAACTCCCAAAGCCCAGGCAACTGTTAAACTTGTTGCTAACTTAAGATTTGAAAGCCAGTTAGAACCTTTATCCCAATTACTTTGATCTTCATACGCTACCCACACTTTTCCAGTACCAACAGCCACTTCCTGCAACTTATCGCTGTTTGCTGCCGCTTCTTGATAACCATTGTTTCTTGGATCAAAACTGTTGTAACGCCAATAACCAAATTGTCCCTTTGCCACATCCCAGATAGCATTATCATCTAATAACTGCTTTTGATTTAAAAAAGATTGTGATGACATACCCCGTATATTATACAAAGCATGGCTACTACCAAAATCACCACCGCTAAAGCCATATACTTCACCATAATTAAAGAACCCTTTTTCATTCCACATCATTTCACTTACCCACCCGGTATGATAATTACCATCCGGCCCTTTTTGCATTCTCCCGTAATCTTTCATTTGATCGCCTAAGGGATCATTTAAGTTTACCGGGTTATTGGCCGCATAATTATAAGGAGTAAGGCCAAAGTATTTTTCTGCATAAGGGTCTGCATTTAAAAAACGGCCTGTTTGTACATCCTGCAAACGATAAAAGGTTTCATATAAATTGATTCCAAAGTTTTCATTCAGTTCGTTGCCTGCATTAAATTTATAATTATTAGGTGCAATATTATTTAACGCCCTGCTGCTAATGCCTGCCATGGCCAAACCAAAGGGGTAGTAATGCGTTTCTTCAAGTATATGCCCTGCCGTGTGCGTTACCTGTAAATTGTCAAAGAACACATCAATATTGTTGCTCTCGTTGCTGGTATAAATATAAAGATAACCGTTTTTAGAAACTGTTAAATTTGTTTTTATGTGTATGGTGCTTACTCCACTGTTGCATGCAACCTCGGCGCCAGCACCGGCGTATTTAAATTTTGAATTAGGCCATGAATCAAGACATATAGATTTA
>MKTX01000014.1 GCA_001898465.1 Sphingobacteriales bacterium 39-19 | reverse complement strand
GTTGCGATCAAATGATATTAATTGTAACGCAAAAGGGTGCCAGGCTTTTTTATGAATTACCTGTTGTGGTATCCCCAATTTTATCGGGAAATGGGGGTCGAAAAGCCCCAAAGACTCTGCCCAATACTACATGCTAAAATTTTGAAAACAGATAAACATATGACCCCGTCGGGGTCGTATATGTATCGATTAGGTATTTATAAATCTTCAACCCCAAAAGGGTCGAATCAATACAAACAAAAACCCATAATATATATATTGAATTGAAATGAGAGGTGACCCTAATTTCAAAAAATCAATACATGAATGATCCCGTTGCGATCAAAGAGTATTATTAATAAAACATTTTTTATAAATCTCCAAAATCAGGATCGAATAAAATAAATCAGCATGCTGAGTCTTAAACCCAAATAATGGGCAATATCTATTTTATAAAAACAATAAAACAATGATCCCGAAGGGATCAAATATGAATAGATTTACAAAACCAATAAAAAATGACCCCATCGGGGTCGTATATTATTTGCAACCATCAACCATCAATAAAATTGCGATATATATAATAGAAGTTTAGAAATAGATGGCCTCTGTAAAAATTTACAATAATTTATTCAAAATATTCAGATCAATACCTTGCGGTAAAACATTTTCGGGTACAGCATACACATCTTTAAATTGCAGCTTACCTTCCAGGAATGTTTTATAATTATTAAATACCAGGTTCAAGGTAATAAAATTCATCACATAAGCCTTCGTTTCGGCCGGTAAAAATTGCTGTATATCCCAGTACCCCGGGTTTTCAATTCCCGATTTCTTCATCGCATTCCATACATTTCCTACGCCACAATTATAACTGGCAGCAATTAAAAGCCAGTCATTATTTAAGTTTCTTGCCCTGTCTTGTAAATATCTTGCAGCCGCAATGGTACTCCGGGTAAAATTTTTCCGATCGTCTGCTACGGGCTTTGTTTTTGTATGTGAACTCTTTTGAGTTTTCTTCGATTTATTTTCTGCAATACGCAACCCATATTCTTTTGCCACCTCATCCATAATTTGCCAATAACCCACAGCGCCTTTGGGAGAAACAGCATTGCCATTAAACCCACTTTCCAGGGCCATCAATATGGCAAATTCGGAGGGGATATTATATTTTTTTAAAATAGCTTTGGCTTTTGGAAAATATTTCTGGCTACGTTTATATATTCTAATTAAATAGTCCCTGCGGTGGTTGGTAAATTTTTCAGCATAAGAAAGGGATGCCTCTTCGTGGCCTGCGAATATTTCGGGATAAACAACATTGGCTTTGCTTACAAGAATACGATTAGCATTCCGCACATGGGTTACGGCTGCTAATTTTATGGTAGTATCAGAAAAATTTGCAAAGACGTGTAAAAAAATAAAACTCAGAAAAAAAGTTACAATTATTCTTTTCAATGAATATGTTTTTCTTAGGTATTAAAATATAAGATTTTGCCGAAAGCAACGTTCAATCATTTACCCGGATCACTCTAACGGAAAAATAAATTGTCTTATTGCCCGGCAAAAGTAGAGTTTGAAAGAATAAAATTGTTTAAAAAAACCTTAAAATGAAACAACTCTTCCTGTTATTATTGCTAACTCCTTGCTTAGCACTAGCTCAAGAAAAAGATTTTTGTAAAAGCCCGTTTTCTATTGCGGCCCTGGAGCAAGATGCTTTTAGCCGTACCCAAATGCGTAAGCAAATGCAAAGAGGAAGCTCAGCATCCGAAAATTTTGATATTAATTATTTTCGTTGTGTATGGGAAGTAGATCCTGCTATCAGGTATATTAAAGGTGCTGTAACTGTATATTTTAAACTAAATGCTGGCGGTAGTTCAATCACTTTTGATCTTCAGTCTGCTATGCATACCGATAGCGTAAAACGAAAAGGTAATTTGCTGAATTACCAGCAGGCCAATAATGCATTAGTAGTAATTTTTGATGAAAATATAAATCCCGGCCAGCAGGATTCTATCACTATTTATTACCAGGGCATACCCAATGATTCGGGTTTTGGTTCTTTTGTACAAACGCAGCATATAGGTACCCCGGTTATTTGGACCTTGAGCGAACCTTATGGCGCTATGGATTGGTGGCCTTGCAAAAATGCTATGGGTAATAAAACGGATAGCATAGATATTTATATAAAGCATCCGGCTATTTATAAAGCTGCCTCTAATGGTTTATTACAATCTGAAACGCCATCGGGTACCCATATCATTACACATTGGAAACATCGGTATCCCATTGCCACTTACCTGGTATGCTTTGCTGTTACCAATTATGAGGTGTTTAATAATAGTGTACAATTAGGGGCGATCCATTTACCGATGGTTACTTATTGCTACCCCGAAAGCAGGCCTTCTTTTGAGGCGAATACACCTAAAGTGCTTACGGCGCTGCAGTTATTTAATCAATACTTTGGTGAGTATCCTTTTATAAAAGAAAAGTATGGCCATGTACAATTTGGATGGGGCGGCGGTATGGAGCATCAAACTTCTACCTTCCTGGTAAATGCCAATGAAAGCCTAATGGCACATGAACTAGGGCATCAATGGTTTGGCGATAAGCTTACGGCAAATAGTTGGTCAGACATTTGGCTGAATGAAGGGTTTGCAACATTTTGTGCTGCCTTTTATATGGAAACGCAATACCCGGCTTCGGCAATGGCCAACAGGGTATCGGTGCTGGCAAATATTACATCGCAGCCGGGGGGTACCGTGTGGGTAAATGATACCAGTAGTGTGAGCCGTATATTTGATCAGCGCCTTACTTATAATAAAGGATCATACTTAGTAAATATGCTTCGATTTGTACTCGGCGACTCCCTGTTTTTTTCAGCCATTCGGCAATATCTCAATACCCCTGGCCTGGCTTATGGATTTACACAAACAGGAAAGCTTAAAGCTATACTGGAGCAGGTAAGTGGTAAAGACTTAACCGATTTTTTTAACCAATGGTATTGGGGCCAGGGGTATCCTTCTTATAAAGTTAGCTGGAGCCAGGTGGGCATCGCAACAGTACAAATTAATGTAAGCCAGGTAACATCGCACCCGGCCATATCTTTTTTTAAAATGCCGGTACCGCTCACATTTAAAAAAGGAAACCAGCAAAAAACGGTTATCTTGAATAATACGGCGAATAGCCAGGACTTTATAGAAGATATCGGGTTTATTGCCGATACGGTTTTAATTGATCCCGAGCATTGGCTCATTAGTAAAAACAATAGCACTGAAAAAAAGAGTATCCCCAATTCGGGCATAGGGGATGTAGATATTTTTCCTAATCCTGTAATTTCACCCACCAGTATACGATTGCATGATTTTAATGCAACCGAAGCAGAGGTTTTGATTATCAATGCATTGGCACAAAAAGTTTTTGAGAAAAAGATTAGCCTGTATAATGGGCTTGGCACCCTTACTTTGCCCGTTCAAAATTGGGCCAAAGGATTCTATATGGCTACCATTAAAGCCGGGAATAAAATTATTACCAAAACATTCATTCGTTGATGAATTATCTTTGCGGCTATTGATATGCCACGTAAGAAAAAGAAATTTAAACCCTTTAGATCTGTCCTGCTGTTTTTTTCGATTGCCCTGGCAGCATCGGTAATCATATATTTTAGTGTTCGTTATTTTAATAAACCTTCATCTGTTGTGTATCCTGAGTTTGGTATTTCACTTCCTTCGGGCTATGGCATTCATGGAATTGATGTAAGCCGGTATCAAAATAATATTTCGTGGCAGCAAGTAAAAGAAATGAAAATAAGAGGGGTTACCATTGACTTTGCTTTTATTAAAGCAACAGAAGGAACCAACAAGATTGATGAAAAATTTGGCCGCAATTGGGTGTTTGCAGAAAAAAATAAAATGGTGAAAGGGGCATATCATTATTTTAACCCCGGGAAAGATGGTAAAAAGCAGGCCATAAATTATTTAGAAACGGTAAAGTTAAAAAAAGGCGACCTGCCACCCGTATTAGATATTGAAGACTTGAATGCGGTGCCTGTACCGCTCATGCAACAAAGGGTGCAGGATTGGTTGCTATTGGTAGAAAAAGAATATAAAGTAAAACCCATTTTATATAGTAATGTGGATTTTTACAATCGGTATTTGTCCAGCCGGTTTAGTGATTATCCCTTATGGGTTGCCCATTACCTGCAAAAAGAAAAACCCAGGATTGAACGTAACTGGTTATTTTGGCAACATAATGAAAGAGGCCAGGTAAATGGTATTCGCAGTTATGTAGATTTTAATGTGTATAATGGCGATAGTATTTCGTTTGAAAAACTGAAGCTAAAATAACATGTATATTTATAGAACCAATAAAACATGATCCATGGGAATGGAAGACGAAACACGGGCATTTTTTATCCGCATTGCAAACAGTGTGGCATTATTGGTTTTGTGGATGCTCGTGGGTGTGTTTGCAGGCATTTATTTTAAACTGGCTTTTTTTGAAGGTTGGCCTGCTCCCGGCAATATAATTTTCTATATAATTTTCCTGGTGAGTTTATATTTTATACTTAAGCATTTAAAAAAGAAATGGCAGCTTTAGCTTGTATGATCTGTTACGATGACCCATTTATTTTTTATTCGTTTAAATAATAAAGTAAAATGCCCGCCTATGTTTGGCAAACTGTTCCGTTTAAGCTGCCATTTACCAATAACATAAAAATATAGTACAGAAAGCATTTTTATTTCAAGGATATCAAACTGTAAAGTGCCCATACTCGCAGTATCGGGGTATGCTTTTTTATAATTCAATAAAGTTTTTTGCCAGCCATAAGTAATCCCGTTTTTACTTACAAACAGGAGGGAATCACTATTCCAGTAGCCATTCATAAAACCATTTATATCCCCCTGGTTCCAGGCTTGCTCCTGTAATTGAAGTACTTGTAATACTTTTTGTTCAGCATTTGGCTGGGCATTGGCCGCTTTAAAATTGAAAAGCAGGAAAATGAAAAATATTTTGTTCACCGGTTTTATTCTCAAGTTAATAATAATATCATGTATGCACCCATATAGGGCATTCGTTTTTTAGCTTTTGTTACAAGTATTATTTACATTTTATCCATTATTTTGGCCTTACCTTTGCTTTGCAAAAAATGATTTTATGAAGAAGAAATGGAAGATTTATATTGGTTTTTTCCTGGCTTTAACGGCTGCTTTTTTTCTTTTTGTATTTTGGGATTACGATTTTTCAGCCTCTAAGTTAAAAGTAATTAACGACCATATTGAAAAATTTAGCTTTACCGATCAAAATGGAAAAAAATTTGATAATAATAATACAGAAGGAAAAGTATATGTAGCAGAATACTTTTTTACTACCTGTAAAGGCATTTGTCCTAAAATGAATGCCAATATGCGCCGGGTTTATGATATTTATAAAGATGAGCCCGGGTTCTTAATTGCCTCTCATACCTGTATGCCCGAAACAGACAGCGTACCTGTATTAAAGGAATATGAAAATGTAATGATTAATGGTAAGCCTGTACAAACCAGCGAAGGCAGTTATCATTTAGTTTTATCAGCAGGCGACAGCAGTTTACCTGTACAAAATAAAAACTGGTATTTTTTAACCGGCCCCAAAGCGGAGCTGTATAAAATGGCACGGGAAAGTTATATGATAGATAATAATAAGCCCGATAGTATGCAGATAAATGACCAATTTATACATACTCAATTTTTTGCGTTGGTTGATAAGAATGGGCGACTTCGGGGCATTTATGATGGATTGATAGAAGATGAAATTCAAAAATTGATAAAGGATATAAAAGGGTTACTTAAAGAAAAAATTGCCAGCAAGCATTTTATGTCAGGGTTTAGCAATAATCCCGGTTAAATAAAAAAGGATGCTTACATATAATGATATACTTACAAAAAGCGGGTTAAGTGTTACACAAAGCCGCACCCAAATTCTGGAATTATTTTTAAAAAGTAATGGAGCACTTTCCCATGCTGATATTGAACGAATGACCGGTTCGGTTTTTGACCGGGTTACTATCTATAGAACGCTGCAAACATTTACCGAGAAAGGAATTATTCATCAAATTCCCACTACAGATAATTCAGTTTTATATGCCCTGTGCCGGGAAAACTGCGAAGAAGGTCACCATCATGACAATCATGTTCATTTTATTTGCCTGCAATGTAATGCTACTACCTGCCTGGCCGATGTAACAGTGCCGGATGTACGTTTACCCAGGGGGTTCCGGACCTCTCAATCGGCTATGTTGGTTTGGGGCTTTTGTGAAAATTGTAAACAGGAGTAACTATTTTATTTATAATAGGGTCTTAAAATAGTTCACTATATTTAAATAAAACAATTAAATAACATGTTAGAAGAATTATTTAACCTCGTAAAAGGTGTTGCCGGTAATGCTGTTGTCAATAATCCTGAAGTTCCTAATGATCAAAACAATGCAGTAATGGCCGAAGCTACCAATACCGTAGCTTCCGGGTTAAGAAATATTGTAGCCGGTGGTGGTTTAGGAAGCCTGGTTTCTTTACTTAAAGGATCGGGTAATGGCAATGATGATAAAAGCAGTTTGCTGAGCAACCCCATAGTGGCCATGATGGTTGGCCATTTTGCCGGTAAACTGATGAATAAATTTAACCTGGGAAATAACGAGGCAAATAATGTTGCCACCAGTTTGATACCGGGCGTTATAAGTAGCCTGATCAATAAAACAAACAGCAGTGATGCAGGCGGTACATTTTCTATTGATAATTTACTTCGCTCCATTACCGGCGGACAAACAGAACAAGTACAGCAAAACTCAGGAACAAGTATTACAGACTTAATAGGCCAGCTTGCCGGGGGTAATGGCCACTCAAATGCAGGGGGGCTTATGGATATCGTAAGCCAATTGGCCCAGGGTGCACAAGCGCAGCAGCAACGCAATGGCGGCGGCGGTTTGCTAGACCTGATAAAAGGATTTACTCAATAAAACAAGGATACCTGATAAGTACTAAAAGACGAGGCCGTCTCATGCATGCATGAGACGGCCTTATTAAGTGGTAGTCCCGGCAAGAATCGAACTTGCATCTAAAGTTTAGGAAACTTCTATTCTATCCATTGAACTACGGGACCCGATTGCAGATAGCTTCATTTTCAGGCTGGCAAAAGTAAGAAAATTAGGATTATGATGGTGAAACATTTTATGGTTTTGTAACGGCAATTACAACCCAAAAGGAGTAATATTCAATTTCCCCGGCATGCTTCAGAACCTTATCTTTGCAACCCAAATTTTATGCTATGAAGTGGTTAAATGTAATTATTAAATATCGGCTATGGATCGGGATTGTGATGCTGGTGGCAGCCGTAATCATTAATCTGCAAGCAGGCTTCTGGCCTTCTTTTATCCTGTATTTATTAGGCGTAATATTAATCGCAGGCCATTTCTTTTTTGGCCCTATGCGGCTCATTCAATCGTATATGGAGAATGGCGATGTGGAAGGCGCTAAAAAAATAGTGGATGGTATTCAATTTCCGGGCCTGCTCATAAAACCCATGCGCTCGGTATATTACACATTAAAAGGAAACCTGGCTATGGTAGACCAGGATTTTGATTCTGCAGAAAAACACATGAAAAAAAGTTTGGCTTTGGGTGGCGGGCAACTTACCAAGCAAGCCGAAGGGCCCAATAAGTTGCAACTGGGTATGCTGGCTATGCAAAAAGGAAACAATAAAGAAGCCGAAAGTTATATTCGCCAGGCTTTAAAAGCCGGGCTGCCGGATAATGAAAATAATGCTGCAGCTTATTTGCAATTATGCTCCATTATGATGAACAAAAGAGAATTCAGGGCTGCAAAACAATATTTTCAAAAAGCAAAAAGTTACAAGCCTACTACTCCGCAAATTGTAGATCAAATAAAACAGGTAGAAAAATATATTACCCGTATGCCGGGATAACATACGGCTGTAAAAAAGCCAAGCTTTTTATTGGGTTTTAACACCTGCTGATTTCATTTTTTTAAATATCGCATTTACGATACTGTTTGCATCGGCAGTGGTGAGTTTATGCCCCAGTATTTCGGTGCTGGCCCATCCCTGTAATATGGCTTTTCCGGTAGCAGCATCTACCAATGTAATGGTAATAGTTCCTTCTTTTGTAGGAGTAGATTGTTCATCATAACCCATAAACTGTGAAGGATAGTACACCCGGTAAACCCTGTGATTATAAGGGTTATAAAAGCTACGCATAAATGGGCGGCTATATACCGGGCTGGAAGTAGTACGGTGAGATCGTTCTACCAATACATCGTAACTTACCAGCACATCGGGGTTGCCCTGTATCTCTTCCCAGTTATAATCTTTTTTAAGTTTTTCACTCACGGCCGATTTTAAATTTTCATCCACTACATTATTGTTTATTTTTTTATCGGGGGTGGCCCAGGCAAAGGAATGATAGGCGGCCAAATTCAGGTTTTTATCTTTTTCTATATGTGCCGAAGGGCCACAGGCCACCAGGAACAAAACAGAACTTACAAGGGTTCCTGTCCATAATAATATCTTTTTCATGTGTATTTATTTTATTAAGTAATAGCCACAATAATGTGCCTGATTGTATTAATAAAATGTGAAATGGAGTTAGGGGAAGTTTATTTTTATGGCAGGTATTAAAATTTAATATTCATTTAAAGATTAAGCACCCCGGAATATGGTTTAATTAAAATATAAACAACTGGTTTAGGGAATAAAATGACATTTCGTCGTACCTGTTTAGCCCTTCATTTATGAAAAGAGAAAAAAAACAGGTAATTCCTGTATCATTCCCCGGCTTTCAAAATGCTGTACGGCCGGGTAATGTATCTTTGTTTTCATCAATGCCTGCATTTAATTTAAAAGATACTATCAACTTAGCATCAAAGCTTACCCCAAAACGGGTGTGGAATGGAATTAAAGTGCTGAGTAGTTTTTATTTGAGCAGGGTCATACATAAGCCTGTTCAATGGGGCTACCCCATATCTATTTCCTTTGAACCTACTACCAGTTGCAACCTTCGCTGCCCCGAATGCCCCAGTGGAATGCGTGCTTTTACCCGCCCCACCGGTATGCTGGAAAAAGATTTTTTTCGTAAAACCATTGATGATATTTATAAAGAACTCCTTTATCTGATCTTTTATTTCCAGGGAGAGCCTTATTTAAATACCGGCTTTTTAGATATGGTAAAGTATGCTTCATCAAAAGGTATTTATACCGCTACCTCTACCAATGCCCATTATTTAAATGATGAGGCTGCCCGTAAAACAGTAGAAAGCGGTTTGGATCGTTTAATTATTTCGATTGATGGCACTACACAGGAAGTTTACAAATCTTACCGGGTAGGGGGCAACCTGCAAAAAGTAATTGAAGGTGCAAAAAACATTGTAAAGTGGAAGAAGGAATTAAAGAGCGATACCCCCTTTGTGTTTTTTCAGTTCTTAGTGGTAAAGCCCAATGAGCACCAGGTAGAAGACATAAAAAAATTAGCGAAAGAAGTGGGTGTAGATGAAGTGCGTTTTAAAACAGCACAAGTGTATGATTATGAAAATGACCCCAATCAATTAATTCCTGAAAATGACAAATATAGCCGCTATAAAAAATTAGCAGATGGTACGTATGCACCCAAAAATAAATTAGCCAATCATTGCTGGAAGCTTTGGCAAGGCAATGTAATTACCTGGGATGGGCTGGTAGTACCCTGTTGTTTTGACAAAGATGCCACTCATCAACTCGGAAATTTAAAAGCAGAATCTTTTAAAGAGATATGGCACAATGCGAATTACAAACAATTTAGAGCTTCGCTTATGAAGAGCAGGAAAAACATAGATATCTGTGCAAATTGCAGCGAAGGTGTTTCTGTGTGGAAATAAATCTTAAATTGTATGTAAATAAGAATAACATATGAATCAACCCGACTTTAATTACAGGCTTAGGCAAATTTTAGTACTCATATTTATTATTCTTATGGCTGTGTTGCTCATCAACCAGCTTTCGGTTTTCATTCCCGGCTTACTGGGGGGCATTACTTTATATATTTTAAGCCGCTCACTCTACTTAAAACTTATTTATAAATATAAATGGAAAAAAGGTTTAACGGCCATCGCTTTCATTATTATATACATCGCCATCCTGGCCCTGCCATTTTATTTTAGTATTACCTTGATATCTCCCAAAATAAACGAACTGCTGAATAACCAGGACAGGATCGTTAAAAGCCTGCAGGAAATATCTTCTGTAATTCAAGACAAAACAGGTTTTACTTTACTTACCAGTGAAAATATAAAGCAGTTGGCCAGTAAAGGCACAGCCCTGGTACCCAAACTATTAAATAGTACGGCCATTGTACTGGCCAATATGCTGATGATGTTTTTTCTCCTGTATTATTTATTGGTAGATGGCCGTACTGCTGAAAAAAACCTGCAGCGCATCATTCCATTAGCCTCTCATAATATTAATGAACTGTCCGGAGAAACAAAAATGATGGTTAAAGCCAATGCCCTGGGAATACCGATCATCTCATTTATACAAGGCCTGGTAGCCGCTTTGGGATATTTTATATTTAATGTAGATGACTGGGGCATGTGGGGATTTGTTACCGGCGTATTTGCCTTTTTCCCTTTAGTAGGTACCATGATTGTGTGGGTACCCTTAACTATTTACTTATATGCACAGGGGCATGTATGGCCATCGGTGGGATTAGCCATTTATAGTATTATTGTTACGGGAAATATTGATTATGTAGCCAGGCTTAACCTGATGAAGAAAATGGGTGATGTGCATCCGCTTATAACCGTGTTGGGTGTAATTGTAGGGTTAAAACTTTTTGGTTTTATTGGTCTTGTTTTTGGGCCTTTACTCATAAGTTACTTTATCTTAATGGTAAAAATTTATTCAAATGAATTTGGGGGGGAAAAAATAAATAACGAAGGATTAGCAGCAAGTAAAGAGATAAAAAGCACAACAAAAGAAGAATAGCTTAATTTTTTTTTGGGGGGGGGATTTTTCACCTTAATACAATTGGTATGGGGATAGAAACCGACATCCAGCAACAGAACTTTAAAAATGAGTATCAAAAAGCAATGGTAAACCTTATTTACACCAGTAATTGGGTAAATGACCGAACGAAAGTGTTTTTTGACAGGCAGGATATAACTCCCCAGCAGTTTAATATTTTACGTATTCTGCGGGGTGCCAGTAAGCCTCTGTCTACCATACAGATTCGAACACGTATGCTCGATAAAATGAGTGATACCAGCCGCATGGTAGATCGCCTGCTGAAAAAAGGATTAGTATTAAAAACAGTTTCATTAATAGATAAACGGCTGGTAGATGTTACCATTACAGAAACCGGTAAACAGGTATTGCAAAAACTCGATAGCAGAGAAGATGAAATGCTTAATATTATGAAAGGGATTTCAGAAGACGAAGCTGTATTATTAAATAAATTACTCGATAAATTGAGATCGAAATAAAAACAGAGATGATAATGAGTGTAAAAAGCAGTTTGATGGTAATGTTAAGTACATTACTTATAGGAAATAATATAGCACAA
This sequence comes from Sphingobacteriales bacterium 39-19, assembly GCA_001898465.1. Taxonomy (GTDB): domain Bacteria; phylum Bacteroidota; class Bacteroidia; order Chitinophagales; family Chitinophagaceae; genus Ferruginibacter. The sequence goes on along the minus strand of MKTX01000014.1, from coordinate 52,808 downwards.
ATGCCGGTAAAACCTGAGTTTAGGGGTGTATGGATTGCTACCGTAAGTAATATTGACTGGCCGGTAACGCCCACAATCAATAGCGAAATTCAAAAAGCATCTTTTATAAAACTTTTAGATTTGCACCAGGCCAATGGTATCAATGCCATCATTATGCAAATACGGCCTGCTACCGATGCCTTTTATCCATCTCCTTACGAACCCTGGAGCGAATGGCTTACCGGTACACAAGGCCAGCCCCCGGTTCCTTATTACGACCCGCTTGAATTTATGATTAATGAAGCACATAAAAGAGGAATGGAGTTTCATGCCTGGATGAACCCTTACCGGGCAGTATTTAATATAGGTAAAAGCTCTGTTTCTGCTACCCATATCACACGTGTACACCCGGAATGGTTTTTAAATTATGGCGATAAAAAATATTTTGATCCGGGTAATAAAGAAGCCCAGCAATATGTGGTAGAAGTCGTAAGGGATGTGGTAAAAAGATATGATGTAGATGCCATTCATTTTGATGATTATTTTTATCCATACCGGATTCCCAATAAGGCATTTCCTGATGAAAAAAGTTATGCCCAATATGGAAAAGGCCTGGAGAAAGATGAATGGAGGCGCAGCAACGTGGATTCAATCATCGTAAAATTGCATAACGTAATAAAAGCAACTAACCCACATTGTCAATTCGGGATCAGCCCTTTTGGGGTATGGCGCAATAGCGATAAGGATCCCATAGGCAGTATTACAAAAGCAGGCCAAACCAATTACGATGACCTTTATGCCGATATTTTATTATGGCTTCGTAACAATTGGATAGATTATGTAGCACCCCAACTCTATTGGGAGTTTGGCCACCCGCTGGTAGCATTCGAAACATTGGCAAACTGGTGGGGAAATCATACGTATGGTAAAAACTGCTATATCGGTTTAGGTATGTACCGGGCCGGCAGCAACCCGGCCTGGCGGGATAAAACACAATTACCCAAACAAATAGAAGAGATCAGGAAAAACCCCAATTTACAGGGTATGATTTTTTTTAGCAGTAAAAGCATCGAAAAAAACCTGAATGGCTGGTCGGATAGCCTGCGATTAAAATATTTTAAAGACCCGGCTCCCCTGCCAAAAGTAAAATAAAAAATATTTTTTTAAAAAGGCGCAAAATCTCCTTTTCTTTCCCTATTTACTATAAGGCAGAAAACCTTATTAAATTGTAAAATGCCTGCCTGTATTGAGTTGTAGCGCTATACCCCCGGGTCTTAAAATTTTACTGCAAAAACCGTGCAAAATTTAAAAAAAATTTATTAACTTCACTTGAAATGAGAAAAAAGGCTAAGTAACCTGTAAAACTGCACAGCTATGGCTCTACAGCAAAACCTCCAGCAAAAACTATTACAAAAATTATCGCCCCAGCAAATTCAGTTGATGAAATTGTTGCAGGTACCTACCGCCATTTTAGATGAAAGAATAAAAGAAGAAATGGAAGAAAATCCGGCTTTGGAGCAGGGTGATGAAACCTATGAAGATGAATTTAATAACGAGGAGGATAATATACCCGATGAAGATTATGAAAAAGATGGCAGCCAGGACGATTATGATAATATTGATATCACCGAATATGTACATGAAGGCGATGATGAAATAGGCGATTACCGCTTGCGGGACACCAATTATCCCGAGCAGGATGAGAGCAGGGTAACTCCCCATAAAGTGGAAGTGAGTTTTATGGAGCTCATGCTGCAGCAGCTGGGAATGCTCACCCTTACAGAACACCAGCGAAAAGTGGCCATACAAATAATCGGCAGTTTGGATGACGATGGTTATTTGCGCAGGGAAATAGATTCTATTATTGATGACCTGGCCTTTAGGCAAAATGTAAATACCGATGAAGAAGAAATAGCAGACCTGTTGGTTCAAATTCAACAGTTTGACCCACCCGGTGTAGGCGCCAGGAATTTACAGGAATGTTTATTATTGCAACTGGAAAGAAAAGAACAAACGCCTACGATCAAATTAGCGATCAAGGTACTCGAAAAATACTTTGAAGAGTTTACAAAAAAACATTACGAAAAAATACAAAAAGCGTTTGACCTGTCAGATGAAGACCTGCGGGAAATTATTGCACAAATCGTAAAGCTAAACCCTAAGCCCGGGAATACAGGTGATTCAGGAAAAAATAGAAACTACATTATACCCGATTTTTTTATTGTAAATAATAATGGTAAGCTGGAGCTCTCATTAAACAGTAAAAACGCACCCGATTTGCGGATCAGCGACGGCTACCGGGATATGCTGAAAGATTATGAAAGGGGCAGCAAAAAAGATAAACGCCAAAAAGAAGCAGTTCTCTTTATTAAACAAAAGATCGACTCAGCAAAATGGTTTATTGATGCCATTAAGCAAAGGCAAAATACATTACTAAATACCATGGAAGCCATCATGAATTACCAGCATGATTTCTTTGTAACCGGCGATGAGACCAACCTGCGCCCCATGATATTAAAGGATATTGCAGAAACAACCCATTTAGATATTTCCACCGTTAGCCGTGTGGCCAATAGCAAGTTTGTGCAAACAGAATTTGGCACATTCCGATTAAAATTTTTCTTTAGCGAAAGCCTCCAAACGGACAGTGGCGAAGAAGTAAGCACCCGTGAAGTGAAAAAAATTTTAACCGACCTCATTGATGAGGAAACCAAAAACCATCCTTATAGCGATGAAAAACTTACAGAATTACTTCAGGAAAAAGGATATAATATTGCTCGCCGGACGGTAGCTAAATACCGGGAACAATTAAATATACCGGTAGCCCGGTTACGTAAAATTCTTTAAAAAATATATGAATATAAGTTCACAGGCATCAAAGCCCGTTTCGGATAAGCCGCATTCTTTTGCAATCCGTGTTCCAGCCATTATTTTATCCTGGATATTTCATCCCATATTTATTCCTGTATATGTAATTGCTTTTATGGTTTACCTGCATCCCACCTATTTTGCCGGGTTTTCTCAGCAGGCAAAGCAACAAACCTTGCTGGTGGTGCTTCTTAATATGGTTTTCTTTCCCTTACTTAGTATTGTTTTATTAAAGGCGCTGGGGTTTATTGAATCTATTTATCTGCATACCCAGCGAGACCGGATTATTCCCTATATCGCATGCAGTATCTTTTATTTTTGGGCCTACCTGGTTTTTAAAAAACAGGGAATCTATCCCAATGTATTACCCTCTTTTATTTTTGGTGTATTCTTATCATGCAATGCTGCCCTCATGGCCAATATTTATCAAAAGATAAGTATACATGCAATGGGAGTTGGCGGCTGGCTCGGATTTTTTTTAGTGGTAGCCTTTAGCCAAACTATGTTGATGACCTGGCCAGTGAGTATGGTAATTCTTATTGCAGGCTTGGTATGTACAAGCAGGTTATTAATTAGCGATCATACCAATAAAGAATTATATACCGGTTTTTTTTTAGGAGTAATTTGCCAGTTTATTGCAGCTGTTGTTATTTAATGTTTCATACAAGTTTGTAAAATGAAGTAGCCCCGACCAATACGGGGCTCTTCTTGTCCTGTCTGCCTAACAAAAAATAAAGTGTTTTATATCGGTTAATGATATAGGTTAATCAACGGGTGTTTTATAATTATGGAGTAATTTGTCTGGAATCATGCTTGAAAAAATACTCTGGATAATAAAGCGAAATTTGCTTATAAATATTGTTAAAAACAGCCCGGATTTTTACATATTTTTTTTTGATATGCAAAAACATCTTTTTTTACGAAACTTTACGAACCAAATGGTAAGGGGAATCGAAAAACTACGAAGCAGCAACAGGCGTATTTACTTTGTGTAAAGCACGATAAGCAATAAAAGTACTAGCCAGCATAAAGAGAGCACCTAATAAAAAGGCCGCTCCGGAAAAATGAAAGGGAGCAGAAGGCCCTGTAAAAAATGCAAACAACCCTGTCATAAGGGGTGGCCCTACTATGGATGTTAAACTCACTAAACTGGTGAGTGCACCCTGCACTTCGCCCTGTTCATTATTGGGTACATGAGCAGCAATAATGGATTGTATGGCAGGCCCGGCAATGCCTCCCAGGCAATAAGGAATAAGAAAAGCAAACATCATCCAGCTTTGCCAGGCAAAAGCAAATAAAAATAATCCCAATGAATATAAAAGAAGGCCTGTGTATATACTTTTTTTATTTCCCAACCGGGGATTAATAAATCTTATAAGTACGCCCTGTACAAGGGCAACCAATAAACCCACAACACCCAAAGAGAGGCCAATCATTTTTTCACTCCAGCCAAATTTTTCAATTGTAAAAAAACTCCAGTTGCTTTGTACCGCATGAGAAGCCAGGTAAATCAAAACAAAAACACTTACCAGTCCTCCCAATTCAGGGTGTTTTTTAAATTCAATAAGAGAGCGGCCGGGTATCAATGTTTTCCTGCTTATATTTCTCCTGTTTTCCTTTGGTAACGTTTCGGGTAATACAAAATAACCATAAATCCAGTTTACAAAACATAGCCCTGCTGCCGCCATAAAAGGAACCCTTGACCCCAGGGGCCCCAGTAAGCCGCCAATAACAGGGCCAATGATAAAACCCAAACCAAATGCAGCGCCTACCATCCCAAAATTTTTGGCCCTTGTTTCTGCAGTACTCACATCGGCAATATAAGCCGTAGCCGTGGTAATGCTGGCACCGGTTATACCCGATATGGCCCTGCCCACAAATAATAATGCAAGCGTAGGCGCAAAAGATAAAAAAAGATAATCCAGGCCCGATCCAAATAATGAAATTAATATAATCGGCCTGCGGCCATATTTATCGCTCAATGCTCCCAGCATGGGTGAAAAAAAGAATTGCATAATGGCAAAAGTGAAGGTGAGCAACCCCCCATAAAAGGAAGCCTTACTAATTCCGCCTTGTATCAGCTCCTCAATTAATTTTGGAATTACAGGAATGATTAATCCAATGCCGGTAATATCTATCAGCAGGGTAATAAAAATAAAACCAATAGCTGCTTGTTTTTGTTGAGGCATATTTATAAAGAAAGAAGTTGTCTATAATTAAGGAGTAAAAAAGATTCGCCCAATAAAATCAGGATGCTCTTTACAATGATATTCCAATACGCCGTCGATATCCTTTTTTAAAAAGAAAAAATGCCCCGGGGTTACAATAGCAGAATCAAAAAACTGGGTATTGCCGGAAATAAGCGTATGTGTAGTAGCCGTATTATTTACAAAAGTAACCGATGAGCCACTTACCAGCGTAAGAACGGCGGGGTTGTAGCTGGAGTCCTTAATATCTACATAATTACTTGGTAACGAACCGCCATTTTGATCATGAATATCTTTAGGCTTTGAGCAGGAGTAGCAAACTAATAAAAGAATGAAAAAGAATAAGCCTGTTACATTTTTACCCATAGTATAAAAAAATTGGTGGGCAAGGTACAAAAAATTATATGCGTTCATAATTATATTCATGTAAGGTTTTAAAAAATTTACCTTTGTATTATGCGAGATTATTTAGAAACGCTCAATGAACAACAGCGTGAAGCCGTACTGCATCACAATGGCCCCTTAATGATAATAGCTGGGGCCGGGAGTGGTAAAACCAAGGTACTTACTACCCGGATCATCCATTTAATGGCGCAGCATGGCGTAGATGCATTTAATATACTGGCGCTTACATTTACCAATAAAGCTGCCGCAGAAATGAAAGAAAGAATTGAAACTTCACTGGGCAACCGGGAAGCCCGTAACTTATATATAGGAACTTTTCATAGTGTATTTGCCCGAATCTTAAGATCAGAAGCCAATAAGTTAGGCTACCCAAATAATTTTACCATTTATGATACGGATGATGCCAAAAGTGTAATTAAAACGGTTATTAAAGAACTGGAGCTGGATGAAAAACAATATAAAAATAATGTTGTTTACAATCGTATTTCTGCAGCAAAGAATGCATTGATAGGCCCGGCTGAGTACCTGAATGATTATATGCTGCAACAGGAAGATGCCCGGGCAAACAGGCCTGCAATTGGCCGTATTTATGATGCCTATGCTAAAAGATGTTTTAAAAACGGGGCGATGGATTTTGATGACCTTCTTTTTAAAATGTACCTGTTGTTAAAAAACTTTCCGGAGAGCCTGGTTAAATACCAGCATAAGTTTAAATATATTTTAATAGATGAGTACCAGGATACAAACCCTGCCCAGTATGAAATTATAAAGCTATTGGGCGCTATGCATGAAAATGTATGCGTGGTGGGAGATGATGCACAAAGTATTTATAGCTTTCGGGGTGCTACCATCGAAAATATATTGCAGTTTCAAAAAGATTACGATGAAGTAAAACTGGTAAAACTGGAACAGAATTACCGCAGTACCCAAAATATTTTACACGTTGCAAACGAAATAATCAGTAATAACAAAGGCCAGATAGAAAAGAAATTATTTACGGATAACAAAGAAGGCGAAAAAATAAAACTGGTTCGTACCATGGCCGATAACGACGAAGGTAAAATGGTGGCCGATACCATTCAGGAGCATAAGTTGCGAAACCATTATATGAACCGGGATTTTGCCATTTTATACCGTACCAATGCCCAGAGCCGCAGCTTTGAAGAGGCGCTTCGCAGGATGGGTATCGCTTATCGCATTTACGGCGGTATGAGTTTTTATCAGCGCAAAGAAATAAAAGATTTTTTGGCTTATTTGCGCATCATAATAAACCCAAAAGATGAAGAAGCCTTAAAACGAATTATCAATTACCCGGCAAGAGGTATTGGTAAAACCACAGTTGATAAAACGGTACTGATTGCCAATACAAATAACATAAGTATGTGGGATGTATTGTGTAATGCATCTATGTATGGTTTTCGTAGCGGCACTTTAGAAAGTATTGATGCATTTGTTACCAGTATTAAAATGTTTCAAAGTGAATTGAAAAAGATAAATGCCTATGATCTTGCTTTTTTAGTTGGGAAAAATACAGGCATTGTAAAAGATTTGTTTAACGATAAAACAACCGAAGGGCTTGCCCGTTACGAAAATTTACAGGAATTACTCAACTCTATTAAAGAGTTTACCGAAACCCCGATGAATGAAGAAGATGGTGAAGTAGGCGATAAAGACCTGGGTGCTTACCTGCAGCAAATTGTGTTGCTTACTGATGCCGATGATAATCCTGAGAATAGTGATGTGGTAAAGTTAATGACCATACATGCTGCCAAGGGGCTGGAATTTCCAATGGTGTTTTTGGGAGGGCTTGAAGAAACGCTATTTCCTAATACCATGAGTATAAATACAAGAGAAGAATTGGAAGAAGAACGCCGCCTTTTTTATGTAGCCATTACAAGAGCCAAGCATAAGCTGGTATTAAGTTTTGCCAATGCCCGTTATCGTTTTGGCCAATTGCAGCAAAATGACCCCAGCCGTTTTATAGAAGAAATTCCAGAGCAATATGTAGATAAATCTTATGCAGGCAGCCCGGCCAGAAATAATGCCGGTAGCAATTGGGCAGCCGGAAATGCGTTTGACAGAATGAACCGGGGTTTTGGAAATAATTATTTTAAAAAAGAAGAACCGGCAAAATCCACATTCACGGTTCCCAAGCCCCGGCCACAGGTAACAGCGCATGTTCCCAGTGAAAACTTTATACCCAGCGATACCAAGGGCTTACAAGCCGGCCAAAAAGTAGAACATCAAAAATTTGGTTTTGGCGAAGTACTTAAAATGGAAGGCGCCGCTCATAACCCAATTGCTACAGTAAAATTTGAACTGAATGGAGAGAAAAAAATTATGTTGAATTATGCAAAATTGCGGGTTGTAGAATAATTTTTTTTTACCGTTTATTATTAAATGTGAAGCCTGTTTACATATAGCTATATTAACTGCTTGTACCCTGCAATAGAAATCACTTTGCTACGTTTTTTACAAGATTGTAATAAAATCTTTGGAGCAAGCGTAAATCCTGTGTGATGATCTCGCCTTGCGCTAACAAACCATCTCTGTACTGAACTTGTTTATCATAATTGGTAGATAAGCCTTTTGGTAATACAACTTTAGCAAGATAGCCGCTATCTGTACTGATATTTGAAATAAAATCAATCTTGCCTTTCACTGCCCCGTACTCCTGAAAAGGGTAGGATGGAAATTTCAAAAGCACATCCTGTCCCATTTTTATTTTACCAAAATTTGCCTGTTGAATATACACTTCGGCATAATATTTTGAGTTTTCAGGATTAATATAACAAATAGTTTGGCCTGCTAGCAATTGCTGGTTTTCCTGTAAAAAAGTGGCGAAAGCAATTTTTCCATCAATTGGTGCAATAAGTAAATATTTTTTCTTCCATTCATCTGCCTGGCTTTTAAAAGTAAGAAGTGCCTGCATAAAAATATTTTTCTGCTGTGCAATGGTATTTTCTAATTCCATTATTTCTTTCTGCTTTTCATTTTGCAGGGCTTCATTACTTAAAATAGCAGCATTAATTTGCGGTAGTGTAAGTTTTTTATTTATAAACTTACTTTGCTCATTGCGGTAATCAAAATCTGATATTACCTTATCATTTTTTAAAGACTGGTTTGCATTAAATGTCTTTTGAGATAAATCAACATCTTCCAGATTTAATCCTTTTTGCTGCAACAGGTTACTGTGCATTTTTTTCTGATAGGCAAAGTCTTTGGCTAACATCGTTTTTTTACGTAAATAAAACCCGTTTGAAATATAGTTTCGGAAATTCACCAAAGCCTGTAAAAATATCTGATTGGATTGTTGTAACTCTCCAAGACTTTCATTTGAAGTATTAAAATAATTAAGCAGTTGAAAATTATTAATATTCAAATCCTGAATTAATGAATCAATATTTTTAGAAAGAAGAATAATATCCTCATGCTTTGCATTACTTTCTAAATAACCTAAAATTGTTCCCTGGCTCGTTTGCTCACCTTCGGTTGCAAATAATTTAATGAGTTTTCCGGATGTGTTTGCCACAACTGTTTTTGGAGCGTTGATTGAAGAGAGTTTTGCTTTTGCGGAAATAATGTCGGGGTATTTTATGAACCAGCTAACAATGACAATAAATATAATTACAAGAAACATAAATGAAGTACCCCACCTAACAATAAAATGCGGCCTTTTAGAAATTATTTCATCAATTTCGTTTCCATGTTCAGAAAAGGTATTTTTTAATTCAACAGAACGGTTTGCCAATGGCTGTGGTACATTGTTGCTTTGTGGCATTTAGTTTATATTTGTATAAAAAATATTGATTATGACTGTACAGGAATTAACTATTGATAAAAAAAAATATATTCTTTTATCAGCCAAAGAATATGCTGCCATGCAGCAGGATATTATTGATTTAAAAAAAGTTTTTAGCCGCAGAAATGAAACAGGTGTGGAAGCGAAGCAATTTTTTAAAGAATTGGCAGCCAAAAAAAAATTATCTAAAATAAAATAATGGGTTTTACAGTAATTATTAAGCAGTCTGCCCAAAAACAAATTTCTAAGCTTCCTGTTGCTTACCAAAATAAAGTTAAACAGGTTATCCTTGCTTTGGAAAAGCAACCAAGACCGCATGGTTACATAAAACTTACCGGCACTGATAACATTTACAGGATAAGGGTTGGGGTTTACAGGATTGTTTACGAAATAGCCGATAAACATTTGTTGATATATATTTTTGATGTAGAGCATAGAAAAGATGCTTATCGTTAATTACCCAATTCTAACTGGTTTTTTACAAGTTCATAATATTTCCCTTTCTTTAATGTAAGTTCATTATGTGTACCCTCCTCAACTATTTCTCCATTTTCCATGACTACGATCTTATCCGCATTTTTTACCGTACTAAGACGATGTGCTACTACAATCGCAGTTTTATCCGCAAAAAACATTTGTAAGTTTTCTAAAATTACTTTTTCATTATTGGCATCTAACGAATTTGTCGCTTCATCAAAAAAAATAAATTTCGGATTTTTATACACAGCTCTTGCAATGGCAATGCGTTGCTTTTGCCCTCCGCTGATTCCGTTACCTTCTGCACCTAGTTTGGTATAAAATCCGAGGGGTAATGTTTCAACAAAAGAAAGAATATTTGCAGTTACACATGCATCAATCAGCCTTTGTTCATCAACCCGATCGTTTGTTACTGTTATATTTTTCCGTATGTTATCATTAAAAATAAAACTATCCTGCATAACCGTACCTGTTACGCTGCGCCAGAATTTTGGGCTGATGGTTTTAAAGTTCGTATTGCCAAGATGAATATCACCTTTATAACTTTCGTAGAATCTTAAAAGAAGTTTTATTAAAGTAGTTTTTCCACTGCCGCTCATACCAACAATGGCTGTTAGCTTGCCTTGTGGGATAACCAGGTTTATATTTTTTAAAACCGGCTCATTACCGGCACCGGGATAAGTGAATGAAACATTCTTTAAAATTATGTCAATCCCAGTTCGCTTCGGTAGTTCTTCCCCGCTGGAGAGCGGTGTGTTAGAGGAGGCCGGGGCTGGTAAACTATGATTAAAATGTTTGTGTGCCGGTTCTTCATCCTCCAGAGAATGAATATCGTTTAAACGCTCTAAGGATATTTTGGCATCTTGTAATTGTTGGGTAAATCCAATAAGTTGCTCAATGGGACTGTTGAGTTGGCCGATAATATATTGTACTGCCAGCATCATACCCAATGTAAGAGAGCCTTCAATAACTAACTTAGCAACCAAAAAAGTTATTAAAATATTTTTACCCTGGTTGATAAGAAACGCACCTGCCTGCTGATACTGATTAAGAGAAAGCGTTTTAAAATTTATTTTGAATAACCTTGCCTGCAACCCCTCCCAAGCCCAGCGAAAAGTAGTTTCTGCATTATTTAATTTTATCTCCTGCATGCCATACACCAATTGCATGGTAGCGTTATTTTCTTTTGATGCTATTGCAAATTTTTGATAATCTAATTTTCTCCTATATTTTAAAAAGAACCGAATCCACGCTAAGTATAAAAGACTACCTATGGAAAAAATTAAAAAAATATTGATATTATAATTGAAAAGCACAAAGGAGAAAATGAAAATATTAAAAATAGAAAAAAAAGTATTTAAAGCGCTGCCTGTTAAAAAGCTTTCTATCCGGTGATGGTCGCCAATGCGTTGAATAATATCGCCGGGGTGCTTACTGTCAAAAAACTGCATAGGCAATTTTAAAAGCTTTGCCCAAAAACCTGAAAGAAGCGAAATATTTATTTGTGTACTTACATGTAGCAATATGCGGCTTCTTATAAACTCTACTATTGTTTGCGAAAATAAAAGCATGAGTTGCGCTGCTAAAACTATTTGAACAAAACCCAGGTTTTGTGTATTAATACCTGTGTCAACAATACTTTGTGTTAAGTAAGGGAATACAAGTTGTAAAGCACTACCTATAAGTAGGCCTAATATTATTTGAAAAAAATAGGCTTTATGTGCGGTTAAATAATTAAATAAAAAGTCCCAGCCAAGCTTTTGTTTTTCTTCTTGCTGCGCTTCTTCAACATTTATGGATTTGAAAAATGGAGTTGGCTCCAGTAAAAGAGCAGTTCCTTTGCCTGATTCGTTTTCTGTGGTTGAAATCCAGTGGCTAAGAAATTCATCTTTTGTTAAGGCAATAATACCCTTTGCAGGGTCTGCAATAATTATTTTTCTATTGGTTGACTTTGGGGTTAATACTACAAAATGATATTGATCCCAATGTAAAATGGCTGGTAGTGGGGCATCATTTAAGAGTTGTTCAAATGTTTGCTTTACAGCTATCGTTTTTAATCCAATACTTTCAGCAGCATCGGCTAAACCGATTAATGAAACGCCTTCTTTACCGTATTGTGACTTATTACGTAGATAATCGAGAGGGATAGTTCGGCCGTAATACTTTGCCAGCATGCGCAGGCAGGTGGGGCCGCAATCCATGGTATCAAGCTGTTTATAAAACGGGAATGAGTTCAAATTTTAGAAAGTAAAAAATGAAGTTTTGATTTTACAATTTAGACTGAACATATTTATTAGGTATGATTATTTTTAATCGTTTATTTTTATTTGATAACTATAGGATTTTTATTCAATAAATTACTAATTATTGTTTTCACTCTGGATCACGGGGCTTTTTTTTAGGGAACTATTCTAAAAGAAAATATTGTAAATTAAAAACGCTCATAGTATTTTTTAATAAGAGAGTCACTTATTTCATCAAACATTTCAATTTGTCCATTTTTGTCTAATAGCCCATATTTGGGGATTTCTGAAATTTGCTTAAGCAGGCTATCCTGGTTATTGTAATTTCTTCGATATTGCATGTAATTCATTAAATCATGTCCGTATAAGTATAATTTCCATGTATCCTGGTGCTTATCAAGAGAAATAAATAAAATGTTCAAATTGGGATAATGTATTTTGTAGTTGATTGTTCCCGGAATTCCCTTTATGCATGGCAAACACCAACTTGCCCAAAAATCTATTAGAAGTGGTTTATTTTTAAATTGTGAAACAACCGCTGATAAATCTGCTGAATGATAATGAGTGTCGTACAGATTCTTATCATGAGGCAAATCATTCAATTCCCCTGCATAAGTGATATATTTCGGCTGAACATATTTTTTAAATACTGATTTTTTAGCATCTTTTCTCAAGGCATTAAGATTTGTTCCTTTCAGCTTTATTTTCATTTTTTTTGCCTTCACTTCCAAAGATGAAATAAGATAATCATAAGAGATACTGCCTTTTGTAAATAGTTTTTGAATAAGCGAAAAATACTCACTGATTTCTTCTTTATCCATAATACGATACATTGACTTTTGTGTTAATTGATAGGCAATCGATCTAATTAATATTGTAATATCTAATTGTGAAAAGACAGAAATTCTTTGCTGGTTTAGTTTATTGATATACTGATCTAATTTTGAGCGGAGTATTCCCATGCTGTCCAATTTTGGTATGCAAATACTAAAATAGGAATAGGAAAGCGCTAATTTTCCAGTTTCCAAAATGCTCGACAAAAGTTGTGATGTTATTTCTTCAGAAAACTGGTATTTAGTGCATAAATCGTTAATTTTTTGCATTATAAAGTTGTCATTCTTTGATAAATAATTGTATATAAAATTATCATTGGCTATAATGCTGTCTTTCTTGCCTAAAAAATAAGTCAGTTGATCTTGATATATAGGATAAAGTTCCAATGACAAGTCGTTGTAAAATTGATTGTATTTTGAATTTTCAGGATTGGTAGTATAAATTTTCGGGGGTACAACTGTATAATCTGCAAATACTGAATCCGGATAAAAAAAACGAAAAGAAGAATCATCACTTATTGAAATTAATTCACCGGGTATAAACCGGTATTTGAGATTCGCATTTGGAGTATCTATCAGGTTTACCGTTACTCCCAAAGGGAAGAAATTTCCAACACCTAAATTTAGAGGATGCTCAGGAGAGCCGCTTGCTCTAATAAATAATTTTTGTGTTTCGTTTGCTGTCTTACAACAGTTAAATAAAATTGGAATTAAAATTAACAACAGGCTAAAATATTTGTTTACTTTGAGCATCTGGTTCTAATTAGATTAAAATTTAAAAATGGGAACACTTGAACTATGTGTTCCCTTTTTGAGTAATAAAATCAACAAGCTACACTGTAATGACATTTGCATCCAGTACCAGAATCATAACATCTTCCTGGCCCACTATGTATAACAGTACCGTTACAATTAATGTCCGATCCTCCCAAACAGTCTTGATCAGTGTTGCATTCATTAATTGGTGGTGTATAATATCCCGCCATAATGTTCTTCATCTCAGCTCTGCTTAACTTACCTTGCATATTAGCAAGGCTCATTTTTGTTGTTTTCATTGTTTTAAAATTTAAAGTTAAAAAAATTGCTTTTACCTGTAGCTTTTAGCATCAACAGGTTTTGGCTACCCGGCCACAATGTTGCAACATCATGTAGTTCCGCCGGGCTTTTCTTTCAGGGAACTATTCTAAAAGAAAATATTGTAAATCCTCAATGCTATATGCATCGGGGAGTTCGTATCCGTTTATCAAAATTGTCGGCGTTGCTTTAATTTCCATTATATTACACCATTTATCCATTGCTTCCATTTTATTTCCCTGCTTTGTTAATTCGCCATTCATAGGATATTTGTTTTTAAAAACAGCATAGTCCTTTTTTTGAGATAAATACCAATCATCTAAGGCCTGCTTTGTTTTGTTCTCATTATTTTCGGCTGCAATTGCCAGTAAATGACTAACCGGTTCAAAAGCTGGGTTATCTGGTATATTGGGTGTAGTAAAAATTATTTGTGCTTTAAGGTTGGGTATATCTTCCAGCAACTTTTCAATTTTTAGGTGTGCTTTGGCACAAGGGCCGCAATATGGATTACATACTTTTATGAGCGTGTTGGTAGCATTTAGGTTTCCTATGGTAATACCTAATCCTTCTGTAGATATAGTTATAGCCTTTTGTTTTTTTAACAGCGTTTCAAAAATCTCGCTGTTAAATCTTATACGCAGATACTCACGTTTAGTATTTTTATTTTCCTGGAGTCTTAATACAAAAGGCTTTATGTAATACCAAAGTAATGCTGGCAATAGAAATAAAAGTAAACAATAAATAAATAAAAATATTGGAACAATACTCAACGGTAATAGCAAATGATTAATAAAAATATTTGCGCCACCCAAAATTAGTAAAGCCTGAACTGCCAGGCAAAGTACACACCATTGCTTTGCCACCTGCCATTGATAATAAACAGAAAAAACAGTATAAGGCAGTGCCAATATATTTAACCATGCTAAAATGGCTATAGAATTATTTCCTGCAAAAGATAGTGCAAGTAAACTACCTGTAAAGAAAAAAAAGCCAACTTCACTCCAACTTATCCAGCTAAATAATTTTGATTGCCTGCCTGTAAGTATGGCATTGCAATTACCTTTTACTATACCTGTACACACTTTTTGTAAAATAGGGTTGTTCTTATCTACCTCGTACCAAAGCAGGAGGGATGTTACAAGTACTCCGGCAAATAAAATAAGCCATTGTAAGTAAAAAACGATTGCATTTATACCATTATAGGTTGCAGTAGATTTATACATACCAGTTAGAGAAAGTACAGCTAATAAAAGAAGTAATGCTACTGGTATTAATGCACTAAAAATTTCTTTTCTTTTATTTAGTTTAAAATCCTTTTCGCCGGATTCTTCTGTTGGTTCTGCTATTAAATATACCCCACCCCAGTTTTTAATAAACGCTTCTTTGCTTAGGCTATTCAATTTAGTATAGCTTTTTGAGAGGCAAGTAACTCTACTTTCAGTAACCGATGTTACAATTGCTAATGGATTTTCCTGATTATTAGTATGTGCAATAAAGGGAACAGGTAATTCACCAATGTCAGCAGGTTCAATTCTTGCGGCTGCATTAGGTACTTTCCAATTGGTTAAAGAGTCGCTTATGCAAAGCAAACTTGGCCAGTCGGGGTGGCTTTGTAATGTTTCATTTACCGTGGCAGCATTAACATTAACATTTATCAATTTTAAAAATGCGATGGTCGCTTTTACATCGGGTGCAAATTGAGTTATCATGGTCAAGGAATAAATATTAATCAATAGAGTATCTAATTCATCATGCCAATCCCCAAACTTTCCACTAATGTAGGAGAAAAAAACTATAAACGCATCCGTTTACAATATTTTTTTTAAAACCACAAACCTTGCAGGTGCAAATAACTATTGCATTTGTAATGGACAAAAAAGCTTATCTACAAAAACTGGGGCAGCACATTGCCTGCCTGCGGATAAGCAAAGGGATAAGCCAGGCAGAATTTGCCCGCTGCTGCGATAAAGATCCTCAAAGCCTTAACAGGCTTGAAAAAGGAAGGATAAACCCGTCAATTATTTACCTACAGCAAATAGCTGATGAGTTGAACATATCCCTAAAAGAATTATTTGATTTTAAAAAAAATTCTTAACATTCAATTTAAATCTTGACTTTATGCTTTTAAATTTCAAGCCTTAAAAAAGTTCTACCTCACTTATCCAAGCGAATTACCGTATTCAATTTTCAGGACACTCATAATTGGCCCCATTATCAGCACATATATCTTTCGAAATCCGAAAAAAGCAGCCGTTTAACGCTATTTTAAAGCCAAAACCACCCAAAACTTGTTAGTTTTGTAGTTGAATTTTTAAAAGCAGTATTATGATCAAGACAGGTAATCCCGTTATTAGTATTTATACCGAAATGACGCCCAATCCCGAAACTATGAAGTTTGTGGCTAACAAACTTTTATACCCGGGTAAAAGCATTGATTTTGCTGATGAAGCCAGCGCAAAGCCATCGCCCCTGGCCCAACAATTATTTACTTTTCCTTTTATAAAATCTGTTTTTATAGCCAGTAATTTTATTACCCTTACCAAAACGATGGATACCGATGATTGGCAGGATGTAATACCAACTATTCGCCAGTATTTAAAAGAATACCTCGAAGAAGGCAAACCAGTAGTAAATGATGAAGAAGTTGCTGCTATGAAAGCTGAGAGCAGTAATGCTCCCGCAGCAGATGATGACGATGTGGTGAAACGCATTAAAGAATTATTGGAAAATTATGTAAAGCCTGCCGTAGAAATGGATGGTGGGGCGATACAATTTAAGAGTTACGAAGATGGGGTGGTAAACCTTACCATGCAGGGAAGTTGCAGTGGTTGCCCCTCCTCTACCATTACATTAAAAGCGGGTATTGAGGGAATGATGAAAAGAATGATACCCGAAGTAAAGGAAGTAGTAGCCGAATCTGAATAATAACAATTTATATTTGCTATGTTTTTATGGGCAGCCGATTAAAAACGGCTGCTTTTTAATTGAAAGAATATGTTTAAAACAAAAAGATTTTTATACTTCAGTATTATTTTTTATGTATTGGGGTTGCTTATGTTTATCTCCAAAATAACAAACCCGGAGGTTGAGAATTTAAATATCTATGGAGCGGTGCTTATCGTATTTGGTTCGCTTTACCTGGCGCTTTATTTTAAAAAAATAAGAAAACCCTGATGGATAAAACCGATAAAATATATGTAGCAGGCCACAACGGTATGGTGGGTTCAGCCATAGTGAGAGCCTTACAGGCACAGGGTTTCAGTAACCTGGTATGGCGAAGCAGTAAAGAACTGGATCTGCGTAACCAACAAGCTGTAGATGATTTTTTTAAATTAGAAAAACCGGCGTATGTATTTCTGGCCGCCGCTAAAGTGGGGGGCATACTGGCTAATAATACTTACCGGGCTTCCTTTATATACGATAACCTGGCTATTGAAATCAATGTAATTCATGCAGCACATGAGCATAAAGTAAAAAAATTATTGTTCCTGGGCAGCAGTTGTATTTACCCCAAAATGGCTCCCCAGCCTATCAAAGAGGAGTACCTGCTTACGGGCATTCTGGAACCTACCAATGAACCCTATGCCATAGCAAAAATAGCCGGTATAAAATTATGTGATGCTTATCGCAGCCAGTATGGCAATAACTTTATTAGTGCTATGCCCACGAACTTATATGGCCCCAATGATAATTACGATCTTCAAAATTCACATGTTTTGCCTGCCTTGCTGCGCAAATTTCACCAGGCAAAGGAACAAAAACTGCCAGCGGTAACTATTTGGGGAACGGGTACCCCGTTAAGGGAATTTTTACATGTAGATGATTTGGCCGATGCCTGTTTATTTTTAATGGAAAATTATGATGAGGAAGGATGTATAAATGTAGGTACAGGCACCGACATCAGCATCACCGAACTGGCAAAAATGATAAAAGAAATTGTGGGATACCGGGGGAACCTGGATTTTGATACTTCTAAACCGGATGGTACGCCAAGAAAATTAATGGATGTTTCAAAATTGAAAGATCTCGGCTGGCAATATTCCATTCCTTTGCAGGAGGGAATAAAAAAAGTATATGCTTCGTATCTTTCTCAAGAGGCAGATCAATCCATGAATAAATAAATATGTATGAGCTATTTTGCACATTCTACCGCTGTAATTGATGAACCATGTGAGATAGGGGAAGGAACTAAAATATGGCACTTTAGCCATATTATGAGCCATTGTAAAATAGGCAAAAACTGTAACCTGGGGCAAAACGTAGTTGTATCACCCAAAGTGATATTAGGAGATAATGTAAGAGTACAAAACAATGTAAGCATCTACGAGGGGGTGATTTGTGAAGATGATGTTTTCCTGGGGCCCAGCATGGTACTTACCAATGTAATAAATCCCCGCAGCGCTATAAGCCGGAAAAATGAATTTAAAACAACGCTCATCAAAAAAGGGGCATCCATCGGGGCCAATGCCACAATCGTATGCGGTAATACTATTGGCGAATATGCTTTTATTGGCGCCGGCGCTGTAGTTACTAAAGACGTACCCGCCTATGCATTAATTGTGGGCAATCCCGGCAGGCACACCGGCTGGATGAGTGAATATGGCCAAAAATTAAAATTTAATGAAGCCGGGGTAGCCGTTTGCAGCGAAAGTGGTGAGCAGTATCTATTAAAAGGGAATATTGTTTCTAAGCAACCAAGTGGCAACCCGGTGGCATAAAGTTTTTTTTTTTGATGATTGTGATAATCACCAATTCCTGTTTATAAAATCTACCGGCTGTGCCGGTAAAAAGAAAAGCAATAATTTTGAATGATAAACTTGTTTTAATTTGAAAAATTTTGTGCTCATTGGTGTAGGCGGATACATTGCGCCACGCCATTTAAAAGCAATAAAAGATACAGGCAATAATTTGCTGGCGGCATTAGATAAACACGATTCAGTAGGTATTATGGATAGTTATTTTCCCGAAGCCGATTTTTTTACTGAATTTGAAAGATTTGACCGGCATGTAGAAAAACTAAAAAGGCAGGGAACCAAAATTGATTATGTATCAGTTTGTAGCCCCAACTATCTTCATGATGCCCATATTCGTTTTGGGCTGCGTATTGGCGCTGATGTAATTTGCGAAAAACCGGTAGTGCTAAACCCATGGAATATAGATGCTTTAATGGAAATTGAAAAAGAAACCGGCGGCCAGGTTTTTACCATATTGCAACTTAGGCTACACCCCGCTATCATTGCCCTCAGGGAAAAAATTAAAAAGGATACCGAAGGGAAAAAACACCAGGTAGATCTTACTTATATCACCAGCCGGGGTCATTGGTATCACAATAGCTGGAAAGGCGATATTCAAAAAAGTGGAGGAATTGCAACCAATATTGGTGTTCATTTTTTTGATATGCTGTACTGGATATTTGGGGATGTACTTAATTACCAGGTTACGGAACATACACAAGATAGCGCTTCCGGTAAGCTTGAATTTAAAAATGTAACAACTAACTGGAGTTTAAGCATCGATGCGAACCGCTTACCCGAGCAGGTACGTAAAGAAGGTAAAAAAACGTACAGAACTCTTACCATCGACGGGGATGAATTTGAATTTAGCGAGGGGTTTACTGAGTTGCATACCCGTAGTTATGAAGAAATTTTAAAAGGAAATGGTTTCCGAATAAGTGAAACCAAACCCGCCATTGAAATTGTACAGAAAATCCGAACCTATAAATAATTCGTTTGCCTATCTATTGAATGTACATTAACAGCTATATTTATTAATTAATATGTGTGGAATAGCAGGAATTATTACGCTTGACAAGGGCGCTGTAATGCAATCGCAATTACAACCCATGACGGATTGTATGCAGCACCGGGGCCCCGATGGGGAAGGCCATTGGATAAATGCCGATGCGAACGTAGGCTTGGGCCACCGCCGGTTGTCTATTATTGATTTGCATACGGCGGCCAACCAGCCCATGCATTACCAAAACCGGTACAGCATTGTATTTAACGGGGAGATATATAATTATATTGAACTCAGGGATATGCTCATCAGGCAGGGGTACCCGTTTACAACAGAAAGTGATACCGAAGTATTACTGGCCTTATATAGCCGGGATAAAGAAAAATGTTTGCAACTGCTTGATGGTATGTTTGCTTTTGTGATTTATGATGACCAGGAAAAAACAATTTTTGCAGCCCGGGACCGGTTTGGTGAGAAACCTTTTTTTTATGCGTACCTACCGGGAAAATATTTTGTTTTTGGTTCAGAAATGAAAGCCATACAGGCGTTTACAAAAGATTATACACTGAACCCGGTTATGATGTATAATTACTTAAGCTTTGGCGTGCTGGATAATAAAAAAGACCTTTCTGAAACATTTTATTCCGGCATTAAGCGGTTACTTCATGCACACTATCTCTTGCTCCATACCCCTACCCTGGAAAAACAGGTAAAAAAATATTGGGATTTAGATGTCACCAGGCAGGATAATAAAATCTCATTAGACGATGCAAAAGAAAAATTTCAATCTCTATTTTATACATCTGTAAACCGGCGGCTACGCAGTGATGTAAATGTGGGGAGCAGCTTAAGCGGCGGCTTAGACAGCTCATTGATTGTTTGCGTAATTGATGATCTTATTCGTAGTAATAAAGCGGCACATAGCTTTACTTCTTCCTCCAGTAAGCAAAAAACATTTAGCGCCCGTTTTCCTGATTTTAAAAAAGATGAAGGCGCTTTTATGCAAATGGTGATTGATAAAACGAATGTGGAACCGCATTTTGTATTTCCTTCCGGCAATCAATTAGCCGATGATATTGACAAGCTGATGTATTACCAGGAAGAACCCTTTGGCGGCGCCAGTATATTAATACAATACGAGGTGATGAAACTGGCCCGCCAAAATGATGTTACCGTATTACTGGATGGCCAGGGCGCAGATGAAATTTTGGCCGGCTATCATGGTTATTATAATATCTATTTTAGATTTCTCCAAAAGAATAATAAAAGTGAATATGAAAAAGAATATGCGGCATACCTTGCCACGCACCGGCTTAACGATATTAATGCTCCCCAAAAAAAAGACATGGAATATCAAATACGGCGCTACCTGCCGGGGCAAATAAACCAGATAAAAAAATGGACAGCAAGCTACCGGCAATTAAAAAATAAAACTTTTCAGCCCCATTTTTACCATGCCTATGCCAACTTTATTTTTGAAGCAGATACCAGTTTTAATAATTTAAAAGAAGCGTTATACCGGAGTACCCTCTGTGGTGATTTACAAGGATTATTAAGATATGCCGACAGGAACAGTATGGCCAATTCAAGAGAAGTGCGCCTGCCCTTTCTTTCCCACGAACTGGTAGAATTTATTTTTTCTCTGCCCCCCCACATGAAAATTCACAACGGATGGACGAAATACATTATGCGGGAAGCATTTCAAAATATATTACCCCCGCAAATTGCCTGGCGGGTAGATAAAATAGGCTATGAACCCCCTCAAAAAAAATGGATGGAATCTGCCGCAATGAAAGAAAGTATATTTGCATCCCGGCAAAAATTAGTAAAGGCGGGTATTTTAAATAAAAAAATATTAAATCAGGCGCCAAGCGCCTATGGCGCTAATGAAAAAGGCGATAATAGCTGGGCCCAGCTTATGGCGGGTAAACTGATCACCTAAGGGATATAATATGAAAAAAAAGGTTGTAGTATTTGTTGACCTGGTTGCCCATAAAAATAAACTGCAAATTGAAATTATTCAGCAATTAGATGGGGAGCCCGTATTTTTTGTAAATCATTACCGGCCTCAATTTGATGCTTTCTTTTCTAAGGCAGGAACCCAAATTCTTTTATCTGCAGGGTTTGTAAGCCGTATTCAGCAAGTACATGCTTTTTTTAAAAGGAATAAAAATCAAATTCATCACCTGGAAATATACCCGGGTGGCAGAATTTCTTTTATTTATTTATTCCTGGCCAAATGGTTTTCATTAAAAACAATTTGTGCCGAACGGGGCGATTTATTGTACTTTAAAAAAGGGGGCTACGATTTATTAACCCGATTTTCGATGTATTGCTGTTATAAATTCTCAAATATCGTTTGGTACCGGGAACCTTATATGAAAGAAATATTAGAAAAACTGCGTAAAAAGAATCTTTTCTTTTTACATAATGCCATTCCGGTGGGTACACATCTTATTCAAAATGAAAACAAGGATATTGATTTTTTATGGGTAAACAGGATAATTCCTCAGCGTAAAGCAAAATGGTTTATAAAAAAAATAAGTACACCGGAATTTAAAAACACCAAAAACATACTGGTGGGTATATTGCAACACACAAAATTAAATTCCGATGTGGCGTATGTTATAAATAATTGCCCTCTAAACCTTACCCTGGTTGATTATACCCCGGCACCCGAAGCTTATTATAAACGGGCAAAATATTTTGTACTACCTGCTGATGTGGTATTTGCCAATCATGCCTTACTCGAAGCCATGAGCTGGGGAGTAGTTCCCCTGGTGTCTGATATCGGAGGCGCTAACCTGATTGTAGAAAAAAACAAAAACGGGTTTATATTTGAGCATACTGAAACGGGTTTTAACCAGGCCATGAATGAGGCACTGCATTTAGACCGGGAGACCTATCTTGCATATGCGGAGGCAAGTCAGCAAAAAATAAAAGAAACATTTAATACAGAAAAGTATGCTGAAAAATTAAAAGTACTGTATGATTTAATAGAGAATGCATGAAACCCAAACTGCTTTTTATAATTAATACTTTAACGTATGGTGGTGCAGAAAGGGTTGTGTCTTTATTACTGAATCACCTGGCAGAAAAATACGAATTGCACCTGGTTATTTTTGAGAATATCATCAAGTATCCCATTCCTGCAAGCGTGCAGGTTTATTGTTTACAAGAGAGCAGCCAGGCGCAGGGGATTCATGCCTTATTGCGTTTGCCGGTAATGGCAAAAAAGCTGGCATCGTATTGCAAATCGCATCAGATTGATAGCTGTATTTCTTTCTTAAACCGGGCCTGTTATATCAATGCCATTCGTAAAACATGCTGGCCCTCTGCTGTAAAAACCATTATGTGCGAAAGGTCTCATCAAAGCAGTATTTTACAATATCTTGGCGGAGGAAGTAAAATTTTTGCTATTATTTCTAAAAAACTCATTAGCTGGTCCTACCAAAAAGCCGATTTAATTTTAACCAACTCGGAGCTATCCCGGTTAGACTTACAGCAAAACTTTAAAATAACCCGGCCCATTCATGTTGTTTATAATCCTGTTCATATAACTGATATTCTTCAAAAAGCAACAGAGCCGGTGCAGGACTATACATATAGCGGGTTTACATTTATAAGTGTGGGCAAGTTCAGGGTAGAGAAAAATTTGCAGCTTTTACTCCAGGCTTTTAGCCTTTTAAAAGATTTACCCATTCAGCTAATCATTATTGGTGGCGGGCCTTTAGAAACAAATTTAAAACAACAGGCAGGGGAACTTGGCATTGCTGATAAGGTTTGGTTTGGCGGGTTTAAAAGCAACCCTTTTAAATACATAAAGAATGCAAATTGTTTTGTATTGAGTTCACATACCGAAGGTTTTCCAAATGTACTGCTGGAAGCGCTTGCTTGTGGTAAAAGCGTTATTTCTACAGATTGCAAATCGGGCCCCCGTGAAATTTTAGCTGCGGCCACCGATATGGATACAGTACTGGAAAAAAATATTGAAATAGCTGAATATGGCATATTGGTACCAGAAAATAACCCCCGGCTACTGGCATTTGCTATGCAAAAAATATTTCAGGAAAATAACCTCCGGGAACAGTACGAAGAAAAATCAATCCGGCGTGCCGCTGAATTTAGTAACGAGATTATCATTCCTCAATTTGAGCCATATTTTTATTGACTTTATTGCGGGTATTGTAAAGAATTAATACTAACCCCATCAAATAAAATGGGATTACAGGAACCCGGTAGCGGGCCAGGGTGCCAAAATTTAATGAAGTAATGCCTACCAGGCTCGCAAATATGATGGAATAACCCATACATAAAAAAACAATCGGGTTAAAAATAATTTGTTTTACAAATGCACCGGGGCCGGCTTTTATAAGTACAAATAAAGTAAATAATAAAATAAACAAACTCTCCAGTGCTGATAAAAGCATAATGGGCTTACGGGCCTCCCATAAAAAAGGCCGGTACAAAGTGGCTACAAAACCAATCGGCATTTTTTTGAGCAACCCCATGGGCGTGGGTTGTATTTCGCCGATGTCAAAATTAGAATCCGCATCTTCGGTTAAAGCAGCATAATTTGTTTGGTAGGAACTCACACTTTTTTCCAGTTTATCAACAGCATAAGAACCCAGGCTTTCATTTATCTGCTGGTAAGTAAGTACCAAGATGCCGGCAAATACACCCAATACCAAAGGCAATGCTAAAATGCGTAAGAATTTTGATTGAATTCTCCGCAGCATGTTCATGCTTATAAAGAGAATAAGCGGTATCATCATGGCAGCAATAATGTAAGCCTTTATTACAATAATAAAATAGAGTGAAATGGGTATAATTAAATAATCAGCCAGGTTTGTTTTTTTACGGCTAATGTTGATGCTGCTGTAAAAAAACAGGCCTAAGGCACAAAAACTAAGGGTATCTTTTAATATACCCGATCCGTAAATATTTAAGGAAGGAAAAAAGATGACAAAACAGGCAATTATAAAATGCCACCGGGGAGCAAAAGAAACAAAGGTTTCAAATAATTTAAAAGTGCCAATAATAGATAATGTGGCAAAGAGCATGGTACAAATGAGGAAGCTGTTAAAGCTGAGGTAACTCAATAGCAGCGCAACTTTTACTACCAGGAAACCACTTTCGTTTACAGCCCCACGCAGCTCAAAATTTTCACGGAAATAAGTATAATCCTTTAGAAAAACATCCAGGAAACCCACTTTGCCATCATGCACCAGTTGCTTAATTACCAGGGTTTCTTTAAAATAAGTGGCAGAATCTCCAAATCCCCAATAATAATAGATGAGGAACGCATATAAAAGACCGCCAAATACTTTGCATAAAAATATTTTTACCAGGTATTTCTGTACGAGAATATTATGGCTGTATTTTTTTTTGTAAAAAATTACAATGGCCAGCAAGGCCATAAAGAAAAAGGGCACCAATATAAAATCAAGCGTATTAATAAGCGGTTCGTCCATTATTCAAATGTATTAAAGATATATCTTTGTAACAGGCCCATTGAATACAATAATTTTAAATTTAACCAGTTTAGTAAACGAAAAAAGTTTTTTTTTGTTTTAATACTCATTTATGCAAACGATTCTTATTACCGGGGGCGCAGGGTTTATTGGTTCTCATCTTACCCGGCTATTTGTATCTAAGTATCCTCAATATAAAATAATTAACCTGGATGCCCTTACGTATGCCGGTAACCTGCAAAATTTAAAAGATATAGAAGACCGGCCTAATTATCATTTTATAAAAGGCGACATTACAAACGCTGCCCTGGTAAATGAAATATTTGAATCTCATGCCGTAACGGCTGTATTGCATTGTGCTGCTGAAAGCCATGTAGACCGGTCTATTTCTGATCCGCTGGCATTTGTACGTACCAATGTACTGGGTACGGTAACCCTTTTGCAGGCTGCCAAAGAAAACTGGAAGAATAATTATGAAAACAAATTATTTTATCATATTTCTACCGACGAGGTATATGGCTCATTGGGCGAAACCGGTTTTTTTTATGAAAATACGGCTTATGATCCCCGCAGCCCTTACTCAGCCAGTAAGGCCTCTTCCGATCATTTTGTAAGGGCATACCACCACACCTATCAGCTACCCATAAAAATTTCTAATTGCAGTAATAATTATGGGCCATTTCATTTTCCTGAAAAATTGATACCCTTAAGCATTAATAATATCATCAACAATAAGCCCCTGCCCATATACGGTAAAGGTGAAAATATAAGGGACTGGTTGTATGTAGAAGATCATGTAAAGGCCATTGACCTTATCTTTCATAAAGGAAAAACAGGAGAAACCTATAATATTGGTGGGCATAATGAATGGACGAATATTGATTTGATAAAAGAACTATGCCGCCAAATGGATACCAAGCTAAACCGGCAAGCAGGCAGTTCCGAAAAATTGATCAGTTTTGTAAAAGACAGGGCAGGCCATGATTTGCGATACGCAATAGATGCTACAAAGCTTAAAGAAGAATTAGGCTGGCTTCCTTCTTTGCAATTTGAAGAAGGATTATCAAAAACCATTGACTGGTACCTGGCTCACACGGCCTGGCTAAACGATGTGGTGAATGGGAGCTACAAAGATTATTACGAACAGCAATATCATAAAAGATAATTTAATGAAAGGTATTATTTTGGCAGGCGGATCGGGAACCCGGCTATACCCGATTACGATGGGCATTAGCAAACAATTGATGCCCATTTTTGATAAGCCAATGATTTATTATCCGCTAAGTACACTTATGCTTGCCGGGATAAAAGATATTTTGATTATTACCACACCCGATGATCAGCCCCAGTTCATACGCTTATTGGGTGATGGAAAAAAATGGGGTTGTAATATTACTTACGCCCGCCAGGAAATACCCAACGGACTTGCCCAGGCCTTTGTAATTGGAGAATCATTCATCGGGAATGATCCTGTGGCCCTGGTGTTAGGCGATAATATTTTTTATGGCAGTGGGTTTAGCAAGTTATTACAAAATGCTGCTGCACAAACCGGCGCAACCATTTTTGCCTACCCCGTAAGCGATCCTGAAAGATATGGCGTGGTAGAATTTGATGACCGGTTTACCGCAATAAGCCTGGAAGAAAAACCACAAAAACCAAAAAGTAACTATGCCGTACCCGGGCTTTATTTTTATGACAACAATGTAGTACAAATAGCAAAAGAGCTAAAACCGGGCATCCGGGGGGAGTATGAAATTACTGATGTAAACAAAATATATTTGCAGCGCAAACAATTACATGTAGGCGTGCTCGACCGGGGATTCGCCTGGTTAGATACCGGTACATTTGATTCTTTAAGCGATGCAAGCGAATATGTAAGAGTTATTGAAAAGCGGCAGGGATTAAAAATTGGCTGCCCCGAAGAAATAGCCTGGCGTAAAGGGTTTATCAGCCACGATCAATTAATGCAATTGGCAGAAGAGTTGAAAAAAAGCGGCTATGGCGAATACTTAAAAAAATTAAAATAACAAACCCGGTTCATGGTATATAAAAACCCCCAAATCATTCAGTTTCCCCGGATAGGAAATATCATGCAGGGCTATATTTCAGTAGCAGAAAATAATACCCTGCCATTTGAAGTAAAACGGGTTTACTGGACTTATCACACACCGGGAACCATTCACCGGGGCGGGCATGCCCATCACGAACTTGTGCAAATACTGGTTGCGGTTGCAGGAACCATATTGGTAGAAACTGAAATTCCCGGGGGCATCAAAGAAAAATTTACATTAGATACCCCCGAACAAGGCTTGCTTATGCCGGTATACTGCTGGCATACTATGCAGTACAGCCACAATGCAGTGCAAATGTGTATTGCTAATATGCCTTATAAAGAATCAGATTATATAAGGGATTACGAAGTTTTTAAACAATTACAATGATACACCCTGCTGCAGATGTACAATCAAAACAAATAGGCGAGGGCACAAGGGTTTGGCAATTTGCTATTATTTTAGCCGGCGCCGTAGTAGGTAAAGATTGCAATATTAATTGCCATACATTTATTGAGAACGATGTAATCATTGGAAACCGGGTTACCGTTAAAAGTGGTGTATTTTTATGGGATGGGTTAAGGCTGGCCGATGATGTTTTTATTGGCCCGAATGTAACTTTTACGAATGATAAGTATCCCCGTTCCAGGCAATACCCGGCTGAATTTCAGCTAACGAAAATCGGCGCTTTTGCATCGGTGGGCGCAAATGCAACCATCCTGGGTGGAATTACCATTGGAGAGTATGCACTCATTGGCGCAGGGGCAGTAGTAACCAAAGATGTTCCGCCTTTTACACTGGTATATGGCAACCCTGCCCGGGTTATGGCAAAATTGAATGAGAAAGGAGAGATCATAGAAAAATATAATGGCGCATGATTGAGTTTTTAAACATCAAACAAATAACCCGGCGAAATAAGCAGGAGCTGATGCAGGCTTTTGAAGCGGTATTAGATTCCGGCTGGTTTATTATGGGAAATGCACTCCGTAATTTTGAGCAGGAGTTTGCCGGTTATTGCGGAACCAAATCCTGCATCGGCGTAGCCAATGGCTTAGATGCACTTATTTTAATTTTGGAAGCGTATAAAGAAATGGGGTTTATGAAACCCGGCGACGAAGTGATCGTTCCTTCCAATACTTACATTGCCAGTATTTTGGCCATTTCCAAAGCAGGCCTTACCCCCGTACTATGTGAACCCGATATTCATTCATACTTACTAGACCCGGCACTTATAGAAGAAAAAATTTCAAACAAAACAAAAGCCATATTACCAGTGCATTTATACGGACAGGTTTGCGATATGGATCCCATAATGGCTATTGCGAAGAATTTTAATTTAAAAGTAATTGAAGATTGCGCCCAATCGCAGGGTGCTGTGTACCGGG
Organism: Sphingobacteriales bacterium 39-19; assembly: GCA_001898465.1. Taxonomy (GTDB): domain Bacteria; phylum Bacteroidota; class Bacteroidia; order Chitinophagales; family Chitinophagaceae; genus Ferruginibacter. The sequence continues at coordinate 24,274 of MKTX01000014.1, read as the reverse complement.
GTAAGCGTTGCGGAAACCTGGGGGATGCAGCCGGCTTTAGTTTTTACCCCGGCAAAAACCTGGGCGCCCTGGGCGATGCCGGTGCTGTTACTACCCAGGATGAGGCACTGGCAGAAATTATAAGCGCATGGCGCAATTATGGTTCTCATAAAAAATATGAAAACCTGTACCTGGGTATAAATAGCCGGCTCGATGAATTACAGGCCGCCTTCCTTTCTGTAAAATTAAAAAGCCTGGATGCTGACAATCAAAAAAGAAGGGAGATTGCCCAATATTATATAAATCATATTCAAAATCCACACATCGTATTACCGGCATCAAAAAATTCGGATGTCCTTAACGACCTTACTCATGTGTGGCATGTATTTGTGGTGAGAACAGAAAAACGGGATTCCTTTCAGCAATACTTACTGGATCATGGGGTGCAAACCGTAATTCATTATCCCATTCCGCCACATCAGCAAAAAGCATATAAGAGCTTACATACACAGCAGTTCCCCATTTCAGAAAAAATACACAACCAGGTAATATCATTGCCTATAAGCCCGGTGATGCAAGCCGAAGAATATGAAAAGGTTTGCCAGGTTGTAAACTTATTTTCATAGTGAACCTGATAAAAACAAGTTTTTACACTTCTATCTCTACTGCCATTACTTTTTTAAGTGGCTTTATTGTGATAAAAGTGGTTGCCGTAAAAATAGGCCCCGAAGGGATCGCTTTTGTTGGCCAGTTTCAAAATACAACTGCCATCCTAACCTTACTGGCTACCGGCGCTATTACCATGGGCGTAATAAAATATTTGGCGCAGCATAAAACAGAGCCACTAAAAGTTCAAAAAATAATCCATAGCGCCTTCCTTATTTCTTTTTTCTGTTCCCTTATTATTTCTGTTATCGTTTTAAGCAGTAGCCATTATTTATCAAGAGCCGCATTTAAAACAACCGAATATTGGCTGGTGTATTTTTTATTTGGTTTATTTGTGATGCTGATCTCCTTTAACACTTTGTTCCTGGCTATATTAAACGGGCTCAAAGAAATAAAAAAATATACCCTTGTAAATATCAGCGCATCTTTAATAGGGGTAAGTTTTACATTGCTGGGTGCCTTTTATTTTGGATTAATAGGAGTGTTAATTTCCAGTACGGCTTCGGGTATAGTTGTTTTTGTAATGAATGTTTTTATTTTTAAAAAATTGGGGATTTCCTGGAAACCCCGTATTTCAAATTGGGACAAAGAGGTTTTCAAAATGCTATTGGCTTTTTCTGTTATGGCCTTGGTGAGCGGCTTCATTGCACCGGCTATTCAAATTCTTATACGGGATAAAATGATTCTCCGGTTTTCTGCTACAGAAGCCGGCTATTGGCAGGCGGTTACAAAAATTTCTGACTATTACCTGGGCTTTATTACCTCCGTATTAGCCGTGTACTATATGCCCCGTTTATCAGAAATTCAGGATCGGCATGAACTTAAAACAGAAATTAAAAATGGATATAAAATAATTTTACCCATTGTAGGATTGGTTGCATTTGCCATTTGGCTTTTTAAAGATCTTATTATTCATCTATTGTTTACCCCGCAATTTTTACCCATGCGGCCTTTATTTGCTTTCCAGCTTATGGGAGATTTTTTTAAAATCGGGAGCTGGTTACTGGCTTATTTAATGATTGCAAAAGCCATGACAAAAACATTTATTATTACTGAAATTTTTTTCTCACTGAGTTACGTGGTATTGTCATATATCTTTTTAAATAAATTTGGCATTATTGGGGCTACTTATTCTTTCTGCATCAATTATGCTATTTATTGGGTAGTGATGTATATGATTATGAAAAAGCGATTTTTATAACCGTCTGTTTTTATTCACTAAATTTAAGTATGAACATTCTTTTTATTCGGGATTACCCTTTCATAGACGGAACTTTTACTTTGCTTTTGAGGCAGGCATACCATGCCAAAAAAGATGGGCACAACCCTTATTTTCTTTTCCTGAATAAAAATATAGAAACTTCCCTGCTTGTTGAAGTTAAAGGAATATGCCCCGTGTATTTCCCGGGCGATCTTTCCCGGCTCAAAAGTGAAAACAATTTGCCCCCCATTGAGGTCATTCATGGCATCTTATCAGGTGACCGGTTGTATGATTGCTACGATACCATCAAAGCAAAATATTTCCCCGGCGCTGCCGTGGTTATTGGGTTTTATCACCCCCGCACGTTTATTATAAAAACACATGGGTGGCCCTCGCCGGATGTGAAAATGTATAAAAAATTATTTTCAAAAATTCCCGCACAAAACCTTTTGTTTATGAATGACGTGGTGAGAAAGGAACATGAATCCTATTTTCACCTTGATTTTTCAAAATCTCCCCTGGTGCCCATAATGGTAGATGTTCCTGCCCAATACGTGCCCCGAAAAAATGTAAATAAAAATAAAATAGTGAGTGTGGGGCGGCTGGTTTATTTTAAAAACTATATTTCACCTCTTATTAACCTGCTGGCATCCTTACGAAAAAAAGGATATGCTTTTGAATATCATATTTACGGGGAGGGAGAATTGATGGATGAAGTAAAAACTATAATAAATAAATTAGATGCCGGCCATTATGTTTATTTGCATGGCCGGATAGAGTATGCCGATTTTAATTCCATTGTAAACGATGCTCTTCTTTTTGTGGGAATGGGGACCTCTATCATTGAAAGTTCGAGGCAGGGTGTACCCGGTTTGCAGGCTATTGAAAGTTGCCAGGAAGATGCCACGTATGGCTGGTTTTTTCAGCAGCAGGGCTACGAAGTGGGAGAACAAATTGCAGGAAAAAAAACCGGTTCTTATGAACCCTTCATTCTGCAGGCATACACAAGCAGCGAAGATGAATATGCCCTGCTTTGTGAGAAAAGCTGGCTTCGGGCCAGGGAATTTTCAGCAGAAAAAGTAATGCAGACTTATTATTCAGTTTTACAAAATGCAGATAAAAAATTTTCCTTTCACATACCCGTATGGAAAAGGTATATGATAAAATTGATGAGGCAACCCCTTAAATGGAAGCCGTTAATAAAAAAAGACTACAGGGGCAGGTAATGTATTAAAGATTCATCGCATTGAAAAAGAAAAAAATCCTTCATATTATTTATAACCTGGGCCGGGGCGGTGCAGAAACCATGCTGGTAGGAGTATTAAAAAAATTAGGGCAATACCACAATATTGTGGTCACTATTTCTGATGTTAATGATTTTAAAGAAGAGCTGGTTTGCGATCAGCATATCAGTTTTTCCGGGAATTCTTTAACACAATTACCGGCCATGGTAAGCAAACTAAAAAAAATCATCAGGGACCAAAAGCCCCACCTGGTGCATTCTCATTTGCCCTATAGCAATTTTGTTGCCCGCCTCGCAACACCGGCCTCAATACCCTTAGTTACCACCATTCACACGGCAATTTCAGCAGCTGTAGATTATAAGAAATGGATAATCCGGTTCCTGGACAGGTTTACTTACCGGTTTCGAAAATCTACCATCATTGCCGTATCGCAACAAGCCCTCCGGGATTATTTTTCGGTATTGCATGTAAAGCCGGGTAAGGCATTTGTGATTTATACATTTATTGACAGTTCACAATTTATATTTACAAAGGGCCCCATTGAAATGGATCCTATCCGTATCATCTGTATTGGCTCTATGCGAAAAAATAAAAATTTTGAATATTTAATTCAGGCGTTCACCCTCATCCGGGATAAAAATATTCAATTAGATATTTATGGCTATGGCCCGGCATTTGAGTATTATCAAAATTTAATTAATGAAGCAAAAGTGAATATTCATTTAAAGGGCCTCGTTAAAAATATTCATGAACTCATAGGAAGCTATCATATTTTTGCAATGCCTTCAAAATTTGAAGGGTTTTCATTAAGTGTATTAGAGGCCATGGCATCCGGGCGGCCATTATTGTTAAGCGATATTCCCTCATTTAGGGAACAATGCGAAGATTGTGCGGTATATTTTGATTTACAAAATCCCGGTGATTTTATCATGAAATTAAATGCACTTTTGGCTAACCCCGAAAACATGAAATTGCTGGGTGAAAAAGGATACTACCGGGCCATGAACAATTTCACCATAGAGCATCACGTTAAGTTGCTTACCGGTTTGTATGAAGAAGAAATGAGGGATAAAAAATAAAATTATATGTGCGGTATTGTAGGGTTTATTGATTTTAAAAAGCAATCGTCTGAAAAGATATTAAATGCATGTACCGATGAGTTGATTCACCGGGGGCCCGATGGCAGGGGCATTGCATTCTTTAACCGGGAAGAAGGGCAGGTAGCCCTGGGGCATCGCAGGTTATCTATTATAGACTTAAGCGAGGCAGCCGGCCAGCCCATGGAATATAACGGCTTGTGGATTGTATTTAATGGGGAAATTTATAATTATAAAGAAATAAAAAAAGAACTAGTACAGGCCGGCCACCAATTTAAAGCCCATTCGGATACTGAAGTTATTTTACATGCCTGGCAACAATGGGGAGCGGCCATGCTCTCAAAATTTATTGGCATGTTTGCCTTTGTTATTTACGATACACATACAGGATCGCTTTTTTGTTGCCGTGACCGGGCAGGTGTAAAACCTTTTTTTTATTATTGGAAAAACGATCTTTTTCTTTTTTCATCAGAACTTAAAGGGATGATGAAACACCCTGCTTTTGAAAAGGAAATTGACCAGGATGCTCTTTCTGCATACATGCAATTTGGGTACGTACCTACACCGCATTGTATTTTTGAAAATTGTTATAAACTAAAACCCGGGCATTATTTGCAGATGGATATCAAAACCCGGTCTTTTACCATGCAACAATATTGGAATGTATATGATGCCTACAACAAACCGGTTTTGGAAATTGGTTTTGATGAAGCCGTTGCAGAAACAGAAAAATTATTGACCCATGCCTTTCAATACCGGATGGTAAGCGATGTTCCCGTAGGGGTTTTTTTAAGCGGGGGTTATGACAGTAGCTGCGTAACAGCCATACTTCAAAAAAATAATTCTGAAAAAATTAAAACATTTACGATTGGGGTTCCCGATGCCGGCCTAAATGAAGCGCCTTATGCTAAAGAAATTGCCCGCCACCTGGGCACCGATCATACAGAATATTACTGTACTCAAAAAGAGGCATTGGAAATTGTACCCGACTTGCCTTTTTATTACGATGAACCCTTTGCCGATAGTAGCGCAATACCCACTACATTGGTGAGCCGGGTGGCCCGAAAGCAAGTAACCGTGGCACTTTCAGCAGATGCGGGAGATGAAATATTTGCAGGCTACAACCGCTATGATTATATGATGCGGTATGGTAAAAAAATGGCACAATTACCCGCCTCCATCCGTAAACTAGCGGCAGCTACCATGGATAAGATACCGGCAGATAAAGTGCCCATTCTTAGAAAAAAATATGAATTTCATACCCGTTACGAAAAAGTAAAATCGTTCTTAAAAAATAATTCAGAAAAAAATATTTTAGTAAGCCTTACCCGGCACATGACAGATGAAGAGATCCATAAGCTCTTTAAAAATAAAGTAAAAAAAATTGAGACTGCGTTCGACAGTTCTGAACTGGGTGAAAAACGTTTCACCATCCTGGATTATATTATGGCGGTTGATTACCAAACGTATTTGGTAGATGATATTTTACAAAAAGTTGACCGGGCGGGTATGAGTGTGAGCCTGGAAGGCCGTGAACCATTTTTAGATCATCGCATTATTGAATGGGCAGCTCAATTGCCTTCTCATTTTAAATATGACAAAGGGAAAAAGAAAATTATTTTAAAGGAAATTGTACATAAATATATTCCACAGCAAATCATGGACAGGCCTAAAATGGGATTTGGTATCCCGCTGCAACATTGGCTTACGCAAGAGCTGAAGCCTTTTGTTGATGAACTGTTTGATGACAAATACATTGAAGCACAAGGTATCTTTAACAATGCCGAAATTCAAAGGCTCAGAAACTCCTTTTATAATGGCCGGGTAGAACGGGTGGAGAAAATTTGGTTTATCCTCATGTTTCAAATGTGGTATGAACGATGGATGAAATAGCTCAACTAAAACCCGGTAAATATAATTTTGAAAAAAGCGCAACCCCATATTTTATTTCTTTCCTATGATGGTATGACCGATCCCTTAGGTCAAAGCCAGGTGATACCCTACCTGGCAGGGCTTACCCGTTTTGGCTACCGGTTTACTATTTTAAGTTTTGATAAACCCGAAAAGTATGCACTTCATAAAAATGAAGTTGAAAATCAAATAGCAGATTTTCCTATTACCTGGAAAAGTATAACGTATCATAAAAATCCCCCGGTACTTTCGGGGATATATGACTTGATGCTGATGAAAAAATTTATTCGCAAAGCACAAAAAAATGAACCCTTTGATATGGTACACGCCCGAACCGGCATTCCGGCACTGGCAGCATTGTGGATGAAAAAAAAATTCGGAACTCCTTTCTTAAATGATATCCGGGGCTTTTGGGCCGATGAACGAATTGATGGCGGCATGTGGCATATGGGAAATCCTGTTTATAAAGTCTTGTACCATTATTTTAAATCAAAAGAAAAGGAATGTATTGAGCAGGCAGATTTTAATAATTGCCTCACCGGGTCAGCACAAAAAGAAATACTAAGCTGGAAAAACATAAAAGGCCAGCCCAGGCCGGTTTCTGTAATATCCTGTAGTGCCGATGTAGCACTCTTTGATCCTGCTAATATTGATCCGGCTATAAGAAATAATTTTTTACATCAGTTACATATCAATGAAAGTGATTTTATAATCAGTTATCTTGGTTCCATTGGCGGATGGTATTTGACAAAGGAGATGATGGCATTTTGTAAAGTGCTGCAAGATGAAATCCCGAATACCGTCTTCCTTTTTATATCGCCCGGCAGGCACCCGGAAATCAGGGAAGCAGCTAAAGCCGCAGGTATTTTAGAATCATCTATAAAAATTATTTCTGCACGCCGAAAAGAAGTACCCGTATTACTTTCGTTAAGCAGTTATTCGTTATTTTTTATTAAGCCCTGTTATTCTAAAATGGCCTCTTCGCCTACCAAGCACGGCGAAATCATGGCTATGGGAATACCCGTAATCACCAATGCAGGAGTGGGAGATGTAAAAGAAATTGTTTTGCAAAACGAAGCGGGTTATGTATTAGAATCATTGAATGGCGATGAGTATCGGCAGGTAGCAGAAAAATTAAAAGACCCTAACCCGTTTTCTGCTGAAAAAATAAGGGCTGCTGCTTTACGAATATATTCTTTACAATCGGCCATAGAAGCTTACCATAAAGTGTACCGGGCTATTTTACCGGGTACTTAAACCGGTACCGGAACTGCCGTATTTTCCGTGTTTTTAATTTTTTTATTTTTATTGAAATATAAAATCATGAATAAAGAGATTACATAAAATGGCATACACGGAATTTTATACCGAACCAGTGTACCAAAATTAAGCGTAGTAGCACCCACAAATAATGCAAAGCTGATCGAGAAGAAATAGCAATACAAAACAATGGGCTTTTTTATAATGGTACGAATAAACCTGATTAACCCCACCTTAAAAATCACGTACAGGGTAAATAGCATCATGAATAAACTTTCTAATGAAGAAAGTAGTGTAGAAATATTTCTGCTCTCCCATAAAAAAGGCCGGTAAAGCGTAGCAATAACAGCCATGGGCGCTACTTTTAATAAGCTTCCCACGGTTCCATCAAATTCTACACCCAACGAAAAATAGGCGCCCTCGCTACTCTGCTGTTTTTTCTTATAGGTTTGCTGGTATTCCGAAATACCTTCCACAATATCTTCACCGGCATAATCGGCAATTGCATTTTGCATACGGGTGGCAATGGCAGAAAAACTGATTACACTTATAATGATAAAACCAACAATAAGCATGAACTTAAATACCGGGTTTTTAAGAAGCTGTGCATTTTTTAACAATAGAAAAATAGAAAAAGCGGGTAAATAGGCAATGATTATATAAATTTTTATCACCGAGAATACATAAAAAGTAATGATGATGATAAGTAGATTCCGAATCAAATTTTTCTTTTCTACTGCAAGCTGAAACAAAGCAAAAGTAAACCAGCCTAAAGCTGACACAGCTAACGGGTCTTTTAAAATGCCCGAACTCCAAAAGGTGAATGTGGGTAATAATAAAATGGCAAATGCGAAAGGTTTACGCATATCAGGAAACTGTTCAGCAAAAAAGCGGTATAATTTCCAAATACCGGTGAATGCGATCATGGCATAAAAAAGGTTTACCACTAAAAATTTACCAAAAGAAAGGAAACACAATATGGCAGTAAACCGGATTGTAAATAAATTACTGGGGTCTCTTAAATAACCCATTTGGTTCGGGTTTGCCAGGGTGTTGGGATCTATATTATCTACAGAGCCCAGTAAAAGATCATAACTGTTTGCCCCATTTAAAATACGCCTGAACATATTTAATCCCTCCGGATAATACAGGTCCATAGTATCGCCACCCTTTACAATATAGAGTACAAAAATAGAATAGCTAAAACAAGCAAACACTTTTATCCAAAATGCGTATTTGTGGTAGGCTCTTAATTCTACATTTTTTATCTTTTTTCTAAAAACAGAAAAAATTAGGGAAAAGATAATTATGTATATAAAAAAGGCAATAAAATCTAATATATCCATAGAGTAATCCCTGGGGCCTGTTTAGCAAATGAGTCAATAAGTTAAAATTAAGTATTCAATTTGAAGTAAGGCAATTGATTTTGAAAGTCTTAAAAATTAAAATACATAGTATAGTTTGTAAATATAGCATGATGCGGTGTATGGATTCATCCCCCCGGGAACTTTAAAAATGGGGCTAATGTATTGATAGATTGCTCCTTGTAATAGGGTACAAAATAAAACAGGTACACAATAATTATTTTACGCATACGTTAGGTAAATATCCAATAGTAGATGAAAAGCCGGGTAAACAGATTGAAAAGGAGGTAAGCCAGCCCCTGTTGTAGCCCATTAATTTGCAGCTTGTGTTTTTCATGTACAGAAAACAACCATCTTAAGCATGCAAAAGACGAATAAACCCAAACTGATAAGAATTACCACGGTACCCATGGCATTGCGCTATTTATTGCAAGGCCAAATGAATTATATGAGCACCAGCGGGTACGATGTAATTATGATTAGTGCAGAGGGTAAAGAACTTACCGAAGTACTGCAACAAGAAAAATGCAGGCACCTGATTGTTCCCATGACGAGGAAGATCACCCCTATACAAGATTTAAAATGTTTATTCCAGCTCATCAAAATATTTATTAAGGAAAAGCCCGATATTGTACATTCACATACTCCTAAAGCCGGCTTGCTGGGTATGTTGGCAGCCCGCATTTGTGGTGTAAAAACAAGAATACATACTGTGGCCGGCTTGCCCCTGATGGTAGAACACGGAGCGAAATTTACTTTACTAAAATATATTGAGAAGCTTACCTACTGCTGTGCTTCTACCATATGGCCCAATAGCCCCTCGCTTAAAAAATATATTCTAGAGCAAAAACTTACCCGGCCGGAAAAAATAAATATCATTGGCAAAGGCTCCTCCAATGGAATAAACCTGCAACGATACAATCCTCAAATACTGGATCCCCGTAAACTGGCAGAAATAAAAGAAAGCATTCACTATAATAGCTCATACAATTATTTATTATTTACCGGCCGCCTGGTGAAAGATAAAGGGATAATAGAACTGGTAGATGCATTTACCCGGTTACAAAAATCTCATACTCGTTTAAAATTATTATTACTGGGCGATTTTGAAAGCGGGCTAGACCCCTTACCACAGCATACGATGGAAAACATTCAACAGAATCCCGATGTGATACATGTTGGCTGGACAAACGATGTGGAATATTATATGCAACTGGCAACTACTTTTGTTTTTCCTTCGCACAGGGAAGGGTTTCCCAATGTACTCCTGCAAGCAGGTGCCATGAAGCTGCCCATCATCTGCAGCTCTATTTGTGGTAATATTGATATTGTACAAAACCATCAAACCGGGCTTTTATTCAATACCCGGAATGTGCAAAGCCTGGCAGAAAAAATTGAATATAGTTTAATGCAAAAAGCAGAAATGATGCAGATGGCATCTCAATTGCATGATTATATTCACCGGGAATTTAAAACCACCCAGGTATGGGAAAAAATATTATTGGAATATTCACAATTGCAAACCCGGCAGGCAAAAGCTGCTGCAACCGTTTCACCCACCCACCGGGATGTGGTGCCGGGATGGATGTACCCATTATGGATGCCGGATTACAATAAGCAAAAAGCAGTTTCCTGAATTTATTCATGTAATTCTTTAAAAAAGTATTTCTTACCGGGAATACTTTTTTTATAAATAAAATTACAGGCAACATTTGTGCAGCGCCTTATAACCGTTAATTTTGCCCAGCTTTAACCAAACAGATCTTTTGCTACAAAAACCAAAACTGATACGTATTACTACCGTTCCCATTGCCCTGGCCTACCCGCTAAATGGGCAGCCCTCTTTTATGCATAATCATGGCTACGAGGTGTTATTGGTAAGCGCTGCAGGCAAAGAATTAGATTTGGTAAAGAAGCAGGAGGAATGCCCGCATACAGTGGTTCCCATGACAAGGAAGATAACACCCCTAAAAGATCTGAAAGCGCTTTATTTACTCATCCGCCTTTTTCGCAAAGAAAAGCCTGCCATTGTACATACCGAAACACCCAAAGCCGGCTTGCTGGGAATGATTGCGGCCTGGTTTTGCCGGGTTCCTATACGCATTCATACGGTTGCCGGCCTGCCCCTTATGGTGGCGCATGGCCTTACATTAAAAATATTGCAAGCGGTAGAAATGATCACTTATGCAGCAGCTACACAAGTATGGCCCAATAGTAATTCATTAAAAGAATACATCTTAAAGCATCGTTTTTGTTCTCCTGGAAAATTAACCGTTATTGGCCAGGGTTCTTCTAATGGAATAGATACTTTACGGTTTCACCCGGATGCCATAGCCAATGATCAATTAAATGAAATAAAAGATAAAATACAATATAACCCCCAAGCCTGTTACTTATTATTTGTAGGCCGGCTGGTAAAAGATAAAGGAATTGTAGAATTGGTTACCGCCTTTAAGGCGCTCAAAAAACAAATACCCGGCTTAAAGCTCATGCTGGTAGGGCAATATGAAGAAGAACTGGATCCGATTCCGGAAGATATATACCATGAAATTTTACACAACCGGGATATTTTGCATGTTTCTTGGACAGATAAAGTAGAATATTATATGGCGCTTGCAAATTATTTTGTATTCCCTACCTACCGGGAAGGATTTCCCAATGTACTGTTAGAGGCCGCTGCCATGCAATTACCCATACTGTGCAGCAGGATTGGTGGCAATACAGATATTGTAACAGAAAATACCGGAAGTTTATTTGCCGTAAAAGATACTGGTGCTTTAAAAGAGGCCATTCAGCATGCATTACAGCAAGCAGATGAAATGAAACAAAAAGCCAGAACTTTGCATGCTATGGTAATTGAAAAATATAAGCGGGAAGTTTTTTGGCAACACATGCTGCAGGAATACAATAAGCTGGTAAAGGAGAATAAGCGGCTCCATAATTGACCCATGAATATCTATCTTTATCTTTAGTAACAGGCAGTACAGGGGCTTTGCTTAATGATAAACGGTATGAATTAAAAAAAATCCTGTTTTAAAATTCTAATTCCACGTTATGATACTTATTGGATACTCCGGCCATGCTTATGTAGTTCATGGCATTTTTATGGCCTTATGCTTACATGTTAACGGGTATTGCGATAAGGAAGAAAAAGAACAGAATCCATTTTCGTTACGGTATTACGGAAACGAAATGTCGGTAGCAGGATTGGAGGCCATGCAGCAACAAAAGTTTTTTATAGCCATTGGCAATAATACCATTCGTAAAAATATTTATTACCAGCTTGCCGGGCAAAACCTGTTCCCGGTAAATGCGGTTCATCCTTCAGCTATTATTGATGATAGTGTAAGTATTGCCGGGCACGGGGTAATGGTTTCTGCACAGGTAACAATCAATGCCCTGGCCAGGGTATGCATAGGAGCTATTTGTAACACGGGCTGTATTATTGAACATGAGTGTGAAATTGGCGAGTTTAGCCACGTGGGGCCGGGCGCTGTATTATGCGGAAATGTAAAATTGGGCGATCATTCTTTTGTAGGCGCAGGCGCTGTTGTAAAAGAAGGAATAAAGATCGGAAAAAATGTAATGATCGGTGCAGGATCGGTGGTAGTAAAAGATATTCCCGATGCTGTAACCGTAGTAGGCAACCCGGCCCGGGTATTAAAAATGAAATAGCATAAGGCCGGCAGCAAATAGGATCTGTATTTATTTTTCAATATTAGTTTACCATATCTTTGCCGGGAAATTTTAATAATTATGAAGGTTTTAGTTACAGGAGGTGCAGGTTATATTGGTTCTGTACTGGTACGTCAATTGCTGCATAAAGGATATAAAGTAAGGGCTTTTGATAGCCTGATGTTTGGTGGAGAAGCTTTATACGATGTAATGCTGCATCCCAATTTTGAATTTTTAAAAGGGGATGTACGCCATGCGGCCGATGTAAACCGTGCCTTAGAGGGGATTGATGCAATTGCACACCTGGCTGCGATCGTAGGCGATCCTGCCTGCAAAAAATATAGCGACCTGGCACATGATACAAACTGGACAGGAAGTGTAGAGCTTTTTGAAGCAGCCGAAAAAGCAGGCATTAAACGTTTTGTTTTTGCCAGCACCTGTAGTAACTATGGTAAAATGCCCGATCCCGATTCTTTTGTTACCGAAACCTCGGAACTGCGGCCCGTTTCATTATATGCCGAGTTAAAAGTGAAATTCGAAAAATATTTACTGGAAGAAAGGAAAGATAGTAATATCTGCAGTACTGCACTGCGCTTTAGTACCGTATATGGTTTTTCGCCCCGCATCCGTTTTGACTTAACAGTAAATGAGTTTACCCGTAATGCAACCATTAAGGGCGAACAGGAAATTTGGGGAGCCCAGTTTTGGCGGCCTTATTGCCATGTAGATGACCTGGCCCGTGCCGTTATTTTGGTAATAGAAAGCCCGGAAGATAAAGTGCGTGCCAACGTATTTAATGTGGGCAGTACCGATGAGAATTATAACAAAGGCATGATTATAGAAGAAGTGTGTAAAGTGGTGCCAAATGTAAAAGTGAATTATGTAGAAATGAACGAAGACCCCAGGGATTACCGGGTAAACTTCGATAAAATAAAAAATACACTGGGTTATACCATCACAAAAAAAGTACCCGACGGAATTAAAGAAATATATACATTACTCAGCACCGGGATTGTTACCGATTCATTCGCACAAAAATTCCGGAATACTTAAGAAATACAATTAAGTACTTCTAGCAATTGCCCTTCCCGGCTCGCTAAACTAAAATGTGCCTCCACTTTCTTGCGGGCCTTTTCTCCCATTTCTTTACGGAGTGTTTCATCTTGTAATAATAGGGTTATGGCATGTTGCCAGTCAGCATCTGTGTGGCAAATAAAACCGTTAATGCCCGAGTCAACAATATCTGAATTTGCCCTGGTATCATCCGCTATGGCAGGAATACCCATGGCCATATATTGTATCAGCTTGAACCCGCATTTTCCTTCACTGGTAGGGGTATGTTTCAATGGCATGATGCCAATATCAAAACGTTTCAGGCACTCAATTTCAGAATATTTATTCCACGCTACAAATTCATACGCAATATCTATTTCGGGTTTTTTGTCGGCAATAACCACAAATGTAAAATCTGTTTTTTCTTTCACCTTCTGCAATACTTCAATGCAGGAGTTTAAATAATGTATGGTAGAATGAGAGCCCGTCCAGCCAATTACGGGTTTCCTGTTTTTTGTGTTGCTACCGGGTATTACAAACCTGTTGCGGGTATCTACTACCGTGGGAAAAAAAATTGCTTTTGAAGCTCCTGAGGAAATTGCAAAATCGGCGAGATAGTTATTGCCGGCCAGGTTTATACCTGCCCATTTGCACAAGTATTTTACTTTCCAAAAACATTTAAGCGCCATTGCGCCTTTATTTTCACGGGTAATTATAGGTACCCAAATAGCATCATCAAAATCTAAAATAAATTTCCTGCGCCATATAAAACGAATAATCCATTCAAACAGGGGTGGCCCCAGCGGCGCTGCTTCCCGGTGGATAAATATTACATCATACCGATGAACCTGGAACAGGATTAGCCAAAATCTTTTTGCCAACCCTTTCAGGATTTCTAATCCTTTCCCGGGCAACGACCCTTTTTTATATAAAATATGCCAGGCCCGGGCACTAAAAAAAGGCTTTATGTGCCAGGCCATCCCGGCTTTTTGAATGGCCGGCAAAAATTGCTCTACCCTAAATCGCTGCGATGGCGCTGTACCCAATGGATAGGGCACAATAAATAGAATTTTTTTGGGTTTATTATCCTGTATTATATTCATGAACAAAGAGCCGTATGCTGATAAGGGTTGCAAATTAGTATAAAATGAACACAGTTTATCCTGCACATATGCTTCATTAAAATTATCTACATTTGCAACGCAAAATTGTATGTTATGCTATTACTTAGCGGCCCTAATATGGGTGGTAATGAATTAAAGTATGTTACGGAATGTATTGAAACAGGATGGGTGAGTAGCGTAGGTTCCTATGTAGATAAGTTTGAAAAAATGAGCGCCGAATTTGCGGGCACCACCTATGCCGTGGCCACCAGCAGTGGTACTACTGCATTGCATACCTGCCTGGTGATGCTGGGCGTTACTCCCCATGATTTAGTGATCGCTCCCAATATTACTTTTATTGCTACATGCAATTCCATTAAATATACAGGCGCCGGTTTGGTTTTGATTGATGCGGATGAAAACAACTGGCAAATGGACTTAAACCTGTTACAACAATTTTTAGAAACAGAAACGGAGCAGCGAAGCGGAGTTTGCTACCATATAAAAACCGGCAAAAGAATACCGGTGATTATGCCTGTTCATGTATTGGGAAATATCTGTGATATGGATCGGCTACTGGCCCTTTCTAACGAACACCATCTTATGGTAGTAGAAGACAGTACCGAGGCTTTGGGTTCTTATTATAAAGGAAGACACGCCGGCAGCATGGGAATATTGGGCACTTTTAGCTACAACGGCAATAAAATAATTACTACAGGCGGAGGGGGTATGATCCTTACCCATGATGAATCCCTGGCAAAAAAAGCAAAGCATCTCACCACCCAGGCTAAAAGCGACCCGTTTGAATATATTCATGACGAAATAGGGTATAACTATCGTTTAGTAAATGTGGCTGCTGCAATGGGCGTGGCACAAATGGAACAATTACCCGGTTTTTTAAAACGTAAAAAAGAAATCATCCGGTTTTATAAAGACCAATTACAAGGAATAGGCGATATACAGTTTCAGCAAGTGAGTGATGATGTAAATCCCAACTGGTGGCTGCCAACCATTAAAACAGCAAAGCAAAGAGAGGTTTTAAAATTACTGAATGATGCTAAAATGCAAAGCCGCCCATTTTGGGTACCTATGAACCAGCTCAGGATGTTTACCCATGAGATCTATTATCATCAAAACGACCGGTCAGATTTTATATACCGTCATTGCCTGAGCATTCCCTGCAGTACCAATATCAGCGATGAAGAGTTGATGGCGGTAGCCCAAAAAATAAAAGAAGCATTTTAATACCGTATCTTACAAGGATACAGCTTTCAAAATAATGTATAAATTTACCAAACGCTTACTGGATATTATTTTAGCCGGATTGGCCCTGGTGATATTATCTCCCCTGTTAATTATTATTGTACTTATTTTATTATTTACAGGCGAACACGAAGTTTTTTATTTACAAAAAAGAGTGGGATACCAAAATAAAATATTTTATATATGGAAGTTTGCCACCATGGTAAAAAACAGCCCGAATATGGGTACAGGTGAAATCACCTTAAGAGACGATCCCCGGGTGATGCCCTTTGGTAAATTTTTAAGGATGAGTAAACTCAATGAAATTCCCCAGGTTATGAACGTATTATTGGGCGATATGAGTATTGTAGGGCCACGCCCCCTGATGCCTGTAAGTTTTAATTTGTATAATGATGAAGTAAAACAAAAGATATATGCATCTAAACCGGGCATGACCGGTATTGGTTCATTGGTATTTAGAGATGAAGAAAAAATACTTTCCCTGGCTTCTGACCCCAAAATCATGTACCAAAAAATTTATCCCTATAAAGGCAAGCTGGAAATTTGGTACCTGCAAAATGCTTCCTTGTGGGTAGATATTAAGATTATTTTTTTAACCGCCTGGACCATCTTGTTTCCCGGTAATAAATTAACGCCCCGCTTTTTTAATAACCTTCCCGCCCGGGATTTTTAGTGGAAACAGGATTCCTGTAAAAGGGTTGCTTCATAAACAGCATTTGTATGAATATGATTAATTTCGGTGTGTGAAAAAAGCAATTATCATTGGCAGCGGTTTTTCCGGTCTTTCAGCAGCTTGTTTTTTAGCGAAAGAAGGATGGGAAGTTACCGTATTAGAAAAAAATAATCTTCCCGGCGGAAGGGCCCGGAAAATGGAACAAGACGGATTTGTATTTGATATGGGCCCAAGCTGGTATTGGATGCCCGATATATTTGACCGTTTTTTTAATGCATTTGGAAAAAACACATCCGATTATTATACCCTGCAGCGTTTAGATCCATCTTACCGGGTGTATTTTAAAGACGATAAAATAGATATTCCGGCAGATTATGAACAATTAAAAAATCTATTTGAACAAATAGAAAAGGGCGCCGGTAAAAACTTAGACGCTTTTATGAAGGAGGCGGCCTATAAATATAAAGTAGGAATGCAAAATCTGGTATTCAAGCCGGGCGTATCACTTACTGAATTTTTAGATGTTGATTTATTGAGAGGTGTTTTAAAACTGGATGTATTTAAGAACATGAAAGCGCATGTGGGCCGTTTCTTTAAAGACCCGAAATTGCGTTATATCATTGAATTCCCCGTTTTGTTTTTAGGGGCTATGCCCAATCAT
The DNA here is from genome assembly GCA_001898465.1 of Sphingobacteriales bacterium 39-19. GTDB lineage: Bacteria > Bacteroidota > Bacteroidia > Chitinophagales > Chitinophagaceae > Ferruginibacter. The sequence continues at coordinate 7,124 of MKTX01000014.1, read as the reverse complement.
ATCCCTGCATTGTACAGCCTGATGAACTATGCCGATATCAAATTAGGTACCTGGTATCCCCAGGGGGGTATGTTTAAAATTGCTGAAGGGATGCATGACCTTGCTGCATCTTTAGGGGTTCAGTTTAAATGGGAACATGATGTTACCCATATTCAAGTGCAGGATGGCATGGCAAAACAGGTACTGGCAACACATTTACCCTCGGGTAAAAAATACGAATACCAGGCCGATGTGGTAGTGGGTGCAGCCGATTATCATTTTATTGAGAGTACGTTATTAGATAAACCCTATCGCTCCTATACAGAAAATTATTGGGACAAAAGAACCATGGCGCCGTCTTGCTTATTATTTTATGTAGGGGTCAATAAAAAAATTCCGGGCTTGCAGCACCATAGTTTATTTTTTGATACAGATTTTGATACCCATGGGCTCGAAATTTATAAAACCAAATCCTGGCCCCGGGATCCCTTGTTTTATGTATGTGCTCCCTCGGTAACAGATCGTACAGTAGCGCCAGCAGGAAAAGAGAATTTATTCTTCCTGGTGCCGGTTGCATCCGGTTTAGCTGGCGATAATGAAGCATTGCGGAAATCTTATTTCGATAAAATTATAAAACGTTTTCAGCAACAAACGGGGCATTCTATAGAATCAGATATCGGGTATTATAAATCCTATGGTATTACAGACTTTATTACTGATTATGGCGCTTATAAAGGGAATGCCTATGGCCTTGCCAATACGCTCAATCAAACAGCCATACTTAAACCTGCTTTGCACAGTAAAAAAATTAAAAATTTATATTATGCAGGCCAGTTAACGGTACCCGGCCCTGGTGTACCCCCATCACTTATTAGCGGTGAACTGGCTGCCCGGGAGATAATTAAAGATTTTTCAATCACATGATGCCCTTATTTCATACCGTAAGCAGGAGTTGCAGTAAGATAATGGCATCAAAGTATAGTACCTCATTTAATAGCGCTATTCAATTGTTGCACCCGGCTGTTCGCCCGCATATATTTAGTATTTACGGCTTTGTTCGCCTGGCAGATGAAATAGTAGATAGCTTTCATACAAACAATAAGCAGGAATTATTAGAACAATGTAAACAGCAAACTTTTTATGCTATTGATACGGGCATCAGTTTAAATCCTGTTTTAAACAGCTTTCAACTTACGGTAAATGAATTTAAAATAGATAAGGATTTGATTCACTCTTTTTTTGAAAGTATGGAATTAGACCTGCATCATCATACTTATAATACCGAGGGTTATCATAAATATATCTATGGAAGTGCCGAAGTAGTAGGCCTGATGTGCCTTACTGTATTTTGTGATGGAAACACGGCTTTATATAATCAATTAAAACCGGGCGCTTGCGCCCTGGCGGCTGCCTTTCAAAAAGTGAATTTTTTAAGGGATATAAAAGCAGATTATGAAATACTGGGCCGCACTTATTTTCCCGGGGTAAATTTTTTACATTTTACCGAATTGGATAAAAATAAAATTGAAGCAGATATCAGTCATGATTTTACGGCGGCTTATCAAAGTATCAGGCAGCTACCGGCAAGCAGCCGTTTTGCTGTGACTGTGGCTTACCGGTATTATTTATCTTTATTTAAAAAAATAAAAAAAACAAAAGCCACGGAGTTGATACAAAAAAGAGTACGGGTTTCTAACTTTGGAAAATTTTTTATCATGCTGCGTACCGGTTTGTATAACGGGGTTCATTTTAATTAAATCGTGTAAGGATGGCACCAAAAGCAATAATTATAGGTAGCGGGGTAGCGGGATTGTCAGCAGCCATTCGCCTCGCTATACAGGGTATAGAAGTTTCAGTATATGAAAAAAATGAAGTAGCCGGCGGTAAATTAGGAAGTTTACAAAAGCAAGGATACCAGTTTGATACCGGCCCATCCTTATTTACAGAACCTTATTTGTTGCAATCTCTTTTTGATTTGGCAGGCGAACGGATGGATGATTATTTAACCTATGAGAAATGCGATGATTTATGCCATTATTTTTTTGAATCCGGAAAAAAAATAACTGCCCATGCCGATATAGACCGCTTTGCCCGGGAAATGGAAGAACAATTGGGCGAGCCCGCTGAACATACCAAGCAATATTTGCAAAAAGCAGGAAAATTATTTAATTCTGTTGGTGATATTTTTCTCAACAATAGTTTACATAAAACGAATACCTGGTTTCACCGCCGGGTTATTAAAGCATTAAAACAGGTAAAAATAAATCATGTTATCGGTAACCTGGATAGTTTTAATGCGGCTGCCTTTAGAACACCGGAGGCCGTACAATTATTTAACAGGTATGCCACCTATAATGGAAGCAGCCCTTATAATACCCCAGGTATGCTTAGCATGATTCCGCACGTGGAATACAATGAGGGCGTTTATTATCCGCATGGCGGCATGATAAAAATTATTGAAGCACTGCAAAGCCTGGCAGAAAAAAAAGGAGTGCGATTTTATTTTAATACCGCAGTGGACCGCATAATTTATAATAGCGGTAGCGTACAAGGGGTTGTAGTAAACCATCAAAATATTTTGGCCGATATGGTTATCAGCAATGCAGACATTTATTTTACTTATTCGCATTTACTGGGCCGAAAAGTGCAAGCTCAAAAATTACTAAAGCAACCCAGGAGCAGCAGTGCCATTGTATTTTATTGGGGCATTAAGAAAACATACCCGGCCCTGGGCCTGCATAATATATTCTTTAGCAATAACTATAAAGCCGAGTTCCAGGCCATATTTAATAAACACAGTGTGTACCAGGATCCTACAGTGTACATAAATATTACCAGCAAAAAAGAACAAGGCCATGCTCCTGCCGGTTCAGAAAATTGGTTTGTAATGGTAAATACAGCAGCTCATACCGGCCAGGATTGGGAAACCCTTCAAAAGGAAACAAAAGCAGCCGTGTTAAAAAAATTGCAACGGTTACTGGGAGCAGAAATTGAAAAATATATTGAATTTGAACAAGTGCTGAACCCTTCTTTGATAGCCGGACAAACCTGGGCTTACGAGGGCGCACTTTATGGCGCTGCTTCCAATAATAAATTTTCAGCCTTCCTGCGGCCACCCAATTTTTTTAAAAAAATAAAGGGTCTTTATTGTTGTGGTGGTACTGTACACCCGGGGGGCGGCATTCCCTTATGTTTACGCTCTGCAAAAATATCGGCTGAAATCATTCAGCGGGATTTCCTCACTTTAAAACATAGGCCTTGAAAAAATATTCCCGCTACCAGGTTGCTACTGCCATAGCAATCCTGTTTCATGCCATCGGCCTGGCAGGTATATTATTTATTAATAAAGAGCTTTTTATACGTACTACTCCTTATCATTTATTGCTCATGGGCATTCTTTTGTTTTATACAGCAAAAAAGATAAACCTTGGCTTTCTTATATTTTTTCTGTTGTGCGCCACTACGGGTATTGGGGTGGAAATCATCGGTACTTCTACCGGGGCATTGTTTGGAGATTATATGTATGGAACCGTACTGGGTCCCATGATTAAAAATGTTCCACTCATCCTGGGTATAAACTGGTTCATTATTATTTATTGTGCAGGAGCCACAGTGCATAGCATTTTTAGCAAGTTATCACAAAATACGGGTGAACAAAATCTGGCGTCAAGCCCATTGATAAAAGCATTATCGGTGATTATTGATGGCGCTACCTTAGCCGTTTTCTTTGATTTTATTTTGGAACCGGCTGCGGTTAAACTGGGCTATTGGCAATGGCTTACCGCAGATATTCCCTTATTTAATTATACTTGCTGGATTTTTGTAAGTGCGCTATTATTAACAGCATTTTACTTTTTACCATTTCCCAAGAACAATAAATTCGCTGTACATTTGCTGTTGATACAATTAATGTTCTTTATGCTGATACGTGTATTTTTATGAATATTTTCTTTTTTATATTAATAGTACTTGCCGTTTTTATTTTTATGGAAGCGGTTACCTGGTTTACACATAAATATATTATGCACGGGTTCTTATGGTACTTGCACAAAGACCATCATCAACCATCGGGAACTGTTTTTCAAAAAAATGATGCCTTCTTCCTCATATTTGCCATACCCAGTTGGCTTTGTATTATGCTGGGGCTGCAGGCTAAAAACTACCCTGTCGTTGCCATCGGCTTTGGGATCGCTCTTTATGGATTAGGTTATTTCATTGTACATGAAGTAATCATTCACCAAAGGTTTAAATGGTTTACCCGAAGCAACAATACCTATGTGAGAACCATACGCTGGGCACATAAAATGCATCATAAGCATTTGGGAAAAGAAGATGGAGAAAGCTTTGGTATGTTATGGGTAGCTAAAAAATATTGGCAAAAGGTACGTGCCGATAAAAAGAGAAATAAACAAAGGCAGGAACTGGCAACAGCAGAGTATTAATTCTACATGATTACCATTTTAACGCAGCAACTTCAGTTTCCTGATCCTTTGCAGGCAGGTGAAAATGGCTTATTGGCAATGGGGGGCGATCTTAGCCAGGAAAGATTATTATTGGCATATACACAAGGTATTTTTCCCTGGTACAACCCCGGTGAACCCATTTGCTGGTATGCACCACCCGAACGTTGTGTTTTATTTCCGCAAAACATCAGGGTGAGTAAGAGTATGCAACATATTTTGAAGAAGAATACTTTTGAAATCACCTGCAATAAGTCGTTTGAGCAAGTGATAGAAATGTGCAGCAGTAAGCCCAGGCAGGGCCAGCAGGGTAGCTGGATTACGCCTGAAATGAAACAGGCCTATATACAATTACATAAAGCGGGCTACGCAAAAAGTGTGGAAGTATGGCAGCAAAAAAAAATAGTGGGCGGCCTGTATGGGGTAGAAATGAAAAATGTTTTTTGTGGGGAGAGTATGTTTAGTGATGTGGCCAATGCCTCTAAAGCTGCCCTGGTATGGTTGTGCCGGCAGGGAAAATATGTTTGTATTGATTGCCAGTTGCCCACCCCACACTTAAAAAGTATGGGTGCCGAAACAATGCCGGCAGAAAAATATGTAAGGTTGCTAAAGGGGTGGCTTTCGTAAACAGCAGCATAAATAGCAGTATGTCAAATTCAAAAAGGAGCCTCAAGGACTGCAAAAATAAAACCAGCTATTTATTTTTTCTCCTGTTAAAAAGGTATCAATGTGTGTAAGCGTAGAAAAAGAAAAGAACCTGCCCCGGTTTTAGGATTAAAGAATGAATAAGTTTATTTTACAGGGTGCAATCAACTATATTTAGTTACCGGGCAAGAACCTGGAAAAAATTAAAACAAAATAAGCCTGCTTTTGCCGGCCTTATCTGTATTCTTTTTTTTGTTTTTATTGCTTTATTCGCATACATAATAGCGCCGGATAATACGCCCCATGCAGATTTGCAAACCGTGGAAATACAAGCCAGGAAACCGGGGTACACACAGCAATTTTTAAAAATCCCGAACCACCGGAAAACCGAGGGCAGCTTTTTAACTCATTTAATATTAGGGACCCCGTCATCTGCTGTTTATATACCCATCGTGGGTTATACTTTGCAGGGAGACAGCATCCTGGTACAAAAGTTTGTAGATGAAGATACCAGTATTGTACAGCGCTATGCCATATCAGCAATTACAGGCAGGAACCCGGGAAATATTCATAAATATATTATGAAAAAGAAATACTGGCTGGGTACCGATGTATTGGGGCGGGATATTTTAAGCAGGCTTATCATTGGCACAAGGGTTAGCCTGGCAGTAGGATTTATTGCGGTCATCATATCGCTTAGCCTGGGCTTATTATTGGGAGCTATGGCGGGTTATTTTAAAGGGCGTACCGATGAAATTATTTTATGGCTCATAAATGTAACCTGGAGTATCCCTACCCTGTTATTGGTATTTGCTATTACCATGGCAATGGGAAAAGGGTTTTGGCAAATATTTATTGCGGTAGGCCTCACCCTTTGGGTAAGTGTGGCCAGGCTGGTAAGGGGGCAGGTGATGGCCATAAAAGAATTAGAGTATATACAGGCTGCCAAAGCCTTGGGCTTTAGCCATGCCCGTATTATTTTCCGTCATATTTTACCCAATATCATGGGGCCATTGATGGTGATTGCAGCCGGTAATTTTGCTACCGCAATAATTATAGAAGCGGGTTTAAGTTTTTTGGGTATCGGTGTACAACCGCCTCAGCCCAGTTGGGGACTTATGATTAACGAGAATTATAATTTTATTATTACTCATAATCCCTTCCTGGCATTAATCCCCGGGTTTGCTATTATGATCCTGGTATTGGCTTTTAATCTGCTGGGCAACGGCTTACGGGATGCCGTAGAAGAAGGATGACTTGTAAAGTATATAAAAGCCTTTTACTCCTTATCTGCTACAGGTACGTTTCTGCTAAAGCCCTCTTCTAAGGAAATAAATGTTTCAGTTCTTTCAATGCCTTTTATTTTTTGCAGATCGTCGTGCAGTACTTTTCTAAGCTGTGTAATATCTTTACATACGATTTCAATAAACATACTGTAATTGCCGGTGATATAATTAAGTCTTACAATTTCCGGGATATTCATCAGGTCTTTTGCCACGGCATCATACAGTGAACTTTTCTCTAAATAAATTCCTACAAATGCAGTAATATCATACCCTAATAATTTTAAATCTACATTTAACCTTGTACCTTTAACAATATGATATTCCTGTAATTTTTTTATGCGAACATGGATGGTGCCACCGCTTACAAACAATTTTTTGCCGAGTTCGGCATAAGAGATTTCGGCAGTCTTCATCATGGCATCAATAATTTGAAGATCTAATTTGTCGAGATTTAATTTCGCAGCCATTTAATGGATTGTTTTAGTTATTATCTAATAAATAATGCAAATATTTAAATAAAATCTATTATTTCAAAATAATAATTGAATTATTTTTAAATAAGGGACTAATTACTTTATATTTGTGATGTAATCGTTCTTTAAAATTGTGGGGTGATGAAATTTTTGGCAGACATGCCCCCTTGTCTCGGGGGTGGGGAGTTACAGATAAACGAAGTGTAATGCCGTTGCAACTGCAGATGCACCGACTGGGGTCGACCACCAGTTTGAAATAGGTTAGCGCTTATTTCTTTTTT
>MKTX01000013.1:5000-85582 GCA_001898465.1 Sphingobacteriales bacterium 39-19 | reverse complement strand
AAGCTGAATTGGAAGCTGAATTGGAAGCTAGGAAAACGCAATATACATATTATAGAGATTCGCTGCTGAGTTTTGAAGGGAAAAATGTGGAGTGGAAAACCCTGGGCGAAATTGGTGAATTCATAAGAGGAAACGGTTTGCAAAAAAAAGATTTTACCGAAAGCGGTGTTGGTTGTATTCATTATGGTCAGATTTATACTTACTATGGAACATATACAGATAAGACAAAATCATTTGTATCACCAGAATTAGCTAAAAAATTAAAAAAGGCAAGCAAGAATGATTTAATCATTGCGGGAGTAAGTGAAAATGTTGAAGATGTATGTAAAGCAGTTGTTTGGTTAGGCGAAGACGATATTTGTATTAGTGGCGATGCCTTCATATTCAAGCATAAGCAAAATCCAAAATTTGTTGGTTATCTACTTCAAACAAAAATGTTTTTAGAATATAAAAGGAAATATGCTCAGGGTGCAAAAGTAACGAGATTGCAAAGTGGAAGTTTGCCAAAATATACAGTTCCGATACCATCATTGAAAGAACAAGAACGAATTGCAAACATCTTAGATAAGTTTGATGCACTGGTAAATGATATATCCGTAGGAATACCAGCCGAAATAGAGGCCCGCCGCAAGCAATATGAGTATTACCGAAATAGCCTGTTGACTTTTAAAAATGTAAGCAATGGATAAATACAATATTGTAGCCGAAAACCCCGAGAGCACTGTTGTTGCCGAATACGAGGCCATTTATAAAAGGGAACTAACTTATCAAACGGAAGATCAGTTAGAGAAGGCATTTGTAAAACAACTCCAAACCCAGGCATACGGGTATTTAACTATCGGCAGCGAGGCGGAACTTATCAATAACCTTCGCCAACAGTTACAAAAATTGAATAACTATACTTTCAGCGATAGCGAATGGGATCATTTTTTTAAAAATAAAATAGCCAACCAAAACAGCGGCATTGAAGAAAAAACAACCCTGGTACAGGAAGACCATGTACAACTCTTAACCCGTGATGATGGTACAGTAAAAAATATTTACCTGCTCGATAAATCAAACATCCACAACAATCAGTTGCAGGTGATTAATCAATATGAGGTAGCAGATGGGCAAAGGCCCAACCGGTATGATGTAACCATACTGGTAAATGGCCTGCCACTGGTGCATATTGAACTAAAGAAACGGGGTGTGGATATTAAGGAAGCATTCAACCAAATTAACCGGTACAATAGAGAGTCATTCTGGTCAGGGTCGGGCTTATTTGAGTATGTGCAATTGTTTGTAATCTCAAATGGCACTTACACTAAGTACTACAGCAACAGCACCCGTTTTTCTCATATTAAAGAACAAAATCAAACGGCTGCAAAAAAAGGAAAACGAAGCAGCAACAGCTTTGAGTTTACTTCCTGGTGGGCCGATGCCAATAACAAGCCTATTACCGACCTGATGGACTTCGGTAGAACCTTTTTTGCCAAACACACTTTATTAAACATCATTTGTAAATACTGTGTTTTTACAACGGATAAACTGTTGCTGGCCATGCGTCCTTACCAGATTGTTGCCACTGAACGTATTTTAAGCAGGGTAAATGTTGCCAATAATTATAAAAGCTATGGAACTATTGATGCCGGAGGTTATATATGGCATACAACCGGAAGCGGCAAAACCCTTACATCTTTTAAAACGGCTCAATTAGCATGTAAGCTGCCTTTTATACATAAAGTGTTGTTTGTAGTTGACAGGAAAGACCTGGACTATCAAACCATGAAGGAATATGATAAGTTTGAAAAAGGCGCCGCAAACAGCAACACCAATACCTCTATTCTTAAAAAGCAACTGAGTGATCCTAATGCAAATATTATTATCACTACTATTCAAAAGCTTTCTATTCTTATTAAAAAGGAAAAGAATCATGCGGTGTTCAGTCAGCCTTTAGTTATCATTTTCGATGAATGTCATCGTTCGCAGTTTGGTGATATGCATAAAGCCATTACCAAAGCCTTTAAGAAATACTTTCTGTTCGGGTTTACCGGCACACCCATTTTTGCTATAAATGCCAGCAGTAGTAACAAGCCAAATTTAAAAACCACCGAACAGGCATTTGGTAACAAGCTGCACACCTATACCATTGTAGATGCCATAAATGATAAAAACGTGCTGCCGTTTCGTATTGATTACATACGAACCATGAAAGAGCAGGAGAACATTAAAGATGAAAAGGTTTGGGATATTGACAGGGAAAGAGCAATGGCAGCACCGGAACGTATCAGTAATATTGTAACCTATATACTGGAGCATTTTGACCAAAAGACAAAACGTAACAGCAAGCCGTATAGTTTCACCTCGCTAAAAAATATTTACGAAGTAGTTTCTGCAAAGGATCGCAACAAAATTGATGAGGTGAAGCAGAAAATCCGGCTCACTGGCTTCAATTCCATATTTGCTGTAAGTTCTATAGACTTTGCCAGGACGTATTATAATGAATTCAAAAAGCAGCAAATAACCTTACCGGAAATTCAACGGCTGAAGGTGGCAACTATTTTTAGTTTTGGTGTAAATGACGATGAAGAAGATGGCGTAACGGATGAAAATTCAGAAAGTACTGAACAACTAAGTGCCACAGACAGGGATTTTCTGGACGCAGCAATTAGTGACTATAATCAGCTATTTAAAACCAATTACGATACATCAACAGACAAATTTCAAAACTACTACAAGGATGTATCACTAAGAATGAAAAACCGGGAGATTGATTTACTTATTGTGGTAAACATGTTTCTTACCGGTTTTGATGCTACTACTTTAAATACACTTTGGGTAGATAAGAACCTACGCTTACATGGATTGTTGCAGGCATTTTCGAGAACAAATAGAATATTAAATTCTGTAAAAACTTTTGGCAATATTGTTTGCTTTCGCAACCTGGAAAAAGCCACCAATGAAAGCATTGCACTGTTTGGCGATAAAGAAGCCGGAGGTATTGTGCTGCTAAAAACCTTTGACGAATATTATAATGGGTATAAGGATGGAGACAAAGTTGTTCCGGGATATGTTTCCCTGATAAGTGAACTCACCAGTAAATTCCCTGTGGGAGAACAGATTATAGGAGAACAAAATCAGAAAGCATTTATCAGGCTGTATGGTGCTATACTAAAGGCAAAAAATATACTTTCTGCATTCGATGAGTTTACAGGAAAAGAAATACTAAGTGAAAGAGATGTGCAGGATTATCATAGCATGTACATTAATCTTTACCACGAATTCCGTAATAGAAATACGGGTGATGCGGAAAATGTGAATGACGACATAGTATTTGAAATGGAACTCATCAAACAGGTGGAGATCAATATTGATTACATATTGGAGTTAATCAGGAAATATCATGAAAGCCATTTGAAAGACAAAGAGATCATCATAAGTATTAATAAAGCCATTGACTCCAGTGTTGAATTAAGGAATAAGAAGGATCTGATACAGAAATTTATTCAATCCCTTACCCCGGGTGCAAAGGTGGCAGATGACTGGCAAAGCTTTGTTGATGAGAAAAAGATGGAAGAGTTAGACGAGATCATTGAAGCGGAAAAACTGGATAAGGAAGAAACTTATAAATTCATCAACAATGCTTTTAGAGATGGATATGTACAAACAACCGGTACAGGTTTAGCAAAAATACTTCCGCCGGTTTCCCGGTTTACGCCAACAGGTGAGCGAACACAAAAGAGAGAAACTGTTATTGAGAAGATAAAAGCATTTTTCAACAGGTTCTGGGATATTTCAGGTAGTATGTTGGAATAGTATTCATAATGTAAACCAACCCGGCAACGAAATAATGAAATAAAAAAATGATATGGCACTATATACAAACCAAACAGGCAAACTAAAAGAGGTAAAAGAAAAGCCTTTTAAACTGGAGAAAGACATTCAAAAAGTGTTTGAAGAAAACTTGTCTGACATCATGGGGCTTGTATTGGTTAAAAGTGAGTTTACTATTAAAAATAAACGGATAGATACATTGGCTTATGATCCACAGGCATGTGCCTTTATCATTATCGAATACAAAAGAGATAAAAACATCAGTGTGGTTGACCAGGGATTTACTTACCTGAGTTTGATGCTGGAAAATAAAGCTGATTTTATTGTGGAGTACAATGAAAGCCTAAGACAAAACATGAAAAGAGAAGATGTGGATTGGAGCCAGACAAGGGTTGCTTTTGTATCAACAAATTTTACCGAAAACCAAGTTCAGGCAACAAACTTCAAAGACATTGCCATTGAGTTGTGGGAAGTAAAGCAGTTTGAGAATGATACCATCATCATCAATCCAATTAAAAAATCGAATGCAGCAGAAAGTATAAAGCCATTAACCCAAAATAAAGAAGCACTCAAAAAAGTAACGGAAGAAATAAAGGTTTACACCGAAGAAGAGCATATCCAAAAGACAACTGAACTTATTGCAGAACTCTATCAAAAATTCAGACAAGGGGTTTTACAATTAGCAGATGAGATTGAGATAAAGCCCAAGAAAATGGAAATCGGTTTTCGGAAGGACAGTAAAGTATTTACAGATATATGCATTTTGAAAAACTCTCTTAAAATATGGATCAACCTAAAAAAGGGAAAGTTAGATGACCCCAAGCAGCTTGCTGAAGATGTATCAGAAAAAGGGCATTGGGGCAATGGAGATTATCAGATACAGGTTGAAACAGACAAAGACCTTGAATACATAATGAGTTTGATAAAACAAGCAATAAAATAAATAAGTATCGTGCACCTAAAACCCCACCCCCATACTTTCTGCTCCATCCATCCCTACGGCCTGTACCCCAAATAAATAATTATCCTTGCTATAAGGGATGCGGATGGAATGGCCGGCTGTAAAGATTTTCTTTTGCCATACCGGGCTATGGGTTTCTCTTATTAAAACAAAAAAGCCTTTTATTTTTCCGTTTACCGGGGCTGCCAGCTCAGGAGGAGGCTATTGGTTAATTACCAGGGTTCCCTTTTTGGTTGCGGGGTGGGTGAGAAATTGCATATAGCAGGGTGAGAAAAATGAGAAATTACCATCCCGGCAGCGAAGTTTTAAATCTTTTTACTTTCTGGAATCTAGTTTTTAAAACTGCAGTTTTGTCAGTTTTAAACTCAAACTTCCTGTAGATCTTATAAATACTGCCAAATGGACTATTTATAGTGCCTTAAATCCCCAAAAGTAAATATACTTTACGGCAAAGTAAACATACTTTAACTCAAAGCAGACTTATTTTGACGCAAAGCAGGGTTATTTTGTCTCAAAGCAGGAATAGATTTCTCTAAAGCAGGAATAGATTTTCAAAAAGCAGGGTTATTTTGACTCAAAGCAGGAATAGATTTCTCTAAAGCAGGAATAGATTTTCAAAAAGCAGGGTTATTTTGCCTCAAAGCAGGGATAGATTTCTCCAAAGCAGGGATAGATTTCTCTAAAGCAGGAATAGATTTTTAAAAAACAGGGTTATTTTGACTCAAAGCAGGGATAGATTTCTGCAAAGCAGGAATAGATTTTCTTAAAGCAGAATTGCATTTTTAAAAATGATGTCTGAAATTTGCTAATAGAAATGATTTTAGGATGACTTTTTTAAAAATGGTTCGGCGAGTCTCGAACCCCGAAAAAGTAAATACAAACTTACCGATGGTATGCAATTCACAGGAAAAGCTATGAAATCATATAATCAAGAAAAAAAACAACTGGGCTGGAAACTAAAATAGGAGATACATTATGGAATCTAAAATTCAAAAATATAAGGATATAAAAACGCAGTTTGATGCGGTATTATATTTTTTACAGCAACTGGATATCGAAATGATTGATACACTCCTGGAAGAAAACCGAACGTACCAGGATTTTGAAAAGCCTTTTTTTATTTCATTGCTCGGCGCTGCTTTGGATGAATTTATCCAGGCAGGGGATACATTTTTGCAGCGATACCCCGGGTTTTGTAATGCAAAAAATTGCAACTACAAATGCAATGGTTTTACATTTATTGGCAATTATTCCGGTAATTACTTTAACCTGATTTTTGATATTCAAGAAGGAGTCGTGCAGGATATGTATGAATGCCCTACATTCAAATGCTTAGAACCTGGCCTGTTAAGAAATAATCTGGTTGAAATTGAAAAAACTTAAGTCCATTTGTTGGAAACAGGTACTCAATTTTTTCCGGTTGACATTATAATTTCCCCCCTCTAAAACCCCACCCCCATACTTTCTGCTCCATCCATCCCTACGGCCTGTACCCCAAATAAATAATTATCCTTGCTATAAGGGATGCGGATGGAATGGCCGGCTGTAAAAATTTTCTTTTGCCATACCGGGCTATGGGTTTCTCTTATTAAAACAAAAAAGCCTTTTATTTTTCCGTTTGCCGGGGGCTGCCAGCTTAGGAGGGTGCTATTGGTTAATTCTTTAGTATCCATTTTGGGTTGCAGGGGCGGCGAAGGGGCATTGGCTAAACTGGCCAGTACGGCTACGTTTACCGATGTATTTTTTTTAAGGTAATCAAAATCTATATGTTTTAGGTAATCGCCATATTCAATCCCGTTTTCTGTTCTCAGGTCCTGGTGTTGCCTTGTAAAATTTTCATTCATCTCGGTAATCCGTACAGCCGTAAAACCATTTTTTAAAAAAGGAATATGATCGCCGCCTCTTAAAAAGCGATCGGGGCGGTAAACCAAAACAACTTCCAACTGATCCACATACCGTTCACCTGTTTCTTTTACATAGCGGGCTAATTGCCGGCTGGCAGATTCATTTTCTAATCCTAAAAACCGGATTCGCTGGGCCGTCTTTTCATCTGCCGTGGCAGGAATACCCTCACTAAAAACCCGCAGTTGGGTATTGTTTACAATATGGGTTTCATTGCTGTTGTTGCTGCCCACAATATCGTTGTTGAGCATGGCGCCAATTTCCAGGTTTTCTTTTTTTGCTTTATTGGCTAAAAAAGCAGAACCCAATAAACCCTGTTCTTCCCCGCTTACAGCAACAAAAATTACTGTAGCTGCAAAATGGTTTTTGCTCATCACCCGGGCGGCTTCTATTACAGCAGCTACCCCACTGGCATCATCATTGGCGCCGGGCGCTTCACCTGTGCTGTCCATGATATTGCTGTTGCGGCTGTCTAAATGGCCGCTGATGATAAACACTCTTTTATCAGCCGGGTCAGTACCCTGTAATATGGCCATTACATTGCCCAATACAATATTGCGGTCTACCCGGCGGCCATCGGCTGCAATGGTTGTGGTATCAATAAAACTGCTCAGCCTGCCTGCTGCATTTTTTTCAAACTCTTTAAATTTACCCAGCACATAATTGCGGGCAGCGCCAATACCTCTTTTGGGATTTGTTTGTGAACTCAGGGTATGGCGGGTACCAAAACTCACCATTTTTTGAATATAACTTTTTAATGAGTCTGCTGAAATTTCATCCAGCATGGCGGCCACGGTTTCATTGCGATCAATGGAAATCGTTTGGGCATTTGTATGGCTGGCAAAAAAAATGATAAAGAGAAGGAGCAGCTTTTTCATATTTTTTTATGTAAATCTATGAAATAGGCAGGGATCATTAAAAAATGTTGCCGGGCGCTGAGATAGGATTATAATTTATAAATAGAGGCGGGCATGATATGTCCATTTACATATTGTAAACTTACCCGGAGCCTGTTTAGGTTTTTAGCAGTGGTATTTTTATTTACCAGTTGCCTGTTTAATTTAGCCACTTGCCGGGCACATAAATAGCCCAGGCCTAAGGCCAGGGGGTAATCGCTGGCCCAGTGAGCGCCATTATTTATCATGGAGAGCGCCACCAGCCCGGTTACCGAATATCCTACCGGTTTTATCCATTTTTTTTCGGGATAGTTTTCTGTTAAAATCGTTACGGTACTCATTAGTGTTGCCAGGTGGCCCGATGGAAATGCATCATACCGCGGTGTATTTTTTTGATAGGCGCTAAAGGAGGGGAAGAAATGCCATTGGTTACTGTTTTCATTGCCGGGCTGCGGGCTTTGCCTGCCGGTAATTCGTTTTAATACCTGGGTAGTAGCCCCCATTAATATAAATGTTTCGGCAAGCTGGCTGGCGGTACGGGTAGCCCTGTAGTTGTGATTTATTTTTCCATAAGCAAACATGCCGGCGCCCAGGAGCAAGCCCGGGAATCCCTGGCCTACCTGGTATAGGGCGGTGTTGATGTTTTGCGGCGCCTTGATAAGGGTAGTGGGTTTACTGCCCAGTTTAATAGACCAGATAATCTTGTTTTTTTCAGTAGGATCTACTTGGATGTTGCGGCAAAATTGCTGCAGGCCATTGGCAATGGGTTCATCTGCTAAAATCAATAACCCGGTTGTTACTGCAATGAATGCCAAAGGCTTGATGCTTTTTTTAGAAAAAGTTGCGTTCACTGTTCCCATTGTTGCTCTTGGTAGCTGGGTAATAAATGCAAAAGGCTTGGGTTTTGCATATACGAGGGATTTTCCCTGGCCGATATCAAAAGCCTGTTCATCTTTTATGGGTATGGTATCCATCGGCAATGTCGCTTGTGTAAAAGCTACAGTTGCTAAAGAAAATTGGAATAAAATAACCAGGAGCGCATATTTGTATTTCATATTTTGAATGCTAATCAAAAAAAAAATTATTTGCCAAATTGATACAACATGGATATGCCGCCGGTATGTTGCTGGTAATAGGGAATCAACACAGTTTGGGAAGATTTATTTGTAAACAGTTTCTTTTTAATAAGTGGGTAAATCGTATATGCCAGTTGGGTAGATAAGATGCCCAGGCCGGCGCCTGCCACTACATCGCCAACCCAATGTTTATTATTATATAATCTTAAAACGCCCACACCGGAGGCAACGGCATACCCTGCAATACCATACCAGGGCGATACATTTTTATATTCATGTTGCAGGAAGCTGGCCGCAGCAAAGGCAGTAGTGGTATGCCCCGACGGGAAAGAGTTGTTCGCTGATCCATCCGGCCGCTCTACTTTTGTAATGGATTTTAAAGACAGGGCTGCAATACCCGAAATCGCAGTACTGATCGCATAAATAAATGTTCTGTCCCTAAAATTATTTTTTCCTTTTATACCTGCCATATTTAAGGCATATACTGCAGCAGCCGGTGAATATTGTAAATAGTTATCAATTTTTGTTTTAAACAGGGGATGGTCTTCTGCCAGTTCGTTTTTAGTATTGGTATTTATTTGATGGATGGGATTGTGCCCTAGAGAAGCAAAACCATAGCTGATAAATACGGCAGGTAAAATATAAGGCCTTAGGATAGGCTGCTTTTTTGCAATAGGAGTTGGGGCTGTTAAACTTATTTGGTTTTGCTGCTCCATGCTGCTGTCATTAACTGTCCGATAGTTTGTTTGCTGGGCGTAGGTAAAACTCCCCGTAAACATCAAAAAGACCAGGATTGTTTTTTTCATATAACTGAATAAATAGATTGAATGAAAAGTTGCCGTTTGTGTAAACTAATGAGCGGTAAATCTGGGATGCGATCCTGTGGGAATATTGAGGAAACCCGGGGTAAGGATAAAAAAGGAGGAAATTTATTTGAAACTTAAAAGGAACCGCCCTGCGCCCGGGTGGTTTTACAAGGCATACATTCCCCGTACCCGGGAGTATAAATTACGTAGCATAATACCAATTGTCATAGAAAGATAATTTTATTGAAATAATAAAAGTATTTATTTACTTTTATTAAAAATAACACTTACTTTTGTGTTATCAATTTATTTAAAAGAATAAAACATGCAAACAGAAACAGAAAATATCTTAAACGTAACCCTGCTGGAACCCAGGCAAAAGCATCCCACCATTTTTGCCCGTTTTGATGAATTAGCAGAGGGAGAGAGCCTGGTGATACACAATGATCATGATCCCAAACCGCTATATTATCAACTGCTGGGTGAAAGAGGAAATATTTTTACCTGGGATTACCTGGAGAGTGGCCCCCAGTGGTGGCATATAAAAATTACAAAAAAAATAAGCGGCGAAAATGAAGAAACACTGGGACAAATAGCTGCCCATGATTTGCGTAAAGCCGAAGTGTTTAAAAAATATGGTTTGGATTTTTGTTGCGGTGGTAAAAAAACAGTGAAAGAAGCTTGTGCGGAAAAAGGGATTGATCCGGCCAAAGTAGAACAGGAATTGCAGCAGGCAGATAAAGCGCCCAATACTCGTCCTTTACCGTATGGTGAATGGAACCTGGATTTCCTGGCAGATTATATTGTTAATACACATCATAGTTTTGTAAGAAAGACTTTACCCGACCTGTCAGCCTATGCCAATAAAGTAAAGCAGGTACATGGCGGCCAACATCCCGAATTAATTCGCATTCATGAACTGGTAGAAGAAGTGAATGACGAAATGAGTTCACACATGATTAAAGAAGAAAAAATACTATTCCCCTATATTAAAGAGCTGGTGGGCGCCAATAAAGGAGAAGCACATGCTGCCCAACTAGGTTCTGTACGCAATCCCATCAATATGATGGAAATGGAACATGAGCTGGTAGGAAAAAATATGGAAGAGATCAGGCATTTATCCCGGGATTATACCTTACCCGAAGATGCCTGCGCAAGCTATAGTTTATTGTTCCGCATGCTGGAAGAATTTGAAGATGATTTGCATTTACATATTCACCTGGAAAATAATATTCTCTTTCCCAAAGCGCTGGAAATAGAAAAAAAGTTGAAATCAAATTAAGCTGAGAAACCAGACCCCCAAAATGAACAGGCCAAAGTTTTATTTTCAGCTATTTTGTTTGAATTTTTAGTTAAGAAAATAATTTTAAAACCTGTTTCATTTATGCAGAGGAGCAAAATGCAGATGTGTTGTTCTTTTACTTTCTACATTATTAACCCGCATAGTTAGATTAAAAGAACCTTTGTTTTTGTTAATAGCCGGAAATCGTTTTTTTAGCAGCAATTGTTAAATGAATATTGAATCCCCGGTAATTGCATAAAATAAGCGCCTGCAAAATGCTTCTCTGCTTCTCTTTTTTTAAAAGCGTAAGAGGGTTGTTCTTTTTTGTGAACCACTTCATTTTATTCATCACCGTATTAATATGTATTATGTTGATAAATGCCAATACGAAGATTGCCGCCCTCATCAGGCAAAATCCCGAAGCTTTGGAAGCGATTGTAAGTATCTCTCCTAAATTCACCAAACTGAGGAACCCGCTTTTACGAAAAGTAATTGCAGGCCGCACCAGTATTGCCATGGCTTCAAAAATTGGCGGCTGCGAGGTACAGGATTTTTTTAATAAATTAAAACCCATCGGTTTTGAAATTGATACCGCAACAAAGGCAGTGGAAACCGAAATTAAAAAATCGCCTTTACCCGATTTTATGAAACAGGTACAACCCGGTGAAATGAATGAACTGGATGTAAGGCCTCTCATTGATGGCGGCAAAGACCCGTTGAACACCATTATTCAAAGAGTAAAAAGCCTGCAACCCGGTATGGTATTAAAGATCATAAACAGCTTTGAGCCTACTCCCTTAATTCATTTATTGGGTAAGCAGGGTTTTATATCTTATACCGAAACCATCAGCCCCGATATGGTAAATACTTATTTTTACAAGCAATCACAAAATGCAACTGAATTGCCCAATGAGGTTAAGGAAAATGAAGAAGATTGGGATACCATTCTAAAGCAATTTGAAAATATGTTGGTAACGGTAGATGTTCGTGAACTGGAAATGCCATTACCCATGCATACGATCTTAGAAGCCCTGGCCTCTTTACCGGCCGAAAAGGCTTTATTTGTATATCATAAACGCATTCCTGTTTTCCTGTTGCCGGAGCTGGAGCAACAAGGATTTAGTTACAGGATAAAAGAAATCAGCGATGGAGAAGTACAGCTGCTGATATTTAAAAAATAATATGTTTTCAGTTGCCGGAAATACAGGTAGTACAAAAACCACTTCTTATAAAGTGGTGTTGCCTTTTTATGCTTATGGAGCCCTCTCTTTCCTGGTAGCCTGCTTTCTTTTATTTTTTACTGCCCGTACATCCGGCGTACATTATTTTACACCCCATAACCTGGCCATTGTGCATACCATGGCATTGGGCTGGGGCACCATGATGATCTTAGGCGCCAGCCACCAGTTGGTGCCGGTAATGATAGAAGGTAAACTGCACAGCGAAACATTGGCCTATCTTTCTTTTGCCTTTGCCGCAGTGGGAATTCCCGTATTGGTTTATGGATTTTATTTTTTTGATATGGGCCCTTATACGCAATGGGCGGGCTTGCTGCTGGTACTGGCCTTTCTTTGTTATCTCATTAATCTTGCGGTAAGCATGGTAAAAAGCAAGCACGAAAATGTACATGCTTATTTTGTGTTTACAGCCGTACTCTGGTTGCTCACTACTGCCATTGTGGGGGTATTGATGGTCTATAATTTTTCTTACCATGTATTGCCCAAAAATTCATTAGACTATCTTCCCTTGCATGCACACCTGGGTATTGTGGGCTGGTTTTTATTATTGATCATGGGTATAGGGTCCCGGCTGATCCCTATGTTTTTAATTTCAAAATACAGCAATAACCGCCAATTGTGGTGGATATACGGGTTGGTAAACGGAGGATTGCTGTTCTTTGTATTTATTTTCTTATTTGCACTTTCCCGGGTTTTTCTTTTTATCCCGGTAATAGCTATTGGGTTATCCATCGCTTTGTTTGGTAATTTTTGTTATAAAAGTTACAAGGCCCGTATTCGTAAAAAAGTAGATGAACAAATGAAAGTTTCCTTACTTTCAGTGTTGATCATGTGCCTGCCCATCCTGTTTTTAATCATTATAGTTATCGGCCTCATGACTACTCATTATGGAAATTTAAATGTAGTGATCAGCTATGGGTTTGTTATTTTCTTTGGATGGATTACGTCCATCATACTGGGGATGACCTTTAAGACCCTGCCCTTTATCATCTGGAACCGCACTTATCATCACCTGGCAGGAAAAGCCAAAACGCCGAACCCCAAAGATTTATTTAGCGAACCGGTATTTAAATGGATGGCGCTTGTTTACGTACTGGGCTTTGTGTTGTTTACCGCTGGTATTTTACTGGGGGTTCCTTTCATTTTACAGGCAGCATCGGCTTTATTGCTCTTAAGTTCTTTATTGTATAACTGGAATGTGTTAACACTTTTTATGCATAAATCACAAATAAAATGACGAATGTAATTTCTAATAATAATATAAAATGTACCATTGCGCTGGCGGGTTTGCAAGATGTATTAGACCCCGAAATTGGTTTAAATATCGTGGACCTGGGATTGGTATATCAAATAGATTTTGATGAAGAAGGGAAATCCATATTTTGCAGCATGACACTTACTACCCAGTTTTGCCCCATGGGTGAATCCATCACAAGTGCTGCAAAAGAAAGTTTGAAATTAACTTTTCCCGGTTATGAACCGGTCATTGAATTAACTTTCGATCCACCCTGGAACCATGAAATGATTTCAGAAGAAGGACGTATATTTTTAAATGAAAGATAAATGCTTAGCCTTACTTGTAAAACAGCGATCAAGGCCGTGATCTACCTGGCATCAAAATTTGAATCAGGAGAAAAGGCCGGCATTAAAGAAATTGCTGAATTTATTAATGCCAGTGAACATAGCGTGGGTAAAATGCTGCAAACCCTGGTAAAAGAAGGCGTGATCAATAGCGCCAAAGGCCCTACCGGCGGATTCTATATTTCTGCCGAACAAAAAAAGCAGCCTTTGCTTTTAATTGTACATGCTATTGATGGAAAACAAATATTTGACCAGTGCGGCCTGGGCCTCAGTAAGTGCTCAGCTACCCATCCCTGCCCCATTCACAATGATTATAAAAAAGTGCGGGATCAGTTTAAAGAAATGTGTACCACCAATAAAATTTCTGATTTGTGTGCTACCGTTAATGATGGTTTGGCTTATTTAATGGGATAGAAGCAGGCGTATTCCTGCTTTACATTTATTCTTCTTTCCTCCGTATGATCTTTATGGCTGCATTTTTATTTAAATCGCCACTAAATCGGATCTCGTGCCGCTGGTTATCGAAATTTAAAATTAAGAGCCCGGTATTGGGGGGAATGCTGCCAAGGTTTTCGGCATACATTACAAATTGCAGGGTATCACCCAGGTCGGGGGTAAGGTAAAATGATTTGGTAAAGGGTTTCACATCCAGGCCCTGCTTGCTTACAATCGTTACGCCATTGAGTATGATGCTCACCGTATCTCCATCTACTTCACCATTATCGTACAGGGTCATTTGCAGGCTATCTGATTTTATATACAGGTTTTCAATGGTTTCAATTCTTCGTTTGCTAAGGTCAATTTGGGCTGCAATGCTTTTATTGGCCGGGGTAAGTGGGGCAGGGGTTTTGGCCACTACCGGTTTTGGCGCATCCGCTGGCGGGTTTTTACCGGGCAGTACTTTTGTTTGGGCCACGGCAGGTACGGCTTTTTCTTTCGCAACAACCACCGGCGTTACTGGCGGTTTGGGTACTGCTTTTACCATTGCCGGCACGGGAGCAGCAATAGCGATTTTTGCCTTTGCCATACCGGTTGCCGGTTTCGTATTTTTTTGCAATGGAAAGGCCATTGCTTTTTTGGCAGCGATCATTTTCGCATACGAATTAAATTTTGATTGGGTAAGTACCGGCCGGAATGATTCCTTCATTTCTTCTGCATAGGCAAGGGAAGCTAAACTGTCAGTCTTTATTTTTTTAATAAAGCTAAGATCTTTTTTAAGATCCATTTCAGTGAGCTTTACCATCAGGGCCGTGGGTTCGGTGGGTAATATTTTTTCAAGATATACTTTTCCTTTTGCTGGTTTCAGGGTACGGGTACCCGTGGTTTCAAAGGAACCGCTTAATATTTTTTTACCCTCTTCTTCAGTATATACAAGCTCACTTTTTTGTTTTATTTTTTTGGGTTCGCTTTTCAGCAGGCTGCTAAAGAGCAAATCCTCATCTTGTAATGTAATGTGGTTGCCCGCTACCTTTATTTGTAATTTTTTCATGGCTACCTGTTCGCTGCCTTTTACATCAAAACTCAGGTAACCAAAGCCCGTGAGGGTACCTTCTTCCATGCTGAACACCACTTCGTAAGGTAACTGTTTTTGATTGGTGGAAACAGTGCCTTTCCAACTACCGGTATAATCTATGGGCTGGGCAAGGCAGCAACAGGGAATTAGAATGAAAAGAAAAAATATTTTCATCTTTGTATCATTATGAATCTGCACCCGCTTCCAGGAGCTTGATGCCTGTTTTTACCAGTTCTATTTTTCTTTTTTTATATAGGGCGCCAATCGTCATCTTAAATGTTTTTTTGCTCATCCCAAAAAATTCATAAATATCATCCGGGCTGCTTTTATCGTGGTATGGAAGGTACCCGTCATGCTCTTGTAAGAGCCGTATTATTTTTTCTGTTTCATCTTCTACCCGTTTATATCCCGGGGTGCCTGCTACTACATCCATTTTATTGTCTTCATAAATTTTTTTGATGAAGCCTTTAAACTGGTCGCCTGCCGTAATGCTCCGGTATATTTCATTAAAATGGAGTACGCCGGTATATTTGTTATTGATGATCATTAAATACCCAATGTCGGTGCGGCGTAAAACGGTAAGCTGTACCTCGTCCATTTCTTTTACATCCATGTTATCATTTACCAGGTCCTGCTCAAATCTTTCGGTGGCAGCAACCCTTCCTGTTTTTTCATCTACATAAATTTTTACTAAGTAGGTGCCATGGGTACGCATTATACTTATTTGCTGGCTGCGTGGCACAAAAATATCTTTCATAAGCCCCCAATCTAAAAAAGCGCCTTGCGGGGTAATACTTACGGCTTCTAATTTTACAATATCACCCACGGTGCCTTTGGGTTTTTGGGTGGTGGCAATCAGCCTGTCTTCACTGTCGTGGTAAATAAAAACCCGGATTTCGTCACCTGTTTTAGCGCCCGGGGGTACAAAACGGTTGGGCAGTAAAATGCCTTCCTGTCCATCATCTAAGTAGGCGCCGGGATCTGCCAGGCGTGCAATTTTTAAATTATAATATTCTCCTGCGCTAATCATGATATAAAAATACCGTATTTATAACGGTAAGTAGCAATATTTTCACAGGTTTCATACCCTGCCCGGATGAATTCCTTCGTAAAACAGCGAAAGGGTATTATCTTTATGGGAATAAAATTTTTTTAAGCATTTGAAATTTTCATCATTCGGGTTTAGTGAGAACCTTATGGAAGGCATTGAATTTTCTAATTACGAGAATGCCACCCCGGTACAGGAAAAAGTAATTCCACTCATTCTTTCAGGTAAAGATATTATCGCTTCGGCGCAAACAGGCACCGGCAAAACGGCCGCTTTTTTATTGCCGCTTATCCAAAAATTAAGCGATGAAAAGGACCCGCAACCCGGGGTACGTTCCCTGGTCATTGTGCCTACCCGGGAGCTGGCCATACAAATTTCGCAACACCTGGAAGGCCTTAGTTATTTTACGCATACCAGTTCTATTGCCGTATATGGCGGCGGCGACGGAAATGCTTTTGTACAGGAAAAAAAAGCATTAAGCCAGGGAGCTGATGTTGTTATATGTACACCCGGTAAAATGATGGCACATATAAAAATGGGGTATGTAAAACTGGATCATGTAAAATACCTGGTATTAGATGAGGCAGACCGGATGCTGGATATGGGATTCTATGATGATATTATGTTCATCATAAAACATTTACCGGCCAGGCGGCAAAACCTGCTTTTTTCGGCTACCATGCCGCATAAAATCCGGGAGATGGCCCGTAAGATTTTAACCCATCCCGAAGAAATAAATATATCTATAAGTAAACCGCCGGAAAAAATAAATCAGCAGGCATATATTGTTTACGATACCCAAAAAATTCCATTGGCACTGCACTTGTTAAGGAACCAGCCCTATAAATTGGTGCTTGTATTTTGCAGTAGTAAGCAAAGTGTAAAGCAACTCACCCGGGATTTAAAAAGAAATAAAATAAATGCAGGGGAAATACATAGCGATCTGCAGCAGGAAGAAAGAGAAGATGTATTAATGAAATTCCGCAGTGAGCGGCTGCCTGTTTTGGTTGCTACCGATATCTTAAGCAGGGGTATTGATATTGATTGTATTGACCTGGTTATAAATTTTGATGTGCCCCATGATGGCGAAGATTATGTACACCGCATTGGGCGTACGGCCAGGGCTTCTGCCGAAGGCACTGCTATTACTTTTGTAAGCCCCCGGGAACAACGTAAATTTGCAGCTATTGAAAAGTTATTGGGCAAACCTGTTGTTAAAATAAAGCTACCCGAAACCCTGGGTGAGCAGCCGGATTATAACCCCGGCAGCCGGGATGGCCGGGTTGTTCATAACAGGCACAAAAGACAAAGCCACTAAGGAAATCTTTTACTCAATAGTTGTGGATGCCACGCCTACGATATCAATATTACAAAATCCTATCGGGTACCTGCAGGGTATCAACAGCCAGCGGAGCGAACTGTTGCGTTCCGAATTAAATATTGTAACCTTTAAAGATTTACTGGAGCATTTTCCCTACAGGCATATTGACCGCACCCGGGTTGATAAAATTGCTTCCATTCAGCCCAACCAGGATTATGCTTATGTATCCGGGAAATTATTGCAATTAGAAATTATGGGTTCCGGGCGCAGCAGGCGGTTGGTGGGCTTATTAAAAGATGATACCGGCTTATTGGAACTGGTGTGGTTCCAGGGTATTGCATGGGTTCAAAAAGCCATTCATGTGGGCAATACCTATTTGGTTTTTGGTAAGCCCGGTTTTTTTATGGGCAAAGCCCAAATTGCCCATCCTGATATAGAAAATTTTAGCCGGCATCAGGCAGGCGGTAAACAATCGCTGGAACCCATTTATCCCTCTACCGAAAAATTAAAAGCCAGGGGCCTTACAGGAGCCGGTTTTGCAAAATACAGCAGCGAACTATTACAAAAACTTACTGAAAAAGATATCCCCGAAAATATCCCGGGTGATATCCTAAAGCAATATAAACTCATTTCCCGTTTTGATGCTTACCGGCAAATTCATTTTCCTGTTTCAGAAAAAATGTATCAGCAAGCTTTGCGCCGGCTTAAGTTTGAAGAATTGTTTTACGGGCAATTGCGTATGCAATTGATAAAAATGCGCCGGCACCGTTTTAGTAAAGGCTTTATCTTTTCTGTAGTAGGCAACCTCTTTAATGAATTTTATAACCACCATCTTCCTTTTACGCTTACCCAGGCACAAAAAAAAGTAATCAAAGAACTGAGGCAGGATACAGCCAGCGGGCGGCAAATGAACCGCTTGCTGCAGGGCGATGTGGGCAGTGGCAAAACCATGGTAGCTTTTATGGGCATGCTGCTGGCGGCAGATAATAATTTTCAAAGTGTGATCATGGCGCCTACCGAAGTACTGGCATCGCAACATTTTGAAAGTATCCGTTCTTATATTACCCACTTGCCTTTGCAAATTGCTTTACTCACCGGGTCGACGCCCGCTAAAGAAAGAAAAAAAATACTGGCCGGCTGTGCCGGCGGTACTATTCATATTTTAATCGGCACCCACGCAGTAATAGAAAAAAAAGTGATTTTTAAAAACCTGGGTTTTGCCGTGGTAGATGAGCAACATAAATTTGGCGTAGCACAGCGGGCCATGCTTTGGGCAAAGAATGAAATTCCCCCACACGTTTTGGTTATGACGGCAACGCCCATCCCCAGGACCCTGGCCCTTACCGCTTATGGCGACCTGGACTATAGTGTGATGGATGAATTGCCACCGGGCAGGAAACCCATTACCACGATGCATTATAATGAAGCAGCCCGCCCCCGGGTTATGGATTTTGTAAGGGCAGAAATAAGTAAAGGCAGGCAGGCTTATTTCATTTATCCGCTCATTGAAGAAAGCAGTAAGCTGGATTATGAAAATTTATATAAAGGGTACGAAGAAGTAAAAGCTTTTTTTCCCGAACCCCGGTATTGGATAAGCATGGTACATGGTAAGCAACCGGCGCTGCAAAAAGAGGTAAATATGAAACGCTTCATCAGCGGCGATACCCAAATTATGGTTAGCACAACGGTGATAGAAGTGGGCGTGAATGTACCCAATGCATCGGTAATGGTAATTGAAAGTGCAGAAAAATTTGGTTTATCTCAATTGCACCAGTTGCGGGGGCGGGTAGGAAGGGGTAGTGATCAGAGCTATTGCATCTTGCTTACCGGCAGAAAACTGGGTAATGATGCTTACGAAAGGATGAAGATAATGGTAGCCACCGGCAATGGTTTTGAAATTGCTGAAAAAGACCTGGAAATGCGTGGGCCGGGCGAAATTGAAGGCACCCGGCAAAGCGGCGCTGTACAATTTAAACTAGCCAGTTTGGTAAATGATAAAGCAGCTTTAGAAGCCGCCAGGGCATCCGTAGAAAATATACTCAGTACCGACCCGGAATTAGAAAACCCCGGGCATATTATGATTAAAAACTATTTGCAACAGCAAAAAGCAAAAACCAAATGGAGTAAAGTTGGGTAATTTCAATTAATCGTTAAATCAGGCTTAAAAAAGCGGGGGTTTAATTAATTGGATTGGAATCTTAGTTTTAATGCTGTAATTTGTATATGTAAATAAACACCACCTTGAGTAGAAATTTTAAAATAATTTTTTGTACCCTTATTTTGTCTTTGTTCGGCATTC
Source organism: Sphingobacteriales bacterium 39-19 (assembly GCA_001898465.1). Classification (GTDB taxonomy): domain Bacteria; phylum Bacteroidota; class Bacteroidia; order Chitinophagales; family Chitinophagaceae; genus Ferruginibacter. The sequence continues at coordinate 65,843 of MKTX01000013.1, read as the reverse complement.
CATTGTATTTACAAGCCCAGGTAGAGTTTATTGAAAACAAAGGACAGTGGCCTTCTCCCGTAAATTACCGGGGCGATTTTAATACCGGCTCCTTTTTTTTAGAAGACGGCGGGTTTACCGTTTTATTGCATCAACCCGATGAAGTAAAAAAAATGTATGCCTATTTTCATGGTGAGCTCAGTGAAAAAGAGCAGGCGCCCAATATCCTCTATACCCTTCACTCTTTTGCCTATAAAATGAAATTATCGGGCGCCCGGAAAAATGTAAAATCTTTGCCCGAAAAACCATTGGATAGTTATAATAATTATTTTATTGGAAATGATAAATCCAAATGGGCAAGCGATTGTAAAATTTATTACAGTATTACCTATCCTGATATTTATCCTAATATTGATGTACGTTATTACAGCAATGGCACCCACCTGAAATATGATTTTATTGTAAAGCCCGGAGGCAATGTAAATGCCATTGCCATGCAATATGAAGGGCCTAAGCTTTCTATAAAAAATGGCGATCTTATGCTTACGACCCCGGTAGGTGAAATTGCTGAATTAAAACCGTATAGCTACCAATCCGGTATTGGAAAACCCATTGAAGTTTCGGCACGCTACGTTTTAAAAAATAATATAGTAAGTTTTAAAGTAGATGATTATGACCACAGCCAAACTTTGGTGATAGACCCCGTAATCGTTTTTTCCAGTTTTAGTGGGAGTACCGCCGATAACTGGGGATATACAGCTACACCCGGCCCGGGCGGCACTTTATATGCCGGGGGGATTGTTTTTAGCGCAGGCTACCCGGTAACGGCCGGGGCTTATGATGGTACTTTTGGCGGCGGTGCCAACGAGGGGAATATCACCGGCTTTGATATGGGTATTACCAAATTTGCCGCTATCAATGCCCAGCGTTTATTTTCTACTTACATAGGGGGTAACAATAATGAACAACCACATAGCCTTATTTGTGATGCACAGGGCAATCTCTATATTGCCGGCCGTTCGGCTTCTTCAAATTATCCCACCCTTACAGCTTCTGACTTATATGGGCCCCGGGGCGATTTTGATATTGTAATTACCAAACTCAATGCAGCCGGAAATAATTTATTAGGTTCTGTAATCATTGGAGGTACCGGGAGAGATGGTGTGAACATCAGGCCTAAATACGAACCCCCCGGGGGTGCCGAGAGCCTGCGGAGAAATTATGGTGATGATGCCCGCAGTGAAGTGATTTTAGATAAGGCGGGCAATGTATTTGTAGCTTCCTGCACCCGGTCCACAAACTTTCCGGTTACCCCCGGTGCCGTACAATCTGTACAAGGCGGGGGAGACCAGGATGGCGTGATCCTTAAATTTAATAACAACTTAAGCAGCCTGTTATTTTCTACCTATTTTGGCGGAGATGGAAATGATGCCTGTTTTGTAGCAAGTATAAACCCGGTAGATAATAATTTATACATTGGTGGCGCCACATCAAGCGCAGCAGGTTTACCCGGCAATAAAACAAATGTGCTTTATCCTGCTTATAGTGGGGGTGTGGCAGACGGGTTTATTACCATTTTAAAAAATGATGGAAGCGCCATTATTAAAACATCTTATTTTGGAACAGGGGGTATCGATCTGATATACGGTTTAAAATTCGATAAGCATGGTTACCCTTATATCATGGGTACTTCCACCGGGTCCTGGCCCGTTCAGAATGCAGTATATTCCAATCCGGGTGCCAGGCAATTCATCAGTAAGTTAAAATCCGATTTATCTGCCTTTGAATATTCTACCGTTTTTGGCACCGTTTCTACAAATCCCAATATATCACCTGTTGCTTTTTTAGTTGACCGTTGTGAAAATGTATATGTATCTGGCTGGGGTGGCGGCTTAAATTTAAATTATGAATCGGGTACTACTCAAAATCTTCCCGAAGTAAACCCACTGGCGGGTATTCCACCCCCCGATGCCCGTGATTTTTATTTTTTTGTACTACAGCGCAATGCCCAAAGCCAATTGTTTGGTTCGCATTTTGGAAAATACAGCCCCAATGCCACCGGCGAACATGTGGATGGAGGTACCAGCCGTTTTGATGAAAATGGAATTATTTACCAGGCCATTTGCGGCGAATGTGCCAATGGCAATTTCCCGATTACACCCGGCGCTTATACTTGTAATAGTTTAAATGGATACAACCTGGCCGTAGTAAAAATCGATATGAATTTTGCCGGCGTAGGTGCCGCAATTAAAGCAACTGTAGATGGCGTAACAACTGATACCATCATCTGTACCGGCGAAACTGTTTTATTTTCAGATACTTTAAAAAAAGGAAAAAAATATTACTGGGACTTTGGCCATGCTCCAAACAGGTATGATACGACTACTGCCAATACCAGCTCTCATTTGTATAACACGGTAGGCTCTTATACGGCCATGCTTATTGCTGAAGATAGCGCTACCTGTAACATTAGGGATACTTCTTACATTACCATCAAAGTAGGTAATAACAGGGCAAACGTAAATTTCAACTGGGCAAAAACCCAGCCCTGCGAATCTTTAGGCGTATTGTTTACCAATACAAGTACGGGCACACCGCCTAACTTTAATGCCAACTCATTTACCTGGGATTATGGAGATGGCTCTCCAAAAGAAACGGCAGGTATTTCTCCGCCACGTTCTCATAGTTATAGCCAGGCAGGAACTTATACCGTGATATTGCAATTGCACGATGATAATTTTTGTAATTCACCTTTAGCAGATACGCAAATAGTACGTATTAATCCTTTGGTTGATGCCCGCTTTACTACATCGCCTTCAGGATGCGCTCCTTATAACGCAATTTTTACCAATGAATCGCTGGCAGGTACTGATTTTATTTGGGAGTATGGAGATAATACAACATCTGCCAATGGCAATATTACACATACTCATTTGTATCAGAATCCCGGTACATACCGGGTGCGCCTGATCGCCATTGATACCAGTACTTGTAATAAAAGAGATACTTCTGCTTATTTTACCATCATTGTTTCTGATAAGCCGCATGCCCAGGCTACCTGGGCGCCCAACCCGCCTGCGTCAAATACCTTTACACAATTCACCAATCAATCTACGGGAGCCAGCCATTACCTATGGAATTTTGGTGATGGTGAATCAGCTACTGAAATTAACCCCAGGCACCTGTATAATGCAACCGGTATTTTTACTGCTGAGCTGGTAGCCTATAACAAATATAATTGTACCGATACTTTTCAATTACAGGTTCGCACGATCATTGAACCGTTACTGGATGTTCCCAATGCATTTACACCGGGTAAGTTTGGTGAGAATGCCAGCATTTTGGTTCGGGGATTTGGAATTGAAAAAATGGATTGGAATATTTATAATCGCTGGGGTCAATTAATCTTTCACAGTGAAAACAGGAAATTGGGATGGGATGGTACCTACAAAGGAAAATTACAACCCATGGATGTGTACACGTACACCCTGGATGTAATTTTTAGTGATGGAAAAAAATACAGGAAAACAGGTGATATCACCTTGCTGAGATAGACTATGAATGCATTCAATAAAATAATGAAGATCTGTAAAAAAATATCTGGAATAAGTATTATTGTACTGTATAGTATGATAACAAGAGGATATGCCCAGGACCTGCATTTTTCCCAGTTCTTTAATTCGCCATTAACCACCAACCCGGCCAATACAGGTTTTATACCCGATGCAGACTATCGCCTGGGTGTGCAGTACCGCAACCAGTGGAGCAATATCATGGCGGTACCCTATAAAACCCAAAGCATTTTTGCCGATGCACAGGTAATGAGAGATAAATTAGAAAATGGCTGGCTGGGCCTGGGCGCTGTTATTCTCAACGATGTGGCAGGTAGCGGAAGTTTACGATCCACAAAAATTTACGGATCCCTGGCCTATCATCAAATGCTGGGGCTTAGCAGTTTGTTAAGTGCCGGTTTTAACCTGGGATGGGCCAATAAAAGAATTGATCAAAGCCAGTTGAAATTTCCCGACCAGTTTGATGGAAAGTTCTTCGATAATTCATTGCCCACTTCTGTTACCCTCACCAATAATAATGTGAGTTATTTTGATATGCAGGTGGGTATGAACTATGCTTATTTTCCTACCGAAGATATTTACCTGAATTTTGGATATTCAGTGCATCATGTAAATAAACCTACAGAAACATTTTTTAATGAAACCGGCGCCGATAATATTATTCCCATGCGGCATATCGCATTCATCAATGGTATTTTAAAAGTGCAGGATAACCTTATTCTGAACCCCAATATTTATTTTACCACCCAGGCAAAATCGATGGAAATAACCGGCGGTGCCATGGCGAGTTACAACTTATCAGAATACGATGATAAGCAGCTCCTGTTTGGCGCTTACTACCGGTATAAAGATGCAGTGATACCGGCTGCCGGATTTCAATTAAACGGGCTTAAGTTTACCTTTAGTTACGATGTTACATTATCCCGCTTAAAATCATTTAATAATTCAAGAGGAGCCTTTGAATTTAGCCTGGTAAAAAACGGGTATTACCCGGCCAATGTAAACAGGCAGGCCCTTTGCCCTAAATTCTAAAAATTTCCTCATTTATTTTTACGATTTTTGCACAAATTTTTTTCATGGCGCAATACCTTTCCTTTGTTCCCCGGTTTCAGGATATTTTAGGAAGCAGTTATGTATTTACTGATGACGAAAGCAGGCAGAAATACGGGCGGGACGAAACCGAAAACTTAGTTTTCCTGCCGGCCATTGTTATCAAACCCCAAACCGCCGAAGAGTTGAGCGCTGTAATGAAAGTTTGCAATGAAAATAAAATTCCCGTAACGGCAAGAGGAGCCGGAACCGGCTTAAGCGGCGGCGCCCTGCCACACCGGGGTGGGGTGCTGGTATCCTTTGAAAGAATGAACCGTATTATAGAAATAGATGAAAGAAATTTACAGGTAACTACCGAGCCCGGCGTTATTACAGAAGTATTACAAAATGCAGTAAAAGAAAAAGGGTTATTTTATCCGCCCGACCCCAGCAGCCGGGGCAGTTGTTTTATTGGAGGTAATATTGCCGAAAACAGCGGGGGCCCCAAAGCCGTGAAATATGGGGTAGTAAAAGATTATGTGCTGAACCTGCAGGTAGTGCTGGCCAATGGTGAAATTATCTGGACCGGTTCCAATGTGTTAAAAAATTCAACCGGTTATAATTTAACACAATTGATTGTGGGCAGTGAAGGAACTTTAGGATTGGTAACAAAAATTGTTTTGAAATTATTGCCGTATCCAAAATTTGATTTATTGATGCTGGCTCCCTTTACCGATATTGAAAAAGCCGGAGCAGCTGTGAGTGCGGTTTTCAGGGCAGGGTTCACACCCAGCGCCATGGAATTGGTAGAAATAGATGCCCTTAAAATAGTAAGCCGTTTTGTAGATAGTACCGCCGTTCCGGTGGGCGATGATGTGGCTGCCCATTTAATTGTGGAGGTAGATGGTAACCATATGGAAACCCTGATGCAGGAAATGGAATCCATAGCAACCATATTGGCTGAATATGATTGCGGCGAAATATTTTTTGCAGATGATGCTGTGCAAAAAGCAGAACTTTGGAAATTACGGAGGCGGGTTGCCGAAGCTGTAAAAATTGACGGGTATACTATTGAAGAAGATACCGTAGTACCCCGTGCCGAATTACCGGCCTTAATAAAAGGCGTGAAACAACTGGGGAAGGAATATGATTTTGATGTAGTATGTTATGGCCATGCCGGCGATGGAAATTTGCACATCCGGATTAAAAAACCGGGCAGTATCTACAGCCTCAACAATCCCGAAGTAATTCCTGCTTTAAGAGCATTGTTTACCCTGGTAAAACAATTGGGAGGTACCATCAGCGGCGAGCATGGCATAGGTCTTGTACAAAAAGAGTATATGGATATTGTATTTAATCCCATTGAACTCGAACTGATGCGGGGAATAAAAAAAACATTTGATCCACATAATATTCTTAACCCCGGTAAAATATTTGATATCGTATGAATATGAAAAATAACAGGCAACTTCTCTTACTGGTAACAGCAATCTGTTTATCACTTAGCAGTTTCGCACAGTCTTCATCGAATGACGATGGCAACGAAAAAAAATCAGGATTTAAAAAGGAAAACCTTTTTACCGGGGGTACGGCAAATATTTCATTTTTTAATGGCGCAACCATGTTGGGGGTGAGTCCTTTTTTAGGCTATAGCCTTAATAAGTGGCTCGATGTAGCCATATCGGGCAACATCAATTATATTTCACAAAGAGATTACCAGGTGTACGGCGATAAAGCCCGTCAAACCATTTATGGCCCCGGCGCCTTTTTGCGCATTTTCCCGGTGAAATTTTTATTTCTCCAGGCGCATTATGAATATAATTTTATAAACTTTAAATACCTGCCGGCTGCCAACTCCGGTTACCAGGAACAAAAAGAAAAATTACATGCTTCCAGTTTTTTAATTGGAGGCGGTTATAGTGGCGGCCGGGATGCATACAATAAATCATTTTATTATATTTCTGTGCTGTTTGATGTGGCGAAAGATAAAAATTCTCCTTATGCTGATGGATTGGGCAGGGTAATACCCCAAATTCGGGCAGGATATAATATTGCTTTATTCCAGCACCGTAAGTAACCTATAAATAGGTAAGAAAATCCCGGGGTTCATTCAAATGGTTCAGGTGTTCTAATGGATGAGAATATAAAAATTGCTCCTCATCCATTTTTTGGATATGAGCCAGCAAATGATCATAAAAACCGGCACTGTTTAAAAAGAAAATTTCTTTATGATGGATGCGCAGTTGATTCCAGGTGAGCATTTCAAACAATTCATCTAACGTGCCGTAGCCACCCGGTAATATGATTGCAGCATCGCAGTTTTCATACAACATTTTTTTTCGGGCGTGCATATTTTCTACAATATGCAATTCAGTAAGGCCATTGTGCTGATGTTCCCATTCGGCAAGCACGGTTGGAATAATGCCAACAACTTTTCCTTTTTTTTCGAGGGCCCCGTTCGCAACTGCGGCCATCAATCCTTTATTTCCGCCACCATAAATAAGGGTAAGCCCGTTTTCTGCAAGCAATTCACCCAATTGCCTGCTATGTTTTTCAAAGATAGGATGGGTGCCACATTTACTTCCACAAAAAACCGCAACAGACTTTATTGACATGTGTTAAAATATTATTCTGCAAAGACACAAAGATTTTATCTATTTTCAATCTTATTTTATTGTAAATTATTTGCATGTCTCCATTCGTTTTACTCTCCTTTGTAGCCGGGTATTTTTTATTGCTGATGTTGGTTGCCTGGTACACCGGTAAAAATGCCACCAATGAATCTTTTTTTATAGGTAATAAAAATTCTAACTGGATGCTGGTTGCATTTGGTATGATTGGTACTTCCTTGTCGGGTGTAACCTTTGTAAGTGTACCCGGCACAGTGGGCACAAATTCGTTTGCCTATTTTCAAATTGTAATCGGTTATTTTATCGGTTACCTTACCATTGCGTATGTATTGTTACCCCTGTATTATAAAATGAACCTCACCTCTATTTACACATACCTGGGTAACCGGCTGGGCATAAAATCGTATAAGACCGGGGCCGCTTTCTTTATCCTGTCCCGTGTACTGGGCGCTACAGCCAGGCTTTACCTGGTGGTAAAAATATTGCAGGATATTATTTTGTCTGACCTGGGAATTCCTTTTTGGGCAACTACGCTCATTATTTTAATTATGATCCTTATCTATACCTATGAAGGAGGTGTAAAAACAATTGTATTTACGGATACCTTACAAACCACATTTATGCTTACAGGCTTAATCGTTTGTATCATTTACATCCTGCATACCATGGGCCTTAGTTTTGGAGATGCAATCCATGCCTTATCCACGCAGCAGGGCGAAAAAGGAGCGTACTCAAAAATATTTTTTACAGATCCTGCCGATAAATTATTTTTTGTGAAACAAATTTTGGCCGGCGCTTTTATCACCATAACCATGACCGGGCTGGACCAGGAAATGATGCAAAAATCAATTTCTGTAAAACGATTAAAAGATTCTCAAAAAAATATGGTAAGCCTTGCCTTTATTATGGTGGTTGTAATATTTATCTTTTTATTCCTGGGTGGTTTATTACACTTATATGGAGCACAGCAGGGCGTAATGGCGAAGGGCGATGACCTGTTTCCGGCGCTGGCATTAAATAACATGCCCGCCATAGTATCGGTAATATTTATCATCGCATTGATCTCTGCCTTATTTCCCAGTGCTGATGGCGCTATTACTGCATTAACTTCATCGTTCTGTATTGATATCCTGGGGATCAAAAGAAGGCCCGGCTGGGATGAAAAAAAACAAAAAAAAATCCGGCAACGGGTGCATCTTACGGTTGCGTTTATCTTCCTGGTATTTGTTATGGTATTTCATTGGGTAAATGATCCCAGTATGATTGATGTGATTTTAAAATTAGCGGCATATACCTATGGGCCTTTATTAGGTTTATTTACTTTTGGTATTTTAACCCACCGGTCTGTACAAGATAAATGGGTTCCTTTAATATGTATTGCGTCACCGCTTATATGTTTAGGAATTGAAAAATTAACACCACTCTTTATACCCGGTTTTAAAATGGGCCCCGAACTGTTGGTGGTAAATGGTTTATTAACCTATACCGGTTTGTTAATAATTTCTAAAAAAAATAACCAGGAAGTATAATTGTATGGATATTATTGATGAAAAAATAGAATGCTATGCTACCGGTTTTGCCTCTCCGCAACCGGCTATTTTGCAACAAATAGAAGCGGAAACTTTTGCCACACATGCAAACCCCCATATGTTAAGCGGGCATGTACAGGGCTTGTTTTTAAGTATGATCAGCCACATGGTAAAACCCATGTATGTATTGGAAATAGGTACTTTTACCGGGTTTAGCGCCATTTGCCTGGCAGCCGGCTTACAAAAAGGCGGGCAGTTACATACCATTGAATTAAGAGAAAATGATGCCCGTATTTCTGAAGCAAATTTTAAAAAAGCCGGCTTGGATCAGCAAATACAATTGCATAGAGGCAATGCATTAGATATTATTTCGTTATTACAGGAAAACCGGCAGTGGGACCTTGTATTTATTGATGCTGATAAAGTGGGGTATATTGAGTATTACGAGCTAACTTTGCCAAAATTAAAAAAAGGCGGTTTTATACTTGCAGATAATGTACTTTTTCACGGGCAGGTAATAAATGAACCGCTTACCGGAAAAAATGCCATTGCCATACATGCATTTAATCGTCATGTGGCCAATGATGATAGGGTAGAACAGGTAATTGTAACCTTGCGGGATGGATTCATGCTGATAAGAAAATTATAAATGATTAAAAGATATTCATTCATGAAAATTTTATGTATAGCACTAATGGGCTGTATGTTCAATGGCTTTGTACAAGCCCAAACGCTTACCCCCCTGCAATATATAGATACTTATAAACAGCTTGCTATAAAAGAAATGAAGCGTAGCGGTATTCCTGCCTCTATCACCCTGGCCCAGGGCTTATTAGAAACAGAATGCGGGAATAGCATCCTCGTAAAAAAATCAAATAATCATTTTGGTATTAAATGCAAAAGCAACTGGACGGGCGAATCGGTAGCGCATACAGACGATGCACCCAATGAATGCTTTCGTAAATATGCATCTGCAGAAGATAGTTATAAAGACCATAGCGATTTTTTAAAAAACAGCAGCAGGTATTCCAATTTGTTTTCGCTGAGCCCTACTGATTATAAAGGATGGGCATATGGATTAAAAGCCGCCGGTTATGCAACAAACCCCCGCTACCCTGCCATATTGATTGCGAATATTGAAAAATATAATTTGCAGCAATACGATAGTATGACCCAAGCCGGCCCCATGCTTTTTGCGGATGCCGCCATACCTGTTACAGCACAAAATGAAGATAATAAAATAGAAACAACCCCCCAGGAACCCCTCCCCGTGGTTCAAAAGCCGCTTAGTAAAACAAAGTTCAATGGGTTAAAAGCCATTTTTGCAACCAAAGGAACATCCCTGCTGGCGCTTGCATCAGGGAATAATATTCCTTTATCAAAACTATTAGAGTTTAATGATCTTAAAAATGACGGCCTCTTACAAGATGACCAGATTATTTATTTAGAAAAAAAAGCAAGGCAGGGCAACCGGGATTATTATATTTCTTTACATGATGAATCTCTACGGGATGTAGCGCAGAATATTGGGGTACAATTACAATCCCTGGTACAATTTAATAACCTTAGCGAACTATCGAATGTACGCAAAGGACAAAAAATATATTTAAGACCCATCGCTACAAGCGCCACCGCATCTGCTCGGTAAAAATAATTTAACTTACTTCTATGCCTGTAATTACAGTAAACAATAAAGATTTTGTCCCTTACCTGGATGCATCGGAAATTCAAAAGCAGGTACAGCGTATTGCCAATGAAATAAACCGGGATTATAAAGGCAAGCGGCCATTGTTCATTGCCATTTTAAATGGCTCTTTTATGTTTGCCAGCGACCTGTTTAAGCTTATTGAAATTGAAGCCGAAATTAATTTTATAAAATTAGCTTCTTATAAAGGAACCAAAAGCACTGGCAATGTAGTTACCTCTATTGGCCTGGATGAATCATTAAAAGACAAACACGTAATTATTTTAGAAGATATTGTAGATACCGGTAAAACCTTACACGAATTTTTACCTCAGTTAATCAATCAACAACCGGCATCTTTAAAAATTGCAGCTTTATTGCATAAACCAGAAGCGCTTGTTCATGACATTCGTATTGATTATTTAGGATTTAATGTACCTAATAAATTTTTACTGGGTTATGGATTAGACTTTGACGGGCTGGCAAGAAATCTAAAAGAGATTTACCAGCTCGTTGAATAAGGGCAGGTGGTACTACCCTAAGTTTCCGCCAAAAATTTACTTTAGTTGAATAAGTTTCTACTATACCTTTTTTTTATGTGCATGGCCCAGCTTGTGTATGGCCAGTATTACCTGCGTGGTGAAGTGAAAGATAATAAAGGGAACCTTTTGCCCAATACTAAAATCTTTCTTCATTCGGCCAGGATATTTTATATCACCGATGCATCCGGGAGTTTTGGATTTCCAATTACCCATATTACCGATACGGTTACGTTAAGCCGGGATGGGTTCAATACAGAAAAAATAGTAGTAAATGCCATGCGGCCAGTGGCCTTGCAAATGAAACCCTCGGCTGCCGGCAACAATAAGTCGGCTCCTAAACTATCGTCGCTTACCGAAAATAAAAAAAGAGATGGCCGTTTATATGCCCATTTTGATAATGAAACTTATTTTCAACTGGCAGAAAATGAAAATGTACTGGTAAAAGATTATCCCAATACATCTTTTTCATTAAATGTAAATAAAGCATCGTATAGTAATGTTCGCCGCTTCCTGAATATGAAAAGTAAAGTACCGGTAGATGCCGTTCGTGTAGAAGAACTCATAAATTATTTCAACCTGCAGTATAAGGAGCCGGCCCCTGGCAATGTGTTTAGAATAGAAAGCCAGCTTAGCTCATGCCCCTGGAATGCGAATAAGAATTTGTTATTTGTAAATGTGAGTGCCAAAAAACTGGATCTGGGTAAGACAGCCCCCGGCAATTTTGTTTTTTTAATTGATGTATCCGGTAGTATGGATATGCCCAATCGCCTGCCCTTACTAAAAGCAGCTTTTCAATTATTTGTAAAAAATTTACGCCCCGTCGATAAAGTGTCCATTGTAATTTATGGAGGCTCGGTGGGTATCTGGCTGGATCCTACTTCGGGCGCTGATAAAGAAAAGATCATACAATCCATTGAAGAACTGGAAGCTTCCGGTGATACTCCGGGAGAATCAGCCATACGGGCTGCTTATACAGTGGCTGAGAAAACATTTATAGAGGGGGGAACCAATAGGGTTATTTTGGCAACCGATGGTGATTTTAATGTAGGAGAAACTTCAGAAAAAGATTTGGAAGAACTTATTACAAAAAAGAAACAATCGGGTGTGTATTTAACTTGCCTGGGAGTGGGCATGGGAAATTTTAAAGATTCAAAATTGCAGGCATTAGCCAAAAAAGGAAATGGAAATTATGCTTACCTGGATGATATTAATGAAGCGCAGAAAGTATTGGTAAAAGAACTTACCCAAACCATGTATGGCGTAGCTGATGATGTAAGCATGCAGTTAGAATTTAACCCGGCTGCCGTAAAAGAATACCGGTTAATTGGTTTTGATAACCGCCGGGATGCCATTGCCGATGATAAAAGTGAACTGGAGGGAGGCGATATTGGCAGTGGAAATAGTACACTGGCTATATTTGAAATATTACCGGCCGATACGGCTAAATTGAATACCGGGAATATTATTGCCAGCATAAAACTAAAGTATAATTGCGGGAATGATACCCTTAGCCATATGCTGCGTTATACGGCTATCGATAATTATAAGCCGATTGATGATATAGATAAAGAATTAAAATTTGCCTCTGCGGTTGCCATGTTTGGCCTTACACTTCGAAATTCTGTTTATATTCATCAGGCCAATTGGCCTCTTATCAAAGCAATCGCCCAATCATCTGCCAATGAAAGTGATTTCTTACAACAACAGTTTGTAAAGCAGGTTTTAAATGCTGAAATGATTTACAGTGATAAGTTACCGGCCCGTAAAAAAGGAAGAAGAAAAGCTGCAAATTGATTGAAACTGCATCAGCCCTTATTTAATTAATTCCTGCAAAAGTATTCCCCTGGTTTATATCACCCGTTTCATAGCCTCGCTTAAACCAATACATTCGTTGGGCAGATGTACCATGCGTAAAACCTTCGGGCACTACATACCCCTGTGTTCTTTCCTGTATATTATCATCTCCCACGGCAGATGCTGCCTGTAAAGCCTGTTCTATATCCTGGGGCTGTATTACGTTTTTCATTTTTTGATCGTAGTGGGCCCACACGCCTGCATAAAAATCAGCCTGTAGTTCCAAAGCCACACTGTATTTGTTATAAGTAACTTCATCTACCCGTCTTCTTATTTGATCCATTTTTTGAGTAGTACCCATTAGGAATTGAATATGATGCCCCACTTCATGGGCAACAACATAAGCCATGGCAAAATCACCTTTTGCCCCAAAACGCTGTTGTAATTCATCTGCAAAGGCAAGGTCAATATACAGGTCATTATCACCCGGGCAGTAAAAAGGGCCACTGGCCGAACTGGCCGTGCCACAGGCGCTTTGTGTAGCCCCGCTAAACAGGATAAGGGTAGGCGGCTGGTATTTTTCATTGTGCTCCGAAAATATTTTTGACCACACATCTTCCGTATCTGCCAACACCACTTTTACAAAGGAAGCCCGGTTATCTTCTCTTGCTTTTTCTGCCGGGGATAAAGATCTTGTTTCCTGGGGCGCTCCTGCCTGGGGTAATTGTTGCAAGGCAGCCGGGTCACCGGTTAAGAAATAATTCACCAATAAAAAAATAACGCCAATGATACCACCGCCAATGGCTATTTGTCCGCCACTACCCCTGCGGTCTTCTACATTGTCACTTTCTCTTCTTCCTTGCCAAAGCATAAATTAAATAATTTAAATGTGATGAAGCTTTTAAATCAAAAGGTTTCTCCTGTAACCTGTTTTCAAAAATAATACTTTTCTCTTACTATAATCTTTCTGTGTGGTTTGCCGGGTATTCAAGCAAATATGCGTCAAGGGATATTTTGTGATGCTATTCAAAGTTTTATTTTTTCGGCGTGGACTCATTTGTGGATATTGGTTACCCTTACATGTCATTGTACATAAAAGTCAACATTGTCTATATTGAGTTTACCAGCCTGTCCTAAAAAAGCTTTCGTTTCAGCATCTGTTGATTATAGCATCTCCTTACTGGGAATAACCCGGCATCCTGGGGGTGGAGAGGATTTGGTAAAATAAACCGTCCCTTCATGAGCAACAAGTATGAGCAAAACAATTAAAAGCTTACTTAATTATCTTTGCTTATGGAATATTTGTATACCTACCAACAACTATATACGTTTGCCAGCTCCGTTTTTTTAAAAATGGGCTGTAATGAAGCCGATGCTACAACAGCTACCCATACTTTGTTGTCGGCAGATTTGAGAGGGGTTGACAGCCACGGTATTGCCCGTTTAATCGGTTATGTAAGGCTTTGGGAGAAAAAGAGAGTAAATGCCAGTCCTCATTTTTCTATTCTTCATCAAACTCCATCTACGGCTGTGCTGGATGCTGACCAGGCATTGGGACTTGTATCGGCTCCTTATGCCATGCAGGTTGCCATTGAAAAAGCCGCAGCAGTGGGTACCGGTTGGGTAAGCGTACAAAATAGCAATCATTTTGGCATTGCGGGCTACCATGCCCTGATGGCAGTAGAAAAAGATATGATCGGTATCGCCATGACCAATGCCTCGGCTTTAGTAGCACCCACGTATGCAAATGAACGTCTCCTGGGTACAAACCCCATTGCCGTAGCTATACCGGCCGGCAATTATCCTCCCTTTGTTGCCGACTTTGCAACCACTACTGCCTCTAACGGAAAACTTGAAATACTGCAACGTTTACAGGAAGATAGCCCATCGGGATGGTTGCAGGATGAAAATGGAAAACCTACACAAAATGCCAGTGCATTAAAAGAAGGGGGCGCCTTATTGCCATTGGGGGGCGATAAAGTGCATGGTAGCCATAAGGGTTATATGCTGGGTAGTATCGTAGATATTTTTTCTGCTATTTTAAGCGGCGCCAATTATGGCCCCTGGGTTCCTCCCTTCCCGGCTTATATTGCCATGCCTCAAAATATGCCAGGCAAAGGGATCGGCCACTTCCTGGGAGCCATGCGTATTGATGCTTTTCGGGCTGCAAATGAATTTAAAAAAGATATGGATCAATGGATCAAACGATTTAAAGAGGCAAAAACTACTACCGGCCATAAAGAAGTGATCGTACCCGGGGAACCCGAAAGGCTGATGGAAGCACATCGAAGCCGGGCAGGGATTCCCTTGTTGAAAGCAGTAGTGGATGATTTAACCCAACTGGCCGAAAAATTTTCATTAGAAATTCCTGCACCTATTTAACTTTTTTGTATTTCAATAAGCCATACCTCCTATCAGGGAATTATCTACTTTTGCATTCCCCAAAAAACAGGATATGAAAGTGATGAAATTTGGCGGCACCAGTGTGGGCAAGCCGGAGCGTATGAAACAAGTGGCCAATTTAGTAATGGCAGATAATGAGAAGAAAATTGTAGTGCTGTCTGCTTTAAGTGGCACTACCAATGCACTCGTTTCAATCAGTAACCTGATATCTAATAATAACCGGCAACTGGCTTTAACCCGTATTAAAGAACTCCAGGATCATTATTATCAATTTATTGATGAGCTAATGGAAAAGCCTGGTTTTATAGAAAAGGCCCGTAAACAGGTAGAAGAACATTTTGAATTTTTAGAGATTATTTTACGCATTTCATTCAGCGAAGCGCTTCATAAAGATATCCTGGCGCAGGGAGAACTACTCAGTACCAAACTCTTTAGCCTGTATTTAGAAGAAAACCAAATTGCACATAAACTATTACCTGCTCTTGAGTTTATGATGCTCGATAAGTTTGATGAACCCCAATTGGCTACCATCAAATTAAAATTAAATCAACTGCTGGATCAGTACCCCGATATGAATGTATTTGTTACACAGGGGTATATTACAAGAAATGCAAGGGGAGAAGTGGACAATTTAAAAAGGGGTGGAAGTGATTATAGCGCTTCTTTAATGGCAGCCGTTTTGCAGGCATCGGTTTGCGAAATCTGGACAGATATTGACGGGATGCATAATAATGACCCCCGCATTGTAGAAAACACAAAACCCGTAGAGCAGTTGAGTTTTAATGAAGCGGCAGAACTGGCTTATTTCGGTGCAAAAATATTACACCCGGCATCTATCTGGCCGGCACAGGCACATAATGTAGCCGTGAAACTGCTCAATACGATGGAGCCTTTAGCAAAGGGTACCCTTATTACGGCCGATGCCGGTAGCGAAGGGGCAAAGGCAATTGCTGCAAAAGATAATATTACCGCCATAAAAATTATTAGTAGCCGTATGCTGCTCGCCTATGGTTTTTTAAGAAAAGTGTTTGAGGTTTTTGAAAAATACCGTACTTCTATCGATATGATCACCACATCTGAAGTGGCCGTATCTGTTACCATTGATAATGATAGTTTCTTAAAAGAGATTGTAAGTGAACTGGAAACCTATGGCCGGGTAAAAATTGACCGGGACCAAACGATAGTTTCTATTGTGGGAAATGAAATCAATATTACCGAAAATATATTGAGCCGGGTGTTCCAGGCTACTTCCACGGTACCCGTTCGTATGATAAGTTATGGCGGAAGCAGCCATAATATATCATTATTAATACCCCAGGCTTACAAAGTACAGGCCTTACGGGCTTTGCATAGCAGCTTATTTTTTTAAATTATTTTTAGGTTGATACAATAAACGATAGACCCCAGCCGTTTTTAATTTGGTTTTTCATAGGATATTGGATTAAAACGGGCTGAGATTTCTATCACGGCCCCTTTTTTTTGCCCCCCACCCGGCATTTATAAGCCTTAGATGCTTACGGTATTTTTGCTGCTTATCATCGGTATTCTCTTTAGCATTTTTTTCACAATAAATTTTACAACAGAAGCAACTATTATAAAGCTATTGTAGTCTTATGTATGGTTTTTCATAGGATATTGGATTTTAAAACGGGCAATGATTTCTATCATAGCCCCTTTTTTTTTAAAAACCTCCCCCATCCCATTTTCAAATACATTAGTTCCCTTACATTTTTTGTGCTTTTATATACAAAAAAAAAGCAACGATGTGATCGTTGCCATATAAAGAGGTATATTTTATATTATATGATGAGCATGGCATCGCCATAACTGAAGAACCTGTATTTTTCTTTAATTGCTTTTTTATAGGCTTCCATCATTAAATCGTAACCGGCAAATGCACAAGCCATAATCAGTAAGCTTGTTTTGGGTAAATGAAAATTGGTTACCAGGGCATCTGCAATATTAAAATTATAAGGAGGATGTATAAAATGATTGGTCCAGCCTTCTGAAGGTTTTAATAATTTTTGAGCAGTGTATGAAGTTTCCATAGCCCGCATGGTGGTAGTACCAATGGAACAGATGCGATGATTGGTTTCTTTTGCTTTATTTACAATATCGCAGGCGGCCTGTTCAATTTTATAATACTCGGCATCCATTTTATGTTTGCTCAGGTCTTCTACTTCTATAGGCCTGAATGTGCCCAGCCCGGTGTGTAAAGTAACTTCAGCAAACCGGATACCTTGTATCTCTAAGCGCTTAATAAGCTCTTTACTAAAATGCAGCCCGGCTGTAGGAGCTGCCACAGCGCCTTCATGTTTGGCATATACCGTTTGGTACCTCTCTTTATCTTCTGCTTCAGGTTTACGCTTGATGTATTTGGGTAAAGGGGTCTCACCCATAAACTCCAGCATTTTCCTGAATTCTTCTTCGGTGCCATCCCATAAAAAACGGATGGTACGGCCACGGCTGGTTGTGTTATCAATAACTTCGGCAACCAACTCATCGTTTTCGCCAAAATAAAGTTTATTACCCACTCGTATTTTACGGGCAGGATCTACAATTACATCCCAAAGGCGGTTAGGGCGGTTTAACTCACGCAACAAGAAAACTTCTATCTTGGCGCCTGTTTTTTCTTTACGCCCATACATACGGGCAGGAAATACACGGGTATTGTTTACCACAAACACATCTTTATCATCAAAATACTCCATGATGTCCCGGAATTGCTTGTTTTCAATTTCACCGGTATCCCGGTGAACTACCATTAAACGACTGTCTTCTCTTTTTTTGGCCGGATGTTGGGCAATGAGGTTAAGAGGGAGATCGAACCTAAACTGAGATAATTTCATGCAATAAACTTATTTTATTTATCACATGCCGGCCTGCTATTTTATAAGCAGGATGTATATCCCTGCACAAGCAGGGCATGTATCATGTTACGGCATGATTTGAAAGTGTGCAAAGTTAATACATTTTATGTGTATCTTAATATCTGATTTTTCTAATATATGGTTAAAGCAGAAAAAATGTGAATAATTATGCTATTTTCGTCTCATAGTACAGCGGCAGGCCTTTTTTCCTTCTGTTAAATCATTTCGGTAAGCACTGTACCGGTTTGCAAACCCCAATAACAAAATTCAACACTAACGTACGAGCATCTTCCATGAAAAGAAAAAATATCCGGAACCTGTTTTATGGCTTTTTATTATCCCTGGTAATTTATAACGCCAGTGCCCAGGATACCCCACGCCCGGTTTATAATAGCCTGTTATGGGAAATTAGCGGCAACGGGCTTTCTCGCCCCTCTTTTCTTTTTGGTACCATGCATGTAAGCAGCAAGCTGGCTTTTCATTTAAGCGATTCATTTTATTATGCCATGCGGAATGTAGATGCCGTTGCATTGGAATTAAACCCCGAACTATGGCAGCCGCAAATGGCCTCACTCAATGATTTAAATTTGAACTATA
Source organism: Sphingobacteriales bacterium 39-19 (assembly GCA_001898465.1). Classification (GTDB taxonomy): domain Bacteria; phylum Bacteroidota; class Bacteroidia; order Chitinophagales; family Chitinophagaceae; genus Ferruginibacter. The sequence goes on along the minus strand of MKTX01000013.1, from coordinate 47,214 downwards.
CCCAGTATGTACAGTATGGAGGCAACGGTTATCTTTCTGAAAATAGTTTTAAAATTGAAAAATTTAGCGATCCCTTACTCTTAGCCCTTAATAGTGAACCCCCGGTTGTAAACAGCTTACTCTACAGGTCTTATAAAGCCAAAGAAGATTTTGAAGAAGATACTTTTTTAGATTTATATATATATCAAACAGGGCGTAAGCTGGGTAAAAGCCCGGCGGGCGTAGAAGATTTTTATGAGTCACAAAAACTGGTGATGGAAGCCTATGCCGACATGGCCAAAGAAAAAAAGAAAAAGGAAATAGACCTGGATGGCGAAACTATTTCTGATATACAGGATAAAATACAGGAAGCCTATAAGAGAGGAGACCTAAGCCTGATGGATTCATTGGATAATAAAATGGAACGCTCTGCCGCATTCAGAGAAAAATTTTTATTGAAAAGAAATGAGATACAGGCACATTCTATTGATAGTATTATAAAAAAGAAATCTTTATTTGTAGGGGTAGGGGCAGCCCATTTACCCGGTGCCCGGGGCGTGATAGAACTATTAAGGAGTATGGGGTATACCCTTAGGCCCATAAAAATGAGCAACCGGGATGCCCGCCAGAAAGATGAAATCGAAAAAGTGAAAGTGAAAGTGAATTTCACTACTCAATATGCTGCAGATAGTACCTATAGCGTGGACGTGCCCGGGCCGCTCTACTTTTTACCCAACGCTTATATGCCACTTAACCGCTGGCAATTTGCCGATATGAATAATGGCTCTTACTACATGGTAACCCGGGTAAAAACAAATGCCGGGTTTTTAAAAATGACCGATGCAGATGTACTTCGCAAAATAGATAGTGTACTTTATGAAAATATACCCGGTAAAATAATTTCTAAAAAATCCATTAACAATAATGGCTACCCGGGTTATGAAATAAACAATCGTACCCGCAGGGGCGATTTGCAGCGTTACCAGATTTTTGTGTTACCAGCCGAGATCGTAATCTTTAAAATGAGCGGCAAAAACGATTATGTGGCAGGAGAGGAAGCGAATCGCTTTTTTAATTCCATCCAGTTAAAAAAATTAAATAACGGCCCGCAATATTATAAACCGGTACAAGGGGGTTTCCATTTCCTGTTTCCCAATACCCCCTCCGAATTTTTTGACCAGGTAAAAAAACAAAGATGGGAATATGAAACAATAGATCCTGCTACCGGGGATGCCTGGCTGCTGATGAAACTTAATAATTTTAATTTTGATTTTATTGAAAGAGATAGTTTCGATCTGGGCCTTATTGAAGAATCTTTTAGAAGCGCTGATATATTTGATAAACAAATAAGCCGAAAGCTGGGTACACTGGCAGGTACTCCTGCATTATTTGTTCGTGAGAAATTGAAAGAGGGTGATTTTGTGAATGCCGTGTATTTGGTAAAAGGGCCGGAATATTATGTGCTGGCCCGCCGTACTAAAAATGAAGCAGACAGTTCTTTTGATTTTGCCAATTCCTTTGGCTGGGAACCCTACCACTATCCTAAAGCAAATACGTATACGGATACCTTTTATCGTTTTTCTGTAACAACACCTATACATCCGGTAATAGATGAGGGGATCAGGACCATCATCGAAAAATCGGCTGAAGATATTGCCAATGGCAATAATTCTTCGGGTTATATTACATATTGGCCAAAGAAGAAACCTGCTTTATTTGAAAGTGATTCTACCGGCCAGATGATTTTTGTAACGGTGCAGCAATATCCAAAATATTTTTCAATAAAGGATAGCGCTAAATTCTGGAAGAATGAAATTGAAGAATACACCGGCGATGGCGATATGCTGATTACACACAAAAAACCTGTATTCATTCCCGGGAAAAGAGCCGGTTACCGCTTTACTTTGCAAGACACAGGTTCTGCCAAAACCATTGAAAGAATGTTGTTGCTCCAAGGCAATGCAATGTACTCTTTGGTAACCATGAGCGATACCCTCACGGGTACAAACGGTTTTATAGATACTTTCTTTAATAGCTTTGAGGGTATGCCGGATGATAGCAGCCAGGATTTATATGTAAGTAAATTACCTTTGTTTTTTGATGATCTGTTCAGTAAGGATAGCGCCTTGCATAAAAAAGCGCAGCAATCCCTTACCGGCGTTTTCTTTGGGCCACTGGGAGCGCCTTTGCTTTATGAGGCTATAAACAGGATAAATATTACCGACAAAGATTATTTTGATACTAAGGTAAAACTAATAGCTGAACTGGGTTATATCAAAGATTCTATTCCTGATTATATTCCCGGCTTCCTCAATACAATTTATCACAATACGGCAGATACTTCCTTATTTCAAAATGAAGCGATATTAGCTTTATCAAAATTAAAGACAAAAACAGCATACGCTTTTCTTAAAAAGATCATGATGGAAGATCCTCCCATCTTTGACCAAAATGAAAGTTACCGCACTTTATTTAATAACCTGAACGATAGCCTGGCATTAAGCGCCGGTTTTTTTCCTGAAATTTTGCAATTAACTACCCTGCAGGATTATAAAGAATATGTAACCGGTTTACTGCTCAATATGATTGATAGCGGGATGCTCAGGAAAAAAGACTACGAAAAATATTTTCCTTCTATTTATATTGATGCTAAAGTGGCTTTGCGTAAGCAACAAACCCGGGACGAAAAAATAATGCAGGCCAATAAAGAAAAAGAAGATGCCAGTGCCGATGATGATAATGGGTACGATCGGAATTATTATTATGGATCCGATAATGGGTTAAGCGATTATACCGTACTGCTTATGCCATTTTATGAGAAAGATGAAAAAGTAAGAAATTTTTTCAAAAAACTTTTATTGAGTAAAGATGAAAAAGTGCTCCTGAACACAAGTGTGGTATTAATAAAAAATAATAAAGATGTACCCGATAGTATATTACAAAAATTGGCTGCCAATGATAAATACCGGGTTCCCTTATACCGCTCTTTAATGGAAATTAAACGCACCGATAAATTTCCGATGGCCTTTAACAACCCATTAAGTATGGCTAAAAGTATATTGAGATTAGAATCTGACCGGGCAGCTTTCGACTCTATCGTATTCCTTAAAAAACAAATAACTTATTTAAAAGACAGTACCGGTATGGTTTATTTTTTTAAATACCGGGTTAAGAAATCAGACGACTGGAAACTGGGCATATCCGGCTTGCAACCATTAGATTCCAATAAAGTAGATGTGGATGGCGACCTGGTAAGCCTTACCGATAAAAAAATAAAAGAAGGCGAAGAAGGCAACCAGTTGATGAAAGAACAATTAAAAAAAATACGTTTTGGCCTGCACCGGAGTGCCCGGTATTTTTATAGTTCTAATTCCGATTATATGAATAATTACCGGGGCGGAGATTATGAAGAATAGGCAGCCCCACCTTGTTATGCCATAATGGAATTGATGAGTTCCCGGGTATAAGGCTGGACCGGCCTGTAAAAAATATCATCGGCATTTCCTGCTTCCACTATTTTCCCTTTTTGCATTACCAGGATGCGGTCACTAATATAATGTACCACGGAGAGGTCGTGTGATATAAAGATGGCGCTTAACCGGAGTGATGATTTTATATCAGTTATTAAATTCAGAACCTGTGCCTGTACACTTACATCCAGCGCCGATACACTTTCATCAAATACCAGGAAAGAAGGGTTTAGTGCCAATGCCCGGGCTATACAAATGCGTTGCCTTTGCCCCCCGCTAAACTGGTGAGGGTAACGGTTTACAAGGTCAGGATGCAGGTTCACCTGTTCAAAAAGTTCGATTACCCTTTCTTTTCGTTGATTTTTATTTTTGTAAATACCATGTACTTGTAAAGGCTCTTCAATGGCATCGCCAATAGTCAGGCGGGGGTTCAGTGAGCCATAGGGATCCTGGAAAACAATTTGTATTTCTTTACGGAATATCTTTTTTTCTCCATCATCCAGGTTCTGTACATTCTTGCCTTTTAAATAAATATTTCCCGATGTGGCTTGCTGCAATTGTAGTATGGTTCGGCCAAGGGTAGTTTTGCCACAGCCACTTTCGCCTACCAGGCCCAGTATTTCATTTTTATGCACCGTAAAACTCACATCATCTACCGCTTTAAAAAAAGACTTTGGTTTACCAAAAACATTCTTTTGCATAGGAAAATACACCTTCACATTTTCTACCTGTAACTCTTCATTTTCCTGTATATGTGTTACCGGTTTAAGAATGGGTACATAAGGTAAATCCGTTTCTAAAAATTGAGAAATAACGGGTAACCTGTATTGCTTTTGATTGGCAGCGGGCCTGCATGAAAGCAATGCCCGGGTATACGGATGGGACGGATTTTGTAATACCTTTTGGGTATCACCCTGTTCCACAATTTTGCCCTGGTACATAAGAATAATATGATCAGCAATATCAGCTACCACACCCAGGTCGTGTGTGATGAGCAATACGGCCATATTGTTTTGCTCCTGTAAAGCTTTAATAAGCCGCAATATATTTTTTTGTACTGTTACATCCAATGCCGTGGTAGGCTCATCAGCAATAAGTAAATCCGGCTTACAGCATATGGCCATTACAATCATTACCCGTTGCTTTTGCCCGCCGCTTATTTCATGCGGGTAACGCTTCATTACAGATACAGGATCATGAAAACCAACCTGGCTAAAAAGATCCATGGTAAGTTGACGGGCCTTTTGTTTTGAAATTTTTGTATGTTGCCGTAAAGCTTCGGTAACCTGCACGCCACAAGTAAGTAAGGGGTTTAGGGAAGTCATAGGTTCCTGGAAGATCATTGAAATGCGGTTGCCCCTTATTGCTGCCATGGCCTTTGAACCCAGGCTAAGCAGGTTTTCTGTAGTACCGGCATTCTTAAATAAAATATTTCCCTGGCATTGTGCGGTACCGGGTAATAATTTTAAAATTGATAATGCTGTTACTGATTTCCCCGATCCGCTTTCACCTACCAGTGCTGTTAATTTACCGGGCGGAATATCAAACGAAATATTTTTTACGACTTGGGTATGGCCAAAGTTTACCTCTAAATTATGTATGGCCAGCGCCGCTTGCATGTGAAACTAAAATTTAAGATGCCTTACAGTATGGCCATCGTTAATTAATTGTTTTAGTGATTCAATGCCAATCTTTAAATGTGTTTCCACGTAATGGGTAGTTACTGTTTTATCACTTTCTTCGGTTTTTACCCCTTCGGGTATCATAGGAGAATCGCTCACTAACAATAAAGCCCCGGTAGGTATTTTATTATGAAACCCTACCGTAAAAATAGTAGCTGTTTCCATATCAATGGCATAAGCCCGAATCTCTTTTAAATAATCCTTAAAGCTTTCATCATGTTCCCATACCCTGCGGTTGGTGGTATAGCAAACCCCCGTCCAGTAATCGCATTCATGATCCCGGATGGTTGTGCTTATTGCTTTTTGAAGCGCAAATGCAGGCAAAGCAGGCACTTCGGCTGGTAAGTAATCATTGCTGGTACCCTCGCCCCGTATGGCAGCAATCGGTAATATTAAATCTCCAATTTTATTTCGCCTTTTTAAGCCACCGCATTTTCCTAAAAACAAAACGGCTTTGGGATTAATAGCAGTAAGCAAATCCATTATGGTTGCGGCTCCCGGGCTGCCCATCCCAAAATTAATAATGGTAATATTCCCTGCTGTAGCGCATTGCATGGGACGGTCTTTGCCAATTACATCCACCTGGTTCCATTCGGCAAACATATTTACGTAGTTAGAAAAATTGGTAAGCAAAATATATTCTCCAAAATCTTTAAGTGCATTCCCTGTATACCGGGGTAACCAATTATCAACTATTTCTTCTTTTGTTTTCATTGTTCCTTATTGAATCATTAATCCGATAAAAATACGAAAATATATAGAAACCGCTTTCTCATTCATTTATAAATAGCTTTCTGCACAGCATGGTTTTAATTAAAGCCATGCTTTTATGTAACCGGTAGCCACATAAAAAATCAAACTTGTACTTTCGTAAAAAAAATGGGGGTATGAAAAAGATTTATTTTAGTTTAGTACTTTGCTTCTTTGTAATTACCGGCTTGGCTCAAAAACCGGTAAACTGGCCTGCCGGTAAAGTAATATTAGAATTACAGAAATTAAAAGTATTTGGCTCGGTTCTCTACATTGCAGCACATCCCGATGATGAGAATACCCGTTTATTGGCCTACCTGGCCAATGAGAAAAAAATGCGTACCGGCTACCTGAGTTTAACCCGGGGTGATGGGGGGCAAAATTTAATAGGCGATGAAATGGGCATTTCATTGGGCTTGATACGTACCCAGGAATTATTATCTGCCCGGCGGATAGATGGTGCTGAACAATTTTTTACACGGGCTTACGATTTTGGATACAGTAAAACTCCTGTGGAAACGCTTCAAAAATGGGATCATGATAAAATTTTGAGTGATGTAGTGTGGGTAATCCGCAAATTTCAACCCGATATTATTATTACCCGTTTCCCCACTACAGGCGAAGGAGGGCATGGGCATCATACCGCATCGGCGATCCTGGCTACGGAGGCATTTACGGCGGCGGCAGATAGTAACCGGTTTACTGCTCAATTTCAGTACGGCGTAAAACCCTGGCAGGCTAAACGGCTTCTTTGGAATACCTTTAATTTTGGCAGCACCAATACCCAACGGGAAGATCAGTTTACATTAGATTGCGGCGGCTATAACCCTATTATAGGAAAGAGTTACGGAGAAATTGCATCTGAAAGCCGCAGCCAGCACAAGAGCCAGGGCTTTGGTGTGGCCGCACAGCGGGGAGAGCAGTTAGAATACTTCGCTACCCTGGCAGGAGATAAGCCACAGCAGGATTTAATGGATGGGGTCAATACTTTTAGCAACCGGGTATTTACGGGTGCATATGGCGCAGCGGTAGATCAAATTCTGAATGAATACAACCCGCTTATGCCCGAAAAATCGGTGCATAAATTAGTAGATTTATATGCATTGATTCTTAAACAAGCTGATGGCAATTATAAATCTTTAAAATTAAATGCTGTTCTTAATTTAATACAAGCCTGCAGCGGGTTATTTATAGAAGCGGTTTCTGCCCGCCAGCTCAATGTACCCGGCGATAGTATGAAACTTACAATCACACTCAACAACAGGCTGGGCATTCCTCTCGAAAATGTGTCGGCTCGTTTTAATGATCTTAATTTTACCCTGCCCCCGCTTGAAAAAAACGTAAATAGCAGTATCGTTAAAACCTTATTCCTTCCCTTACAAACGCAAATCACACAACCCTATTGGCTGGAACAAAAAATGAGTGAAGGAAGTTATACAGTACAGGATCAAAGGCTTATTGGCAACCCCGAAAATATAAAGCCTGCTGTAAACATACAAGCCACACTGTATGGCCAAAAACTTAATTTTAAAACGCCGGTGATGTATAAATTTACAGATCCTGTAAAGGGCGAACTGTATGAACCGATGGCCATTGCAGAACCTGTATGGATACAAAGTGCACCGGCCATTGTGATCTTACAGAACGAGGATAAAAATACTACCGCTGAACTTACTTACACCCTGCAACCCAATATTCCATTGCAGGGTCCTGTACAGTTTAGCCACACTATGAATAACCGGGAAATGGAAATCATTACCGATACTTTATTACACCCGGCAGGCAAGCCTTATCAAATTAAAATAAAGGTAAATGCTAAAGATATTTTACCCAATAGCATCAATCATTTTAATGGGAGTTTAGCCAATGCCGGACTATATGAGAAACAATATTTTGCACTCAGAAAAATTCAGCATGACCATATACCCGATATATTTTATAATTATATGGATGCGGGAACCATTTTAAAAATGGATCTAAAAACAGCAGGGAGCCGTGCCGGTTATATTGTGGGTGCAGGAGATAAAGTGCCTGAGGCCTTGCGTGAAATGGGATACCAGGTAGATTTTTTGCAGGAAAAAGATATGACTGATGAAAACCTGGTGAAATATGATGTGATCATAAGTGGTGTGCGGGCTTATAATATTCATAATTGGTTAAGCAATAGTTACCGTACTTTAATGAAGTATGTTTATAACGGCGGCGTGCTGGTTACTCAATACAATACCAATAATAGCATTGGCCCGGTAAAAGCAAAAATTGCACCCTATGATTTTACAATAAGCCGCACCCGGGTTACAGATGAAAACGCAGCAGTAACATTTATTTTACCCAATCATCCTGTTTTAAACTATCCTAATAAAATTTCCGGAAAAGATTTTGAAGGCTGGATACAGGAAAGAAGTATTTACCATGCAGAAAAACAAGACCCTGCATATGAAATGCCCCTATCTATGCATGATGCAGGAGATGTACCCCAGGATGGAAGTTTACTTGTGGCAAAATATGGCAAAGGAAAATATGTATATACCGGTCTGGTATTCTTTAGGGAATTACCGGCTGCGGTACCGGGTGCCTTTCGTTTATTTGCAAATATTATTGCAAAACCAAAACCTTAAAACAGCATGATACATTGAGCCCGATAGATTGGATCATAATGATAACCGTGCTGGCAGCCATCATCTTGTATGGGGTGTATATAAGCCGCAAATCAAAAAATTTAGATGCTTATTTTTTGAGTAACCGTTCTATGCCCTGGTACCTGGTTTTACTGGGTATCATGGGTACCCAGGCCAGTGCAGTTACTTATTTATCCGGGCCGGGCCAGGCTTATACCGATGGGATGCGCTTTGTACAATATTATTTTGGCCTCCCTTTTGCCATGATTGTGATCAGCCTTTTTTTTGTTCCTGTTTTTAATAAACTAAAAGTATATACCGCTTATGAGTTTATTGAAAAAAGATTTGATGGAAAAACACGCTCCTTCACCGCTTTTCTTTTTTTAGTAAGCCGGGGTTTAAGTACAGGTATTAGCATTTATGCGCCTTCTATTGTGTTAAGTTCACTCATGGGCTGGGATATTTATATCACCAATATCATCATGGGCGGTATGTTGCTCATTTATACCATGAGCGGTGGCGCAAGAGCTGTAGCACACACACAAATGCTGCAAATGCTGATCGTGTTTATCACCCTTATTTTAGTGTTTATTATTATCATTCATATTTTACCCGGCGGGCTAAGTTTTAGCGGGGCCGTGGCACAGGCTAAAGAATTGGGAAAAATGAATGTGATTACAACCGGGATTGATGAAAACGGGTTTAACTGGAATGATAAATACAATATTTGGAGCGGGCTTATTGGTGGGTTTTTTCTTGCCCTCAGTTATTTTGGAACTGATCACAGCCAGGTGGGCCGCTACATTACTGCTAAAAATGTAAAGGAAAGCCAGCGGGGATTATTAATGAATGGTTTGGTAAAAGTACCTATGCAATTCATGATTTTATTATTAGGGGTACTGGTTTTTGTATTTTATGTTCATACAAGCTCGCCGGTTTATTTTAATAAAGCCAAGAAAGAAGCAGCCATGCAAACGGCTCATGCGGATACACTCAGCAGTATTGAGGCGCAATACCATAAGGCATTAGCCGGGAAGAATACAACCGGCGCTGCGGCATACCGGGAGGCGTACAAGCAGGAAATGGACCGGGTATTTACCCGTGAAGATAATAACGATACCAACTTTATTTTTTTAGAATTTGTAAAAGATCATTTGCCAAAAGGATTGATCGGCTTATTGTTTGCCGTTATATTTTTATCGGCCTGGGGTAGCATTGCTGCTGCACTTAATGCACTTGCAGCCTGTACAGTTGTGGATTTTCATAAACGGTATACACGAAAAAAGGAAACAGATTTAGATGAAGTAAAATTATCAAAATGGTACACATTCGGCTGGGGCATATTTTGTATCATTATAGCCATGTTTGCCAATAATATCGGCAATAGTTTAATAGAAGCTGTAAATATCCTGGGTTCTCTTTTTTATGGTGTTATCCTGGGCATCTTCCTGATGGCGCTTTGGGTAAAATCAGTAAAAGCCAATGCCGTTTTTTATGCAGCCATAATTTCTGAAATTATTGTGATCGTAATTTATAAAATGGAGATCATTTCATTCTTATGGCTTAATGCCATTGGGGCCGGGCTGGTTTTAATACTGGGCTTCTTTTTACAACATTTTTCATTACGTAAAAAGGATTGTTGTGATTAATATTTTACTAAATTAATACCCCTGGTGAAGATATGTCCAATAGTCCTGATTACTGGCACATCAGTTTCATGCAGGTAAATTGGTAATACTTAAGTGAGCTTACTATTGTTATAAATGTATTATAGTAGTTTATCATTCTTTAATTACACTTGTATTTATTTTAGGAAATTGCATTACGAAAAGTGAAGGCTAAAACTGAGAAATGGCAAGGTTACATTCATTCACTGAGCTTAGGCTTTAGCTGTAATTGTACATTGCATAATTTTTAAAACTGAAAAATAATATTCTTAAAAAAATAATTACAAACATTTTTTTACAAAAAATGATTCAAACAAACTACGGGGTTTTTCCCGTAAAAAATTAGGGTTTTTCCCCATTGTTTGGAATGAGATGTTTCCCTATGTTTGTAAAATAGTTTTTAACCCTTAACCAATAGTTTGTGAAATTTAATTACCCCCCCCCGCAAACTTTGTCTTTTAATTAGTTTGTCGGTATTGGTTTTTGCAGCCTGTAAAAAAATGGATGTGTTTTCATCAACAGAAATTATAAACACTACAATCATCGAAGAAAATTCTTTTAATTTGCACCGAAGCACTGACCAGGTAGAAAATGCTTTGGTAAATTTTATTAAAAGAAAAAATGATTCGCTTCATTTTATAGCTAAAACCGTAAAGCAGATTGGCTACCCACGATGGGATAAAATAATAAACTTTAAACAAAAACAAAAACCCACTTCTAAAATTGAAAACGAAGGTGTCCCGGTATTTTATGTCCCCTTTGTTCGGGACAATCAAAATTATGTAAATGCCAGCATGGTTATTTCTGTGAACCAGACAGATACCGCTTTCTATTATTTATGCGACTGGCAATATAAAAACAGGGTACATGGTTCTTCACAAATAGACAGCACAGCAGAAAAATATGCTTTATTTTTTATGTGGCTTAATAATCGAAGCCTGGGTTATAAATCATTTAATATTACCGATAGCAGTTTGTTTTTAACGATGGGTTCTTCAGGCGCAAAAAAAATTACTATTTTAGAGAAAAACACAGACTCTATAGCGGCAAACAATATGTACACTTATTTTGAAGAATGTAAAGACATATACTACTGTGGCACGCCTGATTATTGCGATAACCAACCGAATGGTTGTGACTATTTAAGCGGGTGCGGCTTATGCCAAAAAATATATGATATTTGCTATAGGGGCTGGTTTGATGATGGAAGTACTGGAGGAGGAGAAAACGGCGGAACGGGAAATAATCCTCCCGGCATACCACCCGGTAACGGCGGCAATGCTGGAAGTGGAGGAACTCCACCTGACCCATGTAATGGCACTCCCAATAACCCGGCACCTTTTGCAAAAGGAAATAATACTAACCAAACAAATGCGGTCCAACCTGGCTGTGGTGGAGGTGGTACTGGTTGGGAACCGGTGCCGATAGAGGATGATGCAGAATATGATCCAGATTTAGATCCTGCATCTTACCCAGAGTCTGCAGGAATACTTTTATTTGAACAAGATTACCGGGGTCAAATGTCATCTCAAGAACTTGTAATTTTTGACGGTTTAATTAGGTACAAGCAATTGCAATATTTATTTAATGCAAAAGAAGCACTAGATCGAGCTCAATCACTTTATCCAAATTCAATCTTAAATGGAAATGGTGATGCGTTTCGTCATGCTTACTTTAGTGCATTAAATGCAAAAGTTTTGGGGCTTCATTTGGCAAAGCTACTTGGTGATGCCCACGAAACTTTTCCTAATAGTAATCAGCTGGAAAATACGATGGATTTATTTAATAATCAGTTTGGAAGGGATTTATTCGTCACACTTTCACAAAATGGCCAAGCGGGACATTTTTTTAAAGAAACTGTTATGATTCTATTATGTAATCATAAGATTCCGAATGGAGAATTAAAAAGATTATCACCTTTAGGCCCCAGCTCAGAAATTATATTGACAACACAGCTTGTTGCAACAAATTAAATTCAATTTATGAAATATCATTTCATGCTCTTTTTGGGTTTATTTATTTCATGTACAGAAAATTCAAGTTCAAATTCAATTACTCTAAATACATTAGGGATGGACACGACAATTAATATAAAGTCAAATAAAGAATATCCAACAACACTCAAAATTAAGGTTACAGGAAATTCCAGTGACACATTTATGATATCAGGCTTCAAAATTCCAGGAGGCAAAGTGGATACCTTTTGGCATACGGATTGGTATCAAAAAAATATAATATTGAAATATGAATCTTATAAAGCTAAACTTGGAGAATTAAAAATTGAGTACAAGCTATACTAAGTTTATTTTTGTATGGGTTATATATTGTTCAGTCTATATTTTATTCAAATAAATCTGCCAATAACTAAGGTTTCGTTTTACCCAACGGGCAAGAAATGAGAGCGCAGTTGTACGGAACACTTGCTCCTTGGTTCGTGGCATACGAAACAAAAAAGCAATATAAAAAAAATTTCGATTTTATTATATTAAGTTATGAAAACTTAAAGAAAATTGTATGCTATGGTACGTAGCTAAGCAATTATTTTTCATGCCATGAACCAAGGCAAAGAGTTGGAAAAATTGGTTCTTGTGCCACGAACCAAAGCGTTGGTATTGGTTAGCTGCAGTAGTTATATTATTTACTAACTGGCCTGTATTTAAAAATATTACAGGCCTTAATGACTGGTATTACCGCTATAGCAATATTTCAGGAACATTTACAGAATTGGAAAATCCATTTCAGGGGAGAATATTTGGAAAGTATGATAAAGATGCATTTATTTTGAACAAACACAATGCTTATGGGTGCGTTACTACACTTCAAAGTGATATCATAGTATATCGTCTATTTGCAATTAACCCACTTAAATTTTGGCGCTGGGGCGAATATTTTCCCCATTGTTTGTAATGGAATATTGCCTATGTTTGTAAAATAGTTTTTAACCCTAACCGCCGTTTATGAAATTTAATTACCCCCCCTCTCCGAAAAATTTTTGGAATTCTCACAATCCTAACAATTGTACTCTTTGCAGCTTGTAAAAAAGAAGATTTTGCACAAAAAAGTAACTTACAAAATGAAGAAAGGTTTTTTAAACTACCGGCAAATGCTCGTCCGGAATTAAAGCGCATAGTGGAAGACCTGAAACTAAAAAATAAAAATCATCCATTTATTAAAGAATTTATTGCTAGTGAAGGGTACCCTCTTTGGGAATTTGCTCAATTTAAAAAAAGAAAATTTAATGCAACTAACAGAGGAGAAGGAAATGAACAAGACAGCCTGGTACAAGTGCCCATTGTGCAAGATGAAGCTCAATATGTAAAAGACATACTAAATATTAGAATTGATAGTAGTATCCTTTACAAACTTATTGTGGGAGAAGAATATGCTTCTTTTGGCTTTAATAAAGACCCCAATCGTACTACACCTAATGCAAATGATATTGTAGGGACCATTATGGCATATGAACACTTAATATGGGGACAAAATATTTTTGAGATCACAGATAACCGTTTATTTGATAACTGGCCGCAAGGGACACCTAAACCGGATTCTTTTTATGTGGTTCAAAAATTTACCACTACCTATTCTACTATTACCTGGGTATGTGGCTTTCATACGGGTGGGCACTTGCAATCTTGCCCACCCGGTGCAGAACATTGTTTTGAGCTTATTCCTGAGATCTGTTCCATTACATGGGTATCTACCACTTATGAAGGAGATGGTGATTCCGGTGAATGGGTACCAATACCACCCACCATTACGCCTGGCAGTGGTAGCGGCGGGGGTACTGGAACAAACCCAACCACACCAAACCCACCTAATAACCTACCAACAATTTGCGGCAGTGGCAGAGGCTGGGTAAGAATTGTGCCTGATATTGAAACCGGTATATGGAAGAACCCTTGTACAGGGATACCGGTGCCAATAGAAGGAGAGCCGGGAGGACGAGATGCAAATGGGTATCTTTATTCACGAATTGCAGAGATGCAGCAAATACTCCTGAATTTCCCTCAGGCCCTGCTGCCCTGCGACAGCCTAAACATCATGCCCCTGGAGCAGTATGGCTCTATGTGGCAAAACGTAGCACAGTTCAAACCATCACAATATGTAATGGATAGGATAGATTCCATCAGGAATGTAGCGCCAAACTGGATAGTGGACAATTTCAATATCCAATCGTTGGAAGATGCGTACGGGGGCATCGTAAACTGTGATTTCTTCCCGGTAAGGATTACACAAATGCCCGCGGGCTTTACTTCTGAAAGTCTGCTTGAGTATTTCAGAACCAGGATAAATTCATTTATTGTTCCTAACCTTGGAATGAGCTTTGGACCCTATTGGGATTATGGAGCGGGTGCAGGACTGTTTATTGACACCGCAAAATACCTGGCACCATACGAAGCGTCCATCGGATCTTTGTGGCATTTGATATTAGGTAATCTGCCGGGCGCTGATGGCAGTGTTATTGAATCGGGATATACACGATATAATTCCGGAGGGTATCAAACCAATTATTTTACAGTAAGTACCATGCAAACTCCGCTTGATTTCGAACATCCCGTTGCGGGTAATCGAAGGTTTGGTATTTATTCCGATCCTGATCATCCGGGTGAGTATGTGTTTTATACGATGGGGGTGGATAGGATTTGGGATGGCACATTCGCATTTGGAAATTGGTTTAAAGAACAGGTTACCGAAGAAAATGGATTTGATGCTGCTGATGATCTCTGGTCTAGTTTGCAGGAAGGAATGATTCAATTCATTCAACAACATGGTGGCTCTTCATCATATTATTCAAACCGTAATTCTATTGCACGGCCCAAATGGGCAGATGTTGAAAAATATTTGAAAGGAGAAATTGATTTTGTTGAATTAAAGAGGAGGTTGGGATGCTAAAGTATATCAAGAGTCTATTTATTAGATTCATTCTATTGTGGATTTTAAGTTCTATAATCGCAGCTTCAATTATGTACATTTATAGTAAGCTGAAATTTTATTTTAGATGGGGTAATAATTGGAATTCAGAAAGGTATAATGATTGGTTCTATTTTGTAAAGATGGCGGTTCAGGTATTTCCCTTTCTTATATTGGGATATTTAGTATTTTATTGGGTAATGCAATCATTATTTCAGATACGGATTCAAAATCATAAACTGGTTTTCTTGTTAATTTGGGGTATTTTATTGGGTATTTGGATTGGAATTATAGTGTCTGTAAACACCATCGGCTCAATTACAATTGTAGAATTTATCAAAATTGCAATTATATCGGGAGCTATTGGGATTTATATCCCACTATTGGATTTTGCATACCATAAATTAAGTAAAATTAGGTAGTTTCATGAAATGCAGTGCCACCTTCCGATGTCATATACATCTTGTTGAGGGTAACAGAAGATTCGGTATCTATTCCGATCCTGATCATCCGGGAGAGTATGTGTTTTATACGATGGGGGTGGATAGAGCGTGGGATTTAATATTTGATAAAGGAAATAATTTTATCAGCGGCTTCGCAAAAGCCGATTCTTTATGAACAAGTCTTCAAAATGGAATGATACAATATATCCAAAATTATAGTGGTTAAGTAGTTCTTTATTCTAACGATATCACAATTGTAAGCCCTGCATGAACCTGTTAGTTACAGGTGTTAAATTATTATCACAAAAAGCCCCGTTCCCTCTATAGA
This sequence comes from Sphingobacteriales bacterium 39-19, assembly GCA_001898465.1. GTDB lineage: Bacteria > Bacteroidota > Bacteroidia > Chitinophagales > Chitinophagaceae > Ferruginibacter. Next base: position 31,363 of record MKTX01000013.1, on the reverse strand, counting down.
TGAAGTTGAACGGAGCGTCGCCACCGATGCTGCTATTGAATAAGCGGCCGGTTACCATATTCTTTTAATCTCTGCCGTGGCAGTTTTTATATTTTTTACCACTTCCGCAAGGACAGGGGTCATTGCGGCCAATTTTGGGTTCTACCCGCACGGGCTCTTGCTTTACCGGGCTGGAAGGATCGAAATAATCGTTTTCATTGGCAGCATAATCGCTACCGGCAGCATCAATTTGTTGCCTGTTTTCACGCATTTTGCTGAGGTCAGTTTTTTGTTCACGGCCTTCCCTGATGCGCCCGGCATGGGTTTGCTCCATAGGGATAGAGGCATGGCATAAGAAGCTTACGATATCTTTGTTTACCTGGTCGTCCATTTGTTTAAAAGCATTAAAAGCCTCTATTTTGTATATCACCAGCGGGTCTTTTTGTTCGTAGCCGGCTGTTTGTACACTGTGGCGCAAATCGTCCATGGCTCTTAAATGTTCTTTCCAGGCATCGTCAATTAAAGCCAGGGTAATGCTGCGTTCCAAAGCTTCACCCAATTCTGCACCTTTGTTAGCAAGGTATTTATCTAAATTGGCCAATGCCTGGATTGCTTTTTTACCGTCAGTAAAAGGCACGGCTACATTCACAATATGATTGCCCTGTTCTTTACGAATATTAGAAATGATTGGCCAGGTTTGCGCTGCAAGCGCTTCTTTTTTGCGGTTATAATTTTCAACTGACTCAGTATATAAACTCTCTGCCAGGTTTTGAGCCGGATCTTTGGCCAGGCCTTCGGCAGTGATACGGGTTTCTATTCCAAAGTTTACAATGGCTGCTAATTTGAAGCTTTCGTAATCGTCTGTTTCCTTAAATGAATTAATGAGGCCGTCGGCAACAGAATAAAATGCATTATCTAAATCCAGGGCCAGTCTTTCGCCAAACAAAGCATGGTTTCTTTTTCCATACACTACTTGCCTTTGTTTGTTCATTACATCATCATATTCCAGTAATCTTTTACGAATACCAAAGTTATTTTCTTCTACTTTTCGCTGTGCCCGTTCAATACTTTTTGTGATCATGCTATGCTGAATCACTTCCCCTTCTTTATAACCCATACGATCCATGAGGCCGGCAATTCTTTCACTGCCAAACATGCGCATCAGGTCATCTTCAAGCGATACAAAGAAAGTGGAACTTCCCGGGTCGCCCTGCCTGCCGGCACGCCCCCGCAACTGCCTGTCTACCCGCCGGCTCTCATGTCTTTCGGTACCCAGTATGGCCAATCCGCCTGCCTCTTTTACACCGGGGCCCAGTTTAATATCGGTACCCCTGCCGGCCATATTGGTTGCAATGGTTACAGCGCCTGCCAGGCCGGCTTCGGCTACTACCTGTGCTTCCCGGGCATGCTGTTTTGCATTCAATACATTATGTGGAATATTTCTTTGCTTCAGCATCCGGCTCAGCAATTCACTTACTTCTACCGATGTAGTACCTACCAGGGTAGGCCTGCCTGCCTGCCTGTTTTTTTCTACCTCATCAATAACCGCTTTAAATTTTTCACGCTTGGTTTTAAAAACAAAATCCTGCACATCGGTGCGGATCACTTTCAGGTTGGTAGGTATGGTTACCACATCTAATTTATAGATGCTCCAAAATTCACCTGCTTCCGTTTCTGCGGTACCCGTCATACCGGCCAGCTTATGAAACATCCTGAAATAATTTTGCAGGGTTACGGTAGCATAGGTTTGGGTAGAGGCTTCAATTTTTACATTTTCTTTTGCTTCTATGGCCTGGTGTAAACCATCGCTATACCTTCTCCCATCCAGGATACGGCCTGTTTGTTCATCTACAATTTTTACAGCGCCATCTAATACGACGTATTCTACATCTTTATCAAATAAGGTATAGGCTTTTAAAAGTTGTTGCGTGGTATGTATCCGGTCGGCCTTGGTACTGTAATCGCTCAGCAAATTTTCTTTGCGTTGTAATTTTTCATCGGCACTGATATCTAATTTTTCAATGTCGGCAAGTTTTACAGAAATATCCGGTAAGATGAAAAACTCCGGGTCTTCACCGGCACGGGTTATTAAATTAATACCGGCATCTGTTAATTCTACCTGGTTGTTTTTTTCATCAATGGCAAAAAATAATTCGGCATCTACTTTGGGCATTTCTTTTTGTTGATCTGCCAGGTAATGGTTCTCGCTTTTTTGAAGTTTCACCCGGATGCCGGGTTCGCTTAAGAATTTAATCAATGCGCTGTTTTTTGGCAAACCCCGGTATGCCCGCATTAAGGCCAATCCGCCATCTTTGGGGTCATCGTTTCCTTCTGCAATTTTTTTCTTTGCTTCAATTAAAAATTGGTTCACCACTTTACGTTGTGCTTCTACCAGTTTTTCAATACGGGGTTTCAGGTCAAAAAATTGCTGGGTATTATCACTATGACCCACCGGGCCGCTGATGATCAATGGGGTACGGGCATCATCAATCAACACACTATCTACTTCATCTACCATGGCAAAATGATGTTTGCGCTGTACCATTTCATCGGGGTTATGAACCATATTATCCCTTAAGTAATCAAACCCAAATTCATTATTTGTACCGTAAGTAATATCTGCATTATAGGCATTGCGGCGGGCATCGCTATTGGGTTCATGTTTATCAATACAATCTACCCGTAAGCCTAAAAATTCAAATAAGGGGCCATTCCATTCGCTATCTCTCCTGGCCAGGTAATCATTTACAGTTACAATATGTACGCCTTCACCGGCCAGGGCATTTAAATAAGCGGGCAAAGTACTTACCAGTGTTTTACCTTCACCCGTAGCCATTTCAGCGATCTTTCCACTATGCAATACCACCCCGCCAATAAGCTGTACATCGTAGTGTACCATATTCCAGGTTATTTCGCCCCCGGCGGCTGTCCATTTATTTTTATGAATAGCTTTTTCGCCTTCAATAACAATGTGGTTTTTTTTGGCGGCAATAGCCCGGTCTAATTCTGTAGCAGTGGATTCTATTGTTTCATTTTCAGAAAATCTCCGGCTGGTTTCTTTTACTACCGCAAAGGCTTCAGGTAAAAGTTCTAGTAAAATTTCTTCTATCTTTTTGTCCCGGTTTTTTTTTAAATCATCTACCTGCCTGTAAATTTCATCTTTTGTGGCAATATCAATGGCAGGCAGGTTATCGGCTTCGGCTTGTTTATCAATAATGGCTTTATCAATTTCTGTAAGATGTGCTTTTATGCGATCTTTAAATTCATTCGTCTTATTGCGGAGTTCATCATGGGTTAATTGCTGGTAACTGGCAAAAAATTCATTGGTTTTATGAACGAGAGGTAAAATCTTCTTTACATCTTTCTCACTCTTATTTCCACCAAAAATCTTTGAAATAGTTGATAACATAAATTGATATAATTAATATTTTTTTGTCGTTGCGATATTTTTAAGTCAAATATGATGCTATTTTACAGCCATCGCCATATTGACAGAAAATGGTCGGTATAAATTGGGGGGCAAAGTTAGTTTTTATATGTTAAATGAGGGTGCATGCAGCTGTTAAATTGAAAAATAAAGCACATATTACGGTTTCATCAATCACCCCATCTGCTAAATGGAACCCCGTGTTTTATAATCAGGAGGCTTTGTATAATTTGTATCCGTAAATATGGGGGATTGTTCGTTGAAAAAATAGTAAAATATCTATTGTACCGGGCAGGAGCCCTGCTTGATTTTTAATCCATTTGCCCTACCTTTGCCGCTCTAAAAAAGAAGGGATTAAGGTGGGCCTTAGTTTCTCATCAAAAAAAAAATATACAATTACCATGAGTGGTGCATTAAAAGAGGTTAGAAACCGGATTAAAAGTGTACAAAGTACCCAGCAAATTACCAAGGCTATGAAAATGGTGAGTGCCGCTAAACTGCGCCGTGCCCAGGATGCCATTACTCAAATGCGACCCTACGCCCAAAAATTGCAGGAAATGATGAGCAATATCATCAGCAGTGCAGACGGTAATATGGCCCTAGACCTGGCGGCAGAAAGGCCGGTACAGAAAGCCCTGATTATTGTAGTTACCAGCGACCGGGGACTTTGCGGCGGGTATAACAGCAACCTCATCAAACTGGCGAAGTCACTTATAAACGATAAATTTCCGGCACAATTCGCTGCAGGCAATGTACACATTTTACCCATTGGTAAAAAAGGATATGAAAGCTTTACCAAATCAGGCTTCACCGTGCTGAATGAATACTGGAATATATTCCAGGAATTAAGTTTCGATAAAGTGCAGGTGGCAGCCCAATATGCTATGGATGCATTTGCCAGCGGCCAATACGATGCGGTGGAAATGGTATATAGCGAATTTAAAAATGCAGCTACCCAGCGCTTTGCCATTGAACAATTTTTACCTGTTCCCAAGGCAGAAATAAAACAGGGTTCCAAAAAATCAGATTTTATTTTTGAGCCTGATAAAGAAACATTGATCGCAGAATTGATGCCTAAGATTTTAAATACCCAATTGTATAAGGCCGTATTAGATGCCAATGCAAGTGAGCATGGTGCCCGTATGACCGCAATGGATAAGGCCAGTGAAAATGCCAATGAATTATTAAAATCTTTAAAAATAAGTTATAACAGGGCAAGGCAGGCAGCTATCACAACCGAACTTACAGAAATTGTAAGCGGGGCCGCAGCCCTCCAGGGATAAACCGGGTAACCATTTCGCTACCATTAATATTATTATGGAAATTTCTGAAATTATTCCGCATATTGAGGCCCTGGTTTTTGCCAGCGATAAACCACTCACCGCCTTAGAAGTTACCGAACTGGTTAATAATGCCCTGGGTTTTATTGAAGACCGTGCAGAACCCGCCCAGGTAGAAGCAGCGATTGAAGGCATCAGGGAAAAATACGCTTCTGAATTTTATGCTTTTGAACTCAAACAAAGCGGCGGAGGATGGCAGTTTTTAACCAAGCCGGCTTACCATAAAACCGTTGCCCTGCTGAATGGAGATAAATTTATTAAGAAACTTTCGGTAGCCGCTCTTGAAACACTGGCCATTATTGCATATAAACAACCTGTAACCAAAAGCCAGATTGAAAGCATCAGGGGCGTAAATTGCGATTATGCCGTGCAAAAGTTATTAGAAAAAGATCTTGTTATCATCAGTGGCAGAAATGAAGATGCGGTAGGGAAACCGCTCATTTATTCTACCTCTCGTTCTTTTATGGATTATTTTGGCATCAATAGTGCCGACGAATTACCGAAAATAAATGAAGTGCTGATGGAAGAATATGAAAAAGCCACCGCTGTGAAAGATGTGCTTAACCCCGAACAAAATGAAGAACAGGTTAATGAATTAAACAGGAGTGAAGCGGAGGAAGTAGTGAAAAATACCCCGGCACAAAATACAGAAGAACCCGGCCCCGCCGCCGAACCGAACCCCGAAGAAGGGTAACTGTTTTTATGAACTCATTTAATATTCCGGGCATTGAATGATCAATGCCTTTATTTTTGCACTTTTATAGATAAAATGAATATGAAAAATTTGACGGCAGAAGAATTAATAAATATAGCCAGGGAATTTGGCACACCGGTATATGTGTACCATGCCGAAAAAATGAAGGAGCAGTATGAAAAGTTAACCCATGCATTTTCAAATTTAAACTCCAGGATTTTTTATGCCTGCAAAGCGCTTACCAATATCAATATCCTTAAATATATACGGAGCCTGGGCGCAGGGCTGGATTGTGTGAGCATTAATGAAGTGAAGCTGGGCTTACTGGCCGGTTTTACACCCGCTAATATATTATACACTCCCAACTGTGTGGACTTTGCCGAAGTGTTAGCTGCGAAAGAATTGGGCGTACATATTAACATTGATAATATTTCTTTATTAGAGCAATTTGGCAATAAGTTTGGATCCGGCTACCCGGTGTGTATCCGCCTGAACCCGCATATTATGGCGGGTGGAAATTTTAAAATTTCTACAGGCCATGTAGATAGCAAATTTGGCATTTCAATTCACCAGATGCGGCATATTGAGCGGGTGGTAAAATCTACAGGCCTGCATGTAAATGGCATACACATGCATACCGGAAGCGAAATAAAAGACATTAAGGTATTCTTAATGGGTTTACATGTAATGTTAGATATGGCTGAACAATTTCCACAACTTGAGTTTATTGATTTGGGTAGTGGGTTCAAAGTGCCTTACCAACCCGGGGATTACGAAACAGATGTGGAAGAACTGGGTATAAACCTGAAAGAAGCGATTGATGATTTTGAAAAAAAATCGGGTAAAAAATTACAGGTTTGGTTTGAACCCGGTAAATATTTAGTGAGCCAGGCAGGCTATTTTATTGTAAAAGCCAATATTGTAAAACAAACACCGGCTACGGTTTTTGCAGGCGTAAATAGTGGTTTTAACCATCTCATCCGGCCTATGATGTATGAAGCTTATCATCATATTGAAAATATCAGCAATCCCGGTGGAACCCCCAGGATATATACGGTAGTAGGGTATATTTGCGAAACGGATACATTTGCCTGGGATCGTACCTTACCTGAAATAAGGGAAGGCGATTATTTGGTATTTTTTAATGCAGGTGCGTACGGTTTCGAAATGTCATCTAACTTTAATGCCCGGCTTAAGCCGGCAGAAGTATTGGTGAGCCAGGGCATACCCAAACTGATTCGCCGTCGGGATGCCTTTGAAGATTTATTGCGTAACCAAATAATCGACTAAAAAATTAAATACAAATATTATGAAAAGATTATTGTTTTTTGTTTTGTTGCTTTTCACATTACAGGGTATTGCCCAGGATAAGCCCACTTTATACCACCCCGAGGCAAATGCAACCAACGATTTGGAACAGGCTATTAAGCAGGCTAAAGATCAGCATAAGTTTGTACTCATACAGGCCGGCGGCAATTGGTGTAAATGGTGTATTGAGTTTGCCCGTTTTGCAAAAGCTGATCCCCAAATAGATTCTGTAATCAATAGCGCTTTTATTTGGTACCACTTAAATTATAGTAAAGAAAATAAAAACCCCGAAGTGTTTGCCAAACTGGGTTACCCCCAGCGTTTTGGATTTCCCTCATTTATCATTTTAAATGAAAAAGGCGAAAGGATACATACCCAAAACAGCGAATATTTAGAAGATGGCAAAAGCAGCTATGATAAATTAAAGGTGCAGGCTTTTTTAGAAATGTGGAGCCCACGGGCATTAAACCCGGCTATGTATGGCATGTAGTTTAAAATCCATAGCATTAAATAATAAAAATACCCGGCAAAAAGCCGGGTTAATTATGTATGGTAAGATGTTCTTAAATTCTAAAGTGAGCAAAAGCTTTGTTGGCTTCGGCCATGCGGTGGGTATCTTCTTTCTTCTTATAAGAAGCGCCTTCGCCTTTACTGGCAGCAACAATTTCATTAGCTAATTTATCGGCCATGCTGCGCCCGTTTCTTTCCCGGCTATAGCGTACCATCCATTTAATACTTAGTGATAATTTCCTGTCCGGGCGAACTTCTGCCGGAATTTGGAAGGTAGCGCCACCAATACGGCGGCTTCTTACTTCTACAGCAGGTGTAATATTCGCAAGGGCTTTTTTCCAAACTTCATACCCGTCTTCACCGGAAATTTTAGAAACTTTATCCAAAGCATCATAAAAAATTTGGTAAGCGCCGCTTTTTTTACCTTCCCACATTAAATTGTTTACAAAACGAGTCACCAGTTTATCGTTAAACTTAGGATCTGGTGCTAAAGGGAGTTTCTTGGCTTGTGCTTTACGCATTGTATTGATTTTAGTAATCGTACTGCTGGGTACGTTATCCTTTTAAATTATTTTTTTGCTTTTTTGGTTCCGTATTTACTACGGCTTTGTTTACGGTCTTTTACTCCGGCTGTATCCAGGCTACCTCTTACAATATGGTAACGCACACCGGGTAAATCTTTTACCCTTCCGCCACGAATCAAAACGATACTATGTTCCTGTAAATTATGCCCTTCGCCCGGGATATAAGCAATAACCTCAATTTTATTGGTAAGGCGCACTTTGGCTACCTTACGTAAAGCTGAGTTTGGCTTTTTAGGAGTTGTTGTATATACACGGGTACATACACCACGGCGCTGAGGACAACTGTCCAGTGCCCTGGATTTGCTCTTTGCCTTTATAATTTCTCTACCTTTTCTTACTAATTGTTGAATAGTGGGCATTTAATAACCTTTTTTTTCGGACGGCAAAGGTAAGGGAACAATTTAAATTGCCAAAACTAAAAACTGAAAAATCTCTATATTTCCAAACAAATTTCTCAAAATTACCCATTCTTAGCTTGATGTAGCCGGTTTTGTATCCGGTTCGCATCAAAAAATAAAAAGCGGCTCCTATAGGGCCGCTCTTTACGTATTTAAAATCTGTTTAGGATACCGGGAACATCCATCCATGGGTATCGGCGGTTTTCCCGTACCGAATATTATCTATCCGTTTTTTTAATTCTGGCGCAGTTTTCCATTTTTCTACGTCAAATTCCATTACAAAGTCTTTGTATTTTAATTCTTTAATTAATGAAATGGTGGCTGCTGTGCCGGTTCCAAATACTTCGTATAGCGTACCCGCCTTGTAAGCATCTATGATATCATCAATGGAAAGATCTTTTTCTTTTACCTCAAATCCCATATCCTCTAATACTTTCATGGCGCTATCCCGGGTAACGCCCGCTAAAATAGTTCCGGTATCTAAGCGGGGGGTAATGGCAGTATTTCCAATAATGAAAAATACATTCATAGTACCACATTCCTGTACATATTTATGTTCAAATGCATCTGTCCATAATACCTGGTCGTAGCCTTTCTTTTTCGCTTGTGCGGTAGCATACATCGAAGCGCCATAGTTACCGGCAGCTTTGGCATAGCCCACACCGCCTGCTACAGCACGAACATATTTTTCCTCTACATAAATGCGCATGGGCGTATTATAATAAGGGCCAGTGGGGCTTAAAATAATCATGAACTTGTACTTTTCACTGGGCTTTACACCAATGGAAGTATCGGTACTAAACATAAATGGCCGTATGTATAAAGAGTGATCTGCTTTTTGGGGTATCCAGTTTTTATCGAGATCAATCAATACCCTTAGGCCTTCCATAAAAATTTCTTCCGGCACCTGGGGCATCTGCATTCTTTCTGCTGAAATATTAAAACGATGAAAATTATCTTTTGGCCGGAAGATAAAGGGTTTTCCCTGCGGATCCTTATAGGCTTTTACCCCTTCAAAAATAGCCTGCCCATAATGCAGCGCAGCTAATGAAGGCTCTAATAACAAAGGTTGATAAGGTTTTATTTCAACGGTTTTCCATTCCCCGTCTTCATAATCTACCTCAAGCATGTGATCGGTAAAATATTTTCCAAAAGGAATATTTTCTAAATTAATATCGTGAAGCTTGCTTCGCTCCACTTTTGTAATGTTAAAATCGGCGGCTGCAATCATAATCGTTAAATTTGTACAAAAGTACAAAAAACCACTGCAACACCGAAACAATTATGGGTTTAAATGATATTCAATTAACGCCTGCTTTAGTTCATCAATTGTATTGTAATTCATTGGTTGATATAAATATTATCAATCAAAAAGATACCATCCCGGTTCCTCATTTAGGAAAAAATGAAAAACAAGTTCTTATCCTGGTAAATGAACCGGGTTTTGCTTACTTACCCGATGCCGGCTTATTAAAACTCACCGAAATTTTAAATGCCTGCCTGCTGAGCCTGGCAGATGTAGCCATTGTAAATACAAGTTCATTACAGGAAAAAAATTACCAGGTATTAAATAATTATTTTAAGCCAGCGGTGGTTTTATGCATGGGGGTGGCAGCAACAGATATAGAGTTACCCATAAAAATTCCCAATTACCAGGTACAGCAGTATGATCATAAAATATATTTATTATCCTGTGCATTGCATGAATTAGCACAGAATCAAGAAGAAAAGAAAAAACTTTGGCCCTGCTTAAAAACTATTTTTAAATTGTAACATGCAAACGCTCATATTCGCCACCAACAATCCCCATAAAGTAGAAGAAGTAAGATCTGTTTTAAAAGAGCATTTTACCATTACATCATTAAAAGAAGCAGGCATTGAAAAAGAAATTCCTGAACCTTATGACAGCCTGGAAGAAAATGCAAGAGAAAAATCTACCGTTATTCATGCCCTTACCGGGAAAAATTGCTTTAGTGAAGATACTGGCCTGGAAGTAGATGCTTTACATGGTGCACCGGGGGTAAAAAGCGCAAGATATGCGGGTGAGGATGCAGACAGCCACAAAAATATTCAAAAACTTCTCCTGGATATGCAGGGTATTACCGGGAGAGAGGCTCGTTTCAGAACGGTGATTTCTCTTATTTTACATCAAAAAGAATACTTATTTGAAGGTATTTGTATGGGTAAAATTATAACGGTTGCAAAAGGAGAGAAGGGGTTTGGGTACGATCCTGTTTTTGTACCCGATGGCGCTGAAAAAACTTTTGCAGAAATGGATTTACAGGAAAAAAACAAGTACAGCCACCGAAAAAAGGCAATTGAAAAACTTATTCATTTTTTAACCCGGCATCATGGCAAGGATAAAAATTAAAGTACCTGAAGATTTTAAGTTTGAAGTTAGCCTTCCTGTAAGGATAACGGATCTTAATTACGGAAACCATGTAGGCAATGATGCCTTAATAGCTTTATTGCACGAAGCCCGGGTACAATGGCTTGCAATGGGTGGCTTTAGCGAATTAAACGTAGGGGGCCCGGGAATTATTATGGCGGCCATTGCCGTACAATATAAAGCCGAAATATTTTATGGCGATATATTAAAAATAAAGATCGCTGTGGGCGAAATTTCTAACAGCGGTTTTCAATTATATTATATGGTTACCAATAAAAGCCAGCAGGAAGTAGCAAAAGCCATATCTGATTTTGGATGCTTTGATCATGGCCAGCATAAAATTGCGCTGGTGCCCGAAGGGTTTATACGTTTTTTACAGGAATGATCATTTAAGCGCCCAGGTATCCTCTTAATAATGCGCTTTGTGAAGTGCTTCGGAGTTTTGTTATTGCATTGTCTTTTATTTGCCTCACCCTTTCCCGGGTAAGATGATAGCGGTTTCCTATATCTTCTAAACTCAGGGGATGATCGATACCCAAACCAAAAAAACACATCAATACTTCTCTTTGGCGTGGTGTTAACGTACTTAAAGACCGTTCAATTTCAGTTTGTAAAGAAGCTTTTACTGCCAATGCATCATCCGTATTTACGGCATTATGATTTATAAGCATATCCCCCAGGGTGCCTTCATCGCTTTCGCCCATGGGCTGATCCATGCTCACATGCCGGGCAGCTATTCTTAATGTGGCTGAAATTTCTTCTACATCTATTCCCAATAAATCTGAAATTTCTTCCGGGGTGGGTTCCCTTTCAAACTCCTGTTCTAATTTTGCGTATGCTTTGCTTATTTGATTGGTTAACCCTACCTTATTCAAAGGCAGCCTCACTATGCGGGATTGTTCGGCCAGCGCCTGTAAAATACTTTGGCGTATCCACCACACCGCATAGGAAATAAATTTAAAGCCACGGGTTTCATCAAATTTTTGAGCCGCCTTAATAAGGCCAAGATTTCCCTCATTAATGAGATCGGGAAGGGTAAGGCCCTGGTTTTGGTATTGTTTAGCTACAGATACCACAAATCGTAGGTTGGCTTTCGTTAGCCTGTCTAATGCTTTTTGATCGCCTTTTTTTATTAATCCGGCAAGAACCACTTCTTCTTCGGCAGTAATTAATTCCACCCGGCCTATTTCCTGGAGATATTTCTCCAAACTTTGGCTTTCCCGGTTCGTGATCGATTTCGTTATTTTCAGCTGGCGCATACTCATAATCTGTAGTTTTTTAAAGTGTATACTTTTATGAAACGGGTAACTGTTTGCATTCGTTTAAAAGCCCGTTAAAAACCTTTAACGTATTTTAAACTTATTTATGATATGAAAAGGGGATTATTTTTATGTTTTATAAGCTAAAACAGTTAAAACCTATTTCAGATAGCATAAATAAGCAGAATAAAAATTTTGATAGTTTCAATAAATGACTATAATTGCAGTTAGGTACATTTTTTATACAGATTCACATGACCAAAAAGATTTTATATACGCTTGAATACCCGGTAAGGTGCTCCCCCGGTATTTTGTATGATTTTTTAAGCACACCCGCAGGTTTGCAAGAATGGTTTGCCGATAAGGTAGATGAGCGTGACGGCGTATTTACTTTTGGCTGGAATGGTACGGAAGATAAAGCAGATCTCCTGGAAATGGAAGATGATAAATTTATTCGCTTTCGGTGGAAACACAGTGGCAAAGATGAATATTTTGAGTTTGCCATCGAAAAATCTGAAGTTACCAATCAAACCATCCTGATTATTAAAGATTTTGCCGATAAAAAGGAAATAAAAGATCAAAGCCAACTTTGGGAATACCAGATCAAAGACCTTTTTCACCGCATCGGTAACTAATTTATTGCAACAAGCCTAAAAGTATTGTATACCCGTTTTGTAACAATTGCGGTAAATCATTCCAGTTTTGTAAAGAATACCGGGTTCCTATTTTTATAAATTTTTTGCCAGCCAGGATGGCATCCAGTTCATGCGGTGATAAATGGGCGGTATCTTTAAAATTGCCCGGGTCAAAACTATGTTGCCACGGGTTATCGTGTACACAGATAAAAATATTTTCGTTATTTTTTTTCAATCCGGCAGATATGGCGGGGGTTGCAATTTTTTTATAAGATCCCTCTGCCAGTAACATGATGCTGAAATGATGGCCCCACCAAAACATCGTGCGTAAGGCAAATACCTCTTTTTTAGAGAATACAGCAGGATAATCAAGCATTACATAGGGTAATCCTAAATAATTTTCGCCCTTTGAAATACGGGGCACAGAGGCGATAATTTCAGGAAACGCAAAGGAGCCCAGTAAAGACTTTCCATGAGCGCTTAAAAAATCAACCTGTAATTTCATCAGCTCAAAAACCTTTTCGGTGATTTTTTGTTTGGTTAAAATCCAGCTTGTATCATTAACATTCGAAAGTTCAGTATCAGAAAGCATTATTTTTGTATTGTTGCTCATTATTTGATAATCATTCAGGTTTTCAAAATTAAGGCAGCCAAACCATGTTTCGTAAATTAGATAAACTTATACTTAAAGCATTTCTCGGCCCCTTCATCATTACGTTTTTTATTGCCCTGTTTGTATTGATGATGCAGATACTCTGGAAGTATATTGATGACCTGGTAGGCAAGGGCCTCGATTTTATTACCATCATGCAATTTATATGGTATGCCGGTGCCTCTTTAATTACTTTGGCCATGCCCATAGCCATACTCATATCTTCTATAATGACATTTGGCAACCTGGGGGAAAGTTTTGAACTGGTGGCTATTAAAGCATCTGGCATTTCTTTATTGCGTTTTATGCGGCCCATTATGTGGGTATCGGTACTGTTTTGTGGGATCACTTATGTTTTTGCAAATAATGTAATTCCTTATGCCAATTTAAAATTTGTAACCCTGTATAACGATATCTATTTAAAGAAGCCGGCATTCGATTTAAAAGAAGGGGTTTTCTTTACCTATATTCCGAATTATGCGATTAAAGTGGGTAAAAAAGATAAAGATGGTAAAACCATACATGATATTGTAATTTATGAAAAAGGAAATAATTTGCAGGACAATACCATTAGTGCCCGGGATGGGGTTATGAATATTTCGGATAACCAGGTGTTTCTTGAATTTAATTTAAAAAATGGGTATCGTTACCAGGAAAGAGGAAATTATGATGATACCGCTACAGAATATATCCGGGTAGGTTTTAAGGAGTTTTCAAAACTTTTTGATTTAAGCTCGCTGCAAAAGCAAAAGACCAACGACAGTATTTTTAAAAATAACAGTAAAATGCTAAGCGCCCGCCAGCTTAATAAAAATATAGATTCGGCTTACCGGTCACAAAAAAAAGTAACAGAAAGAACTCAAGCCACTTTCAATAATATTTTACATTTTGCTAAAATAAGCGACAGTGCCTGGAAAAAGGCCAATGAAAAATTAAGCGCCCCGGTAATTCCAGATTCAGTTCGTTTATCAGTAAAAAGCAGGTCATTAAATATAGTGGAACAATTAAAGAGTGAGGCCACTTTCGCAACCGCAGACATGAATAGGTATAAAGATGATTTATTGTTTAGTAAAATTGAATGGCATCGCAAATATGCATTTTCACTTTCCTGTATGGTGTTATTTTTTATAGGCGCTCCCCTGGGTTCTATAATTCGTAAAGGAGGTATCGGGATGCCTTTAGTAGTGGCTATCATCTTCTTTTTAATTTTTCACCTGCTGAATATGTTTGGTGAAAAGTTTGTAAAAGAAAATCTTTTATCGCCCGAAATTGGCATGTGGCTTTCTATTATTGTATTAACCCCGGTGGGTATTTTTCTTACTTACAAAGCCATGCATGATTCACAATTGTTCAGTAAAGAATTTTATTACCGGGGTTATCATAAACTAAAACTTTTGTTGCAGCGAAATAAGCCCAAAGCATAATCAATAAATGTATCATGATGAAAACAGGAACCCAAACCAGCAGGAGGCAATTTATAAGAAATACCGCCAAAGGATCTTTGGCCATTACTTTAGGTATGGCAGGGCTCTCCATGATGAGCAGTTCATGTAAAACAACCAAAAAAGTAACAACAGGGCCAGTGGGTTTGGGATTCGACCAAACCCCTCTTCCTTATGCCTATAATGCCCTGGAGAATATTATTGACGCCACGACCATGGAAATTCATTATACCAGGCATGCAGCAGGTTATAGTAAGAGTTTAAAAGAAGCGGCCATACAGGAAAATGTGCCGGAGGGTACAACGGTAGAAACCATTTTAAAAAATATATCCGGGTATTCACAAAAAATGCGCAACAATGCCGGCGGCCATTATAACCATGAAATGTTTTGGCATACAATGCGGCCCAAAACAGCAGATAATAAACCGGCAGGAGCATTATTACTGGCTTTGGAAAATCGCTTCGGTTCCTTTGGGAATTTTAAAGACAAATTTAACGAGGCGGCCAAAACCCGCTTTGGCAGTGGCTGGGCCTGGTTGTATACAGATGCCGCCGGGGTTTTAAAAATTGGCAGTACTGCTAACCAGGATAACCCTTTGATGAATACCGGTGAAATAAACGGGTTCCCGTTATTGGGTATTGATGTGTGGGAACATGCCTATTATTTAAAATACCAAAACAAAAGAATGGATTATGTGGATGGCTGGTGGAGTCTTGTAAACTGGGATGCAGTACAAAACCGGTTTGCTTAATCAGCAAAAGATTGGATATTAAAAAACCCGGCAGTAAGCCGGGCTTTTTAATATCCTTACAAGTATGTTTATTTAAATAAGGCATCAATATAATTTTTCATTTCAGTGCCTTTGGCATCCGAAATTTTATCTAATCCTTTTTTAAACATAGGGTCCGTTTGGGTACGGTAATCGGGTGGTATCATATTCCTGAAGCTCATAATCAGGTCAATTCCTTTTTTAATATTTTCAATATTGTTTAATCTTGATAAGTATTCAGCAAATTTTGCAGAACTACCCATTTTTTCAAAACTGGGGGGTAAGCCTTTATAGCCTTCCATTACAATATCAAAATCGGCATCGGTTCCTTTCTCAAATAAAATGGCTGAAGCAGCAGCAGCTAAAGCGCCTTTGCTATGGGCGCCATATTTACGAGCCATGGCATAACCATTATCGGGATCTAAACTAATCAATGCTTTTAAAGCAGCCCCGGCAACCCGGTAAGATGAATCAGTAACAGAAGCCATGTAAATGGGTTTGTAAGTATCATCTTTCGTTTTTACTAAGAAATTAATGGCGGCCGCTTTTGTTTTTTTATCCGGGTCAGATTTTGCCATACGAGCTACTTCTTCTAAAATAACTTTATCGCTTTTATAAGGAGTGCCTGCAATTTTGTTGATAGCATATTGCCTGATACCGGGATATTTATCATATAAACCCTTGGCCACTTCGGGCATATTTTTCTTTGCAAAGAAATCTATCGCTTCCCGGCGGTCAGTATATGTTTTTGCATATTTCCATTGGGCAATATAATTGGCCTCGGTTTTATTATCGGTTATTTCGGCCAGTAAAGTCTTGTCGCCATCAAAATTAATGAGCTCGGGCATGCTGCTATAAGGTATTGAAAAACTATCTGCTTTATTTTTTATCCATACCGGGTACCTCGTTTTTTTGCCATCCACATATACATCAATATTCACCGGCATTTTAAATAATGGAGCGTCAGTTTGAGTTTGTTCTACTATTACTTTGGCAATGCCCGGTGTGCTGTAATCGTAATTTATTTTTAGCTTGGGCTGGCCATTACTAAAATACCATTCATTCCAAAACCAGTTCATGTCCTGGCCGGTTACTTCCTCAAAAGCCAGGCGTAATTGATGGGCTTCGCCGGTTTTAAATTTATTGGTATTTAAATATAAGTTTAGTGCTTTAAAGAAAGCATCATCGCCTACATAGTTCCTCAGCATATGTAAAATGCTGCCCCCTTTATTATAGCTCACGGCATCAAACATGTCTTCTTTATCACGATAGTAAAAACGCACCAGGTCTTTACTATTGCTTCCGCTCATTAGGTAACCGGCCCTGTCCTGGAAGATATGTGCATCGGCTTCATCTTTTCCATATTTATATTCATTCCACAAATATTCGCTATAGTTGGCAAAGCTTTCATTTACGGTAATATTGCTCCAGCTTTCAGTAGTAACCAAATCGCCAAACCATTGGTGAAATAATTCATGCGCTATTACAGATTCCCAGGCATTGCCATCTATTAACTCCCGGTTGTCCTGGTAAGCGCTTTCCTGGTGTAAAGTAGCCGTTGTATTTTCCATAGCGCCACTTACATAATCTCTTCCTACTATTTGCGAATATTTAGGCCAGGGAAAATCTATTCCTAATTTTTCTGAAAAGAATTTGATCATTTCAGGAGTATGCCCAAAAACGCCCAAAGCATATTTGGCCTGGTCTTTTTCTACATAATAACTTACTTCTTTGCCTTTAAAAGGTTTGTCTTTCACTATAGCATAATCGCCTACGCCCATAAAGAAAAGGTAAGGGGCATGCGGCAGGTCCATTTTCCAATAATCTGTACGGGTGCCATCGGCATTTTTCTTTTCACTTACTTTTATGCCATTGCTAAGTGTTACGTACTTAGCGGGAACCGTCATATAAATTTCTTCGGTTGTTTTTTGATTGGGCTTATCTATGGTAATCATCCAAACGCTGTTGGCTTCGGTTTCACCTTGTGTCCATATTTGTGTAGGTTTTCCCGGTTCTTCACCACGTGGGTTAATAAAGTACAAGCCCTTGGCTTCTGTTATGGCCGCACTGCCGCTTTGCTCCACCTCATCGGGCTTGCTGGTATATTCAAAATACAATGTGTATTTTTCATTCCGGGTATACGTTCTGTCCAGGTGAATGTTCAGTTGTTTATTGTCGTAGGTATATTTTAATGGTTTCCTGCTATTACCACTTAGTATAGCAACTTCTTTTATTTCCATCCCTTTGGCATCTAAACGAACAGAATCCGTGGGGTAAAAATGAGGTTGCAGGGTAAGCCATTCTTTGCCGTACATATAAGATTTGTCGTAATCAAACCGTACATCCAGTTTGGTATGTACCAATTGATTGGTTTTTGGATATTCGGCACGATACTCTGTTTTCCATAACGTATCGTTGGGGTCTTGCTTTTGGTGCATTTGTGCAATTCCCCATAAGGGCAGCGTGAATAACGCAATAAAAAATAAATTTCTTTTCATTTTTAAAAAATTGAATACCAAAACTAATAACCTAAAATTAAATAAGGGGTTAATTTTATTTAAACGGTTAAAAACCACATTAAATTGATGGGCGTATTCGGGCTATTGGTTAGCTTTGTAGCGTATTGAAATTGAGTTAGCAGGTATTAGATCAGCCATGATTTGCCTGTATATGCGGCATTTTATACGGGTAAATTACATGAAACACAATAATAGATGGCCATGAAAAGATTTCTTTTTCTCTTATTATTTTTTTTCCAGGCACACTTCCTGTTGGCACAGCAAAATTATTTTGTTTACATACAAACAGATAATAAACAACCTTTTTATGTAAGGGTTCAGGAAAAGTTATATAGTTCCTCCTCATCCGGTTATTTAATTATTCCCCGATTACAGGAAGGTAGTTATGAATTTAAAATTGGTTTTCCTAAATCAGAGTGGCCAGAGCAAAACCTGGCTGTAACGATTACAAATACCGACCTGGGATTTAGTTTAAAAAATTTTGGCGATAATGGCTGGGGATTATTGAATTTGCAAAGCTTGCAATTAGAAATGGCTTCCAATGCATCCAAGCCTGCAGGAAATGAAACAGCAGCAAACAGCCAGGATGTATTTGCCAATACATTGGCAGATATTGTAAATACCCCTTCTATAAAAGAAAAAAAGAAAGAAATGAGTAATGAACCGGTTAAGGATAACCGGGCAGGTTCCGGTATTGAAGAACCTGTGAAAAAACCACTACCTGTGAAGGAAGAAACGATCACCATTAAAGAGCCAAAACAACATTCCGATACTCCGGTAACACAAAATAAAGAAGAGCTTGTTGCCCCAAAAGAAAACGAATTAGGTGAAGCTGCAGGTACATTCATTCAAAAAATATTTTCTGCTACCGATACTTCGGGTACATCAATCATTTACACTGTTATAAACAATTCACAAAAAGATACGGTGCGGTTGTTGATTCCTTATAAAAGAAGCCTGGGTGAAAACCCCGGCATACAGGCCGGTAATAGTACTCCGGTAATTGCCGGCATTGAAAAAAATAAGCCTGCCAGCCCCGGGAAAGAGAAAGAGGCAGATGCCCGGTTTTTAGATATAGAGTTAGAAAATCCAAATGTAAAAAAGGCAGATACCCCTCAATTACCGAAACCTGGAAATACAGTAAACGCAATACCGGCCAGTGGCCTCACTTATAATTCTGATTGTAAATCAGAAGCTACCCAAGCAGATTTTTTGAAAGCCAGAAAAAACATGGCCGCCGAGGAAACGGATGAGGATATGATTACACAGGCCAAAAAAATGTTTAAACAAAAATGTTATTCTACCGAGCAGGTAAAAAACCTGGGCTTATTGTTTTTAACGGATCAGGGACGGTTTAAATTATTTCAGGCTGCATATCCCTTTGTACATGATACCCAAAACTTCGGCACCTTGATTAATCAATTGACCGATGAAAATTATATCAGCCTGTTTAAAAAGCTGCAGAATAAAAAGTAATTTTTTTAAGTAAGTATTTTTTTATAATACTACTTATTATTTAATCTATAATAATAACAATTATCACTTTGGAACCGTAATATAATTGTAATGTTTCGTTTAATTTTTATACTGTTTTTAATTATTTCCAATGTTAAGTTTGGTTTAGCTCAGCATTTTGAGGTACATTATAGAGAATCAATTGTAAGAGATACTACTAAAAATTTTAATAATGCTAAGATTGCAGTAAATGATTGGATATTTATCAGCGATGGGATTGAATCTTATTATTATTCAGGGGTAAAAAATTATTCCAAATTTATTGAAAAACAGGATTCTGTTATGCAGGATGCTATATTTTATGCCGATAAAACCAAGGCGGTAAATCAAGTATCTATAAAGAGTTTAGTTAGCTATGATTCTGTAGGGAATGTATTGTATATTAATAAAAGGAAAGATTCTATTTGGAATAAGCAGTATAGCAATGGCTATATTCTTACTCAAGAAAGAATTCCTGAAATTTCATGGAAAATTTCGGAAGATTCCAAAACGATTCTTAATTATAAAGCTTTTAAGGCTACTTGCCATTTTAGAGGCCGGGATTATGAAGCCTGGTTTACAACTGATATTCCAATAATAGCTTATCCTTGGAAATTTACAGGTTTGCCTGGCCTTGTACTTTTACTTACTGATAATGATAATCAGGTAAAGATTGAAGCTACTTCTATAAACATTCCGGCTAAAAATCCTTTTCCTGAATATTCATTCACCGGCAAAAAAATTAGCTTACAACAGTATTTTACTTTTATGACTGATTACATGCGGTTGCGTTTCGAAAAAATGCAAAAAAAATTGGATGATCAGGACATTCCCGATATTATTAAAAACCGCCCTGATTTTAAAAAACCCAAAACGAGCATCAGCGGAGGTAATTCAGAGAGCATGCGATTTATAGAAAAGCATTTTTAAAAATGCGTGCCTTATTATGCTTTACTATTTTGGCTTTGCTTTTATTCCCCTTGCGGGTTAATGCCCAAGAAAATTTAGCTTTATTCCAAGCAAAAGTTTTTGACATGGGAAATCATCCCATACCCGGTGCTATATTGGAACTACATTGTCTTGGTAATAAATATTATGCAGTATCAAATGTTGATGGTTTTATTAAATTGTATGTAAAATTTAACAACATTAATGATTCTTTAAAAATTTTAATCTCACAATTTAATTATAAACAAAGAGTTGAAATCCTGGCTATTCACCAAGCCATACAGCAAACTTTACAATTTAAGCTTGAAAAAAATTTTAAAACACTTTCAGAAGTAATTTTAGAGCCTGATATCTTTGTAAAAGGGGACACTACAATTTTTCGGGCAGATGCATTCCGTGCTAACGCTGACAACAGTTTGGAAGATTTACTTCAGCGCTTACCGGGTATGTCAGTAAATCAATATGGCTTGATAAGTTTTAATGGCAAGCTTATTTCAAATATATTAATTGAAGGAGAAAAATTAACTAATAACTATTTTGATCTATCAAAGAACCTATCGCCAGATCTGGTTGAAGAGATTCAAGTATGGACGAATTACAACGAGATTGCTGTATTAAAAGGAAGACAAGATGCAACAAAACAAGTTATAAATCTTACACTTAATAAAAGCGCAAGATTTAACGGAGCTGCACGAATCGATTTTGGACTTGGCATTAAGAAAAAATATCAAAGCAAGAACAATATAATTGCTCTGCAGAACCAAATTAAATCATTATTACTTTCTCATTTCAACAATATTGGAATCGACCCATATGAAAGCAATACAATGTTTTCAGATTATTTGCAACAAAATAAATATGCTCTTGATAATGTTGAATTAAGAGGTATTTACCAAACTCCTTCAACAACTTACAATAAAGGTTTTGCTAATAACATTGTAACATTCCAAAATAAAGCAGCTTATGGTTTATGCAATAATATCATTCCGTTTAAAAATAAATGGTCGTTATTTCTGCATTCTTCCATTTATAAAGACGGGCAAACAAAGCAAAATACAAAAGAATCTATTAGTCTTACTGATACTTTATTAAACAGTTTAGAAAAGGAGAACTTGCAATGTAAGCCTCAAAATTTTGATGCAGGTGCGGAATTGGCTCTCAATGATACATCGCATTATTTTAAGCTGGCTATCAATTACCGCCGTTCAGCATTTTCTTTATTAGATCAAATTCAGAATAAAATTTATTTTGATCAAACTTATAAATCAAGGGGAGAAGAAACAAAAGTTGGAATATTTGATATTCGCCGTATTCATAAAAATAATCATTTGGAAATATCATACCAATATCAGAAAGGATGGTTATCGCAGCAAATGATGGTTTTACAAAATACTCCAACGTTTATATTTAATTATCCTTCAAACAAAATTGCACAAAATTATAAAGTTGAGAGACAAATTCATATAGTCAAATTGGGTTTTCATCTTAATACAAAATGGATTAGCAAATTGGATTTTAGTTTTCAGTCTAACAAATATCAGTTAAGTTCAAATGCGGCATTAGTATTGGATAACGATATTCAACTTGATACATTTCAATTGAATAATATAATGAAGTCTCGAAATGGGACTTTTATAATAAATGGAAGTTGGAAAATAAACAGGTGGCTGTTCGATTATGGTTTAGGCATATCTTATTTATTTGAAAGTATTAGAGGCTCTACGGATTTCAAAAATAAAACATATCCATTTTTAGATTTAAATTTACAAGTGCCGATTAATAGCTATCATAAACTAAACTTTACATTGAAGGGTAATGAACCTTCTTTTTTTCAACAAATTATAGTTCCACAATATTATTTTCAAAATTATAAAGTGTATAGGGAAAATAGGCTAAACGAAATGTATATGCATTCGTATAATGTAGGAGTTTTATACAATCATTTTTTGGCAAGAAAGAACAGGAATTTATTAGTGTATTATCAGGTTTCCATTTCCGCTCCACAAATTATAAACAGCATTCAATACGATGGAGCATATAATTCAAAAGCGGTCACCAGTAGTATGAATGAATATGGTGTAAGGCTTCAAACTTTGTTCGGGCAATATAATAGCAATTTAAAATTCATTGATAGCAAATTCAAATTATCGGCTTCTGCATCTCTATTAAAGCAGTACACAACTTCAAGTACATTTAATAAACAATTGAGTTTTACTACTCAAATAAGCTTGAAAAGAGTGTGGTTTAATGATTTGTCAACAGAAGCCGGGATTTCTTTAAATTTCAATAATACTCTTCATTCTAATTATAATTATCAATCTTACAATCCGTTTTTAGAAATTCAGGCAAAAATATTGCGACAAGTATCTGGTTCTTTTTATTTTAAATCAATGAATACGAAGAGCAATAACCAGCACTCAGATTTTCATTTATTAAACCTGAATTTATTTTGGAAATCTGATAAAAGCAAATGGCAATTCCGCTTTTCAGCCAATAATATTTTAAACAATCGCTTTTTGTTAACCAACAGCTTTGACCCATATTTTATTATTTATTACAAAGAATCTATTTTGCAGCGGTATTTAATGCTTCAAACTTCATTTACATTTTAATGGATAACCGTTATTTTATAGAAGTAGCTTATAACGGAAAATTATATGCTGGCTTTCAAAAACAAAAAAATGCTAATACAATACAGGCAGAGGTAGAAAAAGCACTTTTTACATTTTATAGGATTCTCATCCCATTAACCGGGTCTTCCCGGACGGATGCCGGTGTGCATGCTTTTCAAAATTACTTTCATGCCGATATGCCAATACCGGTTAAAGAAAAGGATACCTATAATTTGAATGCCATTTTACCGGCCGATATTGTAATAAAGAGTATGAAACGGGTGGCAGCAAATGCACATTGCAGGTTTGATGCAATTTCCAGGGCATATCAGTATGTATTATACCAATCAAAAAACCCTTTTTTGAATGATAGGGCCTATTATTATCCATACCTCCTCAATATGGGCCTTTTACAAGAAGCAGCAGGTTTATTGTACCGTTACCGTGACTTTGAGAGCTTTGCCAAAAAACATCACCAGGCACATACAACCAACTGCGAAATATTTTTAAGTGAATGGGAACAGCAAAGCGATTGTATTATTTACCGGGTTACGGCAAACAGGTTTTTACGGGGCATGGTAAGGGGCTTGGTAGGCACTATGTTAAGAGTAGGTAGGGGTAAATATTCATTAGATGAGTTTCAAAAAATTATAGAAAGTAAAAATATTTCTAAAACTGATTTTTCAGCACCGGCACAGGGGCTTACGCTGGTACAAATACATTTTGAACTATAAAAATTGAAAAATATAAGTCTTGGATACGGGGCGTAAATATTTTTGAATAAAGGAATAATATAGGGATTTCCCTTCCTTCATTTCTTATTTGTGCTTGTATATACCATAGTTTGCACAAAATATTTACGAATTTTAGTTATCTTGAAATAGCGTTAAAAAATAATTTTGTTATATATATATATTGCATTTAGTAAATTATTGTTTAATTCTAAAAAAAGATCATGAAAAAATTAATTTTGATTTGTTTTTTATTAATGAATGTTTGCTTTGCATTTGCATCAAACTGCAATTTTGATTTTTGAAGATGGAACCATGTGTGATGGTGTTTATTGTATAAATATGACTGATTGTAATGCTTATCCTGAGGATTGTGATGCACCTGATTTCTTTTTTGGTACCTGTGAATAATAATTTGTTTATGTAGAAATTTACCTTCCCTCCCCCGAGGCATGAATCAACTAATACCCTGAAAATTAAAATACATTTTAACATTCCTTATTTTTATTACATTTTGTAAAATTTCCCTGGCGCAATCATACCAGGTTAATTATATTCAAACGACTGTGAAAGATTCTGCCAAAACATTTAGTTCTGCAAAAAAGGTTGAATATTCTACCTGGACTTTGGTTGGAAATACTGATACCTCAGTGTATTTTACACAGGGAAAAGATTACTCGTTGTTAACGCCCGGGAGGGAAGATTCTCTATTAAATGCTGTAAAAGATTCTATAATAAATAAAGATCCCCGGTCTGGCAATACAGTAATGGTAGACCTGTCAAATGTACAGAACCATTTTATTGCCATCGATTCTGCTGCGAAATATGTTTTTATAGACAAAAAAAACAACCTGGTAAGAACAAGAGATTTTTTTAATAAAACTTATTTGATAACACAAGAACAAATTCCTGGTATTAATTGGGAGATTTCAAAAGAATTTAAATATATTTTATCGTATGAAGTTTATAAGGCCAGGGCAAATTTCAGGGGCAGGAATTACACTGCCTGGTTTACTAACAAAATTCCAGTTTTATCCGGCCCCTGGAAATTTGGAGGGCTTCCCGGGCTAATTTTAGAGTTATATTCAGATGATGAGCAGGTTAAGTTTATTGCATCGGAAATTAAAATACCCGCCCCCGTGTGCATACCCGTTAATTTAAAAACAACTGGTATAAATTTAACCTTACCTGATTACTTTAATTACCTGAAAACGTATTATAAAAAGGCGATTCAAAATTCCCGGTACTTAATTAGTAATGTTGAAGATATTTCCCAAACTAAACCCAATAATGAAAGATACCGGGCTGTAATTAACCGCCAGGAGAAAACAATAGAGATACTTTCCATTTTATCTCAGTCAAGTTACTTTATTGAAAAACGATTTTAATGTGAAATTTTCGTTTTTATTTCTACTCGTATTATTCCATAGCCATCTGTATGCACAAGAATTTCTCTTTACGGGCAGGGTAGAAGATGAATTTCAACATCCTATTGCAGGTGCAGTTATAAAAATTACGCAAAATAAAGTTAGGGCTTTCGCAATTACGAATGCTTTAGGGAGCTTTCAATTCAATAAGGAAAGTTTTAATTTATCTGATTCAATTGAAATTGAGGTTACCCACATTAGTTACAAAAATAAAAATGTAACTATTTTTCCCAATGATTTACAAAACGCTTACATCCTATTTACACTTGAAAAATCAATAAAACCCTTACAGGAAATATTTGTGAAACCAGATATTTACGAAAAAGCTGACACTACATTTATTAAAGCGGATGCATTTCGAAAAATTGCTGATAAAAATGTTAATGATATTCTTAAAAATATTCCCGGATTTTCCATTACACCATTAGGCATTTTTTATAATGGAAAATTGATAAACGAGGTATTTATTGAAAACCTTAAGCTTTCTGATAATTATCTTGATATTACAACCAATTTAAATGCAGGGCTCATACAGGAAATACAGGTAATTAAAAACTTTTCTGAAATTATGGCGCTTCGTGGGTTTGACGTATCCGATAATACGGTGGTAAATTTGGTTGTTTATAAAAATAATAAACTTAACGCATCGGGAAATTTTATGGCATCCTGGGGCATACAGGATAAATATCTTTTTGATGTAAATGCCATTTTATTAAGAAACCGGCTCAAGGGGCTTATTCTTGCAAATCAAAATAATGTGGGTTTTAAGCCTTATAATGCACAACAGGTTAAAAAAAATTTATTGGATTATAATAGGAATAATTTTTCAGATAGCCGACTTTATTCTTATTACAATGAACCCGCATTTTTTTACGATGACCAAAATTCTATTGAAATTATACCCGGTATCAATGCCAGTAAGAACCTGATTTCAAATTTTATACTGCCTTTTAAGAATAATAAATTCAACCTTAATATTAATAACAGTATTTATAACGATAAATTTTCCAGGCAAAGAGATGTGACAACTTTATTTTTTACCAATCCTGGGTTCAATTATAGCGAGCGCTACAGTCAGCAATTTTCTCCCCATTTTTATAAGTTGGGTACGGAACTTACTTATAATGATTCTGCTATGTATGCTAAGATTGCTTTAGGGTATAACACCCGGCGCTTTACTGATCAGCAAAATATTTTTTCTGAAAATTATTTTCAAGATAAAAAGTTATCAAAAAAGCAATCAAA
>MKTX01000012.1 GCA_001898465.1 Sphingobacteriales bacterium 39-19 | reverse complement strand
CTTGCCGGGCCGGGACGAGTGGGGCATTTATCTTCTTCATCATTTACGCCATCTCCATCGGTATCGGGTACCGGGCAACCCTGGTAACGGGCAACCCCTTTTACAGTAGGGCATTTATCCATTTCATCGTTTATACCATCCCCATCTGTATCAGGAATAGGGCAGCCGCCATATTTAGCAAGGCCGGCTTCATCGGGGCATTTATCATCAGCATCAGCAATACCATCACCATCCCGATCGGGGCAACCTTGTAAAGATGCCAATCCCGGCGTATCGGGGCATTTATCATCTGCATCAGGAACAGCATCGCCATCCCGATCGGAAACAACGGGAACCACGGGCGCTTCTACAACCACCGGCTTGGCTTTAGGAAATGATTTAGCCACGCCAAAACTATTATAAAAATGATAAGCCACATCGCTACTAGCCGGCATGCGGTATTGAGAATTTAGGAAAATAAAGAAATTATCGGCAGGTTTTATTTGTAACCCTACACCTAATAAAGTAAATGCACCAAAATGCACACTATATTTAGATGCACCTACACCACCGGTTAAAAAAGGATTTAACAGGTATTTATCCGAAAGCAATTTCAGGTTTGCAGTTGCTGCAGCTTCAAAAAGCACTTCGTCGCTGGTAGATTTTGGCCTGTCGGGATAAGGGTATTTTACAAAACTACCCGATAAAGTGGCAGCCAGGTCAAGATTTTGCATCATCCCTTTCATATAACTCACTGCAATACCGGGAGCCATACGGGAAGTTTTAAACCATTGTTTGTCATTAATAACATTGGTAATGCTGCTGGACCGGATGTCGGCAGCAGTTTGAAAATCATTTAAAACAAAATGAATTCCAATGGTTCCGGGTTTTTTATTATCGGTTTGGCTAAATGCACTATTGAATATGCCAAAAGCCAAAAGCAGTAAAATACACTTTTTCATAAATAATTAGTTTACAGTAAACGTAGCAAAAATAACGGCTTAGTTTGAAATGAGGAAAAATATATCTGTTTTAGTTAGCCTGATTTTTAAATTCCGTGTATCCTTTTCCGGGTTAACCTGTATGTGCAGGCTTCGTTTTTCCCAATACTTCAATTTTTACCCGGGTTAACCCCGATTTGATATAGCCCAGTTTTTGGGCTGCAGCACGGGTAAGATCTAGTAATCTATGGGTTTTGGGGTGTAACCGGTCATTTACTTTCACATAAACCACTTTCTTGTTTCTAAGATTGGTTACTTTTATCCAGGTACCCAGGGGCAAAGAATTACATGCCGCTGTAAGTTTTTTCTGGTCAAATATTTCACCATTGGCAGTACGCCTGCCATGGAATTTATTGGCATAAAAACTAGCCTGGCCATATAAGATGCTGGTCTTAGATTTGGCCATTTTTGTTTTACCTGTTTGCGCCTGGCTGTGAATGGAGAATCCTAAAAAAAGTAAAATAAAGAAAATACGATATCCTGTCATTTATTAAATTAAAGTGAATAAATCATTTTTTTGTGAAAAAATGGTTTCTTAACGCTTTGTCATTATTATAAATATCGTCAAAAAAAACGATTTTTTTATCATTTGGCATGCAGGTAAAGTACCTTATATATACGGGAAAGCCGTTTTTTATATAAATTTTATGCATTTCTTTACGATTTATCCAGTTGCTGATGGAATCTGTGGTATATCGCAGGGTATCATTTTTTTGATATTGCATACTATCATTTCGGGCTATATAAAAAGCTAACTCTTTCCAGGATTCTACTCTCACGCATCCATGGCTCAGGCTTCTGTCTGATCTTTTAAATAAATACCGCTGATTGGTATCGTGCAAGTAAACATCGTAGGGGTTATTAAAATTAAATTTTATTACGCCCAGGGCATTGGCATCCCCACTCCCTTGTTGTACTTTAAAAGGAATTCCTTTGTTATACTTATTCCACTCAATAGTATAGGGATCTACGGGTTCCCCTGCATATGTGTACAAGGCCAATCCTTTTTTAGCCAGGTAACCCGGGTTTCTTTTTAGGCCGGGCAGCAGGTCTTTTTTTATGATACTTACCGGTACCGTCCAGGTGGGATAGGTTACCAGGTTATTTATTTTCCCGGTCAATTCAGGCGTTGGGGTTCCCGGTTTTCCTACAATTACTTTAGAAACTAATTTTACTGAATCATTACTCATGAGTTGTAACTGGTAAGAAGGGATATTTACCCAAATATATTTTTCCGGAAGCGTGGCAGGCAAATATTTATACCGGTCTAAGTTTATAGCAATGCGAATTAATTTTTCATGGTCATTCTCATTTAATTTTTTGATAAAAGCTGATGACAATTTACCATCTGCTTTCATTCCCAGTTTTTGCTGGCACTGGGCAATCATTAAACGCAATTGCACACTATCGGGGTGGGTCTGTTGTAAGGATACACCGCTTTCTGCCATTCGTTTTTTAAGCAATTTTACAAATGCACTTGAATCTTTAGAAGGATAGGGCAAATAAGTGTATTCATGAAGATCCATACTGTCAGCAAATGCATGCAAATTTCTTTTTAATAAAATATAATCTTTATGCTTTGGCTGCCATTGGGCCAGCAGCGGGTTAAGCGAATTATCTTGTAAGAATGAATGTAAAGCAGGTATAAAAAAATCTTTTTGTTTGGTGCTGTCATATTGTAATCCGGCACTGTCTTTTTGTAACCGGCCCTGGCGAATATCCTGCAAAACATGAAAAAAAGAATTGCTGAACAAGCAGTCTGCTTTGGCCCATAATACCGCATCTCTCCGCTGTTCCGGGTTGGCTTGTAATGTGCTGTAATATTTTTTTAAAAGGGTATATTGATAATCTTCTTTAAATAATCCATCATAAATACAAGTATCCAAATAATGTAAAAAAGACAGGGTTCCTTTTTTCCATTGTTCTGTACTGCTCCACACCGGTTCAAAATTATTTGAGTTATAAAATGTAGCGGTAACCGGTAAAAAAGGGAGGCGTGTGGTATCGTCTAATTTATTATCATGGGCTTGCGTTAATAAAGTTTTAATTTGTTTTTGTACAAATCCATCCATCTGGTCTTTATTTTTTACCAGTTGGCTTTCCCCTTCTTTTTTCTTTGCAGATTTACAACACACAAAAAAAAGAGGCGCAACAACACATAACAATAGTATGGAAGAGAAAATTTTCATTTGGAGGAGATGGCTTATCTTGTAAATTACACAAGTTATGGAATACAATAATAATTCTTTTTTAACAACCCTTATAGCCGGTTTCGCCGTTTGTGTATTCAATTATCAATGCTTGCAGGCGCAGCCCAATGAGTATGGCTTACAGGTTATAAAAACGAAAAAAGAATACAAGAAAACCATTGCAGCCGATTCATTGAAACGTATGGTTGACCTGGCGCAGTATATACCCGGTATTCAATTTGATTTAAGGTATAGCGGGCATAATAATTTTATGCAAACCCGGCTTTATCCGGTAATAAAAACAACGTATGCCCGGCTGGCGGTTGCTCAAAAACTTTTAGCCCTGCAAAATGAATTACAACCTCAAGGGTTGCGCCTCAAAATTTTTGACGCATACCGCCCCTATTCAGTAACGGTACAAATGTGGCAACCCGTTAAAGACAGCCGTTATGCTGCCGACCCCAGGCAGGGTAGCGGGCATAACCGGGGCATTGCAATAGACCTCACGATTGTAAATGCAAATGATTCGGTAGCCTACAATATGGGCACTGATTTTGATAATTTTACGGATACTGCACATCATAATTTTAAAAATTTAGACCTCCTTATTTTACAAAACAGGGCCTTTTTAAAATCAATGATGGAGAAATACGGGTTCATTGCTTTAGAAACAGAGTGGTGGCATTATTATTTACCGGGTGTTAAAAATTTTGAATTGATGAACCTGCCTTTTCATACTTTACAAAAACTAAGCAAACCAAAACAGGTTAAATAAAAACATTCGATTTTTAAATAATTTTGACACAATATCCATAATATGAAATATTATATTATTGCCGGTGAAGCGAGTGGAGATTTACATGGAAGCAATTTAATTACGGCCATAAAAAAAACAGACCCCCTGGCTGATGTAAGAGCCTGGGGTGGCGATAAAATGCAGGCCTCAGGGGCTACCCTGGTGAGGCATTACAAAGACCTTGCCTTTATGGGTTTTGTAGAGGTCTTAAAAAATCTTTTTACCATTTTACAGAATATTTCTTTTTGCAAAAAAGACATCCTGGATTACCGGCCCGATGTGCTGGTTTTAATAGATTACCCCGGTTTCAATTTGCGAATTGCAGAATGGGCAAAAATGCAGGGGTTTAAAGTGGTATATTATATTTCCCCGCAGGTATGGGCATGGAAGGAAAACCGGGTAAAGCAAATAAAAAGATCTGTTGATAAAATGATAGTGATACTTCCTTTTGAAAAAGATTTCTATGAAAAATGGGATTACCCGGTTAACTATGTGGGCCATCCATTGGTAGAGGAAGTAGATGATTTTATTGTTCGTGCAGATGAATCTGAAATCCCTTTATATCAAAATAATAAAGGTACCATTGCCCTGCTGCCGGGTAGCCGTAAACAGGAAATTTTAAAAAAGCTTCCCATCATGCTGCAGGTAAGCAGTAAGTTTCCTGAATATAGTTTTGTAGTAGCAAAAGCACCGGGTATTGAAGATGATTTTTATGCATCCATGCTTTCTTCTTTTAAAAATGTGTATGCCATTACCGGAAAAACCTATGCATTATTATACAAAGCGAAGGCAGCCTTAGTTACCAGCGGTACTGCTACCCTGGAAACCGCATTGTTTTTTGTGCCCCAGGTTATTTGTTATAAAGGAAATCCTGTTTCCTATCAAATTGCAAAAAGGCTGGTAAAAATAAAATATATTGGGCTGGTAAATTTAATTATGAATAAGGAAGTAGTGAAAGAACTTATTCAGCATGATTTTAACATTGCCAATCTATCCCGTGAGTTAGCACTTATTTTACACAATGAAGATAAGAAAGCGGCAATCCAGGAAGATTACCAAAAGCTTAAAAAATTATTAAGCGAGGGAGGGCATGCTTCTACCCAGGCAGCCAAAATTATTGTTGAGGAAGCAATGGCTTAACGCCGTATTAATTTAATAGCCAGGATGATCATGGCAAGTATGAATAAGAAAATTGAAATACGGTTAATCCCATGCATATATTTCATCCACTGGGTAGGATCTTCTTTAGGATCCTTTTTTTTAAGATACAGGTATTCTGCTATTTGACGTAGTATGCCCATGGGGTCCTGTTTTTTATATGGCAAAGTTAATGCAAAGCCCCTGTAAGCTTTCACACTTTTATCGTAACAGCACAAAACTATTTTTAATGAACACTGTTTTGGAGGCGTTATATTTTTTATAGGTCAATAAATAAATATAAGCTCCTAAAGGGGCCTGCACACCGCCCAGCCTGCCATTCCAGCCCCTGTTTTTGTCTTTTGTTTCAAATACGAGCTGGCCATAGCGGTTAAATATTTTAAAATCCATTTGCTCTATCAGTTCCGATCCCAGTACCTTAAATTCATCATTTTTATGATCGTTGTTGGGGGTAAATGCAGTAGGAACATATACATCTGTAACTACTTTCACCAATACACTATCGGTGGCTGCGCATCCACTTGTTTTATGCGTAGCGGTAACAAAATACAGGATATCCTGGGTGGCCGATGTTACCGGGTTTAATACCGTGGTACTGCTAAGTGCTGTATTGGGCTGCCATAAAAAGTTATATTGATTTGCATTGGCAATACTGGCTTCAATAGTTTTGCTACCGCCTAATTGTAAATAAATGGGCGGACCTGCATCAATGGGCGGAGACGCTATAATGCTAAGCGGGGTTCCTGTAACTGTTTGCCTGCAGCCACCTGTATTTTCCACTATTAAAACAGGTGTGTAATTTCCTGCATTTGAATATGCTTTATTAAAAGGAGGTGTTTGATTTCCTGTTCCATCCCCAAAATTCCATATCCATTGAGATATATCCGGGCTTCCGGTTGCTGAGAATTGAACCGGTTCGTTTTCGCAAAAAATATTTTTATTTATATTGAAAACCGCACCAGGATTATTATTTATAACAGGTATCACTTTTGTAACGGTATCACTTTTACATCCGCCTACCGTAACTGCATGGCTCACCGTGATAAGGGTGTTTGCATTATTATAAACATGAGAAACCGTATGGGTTGTGTTGATATTTGTTTGTTGCCCATCTCCAAATCCCCAATACCAGCTTTTGGGGGTATTCGCATCATAGGCAATGGCAGATGAAAATTGAAATGCACTATCAACACAAGGTTTACCCGTAAAGGTAAAATCAGCTGCAGGCTTATTCGCTACAATCACTTGCAAGCTAAATGCATTACTTAAACAACCGCCTGCCGCCCGGGTTTTTAGTGAAACTGTAAATGATCCTGCCGTGGGGTATGTATAATTAAATGGTAAAGCATCGGTTCGTATTTCTGTAAAACCATTGCCAAAATCCCAATGCCATTCGGTAATAGCGCCATTGGCATAAGTAGAACTATCGCTAAAGGCAATAGCCTGGCCGAGGCAGACATTTTTATCAAAGCCAAATTTAGATATGGGTTTGGGAGTTACCGTAACTATTTTTTTTATGGTATCGCTTTGGCAACCGTTTGCAGCTTGTACAACTAAACTTACGGTGAAGGTGCCGGCATTGGTATATGTATGGTAAAAGGGGTTCCCATTATTGTTCACACTTGTAGTACCATCTCCAAAATTCCAGTTCCATTGCAAAATATTTCCATTTACCATGGCAGATGTATCCGTAATATAAACAGAGTCGCCAATGCAAATGCCAGAATCAACACCAAAATTGGCAGTGGGTGCGTCTTGAATTACAATTGTTTTAGCTGTATCTGCCAGGCACCCGTTATCGGCAATTATTTTATAGCTCACCACTTTACTTCCCGGGCTTGTAAATTTCTTTACGGCATCCCGGGTATGAATGGTACTGTTGTCATCAAAAGTATAAGTAAAGTAGGTAAGGTTAAAACCATTTGAAATTGAATTTCCTGTAAACCGTACACTGTCTTGCAGGCATAGTGGGGAGGGGGTAATAAAATCGGCTACCGGCCCGGGTTTCACTATAATTTTTACAGTGGCTTGCTCGGTTTGGTTACAGTTTTGTATAACGGCTGCCGTATAGCTTACGGGTAAATAATAGGTACCGGCATTATTAAAAATAAAATCTTGCTGCAAAGAATAAACATAATACGTTCTGCCATTAATGAGTTGGGTGTAAAGAGGAACGGGGGCATTGATGATAGAATCTGCATTGGGTGTAACACCGCTAAGCTGGCTTAACTTCCAATGAATGGATAAAGCAGGGTAAGCCAATTTTACAAAGAGCCGAACCGGGCTTTTGGGACAAGTAAATGTATCGGTTTGCCCATTGCTGTTTAGGCTATTCTGTATGGCACTGTAATTATTTAAATTATTGATGAGGGTGCCTACATTATATCCATAGCTTTCAAAATTGCCTAAGCCGTACACGGTAGAAGTAAATGCGGAATCACTGCTAATCCAGTGCTGGGCGGGAGGGCCCGGGAACCTTACCAGGGCAACTGAGTAGGATGGATAGTGGGGATGCGGTATAATTTGAGCAGCAGGCACAATGTTTCCATCTACCCGTAACGAAGGCACAGCGGCTGTGGGCAAATGTATATTTGCATAAACATAATCAATAGTAGATTTTCTACTGGTATAAAAAAGTACATACTTTTGTCCTTGTTCAATGGGGCTGATATAAAACATTTCCGGGTCTCCGTATGAAGGCGGAACAGGGCTGCTGGTAGGATAATTCCAGCATTGGTTTTTATTCACCATGTATTGCGATACTAAAATGGGTTTATTCGCTTCTATATAATCGCCCCCGGTAGAATCCATATATTCATAATAAAACCCCTTTATTAAACCCGTCATGACAACCCCGTTTTTCTTTACAACGGTACTGGGGTCTGCTACACAAACCCGGTAATAATTTCTGTTGGTTTCCAAAATATTAGTAACCG
Organism: Sphingobacteriales bacterium 39-19; assembly: GCA_001898465.1. GTDB lineage: Bacteria > Bacteroidota > Bacteroidia > Chitinophagales > Chitinophagaceae > Ferruginibacter. Next base: position 80,107 of record MKTX01000012.1, on the reverse strand, counting down.
CATTATTAATGGTATGATAGGTTAAATACCGGGTACCCCAGGCTTGTTGCGGGAAAACTTGTTGCTGCATGAATTCACCCCCATCGCCCCGGCATAAACGGATACCACTGGAGCCTGAAAATACCGCCACCGGGTGGCAATTGCCATCGGCACCGGGAACCGACACAATTTTACTGCCCGTCATATCTTTACTGGCATCAGCAGGGTTGCCATTAAAAATGGCTTTTCCAAATACATGATATGATTCTCCTTTATTTAAATTAACGATATAAGTCTGGCCGGGTAACCATCCATTTTTAGTTGTATCAGAAGGGGTAATTTCCAGCCGGGTATTATCTTCGGAAGCAATGGCATAAAACCAGGAATACCATTCGTTCGGACTACTTTGAGATGTAGTTTGATAATAATTTATAGAATGGTAAATATATCCATAAGTTTCTACAGGCATTAGCATAGTGGCTCCTGAAACCTGGTTGGCATATACATGTGAATAAACAGCAACCGGCACATCGCTTACAATGTGGATACCTCTGTTTTGTAAACCATCTGTAAGCGTGCGGGCATCATTAGGACCCGATTTAGGAATCAGGATACTGGCATTAACCGTGTTTGCAGGAATATTTAAAATTTGATTGTACCCTGTATTCGTAATACTTACTGTTACGGTAGCTGCTAATTCAGTACTAATATATATAGCCATTTCCTGCGAATTGATGGGTGGCTCATAATAAAAAGTATAATCATACCCATAAGCCAACCAAAATTCAGTACCCCTATTGCTCTTATCTTGTGCTAACATTGTTTTATAACAAACAATCAGCAAAAGTAAAAGAAATGTTTTTTTCATAAATGAAGAATTGGTCTGTTTTATTTCATAACAACTGAGAAAAACAAATACAAATTAGCCCATTTATAGTAGGAAACTTCAAATAACCGCCATTATTTACGAGGGATTTAAATAATTGAGGGTTTATGCTCAATTTAAAAATTAAGTAGAAATGCCTATAAATTCAAACATCATAAAAGCTAATTTTAATTTCTCTAAAAAGGGTTAGGTCCCGCTTTTTCAATATCTAAAAAATCGTGTTTTATTACCAAATTAAACTTTTTAAAAAATGAGAAAATGTATTTTAAAATTTAAGATAGCATTCTGTATCAGCAGTATGCTTCTTTTATTTAGTACAGCCAGTTTTGCCCAGGATGGGCAGTACAATACTGTAAATTGGAAATTTAGTAACCCCAAACAAATGGGTATTACTGTTTTGGATGTAGATTATTTTGATGACAATAATGTAATTGCAGTAGGTGCATATGGAGGCATTGCAAAAAGTACTGATGGCGGAAGAAACTGGACTTATGGCCCTTTTACATTTGTAAATGCAGCAGGCGTAAGAACCGCATCCACTTTTTATGATGTTCATTATATAACTGCAAATATCGCCTATGCCGTAGGTGACCGTGGTTGCATGGCAAAAACAACCGATGGTGGCGCTACCTGGAATTTTGTAATGACACCTTTATATGCAAATTCGAAAAATATAAATACTTGCTGGTTTTTAAATGAGAACAAAGGATACATCGGTGGCGAATACAATTCACTTGACTCAATTCCAAAAGTATATGTTACCAATGATGGCGGCGCTACCTGGGACTCCTTAGCCGCTCCCATCATAAATGGAACTTCCAGGGCAGGTTATATTAATAATCCCAATATTTCATCTGTACTGGTAAATGTAGAACAAAAAGGAAAACAAATTTATCGCATACAATTTATAAATGATAATGTAGGGTATGTTATTGGTAGTGCCAATGGCTTGTATCCCAGGGTATCGCAATCTGCCAATTCTTCTACTTGTTTGCCCAACCCTACCGGTAATTTAACCAGTAGTGCCGGTACTTCGGCATTGCTATGGAAAATAACCGGCAATACCATTACAGATTATTCATTAAGTAAAGAAAGATTGGGTTATACCGGTATCAATACCAATACCGTTACCTGTACTACACAATATAACTCTGCAGGTGTTACCCCTGCCGGACAATCTTACAAAGCGATGAGTATTCTGGATGACTCAACTGTGGTGATGATGTCGTTGAATAACAATTGCGTTGTGAGAGTACATACAGGTGTAAATGATAGTACTGAAAATGTAAATAACCCGGGCAATTTTGAAAAAGGAAAATATCAAATATTAAATTTCCCCTACCCGCCAACAGGTGGCCCCAATGCCGGCCCCCCTATCCCGGCTACACAGGTTTTATTAGCTTCAAACCCTTATCATATAAAAAAAGCAGCGAGTGGTAAATTATATGCCAGTGCTAATTTTGGCAGAGTGTGGACTTCAATAGATAATGGTGAAAATTGGATACAGGAAAGAAGTTATCCCGAAGGAGAAAACTATAGCGATTTTGCAGCATGGGCAATGGATATTGCACCCGGTGGAAAATTCTTATTCATGGGTCAAAATGGAGCTGTGGCAGATTCTATTCCCGGCGGTGCCCTTTTCAGTAATTACAATTTAGTGGCTCCTGGAGGTGCTTACTCAAAATTTGAATTCGCAGATTGCAATACAGGTATTGGTGCAGGTGGCGGAGCTATTACCAGGACTTTGGATGGTGGAAAAACCTGGTTAGATAATAACCGGCCTGATTTTACCAATGGGGTAAATATTACCGGGCTATCCTATCCTACAGTTTCAAAAGCCTGGTTCTCTATAAGCAATGGTTTTCTGTATAAATCAGAAAATGCCAATGCATCGCAGACCGATTTTGTCATTGATCCCATGTATAATGATGTATCCTTTCAAATGAACGATGTAGTAGCCCTTGGGAATGATACTGTATATGCAGTAGGTTACAGCACCTATACGGTACCAACGGCTAACAGGAAAACAACACTCTTTAAATCTACAGATAATGGGGCTACTTTTAATGCAATTGATATCGTTGCTACTACTACAACGCCCGCTTTTACAGCACCTAATTTGTCTCAATTGGCATTTCCCAGTATAAATGTGGGTTATGCAGCAGGAACCCGCAATGGTATTTATAAAACATCTGATGCCGGGCTTACCTGGACAAGTATAAATCCTTTTCCGGCGCTCAACGAGAACCCAACCGGTTTCAATAATCGATTTGTAACCTATACCGATATCATGGCAGTAGATGAGAATACTGTTTTTGCAGTAGGTAACATGTTTACAGACCAAAACAATAGAAGAGTTTATAAAACAACAGACGGGGGCGCAACCTGGACTGATATTAGTGGAAATATAGATCAGCTTGTAGCAGGTAATATCACTACGGTATTATTTCATGATGCAAACAATGGCTACATCGCCATAGGCAATTCAATATGTAAAACAACAGATGGGGGTGCAACCTGGACTTTGGATATTTCACCAACAGGAATTATTTCGCAAACAATGGCTTTTGCTCCACGTACCGTTCCTGCAGGTATAAATATGGAAAACAGGAAAATGTTCTTTGCCGGATTTAGTGGCCCGGGCGGTTCCAGCAACAATATCATGGAATATGGTAACCCCGCCAATATTTCTGTAAACAGCACAGAAACAGTAGTAAATACTAATTGCAGCAACGCAAATGCAGGAAGTATTACACTGAATGCTACAGGCGCTATTGCACCTTACACCTACAGTATTGATGGAACAAATTTTCAAACTTCCAACGTATTTAACGGCTTAGCTGCCGGTAATTACACAGTAGTAATAAAAGATGCCTATTGCGGATCGCTCTCTAAAAATGTTACTGTTGGTTTTACAGATAATTTAACATTAACAACCAACCTAACAGATACAACGGTATGCTCCGGCGCACCCGTACAATTGATAGCTTCTGGCAATGCAGCCAGCTATACATGGTCTCCCACATCGGGCCTAAGCAATAGCACCATTGCAAACCCGGTAGCAACAGCCAATGGAAATACAAGCTATTTAGTAACCGCTACTTTAGGAACTTGTACTAAAACTTCAAGTATCAATATTACCATTAAGCAAAGCCCAACTGTAAGTGCAGGGCCAGACAAAACAATTATACAAGGGGATGCTGTAATGCTGGATGGCAGCGGACCGGCAAACACCACTTCAATTAGCTGGACACCTGCAACAGGCCTTACTAATTTGAATACGTATAACCCCACTGCAAAACCACCTGTTACTACCACTTACACATTACAGGTAATAAATGATGAAGGTTGTACTTCTACCGATGATATGATTGTACATGTAATTCCATTTTGTATAAATCCCAAAAATGCATTTACACCCAATGGTGATGGCATCAATGATAAATGGATGGTAACAACTGGAGATGCCTGTACCTCTCAAATAATGGTAAAAGTATTTAACCGCTATGGCAGTGAAGTATATGCTAATAATAATTACCAAAATAACTGGGATGGCACTTATAAAGGCAAACCTGTACCGGATGGCACTTATTACTATGTGATCAGCTACCGCCTTACCAATGGAGATGTAGTTCCGGCAAAAGGGGATGTAACCATTTTAAGATAATTTGTAAAAAGAAATAAATACAATGAAAAAATATATTCTTACAGCCATTCTCTTAAGCGGGTTTGCTGTAACAGAAGCACAACAATTACAAAACTCTTCGTTTTACGATATGCAGGGGATCCTGAGTAATCCATCTGTAGCAGGCGTACAACAAGATGAAAATGTAAAAGCCGTGGTAGGTGCAACCTATCGCACACAATGGAGTGGTATCAGCGGGAGCCCCCAAACATTTACTGCTTTCGGATCGTTCAATTTACCCAAGAATCAAATCGGTATTGGCGCCTATGCGTATAACGACAAAACCGGCCCTACTTCCAGGACCGGCCTGGAAGTAGCCCTGGCTAAACATATCAATTTTAAAGATGGAGGCATATTCTCACTCGGTATTGAAACCCGGTTTCAGCAATATGCCATTGATATGAATAAGTTATCGGAGGCGCTGGGTACCAATGACCCGGTAATGGGTGCAAAGGATAACCGTTTTAAATTCGATGCTGGTTTTGGCCTGTCCTATACCAATAAAAAATGGCAGGTTGGCGCTTCAGTCTCTCAATTAATACAATCTAAACTAGATGTATATAGCGGGAACTTAAGCAGAACAGAAGAAGCAAGATTATACCGCCATTATTATTTCCATGGATTATACAATTGGAACGTAGATGGTTTCACTACCATCACCCCTCATTTTATTGTTACTTATTTACCCAATGCCCCTACCGATGTAACAGCGGGCATCAGGGTATCACATAATAATTTATTATGGTGGGGTGTGGGATACCGGTCTACACAAAGCGTAATGCTTTCTGCAGGCCTTCACATCAAAAAAAGCTTAACCCTGGGCTATGCTTATGATGTATATAAAAACCCGGTAGGATTATTTAACGGTGGTAATGCTGCGCATGAGTTTATATTAAGTTACCAGTTTAGAAAATAGTAGTAGGTTTTGGTTTAGAATTTAAAAGCAGCAAAGCCTCCCCGGCCTAGCTGCTTTTTTAAATTCTTAGTGTACATTTATCTTTTTAAAAAAAGTTAAATGAAATGCACGCAACACAAAACCAAATAAGGCATTTTGCCCGGGTAAGTAAGAGCGTAATAAGAATTGTTTTTATTTCCTTTTTACTTATTATAATAAATAGTTGCATTTTAAATGCTGTAGGGCAGGATAATAATGCCCTACAAACAAAATTATTAACGGATACTACCGCTATATTAAAAATGATTGCACAAGGTGAATACCAGATGGAAAATATGCCAGAAGCATCATTCCAATCCTTAAGTGAAGCTTTGCACAGCAGCGAGGCCATTCAATACTATAAAGGCATTGGTATGGCATCGGAACGGCTGGGGCATTGGTATTTTGGGAATAACCTGAACATGAGCATTCAAATGGGCAATAATTCAATCCGGGCATACGAGCGTACCAGCACAACCAGTGTAGATGAACTGGCAAAAGCGCATTTACTATTAGCCGAAGCATACGATGAGGCAGGAAAAAAAGATTCCTCTGCTTATTATTATTATTTACTGGGATCAGAAATGACGGAAGGCAACCTTACCGATCCTGAATTTGCAGTTGTTGTTTTTACCAAACTCAGCATTTTTTGGATAAATGTGGACAATGATATATCCAATAACAAGAGTACAAAGGAAACAATTAAGCGGTTTGTAAATAAAGCCAGGGAAGCAAGTGTAAAAATTAAAGACACGGCCAATGGGCGTACAACCGTATATTTTGTAGAAGGAGCGTATTATCATGCAACAAAAAAATTTGATAGCGCCCGGTATTTTTATAATAGTTACCTAATTGAAAGAGAAAAAAAAGGCTTACTGAGTACCAGTAGAAAAATTTCAACCCTATCCAATATTGCTGATACCTACCTGCAGGAAGGGAATACCCAAAAAAGCCTACAATATTTACAGCAGATCAGGGATATGGCCAAAAACCCCGAACAAAAGAAATACCTGGCTTTTTATATGAGCTTTATTGACCTGCAAACGGCCAATGCCTACTTCCAGCAAAAAAAATATAAAGAATGTATCTCCATATTAGATACGGCATTGGTAGGCTTAGGCCGCACCGGCTCTCATTTAAGAAACGAAGTGGTTGAAGCTTATGACACCTATGCCTCCTGCTATGAAGCACTGGGTAATTACAAAAAAGCATTGGAATATAAAAACATCTATGTAAAACTAAATGACAGTTTAACCCGGAAAGATAAGATTGACATCATTAGCAGGTTAGAAATCCGCAACCGCATCGCCGAAAAAGACAAAGAACTGGCCCTTCAAAAACTCAACCTTTCTGAAGTAAAAAATAAAATCAGGGATAAGAATTCATGGATCATCGGGATATCCCTCTTAACCCTAAGCGGTATTTTAATTTTCGCATTATGGAGAAAGAAAAATATTAGTAAACAAAAGTTACAGGAAGAACGCATTAGTAACCTGCAACAAAAAATAAATATAGAACGGCTTAAAGCCAGCATCAATGCAGAAGAAAGGGAGCGTACACGCATAGGCCGTGAATTACATGATGGCATTGGCGGCTTATTATCGGTAGCCCGTATGAATTTTGAATTGGCAAAAAAGGTAAACCAAAATCAAACCAATAAAGATTTTGCAGATGGCCTGCAAATGCTGGAAGAAGCCACTGTGGAATTACGAAAGGCGGCATATAACCTGATGCCCGAAGTATTACTCACCCAGGGCCTGGCAAGTGCGGTACAGGCTTTTTGTGAAAAAATGGCAAGCAAGAGCAATACCAATATTACCTTCCAGGCAATAGGACAAAGAAAGGAAGTGAGCACGACTTTTGATCTCTCTATATACCGGATTATACAAGAGCTGTTGCATAATGTAATTAAACATGCCCATGCATCACATGCTTTGGTTCAAATTAATTTTCATGAAGAAGGGTCTACGAATATTACCATTGAAGACGATGGTATTGGGCTTCCTGCCGATGCATTTATAAATTCAAAAGGAATGGGATTAAAAAATATGAAAGAAAGAGTAAACGACCTGGGCGGAAAATTAGATATCCAAAGCACTCCCGAAACAGGCACCAGTATATATTTAGAATTTGATTCCTGGCACAACAATGAAAATAGTATATGATAAAAGTGGCAATCGTTGATGACCAGGTCATCATTTTAAATGGTTTACAAAAAATATTGGCCGATGCCAATCATATTCACATCACCGGGCTTTTTCATGATGGCGATGATTTATTGCTGGCACTGGAAAAAGAACAACCCGATGTGTTATTACTTGATATACAAATGCCCCATAAATCGGGGCTTGAACTCGCAACCATCATTTCTAAAAAATATCCTGAAATAAAAATGATTGCCCTTACCAATGTAGATGTGCTTACACAAATGAAGCAGATGCTGCAAAAGGGCTGCCTGGGTTATTTACTAAAAGATGTAAGCCCCGGCATTTTAATCAAAGCCATTGAAACGGTATATGGGGGCGAACAGTTTTTAAATGAAGAATTAAAAAAACAATTGCTCAATAGCCTTTCGGGGCATGGCGAAAAACAACTCATCACCCGCAGGGAAAAAGAAATATTAAAACTGATACTGGAAGAAAATACCAACCAGCAAATTGCAGATAAACTATTCCTGAGTTTGAGAACCGTAGAAAACCATCGAAATAACCTGCTTCAGAAATTAAATGCAAAAAACACGGCAGGGCTTGTGAGGATTGCATTACAGGAAGGCCTGGTGTAAAGGATACGCATATGAATTCTACTTATTTCTGCTTCAATCTTTCATTTTCTTTCAGCAATGGTGTAAAGGATACGCATATGAATTCTACTTATTTCACGGGCTTTCGGGGAGTGAAAATTGTAAGCCATTTACCTTATCTTTACTTTCATCTTAATTGATAATTATGACGAGGGAAGAAAAATTTATGCAGGAGGCAATCCTGCTTTCGGGGCAAAGTATTTACAAAAATGAAGGAGGCCCCTTTGGTTGCGTAATTGTAAAAGGAAATGAAATTGTGGGCCGGGGTTATAATAAAGTTACCTCCCATAATGACCCCACAGCTCATGCCGAAGTAGAGGCGATACGGGATGCCTGTAAAAATTTAAAAAGTTTTCAATTGCAGGATTGTGAAATTTATACATCTTGCGAACCCTGCCCCATGTGCCTGGGCGCTATTTATTGGGCCCGGCCTAAAATTGTTTATTTTGCCAATAACCGCCAGGATGCGGCTGATATTGGTTTTGATGACTCCATGATTTATGAAGAGATGAAAAGCCCCATAGAAGAAAGAAAGATCCCGATTAAAAACCTGGGCAGGGAGGAAGCAATAAAAATATTTGAAGCCTGGAAAAACAAGCCGGATAAAACGGAATATTAAACTGGCTTGTTCTTAACCTGAATGATTTCTGCTGCAATGCTTATGGCAATTTCTTCCGGTGTTTGGCTGTGAATTGCCAGGCCAATGGGTGTATGCAACTGATCAATAAACGGCCCCGTAATAGTAAGCTCCCTGTATTTCTCAAATAATTGTTTCATTTTAAATGCACTACCCAGCGCTCCGGCATATTTAAATGGATGCGATGCGAGAGCCTGTATTACTTCATCATCGGTACGATAACCAAATGTCATGATCACTACATAATCGTCCTTACACGCATTCATATAAGTTGCAATGCTCTTATATGCGGGCACTGTTATGATTTGATGGGCATACCTGTTTTGAACCAGGGTATGTAAACCCGGCCTGTCATCATATACCATAATATAAAAATCCATATCCCGCATCAGTTTACTCAAAGCCAGGGCGCAATGCCCCCCGCCAATAATATGAATGGTATTCTTAAAGCCTAATTTTTCAGTATAAATAAATTCGCCCCGGTTGTAATGGTATGTATAATTCTGATTGGATTTTTTTTGATCAACCTGTATTCCTGCCTTAGATAAAATCAGGCTCCCGGCTGCCATTCCCTTTTTTGAACTGCATAACACTTCAATAGCGGGTTTATCCTTTTGTAAGACACAGTATAAAAATATGGTTTGCTCACCGGAACAAATCATACCGCTCCTGTTCTTTCCTTCTTCTTTATCATGAACCTGCTGTATTATTTCATTAAGCGCATAATTCATTTTTAGGGCATGCCTGGCATATTCCACAAACTTGTGTTCCATAATACCGCCGCCAATACTTCCCTGCATACTCCCATCATCTGCCACGGCCATATGAAAGCCCTGTCGTCCCGGTGAACTGCCTTTACTTTCTAAAACATATAACAATACCACCCGGTTACCGGCATTCATTTTTTGCAATACAAATTGCCATACCATCATGACCTTTTTGTTTTCCTGTTTTCCAGGATATATTTAAATGAACGGCTCCTAATTTCCTGTAATGATAAACCGGTAGCCAGCATTTCTTTTTCGGTGATAGCGCCACTATTCAATGCTTGTAAAAAATAATTCAGCAGCCCCTGGCCGGTTGCTGCATCATCAAACACATCACCTATGAGGGTTGCCCTTGCGGCTTTATCTACAAAAGTTTTCAACCGTTCTACAGCATCCTCATAGCTTTCTAAGAAAAAAGCAAATACAGCGGCATACCGCATCGGAAACTGGGCGGGATTTAAATCCCATCCCTGGTAAAAACCGTTCCATAATGAATGACGAATATGATCATATCCTTTTTTCCAGGCACGGTGTACCACTTCCCGGTTTTCCTGCTGCTGCTGTTTCGTTAATTTTTCGCCCCGGTGCGGGCCAATAGGCATGGTGTTCGTGGCGCCATCACTCAACCAAATACCGGTATGGCCAAGCGCCACTTTGGTAACATGATGCGCAAAATCGCACACAGGATGATCCATTTCCTGGTAACGAGCGGTAATACTACAGGATGCTGTATAATCGTAGGTTCCAAAATGCATTGCGATACAACGGCCCTTTGATGCTAAAATAAATTTTCGTAATGGGTTTGTTCCTTCGCTGCTCATAATGGATTGTGTTGTTTCCACCATCATTTCCATTTTTAATATGCCCTTCGGTAATTTCAATTGGGTTTCCATGCTATCCATCAATGAAGCCAGGGCAGCGGGTTGCTCCGGAATGGTAACTTTAGGAAGCATCACCACAAAGTTATTGGGTAATTTCCCTTTTGTTTCATTCACCAATGTAGTGATAAAGATATCCAGTGTGCGCAATCCCCTTTCTTTCATTTCTTCTGTAAATGGCTTTATGCGAATACCAATAAAGGGAGGCAAGGTTTTCTTCTTCATGCCCAGGGCTACTTCTTTTGCCGCTTGTACGGCGGTAGCATCTTCTTCTTCATTACTGCGGTTGCCAAATCCATCTTCAAAATCAATCCTGAAATCTTCGATAGCTTCCTGTTTTAATTTGGTAATCACTTTATGATATACTTCGTAAGACAAATAAGCTGGATGCTGCTTTCTTTTATCTGCACTTAATTTTTCATATATTTTTTTTACTGATGAAGCAGTGGCAGACTTAGGTAAATCAGCAATACCCTGTAAGCCAAATACTTTTCCAAAAACGAGAAAATCCGGAGCATATAAATTAAAAATATCCAATGCCCGCTGGCCCAATGCCTGTGCGGCATCAAATTTAAATAAATTGGCACCACCATAGAGTGTATGTACGGGCTGCCTTTCGGGCCTGTCACCAGGATATATTTTTTGAAAAGCATTATTAGCAGTTTTTAACTTTCCAAAAATTTCGTCTTTCTTTTTTTTAGGTATGGTTGTATTCATTGTATATGATTAAAGTATTTATTACAGATTTTAATTTTATAAAACCCGGGTTGCTGAATGTATTTTATAAATAAAATATTCAACTTCCCCGATAGGTTGTAAATCCAAATGGATTGATGAGCAGGGGAACATGGTAATGGCTTGCATCAGCAATTGTAAATTGAATTTCTACAGCTGGGTAAAATGTTTTTAATGGTAAGTGGTCATAATAGGCACGGGTATCAAAACTAAGTTTATAAGTGCCTTCATGTAAAATATGCACAGGAGGCAACAGGTCTCCTACCCGGCCATTCTTATTGGTTAATCCCTGGGCGATACTTTGCCAGCGCTTATCATTCATCCGGCTCAATTGAATAAGCATATTTTCAGCAGGCATGCCCAGTGAAGTATCTAATACATGCGTGGTAAGTTGGCTTATGGGTAAATTTTGCCAATCCCCCTCCGGGATAATTTTTTTAATTCTTAAAATCGTTATTTTTTGTTGCTCTCCCATGGCATGCAATACTTCATCTTCCCTGGTATTGTGTAGCCTAGATTGTAACAAGTGAAGCATTCCGGCTGCTGATTTACCCGTGGCACATACAATAAAAATAAACCCATTTTTCTGCAGGTAGTTATCATTAGCAATGGCCAATTGATGCAATATATTTTCATCGGCAACAGTGGCAGCAGCCTGTTCTCCCATGGCCATTTGCCGGGTACCTGCAAATTTTTCTGCCAGGCTTTTTACATCGCCAATTTTGGCATGGCCTTGAAACGCTTGCCGCCAATCGCTTTCATTGCAATGCTGGTACCAAATGGTATCAGCAGCCGTAATCATTGCCAGTTCATTTTCAAATGGCCTTGCATGCAGCATTTGTGTAACCCAATGCTCCGAGGCGCAGCAGGCGGACAGCAGTTTTACCGCTTCATCATGAGAAAGTTCATTGAAATTTGCCAGGTTCATTTTCTTTATTTTATTATCAAAAACGTTTTATTTTACAGAAGCGCCCTGGTTTATCCAGCAACGAAGCGCATCTCTTTCTGCCTCTGTGATATTGGTTTTATTATTCAATGGCATCGTTTTAGTAACTACAGCCCTTTCCATTATTTTATCTTTATACTTTACAATTTCATCGGGGGTATCATACATTACGCCATTGGGAGCGGCCTTATACACATCATCCGTGGGTTTTGCCGAATGACAGCTGATACATCGCTGCTGTACAATTTTATTCACCTCTGCAAAAGAAACATCTGCATTACAAGCGCCCGGTTTGGGAGGGGCAGAAATATAAGCAGCAGATAATAAAATCAGTATCGAAACAGGCATTACCCACACTGAAATTTTCCCCTGTTCTCTTTTGTTTAAATAATGTTTTACCCCTGCCACGCCAAAGCTAATGAGTAATAATATCAGCCACGGGTTTTTGTATCCAAATGTACTGGGAAAATGATTACTGATCATAACAAACAAAACCGGGAGTGTAAAATAATTATTATGCAAACTTCTTAAACCTGCATTTTTACCGAGTTGGGCATTCAGTGGTTTCCCCAGGCGGGCAGCATTTACCATTGCCTTTTGAGAGGGAATGATCACAAAAAATACATTGGCTGCCATTATACTTCCCAGCATGGCTCCAAAATGAATATAGGCCGCTCTTGCAGCAAATACATGCGTGTAAAATATAGCAAAGCCGCAAACAAATAATAAACCCAATATCATAAATATGATTTTACTTTTGGGCATTACATAGCGGCAAAGTAAATCATAAATAAACCAGGCAATAATAAAAGAAAGTATCCCCAGGGTCACCGCTTGCCAGGAAGAAATATCCAGGATATTTTTATCTACCAGCAATGCGGCAGCATTGAAATAGTAAACAATAAATAAAAGGCAAAATCCACTCACCCAGGTAAAATAAGCTTCGTATTTAAACCAGTGCAAATGTTTAGGAATAGTTTTAGGTGCTATTTTATATTTTTCTAAATAATAAAAACCGCCGCCATGAACGGCCCATAAATTTCCGGCCAGTTCTTCTCTTACCTGCTCTGTACGGTTTAAAGCGTTTTCTAAAAACACAAAATAAAAAGAAGCGCCAATCCAGGCAATACCAAAGGTGATATGCATAAGCCGTACCACTATATTCATCCATTCCATCAGGTGTGCCTGCCAAATAGTACCATGTAAACAGATGTAAAGCGTTGCTACTGCAGCAAGCGCTACCAGCACGATGGAGGCATACACATAATTCTGTGCCTGTACGATACCGGGTTTTTCATCTTCACTACCTGCTTTTTTTGCATGCAGGGTATAGGTGATTATGATAAGCACCATTAAAATTACAAGCAGTAATACCAGGATAAAAATGGGTAACATATTTTATGATTTACATCCAAAAATCCGGAGCCGGCTCACCCCACCATCAGGAAAAATATTGAATCGAACATGTGAATATACTGTATTGCATGTTAGTTGGGATGTAAACTCATGTTCGGCATCTGCACTTAATTTTTGAGTGGGCAAAATTTCCTGCCAGTCCACTTGATTATTCTTTACAGCTTCATCATCCTTACTAAAGCAAGCTTCCAGAGTACAGCAATCGGGATAGTTGCCTTTAAAGTGGGCTGTATCTACAATTACTTTATGTATCAAACCGGGTGTAGCCAGTTTTACAATTACCCAATCCCGGTTATTGGGCGTACGGTTTCTTTTGGTTTCCCATCCGTCGCCCATATGAATTCCCTTATGTGGCATTAAGAGGTTATCCATTTCACTAAAAAACATATCATTGCAGCAGAGGGCTTTAGCGCCATGTAAAGCAGAAGCCAGGTCAATATCTTCATGGGGTTGTATCGCATTCCAATCTTTTACCACCTGGCCATATACCCTAAAACGGGCAACGCCGCCATCGGGGTAAATATGCAGGCGAACATGTGAATATATTTTTTGAGATTCGCATGAAAAAAAATTCCTGCTCCCGGCGTCCAACGAACTTTTGCCTAACACTTCTTCCCAACTTAATTTTTCCCATTCCTCATTGTCATTTGTATGGGGCAAATACATTGCCTCGATAGAAGCATGCGGCGGGTGGTTTCCCAGGAAAAAATGAGTATCAATATCAAACCCCGCAATGATACCCGGCACCGCTAATTTAATTACCACCCAATCGTGGCCCGGTACCCGTTTACGCCGGCTCTCCCATCCATCCATCCATTTTCCCCGATCCGTAAATTTATCAGCTATAAAAATTCCCCGGCCGGGTTTTAATAAGTTTTCTTTTTCGGCAAAAAAGTCATCGGTACAATAAAGGGCTTTACCTCCTAATTTTTCTGCGGCTAAATCGGTAAGAGAGGCATAGGCCGGTTCTTCTTTTATGATTTCATTTACTTTTTCAAAAGCCATGTTCCTGCGTTTAAATTTATAATTTTATGATGTTCATAAACGGTAATGCCGTTTATAATGGTTTTTACAATTTTTCCGTATAATTTTTGATGTGCATAGGCGGTATCTTTATAACGATGCAGTATTTGTGAGGGCTCTACGGTAAAATTTATTTCCGGTTGCCATATTACAAAGTCTGCATCAGCGCCGATTTCTATCAGCCCTTTGCTTTCCTGTAATCCTAAAAAACGGGCAGGATTCGTGGTAACAAGCGGTATATATTCTTCCAGGGAAAGTACATCTTGTAAGGCACTCCAGCCAGCTGATAATAAAAACTGGAGGCCGGCAATACCGCCCCAGGCCTTTTGCAGGTTGCCGGTATCGAATGCTTTTATGCCGGGAGGAGCAGGCGAATGATCAGTGGTTAAAAAATCTAAAATTCCTGATTGCAATGCGGCTTTTAATTGTTCATTATTTTCTTTTTCCCGAATGGGAGGCGCACATTTATATACGGGATGTGCATCCGGGATCATGCCGGCTTTAAAATAAATATAATGAGCACATGTTTCAGCCGTTAGGGGCAAGCCTTCTGATTTTGCAGCCGCAATCAGGGGTAATGCTTCCGCTGAAGAAACATGTACAATGTGAACCGGGCAACGATGTTTCCGGCAAAGATGAATCATCATTTCAATGGCCCGATTCTCCCATATTTTAGGCCGGCTTGCTACATATGCCTGGTAAGAGAAAGGATTGTTGCTAAGTAAACCGGTAGTGGTATCATCCGATAATTCTGCATGTACCAGAAGTTTACTACCTGCATCCCGGATCAAAGGCATGGCTATCTCCAAATCTTTTTCCGTTACATTGGGAAATTCATCAATGCCTGAGTGCGTTAAAAATGCTTTTACTCCCAATACGCCCATTTTACACAGCGCCGGTATGCGGGCAGCGTTACCCGGAACCAGGCCTGCATAAAACCCCACATTCGTGTGTAATTTATTTTGGGTACTATTTAATTTCTGCAGCAATGCTTCTTCCGTTGTAGTAACCGGGTTTGCATTTAATGGCATATCTGCCAGTGAGGTTGTTCCACCGGCAGCAGCAGCACGGGTACCTGTATCAAAGCCTTCCCAATTGGTTCTCCCGGGTTCATTTATATGCACATGCGCATCAATCACACCGGGCATCAGCAGGGCCTCTCCTGCATCAGTAGCGCCGGGCAATTTTTCAAAAAAAATGCCTGTAATCTTACCGGCTTCATAACATACGGTAGCAGGTAGCAGGTTACCCTGGTACCAGCAACGGGAACTGTATATTTTACCGGAAGCGTTCAAAAAAAGAAATATTTAATCGGTGATTGTTGGTTTCTTTTCATATAAGCCCATTAAAACTTTTTCGGGTGTAATAGGTGCTGACAGGGCAATTGAAGAATGCGGATTAAAAGCGAGTACGGCATTCCTTAATGCAAAATAAGATCCAATACCATACATGAGGGGTGGCTCTCCTACTGCTTTTGAGCGAAAGATTGCCATATTCTCCTGGTTTGTTTTTAAAAAATGAGTGTTCACTTTTTTGGGTACTGAATAAATGTCCGGCACTTTATAAGTACTCAAAGCATTGCTGCGCAACCTTCCTTCCTCATCAAATACAATTTCCTCCATGGTCATCCAGCCAATGCCTTGCACCAGGCCACCTTCAATTTGGCCAAGATCAATGGAAGGGTTCATAGATACACCAAAATCATGAACAATATCAACCGCATCAATTTCATAAGTTCCTCTTAAACAATCTACCGTTACAGTAGTTACGGCTGTGCCATATACATGATATGCAAATGGATGTCCTTTTTCTATGCTGGCATCAAAATTTATAATGGGGGTCGCATAATGGCTGTGTTCACTCAGGCTAATTCGGTTAAGATAGGCTTGGGCAATAAGCGCACTCCAACTTAAAGTAGATTTTATATCTTTTACATAAACCCATTCATCTGCCATTGAAATTTCTGCAGGCTGCGCTTTTAAAATGTCAGCTGCCAGCGGAATTAATCTTTCTATGAGGGCATTACAAGCCATCTCTACCGCTTTGCCATTTAAATCGGCGGTAGCGCTTGCCGCCGAAGGCGATGTATTTGCAATGCGATAAGTATTGGTACTTGCTATTTTAATATGAGCTGGTTTTACACCCAGTACAAAAGCTGCCACCTGTACCATTTTGGTATTTACGCCCTGGCCCATTTCTACGGCCCCGGTACTTATCTTTATACTCCCGTCCTGGTATATATGAATCAGGGCCCTTGCCTGGTTCATAAATATTTTTGTGAATGAAATACCAAAACATATCGGCATGAGAGAAATGCCTTTTTTAATATGGAAATGTGATGCATTAAAATTTTCAATTTCCTCTCTTTTCTTTTTTACATCATATAATTCATATGCCTTATCCCAGCTAGCTTTAGCTTCACTTTGCGCTATTTGGCCATACGGAAATTCATCCCCGGTTTTCACTAAGTTTTTATATTGTATTTCGCTGGCAGGTATGCAGAGCGATTCGGCGGCTTTTGCAATGGCGGCTTCTATTACAAACATGCCCTGCGGGCCGCCAAAACCCCGGAATGCAGTATTGGGCACCAGGTTGGTTCTGCAACAATACGCCGTTGCCGTAACATTGGGAACGTGATAGGCATTTGTGCTGTGGAATAAAGTTCTTTCCAGAACGGCAGGTGAAAGGTCGGCACTGGCGCCTGCATTTTGATAAAAAGTGGCTTCGTAAGCAAGTATCTCCAGGTCTTCGGTTAATCCTATTTTAAAATCGGAACTGTATGGATTTCGTTTGCCCGTCATACGCATATCTTCCATGCGGTGCAGGCTGTACTTAACCGGCTTTTTTAAATGATATGCAGCCAAAGCACAAAAAACAGCCCATACAGTTGCCTGGTCTTCTTTACCCCCAAACCCACCGCCCAGGCGGGTTGTATCTACCTCAAACCGATGCATGGGAAGGCCTAATACTTCTGCTACATGACGCTGTACTGCAGTGGGTCCCTGGGTGGAGGAATATATTTTAACAGAACCATTTTCCTGCGGAATGGCATAGGCACCCTGCGTTTCTATATATAAATGTTCCTGGCCATTGGTTTCTGCTCTTCCCTCAAAAATATATTTACAATGGGCAAATGCATTTTTACTATCACCTATCTTAAAAGTTCGGGCAGGTGTAATGAGTAGACCTTTTTCTTTGGCGATACGGGGATCTGTAATAACAGGCAAGACCTCGGTTTCTAATTTTATTTTTTTAATTGCAGATTTTGCCAATTCTACGGTATCGGCAACAACCAGGGCAATTGGCATTCCATTAAAATGAATTTCATGCTGTGCAAACAGCGGTTCATCGGCTACAATGCCCCCAATTTGATTGATGCCGGGAATATCCTTATATGTAAAGATGCGATGTACACCGGGCATCGCTGCTGCTTCGTCCAGGTCCAAAGAAATAATTTTAGCATGGGCTACCGGGGCGCCAAATACAGCTGCATATAAGGTACCCTGTAATTCAGGAATATCATCTAAATAAAGGGATTCCCCCCGTACATGTGTATGTGTATCTATATTTATCATGCGGGTAATGCTACTATTTTATCAACCGGTAAGCCGGGAAAAAATGTAATGAAATGTGCTTTTACTAATTGTGCAAGCAATAATCTTTTATAATCTGCCTGGCCCCTGGCATCACTGATGGGTGAAATTTCTGATTGTACCATTTTTAATAATGCACGGAGCGTATCAATGGAAGCTTCTTTATCTTTTAAGAAATCGCTGCTTTTTGAAAGATATGCAGGAACCGGGCCTACGCCACCAGCAGACAAAGCAGCATATACTATTTTCCCCGCATTCATTTGAATATGCATAGCGCTGTTCACACTGGCAATATCTAAATGGGTTCTTTTACTTACTTTTTCAAAATTAAAGAGATCATTCCGGCCGGGGAGTTTAAAAATAATTTCTGTTATTATTTCTTCAGGTTCTTTATTTAATTTTTTATATCCCAAATATAATTGCTGCAAAGGCAAAATTCTATCCGCACCGGCATGATTTAATTTAATTTGCGCTTGTAAAGCCAGGAATAGAATCGTAAAATCACCTATCGGAGAGGCATTGATGAAATTTCCGGCCACCGTAGCCATATTCCGTATTTGTGTAGAGGATACTAATTTAATATAATGGTCCCAGTTTGCAAATGCATTTTTAAATACTGCAGATTCCGCTAATTGGCTTACCGTTACCGCCGCCCCCATGTAACAGGTATCCTGTAGCCGGGTAATTTTATTTAATTCATCATCCTGGCGCAGAAAATTTAAATCTTCATGATGTAGCCGGTCATGTTGCTGTACATACAAATCGGTGCCACCCCCCATTTTCCTGGCTACTTCATTTTTTTCGTTTATCGGGGTACCCAGTAGTTCCAGTCTTTTAGGAATATCACGAAAATAGGCAGGAACAATTTTTTGTGCAATGGCATAATCAAGCGCCGGTTGTTTTCTTTGTTGTAAATTATCCGTAATTGTTTTGGCTGCCCGCTCAATAGATTTATACCCCGTGCAGCGGCAAATATTCCCATTCATAGCATCAATGGCTGAGTGGTAGCCGGGCGTTTTTTCACTTATACAATAACCGGTGAGTGAAACAATAAAACCAGGGGTACAAAAGCCGCATTGGGTAGCGCCCTCATTGGCGAAAGCCTCCTGCACCGGCGTTAAATCATGAGCATTGATGCCCTCAATGGTTACAATATGCTTACCTGCCGCATTGCCTAAAGGCATCAGGCAACTCGTAACTGAATGGTAAGATAATTTCTCATTGACTGTTTCACCAACCAAAACGGTGCAAGCGCCACAATCACCCTCCCGGCAACCAATCTTGGTTCCCATAAGCCTTTTATGGTATCTTATAAAATCTAATACAGTAATACCGGGGTGAACGTCGGTACTTACTGAATGCTCATTAAGAATGAATTTTATCAAAATATAGAGAAATTATACCCTTAAAGATAAAAAAACAATATTAAATCAGGTATAAAATAAAAAATATTCAGAGCTGAGCTTTTTTAATATGCAATAAAAATTTCATTTAAATAATCGGCCGGGTGGTTTTAAAATATTGCTAACAGAAATAAAAGGATCATTTTTTTTACATGCTGCTACTACCGGTATGAACGGGATTTAGAAATTATTAGCACAATAATTGTGTTAATAGTTTATATTGTATACCAAGAAAATAAAAATAATGGAAACCAATTCAAACAACTCAAATCCTTCAGGCAAAAAACAGTATGGAGATCCTGAATATGATGCCAACCAGGATATTTATAACCAGGAAGAAAAGATCCCTTTTAATGATAAAGAAATGCCTGGCAAGCAAGATGGAGAAATTCCGCAGCCGCTTGATCAGGGCCTCGATGTACCGGGATCCAGTTTAGATGATGCCGATGAATTGATAGGTGAAGAAGATGAGGAAAATAATTATTATAGCCTGGGTGGTGATGCTCATAACGATCTGGAAGAATCGAAAGGCGAATAATAATTGCTTACTGCTGCCTGCATTTTAAACAGGCCTGTTCCCAAAGATTTTAATCAAAAAAAAACTTTTGAAAAGCAAACACTCTTCAAAAGTTTTTAATGTAAAGAATGCAATGCTTATAATGGCAACTTTTCAAGCTTAAAGCTATTTACGTCATCCATTGTTAATCCTAAGGCTTTAGCCACTCCTTCACCATAAGCCGGGTCAGCTTTATAGCAGTTCCGGATATGCCTTATTTGTATAAATTTTTGTGCCTGGCCCACTTCTGCGGCTGTATTATTAAAAAGTAATTGTTTCTTTTCATCAGTCATCAACCGGAACAAGTCACCGGGTTGTGAATAATAATCTTCATCATCGGGGCGATGATCCCATGCCCCTGCATCCCCATGCAATGCCAAAGGCGGTTCTTTATATTGGGGTTGTTCATTCCATTCATTAAAGCTATTAGGCTCGTAATGTTTGGCTGCTCCATAATTGCCATCTACTCTCATAGCGCCATCTCTATGAAATGCATGGTAAGGGCATTTAGGGGCATTTACCGGAATTTGTGCATTGTTTACACCCAGGCGATAGCGCTGAGCATCGCCATAAGAAAACAATCTTCCCTGCAACATCCTGTCGGGTGAAAAGCCAATACCGGGAACAATATTTGCCGGGTTAAATGCGGCTTGTTCCACATCAGCAAAATAGTTTTCAGGATTTTTATTTAATTCAAATTCACCCACAGGGATTAATGGGTAATCTCCCTTTTTCCATACTTTGGTAAGATCGAATGGGTTTTGCGGATGTTTGTCGGCCTGTTCTTCCGTCATAATTTGAACGAACATTTTCCATTTCGGAAAATCACCTTTTTCAATGCTGGTAAATAAATCTCTCTGGTGAGATTCCCGATCGGTACCAATCTTTTTTATAGCTTCTTCATTCGTTAAGTTTTCAATACCCTGTTGTGTTTTAAAATGAAACTTTACCCAAAACCTTTCATTTTTTGCGTTTATAAAACTAAAGGTATGGCTACCAAAACCATGCATATGCCGGTACGATTTTGGAATTCCCCTGTCGCTCATTACAATGGTTACCTGGTGCAATGCTTCCGGCAGCAGGGTCCAGAAATCCCAGTTATTATCGGCACTTCTTAAGTTTGTTTTAGGATCTCTTTTTACGGCATGGTTCAGGTCCGGGAACTTCATCGGGTCTCTAAAAAAGAACACAGGGGTATTATTTCCCACCAGGTCCCAATTGCCCTGGCGGGTATAAAATTTCATAGCAAAACCACGAATATCTCTTTCTGCATCGGCCGCCCCCCGTTCGCCTGCTACGGTTGAAAACCGAACGAACATGTCAGTTTTTTTACCTATTTCAGAAAATATATCTGCCATGGTATATTGAGTAATATCATGCGTAACGGTAAACGTTCCAAAGGCACCGGATCCTTTTGCATGCATTCTTCTTTCAGGAATCACTTCCCTGTCAAAATGAGCCATCTTTTCCAGGAACCAAAAGTCCTGTAATAAAGCAGGGCCCCGCACGCCGGCCGTTTGTATATTCTGGTTATCGGGTACCGGGGTACCGGTTCGTGTTGTAAGTTTATTGGCCTGGTCTTTATCCTGTTTCATCGTATATATAATTTTAATAAATGATTTTTAGCATTTCAAAAATACTGATATATTCTCTTCAATAAAAATGATATTATCTATATTAGCATAGATAATATCTATAATTATGAATATCCAGCAACTGGAGTACATTATTGCCGTAAATGATTGCCGTCATTTTGTAAAAGCATCAGAAAAGTGCTTTGTAACACAGGCTACACTAAGTATGATGATAAAAAAACTGGAGGAAGAACTGGGTATAAAAATTTTTGACCGTTCCCGGCAACCCGTTGTGGCTACAGAAATGGGGCGTAAAATTATTGCCCAGGCAAAAATAATTGTACGGGAGAGCTACCGCCTCAAAGAAATGGTACAGGAAGAACAAGATGAATTAAGCGGGGAATTGAATATGGGTATTATTCCTACACTCGCCCCCTATTTATTACCCTTATTTATCAATAATTTTTTAAAAAAATATCCCCGGGTAAATTTAAGGGTAAGTGAAATGACCACAGAAACCATTATAGACAAATTGCAAAAGCATACCCTGGATGCGGGCCTACTTTCCACGCCATTACGTAACCCTTCCCTAAGGGAACAACCCCTGTTTTACGAAGAGTTTGTTGTGTACGCTTCATCAAACGAAAAAATTTTAAAGAAAAAATATGTACTGGCCGGTGATATTGATATTAACCGCTTATGCCTGCTCGAAGAAGGGCATTGCCTTCGGTCGCAGGTATTAAATTTATGCGAACTCAGGGACAAAGAAAAAGAATTGCGCCAATGGGATTTTGTAACAGGAAGTATTGAAACACTGAGAAAAATTGTAGATACAAACCAGGGCATTACCATTTTACCCATGCTTTCTTTGAATGACCTTACCGCTAAACAAAAGAAACATGTACGTTATTTTAAAAAGCCTGTACCCGTTCGTGAAATTGGATTGGTAACATACCGCTATTTTATTAAAGAAAAATTAATAGAAAGCGTAATCCATGAAATTGTAAACGCCATACCTGCCCCTATGAAATCAAACTCAATGAAAGAAATTGTAAATTTCTAAAGGTTAACAAATCAAATACTGTTATAGTTCCCATTATTAATAAATTTTATAGAGCATAACTGATTGATAGATTATTTGCAAATTATAATTACCTAAGTTCGAAAATAGTCCCTCATAGCAAGCCATCAACTATTTGTATCTTTGCCCACTTATTTATTTTATGAGCAAAAAAGGAAAAGTATTAATGGCCATGAGTGGCGGTATTGATAGTACCGTAGCCGCTTTGATGCTTCACCAGGAAGGTTATGAAGTGGTAGGGATTACCATGAAAACATGGGATTATGCTACCAGCGGGGGTAAAACTTCAAAAAAAGAAACCGGTTGCTGCAATATTGATAGTTTTAATGATGCCCGCCTGGCAGCGGTGCAACATGGATTTCCACATTATATTTTAGATATCCGGGATGAGTTTGGTGATTTTGTAATTGAGAATTTTGTAGAAGAATACATGGCCGGCCGTACCCCTAACCCCTGCGTAATGTGCAATACTCATATTAAATGGAGGGCTTTGCTAAAAAGAGCCGATGCTCTAAACTGCGATTTTATTGCAACCGGCCATTATGCTCAAATTCATCAACATACAAATGGTCGTTATTTTATCCGCAAAGGAATAGATGAAACCAAAGATCAAAGCTATGTATTATGGGGCTTGCAACAAGACTTGCTAAGCCGCACCTTGCTACCCCTGGGCACCTACCGTAAAACGGCCATTCGGCAAATGGCACATGATTTTGGTTACCCGGAGCTGGCAAAAAAAAGCGAGAGTTACGAAATTTGTTTTGTGCCGGATAATGATTACCGGGGGTTTTTAAAAAGAAAAGTAGAAGGGCTGGAAGAAAAAGTAGCCGGAGGTAATTTTATAAGTACTTCAGGAAAAATATTAGGGCAGCACAAAGGGTACCCTTTTTATACCGTAGGCCAGCGCAAAGGTTTGGATATTGCCCTGGGCAAACCTGCATTTGTTACCCAAATTATTCCTGAAACCAATACGGTTGTACTCGGCGATGAAGAGGACCTTAAGGGAAGTGAACTTATAGTAAAGGGAATAAACTGGATCAAATACGATGCGGCAGGCCAGGGCATGGATGCTATAACCAAAATCCGTTATAAAGATAAAGGGGCCGCAAGCCATCTCAGCACATACGAAAATGGCGTACATGTACGTTTTTATGATCAGGTAAAAGGTATTGCCCCCGGGCAAAGTGCCGTTTTCTACGAGGAAGACGATGTGATAGGCGGTGGTATAATACAGCGCCCTATGCCTTTTATGAGCTAAATTTTCTAATAAGCTGCAAAACAAAATAAAGTAGTATCTTAATATTTATGAATAAACTGTTATCCCTGTTTATGGCAACGAGTATGCTCTTAAGCGTATTGAGTTGCAAAAAATCTACAGAAGAATTAAACACGGTTCCTTTAACCGATTATGCACCCATGACCGTGGGTAAATACATAACTTACCAGCTGGATTCATTGGTATTTACCAATTTTGGTACGGTAGCCGAAATGCATAGTTACCAGGTAAAAATAACAGTAGATGCCCTTACCACGGATGCCCTCGGCCGGCCGGCTTATCGTTTATTCAGGTATATTAAGTACAATGGTACCCCTAACTGGATACCGGATAATACCTTTTGGGCTATCCATACCGGCAACACGTATGAGTTTATTGAAAATAATCTTCGCTTTTTAAAACTCATGCAGCCTGTAAGGGAAAACTTTAGCTGGAAAGGAAATGTATATATTGATACCCGCAGCGCCAATACTGATTTTAGATTTATGGATGACTGGGATTATGTATATGAAAACGTAAACCAACCGGCTACTGTGGGCACATTTACATTCGACAGTACCCTTACCGTAAACCAACGGGAAGATTCTTTGGGCCTGCCCATTGTTCCCGAAACCCAATATGCAGAAAAAACACTGGCTAAAGAGATCTATGCAAAAAACATCGGCATGGTGTACCGCAATTTTTTGCACTGGGAATTTCAGCGGGTGTATAATGGGTATGTAGGATATGGGGTTACTTACACTATGATTGATCACAATTAATTTCATTTTTACAATAATTGCTTTACCTTCCCAAGGCAGGTATTTTTTTTGATACCCACAGCAGCAAAAAACGGAGCCGCATAAGCGAAGCTCCGTTTATCATTATCACACAATTTAGCTTTTTTTTAAAACTTAGCTGTTATACCTACATAAAAGCTTCTGCCAATAGAAGGTATAATCCCGGGCCCGGGATATTCATCTGCACGCTGTGTAAAATATTTCTTATCGGCTATGTTATTCATACCTGCTTTTACAGAATAGCGTAACAGCCGGTAAGTGAAACTGGCATCTAAAACAGTGTATGCCGGAATGTATCCTGCAACAGGGTCTTCACTCAGGCGCAGGTTCGTAGCATCGCCATAGGCATCGCCGATATTACTCATTTGAAGAGTGCCGGATAATTTTTGGTCATTATAAGTAATGCCTAACCGGTTAATATATTTTGCTGCCGCTTCCACCCGGTTCCCTTTAAATTCCCCGCTTGTATATTTCGCATCTATTAAGGCCAAAGAATTAAAAATGCTTAACCCTTTTTTAGATTTCATATCGAGGTATTTCAATACATTAAATTCCACATAACTTTCCAATCCTTTATGAACACTATTGGCCACATTGGTTCGTAAGCTATAAGCCGGCCCGGAAGCAGGGCTCACCAAAATCTTTCCAATTCTATTTTGATATGCCATATAAAAGAAACCCATATCAAAATTCAAATAATTTTTAACGGTACCCCGGTACCCAAGATCCGCATTATATCCGCTGGCATCTTTTAAATCGGGATCTATTTTAGAAGTTACACCAAAAGGAGTAAGATCAGAATAAGTTATCGGCCGGTATGCCTGGCTTAGGTTTGCATACAGGTTTGTGTTTGGGGTTAGTTTATATTCTGTTCCCACACCTAATAAAGGCACTAGTCTTTTCCGGTTTTCATGAGACGGAAGTTTGACGCCGCTTTTTATTTTATAGCCGTTACTGGTACTTACCAAATACTCCATCCGGAAACCGGGCGTAATACTAAAACGGTTATTTAACCTGAAAATGTTTTCAGCAAAAGGGGCTACATTGGTAGTCGTAAATTTAATATCTTTCCCAAACTCACCGGTAACGGAAAGATCAAAATCGGTTCCTGCAGTGCCTTCCCCGCCACTTTGTTTTAAAAACCAGGCATAGGTATATCTGATTCCCGAAGACAGGGTGCTGCTAATTTTACCCATCCTGTAATGATGCAAAAGCCTTATTTCTGTACTGCTGTTATTCATATCTTCTAAACCCACTTCCCGGTTTACATATTTACCTGTAACCGGATCTATATCATCAAATGCTCCTGCACCGCCATCTTCATTACGCCACACCAGGGAACGGTTGCTAATCATTAATGAGCTTTTTATATTTAAAGATGTTTGAGAAGATATTTTTACATCAGCAAATGCATGCACAATATTCCATGGGCTTTTTATCCAGTTCCGGGTTCGGAATGAAGCCCTAGGGTTCGCCGCAAACATACTATCCGTAAGTCCGCCCGGCATTTGAATCCGGTTCCTGAGAAGCGTGTATTCAAGTCCTATTTTTATTTTTTCAGAAGCATTGTATTGCAATCTGCCAAAGCCTGACAATTGCCATTGCTGACTATTGGGCCTCCAGCCATTCAATGTTCTATATTGAACAAAACCATAATAGTTAAATTTATTTAGGGTACCTCCCACAGAATTAAAGCTGTTGAACAATCCAAAGCTTCCCCCGGTTTCTGAGCTGTACCATTCAAATTTTTTATCTTTTGGCCCTTCGTTTAATACATAATTTACCATACCGCCAAACTGCGATCCAAATTGCAGAGAGGCAGCGCCCCGCACCATTTCTATCCGGCTTACTGCTTCCATGGGGGGCAAATAATAAGATTCGTTATACCCATATACATCACCACTGATATTGTAGCCATCCTGGCGTATGTTCATTTCAATACTTTGTGTGGGGTTTAACCCACGGGTACCAATTCCATTAGCCGTAAAGCCACCGGTCTCTGTCTCCACAATATTCAGGCCGGGGATCCTGCCTAAAATTTGCCTCGTATTATTGATGGCTTTATTTGCATCTAAACTATCTACCAGGATCACTTCATTCTTTTTACCCGCATATATTATTCCATCTTTCACTTCGGGCATATGGCCGGTACCTCTTACTGTTTTTATTCCGTTTATAATGACTTCTTGTAATAATATTGTTTTTGTACTGTCTTTTCTTTGAGCCATTACACTGAATGGAAATAATATTACCAACGATAGAATTGTCTTACGCATTTAATTTTTTTTTGCAAATCTAAATGAAGAGCTAGGAGATACTTGCTAAATTAGGAAACACTATTTACGAAATATGGTAATCATCGTCGCTTACCGATTTACAGGTGTTTTGTAATGGGTAAAAAAACGGAATCGTTTTACAGTGCCAGTTTGAAGTAATCAAATAAATACTTATCCCGGTTTCGTTCATTATATTATTGTAATATTTCCTGCCCAGCCATTTTAAAGATGTTCCTGTGTATGGGGATGATTTTTTTTTAAAAAACAGGTAGCTGTAATTATTGTTTCAGCAACTTATTTTATAAAATCAGCTATCCTGGCTCTCTTGTAAACATCCATTTTATTTGATATTTAAAAAAGACCATACGGGGCATTCCCCCATGCCTCTTCCCAACCTGCGATGTATTTATAATTCATTTTTAGAATGCACCCGGATGGGTTAGTAAATCCTAAGCAGCATTTCCTTATTTTTGTGGCACTAAAACGATTTTGCAATATGAATTTCCAACTGAGTGAAGAACATCTTATGATTCAGCAGGCTGCCAGGGATTTTGCACAACAGGAATGTTTGCCCGGTGTAATTGAAAGAGATGAACATCAAAAATTTCCAAAAGAACAAATTGAAAAATTAGCCGACCTGGGTTTCCTGGGCATGATGGTAAAACCGGAATATGGTGGAAGCGGGCTAGATACCATAAGTTATGTACTGGCTATGGAAGAAATAAGTAAAGTTGATGCCAGCGTTAGCGTTTGTATGAGCGTAAACAATAGCCTGGTTTGTTACGGGCTGCAGGAATTTGGAACAGAAGAACAAAAACAAAAATATTTAATACCCTTAGCGCAGGGGAAAAAAGATGGCCAATTGCATATTGGCGCTTTTTTATTAAGTGAACCCGAAGCCGGCAGTGATGCTACCTCACAGCGTACCACAGCCGAAGATAAGGGCGATCATTATTTATTAAACGGTACCAAAAACTGGATCACCAATGGTGGCACTGCCAGCACTTATCTGGTAATTGCCCAAACAGATCCGGCAAAAGGCAGCCGGGGCATCAATGCCTTTATTGTAGAAAAAAGCTGGCCAGGTGTAGTAGTAGGCGCCAAAGAAAATAAACTGGGTATACGAGGTAGCGATACCCATACCATCATGTTTAACGATGTAAAAGTGCCTAAAGAAAACCGTATTGGTGAAGATGGCTTTGGATTTAAGTTTGCCATGAAGACCCTTGCCGGTGGCCGCATTGGTATTGCTTCACAAGCCTTAGGCATTGCCAGTGGCGCTTATGAGCTTGCTCTTGCCTACAGCAAACAACGTAAAGCATTTGGCACCGAAATTATGCACCACCAGATTATCCAGTTTAAACTGGCAGATATGGCTACAAGAATTGAAGCAGCCAGGTTATTTTGCCTGAAAGCTGCCTGGGAAAAAGACAATAATATGGATTACACACTGAGTAGTTCTATGGCCAAAGTATTTTCCAGTGAAACAGCCATGTGGACCAGCACCGAGGCCGTTCAAATACACGGTGGATACGGATTTGTAAAAGAATACCACGTGGAGCGTATGATGCGGGATGCCAAGATTACTCAAATTTATGAAGGCACCAGTGAAGTACAACGGATTGTAATAAGCCGGAGCATTTTAAAATAATTTTATTCATGATCTTTTTTCATTGTGCCGGCATGATAGCAGGCATTTTTTTTAATACGTATGGCAATCAGTAAAAGTGCATTTAATACCCTTTTAAAAGAAACACAAGAAACCAACAGCATCCTTGTTGCCGTTTCAAAATTACAACCCGTAAGTGCCATTGAAAGTTTATATGCCTGGGGGCAACGAAATTTTGGCGAGAATTATGTACAGGAATTAATGGCAAAACAGCCTCAGTTGCCAGCAGATATTCAATGGCATTTTATAGGCCATTTACAAACGAATAAAGTAAAATATATTGCCCCCTTTGTACACCTGGTACATACGGTAGATTCTGAGAAATTATTACTTGAAATCAATCGGCAGGCTGCAAAAAATAACCGGGTTATTCATTGCCTCATACAAGTTCATATTGCTGAAGAAGACAGTAAGTTTGGCTTATTGCCGGGGCAGGCAGAAGCGCTTTTAATATCACTGCAGCAAAGTACATTTAAAAACATAATGATTGCAGGATTGATGGGAATGGCATCCTTTAGCCAGGATGAGCATAAAGTAGCTGGCGAATTTAAATTGTTGCAACAATTATTTAATAAGTACCAGCGCTATTTTTCCGCTCACCCGGCGCCCCATATTGCATTCAATACGCTCAGCATGGGTATGAGCGGAGATTATCAATTAGCATTGCAATATGGCAGCAATATGATTCGGGTGGGCAGCCTGATCTTTGGGCATAGGTCTTAAAAAACAATTAATATTCGTTACCCGCTTCTTTGGGTTTATTTGCCGGTTTTTTCTCTTCTGTATTATTTGCTGCAGGTTTCTTTTTTTCGTCTGTTGTATTTATTGGTTTATCTGTTTTCTTTTTTACAGAATCGATTCCTTTCATTTGATTTTCAGGTTCTGGTTTATCGTCAAAAAAATCACTGCCATCGTTATTTCCTGACTCAATGCTGAGGCTATCGCCACTTGATAATAATTCGGCAAAACGGCTATTGTCGGCATAAATTGGGTTCATCTTTAATTCTGCCGGCTCATCAAAGTCTTTTTGCTTTACATAATTAATTTCTTTATCTGCCGCCACTTTACTCATAAAAATACCCCAGCGTGGCGCCGACATTTCTGCACCGCCTGCATTATTTTGATAAATAGGAATAAAGGGATCGCTGCACCCCACCCAGGATCCGGCTAATAAATCGGGGGTATAACCTATAAACCATCCATCGGTATTTCCATTGGTAGTACCCGTTTTACCTGCTTTGGCTACCGGGATTTTATAGCCGTTTAAGGACCGGGCGGTACCGGATTTAACCACGCCTTCCATCAATTTCACCATCGTGTAATCATCTACTTCTCCAATCACCTGTTTACTTTGCGCCACCGGGAATTCAAAAATGAGGTTACCGTTTTTATCTTCTATCCGGGTTAAATAAACCGGTTCTGTATTATATCCTTTATTTGGAAACATGGTATATGCCTGCAACATTTGTAACATGGGAATTTCAGCAGAGCCCAATGCGATTGAAGGGTACGGGGGAATATCTACTTTAATACCACATTGATGAGCAAATTCAATAGTTCGCTTAACCCCAATTACTGACATGAGCCTCCATGCAGCCGCATTTTTTGACTGGGCCAGGCAATAGGCCATCGTGCCACCCCCGCCGGTAATAGTTTTACCGCCTAAGGTAAGAGAGCCGCCGGGGATAATGGTTTCGGGTGTATACCCTGCATCTGTTACCGCAAGGGTATACAGTAAGGGTTTAAAAGTAGAACCCACCTGCCTCATGGCTGCAGCGTTGTCATACTTGAACCACCTGTAATCTATACCGCCTACATACGCTTTTATTTCACCGGTTTTGGGATCCATGGCTACAAAATTCGATTGTAACAATTGCTTGTGATATTTTATAGAATCCAAAGGTGTCATCACAGTATCCCGTTCATGCTTATTATTGCCCCACCAGGAAAATATTTTCATCTTTACAGGTACATCAAAACTCTTTCGGATATCAGCATCACTAATCCCGGCTTCTTTCATGGCTTTCATCCGTTCAGAATATTTAATGGCACGTTCTAAAATATCTTCATGCCCTTTCCATAATTTTTCAGTACGGCCTTTTAATGAGGTATTTAATTTTTTTTGAATTACAGGCAAGTGCTGATCCACGGCTTCTTCTGCATACTTCTGCATACGGGAATCTATGGTGGTATAAATTTTTAATCCGTCCCGGTATAAATCATAGGGGTCTCCTGTTTTTGGGTTGGTATGGGCCTGGCACCATTTCTTCATCACATCAATAAGAGTGCGCCTGTAATACGGAGCAATACCAATCGCTTCGTCAATAGGTTTGTAGTTGGTGATAAGGGGTTTTGATTTTATTTTATCGGCTTCAGATTGCTGTAAATATTTTTGTTTGCAATCTGCCATCCTTTGTATCACCGTATTGCGCCGCATAAGCGAAGCGGCCGGCCGGGAAATAGGATTGTAGATAAAACCTTTGAGCATGCCTACCAATACAGCCGCTTCTTCTATTTTTAATTGGGCAGGTTCCTTTTGAAAATAAGTGAGGCTGGCATTCCTGATGCCATATAAATTGCCCCAGGCAGCACGGTTTAAATACAGGGTTAGAATTTCTTCTTTTGTAAAATTTCTTTCAAGCCTTACTGCCACAATCCATTCCTTTACTTTATCTAATCCCCTTTCCAGGATATTTCCTTTGCCTTGTTTCAAAATCATCTTGGCCAGCTGCTGGGTGATGGGGCTTCCCCCGCCATCGGTGCCTAACTTAATTACGGCCCGGGCAACAGCACGGGCATCAATACCTGAATGTTCATAAAAATTCTGATCTTCAGTGGCTATTAAAGCATGAATCACATTGGGAGAAATATCAGTATATTTTACTTCACTCCGGTTTTCAGAATAATATTTTCCCATCAGGAGACCATCGGCACTGATGACTTCGCTGGCAAGATCAGCCTCCGGGTTTTCTAATTGCGTTAAGGAAGGCATTTTACCAAATACCCCAAAGCCTGCCAGTAAAAAAATCAACAATACCAGGGCAAGGCCGCCAAAAAATAAAGTCCATAATATTTTAACGGAACGGCTCATAGTTTTCTTTTAATTAGCGAGTAAGCTTAAAATTTATTTTCGTAATTATTATTCAATAACTGGCGGTAAGCCTGTACATCTTTATTTTCTTTTAACAGATCAAGATTGGGTTGCGTAATAATCAGGAAAGAATATTTAGCAGCAGGTAGCCAGGATACTTCGGTAGGTGCTGCCCTTTTAATTTTATTATAATATTGTATGGCTGCATCTGCATTTTCAAACGTTGAGAATACCAGCATTTGACGGCTTTCATCCAATACTTCTTTATTCACCAGAATGTTTACGGTAGCCATACTTTCCCTGTTAAATCGGGCAAAGGCATTTTTAGCTTCATTTACATATACGCCATCTACTTTATCTAAAATCATAATCACCAAATGGGCAGATTTAGGATTTAAAACAAAGCCGTCTTTTTTGTACACTTCAGGAACTTTAATTAGCGAATCTGCCATATTCACCCGGGGAGCAACGGGTGCTGATATGGGTTTGTTCGGTACAATTTCTACCTGGGCCGGTTTTACATTCACCCGGTTACTTTCATCAGCGATCATTACCTTATCTTCTTCTGCCCGTGTAATTTCCAGGTTATTTAAGTAATCAACAATTTGCTTCCTGCGGCCCAGCACTTCTATCATTGTAGTTGCTTTTTCTTTTAATGGCGAAGCCGGGAAAAGTGTTTGCAAACTTTGTAAAGTAGCAATTGCCAGGCTGTCATTATTTTCTTTTATATAATGTACTGCTTCAATATAGAGCAGTTGGGGCGTCCAGTAATTATTTCCGTATAAGCTATCATTTTTTTGCTTGGCCATCTCTGCTTCTGCATATTTACCTTCTACATATAAATCCAGGATGGCTTTATAGCGCTGTGTAACTACCTCATTATTTTTTGTAGAATCTAATGAAGCCGGATCTAAAATCATTTTACCGTAATGGGTATCAGCATATTTATGGGTAATGATATTTTTATAATAAGCAGCCTGGTTTACATTACCCAGCTTGGTATAGCAATAATATAAACCCATATACACTTCGGCATCATTTTCTGAGGGTGAAAAACGGTCAATATATTTAAGATAGGTTGCTATAGCTTCTCCATATTCCTGTAAATCATTTTGAAAAATTTTAGCTATATGCAACATGCTGGAGGCTGCAATGGCATTGCTGCTATCTAATTTCTCGGCCGTTAATGGCAGGTTTGCCATCATGGTTTCATAATTGTAATCATTGGCCGTAAGTATATGCCGGCCACCTGCAACAGCCATCGAATCTTCGGGTGCCATGGGTTCATCCGGATTGTTATTATTTTGGGCTGATTTTATTTGTTGCAAGGCTGATTCCATGGCAGCTTTCCGGCGCCAGTTATCTACATTCTCACGCTTGCCCCATTTAGATTTAAAAGCAGAAAAGCCTTTTGCCTTCATGCTGTTATTATTAAAATACCAGTCTCCTTTTGCAGAAGAGGAAAAAAGATCAACAGGTTTATCTTTTGTATTATTAAAAGTGATTAATGAATTCCCAATAAAATCATCACTTTCCTTTAATCCCTGTTCTTTTCTGTATTTTTTTATAACCCGTTTTATAAGGGCATCTCTTTCTCCTGCACTCAGCATGGCTACATTTTGCAAACTGTCTTCCCGTTCAAGGTCTTCGTAATAACCGGATAATTTTCCGAGTACCTGCTTACGTTCTTCTAACTGCATTGCTTTGGCTTCCAATTCGGGGTCCTCTAATTGTAAACTATCATAATAACGATGGGCATCCCGGTATCTTTTTTGTTCAAAGGCAATATTTCCCAGGTCTAAAAATGCTTTGTTTTTATAAGGGATATTGCCATTATTATATTTTGTGCTTTTTAGTAAATGAGCGATACTGTTCAGGGTGTCGGGCTTTTGTAAGGTGAGTTGTGCCGCCGAGTAGTAAATAATATCCCGGTAGTTTTCATATTTATCCCGCCTGGCCATCTTCAATAAATTGTTGATAGAATTATCCAGTTGTTTAAAATCACCCCGGTCTCTCCACATTTTAGCATTATTCAAATGTGAATAAATATCCATTACCGGATCGGTGGTATGGCTGCCTGCTTTTGTATAATACAGAGAGGCTTTATCAAAATCGCCATTTATTTCATACAGCTGTGCCAGCAAATACTCCCACCTGCTTTTATCCTGTTTGGTATCGGCGGCGCTTAGCGCTTTTTCTAAATGATTGGCAGCGCTATCATAGTTTTTTTGACTAAAAAACCAGTATGCATTCACTTCTTCCAGGTTATTTTGCAAGCGCCTGGGTAAGTTGGGGTCATTTTGCAGAATATTCAGTAAGCCAGCAGCATCCCCATATTCGTTTTGCTCAATAAATGTTCGGGCCAGTAAAAGCAGGGCATCGTTTCGGCTGGGAGGTAAAGTAAATGTCTTTTGTAAGAAATTTCTTTTCTCCTTATTGGCAATAGATAATGCACCATTTTGATGGCTTTCATTAGATCCCACCAATTTATCATCATCACCTTCTTTTTTACTGCGGGGCGCCAGGTTATAATTAATAAACTGGAGGGTAAGTGCCGCTGAATCAAAATCCTGGCGAAGAAAATAGGCTTTTGCAATAAGCAAATAAAAATTATCTACCCAGTTCGTTCTTAAATCATGCAATAGGATACCTGCTGTAGATTTATAAATAACCGAATCTAATTCTATTTTTTGTGAGGCTGTATTTTCTAATGAATATGGATAAAAAGAAAGAAGTTTCCCATAATCGTCTTTGTTCGACATTTTGGCTCTTTCTATTACCGCATTTAATTTATTATTGGCATTGAAATAATAATTATAATGTGAAACCGTATTCTGAATTATTTTACGGGTAAAAGTATATTTCTTATCAGCGGTTTTTTCCGATGCCAGCTGTTTATTTTCATATTGCTCCGGTTTTTTCTCTTTTCCAAAAGGATCAAAAACCCAGGTAGGCTGTGCATCGGCCACCTTCATAAAAAAGGAGCAAAAAAGAATACTACATACTAAAACTACAGGTTGTTTGATCATGAAGAACCGGGGTTGTTATATAACGCTCAATATCGCATTTTTTTACTAAATACTCAATATTCAAAATTAGTTTATACAAATGAATGAGAACAGGTTACTCATGTGAAAATTATTAAAAATTAATACAGTAAAGCCCGGTATCATAAAATGAAGGTATATTTATGAATATATCACTTACATTTCGGGTATTTACAATACATCACCTCTGTGAATTAGATTTCAATCCCTCAGCAGCGTTTCTTAATTTTACAAATATCAACCAGGTTATGGAGAATAATAGCACATTAAAAAGATTGCGTAACAGGTACCGGATGGTGATCTTAAATGAAGATACCTATGAAGAGGTTACCCGCTTCAGGCTATCCCGTTGGGGCGTTTACACGGTTTTTAGTGTTTTATTCATTTTAATGACCGGGCTTACGGCAGCACTCATCATTTTTACACCCTTAAAATATTATTTGCCGGGGGTAGGGATGGGTAGCGCCCGCCAGGTAAAAGAGTTGCGTGAATTAAAAATGAGAACAGACTCCATGGAACATGCTTTAAGAATGCAGGATAACTATTTAAATAACATTCAAAAGGTTTTAAGTGGAAAAGTTATCTCATTGGATACCAACAAATTATCACTTCCCAAATTAGAAAACTCCGACGATTAAGAATATTTTTGCCAGATAAGCGTTAGCCTTTTACACCCCTTTTATTTACATTAAAAGCGCTTATCATGTTTACATCTAAAGTAAAATCTTTTGCAGAAAAACAACAGTGTACCGTAGCCAGCCTCATTCACAACAGTGTAGCCATTACCGGCAACCTGGAGAGCGAGGGCGATCTTCGTATGGATGGCACTTTAAAAGGCAGTATTCGAAGTAAGGCAAAAGTGATTATTGGGCCATCTGCCGTTGTAGAAGGAAATGTGTGGTGTAAACAAGCTGAAATCAGCGGCCATATTAAAGGTTCACTAATTATTACCGATCTTTTACAATTAAAAGGAAATGCTGTAGTAGAGGGTGATATCAGTACAGGAAAATTATTAATGGAAACTACAGCCAGCTTTAATGGCCAGTGTAAAATGGGAGCGAATGTTGTGGAGCTGAATAAGGAACTTCAACTTGTGGTAAATGAATAAAAAATTCATTTTTTATTATTTTGATGATGCCAGCCCTTCCTGTTATTGTGGAATCACCCACTCTCCTGTTTATTATAAATATAAATGATTGAACACGGGGGTGTACGGCTAATGCTGTTTGGGTATTAACTTTGCTGGTTTAAAAATACCAGGCCCCAAATAGAAATACATGCAAAATCCATCCAGGCTTTTAATTCCCTACCTCATCGTCTTCTTTACTTTTACAGTAATGATCCTGCTGTTCCATCGCTTTTTAGAAAATAAAGGGATTGATGTGTACCTGCTGCATGCTGCCAATATTTTTTTCCTGCTCATTAGCATCCTTGTATTTTTAATTCAGAAAAAAGCATTACAACATACCAACCCAAATGTTTTTATCAGGAGTATCATGAGCGGGATCATCATAAAAATGCTGCTCTGTGTTATTGCGGTGCTGGTATATGCATTGCTGATAAATAAAAACTTTAGCGCCGCTTCTATTTTAATTGGGTTATTTATTTATATGGCTTATTTAACCGCTGAAGTATTCGTAACGCTTAAACTGAATAAAAAGCATAATGGCTAAACGCTATCCTTTAGATGCATTAGCGCCTTATCTTCCAGAAAATAGTTTTCAGTGGGTTCTTGGCTATATTCAGCAATACCAGGTGCAACTTACCATTACCCGTAACCGAAGTAGTGTTTTAGGTGATTACCGCCATGCCCATGGTACAAAGGGCCATCGCATCAGTGTGAATGGTTCGTTGAATAAATATTCTTTTTTAATTACACTCTTACATGAATTGGCACATTTGTTCACCTACGAAAAGTTTAAAAACAAAGTACCTCCCCATGGTAAGGAATGGAAACATGAATATGCTATGATCTTAAAAGAATTTATAGCCCATAAGATATTTCCTGCAGATGTAGAATCGGTATTGCTGCATTCATTGAAGAACCCGGCAGCCAGCAGTTGCAGTGATGAAAAACTATTACGGGTGTTAAGAAATTACGATGTAAAAAAAGAGCGCCATTATCTCCTGGAGCAAATACCGCCCGGCAGCCTGTTTCATATTGCAAAAGGGCGTAGTTTCATAAAAGGTGAAAAAATAAGAACCCGTTACAAATGTTTAGAACCGGCAACAAAAAAATATTACCTGTTTAGTGCCGTTTACGAAGTTTACCTGCCACATCCATAAAAAAAGGCTGTTCAAATGAACAGCCCGGTGCGGCAAAGGAGATTCGAACTCCCACGCCCTTTCGGGCGCTACCACCTCAAAGTAGTGCGTCTACCAATTTCGCCATCGCCGCATACTGAAGTTTGCAAAAATAAAAATTATGCTTCACATGAAGAATATAATTTTTATACTGATTCAGCATCATTTTTTTAAAATAATCCGGAATGTAGTTCCTTTCCCCACCTCACTATGTTTTACAAAAATTTCGCCTTTGTGGTATTGTTCAATAATGCGCCTGGTAAGTGACAGGCCCAGCCCCCAGCCTCTTTTTTTTGTTGTGAACCCCGGCGTAAATACTTTCGCTATGCTTTGTTTACCAATTCCTTTGCCGGTATCTTTTACATCTATTATAATTTGGGTAAGTTCATTTTTTACATCAATATCAATATTACCATGCCCTTCCATGGCATCCAGAGCATTTTTTAAAAGGTTTTCAATAACCCAATCAAATAATGGGGCGTTAATCATGGCAGGCAACTCACCCGCTACATTTGATTTTACATGAAAATTCACTTTTTCCGGGGCCCGCCTTTTAATATATGCTACCATATTCTGTATATGAAGCAATAAATCCTCTTCTTCTAACTGTGGGGTACTGCCAATTTTACCAAATCGTTCGCTCACTAATTTTAAACGCTCTACATCCTTGTTCATTTCAATGGCAATTTTCTCACTGCCTGCAGTTTCTTTTAACATTTCTACCCAGCCTTGTAAGGATGATAAGGGCGTACCCAGCTGGTGGGCTGTTTCTTTTGCCATGCCTGCCCATACCTGGTTTTGAGTGCTTTTATTGGTAATACTTACTGCATACA
This sequence comes from Sphingobacteriales bacterium 39-19, assembly GCA_001898465.1. Lineage (GTDB taxonomy): Bacteria > Bacteroidota > Bacteroidia > Chitinophagales > Chitinophagaceae > Ferruginibacter. The sequence goes on along the minus strand of MKTX01000012.1, from coordinate 41,939 downwards.
ATAAAATGCCAATAAATAAAAAAACCACGATCAATTGTGCCATTGGAAAATAGCGAATTTGCTTTAGCAATTTTGACTCCCCATAATACACCAGGTTATTCTCTTTAATATTAAAAGGGTTTCTCCAAACGATGGGCTTATTTTGACTTTTAAATTCTTTCAGTTTCTGCAAAATATAATCCGGGTCGTGTGTTATACGGGTTGTATCTAAATTCCGGGAATCCAGCACGCTATCTTTTTCAGTTACTACAATAATGGGAATATCTTTACTGTTTTCTACCAGTACACGGCCCGTTAAGTTACTTTGTGTGGGGCTGGTACCCACTTCTGTAACAGCTTCTACCCAATGTTCTATTTTACGGCGTTCATCCAGGGCAATTTTTTTAGCCAGGTAATTAGAATAATATAAACTGCCTATTACAATAGCAATCGCTACCAGTATGAGAATACCTTTCCAGTTTAATAATTTAGAAACCATACTTAAAAATAAACTTTTAAGCGCAGAGCCTGCTATTTTTAAAATTCATTTTTAGCAAATCATTTTAAAAAACAAAATTTCTTATTTGTAATATTGAATAAAAAGAAAAGATATGTGTGTTGCCAATAGTATTCAAATGCCCCGTAAGCAATACCTGCGTTTAAAAGAAATTTTAAAAGAACTTACCCGGTTAGAATATGAAAGATTACAGATTCCTTTTCAATCTGGATTTGATTACAGGGAATGGCCGGTGTTAAAACCCAGCCCCGATGGGATGGATGTAAATTTATCTTTTATGGAATGGGGGCTCATCCCTTCTTTTATTCATACCCGGGCAGATGCAGAAAAATTCAGAAAAGGATATAAAGACGAGCGGGGCTATCACCCGCCCCGACTCACCCTTAATGCCATTGGTGAAGAAATGTTTGATAAAACTTCCTTTAAAGATGCTGCCCGTAACCGGCGTTGCCTGGTATTATCATCCGGTTTTTTTGAATGGAGGCACATGCCAAAAACGGGTAAATCAGGAAAAGTTTTAAAGCAAACCGATACCTACCCGTATTGTGTTTTTATGCCGGGGCATAATTATTTTTATATGGCTGGCATTTATCAGCCATTTACAGATACAGAAACCGGGGAACTAATAGATACTTTTGCCATTGTTACTAAGAAAGCAATTGGCATCATGGAGCAGGTGCATAATATTAAAAAAAGAATGCCGGTTATTTTTACAGAAGAGGATGCCCGGCGCTGGATTTTACCCAACCTTACAGATGAGGAGATATTGGAACTGGTAAATAAAGATTTACATAAAGCTTACCTGGATGCCCATCCAGTTGCCAAAGATTTTAGAACCAGTCCCCATCCATCCGCAGAAGTCATGTATACGGAATTACCAGCCCTGGTAAAATAAAAAAGGTTATCGGAATAATCGATAACCTTTTGCCCGTACTCGGGATGGGAATTGAACCCACACTCGCATTGCTGCGAACAGGATTTTAAGTCCTGCGTGTCTACCAGTTCCACCACCCGAGTGACACTTAGTTTGAAAAAAAATCCCGAACCAGGTCGGGAAATAATGAGCGGAAGACCGGGCTCGAACCGGCCACCCCGACCTTGGCAAGGTCGTGCTCTACCAAATGAGCTACTTCCGCATTAAGAACTAATAGAAGCAAGTAAACATTTTCCATGTTTTGTATTTCCTCATGAAAAAAATAATATCATGAGTTGCTTCTTGAACACCTTAAAAGAACGTTCCTTTTTTTAAGGACTGCAAAAATAAGGGTTGATTCTGAATTCCAAAATTTTTATTTATATTTTGGATTATATAATGTGTTATCGGGAACTTCCACTTGCGGATGACCTTTGTAACGATGGGTATATAAATTATAACAACCGCCTAATACGAGTGCTAAAAATAAAAAAATCTGGCAAAGCCAAATAAACCTTGAAGTAGAAACCCAATTGTGTGCAAGATCTTTATGAGAATTATCTATAAACTCTTTTTCTTTTTCCATTGCAGTATATTTTCAAAGCAAAAATAAGGTTTGCACTTCAAATAATCATTTTTTGGATGCCGTAATTTCAGAAAAGGTTCTCTTCTTTGCAATAAAATAGTCCCATACAATAAGCCCATTGTATTTTACTGCTTTATCCGGTTGCTGCCTGCCGGGCTTATTTTTTGATTTCTTTTTAAAAAACAGCCAATAAAAAAAATGCCTGTGTGCTTTTAGAACGGCAAAAAAACCATTGCTATGGCCATCGGCCAAAAATTTGATGGCAGATACCCCATCCAGTACAAGGCGTATGAAAATTTTCCATCCTTTTTGGGTAACCGGGTAGTTTTTACAAAGCATTACCAGGTTATTTCTAAAGTTGAGATAGGTTTTCAATTTATTTTCTTTAGGCAATGTGCCACCCCCTACATGGTATACAGTAGAGGCTGGTTGTACATAAATGCAATATCCTGCCCTTTGCAATCTCCAGCATAAGTCAATTTCTTCCTGGTGTGCAAAAAAATATTCATCAAAACCACCCACCGAAAAAAAACAATCCGGCCTGATAAATAAGGCTGCGCCACTTGCCCAAAAACAAGGCCGGGCATCGTCATATTGCCCCGTATCTTTTTCACAAGTATCAAATACCCGTCCCCGGGCAAAAGGATATCCCAGGCTGTCAATCCATCCGCCGCTTGCACCGGCATATTCAAAACTATCTTTTGAAGTATAGGATAATATTTTGGGCTGGCAGGCGGCGATTTTTGTATTCATTTGCATCAGCGAAATGATGGACTCTATCCAGCCGGGGGTTACTTCTATATCGCTATTCAATAAAACATAATAATCGCTTTGTATTTGCTTCAGGGCTGTATTGTATCCTTTTGCATAACCTTCATTTACCGGGCTTTCCAGAATTTCTACTGAAGGAAAATGAAGTTTTAAAAATGCAACAGAATCATCGGTTGACCCATTATCAGCAATGATTATACGTTTTCGGGGATAGGAACTGTTCAATACGGAGGGCAAAAATTGCTGAAGAAATAATTTACCATTCCAGTTCAGGATCACAATAGAAACTTCGGGAAAAAGATCACCGGCTGCAATACGAACTTGTGAAACTGGCATATATGAATGGAATTATGCACAAATATAATTGATAAAATAAGTTTCCGGGGCCCGGTAGTAAATTTGCTTTTAAGCTGGCTCAACTTCGCCTGTATTACCAATTCAATTTATTATCTTGTAAAAAAAACACTTGAAATGCCCCAGGAAATTAAATGCCCTAAATGTGGCCATCTTTTTGAACCCGGTGATGCCATACGAGATGAAGTAGAAAAAGAATTGCGAAATAAGATGAATGAATGGCGCACCAAAAAAGATGAAGAGTATATTGAAAAAATGGAAGTTGAAAAAAAACGCCTTCGTGAAAACATGGAAGCTACCCTGCGTAAAAATATAGCGGGCGATTTTGAAGCACAACTGAAATTGCTGCAAACCCAAAATGCAGACAATGAAACCAGGTTAAAACAAGCCAGGGAAAAAGAAGTAGAATTTTATAAACAGGCACAAGCATTAAAACTTAAAGAGGCCGAACTGGAAATAGAGTTGCAAAAGAAATTACAAGAAGAACGAAACCTGCTTACTGAACAAATAAGAAAACAGGAAATTGAAAAAAACGCTTTACGGGATACGGAACATGCACTTAAAATAAGAGAACTGGAAAAGCAACTGGAAGATCAAAAAAAACTAGCCGATGAAATGAAGCGCAAACATGAACAGGGTTCTATGCAACTGCAGGGCGAAGTTCAGGAACAGGCATTGGAAGACTTACTAAAAAACAACTTTCCATTTGACTTGATTACCGAAGTAGGTAAAGGAGTAAAAGGAGCAGACTGTATACAAACAGTGCGGAATAACCAGGGCCAGGTTTGTGGCAGCATTATTTATGAAAGCAAGCGTACCGAACATTTTGGTATGGACTGGCTGGAGAAATTAAAAAGGGATATGCTGAGCCAAAGAGCAGATATTGCGGTATTGGTAACACGGGCAATGCCAAAAGATATGACACAATTTGGTGAAAAAAACGGAATCTATATTTGCAGTTTTTCTGAAGTGAAAAGCCTGAGCATTGTATTACGGAATGCCATTATTAAAATAAGTGAAACTAAAAAAAACCAGGAAAATAAAGGTGATAAAATGGTGGCGTTATACAATTATCTCACCAGTGCCGAGTTTACCCTGAACTGGAACGCCATGCGGGATGGGTTTAAGCAACTGCGCAATATGTTGCAAAAAGAAAGAGAAGATTATGAAAAGAACTGGAAGAAAAAGGAAAAACAATTAGAATTAATCATACAAAATTCTTTGCACATTTCAGGTTCCGTAGAAGGGATTGCAGGACTGGAAACAATTAACATGCAATTAGAAAATGAAACCAACAACTTACTGGAAGAGGAATAGCCTGATTTCCTGTAACTAAAATCATTGTACTACCCAGGTTAATAAATTATCTTCAATTATAGTACCTGTTACAGTTAGTTCTGTTTTTTCGCCTTTTAAAATGGCACATTCCGCTGTAAAAAAATCTTGCGTATAAGATACTTTTAAAATATGCATGTGCTTCTTAAAATCCAATGCTCCATGCCCGTACCATTTAAACAATGCCTCTTTAATACTCCATGCAGCGGTAAGGTTTTGAATGGGATTGGCAGGCAATAACTGGATAAGCGCTGCTTCGGTGGAACTTAAAAATTTAACACTTAAGGCCTCTACTTTCTTTTGAGGCAATTCAATATCAATGCCCACCCGCTGCGACCGGCTTATAATGGCAGCAGCATAATCACCACAATGGGAAAGGGAAAAATGGTATAACTCATCAGCCAGATAAGGCTTACGGCTATCGGCAATTAAAATATGTTCTGTTGGGAACTGCGGAAATAACTCTTTCAGCAAATACCTGCCAGCCAAATGCTGCAGCCTTTTGTGGGCATGGCTTACAGGAGTAAGTAAAGATACCTTATGCAGGAAGAAAGACTCATCTTCGGTAATATGCCATACACCAAGACCGGCGCTTTCGTTGATATTTTGTTGATAAACCAGTGGCATAATTACGAATAAAAACAGAAATGAAAAATGAAACTTATAATTTTACAAATTAACAAACAAACACTTGATACATGATACTAAGTGACAAAAGAATTTTACAGGAAATGGAAAAAGGCTCCATTAAAATTTCACCCTATAACCGGGATTGCCTGGGCAGTAATAGTTATGATGTTCATTTGGGCGCCTGCCTGGCTATGTATGTGGATGCAGAATTAGACGCTAAAAAACACAATACCATCCGGCATTTTGAAATTCCTGACGAAGGCATTGTATTACAACCTCAATATTTTTACCTGGGCGTTACCATGGAGTACACCGAAACCCATGAACATGTTCCTTTTTTAGAAGGCAAATCATCTACAGGCCGGCTGGGCATTGATATACATGCTACTGCAGGCAAAGGTGATGTAGGCTTTTGTGGCAACTGGACCCTTGAAATATCCGTAAAGCAACCGGTACGTGTATATAAAGGAATGCCCATTGGACAACTCATTTATTTTCCGGTAGAGGGTGAAATAGAAGTAAAATACAACCAGAAAAAAAATGCGAAATACAGTGGGCAGCCCAATAAACCGGTAGAAAGTATGATGTGGAAAAATGCCTTTTAAAAATTAAACCCGGTATGGTATGAAATATGTCTTTAGTTATATGATGTTAATGGTTTATTGTGTTCCCCTTTTTGCACAGCCAGGCAGTGATTCTCTTTTTCAATTTTTACAGGCCAATAAAAACCGTTCATCTCTTTACCTCGTTCAAAATGATACCGTAAAAGCCAGGCTGAATGAAAATAAACTGATGCCGCTGGCCAGTACGGTTAAAATAATGATTGCCATTGAATTTGCCAAGCAAGCCGGAAGCCATATAGTAAATGTGAACGACAAAGTAGCTTTACAAGAACTGGATAAATATTACATCCCCAATACCGATGGGGGCGCCCACTTGCAATGGTTGCAATACGAAAAAAAATCAGGCAACATACAAAATGACAGTGTTCCGCTGGTTGATGTAGCCCGGGGTATGATGATGTTTAGCAGTAATGCCAATACTGAGTACCTACAGGACCTGCTGGGTATGGATAATGTAAAAAATAATATCCAGTTGCTGGGCCTAAGCAAACATACCGCTATATTCCCTTTGGTTGCTTCCTTATTTATGTATCAAAATCCTAAAAAAATAAAGGAAGAAAAAATTATCAAAGGAATTAAGAAATTATCTGAAGAAGCATATTGCAGGTATATTTATGATATGCACAATGCCTTAAAATATGATACCATTCTTAAAGCCAGTTTCAGGCCGCAGGATTTAAGTCTGGCTATGCAAAAAGAATGGTCCGACCGGTTACCCGCTTCTACTACCAAAGAATATGTTCATATAGCCAATGTATTAAACAACCGTAAATATTTTAGCGAAGAGGCGTATGCTGTAATTGCCGAGCTCCTGGAAACGATTATGGAAAATCCGGCAAACCGGCAATGGTTGAAACATGCGGGCATGAAGGGCGGCAGCACTTTATTTGTATTGACCAAAACTTTATATGCCACTTTAAAAAATGGAGATCGTATAGAATTAAGTTATTTCTTTAATGACCTTTCACCCGTAGAAAATGAAATGCTGCAAAATTGGATGAATAGCTTTGAACTTTCTGTTTTATCATCTCCCCGTTTCCGGGATACATTAGCCGCTACCTTTAAATAACCTTGAACTTTTTATGATATGCTATAATAAAGCCCACCACTTCATCATAACTTAAAATACCCTGGGGCTGCCTGTTCCCCAGTAAAAACTGGTTGTAAATCCAGATAATAACAGGCTGTAAAAAACTTCGGTACTGCTGTTGGTATGTACGCATCGTTATAATATCTGCCCTTACCCCATCATTCAGTTTTTCACTTATTGTTTTAGCAGCCGTAGAATCCAGCATGTATAAATTCCGATTGGCATATAAAAAAAGATCAAAGTAAACGGAGTAATGAAATAAAGTGTCTTTGGAAGCCATGGCAGCGAGGTAACCCACAAAATTAGCTTCATCTTCTTTAGCATAACCCAATTGATGCGCTACTTCATGACAACTGGTATAAGGCAATAAAAAAGCAGGGATTTTTTTATTTACCTGCGCCTCACCGGTAAATGGATTATAATAACCCGTAATGCCAGTATAGCTTTGCCAAATACTCCATAAACCCGGTTTTAATGATGCATTTTGATATTTCAAAAATGGGAATTTGTAACTGGCTTCCCGGTAGGCTTTTTTTACATCGGGTACCAGGCCTTTCACATCGGGTAGTTTAATTTGTTCCCTTACCAGGTAGGCTTTGCTATTATTTAGTTTAGTAAGTAGCAGGTCATTTATCTCTATTAAATCAGCCTTGGTATATTTTTGCGGGAGCAGTCCCAACTGCCATCGTATTCCCATTCTATCGTAATTAATACCCCAAAACACATTAAACACAATATAAATACTGGCTAATACCATCAATCCTTTCAGCAAAGTTGCTTTATAAAATGCAAGAGGTAAGCCTTTCCATTTCTTCTTATATATCCAATTTATAAATTGAAATATTTTCCAAACAAGCCAAATGGCTAATAATCCATACAACACATCTCCCAGGCTCCAGGGCAGCCAGCCGGTTAAAAAACGCAATTGCCTTGAAAAAACAGGATAAAATCCATTGGCATATCCCTTTTCCACAGCCATAGGAAAATAACCAAAGAGGTGAATACAAATACATAAAAGCACTAATATACAAAGGGTTAGCTTTTGCTTTCGTTCCGTTTTCATTCTTTAAAACTAAGGAAAAACAATAATTTGTAATTTTGAATTAATAAAACAGGTTTGCAATCCCTTTTTTCAAAAAATATATTACCTTTGCCGTCCTTTAAAAAGGAACACGATGGCCAATAGAAGGGAATTTGACATTGCGTTTGTGGGATTGAAGCCCGGTGTTCATGAGTTCAATTTTGATCTCGATGATAAGTTCTTTGCAGAAAAAGGTAATACAGATCTCAGCCATACCCAGGCTCATATTAAATTGTTACTCGATAAAAAATCGGGTTTCATGCTATTAAAATTTGAGGTGGGTGGCAGTACCGAAGTAAATTGCGACCGTTGTGGCAATCCCTTGCATTTAGACCTTTGGGATGAGTTTAATATGGTTGTAAAAATGGTGGATAATCCCGAAGAAATGAATGACCAGGAAGAAGATCCGGATATACTTTATATATCCCGAACGGAAAGTCACCTGCACATCAGCGACCTGGTGTATGAATTTGTATTACTGAGTGTACCCATGCAACGCATGTGTGCCCCCGATGAACAGGGAAATGCTACCTGTAACCAGGAAGTACTGCAAAAACTAAAAGAAATGGAAGAAAGAACTTCGGAGAACAACGCCAACAGCCTTTGGAAAGGCCTGGATAAGTTTAAAGAAAATTAAAAAATAATAAAAAATAAAGAGTCATGCCAAATCCAAAAAGGCGCCATAGTCAACAACGTAGTGCAAAAAGAAGAACGCATTATAAAGCTGTAGCCAACACGCTAAGCAAAGATGCTACAACAGGTGAAATGCATGTGCGTCACCGTGCTCATGTAAGTGAAGGAAAATTATATTATAAAGGCAAACTGGTTGCTGAAAAAGCACCGCTTAAGGCTTAATTGAATTTGTTTTTTTGCAAAAAAGTTGATTCCAAAATTTGGATTGAGTAACTTCAATCCGGATTTTGGAATTTTTAATTGTAATTATCGAGGATGAAGACAATAGGTATTGACATGATGGGTGGCGATTTTGCACCCTTAGAAGCAGTGAAAGGTGTTTTAGCATTTTTACAAAACCATACGCCGGATGTACATCTCCTTTTAATAGGAGATGAAGCTAAATTAAAAGCAGCAATGGAGCATTCCCCTTTACCGGGGTCTGCTTATTCCATTATACCTACTACCCAGGTTATTGAAATGCATGAGCATCCCACAAAAGCCTTAAAAGAAAAACCACAATCGTCTATTTCAACCGGGTTTCATTTACTGGCATCGGGAAAATGTGATGCCTTTATTAGTGCCGGCAATACCGGCGCCATGATGGTAGGATCGCTTTTTAGCATAAAAACTATTGAGGGTGTAATTCGGCCTTCCATTGGGGCCTATATGCCCCGGGAAGACGGGAGCCTGGGCCTCTTGGTGGATGTAGGTTTAAATGCCGATTGCAAACCGGAACTTTTAAACCAGTTTGCTTTACTGGGATCATTATTTGCTGAGCATATCTTAAAAATTAAAAGCCCCCGGGTAGGCCTCGTAAATTTAGGCGCAGAAGAAGGAAAAGGAAATATACTTATGCAGGCCACTTATCCCTTATTAAAAAACAATGGCCAGCTAAATTTTATCGGGAATATAGAAGGCAGGGACCTCTTAATTAACAAAGCCGATGTAATGGTATGCGATGGCTTTACCGGTAACGTAGTTTTAAAACTGGCAGAAAGCGTTTACGATATGGTGATCAGGAGAAATATAAACGATGAGCATTTTAACCGCTTCAATTTTGAAACCTATGGCGGCGTACCGGTATTGGGAGTGGCCAAACCGGTAATTATCGGGCATGGTATTTCCACAGCCATTGCTTTTAAAAATATGATCCTTACGGCATGCGATATGCTGAACACAGATCTTACTGGAAAAATAAAACAATGCTTTTCTCCCGGGAATGCCGAACCAGTCATACCTTCATAAAAAAAGAGGAGCCGGGCTCCTCTCCTGTCTTATAAAATTTATTTTTTTAGAAAGTATACCGGATGCCTAAGCCTCCCCAGCCTCCTGCAAAACCATATCCCTTAGAAAATTCAAATGAAGGTTGCCAATCCAATGAAATATTTAATGGCAATTCATTAAATTTATAATCCAGCCCCACTACACCATCAATCCCCACCAGGGTATTATTCCCTTTATAAAACCCAACGTGAGCACCGGGGCCAATATACCATTTTAAATTCCCTTCGGTATTTAAATCACCATGAAACTCGTACAAGCCGGTAATACGGGCGCCTGCACTATTAAAAAATCCGATAAACTCCAGGGCTGCTTTATCCTGTATAAAAGTTTTTAAAGATAAGCCCACACCATCCCATACTTTAATACCGGCTGCCGTTTTGTATTCAAGACTGTGAGCTGTTTTGTTTTGAGCGGTTGCCATGGTGGTTAATAAAACGGCCACTGCAAATCCCATTATTTTTTTCATACTTTGTTTTTTTACGCTGCAAATCTATTTCAATTAGATTGGGAACAAGAATTTAAATTCAATAAATATTTGTTATAAAGAAACTTTTGAAGACCCATAAAAATTTCATTAATAAACCAAGTATTTTCTTTGGGTCATATATAGCACAACAAATACCAATGAAATGGCCATGCCTATTACCGAATTCATATCAGTTAATTGGGCACTGCCCATAATAAAGAAAGTACCAATCAGCGGAACAATTTGCCCAGCCAGGTAAATCCAAAATCCATCTTTCTTTAATTTTCGCATCAGAATAGCGCCAAAGAGACAAAGGCCAAGGCCTACCACCGAAATAATGATGAATGGAACCATGTTTTGTTGTAACAGGTCTAGTTTGGTAAGCCCTTCACGCATTTTTACCATTTGCGATTCCGTTAAATTATTTCCTCCCGATTCAAGCTGTTTGGTAATCATGTTTCTTGAAAACCTGGTAGTCCAGGGCGAAGCCAGGGATAATAACAGGAATATACTGGAACCTACAATGGTAAGTATAGTAAGTATATTGAGCATTTGCGGCCTTTGAGGGGCATCAAACTCTCCTGAATCCAGTTGTGTTGTTGAATTGTCTTGCATAGTAGTTATGATATATTTTAACGTGCAAAATATTAAATCTTAATTGATATAACAAAATTACAAAAACAACCACCCTATTTTTGCTTTATGAGTGCGTATATCCTTCATAAAATAAACGGGCATCATTTCCTGCTTTTTACTGAACATTATATTTATTGGGAAGAACAGCAGGCTATTATCTTAAGTGACCTGCATTTAGGCAAATCCGGGCATTTTCGTAAAAACGGCATTGCGGTACCCCAGCCGGTTTTTAAAGATGATATGCAAAGACTGCTGGCCATCATTCAATTTCAAAAACCAAAACAAATTATTATAATCGGTGACCTTTTTCATAGCCGGGAAAATAAAGAACTTCAATTATTTTTAAGGTGGAGAAAAGATATAGCCGGTATTGATTTTCACCTGGTAAAAGGGAACCATGATATTTTATCAAAGGAGTTTTATGAAGCAGCCGGTATCATTGTTCATGAAAAAAAATGGGAACTATCTTCTTTTTGCTTTACTCATGATATCCTTGATCATGAAGCGGAACATGTATTTTGTTTTAGCGGCCATGTGCACCCGGCCATACAATTAAAAGGCAAGGGGCGGCAGCATTTACAAGTACCTTGTTTTTGTTTCAGCAAGCGATTTGGTATTATGCCAGCATTTGGAAAATTTACCGGCACGTTTCCCATTACCCCTGCGAAAGAAGATACGGTGTATGCCATTACAACAAAGGCCGTTATTAAACTTTAATTTTTTTGGTTCCGCCTTTTTAATTCTTTTTCAATCGTACTTAATTCCCTTCCCGTTTGTCCCGATACAGAACTATTTTCCTGGGCCCTGCGCATGAGGTAAGGCACAACATCTTTTATGGGGCCAAAAGGAAGGTATTTACTTACATTCAATCCCGCATGAGCCAGGTTAAAAGTAATATTATCACTCATGCCGTATAATTGTGAAAAATGAACATGCTTATGATCAAAAGGAATTTTATTTTCTTTTAAGTATTCAACACAACGCAGGTTACTCAATTCATTATGCGATGCCAGGATCATACAAATTCTATTTACATGGGCAATGCAGTAATCAACAGATGCATCATAATCAGCATCGCAGGATTGCTTATCCGGTTGGATGGGTGAGGCATAGCCCAGTTCCAATGCCCTTTCTCTTTCTTTTTCCATATAGGCGCCCCGTACTAATTTTACAGCCAGTATAAAATTCCTTTGCTCCGCAGCTTCGTAACTCTTTTTTAAAAATTCATACCTGTCGTGCCTGTATAACTGAAGGGTGTTAAAAACCAATGCCTTTTCTTTATTATACACATCCATCATCATCATCGTCATGGCATCTACCGGGTCTTGTATCCAGGATTCTTCTGCATCCACCAAAACGCCGATATCCTTCGCTTTTGCCGTTTCACAAATACGAATAAAACGATTTAATACCCGTTGCCATTCTTCCTTTTCCTCATTCGGTAATTTTTGTATGGCGGCTTCATAATTCTTCATTAAAGTATCGTTTTGCTGATGCATAAGGGTATCTAACTTTTGCAGCAAACCGCTTCGCACTATGCCCGTAATTTTAATGCTCATGAACGGGATATTTTCCTGGGTAGCGGCATAATTAATCACTTTTATAAATTCATCGGTAGCCTGGTCGTATCCCTTTTCGCCATTGTTTCCCCCTTCTACGCCATAATCTAATATAGTTTGCACATGAAAGCGGCCCAGTTTTTCTGCAACCGGGGCGGTTTCTTCCAGGGTTTCGCCGCCAATAAATTGTTTAAAAATGGTGGATCGCAATGCCGTTTTGGTAAATGGCAAATGCCAGTTTATAGCAAGGGGCGTGAGTTTTATTGCCATTTTTAAAATAAACGGACTGCCCATCATGGAAAAAAGAAAATGAGCCCTTTTTAATTCTTTATTGGATTTATAAGCATAAGCCAGTTCTGTATTATCAAAAGATATCATATACATTGGTATTTTAATCGAAATTGAGAAAAGAGCAATGAACTGCCAAATAAAAATGATGGCAGGAAAAAAGATCGCCACATTTACTTACTATCCTGCATAACTATATTTGCAAAAAAAAAATACTATGGATAAGGCTGCTTCCAAATCACTCGTTATTATGACAGAGCTTGTTTTACCCAATGATACCAATACTTTCGGCAACCTGATGGGGGGCCGATTAATGTACTGGATGGATATTGCCGCCGCCCTGGCTGCTATGAAACATTGCGGCGCACCGGTAGTAACCGCTTCTGTTGATAATATAAGTTTTGAAAATCCCATTAAACTGGGAAATGTAGTGCATATAGAAGCAAAAGTTACCCGTTCTTTTAACAGCAGCATGGAAGTTCATATGAATGTATGGGGTGAAGATGCCTTACAGCAATACAAGTATAAAAGCAATGAAGCTTACTATACTTTTGTTGCTTTAGACCCTACAGGCAAACCCCGAAAAGTGAATGCCTTAATCCCCGAAACAGAAGAAGAAAAGGCATTATTTGATGGGGCTTTAAGGCGCCGGCAACTCAGGCTGATATTGGGAGGAAAAATGAAACCCGATGATGCCAGTGAATTAAAAGCGCTCTTTATAAAATAACCGGCAAAAAAACCAACAGGCATTTTTTATAACCGTTTTTTTTCATAAATTCATTAAAAAATGATTCTTCCCGGCTGAAATTTACTAACCCCGAATTCTTTGCGGGCTATTCCCCGGCATGGATGGGCCGAAATGGAAGTGCTACAGTCATCATTATCACGATAAAATTATTGCTGTTGATTTATAATTTTATGTACATTTGATAACTTATTGTTTTAACAAAATTAAAAAAAATGAAAAAAATCTTACTTACTGCTTTCATTGCTTTAGGTTTTGGTTTTATTGCTACTGCACAAAAGCCGGCTTCTAAGGCACAGAGCAAGAAACAAACCACTGCAACCAGCCAGCAAAAGGCTGAGCGATTAGCTCAAAAAATTGCCATAGCGAAAGCTTATGACCAGGGGCAACAAAATCCTGCTATTAAACAAAATGCTGCAGCTGCAGATAAAAAAGTAGATGCCAAAAAAGACAATTAATAAATTCATTTTATTATTTGAATTCCCGGATGTCTTTCTATCACAGCTACACTAAAAACTAAATGCATTCACTTTTCTCAATCTGTAAAAGTGAAATCTATTTTAAAACAAACTAATATTATGCAATCTAAAATTACTTTCAACTATTTAAGGAGAGTTATCAAAAGCGCCACACTGGCGGTGCTATTTCTTTCCTTATTTACAGGTTTGGCTACTGCCCAAACTTATGTAAATGGTCCATTAAGTACAGGGGCAACCTCTTCTGATGGATCTGCAGCTCCTGCAGGTTATACCTGGAGTGAAGTACAAAACCCAAATACCAGTGCCGGTTATGGTGCTTCTATTGATGGGGGTTTTACTATAATTGACAACTTTACTGTAATTGGAGCATGGAATTTAACTCAAGCATCATTCTTTGCTTACAGCACAGGATATGCCGGTGTTACCTCTCCTTTTAACAGGGTTTTTTTACGGATTTTCAATTCTGATCCATCCGTGGGTAACCCTACTCCCATATTTGGAGATTTAACAACCAATCGCTTTGCTTCCAGTACAGATGCTTTGATGTACAGGATGTTTAATGGTACAGCCGGAACTACCCGTAAAATTTGGAGAGTGAATGCAACTGCTGCTATTTCTCTTCCTGCCGGTCAATATTGGATTGAATGGCAAATTGGTACAACGACACCAGGCGCTTCTAACTTTAGCCCCGCAGTTACTATCCCCGGTATAGCAACACAAGCAGGATGGGATGCAAAACAAAGAACCATATCAACAAATGCAATTGCTGCAGTCGTTGATGGCGGCGGCCCCCAGGATTTTCCATTTATTCTATCTTATACTACAGGTGCCTGCTCAGGTACGCCTACACCGGGCGCTACACTTTCTACAGCAACATCTGTTTGTCCTAATATTCCATTTACTTTATCTACCCAAAATCCAACTGCAGGTTCAGGAGTTACTTATCAATGGCAATCTTCAAGCAGTGCTACAGGCCCATGGACAGATATTGCGGGCGCTACATTCTCTACCTATAGTGTAGCGAACTTAACTACACCTACATACTACCAGGTAATAGTAACATGTAGTGGCAACTCAGGTACATCTACCCCTGTAATGGTGGGTACTACCCCTTCTTCAAACTGTTATTGCACACCAGGTGCATCTGATTGTAGTGATGAAGATGTTATTTACAATGTAAAAATTGGTGGCTTAGATAATACAACAGATTGTTCTCCGGGTGGTTATGGTTCTTATTTAACGGCAGATACGGCCCAATTGATCATTGGTGGTGGCAATCCAATTGCTGTTACTACCGGTACTTCATGGACAGAACAAGTAGCCGTATGGATTGATTATGACAGAAGCGGAAGTTTTGAAGCCAATGAATTTACTGACCTGGGCACCATTGCTACTGCCGGAGTACATAATGGAAACATTATTGTTCCTGCAGGTACTACTGCTGGTTATACTCGTATGAGAGTAAGGGTAAGATTCTTATCTGGCCTTACTTCTACTACCCCATGTGCAGGATACTCATTTGGAGAAACAGAAGATTACACAGTGAACTTGATTCCTTGTGTTCCCATTCAAATAACAGGAGCTCCCGCCAGCACCTCTGTTACTTGTGGTGGTGCGGCAACCTTTACCGCAACAGCTACTGGTAGCATCCCGGTATATCAATGGCAATACAGGGTAAATGCATCTTCAGTATGGTTACCCATTTCAAACGGTGGTATTTATACAGGCGCCACTACCAATGTATTACATTTAACCAATGTGTTAGATAGCTACAATGGCTACCAATACAGGGCTTTAATAAGTGGCGCATGTGCCGGTGTTGACTTTACTACACCACCTGCTACTTTAACGGTTAATAAATTAACCCCGGTTATTTCACCAGCATCAGCTACTATTTGTAATGGTTCTATTCAACAATTATCACTTACCAATACATTGGGAAATGCTGATCTGATTCATGAAGGTTTTGATGTGGCCGTACCACTTCCTGCCGGATGGTCAGAAAAAAACAATAGTAGTCCTTTAGGTGCTGCTGTTTTCTTCCAGGGTAATGATGGTGTATTTGCTGCTCACAGCGGTGCACCTACCTCATATATCGGTATCAACTACCAATCAACTACAGGTGCAGGTACTATCAGCAACTGGTTATTATCACCCACTATTAATATTAAAAATGGTGATGTATTTAGCTTCTGGACACGTACAACCGATGGTGCAACTTATGCTGACCGTTTAGAAGTACGCTTAAGTACAAGTGGCGCTAGTGTAAATGTGGGTGCAACAGCCACTTCGGTGGGTGATTTCACAACCGTGTTATTAACGGTGAACCCAACCTTAATCTCTGGCCCAAGTGGTTATCCTGATACATGGACTCAATACACTGCTACCATCTCCGGTTTACCGGCTCCTACTACAGGTAAAATAGGATTCAGGTACTATGTAACCAACGGTGGCCCTTCTGGTAGTAATTCTGATTATATTGGAATTGATGATGTAGTTTATACAACTACCGGCGGACCTGCTGCCGGTGTATGGACAAGTACTGCAACAGGTACCATGTTTACAGATGCAGGCGCTACCACAGCTTATACAGGTACACCTGTTAATACTATCTATGTGAAACCAACAACTACATCTACTTATAATGTTGTTTATTCCACATTAAGCCCATGTACTTCTTCTCAAGGTTCTGTAACAGTAACTGTAAATCAACCTATCACCGGTACTTCTACTGTTTCCAGTGTAAGCACTTGTGCAGATGGTGCCGTTACATTTACAGCATCTTTACCTTCAGGAGGTTCCCCATTGAGGCATCAATGGCAAGTAAGTACCAATGGTGGCGCTACTTATACCAATGTATCGAATGGTGCTACCTATAGCGGGGCTACCACTGCCACACTGAATATTGCATCAGCTAATGCAGGCATGGCCGGTTATATGTACAGGGATTCAATATCTGTTCCTGTATGTGGAAGCTTTATTTATAGTTCCACTGGTACATTAACAGTGAATTTACCTCCTGCTGTGAATTTAACAGCAGCTCCTTACACATCATTGTTCCCAGGCCTTACTACTACACTTACCGTAGCGGTAAACCCGGCTCCTACTTCAGGAACCACTTATACCTGGTACAAAAATGGAGAGGAAATCACATCTGCTACTACCAACACCATCCCTGGATTGGGTGTAGATGATTATGGTACATATAGTGTTTTGGTAACTTCAGAACAAGGTTGCTCAACCATGTCATCAGATGTGAAGATTAAAAATGATTCAGTAACTACTATCTTATTTATCTATCCTAGTCCTACTTCTGGTCAGTTCCAGGTGAGATATTACAGTAAGACCAATTTAGTAAGAGGCCTTACCATATTTGATAGCAAAGGTTCCAGGATCTATTACAAGAGATTCCCTGTGGGCATTGGATATTCTAGCATGAATGTAGATTTATCTAACCAACCAAAAGGAATCTATACTGTTGAACTTCATGATGGTTTAGGTGTTCGCATCCAAACCGGAAGAGTATTAGTGAAATAATCTCTAATTCTCAAATATTTAATAAAGCCGCCCGGTAGTAACCGGGCGGCTTTATTTTACTCAAAAAAGGGCTTCACGTGTGGATTTTTATCTAAGTTTTATACCCCATTTATCACAAAAAAATGGTACTTTTGCCTCCCCGTTTAAAAACCCGGGGTTATTTTATGTCTTTTAATATTAATAAACAATTAAACGCAGACGAACAGGAACCAAAAGCCTCTGAGGCGGTTGAGTCAACTGCGACAACAAATGAGCCTGTACAAGCTGAAACAGAGTCAGAGTCAAAATCAGAACCGGTAGCAGTAGAAACAGCCCATGATGATTTCGACTGGAGCAGGGATAAAAGAAATATTTCTGCCTACAGCCAGGAAGAAAAAGAAAAGTACGACAAAGTATATGAAGGTACTTTTAAACAAATTAACGATGGCGAAATGATCCAGGCTACTGTAGAATCATTAACCAAAACTGATGCCGTAGTAAACATTGGCTTCAAAAGCGATGGGCTCATCTCTTTAAACGAATTCAGGGATATTCCCGGAGGTGTAAAAGTTGGTGATATCGTAGAAGTAATGGTGGTTGAAAAAGAAGACCGGGACGGTAACCTGAACCTGAGCAGGAAATCTGCACGGATTACAAGGGCCTGGGAAAAAATTATGGAAGTAAATAAGACCGGCGAAATAGTTACCGGTATCGTTACCAGTAAAACAAAAGGCGGCTTGATTGTAGATGTATTTGGAATGGAAACCTTCTTGCCGGGATCACAAATTGATGTAAAACCCGTTACCGATTACGACCAGTTTGTGGGTAAAACCATGGAGTTTAAAGTGGTTAAAATTAATGAAGCCATTAAAAATGCAGTGGTATCTCACAAAGCACTTATTGAAAGTGATATTGAAGCACAAAGAGCTGAAATTATCGGTAAACTTGAAAAAGGACAAGTACTGGAAGGTACCATCAAAAACATCACTGACTTTGGCGCATTTCTTGACCTGGGCGGTTTAGATGGCTTACTCTATATTACAGATATTTCATGGGGACGCATCACACACCCTTCTGAAGTGTTGAAATTAGATCAAAAATTAAATGTGGTTGTTTTAGACTTTGATGATGATAAAAAACGCATCAGTCTGGGCTTAAAACAATTAACTCCCCACCCATGGGATACACTGGCAGAAAATATTAAAGAAGGTGAAATAGTAAAAGGTAAAGTAGTGAATATTGAAGATTATGGCGCTTTCCTTGAAATGATGCCCGGTGTAGAAGGACTTGTACATGTAAGCGAAATTACATGGGCAAATACACCCATTAACGCAAAAGAATTCTTTAAACTGGGTGATGAATATGAAGCCAAAGTAGTAACCTTAGATAAAGAAACCCGTAAAATGAGTCTTTCTATCAAGCAAATGACAGAAGACCCATGGAGTACCATTGAAACACGTTTCCCCGAAGGCAGCAAACACAACGGCGTAGTGAAAAATATTACTCCCTATGGTGTGTTTGTAGAACTTGCCACCGGTATTGGCGGTATGATTCACATTAGCGACCTGAGTTGGTTAAGGCGTTTTAATAACCCCAGTGAATATACCAAAGTAGGTAACGAGATAGAAGTGATCATTCTGAATATTGATAAGGAAAGCCGTAAATTACAATTGGGGCATAAACAATTAGAAGAAGATCCCTGGAATGCTTTGGAAGCAACTTTTGGAATCGGTTCTATACATGAAGGCACCGTAATTAAAAAAGACGATAAAGGCGTAATGGTTCAATTACCTTACGGGCTTGAAGGTTTTACACCGGCCCGCCATTGTGTGAAAGAAGATGGTAAAACCTTAGCGCTGGATGAAGTGGCAAACTTTATGGTAATAGAATTTGAACGCAGTGACAAACGTATCATCCTAAGCCATACCCGCTGCTGGGAACAAGTGAAAGAAGAAGAACATCACGCCCATGTAAAAGAGAAAAAGGTAGAAGCTGAAACAACTAAAAAAGCGGTAAAAAACCTGCAAAGCAAAGTTGAAAAAGCAACCTTAGGCGACCTGGGAGCCCTGGCGGATATAAAAGCCAAATTAGATAATGAAAATAGTGAATCAGAGGCTAAACCTGAATAATCCTTTTTAAAATAAAGTACAAGCTGCTCAATTTTTGAGCAGCTTTTTTTATACCCCGGAATAATCCTTTTCAATACCCCGGTCTACATAAAGCCTATACTCAATGAATTTCAGAAACAGGTTACTATGAAATATTGGCAGCCAATATCGTGGCATCAACTTTGAACGTATAGTTATACTAAATTTTATTAATTATGAAAGTAAATATCGGCATTACCGAAAAAAACAGGCAGGCAGTAGCTCTGGAACTCAATAAAGTTCTTGCCAGCGAACATGTATTATACAATAAAACCCGGAGTTATCATTGGAGCGTAGAAGGCCCCAGTTTTATGGAATTTCATAAACTATATGAAGCTCAATATACCGAACTGGCCCGCATCATTGATGAAATAGCTGAACGAATCAGGACCATTGGCCATTTTGCTGAAGGACGTTTAAAAGAAATACTCAAACTCGCCTCCTTAGAAGAACCGGAAGTACCCACAAAGCAAGAAGAGCAAATAGAAAACCTGGCCAGCGATCATGAAATTATTGTACAGGAACTCAGGAAGCTTATTAAAACTTTCGATGAAAAGTATAAAGATATAGGGAGTTCAGATTTTGCTACAGGCCTGCTAAAGCAACATGAAAAAATGGCCTGGATGCTGAGAAGCTATTTAAGATAAAAGTTAATCTTTATTTTTTAGCTTCATATCGGGTACCAGGGATATGATAAAAAGAAGAAAGGACAGCCCTATCATTAGGAAAATACCCGGCTTTTTTTCGGGGCAGTAGGCATTATAGCAGGAGGTATATAAAATATAGGTTTTAATAGCATAGGCAACTAAAATACCGGCTATAAATATATGTGTTCTCTTTGCCCAAAGTTTGGGTATTATTATCAACAAACCACTAAGCAGGGTTAAAAAGATAATAAACTTTCCCGGCTTTCCATAAGCATTGTTTTGTGAAAAAAAACCAGTGAAATTTTTATGTACATCTGCATGATAGGTCCAGGGCAAAAAGCATACTGCCATTAAAGCAATACAAATGAATAAGCCTACCCATTTACTATATTTCATCCTATTAAAATTAAAGGCTTATAAGGGTTGCTTACAAGCCTTTTAGAGGTCCCTAGCGGATTCGAACCGCTGTAGAAGCTTTTGCAGAGCTTTGCCTAGCCACTCGGCCAAAGGACCTGGTTTGAAAAAAAATCAACCTATCATTCAGGTTGATTTACGATGTAGCAAAAATAGGGTATTTTTATCCATATTTTCAAACGAAAAAAAGATAAAATAAACTTTGTTATGAACCAAATAGCTCCATCCGAATTAATCATTAATGATCGTGGCGCCATCTACCACATCAATTGCAGGCCAGAAGAAATAGCGCATACTATAATCACTGTGGGAGATCCTGACCGGGTAAAAGAAGTGAGCAAATATTTTGATAAAATTGAATTTAAAAATCAACACCGTGAATTTATAACACATACCGGTTACATAGGTAAAAAAAGAATTTCGGTTACCAGCACCGGCATTGGCCCCGATAATATTGATATTGTAATTAATGAACTGGATGCATTGGTGAATATTGATTTTGAGAGCAGGACAATTAAAGAAAAATTAACCGTACTCAATATCATCCGTATTGGCACTGCCGGGTCCTTACAAGCTGAAATTCCGGTAGATCATTTTGTAGCCAGTACCCACGCCATTGGCCTGGATAATTTATTGAATTATTATATTCATTCAAATCATGAAGAAGAAAAACAAATACTCCAGTCGTTTAACACCCATACCCAACTTCACCAGGGTATTTCTCATCCCTATATTTCCGGCGCATCTATCAACCTGCTTAAACAATTTGTTACGGGTTACCACCAGGGCATTACAGTAACCTGCCCCGGTTTTTACGGGCCGCAAGGCCGGGTATTGCGTATGGGGCTCACGCATCCTCATTTAATTGACCGGCTTACCAGTTTTAATTTTGGCAACCACCGTATCGCTAATTTCGAAATGGAAACCTCGGCTATTTATGGAATGGGTAAAATACTGGGCCATCAATGTTTATCCTTAAGCGCTATTGTGGCCAATCGAATCAGCAAAGAATTCAGTAAAGATGGCACAGCAGCAGTTGAAAACTTAATTAAAAAGACACTGGGATTAATAGAGCAGCATGTATAAAGTATATTTTATCTCAAATCTTATTTTCTTATTCAAATAGTTCGTTATGCAAATCCGGTTTTATAAATATCAAGGTACAGGCAATGACTTCATTATTCTTGATAACAGGGAAAAAATATTTGACAGCCTCACTCAAAAGCAAATTAATAAAATGTGTAACCGCCGCTTTGGCGTAGGTGCCGATGGACTCATCATGCTGGAAAACATGGAGGGTTACGACTTTAAAATGGTTTACTTTAATGCAGATGGTAACCCCAGTACCATGTGTGGCAACGGGGGCCGGTGTTTGGTTCAGTTTGCTAAAGACCAGGGTATAAGTAAATACACTTATTATTTTACAGCTCCCGACGGTGACCATGAAGCCGAAATTGATAATTATGGGAATATTCGCTTAAAGATGAAAGATGTAAACGGGTTAGAAGAACATACTACGTATGCCCTTGTAGATACCGGTTCGCCCCATTATATAAAACTGACAAATAATATAGACAAAGTAGATGTAGTGGAAGAAGGCCGTGCCATAAGAAACAGTAAACCTTTTGCTGAACAAGGCATCAATGTAAATTTTGTAGAACCGGGCAATGATGATTCTATTTTTGTACGTACTTATGAAAGAGGCGTAGAAGATGAAACCATGAGCTGTGGTACCGGCGTAACCGCTTCTGCCCTCATTCATGCCCATAATAACCGGGGCTTTAACCGGGTAGAAGTGAAAACGCAGGGCGGTGTACTGAGTGTAGAATTTAATAAAGTAGCCGATGATGTATTTGAAAATATATGGTTATGCGGCCCCGCCAATTTTGTATATAAAGGTGAGATAATTATGGAAGATTAAAAAAGTATAACTTACTGCCTCTATCCCATTTACATGATACAGTACTTTAATATAGAAGATAAAAAAACAGTGGCTACAGATAAGCCCGCATCAGGCACCTGGGTAAACGTATTGCCCCCCCTGAAACAGGAAGAATTTACAGAACTCAGCACAACTCTGGATATCCCGATTGATTTTTTAAAAGATTCTCTTGATATAGATGAACGCAGCCGTTATGAAGTAGAAGACAATGTAAAGCTCATTGTAATAAAAACTCCTACTGAAAATAATTCATTTAATGAAAGTGATGCATTTTATATTACCATTCCTATTTGTATCATACTTACCACCGGCCAAATTGTAACCGTAAACTCATTTGAAAATGAAGCCATCAAAAAGTTCCTAAACAGTTTTCAAAACCGCCATCCCAATAATAAGAACATGATGGTGCTTAAAATTTTTGAAAAAATCACATTTAACTTCCAGGAATATTTAAAAGAAATAAACAATCGCAGGAATTCTTTAGAACAAAAATTGTATGATTCCAATCGAAATGAAGAACTTTTTCAATTAATGCGCATTCAAAAAAGCCTGGTGTATTTTGTAACCGCATTACGAAGTAATGAATTGCTGATGATGAAACTGGCCCGTACCAATTTCTTATTGCTAAATGAAACTGAAAAAGATTTTCTGGATGATTTGGTGATTGAAACCAGCCAGGCATTGGAAACGGCTCATACTTATACCAATATTCTCAGCAGTACCCTCGATGCCTTTGCCAGCATCATAAGCAATAACCAAAACCAGGTTTTAAAACGGCTGGCTACCCTTACCATCTTACTCAGCATACCGGTTTTAATTGCCAGTATTTATGGCATGAACGTACCCTTGCCATTTCAGCAATCTCATTTTGCTTTTTGGATACCCCTCGTTATTTGCTTTATTATTCTTGGTTATGCGATTTATAATTTTATTGTTCGTAATAAAAAATAAAAATGTTCAATATCCGGGTATATGGCATCTTGATCAATGACAAAAAACAAGTACTCTTAAGTGATGAATATATACAGGGTAAGTACTACACTAAGTTTCCCGGTGGAGGCTTAGAATTGGGAGAAGGTACACGCACTTGTTTAGAAAGGGAATTTAGGGAAGAGTTGCAACTCCCTGTCCGGGTGGGCGATCATATTTATACAACAGATTTTTATCAGCAAAGCGCATTTAACCCGGCTCACCAAATCATCAGTATTTATTATTTTGTAAAAGCCCTGGCTCCTATTACCGTTCCTTTGCATATAAAGGCATTTGATTTTGATCCCATCCAAATATCAAATAATAAGAATATACCCGAATGTTTCCGGTTTATTGACTGGCACTTATTAAATGAAAATGAACTTAGCCTGCCCATTGATAAACATGTTACCCACATCCTTAAAAACCATGCCTGATCCATACATCATACCCATTTCATTAGAAAACCAAAGGGC
This sequence comes from Sphingobacteriales bacterium 39-19, assembly GCA_001898465.1. Taxonomy (GTDB): domain Bacteria; phylum Bacteroidota; class Bacteroidia; order Chitinophagales; family Chitinophagaceae; genus Ferruginibacter. The sequence goes on along the minus strand of MKTX01000012.1, from coordinate 17,817 downwards.
TATATTGAGACCCTTGCGACCAGAACATTTCAACGATTTATGGGAAGTAGCATCCCATCCTGAAATATGGGAATTTACCATTCAAAAAATAAAAACGAAACAAGCCTTTGAACTTTATTTTCATACGGCTTTAAAAGAAAAAGAAAACAACCAAAGCTGCCCCTTTGCAGTTTATGATAAGCCTTCACATACTTTTGTGGGCTGCACCCGCTTTGGCAATATTGTTAAAGAGCATAAAAGGGCCGAAATAGGATGGACCTGGTACCACCCTGCCGTTCAAAGAACAGGCATTAATAAAGCCTGTAAACACCTGTTGTTACAGTATGGTTTTGATACCATTGGCTTAAACAGGATAGAACTTAAGACAGCTGCCATAAATTACAAATCCAGGGGAGCCATTTTAAAAATCGGCGCTACGCAAGAAGGAGTCTTTCGCCATCATATAATTAATGATGATGGCAGTTTAAGAGATTCTGTCTTTTTTAGTATCATAAAAACAGAGTGGCGTGAGATTGAAAAAAAACATTTCCCCGAATTTATTCACGCATAAGAATAACGCTCATAGCAGCAAATATTTTATCTTAGCTCTAAATTCATTGTATCATGCACATTTTGCCACAAATCTTATTCTTTTGTATCCTGGCTTATGCCAGCTGGCTTTTTGCAAAAAATATTATACAAATAAGAAAGAATATTTTATTGGGCACCCAGGAAGACCTGACAGATCAGCCCGGCCTTCGCTGGAAAAATGTTTTTTTACTGGCATTGGGGCAAAAGAAAATGTTTAGAAATCCTTTGGTCGCCATCCTGCATTTATTTGTTTATGCCGGGTTTATCATTATAAATATTGAAGTACTGGAAATTATATTGGATGGCTTACTGGGTACCCATCGCCTTTTTTTATCTCCATTGGGAAATTTATATCCTGTTTTGATCAATGCGTTTGAAGTATTGGCCCTGCTTGTAATCATTGCCTGCAGCATTTTTTTAATAAGGCGTAATGGCATCAAATTAAAAAGATTTATCAGTAAAGACTTAGATGGATGGCCCCATAGTGATGCCAATTATATTCTTATTACGGAGATTGTATTAATGACGCTCTTTTTAACCATGAATGCTACAGACAGGTCATTGCAATTACAAGCACATGAACATTATAAAAACACCGGTGATTTCGCTATTAGCAGTTTGCTGCTTCCCCTGTTTCAAAATATGCCCTCCACCAGTTTGGTATGGATTGAGCGAAGTGCCTGGTGGCTTCATATTATAGGTATCCTGGCCTTTTTAAATTACCTGCCTTATAGCAAGCATCTCCATATTTTATTAGCTTTCCCCAATGCGTATTTTGCCCGGTTAAAGCCAATGGGCGAAATGGATAATATGGAATCCATTCAAAATGAAGTAAAATATATGATGCAGCCGGAACTGGCTCCTACCGGTGAGGCGGCTCCTGTAAAATTTGGGGCAAAAGACATCATGGACTTAAGTTGGAAAAATTTATTAGATGCTTATAGCTGCACAGAATGTGGCCGGTGTAGCGCTGCCTGCCCGGCAAATATCACCGGCAAATTACTCAGTCCAAGAAAAATAATGATGGATACCCGGGACCGGGCTGAAGAGGTGGGCCGAAACATAAAAGCAAATGGAGGCGTTTTTAAAGATGATAATAAAACGCTGTTACATCATTATATTACTACAGAAGAATTAAGAGCCTGCACTACCTGTAATGCCTGTGTACAGGAATGCCCGGTAAGCATTAGCCCCCTGGATATTATTTTAGAACTTAGGCGAAACCTGATCATGGAAGAAAGCAATGCCCCGCAGGAATGGAACAGCATGTTCAGCAATATCGAAAACAATTTTGCACCCTGGAAGATGAGCCCCGATGACCGTGATAAGTGGGCTACTGAAATGGAGGGCTAACAGTATGATATAACTGAGCGCCAGATTTTATATAAGTTATTTTAGCAGCTATTTGTATTAAAGCCAGGGCATCATCATCCAATTCAAATTTTATTCCTTAGCCGGGGAGATATATACCTTATTTATAAGTACGCCCTACCTTTCTTTATTCATGGTAGCAAAATAATTTACCGCCAACTCATACCCCTTTAATCCAAGCCCACTAATTACCCCTACTGCTTTAGCAGATACATGTGAAATTTTACGGAACTCTTCACGGCAAAAAATATTGGAGATATGCACTTCTATCACCGGTATTTTAATAGCCGCAATGGCATCGCCAATAGCTACAGAAGTGTGCGTGTAACCGGCCGGGTTTAGGATAATGGCATGGGCATGCATGGCTGCTTCCTGTATGGCATTTATCATTTCACCCTCAATATTGGTTTGTACATAACTAAATACAATACCGGGGTATGTTTTTTTAAGCCGCTCCAAAAAAGTTTCAAATTTTTCGTTCCCATACATTTCGGTTTCACGGCTCCCCAATAAATTTAAATTGGGTCCATTAATAATTTGTATATGCATTGCTTTTAACTTATACCATTAAATAAAGTATACTTGCTCTTGCAATATAAGGCAGGGAAACATAAACGGGTAAAAAAAATCCCCATCCTGCTTAAGATGGGGATTTTTATAGGGTTTGTAATCTTTAAATAATTTTTTCTACCTGCATATAACTAAGCTCTACCGGTGTAGCACGGCCAAATATTTTTACCTGCACTTTTAATTTTTTCTTTTCATCGCTTACTTCTTCAATCACACCGTTAAAATCATTAAAGGGCCCATCAATAATTTTAATGGTTTCACCAATAATAAAGGGTTCACTCATACTAATACCTCCTACATCACTCATCTCATCCACTTTACCCAGCATTTTGTTCACCTCTGCTTTACGTAAAGAAATAATATTTCCTTTAGAGCCTTTGCCGTCGGTAAGAAAATGCATTACATTGCTGATATTGCTTACATGCAAAATAATATCGTCTGTTAATTTACCTTCTACCAATTCCATCATTATATAGCCCGGGTAAAAATTCCTTTCCCGCATCACCTTTTTACCATTTACCACCTTATATACTTTTTCTACCGGTAAAAAAACTTGCTTTATAATTTTATCCCAGCCCTGGCGAATGATGTCTTTATCCAGGTATTCTTTAATCTTACGTTCTTTCCCGCTCACCACCCTTAATACATACCAACGGGTCTCTTTTTCGGGGGTACTGGTTCCCTCTCCGGTTACCATATCTTTTTCTGCTTCCATTTTATGAAAATAAAGAGTAAATAAATTTCATAGCACCATTGGCAATAAAATCCATTAGTGCTACAATAGCTGTAATAAATATCGTAGCGCCCAGTACAATCATAGTAGATTGCTGAAGCTGATCCCATTTTGGCCAACTTACTTTCTCAGTGAGTTCGTAATAAGAATCTTTTACAAAATTTGTAATTTTCATAATTGCTTGTTCTTTATATAATGGCTATAAAATAAGCCAAATCATATTTTCTTTGCACGGGCACTAGGATTCGAACCCAGATCAAAGGTTTTGGAGACCCGTATGCTACCATTGCACCATGCCCGTTTATCCTATAAAATACAAAGTACTTAGATGCATGACCTAAGTACTTTGTAAAGATATAAATACAACTGTATTTTCTGTACTAAATACTTAGTACCAATACTATTTAATGATCTCTGTTACCTGTCCGGCGCCTACTGTACGGCCACCTTCACGAATCGCAAATTTCAAACCTTTTTCCATTGCGATGGGTTGAATTAACTTAACGGTTAAGTTGGTATTATCACCAGGCATCACCATTTCAGTACCCGGGTTCAGGGTAACTTCACCGGTAACGTCAGTAGTACGGAAATAAAACTGAGGACGGTATTTATTAAAGAATGGAGTATGACGGCCACCTTCTTCTTTGCTTAATACATACACTTCACCTTTAAACTCAGTGTGTGGAGTAATGGAACCTGGTTTTACTAAAACCATACCCCTGCGAATTTGGCTTTTTTCAATACCACGAAGTAATAAACCGGCATTATCGCCTGCTTCTCCTTCATCCAATAGTTTCTTAAACATTTCTACACCCGTACAAGTGGTAGTTAATGGTTTTTCCATTAAACCTACAATTTCTAATGAATCGCCCACTTTTACACGGCCCCTTTCAATACGACCGGTAGCAACGGTACCACGACCAGTAATTGAGAATACATCTTCCACACTCATCAGGAATGGCTGATCAACCAACCGGGGAGGTAAAGGAATGTATTCATCAACAGCTGTCATTAATTCTTCAATGGCTGCAACCCATTTTTCGTCACCGGCCAAAGCACCGGTAGCAGAACCTTTAATGATAGGTGTGTTATCACCATCAAATCCGTAAGAAGATAATAATTCACGGATTTCCATTTCTACCAGTTCCAAAAGTTCGGGATCATCTACTAGATCTACTTTATTCATAAATACCACAATACGAGGTACACCCACCTGGCGGGCCAAAAGGATATGTTCCTTAGTTTGTGGCATCGGGCCATCTGTAGAAGCCACTACAAGAATAGCTCCATCCATTTGTGCAGCACCGGTAATCATATTCTTTACATAGTCAGCGTGACCCGGACAATCTACGTGTGCATAGTGTCGGCTTGCTGTTTGATATTCTACGTGTGCGGTATTAATAGTGATACCCCTTTCTTTTTCTTCAGGAGCGCCGTCAATATCGTCATAGTTTTTTTTCTCCGCCAAACCTTTTTTTGACAAAACATCGGTTATGGCGGCTGTAAGTGTTGTTTTTCCATGATCTACGTGACCGATGGTGCCAACGTTAAGATGGGGTTTATCCCTCTTGAAAGACTCTTTTGCCATTGTATAAATTTTTAAAATTTGTTTTGAAATCAGTTTTCATTTAAAGCCTGTAAACCATGGGCTTTTATTGTTTATGTACCCGGCTACCGTACTGCAATCAGCTTCGGTGGCGTCGCACACTTGTACTATAAATCTATATTCAGCTTGTACCCCCTCATTTTTATCCTCCTCCATTCTTTAGCAAGCCTGTGAATACAAAAAAGAGCCGTAGATGAGAATTGAACTCACGACCTCTTCCTTACCAAGGAAGTGCTCTACCCCTGAGCTACCACGGCTTGCAGAGCAAAACCTTTTTTTAAAATCCCAAAGAACTTTTCACTGAGCGGAAGACCGGGCTCGAACCGGCCACCTGAAGCTTGGAAGGCTACCGCTCTACCAAATGAGCTACTTCCGCTAATATTTTTATAAGCACATTCGTATTTCGCTAAATATACTTATAAATTACAAAGCACAATGATGAAAAATTAATATCTACTAATTTAACATTTTCCTGTGGGCAGTGGTGGATTCGAACCACCGAAGTCGAAAGACAGCGGATTTACAGTCCGCCCCATTTGGCCACTCTGGTAACTGCCCTGAACAAAGAACTTTTCCACTAAACCGTGGAACCACTCCAACCTTGAGCCGAAAACTGGAGTCGAACCAGCGACCTACTGATTACAAATCAGTTGCTCTACCAACTGAGCTATTTCGGCATGTTTTAATATTCCAAAGAACCAGCGCCCTGCTGTTAATCCCCGCAATTCTGCAGCAACAGCAGCAACTGAGCTATTTCGGCCTGTTTTTACCTGTTAAGAACTTCCAAATAAGGGGCATACCAATGCTCCCCTTTTTTTTGGGAAGGCAAAGGTAAGTGAAAATGATTAATAGAAAAACTTTGTAAAAAAATATTTTTAAGATTTTATACCCTTGATTTAAAATAAAAAATCCTGCTTGTAAACAGGATTTTTTTATATCTCTACTTATTTAGTGGATCAGGCAGCCTGGCGCTCCTTTTTCCGTTTAATTTGAATGATCAATGAATCCATCGCTAAATCAAAACTCTCTTCAAATGATTTAGAAGACTGCTTAACAAAAAACTCATGCCTGGGGATGGTCACTTTAATCTCTGCAATTTTATCTTTAATCGTGTGAACAATATTGTCAAGCTTTAAATACACATCCACTGTCGTTATCCGGTCATGAAACTGGTTCAATTTTTCTACCTTTTTTTCTATAAACTCCAATAATTTGGAATCTGCATCAAAGTGCACTGTCTGAATTTTTAGATTCATAGCCTGCTATTTTTAAATGTAAATGAATAAATGTGAGGTAAAAATCAGGTCATAGGCGTAAAAAAAAATGTACATTTTATAAGAATGAAATTAACCTTTTAAACGCAAGTTTCAAAATAAAATTATATCCAAAATTAAATAAATAACAGATTCGTTTTTTAAGCTTTTGGATGGGCTTTTTTATGCACATCTTTCAACTTTTCAATACTGGTATGGGTATATACCTGGGTTGCGGCAAGGCTACTATGCCCCAGCAATTCTTTTACTGCTTGTAAAGGCGCCCCGTTATTGGCTATATGGGTTGCAAAACTATGCCTGAGTATGTGCGGGCTTTTCTTTTCAATGGTGGTGATTTGGGTTAAATATTTACGCACAATAATATATACTTGTTTTGGATCCAGGGGTAAACCCTTTTTCCCTACCAGCAGGTTTGGATGGGGAAGCGATTCAAAAATTTCTTTTTTTTCTTTACTGTAATTTTTCATACTCTCCGTTAAGCCGGCAGATACGGGTATAATCCTTTCCTTATTCCCTTTTCCCAACACTTTTATAGTATGATTGCCCCAGTCAATATGGCCTTCCTGTAAATTGATTAATTCTGATTTTCTGATTCCGGTTTGATACAATATTACTAAAATCAATTTTTCTGTTTTACCCATCCAGTCATTGGCAAACCGGATAGGGTCAAACAACCGGCTCATATCTTTTTCATCTACAAAATGGGGCACCCTTTTGGGTAATTTGGGGGTTGCAACGGCATCCATGGGCGTTATGTCAATGACCCCCTTTTTCATAAGGAATTTAAAAAACGATTTAAGTGAAGAAATTTTACGATTGAGGGTTTTAGCCTCGGCCTCATTTTTTTCTTTCATTGCCGCCAGCCAGCTTCTTATAAAAATGGCTTTTATTTCAGGTAATTCGATACCTGCATATTGTAATTCCAAAAAATTAAAAAAACCTGTTAGGTCATTTTCATAGGCTACAAGGGTATGCCGGCTATATCTTTTTTGAAATTTCAGATACGCTAAAAATTCTGTGAGGTAAGGTTGATGAGTATGGGGCATAAAAAAACTGATAACCAAATTTACTAAAAATGGCTATCAGTTTATATAACTTGCTGGAATATCTAATTACTTTTCAAGTTTACCAGAGGCGATTTGCTGCTTATAAACCGCTTTCAGCACTTTTGTACGGTGCTTGATAGATGGTTTTGTAAACGCCTGGCGTTCTCTTAACTGGAGTAAAGTCTTACTTTTTTCGAATTTCTTCTTATATTTCTTAAGCGCTTTATCTATGTTTTCGCAATCTTTTGAATCAATAATCAACATAAAATATACCTCCTTTGGTGAATAAATTTACTTTAGTTTGCTAAAGCAGGGGCGCAAAGATAGGATAATAATTGAAAAAAAGAAATATTGTTCCGAAATTTGCAGCATGTTTACAGGTATAATTGAGGCCATTGGCCAGGTAAAAGAAATAGAAGTAAAAAATGGGAATACCCGGTTTTGGGTTTCTTCGCCGCTGGCGCCTCATCTTTCGGTTGATCAAAGCCTTAGCCACGATGGGGTTTGCCTTACCGTAGAAGCAATAAAAGATGATATGCACCAGGTAACCGCCATTTCGGAAACACTTTTAAAAACCACAATAAGTGACTGGAAGACCGGCCGGGCCATAAACCTGGAGCGCTGTATGGTTTTAAATGGCAGGCTGGATGGGCATTTGGTACAAGGCCATGCAGACGGAACCGCCATATGCACCCATAGGGTTGAAAAAAACGGGAGCCTGGAATTTAGTTTTGAAATCACCAAAGCCTTTGCCCCATTGATTATAGAAAAAGGATCTATCTGTATTAATGGGATAAGCCTTACTTTATTTAATGTTACATCCACCCGTTTTACAGTTGCAATTATACCATACACTTTACAGCATACAAACATGCAGGAACTGGCTATCGGCGCTCAAGTGAATATCGAGTTTGATGTAATAGGAAAATATATAAACCGGATTGCGGAACTTGCTAAACAATAATTTACTCAATAAGTTTATTGCGCATCGCATACATGATAAGCCCGCCAATGGTTTTGGCATTTACTTTACTCTTCATGTTTTGCCGGATGGTTTCAATGGTACGGGGACTTAAAAACACCACTTTAGAAATTTCATCTGTTGTTTTATCTTCAGCCAGCAATTGCAAAATTTTAATCTCTTTTTCACTAAACTGGATGGGCATGGTATTGCCATAGTGCTGCCTTACGTTTTTCTTTTGCATCAAACGCCCCATTACCGCTTTGTTTACCAAATCATTAAAATAAAAATCCTCATTCATACAAGTAAGGATAGCTTCATAAATCTCTTCCGGATCGGTGGTTTTGGCTAAATAAGCATTAGCGCCCATTTCCATCATTTTACTAATCATTTGCTGATCATCATACATACTTAGTACAATAATCTTAATCCCTTCGTATTCTTTTCGGATTATTTGTATGGCATTAATCCCGTCTATTTCAGGCATCCGGATATCCATCAATAACACATCGGGCTTTTTAATGCCTATTTTATGCATCATATCCTTGCCATCTTCTGCCTCCCAAAGCATTTTGAGATTGGGTTTTCCTGACAAAGCCATTTTGATGCCATCACGAAATATTTTGTGATCATCAGCTATCGCTATTTTAATTTGGTTATCGGCAGACATTGGTAAATTATTCCTTGGGTTAATAAATAAAGCAACTCAATTTAATGCAATAATTTTATACTAACGCAAATATACCCAATTGTAGTATGTGGTATTTACGAATTATTATGGGCGATTATTCGTATTTGAGAGTAAATACCTGATTTTTCATATTTATTGATTTAGCCTGAAATAGGATAGCCAGTTACGTAATTTTTCCATTTTTTTGATGCCGTAAACCGGGTAATTTCTTATTTTTTTATGAGAAAAGGGGGATTAAAAAAAAGTTAAATCGTAAAATCACGACGTATCCTTACGATATTTGAATAGTAATTTTACTAATTTTTATTCGTATATTTACCAAGTAATTTTTACATCAAACAACTTTATTTAATTTTAATTAACTGATTATCTGTTATTTAGTAAATTTAAAAGATTGAATGCCCAGTTTATCCACTTGTGTGGATAACCGGAATGACGGATGTTTGATGTGATATTTAATCGTAAACCACAAAAACTCTTTAAAATTATGTGGTGTTTATGGCTTTGGTAATAGCAAATATGAATTTTGATATTGAATTTTAGTTTATTACATTTGTAGAAATCTGAAATTCTGAATCAAATACTAATTTTTGCTCCGCTTTCCGAAATTCTGCCTTTGGTGTTTTGTTTTATATTTTACAAAAAATTAAAAACAAAACCTCTGAGGCTTTTTTTTATTTATACTATAACAATAGTATTTAGCCTTTTTTTGTTAAGTTATTTACGCAGTAAAGCTTTTACAAGCGAACTGCCTTATATTATATTTTTTCGAATTTTCCAGATATTTGAATTTACGATCATTGCATTGTTTATTCATTCCTTATTAGTGAGCAAAAAGCTAAAAAAGATCATTCTTTTTTCTATAATCCCATTTGCCTTATTCTCAATCCTTATGTTTTGGATAAGGCCAAAACAATATATTGACAGTATTCCGGCCATTGTAGAAGCATTGTTATTAATTATCTTTTTCATTTTTTACTTCTATGAGAAAATAAAAACTGTGTACCAGTACCCGCTCACCCAAACAATTAGCTTTTGGATTAGCGTTGCCTTTTTTATGTATTTTACCGGTAATTTTTTCTTTTTTATTTTTATTGATACTGATGCACAAGGGAAATTCCCTAAAGAATATTTTGTAGTGTATGCATTCTTTACTCTTATAAAAAACATAATCCTTTGCCTTGCGTTATTTGCTAAAGAACCCACCCAGGAATCACAAGAACTCCAAATACCCGATGATTTAAACCTCGATGACTTTTTACCTGAAAATCATAAACCAGAATCATGAGGTTGTTTTTTTTGCAAGCTTCTCCGGAAGCGTCTAATGGAGCGAACGTAATACTATTTGGCTCGGTCGGCATGGGCATACTGGCCGTATGCATCATTATATTTGCCATCCTGCACCAACGTAAAGTAATACGCTACCACCTGCAACTAAAAAAACTGGAAGCAGAAAAGCAACAGATATACCTGGAAGCCAGTGTACGTTTCCAGGAAGAGGAACGCCAGCGTATTGCTGCAGACCTGCACGATGATGCCGGCCCCCTGCTGGCTACCGCCCGGCTGTACCTGAATGAAAACCTGGTAAACCTTGATAAGGCAACCCAGCTCCAAAATATTTTCAGCGCCAAGCAAATCATTGATGATAGTATTTTGCTTATTCGCAATATTAGCCATAGCCTGATGCCGCCTACCTTAAAAAACTTTGGACTTGAAAGCGCTACCGTAGACCTGTTTCAAAAAATAAGTGGCAGTGGTGTGATAAACGCAAGCGCCCGCTTTCACGATTACCGGGAAAGATTAAAAGAAGAACAGGAGATGCTGGTTTTTCGGGTTATTCAGGAAATAGTGAATAATATCATCAAACATAGCAATTCGGCCTTTATACACCTTACCCAAAATGCTACACCCGCCAATTCTTATATAAGAATACATCATGATGGCAAAGGCATTGTACAAACTGAATTTGACCGGCTGAGCCAGGTAGCCAATGGCCTGGGCCTGAAAAATATTGCCAGCCGGATAAAGGTTTTAAATGGCCGCATTCTATTTGAAATTGACAGCAGCCACACCTATTACAAAGTAACCATCGAGATTCCAAAAGAACCCATTGGAAGTTAACAGTTTGAAATATGAGAACTGTTTCTTATTTTTATCGGGTATATGCTCCCCGAAGAAATTAAAATTGGCATTGCTGATGATCATAAGATATTCAGGAAAGGTGTAATTCTTTCGCTGAGGCCTTATACAAATTTAAAATTTGTAATGGAGGCAGAAAATGGGCAGGACCTCATTGATCAGCTTGAAAAAGAACAACCCGATGTGATCTTATGCGATTTGAAAATGCCCGTAAAAGATGGTATTGATGCAACCCGGCACATTACCAAACACTTTCCTAAAATAAGGGTGATCATCCTCACCATGTACGAAGATGAACGGTTTGTAGGCCACCTGATGGATTGTGGCGCCGCAGGTTATTTACTTAAAAGCACCGATCCTGCCGAAATAAAAAGAGCCATAACCGATGTAATGAAAACAGGCTTCTACCTGAACCCTTTTGTAAATAAAGTATTAATAAAGAAAAATTACAGCAAACAAAAATTTAACCCCTCCTTAAATTCTGAAGTGGTATTGAGCGAGAGAGAGAAAGAAGTACTTACTTTAGTTTGCATGGAATTCACAGCCACCGAAATTGCCCAAAAAATGGACATCAGCGCAAGAACGGTAGAGGCTATAAAAGACAGGTTAATGGAAAGGTTTGGTGTAAAAAATTCTGTAGGCCTTGTTTTTTATGCGATGAAAAATCAACTCATTGAATAATTAACGGTTGCTGCTTTCCCGGTAACCGGTATCTTCCATTAAATCTTTTCCGTCTGCGGCAGCAGTAGCCAGCTCATCACAACGATTATTAAAGGGATTCGTGGCATGGCCTTTTACCCAAATAAATTCCAGCTTGAATTTCCTGGAGAGATCATAAAAATGTTTCCACAAATCTTTATTTTTTTTGCCCCCCTTAAAATCTGTTTTTATCCAGTTATCTAACCATCCTTCTTTTACGGCTCTTACCACATATTGACTGTCAGAATAAATTTTAACCGGCCACTCATTTTTTTTAATTGCTTCTAAGCCTGCAATTACCGCCATCAGTTCCATGCGGTTATTGGTGGTATGGGTATAGCCTTTCGATAATTCCCTTTTATGCGTACCGCTCATTAAAACAACACCATAGCCGCCCCGGCCTGGGTTACCTCTTGCTGAACCATCTGTGTACATAACAATACCCTTATCCATTATTTAAATAGAATAATATGATCTAATGTAATTTAAGATTCTGTGTATTTTACAAGTTCATCTGCAATTTGGCGGTTATTACTTAACCGGGGTACTTTATTTTGGCCACCCAGTTTTCCAATACTCTTCATAAAATCAACAAAACCATTCCGGCGTACCGGTGTAATTTTCAGTTGCTGCAGGATATTGCCGGATACCAGGTCGTTATAATAACTATTGGCATGCCTGAGATTATCATCCACATGTATGGCAAATGCATGGATGTCTTGTGGCGGGTTTTCAAATTCTACAAACCACTCATGAAAACTTTTTCCTTTGTCTTGCCTGATCATGGGTGCCACAGTAAATTCACGAATGGCAATTTGCTCTTTTTCTGCGGCTTTAAGTATTGCCGATTCTACTTCTTCACCAATTACATGTTCACCAAAAGCAGAAATAAAATGCTTGGTACGCCCCGTTACAATAAGCCGGTAGGGGTTCAGGCTTAAGAACTTTACGGTATCACCAATATTATATGCCCATAAGCCGGCATTGCTGCTTATAACCAATGCATAATTTACGCCGGCTTGCACATCTTTCAGCATCAGCCGGGTGGGGTTTTCATTTTGCAATTCTTCTACAGGAATAAATTCATAAAAAATACCGCTGTTCGTATTTAATAACATTCCTTTTTCTTTCTGTGAATCCTGGAAGGCAAAAAAACCTTCGCTGGCAGGAAATAATTCAATGATGTCAACCTTACGGCCAATGCTTTGCATAAGTTTAGCCCGGTAGGGTTCAAAGTTCACCCCCCCCTGCACCATTACACTAAACTGGGGAAACAACTCCCCTATTGTTTTACCTGATTTTTCCTGCAGTTGATCAAAATACATTTGCATCCAGGGGGGAATCCCGCTGATGAGCGTCATGTTTTTATTCAATGTTTCTTCTACAATTTTATCCAGTTTCTGTTCCCAATCTTCTATACAATTGGTTTCGTATGTGGGTAATTGGTTGGTGCGTAAATAACTGGGTATATGGTGATTTACAATTCCACTCAGCCTGCCGGTAGGGATCCCGCCAATACGTTCCAAAGCGGGTGAGCCACTCAGGAAAATCATTTTTCCGTTGGCAAAACTGCTGTTACCGGTTTCTGCCATATAACAAAGCAATGCATTTCTTGCCGTATCAATATGATTGCTGATGCTGTCTTTGGTAATGGGTATATATTTTACACCGCTGGTAGTACCGCTTGTTTTAGCAAGGTAAATGGGGGTGCCTTTCCATAAAATATTATGCTTGCCTTCTTTTATTTTTTCAATATATGGTATAAAGGCCTCATAATCCCGTAAGGGCACTTGTTTCACATAATCATTGTGATTTTTTATTTCACTGAAGTGATGCTCTTTTCCAAATTCGGTTTTAGCGCCAATTTTAATTAAATGGGTAAACAAATCCTGCTGGTCAGCCACGGCTGTACCCATACTTTTACGAATTTGCTTATATATATAAAGAGCGAATGGTTTCGCTAACCAGGATTTTATTTTCATTGATGCAGGCCAATTTTCAATCGTTATACAAAGTTCGGAATTTTTTATGATGAAAATTTTTTTTAAAGGATAAGCGGGGCAATGCCCGGAAATTAATTCATAAAAATCAATAACTTTGCGGCCCATGCAAAAAACAGTAGCATTACATACTTTAGGCTGCAAACTCAACTTTAGTGAAACCACTACCATTGGGCGCATGCTGGAGCATGATGGTTTTATTAAAAAGGAATTTGATGAACAGGCAGATGTGTATGTAATTAATACCTGCTCTGTTACTGACAATGCCGATAAAGAATGCAGGCAACTGGTACGGCGTATTAACCGAAAAGCGCCTGATGCCCTGGTGGTTATTATGGGATGCTATGCCCAATTGAAACCCAAAGAAATTGCTGCCATCCCCGGTGTAAATTTAGTGCTGGGCGCTGCTGAAAAATTTAATATTGTTTCTCATTTAAAAGAACTGGCAAAAAACGATGCCACAAAAATTTGCAGTTGTGATATAGAAGATGTGAACAGCTTCACCGCTACCCATTCAGTACATGAACGCACCCGTGTGTTTTTAAAAGTACAGGATGGCTGTGATTACAGTTGTAGTTTTTGTACCATACCAAAAGCCAGGGGCAAAAGCAGGAGCAATACCATTGCGCAAGTGCTTGCCGAAGTGGAAGATATTGCAAAGGCAGGCGCCAGGGAAATTGTGCTTACCGGTATCAACCTGGGTGATTTTGGCAAGGGACTACAGGTTACAAAAAAACATACAGAAGATTTTTTTAGCCTTATACAGGAGCTGGACCGGGTTTCTCCAATCGATCGCTTTAGGATTTCCTCCATTGAGCCCAATCTTTTGAGTAATGATATTATAGAATTTGTAGCCAATAGTAAAAAATTTATGCCCCACTTTCATATTCCTTTGCAAAGTGGAAGTAATAAAACCCTGGCCGCTATGCGCAGGCGCTATAAAAGAGAATTATATGCCGAAAAAGCAGGCCTCATTAAATTATTAATGCCCCATTGCTGTATTGGTGTAGATGTAATTGTAGGTTTTCCCGGCGAAACGGAAGAAGACTTTAGGGAAACCTATGATTTTTTAAACAACCTGGATATTTCTTATTTACATGTATTCACTTATTCTGAGCGGGATCATACAGATGCTTTACAAATACAGCCGGCCGTTCCCATGAACAAAAGGCACGAAAGGAATAAGATTTTACGTAACCTGAGTTATGCTAAAATGCAGGAATTTACTGCAAAGCATATTGGCCAAAAAAGAAAAATATTATTTGAGGGCATCACTAAAAACGGGATGATGGAAGGTTATTCTGATAATTACATTAAAATTTCAATCCCCTATCATGCGGCCTGGGAAAATCAAATAATTGATTGGGTTATTTAATTTCTGACGTTGCATATTCCCTCATATAAAGATAGGGCTCATTTAATTTTCCATTTTTCACCAGGGTTGCTTTATCAATGATTTCACTCCCACCCTCAATTAACGGGAGTAAAATATGTTTAATCAGTTGTTCACCAAAATACCGGCTTGCATCTTTTGGCAGTTCATTGGGCAAATTGCCTACGGCCATAATATCCAGTGAGCCCGGTAAATAAGGTTGGGTTTTCTCAAAACTTATTTTATCTACACCATATACCGGGTCATCAATGGTGCTGTCGCCGAGGTTACAGGGTACAGAACCGTATTTATCATCCGTAATATCCGCAATGGTCTGAATGTGAAAATCGGGGCGGCGGATATCTTCCCGTTCGAATAGCCGTGGAATTTCAGCCGTCCAATACACGCCATTCATTAATATATCGGTATAGGGAATATATTTTTCAAACAAACAGGTATAATGAGATGGATTTTTATGAAAATCATCCCTGTTATAAGGACTGCCGGTTTTATTTTTATACAATTGCCCCCCTTTTAAATGTACATATACCGGGTAAGAAAAATTTCGGGACACATAATCTTCGGGTTCCACATCATGCACACCCAGTAAATTCATTATTTCTAAAATGCCATGCGCTACCCGACCGCTACCGGTTACTGCAATTTTTATATGGGGTAATTTTAGCCCAAAATAAGTATGAATGAGATCCTGGAAATTTTTAGTAGCATGTACTCTTTGCAGTTGAAATAAGCCGGTACGGTTGCCATAAGCCATAATGCCGTTATGGGCGCCCACTACACCAGCAAAAAAACCAAAGCCAATGATGCGGGTGCCATCTTCATGTTCCAAACATTCATAATCTATTAATGTAATATTTTTTTGAATGATGGCCTGGAATAAATGCTGATTATAAGGCTGCAATTTTTTGGTATGGCTGAAAAACAAATAGGTTTTCCCGGGTATGAGCATTTCTACCGGTACTTCTTTTATGCCAAATAAGATATCACATGCCTCCATGTTTTCCTGTACTACAGCGCCGGCGTGCTCGTATTCCTTATCGCTGAAACAACGGGTGGCGCTGGTTTGCACAATAATTTGAATATCGCTCCGGTTATGCTGTATCCATTTACACTGTGCCGGTGTAAGCGCTACCCGGTTATCTGAAGGTATTTTCCCTTCTCGTATAATACCCAGTTTTATCATGGCCAATCATTTAGGTGCGCAAGTTAATGCACCCATTTTATTTAATACTAACTTTGTAAAATGAATTATTTTGAATTATTTGAATTGCCTTTCCGGGCAAGCATAGATAATACCCATGTGGTAAAGAAATACATGGCCTTGCAAAAAAAATACCACCCCGATTTTTTTACTTTAGAAAATGAGGCAGAAATAGAAGAGGCAGAAAAGAAATCGGCTGATATTAATAAAGCTTATACTATTTTTAAAAATAAGGATAAAACCCTGGAGTATTTTTTACAGCAAAAGGATATTGTAACAACAGATGAAAAGTTTCAATTACCCCCCGATTTTTTAATGGAGATCATGGACATTAATGAAGCCATAACCGAAGATAACCGGGAGGTAGTAACCGGGTTAATTGATTCACTGAGCCTCCGGTTAGAGAACGGGGTGCAGGAAATATTTCAAAAAGATGAACATAGTGAATATAGCGATAATGAGCTGAGCCGGCTAAAAGAGTATTTTTATAAGAAAAAATATTTAAAACGTATTTTGGACAGATTGAGTGATTGATGTAATATTGCAACCCGCTTACAAAGCGTGAAAAGTTCTTATCATTTATAGTACATGCCCAGGTGGCGAAACTGGTAGACGCAGCAGACTCAAAATCTGCCGTCCGCAAGGATGTGCCGGTTCGATTCCGGCCCTGGGCACTTTTTTAGCGGGTGAAATATATTTATGAATCCCTGCCCAGGTGGCGAAATTGGTAGACGCACTGCTTTCAGGTAGCAGCGCCGCAAGGTGTGCTGGTTCGAATCCAGTCCTGGGCACAAAACAAACATGCACTTTTTTCTTTAAAGAAAATACTCCTCTCTATAGCTTACCCTACTTTTATTAAATTTTTAATTAAGCTTATTTAATCAGGCCTTCTGATTTAATTTAAATATCTATCAAAAAGTATGAATTTTGAAAAAACAATGGGGGTTTTCCCCCATAAGAATTAGGAAATTTCCCTATTGTTTGAAATGGATTATTACCCTATGTTTGTAAAAATAGTTTTTTAACCCTTTACCAAATGTTTATGAAATTTAAAGTTAGCCCCCCCCCCCACACTTTTCTTTTTAATTAGTTTATTGTTATTGTTATTTGCAGCCTGCAAATAAATGGATACAGATTATGATAGTATCCAACACACACAAAGTATTACACAAAAGTTTTTTACCATTCCATCAAAAACAGATCCATCCATTTTAAAAATTATCAGCGAAATAAATAAACGAAATAACAATAAGGAATTTATCACAGCTTTTGTAAAGCAGCATGGCTACCCCGTTTGGAATAAAGTTTTAATTGGCAAAAATATAAAGCCAAGGTATGAGAACAGCTTTACAAATGCTGTTAACGATAGTAGTTTAATAGCATATATTCCCTATGTTTTAGAAGATTCTACAAAAATTAACGGGTATATAGTAGCCAGTATTAGCGATAGTATAACCCTGGGTTACCGCCAGGCAAATGAATACGTCAACCACTCGTTTGATGCACCTGTAAATGGGGTGTCAGATGCCACAAAGTTTGCAACTGTTATGATGCAGTTAAACC
>MKTX01000011.1 GCA_001898465.1 Sphingobacteriales bacterium 39-19 | reverse complement strand
TAAAGAATGGGAAGCCGTTTGTTAATAACTGCATTTCGGCAGCTTAAAAACGAAGTAAAAATAGATTTGGAAAGTTCATAGAAATCGGCTGGATATGGGCTGATAGCGATATAAAGCTGAGAACTTATTCGTCAGCCAGCATAGCAACAAACTCCCTGTTGTATGTACGCCCTTCGTCGAGGCCTTTTTGAATTTCAAAAGTTTTCACTCAATCGTTTTAAAATCTTCTATCTTGTTTTCTTTGTTGACCTGTATAATGAACCCTAATATTTCTTTACTGAATAAAAGTCTGTAATGATACTCCCGGATGCCATTATCCAATTCCTTTCTTGAAAGCAGTTCAGGTTTTAAAAAGTTACCTTTTGATTTGAAATATTCCGAACCTCTTTGCTGCATAGTGCTATCCATAATTTCTTTAGCCAATTCGGCTGTGAACTGATCTGCACGCATTTTTTTGTCCATCACATTATTTATAAACCCGGTTACCAACTTTGTTATCTCAGGCTCTGTATCTTCTATTGTTTTTAAACTGGTAATGCTTAGCTCGGGATGATAAATTTGTAATATTTTGGTTGAAATTTTATAAGTACTGGCTCGTTTGAGATTAGCAAATACAATCACTGCCATTTTCTTCTCGGGATAGCGTTTGATTGTTGATTCAAAACCCTGCCAGCTTCCGTTATGTTGCAATATCCGCTTACCATTTAAAGAATCTATTGCCCATCCAAAACCATATCTTGCAAAAGTTCCGTCATTTAGTTTTGCAGGCGTCCACATCAAATCGTAATATTCCTTTTTCAATAGTTTACCGACATTTAATCCTGCTTCCCATTTGGCCATATCGAGTACGGTTAAAAGGAGTGGGCCATCTGCTGTTGTGTTAGTAGTAGGTGACACCCATTCCTGGTTCTTTATTACACCATTCACCATCCTGTATCCTGATGCCCGGTTGGGAACAATATCTTCTTCTGAATTGATCCTTGCAGTAGTCATTCCCAATGGTATTAAAATACGGTCTTTTAAAAAGTCGCCATAAAATTTACCGGTCACTTTACTCATAATGATACCGAGTGTTGCATAAGCCATATTGCTGTATTTCTGTTTTTCACCGGCTTTAAACAACAATGGTCTTTTTTTAAATTCCTGGTACAAGCTGTCTTCGGTATAGTGGGCCTGGTAATTAAAGTTGTCAATGTAGTCGCCAAATCCGCTGGTGTGGTTGAGCATGTTTTCAATGGTAATGGAATCCCAACCGGCAGGTGCATAGGGAAAAAATTTTGAAAGCTTATCATCGAGACTCAATTTACCATCCTGCACCAACAGCATTACAGCAAACGCAGTAAACTGTTTACCAACAGATGCTGTTTGAAAAACAGTCTCGGGTTTTACAGGTACATTATGCTCCAAGTTAGAATTACCATAGCCTTTTATATATTCAATTTTTCCGTCTCTTACTACAACAACCGATAACCCAGGAATTCTTTGGTTTTTCATTTCGATATGAATCAGGGAATCTACTTGCGACTTCTTTTTTGACGAGGTAGTTTGCGTCATACCATAGCAGTATGACGTCAGGAAAATAACCAGAAATAATTTGCCTTTCATTTTTAGTATATTATTTATATGATATTTTCTGCATGGCCACTTTAAATAATACAATTAACCCCAAGTCTATTTTTAGTTTGCTTGTTGTGGTATCTGTCACCTCCGTTTTAAACATTTACTAACCGATTTGAAAGTTTTATAAGGTTTCGATATTAAAGGCACGATGTGTCCCAATAGGGTGACATACAACGTTAAAGCATTTGTGAAGGCATGGAATTTTGCGTTTCGTCAGCCTGATACAAAAGCATAATTGAAAAACTACTGCTGAAGATAATTACAAATGTTCAATAGCAAAATGTCGGCTTGAACAGAAGATGATAAGAATTACTGCTGCACAAGTGTTGCTGGTCAAGCCATGCTTTTACAAATGCACGTGTTGTGTGCTGCTTTTTTGTCCTTTTAAATCTGGCTCTAATTTGTAAAAAGTCATACCGATTATATTTGTCAAACAATAAGCTGTAGCGAGTCTCATATTAAAGCTTAGTTGTTCGCTGTCAATCCTGTCTTTAAAAAATAATAGATAAAATAAAAGGTACGTCAACACAACTCCTATTAATATTATGATAACTTTCTTGCTTGTCAATGATACATTTTGTTTGTTTATGATTTTAACTGCAAATATTAATATTGTCCAGCAAGGTATCGAGAATAAAAGTCCGAATGCAATAGCAAACAACGTATATAATCCAAGTCCTGCTGCTTCTATGTGAAGTTTCTTAATGTCAAAAGTACCGCTGATTAAAAAATATAAGAACGGTGCAACAACAACACTTGTCAACCAAACTTTTGTCGCATATCTAAATGAGTTTGATGTCATAATTAAAAAGTGATTGGCATGCAGCGGATGTGCCCGACAAAGTAGCACACAACGGCCACGCATTGGCGATGGCAGGGTATTCAATGATTTTTCAGCCGGAACAAAAGTACAGTAAACGAACAAAAAGCTGAGATTTTTATTCTATTGCTCAACAGAGAACTTTCAGCCGGAACTACGGTCAATAGCGAACAAAAAGCTGATGAAATGCACGTCAGCCCTGCTATTGCCAATGCGAATGTTATGTGGCGTTCAGTCTTTTAGCATGTCCCAAATATAGTACGATGGTGTAATCGCCGCAAGCTTGCCACCAGTGTTGTCTCCTTGTGTGCCATGTACGACTCCTAAGAATATTGTTTTATTTCCGCCAATAAACATTGCTTTTTTTACAGAATAATAGACACCAGAACCACTACAGCCTTGCATGCTGGGAAGGTCCAAATAGAAAAAAGTACATTTTGTCTTCGTATCCGCTCTTGTCTGTGTTATTAGTCCACTTGCTAAATGACTTGTAAAAATCAATGGGGAAAAGTGCTCTAATTGTAAATCTAATAACGGATAACCAAGAAAAGTTATGTCAACGTCTTTTGGTGCTGCGTCTTTACCGCCATAAATCAAATACGAAGGAAATGACCATTCTTTTAACCTTTTTTCAATGTCTTTATTAGTTGTTGATAGTTCCATTAAGGATAAATCTGCAATTGGATGGCTTGTCCAATTTAATGAATGGGTTTTACTTAAAACAAGCAGGTCAATAATGCCAGGCTTATCTCCACTTATGCGAAAAACCACCTTAGCGTCATTGCGCATTTCTTTTGCAACGTGGTTTGCAGTGAGTAAAAAATATTTTCCATCATGACTAATAATGGTTCCGGAACCTGATTTTGCACTTGTATCAGAGGTCTTTTGATAAAGAAATACTGTCACGTTTGAAATGTCGTCCTGACTCCAGAGAGAGTCTCGCTGACCGTAAGAAGTAGTGGAAACTGCAAAGCTTCCAAGAAATAATATTAAAAGTTTTCGCATGTTAATTTGTCGTTGTTTTGGATGCCACATAACGGTAAAGCATTGGCGATGGCAGGGCATTTGAAAATCGTCTGCCCGAACCAAAGCCGAATAGAATTACTAATGATGAAGGTAAGTACAAAAGCCCAATAGTAAAAGTCCAGCCCGGACTGAAGCCCAATGGCGAACAAAAAGTTGAGATTATATTCGTCGCCCCCTGCTATTGCCAATGCACCTGTTATATGCGGTTTTTCTTGTCATTCGTCAGTTTTAACTCCGCTATTTTCTTGTCTGTTCTTATACTTCTCTCTTGCTTTAACTTTCCAAGGTGCGTCAATTTCCCAGTCGCCCGCCATTAGACAACCATAAGGCATAATTTCGTCAAGCACTTCGCCAAGTCCAAATTCTTGCATTTGCCGTTTTACCATATTTGCGTTTTTGTATGCACTTGGCAATTCTGAAATATCAATGTGATTTGAGAAAAAACGAATATCTAAACCTTGTGTTTCTTCGTTAAATAATTGTTCAATTGTTTTGTGAGCATTGTTTCTTTTGTGTCGCCCACGACTAATATTTCGTCCTGCTCCGTGAGGTGCAAAACCTAAATTATTTAATGTTGTATTGCCTTTTACAATTAAAACTGGTTCACTCATATTCAATGGAACAAGTCTTAACCCGTCTTTGCTGTCAGGCACAAATTTGTCGTCCAATGGCGTTGCGCCTTTGGCATGATAGAACAAATCATTTTCCTTAAACACAAAATTATGCTCGTTCCAAAACCTATCGAATGGGTCAATGTTTAACTTCTGAGTTGTAGCGTTGTGAATAGTAGTGTGGTTCAATTTCGTCCACTCTCTAACTAACTGCAATGCTTCCCAATAAGATTTCCCTTCGTCTGTGTCGTAAGGTATCCAAGCGTTTTTCTCTGCTGTCTTTGGTGAAATTTCTTTTCTAAAGTATTCCGCTATTTTCATTCCTTGAGTGTATAGATTTGCGCCAAAGCCACGGCTACCGTGATGCGTAACCATCATTGTTTCACCTGTCTTTTTTGAAATACCTACAAAAAGAAAATGGTTGCCGTCACCTTGTGTCGCTAAGTGGGTTTTAGCAAAATTTAAACTACGTTCTGAATTTAGAAACTTGTTATACAATATTTTTTCTTCAAACTCTTTTGGAAGAATTGAAAATTCTTCTCGTCCGCCACCACCAAAGTGAGTAACAGAATGAGCCATATCTAAAACGGTCTTTGGTGATAACATTCCGAAATTTGTCATCATTACGGAACAGCAGATGTCTGCACTATGCATTGATGGGTGGATTGCATTTTTTGCAATAACAACTCCACCAACTGGAATTTGCCCTTCCCCTGTCGGGCAAGCGTCAGGCATTACCGCACCACCAACCAATGTTGGTGTTTTCATAAGGTCTTGCATTGTGTCAAGAACCATTTTTACGTTATCAGCTTCTTCTTCTGTTTCGGGTCTAATGTTTTTATAAAAGTCCACCGGTTCGGAATGCGGCTCAATATATTTAGGTCGAACGCTTTCAACATAGCTTTTCAAATTGTCGCCACTAAGCTGGTGTTGATTCGCATATTCGATAACGACCTTGAACCATTTGTTTGGTTTAAACCCTAAGTCTATTAAGTCTTTCCCTGTTATCATTTTGTCTGTTTGTAATCTGTAGTAACGGTCTGTTAAAATCGCATATAACGGTAACGCATTGGCGATGGCAGGGCATTTGAAAATCGTCTGCCCGAACCGAAGCCGAATAGAATTACCAATGATGAAGATAAGCACAAAAGCTAAATTATTAACGTCAAGCTGGAACCAAAGCTGATAGCGGACAAAAAGTTGAGATTATATTCGTCGCCCCCTGCTATTGCCAATGCACTTGTTGTGCGTTCGCCATTGATATTTCCCTAATCAATAAAAGTTACAACGAGATTTAAAGGAATAAACCCGTTGCCAAATGAAATCCGATAATTTACCTTCAGAAATCATTTTAAAGCTATTGGTTTGTGACCAAATTCGTTCTTTTTTATTATTGACGAGGGTCAAGCAAGGGCTTTCAATAAATTTAATGTATTTTTTATCTTCTATATTCTTGGACAATACAACCATTTCTAAATCGGTATCGCAAAAGTCCTTTAATGAGGTTTTGTAATAAATTGGATCTACTTGTGCTGGCGTAATTAAATGAATAGTTAGTACCAACCTATGGGAACTTAATATAGTTAGATAGCTATAAAAGGGAGAGTCTTGGGTTTCGGTCGCACATAGAGTCAATGGAGGATTATTATATAGGTTTACTGTGTCAATATATTCATTCAGATTATAGGTAAATTTAGCGTAGAAATAATTTGAATTTTGATGCCAATTTTTTTGAATGATGAGCTTAAGATTCTTCATCATTAAGTATAAATCTGGGAAGTATTTATAAATAAATGGAAATGAA
This sequence comes from Sphingobacteriales bacterium 39-19, assembly GCA_001898465.1. Lineage (GTDB taxonomy): Bacteria > Bacteroidota > Bacteroidia > Chitinophagales > Chitinophagaceae > Ferruginibacter. The sequence continues at coordinate 3,933 of MKTX01000011.1, read as the reverse complement.
TTGTCAATTAGAATTGCATTACTACCAGATAATCGTTTTTCTACTGGGATATAATCAAGAAAAGCCTTTTGAATTGCTAAAGCTGAACTATCATTCAAGTGAATTTCAATTGCTGCGCTTAAATATAGGGTGTCAATTGGAAAGTTTATAAGATTACTTCTAATTTCTGACTCTTGTAATTGCCTTAGTAAATAGGAATTATTCGAACGTTGCTCAGTTAATGTTAAATTTTGACTTTTTCTAATTGAATCTAATAGGTGAATTTGATTCGTAAGATTTTGTGAGTCAGTTTTTGACTTTTCCATTTGGTTATTAAGTAATAGCTCAATTTTTTGTCTTTGTGATATTTGATTTAATGAATCAATTGATCTTTTCCTACTTTGAGCAATCTCTTGTAAATTTTGTATTTTATCTTTTTGAAATTGAATTAAAATAGAAATGGTTAGTAGCGATAATGCCAAAACAACAAGAATCCATCCACCTTTAGTTAGCTTATAAAAAGTACTAGATTTTGAGTCCTCTTTCGTTTTTAGAAAAATTCCAACTAGTGAGATACCACTTGCAATTATAATTGTTAAGTAAGTAAACATTTTTTGGAGTTTCGTAATGAGTTAGTCGAAAAGGTGACGCACAACGTTGAAGCATTGGCGATGTGGCGGTATTCCGTGTTGTGTCGCCCCTGAGCCGATGCTGAGTAAAGTTAATTAGTTCATTGATTATTCACAAAGCCCAACCTGCGTTGCGTCTGACCGGACAGGTGATGATTAGCGATTTGTTGCTGAAGGTTTATTCGTCGCACCGCCATATGCGCCAATGCACTGTTGCCTGCTGCCTTTCGTCTGCTTAAAGTTGTGTAAGTACTGTGGGTCTTTGCAGTTATTGCTTTCGCTAAACCTTGGCTCAACTCTTTCCTTCCCCCAAATTTTGTTTCCTGCTTTTTGGGGATTCTGTATGTAAAACTTATTTCTATCACTGAAGTATCTGTTAATTGCTCGAGCACATTCATCAACACTTTGATAATCACTGTTATGAATAATTGCTTTCGCCATACCACTAAAAACAGATTCGATAACATTTAGAAATTGAGCACATGCAGGTAAAGGGGCAAGTTTTACTTTGGGCAGCTTTTTGCTTTTGTTATGTTCGTCAACTGCCTGTTTAAACTTCTTTGACGCATGCCAAGAGGCTGCATCCCAAGAGAAGTAGATTCGTTTTTCATTAGAGTATTTTGAAATAAGGAGTTCTAACAGCTTAATCATCTCGTCTGTATCTTTCTTCTTGGAATAAAAGTGAACAATTTGGTTAGACGATAATTCGAGAGCTGCTGTTATAATCAAAAATCCTTTGCTTTTTTGAAGTTGCGGAACTACTCGGGCTTTTCCAGGCGGCACATAAGACTTACCACCTTGTATTTTGATTGCAAAAGGTCCATACTCGTCAATAGAGAAGAATTTCTCGTTCGTTTTTAAATTAGATAGAATTTGTGTTATTTTCTTTAATTTATTTCTATAGTTTGGGTCTGTACTCGTAAGCACCTTTTTGGCACTTCGAAATCTGTATCCAGCATCTTTGATTATTCTGCATATGTAATTGTGTCCAAGGGGTAGACCTTTTGATTTCATTGCTGCGTGAATATCTTCTAAACGCCACGAAGCTCGATTGAAACCAAAATCTTTCGGCGGTGAATGGAGAATAGAAAACAAGGCGCTTTTGTATTCTTCCTTTTCAAATTTATAATGCCTTTGTTCTGATAATTCGTTTGTTGCTCTTTTTAGTGTTATTTCCTTTCTCCAATAATAATAAGAACCAGAGTTGATGCCCAACTCTTTCAATTTTGTTCTCTTGCTTTTTTCCGTTGATTCAACAATTGCAATAATCTCTTCTTTCTGTTTGTCAGAGTATCTTTTTTGCTTTATTATTCCTCTAGATTTCAAAATTGCTTTACATGTCTCAATAATTTCAGCTTGTCGTTGAATAATCGCTTTTTGTGTGCTGATTACTTCATCTCGCAACTTGTCGAGATAGTTGGTTTTAGATGTCTGTCTGGGTCGCATTTAGCAAATTGTGGTAAGCTTAAATGGAAGAATGTAGCTTATAAGGTTGCAGGCAACGTTTAAGGCTTGGCGATGGGCTGGTATTCAATGTACTTTTCGCCCGAACCTCAGCCGATTTGAAAAACAAAAGATGAAGATAAAACAAAAAGCTGATTTTTATTCTTCAGCCCGGAACTATTGCTGATAGCGAACTACAGCCGATTGTTATTCCTTCAGCCAGCCTATTGCCAAACCTTTTGTTGGCTGCAGAATTAATAATCGCCTTGGTCTCTACCTGTCATTTCATTTCTTATTTGAGAAATTGAAAATAAATATTCTCCTATTTCTCTAAACTCTGTTCCTTTTTCTGGTGTCCATCGTACAACCATGTGATATTTGCCATTTTTGTAAACTTCAATTATCCATTCAGAGCCGTCCATTCCGTTCGTGTCTCTTGATTCAGTTTGAAGAGTCCAAAACCTTGCATTGTCAAGTTTGAGGTTTGTCGTGTCTACCTGCTTTTGTGTCAAGTTAATAGTTGTATCAAAAATGATTTTTCCTGGTTCGTAACCACCTGCGCCATCACAGACTTTGGAAAATAGTTTGATAATGTCGCCTTGCTTTTCAAGTCGTACTGAAACTGGGTGATTAAATGTCCTTAACCAAGTAAACCGATAAACTTCTTTGTCGCCATTATAGTTTTTCAAAACAGGCTCTTTCATCGCAAACAACATTTTTGAATACCAAGAATTTCTAAAACTGTCAACAGCGTTAACAGTCGTGTCTTGCCAATTAGGTTTTGTCTTAAAATAAAATGTGGCGCTGTCAACAGGTCTTTGTAATGTGTCAAACTTAGAGTTAGAGTAAATCGTCTTATCTGTGCCGGACTTGCAAGAGGCAGCCAAGATAAATATTGTCATTATGGAAAGTAGGGTTCTCAAAATTTTGCAGCCAACGTTCGAGGCTTTGTGCAGTTGTGGAATTGACCAACTGTCCGCCCGGAACTGAAGCTAAATTTATAACTAAAAGCCGAAGTTAAGAACTACTGCCCAGCAGAATTCCGTCCGCCGAATATAAAGCTGGGATATGCACTGCCGATGATTGTTTCAACGTCGAGCCCCAATTGCACAAAACCTTTTGTTGTACGAAGTTATTTTACCGGAATTATCAAAGTGTCTATCCTTGTTGGAATTTGATCCTCGCCAATCCATCTGTCGTAAATCTTTACTAGAATGAAGACATTTTTTGAAGAATCAATTTGCTTAGTGGTACGAATTTCATAAGTATTTTCCTCTTTTAAATTTCGAAATGTAGCGCCAATAATATTAAGTCCTCTGTTGAAAGAAGGCAATCCTGGAGTTATTAGCGAAATGGTGTCGCCCTTTATTTTGTCAACGGATGCTGAATTACTTAAAAGCTTATAAGTAGTTTTGGGTAAATTGTTAACGTCTAATGGGGCAATATATATTAACCTGTTTAGTGTGTCGTAATTTCTTTCCTCAAATAGTGTGTCATTAATATAATTATAAGTATACACTCCGTACTCTCCGAAGAATTTGCTTTTTAGTCCGTTACGTTTGCCATTTAGAAAAGTAACAGTTGAATCCAAATCACCTTCGTCATCAAAATAGAAACATTTACCGTTCTTTAGGCTATCTGTGTTTAATGTAATACTGTCTTTTAATTTTCCGTTGTCATAGTAACTTTTTATCACAATCCCTTTGTCTGAAGGTTGTTGTCTACACTGCAGGAAAATAAAAAGGAAAGCCAAATATGTTAGAGTGGTTCTCATAATTTCGTACAACGCCCGGGCTTTGCGCAGGCGGGATATTAGCATTCCCTTCTGCCCCCGACCGATGCCAAATTTATAAATAAATGTTCATTGTTATTCAGAATGCTA
>MKTX01000010.1 GCA_001898465.1 Sphingobacteriales bacterium 39-19 | reverse complement strand
ATCCCTACGGCATAGTAGGGATGAAAGAACTAAGCTACTAAAAAATTTGAAAGCAAATCATCCCTACGGCATAGTAGGGATGAAAGAACTAAGCTACTAAAAAATTTGAAAGGCAAGTATACAAGCAGGTGATATATTTTTCATTTTAATTCTTTTTGTACAGGTATAAGTTTTTAATACCCTGCGATGAACTTTGCATAATGGTAACCGGGTTATCCGATATGGCATATCCTTTTAAATTGTGTATACTAGTCAAAAATCCATACAAATTAATGAGCCGGGAGCCCGTCCAAACAAAAGCTCCAAACTGGTACCAGGTTGAATATAAGTTGGTGGGGGCATTGGGAAAATCGTTGGTAACCCAGGAATTACTAGACGGATTATACACTAACACATTCTTTGTATTGCCGCTTGAAAATAAAATCCTGCTGCCGCAGATGATGGCTTGGAAATTGACGGGTACAATATTTACGCTATTGTTAACCGGAATAGCCGTCCAGGTATTTGTTGCTGGATTATATTTTGCCCCATCTTTAAAAGCAATATGATTAGTAGGAGTTGTACAATTGCCAGAAGCAAAATGCTTGTCTTCTTCCTCGCCACCCCAAACAACCATCTCTGTTCCCGTCCAGGTGGCTGTGTGCCCGTTTCTTGCTGATAAAGCAGTTTGAAATACAACTGAATAAACATTGGTTGCAGGATTATATTTAAAACAGCTTGATAAATTATAGATAGTATCGTATTCAATATTCTGACTGGTGCTATAACAATTTACTGTTCTGTGTTGTGTGTTTTTTCCACCAAATACAATTAGTTCCGTTCCATCCCACACGGCAGTGTGGTTAATGCGCCCCGGAAAAATAATGCTTGCCGATGGTATGGCTGTCCAGCTATTACTGGCAAGGTCATATTGCCCTCCATCACGGGGGTAAGCAGTAGCAGGCGATACACCACCCCATACCAACATTTTAGAACCTGTCCATACCGATGTGTGGCCATCCCTTACACTTGGTTGGTTAATCGTGGATATAGTGCTCCAGGCAAGGGTTTGCAAATTTAACTTAATGCCAATTGCTGCATTACCGTTATAATTTTCTCCCCACATTAAAATATACTGCCCGGCTAAAATGGCATTGTGCGTAATACTAGAAAAATCATTCGGAGTGATAATTGTACTGTTCGTTAATAGACTAAAAGTATATACGTCATTTACCGGATCATAATAAAAAATGGTATCTCTTTTTAAGATAAATGCTTTTTGCAATGTTTCATCATAGAATGTCGGTGAAAGCGAACTAAGAATATCGTATGACGGCGCAGAGGCATTATTGGGTTCGTGCTGATTAATAATGTACCATGTTTTTGCAGGTATGATAACAGGCGTTTCCTGGTACAGGTTATTGCCTAAATATCCTAAATAAGAGAAACCATTGTTCATCAAATTAAGGTCATGGTAGGTTTCGCTCATTACAACAGTGCCGGAAGGCAGCTTATTTCCACCAATAATATTCCAACTGCTGCCGCTGAAACTATAAAAACCTGTTGTATTATCTGTCTGATAAATCAATAATCCAATTGCAGGCGTCACAACAGCATCCCGCTGCGCCATTGTCATCCGGGGCACCAACATTCCTTTAGTTGTACTCTTTACATCCAATGCAGCGCTGGCATCAGCAACAGAGGCATCGTTATTGATGGATACAGATTGGGAAAAACTAGTTTGAGATAAGGTAAAACTAATCAGCAATAAGAAGACTATTTTTTTCATAATTTTTTATTTTGAATGTTTATCCATTTTTGCTGCCTACGGCACATTCGACAATGTATCCATTCGGGGGTAATCGCTAGAGCGTTTCCTTTACCTTGTAAAACTAGATACGGTAATTAATGTGTTGGTAACATATCGGTGAAGCGGATCTGATGCCTCGGCTTCAGTTTCCTGGTTCATATAAATTTTGAATACCTGGCCGGTGGCAATATAATTTGTAAAATACTTATGCGATAAAATGGTGATTCCGTCATTTTCATCCGGGTCATCGTAACTAACCAGGTACCTGTGCGGATCCATCGCTCCATTAGAGGCAGGAAGATATGTAGCGTGTTGTAAATATACTATTTTGTGCCTGGCAGGATCAAAAGTTCCACTTTGAAAAAGATCCACACAATCGTTATGAAACCCCGGAAAGTCATCTATTGGCAGCCATAGCGCCTCTACTCCTTGGTTTGGCGTATCTGCTTTTTTTAACCACCAACCATCACTCCGTTTTTGTAAATAGATGAATAGTCCCGGGGGACCATAAATATCCGGATAGGCAACTAAACCACTGGAATAGATGGCCAACCATTTCTTTCCATCCAATACGGTATCTTTTGCTACCAATTTAAATACCCCGGCGGTATCTTCAAAATTCCCTAAATGCGGAAAGCCATACAAAGGAGAATCAGGATCATTATTTCCGGGTACTGAATTGCTGGCCTCATAATAATATACCACTTCATTTAATATCCAGGTGCTGCCATCCCGTGGGTCGGTATCGGATGAATTTCCGGGATTGGAATTAGATGAATTCTTTGTGCATGAAATGAAGAAGCTAGTAATACAAAATAATAAAACTAAAAACAGGAAGATCTTTTTCATAAAAGTATTTTTTGAAATACAAATTTGAAATTGATATCGTACTCATACAACCCCAAAATTGGGGTGAATTGAAAGGAAACTCATTCAGATAGTACACTGAAAAATTTTACAGGAACCATTTTTTTGAGGGGATAAGAGTGGATGTTATGGAAACAGGGTAACTGGTATTGGGATAAAATACATCAGATCAATCTTTCGTTTATGGCTTTACTTACTGCCTCAGTAGCGGAATGTACCTGTAATTTTTCGTAGATTTTCTTAATATAGGAACGAACCGTTTCAAAAGCTAAATTTGATTGTGATGCAATCATTTTATAACTATTCCCTTTACAAAGCAAAAGTAAAATTTCACTCTCCCGGGCAGTAAAATGATAGGGATTCCCCACAGCATGCTGAATAGAGTGGACTACCATTTTAGCAATGGCCGGGCTCATTGGGGCTCCACCTTCCAGCACTTCCCTGATAAAAGGGATCAACTTATCGGATACATTTTTTTTAAGCAGGTAGCCCGATGCACCGGCACATATCGCATCAAATACATTTTTATTGTCATCAAAAACGGTGAGCATTAATATGGCTATTTTTTTATTGAACTGCCTTATTTTTTTTACAGCTTCAATACCGCTCATGCCCGGCATATCAATATCCATTAAAACCACATCGGGGTTGTACTTCTTTACATCCTCATCAGCATGTAAGCAATTGGCGCTGGAGTTTACTACAATAAATTCATTGGAAAGTAATAATAATTCCTGTAGCCCGCAGCGCAGGTTATCATTATCCTCGTATATTAAAATATGGCTGGTCATAAATTATTATGTAATACTAAATAAAAAATGCTTATGTCAATACCCCAATTCGGGTTATATAATCTTACTCGTTAATTCTACATGGGTACCTTTGCCTGCTGCCGATGTAATATTCATTTCGGCTTGTAACTGCTGTGCCCTGGCTTGCATGTTTAGCAAGCCATTTCCCTTTTTGTGATCCTGCATGTTAAACCCAATTCCATCATCCATAATTGACATTCGGATAATTGCCGCTGCCGTTTTATTCATATGTACATGGATATTCTTGCACTGGCTGTATTTAATTGCATTGTTAATAGCTTCTTTAAAAATCAGGAAAAAATGTTTCCGCTTTTCAGTATCTAATTTTATGTTTTCAATACCGGCAGAAGATTCAAAATACAATTGCACTTCCCTGGGTTCACAAATTTCTGCCGCCCATTCTTTCATTTTGGATATTAAACTTTCAATGCTATCATTATCGGGGTTTATTGCCCAAACCATATCACCCATACTTTCCATAATATGTAATGAATAATCTTTTATGCTGGTTAATTGGTTTTTTAAATGCTCTTGTATATTGGATTGCTGAAGAGCCACTTTACTTATTATATTTATGCTGCTGAGTGTAGAACCAATATCATCATGTAAATCCCGTGCTATTTTTTTACGTAAGCCTTCTTCAACAAAATTCCGGGTGAGCTTTTTGGCACAAGTGTCGGCAATTTTTTGCAGTATATCCAAATGCCTTTTGGTAAAGAATCCGGCACGGCTGTGTTCAGAATCAATAACACCTATTAATTTTCCATCTACGATTATGGGGACTGCAATTTCTGATTTACGGCTTATGTCATCTACCAGGTACCGGTTATCATTCCGGGTGTCTTTTATAATTTCCGGCTTAAAAGATTTTGCAACGGATCCTACAATACCTTTGCCAACAGGTATCTCCAATACATTAGTGATGATAAAACCATCGGGGTTCTTGGGGCCAAAGGCTGCTTTTTGTATCAGCATATTCCTGGATTCATCTAAGCTGTATATAACACAATCTTCAAAATTTAATTGAGAAATACAATTTTTTGCAATATCCCAAAATACATCATCTACCGTATTTTGATTGTATAAAGAGGTGGCAAAATAATTGAGTGTTTTTTGTTCCCGTATTTTTCTTTGGGTATCATAAATCCAAATCAATAAACTGGTGAGTAAAAGAGCAAGAATACCGGCTATAAAAATCCAAAGGATCATTTGATTTTTAGATTTTAGCAGGCTGATTTCTTTTTCTTTATTTGCATTTTCAAATTTCCTGTTAAGCGAATTTACTTTTTCAATTTGATTGATGATGCCAATACTGTCATTCCAGTCAGCCTTTTTTTGAACGTAGAAATATGCATTCTTCCAGTCTCCTTTTTTGGAATACATTTCCTGGAGCACATTTGAAATCCATACCAGGTACTTATGGTTTTTGAGTGAATCACATAGTGTATAAGCATCCAGTAAATAGCTTTCTGCTTCTTTAAACCGGTTCATCCCGGTAAGCGTTCTGCCTATCGAGTATTTTTGATAAATAATATCAACTGTACTCTTCTGCTTTTTAAATTGAGCCAGGGCCTCTGTAAAATAATGCAGGGCCATTGCATAATTTCCCATTTCAAGGTAAGTATCTGCATAATTTTCCCGGATGTTTGCATAAAGCAGGGAGTCTGGTGGTGATTGTTTGTTAAATACGGATAAACATTGTGCCAGTATGCGCAGGCTGCTATCGTTTTGATCCATCAGGCGATAGGCCATACTAAGATTGCAGCCTGCAGAAATATATTTTGAAAAATTATTTTGCTGGTAAAATGCAGCCATCGCTTTTTTAAAATAACCGGCAGCTGTACTGTAATCTTGCTTATTTTTAAATACCAGGCCTTTCATCCAGTTTACATCCGCCTGCATAGAAATATTGCCTGTAACAGTACTTAGAGAATCTGCCCGCAGCAGGTAAGTTAAAGCACTATCTATTTTGAATTGCCCGATAAATACTTTTGCCAGTGCAATATCTGTATATGCTGAAGCTGCTTCATTCTTATTTTCTAAGTAAATATTTTTTGCTTTTATATAAAACAACAAGGCAGAATCCGTTTGCCCTTTGTAGGTATAAGCTAATGCCATTCCGGTGTATGCTTTTGCTTTAGCCGGTTCGTCTTTATTTAATCCTGCCTGTTTTAATTCTTTTTTTGCAATTATCATGGCAGCATCAGCATTCCCGGGCATTGGGCTGTACGCTGTTGCCGGCACTTGAGCCATAGCTACCATCAGGCGGAGAGAAATGAATACGGTTATCGTAAAACGCTTTAGCATGTTCGTAAAACCGGTGATAAGTTTGTAAAGTAAATTTTATTGAATTGTATTAATATCATGAGATAAATAAACTCCTTAGTCCATATTGTAATTTAATAAAATGAACGGCAGGTAAATAAATTATTTCTTTTTGCCCACTAGGAACGGGGTGTGTACGCTTTTATTAAATACCCGCTGTGCTGATAAATTTTTCCATCTCTGACTGGTATTGCCTGGCTATGATGGCGGCTTCTTCGGCAAAATTTTCTTTAGCCCCGGCAAATATGATGGTACGGCTAACATTTACCAATAAACCCACTTCTTTATTCATGGCATGTTTACTTATATTTTGTAAACTGCCTCCCTGGAAGCCAACGCCGGGCACCAGCAAAAAATGATCAGGCACAATCTCCCTTATATTTTTAAATTCGGTGGCTTGTGTTGCACCTACCACAAACATCAGGTTGTTGGTATTGCCCCAGCCGGCCACTTTTTTTAAAACCCGCTCATATAAAAATTCAGAGCGTAAATGACTGCTTTCATCATCATTTTTTAATCCCAGCATTTCAAAATCGCCAGCGCCTTTATTACTGGTAAGCGCCAGTACAATCGCCCATTTATTTTCATATTCTAAAAAAGGGCGGATGCTATCTTCTCCCATATAGGGCGCCAGGGTAATGGCATCAAATGGCAGGGTTTCAAAAAATGCTTTGGCATATTGACTGGATGTATTGCCAATATCGGCCCGCTTGGCATCCGCAATTTTAAAATGGGTATTGGGAATATAGGCGAGCGTTTCTGCCATGGCTTCCCAGCCCTTTGGGCCCAGGGCTTCATAAAATGCAGTATTCAATTTATAAGATACACAATAGGGCAGGGTGGCATCAATGATGGCCTTATTAAAATTAACAATGGCATCGGGTTGCTGCTTTAGATGTTGAGGAATTTTATCAATATCCGTATCTAACCCCACACAGAGGTATGATTTCTTTGTTTTTATTTGTTCTATTAAAATATTCCGGTGCATAATTATAATTGCTTTTTCATTTGATGGGCTATGAACAAATCGCCTGGGGTTTTTCTTTTTTCCAACTCTGTTACTATAGCGGCCCGGTCTTCGGCATCATAGTTTTGGCTAAGTTTAAATACATGGTCCAGTTGTGTGACTTCAACCCGGAACCCAATTATGGCTTTTAAGTTTTGTTGAATATACGCTTCGGGTAAATGAGCAAAAGAGGCTTCGGTATTTTTGCCAATATGCTTATCCGTTATTTGCTCAATGGTTTTACGGGTGCCGGTTTCATCTAAAAAATGAATAATACCCTGTGCATGTACTGACATGTAATTTACCGTACTGGCTTTTGCTTTTTGTTTATACCAATTCGCATCAATATAAGCATGCGGGCTGCTAAAGATCACTAATACATTTTTATTTTTTTCAAATGCCCGGTGGTGATCCGTATTTCTCATCAGGTGGCCGGTAAACCAAATTTTTCCATTTTCTTCTGTTACTTCCAGCGGCAGTTGGGTGGCGGCAGGAAATTGAACGCCCATACCTATTACCATGGCAAATGATTGTTCCCTCATAAATTCGAGTACTTTTTTTTCATCAATTTCACGGTAATAAGAAAACTTATACATGGGCGCTGTTTATTTTTTGTAATATCGCTTCTTCTACCCGGGGGCTATCCCAAATGTCTTCAATACCCGGCAGGCGCATGATTTCATCCATAATGGCTTGTTGCCGGTTCCCTTTTTCAAGTGCCGTACTGTACCGGATATCGGGCCTAAAGGTAACCAGCCCGTAAGCCGGTGTCCACAGCCGGGGGTATTTACTGCTAAACCGGTTTTCAATTTTCTTTTGCAGCAGGAATACCGGGTCGGCCACTTTATCCCTCATTTCAATAAAATTATTCAATGCCAAATCAGCAATGGCATCTGCATCGGGTTTGCGTAATGCCTGGAATCGTTCTAATATTTTTTCCCAATCTTCTTTTTCTTCATCTGCCAGTTTATTTAAAACCGAACAATCTTCAAAACCGCAATTCATGCCCTGGCCAAAGAAGGGAACCAGCGCATGGGCGGCATCGCCGATAAGTGTAAAATTATTTTTTCGTACCCAGGGAAAACATTTTACGGTAACCAATGAAGAGGTGGGGTTATTGATAAAATCTTCTAAAAGTGTTGGCATCAGTTGAGCCGCATCGGGAAAATGCTGATTAAAAAAATCGTTTATTTCCTGTTTTGTCTGTAAGCTGGCAAAAGAAGGGTTCCCCTCGAAAGGAAAAAATAAAGTACAGGTAAAACTTCCGTCTGTATTGGGTAAGGCAATGAGCATATAGTTTCCCCGGGGCCAAATATGCAATGCATTTTCTTTCATCCTGAATGCACCCTGGTTGCCGGGAGGTATATGGAGTTCTTTATAACCATAATCAATATAGTATTGGTGATATTGAAAGCGGTCGTGCTGTAACTGGTGATTGAGCCGGGCTGCAGAATAAGCGCCATCGCTGCCAAATAAAAGATCGAAATTTTTAATAACCGTAGTTTCTGCGTTTTTAAATTGAATGGTTTTTTTATCCCAATTAATAAAATCACAAGTATGATTAAAAAATATTTCCACGCCGTACGATTCTGCCAGGTTCATTAATTTAATATTAAGTTCACCCCGGGAAACCGAATTTATAAACTGGCCTTCTAATCCATAAGGTTGGTAAGCGCTGCTTCCGTCTTCATGATGAATTTGCCTGCCATGCATGGGTATGGTAATGGGGCGTATCTCATTCATTATGCCTACTTCTTCCAGGGCTTGTATGCCCCGGTCGCTCAATGCCAGGTTGATAGACCGGCCAGCAGCCATATTTTCTTTGCGCATATCTCCCCGGCGTTCATAAATTACAACCGGGTATCCTCTTTTTGCCAGGTAGATGCCTAGCAGGGAACCTACCAAACCGGCCCCTATAATGGTTACTTCTCTTTTCATATTGTATTTACGATGCGGTTATAATAGCCCGTATGATTTCATAAAAACGAAATACTTCTTCAAAACGGTTATATAAAGCAACGGGTGCTACTCTTATTACATTCGGCTCACGCCAGTCGGCAATAACACTTTCTTTTTTTAAAGTTTCAAATATTTTTTTACCGTCTTTCAGCATCAGCATACTTACCTGGCAGCCCCGTTCATTTTCATGTGATGGGGTAATTACTTCAATTCTCTTTTCTGCGGTGATGCTGTTGAGGTCATGCAACAAGTACATTAAATAACTGCTTAAATCTTTTCCTTTTTTTGCAATATGCACCATGCCGGCTTCATCAAAAATATCTAAGGAAGCTTTATGGGCGGCCATACTTAAGATGGGGGCATTACTCAGTTGCCAGCCTTCGGCAGTGGGCGTGGGTATAAATCCTTTTTTCATTTCAAACCGGGTTTCATCGGGGTAACCCCACCAGCCTGCAAAGCGGGGCAGGCTTGTATTTTGGGCATGCCTTTCATGAATGTACACACCGGCTACGCCACCCGGGCCGCTATTTAAATATTTATAACTGCACCAGCAGGCAAAATCAACATCCCATTCATGCAGTTTTAATTCTATATTGCCGGCTGCGTGGGCCAGGTCGAACCCGGCATAGGCGCCAGCTGCATGGGCGGCCTTTGTGATGGCTTCCATATTATATACCTGGCCATTATAATAATTTACAGCACCCAAAATAACGAGCGCCAGTTCATTTTTATGCTGATCGATTGCGGCTAAAATATTTTCTAATTTTACGGTATGCTCACCCGGTTCGGGGGCTATTTCAATTACGGTTTCATCATAATTAAAACCATGCAGTTTCACCTGCGATTCCAGGGCATATTGATCAGAAGGAAATGCTTTGGCTTCACAAATAATTTTATAGCGCTGTTTGCTAGGCCTGTAAAAACTAACTAAAAGCAGGTGCAGGTTTACAGTGAGTTGGTTCATGGCTACCACTTCGGTAGGTAATGCCCCTGTAATTTTTGTAAGCGGTTCGGTAAACATTTCATGGTAATACATCCAGGGGTTACGGGCATTTAAATGTCCTTCTACGCCGTAATTGGCCCAATCTTCCAGTTCATTCAATACATAATCCTGGGTGGTTTTGGGTTGTAAGCCCAATGAGTTGCCGGTAAAATATATAGCATCTTTACCATGCAGCAGCGGGATATAAAATTGATCCCGGAAACTTTTCAGGTGATCCTGCTCATCTAAATATTGGGCGTACTCCAGTGTATTTTTAAATTGCAAAGGCAAACCGGTATGTTTTTCCATAATGTATTTTTTATAGGGTAGCAATAACTTTTAATTCAATAGCAATAGGAGTAGGGAGGCTTTTTACTTCTACTGTTGTTCTGCATGCATTTATTCCTTGAAAGTAATGGCCATAGATTTTATTATATATTTCAAAATCTTTTTTCATATGGGTTAAAAAAACTGTTACATCTATCATGTTTTCCCAGCAACTGCCACTGGCTTCCAGCACTGCTTTTACATTGGCAAATACGGCATGGCACTCGGCTTCTATATCATAGGTTACGATGTTGCCTTCCGCATCCAATACCAGCCCGGGAATGGAATTGTCAGCCGCCTGCCTGGGGCCAATCCCTGACAGGAATAATAAATTACCTGCCTTGCGTGCATGTGGGTAAGCACCCAGGGGCCGGGCCGCATGTAAGGTACTCACAACTTCCGGGTGTACATCATGGGGCAGGGTATCAGCAGGTATAGAATCCGCCTTCGTTGCCGGTTGTAAATGGCTGATAAAGGCATCTATTTTTGTTACGATATTATCTGTACCAGAAACCAGTTCATCACGTATTTCTTTTGAAATATATTGGCGTTCACAGCATCTCATCAATTGCGATTGTAATGCAAAGGCCGATGCTTTGGACAGCTGAAGGTATTGTATAAAGGCCGGGTTATCGCCCTTTCCAAATCCTGCTGCAATATTGTCGGCGATGGAGCCGGCGGATTTGTTTGCCTGTTCTTTCAAAGCTTCATCAGGGGTAAAGTTTGACTGGTTCAGGATCGCATTTGCTTTATTGCCTAATGCATGGGCTGCTTGCCAGATTTCCAGGTCAGTAAATTTTTTGATCATTGTAATGCCCTCCCAATTAGAAATGTAAATGAATGATGCTGCTTATAAAAGTAACTATGCATTTTAATATTCAATACAAACATTTTTTGCTTCTGTAAAAAAACGCAAAGCCTCCCAACCGCCTTCTCTTCCTACGCCACTATTTTTAATGCCGCCAAACGGGGTGCGTAAATCCCGCTGTAGCCAGCAGTTTATCCACACAATACCGGCTTCTATGCGGCTGGCAACGCTATTCGCTATGCCGATGTTGCTCGTCCATATACTGCAGGCCAGTCCGTAGGGAGTGGCATTGGCTAGTTCCAGCGCTTCTTCTATATGATGAAATGCCTGTAAAGTAACTACGGGTCCAAAAATTTCATCGGTATTGGTTTTGCAGTCAGGCCCCAATCCTTCTATTATGGCAGGTTCTATAAAATAGCCACCAGCACAATCCCCGCCAGGGTTTACAGCATTACCACCGCATAACAGGATGCCGCCTTCTTCTTTAGCCAACTCAATAGCATGTAAAATTTTATCAAAATGCATTTTACTTACAATAGCGCCCTGCTGGTTTTCCGGCTGCCTTGGATCGCCGGTTTTTAAAGCTTTTGTTTTTTCAACAAATTCTTTTTTAAATTTTTCATATACGCTGGCTTCTATTAAAATGCGGCTACCGCAGAGGCATATTTGCCCCTGGTTGCTGAAAGAAGATTGCAATGTTGTTTTCATCATCTTATCCCAATCACAATCTGCAAAAATGATATTAGGATTTTTACCGCCCAGTTCTAAAGAAAGCTTTTTAAAAGCAGGTGCGGCTATGGATGCTATTTGAGCCCCGGCACGGGTACTGCCGGTAAAAGAGATGGCCTTGATATCGGGGTGTTTTACTATGGCTTCGCCACAGCTTATACCATCACCATGAACAATATTTAAAACACCGGCAGGCAGCCCCGCTTCCCGGGCTATCTTACCTAAAAGAAATGCAGTAACGGGTGTTACTTCCGAAGGTTTTGCAATTACACAATTACCGGCAGCTAATGCCGGGGCAATTTTCCAGGTGAATAAATAAAGAGGCAGGTTCCAGGGAGATATACAGCCCACAATACCGATGGGTTGCCGCAAAGTGTAATTAATATATTTATTTTCGCTTGCATGGCTTTCCGAAGCAAAATGCATCAGGCCTGTTGCAAAAAAACGGAAGTTTGCAGCTGCCCGGTAAATATCCACTTTGCGGCTAAGCCACAAGGGTTTTCCATTATCTTTTGTTTCGGCTTCTGCCAGCGCTTCGGCATTTTCATCAATTAAATCAGCGATTTTATGTAAGATTAAAAAACGATTTTCTAAACTGCCGGCCGCCCAGGATGCCTGCACTTTTTTGGCTGCCTGTACGGCAATATCAATATCCCTTTCGTTACTATTGGGTATTTGTGCAAACACGGTGCCTGTGGCCGGGTTTATATCATCTATAAATTTACCGCTCAGGGGCCCGATAAAATTTCCGCCAATAAAATTTTCCAGGTGATAGGGGATGTCCAGTTGCATGGTTCAAAATTAAGCATTTCATCAAAAAGGGCATGGCAATAAAAATAAATGCAAAGGCTTAACTTTACGATATCCGCAAATAAAACGGCGATCCCGGTAATAGCGGTTTATTTTTTCAATTAAAACTTTTGTATATGTCAATAGCAGCGCCTTTCAACTTAAAAAAATGGGTTGATGAACACCGGGATTTATTGAAGCCACCCGTGGGAAACCAATGTATTTATAAAGATGCCGAAAACTTTATTGTAATGGTAGTGGGTGGCCCTAACTCCCGTAAAGATTATCATTACAACGAAACCGAAGAATTGTATTACCAACTGGAGGGAGATATTGTGGTGAAAATTATTGAAGATGGTAAGCCCCGGGACATACATATCCATGAGGGCGATATGTTTTTATTGCCTCCCCAAACGCCGCATTCACCACAAAGAGGCCCCGGCACCATTGGGTTGGTAATAGAAAAAGTAAGGGAAAATGAAAAGGACGGTTTTCTTTGGTATTGCGAAAATTGCGGCAATAAATTGTATGAAGAGTACGAAGTAATAAACGATATCGTTTCTCAATTACCGCCCATTATGGAAGGTTTTTATAAAGATGAACACAAGAGAACCTGTACCCAATGCGGTGCCGTTATGAGCTTACCGGTTAAAAAAGGGTAAGAATAAGCCATCATAAATATGCCCGTGATCGGTAATAAAATGAAAATAGACATACATACACATATCATGCCCGGTACCATGCCAAACTGGATTAAAAAATTTGGCTATGGCGATTTTATTCACCTGGAACATAGGAATTGCCAGGCCTGTATGATGAAAGGCGATACCGTTTTTAGAGTAGTAGATAATAATTGCTTTGATGCCAGTGAACGGCAAAAAGAAATGGATGCCACCGGCGTAAGCGTACAGGTATTATCTACCATCCCGGTTTTATTTAATTATTGGGCAAAGCCGAAAGATGGATGGGAGACCAGCCGTTTTTTTAATGACCATATAGCCGATACGGTAAGTAAAACCCCCGACCGGTTTATAGGATTAGGTACGTTACCCATGCAGGATATTGACCTGGCCATACAGGAAATGGAAAGATGTGTAACCGAATTAAAAATGCCTGGTGTAGAAATGGGCAGTAATATAAATGGCGAAAACCTGGGTGAAGAAAAGTTTTTCCCTTTCTATAAGCGGGCTGCAGAATTAAACTGTGCCCTGTTTGTACATCCCTGGGATATGATGGGGCAATCGCAAATGCAAAAATATTGGTTGCCCTGGCTAGTGGGGATGCCGGCAGAAACTTCAAGAGCGATCTGTTCATTGATTTTTGCCGGGGTGCTTGAAAAATTCCCGGCACTCAGGATTGCATTTGCCCACGGCGGAGGCTCTTTTCCTGCTACGCTGGGCCGCATTCAGCACGGCTTTCAGGTACGCCCCGATTTGGTGGCTGTTGATAATGCCATCAACCCGAAAAATTATATTGGTAAATTCTGGATTGATAGCCTGGTGCATGATCCGCTGGCATTGCAATTTATTATAGATGTAATGGGCGAAGATAAAATATGCCTGGGCAGTGATTATCCATTTCCTTTAGGTGAACAGCATCCCGGGAAATTAATTGAAACCTCTGTTCCCGGTCAGGAATTGCAGGAAAAATTACTATATAAAAATGCACAGGCCTGGTTACATGTACCCGGGCTGTAAATGAATTGGAAAGTAGTGGCTGAGCCCTCCCGGCATCATCCGGAATATTTATTTCTTTACTTCCTTCGCCCAGGCATCTTTTAGTGTAACGGTTCGGTTAAACACTAATTTTTTTTCTGTACTGTCGGGGTCCAGGCAAAAATAGCCTTTGCGTAAAAACTGGTACCGCTTTTCCGGGCTTGCTTTCAATAGCGAAGGTTCTACAAAGGCATTGATCACCTGCAGCGAATTAGGGTTGATGTAATCTTTAAAATCGCCCTCTTCTCCCGAAGGGTCTTCTACTTTAAACAAACGGTCATACAATCGTACTTCGGCAATGCCCGCATGGTTAGCCGATACCCAATGAATGGTTCCTTTTACTGTCAAACCACTGGTATCTTGCCCACTCTTGCTTTCGGGAAAATAAGTACATTGTATTTCTAAAAGGATCCCGTTTTCATCTTTTATAAAATGATCGCAACGTACTATGTAAGCGCTCTTTAAGCGAACCATGGCGCCCGGTGCCAGCCTAAACCATTTCTTTGCCGGCACTTCCATAAAATCTTCCCTTTCTATCCATAGTTCTTTGCTAAAAGGAATCGTACGATGGCCATACGCTTCATCCGGCCCGTTTTCACTTGGCAGTTCTTCGGTATGGCCATCGGCATAATTTGTAATCACCAGTTTTACAGGGTCCAGCACGGCCATGGCTCTTAATGCAGTCTTATTTAAATCTTCACGCAAATGAAATTCCAGCAAACTAAAATCTACCAGGTTTTCTCTTTTAGCCACTCCAATGGTTTCACAAAAATTCCGGATGCTTGCGGCAGTAAATCCACGCCGGCGCATACCGCTGATGGTGGGCATGCGGGGATCATCCCAGCCGTTTACATATTTATCAGTAACCAATTGCAATAGTTTTCTTTTACTCATTACCGTATAAGAAAGGTTGCGGCGGGCAAACTCATATTGGTGCGATGGATATATTTCTAATTTTTCAATCAGCCAGTCATATAATTCCCGGTGGGGCACAAATTCTAACGTGCAAATGGAGTGGGTGATCTGTTCAATAGAATCACTTTGGCCATGGGCAAAATCATACATCGGGTAAATGCACCAGGTATCGCCGGTACGGTGATGGTGGGCATGTTTTATACGGTACAGCAGCGGGTCACGCATCAGCATATTGGGGTGGGCCATATCAATTTTAGCCCGCAGGGTACGGGCGCCATCTTCAAATTCACCCTGCTTCATGCGTTCAAATAAATCCAGGTTTTCTGCTACGGAACGATTGCGGTACGGGCTATCTTTGCCCGGTTCTGTGGGCGACCCTTTTAGTTGTGCAATCTCTTCGCTGCTTAAATCATCTACATAAGCCAGCCCTTTTTGTATAAGCAGGGTGGCATATTCATACAAAGTATCAAAGTAGTCCGATGCATAATGTTCATTCTTCCATTCAAAGCCCAGCCATTTGATATCGTTCTTAATATTTTCTACATATTCAGTGTCTTCAGTAACCGGGTTGGTATCATCAAAACGAAGGTTGGTATAGCCCGGGTATTTTTGGGTAAGCCCAAAGTTCAGGCAAATACTGGTGGCATGGCCCATATGCAGGTATCCATTGGGCTCGGGCGGAAAACGGGTTACAATGGATTTGTATTTTCCTTCGGCCAGGTCTTTCTCAATAATTTCCTCTAAAAAATTGAGGCTTCTTTCTTCACTCATAAAATTTATTTCAGCTTAAGTTTTTATTTTTTTGTTTCCGGCATCCTGCAAAGCCCGGCTTCATAGGTGTCACTCACTTGTACTCCGGAGCGCCAGTCAGCAAAACAACAAAGGTAATGCTTATTCATTTTTGCTTGTTTCTCATTCATAAAAATAGCCGCTATGCAGCGGCTGTTTTTTATTTTACCAGGCAGGGGTTATGCCACGCCCATGTGCTTTAAATGCAGCGTATGCGAAATAATCGCCTGGCGGGTATGTTTAAATTCATTATACTTTACATTAAATTCTTCGCAAGTGCTTTTAATGATCTTGCTAATGGCCGGGTAGTGCACATGCGAAATACGGGGAAATAAATGATGTTCCACCTGGAAGTTCAGCCCGCCCACCATCCAGCTTACAAACTTATTTTTTGTAGCAAAATTGGCGGTAGTTTCCAATTGGTGAATGGCCCATTCATTTTCAATATTATGGGTATCTGCTGACCGTTGTGGAAATTCAGTGATCTCTACGGTATGCGCCAATTGAAATACGGTGCTTAAGATCAGGCCAGCCGTCATGCTGATGATTAAAAAGCCAACCAGCCATTCTGTAAATCCAATCAGCATGATGGGCAGTACTATCATAAAGAAATAATAACCCAGTTTGGCAATCCAAAATGCAAAGTGATCATACACGCTTAATTTTTTAATGGGCACCGGCCCCACTTTTTTACGGAAATACTTGGTATAATCAGTAGCAAAAACCCAAATGATAAGCAATAAAGTGTACAGGAACCAAACATAAATATGCTGGAACCTGTGAATCTTATATTTTTTTTGAGTACTGCACATACGCAGCAGGGGTTGTATTTCTATATCATCATCTATCCCTTCTATATTGGTGTAGGTATGGTGTACAATATTGTGTTTATTGTTCCACATCAGCCCGCTGGCGCCTAATGCATTTACAGAATAAGCCGCAATTTTGTTCCAGAATTTACTCTCACTGAAACTGCCGTGCCCGCCATCGTGCATTACATTAAAACCAATGGCAGCAGTAAGCCCACCCATAAGTAAACATTCAAATGCGGCGATCCATAAAGAGGGTGTAAAGAACATCACATGCACATACAGGGCAATGTATAAAGCCCATAATAGGCCTGCTTTAAAAAATAAAGAAAAGTTACCGGTTGGTTTCTTATTGTTTTCGGTAAAATAATTGTTTACTCTCTTTTTAAGTTCCTGGTGAAAAGAATTTTTTGAGGAGTTTACAAACTTAGGTGTGATTGATATTTTCATAAATAATTTAAGTGTCTTTTAAAATTAACGCTTCCAAACCGGCGAGGCCTACCATTTTAGCAGAGATAAAACCTTCTGCATATTCAACCCCAATCATCTTACCAAACATTTTGGCCCGGTTTACAATACCCTCTAAAAAAAACGGGGTAGAAATATAAGTCTCTGGTTCATCATCATTTTTTTGATCGGTATAAAACTGTGTGTCGTATGCTTTTATCGATTCCATTTTTTGTACAAAATGTTCCGATACATCTATTACAAAGTTGGGGTTCAAATAATAATCTTGTATATAATTCAAAACATATTTGGGCCTCCAGGCTTGCTGTATTTTTCCCGCATCGCTGGTCTCCACTTTCATTAACCCGGATAAAAAAGCGGCATCTGCAACCAACCCGGCACTGCGCCCATGATCGGGATGCCGGTCACGGGGTGCATTGCATAAAATAATTTCAGGCCGATAGCGCCGGATCACCTGGATGATTTTTTTTTGATGAGCTTCATCATTTCTAAAAAAGCCATCCGCCATTCTAAGGTTTTCCCTTACATCTACCTGTAAAATTTTTGCTGCCCTGGCAGATTCTGATGCCCGGGTTTCGGGGGTACCCCGGGTTCCCATTTCTCCTTGCGTTAAATCAATAATTCCGGTTCTTTTTCCTTTACTCTTTTCTAACAACAATGTTCCGGCGCATCCCAGTTCTACATCATCGGGGTGAACGCCAAAAGCGAGAACATCTAACTTCATATAAAACTTGTAATTGCGGGGCAAGATACGCTTTAATCGGCGTATTCCTTTAGATTGTGCATATCTAAAAACCCATGGGGAAAACCAATTCGCTCATCAAACCCGATGGTAAACGGTATGAGCCGGTTTATTTTATAACAATTTGGTATTCCTGATTTCAGCATATCCATACATACGCTGCACTTCTTTTACAAAATGCTCAATATAAGCATCGTCTGTATTTTTAAGATCATAAGGTTGTTTCAAATTACTGTTAAAGAAAAAAGCAACCGTTTGATAAAACCGGGCTGTAAGCCCTCCTTTATATTCCTTAATGATCTCGTAACAATTATTGCCCGTTTCCCGGTTTATGAGTTTCATTAACACTTTGCCCTGGTACACCGAAAGGTTGGTAAGCGGATCTGTAAATTCTTTTTTGAGTTCTTTTTCCCGGGACAAGATATATTCTTTTCTCGATTTTTTGGGATCTAATAAGGCAAGCCGCATATTGATATCGTTCATCACCATGCCGGCCCGCCGGGCATAAGGGTATGTTACATATACGGCATTACGCAACCGGTTATATTTTGCAATGGAAGCCAGTTGGGCTTTTGTTAATTTACTATAGAGAAAAACATTTTCAAGTGTCCTGGCTTCTATTGTATCGCCATTATAAATAACAGCTTCTGTAAGCAGGGTATCATACATGCCATGCCCGGCAGGAGTTTGCGCCTGGGAATATAATATACCCACCAGGCATATAAATAAAATGAGGAGTTGTTTTTTATAAACGTACATAGGTATAAACCGGCAACTGTATTTTTATATTATACGTATTAGAGTAACAAAGTAACCCAAAATGTTGCTTCAATATAATATAAAAACTGTTAATTAGCCAGTAAGAAAAGGTAAAATAAGGCCAATGCAATGGGTATTAATGCCATTAATGTTTGGGTACGGTTTAGTTGTAACCGGTGTAAGAGGCTTAGTATTACGCCAATACCCATAATCACAAGGCCGAGCCACACCAGGTTAATGCCCGGGAAGATATAGGTTTTCACGGTAACAAAATCAATGGGCTCATCCGATTCTTTAATGCCGATCCTGATGGCAGCGCTATCTGTAACGCCGGCAAAACGAAGGAAAAGGTTTTGGGCATAAACGGTATCATCTGTCAATTGTACCTGGTTCAGGCTATCAATTTGAATGAGCGGCATGGCAGGGTAGTGCATACTGTCTTTGCTTACCACGGTAATATCTGCCATCAGGGCCATATCGTTGGGAGCAAAATGATACCTTTCATTTATCGGGTTTTTCTTTACGCTATTTAAAATAATATAACCCCTGCTGTAAAAACTGCTATCGCCGGGTTTTAAAGTCACAATATTAAACTGGCTGGTATCTTCGGTGTTTTTACCGCTTAATGCATAAGAGATGTAAGTAAAAATATCCCGGGTTAAATATGATTTTGTATCCGGGTTGCTGCTCATATTATTATCTTTCATCTGGTACACATCCGGTTCCAGTATAAAGGATTCGCTAACCTGTTTGGAGTTCTTTTGTTTTTTATTAAAATGAAGGCGGTAAAATTTTCTTCCTTTTTCATGGCCTGCACTATCGCTGCGGTAAGTAACTTCGTAAGGGCCCATGCGGGTGGGCACATCCCTTATCAGGGTGAGGTTCTCCATCGGGTTGTCCTGTTGCTTAGTCATGGGGTCAATCATGCCCGGCATATTGATGCCGTTTACCAGGCTGCTGCTAATCACTTCTTTATTAGAAGAAGAGATAAGCATGCCCACTATCATCAATGCAAAACCAGCGTGTGCAATAGAAGCGCCTGCATTTACCAGCTTTCCTTTTAATACCAGCCAGATGTAAAATACATTGGCGAAAAAAGAATATATCGTCGCAAAGGCACCCAGGTAAATGGCTCCTAAAAACCCGGCCCCATGCTTATGAAATTCCAAAGGATAAAACACCACAAGAAGGGCAGTGGCCAGTACCGCCATCAAGGTGGGCCACATTAATTTCTTAAGAAAATAAGACCGGGTTGTGTTCCGGTATTTTAAATATTGTGTAAGCGCAGTAAGCAACCCCAGGATGATGGCTACCATAAGAGCCACTTTATTATACGAAAACTCTACATCCTGCGGCGCCGCCATCGAGGTGCCGAATATTTTATTGTAAACCGGTAATGATGTTTTTGCAATAATGAATAATGCCGTAAAAAATAATACCAGCGAACCGATGAACATCCAAAACTCACGGGAATCGGTGTTTTCTTCTTTTACAATGGCAGGAATTTTTTTGTACCGTACAATAAATAAAACCAGCGCCGGTATTACAAATGAAGCCACAAACAAACCAATCATGATATTGATGGCCTTGCCGGCTTCGGTAAAAGAATGTACAGAAGTGTCGCCTAATATGCCCGTTCTGGTTAAAAAAGTAGAATATAAAACAAATGAAAAACTCAGGATGCTGAAAAAATAACTGGCCCGTAAAGAATGCCCCGTTGCTTTATAAATAAGCATGGTATGCAAACCGGCCACCATAATAAGCCAGGGTACAAAAGAAGCATTTTCTACCGGATCCCAGGCCCAGTAACCACCAAAGCTTAAAGACTCATAAGCCCATTTGCCTCCCATCATAATGCCTGAACCCAATACAGCTGTTGCAGCTAATGCCCAGGGCAGGGCCGGCTTTACCCAATCGCCGTATTTTTTTGTAAGCAAGCCGCTATAGGCATACCCAAAGGGTACCAGGCACAGGGCAAATCCTAAAAATAAAACAGGCGGATGTATTACCATCCAGTAATTGCGCAAAAGAACATTTAAACCCATACCGTCTTTTATAAAAACCAAGTAATTGGGCTGGTTGAATATGGGGCCGTTAATCTCATTGCGGGTGAGAGAAAATAAACTATTGCCAATACGGGTATCACCTATATAAATACCCAGTATCATCAGCATCATAAAAAATTGTGCTAAGCTGGATGCGGTCAGTACGGGGGCTTTGGAAAGGGCATTCTTTCGCATCAGCAACAATCCAATCAGGGCATTCCAAATACTCCAAAGTAAAAAACTCCCTTCCTGTCCTTCCCAAATGCAAGCCAGCAGATACTTGGGTTCCAGCTCTTTGGAAGCATGTTTATACGCATATAAATATTCATACAAATGCTGTGAGCAAATGTAAAATACAAGTGCAAATATGATAAAGATGCAAAGGGCCTGGGTAATAAAGGCGGCTTTACCCAGCCTGAGCCATTGTGTTTTTTGTAAATCATTTTTGTGGGTAGATGCCAGGAAAAATGAAATGACTGCTACCAATGAGGCAACAAAAGAAAGTATAACAAAAAAATGTCCGAATTGCCCGGGCAGTAAATGTTCGCCTATAAATTCCATGGATTGAGTTTAAATTTTTAATGCTGGGCAGCAGCAGAAGTTTGTTCCTGCATGTTTTTTTCTAACTGCTTTTTATCATCCTTATATTTACTGGGGCACTTTAGCAATATCTCCGAACATTCAAAATGGTCTTTTTGCATTTTCCCTTTCATCACCAGGCGCTCACTTTTTTCAATATCAGTGGGTTTGCTATTGCGGTAAATCACTTTCGTGCTGCCTCCCAGGCTGTCAATAGCATAAAAGCTTAAATAATTGGGGTCTTTCAGCGGGTCATACTCCAGCGGGTAGTTATGATCCAGCTTTGCGATGATATGTACAAATTTACCTTCCTTGTGTTTGGCCGATGCAATAGAATCGTAAGTGGAGAAATCGGCCGAATAGGCCAGTAAACCGGCAATCAGCACAGCGATACCCACTAAAATAATAATGTGTGATTTTTTCATGTTGATCACTTTTTAAAATGCATTCCCCGTAACCCGGGGAAAACTGTTTTTAAATTTTGGCAAAGGTACTTCAATTCGGCTGGAACTCCCCTAAAAAAACAGTTTATTGTGGTTATCCTTATCAAAAACAAATCATGTTATTTATTCATATTTTAAAACCTTTTCCGGCCACGGCTTTTTATCCCAGCGCCGGCATTCACCCCGCCTTCTTGTAATGTATATATATTTGCAAAAAAAAAGTTTTCATGAATGATTTAATGCATTTTGATCCCAATTCGGTAGCAAATGCCAATAACAATATTTTTGGATTGCCCACGTCCGAAGAATCGGCCAGGCTGGTGATCCTGCCCATCCCCTGGGAAGTTACCGTAAGTTACCGGGCGGGTACCGCCCGTGCCCCGGATCATATACTCAATGCAAGCCTGCAGGTAGATCTGTATGATCCCGATTATAAAGATGCCTGGAAGCAGGGAATCTATATGATGGAAACCAATAAAAAAATATTAACCAAAAGCGATTACCTGCGCAAAGAAGCCGAACTCTACATCAACTACATCTCCCAGGGCGAAGCCGTGGAAGACAATAAGTTTATGACCAAGAGCCTGAAAGAAGTAAACGAAGGCAGTGTGTTTTTAAATGACTGGGTGTACCAGCAAACAAAAAAACTTTTTGAAAAAAATAAACTGGTGGCTTTACTGGGCGGCGATCATAGTACGCCCTTTGGTTTTTATAAAGCCATGGCAGATAAATATGAATCATTTGGCATTTTACAGATAGATGCACATTGCGATTTACGTAAAAGTTTTGAAGGTTTCGATTATTCCCATGCCTCCATCATGTATAATGCATTAGAGCAATTACCCCAGTTAACAAAGCTGGTGCAAATAGGCGCAAGAGATTATTGTGAAGAAGAATTAGCTTATATACAACAAAGCCAGGGCAGGGTAGTGTGTTATTTTGATAAAGAGATCAAAGAAAGCATGATGGAAGGAATTACCTGGAAGCAGATCGTGGATACCATCATCAGCCAGTTGCCCGACCAGGTATATATCAGCTTTGATATTGATGGCTTAAACCCCAAGCTTTGCCCGCAAACAGGTACCCCCGTTCAGGGTGGCTTTGAAGCAGACCAGATATTTTACCTGTTTAGAAAAATGCATGAAGCGGGTAAAAAAATCATTGGCTTCGACCTGGTGGAAGTAGGTGTAAGCCAAAACGAATGGGATGAAAATGTGGGCGCCCGAATCCTGTTTAAAATGTGCAGCCTTCTTATAACCAGCCAGGGTGGATAATTATATTATACAATTGCCCGAAAAAAACAATACCCTCTACCGGGTGGTAACGTTATGTGTATTGCTGATGTGTATTACCTCTTTTTCTTTTGTATTGTTTGTACACCTGGGCACTGCCCGGTTCCCGTATGCTGTAGCCGGTGTGGCAGGTTCCTTTACGGGCATCATCGCCTGGTTACCCCGGTTTCAAAATAAAAAAACATTTCCCTTAATCCCCTTGCTCTATGGGATCTTTGCCCTATTATGGTATGTACTGGGGGCTGGTTGGGTAGCCATTTTATTTCTGTTGCTGGCGGCGGCAGGTTTATTTGCACGCAAAAAAAAGATAATAAAAATTTCTGCTGCCGGCATTCAATACCCATCCTTCCCGCCGCAATTTTTTACCTGGAAAAAAATACACCGGGTATTGTTAAAAGAAGATGTACTCTCTATAGATCTTAAAGACAATCATTTTTATCAATTTGTATTACAACCGGGAGATAATCCCGGCTTGCAGCAAAATGAATTTAATGAATTTTGCAACCAACAAACCCTTTCGGGAAATTCATGATACACTCATCCTGAAATTGTAATTTTAACAAATGAAAGCACTGAAGCAATCGCCTTTCCTGATGTATTCTGATGGCGTGGGGAATATATTTGAAGATGAAAGCCTGTATGTTACCGGCCGTAGTGGGTGGGATGCACTCCCCGTTCCCGTGGAAGACTGGATTGAACTTCCCGAAGGAGGCCAGTTATATGAATTACCCGGCCGCCGGGGTATTGGTATTGATGTAGCAACCGGGGAAATGCGCCTTTGTGAAAAAGGCTGGGCCGTAGCAGCTTTCATACCACCGGCCCATACCGGTTTATATTTATCGGCCTACGAAACCCTGCCCATTGCGCCCACACTTCCGCTGTTTTGTTATACGGCAGCAGGCTGGCAGCATGACAAATTATACGTTCCGGCCATCCGGGTAGAAGATGATATCCGGCAGGAATGCAGCGGCTATGATGATAAAAAAATAAAAACCGGGGCCGCCCATTTAGTGGAAGCATACCCGCATAACCGGCTGGTGAAGCATTTGATGCAAACCTGCTGCATGACTTATACCTGCCCTGCTGCCAGGAACTTTGCATTAAGCCGCTGGGAATGCCCCGTACCGGTATCACCGGCATGCAATGCCAATTGTGTGGGATGCATCAGTTTTCAACCGGCAGATGAAGATATTGTAAGCCCGCAGGACAGGCTCAGTTTTAAACCCACTGCTGAAGAAATTGTAGAATTTACCGTGCCTCATTTAGAAACCGCTCCCTTCCCGATTGTGAGTTTTGGGCAGGGCTGCGAAGGCGAACCCCTGCTCATGTGGCAAACCATCCGGGAAGCCATTATAGAAATAAGAAAACATACAGCAAAAGGCAGTATCAATATCAATACTAACGGCAGCATGCCCCATGCCGTTAGGGCGCTTTGCGAAGCCGGTCTCAATAGTATCCGGGTAAGTACAAACTCGGCTTTAGAAGAAGTATATATGCCTTATTACAGGCCCAATAATTACCACTTTGCGGATATTATGGAGAGCCTTAAAACAGTACATGAATTTGGTGGCTGGACCAGTATCAACTATTTCACTTTCCCGGGTATGACCGACCGGGAAGAAGAATACCAGGCTTTACGAAAACTTATAATGGAAACAGGCCTGGATATGATTCAATGGAGAAATTTTAATATTGACCCCGATTGGTACCTGGGTAAAATAGGGATTGCCGATACCGAAATGACCATGGGAATCAAACCCATGATGAATTTAATCCGAAAAGAATTCCCGGCGCTTCGTTTTGGCTATTTTAACCCATCCCGGGAAAGAATAAAAGGCGATTTTTTAAAAGATTTTGCCCATCATTAAATTTTATTTCGGCGGCCTTTTACCACTAATAACTGGCGGCATTTTTCAATTTTAAATAGTATAATTTATTATAATTAATGAGTTTGTGTTAAAAAAAATACAAAATAAATTTGGATAGTACAATCTTCTTTATATATTTACTGCATTATTTGTATTAACTGTACCCTGTGATATAAATAACAACACTCCGTTACCTTTCTATCCAAATGATCTGATTAAACCAACTGCTTGTCTTTCGTGGCTACAGCCTGTACGTTCCCATTTTAACTTGATTGGTTAATTCCATTCACTTTCTATTTTAAATAATTACAAATCCTTTGGTTTTTGCAATAGCCATTGCTTTGTATTAACCCATGGAGATTGTATTGCCTGTATATTTTTATTGTTTTTAAACATTTATGACAACTATGAACCTACTAACTAAACACAGCAGAGTAATCCTGGTGATCACTCTTAGCATGCTAACCAGCCTGGGCCTATTTGCCCAGGTAGATGTTACGGCAACCGGGGGTACGGCTACGGCAAGTTACCCTACCTTAAAGGGTGCCTTTGATGCGATCAATGCCGGCACCCATACCAATGTAATTCAAATAAGCATTACCGGTACAGTCACCGAAACCGCCACCGCTTCGCTGAATGCAAGCGGGTCGGGGACCGCCAGTTATACCGGCGTTACCATTAACCCGGTGGGCAATGCCGTAGTTACCGGTAATTTAGCATTACCCCTTGTGGACTTAAACGGTGCCGATAATGTAGTGATTGATGGGTTGAATACCGGGGGCAACAGCCTTACCATAAGTAATACCAGTACCTCAGCTACATCAGGTACCTGTACCATCAGGTTAATCGGCGATGCTACAAATAATACAATCACCAATTCCATTATCCTGGGTTCGGCTACAATGTCATCTTCTACCAATGGGGGTAATATTTATATTTCTACGGCTGCTTCGGGTGGTAATGGAAATGATAATAATACCATCTCCAATAATGATATTGGGGCCTCACCGGCGGGTACACCCTCTAAAGGGATTTATGCAAATGGTACCACTACCAACCTGAACATTGCAAATAGCGGGATTAACATTACAAACAATAATATTCATGATATTTTCCTGGCATCAGGAGCGGCATCGTTTATATATGTTAGTGGCGGAAATACACAGTATAATATCTCTCAAAACAAATTATACCAAACAGCGAGCCGGGCATTTACCGGCACGAGTAGTTTTTATTATATTTATTTCAGTAATTCCACTTATGGAGAAGGCGTAACCATTGAGAATAATAAGATTGGATATGCTGCTGCAGATGGTACGGGTACTACAACATATACCGGAACAGGGGCTTCTGTTTATGGCATAAATACTACTTTTAATTCTTCTGCTTCACTTCCCTGTAACGTGAATGGGAATACCATTGCTAATTTCGCCTGCAACCAATCTGGCAGCGGTTCATTTTACGGGATTTTAAATTCCACTTCCTCAGGTTCCAGTACACTTAATTTTAACAATAATACCATTAAAAACATCAGCAGCAGTACCACGGGTGCTTTTTATGGTATAAGCTGGGGTAGCGGTTTTATCATTTCCTTATCAGGTAATACCATAAAAGATATTTCTAAATCTGCTTCTGCTACTATGTATGGTATGTATTCAGGAAGTTCTTCCTATACAGAACAAGTGAATAATAACAATGTATTTAATTTTACTACTACCGCTACAAGTTCATCTACTCTTTATGGTATTTATCAATTAACTACTACTACAGGAACTAAATCTTACAACAATAACAAGGTGTACAATTTTAATGCTTCCGGTGGGGCGACAATTATTGGCCTTAGAGTAAGTTATGGTTATGATATCAGCATGAGTAATAACGAGGTTCATGATTTGAATTCTACCGGTGGTACATCGGCAACTATTTATCCTTATTATATATCCTCCAGTGTTTATGGAGGTAAAGTATCGAAAAACAAAGGATATAATTTTTCAACATCCGGAACTACAGGTGTTTGTTATGGTATATACTTGTCTACCAGTAGCACGGCATTGGATGTATATAATAATATGATAGGAAATTTAAATTCCACTACCTATTCATCCACTACGGCACCCTATTTGTCAATAGCAGGTATCTATGTATCAGCGGGTACTGTAAACTTGTATAATAATACCGTTTTCATTCCTGCTTCTTCTGTTTCTTCCGGTACCAATGCATCTACAGCAGCTATATATGCTTCTACTTCATCCACGCTGCTCATGCAAAATAATTTACTGGTAAATCGTTCTGCACCCAAAGGCCTGGGTAAATCTATTGCTTATGGAAGGAGTTCAACTACCCTTACCAGTTATGCCTCTGCTTCAAACAATAACTCATTTTTAGGTACATCCGGAGTTTTTTGGGATGGCACCAATTTTTATCCTGATTTTGTAACTTATAAACCAGCCATGGGAGGCAGAGACCTGGCTTCTATTTCAGTAGATCCGGTTTTTGTAAGTGAAGTAGGAAACGATGCCGGCTATTTGCATATACCGGCTTCAGCAACGCCAAATCAGTTAGAAAGTGCGGGCTTAGCTATCAGTACAGTTACAACAGATATTGACGGTGATGCAAGGCCCGGCCCGGCAGGCTCGGTGAATGGCGGCGCTATAGCAGATAAAAATGATATAGGTGCTGATGAGTTTGATGGTAATCCATCTGTTACTTGTGTTACGCCTACACCGGGTAATACAGTTAGCACGTCTAACCCGATTTGTATTGGTCAGCAGATTACACTCAGTGTAGAGAATCCTCCTTCTAGTTTAGAATCAGGATATAGTTACCAATGGCAATCTTCTACAGATGGCATCACTTATGTGAATGTAGCAAATGCTATTACGCCTACACTTACGGTGACACCTACAACCAACATTTATTATCAACTACAGATAACATGTTCTAATGGACCGGTTACAGTAGTTTCTACACCCATACACGTCATTTTTCAGCACAATATTGTGTCCACTACACCCGGTACAATTTGTGGTATAGGTTCTGCAACACTACAGGCCACTGCTTCGGCAGGCTCTACACCCACCTGGTATGCAGCCGCTACAGGGGGTGCGCCATTAGGCACCGGCAATACTTTTAATACGCCCAGCATTTCTGCCAACACTACATTTTATGTAGCTGCAGAAAGTCTTTCTGCAGGGTCAGCCGTATTGGGTACTGGTACTAGTACAAACACTACTGCTGTGGGCGCTGCATTTGGAACCTTTTATGGCAATGGCCGTGCACAGATACTGGTATTGGCAAGCGAATTGTCTTCGGCCGGTTTAAGAGCGGGTAATATCAGCGCTGCCTCCATCAACATCACAAGTGTAGGCAGTCCTGCTACATTAGCGGGTTACAGCATGAAGATGATGGCCACATCAGCCACCTCACTTACCAGTTTCCAATCCGGAACCTTTACTACGGTATTCGGTCCGGTTGATTATACCGTAACCGTGGGTACCAATACGCTTACATTCTCTACCCCATTTGTATGGGATGGAGTATCTAATATAATTATTGACTACTGTTTTGGAGCTGGCAGTTCAGGATCATCCAGTTCGGTAAATACATATACTTCTACTTCTTTTTATTCATTTGTAAATTACCAGAGTGATTCTAATAGTGATGCTTGTAATAGTACTACCACTTCTAACTCCTATTATTATAACAGGCCAAACTTTACTTTAGTAGGTCAAGTATCCTGTGGTAGTGGAAGGGTTCCGGTATTAGCCAGCAGCACTACTGCGCCAGGTATTTCTATCAGCCCTGCCAACCCTGTGGTTTGCCCGGGCAATAGCATTGCTTTAACGGCAAGCAGTTCCAACTCAGGTTATAGCTATACCTGGATGCCGGGTAATTTAACAGGCGCCAGTCAAAATGTTTCTCCTGCTGTAAACACTACTTATACCGTATCAGCATTTGATGCCGTGAGTGGTTGCAGTACAGTAGAATCAGTAGATGTAACCGTATCAAAAGCGCCTATAGCACAAATCGCAGCATCTTCCAATAATGTATGTAGCGGCAGTGAAATTACCCTTACAGCCAGTGACCTTAACCAGGGCCTGGCAGCTTATAACTTTGGCGCCGCTACGGGAGGTAGTTTAGACCCCATGACAGGCGCAACTATTGTTATTAATAGTAGTGTGGATGATGCACCTGCAGCGCCCATTGCCTTACCATTTGCATTTAAATTAGATGGGGTTAATTATGCTAATTTCGCAGCTTCTCCCGATGGATGGATCATGCTTACAAACAGTACAACTACGCCATCAAGCCAATTCACTAATTCTGTAACCAGCAGTACCAATACGCCGAAAATATATGCGTTGTGGGACGACCTGGCTACCGGTACAGATGGTAATGTATCGTCCCTTGTAACAGGACTGGCTCCTAACCGTATATTTAAAATACAATGGAATGTAACAGTACCCCGGAATACAACAGGTGCGGCCAATTCTAAATTCCAGGTTTGGTTATACGAAGGATCAAATAATATTGAATTGCGTTATGGATCAGTAGGTACTACCTCCAGCGGATCTGCCGGTATTACCGTAGGTTCTGCAAATTATCAAAGTATTACTTACAGTAGCAATACCAGCAGCGCAACTGCAGCAAACGATAATAATACAGTGGCTCCTGCTTCGGGTACCATTTATAGCTTTACCCCGCCAGTATATACCTATAGCTGGAGCGATGGCACCAATACCATTGGATCAGGTTCTTCACCAACAATTAATGTTTTACCCGGCGGAACAACTTCTTATACCGTAACCATTGAAAATAACTATGGTTGCCAAAATACATCTGCACCGGTTTCAGTAACGATCTTACCCGTTCCGGCGGCACCTTCTACATTCCCATCTGCACAATGCGGTGAAGGTATTCCTACTGCGTATGCAATAGGAGCAGGAGCAGGCCAGCATTACAACTGGTACACAACTTCTACAGGAGGTTCTCCATTAGCAGGTGAAAATAGCTTTGTATTGGGTGCTTACTCAATCAACACAACAACTACTTTTTATGTATCTGTTGCAGATGCTACTTGCGAAAGTCCCAGGACACCCGTATTAGCTACGGTGAATGCACCGGATGCCATTAGCATCATTCCCAGCAGTACCGTTATATGCCTGCAAGCCTCACTTACGCTGGATGTACAAAAAGCAGCCGGTTCTAATAATTATGTATATAGCTGGGATGCCAGCCCTGCCAGCGGCAGTGGTTTAGCAGCCAATACCCAGGGCGCTTCCATAACAATTACACCCGTAGCCGCCGGCAATTATACCTATACCGTAGAAGGAGTAGATGGCGCTTGCCATACCAGTTATTCCATTTCTGTTTTGGTAAACGATAACCCGGTTATTAACAGTGCTACGGTAACCCCGGCAACAGCAGTTTGCTCGGGTACTACGGTACATTTTGCAGCCAGTAGCCTGGCAGCAGCAGCAGGTGTTGCAACCATTGGTACAGGTACCGGTACTACAAGTACAACAGGGATAAGTCCTTTCTCTAATTATTGGGAAGGGGCAAGGTCCCAGTACCTGGTTTTGGCCAGCGAATTACAAGCCGCTCATCTGGTAGCAGGAAATATTACATCGCTTAGCTTTAATGTAACCGGTACAGCTACCAATTATGACTTATCTGCTTATACCATCAAAATTGCGAACACAGCCAATACTTCTTTATCGGGTTATGGTACGCCAAGCGGTAGTTTCACTACTGTATTTGGACCTACTACCATTCCGGCACCCGGTATTGGTACACGCAGCTTTACTTTTACCACTCCATTTGTATGGGATGGCGTATCGAATATACTGGTTGATATTTGCCACGATAATGATCCTACCGGGGTTATTAGTGGCGCTTACGGAAGTACAAATAGTGTTTCTTATTCTGTTACTTCATTTAACTCAGTATATGGCAGCTACGATGACGATGCTCAAAGTTGCGGTGTGGAAGCATCTTATTCTGTATCTACTTATAATAACAGGCCCAATATGCAATTTGGCGGTATGGTGGGCACTGATTTTACTTCGCAATATAATTTTGAATGGAACCCGGGCGCTATGGCCGGTAGCAGTATAGATATCCCTGTTTATAATAGCGATACCTATACAGTGAAAGCAACCAACCCGCTAACGGGTTGCTATAGCACAAAAACGGTGGATGTGATAGTGAATCAACCGCCGCCAACTCCTTCTGGAGGGTTCTCACTGCAATGCGGTACGGGCATTCCTACTGCCGAAGTATATTCTGCTTCTGGCGCTGCCAGCCCCGTATTCAACTGGTACGATGAAAATAATGTACTGTTGCAAACAGGCACATCTACTACTTATTTACAACCCATCAGCAGCAGCATAAACTTCAATGTTTCTGAACTAAGCGCAGATGGTTGCGAAAGCGAGAAAACAATTGTTCAGGTGTATGTGATAGAAGCTGATCCAATTACAGCGATGGCAAGCGCCAGCCCGGTATGCGTTGGCAGCCCGGTAACATTAAGCTATTCCCAAACAGGCAGCAGCAATACATATAACTTTAGTTGGTCTGCCAGCCCCGAATCAGGAAGTGGTATTACCAATCCTGCTTCTGCTACGGGCCCCATTACCATCACACCTACCCAGGCAGGTACCTTTACTTACACATTAAATGGTGAAGATTTGGGATCTAATTGCTATGCCATGTCAACCGTGGTGGTAGAAGTGAAAGCACTGCCTGTAATTACATCCGTGGTAGCCTCACCCGTTCCACCGGTTTGTGCAGGTGAAAATGTGAACTTAACGGCAGATATTGCTAGCATCGGACCAGGAACGGTTACTATTGGTGCCGGTGCACTGGTTACATCAACCAGTGATTCTTATACAGGTAATAATGTGTCTCCATTTAGTCATTATTATGGTGGCTTTAAAGCTCAATACCTGGTAAAAGCAAGTGAATTACAGGCTGCCAACTTAATGGCAGGTAATTTGACCTCATTGGCTTTACAGGTTACTTCAGCGGGCTCTTACCACGACAATTTTGCCGTTTCATTAGCACAAACTTCATTAACCAGCCTAAGTTCCAGTATGGTTACAACAGGACTGAGTACCGTTTATACCAATGCATCTGAAATACCGGTAGTGGGTACCAATACCTACAACTTTAGTACACCATTTGCATGGGATGGTACCTCAAACATCCTGGTACAAATTTGCTGGAGCGATTTAGATTACGGTGGAGATGCATCTGAAGTAGCGTATGATAATACTTCATACGTTTCTGAAAGTTATTACCGGACAGATAATACGGCGGCTTCTACAATCTGTAGTTATTCCAGTACCACAGGTACTACTTCATCCCGTCCTCAATTTGTATTTGGCGGCACTACCAATAGTTCAGCGGCAACGAATTATAATTGGGCATGGACCTGGAGTGGTGGCTCTGCAACGGGTAATGCAATTTCAGTACAACCCCAGCTAACTACCGTATATAGCGTGGTGGCCACAAATGCACTGGGTTGCAGTTCTGATCCTGCTGCTACCATTACGGTAAATGTGAACCCGCTGCCATTGCTGCCCAATGTTACCAATTCGGTACAATGTGGCGCCGGTATCCCTGCTGCTTCGGTATCAGGAGCTGGAAATGGTACCGGTATCTTTACCTGGTATGATGCCGCAACCGGAGGCAATGTATTGCAAACCGGAACTAACAATACTTATTTACAATCTATTTTAAATACAACTACCTTCTATGTTTCTGAGCAAAACGGTACCACCGGTTGCGAAGGGCCTCGTGCGGCTGTGGTTGCTACGGTGAACCAACCGGATGCCATTACCCCCATGAGTTCGGCTGCCGCTGTGTGTATCGGTTCTTCATTTGATCTCTCCGTTTCAAAAGCAGGTAATACACAAACTTATGTGTACAGTTGGGAAGTTACTTCCGCTAATGCCGCTACCAGTGGTATTTCCGGAACCCCCACAGGCCCGTCAATCAATGCCGTTACACCTACTGCCGCCGGGGTATATACTTACCGGGTAACCGGAGTAGATGCCAGCCTGGGCTGTACCATTTATGCCGATGTAATAGTTACAGTAAATGCCTTGCCTCAGTTTACTTCGGTTTCGGCATCACCTTCTGTAATCTGTGCAGGCGCACCGGTAACGCTTTCAGCAGTGGTTCCACCTACGGTTACAGCTACCCTGGGTACAGGTACTACCACTACAAGTACGACTGGTATAACTCCTTTTGCTAACCTGTGGGAAGGATCAAGGAGCCAATACCTGGTACTGGCAAGTGAACTCAGTGGAGCAGGTTTAACAGCCGGCCCCATCACAAGCCTTGCCTTTCATGTTTCTTCTACCTCTAATAGCAGGCTCATGAATGCCTTTAGTATTAAGATCGCTAACACTGCCAATACAAGCATCACAGGCGCCTATGGCACACCGGTGGGTTCCTTTACCAATTGCTATGGCCCGGTTGATGAAATGGTGAATACTACAGGTGTTAAGACGTTTAACTTTACCACTCCATTTGTATGGGATGGCGTATCCAATATACTGGTGGATGTGTGCCACGATAATGACGTGGATGGTACCTGTTCTTTATGCTATAACAGCAACAGTACTATTTATTACACAGCCACTTCATTCAACTCAGTATTTGGCAGCTATGCCGATAATGCGCAAAGTTGCGGAACACAGGCCTCTTCAAGCGTTTCCAGCACTTACTATACTTACAGGCCCAATATGGTATTTGGTAAATCAAGCCAAACCATTACCTGGAACCCCGGAAATATTACCGGCAGCAGTATAGTGGTGAACCCCACCATAAGTACAAATTATGTAGCTACTGTGCTGGATAATGGTACGGGTTGCAGCAACACTTCATCGCCGGTTTCAGTAACCGTAGTGCCTTTAACCTGCTCTCCCATTGCGGTGAGCGGACCTACCTGTAAGAGCAAATCATTTACTTTAACGGTTGGGGCAAATGGCAGTGCCGGCCTGAACTATAGTTGGAGCGATGGGGTTACCGCTACTGTATATCCCAATGCAGCTACCATTTCGGCAAACCTGCCCATTGGTAATTACAACTTTACTGTAGTAATCAGCAGCCCTTGCGGTGAAACCTGCACACAAACCTTACCCATTACCGTGCATGAATTGCCTTCACTCAGCATCAGTGGCAATCCATCATTTACCGTGTGCGGACCTACCGGTTCTACTACGCTTACTGCATCGGGAGCTACTACATATAGCTGGAGCCCCGCAGTCGGTTTGTCTGCTACTACCGGAAGCACCGTTATTGCCAGTCCTCCGGCTAATACCAACTATACCATTACCGGTACAGATGATAACGGTTGTACCAGTATAGTGTCACAAAATATCGTAGTAGGGCCCGGCATTGCTGTAAACCCAACTGCTGTGGCAAATGTGATATGCTCTGGCGGAAACGCACAATTAGCTGCTAACGCAGTAGTGAGCGGAAAAATGGGCGGACTGGTAAAAACCTATGCTTTTGCTACCGATACCAATGGCGCTTTAGATGCCATGGCCGGTGCTACCCAAGCGATTGGTTCCAGTGATGATGATACCCCTTCCGGAGTCCTCCCAATCGGGTTTGGCTTCTACTTTGAAGGCAATTACTATACTGATTTCTCTGTATCGCCTGATGGCTTTATGAAATTAGGTTCTACAGCAGCGTCAAGCCAGTACGCTAATTCATTAACCAGTACCACCAATGTGCCTAAACTGGCGCCCTGGTGGGACGACCTGGCAACAGGTACTACCGGTTCTGTACAATACTTATTGAGTGGTACAGCGCCTAACAGAATTTTAAAAGTACAATGGTATGTAACCATCCCAAGGAATACCACAGGGGCTGCCAACAGCACCTACCAGGTATGGTTATACGAAAGTACCAACGTAGTAGAATTCCGCTATGGTACTGCAGGAGGAGCTAGCTCTAGCGCTTCTGTGGGCTTATCCGGATTTACTTCTACGGCTAGTAATTATATGAGTGTAAATGCCAGCAACGTGGCAAGTACCACTACTGCCAACAATTCTCTTACTGTATTCCCTGCAGCAGGAAGAAGGTACATCTTTACACCGGTTCAGGCGCTTAGTTATACCTGGACGCCTTCGGCTAACCTGAGCAGCGCCACCGTTGCCAGCCCGATGGCTAACAACTTAACCAATACAACAGAATTTACTGTAGTGGCTAAAGATGCCGTGAGCGGATGTTCTGCAACAGGTACGGTAACTGTAACCGTAAATACAGCTCCTGTATTTACTACCTGCCCTGCTAATATGAATGTGAACACCGATGCGGGTTTAAATACAGCAGTGGTGAATTATACTCCTGTAATTACAGGCCAGCCTAACCCCGATGTAAGCTATAGCTTCAGCGGCGCTACTACCGGCAGCGGTACCGGCGACGGCAGCGGATCAGTATTTACAAGAGGGGTAACCACCGTTACTTTAACGGCACACAACAGTTGCAGTCCCGATGCCGTTTGCAGCTTTACCATTACCGTAGTGGATAATGAACCACCGGTAATTACACAGTGTGCTCCTGACCAGGATGTAAACCTGGGCAATGCCTGCGAATTTGTAGTACCCGATCTTACAGGCGCTATCACAGCATCTGATAATAGCGGTATTGCCAATGTGAAACAAAGCCCGCTGGCTGGAACTGTGCTGAGCCTTTCTAACAACAGCACACAGGTTGTTACCATCACAGTAACAGATATTAGTGGCCTTACTGCTTCTTGTAACGTAACACTTACAGCAAAAGATGTAACGCCACCGGTTATTACCCAATGTGTAACAGATCAAAATGTAAACATGGGTGGTAAATGTTCTATTACCATTCCTGATTTGACCAGCATGGTGGTATTCAGCGATAATTGCGGCGCTACCATCACTCAAAGTCCATTGCCAAACAGCGAAGTAAGCGCCGGCCACAATGCACCGGTAACTGTAACCTTTACGGTAACAGATGCAGCGGGCAACCAGGCTACCTGCTCTACTACGCTTACTGCAATAGATAATGTACCTCCGGTAATCATCATCTGTGCCGAAGACCAGGATGTAAATATGACTTCCGGTTGCAGCATTATAGTACCCGACCTTACCGGTGATGTAGGTGCAGGCGATAATTGCGGATTTACCCTTACACAATCTCCTGCTGCAGGTACCGTATTAAGTGCAACCAACAATGCTACTTTCCCTGTAGTTATAACAGCTACCGATGCGGCAGGATTGTTTGCAACTTGTACAGCTACCCTTACCGCTAAAGATGTAACAGTACCCGTAATCGGTTCTTGTCCTCCAAACCGCAACGTGAACCTGGATGCAGGCAGCGGTTGCACCCTCACCGTACCTAACCTGGTACCAGAGCTGGTAGTGAGCGACAATTGCGGAAGCGGTACGGTTACCGTAACACAAAGCCCGGCAGCAGGTACACATGTATCTACCACTAACAATGGTACTGTGATTGTAACTTTAACAGCTACTGATGCCAATAACAATTCCACAACCTGTAATGTAACCCTTACAGCTAAAGACGTAACGCCACCTGTAATTACTTGCCCTGCCAATGTAGGCCCGGTATTTACGCCTTGCGGCGCCGCCTTTAACCTGGGAAGCATTTCAGTTACTGATAATTGCGGCCCCGTAAATACTACTTACCAAATTCTTACTTCATCGGGCCAACCGGTGAGTGGAGGAAATATCCTGATCGCTATCTTATTTGGCCAGGGTAACTTTAAAGTAGTGTACACGGCTACCGACCTGGCTGGTAATGTATCTAAATGTACTACGGCGGTAAATATCCTGCCACGTATTCCTGAACTTACCGTTACGCCAATACAACCTACCAGCAACAGTACCCCGCCGGTAACTCAATACAGCGATAATGTACAGCTTAAAGTAACCATACCAGGCGGGGTTGCGGTTTGTAATGGTTCCGGCGGAGCGGTTACATTTAAAATGACGGGTAGCGGAAACGTAAACCTGGGTAGTGCAAACTTTAGCCCGGCTGTAAACGGTGTAGATTTGGAAGCATCAATAATTGTTCCCATGGTAGAAACCTCTGGCAATGGAGCATTTGCACCGGGATTGAAAAATATCAGTGTAAACTTCCAGGGCTTCCAGTTTGGTGGTGTCATCAATGCACTGGTTGCCGATAAATCACTCCTGGTGAAACAAGAAGATGCATGGGTAGATTACACAGGTAATACACAGATCTTTACCAACAGCCCATCTTCATCTACAGCCAATGTAGTATTGAAAGCAAATATTCACGACATCAGCGTACCGGCATCTCCTGCCAACCCGGCTTACGATAACTCACCCGGCAATATTACAAATGCCAAAGTGAAATTCATTGTAAAAACCACCGGCGGCAGTGTAGTGAAAAACTCGGGCTGGTTATCAGTAAGTACTTTACTTACACCCGGCGACCTGCGCAGCGGTACCCTTAGTTATAGCTTTAGTACCAGCATTGGCAGCAGCAGCAGCCGTAACTATACCGTGGATGTGTACGTGGGTTACGATGCCAGCAGCAATAGCAGCAGTGGTTACTATATTGGATACGGATCTGCCAATATCACCATCTTAAGGCCCGCTCACCTCATCAGCGGTAATAATACACCGCCTCCCACAGCACCGGAAATCAAAGCCGGTACTGACCAGGTAGCGCCCGAAGGATTGTTTGATGTAACCGTGTATCCGAACCCATCTACCGATGAATTTAAACTCAAGATATCGACAGATAATATGAAAAACCGCATCCTGGTTAGAGTAGTGGATGCCGTAGGCAGAACTTATAAACAATTTACTTCCGAACCGGGCGAACTCGTACGGTTTGGCAGGGAACTCAAGGCGGGTAATTACCACGTAGAAGTAATACAGTCAGGGCGTTCCAAAGTTGTGAAACTGATCAAACTCTAATTTTGATTGATGTTCTAAAAAATAACTCATCCTGCCTGGCGCAGGATGAGTTATTTTATTAAGAATAACCTTATATTTACTTCCGGTTACCCCCTCATAATCTGTTACTCTCGTGATCATCTGTACCTCCTGATTATTTTAGAATCCCTTTTAAATCCTGGATTACTGTTTTGTAATTAATTAATTATTAAGGACCCCTGTTTCATGAAAAGAAATTTACTTTTTTTGTGTGTGCTTATTCTTGTGAGTACAACTAAAATTTTTGCCCAGGTAAATCTTACGGCAACGGCAGGCACTTTAAACGCCTCCTACACAAATCTAAAATCGGCTTTTGATAATATTAATAATGGGGTACACCAGGGCACTATCAGTATCTCTATTATCGGCAACATTACCGAAACCGCAACAGCCAATTTAAATGGCAGTACCGGCACGGCCAATTATACTTCAGTAAACATAACCACTACCGGGGCTTCTACCATTTCAGGAAATATTGCCTCTGCTATTATAAAACTCAGCGGCGCCGATAATGTAACCATTGATGGAAACAACCAGCTTACCATCTCCAATACCAATGCATCTACCAGTGCTACCCTTATCTGGGTGGCATCTACTTCCTGGGGCGATCCTGCCAAGAATAACGTGATACGCAATTGCATACTTACCGGTGCTTCAAATACCACGACCTATGCCGGGATATCCCAGGCATCTGAAAATAATTTTAAAGCCCAGGCCGATGCCCCCAACAGCGATAATACGTATTCTGAAAATATTATTACAAAAACCTATGTAGGGATTGCTTTATTTGGTTATACTGCGCTTGAACAGGGTAACCAGGTAATCAAAAACACCATTGGGGATGCCTCGGCAGATGCAAATAAAATCGGGTTTAGAGGGATCTATTTATCCAACCAGGACGGTGTTTTGGCAGATCAGAACCTGGTACTCGGTGTGAAAGGAAGTAATTCTTCAAACTACAATCCGCTTGGCGGCATTGTTGCCGATGGAGGCATTACAAACGGTAAGATCAGTAACAATAAAATTTCGAATGTAGAAAATACAAGTACTTCCGGTTGGGAAGCCGATGGCATCACCCTGATGTCAACCTCTGCCGCAACCAATTTGCAGGTATATAATAATTTTATCTGGAATATAGTAGGCTATGGATGGGATTTTTCTGCTATTGATAATGGCCACGGTATTGCCATAAAAGATGGGGGCAAATACTTTATTCATTATAATTCCATTAACCTGGTCAATAATCAAACCAGGGGCATCAGCTCTGGTATTTATATCAGTTACAGCACAGATGGCAATAATGTAATTACCAATAATATTTTTGCCAACCAGCAAACTACCAATACCCGCTATGCCATTTATTCTGCGGCGTCTGCCAGC
The DNA here is from genome assembly GCA_001898465.1 of Sphingobacteriales bacterium 39-19. Lineage (GTDB taxonomy): Bacteria > Bacteroidota > Bacteroidia > Chitinophagales > Chitinophagaceae > Ferruginibacter. The sequence goes on along the minus strand of MKTX01000010.1, from coordinate 87,863 downwards.
GCTTATTCTACCATTAATTATAACGACTATTATAGCCTGGGAACCCTGGGTTACCTGTCGGGTGATATCACCACATTTGGAGCCTGGCAAACGGCCACCGGCCAGGATGCCAATTCAGGTGCATTTGACCCGGTATATACATCAGCTACCAATTTACATTTGTTCCCCAGTTCACCCTTAAACGGTATGGGCAGCAATATTGCCGGCATTACCACCGATATTGATGGTGATACCCGCAATACACCCACCGATATTGGCGCCGATGAAATGACGCCCAGCCCTTGTTCCAGTGCGAATGGAGGCACTGCAACCGCATCCAGTATCGATTTTTGTGCTTCCGGTACGGCAACGCTAAGTGCAACCGGGTATTCTTATGGGTTGAGTATTGGATACCAATGGCAAGAAGCCACCAATATCGCCGGGCCCTATACCTCTTTAGCCGGCCAGACAAACCCCTTTAACGGCAGTACCGGCGTAATAAATCAAACCCATTACTACCGCTTAAAAGTTACTTGCGGCGCCGCTACCGGGTATTCTGATACGGTAACCATTACAGTAAACAATCCTGCCGTAGCTACTACCACGCCCGGCAGCCGCTGCGGCTATGGCCCGGTTACCCTGGCTGCCACCGCACCGGGATATACATTAAACTGGTACAGTGCCCCTGCCGGCGGCTCGCCCATTGGCACGGGTAATAGTTTTGTAACCCCACCCATTGGCGCCACCACTAATTTTTACGTGGCAGCTACTACCGGCTCATCAGAACATGTGGGGCCATTGATAAGTCCTGCTACTTGTGGTAGTTTAAGTAATAGTACTTTAAGTGACTGGCCACTGCGCTTTAATACTTATGGGCCGGTTACCATCGAAGAAGCCGATATTTATGTAGTAGCAGCCGGAACCATTGTGGTGGGCCTGCGCCTGAGTGGCAGTACAACCAATATTGATACCCGTACCATATCATATAGTGGAGGCACATTTCCAAGAAGGGAAACCATTCCGCTTGGTTTTGTAATCTCTGCGCCCGGCCAATACCAGCTCACCAATATCAGTGGATCGGTAGGGCGCATCAGTCCTTTCAATTGCAGCTATCCATTTACCAGCACCAATGGTAATTTCTCAATTGTAGGCTCTGCCGTTTTTTCTAATTCCTCTACCACAACCGCCTATTATAATTCATTCTTTAATTTAAAAGTAACGGCGGGTTGCGAAGGTACCCGTACCCTGGTACCGGCTACTGTAACAGCGCCACCTGCTTTTTCGGTTCTTTCTGCTACACCGGCTGCTATTTGTGCAGGTAACTCATCTACACTATTTGTAAACAGTGCCAACCCCGGTTATACTTACCAATGGCAACCCGGCAACCTGGGCGGACAGTCTCAAACGGTGAGCCCGGCGCAAACCGGCTACTACGTGGTAACGGCAACCGATGCCTCAGCAGGCCCATATAATGGTTGTGTAAATAAAGATTCGGTATTGGTTACGGTAAACCTTACCCCCAATCCCATTACGCTTAGCCCCAACGGGTTCTCTACCTGTACCAACGTGGTACAGCCAATAACCGCAACCGGTGGTGAGATCCCCAATAAAATTATTCTTACCGAAAATTTCAATAGCCCCGGCCCCGCACTGCCCGCAGGCTGGTTAAAAACCAGTCTCAATGGCGGCACTGCCCCAGATAACTGGACGCTTCATAGCTCCGGTTATTCGGGCATTACCAGCAATGATGCCACTCAATATATTATGAGCAGCAGCGATGACCAGGGCCTTGGCAGCACAACCCTCTCAACCTTAATTTCACCTGCCTTTAGCCTGGTGGGCTGCACGGCAGCTACCCTGGAGTTTTGGCATTATTACCACGACCTGGGTTCATTGGCTAGGGTGGATTATTCTATAGATGGGGGGAGCAACTGGGCGCCTACACCCATGGTATCTTATACTTCTACCCAGGGTTCAGCGGCTAATTTTACCAAAGCTACCATTAGCTTCCCGCCTGCGGCGCTGGGCCAGCCCAATGTAAAAATCCGTTTTTATTATAGCGCTACCTGGGACTGGGAATGGGCGGTAGATAATGTGAAAATATATGCCAATTACCGGCCGCTGCAATGGAGCAGCACGCCCCCGGGCTTACTTTATTCAAACGCCGGAGGTACCATCCCTTATGCAGGCGAAAATATAGGTACCGTTTATTTTATGTCTAATACCAATGGTAGCTTCTCCGTTACGGCAAGTTCCGACCCCGGCACTGGTTGTACCCGTTCTACTACCATTCCTGCAATTGTGCTGGCAGGTGGCGCTTCAGAATATGTAACCATTACCTACAACGATGCAGATAGCATTTTGTGTACCGGCCAAACGGTGAGCTTTACTGCAAACCCTACCAGCCTGGGTACCAATGAGTATTATAACTGGTATAAAAATGGAGTAGCCGTAGGCTTTGGAGGTAATGGCCCCGGCTATAAAGTATATACAACTTCAGGCCTGGTAAATGGAGATAAGATAAGTGTGAACTATGGTTTGTTATTGCCCTGTGGAGGCTATTCATTATGGAGCGTGATTACCATGACGGTACAGGGGTACCCCAGCATTAGTTCTATTACGCCCAGCCCGGCAACCATTTGTGCCACCGATCCTCCCGCCAGCTTAACGGCTGTAGTTAGCTCAGTGGCTCCTTATACCTATCAATGGTATAATAGCGGGGGCGCCATTGGCGGCGCTACTGCCAACCCTTATTCAACCAATATAGCTGGCAATTATGGTTTACTGGTACAAACCAGCGGCGGCTGTAAAGACAGTAGCAGCGTAACATTATCGCCTACCAGCACGTACAATATTGTTTCTACTGCAGGGCCCAATGGCAGCATCAGCCCCCTGGGTACCACTACCGTAAACTGCGGCGCCAGCCAGTCTTATATCATTACTGCCAACATCGGGTATATCATTAGTAGCATTATAGAAGATGGAACTCCATTGACAGGACCTTTTACTTCTCCCTATACCCATACTTTTACCGCTGTAGCTGCACCGCATACGATTTCGGTAACCTTTGGCGTTACCGGTTGTGCATCTTCTTATAGTGCTAATGCCGGGCCGGATAACAGCATTTGTTCAAATACGAGCTTTCCCCTGCCTCAAAGCCCGGTGGCAACCCATACAGGCACTTCGGCCAGTTGGAGCAGCAGCGGAACAGGCTCTTTCAGCAATAATAATTACGGGGCAGGCGGAAATTATATCCCCTCTGCTGCCGATATCCTGGCAGGCGGGGTATATCTTATTCTTACCACCAATACCCCTGCAAGCCCCTGTATTGCGTCATTCGACAGCATGTACCTGGCCATTAACCCGGCGCCCTCAGTAAGCATATCGGGTATATTGGGTTATTGTTCCGGCAATACAACCACCATTACGGCCAATACAACCATACCTACGGGTACGCTAAGCTACCAATGGTATAATTCCGTGCCTGCCCTGGTGGGCAGCGGCAGCAGCCTTAGTTTTGGCGCTTCCGGGCCCAGCCAGCCCGCAGGAAATTATTCTGTGCTGGTAACCGGCGCCCCCGGTGGCTGTACCGCCAGCCAGAGCTTTACCATTATTGCGGCTGCAAGCCCCACGGTGAGTATTGCGGGCAGTAATCTGTTATGCCCCGGCGCTACCAATATCCTCAATGCCATTGCCACTGCAGGCAGCGGCAGCATTTCGGGCTACCAATGGTATAACCCGGCCATCATACTGGGCGCCACCGGCGATCAATACCTGGCCAGCACAGCCGGTAACTATACGGTGCAGGTTACCAATACTTATAATTGTACAACCACCAGCAACCCGGTATTTAATCTTGCGATGGACAACAGCCCCATGCATGGCCTCTATACCATTAGCCCGGCACCGGTAAGCTGTACCAATTTCCAAAGTTTCGATAGCGCTTTTTCCAGTTTAAACCGCAGGGGTATTGATGCCAGCGTGGTATTTGATGTAAGCCCAGGCCTGGTAGAAACAGCACCCAGCAACGGTTTAAGGCTGGGCTCTACTACCCTGAACGGCTCAGTGGGCGCCTTTACCATCCTCTTCCATTCGGCGGGTGGCGGACCCAACCCGCTTATTAAAGCCCAGAATCCGGGCACCCTGATGGGTATCGTAAGCATTAGCGGGGTGGACAATGTAAGCTTTGACCAAATTGATTTGATAGATGAAAATGCAAACGCCGCCACTTCGGTTCGCTGGGGTTATGGCCTTTTTAAATATAGTGCAGGCGATGGCGTGCAAAATAATACCATTAGTAATTGTAATATTATTTTAAATGCCGCAAATACCGTAGCCAGTAGTGGAAACCTATTATCCGGCTCTACGGGTATTTTTGTATCAAGTAGTATATTAACAAGCCCCTGGACATCTATAAATTCTGGCAGCACTTCTAATAGCAATAATAAATTTTATGGGAATACCATTTCTAATGTAAATACCGGGATTTACCTGGTAGCTGATCCCAATGCAACCCGTGCAGATCAAAATAACGATATTGGGGGCAGCGCTGCATCTACCGGGAATACTATATTTAAAGTAGGCGCTGCAGGCACTACAGATCCCGCCGGCATCAGGTTTATAAACCAATACAATTTTAATATTGCCTATAATACCATCCGGGATACCCTGAATGCAGCCCCACTTACCAGTAAACTATATGGTATTATGGGAACCAACCTGGCGGGAAATCCTGCTGCCAATATTGAAAGAAACGATATTGTGCTTTTGGCAAATACAACCGGCATTGTATCAGGTATTGAGTTTGGTGCTATTAGTACATCTTTAACCAATTTAAATATTATTAATAACCAGGTTAAAATCGGTAATAGTAATGGTACGGCCGGTGATGTAAATGGTATTAAAAACGATGTGCAGGCAACGAACTTATTGATGAATGCCAACCGGGTTTACGATTGTAATGTACCCTCTGCAACTGGTATTTTCAGGGGTATTCTAAGCCAGGGAAATGCTGGGTCAGGTACAAATAATATTACCAATAATGTACTGGAAAATTCTATCATTACTACCACGAATACCAGCTTTTTTGGTTTAGGGCAATACAGCGCTTTTGCCAGTGTAGCCAATATTAATAATAACCGTATTTCGGGAAATACATTTTCGAGCGCTGCAACTACCCTGCATTTACTAAATGGGAATGGTTCTACTACGCTTATTATGAATAATAATACGGTTACCAATAATATACTAAGTGCAACCGGCGCCGATGCAACCATTAATATGATTGGAGGCTCATCTAATAATACTACTTCATTAACCGTTACCGGTAACCAAATCATCAATAACCGGGTAACAAATAATATTGCTGCCACCGTAGTTACTTTTAGCGGTATCGGGATGTTATGTAAAACTCCATTTGCGAATCCCGCTCTTATTAGCAATAATACCATTCGTAAACTATCCATTGGGGGTGTTTCTACCGGTATTCATAATTTAAGCGGCATCAGCCCGGCAGTAGCTTCCGGTACTCTTCAATCTATTTACGTGGAAAATAACCAGGTGGACAGCTTGTATTCCGATGCGGTGAATACCGTGGTTTCGGGTATTAATGCATATAATAGCACCAGTACTGCCATTATGCGAAAAAATAAGATCCATAGCTTATTCCCCGGTACAGGCGCCAATGCCAAGGCAGTGGGCATCAGGGTTAGTCCAACATATATAGATTCTATCTATAATAATTTTATCAATTTAGATCTTACCAAAACATTTACACCCGTAGCTGGCTATGGTTCTTTGGGCGGGACTGCCTTAAGTACCGATACCTCCTTAATTGGCGTTTGGTACGAAGGGGGAACCTCTCACCGGTTATTATATAATACCATCCGTTTAAATGGAACGGGTACTGGTAATTTTGGCGCCGTGGGAATCCTGGTAAGTGGCGGTACAATGAATGCCATTAAAAACAATATCGTTACCAACCTGGCCACAAAGCAGGGTACGGGTAGCATTTTGGCAATTAAAAATAGCGGAACTATTACTGCTTCCGGCGCAAACTACAATAGCTGGAATGCCTCAGGCCAAAACCTGGCAGCCATACAAGCATTTACAGGCGGAGATGCCAATTCGGTGAACGTAAACCCGGTATTTGTAAGTGATATGGACCTGCACATTGATGTGAATTCAGCTACAAATACATTTTTAGATGGGACAGGTACGGCAATAACTTACCCAGTAACCGATATTGATAATGACCCAAGAGCAACTCCCCCTGATATTGGCGCCGATGAATTTGATATGTTGGTTGCAACGCCATATTATTACCGGAGCTATGCTACCGGAACCTGGAATAATGCCAATAATTGGGAATATAGCCCGGATGGTATATCAAACTGGAATCCGGCTCCCAGCGCTCCCAATGCTATGAACTCTGTTAATATTAATATCCAGGCCGGCCATACCATGACCATTAATACTACGGTTAATTTTGACCAGTTGCAGATTAACGGCATTTTGGAATTTGCTACCGGTGGCGATATGACCATTAAAAATGGAACCGGCGATGATATTACCATCAATGCCGGTGGCCAGTTATCGGTTACCAATACTACAGCATTTATTACGGTTGTACATTTCGAAACAAATACTTCCATGCATGTACTAGGCACGGGCAGAATCAGCATTAGCCCTACCACAGGAGCGGGCGGCATGAATGGTTTTGCTATAAGAACTAATGATATTTGGGAAACCGGATCTATATTTGAATGGAATAATACAAGTTCATTTGGTGCATCAGGTGTTACTTTCTTCCCCAGTGCAGCTTTGGGTACCAGTCCCATTTTCTTAATCTCTAAAACACCCGGCGGCGGTGTGGGGGGAACTAATCCAACCACCATCAATGGTATATTAAAAGTGGATGCTAATATTACATGGAATGGTGCTGCTCCCGGTACGAAAACTTTCAGAGATGGAATTACAGGTAAAGCTACATTTGTTACTGTTGCAGGAGTAGGTACACTTTATTTGGGTGATGGAGGATCCCCAACTTCGGCCATATTAGGAGGAGGGGGGCTTATTATTAATACAAATGGCAAACCAATTAATATCCCGGCTAACGCTACCGTTACCGTTCCAAAAGATTCGATGGTTACAATGCTTTCTACTTCGGGCAATTTTGCGAAAGCAGACCCTGCAAAGTTCATTGTAAATGGTACCGCAGATTTTAGCACGGTATCAATGTCAAATTCAATTAACCCCGGAAATGAAGTTACCATCAATGGTAAACTGATTACCGCACACCTGGGTGGCCTGAAAGGAGGGATGGTGAGTACAAACCCTTCTACCGTAAATGTAAACCTGGGCAGCACCATTGAATACAATGCGCCTGCCGGTAATCAAACCATAACGAATACCAATGTTTTACAAGGCAGCATGCCTTACGATACCTTAATTATTTCGGGGGGCGGAATTAAAACACCCGGAGTTGCCAGTTATGTAGAAAGCCTGGTAAGAATAACCGGAACACCAACCGTAAATGCAAGCGCAAATAACTTTGGCAAAACCGGCGCCAATACCACTTTATTCCAAATGGATGGTGGCCGCTTAATATTGGGCAGTACAGGCACCCAGCCCAATATGAATGGGCTATACACACTTACCGGTGGGGTAGTAGAATTTGCAAATAATTCAGTAACAGCACAAACCATTAATAACGGCGGTACTCATTATTACCAAAATATAGAAGTTTCAGGCTCTAATGTGGCCAACTCAAGCGGTTATACCAACCTGAATGACCTGGGTACCTTTACCATTAAAAACGGGGGCGTATTTAGTATCAATAATTACAGCATTAATGGCCCTACCGGCACCCAAACATTTACGATGGAGTCAGGCAGCCTGTTAAACTGCGGCAATGAACCCGGGTTTAATGGCCCCAATGCCGGCTCTAATTATTTTTCAGTGAACAGTAATATTGAAAACATTAGCCTGGCAGCCAACAGCACCATTAATTACTATAGGAGTAACCCGCCGCTAACCGGCACGGGAGCGCAGGATGTAACCACTACCATGCCTTACCAGCATATCATCTTTAGCGGTACAGGCAATAAAACACCGGCTGCTGCCAGTATTTTAGAGGTAAAAGGAAATATTACAAAAGATGGTTCGGCGGTATTTGTTCATAATGATGGTACGGTATTACTCAGTGGTACCGCTCTGCAAAAATATACAGCCATTACAGGGCCCATTATAGATATGAATAATATAACGAATAATAATACCGTGGGCTTCAATGTACAAAGCGACCTGGGGATTGCCGGTAAATTTACCCTGGGCTCAGCCGCTAAAATAAGCCTGAGGGATACTTCGGATGTGATCCTGCGTTCTGGCGCCGCAAAAACGGCCAATGTAGCGCCCATACCCACCAATGTAACCATTACCTATGCCGGTACATCTCCTTTGAAACCCGATTCCGGCCGCTTTGTAGTGGAACGCTATATGTATAATGCAAAAAAATGGCGGTTCTTAAGTGTACCTACCGTTACGCCGCAAACCATCAGGGAAGCCTGGATGGAAGGGGCAGCCAATAGCGCCAGCAACCCGAAACCGGGCTATGGTACCCAATTGGGCAGTTATTATGCAAATTGGGCGGCCCGTGGCTTTGATTTTAATACACCCGGCGGGCACGATATGAAATATTGGAGTAACGATGCCAATCAAAAATACATACCGGTTCCCACACCCGATTCTATTATTAATACTAACCTGGGTTATATGAAATATGTGCGGGGCGACCGGAGCGTAATTGCCGGCCCGGCCAGCGCTGTAATTTTAAGAAGCCGGGGCGAGTTAAAACGGAATATAATTACCATTCCTTTTACAGCCACAGCGGCCAACCAGTTCTTTAGCGCCGGTAACCCTTATGCCTCGGCGGTAGATATGCGCAATATTACCCGTAACAATGCTTCTGCCAAGTTCTATGTGTGGGATCCTAAGCTGGGCGGCTCTTATGGCCTGGGTAAATTCCAGCTCTTTACACTCAGTGGCGGCAATTACCAGGTATTCCCCGGCGGGGGTAGCTATGGCGCTGCCAATTCGGTAGATAATTTAATGGAATCAGGCGCTGCCTTTTATGTACAATCTGCTGCAGCCGGCGCTGGCTCGGTAGTGTTTGATGAAAACACTAAATCCGATGGCAGCCGGGAAGTGTTCTTTACTTCGGGCAGGTTACAACGCCTGGTGAATATCCTGGAAACCACTACGGCCAATGGTATAGAAACAGTAGATGGTACAGCTATTGAGTTTGATGATACCTACAGCAACGAGGTAAATGGCGATGATGCGGCCAAGATGAACAATACCGGCGAAAACCTGTACATCCGCAAGCCACAAAATACACTGATGTATGAATACCACCGCAGCGTGCAGGAAACAGATACCGTTTTCCTGGGTATGAAAAATATGGTACCACGCAATTACCGCTTCAACCTGCAGGTAGAAAATATGGATAAACCCGGTTTGCAGGCCTGGCTCATTGATAAATTTGATAACAGCCAAACCGAAATAAACCTGGTTAGCGGCAGCATCTATCCCTTTACGGTTAGCAGCGAGGCAGCCACATCGGCCGAAGACCGCTTTATGATTGTATTTAAACAAGCCGGGGTAATACCGGTGAAGATCGTACGCATCCGGGCCGAGCATGCAAGCGGGCACACAAACCGGGTATTATGGGAGGTAGAAAATGAAACCGGCATTGCGGCTTATGAATTACAACGAAGCAGCAATGGCACCCAGTTTACCGTATTAGAAACCGGCATCGCCCCAACCCATAATGCAGGGGGTGCCGCTTCTTATATTAAAACAGACCCCCAACCCTGGGACGGGGATATTTATTACCGGGTAAAAGCATTGGGCGAAGATGGCCGTGTGGAATACAGCGCCATTGTAAAACTGGCTTCGCAAAAACAAGCCCCGGCCATTACGGTATCGCCAAACCCGGTAAAGAGCAAAACCCTGCAAATGAATTTCAGTAACCAGCCCACGGGTAACTATAGCATACAATTACTGGCGGCTAACGGGCAATTGGTTTATAAGGATATCATTACGCTGGGCAATGGCAATGCCAGTGAATCTATCCGCCTGAAATCAACCGTAGCACAAGGTTCTTATACATTACAGGTAACCGGCCCGGATGGGAAAGGTACCAGCATAAGCTTGTACCTTGAATAAGAAGATGAAAAGATACCCATGCCGGGATGTAAAAACCGGTTATGGGTATCTTATTTTTAACAGCCGGCAATAAATAACAAATAAAAAACCTTAATTTTCGTTCCTGACTCGTATTTTAAATAAACAATTCTTATTTTTACGATTCTTAAAATTTGCAGAACCTGATATGAGTAACCTAAGAAAAATTTTTGCTACATTTTTAATAACGGCAATATGCAGCCTGGGCGCTTCCCGGGCCTTTGCCGGCGACCCGGATCCCGGCTGTGATCCCGATGATCCTTTGTGCCCCATTGATGGAGGCCTTAGCCTGCTGATCGCAGCGGGTATTGGGCTGGGCGCAAAAAAAGCGTACGACAGAAAAAAGAAAACAACGGGTGAGTTTTAACCTGCTCAGCATAATTTATAAAATGCCAAACAACCCGTTTGGCTTTTTTAATAAGAGAGGTTTTTTAAAAAATTAGCTTACCACTGTATGTACAATGTATTGCCGGATGTACAATGTATTGCCGGGATATTTGATTCATACAGGCGTCTGCCATTTTCACATTTGAAAATCGGGTATATTCACTAATTTTAGCGATATTTGTTTATCGTTTTTTTATTTTTTTTCATCGCTATCCAAAATCAGTTTAAACGATTTATGTATCAATCCACCAATTGCCCCGGCAATGCTTTCTCAGCAATAAAATGGGGCATCCTGGCGCTTTTTATCTGGGCATTTTCTTCCTGTACCAGCACCCGTAATTATACTTACTTTAAAAATATAAATACCGATACCAGTTTTAACGACCTGGTTTCAAAAGATTTTGAATCTAAAATAAAACCCGGCGATTTGCTAAACATCCGGGCCACCAGCCTGAGCCCGGCAGAAGATGAACAATTTAATAAGGCGGCGGCCACGGGTGAAACGCCGGGCTTCCTGGTAGAGCCCGATGGCAGTTTGTTATTCCATCGCCTGGGCAGGGTGCAGGTAGCCGGGCTGACCCGCCGGGAACTGGCAGCCCAACTTCAGCAAGGCCTGTTGAGTTATATGAAAGAGCCGGTGGTAACCGTAAATTTCAGCAATCACCGCATTACCGTTATGGGCGCCGTGGGAAGCCCCAAAGTGATCCCCATGGCCGAAGAACAAATGAATTTATTTGAAGCCCTGGTGCAAAGCGGCGATATTAACCCGGAAGGAATGAAAAACCAGGTGATGCTGATACGGCAGGATAGCAGCAGGAAAACCATAAAGATTTTAAACCTGGAAGACCACAGTATTCTTACCAGCCCTTATTTTTATTTAAAACCCGATGATGTGATCCTGGTAAAAGCAGATACGAAGAATACAGAAGCAGAGCAAAAAAGACGTAATATTCAAACCACCCTGGCTTTAGCGGCTTCAGGCATTACATTAGTGGTATTGTTAATTGACAGAGTGTTTAAGTAAACCACCCGCATTACATGGCAGAAGAACAATTTTTTGATGAGAAGCCGCAGGCCAATATCCTGCAGCAGATCGTACAACGGTATTTACCTTTCTGGCCGGTGTTTATATTATTCACAATTGCCAGCCTGGTAGTAGCCCATATTTACCTGCGATCAGAAACCAGGATGTACGTGGTAAATGCCAAAGTACTTATAAAAGACCCCCAAAAAAGCAGCAGTGAATTGCAGGTATTGGAAGGCCTGGCCAAATTCGGTGAAAAAAAATCAATCGATAACGAGATTGTTACACTCCGCTCCGGTAACCTCATGCGCAAAGTGGTAGATAAACTTCATTTATACAATACGGTATATAATGAAGGCAATGTGCAAACCGAAGAACTGTATAAAAGAAATACCCCGCTTTGGTTTATTGCCAAAGACCTGGATAGTGTAAAGGCAGCCGGTAAATTTTCATTTGAAGTGGACTGGCCCCGCAACCAGGTGGAGATCAATAATCAAAAAGTAAGCTTAGATAGCGGGATTGTAAAAATTGCTGACCAGGCGTATATCGTAGTGGGCAATAAAAATTATAATCGCAATGCCAAGGGGAAAAACTTTTTTGTAGTCTTTAATTCGGCATCCGGCGCCAGTTCTGCCCTTATTTCCCGGTTAAAGATCGTTACAAACAGTTATGGATCCAGTGTACTGAACCTTACTTTACAAACCCCGGTACCCGATAAAGGTGTGGATGTTTTAAATACCCTGTTTGAAATTTATAATAACGAAGGGATCAATGAAAAAAACCAGACGGGTGATAAAACCATGAATTTTATTGATGAACGCTTAGCCGTGGTAGAAGGCCAGCTGGACAGCGTGAATAATAATATCATGAATTATAAAGCCCGGGAATCGGTAACCGATTTAAGCGCCCAGGCCAGCCTGTATTTTAATACTGTAAAAACACTGGATCAAAAAAATACCGAACTCGGCCTGCAATTAGATGTATTGCAATCCATACAAAATTATGTAAACCGCAAAGGCGCCGACCGGGGTACCGTGCCTTCTTTGAATATGGTAACAGACCCTATATTGGGAAACCTGCTGAACCAGTTATATACGGCCGAGTTTGACCTGGAAGGAGCCAAAGCCATAGCCGGGAATAAAAGCGAAACGGTAGAGCTGGCATCAGATAAAGTGAATAAGATTAAAAAAGATATCCGGGAAAATTTAAACAATATCCGCTCCAGTTATGTAACGGAGCAAAACAGCAATAATGCTGAAATTGCGAAAAACAATTCCCTGCTTTTGGGTGTACCCGCCAAAGAAAGAGGTTTATTAGACATTAGCCGGCAACAGGCTATAAAAAATAATATTTACACTTTCTTATTACAGAAAAAAGAAGAAACAGCGCTGGCCGCTGCCGCCACCGTGGCCGACCTGAAAGTACTTGAAAATGCCTATGCCGGGGGCCCCATTAGCCCCATTCCCAAGAACTATTATATGGCCGGCTTCTTTATCGGCCTGCTCATTTTCTTACTGTATGTGCAAATACAGGAACAGTTCAACAATAAAGTATTGTTCCGTTCAGAAATAGAGAAAAAAACAAGGGTACCGGTAATTGCCGAAATTGTACAATCGCCCAATAAAGACAATATCGCCATCAGCGAAGGAAAACGTACCGTAATTGCCGAGCAGATACGCAGCCTGCGTACCAACCTGGCGTTTATGGGCTTTAACGAAACCCATAAAACCTTATTGGTTACCTCCAGTGTTTCGGGCGAGGGAAAGAGCTTTGTGGCCATCAACCTGGCCATCAGTATCACCCTTACCGGTAAAAAAGTGGCGCTCATGGAAATGGACCTTCGCAAACCCAGGTTAAGCAAACAGCTAAAAGTATCCCGCAACCCGGGTATCAGCTCATACCTGGTAGGCAAGGCAGGTATTGATGAGATCATCAAGCCAACGAGTTTCGATAATCTCTTTGTGGTATCTGCCGGGCCCATCCCGCCAAACCCCACCGAGCTCATACAGCTTCCCGAATTTGGGGTGATGATGGATGAACTCAAAAAGAAATTTGATTATATCATTATAGATACAGCGCCCATCGGGCCCGTTACCGATGCCCAATTGCTGGCGCCCTATATTAATACAACGCTGTACGTAGTGCGCCATGCCGTAACGCCATCTACTTTTATGAACTTAATTGATAACCTCAATAAAGAAAAGAAATTCCCCGCTATGTGCGTTGTGTTCAACGGCATCAAGCCCCGTGGGGTTAATTTGTTTGGCTATGGCTTTGGCGGCTATGGAAATGGCTATGGCTATGGTTACGGCTATGGCTACAGCTACGGGTATGGGTATGGTGAAGATACGTACGGGTATTATACTTCCGATGGAGGTTTCCCGGGCTTTAAAAGTATATGGGGCTTCTGGAAAAAAATAAAGAATATATTCAAAAGAAGATATTGATTCCCACTTCCTCAACCGGCTGAAAAAAAGGCTGAAGAGGGGGCGCTTCACATAGGATTATTTTACATTTTCCTCACCGTTACAGGTTCGCCTGTGACTGAGGAACAGCGAAGCTTTGGCCTGTATGGAAAAAAAATTACAATGGTACGCTGTATATACCCGTCCCCGGAATGAAAAAAAACTTTCGCTCCGGCTCGATGAAATGGGGATTGTAAACTATTGCCCTTTGCAAAAAGTGCAAAAGAACTGGAGCGACCGTAAGAAAGTAATATTAGAACCCCTCTTTAAAGGTTACCTCTTTATACAAATGCCTGAAAAAGATAAATGGGAGCTCAGGAAGATTGACGGGATTGTAAATTTTGTGTATTGGCTGGGTAAGCCCGCCATCATAAAAGAAGTGGAAATTGAGAACATCAAAAAATTTTTAAACGAGTTTACCCAGGTAGAAGTGCATAACCTGAACTTTAAGAAACAAGACCCCGTGAATATCAAGCAAGGGGCATTGATGGATTTTAAAGGAACCATCATGGAAATAGTCGGCAACAAGGCATTGGTAAGGATTGAAAGGATGGGCCTGGTATTAAGCGCCCTCATAGAAAAAAAGAACCTGGAATTATTAAAATCAATTTGATTGACTTCACCCTCATGTAAAACCGAAATCATTTGTGCAGGATCGCAGGCATATTAACCTCACCCGGAAACCTGGAGGAGAGCCACCAGGCAGTGCAGCAAATGTGTACCATACAGCAGCACGGCGGGCCGGATGATGAAGGCATTTGGGCCGATGCAGCCGCCGGCCTGGTACTGGGCCACCGCAGGCTGAGTTTACTGGACTTAAGCGCTGCCGGCCACCAGCCCATGTGCCGGAAAAACAGGTATTCTATTTCATTTAACGGGGAGATCTATAATTTCCCGGTTTTAAAAAATGAACTGGAACAAATGGGCCATCGGTTTCAAACACAAACCGATACCGAAGTGATCCTGGCTGCTTATGATCAATGGGGCGTGCAAAGTTTTAAACGCCTGCAGGGGATGTTTGCTTTTGCCCTATGGGATCAGCAGGAGCAGGAATTATTGCTGGTACGGGATGCATCGGGCATCAAGCCTTTGTATTATCACCAGTGTAACGGCCTGCTGGCCTTTGCTTCAGAAGTAAAAGCATTTCAATTTATACCTTCTGCCAGGGAGCAGGATAACCATTGGCCGGTTTTTATGATGGCTTATGGCCACCTGCCCGAACCGGTTACTACCTTAAAAGAAGTTAAGCCTTTGCCCAAGGGTTTCTTTTTGAGTTACCGGGTAAAAACCGGCGAAACCAGTTTGCAGAATTTTTCATTTAACAGCCTGTATAAAAAAGAGGAAGATGTTACTGAAGTAAAAGAGCGGCTGGCCTCACTGCTTCGGCTTTCAGTAAACCGCCACTTGCTGGCCGATGCGCCCATTGGGGTATTCCTGAGCGGAGGTATTGATTCTGGTATCCTGTTCCTGCTGGCCGCCGAACAAAAAAAAGAAGGCCTCAACAGCCTGTCATTATATTTTAATGAAAAAGCCTATTCCGAAAAAAAATACCAGGATATCTTACTAGATAAGGTGAATTGTAAAAGAAACCAGTTTTTATTAAAAGAAGATTTGTTCCTGGAGCAATTGCCCCGCATTTTAACCGATATGGACCAGCCCAGTTGCGACGGTATCAACACCTGGTTTATCAGCCGCTATGCCCGTGAGCAGGGGCTTAAAGCGGTATTAAGCGGTATTGGCGCCGATGAATTGCTGGGTGGCTATCCCTCGTTCAGGCGCCTGGGAATTGTAGCGGCACTACAGCAAACACCCGGGCTTAGCGCCGGAGCTACATTCTGGAAGGGGCGCAAATTAAGCCGGCTTGCTTATTTACGATTACCCGGCATTAAAGGCATTTATCTTTCGCTGCGTGGCCAATACCTGCCTATTGATATTGCCCGGCAATTGGATGCTACCGAAAAAGAAGTATGGCAAATCCTGGAAGAAAGCCCGGTATTACCTGCCATTCAGCGCTTCGACAGCCGCAACCAGGCCTGCTGGATGGAAACCCACCTGTACATGCAAAACCAATTGCTGAAAGATGCCGATGTAATGAGCATGGCACATGGTATTGAGATCAGGGTTCCCTTTTTGGATGCTGCATTTTTACAGTACTGCATGAACATTCATCCCCGTATAAAATATAGTGGCCGCCTGCCCAAATCATTATTGATCCAGGCTTTTAAAAACGAATTGCCCGCAGCGGTATGGAACCGTCCTAAAATGGGCTTTAGTTTCCCCTTTACCGAATGGTTTAAAAACAGCGGCTATGTAACCGAAACCATTCAACAGGCAGGGCCCCTGGCGCAGGAAAAATACAATGCTTTTTTACAGGGCAGCCTGCACTGGTCGCAATTACTCACCCTCATGCTGGTGCACAATAAAACCCATGAAAACTAATACCCTTTTTCTTACTTTAAATATTTTTTCGGCTACCGGCGGTATCGAAAAAGTATGCCGTATTGCGGGTAAAGCATTGTATGAACAGGCGATAGCGCATAGCCAAAGCCTTATGATTTGGAGTATGCACGATACCGAAAAAGATATTACGGGCAATGCCTATTTCCCGGCAGAATATTATACCAGCTTTTCCGGTAACCGGGCCGTTTTTGTAAGCCGGGCGGTAAAGCAGGGCGTGCAGGCCGATACGGTGATCTTAAGCCATATTAATTTGCTGATGATTGCCTGGCTCATTAAAAAAATAGCGCCCAAAACAAAGATCATTCTCATGGCCCATGGCATTGAAATTTGGGGAAAGATCAGTGTTTTTAAAAATATAAATATCACGGCGGTAGATCGTTTTTGGGCAGTAAGCCATTTTACAAAAAACCGGATCATGGAACAGCACCGGGTACCTGCCAAAAAAATAGCGGTACTGAATAATTGCTTAGACCCTTACCTGCCGGCTCCTCAAAATATTTTTATACCACACGGCTTAAGGCAGCGCTACCATTTACAGGAAGGCGATAAAATACTATTCACCCTTACCCGGTTGAGCAGTAAGGAAAAATACAAGGGCTACGATGATGTGTTGCAGGCATTAAAAGAATTAAACGATCCGGCCATTAAATATATACTGGCAGGCAAGGCCGACCCCGTGGCGCTAACCCAAATAAAGCAGCAGGTGAAAAACCTGGGTTTGCAGCAGCAGGTAATACTGGCGGGGTTCATACCCGAAGAAGAGCTGGCGGCTCATTTTACTCTCAGTGATTGCTATATTATGCCCAGCAGTAAAGAAGGTTTCGGCATCGTATTTATCGAGGCCATGTATTATGGCATACCCGTAATTGGCGGTAATGCCGATGGTACCAGCGATGCCCTGCAAAATGGTAAGCTGGGCTGCATGGTAGAGCCCGGTAATATTACGGCCATAAAGAATACCCTTCAAAAAGTGCTGGCCGCAAAAGAAGCCTATCAGCCCGATACCCATTTGCTGAATGAATTGTTCAGCTACCATAGTTATAAGCAAAAGTTAGAAACGCTTAGTTATTTAAAAAACAAGAGAGCCAAATTACAAGATGCAGGAAACTAATATTCATATAGCCGATGACCATTGGGACCAGGTAATAGAACCTAAGGCCCGTTTTTTCGATTTAAACTTACAAGAAGTCTGGCGCTATAGAGACCTGCTCATGCTTTTTGTAAAGCGGGATTTTGTAGCCCAGTATAAGCAAACGGTGTTGGGGCCGCTTTGGCATTTTATCCAGCCCATTTTTACCACCCTGATGTTCCTGTTTCTGTTTGGAAAAATTGCACGCATCTCTACCGATGGTATTGCCGCCATCCCGTTTTATATGAGTGGCATCACCATCTGGAATTATTTCAGCAATTGCCTTACCGCTACCAGTAATACCTTTGTAGCCAATGCCGGCATTTTCGGGAAAGTTTATTTCCCCCGCCTGGTAATTCCCCTGAGCACGGTGCTGAGTAATATCATAAAATTTGGGATCCAGTTTTTATTGTTGTTAACTGCATTGATTTATTACGGCATTAAAACCGGCCATTTTTATATTGGGTTAAGCTGGTTACTGATACCTGTGTTAGTACTTATGATGGCAGGTCTCGGCTTGGGGCTGGGTATCATTATTAGTTCGCTCACCACCAAGTACCGTGACTTTAATGTGCTCATTAGCTTTGCGGTTCAGTTACTTATGTATGCAACACCTATCGCTTACCCGTTAAGCGCATTGTCGCCGAAATACATAGCCGTACTCAAATGGAATCCGCTTACGTCAATAGTAGAAACATTCCGCTTTGCCATCTTTGGAAAAGGAACCTTAGATGTGTATGGATTGCTGTACAGCGGTAGTTTTATACTCGTTGTTTTATTTTTGGGCGTATTACTATTCAATAAAGTAGAACGGAGTTTTATGGATACGGTTTAATTGTGAATGAGGAATTGTGAATGAGGAATTATGAATGAGGAATTATGAATGAGGAAGGAGGAAGGATGAATGTTGAATGTGGAACGGGTTCATAATTCCTGACTAAAAAATTATACAGAAATGCCAAATTTTTTAAAAGAAAAATCATTTTCATTTGCTTTGTCTATAATTCGACTTTACAAGAAATTAATTGAGTCTAAAAAGGAATTTGTGATGAGCAAGCAACTTTTACGAAGTGCAACTTCAGTAGGGGCAATGATTCGGGAAGCTCAAAATGCCGAGAGTAAAATGGATTTTGTTCATAAATTAGCAATAGCACAAAAAGAATGTGATGAAAGTTTATATTGGCTGGAACTACTTTTGCAATCTGCTTATATTGAGCGGGATGAATATGTGGCTTTTTCTAAAGACGGGGAGGAAATATTAAAAATGATTAAGAGTGCTATTTTAACAACAAAGAAAAATTTGAAACGCTGAAATGGGGGATAATTAATGATGAATGATGAGAGATAAATGATGAACGGATCCATAACTCACAACTCACAACTCATCACTCAAAACTCACAACTCATAACTCATAACTCATCACTCACAACTCACAACTCATAACTCATCACTCATAACTCATCACTCATAACTCATAACTCATCACTCATAACTCATCATTAACTTGAGTACAGTAATAAAAGTAGAAAATATTAGTAAGCAATACCGGCTTGGTAAAGTGGGACTGGGCTCATTAAGCCACGACATCAACCGTTGGTATCAAACTACGCTTAGGGGTAAAGAAGATCCTTATTTAAAAATTGGGGAAGCCAACGATCGGTCCGTAAAAGGAGAGAGTGATTATGTATGGGCCTTGCAGGATATAAATTTTGAAGTAAAGCAGGGTGAAGTGTTGGGCATCATCGGCCGCAATGGGGCCGGCAAGAGTACCTTGTTGAAAATATTGAGCCGTACCACCACACCCACCACGGGGCAGATAAAAATTAAGGGCCGGGTGGCTTCTTTATTAGAAGTAGGCACGGGTTTTCACCCCGAGCTAACAGGCCGGGAAAATATTTTCCTAAACGGCGCTATCCTGGGTATGACCCGGCATGAGATCAAAAGCAAGTTTGATGAGATCGTTGATTTTGCCGGCGTAGAGCGCTATATCGATACACCGGTAAAAAGATATTCTTCGGGTATGTATGTGCGTTTAGCATTTGGCGTAGCCGCTCACCTGGAACCTGAGATATTAATAGTAGATGAAGTGCTGGCCGTAGGCGATGCCGAGTTTCAAAAAAAAGCGCTGGGGAAAATGAAGGATGTGAGTGCAAAGGATGGGAGGACGGTGTTGTTTGTGAGTCATAATATGCCGGCGATAAAACAACTGTGTGACAAATCAATAGTTTTAGTAAATGGATTTATTGGTTTTGAAGGAAATGTTGAAAGTGGGATTGAATTTTATCTGAGCTCAAATAATGATAAAGAAATTGATGACCTGGGATCATACTACAAAATAAATAGTAGAGATGATAGTGCGATTGAATTATTGGAAGGTCAAGTTGTTGATATAAATAATAATCAAAAAGCTTTATTTGATTCGGCGGAAGAAATCTTTCTTAAATTTAGAATAGCAAAAAATGTACATATACCCAATATCAAAGGATATTTAGTAATTAAAAATCGTGAAGATGATGTATTTATTGAAACGGATACTTTTGATTTTTTACCTAATATTTTAGAAACAATTGATATAGGTATTCATGATTTCACTTTAAGTATTCCTAAACGTATATTGCCTAACGGAAAATTTTTGGTGTATGTAAATTTTACAAGTGAATTTTCAATAGCAAACTTTAATATTCACAGCCCAAAAGAAATTTTAAATTTTGAAGTGAGCGATATGTTTACCAAAAGAGGACAAAAAAGAAAAGCAAGAACTAACAGCATAATTCAATGGAAAAAAATCAACTAAAATGTTATCAAATAAATCGATATTAATTACAGGAGGTACTGGATCTTTGGGGAAAGCGTTAACAGCTATAATCTTAAAACGGTATCCCGATGTAAAACGTTTGGTTATTTACTCAAGAGATGAGCAAAAGCAATTTCAAATGGCGCAGGATTATCCTGAATTGAAATACCCGCAAATGCGATTCTTTATTGGTGATGTAAGAGATTATGAACGGCTGAAACGGGCATTTGCCAATATAGATTATGTGATACACGCCGCCGCCATGAAGCATGTTCATATAGCAGAATATAATCCTGATGAATGTGTAAAAACCAATATTGGTGGTGCTGAGAATGTAATAAGAGCATCCCTGGAAACAGATGTAAAAGGGGTAGTAGCGCTCTCCACAGATAAAGCCTGTGCGCCCATAAATTTATACGGCGCTACCAAACTCACTTCAGATAAATTATTTATAGCCGCTAATAATATTAAAGGAAGTAAAGACATAAAATTTAGCGTGGTACGATACGGCAATGTGATGGGATCGAATGGATCGGTAATCCCGTTTTTTTTAAAAAAAAGAAAAGAAGGCAAGCTGCCCATCACCAACGATCAAATGACGAGATTCAATATTTCACTGGGCGATGGAGTTGAAATGGTGTTACATGCCCTGGAAACGGCGTGGGGGGGTGAGCTTTTTGTGCCTAAAATTCCTTCTTATAAATTAATGGATGTTGCCAAAGCCATTGGACCGGATTGTGAATATCCCATTGTAGGCATCAGGCCGGGTGAAAAAATACATGAAGAAATGATCACTGCTTCCGACTCTTTCACTACCTACGACCTGGGAAAATACTATGCCATATTACCCCTGGCACCCACCTGGAACTTAACCGACTTTATTACAAAATTCAAAGCAGTAAAAGTGGAGGAAGGTTTTAACTACAGTTCGGGCAAAAATAGCGATTGGCTTACCGTAGCCAATTTAAAAAAACTAATAGATGAATTTATAGAAGAAAATAATTTATCAAATTGATGAAACCAATTCCTTACGGTCGCCAGCATATTACAGAAGAAGATATTCAGGCGGTAGTTGAAACACTGCGTTCAGATTTTCTTACTCAAGGGCCAAAAATTGCAGAGTTTGAAGCAGCATTTGCCAAGTATATTGGATGCAAATATGCTGTAGCAGTTTCTAATGGAACTGCCGCTTTGCATTTATGTGCATTAGCCCTGAATGTACAACCCGGTCAAAAAGTAATTACTACGCCGATTACATTTGCTGCTTCCGCAAATTGCATCAGGTATTGTGGAGGTGAAGTAGTGTTTGCTGATATTGATCCGGTTACTTTTTTATTGGATATAAATAAGGTTCGTGCGTTATTAGAGGCATCTCCTAAAGGAACATACAAAGGTATTATTCCTGTTGATTTTGCAGGGGCTTCGGTTGATTTAGAAGCTTTTCGGAAATTAGCTGATGAATATAATTTATGGATTATTGAAGATGCTTGTCATGCTCCGGGAGGTTATTTTACGGATAGTGAAGGTGTAAAACAAAATTGTGGAAATGGGAAATTTGCTGATGTGGCTATCTTTTCCTTCCATCCGGTAAAACATATTGCTACGGGAGAAGGAGGAATGATTACAACCAATAATAAAGATGTATTCGAAAAGCTTTGTTTGCTGCGTACGCATGGGATTACGAAAGCGCCTGAGCTATTAAAAGAAAATCACGGGGGTTGGTATTATGAAATGCAAGAACTTGGATATAACTATCGCTTGTGCGATATGCAAGCAGCATTGGGGATTTCTCAATTAAAACGAGCAGACGAAGGATTAGAAAAACGAAAAGAGATAGCTAAAAAATACGATACTGCTTTTGCACACAATAAAAATATAGAAACTCCTAAATACAATGAAGGACATGCTTTTCATTTATACGTTATTAAAATAAAAGAAAGATTAGGTTTATATAATTATTTACGAACTAAAAATATTTTTGCGCAGGTGCATTATATACCGGTGCATACGATGCCTTATTATCAAAAGAAGGGGCATAAAAAAGAAAGCTTTCCTTTTGCAGAAAAATATTATGAGGAATGTTTGAGCATTCCTATGTATCCGGGTTTAACAGATGAAGCACATCAGTATGTAATTGATAGTATTAATGAGTTCTTTACAAAATAACATAGCAATTATTCCGGCACGTGGAGGCAGCAAACGTATTCCTGGAAAGAATATTAAACTTTTTTTAGGGAAACCAATAATTGCTTATTCTATTGAAATAGCTATACAATCAGGATTATTTGATTATGTAATGGTTTCTACTGATGATGATGAAATTGCTAAAATAGCAAAACAGTCTGGTGCTGAAGTGCCATTTATGAGAAGCAAAGAATCAGCTACTGATTTTGCAAGCACTGCCGATGTTTTGGTTGAAGTGCTGGATAAATTAAATGAGAAAGGGATGCAGTTTAACAATTCCTGCTGTATCTATCCCACTGCACCGCTTATAACTATGCAAACATTAAAAGAAGCTTATTGTTTACTTAATGATAAAGGATATAAAAGTGTATTACCTGTTTGTAATTTCTCGTATCCTATACAAAGAGCATTAGAAATAAATAATGATTCAAAAATAATGTTTGTGAATCCTGAAAATAGCAATACACGTTCACAAGACTTACAAGCACGATACCATGATGCAGGTCAGTTTTATTGGATGAATACCCAACTTTTTTTAGAAGAAAAAAAATTAATTACAGAAAATACAGGAGCCATTATATTAAATGAATTACAAGTGCAGGATATTGACAATGAAACGGATTGGAAGTTGGCAGAATTAAAATATAAATTAAGTAATAATATCGAATAATGGGTGATTATAAAACACAACAAGAAAATTTTTGGGCGGGAGAATTTGGTAATGAATACATAGAGCGAAATCAAAGCGATGAGTATTTAGCCTCTAACCTGAATTTTTTTACTAATGCTTTGCAAAAAGCAGATAAACTGAATACTGTTATTGAGTTTGGTGCCAATGTAGGAATGAATTTAAAAGCAATAAAACTATTGTTTCCTCATATAGATTTGAATGCTATTGAGATAAATACTAAAGCGGTTGAAATGCTTTCAATGCTTGTAGATAAAAAGAATATTTATACGGGATCCATCTTGGAATATCCCGTTCCAAAGCAATTTGATTTGGTTTTGATAAAAGGTGTATTGATTCATATTAACCCAAATGAACTGCCCGGTGTGTATGAAAAGCTTTATCATGCAAGTAATAAATACATACTGGTTGCCGAATATTACAATCCCTCACCCGTTACTATTACATATCGTGGACATCAAGATAGATTATTTAAAAGAGATTTTGCAGGCGAACTGCTGGATTGCTATCCGGATTTAAAGCTTATTGATTATGGCTTCGCATACAGACGAGATGTAAAGTTTCCGCAAGACGATATTACATGGTTTTTAGTAGAAAAATGTTAATGCCAAATAATATTTATTTAAAATTCTTGTTTAGAAAGGAGCAATAATAAATGGCGATCTTTCCTCAAGTATATCATGCCTTAAGGCAAAATGTTTTTCAATCAGGAAACTATAAACTCATACCTATACGTGATGAAGATAAATACTTAATCATGCAATGGCGCAATGATCAACTGGCAATTCTTCGTCAAAAAGAACCTCTTACCATTACACAACAAGAAAATTATTTTGCTAATGTTGTTTCTGATTTATTCTTGCAAGAAAAACCACAACAATTACTTTTTAGTTTTTTAGAAAACGATGTACTCATTGGTTACGGTGGTTTGGTACATATAGATTGGGAAAGTAAAAGTGCAGAAATATCTTTTTTAAGTGAGACATCAAGAAATATCAACAATGAGATATTTATTAATGATTGGTGTACTTATTTAAGTTTACTAAAGCAAATCGCTAAAGAACAATTGCAGTTTACAAAAATTTATACTTATGCTTATGATTTACGCCCCCATTTATATACTGCTTTATTGCTAAGTGGATTTATAGAAGTAACACGTATAAAAAATCATGTTAGGATTGACGATAAATATTGCGACGTACTAATACATACGTGTTTTTTGAATGAACTTGTTTTTAGAATGGCAACTGAAGCTGATTTATACAAATACTATGAATGGGCAAACGATGCGGAAGTAAGAAGCAATTCATTTTCTACTGAAAAAATAACAATTGAAAATCATAGCAAATGGTTTTTGTCGAAATTAGAGTCCAAAGAATGTTATTTCTATTTATTTTTATACAAAGGAGAGTTTGCTGGACAAGTAAGAATATATAAAAGTAATAATGAAACGGTTATTGGTATTTCAATTGATAAAAATTACAGGGGAAACTCATTAAGCAAACAAATGTTGCTGGAAGCAAGCAATAGCTATTTTTTAAAACACCCTACTTCAACAATTGTAGCTTATATAAAAGAAAATAACAAAGCTTCGTTAAGTAGTTTTAAAAAAGCCGGATTTGCAAATGAAGAACTTGTAATAGAACAAGGTTATAAATGCTATAAATTATATAAAGAAGCGGATGAATGAATTTAATATAGGAAGTTATAATATTGGTAGTAATAATAAACCATTTATTATTGCCGAAATGTCTGGCAATCATAACCAGTCATTAGAACGGGCTATGGAAATTGTACAGGCCGCAGCCACCGCAGGTGCGCATGCCATTAAACTGCAAACATACACGGCAGATACCATGACCATGCCTTCCAGTAAAGGAATGTTTGCTATTACTGATGAGCAGTCTTTATGGAAAGGAAAAAATCTTTATGAATTATACGAGGAAGCCCATACACCCTGGGAATGGCATGAACCTCTTTTTGCAAAAGCAAAGGAATTGGGGATACTGGCCTTTAGTTCCCCATTTGATGAAACAGCTGTAGATTTCCTGGAATCACTGCATGTGCCTGCCTATAAAATAGCTTCCTTTGAAAATACGGATTGGGCTTTATTAAAAAAAGTGGCAGCTACCGGCAAGCCGGTTATTATGTCAACCGGGCTGGCTACTTTAGCTGATATTGATGAATCCGTAAGAATATTGCGTTCGAATGGATGCCAGGATTTGATATTGCTGAAATGTACCAGCACGTACCCGGCTTCTCCTGAAAATTCAAATTTAAAAACCATCCCTTACCTCAAAGAAATTTTTCAATGCCAGGTGGGCTTGTCAGATCATACCCTGGGTATCGGCGCTTCTGTAGCTGCTGTAGCATTAGGTGCCACGGTAATTGAAAAGCATTTTACATTAAGCAGGGCAGAGGGTGGTGTTGATAGTGCGTTTTCACTGGAGCCAAAAGAACTGGCAGATTTAGTAACAGAAACAGGCCGTGCATTTTTTGCCCTGGGTAAAGTACAGACCGGCATCCAGGAAGCCGAGCAAAAGAGTTTGCGATTTAAGCGCTCTTTATATGTTGTAAAAGATATACAAAAAGGAGCATTATTTACAAAAGAAAACCTGAGGGCCATCAGGCCCGGGGACGGGTTGGCGCCAAAATATGCAGAGCATTTTTGGGGTAAACCGGCCAAAGAAAATATTCAGGCAGGTACCGCCTTGTCATGGGATTTATTATAATTTTTCTATATTATTAATGGGCTACGCTAAGGTATGACTGAGAAAATGGAATCCACAATAGATCCTGTTGCGTTACAGGAAATAGTGGCAGAACTAAACCAAAAAATAAAGGATCCTCATGTTTTCCTGTACGAAGGCATGAATTGGTTACACCCTATCAATATCAATATTGCTCATTATTACCGGCATGCGGCTATCCATGCATCAAAACCGGTAATTGAAAAAAAAGGGGAATCACCCGTACCCACACTTGCATTTAAGATCCGGTTTAAATGCAGCCAGGTGATTCGTAAGTACCAGGCGGCATACCGTTATTACCGGCTGTTGAGTACTATTATTGGCTATAAAAAGAGGGTCGCCGGTAATCCTTTGAATTTTTTGCAGGGAAATTATAATGCCTGCTACAATGGAAAATACTTCAATACTTTCGGTGATAATATAAATCTTACAGAAAAAAATGTAACCGGTATATTTTTGTCAGGCAACGGCTATAACAAATCACAGCAGGCTTTTTATACACCCATAATAATAAACCCATGGATATTAACCTATCTGCAGCATCATAAAATAAAATCCTGTTTTCCCACCCCCTTTATCAATTTCCTGGAAACCCATCTTGAAGCCAAAGTATTTGTATTTGTAAAAGACACACTGCAAAGAACCTATCATTACTATTGTTTTTTTTTGTGGCTATTAAATGAATGGAAACCTGCTAATATTTATTTATACGATTCGTATAATGAATTTAGCCTGGGCTTAATAGGTGCAGCTAAAAAGCTAAAAATAAAAGTTATCGAACAACAGCATGGCATTATATATCCCTCTCATTATGGTTATCAATATCAGTATGAAAAGATAGGGAATAGTTTTATTTGTGATGAACTGCATTACTATACCGAGCCCCTTTTTCATACATTAAAAACCAGGTGGAAATATGGCCCGCTTTTAAAATATATTAACCATTCGCCCAATTATGTAATCTGGGAAAAATATGGCAAGGGTCAAAAGAGTGAAAGTATTAGCAATTTACAGCTTAAGGCCGGGACAAAGAAGATTGTGAGTTTTGGATTAACCACGTATCATATTCCTGACTGGTTAGTGAATACCTTAACCAAATTAGATTCTACAGAGGAATTTTTTTTTTGCTTTCGCAGCCATCCACGGCATCATAAAAAATTGGTGGATCATCTCAGGCAGCTGGAAGTGTCATTAACAAATTTAGATCATGAAATCTGCTCACAAATAGCGTTATTTGATCTATTGCATATATCGCATTTTTTTTTATCAGACGGGTCCAGTACTTTAATTGATGCGTTGGAATTTAATTTACCGGCAGCCTGTTTTAATGAATTATTTGCAGAGGCTATATTTGAGCCATATATTCAACAGGGAGAGATGGCGTTATTAAAAGAGCCGGATCAATTCATTGAATTTCTTTCAACCGGTAAAAACAAAATTGCATAAAACCGATTTTTAATTTTTCGAATGATCACATTTAATTTTATATGGAACCCCGGTTTTTAGAAAGAGATTTTACAAAGCATTTGGTTTCTGTTATAATACCCACTTATAACCGGGATAGTTTAGTAAAAGAATCGATTGAATCGGTAATAGCACAAACCTACCGCCCCATTGAGTGTATTGTAGTAGATGATGGTTCTACCGACAATACCAAAGAAGTAGTAAACGAATTGATTAAAGAAAATACCGGATCCTTTACGCTAAAATACATCCGGCAGCAAAATGCCGGTTCACAGGTAGCCCGAAATACGGGCACGGCGGCTGCAAAGGGAGCGTTTATTCAGTATTTAGATTCTGATGATTTATTATACCCGGATAAAATTGAGAAGCAGGTATCTTTTTTGAATGAGCACACAAATTGTGATGGAGTATTTGGGGATTGGGAAAAGGGTACAATAGAAAATAAAGAAAGAATATTTGCTTACAAAAATGATAATCTTGTTGAGCAGTTTCTGGCGGAAAGATGCATTGCGAATTTTGCGATTTTAATGCGTTCAGCTCTTATCAAAAAAATTGGCGACTGGGATATTACCATCAAACGAAACCAGGAAATTGATTTTCATTTAAGAGGAGTTTTAGCCGGGGGGCGTTTTGGGTATGCATCGCTTAATTGTGGTTTATGGAGAGTACATGATACGGAAAGGATTGCGAATAAGGCCAATTTATTTGATGCCATCCGGTTTTATCAAAAATGGGAAAAATTACTTTTAGAGAAAAAGCAGTTTACAAATAATATACAGCAAGGTATTGTGAAAAATTATATGTGGTTTTTAGGAGAATACCCGGGTAGCCGTTATCGGGAACTTTCGGCTTTATTGAAAGAGGTATATAGGTTACATCCTTTACTTCCCATTTTTAATTCATCTAAATTCAGGTATTTAAGAAAATTACTGGGTTTCAATATGGCAGTAATAATATGGATATACAGGTATAAACAAAACCTGGTAAAGAATAAAACAATACACGGATGATGCACCCGGGAAGTACAGCAGGTCATGAAAAAGATATTGTTTTTATTACGCATTCAGTACCCCTGCCCCCCATTGGGGGAGGCACCCGGTCGTATCATATATTAAAATCACTGGCACAAAAGGGGAATGTAACCCTGGTAGTCTTAAATTCATTACAAGCAGGTGAGCTTTTATTATTAAAACAGGTTTGCACTAAAATATTGTATTTTGATGAAGCGCTTACAGTAAAAAAAAGTTCCGGACTTAGCAAGATCAAAACCACCGTTAAATTGCTGCTGCCTTTTTTAATGAGTAGTTATGAATTAAACGGCTGGCTTATGTATTTTAAGAGAAACCCGGCTCATTTATTTTCAGTCTTTAATAATATATTCTTTTTCTGGTTATTTCCCTGGTTTGCAGTAAGAAATACATATCCTTTAGAAGTGTACCAGGCACAAGGCAGTATGAATGAGCTAAAAGAAGAGATCAGCAGGCTATTAAAAACAAAAGGCAAGATCCTTTTTTTTGATTTCAATTATTTTCTTCCAGCATTCCATAAAAAATTTAATATTTCTGGCCATACCATACTCAGTAATGCCCATAACGTGGAATTTGATGTTTTGCAGCAATCCCTAAGTTTTGAAACACACTTTAAAAACAGGGCCTGGCTTTACGTGCAATATAAATCCATGAAAGAGTCAGAAAAGCAAAGCCTGATCTTATCCGACAAAGTTTTTTGTTGCTCTGCAAAAGACCGGCAAACTTATCTTTCCCTGGTAAAGGAGGCTACTGTTTTTGTAGTGCCTAATGGAGTGGATACACATTATTTTACATCGGAAGTAAATGATCATGTGGGTATGTCATTATTATTTACCGGAACTATGAACTATTTTCCAAATCAGCAAGCCGTAAAATGGTTTATTACTAAAATATTCCCCCTGGTATTAGAGCAGCATCCGCAGCTTACTTTTACCATCGCCGGGAAACATGCCGATAAACTGCTCATTGAAACCCATCCGAATATCCGGGTAGTAGCAAACCCACCGGATATACGGCCATATTTCAGTGAAGCCTCTGTGTATATAGTGCCCCTGCAATTAGGTGGTGGCACCCGGTTAAAAATATTGGAGGCTGCAGCCATGGGGCTGCCTGTAGTAAGTACACAGCGGGGTGCAGAAGGGCTTGATAACTTAAATAGCTCTTGTATTATGCTTGCCGACAATGAAGTGGAATTTGCCCGGGCCATAAATTTATTAATCGTGAATAAAGAAATGCGAAATTCCCTGGCCTCAAACCTCAATACATGGGTGAAGAATTGGTATTCCTGGGAAAAAATTGGAAGCGATATGAATGAGATCGTTTTTAATTAAAACCATTTCTTAATAAAAATTTTAAAAATAAATTTGAAGACAGCATTTATAACAGGAATTACAGGCCAGGATGGGAAGTATCTTGCTAAATTTTTAATTGAGAAAGACTATCGTATTATTGGTATGGTAAGAAGCTCCGGTGAAATTAATTACACCGGCTTTGATTACCTGGGTATAACCCATCAAATTATATTTGAAAATTGTGATTTGCATGACCTTACCCAAATCATAACCCTGTTTAAAAAATACCAGCCGGATGAAGTGTATAACCTGGCAGCCCAGAGTTCGGTAGGCGAATCTTTTTTTCAACCCATAGGCACAATACAGTTTAATATCATCTCTGTATTAAATTTGCTGGAAGCTATTAAAATAATTGGCTATCCTACCCGTTTTTACCAGGCATCCAGCAGCGAAATGTATGGTAAAGTAGATACACTGCCTATTAAGGAAAACACACCCATGCACCCCTTAAGTCCTTATGCCGTATCTAAAGCCTCAGCCCATTGGATAACCACCAATTACAGGGAAGCCTATAATTTATTTACCTGTTGCGGTGTTTTATTCAACCATGAATCTTTTTTAAGGAAGCCATCTTTCTTTGTAAAAAAAGTAATATTAGGCGCCATAGATATCAAGTATAAGCATAAAGAAAAGTTGTTTGTAGGGAATATCAATTTAAAGCGTGATTTTGGTTATGCTCCAAAATATGTAGAAGCGATGTGGCTGATGATACAACAACAAAATCCTTCTGATTATTTAATTTGCTCCGGCGAATCCGTTTCTTTGAAATTTGTAATTGAATTTATATTTGATCGCTTAGGCCTTTCTATGAATTGCGTGGAAGTATTGCCTGCATTACTAAGGCCTACCGAAATAGAAGATATATATGGTGATAATACCAAAGCAAAATCAGAGCTGGGCTGGGATTATAATTACCGGTTTTCTGATGTGCTGGATATATTGCTGCAGGAAGAATTGAAGTTTCAAAAACTTATTGAGAAATGAAAAGGAAGATTTTAATGATTATGCCTTTTGAAAACATCTATCCGCCCAGAAATGGGGGGATGCACAGGTGCTTTCATGTTTTTCACCAACTTTCTAAATATTTTGATGTTACAGCAGTTACCCATACCCGCAAGGAAGATTTATTATCGGGAACGGCCAGTTATCCTGCCATAGCCCGTGCATCGGTTTATTCTACATATGATGAAATAGCGCCGAAAGATATTTTTTCTTTCTTGCCCGCCCGTACAGGTAATGCCTTGAAATATAGATTTATCATTAAGGATTTGAATAGGAATACTGACAGCTCTTTTTTAAAGATGTACCCCATTTTAAACAAACTTTTAAGCAGGCAGCAATTTGATTATATAATCCTGGAGAATTTACAATTAACTTATTATGCTTCCTGGATAAGGAAATATAATAGCAAGGCGGCCATATTTTTTAATGCTTATAATGTAGAATCTTTACTGGCTCAGCGAAATGTAAATAAAACGGCAACCCAGCAAAAGGAAGCTGATGATATATTACGGGTAGAAAAAAACCTATATAAGATTGTAGATGGTATTTTCTGTTGCAGCCAGGTAGATTTGGATATTTTTACTGAAATGAACCGGGAAAAAATACCCCTGGGCTATGTATTGCCAAATGGTATTGATACAACCTTGCTTACTCATTCTATTAATATTTCTCCGGAACAATTAAATAACATCCTGTTTTGCGGAAGCCTGGATTATGAGCCCAATAAAACAGGTTTACTTTGGTTTTACAAAACGGTATGGCCATTGGTCATGCAGCAATTGCCAGGTAAAGTATTATGTGTAGTAGGCCGGGGCAACAGGCAAGACTATCATGACATGCTGAATGACCCAACCGTAAATTTTATAGGCGAAGTAGAAGACGTGGAGCCCTGGTACAGGAAATGTAATATCGCAATTGCCCCTTTATTAAATGGAAGCGGAACCCGGTTTAAAATATTAGAAGCAATGAGTTTAGGTAACCCTGTTGTTACTACAAGTATCGGGATTGAAGGCATTGAATCTGTAAATGAAATACATGCCCTCATTGCAGATGATGCAATTGAATTTGCAAATAAAATTATACAGTTAACGAATCATCCGGGTAAAAGT
Organism: Sphingobacteriales bacterium 39-19; assembly: GCA_001898465.1. Lineage (GTDB taxonomy): Bacteria > Bacteroidota > Bacteroidia > Chitinophagales > Chitinophagaceae > Ferruginibacter. The sequence goes on along the minus strand of MKTX01000010.1, from coordinate 55,802 downwards.
TCTTTAATAAGCAGCAATGCCAGGCAATTGGTGGAAACTAAATATAGCTGGGACATCATTGGTGAATCATTGGCAAATTACCTGGCAATAGCCCATTAAAACAGAAGGATTATGAAGTTGAAATCTTTTTTTAAAAATAAAATATTCCCGGTTGATGCTAATTATTATGCGAAGGGGATTTACATGAATTTGCTGCTCAATAATGCTTTTTCAAGGAGCGCTATTTCTGCAGCAACCAGGAATATAGACCCGGTAAAACCGGAGACCTGGGAATTTAGTGGGTTCAGTCAAAATGGGGAAGATGGTATCATTGATCATTTGCTGTCAGGCTTAAAAGAGCCTAATAAATACTTTATTGAAATCGGATCAGGAAATGGTTTAGAAAATAATAGCAGTTATTTGGCTCATGTGAAAAAATATACAGGATTGCAGATTGGCATCATGACGCTTTAATTATTAAACCATTTTTGGTAGAAAGCCTGAACCTTTTTGTAGATGAAACTACTGTAAAACAAATTTATGAAAAAGCATTATATAAAAATCCGGATGTATTTTCAATAGATATTGATGGCATGGATTACTATATAGCCAGGATGTTATTGGAAACAGGGCTGAGGCCTAAAATAATTGTTGTGGAATATAATTCTGCTTTCGGTCCTGAAAAAAGCCTCACCATCCCTTACAATTCCACATTTAATATGTTTTACACGGCTCATCCATATCTATATTACGGTGTTTCAATCAAGGACTGGCAAAATTTATTTGCACAATATAATTACCAATTTTTAACAGTAGAAACCAATGGTATTAATGCTTTTTTTATAAATGCCGGAGAATTTAGCGAAGCGGTTCCGGAGAATATACGTTCTATCCATTTTAAAGAAAATATCCACCAAATGCGGCTTTTTAAAAAGGATTTTGGAGGTCAGTTCGAAATGATTAAAGACCTCCCTTTGGTAACCATCGAATAAATAACCGAAAATAAAATCTTCGTAATTACAGGGAATGGTATTTTTATGTTATATGCATTTACAATTTTTATATGAACATACATAGTCCACTCGTTTCTGTACTGATGACGGCTTACAACCGGCAGCCATTTATTGCAGAAGCTATAGAGTCTGTGATTGCTTCAACTTACCAAAATTGGGAATTAATTATTGTTGATGATTGTTCTAATGATGATACCGTATCAATAGCCAAATCATACTTACTTAAAGATAATAGGATACAGGTTTTTGAGAATAAAAAAAATCTTGGGGATTATCCTAATAGGAACCTGGTAGCATGATGCCTCAATAATAAAACATGCTAATCATTATGTTTATAGTCGGACGCTTTAAATAAAAAAAACTATGTGTGGGATAGCAGGAATATTAAGATTTAATTCAAAGAGAGTAGAATTACAGGAAATTAAAAACCTAACTGATCCTATTGCTCACCGTGGGCCAAATGGGGAAGGTGCGTGGATTAATAAAAGTGAAAACATAGGCCTTGGTCACAGGAGATTATCTGTTCTGGATCTTACTGATAATGCATCTCAACCTATGCACTATGCAGATGGAAGATTGTCGGTGGTTTATAATGGTGAGATATTTAATTTCGCTGAACTAAGAGAGGAATTAATTCACAAGGGCTATCAATTCAAATCAGATTCTGATACTGAAGTATTATTGGGAGCATATCATTTTTGGGGCAAGGATTGTTTGCATAAATTTAATGGATTTTGGGCCTTTGCCCTTTGGGATGAGCTAAACCAGGAATTATGGCTGGCTCGTGATCGCTTTGGCATTAAGCCTTTGCATTATATGAATCAACCGGGCAAACAATTTATTTTTGGATCTGAAACCCTTCAGTTCAAAAACATAGACGGCTATAAACGACAGCCGGATGATGACATGATTTCTTACAATATACAACATAGTTGGGGCATAGAAGGGTTGGGGAAAACTATTTTTAAAGGGATTGAACAAATAAGACCCGGCCACTATATAGTTGTAAAACCAAACGCAAAAATACAGAAGGTAAAATGGTGGGAAACTGCTGATCACCTGGTAGATGTTCCCGGTTCATATGATGACCAGGTGGATACTTTTAAAGAATTATTTCATGATGCTGTAAAACTCAGATTAAGAAGTGATGTAAATATTGCATCGGCATTAAGTGGCGGATTAGATTCATCATCTGTTTTTGCTACTATAAGAAGCATCGCAAAAACCAAAGAAAAATGTTACCGGGTACCTAATGAATGGCAACGTGCATTTGTAGCCATATTTCCCGGCACAGAACAGGATGAACGAATGTATGCGGATGAAGTATTGAAATATGTAAATGGAGAGGCGATTTATGTAGATTGTACGAAGGATTATAAAGATTTACAATCAAAGCTGATGCTAAGTATCAGGGAGCATGACTCTATTAATGCAACTCCTATGTTTATTATTGACAGTTTATATGCCTCCATGAAACGCCATAATATCACCGTTTCAATGGACGGCCATGGTGTAGATGAAATGATGTATGGATATCCATATAACGTACTGAATGCATACGGACATCAACTTCATAATCCCGGGTATGCCGGCGAAATAAAAAATATTTACCTGGGAATGCTTCCGCCGGATGAGCAATTGCATTATTTGAAAAAAATGAAATTTCATAATCGGGCTTATCGTTTTGCACAGAGAAAGGCAAGGGGTTTAATGAGTAAGTTTAGTCAGCCAGGGCTAAAAGATAAATGGTTTCACTCAGACTTAAGAAATCGAATTGATCTGCCGAACCCCGTAATATCTGAACGATTCAAGGGATCAGAAGCACAATTGTATAGTGATTTTCATTTTACTACCTTGCCAACTATCTTGCGTAATTTCGACAGGGGTGCCATGAGAAACAGTATAGAAATCAGGATGCCTTTTCTGGATTACAGGTTGGTAACTTATGTATTTTCTTTACCTATGGCCAGTAAATTAGGAAATGGGTTTACCAAACGAATTCTAAGGGACGCCATGAAAGTGGTTCTTCCGGACTTTGTAAGAACACGGCAGTTAAAAACTGGATTTAATGCGCCTTTAAAAACCTGGTTTCAGCAGGAATTAAAAAGTTTTATTCTCGATGAAGTTTCCTCAACTGAATTTATTTCCAGTACTATTTGGGATGGCAGGATGATTCGTGACCAGGTAATTGCAAAAACAAAATCTGGTGAATGGACTATGGAAGAGTGTTTTAAATTTTGGACAGTATTAAATGCCCATTTACTTTTTAAAAACTGAAAAGTATTAAATGATTAGTGAACCATTAGTTTCTGTATTAATGACTGCTTACAACCGGGAAAAATTTATCGGCGAAGCCATTGAATCTGTTATATCTTCAACTTACCAAAACCTGGAATTAATTATTGTGGACGATTGCTCAGCGGATAGTACGGTTGAAATTGCCAAAAGATATGCACAACAAGACAACCGGGTAAAGATTCATATTAACGAAAAAAATTTAGGCGATTACCCAAATAGGAATAAGGCTGTTTCACTGGCTATAGGTAAGTATGTTATGTTCTGTGATTCAGATGATACTTTACTGAAAGATAGTATGACGAAAGTAGTTGCACTTGCAGAAGCAGACAGCCAGTTTAATTTTGGCTTTTCATGGGCTTACTGCAAAGAGCCAACAAAAATATCTTCTTATGATGCATTAAATAAACACTTTTTTAAACAGCAATTTCTATATATTGGACCCGGTGGAACCTTTATGAGCAATTCGTTCATTCGAAGAATGGGCGGTTATCCTGTAGTTTATGGTCCTGCAAATGACATGTATTTTAACCTTAAAGTGGCATGCCATAGCACTATTTTGATATTCCCTTTTGATTTGATGATATACCGCCAGCATGAAAACCAAGAGATTAATAATAATTACGGTTATTTGTATAATAATTTCCGGTATATGAGGGATGCTCTTGAAGAACTTCCTCTCCCTTTTACGATAAAACAAGTGGAAAGACTTAAGAAAAAAAACTATCGAAGATTTGTTGTAAACTTATTTCATTATTTTTTTAAAACCTTGCATTTTAAGAATACTGCTAACGCCTGGAAGCTTGCAGACTTTAAATTCAAATACTTTTTACAGGGCGTATTTCATTAAACAAACTTGAATTTTCTTAAACTATAAGATCCAAAAGTGTGCTTATAATTTACAGAATGGTAAGCGTACAATAGATAAACCCATTTATAAAAATGCCAATAGTTTCCGTAATCATTCCAGTATTTAATGAAGAAAAGCGAATTGAACAATGTATTAGCTCCATTCAAAACCAAACACTTAAAGACCTTGAAATTATTGTAGTAAATGATGGCAGCACAGATCATTCGCAAGACATCATTAAAAGACTTTCTGAATTAGATAATAGAGTTAAATTATTTAATTATTCAAATGGCGGAGCTGCTTTTGCGTTGAGTATGGGACTACAGAATGCGACAGGAAAATACATTGGATTTTCAGGGGCTGATGATTGGATAAAACCTCAAATGTTTGAAAAAATGGTTAATCGGATAGAGACTGACCAGACAGATTTAGTTATGTGTAACATCCAGAAAGAATGGGAAAATAAAATTCAAAATACAATCACAATAAAAGCAAATGAAATAACGGGTGACCGTTTATTACAAAGATTCATAGCATTTGAGTTTGATTACTCCATTTGCAATAAACTTTACAAAAAGGAATATTTAAACCAGTATAAGATTGATTTTGCCCATGAGATAAGAATTGGGCAGGATGTACAATTTAACCTGGAAGTGTTTTCTGTAATTCATAATATTTCTCTGATGACTGAATCCTTTTATCATTATGTTGCAAAGCCGGGTTCATTAATGAGTTCACCACCACAAAAAAGAATCATAAGTTTTAACCAGATCATACATTCATTTGAAAAGTTTTGTAAAACTTATGACTTTATAGATCAATGGAATATTTTTAAGGACCGTATCGGTAATGCCTATCAAAGCTATTTTTTCAATTTACTTTTGAATTCTGCTTATACAAAGCCTATGGGGTTTATTCAATATTATAGATTTTTGCTGAATTCCTTACCTCAATTACATCCATTATTGATCCCTTCTTCGGATCAATCCCATTCGCTAAATCAAAAGTTTAAAAATTATATTTTGCGCAATAAGCAATTTAAAATATTCTCTTTTTTATCAGCAGTCCGTCATAAATTAATAGCATAATTGCTTCCCCTGGTTTCCATAATAATTCCGATTTACAATTGCGAGCGCTTTTTAAGAAGGGCATTGGAAGGGGTATTGCAGCAAACATATCCGAATCTTGAAATTATTGTGGTAGATGATGAATCCTCGGATAACAGCTATTCCATTGCAAAGCAATTTGAAACCCGGGCTGTAAAAGTTTTTCGTCAAAAAAATGCAGGCGCAGCTGTAGCACGAAATACGGGATTGAAAAATGCCAACGGCGCCTATATTCAATTCCTGGATGCCGATGATTATTTATCACCGGGTAAAATAGAGGAACAAATGAAAGCGCTGGATGGACAACAGGATAAAGTGGCCGTTTGCAATTATACAAGTTTTTTAAACGATGAAGAGCTACTGCAACAGCGGCCTTTAGTTGATCAATCTGCTTTTATATTTAGCTCTGATAACCCGGCCGGTTTCCTGGTAAATTTGTGGGGAGGCAACAACGGCAAAAGTAATTTTATTCAAACAAACTGCTGGTTAATCCCCCGGACATTAATTGATGAGGCGGGCGGGTGGAGGCCCTATCGCTGCCCGGATGATGATGGTGAATTCTTTGCCAGGGTATTGCTGGCCAGTAAAGGGATCATCTATGTGCCCGGTGTAATGAACTATTACCGCAGGGAAAATACAGAGCATAAATTAAGTTCTAATCCCAAAAACAAATATGTGCAGAACACTTTACTCACAATTGATTTAAAATATAAATACCTGAAAGAAAAATACAACGATGAAAAGCTGGATAAGGCATTCGCAAAGCAATACCTTGATTTTGCAGTTCATCAATATCCGCAAAAAAAGATACTTTCTCAGTTAGCAATGCGCAAGTATTTAAAAATTGGGCAAAGAGCAATATTACCTTTGTTAGGTGGGCGTACGATTGAGATTATAAAAAAATTGTTTGGCTGGAGAGTAGCCCGTATCATCAAATATCGTATTCGCTAATTGAAAAAAATACTGTTTTTAACAACTTATAATCTTGCGACTCATCCTCGTATAGTGAAAGAAATAAGATAAGCTATAAAAAATGGATTTTTAGTAGAAGTCATATGTTTTAAGTTTGATAACAGGAGTTAACAATTGAATGACTACCACATATATCCAAAATAAAAGGGGACAAATCCAGCCTACAAATGCAGGTCGGGTAAATTTTTAAAGCGCTATACAAATCTATCGGGATATTTATTTAGGATCTACCTTGGTGCTATTATGATAGGCTTTTAATTGCTCTTCATCATAATAAATTTTCAGGCCTTCCCGGTGATAACCAATAATACCTTTTTTTCTTTTTTTACGCAGGGTACATACTGACATATGCAGTATTTTGGCAGCTTCTTTTTCGGTCCAGCGTTGTGGGATAGGCCGGCCATCCATTGATTGGTCGCTGTTGTTGGTAGGATTCATTTGCTTTTATTTACGGATTAATAAATATTACAAAGTTTACTATTCATAGATGGGGAGGAAGCATGGCCGCCCCCGGTGCTTAGTAAAAACCAACCGGTTTTTATACTAACACATATTATATAGAAATAAATATAATAAAAAAAAAGATTGCTGCCTTTTTTTGCCAACAATCTTTTCATTTAAACCGCAAGATGCGTTCTTTTTTACTGGGCAAAGCGGGATACAATAGGGCTGCTGGCTGTTTGGTTGCCCTTCATGGCAGTTACCCTAAAGTAGTACCGTTGCCCCGGTTGCAACTGGCTAAACTGGTGTTTGCTTTTGCTGCTGCGGGTACTTACCCATACCGTTTCGGGTCCGGGTGCGCTGCTCGTAATTTCGAAACTATACATGCTGGCGTGTTTTACCGGTTTTACTGTACAAACCAGTTCGCCGTTTAGCAGGCCGTTTCTAATTTCGGGCGCTTTGGGAGTTGATAAATATCCCGGCTCCCTTACCTTTTCTAAGGGAAAGCCCGTACTCATCAATTTGCTGGCATCGCCTTTCGCCTGGCTTAAGCAATAAAGGCCCAGGCGGCTTAAACTATCCAGCAAATGGTTGCGGGTAAGGTTTTTTTCCAGTACCAGTGCCATATCCCGGTTGGCAGCTGCGGCTAAATCTGCTTCGTATTTTGTACGTAGCGTAACCACTTCTGTTACCAGTGTAGTAGCACCCGGAAAATTGGGGTTACCTGTCATGCCCAATAAAATGGCATCGGTTACGGCAAGTAATGTTGCATTGGAATACTTGCCCAGGTTGGTGATGATCTTTTTGTTCATAGAATTTTTTTTTAAATGTTATAAAATTTGTTAACAGCCACATACGTATGATTTTGGTTGTTCATTTAAATAACAAATAAATTTTATTTTCATTATATCCATTTTAAAAATGGGTTACAATTGCACACAGTTGCTCACAAAAAAACACAAAATACCAGGTATTTTTTTTGTAGCTGATGTATAAAAAAGGAAGCTGAAAATGCAGGTTCTTAACCCCTTGCTGTTTTAACCGGGCAGCGGCTGAATAACCATCAAAATAGCTCCTCAAAATATTAATAACATCATTTTCAATAAATTATTAACAAAAAAGAAACCTACTTTGCCGCAAAACATACATGTTTTTTGCCAAAGCAGGATTAAAAATTTGTAAAGCAGGCTTACTTTAGGTTAATGTAGGCTTAGTTTAAGGCAATGCAGTATTGAAAATTTGCAAAGCAGGATTCTTCCGGGCCCATGCAGAACTAAAAATCAAAAAAACAATCCTGCTTTAGCGCAGCTTCATCCTGATTTGCTTCATTCTAATGCTGCATGGAGCTAAAACAGGATAAGAAATGGGTAAAGCAGGAATAAAAATTTGTAAAGCATTTATAAAAAACCGTAATAGAAACCTGCTTTACGGTAAAGCATGCCTGCTTTAAGAAAAAAGATTCCTGCATTTTGCAAAAACTAAAAAGTAAACAACAAAATACAACTCATCAGTTGCCCCATATTTTATTTATCAGTACACATAATTTGGCCAGCAATCCACGCCTTGTAAAAGAAATGCAACTGGCATTGGATAATGGGTTTACGGTGGAAGTTATTTGTTTTAGGTTTCGCAACTGGAGTTACGCAATCAACCATAGATTACTGGATAGTTTTAGGGCAAGGGCTGTAAAATTTCATTGCATAGAGGCAGGGAAAGAGGGGGGCATGGGCTGGTTCTTTTCGGTTCTTTATGAAAAGTATTACCGGCTTGCAGCCAGGATATATAAATTAAAAGGCTACAAATTGGCGATGGCTGTTTCCCGCCGCAATTATTTATTAATAAGAGCGCTAAAGAAAATAAAACAGGCAGACCGGGTAATTGGCCACAACCCCGGCGCCTTATATGCCACAGCCTTTGCTGCTAAAAAACTAAAGGCAAGCGCAGGTTTTGATGTGGAAGATTACCACCCGGGAGAAGGGCATGATATTTTTTTACAGGGTTTAACCCGGCAATTCATGCAAGAACTGCTGCCGGCCATGGATTATGTAAGTTTTGCCGCCCCTTTAATAAGAGAAGCCGTAAAAAATGATGTAGGAATGGAGGGAAGCAACTGGATTACGGTGATGAATTATTTTCCGGCTGCGGAATTTGTTGCACCGAAAAATATAGAAGGCCCTTTACAATTGGTTTGGTTCTCACAAAATATTTCTGGCGGCAGGGGGCTGGAATATATTTTACCGGTTTTTAAAAATTTTACGGGGCAAATAGAATTACACCTATATGGCCATGTGGACGAAAGTTTTTATGAAACTCATGTAAAGGGTATAGAAAATGTATTGCTGCATAAACCGGTTCCGCAAAAAGAGTTACATTCAGGTTTAAGCAGTTTTGATATTGGATTGGCATTGGAACCAAAGAAAGATTTAAATAATGATTTAGCAGTTTCTAATAAATTATTAGCTTATTTACAGGCAGGATTATTTGTTTTGGCAACAAATACCCGGGCTCAAAAGCAATTGTTGAACAGCATGGCCGGGCATGGCAATATTACAGAATTGGAAACCCGGGCATTTGAAAACACTTTGCAAGAGTTGCTGGATAAAAAAGAGGATATACGGTCTGGAGCAACTAACCGATTTGAAAAAATAAAAAAAATGTGCTGGGAAGAAGAATCTAAAAAAATGATAAGGATATGGGCTTGAGATTAGCCAGGTATGCCTTTACAAAAACCCGGTAAAACATTCATTGAAAAAGATACTCATCTTATATCCGCATTTTCCGCCTAGCAACCTGGCAGGTGTGCACCGCCCCCGTTTATTTGCACAGCACTTACCGGCATTTGGCTGGGAGCCCACCATACTTACAGTACATGAAGATTATTACGAGGAAGCTCCGGACTGGAACCTGGTGAAATTATTACCTAAAGATCTTCGTATAGAAAAAGTAAAAGCTTACCGCATTACAAAACCGAGGCTGATTGGCGACATTGGTTTAAGGGCATTTTTTCAATTGTATAAAAGAGCCAATCAGTTAATTAAAAATGAAGGGTTTGATTTTTTATATATTTCCATTCCCTCTTTTTATAGCGCTTTATTGGGCAGGATGCTGCATCGCAGTACGGGTATAAAATACGGTATTGATTATATAGATCCCTGGGTGCATGATTTCCCGGGAAGTAATAAAATATTTTCAAGGCATTGGTTCAGTAAAAAGATGGCTGGCATCCTGGAACCCATTGCCATCAAAAAAGCTTCCTTAATAACAGGAGTAGCAGCCGGCTATTACGAAGCTGTACTGGAAAGGAACCCGCATTTAAAAACCCGGGCTGTTTCGGGTGCCATGCCATATGGCGGTGAGGAGAAAGATCATGATTTACTTACCCAGTTACAGGTGCAACCTTATCTTTTTAAAAATAAGCCCGGAAAAATACAGTTGGTATATGCGGGGGCTATGTTACCCAAAGCTTATCAACCCCTGGAAGCAATATGTAAAAGCATCCGGCAGCACCCCGAATTATTTCTTGCTGTTGAATTTCATTTTATCGGTACCGGGAAAACCGCCAATGATGAAAAGGGATATAACATTAAACCGCTGGCTGAAAAATATGGGTTATGGCAAACCGTAATTTTTGAATACCCGAAAAGAATACCCTATTTGGATGTGCTGGTACATTTAAAAGAAGCAAACGGGGTTTTTATTTTAGGCAGTACGGAGCCTCATTATACACCCTCCAAGGCCTATCAGGGCGTTTTATCCGGGAAACCCATTTTGGCCGTGTTGCACACCAAAAGCACGGCTTTACAGGTTTTAAAAGATGCCGGGGCAGGTATTGTATTGAGTTTTCATGGCGAGGCAGAACTTGCCCGGGTAGAAAATAATTTTGATGCCTGCTTTAGCGACTTTTTGCATTTCGCCGAAAATTTTAATAAGGATTTGATTAATCAAAAAATGTTTGAACAATATTCTGCCCAAGCTGTTACAAAAAAATTAGCCACTTTGTTAAATGAGGTAAGTAAATGAAACCTGCAGATAAATTCTTATCCTTGTACAGGTCATTGCCCTGGTTTAAGGGGAAAATGCGTTTAGGTAAAATGATGTTCAATGCCGGCATCAATCATGCTGCACCGGCTTTCTTTAAAGCACACGATGGAATATTTTATAACCTGCCCAATACAAAAGAAAATTTAGGACTCGAATTGCTTATTAACGGGGTGTATGAACAGGACATCGTTCAGTTCCTGAAAAAGAAAATTCCCGATGGCGCTGTTTATTTTGATATTGGCGCTAACATTGGATCCCTTGGCCTGCCCATTGTAAAAGCAAAACCCGGTATTCGGTATTATGGTTTTGAAGCATCGCCCCTGGTATTTCAATATTTGCAGAAAAATTTTATTGACAACAATATTGCTCATTATGAATTGTATAATAAATTGGTACATAAAGATGATGCACAAAGCATGAAATTTTACCAAAGTGACCTGTATGGCAAAAGTTCATTGGCTCCTACCTATTCACAGGATTACGTAATGGTAAATTCATTAAGCATCGATCGTTTTTGTGCACAAGAAAATATAACCTCTATCGACTGGATGAAAGTGGATGTACAGGGTTTTGAATTATATGTTTTTGAAGGGATGAAAGAATTACTGAATCAAAAAAAAATAAAAAATATTTTATTTGAATTTGAACCCTGGGCCGAAGAACAGGCAAAAGTGAGCATAGGCGCTGCAAAAGAATATATAGAAAGCAGGGGATATGCCTTATTTTCATTACAAGGCAAACCCTGGGCTCAGCATGAAATGGGCACAGGCACAATGATATGGGCAAAACCTCTTTTTTAAAAATTGGCAGCCGGAAAAAAAAATAAAGTATATGTTCAGTTTCCTAAAACGGGTTTGGGAAATATGATGCTGGTATGGGCAAAGGGAATGTTGTTTGCTAAAATAAACGGGTTGCCATTCGTTACTTCTTCCTGGTGGGGTTTGCATTGGGGGGCATTGCTGAGGAGAGAAAATAAATCCCGGCTCTATATGGGATATTTTAAAGAAACCGGCATTACCCAAAGGGTTTTTATAAAATGGCAATTATTGTTTTATAAAATTATTCGGGAACCGCAGGTAAGTTTAATTCAAGAAGTCAACAATCAAAAAACAATTTTTCTTTTCAACCAGGTCATCACCCATCAAGACCTGTTTGGTGAGTTGCGGCCATACCAGTCATTAATATCCCGTGAATTATATGGGATACTCACTTTACAAATGCGTAACCAATTAAAAAAGTATGCAGCGCCCGTAGTGGGAGCTCACATCAGGCGGGGAGATTTTAAATTAGGGAATCAAACCACGGCATTAGATTTTTTTAGTAAGGCCATAAAATTAATCAGGGAATCAGTAAATGAAATCGTACCGGTTACGGTTTTTACGGATGCTGATCCCTCTGAAATTAGTGAATTAGCTGAATTACCAGGTATTGAAATGGCAGCCCCCAAACCCGATATTTTAGATATCTTATTATTAAGTAAGAGCCAAATCATAATAACAAGCAGGAGTAGCACATTCAGTTATTGGGCAGCTTTTTTATCTGATGCATTGGTGATAAGGCCTCATAATGATTGGCAGGAGAAAATAAAATTTGCTGGGGAAGGGGAAAATTACTGCGAGATTAAATGGGATGAAATGAATAAGAATGGTACAGAAAATCTAGTTAGAGCATTAAAAGCAAGAAAAATTAGCTCATGAACTTTAAACAAAAGCTTAATAAAGTACTTAGCAAGTTTAATGTGGAATTACATGGAACCAGCTATCTTCAATCATTGGCGAAAGGCGATTTTAAAAAAAATGAATACGATTACTTTAATCAATGTTTTGGAAATAAACCGATTATTATTTTTGATGTGGGTGCTAACAGAGGCACTACGCTAAAGAAATTTTTTGCGACATTCCCGCTTGCAAAAATATTTGCATTTGAACCCATTGAAGAACTAAACCAAACCATCAAAGAAGACTTTAAAAATAACAGCCAATTAAAATTATATTGCCTGGGTATCAGTGATAGGCAAGATGAAATTCCATTTTATGTAAATAAAAGCCTGGATACAAGTTCCTTTTTGTCTTCTCAAAAAACAGGCTTAAACTCAGATGAACAGGTAAAGACCCTGTCCGAAATAAAAGTTCCGGTAACAACAATTGAAGAAATAGTTGCAAGAGAAAATCTTACACATATTCATCTGCTTAAGCTGGATATACAGGGCAGCGAATTAAAAGCACTACAAGGAGCTGCTTCTTTGCTTGCTAATAAGTGTATTGACATAATTTATACAGAAGCCTACTTTGTTCAACAATACAAGGACCAGCCGTTATTTTATGATATTGCGGCCTTCTTAAGAAAACATGATTATGTTTTGCAGGACATCTATAACCCGATTTATGGTAAAAATAAACTTGCCTGGTGTGATACCGTCTTTATCAGGCAGGATTTTAAATAAAGCAATATTTTGTTGATTTGAAAAGACTCGCCATAATAACAACGCATCCGATACAGTACAATGCACCGCTATTTAAAAACCTGAGTGGGCAGCAAAAGATTTCAATAATGGTTTTTTACACCTGGGGCAAGGAGGTCATGGCTGATAAATTTGATCCCGGGTTTGGGCAAAACATACAATGGGATATTGATTTATTGGAAGGTTATGCTTATACATGGGTTAACAATGTTGCAAAGCAACCGGGTTCTCACCATTTTAAAGGGATTGATAACCCAAGCCTGGTGCCTGAATTAAAATCATGGCAACCTGATGCATTATTAATTTTTGGTTGGAATTTTAAAAGCCACCTGGCAGTAATGAGGTACTTTCATAATAAAGTCCCGATTTTTTTCAGGGGCGATTCTACTTTGCTGGATCGGCACAATGGAGTAAAAGAATTTGTAAAGAAAATAATATTGAAATGGGTATATCATCATGTTGACAAAGCCTTGTATGTAGGAGATGAAAACAGGAAATATTTTAAATATGCCGGTTTGCAAGATGACCAATTGCTGTTTGCGCCCCATGCAGTTGATAATGTTCGATTCAGGTTTGATGGTGAGGCCAGGCAAAAAATTCGTAACTCTTTGCAAATACGGGGAAATGAAATCGTTTTTTTGTTTGCCGGTAAACTGGAACCCAAAAAAGATCCTGCATTATTAATACAGGCATTTATTAATTTACAAGAAGGAAACGTTCATCTCATCATTGCCGGCAATGGTGTTTTAGAATCATCGCTTAAAAAAGAATATGAAGGGAACCCCCGAATTCATTTTCTTCTTTTTCAAAACCAAACAGAAATGCCCGGCTTATACAGCGCATGCGATATTTTTGTGTTACCGTCTAAAGGCCCCGGTGAAACCTGGGGATTATCAGTAAATGAAGCAATGGCCTGTGGCAGGCCGGTAATAGTGAGCAATAAATGCGGGGGTGCCAGTAACCTGGTACGGGATGGTAAAAACGGCTTTATTTTTGAGAGCGGGAAACAAAAAGACCTTCTGCAAAAAATGGAATATTTTTTACACAACAGGAATTCCCTGGGCCGCATGGGAAATATGTCATTTACAATAGTTAATGAATTTTCGTACCAAAGAATTTGTGACGTCCTTGAAAAATTAATGAATAACTCACATTGAAAACCTTAGTTACACCAAAATTTAATTGGGGCCTTTTTATCTTAACGGCAATCTGCATCAGGCTTTTTTTAATTGATATGACGGGGCTTGCCTACCTGGCCATTTTAATTTCACTCTATCAATTTGGTTTGTTATTTGATTCCATTGGCCATTTTATACCGGTACGGTATTTATTGGGCTCCTTTATGTGTGTGCAATTTTTTGTAGGCCCGGCCTTTGCTTATTACGGGCTGCAGGATTATGCATATTTTATGTACCAGATGCAGGTACCTGCATCAGAATATTTTTTATATGCTATTCCCTCGGTTTGTGCTTTTATTTTAGGGTTACATTTGTTTGCCGGTAACCTTGACGGGGAGGTTATTAATCAGGAAGGAATTAAAAAGTTTGTTCAGCAGAATGGGAAAATTCCATATATTTTTATCATCCTCGGTTTTTTTGCCAGTGTGATTTCTAATTTCTTTTCGTCAGAATTTGGTTTTGTATTTTACTTATTAGGTAGTTTTAAATTTATTGGCTTGTTTTTACTGATATTGGGAAACAAGCGTTTGAAACCTTTACCCATGGTTCTGGTCATGGGCTCTATTGTTTCTTCCTCACTCGGTGAAGGAATGTTTCATGACTTGCTGACCTGGATTATTTTTACCGCTTCTATTTTTGCCATCAAATACAAGATTTCATTTAATACAAAAGTAATAGGGGCTTTTGTTTTTATTTTATTGGCTCTTTCTATTCAATTGCTTAAAGGCAGCTTTCGGAAAGCCCTGGGTACCGGCGAACAAGGAAGTATTGAAACCCTGGCGAATGTATATGAGGAGGAAAATTCAAAAAAAGGAATATTTAATTATGAAAGTATTGCATCGGCAAATACCCGCATAAACCAGGGCTGGATTATTACAAATATTATGATCACTGTTCCTGATAAGGAACCCTATTCTAATGGAAAAGAACTCATGCAGTTACTGGAAGCAGCCATACTTCCCCGTATTTTAGCGCCCGATAAATTAAGGGCAGGTGACCCTGAAATTCTTTATAAATATTCAGGTGTAAGGGTTACCACAGGCACTTCAATGGCCTTAGGGGCTATTGGTGATGCATATGTAAATTATGGACCCTGGGGAGGCTGTATTTTTATGTTTGTGATGGGCCTGGTTTATAGTTTTATTTTATCTCTGTTTAAAAGATTCAGTAAAGATTACCCGGTTCTCATATTGTTTACCGCCCTTTCATTTTATTATCCTATACGGCCCGATTGTGAACTGCAAACAGTATGGGGGCATCTCATCAAATCTTTATTTATCATTTTTGTAATGATCAAGGTATTTGAACATCAATTTAAAGTACGCCGGGCAACAATTAATATTGCAAAAAGCAGCCATTATTTACCGGGCAGTAATTTACCGGGTAACCCAAACGCAGAGCTCAAAATAACAAGGCCATAAAAAAGGATATTTTTCATCCATGGGATACTAAACTTTTAGGGTAACTATATAGCTTTCGGTATCTGGTATCCAGGCAACGTCCATTTAAAATATATTTTTGGTCATCTATGCCATCAATCTTCATCACCATCCCCTGGTTTAGCCCGGCTTTTAAAGCCGGTGGGCCCATACAGAGTATAGTAAATATGGTGAATGAACTAAACAGCGGTTACCGGTTTTATATTTATACCAGCAACAGCGATCTGAACGGGGAGCCCATTGCTGTAGCGCAGGTAAATGAATGGCTGCCTTTTAATGAACATACAAAAGTTTGGTATGCAACCAATAAAAACCGGAGTGAAAATTTAATAAGCCAGGTGGCTGCAATCAGGCCGGATTGGATATACATGATCGGTATGTTTTCCTGGCACTTTACCTTGGTGCCTTTGTTTTATGGCAGAGCGCCACATAAATTATTATCGGTAAGGGGTATGCTGCACCCGGGGGCATTAGAACAAAAATCATTGAAGAAAAAATGGTTTTTGCAAGCCATGAAAACAGTAGGGCTTACGAAGAAAACAATTTTTCATGCCACAGACCTTGTGGAGCAAGAACATATCGCATCAGCTTTTGGCCCAAAAGCCCAGGTAAGGGTAGCGGCCAATTTCCCCCGCTTGCTTACCCAACAGCCTGCTGCGGCCAAAGAGCCGGGTAGCCTGCGTTTGGTAAGTGTTGGCATTGTAAGCCCCATGAAAAATTATTTATTGGTATTACAGGCATTGGAAAATGTGGATGCTACTATTGAGTATAATATATATGGCCCGGTAAAAGATGCGGCATATTGGGAAACCTGTTTGGAACAAATCAAGAAACTGCCCGCAAATATTGTTGTGCATTTTCACCGGGAGATCCCCACGCATAAGATCCCTGCAAAATTAGAAGGGCAGCATGTTTTTATTTTACCCAGTGTGAGTGAAAATTATGGGCATGCCATTATTGAAGCGCTAAGCGCCGGGCTGCCGGTGATAACCAGTCAAAATTTACCCTGGCAAGGCCTGGAAGAAAATAAAGCGGGAATGAATATAGAGCCCTCAGCAGATACCATTGCTGATGCCATCACTCAGTTTGCAGCCATGAACAATGAAACTTATTCCATATATAGCCAGGCAGCAGCCAACTATGCCAGGGAACAGGTAAACCTTACGGAATTGACAGCAATTTATTCATCCCTTTTTGAAACCACTATAAATGATGCCGCTGTTTAATTTTGCAATTGTTGGGTGTGGTAATATTGGCAACCGCCATGCAAAATATATTGCAGAAAGGGGCCATTTACAGGCCGTTTGCGATATCGTTCCCGATAAAGCAAAAACCCTGGCTGATGCATATCATGCGAAAGCCTATACCAGCCTGCAAGATTTGCTTGAGCAAGAAAAAAACTTAGACCTACTGGCCGTATGTACACCCAATGGTTTACACGCTACCCATAGTTTGGCCGGCCTGGAAAAAGGATTGCATGTAGTTTGTGAAAAACCGATGGCCATCCGCAGCGATGATTGTAAAAGGATGATAGAAGCGGCTGATAGAATGAAGCGCCATTTGTTTATTGTAAAACAAAACAGGTTTAACCCGCCGATAGAAGCCGTTAAAAAATTAATTGAAGAAGGCAGGCTGGGAAAAATATTGAGTGTGCAGGTGAATTGTTTTTGGAACCGACCGGCGGCATACTATCAAAATTCGTGGAAAGGTACAGCCGAACTGGATGGAGGTACTTTGTTCACGCAGTTCAGTCATTTTATTGATTTGCTTTATTGGCTTTTGGGTGAGCCGGATCATGTACAGGCTTTTATTGCCAACCTGCATCACCAGGATCTTATTGATTTTGAAGACACGGGTGTAATAAATTTTCATTTTGCCAATGGCATTTTAGGTGGTATGCATTATACAGTGAATAGCTTTGAAACCAATATGGAAGGTTCGCTTACCATCATGGCAGAAAATGCAAGCATTAAAATTGGCGGCCCCTACCTGAATGAATTAAGTTATCAGCGCATCAAAGATTTTAGCATTCGGGATTTGCCGGCAGGCAATCCTGCCAACGATTATGGAGCTTACCGGGGTACCATGAGTAATCATGATAAAGTATATGATAATGTGATCGCCGTTTTGGCGGGCCATGAAAAAATAGCTACCAATGCATTTGAAGGATTGAAAACAGTTGAGATCATAGAAAAAATATATGCCACAGCCAAAGCATTCCCCAACTATAAAAAATAATATGCAATTTTTACTGGATAAAAAATTTATTGGGTTTCTTGTAAAATTCTTATTACTCTTTGTGGTATTGTATTATGGTACCATTGCCATGATTGGCCTGGCAGCGCCGGGCGGCTACCATAGTGTGTTTATAGAAAAATACCTGGACTATGTAAGCTGGCTTAAATATTCATTGATGTATGCTGTAAAATTAATTTTATGGATAGGAGGCATACCTACTTATTTTGCACCTGATTATGTGATACGGATTGTGAACGGCCGGGGCGTAAAGATCGCTATGGATTGCGTGGGATACGGGGTATATAGTTTTTGGGCCGCTTACGTAATGGCCAATGAAGGAACTTTTAAAAGAAAATTATTTTGGGTATTGGGTGGTGTTTTTTTATTGTGGTTCATTAACAGCCTGCGTATTACTTTGTTTTTGCTGGCCACCCAAGGGGGATGGCCCATGCCATGGGGCCTGGATCATCATACCTGGTTTACTATATTTGCTTACCTGGCCATATTTATGATGATTTATTTTTTTGAGAAAAAAGGAAAGATATCCCCGCTTAAACCGGGTACAAATAACCCGGGAAAAACATAAAAGTTCAAATGATAATTATAGGAATTAACGCTTACCATGCCGATGCCTCCGCAGCCATATTTGTAGATGGCAAATTAATGGCAGCTATTGAAGAAGAAAGGTTCACCCGTATAAAACACTGGGCCGGTTTTCCCAGGCTTTCTATTGAATTTTGTTTGCAGGAAGCTGGCGTGGGCTGGCAGGATGTAAATTATTTTGCCATTGGCCGGGATCCCAAGGCTAAAATGTGGCATAAACTTTTTTACCTGGCCCGTAATTTTGGCGGCAGCATCCCGGTATTAAAAGAAAGGTTTAGCAATAGCCGTAAAGTGGCTTCTACAGCCGAAGAACTTTCAATTGCCTCCGGTTTACCGGCTTCTGTTTTTAAAGACAAAATAAAAAATGTAGAGCATCATCGCAGCCACTTAGCTTCTGCATTTTTTGCTTCACCGTTTCAAAAAGCAGCCTGTCTGTCTATTGATGGTTCGGGTGATTTCAGCACCACTATGACGGGGGTAGGAAATGAAAGCCATATTTCAGTTTTACAATCCATCAACTTCCCGCATTCGCTGGGTATTTTTTATACGGCATTTACCCAATTACTGGGCTTTCCGCATTATGGTGATGAATATAAGGTAATGGGCATGGCGCCTTATGGCAACCCCTTATATATGGAAGCGTTGGATGATGTAATTCATGTTACAGCCGATGGGCTGTTTAATTTAAATCTTCATTATTTTAGAAAAGGCACTTCGGGGGTTATTTCTTATAATCAAAATCATGTACCCGAAGTGGCGCCTATGTATAGTGCACTCATGATTGAGAAATTTGGAGCTGTACGGGCAAAGGAAGAACCCTTAACTCAATATCATAAAGACCTGGCAGCCTCCGTTCAAAAGAAAACGGAGGAAGTGATATTTCATTTGCTGAATCATTTACATAAGCAAACGGGTTTGTTTGATGTATGCATAGCAGGCGGTGTGGCACAAAACAGTGTAGCCAATGGTAAGATCACCCGGAATACGCCTTTTAAAAATGTTTATATTCCTTCTGCCGGGCACGATGCAGGCATAT
Organism: Sphingobacteriales bacterium 39-19; assembly: GCA_001898465.1. Classification (GTDB taxonomy): domain Bacteria; phylum Bacteroidota; class Bacteroidia; order Chitinophagales; family Chitinophagaceae; genus Ferruginibacter. The sequence goes on along the minus strand of MKTX01000010.1, from coordinate 36,150 downwards.
CTTTGGGAGCTGCCCTCTACGTACAACATGAAATGGCCGCACTGGAACGCCAACCCATCTTTTCTGCCTACACCGGCAGTAAATTCAGCAACGAACAAATTATTAAAATGCTGCAGGAAAAAGGGATAGCTTTTAGTGAATTGGCCGATGATACATTATATGATGTGGTAACCGATTGCCTCATACAGGGTGGGGTAGTGGGCTGGATGAGTGGCCGGGCTGAATTTGGCCCCAGGGCCCTGGGCGGAAGATCTATTATTGCAGATCCCCGGAGAAAAGATGCTAAAGAATTACTGAATAGTAAAATAAAAAAAAGAGAAAGTTTCAGGCCTTTCGCACCCTCGGTTTTAAAGGAATATGTACATGAATATTTTGAACTTGATGAGCCGGTACCCTTTATGGAAAAAGTATTTCCTATAAAAAAAGAAATGCAGCATTTGATTCCGGCAGTTACCCATGTGGATGGTACGGGCAGGCTGCAATCGGTAGATAAAGAAACTTCTAAACGGTATTACCAGCTTATTGACTGCTTTCGTAAAAAAACTGGGATCCCGATTTTGTTAAACACTTCTTTTAATGAAAACGAACCCATTGTAAATGACCCTTTGCATGCTCTTAATTGCTATTTACGTACCGATATGGATATGTTGGTTATGGAAAACATCCTCCTGCAAAAACAAAAAAAAGATTAAATATTCAATCCGTTTTGCCTGATTATATACAAGCTGCCCCGCCCTTAAACTCAAAGACAGGATCATAAAATAAATACCTGCTTCCTTTCGTTCCAACTATGAATGGCTTCATACGGGCTATTTTTACGCTTTCACAAATTAATAAAACAGTTATGTTTTTTAAACTTAAAATACGGGTAACGAACTATTTATAAAAAGAATCAACAACAGGAAAGCAAGGGGATGCATTATCTTTTTTGAAAAAAAATTAATAAAATTTAAAAATTATATTATCTTTCCTTACGTTTTCTGAGTTTTTTATATTGCTTACCCAATATCTATACATCCCGGTATAAAAACTCATAAATAGTAACCACCGGTTCCCCTCTATTAAATTTAACTTATGAATGAAGTGTTAGCGCCTGCTGTAGTACACACGCAAAAAAAAGAAGGGGAATATGTACATACCAAAATAGCGACTCCTAAGGTCTCTATTATTACAGTTACATTCAATTCCGGTAAATACCTGGGCGATTGCATTCAATCGGTAATTCACCAGGATTACAAGAATATCGAGCATATTATTGTAGATGGAAGATCTACCGATGATACACTTAAAATCATTCAGCAGCACAAAGATCATATTGCCCGCTGGATATCAGAAACTGACCGGGGCATGTATGATGCCATTAATAAAGGGATGAATATGGCCACCGGCGATATCATTGGGATTTTAAACAGTGATGATATGCTGGATACCAACGATGTGATAAAATCGATTGTACAGGCTTTTGAAAATAAACAGGTAGATGCCATTTACGGCGACCTGGAATATGTAGATAAGCATAATACCAACCGGGTATGGCGTATCTGGAAAGGCAAGCCCTATAAGCGCTCTCTTTTTAATATTGGCTGGATGCCTGCCCATCCTACTTTTTACATCAGGCGCCCGTTGCTGGCTAAATATGGCGGTTACGAAAATCATTATTATACTGCAGCCGATTACGAGTTTATGGCCCGCTATTTATATAAATTTCATGTACCGGCTTTCTACTTGCCTAAAAACATCGTAAAAATGAGGGTAGGCGGCGCCAGTAATAAAGACATATACCAGCGTTTCCGGGCCAACCGCCGGGATTACCTGGCCATGAAAAGAAACAACATTCCCTTTGCATTTATCGTTTCTATTTTAAAACCCTTGAGCAAACTCCACCAGTTTTATAAAAAATAGTACCGGCCAGTTGCCGGCAGGTTTGCAAAATCATAATCATATTGCTTTCTCTTTTTAAAAATAAAGGCGCCGGTTCACCGGGTTATTTTCCTATTGTAACAGATATGCACTCGCATATTTTACCGGGTATTGATGATGGCTCACCCGATGTGGAAACCTCTGTTGCCCTGGTAAAGGGATTGATAGGGATAGGGCTTCGCCATTCCATTGCCACCCCACATGTTATTTCCGATATGTACCGCAATACCCCCGAAACCATACAGGAAGCATTGGATGCATTAAAAAACGCATTGGCTAAAGAAGGAATAGACTATGCCGTAGAAGCCGCTGCAGAATATTTAATGGACGACCAGTTTTTTGAAATGCTTCGTCAAAAGCAAAAATTATTATCGGTAAAAGATAAACTGATCCTTACAGAATTCCCCTGGTCTTTCCCGCCTGCAAAACCCGAAAAAATGTCTTTTGCCATCATCATCGAAGGCTACACCCCCATACTGGCACACCCTGAGCGCTATACCTATTTTCATAACGATTATAAAATTTACCATCGCTTAAAAGAACTTGGCTTTTTGTTACAGGTAAATATTTTATCTCTTTGCGGCTATTACGGCCCCGGCCCAGCAAAAGCGGCCCGGTATATTATGGAAAACGACCTCAACCATTTTTTAGGCACCGATCTTCACCATCTAAAGCACCTGCAGGCCTTGCAGGATGCCTTTCATTCCCCCTCTTTTCAAAAATTATTGCAAACTAAAACCTGGAACACATCGCTTCAAAATAATAAATAAAAAGCGGGCCTGCTTATTTATAACGCCAGGTAATAACCTGTAAGCAGCTTTATGGCTTCTTTGCTGTACCCGTCATTTATTTTAATGCTAAAATTGTGGATGCTGGTTTTTGTTTTATGCTGCCCCAGCCTTAACAAAGTTCTAAAGGGTTTGTGCAAGGGGGTTTGGCTTATATGAATCATCTCTTGTGGGTATAAAGCATTTTCATTCGCATATACCTGTGCCTTTTGATAGCGGTGGTAAGGCAGCAGGAAAGCAGCTTCGCCAACGGGAGATAAATATTGGCGGGTGATGCGGAATAAAGCTTTCAGCGATAAATGGGTGGAATGTTTGGCTTTATTTTTTGAAGGGTCAGCAGCCTGCAGATCATTTTCAAAAAATGGCGGGTTACTGATAATAAAGGAATAGGGTTGTACCGGTTGAAAGCATTGTATATCGCCCTGTATTATTTGTATGCGGTTTGCCCAGGGGCTTGCCTCTGTATTTTCTTTTGCCTGTGCGGCACAGCGGGCTTCTATTTCTATGGCATCTATTTTGGCAGGGGATTGTTGCGCCAGCATCAGGCTTAGTAAACCGGTGCCGGTGCCAATATCCAATACAGGATCATACCGGGGATTTTGCCTTATATAATCGGCCACCCAGGCACCAAAAAGGCAGGCATCGGTGCACACTTTCATTGCACAGTTTTTTTGCTGTATGCTGAATTGCTTAAAATTAAAATGAGTATTGCGCAAGCAGCAAAGCTACTGGTAAAACCAGGAAATGAAAAAAGGGTTGTTCATTCAGGCCCAACTGCTGCGGGCACTGGGTACGGCATCTAAAGAAACGAAATCGTTTTCTAAAAACTTATAATAAGCGGTAATGGCGATCATGCCTGCATTATCGGTGCAAAATTCAAAAGGCGGTATAAAAGTTTTCCACCCGTTTTGAATGCCCATTGCTGTAAAAGCATTTCTTAAGCCCGAGTTGGCGCTTACGCCCCCGGCAATACATATTTGTTTAATACCGGTTTGGTCAGCCGCTTTCTTAAGTTTGTTTAACAGGATGCTTACGATGCGTTGCTGTACGCTGGCACAAATATCTGCCAGGTGTTCCTGGATAAAATCTTTTTTCTCAGCTTCTGTAGCTGTAAATATTTCTTTATAAATGGCAGACTTGCCGGCATTTTGCAAAAAATACAAGATCGCTGTTTTTAACCCGGAGAAACTAAAGTTAAGGCCGGGGATCTGCGGCTCGGGAAATGAATATGCAAAAGGGTTACCTTCTTTGGCATAGCGGTCAATTAAGGGCCCGCCGGGATAGGGTAGGCCCAGCAGTTTGGCCGTTTTATCAAAAGCCTCACCGGCGGCATCATCTATGGTTTCGCCAATCACTTCCATATTTCCGGGAGCATTGCATTGTACAATTTGGGTATGGCCCCCGCTTACGGTAAGGCATAAAAAAGGAAATGAGGGTTTCTCTTCCGGAATCAGGTTGGCCAGTACATGAGCCTGCATGTGATGCACCGCTATTAAAGGTTTGGCCAATGCCAGCGATAAGGATTTGGCAAAACAAGCGCCTACTAATAAGGACCCGATAAGGCCGGGAGATTGGGTAAAGGCAACAGCATCTATTTCCGGTAAGCTGATCTGCGCTTTCTGTAAGGCCGCATCAGTAACCGGAATAATTTGTTGCAGGTGTGCCCGGCCGGCCAGCTCGGGTACCACGCCACCGTATTGCTCATGAATTTTTTGGGTAGCTACAATATTGGCTATTATTTGATTGCCCCGGGCAATGGCTACCGAAGTTTCATCGCAGGATGATTCTATGGCTAAAATTACAGGTTGAATAATACTTAGTTTTTTTGCAAAGATAAGAAGCCAGCGGGTTTAGCTTCTTATAGCCACTACCGGGTTCATACGGGCGGCCCGGGATGCCGGGAAAATACCGGCTAAAATGCCCACCGATACACAAATAACAATACTTATGACCAGCATAGGCAGCGAAATAAAAATAGGGAAATTGAGTAAACTGGTAGAAATTTTAGTTCCGATAAATACAAAGAACAAACCAAAAGCGCCTCCCAGTAAACAAAGAATAATGGCTTCGGCCAAAAACTCAAAAAGGATACTTCCTTTTTTTGCACCGATTGCTTTTTTTAAACCAATGATGGGGGTTCGTTCTTTTACCGTTACAAACATAATGTTGGCAATACCAAAAAGCCCTACAATGAGGCTGATACCGCCAATAATACTGCCAATAACATTCAGCACCGAAAAAAAACCGGTTATGGCCTGGCTGAATGCTTCTACACTGTTGAGCGAAAAATTATCTTCCTGGGTAGGGCTAAGCCTGCGTACCTGGCGCATAGCGCCTTTAAGTTCCTGTACCAGGGCATAGGTACTTACATTGGGTTTGCCTTTGGCAATCAGGATGCTGCTGCCATTTTCATAATTAAATAATTGCATGCTAAACTTGTAAGGGATCATTAAGCAATTATCATAATCCCATCCTATAAAGTTTTGGCCCTCTTTTCTTATCACACCCACAATGGTAACTTTAAAACCTTTAATATCTAATTGTTTGCCCAGGGCCCTTTCTGCACTCCCAAAAAAATCTACTGCATTTTGGTATCCCAGTACACCGGTATGAGCGCCGCTGTTAAATTCAGATTGCGATAAAAAGCGGCCGGCCGCAAAATTGATGGGCTGTATAACTATCTGTTGCGGGGTGATACCATAAATGGTACAATTTCTTTTCAGGTCGTTATTATGGCTCAGGGTGCTGGCATTTTGCATCAGGTAGGCAATATTTTCCAGGGCATCTGTACGCTCTGCCACCAGCCCCGCTTCTTCGTATTTCATAGAAGGCCTTGCCCGCATCTTCCAAAAGGGCTGGTTGGGGCCGCCGCTATAATCCCATTTATCAATATAAACAGTATTATTGCCCAGCGACTTTACTTCATTTTGGATATTGATTTCTAAACTGTTTACGGCAGCCAATACCCCAATGATACAAAAGATGCCAAAAGCTACACCGGTAAGGCTTAATGCCGTACGCAGTTTATTTACTTTTAGTTCTTTAAAAGTAAGTACAATAGAATTTTTTAAAATATTCCAGGAAGCAGCCATGGCTCAAAGTTAATAGAAAGCATCTTCTTTTAATCTTAATTTTTACTAAATACATTCCCTGTATTTTTAGCGGCAGGCCGTTTTGTAAAAGCGCCTTATGCTTATCTTTGCGCCCTTTATGAAATATATTCCGGAAATTAACAGGCGTAAAAGTTTTGCCATTATCAGTCACCCCGATGCCGGGAAAACTACCTTAACAGAAAAATTCCTTTTGTTTGGAGGGGCCATTCAAACGGCAGGTGCCGTAAAAAGCAATAAAATAAAAAAGCATGCTACCAGCGATTTTATGGAGATAGAAAGGCAGAGGGGAATTAGCGTGGCCACCAGCGTAATGAGTTTTGAATACGAAGGCTACCTGGTAAACCTGCTGGATACCCCCGGCCATAAGGATTTTGCTGAAGATACCTACAGAACGCTTACTGCCGTAGACAGTGTAGTACTGGTAGTGGATAGTGTAAATGGGGTAGAAGCACAAACCCGGCGACTGATGGAAGTGATTGCTATGCGCAAAACCCCGGTAATTGTGTTTATCAATAAAATGGACCGGGATGGCAAGAACCGTTATGAACTGCTGGAAGAGATAGAAAATGAATTGAAGATACAATTGCATCCCATGACCTGGCCTATTAATAGTGGCAAGGACTTTAAAGGCGTGTACGATCTGAATGATAAAAGCCTGGTATTATTTGCAGCCGGTACCAAGGCAAATGAAGAAGATGTAGTGAAGATTGATGATTTATCGAGCCCGCTGTTACAAAAAAAAATTGGTGAAAAAGAAGCCGCTACCTTACGGGAAGATGTAGAATTAATTGATGGCGTATATGGGCCTTTGAATAAAAATGATTATTTGAGCGGCCAAACCGCCCCTGTATTTTTCGGGAGTGCCGTAAATAATTTTGGAGTAAAAGAAATGCTGGATACTTTTATTCGCATTGCGCCTACGCCCAGGCCCAGGCAAACTACTATAAGAGAAGTAAAACCCGAAGAAGAAAAATTCAGTGGATTTATTTTTAAGATACACGCCAACCTGGATCCCCGGCACCGGGACCGCATTGCTTTCTTAAGGGTGTGCAGCGGTAAGTTTAGCCGCAATACCTATTACCATCATGTAAGGATGAATAAAGATTTTCGGTTTAGCAATCCCTATACTTTTTTGGCCCGGCAAAAAGAAGTGATTGAGGATGCTTTCCCGGGTGATGTGGTGGGTTTATTTGATACCGGTAATTTTAAAATTGGCGATACCATTACAGAAGGTGAAGATTTTTTCTATACCGGGATTCCTAGTTTTTCACCTGAAATATTTAAAGAGGTGGTAAATAAAGATCCGTTAAAAACCAAGCAATTAGAAAAGGGACTGTTGCAACTTACAGATGAAGGGGTGGCACAGCTCTTCACCCAGTTTGGCGGAAATAAAAAAATAATAGGTTGTGTGGGAGAATTGCAGTTTGAAGTTATTCAGTACCGCCTCCTGCATGAATATGGCGCATCGGTTCAAATGAATAACCTGCCATTTTATAAAGCCTGCTGGCTTACCAGCAAAGACCCCAAAAAATTAGATGAGTTTACAAAATATAAGCAGGCTAATATCGCATTAGATAAAGATGGCCATTTAGTTTACCTGGCCCAAAGTGAATGGTTCTTAAATACTGAAATTCAAAACAACCCCGATATTGTATTTCATTTTAGCAGTGAAATACATAAATAAATAGGATAATATCATTTTTTTTCACAATATTGCAGTTTGGTATGATTTTCGACCCTTTATCAAAAAATTCTTTTAAATACTAAATTTCAAACATTATGAAAATGAAAGCAAAGTTATTAACCGTACTATCTGTTTTGCTGGCACTCAGTTTCAGCGCCTGCAAAAAAGATGATAAGAAATCATCTGCTACCGATTATTTAACATCCGGTAACTGGAAAATAGTTTCTGACCAGGAAAAAATAGGATCTGCCGATTGGGTTGAAACTATAGGTGATTATGATGCCTGTGAATTAGATAATTTCTATAAGTTTAATACTGATAATACCGGTGTTTACGACGAAGGAGCCAGTAAATGTGATCCGGGTGATCCGCAAACCGTTCCTTTAACCTGGGAACTCCTGAATAGTGGTACACAGCTTAAAATTGGTACTACACTTTATGCCGATACAGCCGCACTGGTTTCAGTAAATGCTACGAACCTGGTTTTACAAAGCAGCGACGAATACAATGGCGTGGTATCATTATATAAAATTACTTTCGCACACTAAGTCATCTTTTAAAATAATTCAAAAGAGTAATTCATGCAATTGAATTGCTCTTTTTTCGTTATAGGGATAACCCTATATAATCACTACATCGTTTTAGCACATACTACTACAAACTTATTCATTGGATTTATTTTTTTTTGCAGGCAACCATTCCTGTTTGTGGCATTAGGTTTGCAAGAAGCACAAATAATATCCTAACCTCTTGAAAGTTAATTTAATTAATTTTTAAAAGCTTTAAAACCATCAATGTATGAAAAACCTGAGATACACCTGTTTCCTGGTATTTCTTTTTTTTAGTGTAATTAGTTTGGCTCAAACGCATACCGCTAAGCGGGGTGTAGTTACCTGCCCCATCAGTAATGGATATTATGAATACCTGCCCCAGGGGTATTGGGATAACCCCAATGAAAAATTTCCCGTTATTATTTTTGTTCCCGGTGTGGGCGAATTAGGCAATGGCACCACTGACCTGGACAGGGTATTGGCGCATGGCCCTGCCAATCAAATTGCTGCCGGCCAGTTCCCGGCATCTTTTACGGTAAATGGCCAAAATTTTAAATTCATTGTAATAACACCCCAGTTTACACAAGGCCCCTGGACAGGACATTTTAATACATTTCTTGATTATATCTTAAGTCATTATAAAATAGATATTAACCGGGTTTATTTATCTGGTTTTAGCCTGGGTGGAGGTACCTGCTGGAGCTATGTAGGTGAGAAACCCGAATATGCAAGCCGGATTGCTGCAGTAGTTCCCATTGCCGGTGCATGGGCACCTAATTCGGCGTACTGCCAGAATATTGCCTCATCAGGCTTGCCCGTACTGGCCATGCATAACAGTGTAGATAATACAGTACCTACCTGGTACACCAATAGCTGGGTAGATGGCATCAATACAGCTCCTCAACCACCTGCCATACCGGCTAAAAAACTTATTTACCCCTTAACCGGCCATGTATGTGTATGGAGTTTCGATTTAAATTTAAATAGTAATGGGCAATGGGATTTTCCTGCGAAAAATGTGTATGAGTGGATGTTATTATACCAACGCAACCTGGCCATTCTGCCGGTTACTTATACCCGGTTCCAGGTAACTAAGCAATCCGGAAAAGCAAACCTTCTCTGGAGCACCGCCCAGGAAACAAATAACCGGGGCTTCTATATTCAAAGAAGCAGTGATGCTATAAACTGGCAAAATATTGCTTATGTAAACAGCCTGGGAAATAATGGGGGCGATTACAGCTTTACCGATGAACAACCATTAGCTGGAAAAAATTACTATCGTTTACTGCAAAATGAAACCGATAACCAACTTCGATACAGCGATACCCGCATGATTGAATTTAGTAATAAAGTACAATTAACTGTTTATACCAACCCGGTTACAGATATACTTACTATACATAGCAATACCCAATTACAAAATGCACGGGTGAGTATTTATAATATGAGTGGGCAGTTGGTAAAACAACAGGTAATAAGTGGTTCGGCTATAATACCGGTATCCATAAGCGGGCTCAGTGCAGGCGCATACATTGCCCATATTTATAATGAGGCAGTAAATGAAAAATTAAAATTCGTAAAGCCTTAGCGCAATTTTTATAATTCTGTAAAAGCATACCCGCCCGGTATGCTTTTTTATAGCCGGTATCCTGTACCTTTGAGCTTAAATTTTTAGGCTATGAAATTGATTTTTATGGGGATGCTTGCCTGTGGAACCCTGCTATCATGCAAGAATAATGAAAAGAAACCTGCTGATGCGGCCACACAAACTGAAAAGCCCGGCAGTATGCAACAGCATGAAAGCAGCCATTTAAATGCTTCGATGGTAGATAATAAAAAAGATTTTATTTGTGGTATGCCTACTTCAGCAGGTATCAGCGACACCATGCATTATAAAGGGAAAGTATATGGTTTCTGTTCTCCTGAATGTAAGGCCGATTTTGAAAAAGAGCCTGAAAAATACCTGGCAGAAAATAAATAAAAAAGCTTGTACCAGGTAACCGGTTTTACCCGGTATTATTTTTTCCTTTCTTCTTTTTATTCTTTCTCATATCATCGAGTATTTGCTGCTCGGTTTTTAAAGGGAGTTCATTGCCGTCTTTTAGTTTTATATACATATCAAATCGGCTCACCAGGGTGGCATTGTCTTTTCGGTATATCATAATGGTTACTTTGGCGGGTTTAAACCCGGCATCTACCCATAAACTGTTTCCAAAAAATTGGCCGCCATCCGATTTAAATACCAGTTGATTACTATCTAAGGGTTGATAAGTTCCATCGCTCATGCGGGCATCTACATTGATGTAATTGTAAGTGCCTTTCTTCAGGCTATCAGTATATAGGTTTACAAAAATACTGTCAATTTTCTGCGCAAGCGATTTTTGGGCAAACCCGGCAAAGAGTAATGAGAAAATTATTAATTTCATTTTTGCATCTTATGCAATAAGCTTTCCAAAAAAAAGATATTTAGTTAAGTCCATCTTAAATTCGTCAGGTATTCCAGATGGCTACTCTCTTTCTTATGAATAAATCTTTTTCTACTTCGTTCAGCATAAACAAAGAAAGGTCGCCGGCATTAATATAAGGATTGTTAATGGCCGGGGCGAAATCTACCGCAGTTTTATATAAACCTGTGGGGTCGGCATTTTTTATTTCGGGGGGGCAAACCATCGTCCAGTCTAAACCCGAAGCGCTCAAAAAGGTGAATGCTTTATAATGATCCAGGTCGGTTTCTTTTTGTTTTTCAGGGTAGTCTGCCAGGTCCATCATCAGGCCGTTGCCTTCACCCGGATCATCTAAAATACCCATGCTGCCAATGGCAACAATACGGCTTACACCAGTATTGATCATTTGGGTAGCGATGTTTTTCATACCCAGTGAGCGGGTTTTATCCATACCGGAAGAAGGGCCGCCAATGGCAGACAGCACCGCATCAGCCCCGTGTAAGGCACGGCTTACCTGGCTTTCATCAAACAAAGCCCCGGGTACCAGTGTTAAGTGCTCATGCTCCCTAAAATCGGCCGTGTACACATTGCGGCCAAATGCCCTTACCTGGTGACCCATGATAAGCGCCTGTTTCACTAAATGTTTTCCTACGATTCCGGTTGCGCCAAAAATTGTAATAATCATAATTATAAAATATAATGCACTGTAAAATTAAGCTTTAAATGTTTTATTTGTGCACAATGGGGTAAACTGCCGGGGCAATTTTAGACCTATATGTAATATGCCGGATTTTTTATATTTACTGTTAATATTTTATTTACAAATAAAATTTAGCGCAAAGAAATTTATCTTGCAGCAATTAGTATTATTAATTTTATAATGTATTTCATGAAAAGATTTTTATTTCTTTTTATTCTATTACCGGGTATTGCCCGGGCACAAAAACCGGGTAATAAAAAATTGAACAATTCAAAAGAAGTGACTGTTACGCCAAGTAAATCTGCAGCCACATCATACAGTATCGAGGGTACGGTATCGGGTTATACCGATGGGGTACCTGTAAACCTGCTGAATCCCAATACCGGTGCCCAGGAACAAACGACCCGGGTTGAAAATGGTAAGTTCAGTTTTAAAGGAAGCTTGCCTTACCCCGATTTGAAACTTATTAATATTAACAATGAACAAAAATATATTACCCTTTACTTAGATAATAGTAATGTTCACATCGAGGTGAAAAAAGATGCCGTAGAACAGGCTGTAATTACAGGCTCGCCGGCACATGATGATTTTGCGGCTTACATGGCTGCCATAAAACCTTATGAAGGGGTGGTAAACCAACAAGGCAGGTACGATGCCGCCACTACAGCGAAAGCAGTAGCGGTATTGGAAAAATTTATTAACGAACACCCCGGTGCCTATATTTCTCCCTTAGCCATATATCGTTTTTTTCAGCTTACTTCCGATGGACAAAAAATGGATGCTTTATTCAGTTCCTTACATGTGGCGGTAAGAAAAACGCCGGTAGGTGAGTATGTAAATCATATGATAGAAGAGGAGAAAAAATTACCCATTGGTCAACCCTTGGCAGATTTTAGCCAGGAAGACCCGGACGGTAAACTCATTTCTTTATCTTCTTTTAAAGGAAAATATGTACTGGTAGATTTTTGGGCAAGCTGGTGCGGCCCCTGCCGGGCAGAAAACCCAAACGTGGTACGTACTTACGAAAAATACAAGGATAAAAATTTTACTGTTTTTGGTGTTTCATTAGATAAAGACAAGAAGAAATGGTTAGATGCCGTAAAAGCAGATGCCCTCAACTGGCCACAGGTAAGCGACCTGAACGGGTGGAGCAATGCGGTGGCTTTACAATTTCAAATTACCTCTATTCCTCAAAATTTTTTAGTGGGCCCCGATGGAAAGCTGCTGGCTAAAAACCTGCGTGGCCCGGCATTAGAAGCAAAACTGCAATCTATCTTTCAATAATTAGTGTAAGGATATAATTTAAAAGCTCATGATTTCTTCATGAGCTTTTATTATAAAACATATCATCGATTATGGGCAAAAATAATTTGCCGCCTATACGTTATTTTCCTTTTAATTTTTTTACGGCATCAATAATTTTAGGCATTACTTCAAAGGCATCGCCCACAATACCATAATCGGCCGCTTTAAAGAAAGGGGCTTCGGGGTCTTTATTGATCACCACAATGGTCTTACTCCGGTTTACACCGGCCAGGTGCTGGATGGCTCCCGAAATACCAATTGCAAAATATAAATTAGGCGCAATGGCAAGGCCGGTTTGGCCTACATGCTCATGATGCGGACGCCAGTTTACATCCGCAACAGGGCGGCTGCAAGCAGTAGCGGCTCCTAGCAAATCTGCCAGTTCGGTAACCATTCCCCAGTTTTCAGGGCCTTTTAGTCCGCGGCCACCACTCACCACAATTTCGGCTTCGCTCAATGGGATTTCTCCTTTAATTTTATTGATGGACTCTACTTTTGTTTTTGCAGCGGGGATGTTCACCGATATGCTTTCTGCATCCGCACTATCCGTACCGGAAGTTTTTACACCAAAAGAATTCGGGTTTACTGAAATGATTTTTTTAGCACTGTTAATCTGTATGTTGGCAAATGCCTTTCCGCTAAATACAGATTTCTTTACTACAAAGCCATTAGAAGTATCGGGTAATGCAATAGCGCCGGCAACCAGCCCTGCTTTTAATTTAGCGCTTAACCGGGGAGCCACTGCTTTCCCGTTTGCATTATTGCTAAACACAATAATATCCGCACTCATTTTTTCAGTAACCTGTGCAATTACCGAGCAATATACCTGCGAATCAAACGAATCCAGGCTGGCATCGCTAATGGTATATACTTTTTGTATTCCGTAATTTCCAAGTATCGCTGCATCTGCCGGAGGGGTACCTAATATTACGGCATCGGCTTTGGTATGGGTTTGTGCGGCAAAAGCCGACGCATAAGCACAGGCTTCTAAAGATTGTTTTTTTATTTGCCCTTCGGCATGATCAATATATACTAAAATACTCATGGTATGTTTGCTTTAATAATTTTATAAATAATTTAAATTAAATAACCCGGGCTTCTTCGTGTAATAGCCTTACCAGTTCTTCAGGCTGATCGGGTGATACTAACTTTACGCCGGCCTTGGGAGCTGGCAATTCAAAAGATGCAACATTGGTGAGGATTTCGGCATCTACCGGCTCTTTTACTTGTAAGTGTTTGGTGCGGGCGCCCATAATGCCTTTCATATTTGGAATGCGCTGTTCCGCCATTCCTTTTTGGCAGCTAACCAACAGGGGTAACGGGGCTTTATCGGTCTCTTCGCCTCCATCGATCTCCCGTACTACCGTAGCTTCATTACCACTAATATCTAATTTAATCGCATGAGAAATATAGGGTAAGTCCAGCAGTTCTGCCAGCATTCCCCCAATAGATGATCCGTTATAATCAATGGTTTCTTTACCTGTTAATACCAGGTCGTACTGGCCTTCGTTGGCAATAGCGGCAATTTGCGAAGCCACATTAAAAGAATCGGTATTGGTGCTGTTTACCCGGATCGCTTCATCACCACCCAGGGCCAGCGCTTTGCGAATGATGGGATCGCTGTCGGCGCCCCCTACATTTATTAAGTGAATGATGCTAGTGGCATCTGCTTCTTTTAATTCAATAGCACGTACTAAAGCATACCATTCATCATATGGATTTATGATCCATTGAACCCCGTCTCCTGCAAATTTCGTATTGTTGTCAGTGAAGGCTATTTTTGCCGTGGTATCCGGCGTTTTGCTTATGCAAACTAATATTTTCATTGAAGTTGTTTTTTATACTCGTAAGAGGTTAGAAAAAAGGTTGTTTATGCAACTATGTGCAAATATATAGATTTCAAAGATACCGGATACCGTTTCTACAAAAAAATTTGAATGAACAGAATTGAAAAACTTACCGAATTTTTACAAGCCTCGCCGGAAGATAGTTTTTTAAAACATGCGCTGGCATTAGAATATATAAAAGCAGGCAATGAGGCCGGTGCCCGGCAATTATTTGAAGAAATATTAAGTAAGGAACCCGGCTATGTAGGTTCTTATTATCACCTGGGTAAACTCCTGGAAAGGGCATCGGAATATGAAAAGGCGATTGAGGTGTATGCTGCCGGTATTTTGGTGGCAAAAAAAATGGGAGATGCCCATGCGGCCAATGAATTGATAATGGCAAAAGAAGAAATTGAAGAAGACGAATAGTGATTTAATGATATTACCATGACGTTGCAACAGCAATTTGAAAATAACATACAACAGCAACAGTTTTTTTCTAAAAAAGATAAAATACTGGTTGCGGTAAGCGGGGGTATTGATAGCGTAGTACTCTGCCAGCTGCTGCACCAGGGTGGTTTTACATTTGCTATAGCCCATTGTAATTTTACATTGCGGCAACAGGCATCAAACGAAGACGAAGCCTTTGTAAAAGCAATGGCTGAAAAATATAAAGCAGATTTTTTTTCACGTTCTTTTGATACCCATGCGTTTGCCGAAAATAAAAAGATCGGGATACAGGAAGCAGCCCGCACGTTGCGGTACTCTTTTTTTACTGAGCTCGTAAGTGAAAAATCCCATCAACTGTATGGGCTGGTTACAGCCCATCATGCCGATGATAATGTGGAAACCTGTTTAATGAATTTTTTTAAGGGTACCGGCCTGGCCGGGCTGCAGGGCATGGCGGCAAAATCCAGGCAATATGATATTTTAATAATAAGGCCCTTGTTAATTTTTTCTAAAACACAACTAATTGAATATGCCGGGCAAGAGAAACTGCTGTGGCGGGAAGATGCTTCAAATGCCACGGATAAATATACCCGCAACTATTTTAGAAATACATTAATTCCCGGATTGCAAAAAGTATTTCCACAGGTAGAACAAAATATATTGGGCAATATGCGGCGATTTGCCGGGGCCAGCGAAATTTATCAATATGGCATACAGCAGTTATTGAAAAAGCAATTGCAGCAAAAAGGGGAGGAGTGGCATTGGCCGGTATGGATGCTACTAAAAAGCCCCGGCAGCCTCACTTTATTATATGAGTTTGTAAAAAATTATGGTTTCCTGCCCGGACAGGTACCGGGTATTATGAATTTATGCCAGTCGGAAACGGGTAAATATGTATCGAGTGAAACACATCGTATATTTCGCAATCGCCGCTGGCTGGTGCTGGCCCCCTTGGGCGCCGGGGCTTCTCATTTTATAATTGATGAAGAGCGTACACAAGTGTTTTTTGATGGGCAGGTACTAAAAATAAAAAAGTTACACGCCCCCGTTAACATAACGCCGGGTGAATTTACTGCACAGTTGGATGCAGGTGAAATTCAATTTCCATTATTACTACGTAAATACAAAACAGGTGATTATTTTTATCCCCTGGGTTTAGCTAAAAAGAAAAAGCTGAGCCGCTTTTTTATTGATAAAAAATTATCTGTATCGCAAAAAGAAAAAGTGTGGGTAATAGAGAGCCAGCGAAAGATTGTGTGGGTAATTGGTTATCGTATAGATGATCGGTTTAAAATAACGGCCCGCACAAAAAATGTGCTGCAGCTGAGTGCAGAAGCAGTATAAGCCAGGGCTATCTTCCAAAAATGCTGGGGTGTTTTAACTCTTCTACAATTCCATTAAATAATTCGGGTTGCCGGGTGGCAATTAATAACAGCGTAAAAGCCAGGCCAAATAAAGAACCCCATAAATGAGCATCATGGTTCACATGATCGCCTCCCTTTTTACTCATATACACACAATATAAGAGGTACAGGCCGGCATATAACATAGCCGATATTTTGATGGCTCCATAAATATAAATACTACTCCAGGGGTCAAATATAATGGCCGCAAATACCACGGCCGACACAGCGCCGGACGCTCCCAGCGAACGGTAATGGGGTTGATCCCTGTATTTTAAATAGCTGGGCAAATCCGATGCAATAAGCCCCAGGAAATACAGCCCCAGGTAAGCGGCGGCACCCCCTAATAAATAATGCGAAAAATAAATTTCCACGGCCCGGCCAAAGAAAAATAAGGTAAACATATTGAAGAACAAATGCATGAAATCGGCGTGTAAAAAACCGGAAGAAATAAACCGGATATATTGATTTTCTCTTTTTACTCCATAGGGCCACATAATAAATTTATTCACAAAACCGGGGTTGCTAAAACCGATGAGTGAAACGATTACATTGGCTGCAATCAGTGCAAGGGTGATGGGCATTGCCGAAAAATCCATTTGCTGTAATTTCTCCAAAAATAGATGAATTGAGCCATATTGGTTAACTTGCTGTATATGTTACACGAAGTTTTTTAAAAAACGAATTATGAAAACATATCAAGCCTTTCTTTTATCTTTCTTCATGATACTGGCAACGGGTTTTGTGAAAACAGATTTTTGTGAAAACAATACAATTTTACAAGATTATAGCTTAGCGGGTGAATGGGAATTGGTAAGCAATACACCTGAGCAAACTTTACAGGGCAGCCGGGTGAAAGTGGATCCCGTTACCGGGGAAGCTGTCTTTACCTTAATAAAAGAAAATTCACAATGTTATGAACCGGGGAATATACATTGGAGGGAAATAAAAGCAAAGCGGAAAAATAACTTCCAGTTACAGCAATTACTAAGTAATTGTAACCCGGCAACCAAATCTTATACCCCTGCCCATATTCAATTGATAAATGCCGATGAATTAAAATTAGTAGGAACTAACCTGGCAGGCCAGTTTAGCACGCAAATCTGGCATCGGGTAAATGAATAACCCGGTGTTTTTCCCGGCCCGGGGATACGGTAATTATTTGCATAAACCCATTATCCAGTAACTTGCAATATTTAATGCCATACCAGTAATGCGTTATTAAAATTTATATGAGTAAAAAGAAGAAAGAAAAAACAACTAAAAGATCGGCTCCTTCCAATATCGTAAAAGGAACACTGGATATCAGCCGCAGTGGAATGGGTTTTGTAGCAGTAGAAGGGTTTGATAAAGACATCATGGTGAAACCCCATGATTTTGGAAAAGCTTTTGATGGGGATACCGTTTCGGTAAAAATAAATCCCGGGCTTCAAAATGGCAGGCGCATAGAGGGCAATATCATTTCGGTAGAAGGCCGTAAGCAAACCGAATTTTTAGGGCAACTTCAGCTCAACGGCAAAATTGCATTTGTGGTAATAAACGGTGATAAACCCATGCCCGATTTTTTTATTGCCCCCGATAAGTTAAACGGCGCCGTACATGGTGACCGGGTACTGGTGAATTTTTTGAGATGGGACCCGCAGGACCGTAAACCGCTGGGCGAAGTAGTACAAGTGATAACAGCCCGTAATGAGGCCGATATGGCGATGAAAGAAATTTTATTGCAACATGATTTTTCACTCCAGTTTGATGAAGATGTATTAAAAGAAACCGCCGCACTTAATGGAGCTATTTCGGAAACAGAACTGGCTAAACGAAAAGATTTCAGGCAGGCGCTCACCTTTACCATTGACCCCGCCGATGCAAAAGATTTTGACGATGCCCTGTCTATTCAATACCTTGAAAATAACACCTACGAAATAGGGGTACATATTGCGGATGTAAGCCATTTTGTGCATCCCGATTCGGCGCTGGATAAAACAGCCTACCAGCGGGCTACCAGCGTATATTTACCCGACCGGGTAAACCCCATGCTGCCCGAAAAAATATCAAATGAACTGTGTTCACTCAGGCCCCATGAAGATAAATATACTTTCTCTGCTGTCTTTATAATCAATCAAAAAGCCGAAGTGAAGCGTGTATGGATAGGCCGTACAGTGATTCATAGCGACCAGCGCTTTTCCTATGAAGAAGTGCAGGAGAGCATCGAAAATAAAACCGGTAAATACGGTAAAGAAATTTTATTGCTCAATGACCTGGCACAAAAGTTCAGAAAAAAACGATTTGCCAATGGAGCCATTAATTTTTCTTCGCAAGAGGTAAAATTCCAGTTAGATGAAGAGGGGAACCCCATGGGTATTGTAATAAAAGAAAGCAAGGAAGCACACCAGCTTATTGAAGAATTTATGTTACTGGCCAATAGGAATGTGGCAGAATATGTATCTAAAATAAAAGTAAATAAAAAACCTATCTTATTTCCTTACCGCATACACGATACACCCGATGAAGAAAAGCTGAAACCCTTTGTAGCATTTGCCAAAAAATTTGGTTATCAATTTGATCTTACAGATGAATATACCATTGCGGCTTCTTTTAATGAATTAATTAATAATGTAAAGGGAAAACCGGAACAGCATGTGCTGGAACTGCTTGCCATCCGTACTATGGCGAAAGCCTATTATACTACTGAAAATGCAGGCCATTACGGCCTTGGCTTTGAGCATTATTGCCATTTTACATCTCCTATCCGGCGCTATCCCGATGTAATGGTGCACCGTATTTTACAACAATGCCTCGATAAGAACCTGCCGGTAAATAAACAAGTAGAAGAAAAATGTAAGCACTGCAGTGAAAGAGAGAGGGCGGCCATGGAATGTGAAAGAGCCGGTAATAAATATAAGCAGGTACAGTTTATGCAAAAATATGTAGGCGAAGAGTTTGATGCCGTAATAAGCGGGGCATCTACTTTTGGTTTTTGGGCCGAAACCGTTTTACATAAATGCGAGGGATTGGTAAGCACCCGTGACCTGAACCTGTATGATGATTTCAGGTTAGATGAAACAGATTATGCCCTGGTAGGAGAAAGAACAAAAAAGAAATTCCGCATAGGAGATAAAGTGAAAATAAAAGTGGCCGCTGCGAATCTTAGCCGCCGGCAACTGGATTACGATTGGATACCCGACAGGCCTTTGCGTACCGCCAAATCAAAAGAAAAATTAAAACCCGGTAAGAAGAAAAAAAAGAAATAAAAGATGAAATCATTTACAGAAGTTTCTTCCCTGTTCGAAGAAAAATGTAACCGCCGTCATTTTCCGGATGAACCCGCAAAACTTTACCAGGCCGCCCAATATATGTTAGGCATTGGTGGAAAAAGAATACGCCCTGCTTGTGTTTTAATGACAAACGAATTATTCGCTCCTATTAACGAAGATTCATACCATGTAGCCATGGCGGTAGAATTGTTTCATAATTTTACCCTGGTGCACGACGATATTATGGACAAAGCGCCCATCCGGAGAGGGTTACAAACCGTGCATGCAAAGTTTGGTGAATCTACAGCCATTCTTGCAGGCGATGTTTTGTTTGCGCAGGCTTATGATTACCTCATGCGTATAAACCCTGCTTACCTGCAACCGGTATTAAGGATTTTTACAAAAACAGCCAAAGAAGTATGCGAGGGCCAGCAACTGGATATGGACTTTGAAGAAAAAACAGGGATTCGTATGGAAGAATATGTGCAGATGATTACGCTTAAAACATCGGTACTATTGGCGGCCAGTATGCAGTTAGGAGCAATATTGGGGGGCGCAGGCGCCGGCAACCAGGACCAGCTTTATGAATTTGGTAAATACCTCGGTATTGCTTTCCAGGTGCAGGATGATTATTTAGATACTTTTGGTGATCCTGAAAAATTTGGCAAACAAATAGGCGGTGATATTCTTTGTAATAAAAAAACATTTTTATGGCTACATGCCATGGAAGTGGCCACCCACACACAAAAGGAGCAACTCCTGGCATTCACAAAAAATGAGGAGCCTAATAAAGTAGAGAAAGTAACTGCCATTTATAAAATGTGCGGGGTAGATGCATGGGCAACTTCATTGAAAAAAAAATATCTTGAAAAGGCGCTTTTCCATTTGGATGAAGTGGCTGTTCAAAAAGTACATAAACAGGAATTGCACAAAATGGCTTTATATTTAATGCAGCGGGAGAGCTGATTTCAGGGGGAGATTCCCTGTTTTATAAATTGATTCCTAATAATTCTGTATTTTTCCCATATCAAACCAACTGTATTATATGGCAAATCCCTTATTTCGAAAAAAGAGTATTGAAAGGATTTTAAGAGAAAGCGAAAAGGAAAACGCTCATCATAAAGGGTTAAATAAAGTGCTGGGTGTAAGAGATCTTACCTTTTTGGGTATTGCTGCAGTAGTGGGTGCCGGTATATTTTCTACCATTGGGAATGCTTCTTATAATGGCGGGCCGGGCATTTCCCTGTTGTTTGTAATAACTGCTATTACCTGTGGTTTTTCTTCACTTTGCTATGCCGAGTTTGCCAGCCGGGTGCCCGTAGCCGGCAGCGCTTATACTTATTCTTATGTGGCATTTGGCGAGTTAATCGCATGGATTATTGGCTGGGCGCTTATCCTGGAATATGCTATTGGGAACATAGTTGTTGCCATTAGCTGGAGCGGTTACTTTAATAACCTGCTGGTACATGTTTTTCATATTCATTTACCCGATTGGATGCTGGTAGACCCCCAAACAGCTACTGCCGCTTTTAAAACAGCAACACAAGCTTTAGCGGGAACTGAAAGCCTTACTCCGGAAATGCGTTCGAGTTATGATTTTGCCATCCAGGCTTACCATAATGCACCCATAATCGGAGGCACCCATATCTTCTTTAACCTGCCGGCATTTATTATTGTAGCGCTCATTACATGGGTAGCTTATATCGGCATTAAAGAGAGTAAAAACATGGCCAATTTTATGGTGATATTTAAAATTGCCGTAATCATCTTTGTCATTATTGCAGGTGCTTTTTTTGTAGATACCAACAACTGGAAACCCTTTATGCCCAATGGTTTTGAAGGGGTGTTAAAAGGCGTATCGGCTGTTTTCTATGCCTATATAGGCTTTGATGCGATATCTACCACTGCCGAAGAATGTAAGAACCCGCAAAGAGATATGCCCCGGGGCATGATTTATTCATTAATTATTTGTACCGTTCTGTATATTTTAATTGCCCTGGTATTAACCGGCATCGAAAATTATTCTGCATTTAAAGATGTGAACGATCCATTGGCTTTTGTTTTTGAACACCGGGCTCCCTGGATTGAAAAAATTGTTTCCATTAGCGCCGTCGTGGCCACCACTTCGGTTTTACTCGTTTTTCAAATTGGGCAACCCCGTATTTGGATGAGTATGAGCCGGGATGGTTTATTACCTAAGCAATTCAAAAAAATTCATCCCAAATACCATACCCCTTCATTCTCAACTTTAGTAACAGGTATTATTGTGGGTCTGGGCGCTTTATTTATCGAGAGTGGATTGGTAACTGACCTCACCAGCATTGGTACCCTCTTTGCCTTTGTGCTGGTTTCCGGCGGCGTATTGTTTTTACCCCGTTTGGTTAAAGAAAAAGGAAAATTTCAACTGCCTTATTTGAATGGCCGTTATATTATTCCTTTACTGGTCATCCTGTTCATCATTGTATCCAGGGGGCGCATTGCAGACGCTGTAAATAATATTAGCCATGAAGGCTACCAGGAAGTTTTATTTTTACTCTATATCCTGCTGGCTTCACTTATTAGTGTGTTTACATTTATTAAAAATTATTCTTTTATTCCCGTGATGGGGGTGCTTTCCTGCATGTACCTAATGATAGAAATCCCTTCTGTAAGCTGGCTTTGGTTTTTTGTGTGGATGGGGCTGGGCCTTACCATCTATTTTTTATATGGTTACCGAAACAGTGTACTGGCTAAGGAAAGTGATACCTAAGTATGCCAAATGATTTTTGACCGTAACTTTGCCTGTTCTGTGAACAGGCAAAATTTTTAATATGAAATACCAGGTAGGAGATAAAATAATCGTGTTGCTCTCCGATGAAGAGGGTGTAGTAAAAGAGATCATTAATGAACAAATGGTGATGATAGAAGTGAGAGGCGTACGATTCCCGGCCTATATGGATCAAATAGATTTTCCTTATTATAAAATGTTTACCCAAAAAAAACCGGTTGAAAAAAAGAAAATCTATGTGGATGATATTAAAAAGGAAAAAATAAACCCGGCTCAGCATGCTGCCAGGCAGGTTTCTGAAGGGGTGTTACTGAATTTTATGCCCGTTTATGATAAAGATGTATTTGATGATGACATTGTAGAAAAAATGAAAATATACCTGGTAAATCAAAACAAGGAAGCCTATCATTTTGAATACAATGTATATTTTACAGGAGAAAGTGATTTCCAGTTAAAAAATACCCTCCACCCCTTATCTGAATTTTACCTGCACGACCTGGCTTTTGAAGATTTGAGTGACAGCCCCCGTTTTAGCTTTACATTCAGCCTGGCAGAAAAAAATAAAAAGAAGGCTCCATTTTATGAAACCCATCTAAAGTTAAAAGCCCGCCAGCTTTTTAAAAAGATAGAAGAAATAAAATTAAAAAATGAACCCACGTTTGCCTATGAACTTTTTGTGAACTATCCCGATAAGACTGAAGAAGAAAAAGTAGATATTGGCAAATTAGGAAATGCCGGATTCAGGGTTTATGATGCGGGTAAAATAAGGAATAACCTGCCACCGGCCCGGTCAGTAATTGATTTACACATTGAAAAACTTACGGATGATCATACACGCCTTAACAATCATGAAATTTTGATGATGCAGCTCCATGAATTTGAAAAGTATTACCAGCTTTCTGTATTGCATTTTCAGCCCTCGCTGATTGTTATCCACGGCATTGGGGAAGGGCGCTTGCGGGATGAAATTCACCAGCTGTTAAAATCAAAAAAAGAAGTGGCCTCCTTTGTAAACCAGTTCCATCCCTTGTATGGCTTTGGCGCTACTGAAATTTATTTTAAATATTGATAATGTTTATACCCTTAGAATTTTAATCTTTTTAATCTACGATTGTGTATTCTCTTTCCCGGTTAGCCAAAAAATATATTTCCTTTTATAGTAAAGCTTCCAGCCGTAAGGGGCATGGCATTCATTCTCCTTTTGTTTTTGATTTTATTAAGCATATAAAAAATGACAGGACACAGCAGGACGCATACCATCCCATTGAAAAAATAAGGAAGGAGCTTTTAAAAAATAAATCCATCATACCCGTACAGGATTTTGGAGCCGGGTCAGCCGTTATAAAAACGAATGACCGGCCTGTTTATAAAATTGCCCAAAGTTCTCTTAAGCCCAAACGCTTAGCCCGCCTGCTTTTCAGGATCATAAAAAAATATGAACCGAAAACCATCATTGAGTTGGGAACTTCTTTTGGCATTACTACGGCTTACCTGGCTACTGCCCGCCCGGCATCTGCCGTGTACAGCCTGGAGGGAGCGCCGGCCATTGCCTCTATTGCCAAAAAAACTTTTGAAAAACTTTCTTTACAAAATATTCATTTAATAGAAGGAGATTTTAATGAAACCCTGCCCCGGTTATTAGACCAGTTACCCGGTTTTGATTTTGCCTTTATTGATGGGAACCATCGTAAAGCGCCTAGCTTAGCCTATTTTAAACTGTTTAAAGAAAAAAGAAATAATGATAGCATCCTTATTTTTGATGATATACACTGGAGCCGGGAGATGGAAGAAGCCTGGGATAAGATCAGGCAGGATGAAGATGTTACCCTTACGTTAGATCTTTTTTATTTGGGAATTGTTTTTTTTAAAAAAGAATGTAAAGTAAAGCAGCATTTTTTACTTCGATTTTAATGGCAACGGTTTTCACTCTCGTATGAAAACCGTATTTTTTTTTTGACGGTTTTCTCATTATTTAAATAGTAATTTTGAAATGTAAAGATGGATACCAGTTTAAATAAATATATCAGCGATAGCGGCTTCTGCAGCCGGCGGGAAGCGGATAAATATATTGCTGATTGCAGGGTAACTATCAATGGCCGGGATGCCCATAAAGGGAACCGGGTTATGCCAGGCGATATTGTGAAAATAGATGGCGAACCTTTGAAAAAAAATGTTGCCCGGGTTTACATGATGCTGAATAAACCCAAGGGCATCACTTGTACCACAGACCAGAAAGACAAGAGCAATATCATTGATTATATCAATTATAAAACCCGGATTTTCCCAATAGGCCGGTTAGATAAACTTTCTGAAGGATTGATTTTCCTCACCAATGATGGCGATATCGTAAATAAAATATTACGGGCTGGCAATGGCCATGAAAAAGAATATATCGTAACTGTGAACAAGCCGATTACCCCGGGCTTCATTCATGCCATGCGTAATGGGGTTCGTATTTTAGGCACAACTACCCGTAAATGTTTTGTAAAACAGGAAGCCGAAGATCGTTTCCGCATCATTCTTACACAAGGATTAAACAGGCAAATAAGAAGAATGTGTGAAGCATTGGGCTTTACAGTAACCGCATTAAAAAGAGTACGAATTATGAATATGACAGTAAAAGGGCTTGCCCCGGGCAAATGGCGTTTTTTTACAATAGCAGAAATAGCCGCCATAAATGAGATGTTACTTCAAAGCAGCAATTTAGCAGATGGCGAAGGTATGGGCGAATAAAAAACAGGGTTAGTAGCAAGCCATGGGAAGAATATTAAAATCAATATCCAGGGGATACTAAATTAAGATCAATCCTGTTTTATAAAATATCCCGGCTACGAAAGGGAGAGCCATAACATCGTTTTCGTGGTATAGCCATCTCCTGGTTTATGTAAGTTTTCATCATGTTTCTTTATCATTGTATTTTTTACCTAACTTAGAACCAACAATTTAAATATGATCATTGCTGTATTGAAAGAACCTGCTCCCGAAACAAGAGTATCCCTTTTACCCGAACACCTGGCCACTTTACAGAAATGGAACTGTACCGTTTGGATTGAACATGATGCAGGCCTGGCCTCATTTGCCACCGATCAAAAATATATAGATGCAGGTGCATCTGTACAAGACAGGAAAAAAATAGTAAGTGAAGCAGACATCCTTCTTTCCATCAACCCGATCGCTGAATCAGACCTTGCTCAATGCAAAGCCTCCGTATTACTGGGCTTTTACCAGGCATTATACAATGCAGCCCTTATTCATACATGGGCAACTAAAAAACTTACCGTCTTTAGCATGGATATGCTGCCACGCACTACCCGGGCCCAAAGTATGGATGTGCTCAGTAGCCAGGCAAATATTGCCGGTTATAAGGCCGTATTGCTGGCAGCTCATTTATACCCCCGTTATTTTCCTATGTTCATGACGGCAGCAGGCAGTATTCCGCCGGCTAAAGTTTTGATACTGGGTGCCGGTGTTGCCGGTTTGCAGGCTATTGCTACGGCAAAACGACTGGGTGCCGTTATTGAGGTTTTTGATACACGCCCAGCTGTAAAAGAAGAAGTGATGAGCCTGGGCGCAAAATTTGTAGAAGTAGAAGGCGCTGCGGATGCCAGCAAAGCAGGCGGGTATGCCGTGGAGCAATCGGCAGAATTCCTGGAAAAACAAAAATTAAGAATTGCAGAAGCTGTGGCAAAAGCCGATATCGTTATTACAACTGCCCAAATTCCCGGTAAAAAAGCGCCTATTCTTATTACCGATGATATGCTGCATGCCATGAAAAATGGTTCGGTTATTATTGATATTGCCGCTGCAACAGGTGGCAATACCAGCCAAACAAAAAATAATGACACGGTTCAATATCATAATGTAATGATTGCAGGAAAAAGTTTTTTACCCGCTGCCATGCCCAGTGATGCCAGCAAATTATATGGAAAAAATATTCTTAATTTTTTGCAGCTTATCATTAACAAGGAGGGGGAACTTCACCTGGATTTTGAAGATGATTTAGTAAAAGGAACCTGCGTAGCCTACCAGGGAAATATTACAAACGAAAGGATATCGGCATTATTGACCTAAGAAAAAAAACATGCAAATGGAAAATTTTTTAAACTGGATCATGCTCAACCAACAAATCATTTACATAGTGATCCTGATGATCTTTGTGGGCATTGAAGTAATAGGGCGTGTACCCAGCGTATTGCACACCCCTTTAATGAGTGGCGCCAATGCCATACATGGCGTAGTCATCATTGGGGCAATCATTGTAATGGGCAAGGCCCAAACCGATAATTACCTGGCATTAACACTGGGTTTCCTGGCTGTGATCCTGGGAACGCTTAACGTAGTGGGTGGTTTCGTAGTTACCGACAGGATGCTGGAAATGTTTAAAGGAAAAAATAAAAAAAAGTAAGCGCTGTTTGCTCAAATCCAAACCAAATTTATGGCTCAAATTCTTACGCTTTGTTACCTGGTTGCTTCTGTAACATTTATCATCGGCTTAAAAATGCTCTCGGGCCCGGCTACTGCCCGCAAAGGAAATTTAGTGGCCGCTGCCGGTATGACGATTGCTATTTTTGGAACCATTTTCTTATATGAAAATGAAGGTGTAAAACTGGGCAATTATGCCTGGATATTCAGTGGCCTGGCTATTGGCGGTTTTTTAGGAACCCTGGTAGCAAAAAAAGTAAAGATGACTGCCATGCCTGAAATGGTAAGCCTTTTTAATGGAATGGGTGGCGCCTGTGCTGCTTTAATTTCGCTGGTAGAATACAATCATCTTTCGCATGAAATACAATTATCCGGAATTGAAACCGGGCATACCGGTAAAGTGATCATCATCGCACTGGGGCTTATTATTGGCTCTGTTTCATTTTCCGGCAGTATGATTGCCTGGGGTAAACTGAATGGTAAAATAAAAGATTTCAGTTTTGCGGGGCAGAATATCCTGAATATGATCCTGTTGCTGGTGGCTTTACTTGGCGCTACCTGGCTGGTTATACATCCGGGAAATATGATGTACATCTATGCAATTTTTGTTTTGGCATTATTGTATGGGGTATTATTTGTAATGCCCATTGGTGGCGCTGATATGCCTGTGGTAATTTCTTTACTCAACAGTTTTACCGGTATGGCAGCTGCTTTCGGAGGCTTTTTATACGATAATAAAGTGATGCTCACCGGCGGGATATTAGTAGGCGCTGCAGGAACTTTACTTACCATGCTCATGTGTAAAGCCATGAACCGCTCTTTGAGAAATGTTCTCATTGGCTCATTTGGCGGAAATAAGAAAGGCCTTGCTGCCGGTGCCCAAGAACAGGGTACATACAAAGAAATTTCAATAAGCGATTCGGCTATGCTGATGAGTTATGCCAATAAAGTAATTATTGTTCCCGGATATGGATTAGCGGTGGCCCAGGCGCAACATGCCTGCCACGAGTTAGAAAAATTATTGGTTGATAAAGGAGTAGAAGTGAGTTATGCCATTCACCCCGTAGCAGGCCGTATGCCGGGCCACATGAATGTATTACTGGCCGAAGCCGATGTGCCTTACGAAAAATTATTAGAGATGGAGCAAGCCAACGATGAATTTAAAACTACCGATGTGGTACTCATTCTGGGTGCAAATGATGTAGTAAATCCCGCTGCTAAAAAAGATCCTGACTCACCTATTTATGGCATGCCCATATTAGAAGTAGAGCAGGCAAAAAATGTAATTGTAAACAAACGCAGTATGAAGCCTGGTTATGCCGGTATAGAAAATGACCTTTTCTTTCAGCCTAAAACTTCTATGCTTTTTGGTGATGCCAAAAAAGTTTTGCAGGATTTGGTTACCGAAATAAAATCTGTTTAAATTATTTGCTGAGAAAAGTTTTCATTAAAGCGAAAAATTTTGCTCTTTCCTCTACCTGCGGGTTATGTCCGCTTTTTTCAAACATTACAAATTGGGCTTGCGGGCAATATTCTTTATATTTTATTTGCATCATCGGCACGGCCACCCGGTCGTACCGGCCGGCAATAATCAATACCGGCATTTTTAAATCTTTTAACCGGGTACGGTAATCAAAATTACCGATATCATTCCCCACAATAAAATCACCGTCTTTACCTACCATTTGGTAATACAGTTTACTATTAAAGGAATTGGGATACGGTTTAGATCCTCTTCCGGTAAAGTTTTCGGGGTTATATGCATATAAAAATCCATAAGGCACTTTACTATAAATGTCAGCATGTATGGCATCGCTGGATACCACGCCCTGTTCCCTTACCTTCATGAGGGTATCCCATACTTCGGGATAATTTATTTTAATTTCATGATTGCTATTATCATCGTTGGCTTGCCACATAATAAAACTATGAAAGCCATTAGCAATTATTAAATGGCTGGTATTTTCGGGATATTTAATGGCATAGCCTTGTGCTACTACGCTACCATAAGAATGGCCATACAAACTGATTTTCTGTAAACCCATGGCTTTCCGCAAACCTTCCACATCTTCAATGTCCCGGGCAATGGTATATTCCGTTACAGCTTTGGCAGTATCTGATTTACCCCGCCCAAATGCATCAAAATAAATTAAGCGGATATGGCTGTTTACCGTTAGCGAATCTAAGCTCCTGTAAGGAAAATGGGTGCCGCCGGGCCCACCGGGAATTACAAAAACAGGCTCCCCGGTGCCTACTGTTACCGTGTATAGTTTGGCGCCGTTTACCGTGTAATAGGTACCATCGGTAAAACTATCAGGAAAGGTTTGGGCATACAATTGAAAACCTGCCAGGGCGATTATGAAAAAGAAAAATATTTTTTTCATGGATCTGATTTTTAAAAAATGATAAAAAGATAGCCGCATTTTTTTTAGGTTTATTACTTTTGGGCTAATCAAATATACTCAGTGCAGGTAGAATTACCTTATTCATTTTTAAATTCTTTACAAACGGTAAAGGGGTTCCGGGAAAATAAATTTATTGAAGCACATACTTTACATAAACCTGTTACTTCCATTCGGATCAACCCGGCTAAATTAAAAAATGCTAAAGCGGATACGCTTTTAACAACTTGGCTCCATGAAAGAGTTCCCTGGAGTACCTGTGGATATTATTTAAATGAGCGCCCTTCCTTTACTTTAGATCCCTGGTTTCATGCCGGTGCTTATTATGTACAGGAAGCAAGCAGTATGTTTTTAGAACAGGCTTTGCGGCAATGCCTCCCCCAAAATGTTCCGCTGCGTATTCTTGATTTATGTGCGGCCCCGGGTGGTAAATCTACCCATATTCAATCTGTTATTTCGCCCCGGTCTTTGTTAGTTAGTAATGAAGTAATAAAAACAAGAGTCAATATCTTAACTGAAAATTTAATAAAGTGGGGCACCGGGAATGTAGTGGTGACCAATAATGATCCTAAAGATTTTAACCGCCTTCCTCATTTTTTTGATTGTATTGTAGTGGATGCACCCTGTAGCGGCAGTGGCTTATTTCGTAAAGACCCCGATGCGGTAAAGGAATGGAGCCTGCAGTCAGTAGAACTCTGCAGCCAGCGTCAGCAGCGCATCCTGGCCGATGTGTTGAATGCATTGAAACCCGGTGGCATTTTAATTTATTCCACCTGTTCTTATTCTTATGAAGAAGACGAAAGAATTAGCGATTGGATTTGTGAAACCGGTGGTTTTACCGGCATGCCCATTCAAATTTCGCAGCTACCGGGAATTGTAGAAACATTTAGTAAACATTCTAAATCTCCAGGTTATCGTTTTTATCCCGATCGTTTAAAAGGAGAAGGATTTTATTTGTCTGTATTTCAGAAGAAAGGCGATGCAGCTTCCCGGCCGCATGAAAAACTAAAGAACAAACCTGTTTTGGCTTCAAAAGCAGAGCAACAGGTTTTAGCTAATTATTTGCAAGACACCATTCCGTTTGATTTTTTAAAATGGAAGGAAGATGTACTGGCAATTCCAAATCATTTATTACAAGCAGTTTTATATTTACAGCAAAACCTGTATATAAAAAAAGCCGGGATCAATATGGGGCAGCTGATACGCAACCAATATATTCCTTCGCATGAGTGGGCATTAAGTGAGCCCATGGCACCCGTTTTACCGGTTGCAGAAGTTGATGAGCAAACTGCTTTAGATTATCTGCGTAAAAACGAAATTCACATCAATGCCAGTCATAGAGGCTGGAGTATTTTACAATACAGGGGCTTGCCACTTGGACTTATAAAAATTTTACCCGGCCGCATTAATAATTATTACCCGGCGGGCTGGCGCATTCTTAACAAGTAATAAGCAGTTTAATGAATGTTTTTCTTGATATTTGCAGGAAAATATTTTTAATGAAGAAATTATTTTTTGTTTTGTTCTGCTTGCCGCTTACGCTTTTGGCACAAGAAGGAAAAACGTATATCACACACACGGTAGCTCCAAAAGAAACTTTGTATTCACTGGGCAGGCAGTTTAATATTCATCCCAAAGAAATTGCCAGTTTTAATAATCTTGATTTTAACCAGGGGCTTACCATCGGGCAGGTTATTAAAATTCCTGCGAAAGGTACACCTGCACCCCATGTGCCGGCACCCGTTGCAAAAATAAATGAAACACCGGATGAACATGTGGAAACAGGGAATCCCATTTATCATGTAGTTCAAAAAAAAGAAACTTTATATGCAATCAGCCAGCAATATGGAAAAGTACCCATAGCAGATTTAAAGAAGTGGAACCATCTGAGTTCCGATGGAGTAAATGAAGGCGTAAATTTAATTGTGGGCTACCAAAAAAATAAACCAGGCGGTAACGAATCAAAAAAAGAAGTGAAGCCGGAAAAGCAGGAACCTGTTGCACAGGTGATTGAACATAAAGAAGAACCCCAAAAGAAAATAGAAGAACCCAAAAATATCCAGGTAGCGCCCACAGTACCTGCAAATACAAAAAATGAGCTGGCTAAGGCAGATGCCAGTACATCGGCGGGTTTTTTTAAATCAGCGTATCATAGTTCAGATAAAAGATCAGAAGAAACTGGCATAGCGGGTGTGTTTAAAAGTACCAGTGGCTGGGACGATGGTAAATATTATTGCCTTCATAATTCGGCACCGGCCAATTCCATTGTAAAGATTACAAATACATCAAATAATAAAGTAGTATATGCTAAAGTGCTTGATGTAATTCCCAACTTAAAACAAAATGAAAAGATCATTATTCAATTAAGTAATGCAGCCGCAAATGCATTGGGGGCCGGGGAAGAAAACTTTGAATGTATCGTTAATTATTAATATTTGTATAAAATGGCAAAAAGGTTTTTTATTGGTTTATCATTTGCTTTATTAAGCAGCACCTTATTCGCACAGGATGTAGCTACTCCCGAAAAAAATACCGGTTTTAATATTGATCAGATTAATAATGCAACCCCGGTGAAAAACCAGGGTAGTACGGGAACCTGCTGGGCTTTTTCAACAACTTCATTAGTAGAAAGCCAACTTTTAAAAGCCGCTGCCGCACCTGTGGATGTGAGCGAAATGTTTACGGTAAGAAACATTTATATAGAAAAAGCCCGCAATTATTTATTACGCCAGGGTAAAACACAATTTGGCGAAGGGGGATTGGGGCATGATGTGATCAGGGCTATAAAAAATTATGGCGCCATGCCCGAAGCAGCGTATCCTTTTTCCCAAAAAGCAGGCGGCGATGCCTTTGTAACTAAATTAAAAAGTTATTTAGATAACCTATTGGCAAATCAACCCATTTCAGACGATTGGCAACAGGGCTATGAAGCTATCCTGGATGAAACCATGGGAAAACCCGCTGAAAATTTTGAATATAATGGAAAAAATTATACCGCTCAATCATATGCAAAAGAAGTTTTGCATTTTAATGCAGATGATTATATAAATCTTACTTCATTTACCCATCATCCTTATTATAAAACTTTTGTTTTAGAACAGCCTGATAACTTTAGTAATGGGGAATATTATAACATGCCACTGGATGAATTTACCGATGCCGTGAAAGATGCTATCAACAAAGGCTATACCATTATGTGGGATGCCGATGTGAGCAATAAAGGCTTTCGCCAGCAGCTAGGATTGGCTTTGTATGTATCACCGGATGCGACTACTCCGTTTACTGCCGATGTAAAAGAAGATGCTGTGAATGCATCCATCCGCCAGCATTTATTTGAAAATCTTACTACACAAGATGATCATTTGATGCATTTAACCGGAATTGTAAAATCAAAAACCGGAAAAACATTTTTTGTTGTTAAGAATTCATGGGGCAATGTAGGGCCTTTACATGGTTATATCAACGTGTCAGAAGATTATTTTAAAATAAATACCATCAGTATTGTAATGCCTAAAGCAGCGCTAAGCCCTGATTTATTGAGAAAATTACATTTATAATATACACTGAAACGAGAATAAAAAGCAATTGCAAAAGCAGTTGCTTTTTTTATATATACCAAGAATAAACCGCACCATCCTGATTCTTTTTTGTATGATTTTACCTGCTGGTTGTTTATCAAAAAGAACTTGCGGGAAAAATATTTTTCAACTTCATAATGTAGCAGGGGAGGATATGAGGATTACCGGAACATTGTTCCTTACCCGTAAATTTTTTAGGTTCATTCATTTACCTTTGTTGTCATGATAAAAATGGAAGTGCAGAAAAAAGAAACGGGACCCGAAACCTTTAACCTCACGCTAAAACCCTTGCGTATTGTTTTTATGGGAACACCCGATTTTGCCGTAGCCTCATTAGATGCTTTGGTACAAGCCGGCTTTCATATTGTAGCTGTAATAACAGCCCCCGATAAACCGGGTGGCCGGGGAATGCAACTACAACAAAGCGCTGTAAAAAAATATTCAGTAGCCCGGGGAATCCCTGTTTTACAACCGGAAAAACTAAAGGATCCTGTTTTTATAGACCAGTTGCAAAAGTTAAAAGCTGACCTCCAAATAGTAGTTGCCTTTAGGATGCTGCCGGAAATGATTTGGAACATGCCGCCGATGGGTACTTTAAATTTACATGGAAGCTTATTACCCCAATACCGGGGGGCTGCTCCTATTAACTGGGCGGTAATGAATGGTGAAACTGAAACGGGTGTAACCATTTTTAAATTAAAGCATGAAATTGATACAGGCAATATTTTATTACAAAAGAGTTTCCCTGTTTTGCCGGATGATGATGCAGGACAGGTACACGATAAAATGAAAGCAATAGGAGCTGAAGTATTGGTGGAAGCAGTGAAAGGTTTAATACAGGGTACCCTGGCAGAAAAGCCGCAAGAAGAATCTGATACTTCTCCCCTGAAACCGGCACCAAAAATTTTTAAAGAAGATTGCGAAATTGATTTTACAAAATCAGTGAGTGAAGTTTATAATTTTATAAGGGGATTATCGCCCTATCCCGGTGCTTTTTGTAAAGTAGAGGATAAAATATTTAAAATATATAAGGCTGAGAAACGTAAAGAAATAATTTTACCGGGTATTACTCCTATGCAGGCGGGGCAACTGCAAACAGACGGCAAAACCTATATGGCATTTGCCTGTGCAGATGGATTTATTTTTGCTAATGAAGTGCAAATGGAAGGGAAAAAGAGAATGCCTGTAACTGATTTTTTAAGGGGATGGAAGAAATGAGAAAATAAATTTCTTTGTCGAACTCTATTTTAGAGTCCCCGATAGTATATCATACAGCATATTACCTATTTCTTAACAGGTACCGTTTTGATTTTTTTGGATAAAGTAATAGATTTATTGTGTCAATGGTATTTTAAATAATCATTTAAAAACCTCAAATGAAAATCTTAACTGGTTTTTTAATTGGTTTCCTTGTCTCTTTTACATTTATTTCTTGCAGTAAGGATAACACTGTAATCCCCCCGGATACCACAAATAATCTTATTTATTTTTACGATCATAAAGAAAACGGAAATTTACAGGTTTATTCTTATGATGGAACTGCCGAGAAAAATTTAGTGAATGATGCTACGAATGATTACTGGTGGATAAAAGTAAGCCCGGATAAAACCAGGTTCCTATGCTACCGCTCACCCAAAAATGCCGGGCTTAATTCATACACAGTATCCGATTTAATGGTTTTTAATATAGATGGTACTCATGGCCAGGTAATAGTGGCAAAAGGAGCAAATGGCTGGGAATTGCAGGCACATGCAAAATGGTCTCCCGATGGAACCCAAATTCTGGGTACGGCTAAATGTAAAGACCCCTCAATTAATGATATGGTATCACGGGGGCGCCTGGTGGTTTTTAATGCAGATGGCACAAACCCAAAGATCATTTCAAAATATCTTTATGATCTTGCAGACCCGGCCTGGTCGCCGGATGGGAAAAAAGTAACCTATGTGGGGCCTTCAGATTTAAATGACCCTGCGAATACTGAAAAAGCCGAAATATTCCAGGCAACCTTAAACCCTGTTACGCAGTTAATGGAAAACCAGGTACGTTTAACTTTTGATGATAAATATTGTTATGATCCTGCCTGGTCGCCGGACGGACAGTGGATAGCGTATAGTAAAGGGGCATTTATAAATTTATTTTTTACACAAGACCATGATATTTATAAATGTAAACCGGATGGCTCAGCGGATGTATTGGTTTTGCATGATGGAAAAGTAAACGGGGTGCCAAGCTGGACTCCTGATGGTAGCCGATTATTGTTTCATGTAATTGGCTATTTTAACCCACCCCCTTTTAGCTTATTTAGTTGTAGTGCCAATGGGAATGATAAAAAGCAGGTATTGGCAACAGGGGGTGTAGAACGTACCACAGTTTCAGCGATTTTAAAATGATAAATAGAGAATTTGAGTGATTAGAGGAATCACTGGTATTAATTCAAATAGCCATTTCGGCTTCCCCGGTAACCATATTTTCTGCACCGGCACTAGCCAACGGGCCAATTTATTTTTAGCCAGCCCAACCTTTTCCTGTGCTTACAGCAACTTTCATGAAAAAGGGTTAATCATACTGCTAAAGGCAGTACGTATTTTGTAACGATTTTTATTATGTAAAAATCCATACCTTATATAGAAACTATATAATGGGAATGTGCAAAATGAGTTTTCCCAAACATTAAAAAATGAAGCAGGTTTAAATGTACAACGATACATTTATCATAAAAAAGATAATCGTCTTAATTCCCTTATACAACGAAGAGGATAATGTTTTTGCAATTACCCAGGCCGTAGATAATGTATTTAAAAATATTGCTCATTGC
This sequence comes from Sphingobacteriales bacterium 39-19, assembly GCA_001898465.1. Taxonomy (GTDB): domain Bacteria; phylum Bacteroidota; class Bacteroidia; order Chitinophagales; family Chitinophagaceae; genus Ferruginibacter. The sequence goes on along the minus strand of MKTX01000010.1, from coordinate 731 downwards.
TGCTACGAAATTTTTTTTATTGATGACGGAAGTACAGATAAAACACTTTCAAAAGTAAAAATTCTGGAGGCTAAGTATAGGAACATTTCTTATTTGAGTTTTTCCAGGAATTTTGGTAAAGATGTAGCTTTATTGGCAGGTTTTCAGCATATTTCTCCTGCTATTGATGCGGTAATTACATTGGATTCAGACCTTGAACATCCGCCCGATTTGATCACCGATTTGATTGAGCAATGGCAAAAAGGATATGACCTCGTGTACGCATACCGGAAAGAAAAAAACAGAAATACTTCGTCTCTTTCTAATGCATCATCTAAAATATTTTACTGGGTTATATCAAAACTAGCAGATGTAAAATTGGAGAATGGCATTTCTGACTTCAAACTCATCGATAAAAAAGTACTTTCAGTAATTAAAACGATACATGAAGATAATCCTTTTTTTCGGGGCCTTTTCAAGTGGGTAGGCTTTAAACAGATCGGCATCCCTTATTCAGTAGGAAAAAGAGTACATGGAACCTCAAAATATTCCAATAAGGCATTAATACGTTTAGCATTAAACAGCATAACCTCATTTAGTACAAAACCACTTACTATAGCGATTTACATAGGTTTTTTTGCTTCACTTATTTCTATTCTTTATATACAACCCCTTTTTAATTTTCTCTCCCGAATGAGCATTTCTTTTTTAGATAGAAGTTCTTCTACATACACCAGCTTCCAGGGCAGTTT
>MKTX01000009.1 GCA_001898465.1 Sphingobacteriales bacterium 39-19 | reverse complement strand
TTTTAGCTGCCATGTTCACTTTTTCAATCACTTCTTTTGCAATTACCGGGCAACCCTGGTTGCTTGCCGGGCCGGGACGAGTGGGGCATTTATCTTCTTCATCATTTACGCCATCGCCATCGGTATCGGGTATAGGACAACCCTGGTAACGGGCAACCCCTTTTACAGTTGGGCATTTATCTTCTTCATCATTAATACCATCACCATCGGTATCTGGTATTGGGCAACCCTGGTATTTTGCAATACCGGCTACATCGGGGCATTTATCATCAACATCAGCAATACCGTCGCCATCCCGATCGGGGCAACCTTGTAAAGATGCCAATCCCGGGGTATCGGGGCATTTATCATCTGCATCAGGAACACCGTCGCCATCCCGATCTGCTACGGGTGGTGGTGGTGGGGGGGCAACTACTTTTGGTTTTTCAGGACCAAAATTTTGTGCAAAGCCCAATGAGTAAAATAAATGATCTTTTAATACATCTTTAGTGAGTGCAAAGCGATATTGCATTTGAACCAACAAATAAGAAACACTGTTGAAATTTAATTGAAGGCCACCACCCAGCGGAGCATAAGAACCAAATTTGCCGGTATAATAACCACCGCCTACACCTGCAGTTAAGAAAGGTGCAAACAGGTTGTTGTCTTTAATGGGGCGAAAATTCAGGCTGGGTTCTAATTCTAACCCAATCTCTTTTTTATCAGTAGCTTCCATGCGTACATCGGCGGCATAATCATAAAAAATTGCATTCACCCGGGTTGAGAAATCAATAGTAGGTGTTAAACCTTTCCAATAAGAAAGAGATAAGCCCTGTCCCATATCTTTCAATTTCGCAAAATTTCTCGCAGATACACTTTGATTTTTAAAAGTTTCTGGTGTAATAAAATCTGCAGCTACATAGTGTATTCCAAATAAGGCAGGTTTTGTTTCAGATGCAAATCTGCTTTTAGAATTCTGTGCAGTAGCTCCGATGGTTAGAGCCATCATTGTAATCGCTAACGCAATTTTTTGTTTCATAAACGCTAATTTTAATTTAATTGTACCCCAAGTAGTTAGGAGTTTTTATTAGTTTAGTTACTTTTAGTTGTTGCAAAGTTAATGCCTAAATCCATATGAATTTTAAATATTTTTAACAAATATATAAGATTATATCTTTTTAGTATTTGCAATTGTAGATTTAAATATAATGATTATCTAAAAATAATTGCCAATTTACTGCAAAAAATTATCTTTGCAGCCCTTAATTGGGTCCGGTAGCTCAGCTGGATAGAGCATCAGCCTTCTAAGCTGAGGGTCATTGGTTCGAATCCAATCCGGATCACAAAGGCAGCCATAGCTGCCTGTTTTTTTTTATTTTCAAAAAATATGTGGATATCATCTGCAAAAAACAGGCTTTTAAAAAAATAAATTATGGATGTAAAAATTCATCCATCCTGGAAAGAAGTTTTAAAAGATGAGTTTACAAAAACTTATTTTGGGCAATTGGTTCTTTTTCTTAAAACAGAAAAATTATCAGGAAAAACAATCTATCCGCCGGGGCCCCTCATCTTTAATGCCTTTAATCAAACACCCTTTGATAAAGTAAAAGTGGTAATCCTGGGGCAAGATCCCTACCACGGGGAAGGGCAAGCGCATGGCCTTAGCTTCTCGGTTCCCTATGGTATAAAACCGCCTCCTTCGCTCATCAATATTTTTAAAGAAATTCAGCAGGATACAGGAACTGTAATGCCTGTAACATCCGGCAACCTGCTACCCTGGGCACAGCAGGGTGTATTATTACTCAATGCCTCATTAACTGTTCGGGCGCAAGAACCCAATAGCCATGCTATGAGTGGCTGGGCTCAATTTACAGATGCCGTCATTGAAAAAATTTCAGATCAAAAAGAGCATGTTGTTTTTTTACTATGGGGTAATTTTGCCATGCAAAAACAAGCGCTGATAGATGAAACAAAACATTTTGTTTTAAAAGCAGCACACCCCTCCCCTTTTTCGGTGCATAAAGGTTTTTTTGGGTGTAAGCATTTTACAAAAACCAATGAGATTTTAATGGCTCATGGAGAAACCCCCATTAATTGGAAATTATTAACCCCGTAAATTGCATTCATGAAGAAATTTTGTACTGATATTTTCGCCAGGGTTTGGGCAGCCTGGGGTTTGCTCGTTTTTATCCTCAGCTTTATTCTTATTTTTTTACCCTCGATGGTATCCTATCTTTTTAAAGACTACAAAAAGGGACAGGTTTATTTTATTGCCGTTTCAAAAATCTGGATGAATGTATGGTTGTGGTTAATTGCCTGCCCTGTAAAAGTAGAGGGCCGGGCTTATTTTGAAAAAGATAAAAATTATATCGTGCTTTTTAATCACAATAGTATGCTGGATGTGCCCCTGTCGGCTCCCTATGTACCCGGGAGTAATAAAACCATTGCCAAATCTTCATTTGCTAAAGTGCCGGTATTTGGATGGTTTTATAAAAGAGGCGCTGTATTGGTAAACCGTAAAGATGATAAAAGCCGCAGCCGCAGTTTTGAACAAATGAAAGCGGTATTGGCAGCAGGTATGCACATGTGTATTTACCCTGAAGGTACCCGTAACCGCACGGGTGAACCCTTGAAAAAATTTTATGATGGCGCATTTAAATTATCTATCGCTTCGCAAAAACAAATAATACCCTGCGTACTTACTGGCACCCAAAAGGCCATGCCTGTTCATAAAACATTTTATTTACTGCCTGCAAAACTAAGAATGCAATTCTTACCGCCTGTATCTCCCGTAAATGAAACGGTGGAATCATTAAAAGAAACGGTATTTCAACAAATGAAAACAGTGATCCTCTCCCAGCAATAATCATTTTTTACAGATCAATAAAAGACCGGGTACGATTTACTTTCAGGTCTCTCAATATAGGCGAACGGGGAGAAAGGCTGATACTAAAAAAACGATATAACCCCACGGGTGAAACGTTGATGGCCATTTGCCAGCAATGCATATCCCTCGATAAATAAGCGCTAAGCATCCCCAATTGTTTAGTGGTAATATTATACGATCCATTGGAACCCAGTTTCCATTTGGGTGTAAGATTCAGGGATGCATTGAAAGTGGCATTCTGGTTAAAATTGCCGGGCAGCCAACCGGATGTGGAACTATACTGCCGGGTATAAATAAATGTATAACTGAAATCAATACTCCAGGGAATACTAAAGTCAGCAAATTCTGCCGGGTTGTTGCGTACATAAGCCGCTTCCTGTTCATAATCTGCTATAGGCAACCCATCAGCTCCTACCGCATTGATGATTTGGTTATTATTAGGGCTTATCCCCCTTTTACCTGTTCCTTTATCGCCTCCTTTAAAACTACTTTGCAAAGATATATTTACATTCGTTAAGCGGCCAAGTGAAATGGGGTTATTACGCCATATAAGTTTATCAATTCTTTTACCTGCTATATTGGTTTGATAAGGGTCAAAACCGGCGCTGGCCGTCAACCCGATTTTATTAAACAAATTACTTCTCGCCGACAGGCGCAAGGGAGAGAATTTAAAGGAATCAAGTAAAAAGTTCACACTGCCATCTAAACGGAGCCCATCAAGTAAAGTTATTTTTTTCTCTGTAGTATCTTTCCGGCTGCGTGTTTTCATTGAGATATTGTTATCAATACTAAATGACATGGATGCCGAACGGCCATTTCCAAAATTTCCTAATAAATTACTGGCATAAATACTATAAGGAGCTATTGTGCCAATACTATCAATTTGTATGGTTCTAAAATGCTTACTATTGATATTGGGTTTAAAATTAAAAGAAACCAGTGGCCTTATTTCGTGACGGATGGCCTGCACTCCCCTTTTCCGATGAAATGTAAACATCCCAAAAATACGAGTGGACAAACTCATACCAAATGAAATTTCACGCTCGGTAAAAAAACCTTTTTGTACAGAGAGGGTATCTACTTTTTTAGTAACGGCGTTCCATTCCTTAAGTGTTTTTTGCTGGTACCAATTTTCATTGTACGATACCGAGGGTGAAACCTGTAAAGGCCCCAGCGAAGGTAAGGCCAGCGTGATGGGTACACTATGAGAAGCTGCATATTTTAAATTGTTATTTAACTGGTGAAAAACAGCTTTCGCCGTATCATAAAAAAAACTTTGGCTTTTAGCAATAGAACTTAAGCCAATGCCCAGGTTTTCGTACCATTTATAGGCTCCCACCGGTTCATGCCGGCGAAATGGATATAATGTGTTAAGCGAAAAAGAAATATCGGGAAATGTGAGGTTTATTAATTTCTCGTTGGTATTTTGGCTGTGGCCGGCATTAATTATAATATTTTTATTCGACCAGTTTTTTGAATAACTGATGGAAGAATTCATCAGATTGTTGAAATTGCGCCGGGGATCATTGGGTATAGAAGAATTGTATTTACTGCTTCCTGCCAACACATTGGCTCTGAAGCTTACCCCGGGCCTGGCTTTATTATCGCTGGAATGCACCCAGGCAATTTGTATGTCTTTCCTGGCCGGTTGATCGAGCGCTTTGGTAGAACGGTAATTAAGATTGAAACTTCCCTGGTAATGGTATCTTTTATAATAGCGGGGGTTCAATTGTGCTGCCCAGGTGCCATAAGAATATATTTCTGTACGGAAAATAGCATCCCAGTAAGGGCTTAAAATACGGTAGTAACCCAGGCCAGTAAGTCCTAAGCCTAACTCATTATTGGTGGTAAACTCAGGAGACAATAAGCCCGAGCGCCTGCCAGTACTAAGCGGGTAAATTCCAAATGGCAGCCAAATAGGAACAGGTACCCCTTCAAACTCCGGGTGCACCGGCCCCGAATAGGCCCATTTTTTGTTTACAAATTTTATATGCGGGCTTACAAAAGCAAAATGAGGGGTATCTAAATTACAAGTGGTAAACCTCCCTTTATAGGCATAAAAAATATCGGGACTGGTACGTTTAATGGTTTCGGCATATACATACATTTCGCCCTGTTTGGTATAAGTGCCTTTCGTAAATCCCTTACCCGTTTTCATATTAAAAATAATGGTATCCATCACCATTTTAGATTCTCCCTGGTTATAATAAGGAAAAGCAATAACCTTACCCGTACTGTCTTTTTTCAACATTGCTTTTACCAGCGCTGTTTGCTGATCATATTCTATTTGCGGAGCGCCCAGTTCATTGTCAATATATTTTACCGTAGAAGATTTACCATATAAAATAATTTTTTTTTCAGGCACATACAATACCATAGAATCTTCTGCATGAGAAAATACAGGGGCTGCCAATGAATCTTTCGAAATTTTAAAATCAAAAGTATCAGACACTATTTTTACAGTTGTATCGTTAAGCCGGGTAGAATCATGGAGGCGGGGAATTAACCCTGCGTTAACTTTTTGCGGTATATTTTTATTGGTAATAGTGGGCAGCGATGAGTCTTGTTGTGCAAAGGAAACTACATGGCATAATAAAATGGCACATATGTGAATGCAGTAGAGAGCCCAATTTTTTTTTGCTTTACCTTTGTAAATATGCCTCATAAAATAGTTGAACGCAAAAATAGATATTAAAACATAGCAATTGTTAATTATTGAGTTAAAACAAACCCATTAAACCCATTGAATCATTATGGCGAAAATAAATTTCTCTTTACTTATTTCTATTCTTTTTTTATTCAGCCAAACCCAGGTATTTGCACAAACATCTAAAAAACTATTAAAAACGATTGTTGTTGATGCGGGGCATGGAGGCAAAGATGCCGGTGCTGTTGGCCAATATGAAAATTCTTTAGGAACTAAAGAAAAAGATGTTACCCTGGCCATATCTAAAAAAGTAGTGGAAGAATTGAAAAAACAATTACCCGATGTAAAAATAGTTCCTACCCGAACTACCGATATTTACCAGGATCCCCGTGAAAAAGCAAATATTGCCAACGATGTAAAAGGCGACTTATTTCTTTGTATCCATGCCGATTCCGGCCCCTTAAAAACCGGGCGCAGGCAAGTAGGCACCCGTACGGTTACCCGGCATAGAATAACCTACAAAGGAAAAGGAAAGCACAGAAAAAAGATTTCGACTCCTTACCAGGTTACCGAACCGGTATATGAATATTATAAACTGCCCCTCACCCGGTCTGGTACCAGTGTATGGATATTTGCGGCTGCTAAAACAAGTGAAAAATTAAAAGCTATCATGCGGGAAGAAGGTGATTTTGAAATTGAAACCGGCGAAGATTCTACGTATAATAATTTTGATTTTAATACCCCGGAAGGCCGGGTAATGGCACAAGTGTATGCAAAACGCTACCAGGAAAAAAGTGACCGCCTGGCCACCCTGGTAAATGATGAAATTGAAAAAACCCATCGCCCTGCACTGGGTGTAAGCCAGCGCCAAAAAGGAATATGGGTATTACAAGCCACAAATATGCCGGCCATTCTTATTGAAACCGGCTTTATCAATAACCCGGCTGATGAAAAATACTTAAGCAGCGAAAAAGGCCAGCAGGAACTGGCAGAAGCAATTACCAAAGCCGTTATTCGTTATAAAAAAATATTAGAATCGCCCCATACTGCACAAAATTGAGCAGATTATATTGCATTCGTATAACTTTGGCTAATAATTTGATTAATGAATGGATATATTCATTGGTTACATATGATTATGGAAGAATGGATGTAAGGGAAATATATTTTTAAATTAAAACTGGACTGTGAAAATTTCTAATGAAACAAAGGTGGGTGCCATCGTAGTTGTAGCTATCACACTTTTGATTTTGGGATTTAGTTTTTTAAAAGGCAAAAAACTTTTTAGTAAAAGTACCACATTATATGCCGTGTATGAAAATATTCAGGGTTTGCAAAATTCAAATCCTATTTTCATTAATGGTATGCAAGTGGGTACCGTGTACAGAATTACGCCATCAAAAGATATGCGGGAAATATTGGTAGATTTTAATATTACCAAAGACATTCAAATACCCAGTAATTCAATCGCCATTGTAAAACCCAATCCACTGGGTACTACCAATATCGAGATCAAATTAGGCGATGCCAATTCCTTTTTGCACAATAAAGACACCCTAATTACCGATGCCAATAAAGGTATTTTTGATGAAGTACTTAAAAAAGTAGATCCCGTATTATATGAAGTAAGGAAAGCCATTTCTACCCTGGATACTACCATACAAAATATCAATTCTATCATCGATCCACGGGCAAAAAATAATATTGGGGATATCCTTCAAAATGTAAATACCATCACCGCCTCTTTTATTAAAACAACTGCCCAATTGAATGCTTTACTAAGCGAAAGCAGCCCGCTGGTAAAGAGCTTGAATAATATGAACAGCGTTACCGGTAACCTCGCTAATAATAATGAAAAAGTTAGCCACATTGTAAGCAACCTGGATAAAACAACAAGCAACCTTTCGCAGATTGATTTACAAAAAACAATGAACAGCCTGGATGCAGCTATAAATGACCTTCAAAAAACCATGGCTAAATTAAGTACCAACGATGGCACTTTGGGCAAATTAATTAATGACCCTACCCTATATCAAAACCTTGCCTCTACCGGTAATAAATTAAACCTGCTGATTGATGACATCCGCATTCACCCCAAAAGATATGTAAGCATTTCGCTCTTTGGTAAAAAACAAAAAAACGAGCCCATTGCTGTACCCGTACCCGATACCTTAAACAGCCCCTACTATATTGAAAAGGTGAACCCATAAGGATTTTATCAAACTGTTATCATTTATTTTTGCATCTTGCAGCAAATACAAGACCGGCTTGACTGCTCCCACTATAAAAATATTAATGCTTATTGCTTTCTTTTACGGAAGCCAAACGCTTATTTGTTCAGCACAAGACACTAGCCGCATAATCCAAATAATACATGGCAATTCCATGCGGCAAAAACAAATAGATGAACAAAATACCATTGTTACCCTTGCCGGGGATGCCCGTGTGCAACAGGGAAATACAAAAATTTCAGCAGATAGTATTGCTGTAAACCAACAAACCGGTATTGCAGAGTGTTTTGGAAACGTACATATTAATGATGCAGACAGTGTACATACTTACGCACAATACCTTCGCTATGTAGGCCCCGAACGCATGGCCTATCTTAAAAATAAAGTACGCTTAACAGATGGGAAAGGCACTTTGTTTACTGATGATTTGCAGTATGATGTTGCTACCGGTATTGGTACCTATAAAAACGGAGGTAAAGTGGTAAATGGAAATACCATACTCACCAGCACCGATGCCACTTATTATTCAGATACCAAAGATGTATATTTTAAAAAATACGTACACCTTACCGATCCCAAATATGATATAAAAGCCGATAGTTTGCGGTATAATATGCAATTAAAATCTGCTTATTTTATTGCACCTACCACCATTGTAAATAAAGACGGGGCGATCATCAATACCAAAAACGGGATTTATAATTTAGAAACCGGCCAGGCAGAATTTTTTGACCGTTCCGCAATCAGCGATAGTAATTATTCTGTTACCGGGGGCCGTATTGCTTACGATGAAAAATCGGGTATTGCACAAATAGAAGACCGGGGTAAAATTGTAGATAGTGTAAACCAGGTAACCCTTATTGGCGATTTATTATACCTGAATAAAAAAGAGAATTCATTCCTGGGAACCCGCAAACCCGTAATGATTATCCATAAAGACAATGACAGTACCTATGTAGCAGCCGATACCCTGTTTTCCGGCATACGCAAATATGATAAAAACGGGAATCACACTATTATAAAAACCGATACGCTCAATAAAACCACTACGGTAGAAATTGGTTCTGCTTCAGATACCATTCGCTATATCCTTGCCTTTCACCATGTGCGAATTTTTAATGATTCACTCCAGGCCGTATGCGACAGCTTATATTATTCCACCGAAGATTCTGTATTTCGATTATACCAGGATCCCGTTTTTTGGAACGGAAAAAACCAGGTGAGCGGAGATACCATGTATATGTTTACTAAAAATCAGCAGCCTCAGCATTTATCTGTATTTAATAACAGTATGGTGATTGGGAAAGAAAACAATAGCATGTATAATCAAATTGGCGGCCGCACCCTGAATGCCTATTTTAAAAATGGGAATATAGATTATGTAAGAATAAAAGGATCACCAGCCGAAAGTATTTTTTACCCGCAAGATGATGACAGCGCCTATATTGGTATGAACCGAAGTAAAAGCGATGTAATAGAAGCCTATTTTTTAAATAAGCAGATGAACAAAATAAAATACATCAATGATGTGGATAATGCCCTGTATCCATTAAACCAAATTCCGGGGGAGCTTAAGATCTTAAAAGGATTTTTATGGCAGGATGCCCGCAGGCCAAAAAACAAACTGGAGCTTTTTGAATAAATTCATTTACATACCGGCTCGTACATACTGCATTTTCGTATGTGTATTTTTTTTGCTGCAGGCCAACGCACAGAAAAATGTTTATACAGGTACCTGGGAAATGTATAAAAGCGATAGCGCCTCCCTGCATATACGTTTACAAATTGCCAACCCCGAAAAAAATACATTGTATCCTGCCCAATTAAAAATTACATATGGTAATTTTTCGGGAGCATATGAATTACTGCTTGTAAAAAAAAACGATGGCAGCTTAGCCATTGGCAGAAATAAAATCCCGGTTCAGGAAACCCCCTTTTCTATTGGTGCCTGGACGGTGATGCTGAACGGGGTTTTTCAATATAAAAAGCATCGGGGTTATGAAACATTACAGGCAGAGCGGATACCTACGAATAAATATGGCGTAACCATGCCCTCTTTATTAAATTATACAGATGCCTTTCGCCACCTGGCTATGCAACTAAGAGATTCCTTAAAAGAAGCTCCTCTTGTTCTAAATAAAATTAACAGCGAACCCTGGAAAAGTGAATCGGTTGATAAAATTTTATATCCCTGGATGTCTGGTGTTTACTATGGTATTATGGATAGCATACAGGTACGGTCTGCCCATGGTATTTTACATTTTACAGATAATAACCGGGTAGATAATGATACCGTATCGGTAACACTTAACGGTAAAACTATTTTAGACAAAATAGATGTAAGCAAACAAAATCCTACTGCAGAAATACAACTGGATACCGGCATGAACCTGCTTTGCTTTTATGCCGATAACTATGGCCATGTGCCGCCCAATACAGCCAAACTAAACCTGGCATTCGAGCAGGATCAATTTGCCATTAATTTTGCAAACAAAGCAGATATTTCCGCCACTTTTATAGTAGCCAAAATATATTATTACCCTCAAAAAAAAGAAAACAACTGGCAAACCACCAGGAATCCTCCCCCGCCAAAAAATATCAAAATCACTGACCGGGCTTTAGAAAGAGAAACCAAACTGGTAGATAGTATAAAATTAAATTCGGCTCAAATTACATTAGCTATTTGGGACGATGCGGTAGAAGATGGCGATAGCATCAGCCTGAGCATTAATGACCAATGGATAGTACAAGGGTTTGCAGTAAAGAAAAAACCACAGTTCTTAACTGTTACACTGGAACCGGGAATAAATAATATTATTTTTGTAGCAGATAACCTGGGTGCGATCCCGCCCAATACTTCTTTACTTGAAATTATTGACGGGAAATTTAGAAAGGCTTATTACATTAATACCAATTTAAGCCAAAACAACCAGGTGAAAATACGATACGATTATAAAGGCCCCTGATATGCAAATAACAATAAGAAAAGCACAAAAGAAAGATTGCTCCGCCATGTTTACCCTTATTAATGAATTAGCCGAGTACGAAAAAGCGCCCCAGGAAGTTACGGTAAGTATGGATCATTTTATAGAATCTGGGTTTGGAGAAAAACCGGTATGGGAAGCTATTGTAGCCGAAACGGAAGAAAATGGGCAACTGCAGGTAAAAGGTTTTGCGCTTTGGTATATACGCTATAGCACCTGGAAAGGATGCCGTATGTACCTGGAAGATATTATAGTTACAAAAAACATGAGAGGCCATGGCCTGGGCAGCCTGCTGATGGATTCTTTGATACGTATTGCAAAAGAGAAAAAATTCAGCGGTATTGTATGGCAGGTATTAAACTGGAATGAGCCTGCTATTCATTTTTATGAAAAATATCATGCCACATTCGATGATGAATGGATAAACTGCAGCCTGGCTATTTAATATTTTGACTGAGGCAACAATTTTAATAATGACGGCATCTATAAAAAAAACTGTCCATCATCATTAAACAATTGTAAATATGCAATCCATTTATCACTTCAAGAAGTATTTAAAATTTTTACTTCCTGTAATCATTATTTTATCATTTATTTCCTGCCAAAAAGATTTAAGTGGCTCCGATCCGGTAACAGAACCTGTTTTACCTGATTTTACAAGCCGGGTAACCATTTCTGCCGTATCGGGATTTGTGAGTAATGAAAATAATTTACCCGTTTCTGGGGCTGTGGTAAAACTGGGCAGCGCCACTACCAGCACCAATCAATTTGGTTATTTTGAGTTTGGCGCCACAGAAGTAACCAAAACGGCTGCCGTAGTAACGGTAACCATGCCCGGGTATTTTAATGCCATTAAAACATTTATGGCCGAAGAAGGAAAGCAGGCATTTTTCAGGATGAAATTATTGCCCAAAGTAAATGCCGGGTCCATTGATGCAGCTTCGGGAGGCACAGTATCTACAACTAGCGGCCTTCGCATCCAACTCCCGGCAAATGCTGTAATCAATGCCACTACGCAAGCAGCATACACAGGCCCGGTACAGGTTGCAGCATATTGGATAGACCCCAGTTCCCGTGCATTGCATAGCGAAATGCCCGGTGATTTAAGGGCCATCAATTCAGATAATAATATGCAATTACTTACTACCTATGGCATGGCTGCTGTTGAACTCACCGGGGCAACTGGCGAAAAATTACAAATAACTTCCGGTAAAAAAGCAACCGTACATTTTCCTTTACCCGCTTCACTTTTGTCATCGGCGCCTGCCAGTATTAAGCTTTGGCATTTTGATGAAGCAAAAGGATTGTGGATTGAAGAAGGAAGCGCCTTGAAAACAGGTAATGAATATGTAGGCGATGTTAGCCATTTTTCATTCTGGAATTGCGATATGCCTGCCAACTATATTCAATTGAGTATGACCATTAAAAATACAGCCGGTGAAGCCGTGCCGCATGCCTGGGTAAAAATAAGCGTTGTCAGTAATCCTCAAATGGCATCTTACGGTTACACCGATTCTTCCGGCTATGTATCAGGAGCTGTATTTTCTAATACCCAATTAAAAATGGAAGTTTTTAGTGATCATAATTGTGGCCAACCGGTGTACACACAAATTTTTACTACCGGTACTACAGCCCTTTCACTGGGTGATATTATTATTTCACCTTCGCCAACCCTTACAGCCAATGTGGAAGGCACGGTTACCAATTGCAGCAATGCAGCGGTTATTCACGGGCGCATGTTTATCCATTCCCCATCCGGATTTAATATAATTCCTATTACAAACGGGCATTATAGCTGGCATTACCTGCTATGTGACGGGCCTGAAAATGTAGTTTTTATTGCTGAAGATATTGCTGGTGGAGAGCAAAGCCTGCCGGTAACAGTAAATATTCATGCCGGAGCAAATAATATGGCTACGTTACAAGCTTGTGGAATATCTACACAACAATATTGGAATATGAATATTAATGGCACAACCTATAACCTTACAGCACCTACTGATAGCTTATCGGAACACGTAGCTTATAATGGTACCAATAATGCAGATATTGGAATCAGCGGCTATAGTGTGGCCAATAATTATGAAACAAACCTGGTTTTTGTTAAAGCTAATATTGCCCTGAACAGTACACAAAACCTGGTGAAATTTTTACCGCCTACTACTATTGGCGAACAACTAACACCCGTAGGTTTAATAAATGTTAATATTACTGAACTGGGTGCCATCGGAAGCTTTATTGCCGGTAACTTTACAGGAACATTTACCGGAAACACAACATCAGCAACTTATATTGTCAGCTCTAATTTCAGGGTTCGGCGAACGTACTAATTGATTAGGTTCAATTAGTTGTCATAATAACCCCCAATTCGTTGGGGGTTATTTAATTTAATGGGTCTATAAAAAATAAAAATTCTTAGTGTTCCTGAAAAGCGTTTTTATTTGGTAAAATGAATTAGTACTTTTGCGGCTCTTTAAAACCGGTATCAAAAAGAAATCATATGGCCAGTAAAATAACAATGGGAAAAGATGGTAAATTAATAATACCCAATAATCCCATTATACCCTTTATTGAAGGAGATGGGATTGGCCCCGAAATTTGGAAAGTAGCTGAAAAAGTTTTTAATACTGCTGTAGAAAAAGCTTATGGCAGTGAGCGTAAAATTGAATGGAAAGAAATGCTGGCGGGTGAAAAGGCATTTAAGCAAACAGGAGAATGGTTACCGGCAGCAACTTTACAAACTGCCCGGGAATTTATGGTGTCTATCAAAGGGCCGCTCACAACTCCCATTGGAGGCGGTATTCGATCTTTAAATGTAGCTATGCGGCAGGATCTCGATTTGTATGCCTGTGTAAGGCCGGTAAAATGGTTTAAAGGGGTACCCTCGCCCGTTGTACATCCTGAAAAAGTGGATATGGTGATTTTTAGAGAAAATACCGAAGATATATATGCGGGCATCGAATGGAAAGCAGGTAGTGCAGAAGCCCAAAAGTTTGAGAAATTCCTGATTGAAGAAATGGGTGTCAAAAACATTCGTTTTCCCGGCGACTCCAGCTATGGGGTAAAGCCGGTATCAAACCAGGGAAGCAAAAGATTGGTTCGTGCTGCCATTGAATATGCATTAGAAAATAAACTCCCCTCAGTCACCCTTGTGCATAAAGGCAATATCATGAAATTTACGGAAGGAGGCTTTAAAAACTGGGGGTATGAAGTAGCCCGGCAAGAATTTGGTGAATATACTTTTACCTGGGATGAGTGGGATACACTAAAAAAAGAAAAAGGAGAAGCGCATGCAAATGAAGTACAAAGAGAAGCCTTAAGTTCCGGTAAATTATTAGTGAAAGATATGATTGCTGATAACTTTTTACAACAAATCTTAATTGCACCCAACGATTTTTCAGTAGTTGCCACTCTCAACCTGAATGGAGATTATATTTCTGATGCACTGGCCGCCGAAGTAGGAGGAATTGGCATTGCACCCGGCGCAAATATTAATTTTAAAACAGGGTATGCCGTATTTGAAGCAACACATGGTACCGCTCCCAAATTTGCAGGCACGGATAGTATGAATCCTTCATCTGTCATTTTAAGTGGCTGCATGCTCCTTGATTATATTGGCTGGAAAGAAGCCGCCGAAATTATTACAACGGCACTACAGGCCACCATTATGCGAAAAACCGTAACCATCGATTTTTATAATTTAATGACAGGCGCCACCTTGCTTAAAACCAGTGAATTTGGAAACGAGGTAATTGCCAATATGGGGATGTTTACCGGCGATGGTCAACTTAAGAAAAGTTCCAGCTTATAAACCAAAATATTTTACATTCATTTTAAATTTAAGAAACAAATAAAAATATGGCAAAAATTAAAGTAGCAAACCCTGTGGTAGAACTGGATGGTGATGAAATGACAAGAATCATCTGGAGTTTTATTAAAGACAAACTGATACTTCCCTACCTGGAAGTGCCTATTGAATATTACGACCTGGGTATTGAACACCGGGATGCAACCAACGACCAGGTAACCATTGATGCAGCCAATGCCATCAAAAAACATGGTGTGGGTATTAAATGTGCTACCATCACACCCGATGAAGCCCGGGTAAAAGAATTTTCATTAAAACAAATGTGGAAGAGCCCCAATGGAACCATCCGTAATATTTTAGATGGTACTGTGTTCCGGGAACCCATCGTAATAAAAAACATTCCCCGGCTTGTAACCAATTGGGATGCACCCATCATTGTAGGCCGGCATGCATTTGGCGACCAGTACCGGGCCACCGATACCGTAATAAAAGGAAAGGGAAAATTAACGATGACTTTTACTCCTGAAGATGGCGGCGCCGCCCAGGTTTTTGAAGTGTACGATTTTAAAGGAGATGGCGTAGCGCTCTCTATGTATAATACGGATGAGAGTATATACGGATTTGCACGGAGTTGTTTCAATATGGCATTGAGCAAAAAATGGCCACTCTACCTTTCTACAAAAAATACCATCTTAAAAAAATACGATGGCCGCTTTAAAGATATTTTTGAAGAAGTATATAACAATGAATTTAAAGACGGGTTCCTAAAAGCAGGTATCGTTTATGAACATCGCTTAATTGATGATATGGTTGCGAGTGCCTTAAAATGGAATGGCAATTTTGTATGGGCTTGTAAAAATTACGATGGCGATGTGCAGAGCGATACCATTGCCCAGGGTTTTGGTTCACTGGGTTTAATGACTTCCGTTTTGGTGACACCAGATGGAAAAACCATGGAAGCTGAAGCAGCGCATGGTACAGTAACCCGCCATTACCGTAACCACCAGCAAGGTAAACCCACCAGCACAAATCCCATTGCATCTATTTTTGCATGGACAAGAGGATTGGCCTTTAGGGGAAAACTCGACGACAACCAACCACTCATCGAATTTTGTAACGCCCTGGAAAATGTTTGTATAGAAACAGTTGAATCCGGTAAAATGACAAAAGATTTGGCAGTATGCATACATGGTAATAATGTAAAAGAAGGTGAGCATTATTTAAATACCGAAGCCTTTTTAGATGCTATTGATGCCGGCTTAAAAAAGAAAATTGGCCAATAATATTTCAACCATTTGATAAGCCGGTTTTTACCGGCTTTTTTTATATTTTCAAAACAATGGATTAAAAATTCAGTAACCGAAATAAATGAATAAGCCTCTTTACATTGAAATCCTTTGAAAACTTTTAGCACAATTCGTAATTTTAATGATCACATCATTCATCCAATAAATAATGTACAGATATTTTTTAAGCATCCTGTTTATTTTTTCGTTTACAAATTCTTTTGCACAGGAAATAAAAACAAAGTTGAGTATTTCGCATGTAACCGGTGATTTTTATGTTTACACCACATATAATAGCTACCAAAATACACAAGTACCTGCCAACGGGATGTATATTATTACTAACAATGGGGTTGTAATGCTTGATACACCCTGGGACACAACCCAGTTTCAACCTTTGCTGGATAGCATAAAAACAAAACACAACAAAGAAGTTACCCTGTGTATTGCAACCCATTGGCATAGCGACAAAACTGCCGGCCTGGAATATTACAGGCAAAAGGGTATTAAGACTTACACCACTTATCTTACCGATGAATTAAGTAAAATCAATAATAAAAAAAGAGCTGAAAATATAATTTACCAGGACACTGCATTTCAGGCAGGTCAATATACTTTAGAAACTTATTACCCCGGGCCAGGCCATACTTCGGATAACATTGTAATATGGTGTAAGCAGGAGAAAATGCTGTATGCCGGCTGCCTGGTAAAAGCTGCCGATGCCAAAGATTTGGGTTATTTAGGTGATGGAAATATCCAGGAGTATGCAACTACTTTAAAAAAAGTGATAATTAAGTATCCAGTTTCAAAATATATTATTATTTCACATGGCGATTGGAATAATACAAATTCTTTGCGGCATTCTTTACAGCTGTCAAAAAAATTAAAAAGAAAAAGTTTGCAGTAATTTAAAAAAAACGAAATCCCCTACCAATCGAAAAATGTTACAACGGCTCAAAAATTAATTTCTTTTAAAATCATACCCGGTAAAAAAGTTTTTTCGGTTTTTTGAATAACGAGGTTTCTTACCAACAGGTTATCCTTTTAGTATATGGTGTCCCATTTTATCCCGCTTGGTGGCCAGGTATTTTTCGTTATGTGTATTGGGTTTTATTTCTACCGGAACGGTTTCTACTATTTCTAATCCGTAACCCAGCAGGCCGGCTCTTTTTTTAGGGTTATTACTCATCAGCCGCATTTTAGAAATACCCAAGTGGCGAAGTATTTGTGCACCTACGCCATAATCCCGGTCATCCATGCCAAAACCCAGCTTTATATTGGCTTCCACGGTATCAAGACCTTGTTCCTGCAGTTTGTAAGCTTTTAATTTATTGAGTAAGCCTATGCCCCTTCCCTCCTGGTTCATATAAAGGATAAGGCCCTTACCTTCCTGCTCTATCATCTTCATCGCATCGTGCAACTGGTCACCGCAATCGCAACGTAAAGATCCCAGTATATCACCGGTAATACAGCTACTATGTACCCTTACTAGGATGGGTTCATCAATTGCCCATTTTCCTTTTTTTAATGCCAGGTGTATATCGCCGGTATTGGTTTGCCTAAAAGCGGTGAGTTCAAAATTTCCATATTTTGTAGGCAAGCTCACGGTAACTTCTTCCTCAATTAAACTTTCGGTTTTTAAACGGTATTCAATTAAATCTTCGATAGAAATAATTTTAAGGTCATATTTATTTGCAATTTCAAAAAGTTGAGGAAGCCTAGCCATACTGCCATCTTCATTCATAATTTCTACCAATACACCGGCAGGTTCGTACCCGGCCAGCCGGGCTAAGTCAATAGTCGCTTCAGTATGTCCGGCACGCCTCAGCACGCCGCCTTTTTTTGCTTTTAATGGAAATATATGGCCCGGGCGGCCCAGGTCTTCGGGTTTTGTTCCCGGGTCAATAAGTGCAAGAATTGTTTTTGAACGGTCATGTGCCGATATTCCGGTAGTGCAGCCATGGCCCAGCAGATCGATACTTACTGTAAATGCAGTTTCATGCAATGAAGTATTATTATTCACCATGGCCTGCAGGTTCAGCTCTGCACAGCGTTCTTCGGTAAGGGGTGTACATATTAATCCCCGCCCGTATTTACTCATAAAATTAATGTTATCGGGCGTTGCATGGCGGGCAGCAATTACAAAATCACCTTCATTTTCACGGTTTTCATCATCAACCACAATAACCATTTTACCATTTTGAATATCTGTAATGGCATCTTCTATCCTATTTAGCATAATTACATACTTTAAAAATGCAAAGTTAATAAGGTTTCAGGCAACAGGAAGCAGGATTTCGCTTTTCGAAAAAGAGGATAACAAATTGTGATATAATCAAGTTTTATTACATAAAGATCATATTTAATTAACGCTAAAACGACTTTTTTACATGATTATTTAGTTTCTTTGCTCTATAAAACTGAACTATATGCTTATAAAGAAATTATTACCAGTCTTCGTATTCCTTTTTATGTTGCCGATGGCTATAATGGCCCAGGTAACCACAAGTAGCTTAAGTGGCTCTGTGAAAGATGATAAAGGCAATCCTTTATCGGGCGCTACAGTAAGTTTAGTACATGGACCTACGGGAACCACATATACCATGTCTACCAAGGCAAACGGGTATTATGCATTTCAAAATATTGCGCCCGGTGGACCCTATACCCTTACCACCAGCTTTGTGGGTTTTAAAACTTACCAGGATGCCAATATTAATCTTGGATTGGGTGAAAACACAGTAAGCAATGTAATATTAATAAATAATGCCAGCGAACTGGCTGAGGTTGTAGTTGCGGGAACAGCCCGTGCTGCATCCAATGCCAAAGGAGGTAGCGAAACCAATATTGGCCGGGATAAAATGGCCAATATGCCTTCTGTAGGCCGTAACCTAAGTGATTATCTTCGGTATGTACCACAAGCTAAAATTACAGGCGATGGCGGTGTATCACTTGCCGGGCAAAATAACCGGTATAACTCATTTTATATTGATGGCGCCGTAAACAACGATGTATTTGGATTATCTGCATCGGGTACCAATGGTGGCCAAGCCAATATTGCTCCCATATCAATGGATGCAATAGATCAAATGCAGGTTATACTTTCGCCCTATGATGTATCATTAGGTAATTTTACCGGGGGCGGTATTAATGCCACAACCCGCAGCGGTACCAATGAAATTAAAGGTTCGCTTTATTATCTTTTCCGCAACCAGAATTTATCTGGCAAAACACCGGGAATTAATTTAACGAAAGATGAAAGGACTAAACTTCCTGATTTTTCTAATAAAACCTATGGTTTCCGTGTAGGCGGGCCCATTATAAAAAATAAATTGTTCTATTTTTTAAGTGCAGAAATGCAAAGGGATGAAAAGCCCCAACCTTACCCCACACCTGCTGATTACAGAGGCAGCGCAGGGATTGATAGCATTCCTATTTTGGCAGAATATGTGAAAACAAAATATGGATACGATCCCGGACAATACTTAACCAATCCCGAACTGGTAGAAGCAAATCGGGTAGCTGCAAAAATTGACTGGAATGCTTCCAGCAAACAAAAAGTAACCATTAGTTACCGCTATAATGAAGGATTTAGGAACAATGTATCACGAAGCAGTAATTCTACAATTAATTTTTATAATAATGGATATAAAATGCCGGATGTTACCCATTCTGCATCTTTAGAGTTAAACTCAAGGTTTAATAATTCTTTAAGCAACAAACTTTTACTAACAGGTACTTTGGTAAAAGATGACCGGGGACCTATTGGAAGCCCATTTCCCAGGGTAACAATTAAAGATGGCCCGGCCTCCATTGTATTTGGTACTGAAGAATTTTCTACCGGCAACCTGCTCGATCAAAAAAACTTCGCTTTGTTTGATGTAGTGAAAATGGTTAAAAACAATCACACTTTTACACTGGGTACCGATAATGAATTTAGTAATTCAAAAAATATTTTTATCCGCCAAAACTTTGGTTCTTATGTTTTCAACAGCCTTTCTACATTCATGAATGGAGGAACTGCAGATACTTATAATCGTACTTATTCATTATTAGATCCCGGAAAATCGGGTGATGAATCAGTAAATGCTGCGGCTAAATTCAATAGCCTTCGTTTAGCATTCTTTGCCATGGATGAAATTAAGATTAACGATAACTTTAGTATCACCATTGGTTTACGGGCAGACTATACTAAATTCTTAACAACGCCTAAAACAGATAATTTCTTTAATGATACAGCAGTCGCTAAATTATCTGCTTATTATGATTTACAAGGAGCCCGCTCCGGCCAAATTTCAAGCCCTAAATGGTCGCTGAACCCACGGGTAGGATTTATTTACCGGGTACCCGATGAAGGAGTTACCATTCGGGGTGGAACCGGCTTCTTTACCGGTCGTGTACCCCTGGTATGGCCCGGCGGTGTATATAATAACAATGGGATCAGTTTAGCAGGTATCTCAAAAAGTAATGTAGCTTTCAGGCAAGATCCATTCGGACAATACAATGCCGATGATTTTGGTATTAATGTTCCTATCCCTTCCGGGCAAGTAGATTTAATTGCCAAAAACTTTAAGATGAATAAAGTTTGGAGAACTTCACTGGGTTTTGATAAGAGATTAGCTAATAACTGGAAACTGTCTCTGGAAGCCATTATAACAAGAAACATCAATGAAATTAATTATCAAAGGGTAGATATCCTGCCACCCACTTTAAAAACCGTGGGTCCCGATGTGAGACATATTTATGATTTAAGCGGAAGCTTTTCAAAACAAATTCCTTTACGTGCTAATGGCACCAATCCCTATACCGGTATTTACCTGTTGAGCAACAATAATGAACATCATGGATATTCCAGCAACTTTACATTTACGATAGATAAAGCATGGCAAAAAAACTGGGCATTTAATGTAAACTACTCTTATGGTTTCTCACAAGTAATTAACGAAGGAACCAGTTCTCAAAATAACTCCCAGTGGAGATATATGGAAACCGTAAACGGAAGAAATTTTACCGGTTTATCTCGTAGTGATTTTGACCCCGGCCACCGCATCAGTGCTTACCTGGCAAAGAAATTCACTTACCTGAATGGCATTTTGGGAACTACCGTTTCATTGGTTTATAATGGCCAAAGTGGTTCGCCCTATAGCTATGTGCTGAACAGGGGGTTGATACGTGACCTCGATAATTTTGAAACCTACGACCTGATGTTTGTACCCACCACTGCACAATTGCAACAAATGGTATTCCTGACCAATACAGTAACCTCAGGCAGTACTTCCATTACATACACACCAGATCAGCAACGCCAAATGCTGGATGAATTTATAAATGGAGATAAATACCTTAGCAAACGCAGGGGACAATATGCAGAAAGAAATGGAGCCAGGTTGCCTTTCTCTAACGTGGTTGATTTAAAACTACAACAAGATTTTAATGTAAAAGTGAGAGGTAAAACTTATCAACTGCAATTAACGTACGATGTATTTAATTTCACCAACTTACTGAATAAAAATTGGGGCAGACAGTACTTTCAATCTAACGACCAATTCATCCTGTTAGATTTTACAGGCTATGTAAGTGCATCTAATTTAACACCGCAATATAAATTTACACCGGTGAAGAATAATAAACCTTATACTATAAGTGATGGTATTGTAAACCTGAATGGAAGTTCACGCTGGGTGAGCCAACTGGGTTTAAGAATTAATTTTTAAACTACCATAACAATTTAATAAAAGCTGCTTCTACACGGAAGCAGCTTTTTTATTTGTACCTCTTACAAAAGAAATATGATTACAATTGCCTAAAACAGGTAAGGCGATTCATTGCTTTTAACTAAAATACCGGTGCCGCTCATATATTATTATCTTCCCGGGGGGCATTGTAATTAAAATAAATTGAGCATGGACTCCCTATTAAAAAAGCCGCTTATCAGCGGCTTCCAATAAAAGAAACGGAATTTTTATTTACCTCCTACTTT
Source organism: Sphingobacteriales bacterium 39-19 (assembly GCA_001898465.1). GTDB lineage: Bacteria > Bacteroidota > Bacteroidia > Chitinophagales > Chitinophagaceae > Ferruginibacter. The sequence goes on along the minus strand of MKTX01000009.1, from coordinate 111,472 downwards.
AATGCTAAAAGGCATTGCTTTGGGTGGTAAACATTTATTATTGTTACAAACCATATAGGTTATATTACCTTTTGCGATGGTAGGCACTCCTGCTTTTACGGATACTTTTTGAACAAAATCCACTTTATCTCCATAAAATTTTAAAACACTGTTGAAGTTAGGATCAAATTCTTTAGTGAGTTTACCCACTTCTTTTACTTTTCCATTATATTTTAATAAAGGGTTTGCAGTAAATGCTATAGAAGTAGGCTCGGGGCCTTCGCCCGCATCCTGGGCATACATATGCCAGGTTTTATCTAAGTTCGCCGTTAAGTGTAATTCATATTCAGTGGCTGATATTTTTTTTGCTGAAAAACTCCATTTTACCGGGTTTTCAATTTGTGCAAAAGCCATGCTACCAATACATGTGAACAGAGAAAGAGAAAGTAATATTTTCTTCATGATGATTAAATAAATTAAGTGTAAAATTAAAAAAACAAAAGCAAGGTATATCCTAAAGAATGTTAATTTACCTAAATGCCAAATAACTTGTTAAATACCTGCCTGCCATCTATATTTCCCAATATTGGGTTACAAGCCCGTTCCGGGTGTGGCATCATGCCAAAAACATTTCTATTTTCATTACAAATGCCTGCAATATTTTCCAGCGCCCCATTGGGGTTACTACGGGTATCCACTTCTCCATTTTCATCGCAATACCGGTATATTACCTGGTTATTCATGTTTAACCTATGCAAAGTTTCTGCATTGGCATAATACCTTCCTTCTCCATGGGCAACCGGAATTTTCAGGATGTTTTTTTCTAAATTATCTTTTATAAAAATATTTTTACATACAAATTTTTGGCCTGCATTGCGAAGTAATACACCTGGCAGTAAACCGCTTTCACATAAAACCTGGAAGCCATTACACACGCCCAGTACTTTGCCCCCCGCTCCTGCAAATTCAATTACACTTTGCATCATAGGGCTAAAGCGGGCAATGGCACCGCAGCGTAAATAATCACCAAAACTAAAACCTCCCGGTAACACAATGCAATCATCAGTAGAAAACGGATGGAGCCCCTTGTCTTTGTGCCATAATAATATTACTTGTTGCCCCAGGTCTTTTTCAAGTGCATCTGCCATATCCCTGTCACAATTTGATCCCGGAAAAACCAATAACCCAAATTTCATTTTAAAAAATTTAAAAATTCAGGGCAAAGTTAGGTATCAAAAATTGAAATTATTGTATAAACCTGTAAGCAAGGCTACTAAAAACAGGGCCCAGTGTATAAGCTGGGGAAAGAATTTCTTTTCGGGATAAAAAAAAGCAGCAGATATAAAAACAGATAATGGTACCGCAACTAATATCCTATGTCCAAAACCTGTAACAGCCGTTAAAAATGGGATCAGCATTGCCGTTACCAGGTAAAGATATAGTATGTGCCAGCTCTTTCTTGTTTGTACCACTTGCCGGCGCATATTGCTTTGCACAAAATAAATACCCAGGCAAGTAGTAAATACAGCCAATGCAAGGCCACTATATACCCAGTTAGAATCCTGGAAATGTTTAAGGTAAAAACCAAAGCGTGGCCATTGAAATGCAGCCCACCTATCCGTTAGGTATAACCACGATAAATAAAAATAAAATGGAGTTGCCAATCCAATGCATACAATTACCCATTCTGCCGCTTTAAAGGGCCGGCTAATACTAAGCCCCATGATGATCAAAATAAAAAACGCAAAGGTGGGATTATAAAAAAAAGTAGTGGCAGATAAAATGAAACCCAGGTTGAATAAGGTGGATTTGGGGCGCATATCATTTCCTAAACCCATTAATTTTGACCAAACCCAAATCATTAATGTATTTACCAGCATAGCAGCAGATAGTACATACCAGTCAGGGAAGAGGGCTGTAATAAGCAAATAACTCATACCGGTGAGATAATGTGATTTTGCAAAAAGCCTTTGCCTGTTTACGATCCTGTTAATAGATAAGGCCTGTATATAAACGAGTACTAAACTAATAACAGGATACCAATAAATAGATTCATTCCCTGTTTTTAGCCAGTTTAATAAAGCAGTATAAATTACACCATCTCCATCTACCGAATGGGGTACAGCCGAGTATAAAAGAGAGGGTACTCTTATTACAAGTGCATATAAAAAAAGAAAGAAATTATTATATGGAATATTGGCCTTAAAAGTACCTATCACTTTTATACGTTTATTATCGAACGAAATGAATGATTACAAAATTGCTTAATTATTTTCAATATGTCAATGTTTAAAAAATGGATTGCTAATTAGCGGGTTTTGAGAAATCAACTTTTGCAAAAGATATCATACTCCGGTACACAACGGGCATTACAATTTCCTTTAAACCGGTTTGTTTAGCCAGCCTGGGCATAAACTGAAAACCTTTTTCACGGCTTTTCAGCGTGGCATAGCGATTTATACTGCCATCGGGTGATAGACCCTGGCATGTTACCACTTGAGTATTTTTTCCTTTCTCAATAAATAAAAATAAAATCTCGGTACCTGTATTTAAAGTGCTATAAGAAAGATAACTGTCATTATTATCATCTGATTGATTTTTAAATATAAGTTTAGTCCAGCGGGGCAGCAAATTACTATCTATATCCATAATCAGAATATTATCATACATAAAATGGGTATTCACATTACGGCTATAATTACGATACGGGCTATAATAATTATAATACCCGGGCCGGTACCAATAATAATCGTAGGGATAGGGTGACCCATACATATAATCCCAGCGGTCCCAGCGGGAACCACTGGTCTGGCTCGAAAAATCTTCACCTATCACCAGGAAACTGCCATCTTTTTTTAAAAACATATTCCGCAGGAACATATCATCAAATGCAGAACGATACCTGGCATTGCTGAACTTGGCACGCACCGAATCCGGAAAAGGAATAAAGCTGGCTTTTGTTTCAGTTAACTGGTCATTCAGCCTTGCCGAATAGAGCCCTTCAACATTTCCGGAAATGCGGGTAAAATAAAGCGAATTCAAAATATAATCCTGGTTCAGGTTATCAATTTTTATTTTAAGTTCATCAATATATTTTTCATTTAAGTTCAAAGCAGTAAATAGGGTTTGAGATGCGCCCAATGGCAGCGTAATTAAGGATGCTTCATTAATCATTTCCCGGGCTCCTTTCATTTTTTCTTTTGCAAAAATAATGGTGCCCTTATTATCAATTTGCAGGTCGGTGTACGTATCATGCCTGCGATTATACCTGAAAATTTGTTTGGCGCTGTCTATTAATTGCATAGTTCTGGAATACCGCTTGGTAACATAAGATACTTCATTATTATCGGTACGGCTTTTAGAGATCAATATGTAATTCTTATCTTCGGAATACGCAGTGCTGTAAATTTTATTTTCTGAAAAAACACCCACTTTGGTGGTATCCAGCAATACGGGATCCCCCATTTTTTCTCCTGCGCCATTAAATTGGGCATAATAACAAAAAAGGATATTGCCCTTTTGTGTTTGATAGATCATATAAAAAAAATCGGGATAAGCAATAAAATTTACTTGTAATGTTCGGTCGCTTAAAAAATTGAGCCGGTCGTTCCTTAACTCAACCATGTTGTTATTGAAAACCTGTAGGGTATGGCGGTTTCCTGAATTTTTAAAGACCATGAAATTGCCTGACACTTTACCGATAATTTCAAAATTAATATCCACATTATCTTCCCGGTGGGGAACAGAGTAAATGATTTCCTGGCTGGTGGCTGCAAGATTTGCTATTAGTATAAAAAAAAGAAGGGTCGCTCTCATAATTATCAAATATACATTTATATAAATTTACAACTTTTACAAGTGTAATGTATATAAGACAACTCATATTAGAATTGGCTGCAATGAGAATGATAATTCTGTATTTTCTTTGTATTTTATAAATTCTTTTTTATAAACAGCATCCTGCTGCCCCATATAAATAAGGCGAGATACATAAGTGCAAAAACAAATACCAGGCTTGTATTTTCTGAAGGCAATACCATTTTTGCCATTGATTTTACGGGATTATCAGGAAATGCAAGCAACCCATCAGAAGCATTCATGGGAAGGAGGTCGCCCAGGTTTCCAAAATCGCCTACCCCATCTTTTTTTAATTTTATACTCAGTATATCCAATAATTGAGAAATGATATTTTCTGCCCCCAAATAAATAAAATAAAGACCAATAGCAAATCCGGTTTTTCTCACCCACACCGAAATAAATACGGCGAGGGTATTATAAGTAAATGCTTTTAAAAAGAAAAAAACGATACTGGAGAAACGGCTAAATGAAATTGCAGTACCTGAAAACAAGCCAAATAAAAAGCCGGTGATCATTACCAGTATGGTAGAAGCCACAGCAATAAGGAAGGCCTGCATCAACTTAACATGAATAAACTGGTTGCGGCTCCAGCCATCAATTATATTTTGGCGGCTGGTTCTAAAACTAAATTCATTGGTAATAAGAATTATGAGGAGTAATGCAGGAATAATAAGGATATAGCCGGTAACATAGCTGGTGGTTTGCCATGTGTTCACAAAATCATAAGGCTTAAAAGAAATCATTTTACCGGCCTGTCCCATTTCGCCTACAATATTTTTATTTACACTATATACAATATAATTAGCCAGGAACACACCCAGTATAAATAAGATGCCAATAACTTTAAAAGCATTATAATCTTTTATTTTGAGCCATTCAATGGCGAGTAATTTTTTCATTTATTTACCGTTAGTCAGTTCAAAAAATTTATTTTCCAGGCTTTTCTTTTTGGGTTGCAATTGAGAAAGTACAATTCCATTTTCAAAAAAATACCTGTTTATGTCTGCCAGTTTGGACGTACCGGCAGCAAAACCAAGTTCCAGGTAGCCTTCATTTTCTGCCATATCCTGTAAGCCAGCCATGCCACGTGCCTTTTCTCTTAATGCTTCCATATTGGCTGCTGCCACCTGTACCCAATCATGCGTTACAAAAATATCATCTACCGGTCCGGAAGTAATTAAGTTTCCCTGTTTTAAAATGGCAACATGGGTACACACTTTTTCCACTTCATCTAGTAAATGACTTGCCATGATGATGGTCTTGCCCTGGCGTGCCAGGCCTTTTATCAGGCTCCTGATTTCGGCAATGCCTACCGGGTCCAGGCCATTGGTAGGTTCATCAAAAATTAAGACCTCGGGATTGCCTAATAGTGCAGAAGCAATAGCCAGCCTTTGCTTCATACCTAAAGAGTAGGTGCTGAAAGCAGAATTTTTTCTTTGCAACAGGTTTACGGTTTCTAATACTTTCTCAATATCTGTTCCCCGCTGGCCTTTTATAGCAGCAGAAATTTTTAAATTCTGTATAGCAGATAAATAATGGTAAAAATTGGGGGTTTCCAGTAAGGTGCCCATGCGCCTACGGTGAGCATCATGGGGTTCTTCATCAAAAAGAGTATAACTGCCGGAAGCCGGTTTTAAGATACTCATGAGTATACTCAGGAGGGTTGTTTTACCGCTTCCATTAGGCCCCAGGATACCATATACACTTCCCTGGGGTACATCAAAGCTTACTGATTGTAAGGCTTGTATTTTACCATAATTTTTAGAGAGTTGCCGAAGCGAGACTACAGACATAAGCTATATTTGAAAACAAGATAACATATGAAAATTAAAATCATACTGAATAAAGGATAAAAAGTAAAATACAATTACAGGTGGTTATGCTTAGGATGCCACAAAGAAGAAAAATCGCCCAGTATTGCCCTGCCTTGGTCATCAAACCTAAGTTTGAATAATTTTAAATGGTCAAAATCTGCTTGTAATACTTTACGAAGAAATGGGTTCAATGTACCGCCAACCGTACCAGCAGCTACCCCGGGGTTATATTGAAAGGAAGGATCTACCAGGGTACCCCTGGGATACATAATTCCCGGCGTACCCCTACCCCTGATATCTAAATCATCGGGATGATCCAGGCCAATGGTATGCCCGAATTCATGAGCTGCCGTAGTGGAATTATGTAAAAGATTATCCAGTTTAAAATAACCGGTATTACAACCCACCCCATCTACAAAAGAAATATCTGTAGCTGAATATTCTTCTATCCTGAAATAGTTGTTCCGGGGATCGGTATTTTCAAATACTTCGTTGGGAGTAAGGGCAGGTTTATAAATACCTTCCATTTTAAATTGCACCCTATAAGTATGGCCTTTAATATTTACGGAAGCCCTGGCTTCATTCCAATGGCGTTCAATATCATTGGCAATATCTGTACAGAGGGAAGGCCATACCGCATCACCATAAAAAAACAAGCGGGCTGATACCGTTAAGCTTCCTTCTTCTTCATTAAGTTCAGCAATGCCCATTAGGTAAATTATTTTAAATACAATTCAAAATAATCAGTAACTTTTTGATACAGGTGTGCCCGGTCTTTACCCAGTACATTGTGTTCATGCCCGGGGTAAATCATATAATCTACCTGAACTCCTGCATCCACACAGGCTTTTACAAAATCAACCGAGTGTTGCTGTACTACCACCGGGTCTTGTAAACCATGAATCAACAATAATTTATCTTTTAATTTACCGGCTTGTTTTACCAGGTTGGTAGCTTCATAACCATCGGGGTTTTGCTGAGGTGTATCCATATATCTTTCGCCATACATCACTTCGTACATGCGCCAGTTCATAACAGGTCCGCCTGCTACGGCCGCTTTAAAAGCGCCCGGATGATTTAATACAAAGTCAGTGGTCATAAACCCGCCATAACTCCATCCAAATAAGCCCCTGTTTGTTTTACTGATATAGGGTTTTGTATCCAGGAATTGTAAAGCCGTTTCAAGATCCTGCATTTGCATTTGGCCTGCCCGTCTAAAAATGGTTTGCTCAAAGGCTTTACCCCTATTTGCACTGCCCCGGGTATCTAATGAAAATACGATGTAGCCCCGTTCTGCCATATATTGAAACCAATAATCACCGGCGCCCCCATTCCAACTGTTATTAATAATTTGTGCATGCGGTCCGCCATACCAATAAACGATCAGGGGATATTGTTTCGTACTATCGAAACCTGCGGGTGTAAACATGCGGCACACAAGATCTTCCCCGCTTTGAGAGGGTATGGTAAATAAACGAAGCGTACCCAGCAAATAATCCTTCAGGGGATTGGATGCCTGTAATAATAATTTTGATTGGGCAGATTTGGTTTCTATAAGTTGTATGGTCCTGGGATTGCTGATGGTAGAGGAAGAAGCTAACACATAATCCCCATCATCACTGATCATTACGGTATTCATACCTTCACTGCCTGTAATGCGTTGACGAACCCCCGTTTTCATATTTACCCGGTATAAGTTTATATTAATAGGCGATACTTCGGTAGAAGTAAAATACAAGTTCTTTGCTTTCGCATCAAATTGTTTTACATCTATTACTTCCCAGGGGCCTGATGTGAGCTGACGAAGCATCGTACCATCCAGGCGGTATTCATATAAATGGTTCCAGCCATCCCTGCGGCTTTGCCATAAAAAATGCGTGGGATCATTGGGCAGAAATAGCATGGGGTGCAGCGGTTCTGTATATTTATCATCGGTTTCTTCCATGATCACTTTCACAAAATCACCGGTGGTTGCATCAAACTGTTTCAACCACATATGGTTTTGGTCACGGTTTAATACCGCAATAAAAATATATTTATCATCGGGGCTCCAGGCAATATTGGTAAGGTACTGCTCAGCCGGTTCCCCGGTTTTAAGATAAATAGTTTTATTATTATCGTAATTATAAACGCCCACGGTTACATGATGGCTTTTATCGCCGGCCATCGGATATTTAATATTTTCATTTTGGGCAGGAACAGGAACCCAGTTGATGATAGGATAATCGGTAACCATACTTTGGTCCATGCGGTAAAATGCGAGCCAATTCCCCCGGTGACTCCAAAATGTACCTTTGGTAATTCCAAATTCATCCCGGTGTACAGAAGAGGCATACACAATATCTGCCGACCCGTCTGTTGTTACTTGCTTTTCGATTCCATTATTGCTTACATATAAATTATGCTCTTTTAAATAAGCGCTATAACCGGCGCTGCTTCTTTCGTAAGCTGCGAGCCCCGATATAGATTTATCATCAGTAAGTGAGAATGTATTGTTGTTATTTAGATTGTATTTATTTCCTTTTACAGTAAGTTGTAACCCTTCTTGGGTGAATTTAATCGCCGGCATGGCTGTAAACGTATCGAGGTTTGCTGAACGCATGCGTATATTCAGATCTTGTAAGGAGAGGTAAGGCTGTTCCTGTTTTGATTTAAAATTTCCCTTTCGCCAAATATCCCGGTCGCCTTCTTTGGCCAAATACACATAATCATCTGTACCGGCAATAAAATGCAATTGCTTCAAATTTTCAGGAGCCAGCCGGGTACGTGCATTCAGCATGGCATCCTGCATACTTAATACTTTTTGCTGGCCCATGCAAAGAGCAGTAAAAACACAGGCAATAGCCAATAAAAATAATTTGTTCATAAAAAAGCGATTAATGAGAACAAATATAATAAAGGATGTGCAAAGGAAGAGTGGGAATCAAAGACAAGCCCTGCCGGCGGAGATATTACCCACTATGATCCGCAGGATACCTATTACCAAACCTAGTATTAATTCCTCAGGGGTTTACCTGTTTTTAAAACACTTTGAATCCTTTCCAGGCTTTTCTTTTCGCCGGTAAGGCTTAAGAATGCTTCTCTTTCTAAATCGAGCAGGTATTGTTCACTTACCAGGGATGGTTCCGTAAGATCGCCACCGCACATTACGTAGGCTAATTTTTTGGCAACTACCACATCATGATCAGTGGCATATTTTCCTCTCCACATTCCATTGATACCAGCATGCATGGCACCCAATGCGGTGCGGCCGAGTACTTTAATATCTTTCCGTTGCACAGGCATTACATACCCATCTTCATGTAATTTTATCACTGCTTGTTTAGCTTCGGCAATGCGCCGGTTCAGGTTCATGCAAACCACATCGGTACCTTTGCGGTAAATTCCCATTTCATACGCTTCAAATGCTGAGGTCGCTACTTTTGCTGTAGCGATGGTAAGAAACCGATTTTGTAAACTAATGGTTTCAGGTTCCCCGGGCTGTACTTCATCAGAGGCCCTTAATACAAATTCTTTGGTACCACCCCCACCGGGTATCACGCCAATGCCCGCTTCTACCAGTCCTGTGTATGTTTCTGCAGCTGCAATTACCTTATCGGCATGCATACTTAGTTCACAACCGCCACCCAATGCCAGGCCGTGTGGGGCAACTACAACGGGGATACCGGAATAACGTACCCGCATCATTGTATTTTGAAAAAGGCGAATGGCCATATCAAGTTCATCATAATCCTGCTCCAGGGCCAGCATAAAAATCATTCCTACATTGGCGCCTGCACTAAAATTAGCGCCTTCATTGGCGATTACCAGGCCTTTATATTTTTCTTCTGCTACACTCACTGATTTTTGAATGCCTTCCAGTACTTCGCCTCCAATACTCCCCATCTTGGTGTACCACTCCAGTCCCAATACATCATCACCCAAATGATACGTACGGCATGCGCTGTTCTTCCAAATAGTTTGATCGGAATAGTTTTTCATTACAATAAAGGCCTCAGCACCCGGAATGGTTTTATAAGTTCCGGTTGCCGGATCATAACACATCCGTTTCCCGTTTTCTATTTTATAAAAATGAGTAAATCCTTTGGCCAGCATTTCATTTACCCAGGGCGCAACCAGGTAACCTTTCTCCTTCATAGCTTCCGTTGTTTTTACCAATCCCAAAGCATCCCAGCTTTCAAATGCGCCAATTTCCCAACCAAAGCCGGCTTTCATGGCGTCATCTACCCGGTATATTTCATCACTTATTTCGGGAATCCGTAGGCTGATATAAGAAAACAAGGCATAATGAAAGAGGCGATAAAATTCACCCGCTTTATCAGTTCCGGCAGCTAATGCTTTTATTCTTTGTGCCAGGTCTTCAATGGGTTTTGCCGTTTCTACCGTAGCAAATTTGGGCTTTTTACGAGCCTCGTATTCCATGGTTTGCAAATTAAGGACCTGTATCTCCGATTTACCGGAAGCCTCTTTTATTTTTTTAAAAAAACCCTGGCCGGTTTTATCGCCCAACCATTTACGAGTTTCCATATCCCCCAGCCATCCCTGTATTTCAAAATAAGCCCTGGCTTCATCTTCCGGGCAATTATCTGCCACACCCCGGGCTACTTTAATAAGCGTATCCAAACCCACCACATCGGCTGTGCGAAAAGTGGCCGATTTAGGCCGTCCGATTAAAGGGCCTGTTAATGCATCTACTTCGTCAATACTCAACCCGAGATTACTCATAATTTGCATGATGGCCATCATGCTGAATACCCCAATGCGGTTTGCTATAAAAGCCGGGGTATCCTTTGCCAAAACGGTTTGTTTACCCAGGAAGAGGTCTCCATAGTGTAATAAGAATTGAGTTACTTCCGGGTCTGTATCCGGTGTGGGGATAATTTCTAATAAGCGCAGGTAACGGGGCGGATTAAAAAAATGAGTTCCGCAAAAATGTTTCTTAAAATCATCACTTCTTCCTTCGGCCATCATATGAATGGGGATGCCCGAGGTATTAGAAGTAATTAAAGTGCCGGGCCTGCGATATTTTTCTACTTCATCAAAAACAGATTTCTTGATATCCAGCCTTTCCACTACCACTTCAATGATCCAATCGGCAGATGCGATGTCCTGCATTTGATCAATAAAATTACCGGTTGTAATTCTTTTTACCACATCTTTGGTATATACCGGGGAAGGATTCGATTTTAATGCGGCCTGCAAGGCGTCATTCACCAATTTGTTTTTTTGTGCCGGCGTTGCCTCTGCCGGTAAATCTTTGGGCTGAATATCTAATAATAAAACCTGTAGCCCAATGCCAGCAAAATGACAGGCTATCCTGCTACCCATAACTCCACTTCCTAAAACTGCAACTTTTTTTATGATTCTGTTTGCCATATTCAAATTAGTTAGTTAAACAACTATTTATTAACGAAGGTATGAATTAATCAGAAATGAAAATAAAATGTAAATGATTGTTTTAAGGTGTATAACGAACATTAAAAAAGCCCGGCAAAGCCGGGCTTTACGAAGAGACGAAAGCTAATCTTTAAAATATTCTGTGCCATCCACACTCACATACCCGGTTTTTCCCGACCCGGTTGTAACTTTTAAAAATTTATCATTCGGCATATATTCAATGCTTTTATAATGCGGTAAAATACGCCGGCCAGTATTTAAAAAATAATACCCTTTTAAATTTTGATCATTTGTAAAAATAAACCCATGCCCATCGTACTCAATATTTAAAAAACCATCAGAAATGATATCCTGGTTATTGATGTCTTTTACATAATGTTTTAATCCACGTTGGGTAACTACATAATCTTTTCCATCAACTGTACGAACTATATGTAAGGTTGTATTTTCGGGTTGAATTAATACATTCCCGTTTTTACTGAGTACCCCAATTAAATCATTTTTCACCACCCTTAAATAAGTTTCACCGGTACTGTCATCAATTGAAATATCGTCATACTCAAACGGTACGATGGTAGCAAACTTGGAATTGTAAACACCATATTTACCGCCTTTTTCAGCAATATAATAGGTTTCATTGCTGTCTGCAATTTTATAATCATCCACTATTTTATCAAACAAGCCGCTGCTGTTATCCAGCGAATATGTTTTTTTAATTTTAATAGTCCGGATGGGCTGGTCGCCATTGGGTCCTGCATTATCAGAAATTGCGGGGCACTGCGGCATCGTAACACCTTTCGCATTAATGCAAATTTCATATTTATCGGGTCGTAGGGATACCCCGGCAAAAATGAGTGTATCGCCTCTTGGATTATTTGCTTTGGGCATATATCCTTTGGTAAAATCTTTTGCTACGGTATATCGTGCAGGAATTACCATTTTTCCCGCAGTGTTGATATACCCCCATTTATTACCCATTTTTACAGCAGCCAATCCATAAGAAAACCAATGCACTTCGGAATAAACTGGTTTTATTATAATTTCTTTATCCGGGCTTGAGAATCCCCATTTATCAGCATTCCTATAGGGTATATAAGAATAATCTGTTTGTTGTGCAACAAGGCTTGTCGCCATGATCAAAAAAATGGAAAATCCTAATAATCTTTTTATCATCATTTTATTTTATTGGTTCATTCGTATTCATGCAAAAGCTTTACCAAACTCCCCCGATCCCCTGGGCTTAGTTTTAAACTTAACATAAAACGTTAATTTACAGGCGGATATAATACAATTTTAATTTCAGCATCTTTTTGCAACTGGTGTTTGAAGGCCAGGCCAATGATACTGTAATTGCTATTATCTGCCCAGGTGAGCAAGGGCATACCGGGAAAAAATTTCTCAAAAAGTGGCATTTGAAAATAATACCCCGATAATGCAGAAACTTTGTATTTTTTTATTTGATGGGCTATGGAATCAATATATTGAATAATGGCTGGTTCATCTTCAGTGTAGGGATTAAAAAATGGAACATAATAGCTGGTAAAAAATCCGGCATCACAAAAACTTTGCAGGCAATGTATTTGGGCAGACTCAATGATTACTTTATGCTCCAGCTGGTATTTATTTTTTATGCTCAGCAACGCCTGTAATGCCATCGCTTCATTTAATGAGTCCAGGTTTTTAAAATCAAACCAATAGGTAAAAGATTTGTCTTTATGCTGAAGCCTGGTCAGGATATCCTCTACCCTGGTGTTTGATAGATGAACGCTATCGTGGTAGGCAAAAAATATTTTTTGACGGGCATCGAAATAAACATCCATTTCAATTCCATTTATAGACGAATCTAAATGATCTGCGATTGCAAGGTTATTGATTGCCTTGGCCCAATGCGTTCCATATTCAACCGTTTGCCGGCACCGTAAATAATCCGTAACAGGATGACGCTGGCTGGTAAAACTGGCCGGTAGCATGACCCTGCTGATTCCCCTGTGAATTATTACATCGCCTACAACAATAGCAAGTAAAATGAGTGCAGACAGTGTATATTTGTTCGTTAATAAACCCTTTCTTTTCATTAAAGGATACATTTTGTTTGGCCTTAAAAAAGTGATTTTTAAAGAAGAACCAGCTTTATCATTTTTATTAAAGCTACTTATTTTACTGTGCCTGGTAAAATGTATCTTCTATTTTTATAATTCTAACGATCATAGTTCATTTGGCATTACCTCTTTTTCGTCTGTATTGCCCATACTCAGTTGGTCACTTTATTACGATACAGTTACTATATGTATTTTATTGCTGCCATTTTTTATCGTTTTATTTTTACCTCCCCGCTTTTCGGCCTTATATAAGTGCATGGCCATCATTACCAGTTTTCTGCTGTCGTTTATGCTATTGCTAAACATGATAGATATTTTTTATTTCCCCTTTCATCGTCAGCGTGCAGATGCCGATTTATTGTATGTACTGCGAAACCCCTTTCAAAACAGTTCTATAAAAGTATGGTCTCTCATAATTATTATGCTGCTGGCATTCACCATTATGGCGCATTGGTGCTGGCGATCGCTGCTCCAGGTGATTCAAAAAAGAAAATCCGGAATCCTGTTCTATACCAGCTTTTTTATTTGCGGCATCATGACAGCCAGTTTATTTACAGGCCATTCCAGTAATATATTACCCAATCGGCCGCTTACCCATATTTCCACAAACCAATTACCGCTTACCCAAAATTCATTTCACTGCTTTTTGTATTCTGTATTTAGAAATAAAGAGGTGGCGCTGCCTCCTGTAAACTATCTTACCTTTTCTCAACAAAATGCCATTTTTTCCACTTTTAAAAAAAACCAAACTGCTTCAAAAGAAAAAAAGAATATTGTTTTGTTTATCATGGAAAGTGTTCCTTATGATTATTTTGATAGTAGCAGCCTGTTTAAACCCAGCCTCCCATTTTTTGATTCGCTGGTAAATGTGTCTACCTTGTTTACACAGGCCTATAGTTTTGGGTATCATTCTAACCAGGGTATTACCAGTATCTTCACCGGCATACCCACGCTTACGGATATCCCTCTTTATCACTCCGGTTTCACCCATCTTAAAAAAACTGACCTGGGTACTGCCTTAACGCATAAAGGTTACCAAAGTTCATTTTTTATTGGAGATAATTACGATGATTTTGGTTTTGCAAAATGCTGTAATTGGGTAGGCATACAGCATTACTATTCTATGCAGGATGTACCGGGTTTCCAGCTATTAAAAAAACATACCATGGGCTTGCAGGATAAAGACATGCTGGTTTTTATGCAAAGCAAACTGGCTTCTCAAAAACAGCCCTTCTTTTCTGTGCTATACAATATAAGCACTCATTTTCCATTTGACATACCGCAGGCTTTTAAGAAAAAAATTAAAACTCCGCATATTTCTGATGCTATGAAGGCAATGATATATTACGATGATTGCTTACAGCACTTTTTTAAAGAAGCACAAAAACAGGACTGGTATAAGAATTCTGTTTTTATTTTCTGTTCCGATCATTGGGGAGCCCCTGCCCCTGCCCTGGATGGCGATAATAGTATGGCCAGCCTGCGGATACCGATTATAATTTTTGATCCCCAACAGCCGCAGGCCAGGAAAATAAACAGTACGGTAAGCCAGCTTGATATTATGAATACGGTATTGCATTATGCAGGCACCCGGGAACCCTTTACCAGCTTTGGCACAGCCCTTACCGATACTGCCTTACAGGAAGACCGGGTTGTATTCAGCAAGCTGAATAATAACTTATACCAGGCCACCCGGAAAAAAGAAGTACTTATATTTAGTGTAGATGAAGGTAAAGCGGTAAGTTGTTATGCAAGAAATCAACCAAAAAAGAATTTACTGGGAACCCCCATTGCAGAAGATCTTACATTACATGTAAAAGCATTTTTACAAAGCGCTTCTATGCTTTATCGTACCCCTTAGCTCACGCCACTTCCATTAGCAACCGTTTCATCAGGATTTACAAAAATTAATTTCCCGTTTGCATCTTCTGCCATCAGGATCATACCATTGCTCTCAATGCCCCGCATTTTACGTGGCGCCAGGTTTACCACCACAGTTACTTGTTTTCCCACAATATCAGCAGGATTAAAGTGCATGGCAATACCACTCACAATCGTACGCTTTTCAAAACCCAAATCTACTTCCAGCTTTAAAAGTTTATCTGCTTTCTCAACTTTTTCTGCGGCTATGATGGTTCCTGTTTTCAAATCTATTTTTGCAAAATCATCAAAAATGATTTCGGGTTTTATGGGTGCTTTTCCCGGTGTGGTAATATTTCCTGTCATTGCTTTTATTTGAGCCGATTTTTGTTTTAGTTTTTCAATTTGTGCAGCTACTTCGGTATCATCAATTTTCCGGAATAATAATTGGGGTTCTCTTAAGCTATAACCAATGCTGAGCAGTTTCATGGTACCGGCATGTTCCCAATCAAGCATTTTTTCTACCACCTTCATCATATAGCACATTTTTTGTGCTGTATTGGGTAAAAATGGATTTATAAAAATGGCCAGGTTGGCACATAACTGCAGGCAAATATGAAGGCAATTATCAATCTGTGCCTGGGCTTCTGGTGTAGGAATACCTTCTTTTGTTGCCAGCCGGGCTACAATCCAGGGTTCTTTTTCCTGCATGTATTTATTCCCTGCCCTTGCCAGGTCAATAACTTCAAACAAGGCTTCTCTAAAACGGTAATGTTCTATGCAATCTTCTATTTTTTGTTTGGCAGCAGCAATCCGGTTTACAATTTCTTTATCCTTATCATCTATGATATCATTATAAAATGCCGGCACTTTGCCTTTGCATAATTTATGCATTAAAACAAAACTGCGGTTTACGAAATTACCAAAAATGGCTACCAGCTCACTGTTTACGGCATCCTGGAATCCTTTCCAGGTAAATTCGCTGTCTTTATTTTCGGGGGCAATTAATGTTAAGTAGTAGCGCAATGCATCCACCATTTGGCCTCCTCCATTTTGGGGTTTTACAAAATCATCAATGTAATCATTCATCTCGATGCTCCATCCCCGGCTGGTACTCATCTTATCACCTTCCAGGTTCATGAATTCATTGGCGGGCACATTGTCCGGCAAAATATTCCCATGCAATTTCAGCATCACTGGAAAAATGATACAATGAAATACAATATTATCTTTTCCTATAAAATGCACCAGCTTGGTATCCTCATCATACCAATACGGTTTCCAGTCTTTTTTATGATCTAAGGCCCATTGGCGGGTGGCGCTGATGTAGCCAATAGGTGCATCGAACCACACATACAATACTTTTGATTCGGCCCCCTTTACCGGAACCTTTACGCCCCAGTTCAAATCACGGGTTACCGCACGGGGTTGCAAACCCGCTTCAATCCATCCCTTACATTGTCCTATTACATTGGGTTTCCAGTCATTTTTATGATCCTGCAAAATCCATTTTCGTAAGAAATCTTCATGTTTATTTAATGGCAGAAACCAATGGGTAGTTTTTTTCTTTACGGGTTGTTTACCACTAAGTGTGCTGTGTGGGTTTATTAATTGTTCGGGGCTTAGTGAAGTGCCGCATTTTTCACATTGATCGCCGTAGGCATTTTCGTTTCCGCATACGGGGCAGGTACCCACAATATACCGGTCTGCTAAAAATGTTTGTGCTTCTTCATCAAAAAATTGTTCTGTTTCTTTTTGCTCCAGGTCGCCATGATCATTCAGGGCTGTAAAAAATGCCTGTGCCGTTTCGGTATGTATCGGCGCTGAAGTACGATGGTAAATATCAAAAGAAATACCCAGGTCGGCCATATTACTTTGCAGCATGGCATGATATTTATCAACTATGGCTTGGGGGGTTGTATTCTCCTTCATGGCTTGTATAGTAATAGCAGCGCCATGTTCATCGCTTCCGCACACGTACAGTACATCTCTTTTTTGGGCACGCAAATATCGCACATAAATATCTGCAGGCAGGTATGCGCCCGCCAGGTGGCCAATATGCTTGGGCCCGTTGGCATAAGGCAAGGCCGAAGTAATGAGGTATCTTTTAGGATTGTTCATTTTTATTATTATGTACCCGGCTGTTGTACAAGTATCAGCCGCATGGGCGTCGCACACTTGTACTTCAGCACCTGATTCAACAAAAACAGTTTTTATTTTTCTTCAAAAATATACTGCAAACTTGCGCAAAAATAACCAATGCATACTCAATACCGAAATTTGAGTAAATTCATTCCATGAATCGAAAGCATTTTCTTAGTTCCCTTGTTCCGGCAGCCATATCGGTACAGGCTATATCCACCGGTCTGGCCGGGGTTGATAAACCCATATTAAATCCTCCTTACCTGCAAGCAGGCGATACAGTGGGGATCTGCAGCCCGGCAGGCTATATTACTTTAGATGAAATACAATCTGCCATCGGCAAATTAAAGGAATGGGGATACCAGGTTCGCATTGGCAATACCATTGGCAAACGCTATTTTACCTTTGGCGGTACTGATGAAGAGCGTCTAACTGATTTGCAACACATGATGGATGATCCTGAAATTAAAGCCATCCTTTGTGCAAGGGGCGGATATGGAAGTGTAAGAATTGTAGATGGGTTAAACTTTAAAAAATTAAAAAAGAACCCCAAGTGGATCATTGGTTTTAGCGATATTACGGTATTTCACTGCCACCTGAACCGAAATTATAATATCGCCAGCATCCATTCTAAAATGTGTAATAGTTTCCCGGATCATTGGGCTGATGCCGATCCCATACAAATAGAGACCATTGAAAGCATCCACAAATGCTTAAGCGGTGATCCCATGAATTACCTGGCTCCCGCAAATGCACAGAATAAAACCGGTACCGCAACCGGCCCTTTGGTGGGAGGTAATTTAAAAACCATAGAAAGCCTGTCGGGTAGTAAAAGTGATATCATTACAGAGGGGAAAATTTTATTTGTAGAAGATACCGGTGAATATTTATACAGTATCGACCGTATGTTTTGGTACCTGAAGCGTAGTGGTAAACTGGATCATTTAAAAGGATTAATCATTGGCGGATTTAAGGCAAAAAAAGATGATGCCGGCGATGAATTTGGAATTTCATTAGAAGAGATTGTACTTAACAAAATAAAAGAGTTTTCTTACCCGGTATGTTTTGATTTTCCGGTGGGCCACCAGCGCAATAATTTTGCACTTAAATGCGGTATGCCGCACCAGTTGAGCGTAACTGCCAATGGAAGCCAATTAACGCAAATTTAGATCTTGAATTACCGCAACAAAACCGATGTTCCTTTTTCAAAAACATGTTTTTGAGAAACAGGATGAATATAATCTAACATCCACACATAGGTGCCGGCGTCGGCTTCCTGTCCTTTATATCTGCCATCCCAACCCCGGGTGGGGATATGGGTAAGGTACATCATTTCGCCAAAGCGATTATATACTTTTAGCGTGAATTGGGTAGCCAGGTCGGCATTGATGGCTTTTAACAAGTCATTCACCCCATCCCCATTGGGCGTAAAAGCAGAGGGAACTTTAATAAGGCAATTATCTAAAACATTCACATACATTTCATCGGTAGCTGTACAGCTATGATTATCTGCAGTAAGAATATAAGTACCCGATGCAGGACCCGTAGGAATAACAGGTGTTAGAGCGCCCGTATTCCATAGGTACGTATAACCTATTGCTGAAGTAACTCCAATATTTACACTCATGCCCGGGCATAAAGTAATATCATCACCCAAAGAAAATACAGGTACCTGGTAAATTTGAACCGGTAATGAATAAGAAAAATCACCGCAAAAGCGGTCTGCAGCAGTTAAGCTAACGGTATAATTACCCTGCGATGCATAACCAAAACGAAAAGGGGTTTGATTGTTACTTTGTAAACCATTGCCATTATTCCACACGTAACCGGTTATGTTTAATGAACTGATATTTGTTTGTAACAGGATTGATTCACCCGTACAATACTGTGTATTCAACCCGGTAAACCGCACAACCGGTGTATCGGTAACATGCACAATGAGGATGCTATCCGATGAACAATGATGATTATTTGTTGCCGTAAGGGTAATCGCATAATTTCCGGGCAGTAAATACGGGTGAGGAGGCGCTGTATCGCCATTAAAAATATTCCCGTCACCAAAATCCCAGCTATAGGTTAAAGCATTTCCCGAAGAGGTATTGGTAAATTGAATTGCTTTTTGCCGGCAAACGGTATCGGTATTCATGTGAAAACCCACTGCAAACCCATTATTGAGCGTATAGCTTCTTGACAGGGTGTCGGCACACACCGCATTTGATACAATCAATTGAACGGATGCCGTTGCAGTGAAAACCGGAAAAATATGCGATACTGAAGGCCCGTTAAAAACAGTGCCGTCACTAAAAGTCCATTGATAAAAATTAATGCCGTTACCACCTGGGTGAGATAAAACCAAAGTATCATTTATACAACCAAAATGCACGGAATCCCGGAAGTTGGCAGAAGGGGAACCCAATACATTAAATGAAATCGTTTCATTGGTAAGCTGGGCGGCATAGCAGGTATCCAAAACGCTGTTTCCATCTGCTCCCACAATATTATGCAGGGTAAATGTACCCAGGGTATTGATGGGTTGCGATAGGTTCAGCAATACCCAACGAGTGTAGCCATTGCTGCAAGTAGCATCGGTAGTCACAGAATTAACCTGCACTGTTGCCGGGCCGGTAATTGAAAACTCTGAGCCATCGGCCTGAATGCTGCTGCACAATAACGGTTTGCTGTAAAATACTTTTATAGAAGATGGCGAGCATTTATCAAATTGCAGGGAATCATAAGCAGGTGCAGGCGCCTGGGTAGTAGTAAATGGGAATACAGCCATAGCAGGGGTAAATGCAAAACAAGAATCGGAGATGGTATTTCCATCTGCGCCTGTATTGATATTTACCCGGAAATTACCGGCGGGTAAGTTTCCTGAAAGATCTAAAATAACCCGGCTCGTATACCCGGCTATACAATTTGTTTGTATGCTGCTGATGGTTAAAGCGCCGGGTGTAACCGAAAATTCGGAACCTGTTGCAGAAATACTATTACAATCAACTGGCTTATCAAAATTTACAATTACCCGGAATGGTTTACATTCATCAAAATGGATTGATTGTATGGCCGGGGCCACCGAAGTTTGTAAAATTGTAAAGGGAAAATTGTAACCCGCTGCCAAAGGAATGGCACAGGTATCTAAAAAAGTATTGGTATCTGTTCCATTATTTACAATCAATTGATAATTGCCATGAGGCAAGGGGTTTTGTAATTGTATTTCGATGGTATCCGTATAGGTATTGGCCCCGCCACAAATTGTTTGTACTGAAGTGATCGCCGGGTTACCGGGTGAAATTGAAAACTCACTTCCGCTAGCCGTAATACTATTACACAAAACGGGTTTATTAAACGCTACTTTTAATTTTACAGGAGCACAACCGGTATGAGTAATGCCTGTAATAGCCAGCGCAGGCTGTGCGGTGATCGTGATCGGGTACATTGTGCCCGGGATTAATTCTGTTAAACAAACATCCAATAAAGTATTCCCATCAGTACCTGTATTTACAACCAGGCTGTAGTTGCCGGGCGGCAGAGGGTTTTGCATATTAAAAGTAAGTTCAGTAATGGCATTTAAACCTCCCGAACATTGAGAACTAAAGCCTGTAAAGGGAAAGGTATTGGTTCCATCTGTGATTACAAATTCTGAACCCGTTGGCGTTACACTACTACACAATATATCTTCTGAAAATTGAACTTTAATTTGAGAAGTATTACAACCCACCGGCCCCACGGCAGTTACAGTGGGTAATTGATTATCTGAGAGCACAGCGGTGCCGCCTGAAAATGAAAGATTATAGCCCTGGCCTGTGTTTGAAAAATTATTTACAACCAATAAATAATCATGCCCAACCGTAATGGCGGGCATCCTGTTAAATTGCGTTCCATTTGCGCCTCCTGCACAGCGAAGATCAAGTAAGCCTGCGGACGTACAACCCGTAGGCCCGCTTATTCCGCTAAAATTTACAGATATTGCCAGGTTTGTTATAAGTGCATCTTGTGGGGCATGTCCGGTAATATCCAGTACTTCCCAATCATAATCATCAGAAGCTAAAATGGGCGTTAACAAGAACCCCAATGTACCCGATTGGTAACAATGAAACCGGTACCAGATAGAATTTGTAGAAGGCAATAAATCTGTGCATCCTGCTGCAGGCAAACTGGGCCCGGTACAGGAAGTTACCACCGGTTGGCTAAAAACAAGGGTACCGCACACAACGGTTGCCGTTTGTGGCGTTCTGCCGGGCCCGCTACAAGGTTGTGCCAATACTTGCTGGGTGATAAATAATAAAACCAGGATCAGGCTCCTTAACAAATATTTCTTAACCATCATTTTTTAAAGATAATTGAATGGATGATAAAAACGTAATCAAAAGATTGAAATACCCGGTGCATAGCATAATAAAAAATAAAATTTTACTACTTTTTATTGTACCCCAGTACCCAGGAAGCCGGCATTTATTTAACCCAATTTATCATTACCGATTTTACATCCCTGGAATTACCGCCAATCATAATATTAAAATCACCTGCTTCCCAATCGTATTTTAAATTGTAATTATAAAATTTAAGATCGCTGGGAGTGATTTGAAAACTTACTTTTTGTGATTCACCTGCTTTTATGGTTACTTTTTTAAATCCTTTCAGTTCTTTTACTGGGCGGGTTACGCTGCCTACTATATCCCTGATATACAATTGAACCACTTCTTTACCATCAGTTTTACTTTTATTGGTAACGGTTACCGATGCCGTTAAAGTAGCATTTCCTTTTACCTTTTTACTGCTTACTGTAATATCGCTATACTCAAAATCACTATAACTTAACCCGAAGCCAAAAGGATACAAGGGATCATTGCTTACATCTAAATAATTGCTGCGGAATTTCTCAAACCATTTACCTTCGGGCAAGGGCCTGCCCGTATTTTTATGATTATAGTAAAGGGGCACCTGGCCAATGTTTTGAGGGAAGGTGGTACTCAGCTTCCCCGATGGATTTACATCACCAAACAATACATCAGCAATGGCATTTCCTGCTTCGCTTCCGCCAAACCATACATTTAAAATGGCAGGAACATTTTTATTTTCCCATGTTATTGTAAGCGGCCTGCCGGTAAATAATACCAGCACAACAGGTTTGCCGGTTTTTACCAATGCTTTTAATAATTTTAATTGGGTATGGGGCATATCAATATGAGAACGGCTGCTGCTTTCTCCACTCATTTCTGAAGCTTCACCCAAAGCTGCAATAATTACATCACTCTGGCTGGCAATCTCCAAAGCCTCATCCAATAATTCTTTTTCTGTACGGTTATCCCTGCCTATTTCCCGGCCAAACATGGTGCCTCGTTTTTCCAGGTTGCTGTCTGCTTCTATATTAGAACCTTTAGCATACAATATTTGGGCACCATTTCCTACAGCATTTTCTAATCCTTCTTTTACACTTATTGAATTTTTAAGTATCGTGGCCACGCTCCAGGTTCCCGGCATATTTTCTTTGCTATTGGCCAATGGGCCAATCAATGCAATTTTTCCTGTTTTTTTTAATGGTAACAATCCATCTTTATTTTTTAGTAACACAAAACTTTCTGCCGCTGCTTCACGTGCAAATTTTTTATGTGCCGGTGTATATACTTCTGTTTTACTTCTTTGTAAATCGCAATATTTATACGGATTATCAAACAAACCCAGTTTGTATTTTGCTTCTAAAATCAAGCGGCAGGCATTGTTAATTTGAGAAAGTTTCACTTTACCTTGTTGTAATGATTTTTTCAACGTAAGCAAAAATCCCTCACCTACCATATCCATATCAATACCGGCGTTGAGTGCCAAAGCAGATACCTGCTGCAGATCCCCCATACCATGATCAATCATTTCGTTAATTCCTGTATAATCCGTTACAACAAAACCTTTGAAGCCCCATTGATTTCTTAACACATCAGTCATCAGGAATTTATTGCCGGTTGCCGGGATACCATCCACTTCATTAAAAGAGGCCATTACACTTCCTACACCTGCATCAACAGCTGCTTTATAGGGCGGTAAATATTCATTGAACATCCGAATCCTGCTCATGTCGGTGGTATTATAATCCCTGCCGGCTTCCGCAGCCCCATACAATGCATAATGTTTTACACAGGCCATGATATTGCTGTTTAAAGAATAATCGCCCTGGTATCCTTTCACCATGGCAGCAGCAATTTGTGAACCCAGGTAAGCATCTTCACCACTTCCTTCTGCAATGCGCCCCCAGCGTGGGTCACGGCAAATATCTACCATGGGGCTAAAGGTCCAGTTAATGCCACTGGCGCTTGCTTCAATAGCAGCCACCCGGGCTGTTTGTTCTATCATTTTTAAATTCCAGCTACAACTTAATGCCAGGGGTATGGGGAATGTAGTTTCGTAACCATGTATTACATCCATACCAAAAAGTAAAGGAATTTTTAATCTGGATTCTTCAACGGCTACTCTTTGTACTTCTCTTATTTTTTCAACGCCTTTAATATTAAACAGTCCGCCTACCTGGCCTGCTTTTATTTTTTTACCAATGTCTGAGCTTTTCGCCTGGCCTGTAACAATATCACCCGAGCCGGGTAAGTTAAGCTGGCCTATCTTTTCATCGAGTGTCATCTTGTTCATCAAATTATTAATGAACAAATCCATTTTAGATTTATCATTCTGCTGGGCAAATGAATGAACAGAAAATAACACTAAAAAGCAGGGGATTAACCAAAAAATTCGCTTCATATTTTACATTTTTTGTGGATGGTTTTCAAATTATTTTTTTAAATAAGGTCTTAAAATTTGTTGCCAGATATGATAGCCCTTACTATTCATGTGCAGGTTATCTTTTAAAAATATTTCTTGTTTTACCGTTCCGTCTTTTTGCAACATGGCATGATATACATCTGCAAAAGCGGTTCGGGGTCTTTTCTTTAAAAATTGTTTAATCATATAATTAGCTGAATCAAATTTTGGCATCAGCTGTATCCTGGATGGACTTGGCTTCATTGACACATAAACCACAGGTAATTTTTTATACTTTTTGCGAATGATAGAAAATAATAGATAAAAGCGTTTGGCTACCTCTGCTGCGCTTACTTGTTCGTTAGCTGCAAAATCGTTCTCGCCACAATAAATTACAATTTGCCTGGGTTGATAGGGTAAAATAATATCATTGGCATAGCGAATTAAATCGGTAAGTGATGAACCGCCAAAACCCCGGTTGATGATGGGAAAGCCGGGGAAATAATCCTGTACATCGGTCCATTTGGTAAAAGAAGAACTGCCTGCAAATAAAATTTGATTGGGCTCAGGAAAAGCCAGGCTATCCTGAGTTTTAAACTCCTGTATCTCTTTCCAAAAAGGAGGGTGCTGCTGTGCATTTGCAAAATATAAGCAGCCAATAAAAAATACCAGGAATATTTTTTTCATATTACTCTGCCTCCCTGATTTGAAATTTTTCACTCACCCCGTTTTCATTCACTGATTCTAATGTAAAATAATATTTTTTCTTGCTATCCATGGCTTTAAACCAATACTCGTTCACATCATGTATCATAATACAATTGTACATTTTATCGGGAGCCGTGCCGTAGTATAAATTATATGCAAAGGCATTATCAACAGGAGCCCATTTTATATAAGCGCTGCGTTTGTCTTTTTCGGTTCTCAGCACAATTAAATTTTTTGTGGTGGCCGGCCTGGCTCCTTTGCCGTTACCAAAAACACGCAAACCACTGATTGCAAATTTGCCGGTTGGCATATGTATATTTTCAAGCCTGATAAACTTTGCCTGCACCGGTTTGGGTAATTCAATATAATCATGCGGAACATCTTTTTTGTTAGCGCTTTTATCGGCCAGTAATCGCCAATTCTTACCATCTAAAGAGTAATACAATTTATATTGATGATAAATATTGGTTTGCTTACCCAAAAATTCAGCATCCTGGTCGGCATAATTTATTTGTATGGCATGTACCGTTGAAATGCTTCCCAGGTCAGATTGTATCCATTCACCTGCCTTTGCAGATTGAGCGCTCCAATACGTTTTTATACTTTCATCCACGGCATTATTGGCATTATAATTTCCTAGGGTAGATGAGACCGTAACCGGTTTTTTATAATTTAAGAGGTACCAGCCCATAAAGCCGGATTCATTGTAGTTCGTCCTGGAGTTTTCATTTTTTGCAGAAGGCAACCGGTGAGGGTAGTCTCCAAATGCAGTATTGCACCACATCACATCATCATCATCAAAGCCTGCCGGCCAAATTCCCATCCTGCGTTCCCAGGTATTTTTTACACAAATGATAGAAGTAGATACATGCCAGTAGTTTCCTGCATTATCCCGGAAGGTAGATCCGTGGCCAGCTCCCCGTGAAAAACCACCGGCTTTAAAACTTAGCGGGTCGCTCTGTGGTTCGGTACTGGCTCCATCAAAAAGCGCTTTATCTCCTACCACTACCCCATCGGCATAGCCACTAAATTCAGTGCCCGGTGCGCCATATTGAAAATAATATTTGTTTTTGTGTTTGGTCATCCAGGCACCTTCAATAAATGGATCTAAAAAAGTATTATCCATGTGCTCTCCAAAACGCTGCCAGCCATACCGCCAATCCTGCAATAAATACATAGGGGTACGGGTACCCATGGGTTTAAACGTTTTTCTATCTAACTCTACACCATAAACGGGATACCTGTTGCTGCTGCCATTATACATATAGAGACGCCCATCATCATCTGTAAAAAATGCAGGATCCCATCCCCCTATTTCAAATGAATCTACCAAAGGCTTCCATTCATTTGCTTTGGGATTGGTACTCATCCACAAAGTAAAATTATTTGAATAAGTAGATCCAAATACAAGCATCGTATCTCCAATGATTCCCACTGCGGGTGCACACAATTCATCCAATACATGATTCCAGGGCCGTAAGAATTTTTTTGATACAAAATTCCAGTTGTACATATCGCTGCTGTACCAATAGCCCCATTGGTTGGTGCTAAAAAGATAGTAATCGCCTTTGTAATTTACAATTACAGGATCGGCAGTTGCCCGGTGCCTTCCCCATTCGGTAAAAGAAGGAAAGGGAGTGTACCCATAATCCAGGTTTACCGGGTTACAATAGCTTTGTTGCTGGGCAAAAGATGATATTGTGAAAAACAAAACGAATATAAAAACGAATGTAAATTTCATTTCTTGATTATTATGGTGGCCAAAACTGGAAAATGATCGGATGGATATTTTAAATCGTAAGAATCGGTGAGGGTTGCAAATTTAGAGACATGGATGCGAGGGTCCTTTGAAACAAAAATATAATCAATGCTGCTTTCAGCTTCTTTGCAATACTGAAAGGCATTAAATGTTTTCAATGGCCCAAATACCAGGTCACTTATATTCCTGCTGTTGTTTACATATTCCATCATATATTTTGCAGGCGCTTCACCAGGTTTTGAATTAAAATCTCCTGAAATTATAACGGGATATTTTTTTGTATTGAGTTCATTTATTTTTTTCAAGATCAGTTTTGCTGATTCTAATCTTGCTTCTGCACTGATATGATCAAAATGGGTATTAAAAACCCAAATGAATTGTTTTGATTTCTTTACTTTAAATAAGCCATAAGTACACACCCTCCTGCAGGCAGCATGCCAGCCGAAAGAAACAGAATCAGGAGTGGGTGAAAGCCAAAAAGTAGATTGCAGGATGCATTTATATTTATCATTTTTATAAAAGATGCATGAATATTCTCCCCCGGTTTTTCCATCATCACGGCCCACGCCGATATAATCATATCCTTTTAATGCACTTAATAAATAAGTAAGCTGGTGCTGTTGCACTTCCTGGCCGCCCATAAAATCAGGTTCATAGTAATTTACAAGTGTTGCCAATTTATCTTTTCTTGCATCCCACCGGTTTTCTCCATCGGAAGCTACATCCAGCCGGATATTATAGCTCATCATCTTAACCGTTGTTTGTGCATACATATGAAAGCTGAAGAAAAACAGCATGGAGAATATTATATATTTCATCTTACATCTTTTTTATTTTGAAATACCCAGTTGAATAAAACCGGCTCTGCAAATGCATTATCCCAGCTATTATGATTTGCCTGGGGGTATAATGTAAATTTTACATCGGCGCCGGCTTTTTGTAAAGCACCTGCCATAGTTACAGAATGTTCAGGAGACACGACATTATCTTTGGCACCATGAAAAATCCACCAGCGGGTATGCGATAATAGCGGTGCTGTTAGCGGGTTAGCACCACCGCAAATGGAAATAGCGGCAGCAAAAAAATCAGGTTTTCTTTTTACAAGTTCAAAAGTACCCATGCCGCCCATGGATAAGCCCATCACATATACCTGTTCTTTTTTAATCTTGTAATTATTTTCTATGTGATCAATAAGATTGATCAGCATTTGCATAGCAATTGTAGGGGGTTCATCTACAGAAAAATGGAATGATCTTTTTTGGGTAGCCGAATCGGTATCTATTAAAACATTGCTCCAGTAAGAATCTTCGGGGCATTGCGGAAAAATGATGATAGCCGGGTATTTCTTACGCACTGAATCTTTTAAAAATAATTTACCTACATGTATAAGTTGCTTTTCATTATCGTTGCCCCTTTCCCCTGCGCCATGCAAAAAAAAGATTACGGGATATTGTTCACCTGGAGCATAATGGAGAGGCAATAAAATCCTGTATGGCAGGCTATCTGTGCCTATTGTAAGCTGTTCTTTTTTATATGCCCGGTAATCCTGTGCTAATACCTGCATCGTAATAAAGCTAGTCGCAATAAGTAATAAAATTACCGGCCACATTTTTTTCATTATTGATTAATTCGTAAAGTATGGACTTTTAAAATCTAATTTTTTTAAACCCAGTTTCACTTCGGGGCAACTCATAAATAATTTCCATAATAAACCGGAACGATAATTCTCTATCATTACAATGATGGGCCCCTGGTCGATGGCCAGGTGTGAACTGGCAACCCAGTTTTTTGTTTGGTTAAAGGCATCATAAAAACCATACTGTGACCATAGTTTATCACCCATGTCGTAATAAAAATGCTTTAATGCCTGCATACTATACTCCGGTGTATAAGGAAAAGCAGAAAGAGCAGCCGTTGGCGATATGGTACCATTATCGTTGGTAGGTGAATGAGCGGTATATCCATTCCAGGTATCACTGGCTGTAAGGCCCCAGCAATCAGGCCCATAGCCTTTAAATTCTTTAGGATTGTCAATACAATATGCCCGGTTTATGAATGTATGATTTTGATTTTGTTCCCAGTAATTTGTATACCGATCGGTTAAGCCCCGGGGATCTAATCCTAAAAATGAATATTGCGAAAAGAATAAAGGTCCGCCATAATCGAATCCCAATGGTAATGTATATCCATAAAATTTTCGTTTATTGATAAAAAAATTACTTTCTGCCCAACCTCTATGATACACATCTGCAGGCACTGCATATTTTCCCTCCTGGCTGGCTGCCAATACATACATGATCAAACATTCATTGAATCCTTTCACCGGGAAATCCATGGCCCATCCATTATTTGGGCTCCAATGCCAATACAATACATTTTGTCCGCCTTTAGTAAACCAATTCCATTCAATATCATTCCATAGTCCATTGATTCTTGCCCTTAATCCTTTTTCTACAGGATTGTTGCCATTAAAATATTGCCGTGCACATAATAATCCCTGGAATAAAAATGAGGTCTCTACCAAATCAGCGCCATCATCTTTCCTGCTAAACGGAATGGTATTTCCTGTGGCGCCATTTAACCAATGAGGAAAAACGCCATGGTATGAATTTGCTTTTGATAAAAACTTTACCATTTTTAATAAAAATTTGGCAGCCGTATCCCGGCCTATCCATTTTCTTTCGGTGGCAACAATCACACTCATTACTCCAAAACCGCTGCCACCCATTGTTACTGTTTCGGGGCCATAACTAAAAGTTTCATTACTTCTTTCCCTGGCCAGGCCGCTTACCGGGTGTGCAAAATCCCAGAAATAGGTAAAAGTTTGTTTTTGTACCAAATCAAGTAAAGCAGAGTCAGATAAATTCTTGGGCCTTTTTACCGGGTCAAAAGAAGGTGTTGCCGTTTTTTGTGTATAACCGGCGGTACTAAAAAAAAGGAAGACTACAATCGCAATGTTTTTAAGCATCATTTATACATTTAAATATCCATTATAAATAAGGTGCCGTAAATCCCAGGCTTTGCATACCAGAAACCACTTCGGGGCAACTGGTAAATAAGTTCCATAACAAACCGGTTCTGTAATTCTCAATCATCACAATGATGGGGCCCTGGTCAATAGCTAAAGTAGAATTTGCGAACCAGGTAT
Organism: Sphingobacteriales bacterium 39-19; assembly: GCA_001898465.1. Taxonomy (GTDB): domain Bacteria; phylum Bacteroidota; class Bacteroidia; order Chitinophagales; family Chitinophagaceae; genus Ferruginibacter. The sequence continues at coordinate 81,970 of MKTX01000009.1, read as the reverse complement.
TTTGCAAAGAAAATGCATCTGTAAATCCATACTGATTCCAGATTTTATCGCCCAATACATAATAATAAAATTTTAAGGCGGCCATTGATTGATCGGGTGTATATGGCATGGAAGATATAGCCGCAGTAGGTGCAATTACGCCCACATCATGGGTGGGAGAACTGGCCGTGTAGCCGTTCTCGATATCACTGGCAGTAAGCCCCCATACAGAATCACTGTACCCAAAATAATTCTGAGGGTTATCCCGGCAATATTGATAATTAATACGGGTATGGTTTTTTGTTTGCAAATTATAATCTATCCCGGCTTCATAAAGTCCTGTGGGGTTAATGCCCAAAAAAGAATAATGAGAAAAGAACAGAGGCCCGCCCTGGGGCGGGCCGAGGGGCAGGTTATACCCATAATAAGTATTCCCATTCACATACTGGCTCCCGGATTTCCAACCATTATTATAAACAGATGCAGGTACCGGATGCGTGGAAGAGGAGGCTGCCAACACATAGGTAACCAGGCATTCATTCCATCCTTTAATGGGGAGGTTTATAGCCCACCCGTTCGTATTGCTGTAATGCCAATATAAAACCTGCTGGCCACCTTGCCTGAACCAATCCCAATCTACATTTTGATAAAGTGTATTGATGTCATTACGTAAAGTTGTTTCAGCTGCACCTGCATCATTAAAATATTGGCGTGCTGCAAGCAATCCCATCATTAAAAAAGAAGTTTCCACCAAATCGGCGCCATCATCAAAAGAACTAAAAGGAACAATGGCTCCCGTAGCCCCGTTAAGCCAATGCGGAAAAGCCCCTTTTACTTTTACAGCCGTATTTTTTAAAAACCCTACTATTTTTTGCATTCTTTCAAGGCCCTGGGCCCTTGTAATAAAATTCCTGTTAATAGCTACCGGTATGGCCATAATACCAAAACCGGATCCACCCGTAGTCACTACATCGCCAGAGCTATTTCTTTCCCTGGCGAGGCCGCTTACGGGGTGAGCAAAATCCCAGAAGTAGGTAAAGGTTTGCTGTTGTACTTTGGTAAGTAATGCATCATCTGGCAGGATGGGAAATTTTCTGCCGGAATCAATTTTTGTAAGCAATTTGTATTCTGATGGAGCAACCAGGTTAGCGCCTTCAACAGATTTTAATGAAGTATTAATAGAAAGCGTATATTTTGTAAGAAATTTCAAGGCCGGTATGCCGGATACCAAAACCGTACTATCGCTATTCGCAAAATTAATATTCACGGGTACGATCGCTGTGCCATTTTCACGAATGGCAATAGCTGTTGAAGCGGTGGAACGGTTTACTTTATTATTAAACTGCATTTTAATAACAGTTGCAGGGTCTATATTATAATTAGTTGCCGAAGCCGAAGCTACTAACTGGTGTAAGATTACATTATTTAACCGCAATGAAGCAGGAAGCGGATCCGGTGTTCCCGGGCCATCGCCGCCATGCTTACTGCAACTGAACAGGAATAAAAAAAGGAGGAGAAAAAGATGGGAATGTTTCCTCATTTTGGATTCATTTAAAATATCAAAGTAGAAATTGAGTGTGGTAATGCTGTTGTTTTAGCTGCCTGGCCATGAATCCACAAAGCATAATCAGTTTTGATATCACTTTGGTTCATCACAATTACGATTATTTTACCATCTTCATTTTTAAAAGCGGTAGTTAGTAACTGGCTACGGCTTGATGAAGCTATAATTCTTTTTGCCCCTGGTTTAATGAATTTGCTGAAATGGCCAATATAATAATAGGCATTGGTATAAATCAATTTACCCGTTTGGGTGTCTCCGTGTACCGGGGCAAAACAAAAATTTTGTACATGGTTGGGGCCGCCTGTTTCATCTAATAAAATATTCCAGTCAGTAAACCCCACCATACCGTTATTAAAATCGTTTATCATAGACCGGCCATATTCTTCGCCCAGTGCCCAGGCATGATAGCGGCTGGGATTAAAACTTTCAGCGCAACCTTCGGTAAAGAAAATATTTTTAGCGGGGTAGGCTTCATGTACTCGCTTTATATTTTCATACATGGGTGTACCTCCACTCCAGTCTTCGTACCAATGAAAACCAATGCCCCATATATATTGGCTGGCTTCGGGGTCATTAAAATACGTTTCTGCCCGTTGATAAATAAGATCCCGGTTATGATCCCATACAATTATTTTTTTATCCTTCAGCCCTTCTTTTTCCATCACAGGGCCCAGATGATTCTTTAAAAAATCTTTTTCTTCTTCTGCCGTATAAATACAACTCTCCCATTTTTGGGTAGCCATTGGTTCATTTTGAATGGTAATTCCCCAAACCGGTACGCCCGATTTTTCATATTCTTTTATGAAACGGGTATAATATAAAGCCCAGCTATTGTAAAATTCAGGTTTTAATTTTCCTCCATGCAGCATATCATTATTGTCTTTCATAAATGCCGGCGGGCTCCAGGGGCTTGCAAATAAATGTAATGAACCGCCAGCTGCAGCCATGGCTTCTTTTATAAATGGGATCTTATATTTTTGATCGTGTGCAATATTAAATGTTGTAAGGTCTTTATCTCCCTCCCGGATATAAGTGTACATGTCGCTGCTAAAATCACAACTATTGATATTGGTTCTTGCGACCGTGTACCCAATCCCGTTTTGCTGATCAAAATAAGCTTTTAATAATTCTTGCTGTGTGTCTTTGGGAAGTTTATAAAATGTTTCTGCCGATGCATCGGTAAGGGCGGCACCGATTCCAAAAAATGATTGAAAAGATTTTTCCGGATCCACAAACACAGTGATATCACTTTCTACCGGCTGGCCAAGTGATGAAAAGGAAAGTGTATCCACGGCACTCAGTCGATAGTCTGTACTGTCTGCCGTTGTAAACACCACTGCAGTTTTCCCTTTGGTTGAATAGGTTTTACCTGTGGATTGGGGGGGACTGTCCTTTTCATTATTTTGTTGCGGTGAACAGGAAAAAATTACAAGGCATGCCAGAAGGATTGATGTTTTGTTCATTTCAAATATTTTAATGGGTATTTATCCATGGTACAGAATTTAATTTTTTCTACATGAATTACCAAACAAATGTACCTACTGCACCGGCAGGCAAATTGGGCGTAACCCATTTATTTTTATACTTAATATTAAAAGATTGCGCTGTGCTTCCTTCATTCAAAACAATAAGTACTTTTTTACCATTGGGGGTTTTAAATGCAACAGAAGGTAAACTACCCGCCGATGTACTGCTGATTCTTACTGAACCCGCAGGAATAAATTTAGAAGCATGTGCAATAATATAGTAAGCCACATTTTTTGCCACGCCCGATCCGCTGATGGTGAGCGCCCCTTTACATTCGGTACAGCCGCCGGGGGTATGGGGTTGATAATTGGGATCGTTTGCCAGGTTCCATTCTAAAGCAACCTTACTCCAGTTACGCATAGAGCCGATGATTACATTTTTGATATGCCATGCCAGGTCGCCATCAAAAGAGCCATTGGCCGAAGTCCATTGTTCTGTGAAGTAAACATTCTTATCGGGGTATGCATCATGCACCGATGATAAAGCGCTGATATCCCCGGCATATAAATGAAATGCCGAACCATCTACAAAGGGCCTCGCTGCGGCATCATTTAAAATGCTTAATGGGTATCCCGGATTATCACAATTATGATCCCAAATAATAATTTTTGTTTGAATAGATGCTGCCTGGAAGGCCGGGCCTAAATTATTTTTTATAAAATTGGCCTGTTCGGCTGCTGTCATGATCATACTGGGGTTATTGCCACCATGCAGGGGTTCATTTTGTATGGTAATGGCAGCAATCGGTATGCCCAATGCAGCCATGGCCTGTACATATTTTACAAAGTATTGTGCATACACATCATAAAATTGTAATTGTAAACTACCGCCTATGCTACTCCCGTTATCTTTCATCCACACAGGCGGGCTCCAGGGCGACCCTAAGATTTTAATATTTGGATTGATGGCTAATATTTTCTGCAGTATTGGAACCAGGTGTGTAAGATCCTGGGATAAACTAAAGTTTGCTAAAGTAGGATCTGTTTGGCCGGCAGGTATATCATCATAACTAAATACGGAAGCGCTTAAGTCAGAGGCGCCTATACTCACACGCAGGTAACTGATACCAATGCCATTGGCAGCAAAAAGATCATTGAGCAGGTTATTTTTTTCTGCGGCGCCCATATTGTCAATCAATTGGGCGCTACCACCTGTTAACGTAAAACCAAATCCATCAATGGTTTGATAAGTAACAGCAGAATCAACTATAATATTGGTAAAGCCATTGGCAGCTTCGGCAAAGCCCAATATGTTTGTTTGCTTTTCCAGTAATGAGGTTTTATCCCCCCGGGTTAACCAAAAATCTACTTCATTGGTTAGCGGTGGGTTTACCGGTGTTGTTACCGGGCTTGGTTTATCTTTTGAGCAGCTCGCTGAAAGCGACAGGAAAGCAATAAGTATGAACCCTGCATGGAATATTTTATTTTTCATCCTTTACATAACCTGGGCACCAGGCATTTTTTTAATTTAATAAACGACAGCCAAATAAAAAGGGCCGGCAGCTTTAAGCAACCAGCCCTTCTTATTTATCAGAAACTAATTATATCTCAAAAAAGATGTTACTGGTTTATTATTCATGGTTGGTATACAAAGCGCTTACTTCACTGGCTGTTAGCGCCACACCATATAATCTTAATTGATCTAATGCTCCTTTGAGTGATGAAGATAACCAATCATCAGAATCGAAATTATTTTGCGGGCCGGCTCCCACCCGCATTTCACTAATAGCGGCATCCGACATATTTATATCGCCATGGCCACCCCATGAAGGAACAATTGGATTTTGTACACCATTGATATATAATTTCATGGTACTGGTTGTATTGTCGTACACAATGGCCAGGTGATGCCATTGATTATCTAATAAACCGGGAATGGTATTACCGCCTTCCCAGGTAAACCAGGCATCGTGCATATCTTTATCTACCACCATTACTTTTACGGCACATGCGGCATTGTTTCCTTCTAACATCAGGAGAAAACTTCCGCCCGACCAATGGCCGTTGTTTGATTTAAAACTCATAATATATTCCGGGCCGTTACCTCCGGCATTATTTTTTGTTTGCCCGTCTTTTTTATACCAGCATGAAATGGTAAAACTTTTAGCGGTAGATGCCCAATCATTGGGTTTTTGGTACTTTATGAATTTTTTATCTACACTTTGCACGGCTTTCCCGTTAACACCATCAATTGTGGTATATGGATTAGAGGATGCAAAATTGGCACGGATACTATCCACGGCATTTCGCAAGGGGTCGTCGCTGGTGCCATCAAAGGCAGCATAGAATTTTAACGGGCCGCCTGGTGTATTTACATCTTCAGGATAATTTCCTAAAGCAGGTCTGTCCATTTTTTGGCAACCCATAAGCAGGAATACAAATGCTGTGGCAGCCATGATCGATTGAATTAAATTTTTCATTTTAATATTTTTAAAATTGAATAAGAATTACCATTCAGGATTTTGTTGAATAACACCGGGACAAGCATCCACTACTTTTTGAGGAATTGGATAAAACCGGCAACGATGTGTGTAGCCCAATCCGCCCAAAACGGTTTCAGCATCACCCCAGCGTACCAGGTCGAAGAACCTTTCTCCTTCTACCCCAAACTCTACTCTCCTTTCGTGTTTTATATCATCTCTCAGTTGTTCTTTTGTGGTATAGGTTTTTGCAGAAAGGCCGGCCCTGTTTCTTACATCATTCAGCCAGTTAATGCCTGTTGCGCCCTGGCCCAGTTCATTACTTGCTTCTGCTGCCATGAGTACAACATCAGAAAAACGAATAACTCTTTTATTAATCCAGCGGGGGTTATCGCTCATGCCTGTAGAGGCACGGTAAGCAGGATCTGCATATATTTTTTTGTTCCAGTATTTACGGGGCAATGGGCCTCCATTACTTACATCGTTGGGTAAAGTTCTTCCGTAACCACCGTAAGTGGGATCATCAGACTGGCCGGAGAAAAGGATGGTAGAAGGTTTTCTTTTATCACCGGGTTCGTATGCGTTTACCAGGTTATCAGTAGGTGTATTCCAGCCCCAGCCCAGGTTCCAGCCCGAAGCTTGTGAAGCCCTTACACCTTGTGTGGTGGCAAATTCACAACCCAGGTCTTTTGATCCATCGGGGCTTACATATGCCTGTACTTCAAATAAAGATTCTTTACAATTTTCACCCGCATCTTTAAAGATCATATAATAAGGACTGTATAAACCATATTGCGGGCGAGCCATTACTTGCTGACAAAGGCCTAATGCGGCTGCCCAGTTTTGGCGGTATAAGTAAGCTTTTGCATGCAATGCTAAAGCTGCGCCACTGGTTAAACGGCCTTCATAAGCAGAGCCCCAACTGGAAGGAAGGTTGGCTTCAGCAAAACTAAGGTCTTCATCAATGAGGGCATACACTTGAGGAATGGTAGCTTTTGCCACACATAAATCATTGGCTGATTGGGTAGGCTGGCGATAAATAGGTACTTCGCCATAAGTACGCACCATATCAAAATAAGAGAATGCCCTGAAAAAGCGGGCTTCTCCCAGGTTTGCCAGTGTAGTAGCATCTGTAGCGCCCAATGAATCGGCTTTTGCTATGGCAATATTGGCCAGGTTAATTAGTTGTACATGGTTTTCCCAATACACATCATTGGCCCATATATTTTTTACGTATTGAAAATTATCAAAAGGCGCTACCCATTCCTGGCCATCTGAAGGATCGCTTCCTTTTTCAGAATCATCTGACCTGAAATCATGAAATGCAAGCCAGGAGATACCCACGAAGCCGGTATTACTGCGCATATAACTATAGCAACCAAAAACTTCGGCTTCGATACCACCCTGGTTTAAATCATCGATGGTGGCGCCAAAAGGTTTTTGATCTAAGAATTTTTTACAACTGCCCATGGTTGCCATTAACAGGAGCAGGAAAAGAATGCTTTTAAAATTTATTAGTTTTTTCATTATTTTAAATTTGAACGGTCATTAAAAATTTACATTGATGCCAAAAGTTGTTACCATGGGGATTGCATTTCCGGCCCTATCAACACCAAATTGTAATCCATCTCCACCAAATTCAGGTGAATAACCCAGGTTATTTTTCCAGGTTTTAAGGTTTTGCACATTGGCAAATAAGCGTAAACTTTTTAACCTGATCTTTGAGATAAGGGCATTACTGAAATTGTAACCGGCCTGTATATTCCTTAACCGGAAATAGCTACCATCTTCAATTCCATAAGTTGAATATTCGTAATTGATCCGGTGGCCTTGCCCCAGGATAGGATCCCAGTTAGAAGTACCGGCACCATGCCAACGGTTAATTTTAAACTGCGGGTAGTTTACTCTTTGAAATGGAGATTCTGTACCCCCCCACATCCTGTAAATTTCATTTCCATAAACTCCGCCAAAATCCAATCCCAGATCAAATCCTTTATATTTAACATTTACCGAACCCCCATACGCAAAATCAGGGGTAGGGTCGCCGATAATGGTACGGTCTAAAGAACTGATGATACCATCACCATTTACATCTTTATATTTAAAATCACCGGGGCCATAAGAGAAATCGGTATTTACGGGAGAAGCTAATTTATCGGCATAAGATTGATAAACACCTTCTACTATATAACCATAAAATGCGCCTACGGGTGCTCCTACTTGTATGATGGAGGCGTTGTTGATAATGGGAGTACCATTATTGGCCAGTTCCAATACTTTACTTTTATAGGTAGTAAAGTTTCCGGCCAGTGTTACTTCAAAATCTTTGTTAACCGGTTGCCTCCAGCTGGCACTTAATTCTACCCCATTGTTGCGGATAGAACCCTGGTTCAATAATGCATCAAAAGAGCCGATATTATGAACATAGGCCAGTAAGTCGGTTGTCTTTTTATTATAATAAACCGCATCTACATGTAACCTGCGTTGAAAAGATTCTAACTCAAAGCCGGCTTCTATTGCCCTGTTCTTTTCCCAATGCAAATCTTTATCGGCATTATATTGGGGTTGTGCTACGGTATAAGTATTGTTGCCAAATGGTACACCACCACCCGTAGTAAGTAATGGGTAAGCGGGATAATCGTAGTTGCCCCTGTTTTGAATTCCTAAGATACCGGTAGATGCTTTTATTTTTAAGAAATCAAATGTTTTTTGATTTTCCATAAATTTTTCCCGGGTTAGTTCCCAGGCCGCACCTACTGCCCAGAAAGGCTGCCATGTGTTATTAGGAAACGCAGAGGTTCCGTCATAACGTAATGATGCATTTAAGAAATATTTATTTTGGTAATTGTAAATACCACGCATTAGTACAGAAGCTGTTGTCCATCTTCTTTGCCCGGAACTATTGGTTGCAGTTGTCCTGTCTTCAAACCCATTGGTGATATACCAGAAACGGGGATCATCGGGAATGGCATTGCCAGTAGCGCTTTGTGCCACGCCGGCAAAACGGCCTGCATAACGATCATCAAATGTGGTGAACCCTGTCATTACTGTTAAATTATGATCTCTTGCAATCTTTCCTTTCCAGGTTAAAATATTATCTGTCTGGAATTTTTTATAATCCAGGTTAGATTCATTTACCCGGGTTCTGTAACTTTCTAAATAAGGTTTATTTCCTTCGGCATCCCATGCATTATATAAAGGAGTATAAACCCGGGTATCTACATTACTTATGTCAGCATAAAATGCAGTTCTAAAAGTAAAGTTCCGCAAGAAAGTAAATTCTGCAAATACATTTCCTACAGTCCGGTATTCCTGGCTAATGGTTTTATTCCATTCATTTTCTAAAATAAGTAAGGGGTTGATAACGCCAGAATTTTGAATTGAAGGCAATGCATAATATAAATTATAATTAGCGCTATCTAATGAATAAGGGTCTTTGGTATAAACTGTTTTAGTGCCGGCAGGAACTTGTGGCAATACTTTACGGGCTGCGTCTAATACCCAGGATGCGCCATAAGGATTATCCTGTTTATTTACATTTAAGTTGAAGCCCATTTTAAGCCAGGGTTTCACCTTTACTTCATCACTTACATTAATCAGGTATTTTTTTAATTTTTCTCTTTTAATAATTCCTTCTTCTACTACATAGCCCAGGCCAATGTAAAATTTATTCTTATCACTACCTGTTGCTAAGCTTACGTTGTTGCTGCTAAAAGTTCCTGTTTGTGTAACGGCATCAATCCAATCGGTATTGGCATTCCATAAATTATAATTGAATGGAGATGCGGTAATGGTTCCGTCATTTGTTTTTTCTTCATCAAACAACATTTGAAATTCACTTGCATTTGCCCATTTAATTTTATCTACCAGTTTCTTAAACCCGTAAGAACTATTAAAGTTAATATTGGTTTGCCCTGCCTTTCCTTTTTTAGTAGTAACGGCAATAACGCCATTAGCGCCTCTTACCCCAAAAATAGCGAGTGATGAGGGGTCTTTTAAAATTTCGATAGATTCAATATCAGCCGGATTTAAGAAATCAATATTATCATTAAAAATACCATCTACCACGTATAATGGTTTTAAGTTTCCGCCCAGGCTGTTTGTACCCCTGATGCGTATATCGGGTGCCTGCCCCGGTGTACCACTATTTACTACACTTAGGCCTGCTACTTTGCTTTGCAAAGAGGCAACCGGGTTTGTATTGGGTTTATCGGCTACTTCACTGCCTGAAACTTTTGTGATAGAACCCGTAAGGTCTCTCTTATTGGCAGTACCATAACCAATCACCACTACTTCATCCATTTTTTTATCAGAGCGGGTTAATGTAATGGTAATTTGCTGGCGGCCGTTTACGGCAACTTCTACCGTATTATGGCCCACAGCTGATACGATTAACACTGCATTTTCAGGTACACTTATACTAAAATTACCATTCACACCCGAAGTGGTTCCCCTATTGCTTCCTTTTACTGTAATGGAAGCCAGTACAGGTTCACCCGCATCGTTGATCACCCGGCCGTTCACTTCTATATCTGCCTCAGCAGGATTTAAAGAGCGAATGGCAACCAGGTTATTATCCAGCACTTTATAAGTAAGGCTGGTGCCTGAAAATAATTGTTGCATCACATTTGTAATGTCAACATCTTTAAATTCAACCGATACTTTTCTATTCAGATCTGTAAGCCGGCTGTTGAAAATAAAACGAAAGTCGCCCTGCCTTTGAATGGCAGAAAGCACTTTACTGATTTCCTTATTTTCAGCTCTTATTGAAACAGTTTGTGCATTGGCACCCGGGCCCGCCATGCTTTGCATGGTACAGACAATAATAAAAAGTAATGTTAATTTCATAATGAGTAATGGCTTTTTTAACTCAGAGAGCGCCATTGCAATTGTTTTAGCTTTTTTCATTATCAGTTTTGTGTTTGGTAGTTAGTAATAACAATATAAGAATTTTTTTGTGAAGTATCCTGTAAATAAAATTCGTGTTTTGTAGTTGGTTGATTTGCACCGGATCGTGTTAACCATATTCATATTTAAAATTCATAAGCAGGCATTGAAGCATTTTAATTAATAAATAATAATCGTGTTTCCTTCTTTTTTATAATTAAACCCTGTTGTAAACTTAAGCGCATTCATCGCCTGGTCTAAACTCTCGTTTTCAAATGCGCCACTTACATATTGTTTTTCCCAGCGTGGGTTTACAAATTTTATGGTAACATCGTACCAGCGCTCCATTTTTTTGGCTACCTCAGTAAATGATTCGTCTTCAAAAGACAATATGTTTCTCGTCCAGCTACTTTCTATATTGGTATTGTAATCATCTTTCAGGTAGGTGAGTTCCTTTATTTGCGGGGCATACATTTCCAAATCTTTTGAATCGCTTTTTACAGCAGATACTTTCTTTTGAATGGCGAGGAATGCCTCATTAGGCAAAATTAATTTTTGGTTAGGCCAGAGTATGTATTTTTTTAAATCATTATTTTTTAATGATACTTCCACACTGCCTTTAATAAGGCTGGTTTCCGTTAAACTATCATCATCGTAAGCTTTTACATTAAACTGGGTTCCCAGTACTTTAATATTGATGGTTGCTGTATGAATGAGGAAGGGCCGTTTGGCATTATGAACTACATCAAAATAGGCTTCGCCGGAAAGATAGACTTCTCTTAATTTAGCATCAAATTTTTTTTCGTAATTCAGTTTGCTCCCTGCATTTAACCATACATTGCTCCCATCGGGCAAAATGATTTTAGTTCGGGTTCCTTTTAGTGTTTGTACTTCTTTCAGCTTGCCGGCAATAGCGGGGTTATTTGTGGAATGGGAAGTATTAAGCAGGGCCCAACTGGTAAATAGTACAACCAGAATACTTAGCGCCAGGATTAATTTACGGTATGCTTTCCAGGAAGAATTAACTTTTATCTCTTCTATTTCATTTTCATTTAATTCAGGTTCATCCATATTCAGGACAATACCTTTTTCTTTCATTCTTACCAGATGTGCCAGGTAGGTGGCTTCCATAAAATCGGAGTCCTGGAGCGCTTCTTTGTTCCAAATTTGAGTAAGCTCCTGAATGCGGTGGAGACCTTCGGGGTTGGCAGACCGGATCGCATCAAGTTCTTCCAGCTCTGTTTGAGTGGCTTCACCCGAAAGTTTACGGGTCAATAACATCCAAATGCGGTCATTACTCATCGTTCTTATATATATGAGTAGTTTTAAAAAAAAATCCCCTAAAGGGAGGGAAATGTTTTTTTATGCACCCGGATGGATTCTGCAATTCTTTTTATGGCAATGGCCAGCTGGTTGTCGATGGTTTTTACACTCAGGTCGAGTATTTGAGCAATTTCTTTATACTTTAAGCGGTCTTCTTTAGCCAATTTATAAATGAGTTGGCAAGCCGGGGGCAGCTCTTTTACAGTTTTGGCAATGGTATATTCCAGTTCTGAAAATTCAGTAGCCTGGCCCGGGTGGGTATAATCTGATATGAATTCTACTTCCACATCATCCAGCGAAAATAAATCCATTTTATGTTCCTGCTTTAGCCGGGCCAGTGCGGCATGCCTGGCGCTTACAAAAAGATATACTTTCAGGTTTTCAATTTCCTCCAGCCGCTCCCGCTTCATCCAAACATCCATCAATAAATCAGATGCAATTTCTTCGGCCCATACCCGGGATTTTAATATTGAGAAAACAAAATTTTGAAGGGATGGAAATAAAATAAAAAACAGTGCCTTATAGGCTGTTTGATCATCGTACCTGCTAATTTGGTAGGTGAGTTCTTTAATCTTTCTTTCGGTATTGGAATTTTTATCTTCCGTCATAATGAAGTAATCAGTGCGATAAAGTTAAGAATATTATTGATTTCATTCTTTTATTATACTTTTTAGTGGTTCTTTGTCCGATATTTATAAAAAAAAATTTATCCTTTAATATTGCTGCATGAAGATTAAAGTTCCGCCGTATTTACAAAAAGACGACATTATTGGCATCACCTGCCCGGCCGGGTATATGGCTTACGAAAAGGCACGGGTATGTATTGAAACACTTCAGAGATGGGGCTTCCAGGTAATGGTTGGCAAAACACTGGGCAGTGAATCTACCCATTACTTTAGTGGTACAGATGAAGAACGAAGAGATGAAATGCAGGCCATGATAAACGATCCTTCTATAAAGGCCATCTTATGTGGCCGTGGCGGATATGGCGCCAGCCGCATTATTGATCAGATAAACTTTAAAAAATTAGAAAAAAATCCTAAATGGATTATTGGCTTTAGCGATATTACCGTTTTTCATACACATTTGTTCAGTAAGATGGGCATCGCATCCTTACATGCCCCCATGGCTGCGGCTTTTAATGATGATGGATATAAAAATGAATATATCCTGTCTTTAAAAAAAGCGCTTACCGGCAAAAAAAATAAATATACCTGTAACCCCCACCCTTTTAATAACACAGGTAAAGCAACCGGGAAACTTATTGGCGGTAATCTTACCCTGCTGGCCAATATGATTGGCACCCCTTCTGATTATAATACGGCAAATTGCATTTTATTTATTGAAGATATTGGCGAATACCTTTACAGCAGTGACAGGTTACTACTTCAACTAAAACGAAGCGGTAAGTTTAAAAAAATAAAAGGGCTTGTACTGGGCGGTTTTACCGATACAAAGGATACCGACCGCCCCTTTGGAAAATCAATGGATGAAATATTACAGGAATATACCCTGGCATTGCAAGTACCTGTTTGTTTCCATTTCCCGGTTAGCCATAATAAAGAAAATGTAGCTTTAAAAATTGGCTTAAACTATACACTCCAGGTAACTAAAAACAAAGTGACCCTTGCTGAAGTTTAATTTTTTAAAACAGAATCCATTACTTGCTCATATACCGGGGAACTGGTTAAGTTATTATGCTTTCCATTTTCAATTTCAATAAACTGGTCGTTCGGTTTAAGCATTTCTTGTAAGCGGGCTGCCTGCGAAAGCGGGATCACCTCGTCATCGGTGCCATGAAAAATAATAACCGGTGTTTTTAAATTTTGCAGAAAGAGATAAGTGGGTAAAGAATAATGGCTCATTACCTGGGCAGGATACATAAAAGCATAATGGCTAAATAAAGAAGGAATACTGTAATAAGGGGTTTCCAATATCAGAATTTTAGCGGGTTGTAACCGGGCAGTATAAGCAGCTACACCGGTACCAAAAGATTTTCCATAAATAATCACACTATCATCTGGGTAGCGTGAAGCGGCCAATGTTCTTATTTGCCTGGCCTGGTCGTATAATTTTTGTTCGGAAATTTCTCCTGTACTTTTTCCAAAACCCGGGTAATCTTCCATCCATACTTCATACCCACGTATGGTAAACCGGTTTACATATTTTACATAATGTTCAATATTTTCACGGTTTCCATGAAAATAAAGAACGACTCCTTTGGGCCTGTTTGCAGCAGGCAAAAATTTCATCAGGTTGATGGTATCTTCATTATTAACGGGTATATCCATCTCCTGGTGCCTGGCAGCAAATGAAAAGCGATGCTGCCTGCTTAATTTTTTAGGATGCAATAAAAAACGATCCTGTATAAAATATAGCAACAGGCCAACAACGATATAAATAAAAATCAAAACCACTATAATATTAAGAATCCTTTTTATCATGCCCTGTTTATTAATATTTTAAAATATCCCGTATAAAATTATGATATTCATTAAATGCCGGCAGGTTATTATGCCTGCCGCCCACAATGCGTATTAAAGTAATTTTTTTAGGATTGATGGCCTGTAATTTTTCACTGTTGCTGATAGGTATCAGCCGATCTTTAGTACCATGCAGGATATAGGTATGGCATTTTACTTTACCAATCCACAGATCGGTGCGTAAATGAAAACGTAAAATGATACGCATTGGCAAAATGGGAAAAAACCGTTCAATGGCTTTTTTAAAACTAAAGAATGGGGCATCTAAAATAAGGTAACGGGGATTGTTATCGCTGGCAACCTTGGTAGCAAATCCACTGCCCAGGCTACGCCCATATACAATCAGGTGGGCTTCGCCATATTGCGCTGCCAGTCTCTCATATACAAACTGCATATCTTTCAGCATCTCTGCTTCACTACGCTTACCGGTACTTTTACCAAAGCCCCGGTAGTCAACCAATACCACATCGTAATTAAACCGGTAAAAATCTTTGGCATATTTTGCCCAACCTTTTATACTCCGGGTATTGCCATGAAAATAAAGAATTAGCCCCAGCGGATTTTTTGTTGTAAAATGTAATCCATTGATGCGTACGCCGGGCTCCACATCAAAATTTAGTTCCCTGAAGGGGGCATCATACTCATATTTAAAATCCGGCTTTAGCTTTTCCGGTTTAAAAATAAAGCGTTCCTGCAGCAGATAAATTAACGCCACTAATATCAAATAGCCAGCAATAATATAGAGTAATGTGGAGCTCACGTACAAAAGCGTTATCAATAAAGATAATGATTCATCATGGAATGAAAAATGATCACACGTCGGAAGCAGGTTTTACAGATCCCAAGGGTAATTAGGGAATGACGCTTGCCATGCATCAATTCCCCCGGTTAAATTCAGGAGGTTGGTATATTCATATTTTTCTTGTAACCGTTGTATGGTAATAGCGCTTCGGATTCCTTTTTGGCAATAAAACACAACCGGCCTGTCTTTGGGTACTAAATTGGGATATTGTAAAATAATTTTCGTGGGAATTAAAATCCCGCCAATATGAACCCACTGCCGTTCATGCGGTTCCCGTACATCTATCAACAAAATATTTTCACCACTTTTTAATCGCTGATGCAGTTCCTGTGCATTGATGCTTTGCATGGCCACTATTTAATATTCTTCTTCATTCTCGTACACCCTTTTTAATTTCAGCTTGCTTACCGGGGCTACCACCAACGGAAATTTTTCTACAGCCACATTGCTTTGCTCCAGGCCAAATCCTTTTTCTTCACTCACACTCCAAGCTTTTAACCAGAAGTACATCCGCATAATAATGGTTTCAAAAAAAGGAAGTTCATTATCCTGGCTCAGGAATTTTTCTAAAACAATAAACTGAAAATCGCCCACCACATTATTTTTTTGCTGGCTATCGTACCGGCTCATAATGTTTACTTCTTTATTGGCCACCAAATCTTCTACCACTTTTTTAAACATGAGGTTGATGCGGGGGGGTACCCGAAAACCCAGTTTAAATTCTACCCGGATGATATCATTGGGTATGATGTGATTTACGGAATACTCTGATGTGTACGGATCATCTAATGTATCTACATGCACAAACCAGTAAATATCGGCTCGCTTGGGTTTACCGTTTAAAATACTGTGCATGATCTTATGTTCAATTTCACGGTAGCTGTTAGCGCTGGTTAAATACACCAGGTGGGTAGCATATTTAGGAACAGAAGAGTCATTACTTAATTCTTCTAACTTAGGGATGTATTCATCTACCCGTACAAATTCCACGTACCGGTTTTTAATTTTCCGGGAGCGGAACCATACATACATAATGCTAAACATAACCAACCCGATCATGAGTGTGATATAGCCCCCATGTTTAAATTTATCCATGAGTGCCAATAAGAAACCTAACTCACCGGTGAGGTAAAAGGCCAGGAAAAAATAAACGATAATAGATTTTACCCGGTGTATAACCAGGTAATTTGCAAATAAGATAGTGGTCATGATCATGGTGGTGATAATCGCCAATCCATAAGCAGCTTCCATCCGGGCCGACTCTCTAAAATAAAGTACCACACCGGTACAACCGCAAAACAACAATAAATTAATACCGGGTATAAATAGCTGGCCTTTGGCTTCAGAAGGATAATTAATCCTCATTTTGGGCCAAAGATTCAATCGCATGGCTTCATTAATGAGGGTATAAGAACCCGATACCATTGCCTGGCTGGCAATAATAGCTGCAGTGGTAGCTATCAGCACACCGGGTATTATAAACCATTGCGGCATCAGGTCGTAAAAGGCATTGATGCCATCGGCATAAATTACATCGCTGGTAAGTAATTTACCATTATGATGTTTTAATAAACTGGCACCCTGGCCAAAATAATTGAGCAGTAAACAAATTTTCACAAAAGCCCATGAAATACGGATGTTATCCCGGCCGCAATGCCCCAGGTCGCTATACAATGCTTCGGCCCCCGTGGTACAGAGGAATACAGCACCCAATAACCAGAAACCTTCGGGATAATTAAATAAAAAGTGTAGTGCATAATAAGGATTTAATGCATGCAGGATCGAGAAATCATCAGAAATATGAATCAATCCCAACACGGCCATCATCAAAAACCAAATCATCATAATGGGCCCAAATAAGCGGCCGATAGAATGGGTGCCGAATTGTTGTGAAAAAAAGAAAATGCCAATAATGGCTAGTACAATCATCACAATGGTATTTTGTTCCATACCTGCAAACCGGGGTAGTTCCTTTAACCCTTCTACCGCAGATGTGATCGTTATGGGCGGTGTAATAATGCCATCTGCAAGTAAGGCAGCGCCCCCAATCATGGCAGGAATTACCAGCCATTTCCGGCGGCGGCGCACCAGGGCATATAAAGCAAAAATACCACCCTCTCCCCGGTTATCGGCCCTAAGCACCAATACTACATATTTTATTGTAGTGAGGATGGTTAACGTCCAGATGATCAATGATAAGGTACCTAAGATAAGTTCCTCATTTACCAACCGGTCTTTTATGATAGAGTTGAATACGTATAAAGGTGAAGTTCCAATATCACCATAAATAATTCCCAGGGCAACAAATAAGCCTATTGCAGTTACCTTATTAATATGTTTTGACACTCAGGTTATTTTTATTCCACATCAGGGTTAGTATTTAACTTACAAATGTAAAAGGAAAACACATAAATAAATACAATTAATGCAACTAAAAAAAAATGTAAAAACAGCAATGGATACATAAGCAGGTTTATTACAAGCCCTTAACAGGGGGAATAAATATGTTTCATTGCTTTTTCCATTTGCTTAATTCTCGATATATTTAACACTCACAGCAAATATAGCAAGATGAAAATAATAGCGGCAGGATTATGCCTATTTCTGTTCCCCGGTTTGCAGGCTCAGCAAAACAGCTTAACAATCGAAAAAATAATGCGTGACCCCAAATGGATTGGATCTTCACCCACCAACCCGTATTGGGGTACCGATCAAAAATTATATTTTTACTGGAACCCCCAGCAGGCGCCTGCTGATTCGCTGTATTATATCAGCAGCAAAGATTTAAACCCGAAGAAAGTTACCTCCTCCCAAAAACAAAACCTGGTAAATGCAGCCTCTCTTATTTATAATAAAGACAGAACAGCATACGTATTCAGCAAAAATGGCGATGTGTATTTTACCAATTTAAATAAAAACAAAACAACCCGTATTACGGAAACCCAGGAGTGGGAATCCAATCCACAATTTAGTTTTCACGATAAAAAAGTGATTTACCAGCGGGATCTTAATTTATATGCATGGGATATTGCCGGCGGCGAAACACAGCAACTCAGCAACTTGAAACCCGGAAGCTCACCCGGGCAAACAACAAAAGAAAAAAAAGAGGGCATTACCCAGGATGAATGGCTGGCTAAAGATCAGCTTTTAATATTTGATATATTAAAAGAACGTAAAGAGAAAAAAGAAGCCACCGAAAAATATTTAGCAGCTACCCGTAATAAAGAAATGAGGAGTATTAATATAGGCGATAAAAAAGTACAACAACTCAGTATGGACCCCACCGGGCGGTATATTAGTTATCAACTTAGTATTACTGCGCCCTCCCGACAAACTTTGATCCCCGAGTTTGTAACCGAAAGTGGATATACCAGCATCCTCAATGGGCGTACCAAAGTGGGGAGCCATGAAAGCTCCACTCAATTTTATATCTTCGACAGGCAAGCCGACACTTTATACCTGCTTCATCCCGATACCTTACCCGGTATGCGGGACATTCCTGAATATGTAAAAAACTACCCGTTGCAATATGCGGAATTAAAAAAATTAAATGCAAAGCGGGATGTATCGGTCGTAAACTATTCCTGGTCGCCGGGGGGAAGCCATGTAATACTCAATATTTGGGCAAAAGATAATAAAGACCGCTGGGTTGCCTTATGGAATAAACAAAATAATGTATTGGAACTCATCAGTCGCCAGCATGATGATGCCTGGATTGGCGGGCCGGGTATGTATAACCTGGGGTGGATTGACGAAGATCATATTTGGTACCAATCGGAACTTACCGGTTATTCCCACATCTATATAGCAGATGTTAACACTAAACAAAGTAAAGCCCTTACGTCTGGGAAATATGAAATACAAGACGCCGTCTTAAGCGGGGATAAAAAATATTTTTATATCAACAGCAATGAAATACACCCGGGCGAACAACAATTTTATAAACTGGAAATTGCTACCGGTAAAAAACAACAGATCACCCGCATGACAGGCGCAAATAAAGTGGTTCTTCCCCCAGATGAAAAGCAAATTGCCTTCCTGTATTCATATACCAATAAGCCATGGGAACTTTACCTACAGCCAAATAAACCAGGCGAAAAAGCAAAGCAAATTACTTTTAAAGCACAAAGCGCCGAATTTGCTTCCTACCCCTGGCGTGACCCTGAGATTGTAACCTTTACAGCCCGAGACGGGCAAATGATATATGCCCGTGTATATAAGCCAGCCACAGAAAACAAAAATCATCCTGCGGTATTTTTTGTTCACGGCGCCGGCTATTTACAAAATGCACATAAATGGTGGAGCCTTTATTTTAGGGAATACATGTTTAATAATATGCTATGCGATGCAGGATATACCGTTATGGATATAGATTACCGGGCCAGCGCCGGCTATGGAAGGGATGTACGTACCGGCATATACAGGCATATGGGAGGCAAAGACCTCACCGATTATTTAGATGCAATTCCATTTCTTGTAAAAAATTATGGCGTAAACCCGGCTCATATTGGTTTGTATGGAGGCTCGTATGGAGGCTTTATTACGCTGATGGCTCTTTTTACACAACCGAATGTATTTAAAGCCGGCGCCGCCTTAAGGCCGGTAACAAACTGGGCAAATTATAACCAGGGATATACTTCCCATATTTTAAATGAACCTGTTACCGATAGTATTGCCTACCGGCAAAGCTCTCCACTTTATTTTGCCGAGGGTTTACAAAACAACCTGCTCATATGCCATGGCATGGTTGATGTAAATGTACATTACCAGGATGCTGTAGAACTTGCCCAAAAGCTCATTGAACTTAAAAAAGAAAACTGGGAACTTGCCAGCTACCCCTTAGAAGACCATGGCTTTACAGAACCCAGCAGCTGGATGGATGAGTATAAACGTATTTTTAAATTATTTGAAAAGGTTTTAAAATAAATTAACCATTAAATACAGGAAGTGATTTTAATTCGGTAAACCGGCCTCCTTCATTTTTAAATGCGGCCATATACAAACCATTGCAAATAACAAGCAAAGGCGCTTGTATGCCGATATTATAACGCATCGCCTGCTCCAGTACCCGATTGCTGAGGGCTACATTCATTTCCTTACATTCCACAAGCATAAAAGGCATTGCTGCGGTTGCATACAAAACAATATCAAAACGCTTTGTCATTTGCCCGATGCTGATTTTTTTTTCAACAGCGATCAAGGATAAAGGATAATGAAGTGTTTCGGTAAGATATAAAATAAAATTTTGCCTTACCCATTCTTCGGGTGTGAGCAAAACCCAACGTTTACGAACAATACATAAAATAGAATCTTTGCCATCTTCATTTTTAATAGCCGGTTTCTGTAAGGGGTAATCAATTTTAATCATACTGGTAATAGAAATATGAAGATAAATAAAATAGGCAAAGTAGCTGGAGTAAGGGGCATCGGAAAGTTATCCATGGATCTTCCCTGCCCTGTTTGCTCATTAAAATATAAATTTGTATAAAATCATTTCCATGCGGATAAAGTTTTATTTAATCATTTTTGTTTTTGTATCAAACTGTTTGTTAGCAACTGCACAAATTACAGCTTACCAATATGAAGCACAAAAAAACATTACTGTTTCCAGGGCGGCTGTAGTTTCGGCACATACCCTGGCCAGCCAGGCGGGTGAAAGTATTTTAAAAAAAGGGGGCAACGCCATTGATGCTGCTATTGCAACCCAGTTTGCCCTGGCAGTAGTTTACCCAGGCGCAGGCAATATAGGTGGCGGTGGGTTTATGGTAGCGCATTTAAAAAATGGAAAAGATTTTAGCCTCGATTACAGGGAAACAGCGCCTGCAGCAGCCTTTAAAGATATGTACCTGGATGCCGCAGGCAATGCCGTTACAGCTATGTCGCAATGGGGTTATAAAGCCTGTGGCGTACCGGGCACCGTTGCCGGTCTTTTTGCAGCCCTGCCTTATGCAAAATTTAAAATGCCGGTATTGATGGCGCCAGCCATACAACTGGCCGAAAAAGGATTTGTAATTACCAAGGAAGAAGCTGCCTCTCTCAATAGTGCCCGAAAAGATTTTATGGATCTAAATAAAGAGCCCATTGCTTTTGTAAAAAAAGAATTATGGAAAGGCGGTGACACATTAATACAACCGCAATTAGCCGCCACCCTTACCCGAATTAGTAAACTGGGGGCTAGTGGATTTTATGAAGGCGCTACCGCCCTCATGATTCAAAACGGGTTACAGAAAAACGGAGGGATCATAAGCCTGGATGACCTTAAAAATTATAAAGCAAAATTCAGGGATCCAATCCGGTTCAATTACCGGGGATATCAAATCATCAGTATGCCTTTACCCTCAAGCGGGGGTATTATTTTACAGCAGGTACTCAAGATGATTGAAAATAAAGATGTGCAGGCCCTGCAGTTTCAATCTGCAGCCAGTGTACAATTGCTTGTAGAAGCTGAGCGGCGTGCCTTTGCTGACCGTGCACAATATATGGGTGATGCTGATTTTGTACAAGTTCCCGTAAAGCAACTGTTAGAGGATACTTACCTGCAAAAGCGCATCAGCGATTATATACCGGGCAAAGCAGGCAATAGTAAGGAAACCGAAGCCGGTATAATTCCTGAACATGAGGAAACAACCCATATCAGCATCCTGGATGCAGAGGGCAATGCCGTATCGGTAACCACTACCCTAAATGGCAGTTATGGAAGCCGGGTAGTAATTGCAGGCGCCGGTTTTATCATGAATAATGAAATGGATGATTTTAGTATTAAAGAAGGGGTTCCCAATATGTATGGCGCCGTAGGAAATGCAGCCAATGCCATTGCTCCGGGAAAACGAATGCTTAGCAGTATGACGCCCACCCTGGTTTTAAAAAATAAAAAACCTTTTATAGTGGTAGGAACACCGGGTGGTACTACCATTCCTACCAGTGTAATACAATCGCTGGTAAACATTATTGATTTTAAAATGAATGCAGCAGATGCGGTAAATAAACCCAAATTTCATCACCAATGGTTACCTGATGTCATTTATATTGAAAAAGGATTTTCGCCTGCAGTAGCCGATTCGCTTCGTAATATGGGCTATACCCTTCAAACACGCAGCGCCATTGGCCGTACAGAACTTATAAAAATAAACCCCACACAAAAAAAGAAAATAGAAGCTGTAGCCGATCACCGGGGCGATGATGATGCCCGGGGATATTAAATAATAACATAAAATTGTAGCCGATTATAAGCCATGCCGGGTTATTGGCTATTTTTACAGCTAATTGAATAACACACTGAAAAAAGTTTTAAAAATATCGTTACGGGTCTTACTAACCCTGGCCCTTATCATCATATTGCTCTATGGCCTGCTACAAATTCCGGCAGTACAAACCTGGGTAGTAGGCAAAGTTGCCAAAAACCTATCGGCAAAATTACATACTAAAGTGAGTGTAGATAAAGTGAAATTTCGTTTCTTTAATCAACTCATCCTGGAAGGCCTATTGATAGAAGATCAAAAAAAAGATACGCTTTTATATGCTCAGGCTGCTAAAACAAATGTAAACGACTGGTTTATTTTTAAAGATAAAATATCACTTAAAAATATTCAGCTCAATGATGCCATCATCAATATGAACCGCACAGATTCGGTTTGGAATTACCAGTTCCTGGTTGATTTTTTTGCCACATCCAATGATCCTAATAAAAAGAAAAAACAAAATCTGGAAATAGACCTCAGGCAAATTCATTTTACCAATATTCATTTTACCAAAGCCGATTATTGGATTGGCCAGAGCCTGGTAGCGTCCCTCAAAAAATTTGACCTGCTGATGGATTCACTCAATTTTAATACAAAAAGAGTCGCCATCAAAGAAGTGTATTTATCTGAACCCCAGTTTTGGCAATCAAACTTTACCGGCAAAAGGCCGCCCCAACCCGATATACGGGAAGTATTGGAAAAAATTCCCGTCATCTCGGCATTTAAATGGAATAACTCAGGATGGGTGGTGACTACAAAAAAAATTACGGTAGACAATGGGAGTTTTAGAAGCGATAAGGAAACCGAAAGGCCTGTATTTGATGATAAGTTTGATGGGCAGCATATTTATTTTTCAGGCATATCAGGTACTATAGAAAATTTACAATTTTTAAACGACACTCTCGCTGCCTCAATTCATTTAAGTGCAAAAGAAAGATGTGGTTTAGAAGTTAAGAAATTAAAAAGCGATATGCGCTTTACCCCCGATGAAATGGTTTTTAACCACCTGGACCTGCAAACCAATAACAGTACCCTGGGAGATTATTATGCCATGCGGTATAACAGGTTTAATGATGATATGAGCAGTTTCATAAATAAAGTAACACTCGAAATTAATTTTAATCACAGTAAGATCTATAGTGATGACATTGCCTTATTTGCCCCTGCATTAAAAACCTGGAATCGGATTTTTGAATTAGAAGGGCATGCAAAAGGTACCATCGATAATTTTGTAGCCCGGGATATGAAAATTAAATCCGGCCCTACCTACCTGGATGGTACTTTATCGATGCATGGCCTGCCGGATATCAATAGTACTTTTATTGACCTGGATGCCAATGAGCTTACCACCCATTATACCGATCTTGCCATACTGGTACCTGCCTTAAAACACAGCACTGTCCCTGATTTTAACAGCCTGGGCAACATTCATTATAAAGGCAGGTTTACCGGTTTCCCACTCGATTTTGTAACCTATGGTACATTTAAAACCAACCTGGGTATTGTACAGTCGGATATGAATATGAAATTACAAGCCGGCAAAGACCCGGTGTACAGTGGTAAGATACAAACCAATGGCTTTCACCTCGGCCGTTTTTTAAGAGACCCCCATGTAGGCATGCTGGCAGTGGATACAAAAATAAAAGGCAATGGCTTTACCCTTAAAACCCTGGATGCTTCCATAGATGGCAGCATCAGCCGTATAGATTATAACTCCTACAGCTATCGCAATATTACAATGAATGGCAAATTTACCAAAAGAAAATTTGAAGGTTACTTCGCCATCAACGATCCGAATATACGGGTAAGAGAATTATATGGCACCATTGATCTTTCTCAAAAAGAAGCCGTAATACAAGCCAATGCCGACGTTACAAACATCAACTTTAAGAACCTGGGTTTACTAAAAGAAAATATCTCGTTCTCGGGTTTATTGAACCTGAATTTTACAGGCAATAATATTGATAATTTCCTGGGTAATGCCCGTATAAGCCGGGCAACCCTGCTCATAGACAGCAATCAAATGCGTTTCGACTCACTATCCCTCACCTCCTTTATACAGGATGGCCAAAAAAAATTACAAGTACGGTCCAATGAAATTGAAGCCAGTATTGCCGGTAATTTTAAGATTATGGAACTGCCCAATGCCTTCCAGCGCTTCTTATATAATTATTATCCTTCTTATTTTAAAGAACCCAAAACCCGTTTAAGCAACCAGGATTTTAGTTTTCATGTACAAACTTACCAGTTCGATAGTTATACACCTCTTCTTTCAAAAAAACTTACCGGTTTTAATAATACACTTATTGAGGGCAGTTTAAAATCAGAAACCAATGAGCTTAGTATCCGGGCGCAGGTTCCTCAATTTGGGTATGATGGCAGGCTCTTTTCCAATACCCTGTTAAATGGTAAAGGAACCCTTGATACTTTATTTGCCGATGTATTGATTGACCAGTTTAAATTGAATGACAGTCTCTATTTTCCAAATTCTAAAATTACTTTAGCCGCACATCATGATGTATCTACTGTACAAATTCTTACCAGGGCCAGTAAAACATTAAACAGTGCCGAACTAAACAGCACTGTGTACACACTTACCGATGGCGTAAGGCTTCACTTCTCCCCCTCCTCATTTGTAATAAATAACAAAAAATGGATTCTTGAAAAAGACGGTGAACTTACCCTGAGAAAAAAATATTTAGATGCCAATGAAGTAAAATTCATTCATGATGACCAGGAAATAGCGCTCTCTACCGAAATGGATGAACTTACCGATGAAACCCATCTTGTAGCCCATTTAAGAAACATTAATATTGATGATTTTGCCCCCTTCGTTATTGTGCGCCCGGCATTAAAAGGAATTTTAAATGGCAAAGGCATCATAAGTGATATTACCGGGAAACCCATAATAAAATTTAATGGAGTGGCAGACAGCCTGAGTATGGACGGGGAATATATAGGCCACACAAATATCGATGCCATTGTAAATACCGATAATGGGCTTATCAATTTTGTTACCGATGTAAATGATGAAGCCAATAAATTTAAACTGCAGGGCTATTTTAATTATAAAGATACCACGGGCAAAAAAGTTGATATGGCTTTTGATGCTGAAAAATTTAACCTGGCGATATTAGAACCGTATATGAATTCTATTTTCAGCGAATTGAGCGGAACGGCAAACGGTAATATCAGGATTTATAGTAACAATGGGAACCAGTACATCACCGGCTTATCAAAAATTAAAGATGGCAGGTTAAAAGTGGCGTATACCCAGGTAACCTACCTGCTCAATAACCAAACCATTAATTTTGGTGACAACGTAATAGACCTGGGATTAACTACACTAAAAGATACACTGGGTAACGAAGGAACCCTGAGTGGTAAACTCCACCACCGGTTTTTCAAAAATTTTGAGTTTGAAAATATACGGGTAGAATCGCAACACATGCTTTTACTGAATACCAGCAAAAAAGACAACAGTCAATTTTATGGAAAAGTAATAGGAAGTGCGCTGATGACAATTGATGGGCCACTATCGGATATCCGGATGAATATATCCGGCCAGCCGGGCATTTTCGATAGTAGCCATATATATTTACCAACCGGCGAAAGCAAAGAAAGCAATGCCGTTGACTATATTGATTTTGTAAAATTTGGTACGGAAATGCAAAGCGTAAAAAACAGTACGCAAACTGCCAACATTACCGTAAACATGAATATTGTGGCCAATCCCAGTTGCAAAATTGATGTGATATTAGATGAAGAAACCGGCGATGTAATAAAAGGCGAAGGCAATGGCAGGCTGAATATACGGGTAGGTACCCGTGAACCCTTAAGCATTCGGGGCCAATACGAAATAAGCAAAGGGGAATATACTTTTAACTTTCAAACATTCTTTAAAAAACCATTTACTTTAAAGAGCGGTACCATTACCTGGAATGGTGACCCCTACTTAGCCATTATTGATATGGATGCAGAATACCTGGCGAAGAATGTTGACATGAGTAACCTTTCACCGGGCAGCGGCTTACGGTTAAAAGATGATATTATCATCCTGTCTCATTTATCCGGTAGTTTAAAAAAGCCCTTTGTAACTTTTGAATTTGATTTGCCGGAACGAAGCCCCCTGCGTAAAGATTATATTGTAATTAAAAGACTGGCCGATTTTAAGAATGATGAAAATACAATGAACAAGCAAGTAGCCAGCCTGCTTTTATTCAATACATTTATTTCAGATGAGCAAAACTTTTTTTCGCAGCAAAATACGATTGGCCTGGCCACCAATACCATTGGCTCTATGCTTAGCGGCTGGCTCACCAATACATTTAATAAAGAGTTAGAAAAAGCAACCAATGGTGTAGTGAGTTCATACATAGATATCAATCCCATTTACGATCCCCGCAATCCAAACAACCAGTTGCAAGCCAATGTAAGAGGTGGTTTAAAACTAATGCCGGGTAAAAAATTCATTGTGTACCTGGGCGGGAACTTAGATTATAATAACCCGTATTTCTTAAACCGGCGGGGATTATTTACCCCTGATATTAGTATGGAATGGTTACTCCGAACAGATGGGTCATTAAGGCTGGTAGGCTTTAACCGTACCAGTACCGATTTTACTACCGGCCAGCGCAACCGTTGGGGGGTACAGCTCTCTTACCGTAAAGATGCTGAAAAAATTTCTGACTTATTTAAAGGAAAGAAAAAGTTACAGGAATTAAAAGATAAGAGAATGATACAGGATAGTACGCCAACCCCTTAAATTATTACGAAGTTTAATTTAAATTTTCACGGCTACCCGAATATAATTCATACTCCAATAACCGGCAATCAATCTTGCCATTAAAAAATTCAATGCGGCGCCTGGGTTTTAAACCTATTTTTTTTGCCAGTTCCAGGTTACCGGTAAAAATATATCCCAGGTAACCTTTACATTTTTGTTTTAAAAAATCGCCCATTCTTTTGTAGGTAGCTTGTAACGCCACTTCTTCACCCAGCCGGTCGCCATATTCAGGGTTTAAATATACTACGCCTTCTTCGCCGGCCGGCAAACTGGTTTCTTCAAAATCACATTCCTCAAAATGAATATATTGTTCTACACCCGCAATACCGGCATTTATTTTTGAGATTGATATGGCATCACTACTTATATCAGATGCGATAATTGTTATACCCGGTGGCAATTCGGTAACCTGTTGCTCTATTTTTTTATAGAGTTCATTATAAAGCGTTGCGGGGTAGCCGCAAATATGCATAAAAGAATAATTGCTACGCAACAAACCCGGTACTCTTCGGGTAGCCAGCAAGGCGGCTTCAATGGCAAGTGTACCCGAGCCACACATGGGGTTTATAAAAGGGCTTTTGCGGTTCCATTTACCGGCCAGCAAGGTAGCCGCTGCCAGCGATTCAAGCATTGGCGCTTTACCCGGTATTTTTCGGTATCCATGTTTTGAAAGGGTTTCACCCGATGTATCTAAAAATATTTCGGCTTCTTCTTCCTTCCAGTACAAATGAATCACTACCCCATTAAGCTCCGGGCCCGAATCGGGCCGGTCATATCCTTTATTTCGGAAACGATCTACAATGGCATCTTTTACCCTTACATTGGCAAAAAGATTATTCGTTATGGTTTCATTACTCACATTACTGCTAATTGAAAAATAACCGCCCAATGGAATGATCTCTTCCCAGGGATAGGTAAGTAAATGATCATATAGCCCGTTTGCATCCTGGGCCTTACACACATCCAGTAAAAAGAGTACCTGGCTTGCACAACGCAGGTTCAGGTTTAGCCAAATACAATCCTGTAAAGTGCCTTGTAAAGCCAGGCCGGTTTTAAAAATACGGGCAGGTGTAAAACCCAGCGCCTCTACTTCCATAACGAGGTAAGCCGATAGCCGGTTACTGCATGTAATAATGATTTTAGATGTACTGGAGAATGATTGCACTTTGCAAACTTATAAGAACTAATCTAATAAAAACAGAAAGGATAAAAAAAGAAGAAGCCCCTAAGACTAAGGGCTTCGTTTACCAAAACTAACTGCTTATGAGAAATTCTTAAATTACTTGTTTAAATCAACAGTACAAATTTCCCATTTTTACAGTTCAATCCGTGTTAACAGTTCGCTAATTAAATTCTATGATTTCGTTAATTTGAAACTTAGTAAAATGTTTTAATAAGCAGGATCACCAGGCCATAAATAGCAGTAAATATAAAAATGCCTTTGGCCGTATTATCTTTATGTGCATTTATAAAAACAGTAAATATCAATGCATTTAAAAGCAGGGATAAGGAGAGGGCTACAGAGAGCGTTCTGAAGCCGGGTTCCACCACCAGGAACTGAAAGAACTCCTTGTAACTGAAAATGCCAAATTTATAGGCTTTAAATAAGAATAATCCTATTATGGGTGCAATAGCGCCCAGTAATAATCCCAGGCCGATACTATCTTTTTTCATTAGAACAGTTTTGATTTTTCCAGTTTCTTTTTCAATGTATAATCGGTAAGATCAAATTGAACGGGTACTACACTTACATATTTATGATCCAGGGCCCATACATCTGTATCCCGGCCTTTGTCGAAATTTTTAAACTCACCGGTAAGCCAAAAATATTTTTTTTGGTGCGGATCTATCCGTTCCAGGAAATCTTCATCATACTTGGCATATGCCTGCCGGCAAATACGGATTCCCTTTAATTCTTCGGGCGTACATTTTGGAATATTCACATTCAGTAATAAATGTTTTTGTATTTGTTTTCCTAAAACAGCGCTTACTATTTTGTGAACGACTTGCTTTGCAGCTGTAAAATCAGCATCATAACTATAATCTAGCAAAGAAAAACCAATACTCGGAATTCCTTCGATAGCCGCTTCCATGGCGGCCGACATGGTACCGCTGTACAATACATTAATAGAATGATTGGCGCCATGATTAATGCCGCTCAGGCAAAGATCGGGTTTACGTTTCAGGATTTTATCTACAGCCAGTTTCACACAATCAACGGGTGTTCCGTTTGTTTGCCAGGCTTCAATATCACCAAATAAATTTACCTGGTTCATCCGTAAAGGCGAGCCAATGGTAATCGCATGCCCCATACCGCTTTGCGGTTTATCAGGCGCTACAATTACTACTTTAGCTATATCACTCACAGCTTCCAGCATACTCCGAATGCCTTTGCTGGTTATATCATCATCATTTGTAATTAAGATAACGGGCTTCTCTTTTCTTTTTGCCATATTATTTTTTGTTGATTCTTAAAAACCCCTGAATAAAGGACGGGCTATTTCGGTGCGGAAAGGCCAGGGAATAGCGGCTAAAATGAGTAAGAGCGCCAGGCCGGCAAACAGGAGCATTTTTTTATGTTTGGCAGCATCGGTGCCGGCACGGTTTACGGCACTCCTGCCAATATGTACCAAAATCCAGGCTACAATCATCATCAAGGAATGTTCTACAGTAAAAAAACGGTCATAACTGTTTTTCATCACCTCTCCCATGCCCCCTTTCATTTTATCCCACCAGCCATTTGAAAAATAAAGAATTAGGCCTATTAATAATTGTATATCGCAACCAATCATAAAAAATAAATTGATCCGGCTGTCCTTAGCGGTAAATTTTCGCTTACTCATTACACCGGTCAAACCATTTAAAACAGTCCATACCCCAAATAATAAGATGGCCCAACGCATTATATTATGTAAATCTAAAACTAGTTGCATACGCTTTATTTTAATTTGCAACAAAGATAAGTGATCTGCGATATTGTAAATACCCGGATTCAGCACATCAAAGTAAAATATGAATATCCATTCATTCGATTTTGGAAAGGTTCACTGACCCGTATTTTGTTTTCCTTTTTCACTATTATTTAAGGGGGGTAAAACCATACGTGATAATAAACACATTAGAAAAATGTGCGAAAAATGCACAACTGGCGCAGCTTTGAGCGAATTAGTTATTGTGAAGCCGAAAAAACCAAACGTAAATTCGGTTCTATTTTGGGTTAATTCCTTTGATGTAATTGGAAAGAGAATCGAATCGATCTTCTAGTTGCTGTAACCTGGTATAATATTGATCGTGAACGTTGGGCATCTTGGCGCTTAAATAAAACTCCGCATACCATATAGAAGATATCTCATCATGCTCTAGATTAAACGATGGATAAGAGGCATAATCGGGGTTGTCTGATCTTAACACAATAAAGCCCTGTTTAAACCTATTTTTAATGCGCTTTAAATATGATTTGCCTTCTGTATCTATTACGCCAAATATACGCTCATCCCGCATTTTAGCCCATTCACTCCTATCTAAAAGCCGAACTATAACATAGCCTCCATCCTGCAATGTTGGAGCCATACTTTCGCCCTTTATTCTAACACATAAATAGCTATGCCCTGGTTTAACCAAAATAGAGGGCAATTGAATAGAATTACTGATATCAATATTGCTTTCATTGATGGCGCCACCACCAGCGGCAATAGATAGGTCTGTAATGGGTATTGTCGTTATTTTAGAGCCGTATTTATCTTGTGTATCAGATACAATTGTAATTTTTACATCATGCGTTTGTTCTTTTTTCTTGCCACTTAGGTGGACATTTGGGTGGACATTTAGGTGGACATTTTTTGATTTTTTTTCACTCTCTATTTTCTCATTTAGATGGACATTTGACAAATCAGTACCGATTAAATCAGCGGGACTATATCCGAAATAATCGGATATTTTAACCAAATCGTCAAGGCTTGGTTTAGAATTCCCTTTTTCATACATATTCCAAACCCCTCGGCTAAATCCAAGTGTCAAACTAAGCTGTGCCTGACTTAATTTGCTTTTCTCTCTCAAAAAAATAAAATTATTAATTAATGTTTTCACGATATCCACACAATGTTAATAAAATGAAGTCAAAATTATTTTGACATCCAAATAATTCGGACGTATATTTGTGTCCTCTATAAAAGGACAGGTAAATATATGCAAAAAAACATAGGAAAACACAATAAAAGGGATATCAGGCGAGCGGCAACGGTGGAAGAAACAGCCGGTTTGTTAGGCATATCAAAAAATTACGTGCAAAAAGTAATGCGAGGGGACCGGGAAAATGATGAGGTAGTGGCAGTTTTCATGGAACTGAGTGAGCGGAAGAATTATCTATTGGAAGAAGTAAAAAAATTAGTGCCTTTTAATAACTAAGCCATGGTAAAGAACGAAAAGACACATAACGAGCTATACCTGGAAAGAATTGACCTGGTACCACACATCATGAGTTACGATGCGTTTATTAAGAATAATCAACGGAACGGGCAGTATTGGAACATGATGCAAAACCCGAATGATGGCCGGATTCCAATGGTGAAATTCGAAACCATGCGGCCCAGCTTAAAGCAGCGAATTAATGATCATTATAATGGCAATGTATATAATCACCTGGCCGCTGCTCCAATCAAAAAACTGGTACAAATTGATCCGCATGCCGAGCAATTTTATAATAGTTACCGGTACGGCAATAACCAGGTGCTACCAGTTGAACACCAGCATCGCTACACAATAGCGGCCAGTTGGCTTAACATGATCATTACTGTTACCGGTGATAAAAACTTCATCAAAAAAGAGCTTCAACTTACTATAGATCAGTTTTGGCAGAATATCTACGTGCTAATAAAAACAGAGAATGTAGAACTGCCAACTAGTTATGCCAGGCTTGTTGCTAATAAAGACAGCGCTTTAAAAAAGTACAAAGAATCAAAATACGAATCGTTAATCGACTGGCGCTTTGGTAATAAAAATAGTGCTAAGCTTGGTAAAACCTCTGATGGCTTTTGCGCTCAATTAGAAGATCAGCAGCTGGCCATTATAAGAAAATTAGCCCGCTTGCATGTTAATTTTAACCCGGTAGAAATAGAATCATTCGCAAATGATATTTTTCATAAACAAGGTTGGCCAACAGTTTCAGCCGGTACCATTGCTAACCGTATAAAAGAACACCTTCCCTCCATTATAAAAGATAGAAACGGTAAAAAGGTATACAACAATAAAGTTGCAATGCAGGTAAGCCGCCAGCGGCCAGAATACCCTGGATACTACTGGACCCTTGACGGTTGGACGGTCGAGCTACTTTACCAAGATGGGAGCAAGTATGACAACCGGCTTGTTATGGTTGTTGTGCTAGATGTAATGAATAATTACCCGGTTGGGTATGCCATTGGCGAAAGGGAAAATACAGAGCTGATCCGTATGGCACTTCGCAATGCTGTAATTCACATGCAGCAATTATTTGGAGCTGTGTATAGGCCCTGGCAGTTACAATCAGATCGCTACGGTATAAAAAACCTTACACCATTTTACAACTCGGTTACTCATTTATATACGCCTGCTGCGGTTGGCAATGCTAAGAGCAAAGTGATAGAACCCTGGTTTAATTACTTCAATAAAAAACGCTGTAAAAAGCAATTTAACTGGAGCGGCCATAACATCACATCACGCCCAGGCAACCAGCCGAACACCGAAAAGCTAAATGAAATCAAAAAATCGTTCCCGGATAAGCAGGGCGTCATTGACCAGCTAAACAGACTAATGTTGCAAGAGCGTACCGAATTACTGCCAGCCTATAAAGAAGCTTGGATGGCAATGCCAGTCCAGGATCAGATTACACTTACTCCTGAAGATTGCCTGGTTGTATTTGGCAGAGCTCATACTGAATTTAACCACATCAGCGGCTTGGGTTTGATTGTAACAATCGGAGGTAAAAAATTAACCTTCGACAGTTTTGATCCGGCATTCCGTGCGCTTCAATTTTCTACCCGCTTCCAATTAATATATGATCCCGAAGATTTAAGCCAAGCCCTGGCAGTTACAGAAGATGGAAAACAACGCTTCATGTTGCACAACAAAATGAAAGTGGGTATGGGCTTCAAAAACACAACACCTGAGCAGTTGGAATATCGCCAACGTATTAATGACTTTAACAGGCAGCGCAAAGAAGAGATAGTACAACAAAACCTGATTGATGACGCCATAATTGCGGACGTAATTGAAAACACATTGCAGCTGAGTAATGATGATGAAACGGCCTTGAAGCTTATGCTCACAGATCAATACGGCCAGCAGAAAGAACGCTTACAAGATGCCAAGGGCTTGAAGAAATTAGAAAATAAAAAAGCTGCAGCTGAACAATCAGCAGCGCAGAAAAGTTGGGATGCCCAACAGCAGGAGTACCTAAACAGCAAAACAGATTTATCACAATACTTATAACCCCATCCCATCATGCAAGAAGAAACTAAATACCAAATTGTACTAGCAGCAAGCCAGTATATCAAAGAAAAAAACTTAAGCCAAAATGAAGTTGCCCGGCTGAGTGGTATTAATAGCGGCTACCTCAGCAATATGCTTAACCAAAAATTTATAGTAAGCGTAAAAGGCAAAGATGTAGAGATTGCTGATCGTTGGTTTTATCAGCTCTCCGATTGGGCGCAGCTTCCCTTTAAAAAACAAGTGTGGGAAGTTATTCCAACCCGCCAATTTTCAGAAATATTAGCACAGCTGGAATATGCCAAAAAAACAAGCAGCGTAATTACCCTGGTGGCAGATACCGGCCTTGGAAAAACGTATATCATTGATCGCTTTCAACATCGCCACCCAAGGCAGTGTGTAAAAGTAACAATCAATAGCACCTACAAGCTCAAAGATATTTTAGCAGCCATTTGCGATAAAATTGGCGTAGAAGCTGCCTGGAGCACCAGCCAAACACTTACAGCTCTCATTGAAAAATTTAAAGAGTTAAAACGAAACGGCGAAAAGATGATCATCATTATTGATGAAGCCGAGAATATGCAGCTCCCTGTTTTAAAAATGCTCAAAGGCCTCTATGATGGTATTAAAGGATATACATCCATCGCCCTGATTGCTACAGATCAACTGATTCACACACTAGACCGCATGCGCCGCAAAGATGCCACTGGCATACCGCAATTATTTCGCCGTTTAAAAGCCGGTATAAGGCATATTAATAACCACAACGAAGGGTTTAAACCATTCTTTGAAAAGTACATTCCTAACGACAAAGCCCTGCAAAAACTACTACTAACCCTGTGTAGCAATTACGGTGAATTGCACGATTACTTGGAACCCGTTTTAAGAGAAGCTTTTGAAACCGATCAACCCGTTACCGAACACATGTTTCGCTTATACCATAACCTTCCAAACTATTAACCCATGGATCAATCAACAACTCATGTACAAAAGTGGCAAATGCAAGCCATAGAAACCCAGGAGGCCGTATTGCAGCTTCTTAATACTGACCTGGACAGTTTCACAAAATACCAATATCAGTGCGGCATAGCATATCTGCAGTGGCGTTACCCTGTTGATGAAAAGGCCAGGCATATTTTAGAGCGTAGTAAATTTTTTTGGAACTGGTTCAAGTTCGTTTGGCTGCAATATGATATTAGCTTCTTAAGCTACAAGCGCAGCCTGATGGAGTGTTCAAGAGAAACAATTATACAGGCATACGAGGGATTGCATGATCCCCAGGCGATGGCAGTTGATACCCGCCCCAAC
The DNA here is from genome assembly GCA_001898465.1 of Sphingobacteriales bacterium 39-19. GTDB lineage: Bacteria > Bacteroidota > Bacteroidia > Chitinophagales > Chitinophagaceae > Ferruginibacter. The sequence goes on along the minus strand of MKTX01000009.1, from coordinate 47,195 downwards.
GCTGTTGTTTTAGAAGAGTTAAACCCAAAAAAATCATCAATATGCTAAATAACTCAGACACAATACTCATACACAAAATACTTGCAGATGCAGAAAAAAAGATAAAAGATGAACTAAACGTTCGCTGCAAGGTAGAAGTGACAGAGGTAATTAGTTATGGTATCTCAGATTATTACATTAATCACTGCCTCAATCGCTGGCAGGTAAACATGGCTTATATACGGCAAAAAAAAGGTGACAAACACCATATTGCGCTACGCCAAATTCTTTGTTTTATATTAAGAAAAGAAACAAAGCTGACTTACAATCAAATTGCCAAGCTACTAAATATAAAAGACCACGGTACTGTTATAAATGCTATAAAAAGGTTCAATAATTATATTGCCACCAATGATCCTTACCTGTTACAATTTTATAACCCTGTAAAGGAATTAGTTACCTCCATCCCTCATAAATAATGAAGCTAAAATTAAACAAACATCAAATGCAAGCTCTTGAATTGGAACTGTCAAAAGTATTGCAATATGAGCAGTTCGATATTACAGATAAACTACTCGCTATGTTGCTTAACCGGCTATATATATTACTTGCCCGAAAACTCATAGAGTTAAAACCAAAGTACACAATTACAATCCCAGATGAGTGTGCAATTGCCCTATATCTATATTACCAGGGTATTTCTTACAATCCAGTAGACCAAAGTAACATTATTATTAAAAACATTTGTAACCAAGTAGATAAGCAATGGAAATAATACTCTTAATAATCATCATCATTGTTGTACTCATAAAAGTGGTAGGCCTCTATTATGAGTATATAGGTCATAAAGAAGAACAGGCAGCAAAAGCCGAGCATTATCGAATTTATAAAAACAGAAATTTTAACCATAAAAAAAATAAAAAATGAAATCAGTGAAATTTCACACAACGAAAGACAATGTTTGGAGAAATGCATCCGGCGATCTTGTCCCCTTCAATTTCGTTCCTCAATCCGATAAGAAAAAGGAGGTTTTATCAGCAAAAATGTACAAAGCTGCATTATTGGCCGAGGCAACTTTAAAATCATTTCATCAACAATTAAGTAGTGCTTTTGATACTGTTTCCGACCTCATCAAAGAAGAATATCAACTGAAGCATAAGAAGCAAAAAAAACAGGGCAAGGGTTCCATTACCTGGTTCAATTTTGACAGGTCCATAAAGATAGAAGCTGATATGAATGAGATCGTAAAATGGGATAACGCTTTAATGACCGAAGCCCTGGCTCTTCTTAATTCATATTTAAGTAAAAATCTAACAGAAGCCAATGCATTACTTGCAGGTTTAGTTCAATCTGCTTTTGCAAATAGCCGTGGAATGATTGACAATGCAAAAGTTTTTCAAATACTCAAATACCAGGATAAAATTAAAAACAAAGACTTTCAGAAATCCTGCGAATTAATGAAGTCCGCTCAGAGCATCGACAAAACCAAGTTGTATATGCGAATATGGGAAAAACAAGAAGATGGCCAATATCGTAATATCAATCTAAACTTCTCAAGTATTTAGCCCTAAAATGGCTTTTAATACCTCAATAAATGCCATTTTTTACCCAAAAAACGCATTAAAAACAACGTAATTAACACATAATCAAAAGACTAAGGAATAAATCAACTGATAAAAATGGAAGGATTGGCACCAAAAATACTACCTGCAATGGGCTTGTTGAAAACAGCGCAAAAGCCGCCTAAGAAAAAGAAAACCAAAGTATTACGACCTTCACAAATCATCAATAAAGAAAGGCGTTATATCCAGTTAGACGGCCCTATTGGAGACAGTATTGGTAAACTTGAACTTGGCACTAAAATATTCATAACCGGCAAGTCTTTTAGCGGTAAATCCACTTTCATATCAATGCTATGCGCTGCCATCAGCCAGCACGTAAAAGTTGATTACAATACCCATGAAGAAAAAGGTGGCGATGCCAGTACCATCATTGAGAAAATGAAATATGCGGGCATCACAGAGCTTCACGATACAGCCATCCGTTATTACCAGGCGCCCATTGAAAGTAGTACACAAGAGACGTTTGCAGAAGTACTCAGCCGAAAAGGCAGCGCAGGATTTGCCGTGCTTGATTCCATCCAGCATGCACAAATGTCAAAAAAAGATTACATCGCTTTTACCAATCGTTTTTGCAATGCTCGCCGGGGTAAAATAGTGGCTTTTATATCGCACTGGCAAAAGAATGATTTTGTACTGCATGTAAAACACGACTGCGATGTAAAGCTTGAAGCAATGGGATATGTGGTATATGTTGAAAGCCGAATGGAAGGGGCCAGTAATATGCCTATTGTTATTTGGGAAGAGGGAGCCAAAAAAGCATGGGGCAAAAATTTTAAAAAAGTAATAGCCGGAAAGTACTGGCCCGGTAAAAAGAATACAAAATAATTACTATGGAAAGATTGCAACAAACAACCATTAAAGAACTCCAAGTAGGAGATCGCTTTTATCGCACGGGCGATAAAAAAAAGACGGTATTTACCGTTGTGAAATGCCCGATTAAAAAAACTTACTTCCGCACTTACCGCTATTTTGCTTTAGCCGATGGAGAGCTGCACCCGCACCCCATTAATCTATCAACCCAATTAACCTTTTTACGCCATGCATAACATTAAAATAACGTTTGAAGATTGGGGACAGGACTTCCTGGAATTTATCTGCTCCGAAAATGGAGAAATTTTAGATGTTCAACCCTTTCAACATTGGGTTTGGAAACGTTTTACAGTCAATAATATTGATGAAGTACAAGTGGGAGGCTTTGCTATTTTGCATGAAGAAGGCGAATTTTTACAGCTCCGATACCCTATTGAAAAAATAGAGAGAATTGAAATTTTATAAATCCAACCCAATTAACCTTTTTGCGGCATGCCTAATTTGAAAACAACATCATTTAAACACATCATCATCATTTATTATGCCTCGTAAAAATTCATACATAACCTTCACAGATCAGTTTTGCGGTGCCGGTGGCAGCTCTCAGGGTGTACGCTCTTTATCAAAGAAAAAAGGAGGTGGAATAGAAGTTAAAATGGCTTTAAACCACTGGAAATTGGCCATTGAAACACACGAAACTAATTTTCCCGAAACGCTCCACGATTGCACAGATATATCAGCATGCGATCCACGCCGCTATCCTTCCACTGATGTGATGGTAACCTCCCCTGAATGCACTACTCATACCCCAGCCGGAGGGAACCATCATAAAGCTTTGAAAGCACAAATGGATTTGTTTGCATCAGGTAAAATTGATCCCGCCACAGAGCGAAGCAGAGCAACCATGTGGGATGTATGCCGCTTTGCAGAGTATCATAAATACAATGCCATCATAGTTGAAAATGTGGTGGAAGCAAAAACCCGGTGGCCGCTATTCGATAACTGGCTCACCTGCATGCATACATTGGGCTATAACCATAAATGTGTTTACTTGAATAGTATGCATTGCCACCCAACGCCACAAAGCAGGGATCGGATGTATGTGGTGTTTTGGAAAAAAGGGAATAAAGCGCCTGATCTTGATTTTAAACCCACTGCTTATTGTGGCAAATGTTGCAAAGATGTACAGAGCGTTCAAACATGGAAAAACCCATACAAACAGTATGGCAAGTATCGTTCTCAATATGTTTATTCATGCCCTTCATGCACCACCGCAGTAGAGCCTTATTATTATGCTGCAATGAATATCATTGATTGGAGTGATAGAGGCCAAAGGATTGGGGATAGAAAAAAGCCGCTTGCTTCAAAATCAGTAGATCGCATTGAACGTGGGTTGAAAATGTTTGGCGATGTTCCTTTACAGTTTCATGCTGCATACAGTGATCAGGCAAGAGGCGTGGTAAGGCCACTTACTTCTTATGGTTTTGCACAAACTACTTTCTCATCACAGGCAATTGCATTGCCGCCAGTTCCATACATAATCAAGATGGAAAACCTCAGCAATGGTGATAATAATATAAGGTCGGCTGCTGATGTTATGCAGGCGCAAACATGCACTCATAGTAGTGGCATTGTTTTCCTTACAGAATATACAAGCAAGGGCAAAGCGAGGGCTATAACAAATGTGTTAAATACTGCCACATCAAGAGAAAAAATGGGCATCCTTACTGATGGTGCTTTAAATGCGTTTTTATCTTATTACAATGGTGGCACAGATCAGGCCAGCCATTTATTAGCATCAACCGGCACACAGCCAACCGGGCAAAGGCTCAGCCTGGTATCATATACACAGCCTAAAATTGAAGACTGTTATTACCGCATGCTGAAAGATGAAGAAGTAAAGCTCTCAATGGCTTTTGATAAAGACTATATCATATTAGGCACTTCCAAAAACAAGGTAAAACAATGCGGCAATGCTGTAACACCACCAGCAATGGAGTGGATAGCCGGGCAAGTAATTGAATCATTCAACTAATCTAAATAAACAATGCGCCAGTTTCAAATAACCTCACCCAATTTTAAAGGCACGGCCATACTGCAGTACGATGCCAATAACCGGCTGGTTAAAATTGATGTAAGTGATACATCAATGAGTATAAATGCCATCAATACCTTTAAAGCTTACATACCTGCCGATTTTGACATGTTGCAGCAATGCATCAGCAACACTAAGCTCACTGTAATAGAATCAGGCTATGTTATTCCATTCGAAGATTTTTGGGATAAGTACAAAAAGAAAGTAAACCGGCTGCGGGCAATTAAAGAATGGAACCACCTGCGCCCGGAAGAAAAAATAAAAGCCCTGGCAGGTATTAGCAAATACAATCAGTATGTAGAACGCACCGGTATTGGCAAACTTGATCCGGATAATTATTTAAAAAACAAACGCTTTACAGATGAATACTAATATCAAATTTACCCCGTACAGTAGTTCCTTTTACCAGGGCTACGAAATTATATACGAGAATGGGTTTTATACAATTACCATATTACCCATGCTGCCCTTTATTAGTTTGGCAGCTGCTAAGGCTTATATTGATCAACTGAAAACAGCATCCAATGAACCAGGAACAGTATAAGGCAGCGTATGCCATTTTACATAAAACAGGCCTTATTGCCCAAAAAGAAAACATTGTAGCCTCCATAAGCCAGGGACGCACCACCAGCATGCGGGGGCTGAACCATCAGGAAAGCATTGACCTGATACGCTATTTAAAAGAAAGCCAGCCCTCAAATAATGATCGGGATAAAATGATTCGGAAACTTTATTATTATTGCCACCAAATGGGGTGGACAAAGCTAAACCCACAAGGAAGGCTGGTAGCCAATGGCCAGCAGTTCGATGAATGGGCCGTTAAGCATAGCTACCTAAAGAAAAAATTACAGGCATATACATACCCGGAATTACCTAAATTAGTAAGCCAGTTTGAACAGGTATATAAATCACATTTAAAAGCGTTTTAATATGAAGAAAATAATTATTTTAGTTTTCAGCTTTTGTATTGTAAATACTTCTACCGCTCAAAAAGAGTGGGAAAAGCTGAACATGGATTCTATAACATTTGCTTATAAATTCGGTAGTGAAACCGAATTTAAAATGCAACAGCAAATTATGAATAGCAGTAGAAATGGATATAGAGTTTTTTTGATAGGAGCAAAAGCAGGGTATTTAAATTACTTGCTACTTTATTTAATGCAAAAACATTGGGAAATATCAACAAAAGAAACGGATGGAGCCATAACGGCAACCGCTACAATGTACAATAACGAAAAGGCTTACAATGCAAAATTGAATATGTCATTTTTTAGAAATAAAGAAAATAGAATTACTAAAGTAACTATTTCTGGAACTGCCAATGATGTTATTGATATGTTTATTTTTTATTGGGAAAACTTTGATTTCGATTATAATAGACTTAAAACTAATAGGGAAATTTGCACTAATAATGCCTCAGATAAAGTGTGTTTTTCCTGGAAAAATGCAAATCCTCAAATCTCTATTATAAAAGGCCCAATAGATTTTCAATTCGAAAAAATAAAATAATTCCTATATTTGAATTGCGAAACACAAATAACACAATGCAATTCAAATCAACTTTTCACAAGCCAATTGCCCCGGTAAGGGTAGTCAATCCCTTAACTCCTCACTTCATTGTGTTGTGTTTCGCAGCCGGGGCAGTTGGCTTTAAATATTTAAAAAAATGCGAAACACAACACAGATCATCCCCATCATTCAGAGGGGTGAACAAGAACAATGGGTAGATGCCCGCACGCTTCACCGCTTCCTGGAAGTAGGTAAAGATTTTTCCAATTGGATCAAAGATTACATTACCGATTTCGACTTTGTTGAAGGCAGGGACTTTTCGCCAAATTTGGCGAAAAGTACTGGTGGCCGCCAGGCCATAGAGTACACAATTACTATGGACATGGCCAAGGAGCTTAGCATGCTCCAGCGCAGCGAAAAGGGTAAACAGGCCCGGCTGTATTTTATACAGGCCGAAAAAGAATTGCGAAAACTACAGGCCGCCTTTATTGAGGGCTTTGACGCAGTTCAACAACTACTCGCCCAGGTGAAGCCTACCAGCCACCTGAACAGCTTATGGTACCCGGCTGGCCAGCTCCGCCGCCTGAGTGGCAAAACCAGTAGTGGTAGCTATAGTTACAAGTTGCGTAAAATGCAACCCCTAGGCACAGCCACCAAATTACCACACAATGGTATTGAAGCATGGTTTGTAAGGCAGGATGCAGTGGCTGATCTGCTTTGCATAAAACCCAGTCACATGATTGGGTCTGCAATGGTTAAACTGTTAAAAGCGGGAGGTGCCCATGCATAACCCATATTATCTGCCATACCAGGATGCAATGAAGCAGCTTAGCCTTAGTACCCACATACACCAGTTGCAAAAAAGGCAAAAAAAATATCCTTTACATTTTATGCAACAGGGCAGCGAGGTGTATATAAGTATAGTACTATTTGAAGCGCTTAAAGATTACAAAGCTGCATCAGATTATTTACTGGCATTAAAAAAAGGAGGCGTAAAATGACAAAAATAACAAGCGATGCATTAATAATAACTATACCCGAAAGCGACCCACAAGAAAGAAAGGAGTGGTTAATAAAAGCCATTGCCGCAGCTATTCGTTGGAATGCAAATTTAAGTTCCGGTGAAAAGTATACCGCTGATGGCGATAATCTTTTTGTGTTGGCGCAGCTGCTTGAGGAATTAGTTGAAGTAGATAAATCAGAATAACAAAAACAAAACCATAAGGGCTGCACATCGCAGCCCTTTTTTGTTCATATCTTATTTGGTATGCAATAAAAAAATATTTTATACTTGCATTATATGCGAGGCCACCGCTCAGTCTACCTTTCACTGTTTAATGAAGAAATCATCACTCCACTACCGGTGGCATTAAGACGTGGCCGTAGTGAATTGCTTCTACAAAAGAGAAACGAAAAGCTTGCACACCGTTATTGGTGGCTTGTAAAAATTAAAGGAAAGCAGTACCACGTTGCACTTAACGATTTAGAACAGGAATTTGATATAGCTGCATTCACCATTGCAAAACGGCTTTGCGAATCAGAATGCACTTCTATTTTAAAAACACTCAACACCGATAAACCTGCATCCGCTTTTTTTAAAACTAAGTACCCCTATTTAAATTGGCAGTAATTACCTGGTCGGGAGTCTCTACTTTTGTTTTAATTTTTTCAACAGTATAGGTACATGCACAACTAAGCTGCAGCACTCTTACCCGTATATCATCATCCCGTTTTTCAGTTCCACTTTTTTCACGCATTAAACGGCTCCAGCCGGTCGGAGCCCAACCATGCAATGCCTGTGTTATCTTTTCCTCTACTTCATAATAAGCCAATGCGTTTGGCCGGATATTATCCGGTACCAGGTTATCGCTTTGGGTATATTGCACCAGCCCCAGCCTGAGCGTTACAATACCCTCAGCCATTTGTGTAGTATTGCCCTGTACCTGGCTGTATTTAAAATCATCCACATCTATTAATAAGCATGGCCAGCTCACAGCTGGGCGCAGCTCGTAATTCTCAAGTTGCCCCATATCCTGGTTAATGTAACGTACTTCCGGCACCAGGGCTTTTATCCGCTGCAAAATGCTTTCGTATAAATTAGCAAATGGACTGTTCATAATAATTTTAATTAAATATTGATTTTAAGGCCCTCAAAGTTTCCCTTTCCACAGCTTTATTTAGTACCGGGCTATCAGCGCCGCTTACCGGCATAAACTGGCGGCGAGGTATATTTACTTTACGGGTAAATGCATTCACTTTCGTAGTGCTTAAAAGCACAGTAACGCTTTTCATTCGCTCTTTACCTTTATTGGTAAACTTCCCTGATGCTACCCGCTTTTTGCCCAACAATCGCCTCGTATGCGCTCGTACGCTTACTGTTCCCTTATAACCATTGTTGTGTACTTTGGCATAAGGGCTATCATTGTATAATTGCACCAGCGCCAAGCCCATAATTCTAAAGCCGGTGCGGCGGCGTAGCGATCCACTTTTTACAAGTATAGTACCTTTCCGGCTGTTGGCCTTCCACTTTTGAAAACTAGAGCCCTGCCAGCCTTGCGCTCTGAAATTTCCATTAACAAAACGTACGGCCATTTGCCCTACATTCTTTGGCCATTGGTAATGCATGTACTGCTTCAGCTCATTGGTTTTTTTGATCAGTCCATCACTTATTAAATTTTTCATTATATTTGCACTGTAGATAACCGGTAGTTATGGCGTCCCCTTCCAAGGGTCGGACCATATCGCCGGTTATCTTTTTATATAAATAAGTTGCCCAGACCTTAGTGTTCTCGCCTGTTTATCTGTTGTAATTTTATGAATTGTCCAGCCTAACAAATCCTTATCTACCCGAACCACAATAGCTGCAGCATCAAAATATTTTATAAACTCGGTCTCTAATTTTTTCCCTTTATTATTAAGCCTTTGCCATACTTCATCAGGGTTATTTAAAATATCATTGAAAGAGGCCCCAAACTCCCATCTTTTATCATCCGGTTTATCTTCTATAGCATGCCTGAAAGATTCTCGGCGTAGTTTAACTGTGATGCCCGTAGGTGTTTTAATCAATGCTTCTTTTTTATATACTTCATCAAACCACTCAATAGCATCGGCTGCATTTTCAAAGCTGTGAGGGGCAGGCCACACACTATCTGCCAGTATTTTTTCAACCGCAGGCAGGTTGTAGTTTTTTATAGCATCCAATGCTGATAGTGAATCGGGGTAGCTATTATCGCCTGTTGTAATACCTTTCAGGTTATTCAGATAAGTATTCTTTTCCAGGTCAAACAATTGTTTATTCCTGCCCATGTTCTTTTGAAAATAAGGTGATATTTTATATTCCTTTTGAAAATCAGCTTTAGGATCAACCGTTATCTTGCTTGCATTACCGGCAATGCCCGGCACTACACTGCATCGGCAGTTCCAGCCATTGGGCGGGTAAATGGTATTCCAAATCTTATCGGTGGTTTTAGCTGTAAACTTATCCAGGCGGGCATGCTCCGGCCTTACATGGCCATCGCCTACGGTAGAGTATTCTAAGTACTCTACACCGTTGCTGCTAAATTCATCCCATTTACGGGCCATTTCTGCACTGCTTTTTGCTGTGTTGTACTCCGTTTGCAGCCAGCTATGGTTTATTTCATGCCCGGCATCCATTACGGAATTTCTAAAGTCAGTAAAGCTTCGCAAGCTACCATCCTGCTTTGTCATCATTTTAGTAAAAAGTTGCATTTCATACAAGCTTTTGGCTGCAGAAAATGCATGTATGTTCTGCTGCAGGTAAGCGCTTAATTCGTTGCGGCTATCCTCAAAACTAAAAGAAGTGCCATCCAGTCCATGCCACATGGCGTCCGTCAGCTTTTTAGCATTGTAGTGGTAAATATCAATGGGTATCTGCCCTTCTTTTATTTTGGCATCATATAAATCCTTAGCCACGGTTTCCATCAAGGCGTCCAGCTCGGCAATGCGTTTTTTATCAGCATTCAATTTATGCCCGCAGCAATTATCCTGGTATTGCAACCTAAGCCTCCAATGCCCTGCAATTACAGGGCTTCGCCAAAAAAATCGTTCAACACTTTTTTAACTTCATCTTCAACGCTTAATTTTTTACCGGGCTTAACGATTGGTGGCTTCTGAGCTTCAGCTTCTTTCTTTGCTTCAATTTCCTGTTTCTGCAAATCATAATCTGCCGGTTTAGCAATGCCGCTGATGTTATAAAAATGCTCATCATCTACAGGTATACCTGCATTCTTTAATTTAATGGCCATATCAATCAGTTTATTGGCCAGCTCCGGCTCCACCGGATCATCGTATGTAAACTTTCCTTCAGCAGGCAATAAGCCAAGCCTAATTAATACAGGCTTTACTTTTTCGTTCAGGATGCTGAGCTCATCTTCCTGATCATCTTCAGCCACTTCATTCACCGTTTTGTAATGCGTTTCACTTTGCGCATACCCACTGCTTTTGCTGCTGGTAGTGGTTTCAGTAGCCCCTAGTATGTGTACAGCAAGCTCTTCATTCATAGCCGTACGCAAGCGATCATATAGATCAGAGCTTCCGCTGGTGCCTTTCATTTCATGGAAGGTTAATTCTGCCTCTTTGGGTAATACAGCATAAGCGGCGCTACCTGCTTTATCCAATGCATTTTCCAATTGCAATCGAACCTGCTCATTAAACCCATCGTAGCGGGCTTCTCTAAAGGGCATGCCAAATATTTGTGCGTAGTTAGCCCAATCCGCAATATTCCCACGTTTATAAATAACGTAGGCGCAAGCTTCCAATAGATAACCGAGATCGTTCCATTCCCCAATTTCAACCACATAATTGCTAAATGGCGGGTTACGGTAGGCAATACCATCTACGCCATATTGCTCATACACAATAAGGCCTTCATCTGGCTTAATATGTTTTTTGGGTACATCAAAAATCTTAAGCCCATCAGCGTTCATTATTTCAATGCACCCGATGCCCCATGCTTTGCAAAGCTGTATTTTTTTTCGAAGCTTCCGAAACTCCGCAAGGTTTATAAAATCGTTTACAGCATCTATTTCTTTGCCTGATTTATCGCAAAATCTCAATTTCTTTTTTGTAACAGCCAACACACGTTTGGCCACCAGGCGTTTCAGAAACCCATCTTTAAGTACATCATCGTACATATCCATTAAAAGCACTCGGCTTCCATTAATACTTTCGGCTTGTATATGTGCATTGCGCCACTTGTCAATATCCAGCATGCTACGCTGTACCGGCCTGATGTTGATGTTCATGATCTGCAACCCCTGTTCGGTGATGCTACCGTTTTTTTTAATAACTCCTGGTTTCACTTTTGCCATTTTAAAAATTATTATTTCTCTTTATGTTGCTGCCCCATTTAATATAGTTATTAGGTTCGTTGGGTGGCGCTACAGTTGGGTAAGGCAGGTTAGGATTATTTTTACCTCTTTGCACTTCACTTAGCCATTCAGTTGCCCGCTCGTAGCGTTTTAGCCGCAATTCCATTTCTACACCCGGATTACTGAGTTGTATATAATGCCATACAGCAATATCTTTTACATACAACAAAAGAATGGGGTTGCGGTTGGCTCCGGTTGCATTAAAGATCGCTGTCGTATCATAGGCCGTCAAATAGCCCCTGGCTTCTTCAATAGCAGCATCGATTGCAAAATCAAGTTGTGCAGTTGTGGTAGGGTCTCTTTCTATTTCCTTTACTACTTCGCCGTATAAGTGGCTGGATATTTCTGAAGCTGTTAAATATGGCATTTTAAAATCGTTTTGAATGTGGTTTTCTGCCTCCTAAAATCATAGGTGCAGCAGCAAATAATTTAGTGTCGATAATATGCTTAGCTCCCTCAGCAGCATCAGGTCCATCGTCATGCGTTTTGCTACCGGGCTGCAGCGCCATAAACTGCTCTTTCAGCGTTTCCATGCTGGGGTTTTTAAGGTATTGGTCTAGTTCATTTAAAAACAATTTATGCTTGCGGTTCAAAGGTTCAAGCGTAGCTTCTATCCTGGTAAACTTGTCCGGCTTTTTTCGGGCATCGCCGGTAATAACGATCGTGGAGCCTAGGCTTTTCAACTCGTTCTGAATTTCTTTAATAATAATATCCTGAATGAAGTTGTCCTCCGCCACCCAATATACAGGTGCTGCCCCGTTTACAAACTTTTCAATGTCGTGCATACCGGCTGCGAATGTGGCCGTTGTACATTGCTTAATAAAGCATTTAATTATGTGATATTCATCTTTCCATTTACCCATCAGTACACAGGCTTTATAATCATTTTTAGCCGTGCTTTTGTAGCTCAAATCATTATATGCAACTAAAAACGGGTAAGATGAAAGTGGCTGCATTTTTTTATAATGCATTTCCTCAAATACAGTTCCTTGAATAATTGGATTGTTGTAATATTCTTTTTGCTGCGAAACATAAGAGATCATGCTTAGAATGTCATCCACATCTTTCTCGCTGTTTTTTTGCGGCCAACTGCTTTTGCCATTCTTATCCCTTATGTTGATAATATCTGTATGCTTCGCCTTTAGGATTGCCCTGGTTATGCAGCAGTCTTTGGCTATGATGTTGCCACAAAATATAAATGTGTATTTGCCACTGATACTAACAGTAGGCATTACGGCCTGTTCAAGCCATTCCCATTTATCTTTAATAATGCGTAGGTTCTTGCACTCCTCATCTGTATCAAAGTCATCAATTAAAATAACATCAATCCTTTTTTCTTCAGCTCTACTACCCCTGGGGCTTTGGCCTGCGCCAATAGCTCGGTAAGCAGCTCCTTCATTCGTTACAAATTCACCACTGGCCCAATCGCCAATGCTTTGCTGTTTGCCATAATCGTTAATAATGCGCTGGTTGCTTTCCAGGTTTATTTTATATGGCCTCAGCAACCTTTCGGCATTATCATAACTATTGCTAATTAAAAGCACATTAAAACGCTTTTTAAGAAGCGTCATATACAACACTTCCATCATGGTGCGGGTGCTTTTTGCCAGTTCCCTGCTCCATGCTCTTACTTCATACCAACGGTCGTTATTCAGTACCCGAACTGTTGCTTTTTTATGAAACGGCGCCGGTTCCGCAAATGCAAACTTTGGAAAGTAATATTTAAACCAGGCTTCCGGATCAGCTTCTAATTGCTCTATTCTTTTTTTCTTTTGAGAAGCCGATTCGGTTAAGTCAATAAAAGTACTGGCCGCAACCTGTTTGCGGTATTTATCCCAATAACTGAGCGCCTGTTTATCTTTTAATTTCATCTACCTTTTATCCTTGCAAATAAATGTGGCCATGCAGTTGATGCACCGGCTTTGGTTATTCTTAATCGTTCCTCCGCTACTTTTTTATCGCTACGGTATTTTGTCATAAAAGCAGCCAGTTGCCGGGCGTCCTTTTTTGTTTTGAGCCATTTGTATAAAAAGAATACAGCAGCCAACAGTAGTATTAAGTGGTATATATCCATAATTATTTAATGCTTTGTTTTATATACAGGTCAAACCATTGAGTTATTGTTTTACTCAGTTCAATATCCTGGCTGCGTACCAGGTTTATAAACTCGGTACCTACTTCCACCTTTTCTGCAATGGAAGTTTCTATCTCTAGATTTTTAATTGCAGCTGTGAGCTTCAATACAGAATCGGCCTGTTTGCTGTTGATCGGAATTTTTTCTTCACCGGCTTCATCAATACTATCATTTAAGATTTTAAGCAGCTTATAAAGCCGTTTTAATTCATTTTCACGGGTAGTTAATAATGAGGTCTGGAGACTTTCCCAGCCATCCTCTTCCTTCCATTTGCTGATTGTTTTTTCAGATACACCCACAATGCTTGCAATCTCTTTTTGCAAATATTGGCCGGTGCAATACAATGCCTTGGCTTTTGCCTGCTTGTCTTTTATTGTGCTCATCTATACAAAAATGCACCTCAATAAAGCCGAATAAAATTCAAGAAAACATGACGGTGCAATTACCGGAATGTCGTGGTCAGCCTGCATTTACATCATGTTTATATGATTTGTAAAGCCTTGTTTTAGCCCCCATTTTTACATTTTAAAACACGTAGGCATCACATGGCAAAACTGGATATTGATTTTGTATTACTTGACGAAACCACTGTGCGTTTCGGCTTTCGTGCTTTGATGGATGGTGCCGAGCTGGAAGATTTTAAAGCCAATCCGGTTATGTTATTACAGCACAATCGCCCCAGCGAGTGGAGAGGCAAGGATGAAATAATGTTGCCCATTGGCCGCTGGTGGGATATACGTGTAGAAGATCGGCAGCTTTTGGCTAAGCCTGATTTTGATGATGATGATGATATGGCAATGAAGGTGCAAAAGAAGGTAGAGAAAAAATACTTAAACGGTGCAAGCGTTTGGATTGATCCGATAGCCAGTAGTGATGAGGATCATTTAAAAGCACCTGGCCAATACTTACCTACTGTTACACGGTGGGGCATCCTGGAAGCAAGCATTGTTGATATACCCAACTGCAGAAATGCACTTGCATTACGCAATAGCGATGGAGCCAGGATTGAGTTGAGCGCCCATACCAACAAGACAGATATCAAAACGATTTTACAAAACATTTCAATCGACAAAAAAGAAACCATGGATAAAAAGTTACTGGCCGTTAAACTAGGCCTGGCAGAAGATGCCACAGATGTTCAAATTAGTGAGAAACTGCAGGCGGTACTTACTGCTGGAAGCAATATCACTCAATTGACAACAGAAAACCAGGCGCTGAAAGATCAGATCGTACAATTGAAAGATGCAGCAGTTGCGGCGCAAATCAATAACCTGGTTGATGGAGCTGTAAATGAAGGTAAGCTCACAGCCGAAGATGCACCGACTTACAAAAAGCTTGCTGCCGCTGATTTTGAAACCACACAGGCTGCTATTAGCAAAATGAAGCCATACGAATCTGTGGAGTCTAAATTAAGTACAGCCAAAGAAACTGATAAAGCAGAATTGGATGCACTTACAAAACTGAGCGGTATTGACCTGTATAAAACCGGTCAATTGGAAAAACTGCGCAAGCTCAGCGAACCTCATTTTAAAACCAAATACAAGGAAGCCTTCGGCGTAGAGTTTAAGGGCTGATTTTAAAAACCATAACAAAATTTAGAAAAACAAAAGATCAATAATGAAACCTACACGTATTTTACTTGGCTTGATTAAGCTTTTTATTGTAGCCCTATTCGTGGCTGTACTATTTGACACAAACCCGGTTTTACCATTTGTAACCCTCATTGTGTTGAGCTGTATTGTACCCATGCCAAAAAACGCACTGATGTCCGTTGTGTTGGAAACTTGGGCTCGTTACATCATTGAGCGATTTTGGAAGGATAATGCCTTCTTGAAGAATACGTTTGATGATAGTGATAATGTTTTAAGTGGCCGCATTGTTCACATTCCTCAGCCAGGTAGTAAGCCAGCGGTTGTGAAGAACAGAGCCGTATTCCCCGGCACTGCTGTTAGGCGATCCGATACTGATGTAGTGTATGCATTGGATGAGTATAGTACCGATCCTACGCACATCCCCAATATAGACGCCATTCACCTTAGTTACAGTAAGCAAGATTCTGTTATGGGCGATCACATGGCTGTATTGAATGAAACTGTAGCTGATGATTTACTGCTTAAGTGGGCTACCAATGCCGTTATCGTGAAAACTACCGGTGTGGCAGTTGCCCCAATAACTGGCCAAACAGGCAACCGGAAAGGGTTCCCGCATACAGATTTGCAAAAACTGATGATCCGGATGAATGTAGATAAAGTACCTAAACAAGATCGTTATATTCTTATTGACGATAACATGTTCGATTCGTTTTATACGAGCTTAAGCGATACCAACGCAAAAGACTTCAGCCGCTATGCTGATGCCGAGAATGGTATTGTGGGTAAGCTGCACGGCTTCCACATCATGACCAGGGCAAGCGTGATTGCATTTGCCAATGCGGGCACAGTTAAAGCACTTGGTGCAGCTTTAGGAGCTACAGATCATTTGGCAAGCCTGGCATGGCACAAAAACAGCCTCGCCACTGCAATTGGTGACATGAAGTTGTTCCAAAATTCAAATGATGCTCTGTACTACGGCGATGTACATTCAGCTCTTGTAATGGCAGGCGGTAGAGTGCGTAGAGAAGACGGCCTGGGTATTTACGCCATTGTACAAGATAACGCTGCTTAATATTAATTTTTAGTTGCAGTCCCATCCATAAGGAGTAGGCCCGTAAGCCTACTCCTAAATTAAAAAAATGTTTCAACGCATGTCCATAGAAGAAAGGCTCAATGTTTACCTGGCTGGTATATGTGGAGCGTTTGGTGGAATGATAAAGTTTTCTATGGGCTACCTCACCAATATTTTCATCATTAACCTGTTGGAAGCTGGTATTACAGCAATGGTGTGTGGTGCGTTGGGTGTAGCAGGCAAAGAGCTCTACGCAATTGTAAAGAATGTGTACATAAAAAGATACAAAAAGAATGAAAAAGTTCCTTGAAAATATTAACCGCACAGATGTTCGCAATATCATAGCCATCCTGTACACATTACTGGTATTGGTATTCATCTATGTGCTGGCATTTAAAGCCGTTCCGGATCAAAACAAAGACTTGGTAAACGTGTTGGGCGGTGGCGTATTCTCGGGCGTGGGTGTTATCCTGGGCTTTTATTTCGGATCATCCAAAGCAGACAAAGAAAGCCATGGATAAAGTTATTTGTCTCATAATGCTCATTGCAGTCTTTGGTTGTAATAGCAGCAAAGAGTTCTTTAAAAGCGCAGCAGACAGTACATCAGTTACCAAAATTGATAGTGGTGCAATCAAAAGCATCGCTGCCACTGAAACTAAAGATATTGATTGGGGCAAAGAGGTAATTATTTATCCGCCGGTAAGAGACTGTACGATTCATAATTATTACCCAACTGCCATTATAAGAGAATGGGGGAAAGATAAAACCAGGACTGAAATTATAAGTAAGGATAGTGGGTGGAAAAGCAAAGCTGATAGTCTGCAGGTTGTAAATGAAAACCTGATAAAAAAAAGCGAAACACAGGTTATGAATATATGGCACATCGTAGGGTTGTGCGTTGGCATTTACCTGTTACTGTGGGGAGTTAGTAAACTAAAAATATCATTTCGATAATGGAACCAACACTTAGCCAAAGGAGCCTTTGTATTGCTGCAAGTCAGGAGGGAGTGAGTGAGCGGCCAAAAAACAGCAACAGCGGCCCTGAAGTTAATCAGTATTTAAAAAGCATTGGCCTTGGCCCCGGTTACTCTTGGTGTATGGCTTTTGTTTATTGGTGCGTAAATAAAGCTGCAGCAGAAATGAGCATAAAGAATCCGTTAATAAAAACGGGTGGCGTTTTACGGCAATGGAATGAAACATCGTGTAGGAAAATTCCGAAAACCAGTAGAGCTGTAAAACCCGGAGATATTTTTATTATGGAGTTTTCAAAAGGCAGGGGGCATACCGGTTTTGTTGCGAAAGTTGAAGGTTCATTGGTTCACACAATAGAAGGAAATACGAATGACGATGGAAGCCGGGAAGGTTACGAAGTGGCCAAGAGAGTAAGAACAATTTCGGGTATGAAGGGATTTATACAACTCACATAAATTTTCAAAATATGAACAAAGATCAAGCAGCCAAAGTAGCGGCTCCGTTTTTCAAAACTTATCCAACAGCAAAAGAATTTCATGTAACCAGTGATGAGCAAGTTTTTGAGGTAAAAGTAAATGCCGATAATCATGCTAAAAGCCTGGGGAAAGATAAAGATGCAGTGATCTCCATTTTGCGGAACGAAAATTTAAAATCTGCGGAACCATCTGCAAAGGAAGTGCTGGAAAATAAAATAGCCAGCCCTTCTGCAAAAGTTGGTAAGGGCAAGGATAAGAAGGCAAATGAAAAAATAGACAAAGAATTGGAGGAAGCCAAAGAAGCTCTTGCTGCGATTCCCGTGGTAGAAGGGGCAGGAGAATAATACATTAATAACTTTTATTTAGAAATATCATGCGTCCAAATGTAAGTGTAAGCATATTGAATGGTGGCCTCAACCTGGCCAATCCCAGTGAAAACGGCACCAGCGTATTGTTGGTAGCATCGCCACTGGCACCGGTTGCCGGTTATGGTGTGGCATTTTTATGCCGCAACAAAAAAGAGGTAGAGACCGCATTTGCCCAGGCTGGCAATGAAGCAGTCGTTACGGCTATTAATAATGGTTTCTATGCGGAGGCTCCGGAAGGCACCAAATTATATGTGCTTGCGATGGCACCAACCACCACATTAAAAACTTTGGTTTCTGCTGCTAATGCCAATAAGCCTTTAAATCTGGCTACTTCACAAGCAAGGCTTTTGGCTGCTGTAAAATTTCCAAGTGGCGCCTACGTGCCGGAGATCACAGACGGGTTTGATACCGATGTACACAACGCTGTTGTGGACGCACAAACCCTGGCAGATGCCTGGCTCGCTCAAAAAAGGCCCTTCCGATTCTTTATAGAAGGATTCGCTTTTGCTGCTGCAGCAGCTGCAAAAGATTATAGCACAGATAATAAACGCAATGGTGCCATCATTGTTGGTAAAATCAATGACAGCACAGCGCAATTAACGCTGCTGGCAATGGGTAGAGCTGCATCAGGTGAGCCGCAGCAAAATATTGGCCGCATCAAATCAGGTGCATTAAAAATTGCCGAAACAGCGGTTGTTAAAATAGGCGCAAATACTATTGAGCTTACCGATACAACTGATTTGGAAACATTGCATACCAAACGCTATATAGTAATTGAGCGGAATGAAATTGGTACCGGCTATGTTTTCAATGATGACAACATGCTAACCGAGCCTGCGGATGATTTCAATAACCTGGCGAATGGCCGAGTGATTGATAATGCCACCCGTGTTGCTTACCTAGCCTATTACCAGGAACTAAAAGATGATGTGTTTGTAGACGAAGATGGGCGCTTAAATGCCGCTGCCGAAAAAGCCCTGGAGACTAAAATCGAAATGGCCATAGCCAATCAAATGAGCGGCCAATTGTCGCAAAAGAAGGATGGATCACCATCAGTAAAATGCCTGGTAAACCCTGATGCAAATAAGTATGCGGCTTTGTATGCATCTGCTGGCATCACTAACCCAAATTTCAACATCCTTCAAACAAATACGGTATACATATTCTTACAGGTTCAGCCAAAGGGTTGCCTTAAATATATCAATGTGTATCTGGGCCTTACTAGTAACCTTAATTAATCAATTTTAAAACCGTTTTAAAATGAGTTTTAATAGTAGAGAATTCGAATTTGCCGATATAAAAGTAAGTATGCTGGGCGTAACGCTAGAGGGCTTACGTGGCCTTACTTATAAAAAATCGTGGGAAAAAGAAGTGGTGTATGGAGCAGGCAACGAAGGCCGAGCTGTACAGCGTGGTAATAAAAAATACGAGGGCAGCCTGTCTCTTTTAAAAAGTGATATGGATGTACTTGACCAGGCTGCAAGAGATGCAGGGTATGACGGCATAGTAGATGTGCCCGGTAAGCTCATTGATATTACCTGTGTGTATCAAAAAGAAGAAGATAAGGCAGGCCTGTCAAGTGTAGGACTGATCAATGTTGAATTCACGGAATTTGAAGATGGAATGAAACAGGGAGACAAGTTTAAGGAAGTGACATTGCCATTCATTTTCTTACGCTTAAAACAGCAATAATTATTTATTTATAAACTCAACCAACATGAACGAAGAAAAAGTATCTGCAGACCAAATACAAGCCTGGAAGGAAAAATATGGCAAAGTGTTTAAATACGAAGTAGAAGGCAAAGTGGCTTACCTGCGGCCCGTTGATAGAAACACATATTCCCTGGCAGCCAGCAAAGTAACGAGTGCCGGCCCGAACAAATTCAACGAGGTAGTGATCAATGGTATTTGGCTAGGCGGTGATGAATGTATTCGCACAGAGGATAGCTATTATTTTGGTCTGATTGAATTCGTTGAAGAATTAATGGCAAAAAAGAAAGGTAACCTGGGGGAGTGTTAAGCGCTGCAAAAGGCGATTTCGAAGCAAACCCAATTCAATATATCAATCTCCAATTACGCTATCATCTTGGGCTTACAAAGCAGGAATTAAATGAAATGACGGATGAAGAATGGGCAGAACATTATGCCATTCTAGAGAATATTAGAAAAGCAGAAGCAGCAAGAAAGCCATTTGGATAAAACCGATGGCTTTCTATTTTATAACATGAGCAATACACTTGAATACATACTGAAGCTGAAAGATATGCTTACTCCTAGCATGCGCCAGGCGGCCAGCATAAGTAATTCCAGTGCCGTGCAAATTCAGCAACAGTTTGATAAAATAGATAAATCCGGTAAAAAGATGGCCAGCAGCGTAGACGAGTTACGCCAGCGGCTGGATGCTGTAAATAAAGTGCGCTTTGGTACTCAGGTACAAAGGGAGTTTGATATTGCCACCAGGGCAGCTAATAAACTGGAAAGGCAGATAGATCAGATGGAGGGTAAAGGAAAGAAAGGTGCAGGAAGTGGCGGCATGCTCGGTGGTATTGTAAAGGGCAATTTAATTAGTAGAGGTATTGAAACAGGACTTGGCATTATAAAGGACGGGATTGGCGACACTTACCAATCCGCCTTAAAAGATTCGAGCTTACGCACAGCCATCAACAGCACTACAGGCGGCCAGGGTGCCGAAGCCGTAAAGAAAACAAGTGCTATTAGCGATAAGTATGGGTTGAATTATGAAGCCAGCCTGGAAGGGGTAAAAACTTTGACCGGCGGGTTAAAAAGCATGAATATGCCTTTAGCCGAACAGATGAAAATATTTGAAGGTGTTAGTACAGGTATAGCGGCAATGAAGCTGGGTGCAGAGGAAAGTAAAGGTGCCATGCTTGCACTTGGGCAAATGGCCAGTAAAGGAGTAGTGTCTGCGGAAGAATTAAGAGGCCAACTCGGCGAAAGAATACCCGGTGCGTTTGGTATAGCTGCCAAATCAATGGGGGTAACAGAAGCGCAGCTGGGCAAGATGCTTGAAAGAGGTGAAATAGCTGCAAAAGACTTTTTGCCAAAGTTTGCCGCCGAAATGCAAAAAACATTTGGTGAAGATGCTTTGAAAGCAGCTAATGGCCCGGCAGCCATGCAAGAGCGTTTTAATAATGCCATTTACAATATGAAGGTGGCCATAGGTGAAGGATTGATGCCTGTAATTACTCCGGTAATTCAAAAGCTTACCGAACTGGCGACCATAGTAATTCCATATATACAAAGCGGAATTGAGTATGTAATAAGCTTGTTTCAATCTGTTAACAGCGGTACAAGCGAATGGAGCGAATACATCAATATAGTGCGCTCCATACTTATATCAAGCTGGAACACCATAAAATCGCTGGCTTCAAATGTGTGGAACATTGTAAGCGGCATCGTGGAATGGGTGAAAAAAAGCGAATTGATGAAAGATTTGGCATGGGCAATAGGAAAAGCTTTTGAGGGCATACAATGGGTAATTAAACAAATAGGTGATGCCATTGAATGGATATGGGATAATACCATTAAACCAATACTTGATGCCGTAGAATGGATTTACAGCAATATAAAAGGTTTGTTTGGCGGTGGAAAAACAGAAGTAGTAGTTACAGATGGCACAAGAACTGCAACCATAGCAGCACAACCGGCCTTTGATAATTCAGAATTTGAAAAAGCCCAATTTGCTTTTGATGCAAAACATGCGAAAAATAAAATGCTTGGTGTAACTACACCAATTAATCCCAAGAATAATGGCGGGCTATCATCTTCCAAAAGCGACAGCATCAACAACGGAGGCCAAAAAAGCATTGTAATTAATATTGGCAAGATTGGAGAAAAAATAGAGCAGCATATAGTAGGTGGCACAAAAGAAGCAGCCGAAGGTTTTGCTTCAGTAGTTCGTGAAGAAGTACTGCGCACTTTGTACAGTTTAAATAATGTAGCCGTATGAGTTTAGCTCTTGATAATATTTACCTGCAAGCTTTTGGCACGGAGCCTCCTTTGGCTGATGCTAACAGGTTTAATATAGAAGCCGCACCCGGTCGCAAGAATACGAGCAGCCTTGGCCAACCGTATTATGAAACAGATCTGTTGGGTAGGGAGTTTTTCTTACCTGTACGGCTTGATGGTTTGCTGATTCCATTCGCTGTGGTAGGGATCACCGAAAAGAAAACGATTGTAAGCACACCGATGCCTGAACGTGGTGGTAGTGTAAAAGAAATGATAAGCGTGGATGATTACTTGTTCAATATTAAAGGCATACTCATCAATGATGCGGATGAATGGCCGGAAGCTGAAATTATTGCACTGCATAAGTTATTTGAAAAAAATGAGAGCCTCATATTGCGTAGTGCCATTACCGATATTTTTTTAAACGGCTCAGCTGAGCACCGGGTGGTGGTTAAGCAAATAAGCTGGCCATCAGTTAGCGGCGTTGAAAATGCAAAGCCATTTGAAATGGAACTGGAAAGCGATATGATTTTTAACCTGGAGTTGGAGAAACTATTTGTTGGCCCTGTAAATATTGGTGTGTAATGTTTTCACTCTGCAGTAAAATATCAATGGGGCAGTTTGTTGGCATAAAGCCTAACGAGGTTAAAATTGATAAAAGCATCTTTGAATTTGTAGACAAGGCCACAATAAAACTACCTATTACTGCACGGATAAAAAGAGATGGAGAAATTATTACAACCAGTATTGAAACAGCCAAGCAGTTTAAAGAAGGTGATTTTGTAAAAATTGAGTTGGGATATAACAAGCAATATTATTCGGAGTTTGAGGGGTTTATAGCCCGCATCAATTTCACACAGCCGCTGGAGGTAGAGTGCGAAGGTTATAGTTACCAGCTCCGCAAAAAAACATTGCTTAAAACATTTGTAAATGCTCAATTAAAGGACATTTTAAAGTTCATTATAGAGGGCACTGATATTAAACTTGATGCGGACATTCCTATTTTCAAAATAGAAAAGATGGTACTGGCGAAACATAATGGTGTAGAAGCTTTGGAGATGATAAAAAAGATAAGTGCCGGAACGATCAGAATGTACTTTACTGGCAAAATATTATATGCCGGTTTGCTTTATCTGCCACCTAAAAAAACGGTTAAATACCTGATTGGCTGGAATGTGATAAAAGATAATAACCTAAAGCTGAGAGAAGCCAAGAATCAGGAAGTGACGGTGAATATGATTGGCGAAAAAAAAGACGGCAGTAAAGTAAAAGTAATAACCAGTTCCGGGAAGGCGGGTACAAGGGGTGAAACTAAAGTTATAAAAACACATGCTGTTACTGATGAGGCAACATTAAAAGCAATGGCAGCGGCAAAACAAAAACAGCTAAGCT
This sequence comes from Sphingobacteriales bacterium 39-19, assembly GCA_001898465.1. Classification (GTDB taxonomy): domain Bacteria; phylum Bacteroidota; class Bacteroidia; order Chitinophagales; family Chitinophagaceae; genus Ferruginibacter. The sequence goes on along the minus strand of MKTX01000009.1, from coordinate 23,815 downwards.
TTAATGGTTACGAGGGTAAAATAACAGCTTTCGGATCACCATACTGTGAACCTGGTTATAAATGCGAATTGGGCGATAATAAATATAAAGAGCGTGGCGGTAATTATATAGTGGAAAGTACTTCGGTTACTTATGGCATGAGTGGGTACCGGCGCACAGTTGGCATCGGTGCAAAATTATAAAATGGGAGCAACAGAAGATAATATAAAGGAGCAGTTAGGAGCATTTGCTAATAAATATGGCCCTTCCATCATTATGCCGGCAAAGGTGCTGGCTGTAAATGAAAATGACTGTACGATTGAAATTGAATTTAGCGATGAAAGTAAAATTGATGATGCAAGACTTAGAAGTGTTATTAAGGCAGGGAATAAAATCGTGCAGTTCCCATCCGTGGGCTCGATGGTATTGGTTGGGCGTATTGACGGCTCAGACGATTATGTTGTATTGGCTATTGAAGCAATAGATTTCGAGTTGGTTGAGATCGATGGCACCCAATTCAAGATTGCGGCCAGTGGCTTTACAATCAAAAAGGGAACCGATAATTTAAAAGATGCAATGATTAAAATAATTGAAGCTGTAGAAAAAATAGTGGTACTACAAGGCACCAACCCGGATCGGCTAAAACTGGCATCAGCAAAAGAAATGATAACAAACATATTTAACTAATGGCTTTAAATAAAACAACGCTGGGCACAGCTTTAAACAATGCAACCAATGCCTGGAATGATGTGGCAATTTCTGATGCAGACTTACCAGCAGCCAGGCAGGCATATTGGGAAAAAGTTGCTGAATGCATTATAGATCATTTTAAAACGGCTATTGAAATAAAAATACCCGGTAATGGGCTACTGGCTCCGAGTGGTGGTGGTGCTGTAACCGGGACATCAACAACGGGAACAATTTTATAATGACTGATTTTTTATTAAATGATGAATATGACCTGCTTTTTATCGCTGGCGATTTTGCAGCCGGAAACAGTGACGTGCAGCACCAGGTACTTTTATTATTAACAGATAAGGGAGACTGGAAAGAAGCTCCAACGGTAGGTGTTGGAATTGATCTGTGGCTAAAAGATAACGATGGGGATGGTTTATTAGGAGAAATAAAAAAAGAGTTTGAACGGGATGGGCTGACGGTTAAAAATATTGAAATAGGAACTAATGGAAAATTAAACATTGATGCAAGTTATACGGAAACACCAAACGCTATTTGATTTTACGTGCCAGCATTGCGGCAGTATGGAAGCTGTCTTTGTTTTTGCAATGCTGAATGGCATTGGCATTACAGATGAAGTGCCTCCGGGAACGCAACTAGAAACTGTGGTAGTGGATAATAAAGTGGTGGCTGATTATGTAAAGAGTAAACTAGTGATTGCAACAGCATTTGCGATGCCATTTATACCCAGCGGAGGTATTGGCTTTATGCGCATCATGCCGGGTAGTTCACAGGAGAATAATTGGAATAATGGGTTTAAAGTAAGTTAAATGGCTAGAACAATTAAAGAAATTCATGCGGAGCTTTTGCAAAAGGTTGCAGATGATGCTGTATTAACAACTGTACTATATAGCAGCAGCCAAACGGCAATTTATCGGTTGTACTTATACATTGTTGCATTTTGTGCTTGGTCAACTGAAACCATTTATGATCTGGCAAAAGTAGAAATCAACGAAACGATTAGCGCCATGAAGCCGCACAGTTTACGGTGGTACGCAGAGCGGGCAAAAATGTTTCAATTTGGCTTCGACCTGGTGGATGAAGCAGATTATTATGACAATACCGATATACCGGAAGATACTGTGAATGAAAGCAAGATAGTAAGCTATGCAGCAGTTGTGGAACAAAGCAGAGGGATACGAATAAAAGTAGCGAAGACGGTTGGTGCTGATTTAGGTCCATTAAGCACTCCGGAAGTAGATGCTTTTACCCGCTATATAAAAGAAATAAAAGATGCAGGAGTAAAGGCTCTGATCACCAGCGGCCCAGCCGATAATTTAAAACTGCAGCTTGTTATAGTTTACGATCCGCTGGTATTGGATGGTACCGGCGCCCGGTTAGACGGCAGTAATTCTATGCCCGTTAAAACAGCCATTAAAGAACATTTAAAGAACCTCCCATTCAATGGCGTTTTTTCCGTTCAAAAACTGGTAGATGCAATTCAGCTTGTAGATGGTGTAGATGATCTGCAATTGCAAACAGTGCAAACTAAATACGGCCTGCTGCCCTTTACGAGCTGTGGCATCAGTGTAATACCTGATGCGGGTTATTTAAGAATTGATGATGCCGACTTAACAATAACATATCAAACCTAATGAACCCAAATATTTTCAATATTAACTGGAATGTAATAGCAACCTGGTTTGTACCAAAGAAAATAAGAAAACCATTCTTGCTTAGTTGGGTATGGGTATTGGTTTACCCTTTTTCCACATTGCATCAGCAGTTTTTATTGTTTCGCAAAGCAAAGCTTTATCATCTAATGATCACTAGCCAAAAATGCTGGTTAGAAAGATTACTTAACGACCGATACGACAGCACTGAGCGCCGTATTTACATTGATGACCTGCCCGATACGCCGCCAGTTTACATTTTTCGCAGAGATGAAAACAAACCATTGGCATTATATCGAAGAAGCGAAAACAGGCCGGTGTATTTATATACTAGAAACGAGACGGAGCAGGACACAGACTACTTTATTGTATGGGTGCCGGTTTCACTTGTTTTTAATAAGCCAGAAATGACCAGCCTTGTTAAGATATACAAATTGGTGGGAACAAAATTTATAATACAGACTTACTAAGATGAATAAAAAAATTGACTTCACGAATTTAGGTGGATACCCACTAGATCAGGATAGCCTGGCATTTATGCAAGATAGTTACCGAGGCGCATTGGGTGCGTTGGCTCGTTTATGTGGTGACAAAACAATATTGCATGGTGTGGAAGTAGCAGCTGGTAATGTAAGCGATGGATGGATTGCTTACAACGGCGAGCTGATGCCATTTGTTGGCGGCAGCTTAGGCGCACAGGTTGTAATTGCAGAAACCGTTGTTCCCTTGATTTTTGAAGACAATGCGCAGCATGATGTAGAATTTACAAAGTATGCTACCTGCGGTGCATTGGGAGCTTTCTTGTTTTCAGAATTAAAAGCTTTAGCACCACTCAGCCAGATTTGGGTGAAAGGTGATATAAAAGAAATTGACTGCGATGCGGCATATATCGCTGCCAATTTTGATGGCTCCGGCCTGGGCATTAATGAGCGGGCTGGATGGGCAATTTGTAACGGAAATAATGGTACAAAAAATAGGCAAGGCCGTGTAAGTGCGGCAATGGATGCAGCTCAGGTAGAATTTAATTTGATGGGAAAAACAGGTGGAGCAAAAACACACACTTTATCAGTTAACGAACTGCCCAGCCATCGCCATGATTATAAACATGGTGGTGTTGGCGGCGTGGACAGTAATCCAGCCGGTGGAGGGTACGGAGTGAACAACCCAACTCAATACACTCATCAAACAGAATATGCCGGTGGCGGGCTAGCACACAATAATCTGCAGCCATATATAGTAACGCTTGTAATTCAAAAATTATAAAAAAGAAGAGATGTTTATAGATGACGTAAAACCATGGTTTGAAACCGGCGACTATCCAACGCAGGCGCAGTTTTACTCTTTCTTTAGCAAACTACGCTGGAAAGATGAACCCCTGGCCATTGGCGATATTTCCGGATTAACTCAAATACTTAATGAGTTGAGCCAGCCCATTGAAACATTTACCACCAGTGCTGCGGTTGATTTTGAATATTCATTGCCCGTTAATTTTTTACTAAGCGATATAATAATTAAGGCGCCTACTACTTGCGTTGTAGCTGTTACTGCCTCCACAATTGCCGGTGAAGAATTTAGTATTGCCGACTTAGATGTAGATGCAGATAAGGGTGCGCTGGTGGAAGTTGGCATTTTGTCTTATGTGGCTCATCAAATTAAAATTACCGGGTTACCAGCCGGAACTTCAATTAAAATCATTAAAAAAAGAATAGCATGATGAAAAGTTTTTTTACAGCCCTATTAATATTTGCAAGCAGTATGGCCATGTGCCAACGAAGTATCAGCACTGATCGTTTGCAGGTAAATAAAATATTTGGCATCGGGAATAATAAAGTGACTGGTATTAGTAATGATACCACACTATCAAGTGCAACGGTGCTGCCTACAGCATTAACTATACGAGAGTTTGTAATTGGCCGCCTGGCAAACTTACCGGTTAGCGGCGGTGGCGACGTTCCAAACTTTACAGCCAGTAGTGGATTAGTGCGGCAAGGCAACAATTTTAAACTCCAGGACACATTGAACGGCCCGGGTAGTAAATTAATATGGATGCCAGCAAAAGGTGCATTCAGAGCAGGCATGGCACAGGGTAACGAGTGGGATGAGCCTAGCATCGGAATAGCCAGTGTAGGGCTTGGCTTAGGGAATAGAGCCAGTGGTAGTAATGCGATAGCTATTGGCCCATTTGCATCTGCACTTGCTTATAATTCTACAGCTATTGGCCCATTTGCTGTAACAATGGGCGCACACAGTATTGCACTTAGCGCCTTTTCTGCAACAACAATTGGTGGCTTCACTACGGCCATTGGTTTTGACACAAAAGCAGTGGGCGACACAAGTATTGTATTAGGATCAATGAGCTATAGTAATGGTCAAAAAAGTATCGCAATCGGCTCTAACCTAAAGGCACAAGGCTTCGGCTCCGTTGCATTAGGAATGTTTAATGATACGACTTCTGCTGCATCAGCAACTACCATAAATTCATTAAACAGGTTATTGGACATAGGTACTGGCACGAGCAGTGCTAATAGGCGAAGTTCTCTTGTTGTTTTAAATAATGGAAAAACCGGGATAGGCACGGTTACTCCTGATAGTTCACTCACATTAGTGGGGGGATTTAAATATCAGCATCCTTCGGCAGGTAATGGGCGTATATTACAAAGTGATGCGAATGGTGGGGCAACTTGGGCTCCAGCTGATTATTGGAAATTGATGGGTAACAGCCTTGTTACCGGAGATGAATTTATAGGCACTAAAAATAATTACCCATTAAAATTCAGGTCGAATGATACAGAAATTGGTAGTTTAAATACTGATGGGAGTTTCAATTTTGGATATTATTCAAGTTCAACCAACCAGGGAATTTCGTTGGGCAATGGGGCAGTTTCGGACAATAGTATTTCTTTAGGAGCCAGCAATAACACACTGAGCAATGGTATAGCAGTTGGTACAAGTAATTATGCAGATGGTAGTAATGGACTTGCGCTGTCAATGGGTAAAAATGTTAACACACAAGAAAATGCAATAGGTATCGGCGAGAATATAACTGTACCAAAGAATACGATAGCAATAGGAACAAATCCAAGTATATCTACAGATGGGAGTGGTAATAATATTGTTATAGGTAATTCAAGTCAATTAAGTACAACTGGAGCCAATAGTTCTTCTATAGTTATGGGTGCAAACTCATTGGTTTATGGAGATAACAACACAGTTATAGGTTCACAATCATTTGTTTTTGGCAACAATGCCATAGCATTAGGGAATGAAGCTCAAGCAGGTGATAACACTTTTTCAATTTCACCATACATAACTCAAATGCGCTTACCTCTTAATGGAGCGATAGATGGAGATGTATTAACTTATGATGGTATGTTAGATGCTGCTATATGGAAACCTGTAACAACAGATACCAATGAGGTGGTAGGACTTGGTACCTATGTAGCTGACAAAATTGGGAAACGTGTTAGAGATACATTTGCTATTGCAGATAATTCAACTGGTTATTTACAGATAGATTCTATAAATGCTCATAAGAGTCAAATCTCTTTTATTGGCAATTTGGATAGTCTGATCAATGCGAAGCTTCCCAAACAAATGATTATTCACATGAGTAGCGCCCACGGATTAGCAGTTGTATATAATAATACCAATTTAACCGTAGATTCTGTAGTTGTAATTGGAGGCATGACAGAACTCGCTTTTGTTAAAATATATTCGGAATCAATTAAAATTAAGACTTATTCGCAATGGTTTGGTTTGCAAATGACTGATAATACCGGTACACCTGATACTCCAAGGTGGCAGATTAGCTACGTTGCTCCTAATGATACTGAAGCCCTTTATATGTGGCCATTGCCCGGAAGTAGTTTCCTTACAGATTATGATGTTACAATAACAATTACTATTCCATAATTCTATGAAAATAATTTTTAGCTACATACTTATATTCTTAAGTTTTTGTTGCCTGGCAAGTGAAGGCGATAGCCTGGGGCGGCAGGTGAAGCATCAATTTATTACCGATCAATGGGGTCATACTAAGTGGGGGCTGTACCGCATTCCACCAACTGAGGGTGTGCATCCTGTTATTGTATTTTTTCATGGCGCAGGCGAAGCCGGAAGTACAGAGAATGATTTGAATAAATTAATGGCACATGGCCTGCCCTGGTTGATCTCTACTGGTAATAATTTAAAATTCAATAATCCGGTCAGCGGCCAGCCAATGGAATTTATATCCATTGCCATACAAAACCCAGGATGGAGTACTGAGCCATCTGATGTATTTTATGTACTTCAGCATGATCCGATCATGGCGCCACGCATTAAAAGGAATGCAATATTTTTCACCGGCCTTAGTGCGGGCGCAGGTATGATACTGCAGGCTGTAACCACAAGCCCTGAATGGGCTGCACAAGTGGCAGGCATCGTGCCTATGAGTGCTGCAGGTGCCGGTAACAGCTCCGGTTATGCATATTGGACAGGAAAGCCAACCTGGGCGTTTCATGGCTTGCAAGATGCTACTTGCCCATACCAATACACCGAGACATTCATAAATGCATGCGGCGGTAAATGGACACGTTTACCGAGTGGCCATGGCAATTGGAACAGCCTCTATGATCCTCAATACAAAGAAAATATTAACGGGCAATTTCTGAATATATACGAATGGATGCTGAGTGTAATTGTAGAACCGGTGTTGAGCTTACCCCCGGTAAATTCTCCTGGTCCACAAAATGAGTTACAAATAAACGGTACAACAATAAAATTTAAAGCCAACCGATTGGGAGACTATGCTGTTTTTAATATACTGGGGCAACGGGTATGTGCAGGACGATTGAAGTTAGGCTATAACTACATTGATGTTCGCTCGAACGGGCTATTTATTTTAAAAACTGAATTAAGGACAATAAAAATATTATTATGAAGATGAAATTGACAGCACTATGCTGCATGATTGGTTTTATGTTAAGTGCGCAAACGCTTATACCAATACGAAAGATTTATAACGCAACCCAAACGGGAAACGAAAAAGCATTTATAGATGAGCAAGCATTAACAACTCCTGCTAATTCTAATGACTGGTGGGAGAGCCTGAGCATGTTTAATAAAAATACTTCGGTTATACTTCAATACAACAGCTACACGGGTGCATACCGAACCAGTGCTTTACCGCCCTCGGGCATTCATTATGAGTTTGAGTTGAATGGCACTTTTAAAATAAGCAGCGTTCAAATATTTGTGCAACCAAATGGAAATAGTAACGATACACTGCGTATAAAATCAGGATTGCCGTTTAATTTCAATAACCCTATTGGGCAGATCGTTGACAATGGAACGCTGAGCCAGCAATGGTATAGTTTTTCAAGCAGCGACACAACTCAATGGCTGCAGCTAACCGTTGGCGAGGGTTTTGGCATCATTAAAGAAATAAAAATTTACGGATATAAATTACAAAACTATATTGAGCAGACAGTTAATTTATCGGCTTCAAAAATGAAGTTTGACAGTGTGGCTGCCGTGAATATGGTGTTTCAAATGGGGCAAAGCTCAAACGGTACAAATTACGATGAGCATATTGTTGCAGGCGCCAGGCATTTTGCAGCCGCTACTTACATAACGCATGCAGATGGTACGCTTATTCATCCATCCGGAACAGCGGGTGAAGTAGAAGAAATGTTCGTTAATAGAATTGTTGGAAGTGGTACCGATTTATATTATGCTATGGGTAGCATGGTAAGTGCCGGAATGGTTACTCCCGGTAATAACAGCGGCGGCGATTGGGCCAGTCAAAAGCCGATCAACACAGCATTAGGTGATAGCGCCAACGGCCAACGATATGGTGGCATTCTTACATTCAATGAGATTGCATCCAATCCGGCCAGCTATGCACAGGCAGCTTGGACGCTGAGAGCTTTAGCGAAAGCGCATAAGCAATTAGGTCTTAAATACATTGAGCCTGATAACGAGAAAGACGGCTCTTTTAAAGCCGCCGGTTATATGTACCCTGAGCAGCTGGCCGCCATGATCAGCTGCTATTATGATGGGCATGGAGGGACGGTAACATTTGCTGGAGATAGCGTTGGGGTTGCGGGTACGGGTATAAAATTAGTAAGCCCTGCATTAGCGTACATAAGCCCTCGGTATATTGAAAGCATGATCCTTTGGTGGAAGTTCAATCGACCAGCAGGGTATAAAAAATTCCCTTTAGACGTGTTTTCGGTTCATGCTTACCCTGGCACGTTTGAATTACAATTTACTGGCGCCGGTGAAGCTGTAGCGCCGGAGGACACTATTTACAATCTTAAAAGTAAATTAGATACTGCCAGGTACTATGCCGCAATCATGGGTGTGCCACTTTGGAATACAGAGTCGGGTTTTGATTGTTACCCGGAAGATCAAGTGATCACGTCTGGCTCGTGTCCATCTGGTACAAAATGGGGAGGTTCATTTATGGCTATTAAAGCATTTGCGGGTAAGACAGAAGAACAGATTCAAGCTGAATGGACGGTACGAAATTTATTGCTACATGCCAGCACAGGAACTAAGCTATTCATATACTGGCTGGCGGATCAGTACAAATCGGGTACAACCTGTGGTACTTTCAATAGTGCAGGCTTGCTTCGTTTTGATACGGTGATCGCCTGGAAGCCGCTCTATATTCCACGCCTGGCATATTACTATACTGAGGCACTAAAGGGCAGCCTTAGCGGCTATGTTTTTACAGGAGCCGTTCATAATGGCTCTACCTACCTGCACAAGTATGAATTAGCAACTGACGCAAGTAAGAAGGCCCTGGTGTATTGGCGAGCCACGAGCAATGGAAGTACAGCAGCTGTAAGGCTACCATTTGCGGCCAGCACATCGTATGAGGTAATTACACTAAATAATACAACAACAGGTAATTCGATCTCCGGGGCCGGGACCTTAGACTTAATTGCTACGGAAAGCCCTCAGATCATCTTATATAGTGGAGGGTTTGCGGGTGTTGGAAAGAACTATTTTTTAATAAACTAGTTTGTTTGGGTTTAAGTAGGCCGGGTATATCTATACCTGGTATTTTATGGAGCGCAAAAAAAATGCCTCCGACTTTACTGTAGGCTCTCAACCCTACAATAATAAAGGTGCACACACACCAAGCCGAAGGCAATGCCTTTGATGGTGTGTGTGCACCTATTTATTTTGAGAGTAAAACAAATGTAAAGCATAGAAATGAAAAAAAAGTACAATCAAGCTCCATTGCCATTTATGGGGCAAAAAAGAAAGTTTTTAAACAAGTTTAAAGAGTATTTAATGACCTGCCCTACTGATGCAACTTATGTTGATCTATTCGGCGGATCAGGTTTGCTGAGTCGTGCAGTTAAGGACACGCATCCGAAAGCCAGAGTTATCTATAACGATTTTGATAATTACAAGCAGCGAATTGAGGCTATTCCAGCCACTAATCAGCTGTTGATGGATATTCGTTCAATGATAGGAGAAATGCCAAAAGACAAGCGCCTGGATCAAGCGCTTAAGAATGAAATACTAGATCGTATAAGTAAAGAAACCGGCTTTGTTGATTATATAACCATTAGCAGCAGCCTGCTATTTTCAATGAATTATGCCACTTGCTTCGAGGATATGGCCAAATCGTCATTTTACAATTGTGTGCGATTGAGCGATTACGATGCCAGTGGGTATCTTGATGGCCTTGAAGTGGTTCGGATGAGTTACCGGGAGCTGTTTAAGAAATTCGAGAAAAAGCAGAATGTTTTGTTTATTGTTGATCCACCTTACCTGAGTACGGAAGTAGGCACGTATACAGGCTATTGGAAGCTAGCGGATTACCTTGATGTACTTACTACTTTGAACAGTAAACAGTACTTTTATTTCACTAGTAACAAATCGCATATTTTAGAGCTTTGCGAATGGATGGGAACTTATACGGATTATAGCAATCCCTTTAAAAATGCAGTAATTTCGACCACAAAGAATACGATGAATTACAATAGCACATATACTGATATAATGGTGTTTAAAGGCTATACAACTACCGTTTAATCGCAATAGGGAAAATATCACGTTTGGAATTATTTTGTATCACGGGTGGTTTTTGCGGTTTTATATTGAAAAAGAAGCCGGCCAGTGCAGAAAAAATATTTTTTTAAACTAAATTTATTAGTATATTTGTGCTAATCAAATTAGCCGTTATGTCACAAGCTGGTTTAAATTTAAAATACCTGCGCAAATTGCGTGGATGGACACAAGAAGAATTTGCACAAAGATTAGGCATTAAGCGATCCCTGGTAGGCGCTTATGAAGAAGAAAGAGCAGACCCCCGCTTAGATGTGCTTGAAATAATCGCCGATATGTTTAAGCTTACGCTGGATGAACTTTTACTAAAAGATTTAAACAACCAGGGAGGCAGTTACCTGCAAAAACGCAGGCAACAAAAGATGGCTACGGCCGATAGAAATCTCATCCACTTTGTTCCTGTAAAAGCAGCTGCAGGTTATTTAACCAGTTATGCCGATAGTGAATTTATTGATGAGCTGAATACCTTTACCCTACCCATGCTAAGTGGTGGCCATTACCGGGCATTTGAAATTGTGGGAGACAGTATGATGCCAACCCCCAGCGGTAGCGTTATAGTAGGTGAAAAAATAAACGGTATTGAGGATGTAAAAAATGATATGGCTTATATTGTAGTAAGCCGCAATGAAGGAATTGTATATAAACGCATCGTAAAAAATAACCGGTCCAAAGCAAAAGTTACATTGGTAAGTGATAATCCCAGTTACCAGCCCTATCAAATAAATACTGAAGATATTGTAGAACTTTGGCAGGCACAGGTTGTTATTGGCAAGGTACCTACCCAACAACGCTGGGATGTGAATAGCTTAGCCAGCCTTGTAAATAATTTACATAACCAGGTAACAACTTTAAAAAAGAAAATGAATTAATACCCCGTTCAAAAACCTTATTCACTAATTTTAGCAAACAGATACATCGATTCATAACATTTAAAAATTACAATTATGATTAAGTTACAAGTCATCGGGAACCTGGGAGCCGACTGCATTCAAAAAGAAGTAAACGGAAAAAACGTAATCAATTTTAATGTGGCCCACAGCGAAAAATTTAAAGATTCTCATGGCAATTTAAAAGAGCGTACCATTTGGGTAAACTGTGCTTACTGGACTGACCGTACCGCCATTGCACAATACCTCACCAAAGGGAAAACCGTATATGCCGAAGGCACACCGGATACCGATGCTTATACAAATAAAGACGGGCAGATAGCTGCTACCTTACGTATGCGTGTGCAAAACATTCAATTATTGGGTGGCGCCGATTCTAATGGCAGCAACCAGGGCAATGTATCCCATGCCGGAAGCACCCCCTCGCCTACCGTAAGAACACAGCCGGAAACAACCCCTTCTACAGTGGCAGCCGACGATGACCTGCCGTTTTAATAAATTAAAAACAGGAGCACCCCAGGGGTGCTTTTTTTTTGCCCCTTACTTATCGCAACGCATAAATGTTACCTTAGCGAAACAATATAGAAAATGAAAAAGATTGCATTTACCGCTTTAGCGTTTTGCTCAATAAGTTTTGCATTTGCACAGCAGAACTATGTGAAATATGTAAACCCCTTTATTGGTACCGGCGGCCATGGCCATACCTACCCAGGGGCTGTAATGCCGCATGGTATGGTACAACTTAGCCCCGATACCCGGCTGGAAGGATGGGATGGCTGTGGCGGTTACCACTACGACGATCATTTTATTTATGGTTTTTCGCATACCCATTTAAGCGGAACCGGTGTACCCGATCTTTGTGATATTTTATTGGTTCCCGGGAGCGGAACCGCTTCGCCCAATAATAAAGAATATGGTTCTTCATTCAACCATAAAAATGAAGTAGCCCAGCCCGGCTTTTATTCAGTAAAATTAGATAAAGAAGATATCCGGGTAAACCTTACTGTAACCCCCCGGGTGGGGTATCATCAATATATTTATACCCGGGCAAATGATAACTATATCCTGCTCGATTTAAAACACAGGGATGAAGTTTTAGAAGCCTCCCTTACATTAGAAGACAGCGTTACCCTTAGCGGGTTTAGAAGAAGTAAATCCTGGGCACAGGATCAGCAAACATTTTTTGTTATTAAATTCTCGAAACCCATTGTAAAAATGGGGGTTTGGCAAAACGACCAACCTATTCAAATATCTAACGGAGAAACCATTACCGGTAAAAATATAAAAGCCTGTTTCTATTTTAATACAGATGATTCAAAAACGGTAGAAACAAAAGTGGCGCTTTCCCCGGTAAGCGTAACAGGTGCAAAGAAAAACCTGGCCGCCGAATTACCCGGCTGGGATTTTACAGCAACAAAATCTTTAGCCACCACCATTTGGAATAAAGAATTGGCCAGGATTGATGTACAGGATACTGATGAAGAAAAGAAAACGGTTTTTTATACCTCCCTGTACCATACAGCCATTGTACCCACCATCAATATGGATGCAGACCATCAATACAGGGGTATGGATAATAAAATTCATACGGCAGATGGTTTTGATTATTATTCTGTTTTTTCACTTTGGGATACTTATCGTGCGGCACATCCGCTATACACAATTATTGATCAAAAACGAACCCTGGATTATATCAAAACATTCTTAGCCATGTACCAGCAGGGCGGCCGCTTGCCTGTATGGGAGTTGCTGGGCAATGAAACAGATTGCATGATCGGCTATCATAGTGTGTCGGTAATTACAGATGCTTATATGAAAGGCATCCGGGATTTTGATACCCAACTTGCCCTGCAAGCGATGAAGAAAAGCGCTACCTGGAATCACCTGGGTTTGCCATCTTATATTAAAAATGGTTACGTGTCAGCCGATGACGAACATGAAAGTGTAAGTAAAACTTTAGAGTATGCCTACGATGATTGGTGCATAGCACAATTTGCAAAAGCCATTAATAAAAAAGATGATTACAATACATATATACAAAGAGCTCAGTATTATAAAAATATTTTAGATCAAAACACGGGTTTCATGCGCCCTATTTCTAATAGCGACTGGATAGAGCCTTTTGATCCCCGTGAAGTAAATAATAATTTTACAGAAGCAAACAGCTGGCAATACTCCTTTTATTTTCCCCAGGATATTGCCGGTTATTTAAAATTGATGGGGGGCGCTAAAAAATTAGAGCAGCGCTTAGATGGGCTATTTACAGCTCCAGCCCAAACTACAGGCAGGGATCAAAGTGATATTACAGGATTGATTGGCCAATATGCCCACGGCAATGAGCCCAGCCACCACATCATTTATTTATACAATTATACACCCGGCAGCCATAAAACTGAAAAATTATTACACCGGGTAATGAATGATTTTTACAAAAACAGTCCCGATGGGTTAATAGGCAATGAAGATTGTGGCCAAATGAGTGCCTGGTATGTATTAACTGCAATGGGATTTTATTCGCTTACCCCAGGGGCACCTGTGTATATTCCCGGCGCTCCCTTTTTTAGCAAAATAAATCTCCGTTTAGAAAATGGGAATCATTTTACAATTGTGGCCAATAACCTTAATAAGGAAAACTATTATGTACAATCTGCCCAACTCCCCCTTGCCAATGGAAATAATTTTTTCAATTACAGCAGTTATATTCCTCATGCCAGCATCATGAACGGGGGTACTCTTATATTTAATATGGGCAACAAACCTATAAATTTTTTCTCGGCTCACCCTTATCTTACAGAAGCAGGAAACAATAAGGAGGGGAATGAAATTATTATAAATCCCATACTACATGGTGGCCGCCCTTCATTTGCCGGTAAAAGAAAAATTAAAATGATTAACCGGCAACCGGCAACAGGTATATATTTTACGGTAGATGAAACCATGCCCACTACAAATAGTAAATTATATAAAACTCCTTTTGAAATAACTAAAAACGCAACCATTCGTGCAGTAGCTATAAATAAAGTGGGCAACCAAAGCAAAGTACAATCAGGCACTTATAAAAAATTACCCCACAACTGGGGAATAAATTTACGAACCCAATACAGTAAACAATATGATGGTGGGGGCATAAATGCATTAATAGATGGCATTGAGGGAACTGCAGACTGGAGGCGTGGAAACTGGCAGGGTTACCAGCATCATGGCCTGGATGCTTTGATAGATCTTAATAAAACACAAGAGATTGAAAATGTTTCTATCCGATTTTTACAAGATACAAGGGCATGGATTGTGGCACCTAAAAAAGTAGTGATCTCTGTTTCGGCCGATGGCAAAAATTTTACAACCCTTTATACCGGAGAAAATTTTATACCCATTGAAGACCTGGAACCGAAAGTAATTACAGTACAAGCCGCATTTAAAAAACAACCGGTAAGATATGTACGTATTGAAGCGGTGCAATATGGTAAACTACCAGGCTGGCACGAAGGAGCAGGAGGAAGTACACATATTTTTACGGACGAAGTTACGATTGAATAAAACTTTGTATTGCCTAAGGAATGTTATTAAAAATTATGCATGACCAATCTAATTGAAGCATCTATATTCAGATACATTTGAAGCAATAATACCAGATACCAATACAACTATGAAACACTATAACCATAGGGATAGGTACCCTATGTATTACTTTTATCTTTTAAAATTATATTTAAAATATTATCAACTTTTTTCTCTAGTTTTTCAAACTGATCAAATGGTTGATGATAATTTTCAGTTTTTAATGAAACAATATTACATGAGCTATTATCATTAAAATTTACAACCTGCTCCGTACTGCCTGAAAGAAGCCAATTGGCATCAAGATCAAATTGCTCAATTAAACGTTTAAGTAAATCTAAAGAAGGAATTCTGTTGTTGTTTTCGTACTGACTATAATTCCCTTGTGTTGTAAATAATAAATCAGCCATTTCACTTTGGCTTAAATTCTTTAGTTTACGAATTGATTTTAATTTTGTTCCGAAATCCATATAAAGAGATTTATTTATAAAAGTAATAACAATATTTCATATTGAAATTAAATATTTTTAAAATAGGAACTTATCTTTAAAGCCATAAAATTGAAAGATAATTCCATTGTAAATTCTATGAAAATTATTTTAATTGTTTTTATTATTATATCAATAAATTCTTGTAAAAACAATAAACCTATAAATTTATCTAACCCATCTTTTTTAAAAATTTCTGATAGCCTTATTGTGAAGCTAGATTCAGTAACCTTTGGAGGATCAAAAAATATGCAATTAATTGATTCATTATTAATGATACAAAATGAAATTAATAATACTATCACATTCATTAATCTAAACAGGAGTAAAACTTATAACTACAATTTCGATCAATTTAAAGTAAGTCATCCTAAATTCAAGGTTGATGCTTCATGGTTTACCTCCATAGATTCAATTTTTATTTATTCTTCATTTCAAAAAATTATCTATTTGTTTAACAAGCAAACATATTGTTTTGATAGTTTCCCAATTAAAAGTGATACACCTGAGGTAAAACTCACAATAACCCCAATGCCAAGTATTTCAACCTGTCAACAACCTACCATTTATAAAAATTCAATATATGCTCCCGGATTTTCTCTTGGAGAAAATTCAAAATCATTTGATACAAGAAGATATGTTCTGAATAAAATAACAAAAGATAAAACATTTTTCTTTGTAAATTATCCAATCGATTACAAAAAAAGTAATTGGGGTGGTATATATTATAGAATGGTATATAATTGTTTAGTAGAAGATTCTTTAATCTATATTTCATTTCCCGCAAGTGATTATATTGCAATTTTTAATATGAATACAAATAGAACAAAATATATAAAACTATATCCTGAGATAAATAAATTGATAAGACCCTTTAGTGGAAGTACAATTATTTCTGCAAAAGATAATATTAAAAGAGCTGAACACTTTTATGGACAATATTCATTTAAAGGAATAATATATGATAAATATAGAAAAATTTTTTATAGATATTTATTACTTCCAACTTCAGAAAAAGATTTTAACAGGGGAAGTTTAGGTATTAAAAAGAAATATCTACTTGCCTATGATAGTAAATTAAATTTCTTGGGATACACTGAACTTAGCGAGAGTATATCTAGTACTGTTTTTTTTATTACAGAAAGAGGTTTTCTTGTAAAAGATGAAAAATATTATTATGATGAAGATAATCTACATTTTAAGCTTTATACTATTAATCACTTCAAATAACAGTTGTATTTCTGAAAGAAATCCAAGCTTTAATTTTTTTCATCAACTAAATGAGATAAAAAATGGGGCTAAAATTTATATAATTCCTGGATCAGGATGCACAGGTTGTATTAGTAGTATTGAAGAATTAGCTATTAGGAATGTGGATAATGATAGCATTTATTTCATTTTTACAAAAATACGATCATTAAAAATATTTAAAAATAAATTCAATCAACTATATTTTGCAAAAAACGTAATTATAGATAGTATAAATTTATTTAAATATTCAAATAATCTATATGAAATTTACCCGGTACTATATCAAAAAAATGCAGATAACATTAAATTAATACAGTACTTAAAACCATAAATACTCCTGCATGAAAATTAAATTATTTTCTATTCTCTTTTTTATTTTTTGCCTCTTTAATAAAAGTATCCTGTATGCCCAGAGTAATAAATGTAAAATAAGGTTTAAAACCGATACTTCATCTATATTTAAATTAAAAACAATTGTCATTAGCCTTACTCAAAACGGCCATTTAACAAAATGCAGACCGGATGATATGGTTTTGGTAGATAAGGGGGTAAATTTCGCCATAGAATTTGAAAGCCCGGAATTTATAATACCGGGAATAAAAAATATAAAAGTTTATACCGACACCCTTTTTATAATTGCTCCTAAAAATATGGAACCGGTAATTATAAACTCAAAAAAAAGAGTGGTTCAGCAAACACTTAAGGGTTTTGAATATTCACCTGCCAATGATAGTATTTTTAAAAACCAAAGCCTGCTTTTATCTATGCAAAGGCTACCCTTTATGATATTACAAGAAGAAGATGAAATTAAATATATAGGGGGCAGGGTTTTATACAAAATAAATGGCAGAGAAAAAAAAGGGATTACCGGAAATTGGAATAGTATCCTTAGAGCTATAAAAGCCAAAGATATATATAAAGTAGAGATGCAAACAGAAGTACCTGCCTATATTAAAAACCAGGGCTATGATGTGATCATCAATATTTTAACGCTTGATGCTAATTTATATGGTAAAACATTTTCTGCAGCTGTCATTTTTAATACCAGGAATACCATTATGCCAAGTTTAAGTTTTACCCAGCAGCACAAAAAAGCAGATTTCTCTCTTAATATAAGCAGTAATAACGATGTACAGTCAACCTCTTTACAATCCAAAGTGCTGGAAGATGATCATTTAATTTACGAGAGCAAAATAAGTACAAAATACAAGTACTATGCATATACCGCTAATTTGGGCTATGGACTGCGGATAGATTCTGCCCATGATATTGGCATTTCTGTATCCCTTCACAGGTATGAGAATAACCAAAATTTTATTACTGATTACAGCTATCCTGCCCCGGTAATTAACCAAAGAAATATTTTATACAATTTAGGCGGTACTATTAATGTAAGTTATATACATCGTAAAAATAAATTTATCACAAAAAGCCTGAGTGCAAATGGCAATATAGAAAGCCAGGATTTTAATAACCGGTTTTCATTTATGCAACCAAAAAACACGGATAGCATTAACCATCAATCGCAAACAAGGCCTAGCTATTGGATATTGGAATACAATTACCTGGATACCAAAAATGAAACCTACAATATTGAGTATGGTATACAGGCTTATAAAAAAGATTTTAGCCAGTCTTACTATCATTATTCAATTAACAATATTACCAATGAGAATTTAAATATTCTTTATTCAAAGGAAGACTCATTGCTATTAAACCAATACGCTGTAAGGCCTTATTTTAAATACGATAAAGATTTTTCGCCTAAAAAGAATTTTATACTCAATGTAAATACTGAATATTATTCTATAAAAAATAAAAATTCAGAAAGGAAATATTATTTGTTGCCCGGCATCAACATATCCTACAAAACATTGTATAAAAACAATACATCGCTTAAATATTCTTTGGGCTTCTCTTTCTCTAAACCATCCGAAGATTATTTTACCGGGATTCTATATTACAATAACCCAACAGAGACCAGGCATGGTGCAACAAATTTAACGCCGGGTAAAAGTATTAACGGGGGAGTTGAATATACCATTGTAAAAAAAGCAAGCCTTTCGCAAAATCTTTCGGGTTGGTATAGTTTTGACGAACCTGGTTTTTTCACGCTTTATGATAGCATACAAAAAATACAGGTTACCAGCCCCAATAATGGGGAATCTGGTTTTGGAATCTATTATAGCTTTTATTTTCAAAAGCTGATTGGCAAAAAACTCAATATTTCATTTTTTTCAAGCATTTCATATTTAGATAGAAAAAATAATATTAACCACAGTTCTTCTCATGGAATACTATATAGGATTCAGCCCAATTTTAGTTATTTCATTAATTCTAAATTCGGATCTTTAGGTTTTTGGGGAATAATAGAAGGGAATAGGGTTACCAGCCAGGGATCTTACAATGGCCCATTAAGATATTCTTTTTTTTATGCTAAAACATTATTTAAGAGAAAAATAGCTATCACATTCATTGCCGATGAATTTCTGAAAAGGAACAGGCTTACCCAATCTTCTAAAAATTACGATAATATAAAACAGTTCACTAATAACTTACGCCCAAATAGGATGTTAAGTATCAGAATTGCCTACAATTTTTCAAATATCAGGCTATCTAAATTTGCACAAAAAAAATCTACCTATATTAAAGGTGAAAAATCAGCGCTTTAATTTTATAAATATTTCTATTTATAATAAGATATTTCGAATACAAATTTATTTGGTTTTAAAATAGCTCCAATTTTATGATTGAAAGGCTCTATGAAAGCTATCTGTTTTTTATATAGCCAATTTTTTACCATTAATTAATTTATTTTATTATGAAAAAATTTATCTTAATTGTTGCAGTAGTTTTAACTGGTACCTGTTATTTTGTAAGTGCAAAAGTAACACCACCAGGCGGAGGTACATGCCCTGCAGATAAAGATCCTAATTGTAACAAGGGTTATTGTACACCAATTTATGATGCGAACGGCGGCCATACAGATCAATGTTTGGATCCAGGAAGTTCAAATGTAGAGCCAAACTGCATAAAATAAAGATTTTTATCAGTTTTCTAAAAATAGGGCTGTTCAAACTCAGCCCTATTTTTAATTGTGCAAATCACACAATATCCCTGCATTTATAAAAATACCACCGCAAAATATACAGGCGATAAACGATGAAGGCATTTTATTTCGCTTTATTCAGCTTTACCATAAACCGTAAAAATCTATGGCTTCAATAATCATCTAAATGTACTGGGGTACCAGCTCAGCAGGGGCAATGTCCTGGAATATATTTTAAATCATTATTTTCCTTTACCCGATAGTATAATGGTAATACTGTGGAGCATTATCTTAAAATCAAGCGCCAATGAAACATTTTCTACATACAGCAGGTCGAAAGGCATTCTTTGGATCATTTCCTCCAGGTTAGAAGCATAGCCAAACTTCACCATTCCCCAACTCGTTAATCCCGGCTTTACCTTAAACAAGTGTTTATACTCCGGTGTCAGCGCAACCAGTTGATCTACGTAAAATTTTCTTTCGGGCCTGGGCCCTACCAGGCTCATTTGCCCTTTAAGGATATTCCAAAGCTGGGGCAATTCATCAAATCGCCATTTACGCATAATCTTGCCCCAGTGAGTAATCCGGGGATCATGATCACTGCTTAATTGAGGCCCGTTTTCTTCTGCATCCATATACATTGACCGAAACTTGTGCATGATAAATATCTTTCCTTTATACCCCACCCGCTCCTGGCTATAAAAAATGCTTCCGGGTGAAGAAAATTTCACCCTTATAATAATATACAGCATTAAAGGACTCAGTATAAATAACCCTGCCAGGGCGGCTGCAAAATCAATAAGCCGCTTTACATTTTTTTGCCAATTGGGCAATTGCCCGCTATGAATATCAATAAGGGGCACACCCAAAACATTGCTGGTTTGTATAGCGCCCGACAGAATATCTGCTGTATCGGGCGAAATCTTAATATTTACATTTTTATCACTGAGCAGGTTTAATATTTCACTTATTAAAGCCCGCTCATTTTTTTCAACAGCTATTACGATCTCTTCAATTTTTTCTGTTTTAATCACCCTTTCCAATTGCTCTATCCCCTGGTAACAATGCAAAGCAGCCAGTGCATTATTTCCTATGGAACCATTTACATTTAAAAATGATGTAATCACATATCCTGTATGTTCCTCACTCTTTAAAAATGAGTTATACAACCGATTGGCTGCTGCGCCTGAGCCAATGAGCAATACATTAAAAAATACTTTTTTTTGCAGCATTTGCTTCTTGGTATAATTTAAAATGAGCATTCTTACAAACAACTTCAATACCATGAAAGGAACGAGGAGAATAAAAAACTCAACATAATACCGGTAGTTATCCGATTGGGGGTTTTTAAGAATAAAAAAGAAAAGAAGCAACAGGCAACCTATAATGGCGATGAGTACCGTTTTTAATACTTCGCCCAGCCGGCTTTTAAAATAAAGTGAATTATAGCTTCCCGCTACCAGGTCTAAACTTACCCAACCTGCTGTATATAAAAATAATCCCCAATAGAATCCCTGGGGCAGGTAAAAAGTATATCCATAAATACGGGTACGCAAATAATAAAAAATAATCCAACTGGCCAGGCAAACCAATACATCTGCAAAAAGATAAACCGTTGTATTTAACCGGGGCTGTTTTTTCATGAAATAAATACAGAAAATATTATTGGTTACTATTTATCCTATTTAGGATTTGGTGTGCCACTTCCATCGCACTAAACCCATCAAAAACGGTTACAGGTGTAACCTGGTTATTTATGATAGCATTTTTAAAAGCCTCTAATTCCATTTTTATGGCATTGCCATCCTGTACATCAGGATGCGCTATAGCAATTGTTTTTTTACCATTATGGGTATCAATATCAAATGTAAATACATTTTTATCACCGGGTGCATCCAGCCTGATGATCTCCGTTTTTTTCTCTAAAAAATCAATACTTATATAAGCATCTTTTTGAAAGAGACGCATTTTCCGCATCTTCTTCATTGAGATTCGGCTGCTGGTAAGATTGGCTACACAACCATTATCAAACTCAATTCTTACGTTAGCAATATCCGGCGTATTGCTCATTACCGCTACCCCATTGGCCGAAATATGGCTCACATTACTCTTTACCAGGCTTAAGATAATGTCAATGTCATGAATCATCAAATCGAGGATTACGCTTACATCGGTTCCCCTGGGATTAAATTGAGCCAAACGATGCACTTCAATAAACATAGGTTGCAAGGTATTTCCCTGAAGTGCAATAAATGCCGGGTTAAACCTTTCTACATGGCCCACCTG
Organism: Sphingobacteriales bacterium 39-19; assembly: GCA_001898465.1. Classification (GTDB taxonomy): domain Bacteria; phylum Bacteroidota; class Bacteroidia; order Chitinophagales; family Chitinophagaceae; genus Ferruginibacter. The sequence goes on along the minus strand of MKTX01000009.1, from coordinate 1,899 downwards.
GAATTTTACATTTGATTCTTTTGCCAATTTTACCAAAGCCCGGGCTTCATCCATTGTATTGGCCAGTGGCTTTTCCACAAAAACATGTTTGCCTTTACGAAGCGCCAGGGAGCATAATTCAAAATGCTTTATGGTGGGTGCAACGATGTCCACCGCATCACATTTGTCTAATAACGCTTCCGGATCATTAAAATGAGGGATCCCATACTTTTCAGCCACTTGTTTTGCACTATTTTCATCAGGATCATAAAATCCAACAATTTCTATACCCTCAATTTCTTTCCAGTTATTTAAATGGAATTTTCCAAGATGGCCTACACCAAATACCGCAATTCTGAGCATAGCAAAGATTTATTATGAGTGGTTTTCAGTAACTGCATTTTCATCAGTTACATCCCAAAAGCCCATATTGTTAAACTTTTCAATACGCTCATCAATACGTTGCTGAGCAGTTTTCATTTTTAATTCCCGGATGGTGGGGATGAGGTAATTTTTTAAAATATTAGCAGCCCCATCATAATCCCAATGGGCCCCTCCCATGGGTTCAGGAATTACATCATCTACCAATCCAAACTTTAGCATATCGCTGCCCGTAAGCCTGAGTTGCTCGGCGGCAATTTCTTTTTTATCCCAGGTACGCCATAAGATGCTACTGCAACTTTCGGGTGATATCACACTATACCAGGTATTTTCAAGCATTACCACTTTATCTCCTACGCCAATACCCAAAGCCCCGCCACTGGCGCCTTCGCCAATGATTACACAAATTACGGGTACTTTAAGATTCATCATTTCATAAATATTACGGGCAATAGCTTCGCCCTGTCCTCTTTCTTCGGCTTCCAGGCCCGGGTATGCCCCGGGGGTATCAATCATGGTAATAATGGGTTTATCAAATTTTTCGGCCAGTTTCATTAAACGCAATGCTTTACGGTATCCTTCAGGATTGGCCATACCAAAATTTCGCAATTGCCTGGTTTTCGTATTGTGCCCTTTTTGCTGGCCAATGATCATCACCGTTTCATCGCCCAGTAAGGCCATACCGCCTACCATAGCCAGGTCATCTTTAATAAAACGGTCACCATGCAGTTCGATAAAGCCGGTGGTCATTTTTTCAATATATTTTAAAGTATATGGCCGGTCGGGATGGCGGCTCAATTGTACTCTTTGCCAGGGGGTAAGGGTTTCTGTTAAATGTTGTTTAGCCTCTATAACTTTCTCTTCCAGTGCAGATATGGCGCTGCTCATATCCGTTTTACTTTTTTCCTGTGTTGTTTTTAGCTGTTCAATTTGGTCGTATAATTCTTTGATTGGTTTTTCAAAATCAAGAAATTGTCGATTCTGTAATTGGGGCATATTATATAAATTCAGGTTACATGCAATTAAATATTCGCACTTGATTTGTAAAAGTAGGGTAAGTAATTTTTTTTAAAAACTTTTGTTTGTAAAATACAAAAATACCTATCTTTGCCGTCCTAAAAACAATATCATGTTGTTTTACAAGGGGTAAGTTCTTGATTTAAAGGTTTACATAAAAGTAAAGATATTATTATCTTGCCGGTTTTTATACCGGGATTTTAATATCATATATTTATAGTTTTGTTCTTTAAAATTTTGGATCGGTCTCTACGGTCGTAGAGATCAGTTGGTTAGAATGCTGCCCTGTCATCTCTACTTTCGTAGAGACGGGTTCGAGACTCGGTGGTAATATTATAATGCTCTTTAAAATTTTGGATCGGTAGTTCAGTTGGTTAGAATGCTGCCCTGTCACGGCAGAGGTCGCGGGTTCGAGTCCCGTCCGGTCCGCACGAGGTTGTCTTAAAAAGACAGCCTCTTTTTATTTTATGCCATTTTATGTTTACATAATTCAAAGTGAAGTAGATGGAACATTTTATAAAG
>MKTX01000008.1 GCA_001898465.1 Sphingobacteriales bacterium 39-19 | reverse complement strand
CTGGGGTCGACCACCAGTTTGAAATAGGTTAGCGCTTATTTCTTTTTTGCACTTTGGCTAATGTCCCCGTGAAGGTTCAAACCCTTCCCCTACAGCGAAATGAAAGGCTTCCATAACGGGGAGCCTTTTTTTATGTGATGAAATTTTTGGCAGCGACCCCCGATTAAATTTTTTACAGACATCAAAAACAAAGGAGATAGCATCATCTATTTTACAACTGTTGTAAAATCATTGCTTAAAAAACTACCCAAATGAAGTATTGATTTGATAATAAATCCTCTTAATTTTATTTCATTAAACCTGTAAAAGAAAAGCAAATCAAAAATATTTTTAGCAATTTTTATACGCTCTATTCATTTTTCTAATCAAATAAAATATGAAAAAACTACTTTTTGCCACTTGTTTCATTCTTGCTTTTGCCTCTTGCAAAAAAGAAAAGCACGGCCCCCCACCCGACAACCCCTATGGCCTGCCCAATGCCACCACAGAAGGCAAAAATATTTTTGCATGCAGGGTGAACGGGCAAAATTGGATTTCGGAAACAGGAATTTATAATATGGGGGGGGGGCATCCCGTGGATACTGTTTGGGCTAGTGGAAAAGTTGCAGGGCAGTCATACTATGAAAGATTTGTCGTTCGTGTAGATGGAAATGCAATAGAAGGAAATACTTATACTGTAGCTCCAAATTCATCTGCAAAAATATTTTTTCAAGGGAATAGAGATTGTACCTGCCCAAATGGAGGGTGCAGTGTTGCCACCATTTATGCCACTTCAGGGCAAATAACCGTTACTAAAATTAACAGTCAAAGTGAAATTATATCTGGCAAATTTGAATGCAAAATACCCGTACCATTATGCGATACTTTGTTAGTTACCAACGGACGGTTCGACATCAGTTACTAAATTATTCAACCCAAACAATACACAAATGAAAAAACCAACTGCTTTAATGATAGGCATGGCAATGCTGTGCTTACAAGCCAACGCCCAAAGCTATGATACTACCAACTATTATGGTAAAATGAATTATGTATTTCATTATGTTAACAAAAGCCTTGTTACCACCGGTATGCTAAGGGATTATGGTATCGAGTTTTTAAACTTAGATAATTATACCGGTGCAGCATTGCACGATAGTAATTTTGTAGCATTGGCCGAGTGGCGCATGCTCTATACCGGTTTATACAGTTCGCAAATAAACAGCAATGCCAACCTCTTGTATTTAGATACGGTTAACCGGCTTATTGATAAATACAATAAAAAAAACCTGCCCATCAATTTTATTGGCCTGCATTACAATTACGAAAAAATTTAACCCGTGAAAACCCCGTAAAAAATTGGGTGTTTTAACCCTTTTTCTTTACAAAAATTATCCTTTGCTTTGTAAGACAAAAAATGCTTACCATGAAAAAATTATTGCTTATTACCTGCTCCATAGCCGCCCTCTTTTTTGCCGCTTGCAAAAAAGACAAACAACCCACACCCGACAACCCCTATGGCCTGCCCAATGCTACCACCGAAGGCAAAAATATTTTTGCCTGTAGGGTGAATGGGCAAAATTGGATTTCAAAGACCAGTATATATAACTTGGGGGGGGGAGTTTCTAATGATACGTTATACGCACATGGATCAAACCCCTCTTCAACAACTTATTATGAACAATATGATATTGCTATTGCAGGATTTTCGTATCTAAACAACATTTATTTGCTTAATGACACATCTATCCGTTTTGCGCAATTTTCTACAAACAACCAGTGTTTTGTACCGCAAAGTGGTTTAGGTGTAGGTATAGGAAAAAATTACGAAGGCCAATTGACGATTACTAAATTGGATACTACTACAAAAATTTTATCTGGTATTTTTTGGTTTAACATAAGTACAGACAATTGTGATACTATGAAAATAACAGATGGCCGTTTTGATATAAAATATTATTAACCCCTAAAACAATGCACACTGAATAAACTATCTTCTGAGCTATCAACATCATGCTACCTATTGTAAATACGAAGTATCAATCTTTTGGCATTTGTATTTAAATCTTAATCTTCTTCCCTGCCTATAATTTTTGTTGCATTTTTCCATTGTTCATTCAGGCTTTCAATTTCTTTTATTTCTGTGGCATTCAATTTTTCTTTCGCTAATGAACCAAGCTCCGGCTGGCCTGCATCTATCCAGGCGGTGTACCAAAAAGATGCAATGGCGTATATAGACTGGCGCATTCTTTGTTCTATCATACCATGCAGCCTGTTATTAAATGCATTGGTAAATGCAGCAGAATATTGTCTTATTACTTTTCCGTTTCTTTCTTCGTAAGAATATTTTTGATCATCAGAAAACTGTAAAGAAAGTTCTCGTTCTACCCGTAAAACGGTATCGGCCATTTGGGCGCTTTCCATTACACGATCCCAAATAAAGGCAGATGGGTTTTTAATATACTGGGCTTTACCAATAAAAAAATCAAATCGTTTATCTGCCAGTAATTCGGGCACCCGGCTTTCCCAAAAACCATGTATGCCTTTTTGGTTGGTAAGTTGCCCATTATAATTTCGGGTGGCATGCAGAGGCACATGGGCGTCAGCGATATAGTGGCCCAGCTCTGTACTGGTTTTAAGAATACGGCTAAAGTTTTTGTCTTTAAATGCACGGGTAAGCCTGCTGAGCATGAGGGGTACATGCCAGGGTACGATACCATGCGCCATCAATGTGTCTTTGGAATATTTAGCTACTGCCGAGTCCCAGTTACGGGGCAATGAATCATAAGGATAATGGCCATACCGGTCCAGGTCAATAAAATGACGGGGCCCTTCATCAGCAATGGCATACCTTCTTTTATCAGGGTCTACGGCATGTTCTGCTATAAACTCAATATTGGGCTTATAAAAAACCATCATCTCCGGGGGTAAAAGAAATACGGCATAATAATTTATTTTTTGATGCGCCCAAAATCCCCAGCAATGTGCCGAAGACCAGCAGCATACCAATACCACCGTTAAACTAAAGGAAAATAATTTTTTTTTCATATCCGCTGCTTCTGGCACTAAATATAATTCATTTTTTGCAGGCGGCAGCGCTACCCGGTTTTAACCTCTGTATCTTCTACAGTTGTAAGTCCGCCACTTACTGCAAACTTCATCGTTTGTGTGCTTGTAATATTTGTGATAGGCCGTACCCGGCTTTTTGGAATTACATATACATGGCCCGCTACGGAATAAGACATGGGAATATATACGGCTACATAATCTTTAAATCCAAAATCTCCCATATCATCACGGGTAATAAAGCCCATACGCCATACATCATTATCATCTACATTAGCCAATACATTTTGTGTAAACTTTTTTTTGTTGCCTGCAAAAGCTTCTACAAAATCACGGGTAGTGCCGTAGATATGTTTGATGCCGGGGGCACGCTGCATGAATTTATCCATAAAACTTACAATGCGGCCAGTTATAAAGAAAGAACTAAAATAACCGATAGTAACAATCACCGCAATAATTAATATAAATCCCAGTCCATAGTTTTGTACATGCGGCTGCCCGTTTTCGCCGGTTGTGGTAAAAATAGGAATCCAGCTGTCAATACCCGATATCACAAAATAAAGGGCATAAATGGTTACCGTTACAGGAGCCAGTATTAGCAGGCCCTGTAAAAAATATTGAAGTAAACGGGAGTAGTCAAACTTTGCTTTCATAAAAAATGTTTTCAGTTTCAAAGATACTCTTTACCAAACCTTCATTGCCTATTTTTTAATGATACTACTATTTTTAAAAAAATACTTTCAATAAAAAATGGGGATTTTTCCCCATCCTTCTTTTAAAATTCTTCTTTATGTTTGAGAAGTGCTTTTAATCCTCGTAAAAACCCTGTTTATGAAGAAAGCGGAAAACCATCTAACATCGTTTAATGAGCTACTTGATACAATGGTACCTTTAGGTATTCCACTTAAGCAGGCATTAGTACACGTAATTACACATGTAAAAGTAAAAGCGGGCCAAATGCTGGCAAACCAGGGAACAATCGTGGACTATATATGGTTTTTAGAAGAAGGGATCGCCTGTTGCTCAATAAACCTGCTTAATACAGATGAAACCGTTACCAGGATAATGTTGCCAGGAAATATCGTGTTATCTGCCATAAGTTTTTCTGGTAATATACCTTCAGAAGAAAATATAGAAGCAGTAAGAGATTGTACCTTATTAAGGATACATAAAAATGACCTTACTGTGTTATGTGAAAACTTTCCGGCGTTTAACCATTATATCAGGGTACTTTCAGTAAGTTATACCTACCAGGTTGCCAGGAGTGAATTACTCTTGCGCCATTATGATGTAGAAGAAAGGTTCAACTATTTTATGAGACACTATGGCCATTACCTGGAGCATATTGGTGAGCGTTATGCGGCATCCTTTGCTAATATGGATAGGGCGACTTTTTATAAACTAAAAAATGGAACTTACCGAAAACTTGGGGGGGGTAAACGCTTATGATCTGTACCCCAAAATACCTATGGCACAGATCACAAAAAAACAGTATTCTGTGCCACAATGAAGTAACGAGGAAGAATTTATTTTTGTTTTGGTAGAAATAAGCCGAAACACAACCAGCCATGAGAGTGTAAAACAGGTGAGTGAAAACAAAAACTTAAAGCTGCCAGCGGAAACATCAATACGATTTTATTGTTTATTCCACAGCGCTTAATCTGATGAGCATATTCTAAACTTTTAAAACTATGAAAAGTTTTTCTCAACTTTATTCATTATTATTAGTGATGATAACAGCATTTTTTTCTGGTTCGCCTGAAATACCAACAGCTACATTCGCTTGGGAGTCTAAATCTCATGGAATGATGGGTGAGGCATGGTGCTGTAGAGTGCCTGGAACAACATGCACTGCAATTGGGCAGGGCTGGATACAAGGCATTGGTGCGAACAAAGGTTATATTGATAGCAATGGAATAAAAAGTTTCATTCTCAATAAAGACTGGCAGAGTCAACTTGGGGAAGACGTTTCTTCAGATGTAATCAATGCAATTGTTGAATTAAATCCAAAATCAAAGTTTTTAAATGACAATGTTTTAGTAGTATTTAAAGACAGTACGGCTGACGTGACTGACCTGAGAAACGACAATGTATTAATCGCATTCAGATACGCCGATTCTCCAGATTGTGATGAAGTGCTCGGAAATTAACTAAATAATCAGAAGGGTTTGATTTTATATCAAACCCTTAATTCTTTTATGAAAATAAAATTCATACTGATTCCCTGGCTCATTATTAATGCATGTAATAATAATAATATTACTCAGCCCGTTCAAACAGAGGCTACAAGTATTAACCCAGGTGTCATAAGTATATCACCTGAAATTTCATATATTTTCAAAGACATCAAATCAAATTTTAAACTATTATGTACTTCCTCAGGGAATGACAGGCTTCTGGTTTTACAGACCACAAACAAAGTATTTTTACTTAGCATAACTTCCGACTTAAGGATAGAACTAAGAAAAGAATTTGAGATAGAAAAGTTTGAAAAACTTTTTGAAATCAATGAAAAAATTTGGATATACAATGGACTAACAAAAATGATTTATAAGCCAATAAGTTTATTAAATTCAATTCATCAATATTGTGATTCCGGAAAAATCAATTGTCCAGATTCATCAAAAAAAATTTATAATGTTAACCCAGATCTAACGAAAGTTTTAAATAATGGCAGTTCATTTACTTTTTTATTCAATTATGGAATTTATCAACAATTAAACATTAACTATCTTGATAGTTGCTCCCTCACTAAATGCTCTGAAGGTCGGCGTTACTTTATTGCAAAATATCCATATAATTATACCAAAAATTTTTTATCGGACAGGCAGACGTTTTTTGATATAGATTCAGTTGGCAATATATATACCACTTATGCATATGCTAACATTATATGCAAGTTTTCAAGTAATGGTGAATTGTTGAATGAAATTTATTTCAAGACAGATTTTGCATTTACAAAATATGTTGAAAATGATTTAACCAATTTAGGATATCTCCGAAAGTATATCAGCCAAAATGAAAAAAATCTTTCCATTACATTTATTAGCGATGCTAAAGTTTTTATATTAAGAAAAAAAAGACAAAATCAAGTAACTAATCCGCTTGATTATGAGATATTGATTTCTGATCTAAAAAAAAAGACAGTTAAACGTTGCCCAATAAAACAAAGAGTATCTCAACATTTCTTTGCATATAAGAACAATATATACTTTATTACTGCTGATTTTAAAAAGTTGGGAAAATTTCTGAAAATATCAGTCAGCCGAACTTAAAAAAAGGATGAATGGTAAAAAAAAGTGATGGAAACTTTGGTAACAATAAAAGTTTCCATAGTTTTGCTCCCCAATCATGATTACAGATACTAAAGAAAGAATACGAATAGAGGCCGGCCAGTTGTTAATACAATTTGGTATCCGAAGTATGAGTATGGATGATATTGCATCCCGGCTGGGGATGAGTAAAAAAACAATTTACCAGTATTTTAAAGATAAAGATGAGCTGGTACTGGATATTGTGAATAAAAACCTGGAGGATAGTGAATATGTATGCGAAAAAGATATTTTACAGGCAGATAATGCCATTCACGAAGTGATTTTGGCCATGGATAAAATGCAGCGGATGTATGGGAATATGAACCCGGGTATCATTTTTGATCTTCAGAAGTATCATCCCAAAGCCTTTTCAAGATTTAGAAAGCATAAAGACGGTTATATGATCAATATGATCCGAACCAACTTACAAAAGGGGATTGCCGAAGGCTTGTACCGCCCAGAAATAAATATTGATATCCTGGCAAGGTACCGGGTAGAAAGCATTTTTATTGTATTTAATCCGGGCTTTCAGCAAGCTACCCAATCGGGATTAGTACAAGGGATGCATGAAATACTAATTAATTTTTTATTTGGCCTGGTTACACCCAAAGGACATAAAATGATAGAAACGTATTTAAAGAAAACAAAATTTTTTAAGGATTAATTTATGAAACTAAGGAAGATCAATTACCTCCAGCCATTTATCATATTCTTGTTATTATTTTCCCAAAGCAGGGTGTGGGCTCAAAAAACAAATGCATTTACCGTACAGCAGGCAGTGGATTATGCCATGCAAAATGCAGTACAGGTTAAAAATGCCTTGATAGATTACAAAATTCAGCAGCAAACAAACCGTGAAATTACAGCAAATGCTTACCCGCATGTAAATGCCAGTGGCCAGTTTACTGATTATTTAAAAATTCCCACAAGCCTGATCCCTGCCGAAATTTTTGGCGGGCCCGCAGGTACTTACCAGCCCGTGCAGTTTGGTACCAAGTATAATACACAAGGAGGGATTGATGTAAACCAGCTTTTATTTGACGGGCAGGTATTTGTTGGCTTGCAGGCTCGTAATGCCTCCCTGCAAATGGCCAGCCAGCAAACAGAAATTACCAAAGAACAAATAAAATTAAATGTTGAAAAAATATATTACCAGTTGGTAGTAGGCCGCCAGCAAGCCACTACGATTGATGCAAATATCTCACGGATTGAAAAACTATTTGAGGATACCAAAGAAATTTATAAAAATGGTTTTGCTGAAAAGTTAGATGTTGACAAAGTAAATGTTACCCTCAATAATCTTAAAACCGAAAGAGAAAAAGTAAACAATCAACTGGCTGCCGGCAATGCAGCATTAAAATTTTTAATGAATATGCCACAATCTGAACAGTTGAACCTGGTTGATTCACTTACCGAAGACATGATAAAATCAAACTTACTGGACAGTACATTGGATTATAATAACCGTAAAGATTTTCAATTATTACAAACGGTAAAAGAATTAAACCAGTTTAATATTAAAAGATATAAACTCAGTGCATTGCCCACCCTTTCGGCATTTGGAAGTTACCAAAAAAGCGCTCAGCGCCAAAAGTTCGATTTTTTTAAAGATGGGCAGTGGTTTACTACCTCTATGATAGGCATCCGGTTACAGGTATCCCTGTTTGATGGGTTTGCCCGAAAAAGTAAATTAAGCTCGGCCAGGCTGCAATTAGAAAAAACAAATAACAATATCGATGCTCTTAAAGCTTCTATTGATAATGATGTGGTACAAGCCCGCATGAATATAAAATCGGCATTGATTAATATGGATGCACAAAAACAAAATATGGTTTTAGCCGAAAAGGTATATAATACCACAAAACTAAAATACGAGCAAGGCCTGGGCAGCAACCAGGAAATATATACGGCCCAGGCCGAATTGAAGACAGCTCAGAATAATTATTACGGGGCGCTGTACGATGCTATTACCGCCCGGATAGATTACCTGAAAGCCATTGGTAAATTATAAAAATTCCTTAACTACACAATAATGAAGCACACATCAACACTTTTATGGGCCCTGGTAATGCTGCTCACACTGGCGGCATGCGGGGGTAAAAGTAAAAAAGAGAATAATGCCACAATAAGCGGGAAAAAGGTGGAACTCGAAAAATTAAAAAAAGCAAATGAAAAGAATGATGCAGCTATAAAAAAGCTGGAAGATGAACTGGCGCTTTTAGATACCGCCAATGGTAAGATAGGCGTTGCTAAATTGGTGGCCGTGCAGCCGGTAGCCATAGAAGATTTTAAGCATTTTATAGAATTAAGAGGAAAGGTAGATGCTGATAACATTTCTTATGTAGCGCCCCGGGGCATGGGGGGGCAGGTAAAAGCCATTTACGTAAAACAAGGCCAGCATGTAAATAAAGGGCAATTATTGCTCCGGTTAGACGATGCCATTGCCCGGCAGCAGGTAGCTGCCATACGCCAGCAAACCGAGGGGATAAAAACACAATTGGCACTTGCCAAAAATGTGTATGAACGTCAAAAAAATCTTTGGGACAAAGGCATTGGTACCGAAGTGCAACTACTCACCTCAAAGTCAAATGTAGAAAGCCTGCAAGCCCAATTAAAAAGTGTGCAGGAACAGGTGAAGCTGGCTTCAGAACAAATGAATACGGCCAATGTATATAGCGATGTTTCTGGCATTGCCGATATTGTAAATATTAAAGTGGGTGAAACTTTCCAGGGCATGACAGCAGCTGGCCCGCAAATAAAAATTGTAAATACCAATTCCCTGAAAGTGGTTACCAATATTGCTGAAAATTATATTACCAAACTGCATGTAGGATCACCCGTTTCCATTCATATACAGGATGTGGATTTAAACTTTAACTCTACCATTTCATTCGTTGGCCAGTCATTAGACCCCAACAACTTTGGCTTTGTGGCAGAAGCGAAAATACCTGCCAGTAAATCATTAAAACCCAATCAAACGGCCATTGTACGCATACAGGATTATACAGCCAATAATGCTGTGGTAGTGCCTGCCAATACAGTACAGTCCGATGATAAAGGCAAATATGTATATGTGGTACAAAAATTAAATGATGGAAAAATGGTTGCCAGGAGAAAGGATGTAAATACCGGTGAAGTGTATGCTGATAAAATGGAAATTAAAACCGGCCTGGTGGCAGGCGAGCAAATTATTACAGAAGGGTACCAAACTATTTATGACGGGCAGCAAATAACCACTGCTGCTCAATAAACAATCCGGGTTTATTCAGATGAACCTTGTATCAATAAAAATATATTTATGAAGTCGCTAGAAGGGATCAGTAAAAAATTTAAACAATTCTCGCTTACCAGTTGGGCGGTAGATAACCGTACTGCTGTTTATATTTTTGCAATGATCATTACAGCGTATGGGTTATTTAAATTTAATACGCTTCCCAAAGAACAGTTCCCGGATATTGTAGTGCCTACCATTAGCATTACCACCATCTATGCCGGCAATTCACCAAAAGATATTGAAAACCTGGTTACCCAGCCCATTGAAAAACAATTGAAAGGGATTAGCGGAGCCAAAGTAAATAAGATCAATAGTATTTCTCAACAGGATTATAGCCTCATTATTGTAGAATTTGATACCGATGTAAAAACCGAAGTGGCCAAGCAAAAAGTACAGGATGCTATTGACCGGGCACAAACTGATTTGCCGAACGATCTTACCTCTGCACCCCTGGCCCAGGAGTTTGCCTTTAGCGAAATGCCCATCATGTTTGTAAATGTAAGCGGAGATTATGACGGGCTAAAGCTTAAGCAGTATGCAGATAAAATGCAGGACGAATTTGAAAACCTGCCTGAAATAAACCGGGCCGAAATTGTAGGAGCACCGGAAAGAGAAATTCAAATAAACGCAGACCCCTATAAAATGGATGCTGCCAAAATTTCTTTTACAGATATTGAAAATGCAGTAAGCCGGGAAAACCATGATATTACAGCGGGCCTGGTTGATGTAGGCACAATGCAGCGTACCCTTAAAGTGAAAGGCCAGTTTGCAGATGCCCATGATATGCAAAACATAATTGTACGCAGCAGTGCACGGGGAGGGATTGCCTATTTAAAAGATATTGCAGAAATAAAAGATACCGTAAAAGAAAAAGAAAGCTATGCCCGGTTAGATGGTAAAAATGTAATTACACTCAATATTGTTAAGCGCTCGGGAGAAAACCTGATAGAAGCTGCAACCAAAATAAAAGACATTGTAAACCACCTGAAGTCAACCGAAGAATTACCTAAAAATTTAAATGTGGTAATTACAGGCGATCAAAGTAAAGCCACGGCTACCTCTTTTAATGAATTGGTAAATACAATCATTATCGGTTTCTTGCTGGTATTAATTATCCTTATGTTTTTTATGGGGGTCACCAATGCATTCTTTGTGGCATTGAGTGTGCCACTTAGTGTATTTGTGGCCTTTTTATTTTTACCACTGGGCGATTTTATTGTGGGTACACCCATTACTTTAAACTTTATTGTACTCTTTGCTTTATTATTCGGATTGGGCATTATTGTAGATGATGCGATTGTGGTAATAGAGAACACGCATCGGATTTATAATAATGGAAAGGTGGCCATTGTGCGAAGCGCTAAAGAAGCGGCCGGAGAAATATTTATACCGGTATTGGCAGGTACGGCTACAACCTTAGCCCCTTTCTTCCCATTGCTTTTTTGGAAAGGGATTATTGGTAAGTTTATGATTTACCTGCCGGTGATGCTGATACTCACATTAACGGCATCTTTAGTGGTAGCCTTTTTATTTAACCCGGTTTTTGCGGTAAGTTTTATGCGCCCCGAAGGAAGGCAATATGAAAAACCAAAAAAAGAAATTTTTTCTAAATGGTGGTTATGGACGGCCATCGGTTTTGGCCTGGTCTTTCACCTGCTGGGTTCTCATGGCGTAGCCAATTTTTTACTCATCATGGCCTTGTTGGCTATATTTAACCGGTATTTGCTGCGGGATATTATTCATTACTTTCAGGAAAAGTTATTACCTGCTTTAATGAACCGCTACGAAAAATTACTTCGCTGGGTATTACAAGGTACCCGGCCTGCATGGCTATTGGTTTCTTTATTTTTATTATTTCCGGTTTCCGTTATTTTATTAATAGCAAGGGGTAATCCCAGTACTTTCTTTCCCAGTGGAGATCCTCATTTTGTATATGTGTATTTAAAAATGCCGGTGGGCACCAGCGCCAAAGCAACCGATAGTGTTACCGCTATTTTAGAAAACAGGGTAATGAAAGTATTGGCATCGGAACCTCCGGGAAAACCGGGCAGTATTGTAGAAAGTGTAATTACCAATATAGCCGTAAGTGCCAATAATCCCAGAGACAATAACCGCAGTGTGCAATCGAACCTGGGGCGCATACAGGTTTCTTTTGTGGAATATGATAAACGCCATGGTAAATCTACAAAACCATTTATGGACTCCATACGGGCACAAATGAAAGGGATACCCGGCGCTAGTATTGAAGTGGCACAAGAAGATGCCGGGCCACCAACAGACCCCCCGGTGAATATTGAAATTTCCGGCGACGAATATGACGAGATCGCAAAAGTGGCAACCCATCTTTTGCATTACCTCGATGGTTTTCCAATTGATGGAATAGAAAACTTAAGGATGAATGTAGACCTGAGTAGCCCTGAAATAACTGTAAATGTAGATAGGGAAAAAGCAACTATGGAAGGGCTAAGTACGGCACAAATAGGAATGGCACTTCGTACGGCTGTATTCGGTAAGGAAGTAAGCAAAATAAAACAAGGAGAAGATGAATTTAAAATTCAATTAAGATACCCTGAAAAAATAAGGAATAATATTGCCGATTTAATGAATACCCGCATTACGTTTATGGATATGAACACCATGGGTGTAAAATCAATTCCTTTGGGTGCCGTTGCTTCTATTGATTTTACAAATACATCAGGTGCCGTGGCCCGTAAAAATGTAAAGCGTACCATTCAGCTTCAATCTAATGTAACGGACCCATCCCTTACAAATAAAATAAACCAGCAACTGGCAACACATATCAAAGATTTTCGCCAAAATAACACCTTGCCGCAGGATATAAATATTAAACAAACCGGCCAGGGAGAGCAGGAAGCCGAAACCACCCAATTCCTGGGTTTAGCGCTGGTGATTGCATTGGGTTTAATATTTATGATCCTGGTTTTACAATTCAATTCTTTGAGCAAACCCTTTATTGTGTTAACCGAAATATTCTTTTCCGTAATTGGTGTTATTTTGGGCTATGCCATAACGGGCATGACAATTGCCAGTATCATGTTTGGTGTAGGGGTTGTGGGCCTGGCAGGTATTGTAATTAAAAACGGTATTTTATTAATTGAATTTACAGATGAGTTACGGGGCAGGGGTTTGCGCACTCGGGAAGCCACCATACAGGCTGGTAAGATCCGGATTATGCCTGTAATGCTTACCGCTTTGGCAACTATGCTGGGTTTATTACCCCTCGCCGTTGGATTTAATATTGACTTCGTATCGCTTTTTCAACACTTAAATCCAAAAATATTTTTTGGCGGTGATAGCGTAGTGTTTTGGGGCCCGCTGAGCTGGACCATTATTTTTGGTTTGATATTCGCCTTCTTTTTAACCCTGGTAATGGTGCCAAGTATGTACCTTATATCCGAGCGGTTAAGAAGACCTATGGAGAGATTTTATGGCACTAAGTTTATAGCCCTTTTGGGATTTGCCGGTCCTTTCTTTTTTATATTGGCAGGCATTATGTATGGAGTAAGGGCAATACAGGGAAAAAAAGTGTGGAATGGCTTATTAAAAGAACCTAAGAAAATATAATATAAGAATTCGTGTTGTGATCAGATTCCTGTAACAAGATGAATGGACAGGTAAAAGAAAAACCGGTAATCAATTACCGGTTTTTGTTTTTCACCTTAGTTCTAAATAGACGCAAGGATTTTTCATAGATAATAAAAGACTTTAAAAGGGGCGATTAAGCGGCATAAGATTTTAAAATTTCAGAAACTTTATCAAACTCTGCCGACTTATCGAAAAAATGATCAGAACCTAGTTTTTCACAAAGGATTTTATAGTTTTCTTCAAATTTATTGGTCAATACAATTACTTTCAAGGCTGGATTTTTCTTTTTAATGGCTTTTAATACATCCAGGCCATTCATATCGGGTAATTGGATATCCATAAGTACTACATCAAGAGTAGTATCGTTTAATGATTCCAGGGCTTCAGCAAAATTATGAGCCCAGGTAATTCCTTTTACAAAAGGCAGTTCACCTATAATATCAAACATCCTGGATGCAACTATAGATGCATTATCTATAATGAGCACTTGTAATTCTTTATTTGATATTGATCTTGTGGCTACCATTTCTTTATACAAAAGTAGGCTTTGCCGGGGTAGCGCATTGTAGTGCTTATGGCGATAGTGCAAGGTAAATTTATTAAAATTTATGTAGTGCAAATACTACATTACCTGTTCTTACGTAGTAAGTTATAATAAATTATGCTCAATGGCATACAGGGTAAGGTTTGCATTTGTCTTCATATTCATCTTAGCCATGATGCGGGCCCGGTATGTACTTACCGTAGTTACACTTAAAAACATGGATTCGGCTATTTCAGAAACTGATTTACCGGCAGCGAGTAATTTAAGTACGGCAAACTCCCTGTCTGATAATAATTCATGGGGTTGTTTATTTCCTGCCTGGTCTAATACATTCGCCAGTTTTTCAGCAATAGAATCGGTGATGTATTTTTTCCCCTGCAGCACCCGGTTTACCGCATTTACCAATTCATCGGGCGCCAGGTCTTTGCTTAGGTAAGCCGATGCGCCGGCTTTTAAAACCCGGATGGCATATTGATCTTCGGGGTGAATACTTAAAATAATAACCGGAATTTTTACATTCATTTGGCGAATATGCTGCAAAGCCTCTAACCCGCTTCGGCCGGGCATACTTAAATCGCTGATGATAACATCCCAGTTTTCATTCTGTATCACTTTTTTTATGAGTTCTTCTGCATCTGAAACTTCTTCAAAAAAGGCATCGGGGAAACCTTCCAGCAAAATTTGCTTTAGCCCACGCCTTACAATGGAGTGGTCATCTGCTATTAGGATCCTGATCATATTATTAATTTATTGAAGGCTCTCTATGTTTTAAAGGTACAATTATTCTCACTAATGTTCCCTGGCCGGGCTCACTGGTAATTTCGTAAGTTCCTCCCAGTAATGTTACTCTTTCCTTCATGCCTAATAAGCCCAGCGTTTTTTTATTTTCTATTTCATTCAGTAAAAATCCCATGCCATTATCCTGTATTTTTAGCTGCAGGTATGCCTGGTTAATTTCTAAAAAGGCTTTTACTTCTGTGGCTCCGGAATGCCGTAACACGTTTGTCAGGCTTTCCTGGAAAATCCTAAATACGGCGGTGGCAATATGGGCATCTACCTGCTGCGATATGGCTGCAGAGGTAAAATGCGTTTTTATTTCTGCCCGTTTTTCAAATTCTTCACTTTGCCATTCCATGGCAGCTACCAATCCTAAATCATCTAATATACTGGGCCGTAGCTGGGTGGCAATACGCCTTACCGTAATAATCGTACCATCAATGAGGCGTATGGTGTCTTGTATTTTTTCTATTACATCGTTATCTTCTGTAAATATTTTTTTACTTATCCAGGAGATGTCCATTTTTAAACCGGTTAATTGCTGGCCTAATTCATCATGAATTTCCCGGGCCATGTGGGTGCGTTCTTCTTCCCGAATGTTTTCTAAATGGATGGCTAATTGGCGTAGTTCTTCATGCGATTTTTTTAAGTTTTCTTCTGCTTTTAATTTATCGGTAATATCATTGGCCAACACCAATATCGCTTCTTGCCCTTCGTAATAAATGGTATGCTCCAGGATGTTCACTTTTACCAGGCTGCCATCTTTTTTGCGATGCTGCCAAATGCTGATGCTGTCGTGTGAACTGCGTTCCTCATTACCTGCCTGTACCAGCCCGGCCTGCAAATCTTGCTCCCGCATGTGCAGGAAAGCCTCCTTGCTATACCCGTAAAAATTAATAGCAGCCTGGTTTACATCAATAAATGATTTATCATTTTTATTCAGCATCCACATGGGTAATGGATTTTGATTAAACAGTAACCGGTATTTATTTTCAGAAATTTTTAATTCTTCGGCTGCCAGTTTACGGGACGTAATATCTCTTACAATACCTTGAAACCGGCCATCGATTAGCAATTTGGCGCTTATTTCCACATCTTTTACCTGGCCGTCTTTCGTTTTTATTTTCCTTTCTTTAATGATTACATTTCCCTTTTTTAATTCATCTAAATTTATAGCTTCCGGGCTGTTTTCATCTGCTTTTTCTAAAATATCAAACATATTCATACCTATTAATTCTTCTTTGGTATAGCCCGATAATTTAGTAGCGCTGCTATTCACATCCAGGAAAATCATATCGTTATTACAAATAAAAATGCCATCGGATGCCTGTTCTATAAGGGTACGGAAATTTTCTTCACTTTGCTTTAATCTTTTTTGTGAAAGCACCCGCTCAGATATATCAATACCTACACCTAATAAACATTCTTCTCCTTCATAATTGGTAACGCTGGCATTAAAGTAATAGGGTATGGATGTTCCGGATTTTATTATCAACCCTGTTTCCAGGCTGGCTTCCCCTTCCCTGAATGCTTCTTCTATTTTATATTGCGCATAATTTTTATCTATTAAAAAATCAAGTACAGATTTTGACTCCACTTCTTCGTTACTGTATCCTGTTATGGAAATTAAGTTCCGGTTCCACCGGAGTAATTTCCCGTTTTTATTAAATAAATAAAACAACCCCGGCAAGCTGTTTATAATAGAATCAGACAATTCTTTTTCCATGGTTAGTTGCCTGGCCGACTTGCGCAGTTCGGTAATATCCTGCATAGCGCCCAGCATACGGTATCCTTTGTTTTGGGCATCGTAAAGTACATAGGCCTGGTCATACACGGTAAGGTAATCGCCTTTATCATTTAGCATCCTGAACTCTTCTGAAATGATGCGGTCATGACGCTGTATTGCCTGCCTGAAATTTTCAATTACTTTCTCCCGGTCGTCAGGGTGCAGCCGGTCAATAAAATTTTGAAACTGCAGGCCATCACTGTTATTCACCCCCAATAATTTGCAATAGCTTTCATTGCCCCAAATCATATCGGTATCAAGATTCCAATCCCATACGGCATCATTGGTGGCTTTAGACACCAGCAGAAACCTTTCGTTTGATACGGTAAGGGCCTGTTCAGAAGCTTGCAGGAGTTCAAGATTTCTTTTTCTTTCAGAAATATCTATAAAAGTGCCAATAATGGCTGGCTTTCCTTTGTAAATGGTATAAGTACAGTTGGCTTCTATATCAATATCATATCCTGCTTTGGTTTTTATTTTTGTATCAAAATTTAATGTTTCCTTTTCTTTTTCCCGGATGGTATGTATATGCCTGAGGATGGAATCCTGGTTTTGGGGATATAAAATGTTCTTAGTAAAAGTTTCAAGTGGTTCGGTAGGTTCATAACCAAAAATTTCAGCAAAACGGGGGTTCGTGTAAACAAATTCATCATTTTGTAAAATATATACGCCTATTACGGTTTGCTCTACCAGGTTTCTGAATTTAGCTTCTGCTTCCTGCAACTCGGCTTCTACTTTTTTTCTTACGGTTACATCAAGTACCAGCGACATGATACCAATTACTTTACCACTTTCATCTTTCAATACCGAGTTGTACCACTCGCACATAATTACATGGCCATCTTTAGTATTATTTCTATTGGTCACTACATTATTGATGATGTTCTTATACATCAAATCATGAATCACTTCATCTACAAGTAAAATATCTTCTTTATAAACAAGGCGCTCCACGGCGATATTGTTTTCTACAATTTCCTGGGCCGTCCAGCCAAATATTTTTTCTGCCTGCTGGTTCCATTGTAAAATATTCAGGTTGCTGTCAAATTCAATCACCCCCATGGGTGTATTGTTGATATGGAAGCTTAATTTTTCATGAATCTGTTCGAGCGCCAGGTCGGCTTTGCGTTTTTCAGTAATATCATGATAATACACGGAGATCCCATCTTCGGTGGGATAAATCAGGTCTTCGAACCAGCGCCCGGTTTTAGAAAAATACAATTGTAAGCGCTGGGGTAACTGTGTTTCCTTGGCCGTTTGCAAGGCATCGTAAAATGGTTCTAATACTACATCGGGAAATTGTTCCCAAATATTTTTGCCCAGCATTTCCGAAGCCGGTTTCCCATGCATCTCTTCTGCCTTCTTGTTGATGTAGGTATAATTCCAATTATTATCCAGTGCAATAAAGGCATCTGTTATCCGCTCAAATACGCTGGTAAGCTCAGCCGCTTTTGCATTTACCTGCTGTTCCAGGTTTTGGTTTAAATTTTGTAATTCGTTCTGTAACCTCTTTCGTTCTGTAATATTCCTGATTACCTGTACGGTTCCCAGCGTTTCACCATCTTCATTTTTAATTCCCGATGTACTTACCTCTACAAATAATTTTTCGCCATCCTTAGTATAATGTACCATTTCTCCTTTCCAACTGCCGGTTTTTTGAATTTGTGCTTCTATGGATTCAATTTGCTGCGGGTATTCACTTTTTAATACTTCATTTATTTTTTTTCCGGTTACTTCATTTTCTTTATACCCATATAAATTTTCTGCCTGGTTATTCCAGTTTGTAATGAATCTTTTATTATCCAGCGTAATAATGGGATCCGAAATATTTTGTACTACAGAGGCATTAAACCGTAACGATTGCTCATTTTCTTCCCATATATGAAATTCCCTGTTAATGGTTTTGAGGCTATAATATAATATGCCAAAAAAAAGGACAACCAGGATAAAGAATTCGCCGGTAATGCGCCGTGCATATTGCTTAAGTTTGGTATTCGTTTGCTCCAGGGAAGATCTTTTGAATTTCTTAATATTATCAATAAAAGAACCGATATTTAAAAACTGTTCATCGCCACGGCCTATTTTCATGTGTACACGTGCAGAGTCGGCCCCGTATAATTTCCTTATTTCTACATTTTGTTTTGAATGGGTAATTTGAGCATTTAACTTTTGTAATAATTCGGTTTTAAGATGTATGGTTTCTTCATCATATAAATAGGGCTGGGCCAGGAAGGTGGTATCTCTTCGTATGCGGTTCAGGTTATCGTAAAAAGGCTGTAAGAATTTTTCATCACCCGAAATTGAAAAACCGGTTTGGGCGGCATGCATCCCATTTAAATCAATTATGGTGCTTTCCAGGCGCAATAAAAGGTCTAATGAAGCTTTTACATCTCCACTGGCGGTTTCTGCCTTACGCATATTTATAAACGTAAGCAAAAGAAAAACGCACATAATTAAAAATGCGATGATAAAAGTAAGCCGTATGCGAGCATCGGTAAGTTTACTTTCCATGAAAAATTTTTAGTAATACAAATTTACTATAAGTCTGTACAACTGTCATTGTATTGGTAAACTAAGGTAATGGAAATATAAGCCTAAGGCAACATCCATTATTTTTTTGTGATTCTATAAAAACCTGTCCATGATGTAATAGTGCCCGGCTGCGGATGTTTTTTAAACCCAGGCCCTGCTTTTTTTCCAGGGGATCAAATCCGAGCCCGTCATCCGTAATTTTTAATTCAAATATTTTATTGTGTACCGTTACCCGGATGCATACATTATTAGCCCGGGCATGGCGAATAATATTGTTTAATTGTTCCTGTACAATACGGTAAATGGTAAGCTTAAAATTTTCTGTTACCGTATTTTCTTTAAAATGCTTCCATTGTAGTTGAATTTTAAATTTATTTAAAACCCGTATGCTGGCTGCTAAATCTTCTATTGCCATTTTTAAACCGGTATGGCCCAGGGATGCCGGAACCAGTCTTTTTGATAAGCTTCTTATATCTTCCACCGCTTTACTGATAAGCTTTACCGCATTAAGTAACAACATGTCAGTTTGGGTAGTGTGCAACCGGGCATGCTCTATATATAATTTTGCAGTAACTAATAATTGATTGATGTGATCATGCAGTTCTTTTCCAATGGCACTCCTTTCTAATTCCTGTGCTTCTATAACAGCTTTTGTGATTTCATTTTGATTGGTTTGGCGTTCTGCTTCTATTTTTAATGCTAATGCTTTTTTATCATTAATGTCTTCGGTAATACCCCAATCCCATACCCTGCTTTTTGATGCCTGCTGAACCCGTTTAAACCTTTCTTTACTAAGTTCCAGCTCGCCAGCAAGCATCCTGTTTCTTATAACTTCAGGAATCAGGTGCTGCAGTAGTTGTGGGGTGATGGTATTTATCGGAATAGCGGGTATCGAGAGGGGAATTTCTATCCGGTGCGCATCTATATAATCCCGGCTGGTAAGCAGGATACAAGGGGTAAGCCAAAATTTTTTAACGTACATTTTAAAAAATGACTGCACCGGTTTGCTTGCCTGGTAAAGGATCAGGTTATTTTTATTCCTGGCCAGGTTTTCAGAAACTGCTGTAAGCGTATGGGTAACAAATATTTCATGAATGGGCAGATCACATTGACCCAACACATTCTCTAATGCGGTTATTTTTGAAGCGGGTGCTGTAAACAGTATAATATGAAATGCTGATACCGGGAACATACTGCGGAAATATCACACAATTTAATTTTTATTTTGCAGCATTCCTTGCGTAGATATCCTCTTTTATAAAGAGCTGATAATTTATAATTTTACAATACTGTTATTATAGGTAAAATACTTTATGAAAAAATTTTTGATCATTGATGACCATGTGGTGGTGCGATCGGGTATTAAACTATTACTTTCTGATTTTTATGCCGAAGCAAGAATTGATGAAGCTGAAAATGAGAACAATGCATTGGAATGTATAAACGAAACGGCGTATGACCTGGTTTTGCTGGATGTGCAATTGCCCGGTGGCGATGCGCTGGGGTTTATGGATCATGTAAAAAGAAAATTTCCGGGCCTCAAAGTATTGGTATTTACCATGAGCCCGGAAAATGTATATGCCAAAAGATTCCTGCAGGCAGGCGCCCGTGGTTTCTTAAACAAAGATGCGCCACTGCAGGAATTAAAAAATGCAGTGGGCAGGATACTTCAAAATGGTAAGTACATGAGCAGCGCCGTTGCAGAAGCCATGGCTAAGCCATTGGGAAAACCGATTGACGATAATCTTTTCAATACACTTACAAGCAGGGAGTTTGAGATCGCAAATCTTTTACTCAATGGCCATACGGTAAGTAAAATAGCCAGCCTGCTCAGTTTGCAGGTATCTACCGTGGGTACCCATAAATCAAAGATTTTTGAAAAATTAAAAATCAGAAATCTATTGGAATTAAAAGATCTTGCTATGCTTTACCGCTTTTAATGTAATTCCTGTAGTCCCTTTTTTTTATTGAAACATCATCACTTCTTTTTCCTTCAATTTGGGTTTTATAGAATATGGCGAATACTGGGTATTTGCTTGTTCTGCCATTTGCCTTGCTCTTTTTTTCTCCCTCAGTTGGGGATGAGAAAGTGGGCCTGAGATTTTTATGTGCATCATCAATAATAAAATGGGCATTGTGCCCATCATAAGCCACAAGTATTCCGGGTCATGTACCAGCCCGAGGCGGATAATAAATAAATTAGCTGCAATTAATAAGATAATGAAACTCGTCAGTAAAGCTGACCTGTTTTGATATTTAAGCATGATAAATATTTTATAAATGAAAAATAGGGTTAATGAACACCCCGGCGTGAAAACCTGTTATTCCCCCGCCGGGGATCACCCATTGAAGATTTTTTGTACAGGCAAAAAGATGCGTGTATGCAGGGGAGTCATATAACCATGCCTAAAGCCGGAAAGACCGGCTATAAAGGATTTATACAATATCGTAGTTTGCTTTTTCAATTTGAATGAATATACTAAAATTTACCCAATAAAAAAAATGAAAACGAAATGTATTTAATGCCCCGATAAAAAAGGGCGATGATTTGAAATTATTTTTTTTGTAACCTTTTTAGTGCATTGCTGCTCTAATATTAAATTAAAATACAAAACAATGAAAAAGTTAAGAAAACGGGGCTTTATGCAGTTTGTGCTTTTGCTGAGCGCCCTGTTGTTGTATGGTCTGGAATCTAAAGCACAAAAAGCAACTACACTTACTGATCCTGAAATAGCATCTGTAGCCGTAACGGCCAACCAAATAGATATTGACTATGCAAATTTGGCGCTTGTAAAATCAAAAAATACAGAAGTAATCAATTTTGCACATACCATGGCAAATGACCATAAAGCGATTATTGACCAGGCTGTGGCATTGGTTACCAAACTGGGCGTTACTCCCAAAACGAACGACCTTACTAAAAGTTTGCTGGCGGGTGAAAAGGCAACCTTAAAAAAATTAAAGGCTAAAAAGGGCGTTGCATTTGATAAGGCTTATATCAGTAATGAAGTGTTGTATCACAAAGCGGTAATAAATGCGGTAGAAACGGTATTAATACCCCAAGCCCAAAATGCATCATTAAAAGCATTATTGGTGAAAGTGGTACCGGCTTTAAAGGAGCACCTGGCACATGCAGAAATGCTAAATAAATCTATAAACAAATGAAACGCTTTACAACCATAAGCTTTCTTTGTATGCTGGGGTTGCTGGCTTGTACATCACAAAAGGACAGCAATAAAGAAACGCAAGAAGCGGTACATACGGCAACAACCCAAAAGGTGGTCATTGAAAATATGCAGTTTAATCCCGGGCAGGTAACCTTAATGCCCGGTGATACTGTTTTATTTATCAATAAAGACATTGTTGCTCATAATGTAACAGAAGAGAATAAAGCCTGGGCTTCCCCAAACCTGCCGGCCAACCAGGAATTTAAAATAAAGGTGGATACATCTTTTAATTATTTCTGTAGCCTGCACCCGGTAATGAAAGGAAAGGTGATTGTAGAAAATTAAGCGGCTTTCATTCTTGTGTTTTAATAGGTTTAAGTGATACGCCCCCGGTAATGGGGGCGTTTTTGTGGCCTCGCCAGGAATCGAACCTGGATCTGGAGCTTCGGAAACTCATATACTATCCATTGTACGACGAGGCCAGCTGTTTATCTATATTCCTTTTCCGGCGGCGAAGAAAATATAAAAAAAGGGATTTACAAAAATAATTTACAGTAACCCGTGTGCATTGGTGGCAAATATTTTTATTGCAATCGCCAGCAAAATTACACCAAAGAATTTTCTTACTACTATTAAACCATTGGGGCCAAGCGCCCTTTCTATCCATTTTAGCGATTTAAGAACCAGGAACACCACGACCAGGTTAATTAATATACTGATGAAAATATTTACATCATAATAATTCGCCTTTAATGACATAATGGTGGTAAGGGTACCAGACCCGGCTATTAGCGGAAATGCGATAGGCACTACACTGCCGCTTTTGGGATTGTTATCTCCTTTAAAAAACTCTAAGCCCAAAACCATCTCTAAACCCAGGATGAAGATTACAATACTCCCCGCTACGGCAAATGATTTTACATCTAAGCCCAATAAATTTAAAAATTGCTGGCCCAAAAAAAGGAACAATATCATTAATGCGCCACTGGCCAAAGTGGCCTGCAAACTTCGTATTTGCCCGCCCATCTTACTCTTAAGGGTAACCAATACCGGTACCGAACCTAAAATATCTATTACGGCAAATAAGGTGAAACTAATGGTAAGGATCTGTTGGGCAGATACTTTACTGAAATCAAACATGTAATTTATTTATATGCAAATATAATAACATGCAGCCCCTGTTGCAGGGCCGGGAATGATTATTTAGCATTTTATATACTCTTGAAATATAAAGCACCGGTTAACCGGCGCTTTATCCAGTTCATTTAACGAATAAAAACAATTTTTGAGGGATTTACTCCGGGTGAAGTACTGAAAGAGAATTTCTTTTTACCATTTTTATCAAAGCAAAACACTTCACCGGCGCTTACATAATCTTTTGCATCGGCGATATATACATTTTCATTTTGCGGATCAATGGTGATATTATACGGGGATATTAATGGGGTACCATCTGTTATAAAATTGGCGGATTGTGCCGAAAAATCTACAATACTTAATTTACGTGGATGGGGAGATCCTAAGAAACCGCCCAATGCATACAGGCTGCCATTAAAATATTTAATAACCGAGGTGGCCGTATCTGCTATTTTGGTAATACTAAGTGAAGCAGTATTCAACTTTACCAGGGAAGGCCCATGGGTAGCATAATCGCCCTGGCAACTAATATAAATATTTCCTGATTCATCTGCAGCAATGCCCACTGGGTTCTTACCTACTACGATTCTTTCTGTTTCCGTAAAATTGTAAGGATTAATAACAGAAATGGTAGAATCATACCCCGAGGTGAAAGGCCCGGAATTGGTAACATATAATTTATCGTTAGCCGCTACAATACCATCGGCATTTAAACCTACGGGTGTACTATGTGTAATGGCTAAAGACAGGGTATCAATGGCACTTACCGTACCATCGGATGAGGTTACAAAGATATAATTTCCGTAAGCGGCTGCATTCCGTGGATATTTGGGTAAACCGGCTCCGGTACGAAATGAAATGCTATCAATGAATTTTCCAGTAACGGGATTTATAACCATTACATAACTGCTAACATTCATTACGATGTATAATTTGCCGCCATATAATAAAAGATCATTACCGGTATCGCCAAGCCCCAGTGGGAATGCAGGGTTTTGTTGTGCAAAATAATTCCCGGTAAACTGGTTGTTGTTGATATCATACAAGCCTAATCGGGTATTGTTTTGGCCAAAGCTACCTTCGCTTAATACATACAATCCTTTGGCAGGACCCGATTGGGGAGGAGCCGGAATTTCATTTTTAGAACAAGATGCCAGGATGAGTATGCACAGGCCAATTGCAAACAGATGATTTTTTTTCATGTTATTTTTTTAATAGTTATAAGTTTACATTTATTCCCATTCTATAATGAAAACGGGGCATGGGGTAAAACCGCACGACTTCGTATTGCTGATTCAATATATTGTGGAGCGAAATAAAAGGTTTGCAGGAAATATTTTTCGTAAGCACACCGGAGTAAGCCAGGTAAAGATCTATTGTAGCCCATTCTTTCACAATATTATCCGGTACAGGATCTCCTAACCGGTACCGGTAAGATGAAAACAGCCCGCTGGCAGCAAATTCCCACTGATGAACTGTTAACTGCCCCATTATACTGCCGGAATGCACCGGCGTGTACGGCAATTGTGTTTTATACAGGTTGCTGTTTTTATCTGATACATCCAGTGATTTTTGATAGCTATATTGAATACGTAATTGTGCCATTTTTGCATCTATGTATTTCGTTTTAAACAAAAGGCCGGCATCTACCCCATAGGCATGTACCTTACCAATATTAAGCATGGTCCATTGAAACAGATTTTGACGGGGTACAGCCAGTATTTTATCTCGCACCCGGTTCTCATACATATCCACTGTTAAGCTAGCCCATTGCAAAAAACCCGGGAATATTTTTTTACCGGCAATGCCCATATTCCATTGCTGAGATTGCTCGGGCCTTAATGCTGTGTTACCCACCAGCGTATAATATAAATCATCAAAAGAAGGGGGCCTTATCATGCTTTTATAAGACAGGCGAAGGCTTAGTCCGTCATCCTGAAAGGGTTGCCAGGCCAGGGACAGGGCCGGGTTTAGCTTATGAACAGGCCGGGCAGCATTACCGGTTTTTACTTTTTCCTGTTGATGATAATATAAAATTCCTGCCTGTGCCTGTATTTTTTTTCCATGGCTTTGCACTGCGGCATGGCTAAGCCAGTTATACCTAACCGGTGAAGCAAAGGGAGTGGTAAGCTTATCTTTTCGTTGCAGTGAATTAATAAAATAATCGCTGCTAATACCTATTGTAAACAAGGAAGAAAGTTTCTTATCAGCTGCAGCAGAAACATACATTTCTTGTTGCCGGTATTTATTTTCCAGGCCATCGGAACTATATATAAAGTCGGGGTCACGGTATAGTTTATAATCGTAATTATATTTTGCGCCCAGTAAAACACGGGTATTGGAGTTCAACTTTTTTTGCCAGCGTGCCTGTATAAAATCATTTTTATTGTAAAGCCTTTGCCTGCTGTTGTTTGTATATATGATTACCCCACCGGGTATGCCTTGTGTGGCCTGGTAATAGTAGGCTTTTATTTGTAAGGTATTGCTATCGCTGAAAGCATATTGCAAATCATATTCCAGCCGGGTGGTTTGCATGTCGTCATTTTGCCTTCGTTGTATGGCTCCCGTATTTTCGTAAACTTTAAATGGGTAATCGCCTTGACTATACAGGTACGAACCATTGATGCGGTGTATTAATTTATTACCGGTTTTAAAACTGATTTGTGCGGCCGGGTTTATAAACCCAAATGAGCCTCCTTGTAATGAAAGGATACTTTGTGTTTTTGTAAATGAATCTGCAGCCTCCCGGCTTTGTAAAGCCAGTACTGCCCCATAAGCATACGTGCGGGCAGGCAATAAAAGGTTATTAATAGGGCCACTGTATAATTGTATTTGAGAAAGCTGCCGGGTAGAAATTTTACCCAGGTCTACCTGGCCTGCCTGGGCATCACTAATGGGGAGCCCATCATATAAAACACCGGTGTAGCCGGCGCCCAGGCTGCGTACGGATACTGTTTTTAGGCCACCCAGGCCCCCGTAATCTTTTACCAGTACACCCGAAAAATATTTTACTGCATCGGCTACATTGTTGTTGCTGATTTTTTCCAGTTCATTTTTTTGCAAAATTTGTACAGGTACCTGGGCTAAAATATTGTGTATGGGTTTTTTGCTGTGCAATTTTACATTGGGCAGGGTATCGGTTTTTTGAGCCATACAAATGCTGTAGCATACTGTGCATGAAAAAGTCAAAAGAATAATATAGCTGAAATGCTTTTTCAAAAACAAAATAATATTTACAAACGGGTGTAAGAGAAGGAGCAGCATTTTTGCTTTTACTTCTTTAGCCTTTCACCCGAAAGCTTGTGAATGAATAGAAATGAAACTGGCAGGTCTTCTGGCTTACCGCCTTTGCGCTCCTTCCCATTTTGAGTGCATCAAAACAGTGGTTGTAGTTACGCTAAAGTTGCCTGTGGCAGCGGCTTTACAGCTACGGGGATAGCGCCGGATTTACACCGGACTTCCCTTTTAATTCCGCTAATGCGGAAACCAAATTCATTGCAAATGTAAGGGAATAAAAAATATTATTTTTTTTTGAGAAGATTATTTTTGGGTAAAGGTAAAACTGTCAGAAGTGAATGCATGTTTAAAGGTTCAATTTCATTCTGTTTATGGGGGTATGTTTTCTTTTCTATTTTTTATGAAATATAAAATCAGTTGTCCTATTATGGTAAAATTTATTTTTTAAATTTATTCTGATCATTGCTACCAAAAATGGAAGTGTTTGTAAGCTCATACATTCTGCTGCCGAAAACAAAATAATCTGTATGCATCATAAAAAGAGCTAAATTTTTTGCACTCATTTGGGTGGTAGCGGTATCCGGGTATTGCCAGTCACACAAATATGAAAAAGAAGTATCGTTTTCATTTATGTTTATCAACATTGTTGCATTTACATAGTTTTGTGTATCTCGTACAAATGGAATTACATACACTTCGTTTCCGCTGCTGTCTGAGCTTGTAAAAGAATTGGTTTAATTAGATATTGCTTTTTTGTTTAGTAATGATAATTTATCCCACCTGGGGTAGCCAATTTGCTTTACTTTTTTTTCTACAAAATGAAGGGATTCATTTTTTCGTTTAATAAAATTTACTAAAATATTTTCTACCGGGTCGGTACTTCTGTGTTTGTTAAAAAAAGTTTGTTCAATGATTACGTTATTTTTATTTACTGCTGGAGAATATACATCCATTTTTTTACGGGGAACCCCCCTTGTTGTTTTGAAAAATATTGCTATGTATTAAATGGGAGTGCTTTATTTTTTTAAATAAATTAGGAAAGGAAGGTATAATACTTGCATTTTTATGCTTGTTACCGGATCGTAACGGGTTGTAAATTCAGCATCATTAATTCATTTTTTCTTTTTATAAGCATGCGTACATTCTTACCTGCATTTTGCATAAGTAATTTGTAAACCTGTAAATTTCCTGAAAAGTCGGTAGCTACTGAAATGATCTCATCTCCTATCATAAAGCCCGCAGCTTCTGCAGGGGATCCTTTTATAATGTCTTCTACTACTATTCGGTTATCATAGGCATAAATGCCCAGGCCGGTATAGCTATAATCAAATGGATCGTTATAATGAGAATTGGGCTTAAGATGAATTTCTTTTTGGCCATAATTAAATACAACATTAAAGCGCCTTAAAATTTCATTGCCAATTAATCCGCCACTAAAAGGATACCCTGTTACATTGTATTTATCTTCATAAATATAAGTAGGTACTCTTTTAAATTTGTATTTGCCAATTTTTACTTCCCGTATAATGGTAAGCTTCATTTGCAGCATGCCTGCAATACCTTCGGCCTGGGTTATTAAGGGCTTTCGTTTTTTAAGCAGTACGGCACTATCCGTAACAAATTTATCACTCATTAAAAAACAAAGTCCGGCGCCGGTATCCATATAAAAATATTTATTTATTTTCCGGGCATCCCTTATTTCAAGCGGCTGTATGGGCAAGCTGCTGAACAGGGGGTACAGTATGATGCCGCCCTGGGGATAATTAAATTTTCCATTGCTGTATAATTCTATCTCTAACTTATCGTAATTTATTTTTACAATATAGCGCTGAAAGATAGAATACCCCATGATGCCATCTATCTTTTCTCCATAGGTACTGCTGAGGATGGAATAATCCAGTACATGAAAATTTAAATTTTTAATTTCTATACCGGGCAATATGAGTGATTTATCAAATACAAAATGGGCTTTTTGCTTTCCGCCAATACCCGTAATTAAAGTATCTGTTTTATGTGTAGGAATATGAAATTCACTGCAGGTGGCAGAATCTAATGATATGCCTGCCCCGCCGGTGTCTAAAATAAAATTTAAACTATCGGGCACGCCCGGTAAATGGGCTTTTACTATGATAACACCTCCTGTATAAATGGTAAACTTAAATTTTGTAATAAACCTTGCCTGGGGCACTTTAGCATGTTCCTGGCTGTTTGCAGCAAATGCCAATAATAAAATCAGGCTGATCA
The DNA here is from genome assembly GCA_001898465.1 of Sphingobacteriales bacterium 39-19. GTDB lineage: Bacteria > Bacteroidota > Bacteroidia > Chitinophagales > Chitinophagaceae > Ferruginibacter. The sequence goes on along the minus strand of MKTX01000008.1, from coordinate 126,068 downwards.
AAATAATTCTCATGGTAGAATATCTGTCATTTTCTATCGTTTGCTCGTAACTTTGCAGCCAATAAATACAAGGCAAACCACTCCGTTATTTAAATTTAGTGCAATGAAATTAGATGATTTATACTCAAAAGCGCTTGCCTTTGAGTTTCTTACTGTAGAAGAAGGGGTTTTTTTATTTGAAAACGCTGCATTGGCCGATTTGGCCTTTGTAGCCAATGAACTTAGAATAAAGCAGGTACCTCACGGAAAAGTAACCTGGCAAATAGACCGCAATGTAAATACCACCAATGTATGTATTGCCAATTGTAAATTTTGTAATTTTTACCGGATCCCGGGGCATAAGGATGCCTACATCACCGATATTGAAACCTATAAAAAGAAAATTGATGAAACCATTCGCTATGGCGGTGATCAATTATTGCTGCAAGGCGGCCATCATCCCGAACTGGGCCTTTCTTTTTATGTGAACCTGTTTAAAGAAATTAAATCGCTATACCCAAATATAAAATTACACACCCTGGGGCCGCCGGAAGTTGCCCATATTACCAAGCTGGAAAAATCAACGCACCGTGAAGTTTTAATGGCATTGCGGGAAGCCGGTATGGATAGCCTGCCCGGAGCCGGCGCCGAAATTCTTACCGATCGGGTAAGGCGGCTTATTAGTAAAGGAAAATGTGGTTCGCAGGAATGGTTAGACATCATGCATGAAGCCCATAAATTAAATATCACCACATCTGCCACCATGATGTTTGGGCATGTAGAAACAATTACGGAGAGGTTCGACCACCTGGTAAAAATAAGAGAAGTGCAAAGCCGTAAACCCGATTCTGCAAAAGGTTTTCTTGCTTTTATACCCTGGACCTTCCAGGATGTAGATACATTACTTACCCGCATACGGGGGGTACATAATCTTACTACTGCAGAAGAATATATCCGTATGATTGCCCTAAGCAGGATCATGCTGCCCAATGTTTTAAACATCCAGGCAAGCTGGCTTACGGTAGGTAAACAAGTGGCACAATTTTGTCTTCATGCCGGCGCCAATGATTTTGGCAGTATTATGATAGAAGAAAATGTAGTGAGCGCTGCGGGCGCACCTCACCGGTTTACCAGCACCAGCATCCAGGAAGCGATTCGCCAGGCAGGCTTTGAGCCCCAGCTCCGAAACCAGCAATACGAGTGGCGTAACATGCCCGATGTATTGGAAGAACAGCTCATAGATTACTAAATGCAACCCCTGTTGCGGCTCATTGATGGCATACAATAAAAGATTAACAATTTGCGTTATACATTAAAACGAACGCAAATGAATGAAATAAGTGCAGGTAAAACCATCAACCCGGTTGCTTATTTATTCAAAGTTGTAATAAATAAATTCAGGCAGCAGGCGGATATGTATCCGATTAAATACTATAAGAAAAAAGGGTACCATCGTAAAAACAGGCAGGCTGAGATTGTATAAATGCTGTATGGTTTGTGGAATATACGCCTTGCTATTTTTAGAAAAAACCCAATTGACAATAAAGGAATTAGTTTTTAATTTTGAAATACCAAAATCCAGTATTATGAAAAAAAATGAACCCAACGGTTTTGTGCTTTTTGTAAAATCTTTATCAGCAGCTTTAAACAGCCTGTTTTTTAGTGATGACAGAGAGTTTAAGCGGCTAAAAAATTTCATTGCATCGTAACCCGTTTTAAAATCCCCGAAAGAAATTACCCCTGCTTATACAGGGGTATTTTATTTTAAAAAAAAGGCTCCGGTAAAGGAGCCATTTTTATGCTGGTTTAAAAATTTATTCCTACACCCAGTTTAAAACCCCGGTTGTAAGATTTTACTGATTTATTGGCATCTACTTTTGATAAGCCATAATCATAAGAAGCATTAACATTAAAATTAGAAAATGAATAGCCAACCCCTGCTGTAACGCCGGCATCCCATTTGTTAAACTGGTTACTGGCATCTAACTTTTTATCGAGAAGGTTAATGCCCAGTACACCTGCTGTAGTGCGTAATGTTGAAGAAGCCAGGTAAGAAACCTGTGGACCGGCAAATACATTAAAACCACCCAGGTCAGCTTTTAATAATACAGGAATATCAATGTAATCATTTTGTAATTGTGCTTTTGCATTGGCGCCCAAAAACTCCAATCCTTTTATATTTAATGCACCCTTTAGTTCATATCCTTTTTGTGTGTACTGTACGGCAGGCATCAATGAAACGCCGGATCCCAGGGGAATGGATGCATTTATGCCTGCGTAAAAACCATTCCTGTTTTGGGTAGTAACCATGCCGTCGGCATAATCAATCAGGCTTTTTAAATTGCTTACGGCATCGCCTTGCATACCATAATTGGCATACCCGGCCTGCAAACCGAAACTTACTTTATCGGCAACCTTTTGGCCAAAAACCACTGCAGATAAAAGTGAAAATAAGGAAAGTAAAATTTGCTTTTTCATATAATTGTTGAACCGGGATTTACAGCCGTTCAATAAAATAGAAAGGAAAAATGAGAAAAAGATTAAAAGCCCTTCGGTAAGTTTTTGTTAAAGCAAACAGGAACTGTTAATAAAACCCGAACAAAAGAAATTTAAAAAACTGTTGTACTTTGTTATATGTTTACAATTACACACACAACAGAAGAGGGGATAAAAAAAATAATCTTAACCGATACCCGGGCGCCATCAAGCGTTGAATTAATTCCATCGGCGGGTGCCGCCCTGCATGCTTTTTATACTCGGCAGGGGGCCGGTCTTTTTAATATCATTGAAGGCTATGAAGATGCTGTGGATATAAAAGAGAATTTGGAGCAACTTGGTTTCCGGGGGCTTAAATTATCACCCTTTTCAGGCCGGTTACAGAACAGCTCTTATCGTTTTAAAAATAAAAATTATACGGTAAATAGTTTTAAACTGGGAGATCATGCCCTGCATGGATTTTTATACAAAGTTCCTTTTACGATTACAAAAACTAAAGTGTTGCCACAATCTGTATATGTAGAAATGGAATACAAGTATAAAATGGAAGATAGCGGTTATCCTTTTTCTTATGGCTGTACGGTACAGTACCATCTTAAAAAAAATAACCGGTTAATTATTACAACAAAGATTAAAAATACCGGTAAAGAAAAACTACCGGTTACCGATGGCTGGCACCCCTATTTTACCCTGGGCGGCAAAGTAGATGATCTTTACCTGCAAATAGATTGCAAAAAAAAGGTTGAGCTCAGTGATGCACTGATGCCTACAGGTAAAATAATTAAAAATAAAGAATTCTTAAAACCCCGAAAGATAAATGAACTTCATTTAGATGATTGCTTTAGGGTAAGGTCTCAAAAAAATAAGCCCGTTTGTACTCTTACCAATCGAGAAGCCGGGTTACAACTACAAATTATACCCGGTAAGGGATATCCATATTTACAAATATATACACCGCCGGGCCGTACCTCTATTGCCATAGAAAATATGAGTGCAGCGCCCAATGCATTCAATAATAAAATGGGGCTTACCATTTTAAAACCCGGTGAGAAAAAAGAATTTAAAACTACTTTTCAAATAAAATCTATACTTTAATGTATATTTTTTTGCGGTGCAGCACCCAGGCGATAAACCACATGAGGGTGATAAAGCATAGTGCATACAGCAGGGATGCATTTTTTTCATTCTCAAATAAGGGCACACAGATATGGTTGTAAAACCATGATAAGGGTGTGGTGTAACCGGGTTCTCCATTTTGGATGATGGGGATCCTTATTAAAGCAAAAGCTTTTACTACAATAGCGCTTAAGGCAAATATGAAAAGCGGGTTTTTACCGAATACATTAAAAAAGCGGCTCCATCCCTGGCGGGCATTTTTAAATTCTACCTGGTATATCATTACCGAAATGATTAACAGGGCAAGCCCGGTAGTATAAATTACATAGCTGCTGCTCCAGATTTTCTTGTTGATGGGGAAAACCATATCCCAGCAAAAGCCTGAAAATATCAACACGCAGCCGGCTACAAACAGGCCATTAAGCATTTCATGGTTTTTTCCTTTGTGGATAATATAATGGCCGGCTATATATCCAAAAATTACCTGTACAATAGCCCCCATCGTACTCATTAATCCTTCGGGATCAAAAGCAACCCCTTCGCCATGATACATATGATTAGCGCCAAATACAGCCATATCTACCCGGGTGCCAAACCAGCCCGCCAGGCTGAAAGGGTCGGCAGGGTTAAGCGCTACACATAAAAACCAATACAATAGCAAAATAAAAAACCCTGCTACAAAAGCCCATTGTAATTTTAAAAAATAAATGAGCAGCGAGGCAAATAAATAAGCCAGGGCAATGCGTTGCAGTACACCCATTATGCGAAGTTGATCAAAGCCTTTAGCAACAATACTTCCATCTGCATCATATTTTATAAAAGGAAACCAATTAAGGGCTAAACCTATGATGAAAATGAGCAGGCTGCGTTTACATACTTTTTTTAAAAAATAGCCGGTTCCTTTTTCTTCCATTTTAGGCATTACAAATGCAAGCGCATTTCCTACGGCAAACAAAAAAAAGGGGAAAACCAAATCGGTGGGCGTACAACCATGCCAGGCGGCATGTTCCAGGGGTGCATAAATATGGCTCCAGCTGCCGGGGTTATTTACCAGTATCATGAGTGCTACGGTTGCGCCTCTAAATACATCTAAGGAATAAAACCGTTCTTTCATGTTATGAAGTTAATTAAGGTAAGCGTTCGCTCAGCATTAACCAGCGATTTTCTTTTTCTTCCAGCAATTGTATAATTTCGGCTATACGGGCCGATGTTTTTTGAAGCTCCTCATAGGGCAGGTTTTGCATGAGCTTTTCTTCCAGGCGTTTTTTCTCCTCCTGTAATTTTGGTATATCCTGTTCTATATTTTCCAACTCATATTTTTCTTTAAAAGAAAGTTTTTTTACAGTGCTGTTTTGGGGCACCGGGGGGGCTGCCACCGGGGTTCCGGGTTTGGGTTTTGGGGCTGCTGTATTTTTATTTTCTTTGGATTGGGCTATCCGGTATTGGGTATAATTGCCCGGGAAATCAGTAATCACTCCATTTCCTTCAAATACAAAAAGATGATCTACCATGCGATCCATAAAATACCTGTCATGGCTTACAATTAAAATACATCCCGGAAAATCAAGGAGAAATTCTTCTAAAGTACGCAGTGTTTGTAAATCCAGGTCGTTGGTAGGCTCATCCAAAATTAAAAAGTTAGGATTTCGAAAAAGGATACTTAATAAATGTAACCTTCTTTTTTCTCCCCCGCTTAATTTACTTAGCGGTGTGTATTGTTGTTCATCTGTAAAGCCAAATTTTAGCATAAACTGGCTTGCAGAAATTTTACTGCCATCGGCTAAGGGAAAATATTCCGCCATGTCTTTTACAAATTCAATGGCTCTCTTATCTTCTTTATATTGTAAGCCTTCCTGGCTGAAATGCCCAAATAAAACGGTATCTCCATGGTTAATTTTACCACTATCCGGCGCTTCTTGCTGCAAGGCAATTTTTAAAAAGGTAGATTTACCCACCCCGTTTTTGCCTACAATTCCAATACGTTCTCCTTTTTTAAATGTATAATCAAACCCTTTTATGAGCGTAAGGTCACCAAAAGATTTATATACTTTTTTCATTTCAAGAATCTTACCGCCCAGCCGGGTCATCTTAACCTGTAAACTTACTTCTGCAATATCTTTTTGTTGTTTTACCCGCTGTTCTACATCGGTAAAAGCATCCTGCCGGCTTTTGCTTTTGGTAGTGCGTGCTTTGGGTTGCTTGCGCATCCATTCCAGTTCTTTGCGGTAAATATTTTTATCTTTTTGTAATTCGCTTTGCTGTACTTCGTGCCGCAGTGCTTTTTGTTCTAAAAAATAATCGTAATCGCCCCGGTAGGTATAAATTTGTTCATCATCTATTTCAATAATTTCATTGCAAACGGCATCTAAAAAATACCGGTCATGCGTTACCAGCAAGAGCGTAAGTTTTGCGGAACCCAGGTATTGCTCCAGCCATTCAATCATACTTACATCTAAATGGTTGGTGGGCTCATCCATAATAAGCAGGCAGCGGCCATTATACAGTTGGGCTTCAATAAGGGCCTGGGCCAGGGCTACTCTTTTCTTTTGCCCGCCACTTAACCTGCCGGTTTTTTCTGCCAGGTTGTGAATTTGCAACTTTCCTAAAATTTGTTTTAAATCACTTTCAAAACTCCAGGCATCCAGGTTATCTAATTTAGCCATAAGGGCCGCAAGTTCCTGTTCATTGTGATTGGGGTCTTCTAAATATTGCTCATATTCTTTTACCGCTTTTACCACCGGGTTATCGGCTTGTAAAATATTATCCCAAATTGTTTTTTCAAGATCAAATTGATGGTCTTGCTGCAGCATAACGGGTTTAATATCTTTATGAATCCACACCGTTCCCGAATCGGCGGTATCCAGGCCGGCAATAATTTTCATAAGGGTGCTTTTGCCGCTTCCATTGCGGGCAACCAGGGCAATTTTATCACCCTCTTCTATATGCAAGTGGATGTTCTTAAAAAGCGACCGGATACCAAAACTCTTACTTAAATTTTCAACTGAAGCATAATGCATAGCGGCAAAGATAAACCATGCAGGCTTGTAATAGCAGGGGTTAATAAAACAATTCCGCCATCATGCATCGTACACTGCCGCCCCCGGCTTGTTCAATATGCGGAACATGTGCTGTAAGGATGGTGGCTTGTTTTTCTAATTTTTCCAGTTGGCTTTTATTTAAAGCAGTATAGGCTGTACTGCTCATTACCAAAAAGGGTTCTTTTTGGCTATTGTGAAGCGCCAGCATATTACCTGCAAATTGTAACACCTGGTCTTGGGTTATAGCAATGCAGGTATGCCCGGTTTGTGCAAGACTTTCACTTACTTTCTTTTTTTCAGTTTCATCTGCGATGGCATCTAAACAAATAACAGCAAATTGAGGGCCCAGGCACATCATTACATTGGTATGATAAATGGCATTTCCATTTTTATCCTTTGCCGTAAATGCGATAACCTGGTATTTATTTTTTTTAGCAAACCGGTATAGTAAATCTTTATTTGTTCTTTGTGAAAGGCAGGCGTAAATGATTCGGTTTACATGATCTATAATCATGCTGCCGGTACCTTCTAAAAAGACAGCGGCCTCTTCATGATTACTCCAGTTTTGTACGGTATGGATATGCGTAAAAGCTTTTAGCGTATCAATGTGGCTTTGGGTTTTTTCAATTCTTCGGTTAGCGGCATGCATCGGGAATATAAATAGGGTCTCATCCATGCAGCAAAACCAGTTGTTTAAAAAAATGGCATCGGGTTTTACGGTAGCATCATCATCCTGCAATAATAAAACCTGTATGCCCACGGATCTTAATTGGGAAACCATTTGATCAAATTCTGCCAGGGCAGCCTCTTGTATATTTTTTGTTGCCAGGTTTTTATTTTGAAAATAATTGTCTTTAGCCGTTTCCCGGTTAAATCCAAATGAAGCCGGGCGCATCATGGCAATGGCAGATGTAGTTTGCATAATGGCAAATGTAAACCCTGTAGTTAAAAATAAAAAATATACAGCGGGTGCGAACATACTTAACAGCAATCGGTTATTTTTGTTGAGATTAAAAATGAATGTTATGAAATTATTACAGGGAAAAACGGCTATTGTAACCGGGGCAGCCCGGGGAATTGGAGAAGCTATTGCTCTTTTATTTGCTGAACATGGCGCTCATGTAGTATTTACTTATGTAAGTGAATCGAGCGCTGAAAAAGCAACAGCACTGGAAGCTAAATTAAAAGCATTTGGAGTAAATGCAAAAGCAATTCAAAGTAATGCTGCCGATTTTGCTGCCTGTGAAACCCTGGTGAGCGAAGTATTGAAAGAATTTGGCCAGGTAGATATTTGTGTAAACAATGCAGGCATATCAAAAGATAATTTATTGTTACGCATGACGCCGGAGCAATGGGATGATGTGATGCAGGTAAATTTAAAAAGCGTTTTTAATATGACCAAGCAGGTTATTCGCCCCATGATGAAAGCCAAGGCTGGCGTGATTATTAATATGAGCAGTGTAATCGGCGAAATGGGGAATGCCGGGCAAAGCAGTTATGCGGCCAGTAAAGCCGGTATTATTGGCTTTACCAAAAGTGTGGCAAAAGAACTGGGTAGCCGCAATATAAGGTGCAACGCTATTGCGCCCGGTTTTGTAGAAACGGATATGACCTCGTATTTACAAGATGGCGAAGGCGCTGATAAATATAAAGCAGGTATTCCTCTGGGCCGTTTTGCAACCGGCTTTGATATTGCCCAGGTAGCCTTGTTCCTGGCAAGCGATATGGCCAGTTATATTACCGGCCAAACGATAAGCGCATGTGGCGGGCTACATATTTAACTGCTTAGATCCTCAAAACTTTTAATTTTATTATACAGCGTCTTTCGGTCGATATTTAAAATTTCTGCAGCTTTTGTTTTATTAAATTTTACCTGCTTCAGCACTTTCATAATGGTTTCATACTCGGCCTTGGTGGCAGCATCTTTTAAATCGGGGATAGGAAGATTATTCTCTTCATTTGGATGCGTAAAGTAAGAAATGGGTTGTTGCTGTAAAGGGGAAGCGCCATGGCTGGTAATTTCCCAGGGTAAAGTTTTTGCAGTTACTTTTCCTGAAGCTGTGAGTAATACGGCTCGCCTTACTACATTTCTGAATTCTCTTAAATTTCCGGGCCAGCTGTATGTAAGGAACATCTCCATCACCTCGTCATCATATCCTTCAATTTGTTTATCAAGTTCCTGGTTTGATTTTTGCAAAAAGAATTCAGCAAATAATGGTATGTCCTGCTGGCGCTCCCGGAGTGGCGGAAGGTTGATTGAAAATTCATTAAAGCGGTGGTAAAGGTCTTCTCTGAATTTACCTTTTTGATAGGCTTCCTGTAAATTTTCATTAGAGGCTACAATTATGCGAACATCTACCGGCATTTCTTTATTGCCCCCCACTCTTTTAAATTTTCTTTCTTGTATTACTCTCAGCAGGGTTGCTTGTACAGGGTAAGAAAGGTTTGCTACTTCATCTAAAAAAAGGGTGCCTCCATGAGCCAATTCAAAATGGCCCACTTTATCAGATAAAGCGCCGGTGAATGCCCCTTTTACATGGCCAAATAATTCGCTCCCTGCCAGTTCTTTGGATAATGTGCCACAATCAATGGCTATAAAAGGTTCTTTATTACGGCTGCTTAAAGAATGAATGGTTTTTGCAATTACTTCTTTACCGGTTCCGCTTTCGCCATATAAAATAATACTATATGAGGTGGGGGCTACTATTTTTATTTGATCATACAAACCCTTTGTGGTTGCGGCTTCGCCCACAAGATATTCGCCATGTGCAGAAATTTTAGGATGCGTGTTACTGGCTTTCCCGGGAACAGGTTTTGCTGCCGGTGATGCCATTTCCGGTTCTTTTCCGGCAGATGCCAGGGCATTGGTAAGGATAGCCATTATTTCCTCGGGTGCTAATGGCTTGGTAATATAATCAAAAGCGCCATGTTTTATTACATCTACCGCAACCCGGGTATCGGAGTAGCCGGTAATAATAATCACAATTGTTGCAGGGGCATAAGATTTTATTTCGGCCAACACTTCCCGCCCATCTTTATCACCCAGCCTGAAATCGCAAAAAACCACATCAAATGGCGTTTCTTTTATTTTGGCAATTCCTTTTGCAGCAGAATGTACTACCTCTGTTTCATATCCTTTTCTTACCAATAATTTACTCAATAACAAACACAAATCCCGGTCATCATCAATAATGAGAATTTTTTTCATACTGTTGCTACAATGGTTCTATTTAAGAATATATTAAAATTAGCCAATTTTGACCATACTAGGTATCCAGAGGAACATCCGGAACCGGGATTTCTTCGGTTTTTACCCACACGGCATATTCATTTGGATAAATATGCCTGCCGGAACCAGCTACATATACTTTAGTAAAAACCGCACCAAAATAAAGAATGATGGAACTGTAATATGCCCATAGCATGATAATGATGACAGAGCCCGCTGCGCCATAAATACTGGCTGTTTGACTTTTGCCCAGGTACAGCCCAATAAGCGACCTGCCCACACCAAATAATACAGCTGTTACCATGGCACCCACCAGCACATCTTTCCATTTTATTTTGGCATCGGGTAACATCTTAAAAATAGTTCCAAATAAAATAGTTGAAATAATAAACCCAATTACATTATCTACGGTAAAAAGTAATGTTTTTTCCAAAGCCGGGAAGGCGGCAATAATCTTCCCGCTCAATACACTTACCAAGGCATTTAATGCCAAAGAAACAACGAGCACAAACCCCATACTGAGTATAAGTGAAAAACTAATGAGCCGGTCAATTAAAATTTTCCACCATACCTTTTTAGCTTTTAAGCGTAAACCCCATACCCGGTTTAGCGAATCCTGCATTTCATTAAAAATACCGGTGGCGCTTATGAGCAATATCACAATACCTGCCATGGTTGCAAAAAAATTATGCTTATCTAAATGAATATTTTGAATGGTATGCTGAATTTGTAAGGCAGCATCATCTCCTACAAGCTCTTTTATTTGCCCATATAACTCACCACTTACGGCTTCACGGCCAAATATAATTCCAAAGATATTTAATATGATGATGAGTAAGGGGGCAAGTGCTAATATGGTATAATAGGCCAGGGAAGCGCTATATTTTGCAATATTGGCTTTCATCAATTCGCTGATGAGCATTTTCATAAATTTAAAAAAACGAATTATTATTTTTTTCATACTCCGGTTTAGATTTACAGTAAGGAAAAATATTACCCAATAGGGCTAAGTACTTCCACAATATTAATATCACTAAAAGCGAACGATATGCCAAATATAAATTTCCATTCTTTTTCCTTTATTTATTTAATAGATACTATACCAATAAAATACAGGAATATGGATTCTGTTACTTGAAAATTGGCAAACTTGTTGAATTCATTATACAAAGTATTGAACTTGACCCACAATAAAAATTGACGGAGACTAAATAATTACCTTGAAAGCACTAATAATAGATGATGAAATAGATATTTGTTTTTTGCTGAGCAGCGTGCTTAAACAAAAAAATTTAGATATCTCGATTGCCCATAATTTAAATGAAGGAATGGGCAAAGTGGCCAATTTAGAGCCGGAAGTTATTTTCTTAGACAATTATTTACCCGATGGAAAGGGCCTGAACGCCATTCAAAATATTAAACAAAAGAGCCCGGGTTCTAAAATAATTATGATCACGGCTTTTGATACGGCCGGCGACCGGAACCAGGCATTTCAAATGGGAGCCGATTCATTTATGGGAAAGCCCTTTACCCGGGACCTTATCTATAAAACCTTAGAGGATCTTCATATTTCCGGAACCGGTATTCAACAAAATTGATTAATTAAACAGGATGCTGCGGCTATTTAAATCTTATTTTTTCCTGCCCTTTAGGCATAATAAAGGAGCCCGGCTAACGTAAAGCATTTTATTTTCATTAAATTTCTATAAATCACTGCATTTATTGCACAATTTTTTGGTTTGGCAAGCAATTTGGCATATATTAAGTGTACGTTGATTTAGCGTACTTAAACTTTTTAAAATTATACAATTATGAAAGCAAACAAATTATTGGCAGGCGTATTATTAGGCGCTGCCGCAGGAGCTGTTTTGGGAATTTTATTTGCCCCCGAAAAAGGGAAAGATACCCGCAAGAAAATAAAACAAAAAAGCAATGAAATGAGCGAAAAAGTGAAAGGAAAATGGGATAAGATGAGCGAAAAAGTACAAGATAAATACAAAGATATTCGCAATGAAGCAAACGACATGATTGCAAAAGGTAAAGAAAGAGCAGAAACCTTTAAATCTTAATTACCTGTTTTACGTTTGCTCATGCATAAATTACAGGAACCGGCAAAAATATAAAATGAATGATGGAACTGGAAGATACAAAAGAAAACCTGCACACAGACCCGTTTGATAATTTGGATGATCTTTTTGAAAAAGCAACAGATTATACGGAAACACGCATTAGCTTATTTAAACTAAAGGCTACCCAAAGGGCATCTGTGATTGCCGGTGAACTGGCAAGCGGGCTCATTTTTTTTACCATACTCTTATTAGGGATTATTGTATTAAATATCGGGCTCGGCTTTTTGCTTGGCGATTTGCTGGGCAAAGTGTATTATGGTTTTTTTGTATTGGCTGCATTTTATATTATTGCCGGTTTCATTTTTAAAGCGGTATGTAAAAAACCGGTTATTAACGCTATTGCCAATCTCGTAATCAGGAAAATATTGTAAGCTATGGATTTAAAAAATGCGGGTAGCCATATTCATACTAAAGAAGCGCTTTCTGAAGAGATAGCAAGGCTTGAGCAATTGAAAAAAAGGCAGGAGCAGGAATTAAAACAACAATTCCAGGTTACAAAGGCAAGTTTTCAACCGGGTAACCTGGTAAAATCTGCCTTAGGAAATTTTGGCGTACCGGGCCATGTGGGCAGCTTATTACTGAAAGCAGGAGGCGGAATTGCCGCAGGATTACTTACCAAAAATTTAATTTCAGGTAAGGCAGGCGCTACTGTAAGTTCATTACTAAGCAATGCAGCCAAAACAGGGGCGGCTACCGTAGTGGCTAATAATGCCGATAAAATCCTGGCTTACGCAACTTCAATTTACCATAATTTATTTTCTAAGAAAAAAAAGAAAGAATACCAGGAAGACTAATAGTTACATTAAAATCTTTTACCAGGCCCCATGTATGGGGTTTTTTTGTGTGGTGAAATATTGATTTAAAAGGGCAGGCCCAACCCAAGATTGAGTACAAGGTTTTCTTTGCGCCAGGCTGCATTTGAAAAATCTATTTGATCAATTACCCATCTTTGCCCATTGGGTAAATAAGGTTTTCTTAAAGGCATCCCCAGGTCTACCCGAATAATAAAGATGCTGGCATCAATACGCAAACCAAGGCCGGTAGCTACAGCCAGTTCTTTATAAAAATCTTTTGTAAGTTTTGCCTGGTCCCCAAATAAAATTCCTGTTTTATTCCAGATGTTCCCGGCATCTACAAATACAGCTGTACTAAATAAGCTACTCAATGGAATCCGTATTTCTGTGTTGAGTAAAAGTTTATAATCTCCCCCAATCAATTGAAAAAAAAGTTTATCCTGGTCGGTGGTTCGGTAAGTACCCGGGCCCACATCCCTGGCCCTAAAGCCACGGATTGAATTGGAACCCCCAATGGTATAGAGTTTTGAAAAAGGTAATACACTACTGTTATTATAGGGTATCCCAATACCTACCTGTATTCGGTTTGCCCAATCCCAATTATTTTTAAGGTGCCGGGTATAATGCAGCGAAAAATCTGTTTTTACAAATTGCGCAAAGGGCGCTCCAAAAATCAATTTTTCACGAAAATGTTTGGCACCTGATATTAGACCTGCTACATTTCCTGACAAATCAACCGCCAGGTTTGCATACCATTTATTTTTTGAGAATCGTTGCCCAATTGTTTTTGAAACAGAAAAAGTAGTACCAAGAATCGCTTCGGGATATACATTCAATAATAATGAAGGGCGTACAGCAGCTTCCGCATAAAAAGTATCTGTTACATGGCTGGCATTTAAATAACTTAATGAAAACAGTCCTAAATTATATTGAGTGCGGGAATTGGTTTTCCAGGTAAATTCATATTGAAATTTAAAAAAATTCTTAGTATAGAAGAGTTGTTTTCGGTACCATTCATAGCCCAGGATGATATTGGTATTGGGAGGATAAAAATGATTTTCATCAATATGGAAAAAGGGAATAAAATACCGGGGCAATTTCAATGAGGCTTCTATACCCAGCCTGTAATTGTTATTCTTTTTGGCAATGCTATCTCCGTAAGCAGTTTCTATACCGGCCGTGGTTTTAAGGCCAAGTTGTTCGGCTCCCTTCATGGCATTCCTGTTTTTCCAGTTAATGCTGGTTTGCAAACCCAGGAAACCATTGTCTTTGGTGAAGCCATCAATATTGCCCTGTAATGCTTTCTTTTTTTGTGGCGTAAGTAAATAGGTGGCATCCAGCTTATAGCTACTATCCTCACTAACCCTGTCAAATTTATTTTTTACAAATTTAAAAGCACCCAGGTTAATAAACCGGTTGAGTGTAGCATTTTGATTGCGGCTGCTGTACAGGCTACCGGGCCGGTAGGTGATGGTGGTAGCAAAGAGCCGGGGTTTGAATTTATTTATTGAATCATTTATGCGAATTGAATCATACATCATAAAAGTATCCTTAGCGGCGTACCCCTCTTCGTTAGTAAGTGAGTAATTTGGATAAACCGTAATGCTGTTAATATGGTAGGGATTGCGGGCACTATCCGGCGTGGATTGCTTTACACTCAAATACAATTTTACCTTACGGCCTCCAATGCTGCTATCTGCATAGGCCATAATATAGTCGGGATTAAAATAATAGTAACCCCGGTTTTTCAGGGTAAGGTCCAGGCGGTCTCTTTCGGCTTTTATATCATTTAAGTTGTAGGGGTTACCCGGTTTTAATATACTCCGCCGGGAAGATATGCGGCCTAGTGTTTTTAATAATTTGGAGCTATCGCCCGACCATACAATTTCACTAAGATGGTATTGCGGATTTACGTATGCCTGGTAATTGGCATATACAAAATATTTTTTGTGGCTGGTATCGCCAGATACCTGGCTAAAGAAATACCCGGAATTAAGCAGGTAAGATTCCATATTCTCTGCTGTTGCTTTTGTGTTTACCCGGCTGCTTAATACCGGGGCTTCTCCCAGGCGCTTCAGCAAAAACGCTTTGAATCCTTTTTCTTTTTTAGGTGTACCCAATACATACCACCACCATACTTTATATGGCTGGCCTAAAAAGTATTTATTGGGTGTGGGCGAGAGAGCCTGTTTAAGGTCTTTTTTTAATTGCTTTTCAGAGGCCTTGGTTTCTTTATCTTTTTTAACTTTAATATGGGCGCCCCGGTACAGGCTTTCGCCGGGGGGTAAATATTTCTGTACACTGCAAGCGCTTAAAAAAATAATGCAAATAAGGTATCGTAAAATGAGTTTCATTCTTTCTTTTTCTTGAACAATTCAATGAATTTATCATAATCCAGGGTTACGATGAAGCCCAGCCCGGTTTCTACCACGTATCCGTCCAGCACCACTTCATATTGGTTTTTGTTGTAACCCCGTATCATATATTTCCCGTCTTTAGTGAGTTTATAAGAGATGGTAACATCCGGCCGGAACATAGAAGATCCATAAGATTTTGCCGCCGCATCGTTACCCTCTATTCCGATATTTGTACCCAGGCTCACCACAAGGCGGTCATCTAAAAACGATTTACTGAACATAACATTTAAATCAGTTCGTTGTGTGCTGCCTCCCGTTGTATAATCTTTGTAACTGTTTAAATTTAAATCGATATCTACGCCTTTAATTAAATCTGACGCAATTTGATCTAATGCGGAAGAGATAAATTGACTTACACTTTGGCGGGCCAGGTCGCTAAAGCCCGCATCGTTGCCTTTAAAGAAATCAGCGCTTTGCTCCCCTACAAAGCGGTTCATCAGCAATAAAGAAAAGGCCTGCTTATTCATAGAGGCTTCATCGGCTCTTATTTGTTCCAGTTTGTTTTCAATCGTACTTTTTAATTCGCTGGTAAGTAATTTATTATTTTCCGGTAATTTAATATCAAAACTGATGGTGGGTTTATTTATTTGGCCACTCAGGGTAAGCTCTACTGTAAATGGCAGTTTTTGATTAAATGCATTCGCAAGGGAAGCATTCACGGATGTAATTTCGTTGCTTAACAAATCTTTTGTAGATGAGTTGGCAATATAATCTGCTTTAATATCTACCTGGGCGCTCATGGGCGGGCCGCTAAAAAGAATGCTGCTGCCTTTTTGTAAGGTAAACCTGCGTTGTAAAAATTTATAATTTAAAATATAATATCCTTCATCTAACAAATAATTTCCTGACAAAATGAGATTACCCCCGGGGTCTACCCCGGCATTTAACAGGGCATCCCCTTTTACCTGTAATTCATCACCGGTGTTAGGATCTATAATGATAGTGAGTGAACTGGCTTTACCTATTTTAAGATTCAAATCATAATTCAGGTAACTGCTATAATCTTTTTGTGCTTCGGGTAAAATAATTTTATTATTTTTCGAGATATTAAATGTATCAATATCAATAAACCGAACTACTGATTTGCCCTCATCTTTTACATAATTACCGGGGGGTAATACAATGGTAATATTACTCCTGTCATCAATAAACACATTGCCCTCAATCCGTGGTGCTTCAGAACTGCCCCTGAGGCTAACGTCTGCATCGGCCATAGCCAACCCGTAAAACTGGTTATCGATGGCTCTTTGTGCATTCATGATGATAAAATTATTGGCATACACATCCAGGTTTAGTTTAAAACCCTGTTCTTTATCAATCGCTACATACCCATCAATTTTTGCGTTATTATCAGCACTGTCGGCCACCAATAATTCCCTCATTTCAATACGGGGATAGTCAAAATTTATTTTTTGATCTTCAATTAAATAAGGAATATTATATTGAGTGAGTGCAAAGCGAACAGTGTCTGCATTTATAAATCCTTTCCATTGCGGATCACTAAAGCGGCCAAACAATTTCATGTTACCATGAATCGTGCCGCTGGTATTCTTTAATAACCCGCCCGAAAAGGCGCCTGCAGGCTTTACATTCAATTGATGAATATCCAGCGAAGCATCAAATTGTTTTTGGTCATTGTTGAGATAATACTGTAAATCGGCAGTGAGGTCATTACCTTCACCCTGTAATTTTATTTGAGAAGTGATTTCGGCTGCTGATATTTTTTGTGCCTGTGCGGTTAGGTTGCCTAATGGTTGCTGCATCATGGCAAAATGATCAATAGAGGCTGTTCCTGTAAAAGCAGGCAGGGGCTGGTTCATATCTGTAATTTTTGCTTTTACATCCAAAATGCCCGACGCAAATAAAGTGTCGCTACTAATAAAAGAGCTGATGCTTTTTAAATTAAAATTATCAATATTCATATCAATCGGGCTATTGGGTGTTTCTGTTAAGCTATTGATGTGGATACTTGCCGTATCGTTATTAATTTGAAATTGATGTACAATGAGGCCGTCATGATTGTATTGAATATAATTTTGATCATTTACTTTCCATTTTTCATAATTTAAAATTAAGTTGTCCTTTAACCGGAACCGGTATGCATCCAAATGAGAAACGATGCTACTGCTGATGCCAAACCAGGGTTTATTATTTTTATCGTTAGTCATTGCATCTACATACAAACTATCATGGGCGGCATTACCGGAAATTTTTGTACTATAAAATATATTTGACGGTAAGGCAATACTGTCAGCCATCATATGGTATTGTAATCTTTCATTTTTTGCATCTATGGCTATATTGGCTTTGCTTATTCTTTTTCCATTGTAAACCACCAGCGGAATATTACCGGATACATGCAAGGCACTATCCGCATTGTTACTATTAAAATCACCTGAAAAATGGATTTCTTTATATGCCTGCAATCCTTTTACCAGCCGGGTAACCAGGGGATTTTCTTTTAGGGTAAATGTAAAATCTATTTGCTGTGCCGGTACATTGGTAAGGGGCTCAGCATTTGCATTGAATTTGTAATATTGATTGACGTAATCTTGCAATACCCGGCCTACCCGGTCGTAATCAAAAGCGCCGGTGGCTGTAAAATCGGCAATGCCTGACCGTAAGTGAATACTATCTTCACCATTGGCTGCATGAGCCGTTAGTATGATACTGTCTTCCTTATAATGTGTTTGATCCAGTTGCAGCTTTAAACGGTCAATGAGAATAAATCCATTTACATGGCGGGGCGTGGTATTTTTTAAATCGATTTTTACAAGCCCCGCCAGGTTTAAGGTATCATCATACAGGTGCAAAGATTGTAATACAATTGTGTCTATATTTATAAACCCATGCAATGTGGGGTAAGCAGCCGTTACATTTCCATCCAATTCATAATTTAATTTTATATTCTCATCATCTATTTGTGCTTTACTGTACAGGATACCATTATTGAAATTGGCAATGAATTTTGCATTTTTATAAGTATATTTATTATAGTCAAGAGCGTCTATATTAGCCATCCATTGAGAGCGCATGGTTTTATAATCAAAGCCTGTACCTTCTGCCCGGAATTTTCCGGCCAGGTTTCCCAGCATACTATCTTGCTTTACTAATTTACCTATATTAAAACCCGGGGTATTGAGTGTAAGATCATATACAGCATTTTGAGGAGTTTGTATATTTTTCATGAACCCCACTACAGTTAAAGGGCCATAATTACTTTTTACCTGTAAGTGGGCATCAAAATTATTTTTATCAGCTTTAAATTTTCCGGAGGCAGAAATGGCAGGAGGTAAATTTATTTGTTGATTTATTCCAGGTGGTAGATATCCTTCGATAAATTTTTTATTCAGGGTAAGTGATTTAAAATCTGTATTAAAACTAAGCTTATCCGGGTTGCTGATATTGTTAAGCGTTATATTACCCAGGTATTGAAATTCTTTACCGGTTACGGCTATATTGCCGTGTACATTGTTTTTATCTCCTTTTAATTGTCCGCTAAATTGAATGAGGTCAGGCAGGTTTTCTAATGCCGCTTTATTATCTGCAGGTACAAATCGCAGGAGGTCTTTTTTTAAAAGCAGGCTGTTGAAGATTGTTAAATCATAAGCAAAGAGGTCAGTATTTGTAAGATTGTATAAAGTTCCGCTTGCCCGGATACTGCTGCCCGAAAGCCCCTTTAATTGCAATATAGGAAGGTAAAGCCTTTTTAAATTTCCTCTTATTGATGTATTAAAGCTAACAGCCAGGTTTTTAAAATCTTCAGGCGGAAATTGTTTTTTTAATTCGGGTAATAGAAGATACAGGTCATTAAAAGAAAGGGTAGACTGAACCAGGTTTGCAGCTACTAAACTTTGTTGCGGGTATTTACTTATGCCGGCAATGCTATCGTAAGCTAAGCGAAAACTATTTTGCAAAAGAGATCCCGGTGTTTTTACATAGAGCGCCCGGGCAGATAGAACTGTATCGGTAAATTGCAGGTTTAAATGTAAGCTATCTAACTGGAACCCGCTTTTATCTTTAAATTTTAAATCTTTAATTTCTGCAAAAGTTTGTGTTCCAAAAAGTTTAAAATTATGTATCTGTGCACTCAGGTTTTCCAGCTCCAGGTGCGAGGGATCCAGCCCGGTTTGTTGAGCTTTATTTACATCGTTATAAGAAAGTTTTGTATTATTTACCTGCAGTAGTTTAGCCGTAATGTTCCAGGGGCTACTGTTCATCATAGTATCGGGTACAGTATAACTATTGGGGTTATCTTTTGGAGAAGTAAATTGAATTTGGCTTTGCGCCAGTATCAAACTATCGGCACTTATCCTGTTTTGTGCCAGGCTATATAAACCATTGCTAAGATACAGGCTGCTTACCTCGTTTTTATAATATAAACCGCTTACCTGGTTATCGATTAAAACATGAAGATTTTTTGCCTGGAGCCAATGAGAAGAAATGAAAAAAGAATAAGCCGAAGAAGCGTTTTCTGCAGCAGGTGGCATGCTATCGGGATGCGGAGTTTTCCAATTGCGCATTGTAAAATTAATACCGGTGCTAAAAAACCGGTCTACTTCAAAGAATGTGCGGTCTGGCTGAAAAGTTTTATTTACGATATCAACGCTGTCTATCCATGCTGAAAAATATGAACCCCCGGCTTCATCATTAAATTTTACACCTACTTGCGATAAGATTAATTTTTTTAAACTAATATCAAGGGCCGTGGTATCTACCGGGGCGCCCGATTTTTTCTTCCCCGAAAAGGCATCTACAATAAACTGGTAATTAAAAAAAGAATCATTTGGCTTTTTATAAATATTAGCCACACAATTTTTTAAATATACTTTTTCAATATCAATACCGCCCCTTAACAGTTTAAACATATTAAGATCTACGTACAGTTTTTCACCATATAATAAAGTGTCTTTTTTCAGGTCTTCAATGTATACCTGGTTAAGCGTGATCCATTGCGGTAAACGGTAATCAATACTTTCGATGGAGATTTTAGTTTTTAATTTTTGTTGCAGGTAATGTACGGCCTGGTTACGAACAAAATTTTTACCGGCTTGGGTATTCAGGAAAATAAATGAAATAACAAAAAGTGCAATCAGGGAGGTTACTATTACCAGGAATAGTTTCCCCACCCTCCTCCATATTTTTTTCTTTTGAACGGCCATTAATTAATTTTCCTTTTTCCATTTTGCTAAATCAAAATATCCCATCTGTTTTCCCTTACCCTTTTAGTGAAATAGTTTTAAAGAGTGGAATAATAATGTACTATCATTAACAAAAAATGGGCAACCCTGTTTCTTTTAATAACATATACAAAATCAATTCAAATTTCGCTAAAATACATGGGAAGTGCTAAAAGTTATTCTGACTCAGTAAAAAAATGAAACTGTAATATATTATTGACTAAAACTATGCCGAATTTATGAGTACTTCTATGTAATTCAATTCACTACAAAACAAAAGAAGGCAGGCATAGGGTTCATGTACCGGTTATTCAAGGAGGGATTACTTTTAAAATGAAACCAACCCGGAATCTCAAAAATGATTTTCCCTGAAACATTTATATCTTATCTGATGACTTTGTTTTTAAATTTTGTCATAATAGGTAAGAATAAATATGTTTTGTAAATGTGGATAAATGTAAGTGAAAAAGATGGCTTATAATTATGAAGTATCAAAACCGTATTGTATATTTATATTGCATTTGCGAAGGGTTTCAAACCACAAGATAACCACACAGGCAAATGCTTTTCATCCAGCCATTTATTTCAAAATCCGATATCCGGTTAATCCGCTGAGGAATTAATTCCCCGAAAAATCAAGTACAGTATCCTGTTTTATAAAACCAGCATATCCTGCTGAAAAATCAACGCATATTAAAATTGGTATGCACTTTGAATTTTCATTCTTAATCTGGTTAAAACTATAAAACATGCAATACCTCGACACCAACTTGATTTTTCTCCAGGAGAAAATAAAAGACATCCGCATTGCTATCTTCAAATCTGAAATGAATTCTGAACTCCAGTTGCCCAATAATATCATTCATGTATTGGAAGCAGATAGCGAAGGCAATATTTTATTTTTTACTTCCTGCACAGGAGAATATTCGCAGCATTTAGAAAAATCATTTTATGCCTATCTCGATTTTTATAAAAAAGGATCCGGTTTTCGCTTGCGGGCCAGTGGTAAAGCCACACTGATTGAAGACCAGGGTCATGCTTTTCTCACTAAAAGCAATTACAGCCAATCCACTGCAGGAAGGCTGGTATTGGTAAAAATGAAAATTATGCAGGCTGAATATTTTGAAGTAAAAAGGAATGAACAGGAAAACTGGAAAAATAAATTAATTGGGGCTTTCAATAATTTCTTTTTTACAGAACCTCATCGCTTATATGAGTTTAATTAATGAATTCTCAGTACTGCCCTGTAAAAATATACAGGGCATTTTTATGCTCTATTATAAGCGCTTAACGATTGTTAAAGAATTCCAAATTAAATTTTTCTTTGATGAACGGTAACTTTTTGGTTGTGATGTACGTTTAATTTCGTATTCACAACAATCAACCTGTATGCCTGCTAAAATTATCCTGTTCTTTTGTTCATTGCTCATTGCCGGCCTGGCATTTGGCCAATCGGTACCACCTAAAACGGTACTGGCTAACCGATTAAAATCGGGTGCCATTAAAATAGACGGTAACCTGGATGAATCTTTTTGGAAAGAGGCAACTAAAATAGATAGTTTTACTGAGTGGCGGCCGGCTTTTGGAATGCCTGAAAAAGCTGAGAGCCGTACAGAAGTATATTTATTGTATGATAATGCAAATATTTATGTAGGCGGCTACTGCCACGAAAAAACAATCGATAGTATATCTAAAGAATTGGCCGGGAGAGACAAAGTAGGAAGTAATGATTTCATAGGCATTATATTTGATCCCTATTACGATAAAATTAATGCAAGCGGTTTTTATGTAATGGCATCCGGCGAGCAATACGATGCTAAATATTCTATGCAGGGTGAAGATGATACCTGGAATGCAGTTTGGTTTGCTGAAACTAAAATTCATCAGGATGGCTGGTCTTTTGAAATGCGCATCCCATACGCTGCCTTACGGTTTAGCCCCAAAGTAAAAACCTGGGGTATGAATATTACCCGGAAAAGAGTAAAGAGCGGCAAACAATACATGTGGAACCCGGTAAACCCCAATATCAATGGGTTTATTTCCCAGGAAGGTTTGCTCACCGGCCTTTCGGATATTAAACCTCCCATTCGCCTGTCTTTTTCGCCTTATTTTTCTTCTTACCTTAATTATTACCCTTATAATAACAGTAAAGTAAACAATACCACCACTTCTATAAATGGGGGTATGGATATTAAATATGGGATTAACCAGAATTATACATTAGATATGACTTTGATCCCGGATTTTGGCCAGGTGCAAAGCGATAAAATCGTAGATAACTTAACCCCCTTTGAAGTAAAATATGATGAGAACCGTTCTTTCTTTACAGAAGGTACAGAATTGTTTAATAAAGGGAATTATTTTTCAAACACTTTATTTTACAGCCGTCGTATTGGGGGCGCCCCGTTACACCAGTATGATATTTACGGGAACCTGGCGCCCCATGAATGGGTAGTAGAAAATCCAACGGAATCCAAACTTTTAAATGCCACCAAAATTTCTGGCCGTAACAGCAAAGGACTGGGCATTGGTTTCTTTAATGCCATCACTAAACCCATGTATGCTATTATTGAAGATACATTATTACATACTTCCCGGAAAGAGGAAGTGGCAGCATTAACGAACTATAATATTCTGGTTTTAGATAAAACTTTAAAGAACAACTCTTCAATAACATTTATTAATACCAATACCCTTAGGAATGGTAAAGATTACGATGCCAATGTATCTTTTGGCAGTTTTGATATGTACACGAAAGGAAATAAATTTAATTATTTCGGCGGACTGGCCATAAGTAAAATATTCTCTAACGCTACCCATAAAACAGGCTATTATCACGTGCTGGGTATTGGCGTACCCAGTGGGAAACTCAATTTTTCAATTATTCAGGAACTGGCAGATGATAAGTTTGATGCCAATGATATGGGCCTGATGCAAAATAATAATTATTTAAACCATAATATTTGGATTGGCCGAAAATGGATAAAACCTACCCGTTGGTATAACAGTATTTATTTAAATTATAATAACAACTTCAGCCATAATTATAAAAATAAACGCTTGCAGAATTATAATACCAATATCAATGCAAACGGCCAGTTAAAAAACTTGTGGCAAGTAGGCTTTAATTTTTCTTACCGGGCACCCGGTAATGACTTTTACGAGGCCCGTATGCCCGGCCGGGTATTTAAGCTTACCCAGCAATTCTCCCAGGAAATATGGGGGCAAACAAATTCGGCCAAAAAATATCTAACCGATTTTGATATCACCTACAAGCAAAAAAAATTATTCCATGGTGATATGCTGTATTTAGGCTGGGGCAACCGGTACCGCTTTAATGATAAATTTTCGCTCTCCTCTAATTTTACGGTTAATTGGTATCATAACGATGCCGGTTACGCCGGTTATGATAACCTGGCAAATGAAATTGTATTTAGCCGAAGAGACCGTAAAGTGGTTGACAATTCTTTTTCTGTAAAGTATAATTTTTCAAAAAAAGCAGGGCTAAACCTTACCGCCCGCCATTACTGGAGTTGGGTAAAAGCAAAAGAAATTTACAATTTAAATAATGAGGGTTCCTTACAACCCGGTAATAGCAGCTATCCTAATGATTGGGCCAGCAGGAACCTGAACCTGTTTAATATTGATATGGCTTATAGCTTAGAATTTGCACCCGGCAGTTTTTTAAACCTGGTTTGGAAAAATGCAATTGTAGATCGCTATGCTGATTTAGAGGACACCTATTTTAAAAATTTCTCTCATACCCTTGCATCTGCTCAAAATAATAATATCTCCATAAAACTTTTATATTACTTCGATTACCTGAGCCTTAAGAAACATAAGTAAAACATAAGTTGTATATTTAATTAAGGGACATTTAACAAATAAACGTACGGGTGAATTTGTTGCTTGAAAAAATTCATTTCACATTTACATTCAAAATGCCCGTACAGTAAAATCGTCCTGGTTTTATTGAAAATTAAATATGCAACTGTTATGTATGCCAACCATAAGCCCTGGCCTGTAAAGTATTTTATAGCTTGTAAGGCGTTATTCCTGTGCAGTATACTTTTTGTAGCTTGTAAAAAGTCAGATAAATGGATAGAGGTAGACCCTGCCTTTAGCCAGTATATTGATGCTTATACAACAGGCATTATTTCTAAAACCTCATCTGTTCGTATTCGCCTGGCAGGTACTACAGGATCGGTACATACTGTGGGGCAACCGGTAACAGAAAACCTGTTTCATTTTAGCCCTTCGGTAAAAGGCAAAACAATGTGGATAGATGCATCTACCATTGAATTTAAACCCGATGGGCAACTTAAACCCGATCAACGATATGAAGTAGATTTTAAATTGGGAAAAGTAAGTACTGTACCTGAAAAATATGCGCACTTTAAATTTAATATACAAACCATAAAACCTGCATTTGCTATTTCGGATGAAGGATTGCGAAGTACCGGAGAAAAAGATAAAATGAAACTTACCGGTGTAATAGAAACGGCCGATGTGGAACCAGGCCCCGAAATACAAAAAGTGCTAAGTGTGAGCTATGCTGGCAAACCCCTTAAACTAAACTGGCAGCATAATGAAGCCGCCAAAATGCACTACTATACCATTCTTGATATTCCCCGGCGGGCAAAAGAAACAAACCTTACCTTAAGCTGGAATGGATCGCCTATGAAAATTGACCAAAAGGGCGAAAAAGAAATACCGGTTCCGGCTACCGGTGATTTTAAGGTATTAAACGTAGTGGGTATTAACGAAGATCAGCAATATGCTTCCGTGCAGTTTAGCGATCCTATTGATGCCCGGCAGGACCTGGACGGGCTTATAAACATTAGCAACCAGTCTGATTTATCATTTACGATAAATGGTAGCGAGGTAAAAGTTTTTACCGGCGGTAAATTAAATGGCAAATACACGGTAAATATTAATGAAGGCATAAAAAACAGTTGGGGCGATGTTTTAGATAAAGGGTTTGCAGGCAATGTAAGCTTTGAAATCGTGCTGCCCTCCGTTTCCATACAGGGAAAAGGCAACATTCTTCCTAATTCCGGTAGGCTCGTGCTGCCATTTGAAAGTATAAATTTAAGTGCAGTAGATATAAGCATTATTAAAATTTACGAAAATAATGTACCCGCTTTTTTACAACAAAACACTTTAGGAGGCGATAATGAACTTCGGCGGGTAGCCCGCCCGGTGCTGCAAAAGACATTAAGGCTCGATGATGATAAGACACTGGATTTGCACAAGCGCCAGCATTTTTCCCTTGACATTGATAAATTTTTAAAAACCGAACCCGGGGCGCTGTACCGAATTACAATTGGCTTCAGGCCAGAATATTCATTATACCAATCGATGGATACTACACGTAACGATGAAAATAATAATGACGATTATGAAGAAGACTATTACTCCTATGCCACAAACCGGGGCGTAGATGATGACGAGGAGTTTTGGAACCGATATGATACGTATTACCCATATGGCTATAACTGGCAGCGCAGGGACGACCCCAGCAGCAAATCTTATTATAATAAAGACCGCTGGGCCAGCCGCAACATCATGGCCAGCAATCTTGGCCTTACAGCCAAACGAGATAATGCCAATGGCCTTACCGTTGCCGTAAGCAATATGTTAACAACCGACCCCATGAGTGGTATTGACCTCGAAGTACTGGATTATCAATTAAGCGTTGTGGGTAAAGGAAGAAGTGGCAGCGATGGCTTTGCCGGCATAGAACTAAAGCGTAAACCTTATTTACTTATTGCTAAAAACGGAACAGAAAGAGGATACCTGCGTTTAGATGACGGCAGCTCATTACCCTTAAGCCGGTTTGATGTAGGAGGTGAAGAGGTGAAAAATGGTTTAAAAGGATTTGTTTTTGGTGAAAGAGGGGTATGGCGGCCGGGTGACACTTTATTTATTAATTGCATCATAGAAGATAAAGAAAAAAAATTACCTGCTGATCACCCGGTAGAATTTAGTTTATATACCCCCAAAGGACAACTGTATAAACAAGCGATACAAAATAATGCAACAGATGGGTTTTATCTTTTTAAAACAAGTACCGATGAAGATGCACAAACCGGTAATTGGCTGGCTCGTATAAAGGTGGGGGGTGCCGTATTTGAAAAAAATATCAAGATAGAAACCGTTATGCCTAACCGGCTTAAAATTAATTTAGATTTTGGGAAAGATGCCTTGCTGGGTGTAGGAAGCAGCAATGAAGGAAAGCTCAATGTAAAATGGTTATTTGGTACGCCGGCAAAAAATTTAAAAGCTAAAATTGATGCTACGCTTACCCCCCGGAAAAACGGATTTGCCAGCTTCCCCGGTTTTACATTTTATAATCCCACTGCAGATTTCAGCACCCGGGAAACAACCATTTTTGATGGCACCCTGGATGATGATGGAAATGCAACCATCAAACCCGGCTTTAGTAATGATAACGCCGCACCGGGTATGCTTAATGCCAATTTACTCGTAAAAGTTTTTGAACCGGGCGGTAATTTTAGTGTAGATAATATGAATGTGGCTTATAGCCCCTATAGCAGTTATGCAGGATTACAATTACCCAAAGGGCAGCCACCCTTTAATTATTTATTTACCGGTAAAAAGCATATTGCCCAAATTGTGAATACCGATAGCAAAGGGAAATTAATTTCGGGCAATGCAAAAATGCAAGTGAGTTTTTATCGCATTCAATGGCGCTGGTGGTGGGATGAAGGAGGTGATAACCTGAGCAACTTTACACAAAGCAGTTATAACAAACTCATCAAAAAAGATACGGTTACCCTCAGTAACGGAAAAGGGCAGTGGAGTTTTTCAGTTGCAGATGAAGATTGGGGGCGCTACCTTATTTTGGTACAGGACATGAAGAGTAACCACATCACCGGCGAAGCATTTTATATTGATAATGATTACTGGCAAAGCCGCCAGGGAGAGGATGACCAGGGCGCTGCTTCCATGCTATCCTTTACATCAGATAAAGCATTGTATCATGTGGGCGAACAGGTAAACCTGTCTGTTCCAGCCAGTAAAGGAGGGCGAATGCTGGTAAGTATTGAATCGGGTTCCCGGGTTTTAAAAACATTTTGGCAAAAAACAGAACAGGGGAACAATACCGTGAGTTTTAAAGCAGAACCGGGCATGGCTCCCAATATATATGCTACTGTAAGTTTAATACAACCTCATGCACAAACTATAAATGATTTGCCCATTCGTATGTATGGCTCCATACCCATCGTAGTAGAGGATCCCAATACCCTGCTTCATCCCCAGCTCAGTATACCGGCAACCATCAGGCCCGAACAAAATGTATCATTTACTGTAAGCGAACAACAAGGTAAAGAAATGACTTATAGTGTCGCCATTGTAGATGAGGGTTTGCTGGATCTTACGCATTATAAAACACCCGATCCCCATGCTGCATTTTATGGCAGGGAAGCCTTGGGCGTAAAGAGTTTTGATTTATATGATTATGTTATTGGGGCCTGGGGTGGTGGCCTGGAGCGCATCCTTACTATTGGGGGCGATGATGATGCCGGGCCTGTAAAGCAAAAAAAAGCAAATCGCTTTAAACCCGTCGTAAAATACCTGGGTCCTTTTCATTTGAATAAAGGGCAGAAACAAACACATCAGTTTATTTTACCCCAATACATAGGTTCTGTAAAGGTAATGCTGGTAGCGGCTCATGAAGGAAGCTACGGAAGTACTGAAAAAAATATCGCAGTTAAAAAACCCCTCATGGTATTGGCCACATTACCCAGGGTGCTGGGGCCGGGCGAAACCATAAAACTTCCTGTTACTGTTTTTGCAATGGAAAATAATATTAAGGAGGCAACTGTATCTTTACAAGCGAATCCTTACCTGGAACTGCTGGGTGCAACTACACAGCGTGTATCATTTGATGCACCGGGAGAAAAAGTTGTGTATTTCGATGTAAAAGTAAAACCCAGTACAGGCATTGCTAAAGTAAAAGTAATGGCACGTTCAGGCACAGAAAAAGCAGATTATGATGTGGAACTGGATGTACGCAACCCCAACCCGCCGGTTACTTCAGTTTCCCAATATAGCCTGGCTCCCGGCCAGCAATGGAGTACCATCGCTTCACCGATTGGTTTACCTGCCACCAGTACAGCCATGCTGGAAATATCAAGCATTCCCAACCTGGATCTTCAAAAGCGGTTAGATTTTTTAATCCAATATCCGCATGGTTGCATTGAACAAACAACCTCTGGTGTATTTCCGCAGTTGGTCTTAAATCAATTAAGCGAATTGGATAACAATCAAAAAGTTGCTATCGATAAAAATGTAAAATCAGGAATTAGCCGCATTATTAATATGCAACGTACCGATGGGGGTTTTGGCTATTGGCCGGGCGCCTCCGAATCCGATGATTGGGGAAGCAGTTATGCCGGTCATTTTTTAACAGAAGCACAAAAAGCCGGGTATGCTGTTAGCGATTATACCTTACAGCAATGGAAAAATTATCAACGAGGCAAAGCGAATGCCTGGCAACCATCTACCCGAAATTTTTATGGTGGGGATCTTTTACAAGCATACCGTTTATATACAATGGCACTTGCCGGGGCGCCTGCCTTAGGTGCCATGAACCGGCTAAAAGAATTTAAATATATTTCTCCTGAAGCCAAATGGAGACTGGCAGCGGCTTACCAGATGACGGGGCAAAATGCCGTTGCTTTAAACCTCATCAGCGGGTTGCCTGTCACTTTCCCGGAAAGAGAATCACCGGGGTATAGCTATGGTTCTAATTTACGGGACCAGGCCATGGTGTTAGAAACATTAACCTTGCTGGGGCGTAAAGAAAAAGCATTGGATTTACTGCTAAATATGGCAGCCCAATTATCAAATGATGATTGGTACAGTACACAAACTACCGCCTATTGCTTGATTGCTATTGCGAAGTTTACTGGTAAAAATCCTTCCGGTTCAAAAATTATAGCAACAGCAAAAATAGGGGCTCAGGATATAGCCATCAATACCCAGGCTTATATGCGCCGCATTCCCATTTTTGTAAATACAGGAAATGTAGCTGTGCATTTGCAAAATAAAGGATCCAACCAATTATTTGTACGCATTGTTACCAATGGGCAACCTTTATCAGGAGATAGTTTGCATGTGAAAAATAACCCTGCCTTATTGAATATATCAGTTAGCTATATTACTCAAAATGGAACTTCTATCGATGTAAATAAATTGCAGCAGGGTACCGATTTTATTGCCCGGGTACAAATTAAAAATACGGGATCCCGGGGTAGCTATAATAATGTAGCGCTTACTCAAATATTCCCCAGTGGCTGGGAAATATTAAATCCCCGCATGACGGGTAGTGAAGGCGCTTTCCATTCCTCATCGTCTGATTACCAGGATATCCGGGATGACCGGGTGTACACTTATTTTACAATTGGCGAAAAACAAACCCTTACATATTATATACAATTAAATGCAACTTACCCCGGTAAATTCTTTTTACCCGGCACTTATGCAGAAGCGATGTATGATAATAAAATTACCGCAGGGGTAAATGGGAAATGGGTAGAAGTGACTCCCTGATTTGCCCTATTGTACACATAAAAGCCGGGGGCATGTCTCCCGGCTTTTTATAAGCCGGATGCGTTACCCATGTTACTACATGAGGGTATTTTGCGGCAAAACTAATATTTGTTAGTTTTGTGTAAACGATGCCACGCATACCAGCCCCACAAAACGGAACCCGGCAACAGGCCATATTAAAACAGGCCTCGGTGCTTTTTAGAAACCGGGGTTATAAGGCCACTTCTATGCGGGAGTTGGCTGCAGCATTACATATCCAGGCGCCGAGCCTGTATAATCATTTTAAAAATAAAGAGGCATTGTTGCAGGCAATTTGTTTTTCTATTGCCGGTAAGTTTACAGAGGGTATCCGCCATGCGGAAAAAGAAAACGGGAGTTTACTAATAATAGAATCTTTTATTCAAAACCATATCCGTTTAATGCTGCAGGAACCCGATGCAGTATATGTTGCAAACCATGAATGGAAAAACTTAAAGGAACCTGCATTGAGCCTTTTTATTAAGCAACGGCGCAACTATGAAAAACGATTATTAAAAATAATTGAAAGCGGCATTCAAAAAAAGGAATTTAAAAATACTCATGCACAGGCCTGCACTTTGGCTATTTTATCTTCTGTAAGGATGTTAGAACTTGGCCAGGTACAAAATAAGCTGGCTCCCAAAAAAGATTTAGAACAAACCCTGCTTACCATATTATTACACGGTTTAAAAAATTAAAAATGGCGGTACACTTTCATCCTCTTAAAGTAAAAAAAATAGTAAAAGAAACGCCGGATTGTGTATCCGTAAGTTTTTGGGTACCTGATGAATTAAAAACAATTTTCAGTTACGAACACGGGCAAAATATAGCCATACGAAAAATTTTTGATGCAGCAGAAATTCGGCGCAATTATTCCATCTGCGCTGCACCTCATGAAAATGAATTGAAAGTAGCTATTAAAAAAGTGGAGGGGGGCTTGTTTTCCGGTTTTGCAAATGAAAATTTAAAAGCTGGAGATGAATTAGAAGTATTGCCTCCCACGGGCAAGTTCAATACCCCTTTACACAAGGCACAAAAAAAATCATATCTCGCTTTTGCCGCAGGCAGTGGCATTACGCCTGTTATATCCATCATAAAATCTACCCTGCAAACGGAACCGAAAAGTGATTTTACACTGGTATACGGGAACAAGTCATTAGCTTCCGTAATTTTTTTTGAAGAACTGGAAGGCCTTAAAAATAAATACCTGGATCGCTTTCAGCTTATTAATATCCTCAGCCGGGAGCAAACAGAAACAGCCCTTAATTACGGGCGTATCAATAAAGAAAAATTAGAATCCTTGCAAAAACTTATTGATTATAACCGCATGGATGAGTTTTTTATTTGTGGTCCAGAGCAAATGATTTTTACCGTAAAAGATTTTTTACTTGAAAATAAAATCGACCCCAAAAAAATACACTACGAACTCTTTACTACCCCGGGAGAAAAGATCATAAAGCCAACTGCAAAAGCTGCTGCCAAACCCACAGGGCCGCAAAGCCATATTACTGTAAAATTAGATGGCCGTAGTTTTAGTTTTTATTTAAGTGCAGATGGCGAAAGCATTTTAGATGCAGCATTAAAGCAAGGAGCCGATTTGCCTTATGCCTGCAAAGGCGGGGTCTGTTGCACTTGCAAAGCAAAGCTCATGCAGGGGCGGGTAAAAATGGATGAAAACTGGGGTTTAGAAGATGAAGAAGTAGAACAAGGATATATTCTCACTTGCCAAAGCCATCCTGTTTCCGGCGACATAGTGGTAGATTTTGATATAAAATAACGAATAAAGCTATAAATCATTTTTAATATGACAACAATTCATCCATTAGAAATTAACTTCCAGGATAAAATTGACCAGGAAGCCAAAATAGAGCCTAAAGACTGGATGCCCGATGCTTATCGTAAAACAAACCTGCGGCAAATAAGCCAGCACGCCCATAGCGAGGTGGTAGGCATGTTGCCGGAGGGAAACTGGATTACCCGGGCGCCTTCTTTAAAGCGAAAAGCAATTTTAATTGCCAAAGTACAAGACGAAGCCGGGCACGGATTGTATCTCTATTGTGCCGCCGAAACACTGGGACAAAGCCGGGAACAGATGATAGATGATTTGCACAGTGGTAAAGCAAAATATTCATCCATTTTTAATTACCCCACACTTACCTGGGCCGATATGGGCGCTATTGGCTGGCTGGTAGATGGAGCCGCCATCTTAAACCAGGTAATGCTTTGCCGCACCAGCTACGGCCCTTATGCCCGGGCAATGGTACGCATTTGCAAAGAAGAAAGTTTTCATCAACGCCAGGGTTTTGAAACATTATTGGTGTTAAGCAAAGGAACAGAAGAACAAAAAGCCATGTGCCAGGATGCCATTAACCGTTGGTGGTGGCCCAGCCTCATGATGTTTGGCCCCAAAGACAGCGAAAGCACCAATAGCGATCAAAGCATGAAATGGAAAATAAAACGTAAAAGCAATGATGAGCTGCGTCAAAATTTTGTGGATATGATTGCAGAACAAATAAAATTGCTGGGCATGACGCTTCCTGATTCGCATTTAAAATGGAATGAGCAAAGAGGGTCTTATGATTTTGGTGAAATAAACTGGGACGAGTTTTGGAATGTAGTAAAAGGGAATGGCCCCTGTAATAAAGAAAGGATTGATGCCCGGAGAAAGGCACATGAAGAAGGTGCCTGGGTAAGAGAAGCAGCATTGGCGTATGCTGATAAAAAGAATAAAATAAAAACAGTAAGCGCCGCTTAAAAAATATTTTTAAATCTTATTTAAAATAAAAAAACATGAATTTTCAATTTATCAAAAAAATGTACTACGGCGATATCCCCGATGAGCCCGGGAACGGAGCCGCATACCAAACCAAGCCCGATACTGCTGCCTGGCCATTATGGGAAGTGTTTATTCGCAGTAAAAGAGGGCTCGATCATAAACATGCCGGCAGCTTAAAAGCAGCCGATGCTACCATGGCAATTGAAAATGCCAGGGATGTTTACACACGCAGGCAGGAAGGGGTAAGCATCTGGGTGGTAGAAAGTAAATATATACATGCCAGCAATCCCGATGAAGCAGAAAGTTTCTTTGACCCCGCAGAAGATAAAGTTTACAGGCATCCCAGTTTTTATGAACTGCCCGATGAAGTGAAACACATGTAATAAACAACCGGAATTATTCGGAATTAATGTAACAGAAACAAATTATGCAACACATAAATTTCATCCTATCCCTGGCAGATTCTAACCTTATTCTTTCACAGCGAAATGCTGAGTGGTGCGGGCATGGCCCCGTTTTGGAACAGGATATTGCCATAACCAATATTACACTCGACCTGTTGGGGCAAGCTCGTAATTTTTACCAGTATGCGGCCAGGCTAATTAATGAAACAGGTAATATGCCGGGCCATATTGCAACAGAAGATAGCCTGGCTTATCGTAGAACCGAAAGAGAATTTAAAAATATTTTACTTTGTGAATTACCCAAAGGCGATTGGGCACAAACAGTTTTACGCCAGTACTTTTACAGTGCTTTCTGCAAAGGATTATATTTTCAATTATTACAAAGCCAGGACCAGTCTTTAGCTGCTATTGCCGAAAAATCTTTGAAAGAAGTAAATTATCATGTACGCTGGAGTGGTGAGTGGGTAATTCGCCTGGGCGATGGTACTGCTGAGAGTAAACAGCGTATAAAACAAGCACTTCAATTCCTTTGGCCTTATACCGGTGAAATGTTTATGCCTGCCGATTTTGAAAATAATAATGGGATAGATTTGGCAAGTATAAAAAAACAATGGCTTTTAGATGTACAAACAATTTTAGAAGAAGCAACTTTGCAAATGCCTGCTGAGCATATATTTATGCAAAGCGGCGGTAAAAGCGGAACCCATACAGAACACATGGGCTATATCTTGGCAGAAATGCAATATTTGCAACGGATGTATCCTGATGCTAATTGGTAATAATGCAAAAACAAACATTAGATATAAAACAAGAAGAAAAAAAAGTGTGGGATATACTGGGGCATATTACAGACCCCGAAGTGCCTGTACTTACCATACTGGACCTGGGCATTGTACGGGCCGTTCATTACGATGCCAATACGATTGAAATTGTAATTACGCCCACCTATTCCGGTTGCCCTGCTATGGATATGATTGCTGCAAATATCCGTATGGAGTTATTGGCAGCCGGGTATCAAAATATTCAAATTACCCATGTACTGTCTCCTGCCTGGACCACCGACTGGATGAGTGAATCCGGTAAAGAAAAATTAAAAGCGTATGGTATTGCGCCCCCCAATGCCCGGCAGCAGGTTTGTAATAATGATTTATTTGCTCCCCACGAAGCCGTGCAATGCCCGCTGTGCAACTCTTATCATACGCACCGGGTAAGTGAGTTTGGTTCTACTGCCTGCAAAGCCCTTTACCAGTGTGATGCCTGTAAGGAACCTTTTGATTATTTTAAATGCCATTAAGAAAAATGCTTTACCGGCTTTTTGCCATTAGGTATTAATACAATTTCCTTCATTAATTTTTACGTACATTTATTTCATGGATTTTACTGTTTATTTTGAAGAAGCAGCCCAGGTCTTTTTTGCTTTTATCATTGGCGCAATCATTGGTATAGAACGAGAATTCAGGAGCAAGCCGGCAGGGTTTAGAACCATGATCTTAATATGCGTAGGTGCCTGCCTCTATACTATATTATCTAAAGAAGCAGCAAATGGCAGTGCCGATCGTATTGCCAGCAACATTGTTACCGGTATTGGGTTTATTGGCGCTGGTGTAATTTTTAAGGAAGGGATTTCAGTAAATGGTCTTACTACAGCTGCCTTAATATGGGTAACCGCTGCTTTGGGTATGGCAATAGGGTATCATAATTATACGCTCACAATTGTAGTATCTGTTATTGTAGTAGTTGTATTATTTATATTAGAACCTTTACAAAGATTTATAGAGCGGTTTCATAAAGTAAAAGATTACCGGATACGTACCGGTAATTTGGGGGTTGCTTTTAAACTGGAACTGGAAGATTTTTTTAATCGTAACGAATTTGATTTTCGGTGTTTGAAATCAGCTAAAGATAACCAGGATGCTGTTTATCTTTATAGGGTAAGCGCACCCGACAGGAATTACACAAGGGTAGAAGAATATCTGATTAGTCATAAAGATGTGAAAGGGTTTGATGCTTGATATTAAAATGTAAATTACTTATGGAGTCTATACTTTTAGAAAATAAAGGAGAAGTTGCCATTATTAAATTAAACAGGCCGGAAAAATTTAATTCCTTTAACCGGGAAATGGCATTAAACCTTCAGCAAAAATTAGATGATGCAGCAGGTGATAAAAAAGTACGATGTATTTATATTACCGGCGCAGGTAAAGCCTTTTCTGCAGGCCAGGACCTGGGAGAGTTGCAGGGAGACAATGCGCCTGCAATGGAAGTGATCTTATCCGAGCATTATAATCCCATTGTAACAAGAATCCGGCAAATTGAAAAGCCAATAGTATGTGCAGTAAATGGGGTTGCTGCCGGAGCCGGGGCCAATATTGCTCTTTGTGCCGATGTGGTTGTAGCGGCAGAATCGGCTTCCTTCATCCAGGCGTTTAGTAAAATTGGCTTAATACCTGATAGCGGCGGCACATTTACGTTGCCCCGCTTAATTGGTTTTCAAAAAGCAAGTGCGATGATGATGCTGGGTGAAAAAATAAGTGCAACAGAAGCAGAAAAAACAGGGATGATCTATAAAGTGTTTTCAAATGAAAAATTTGAAGAGGAGAGTTTTGCTATCGCCAATACCTTATCACAAATGCCTACCCGGGGGCTCGCTTTTACAAAGCAGGCACTCAATGCATCTTTACAAAATGATTTTGAAACGCAATTAAAAAAAGAAGATGAATTGCAATCAAAGGCAGCCGCTACCGCAGATTATGCCGAAGGTGTAAAAGCCTTTATTGAAAAGCGGATACCACTTTTTAAAGGGCAATAAATTATTCACTATGACCCATGATGAAAAAGCAATCGCAGTTGTAAACCATATGTTGCAACAGGATTTATTCAGCCAGTGGCTTGGAATTTCTATATTGGAAATTAAAGAAGGATATAGTAAAATTAAAATGAAAATCCGCCCCGAAATGCTAAATGGTTTTGGAATTGTACATGGCGGTATTGCTTTCTCACTGGCAGATAGCGCTTTTGCATTTGCCTGTAATAATCGAAATAATTTATCGGTTGCGTTAGACACCTCCATCAACTTTACAAAGCCGGTACAGGTAGAAGATGAACTGGTGGCTGAAGCCATTGAAATGCACAATGGTAAATCTACCGGGCTATACCATATTAAAATCATCAATCAGCACAAGCACATGGTTGCCTTCTTTAAGGGCACTTGCTTTAGAACCGCCAGAAAATTGGTGGCTATGGAATGAAGGTGGTCATCATGGCTACATCATTTTTTTTGATACATAAATTTAATTTTTTATATGCTTTACCGCTTTAAAGAACATACCCCATTTGTTGATAAAACATCTTTTGTACACCCGCAAGCGGCCGTAACGGGGCAGGTTATTATTGGAAAGCATTGTTATATTGGCCCGGGGGCAGCGCTGCGTGGAGATTGGGGCAAAATTATTTTAGAAGACGGGTGCAATGTACAGGAAAATTGTACGGTTCATATGTTTCCCGGTGTTACCGTTTTATTAAAACAAGGAAGCCATATTGGCCATGGAGCCATCATACATGGCGCTACTATTGGCCAAAATTGCCTGGTGGGGATGAATGCAGTTTTGATGGATAACGTAGTATTGGGCGATGAGTGTATTGTAGGTGCCTTAAGTTTTATTAAAGCCGATGAAGTGTATGAAAAAAGAAGCCTGGTGGTGGGCAACCCGGCCAAAAAAATTAAAGACGTAACCAATGAAATGATAAAATGGAAATCTGCCGGTACCCGTTTATACCAACAACTTCCTCAAGACATGTTTTTGCATTGGGAAGCCTGTGAATCATTATCAGAGATGCCGGCTACGGATCCGGCGCATCAAAACCAGTATAAAACCTGGAACGAAACCAAAAAACACTAAGGCTTTCTTGTGTCTTCCCAAATTAATTTTTCATCGGTTTTGGTTTTATTAAAATCCGGTATTTTACCATCGCCACGCCCGGTAAAGCCACCATCCGGGTATCCCAGCAACCGGCAATCACTATCATATAATTCATTAAAATTATCGCAGCAAGGCGCATTTATATAATACACTGTTTGTCCATGGTAAGTATAACTATAAATTTTATGTGGCGGGTTCTGAGGTTCTTGCCGGCTAAATTTTACAATCATTTCTTGTATGCATACCGGCAGGTTCTTTGTACTTTCAGCGGTACTATCTTCTATATTTGCAATATTTGACTTTTGTTGCCGGGTACTGCAACATTGGGCAAGTATAAAAAGCAAAAGGACTAGGAA
This sequence comes from Sphingobacteriales bacterium 39-19, assembly GCA_001898465.1. Taxonomy (GTDB): domain Bacteria; phylum Bacteroidota; class Bacteroidia; order Chitinophagales; family Chitinophagaceae; genus Ferruginibacter. The sequence continues at coordinate 88,634 of MKTX01000008.1, read as the reverse complement.
TTTCATAACTTAATTTTAATATTGGCCATTTAACTACAAATATGATGCAAAAATTAAACAACTACATACAAGGAAAATGGATTACCGGCGACGGGGATGGTCAATTGCTTTTTGATGCTGTAAATGGCAACCCCATTGCAGCGGCTACAACCCGGGGAATTGATTTTAAAGCAGTGTTAGATTATGCCCGTACCGTGGGCAATCCCGCCCTGCGAAAAATGAGTTTTCAGCAACGGGGTAGAATGTTAAGGGCGCTCGCCCTGCATTTATTAAACCATAAAGAAAAATTTTATTCAATCAGTTATAAAACCGGCGCTACCCGGGTAGATAGCTGGATAGATATAGAGGGTGGTATTGGAAACCTGTTTTCTAACGCATCGTTAAGGCGTAAATTACCGGATGATTTTTTTTGCCTGGATGGAGACCCCATTCCCCTGGGTAAGCAAAATACCTTTATGGCTCATCACTTATTGGTGCCAAATGAAGGGGTGGCAATACATATTAATGCTTACAACTTTCCCGTATGGGGTATGCTTGAGAAAATTGCCGTAAACTTACTGGCCGGTGTTCCTGCCGTAGTAAAACCGGCTACCGTTACCAGTTATGTTACGGAAGCGGTGGTGAAAGAAATTATAGCATCTAAAATTTTACCGGAAGGGGCTTTGCAATTGCTTTGCGGCAGTGCAGGAGATATATTAGATCATGTACAGTCGCAAGATGTGGTAACTTTTACAGGATCTGCTGCTACCGGCATCAAATTAAAGGCAGGGGAAGCAATTTTAAGAGAAGCCGTGCCTTTTAATATGGAAGCAGACTCTTTAAACTGTATTGTTTTGGGCGAAGATGTGGAACCGGGAAAACCGGATTGGGATGTTTTTTTAAAGGAAGTAAAAAAAGAAATGACGGTAAAAGCCGGGCAAAAATGTACAGCCATAAGAAGAATTTTTGTTCCCGAAAATAAATTGGAAGAGGTACAAAAAGCCTTGATTCCCCTATTGCAAAAAACGATTATTGGCAACCCCCTGAATGATAAAGTGAGAATGGGCTCACTGGCAGGTAATGAACAAAGGAATGAAGTAAAAACGCAGGTACAAAAATTGCTGGCATCATCACAGCTTATTTATGGATCATTAGATTCTGTTTCGGTGATTGATGCTGATGCACAAACCGGCGCCTTTATAAGCCCGCTTTTGTTGCAAAATGAAAACCCTTTTCAATCTTCTGAGCCACACAATATTGAAGCATTTGGCCCTGTGAGTACCCTCATGCCCTACCGGAATATGGAAGAAGCCATAGCTTTAAGTAAATTAGGTAAAGGAAGTTTATGCAGTACCCTTGTGAGTTCAAGCCCTGCATTGGCAAGGTCATACACACTGGGAGCGGCTAGCTATCATGGGCGTATATTAATATTAAATAGTGAATGTGCGGCCGAAAGCACAGGGCATGGCTCACCCTTACCGTTACTGGTACATGGGGGGCCCGGCCGTGCCGGGGGGGGTGAAGAGATGGGCGGACTTAGAGGAATCCGGCATTACCTGCAGCGTACCGCCATCCAGGGATCTCCAACCATGATAACGGCGATTAGCCATGTATTTCAGCCCTATGCCAAGGGGAATACAACAGAGGTTCATCCTTTTAAAATGTATTTTGAAGAACTGTTAATTGGTGACCAGTTGATCACTGAAAAAAGAATGATCAGTTCTGATGATATTGATAAATTTGCTGAATTGAGCGGAGATCATTTTTATGCGCACAAAACCAATACCGATTTTTCAGGAACCATGTTTGATCAGCAGGTAGCACATGGCTACTTGATCATGAGTATGGCTGCAGGTTTATTTGTAGATAGTTTTGAAAAAAACCCGGTATTGTTAAATTATGGGATTGATGAACTCAGGTTTACTAAACCCGTTTATCCCGGTACCCGTATTTATATCAGGTTTACCTGTAAAGAAAAAATTGCACAGGAAACCAAAGATATGAATGCGAATATGGTGTATGTAAAAGGTATGGAAATTCCCAAGGGCATTGTAAAATGGTATGTAGAAATTTTTGACGATACCGATGAACTTACAGGGGTGGGTACCATACTTACCATGGTTCAGATGAAAAATAAAATTTAATAAAAGATGCAACAACACATTTCAGACGGGTATGTAAAAGTGGAAACCAAACAAGGAATTACCAGTATTGAGTTTTTTCACCCTCAAAGCAATTCACTCCCTTCTAAAATTTTAGAAACACTCGCAAAAGAAATTCACTATGCAGGTACCCATGCAGAAACCAGGGTTATAATTTTAAAAAGTGCCGGTGAAAAAGCATTTTGTGCAGGCGCCTCATTTGATGAGCTGATGCGTATTAAAACGGAAAAAGAAGGAGAGGCTTTTTTTAGTGGATTTGCCCATGTTATAAATGCTATACGCTGTTGCGGAAAATTTGTAATCGCCAGGGTACAGGGGAAATGCGTTGGTGGCGGCGTGGGTTTGGCAGCGGCAGCCGATTATGCTATTGCAACAGAAGGCGCTTCCATTAAATTAAGTGAATTGGCCATTGGGATTGGCCCTTTTGTAGTAGGCCCGGCAGTAGAAAGAAAAATAGGAAAAGCTGCTTTTAGCGCTTTAGCAATAGATGCTGCCATGTGGCGTAACAGCGATTGGGCAAAAAAGAAGGGCCTCTTTGCCGAGGTGCATGAAAATATACATAACATGGACGAATCTATCAATCGCCTGGCTCATAATTTAGCCCATGCGAACCCGGCAGCAATGCTCGAATTAAAAAATATTTTTTGGCAAGGCGCCGAAAACTGGGATAAAATATTGAAGGAAAGAGCAGCCATAAGCGGAAGATTGGTTTTAAGTTCGTTTACAAAAAAAGCAATTGAAAAATTTAAGACAAAAGAATAAAATGAGAATACAAAAAGAGCCGACTCATAAAATAGGGCCGGCTCTTTAATACATAGGGTATATGTTTTTAATGGCTAAATTCTATTCTTCCATCTTTTTTATCTTGTTTACGTCCTAATACATAACCGCCTGCGGCACCTATTACACCGCCTATTACAGCACCTTTCGCATTTTTACCCAGTACTGCTCCTACTACGGCGCCACCCACACCACCAATAATGGCTCCTTTGGCAGATTTACTGATACCGGTTTTCTTTGCGGGTACTTCCGCATCAGTTCCTGACTGGGAACCCCCGATTGTTCCTGTACTGGCTGTTGTATTATCTGTTCCGGCTGCAGGAGGCAAGGGTGCGCTTTCGGGCACAGGTGCGGTTACTACCGGAGTAGTTGCAGGTGTGGGAACTGCTACAGAAACGGTTGCTTTTTTAGGCTCCCGGTACACCACAACCGTTCTCTCTACGATGGTAGGTTTACGGGTGTTTTTATCCATCTCTTTTGCAATGGGTTGATTACTGATCATCGTATCGGCAGATGCTGATTGTATATTGCTGTTATCGGGTGTGAGTAAGATGGGTACAGCATTATCAGTACTGGTATTGCTTTTACATGCAGTAAATAATATTGCTAAACTGAGTATTGGTATAAATTTTTTCATTTTCTATGTCTTTATTGTTGTTATCTAAATTGATTACTTACAATACTAAGACAAAGGGGTAAAACAAAAGTTTAGTTTGCTTTTGGTTAGCCACGTTAATAAAAACTTAAATAGAAAATGATTGAGTGGGAAATTATTCCGGTTTCTTTCTTATTACATTAATAAAAAGATCTACCAAAACAATTATTAAAATGATAAATCCTGTAATGAAAAAAAACAGGAAAGTGTAAAAACTATGAAATACAACATCAGATGCAAAACCTGCCATCGCAAACAATAGGGCTACAAGGGTAAGATAAATAATCCTAGAAGGTATAGGCTTCATTTCAATTAGCTTTGTTAGGGAAATATTTAATGCAAATCTTGCATATTATTTAAACATAAGCAACGGGGTTTTTCCCCATTTTTTCATTAAATATGCTGTAAATATATTATAATAAAATGGTAAGTGCAAGTACGTTAGTCTTTATCTATAATTTCAAAGCTGCGGCTTACCCGGTTTCCGTATTCATCAACTAAAGTTATAATATGTGAGCCCCTGGAGGGGTTTATGGCCAATTGATGAATATGTTGGGTTGTAGCAATATACTTATCATCCAGGCTCCAGAATATTCTTGCATTGGTATTGCGGTGGGCAGCAGTAAAAATGGTTTTTCCTTTTTCGCCGCTCATTTCTAAGGGCACATAAATTTTTGCATTTTGCTGTGGATATATGATTTCAATAGGGTTGGTATTTTCATTTCCACATCCTTTTTTAAAAGGGGGCAGTGGTTTGTATTCGGCATTTTTTTGCCTGTAATAATATTCCATAGCAGGAGATAAAATAAACCAGCTTTTGTGTTGCATGTTTTGTGGGCTTTCACAGGCTTCCGTAACCCGGTACATACCGGTAGCATCTACATTTATTATTTTATGATAAGGGCATTGTGGAGATTTTAAACCGTTTACAGGTACCATAAGCGTATCTGTTTCATCACAATCATTGCCTGCCCTAAAGCCTGATTGCCTGCAGGTGGCTACAAAGGCAAAGGCATTACCGGGTTTCTCAAAACTGCCCGATGCGGGCAATAACCTGAAAATATCAAACATAACCGGGGCGGCAGCTTGTACACCAATTAATCCCGGGCGGCCTTCGCCATCTGCATTGCCAGCCCATACGGCAACCACATATTTTGGGGTAACACCTATTGCCCAGGCATCCCGGAAACCAAAACTGGTGCCCGTTTTCCATGCAATATTTTGCGATGACCCAAATTGTTGCCAAAGGCCTTCTTCCCCCGGCCGCATAACTTCCTGCATAGCATTAAAACAGTACCAAAGGGAAACGGCATCCATGGGCATATCGCCCTGTTTATTTTCTTTGGGGGGATGGGGATTGTAAACAGGTGGATGAAAATCGCCGGCTAATACTTTCCCCTTATTTTTTGATTGGTGGTTAAGGGCACGTGCCATGGATGCATACATCCCGGCCATATCCCAAAGGGTCACTTCGCAGCCCCCCAGTATCAGGCTTAATCCATAGTGATCTGCAGGTTGATTTAATGTGGTAATTCCGGCTTGTTTCAGGGTTTCATAAAACCGGGTGTATTTATATTGCATCAGTAGTTTTACTGCCGGTATATTTAAACTCCGGGCCAATGCCCTATCTGCCGGTACCGCACCATCGTAAGAAAGTTCAAAATTTTTAGGGGCATACCCCCCTACCTGCATGGGGATATCCGGTAATAAGCTGTGCGGTAAAATTAACCCATCGTGCAATGCCGAAGTGTATAAAACAGGTTTTAAGGCGCTGCCCGGGCTTCGGGGGGCGGCAATAATATCTACTGCTGCTTCTGTTTCTTTATTTTGCCGGTCATTTACGTTTCCAATATATGCCAATACTTCACCGGTTTCTACACCCATTACCAGGGCACATAAATTATTTATCCCGTTTCCCTTTAACCGGTTGTGCTGTTGCTGAATAATTTGGGCTGTATTTAATTGTAAAACCGGGTCGATGGTGGTTTTAAGCCTGGTTGTTTGTGTGGGAATATGATCTTTTTTAAAACGCTGAAAAAGATGCGGAGCTAACTGGGGCAGGGGATTGGGTTTACCGGGGAGTGGCTCTAATTTTGCTAAAGCACAGCTTGCTGCATCGATTTTTTTTGCTTGTTCCAGTTTATCTAATAAGCTATTTCTTTTTTGCAACAGGATCTCCCGGTTTTTTCCCGGGTGTACCAAGGCCGGTGCATTGGGGAGTACTGCCAGGGCGGCCATTTCGCCCCAGCTAAGGTTATCGGCATTACGGCCATAATATCTCCAGGCTGCTGCCTCTAAGCCCACTACATTGCCTCCAAAAGGGGCATTAGCCGCATATATATTCAAAATTTCTTTTTTACTATACGAGCACTCAAGCCTTAAGGCCAGGATACCCTCGGTAGCTTTATTCCATATATTTCTTTTATTGTTTTGTTTCCAAAGCCGTACCACTTGCATAGTAAGGGTACTGCCACCCTGCCGCCCGGTTTTATTTTTTATATTGTGTATTAAGGCACGTGCCAGGGCGGCCGGGTCGATACCGGGATGGTAAAAAAAGCGTTTATCTTCATACGTAACAATACAGTCTTCAAATTTTTTTGGGGTATCTTTCCCGGGCGGAAACCGCCATTGCCCATCTTCGGCGATCATTGCATTTAACAGGTTTCCGTCTTTATCTTCCAGGATATAGCTGGTGGGGGCATTGAATAAGGTTGCCGGCAGGCTGAGCCAAAACCAAATTCCGGATAAGATCATTACTAAGATTACAACCTTAGTACGCTTACGTAAAGAGGCAAGTGCATGTATTTTGGAAATAAAATTAAATTTCAAAACGATTACTTAATTGTTATTGGGTTGCAAACAAAGGTGCTGCCAAATTCTGAATTTTGAGAAATTGCTTTTTGGAAAATAAACATAAATATATTTAAAAAGATTTCGCCTTTTTAATCTGTTTGTACAGCCGCCTATTTATTATTTTTGCTTTTAAAATTCTTGCCATGCAACTGAAACCGGTTGACAAAGTATCGGAGATTAGCCCCCTTGATTTTAAGAAAAATTATTACGAAACCATGAAACCACTGGTGATTACAGGGCTGGCTAAAAAATGGCCTGCTTATAAAAAGTGGAATTGGGATTTTTTTATTGATGTGGTGGGGCATAAAGAAGTGGGTGTATATAATAATATTAAAAGTGATTCGTATACCCCCATCAATACTGCAGATGCGTATATGAAATTTGGTGATTATTTAAAAAAAGTAAAAGAAGGCCCCCTGGATTTACGCATCTTTCTCTTTAATATATTTCAACATGCGCCGCAACTGAATACAGATTTTACCTGGCCTGATGAATACATGAAGGGTTTTGTAAAAAAATACCCGATGCTTTTTGTGGGGGGGGAGGGAGCCATCACACACATGCATTTCGATATTGATATGAGCCATATCCTGCACACTCAATTTACAGGGAAAAAAAGGGTCCTACTTTTTCCTTTTAAAGAGCAATATAAGTTGTACAGAAAACCATGGGAAGTATTAAGCCTGGCAAACTATGCTCATTATTCAGAACATTTTGATTATGAAAATTTTCCGGCCGTAAAACTTGCCCGGGGTTACGAGGTTATTTTAGAGCATGGCGACACCTTATTTATGCCTGCCGGGTATTGGCATCACATGGAATATATAGAACCAGGTTTTGCAATGAGCCTGAGAGCTATGCAAAAAAGCCTGGGAGGCAAGCTGGGCGGGCTTTGGAAGCTTTTTGGAATGCGGGGTATTGATACCTTTATGAAAAAAACAATACCTACCCGCTGGTACCGTTACAAAAAAGAAAAATTGATGAAACTGGCTGAAAGGGAGCTTAAAAAATCAAAATTTGCTAAATAAGGGAGAAAAAGTTACTTGTTTTAAATAAAAATATTATTTTTACAACCTGCCTGATAAAGCGTTCCAATTCTATCTTATCTGAAGCCCGGTATTCCGAAAACCGCTTATTTCCAAGATTCTTTATAAAAATCACCGATTTTTTTCAACTATTTTTTTGTTTAATAGATTATATATATACCTCAATAACTTTTTCTTGTGGTTTCAGAGGTAAGCAAGGCCGGTGATGTTTATCACTGGCCGTTTTTTATACTTCCCCTATGGCCATTTTTAAAAACTGGTTAAAAGGCAAGGCCTGTTGAAAGGATTGGGTTATATTTTTTACCAGGGAGGTATTTAATATTTCTTTATCACTAAGGTTACGGGTAACAATAAAACTTTTATTTTTTAATACCTCTATGGCCGGGTTGCTGTCTTCATAACCTTTTGGGGGGCGCTTCAATTTATCTTCTTCAGACAGGCCGCCGGGAAACTCTTTTTTAAAAGCAGCGTTGCTTATGATTTTTGTAAAAGGCAAATAATTGTAATCAATCTCCTGCCTTATGCTGGCCAGGTCTAGGGCATTGGGCATCCATATTCCTGCTGCTAAAAAACTTTTGCCGGGTTGCAGGTGAAAATAATACCCGGGTCCTTGCCCCTTCTTTCCTGCTTCATGTATATAAGCTGCCATATTATTTTTATAGGGCGTTTTATCTTTGCTAAAACGTACATCCCGGTTAATTCTAAAACAGCAATTTTTGGGTTCAAGCTGCAACAGGCTTTTATCAAAAACACACATGTGCTCAATAAGCGCTCCTACAAATTGTAAAAAATTTTCTTTCGCCTGCAGGTACCCCGCTTTATGTTCATCAAACCAGGGTTTATTATTATTTTTCCTGAGCAACGTTAAGAATTTTAAAGTATGGGGATCTATCATAAAAACAACTATTAACTTTTATTCATCAGGGTTAAGAAATCTTTTTCATTCAATATTTTTATAGAAGATATTTTTTTGGCTTTTTCAAGTTTGCTTCCCGCCTCTTCCCCTACCACCAGGTAGTGTAGTTTACTGCTTACGCCGCTCACAATTTTTCCTCCCCGTTTTTCTACCATCTCTTCTGCATCACTTCTTTTTAACTCTTGCAAGGTGCCGGTAAATAAAAAAGTTTGCCCGGTCAGTCCGCCTGTAACAGGGGTGCTTTCTTTCCTTTGTAAAGACACACCCCGTTGTTCCAGTTTTTGGAGCATTTTTAAATTGTCTTCATTTTTAAAAAATTCATAAATACTATTTGCCACTTTTATGCCCACATCTTCCAGCACCATTAGTTTTTCGGGAGATAATTTTGCCAGGTCATATATATGATGAATTGACTGGGCCAGCGTTTTAGCAGTGGTTTCACCTACAAAGCGGATTCCTAATGCATAAATAATCCGGTGCAAAGGCTGGCTTTTACTTTGTTCAATAGCTTGCTGTAAATTTTCTACTGATTTATTACCAAAACCTTCTATTGTTTTTATAATATCAAAATCCAAACTATATATAGATGGAATATCGGGTAAAATACCCAGGCTGTAAAAACGCCTTACATTGGCTTCACCAAAACTGCGGATATCCATTGCATCTTTACTTACAAAATGAATAATACGTTCAATGATCTGTGCCTCACAATTGATATTGATGCATCGCCAAACCGCTTCATCCTGGGGTTTAAATAATGCGGTATGGCATACCGGGCATTTTTTGGGAAACCGGATCAACTGTTCGTTTCCACTGCGTAATTCGGGTAATGATTTTACAATTTGCGGTATCACATCGCCGCTCCTTTCAATAAGGATGGTATCTCCAATCATCAAATCTTTATCTTTTATATAATCTTCATTATGTATTGAAATGCTGCTCACCGTAACGCCCCCTACCTGCACGGGCTGAATTTTTGCCACAGGGGTAACGGCTCCCGTGCGACCAACCTGGAAATCAACCCCCCATAATTTACTGCTTGCCTGCCGGGCTTTAAATTTATAGGCAATGGCCCAGCGGGGATGGTGAGAGGTATTGCCTAATTGATCTTGTAAATGCAAGTCATTTACTTTTATTACCATGCCGTCAATTTCATAAGGAAGGCTATCTCTTTTTTGTTCAAACATAGCGATATAGCGGAGTACGGCCTGTATGCCTGTAACCACTTTCATTTCTTGTTTTGGACTTCTAAAACCAAGATTCCACAACATTTCCAGCATACCGGCATGTGTTTTTGGCACAAGGCCGGTTTGGCTATTATTTGTAATATAACTTACATGGTATAAAAAAGCTTCCAGGTTTCGCTTACTTACAATGCTGGGATCTTTTATACGCAAACTTCCGGCAGCGGCATTCCGGGGATTGGCCAGGGGCGGCGTCCCTTCTTCTATCAGCGCTTCGTTATATTTTTTAAAATTATTTTTATTCATCAATACTTCTCCCCTTATTTCAATTTGTTCTATTCCATATTGGCTAAATGTTGCAGAGAGCGGTAAGGTTTTTATTTGTTTAATATTGGGCGTAATATCATCGCCGGTTTCTCCATCGCCACGGGTAAGCCCCCGGCTTAGCTGGTCATGATCATATACTACAGATATACTGGCGCCGTCAAACTTAGGTTCCACACAATATTCAATATCATCCCTTTTGCTCAATTCTCTTGCCTTGCGGTCCCAATCCAGCAGGTCTTCGGCATTGTAAGAATTTTCTAATGATAACATCGGCACCAGGTGCTGCCTTTTTGGAAAATCTTTTATTAACCCGGAGCCTACTCTTTGGGTAGGAGAATCTTTAGTAATAATAGCGGGATCTGCTTTCTCCCATTTTTCTAAATATTTAAAAAGGAGGTCATACTCAAAATCGCTCAGCAGCGGATCGTTCATTACATAATACCTGTTTTCATGGAAGCGTAAAACCCGGCGCAGGTCTTCTGGGGTTCCGGGTACTTCTTTTATATTACCGGTATTTGAAATATACGATAACCAGTTATGGCTTTGAGATTGTAAAATTTTAATTTCGTTGGGTTGGTACATAGAAAGATAACTTATTTCAAAGGTAAAAAATATCAATTGTATTCGGTTTGATGGTGAACCCGTATTGTTTTGGTTCATGCAAAGAGTACCATATAGTTTTAATAAATTTGCAAGCTATGATTCATTTTGAAAAATTTACCTTACCCAATGGGTTAAGAGTAATTGTACACCCCGATACCAGTACGCCCATGGCTGTATTGAATGTGATGTACGATGTAGGCGCACGTGACGAAGATCCCAATAAAACAGGGTTTGCTCATTTATTTGAACACCTGATGTTTGGGGGCAGTATTCATATAAAAGATTATGATGAGCCGCTGCAGCGGGCAGGTGGCGAGAATAATGCATACACCACCAATGACCTTACCAATTATTATTGCCAGTTGCCGGCAGAAAATATTGAAACGGCCTTTTGGCTCGAAAGCGACCGTATGCTTAGCCTTGCCTTTAATGCCAAAAGCCTGGAAGTGCAGCGTAAAGTAGTATGCGAAGAGTTTAAAGAAAATTATATTAATAAACCGTATGGGGATGTATGGCATAAATTAAGGGCCCTGGCTTATCAATCCCATCCGTATAGGTGGATGACCATTGGTGAAAAGTTGCAACATATAGAAGAAGTAACCCTGGCCGATGTAAAATCTTTTTTTAAAAAGCATTACAATCCACGCAATGCGGTAATGGTAGTTGCCGGAAATGTAAAAACAGAACAAATAAAAGAGCTTGCCGAAAAATGGTTTGGCGAAATTGCACCCGGCCCCAAATATGAGCGTAACCTACCCACCGAACCCATGCAGGAATCTCCCCGGTTTTTAGAACTGAGAGCCGATGTTCCGTTAGATGCCATTTATAAATGCTGGCATATTGAAAACCGGGTAAGTGACAGGTATTACAGGGCCGACCTGGTTACTGAAGTTTTGGGTGGCGGCGGTTCATCCCGGTTATTTCAGGCACTGGTAAAAGAAAAAAAAATGTTTAGCAATATAGATTGTTATCATTTGGGCAGTACCGATGCCGGCCTTTTAGTAATAGAAGGTAAATTGGTAAAAGGAGTTCCGGTGAAAGATGCGGATGCTGCCATTAACGAAGAGTTAGAAAAATTAAAAACAAACGGAATATCAGAAACAGAACTGGAAAAAATAAAAAACCGCACAGAAAGCGCCATGGCATTTGAAGATATGAGCCTGGCCAACCGGGCAGCCAGCCTGGCAAATTATGAAATGCTGGGAGATGCGAACTTAATTAACACCGAACTTAAAAAATACCAGGCAGTAACAGCATCCGAAATTTTAGAGGAGTGTAAACAGGTTTTTACAAACAATAATTGCAGCACTCTTTATTATTTAAGTAACAATTAATATATTTTGAATAGAAAAATAGCGCCTCCTATTGTAGATGCAGTCAATTTTAACCTGCAGCTGAAACCCTATCAGTATTTTACTTTAGAAAACGGGATCCCGGTTTATTGTATTGATGCCGGTGAACAGGAAGTATTACAAATAGAATGGGTTTTTTATGCAGGAAATTGGTTTGAACAACAGCAGGGAGTAGCTGCGGCTACAAACTTTATGCTTAAAAACGGCACCTCAAAAAAAAATGCATACGAGCTAAATGAAGCATTTGACTACTATGGCTCTTATTGCAGCAGGTCTTGCTATAATGAAACGGCATCAGTTTCTTTGCATTGCCTAAGCCGCCATGCAGAAAAAGGAGTAAGCATCATTGCAGAAATGATCAGCGATTCGGTATTCCCCGAAAAGGAACTGGAAATTTTTAAGCAAAACAGTAAACAGCGCCTGCAGGTAAATCAAAAAAAATGTGAATTTGTTGCAGGCCGAAAAATAGATGGATTATTATATGGTGAAAAACATCCTTATGCCGCTTATACTTCCGAAACAGAAATTGATGCCCTGGATGTGGCTTTGCTTAAAACATTTTATCAGCAGTATTACTTACAGGGAAGTTGTGTGATTTTTGTGGCCGGTAAATTGCCCGCTCAAATCATTGGCCTCCTCAATGCCCATTTTGGAAAAATGCCCTTAAAGAAACCCGGGTATTTGTTGTCACCCGTACCTGTAAATCCATCTCCTGAAAAAAAATGGCGCATTAAAAACGATGAACAGGCTGTTCAGGGTGCCATTCGCATGGCTTCTTCATTTCCGAACCGGCACCATCCCGATTTTAAAAAAGCCGTGGTGTTGAATAATATATTTGGCGGTTATTTTGGTTCCCGCCTCATGAGTAATATACGGGAAGAAAAAGGCTACACGTATGGTATTTACAGTTATTTGCAAAACCATATTCAGGAAAGCGCCTGGATGATAAGCACCGAGGCCGGCCTTGCATATTGTGAACCCTTGATTGAAGAAGTATATAAGGAAATGAAATTATTGAGAGAAACGCCGGTAAGCAGCAATGAATTAAAATTGGTGCAGAATTATATGATGGGTAGTTTACTGGGTGACCTGGATGGCCCCTTTCATATTATTGCAAAATGGAAAAATATTATTTTAAATGGCTTGGGTGAAGATTATTTTTATAGTTCGGTAGATGCTATAAAGAATAGTAAGCCCGAAGAATTACAGGCGCTGGCACAAAAATATTTACAACCAGAAAATTTTTATGAATTAATTGTTTACTGATGCAAAGAAAAAGGCTCCCGGTTAAAGGAGCCTTCTCATTCAAAAACCACCTGTGTTTATTTATCCATCCAAAAATGTAAGCCAAAATCCGGTATTCATATTTATCTTCAAAGGGTAATGCCGTTAGCTTTTTTTCTTGTTGCTTTTATATCTTTTGTCGGGGGTGCCGTCTTTTTTCAGGTGCTTGTTGGCAGCATACCTTTTATCGGGCGTACCATCTTTTTTTAGTTTGGTTCCCGCTTGCGATGCTGGGGTTACTTTTTCTACTTTGGCAGTAGGGGTAACCATGGCAGATTTTGCAGGAGACTTCGTAGAAGTCATGGCAGTAGTCCCGGCTTTTTTAACTTCTGCTTTTTTAGCGGTGGGAGTTGTTTGAGCCATAGAGCTAAAACTTAATCCTGCCAGGATTAAAGTTGCTAAGAATAATTTTTTCATATTTTTTTATTTGTGTTGATGAATGATTACATGATAAAATTAAGATGAGAATCCGGGGCAACAATCTATAAATAGATAAAACGGCAAAAACTATCGGTGAATCCATTATTCGGGTTGTTTAATTAAGAATGAGAATATTGATTTACCTGTTTTACATTACCGGTTCTTTTCAGTTGCCCCCATCCTTGTGTTTCTCCTTTAATTGCTTTTCTAATAGATTTAAACAGGATAATGTACATTAATTGGCGATAAATAAATCGTTGGGGAATTAACCAAAGCAACTGTAATTTCTTTTCTTTTTCGTAGCTAAAAGCCAAAAGGCTCACACTCATATCTACCAGGATAAACGCCAGGTAATACCATCCTATTTTATGCAGGCTGGCAGCATCATGCCGGTTCCAAATTAAGCTAAACAGGAGCATAAAATCGGCCAGGGGTGCAATCATGGGCAATATAATTTGAAAGATAAGGATACCCGGAAGGGCTACCATACCCAATCCTTTGTATTTGGGCCGGAAACAGGCATCCCGGTTTTTCCAAAATGACTGCATAATACCATAGCTCCAGCGAAAACGTTGTTTCATAAACTGGCTGAGCGTTTCAGGGGCTTCGGTAATAGCAATGGCTTCTGTACAATTCACCACCCGGTAACCCTTTTTAATAATTCTTATTGTAAGGTCACAATCTTCTGCCAGGGTGTCGGTAGTAAACCCCCCGGCATTAAAAATCGCTTCTTTTTTAAATGCCCCAATGGCCCCCGGTACTACTGTAATACCATTAATAAGATCGAAGGCCCGGCGCTCAAAATTTTGGGCTGTTATGTATTCAATATTTTGCCAGCGGGTAAGTATTGTATTTTGGTTGCCCACTTTTACATTACCGGCTACGGCGCCTACGGGCATCGCATTTGGGGAACCGGTATTTAAAAAATATTTCATCAACTGCCTTAATGCATCATGCTTTAATTGGGTATCGGCATCTATGCACAGTACATAATCCGCATCACTTTTTAAAAGCCCATAGTTTAGGGCTGAGGCTTTTCCGCCATTGTCTTTATGGTGAACATTTACTTTAGGATGATTTTTAAAAGCGTTTGAAACATTTTCGAAAGTATGATCCTGTGAGCCATCATCTACAAACTCTATGCAGAAAGACGGGTAATCTTGTAATAATAAATTTTCGATGGTTTTTATGGCATTCACTTCTTCGTTATACGCCGGCACAATGATACTTACTTTAGGAAAAGAATTTGTGGCAGCCATAGGTAACCCGGGCGCTTTCTTTTTTTGTAAAAAAACCATAATGCCCAGCATGAAAATACGGAGCAAACCCAGGATGATGGCGATCCAGAATGCATAGTTAAGCCCTTGTTGTAAATAATACCATTCGCCAATTATAATGGCATTGGTAGCCATCAGGTTATTGTGCACGGGGGGCATAATTACGGCCTTGGTTGTTTTTAAAAGGTCGGCAACTGTTATAAATTGTATATTCCTGTTTTTAAAATATTGAATAATGCGTGGCAGTGCATCTACAGTAGCCTGGCGGTTGCCCCCGGCATCATGCAATAAAATAATTCCTTTTTCAGGATTGGCTTCGTATTGTTTTATTACCCGGTTATAAATACTGTCTGCTTGTACACCCGGTACCCAGTCATTGGGATCAATACTTTCTCCAATTGTGTAATAATTTTTTTCCCTGCTTATGGCAATAGGTTTCAGTTCTACTTCTTTACTGGGTTCTGCATCTGCATTAAAAGGAGCCCTGAATAAAACGGTGCTATGCCCTGTGGCAGCTTCAATAAGCAGGCGGGTTGATTCCATCTCGGCAACTGCCCGTTTCCCGCTCACTTCAGCAATATTGGGATGGGTAAATGTATGGTTCCCTATTTCGAACCCGTCTTTATAAATTTGTTTTAGCAGGGGTAGGTTTGCTTCTGCCTGAACGCCTACTACAAAAAATGCTGCGGGTACATGTTCTCTTTTTAAAATGTTTAATATTTGAGGGGTATATTCAGGATCGGGGCCATCATCAAATGTAAGTAATACCTGGTGCTGTACATTGCCATATTTTTTAATCACATACTTGGTGGGCAATTGCAGGTATTTTTGTTCGGATACAAGTTTTTCTGTGCTATCATATTGAATAGAAATAATTCCGGGCTGGGGTGTGGCAATTACATTTAGTACTTCCCCGTCACCGATATAATCCGGGCTGGCCACGGGTGTATTTACATGGTTGAAAACACTAAAATCAAAAGGCTGTATTTGCATGGCCGCATTAGAAAGGTTGCGTCCGTAAAAGGTCCACAGCCTGTCGTCTTCGCTACCTAACCGCCAAAGGGCCGTACCTGCAGTGGCATATTCATCGGCAAAGCGCATGGTATTAAAGTTGGTAGCGGCATCGGCAAAATAAACCTGATGTTTTATTCCATCTCCATCGGTGTATTGATAATTGTTATTATAAGTTGTATTGTCAAAATAAATAGTAGCCTGGTATTGCCTGGCGCCGGCTAGCGCTTGCTGATAGGTGATGGTAGTGGCTTCGGTGCTGGCAGGCCAATCGTAGCCATACCCGGCCAGGGCCAAAATTATTTTTTCTGAAGGTATTTCTTTGGCTGTTTCATCCAGGGCCTTTTCAATCCATTGCTGGCTGCAAACCGGGCCGGGGGTGCTGGTTCCATAATGTTCATCATATGCCATCAAAAAGATAAAATCATTATACTTTGATAATTCTTTTACATTAAAATCATCGTCTTCTGGCATTACATCCTGTGTTACTAAAAGGCCCCTGTTGTGAAATGCCTGGTAAAGCTCCTGTTGAAAAGCAATGATGGGTTCATCTCCTTTTTCATTGAATTCTTCAAAGTCAATATTAATTCCCTGTAGCTGGTATTGCGTTACATATTTTAATAGGTCGGAAATAAGTTTTTCTTTTTTTTGAGGATTGTGTAAAATGCGGTGTAATATTTTGCCATCAAAATTGCCGTTACCGGTAATCGCATTGGTATTATTAATGAGCGGGAGAACCCGTACATTATTTTTTTTCATGAGTGCTAGGGCATCCATATCAATTTTCGGCTGCAGGGTATCGGTAATGGGGTCAATAAAAAACCATTCGGGTACTACGGTATTTAATTTTGTAATATTTTTTTGAAGCGATGCAAATGATTGCGGATCCCAGTCAACAAAAAACGCTGCTCTCACTTTATCTTTTATCACCGGGTCGGGCGCTTGGGGTAAAGGATGTTGTTTCGTTTTTTCTGCCAGCAGCGTAATAAATCCTTTGTATTTTTTTTGATCTTTTTTACTTAACCCCTTGGGTATGGTAGGATTTATCAGATGGTGCAAAGTGTCGGCCGGGCTGCTAAGTAAAGGTAAGCCGGGAGTAATACCCCGGACAAGCGTAAAAATAACGATGGGTATAGAAATGATGGAAATAAAGAGGAGAAGCCTGCCGCTCCATTTAAAAATATTCCATCTTTTATTGGATGAAGTTTGAAAAATTTGCCGGGTATTCATTTACAAATGCTACAATTAAAATTTTGGTTAAAACGGGGCCCGGCAACTTATCCGGGCCCCTGCGATATATTGGGTTATTATTTTATTTTTTTAAATAAAGAAACGGCGCCGTCGGGGCTGGCTTTTACCACAATCTTATTTGAACCATTATGCATTTCAATAAAATAATTATCAGCATCATCAAAGCTTGATTCATAAAGTGTCATATCTGTATCGTTGGCTTCATTATCATCAAAAAACAAGGCTTTATCAGCCGTATATCCTTTGAACCGGCTGGCTATTTTTGTTTTTAAAGCCCGGGGTACATCCTTATAATCTATATTTTTTACGGTGCCAATAAGTGCATGATTCGCATCATAGAAAGCGTCTAGTTTTATTTTTTTAGCATTGGTAAAACTTATTTTATCATACTGCTGTGTATGTAAGTAAGTTACATGGCTGGCACCCGGAAAATCATTTTGAAACTGCATTTTTGATTCTGGCGCCACTTCATTTCTCATCAAATCTTTTTTTATCAGCCTTTTTTCTTTTTTTATTTCTTTGGGGCTATTGGAGAGTGATTGTACATTTTGAGCCCATGCTGCGCTGGCAATCAGGAAACCTGCAACAGCAAAAATTATCTTTTTCATATCATGTATTGTTTTAATAGTAATGATTTTGTTTTACCAAAATTGGTAAGAAAAAGATACACCGGTGATGTAAAAAAGGTATATCGGCAAAAACTATCGTTAAAACGACTTATAATAACGATATATAAAATTGCCTGGCCTCTGTAAGAGCGGCATTACAAATGGTTTCTAATGAACTAAAAATATCATTGAACTCTGTCTCCGTTAAAGATTTGTATTCCAGTTCATCGAGTAAAGGGTTTAATTTTTCAGTTAAACCCATGATAGATATACTGGTTTTTAAGTTATGTGCCGCCTGCCGGAGGGCGGGTATATCTTTTTGTAAATGATATTGTTTTATGCTGTTTATTTCAATGGGGATACAGTTCATAAAATCCTGGGTTATTTTTTTTTCAAAATCAATATTTCCCTGGCTTATGGAACGCATATAGTTTAAATGGATAGTTGCAAATGAATTTTGTGTATCCGTTTTATTAAGTGCCTTATTTGTAATAGCATGTAACCATTTTTGTATCAGGTTAAATAATTCTTTTTCCCGGATGGGCTTGGCAATATAATCAGACATGCCATGGGCGATACATTTTTCCTTTTCACCAGCCATGGCATGGGCCGTCATGGCGATAACAGGAATTGTAAGCTGTAACTTATTGCGTATTTCCTCTGTTGTACGGTAACCATCCATTTCGGGCATTTGTACATCCATCAATATTAAATCGTAATGATGTTGTTTCAAACACGCCAATACTTCCAGGCCATTTTTTGCTTCATCAAATTGTAAGCCCCAGCCGGTAAAAATTTTAGAAAGCAAAAGGCGGTTTATGCTATTGTCTTCTGCCAGTAAAATTTTATAACTACCCCATTCAATAAAATTGTTTTCGGGTTTATTGTCTATGGTTTCAATACTTTGGGATGCGTACGAAGTGCTGTATGGAATAGATAGAATAAAAGTAGTTCCTTTCATGGGCTCACTTTCTACTTGTATACTGCCATCCTGTAAAGTAACCAGTTCATATACGATTGACAGCCCCAGGCCGGTACCTCCGTATTTACGGGATAAGGCATCATCTGCCTGGCTGAATCGTTTGAATATATTTTGTATTTTTTGCGGGGCAATACCTACGCCGGTATCGCTTACAACAATCCCTAATTTGATATTTGTGTTTACCCGCCCCTGGTCAATAATGCGTACGGTAATGCTACCCTGCCCGGTAAATTTCAAAGCATTGCCCACCAGGTTTACCAAAATCTGCATAAGCCTTTCAGCATCTCCTATTACCATTTGAGGAATAGAAGAATCAACATGTACCTTAAAGTTTAGGCCTTTTGCAACAGCTCTCGGGGCAAACATTTTTTCTACATTTTGTACGGTATCCCGAATAGAAAAAGCGGCCTTTTCAATGCGCATCATCCCGGCTTCTATTTTTGACAGGTCTAAAATATCATTCACAATATGGAGCAAACTATTCCCCGATTGTTCAATAATCCGCACTTCTTCCTGAATATCCGGGTCGAGTGGTTTTTTTTGTAGCTGTTGTGTAAAGCCGAGGATAATATTAAGGGGTGTCCTTATCTCATGGCTCATGTTCGACAAAAATTTTTCTTTTATATTGGCGGCATCCAGTGCTTTTTGTTCTGAGATTTTTAAACGGGTTATTAATTGCTGCTGTTCCCGCATTTTATAAGCGATGTATCCAAACGTAAATATAGATGCCATCGCTGCAATTAATCCCATAATTGTTCCCAGGGTTTTTGCCTTTTGGCCTTCCCTGTCTGCTTTTTCAATCAGGTTGGTGATGGTTTGCCGGTGTGCCAGGTCTATTAACCGGATATTGGCCCTGATGCTGTCACTTAACAGGCTTCCCTGATGGGTATTGATCATTTCTTCCGCTCGCTCTTTACCTTCGGTATTGAATATTTCGGCAATGGCGGTATTATAGGCAATCTTTTCTTCAATTAATTTGTGCAGTTGATCTAATAAGGGTGCAATGCTGCGATCGGTTTTTAAAGTATCCAGCAGGTGAAAAGTTGTTTTTATTTTTTCTGATTCACTGTCTATAATGAGCCGGGTATCGGGTAAATCTTCTATTACCGCAGATTTTATTTTATTTTCAAGTGAAGCAATGTTTTTTTGAAGTACTTCTGTTTGTGATTTTACCTGTAACTCATGGATAAGGTCTTCATTCCCCTGTATTAATTGGTTGATGCTTCTGCTGGTATTAAATTGTAAATAAATAACCAGTAAAATGGAACTGGTAAAAACAGATGCCAGGAAGATTTTAGTAAATAATTTCAAGTTATTTCAAGTGTATTGTAAGTTACAGGAATTTTAAAAAACAAGTGATCATTTACCCGTTGTTTTAGCTGCAATTAACAATCTGTAAACTCAAATAATATTCAGGCGATTGTTTAAGAGAGCCCGGTAAGCATCCGATACGGGGATGCTTTTATCGCCAATGATGATGGTTCCGTCTTTCAGCTGATCTATTTTATCTACCGCCACTATATAAGAGCGATGAACTTTTATAAAGCCCGGGGCGCTTAAGCGGTCTTCCATTTTTTTTAATGTACTGTGAACGGCAAAGTATTTTTGGGGGGTATGAATTTTTACATAATCGCCCATGGCTTCAATAAATAGTATGTCTGCTTTATTGATGCGGCGTACAAGATTGGCATCTCGTATAAAGAGGATGTCATCCCGGTCAATCCGGAGCTGGTCGTTTTTTGTTTCTAAAACCTCTTTCGCCCTTTCCATGGCTTGTAAAAACCGGGAAGGAAGAATGGGTTTTACAATATAATCAACCACATTCAGGTCATAGGCTTCTACAGCATATTCCTTTTTTGAAGTAATAAAAACAATCAGGGGGGCATTTTTTCCCAGGTTTCGGGTAAGTTCAATGCCTGTAATGCCGGGCATTTCAATATCTAAAAGCAGGAGGTCAACCGGTTCTTGTTGCAAATGATTGTATGCCGATAATGCGTTATCGTAATCGCCACAAAGCGTTATATAATTTAGTTGGCCAGCCAGCTGAACCAGCGTAGACCGGGCTATTTTATTATCATCAACGATTAATACTTTCATTTATAGTAAAGGTATTTTATTCAATTATTTTTTAGGATAAGTTTTTCAATAGTGGGTGCAAAATGAGCATATTCCAGGTCATGAATTTTAGCAGCCAGGCTTTCGGGGGTATCCTCTTTCAATACGGGGCAGGTAGCTTGTACAATGGTATCGCCATGATCGTACTGTTCATCTACATAATGAATGGTAATACCGCTTTGCGGATCTTTGTTTTTTAAAACGGCTTCATGAACGGCCCTTCCATACATCCCCTTGCCCCCATACTGGGGTAGTAATGCCGGATGGATATTGATGATACGGCCTTTGAAATTTTGAATTAACGAGGGTGGTATCTTCCATAAGAATCCTGCCAGTACAATCCAGGATATATTATAAAATTTTAATTCCGGGAGGTAAGCATCCCCTTTAAAAAATTTTTCTTTTTCAATCAGCAGAACGGGGATATCGTTATTTTTTGCATGTTGCAATACCCCTGCCGCAGGTTTATTGCATACAATTAGATTTATACTTACAGCAGGATGTTTTGAAAAATAGGAAATGATACGGGCTGCATTGCTTCCCTGGCCACTTGCAAAAATGGCTATGCCGGTTCGGCTTGCTGTTTTTGTTTTTTTTTTGAAGAGAACCGGCTAAATATTTTTTTAATATACGTTTTAAAGAACAGGTATTGCCCGGTAAAGATGCTTATCAGCAGTACACAAAGAGGCCATAATAAGGTGATCAGGATTATATAAAGGATAAACCAGGAGATGTTTTTTTCTAAACCGGTGAGTAATAAAATCTTTCTTCCCAGCCATCCACAGAGGCTGCCCCCTAATGTGAAAGTGATTAAAATAAGGGCAAAGCGCCAGCCTTTAACCTTCCATTTGCTTTGTAATTTTTTTAGCATGTTGCAAAAATGCAGTAAATCTTTGTGAAAACATACAAGCTATACAATCAAATTTTTCACTGCTTTTTTTGTTACAAGATTATGACAATTCATCAAGTGAAAATGCAACAATTCGCTGAAATGCAGTACAGGTATGCAAAAAAAAATTTAACAAATGTTGATACAATGTGGGCAGTGAACCTTATTTTTGCACACGAACAAGGATATTTTCCACAAAGTTGACAACTGTATGAGACGCAATCGCAAAATCGTTCAGATTATATTAACAAGTGTTTTCCTCTTAGCTTGTATCTCCTTAACCAATACTGTTTCTGCACAAGATGGGGAAGCCCTCTTTAAAGCAAACTGTGCCAGTTGCCACAAAGTGGATAAAGACTTTGCCGGCCCCGCCTTAAAAGGCTGGAAAGACCGGGTACCACCCGGCGATTGGATTTACAATTGGGTACACAACCCGGCTGCCATGATTGCCAAGGATCCATTTGCAAAAGAATTATTCGAAAAATGGAAACCTACTATGATGACCTCTTTCGCCTCTTTGAAAAATGAGGAGATTGATGCCATTATGAAATATGTAGATAATTATGCACCCGAAGCCCCTAAAACAGCACCGGGAGGAACTGCAACAGCGGTATCCACTACAGGTTCTGAAGATAATAACTCAATCCTCTACGGTATTCTTACCTTAATTCTTGCTGTAGTTGCTTTAATATTATTACAAGTAAACAGCAACCTGCGCAAACTAACCGATCAAAAAGAAGGGATTGAAAGAAGCGAACCCGTACCATTCTATCGTAATAAGGCTTATATCATGCTGGCGGTAATTGTATTGTTTGCCATCGGAGGTTATTTTCTGGTAGATGGGATCATCGGCCTGGGCCGGCAAAAAAATTACAAACCGGTTCAACCCATATTTTATTCTCATGAAGTACATGCCGGCGTAAATCAAATAAGCTGCCTGTATTGCCATGGCGGTGCACAGGATAGTAAACAAGCGGGCATTCCTTCTGTAAATGTATGTATGAATTGCCACGTGGCCATTAATGAATATAAAGGCGATTTAAAATTGGTCCGGGAAGATGGATCGGCCGTAGATGGAACCGCCGAAATTAAAAAACTGTATGCTTATGCCGGGTGGGACGCTGCCAACAAACAATATAAACCCGATAATAATAACGATGGCATTCCCGATGGTGCCAAACCAATTGCCTGGGTAAAAATTCATAACCTGCCAGATCATGTTTATTTTAATCATAGCCAACACGTAAAAGTGGGCAAACAACAGTGCCAAACCTGCCATGGCGAAATTCAAAAAATGGCAGAAGTGAAACAATTTAGCGACCTCAGCATGGGCTGGTGTATTAACTGCCACAGGGAAACGAAAGTTGATTTTTACAATAATAAAACCGGTGAAGGCAATAAGTTTTACAGCATATACGAAAAATTCCATAACGATATAAAAAATCATAAAATGGATAGTGTAACTGTAGAAAGCATTGGCGGTACAGAGTGCCAAAAATGCCATTATTAAAAGTGTTTAGGGGTTTAAAAAAAATATATTCTGAGATTAAAAGACCCATTTGGGTTAGCTAAATAATATGAGTAACAAAAAATACTGGCAAAATTTTGGTGAGTTGACCCAGTCTGAAGCTTTTCAGGAATCAGTGAAGAAAGAATTTAATGAAGAGTTGCTTCCTATAGAAGAGTTAGATAGTAAAGGTTTACTCGATGCAAAAACGCCCCGCAGAGATTTCTTAAAATATCTTGGCTTCAGTACGGCAGCCGCAGCTATTGCAGCAAGTTGTAAAACACCCGTACGTAAAACGGTTCCTTACCTGCACCGACCTGATGATGTAATTCCCGGTATCGCTAATTATTATGCCAGCACTTACATCAATGCCGGGGAAGCCATCAGTGTATTGGTAAAACAGCGGGAAGGCAGACCTATTAAAATAGAAGGAAATGAAATGTCTTCTATTACAAAAGGCGGTACCAGTGCCCGTGTTCAGTCCAGTGTATTGGATCTGTACGATCCCACCCGTTTACGCCATCCTTTACAATTAAGTGGTAATGATCATAAAGAAGTAACCAGTTTTGCCGCTATTGATAAAATGCTGGCCGATGGATTGGCTGCTGTAAATGGCAAGCCTGTGGTTTTACTCACATCTACAGTAAATTCACCTACTACGCTTGATCTTATTGCTAAATTTTTAGCAAAATACCCCGGTAGCAAACATGTACAATACGATGCAGTAAGCTATAGCGGTATCCTTATGGCAAATGAAGCCAATTATGGTAAAAGGGCAATTCCCGCCTACCAGTTTGATAAAGCAAAAACGATTGTAAGCCTGGGCGCCGATTTCCTGGGTACCTGGATTAGCCCTGTAGAGTTCAGCAAGGGGTATGCCGTAAATCGCAGGATCAATAAAGACAATCCTCAATTAAGCCGCCATATTCATTTTGAAAGTACCCTAAGCCTTACCGGTAGCAATGCCGATGATCGCTTTACGCATAAGCCCTCAGAAGTAGGAGCTGTGGCTTTACATATTTTGGCAAAATTAACAGGAAGCGGAAACCCACCTGCCCTTAATGATGCTAAACTGGTAAAAGGAATTGACCTGGCCGTGGCACAATTAAATGCTGCCAAAGGCGCAGGTTTGGTGGTTTGCGGAAGTAACGATGTAAATGTGCAGGTTGTTGTAAATGCCATCAACGAAGCTATTGGAGCAAATGGTACTACCATTAACTGGGCGGTTACAAATAACAGGGCCAAGGGATTAGATACAGAAATGATGCAGCTGGCTAACGATGTAATGGCAGGCAATATAGGCGCTTTATTAATTTATGATTGTAACCCGGTTTACACCCTGGCAGATGGCAAAAAATTTGCTGATGGGTTAGCCAAATTACCGGTATCCGTTTCATATAACAGTACGATGGATGAAACTTCTGAGTACTGCAAATATATTATACCATCCAGTCACTGGCTGGAAAGCTGGGGTGATGCAGAGCCGCAAACCGGTTATATCAGTATGATACAGCCGGCTATTAACCCTTTATTCAAAACCAGGCCTTTCCAGGAATCTTTATTTAAGCTTACTGTAAATACATCGGCAGCCCCTGCCCATGATAGTGCTGTGGCTAAAGCACCGGCCGCTGTTATTGTAAATGCGGGTACACAAAATGATTATTATAGCTACTTAAAAGATTATTGGACGGCTAAGTTTGGCGGCGAAACAAATTGGGATAAAGCGCTACAGGATGGCGTGGTAGAACCGGCGGTAATGCCTGCAGGCAGTGCGGCATATAACGGGGCACTCCTTGCTGAAGCTGCCTCCAAACTGGCAGCCGTAAAATCTGGCAATATAGAAGTAGTTCTTTACGAAAAAGTTTCAATAGGTACCGGGAACCATGCAAACAATCCATGGTTGCAGGAACTGCCGGATCCTATTACCCGGGTTACCTGGGATAATTATGCCATGATAAGCCCGGCCATGGGTAAATCCTTATTGGGGTTAGATCTTTTAAATAATCAGCGCCAGGCCGATAAATATGAAGTAACACCCGAAAAACCGGTTGTGAAAGTTACCGTAAATGGCCGTTCATTAGAACTGCCAGCCATGATTATTCCCGGCTTACATGCAAGTACCATTGCCATTGCGTTAGGATACGGAAGAAAAGGCCGTAGTGATAAAGATGAAGTAAACTATGAAAGAATTGGCAGGGCGGCCTATAAGTCCGGAAAGAATGCATATATTTTTACTTCATTTAATGGCACCAATAATATTTATATAGCGCCTGCAACCATCGAAAAATCGGGTACGAATGTATATCCATTAGCACAGATGCAGGTTCATGGTTCATCAGAAAATCGCCCGGTGATTTATGAAACCAATTTAAAAAGCTATATCGCCAATCCCAAAGAAGTTTTGGAAGAAGCACGCCACGAGAAAGAACAACTCATACCGCATGGTTATGATGACTTTAATAAAGATGGTACCATGTACCCCACCTACGACAGGCCGGGTATAAAATGGGGAATGAATATTGACCTGAATACCTGTACCGGTTGCCACGCCTGCGTAGTTGCCTGCTCTGCAGAAAACAATGTAAGCGTAGTAGGAAAAATACAGGTACAGCGCTATCATGATATGCACTGGCTTCGGATAGACCGTTATTTTGCCGGGGATATGGAAAACCCCGATGTGGTTTTTCAACCCATGCTATGCCAGCATTGCGATAATGCCCCTTGCGAAAATGTGTGCCCCGTAGCAGCAACAAACCATAGTAGCGAAGGGCTCAACCAAATGACATATAACCGTTGTATTGGAACCCGCTATTGTGCCAACAACTGCCCTTATAAAGTTCGCCGGTTTAACTGGCTGGATTATAATGGCGCCGATAGCTTCCCCGATAACCAGGAACCTTTGCGTGGAAAAGATTTAGATGAAGTTGTATTTATGATGAATGAAGACCTGCCCCGTATGGTGCTGAATCCGGATGTAACCGTAAGAAGCCGGGGGGTAATTGAAAAATGTTCTTTCTGTGTTCAACGTCTGCAAGACAGTAAACTGGAGGCGAAAAAGCAAGGCGACCCATCCATTGTTCGCAATGTAAAAACAGCTTGTATGCAGGCTTGTCCTACACATGCCATTAGCTTTAGTAATGTAAACGATAAAGAGAGCGATGTATATAAAATACGGCATGTGGATCAGCAGGATCGTAACTTCTACGTAATGGAACAATTACACGTATTACCCAACGTAAGTTACCTGGCAAAAGTGAGAAATACTGACCGGGATAATATTTACCCCGTACCAGATGAAACAGAAATGCACTCCATGCCTGGACAAAAGAAAGAAACGGAAAAGACTTCATAAGAGGTTTTATTTTTATTAATAAGAATTATTGCTGTAATAAATTAATATGTCATTACTCAAATACGAATCACAGATTAGGGAACCATTGGTTGATGGGGATAAAGATTATCACCAGATAACCGAAGATATTATTGGCCCTATTGAAACAAATCCCAGCAGGCTTTGGTATATCGGATTTACGATTAGCGTAGCGCTGCTCATATTTGGTGTATATAGTGTTTACCGGGATGTTGCATACGGAATTGGCCAGTGGAACCTCAATAAAACCATTGGCTGGGGTTGGGATATTACCAACTTTGTGTGGTGGATTGGTATTGGGCATGCGGGAACACTTATTTCAGCCATCTTATTATTATTCCGCCAGGGTTGGCGTACCGGGGTAAACCGGGCTGCAGAAGCCATGACCATTTTTGCGGTAATATGTGCCGGCCAGTTTCCTATTTGGCATATGGGCCGTGTGTGGATGGCGCCTTTTATTTTCCCTTATCCCAATACCCGTGGCCCGCTTTGGGTGAATTTTAACTCTCCGCTGCTTTGGGATGTATTTGCAGTATCCACCTACTTTACCGTATCCTTATTATTCTGGTATTCGGGTTTAATTCCCGATCTGGCAACAGTAAGAGACAGGGCCAAAACCAAATTCAGAAAATTATTTTATGGAGTGGTTGCATTTGGCTGGACGGGCAGTACCAAGCATTGGCAACGTCACGAATCGCTGTCACTGGTACTTGCCGGCTTAAGTACACCCCTTGTATTATCTGTACATACCATTGTATCTTTTGACTTTGCTACCTCGGTAATACCCGGCTGGCATACTACTATATTTCCACCTTACTTTGTGGCAGGTGCCATTTTCTCGGGGTTTGCCATGGTACAAACCCTGCTCATCATCGTACGAAAAGTGATGAACCTGCAGGATTATATTACAATTGGCCACATAGAAGCCATGAACAAAGTAATTGTACTTACGGGTAGTATTGTAGGGTGCGCTTACCTTACTGAGTTATTTGTTGCCTGGTATGGGCAAAACCCTTACGAATGGTATGCTTTTAAAGAAAACCGGGTAAATATAAATTCTCCTTATGGCTGGAGTTACTGGCTCATGATGTTCTGTAATGTTGCCTCGCCACAAGTATTCTGGAGCCAAAAATTAAGAAGGAATGTTACATTTACTTTCTTTATGAGCATCATTGTAAATATTGGTATGTGGTACGAAAGGTTTGTAATTATTGTTACTTCTATTTACCGGGATTACCTGCCAAGTAGCTGGAGTACTTATTACTCACCATCAATTTGGGAGCTTGGATTTTACCTGGGTACGTTTGGATTATTTTTCACTTGCTTCTTCATTTTTGCTAAATTCTTCCCCATTATTGCGGTGGCCGAAATTAAAGCGATCTTAAAAACGAGTGGTGAAAATTATAAAGCAAAAATGACGCAGATGGAAAAAGAAGATGCGGAGAAGTTTTATATAGAAGAAGTAGAACACGCACATTAAATAAATAAAAGTTTTTAGAGAAAAAGAAATAGCAGCAAGAAGGCATTAAAAAATATTATAAGATTATTATATTATGGCTGGAGGAAGAAAAAAATTTGTGGTAGGTTCTTTTTCAGATGAAAAAGTACTCTTTCCCGCAGTAAAAAATGTACGCAAAGCGGGGTACAAAATACATGATGTATATACCCCCTTCCCCATACATGGGTTAGATCATGCACTGGGTATAAGGGAAACAAGTATCCATACCGCAGGGTTTATCTATGGAACTTTGGGTACTGCCACTGCCCTGGGATTTATCAGCTGGATATTTACAAAAAGCTGGCCGCTCAATATTGGGGGTAAGCCACATTTTGCATTGCCCGCCTGGATTCCCATTACTTTTGAATTAACAGTATTGTTCTCGGCAATTGGTATGACGCTTACATTTTGTTACCTGTGTACCCTGGCGCCCTTTGTAAAAAAACATCATTTTAGCCTGCGGGCTACCGATGATAAATTTGTAATGGCTATAGAATGTACACCCAATACAAGCGAAGCAGAGCTGCAGGGATTTTTAAACAGTGCTGGCGCCGAAGATATTAATATACAGGAAGCAGAAACGGGATGGTGGATTGGCCGGTATGATACAGAACAAAAATTGTATCGGGACGAAGTAGGATTTTAATTAAATATTGTATAACCAATCCTGCTGAAAAAGCAGGCTGATATATAACAAATGAAACGAATCACTTATTTAATGGCGGGCTTACTGGTAGCAGCAATAGCTACCGTTGGTTGCGGAAGCGATCGGGACCCGGGTAGAGTTTATATGCCAGACATGGCTTATAGCAGGGCATTTGAATCCTATGCCCAATTAGACAGTAATAAATTTACAACCAACCCCGATAAAGTGGGCGGTAAAAAAATCTATTACAACGCTATGCCCCCTGCCGGTACCATCAAGAGAGGTGAGCTTTATCCTTATATGATTGCCCATGATACCGTTGGGTATCGTTTAAGCGCTAAAGTAGAAAACCCCATTACAGGAATTACCAAAGCATCTTTGCAGGAAGCAGGCCGCTTATATAATATTAATTGTGCCATTTGTCATGATGCAAAAGGAACCGGCCAGGGACCGCTGGCAGCCAAAGTACCCGGGGTGGCAAACCTTACCGGTGATGTATATAAACTGATGAGTGATGGCACCATGTTTTATTCAATAACCTATGGCAAAAACAATATGGGTAGTTATGCTTCACAACTAGATCGTAAACAACGCTGGGAAGTAATTAAATATATACGCAGTTTACAGGGAACCGAAGTAGCCATGGCTGCTGATAGTACAATGACAGCAGGAGCAACAAAAGATACAACAGCAAAGAAATAAATCAGATTGAGTTTTACACTCATCAAAACAAAAATAATTTTTTTAGATGAACCAACAATTTGAATTACCGGGAGCATATAAAAAATGGACAATGGCCTTGCTCATAGCAGGCGTTCTTGCTCTTTTATGGGGATTGATTATGTACCACCCTACCGCCCATGCCGGCCATGGCGAGAATGTAAACAGTACCCGTTTTTGGGCGGTACTATTGCAAAATAGTACCTACTGGTTATTGACGGTTAATGCATCTATGTTTTTTATTTGTGTTACTACTATGGCACATGGCGGATGGCAGGTTGCTTTTCGCAGGGTACCCGAGGCCATAAGCAGCCTGGTTCCTATTCTGGGAGCTATTACTTTAATCATATTAATGTGTATCGTTTTTGGCGGCCGTACCGATATCTACCATTGGTTAGATAAAGAAGCCGTTGCCCACGATAAAATATTAAAGGGCAAAGAAGGCTTTTTAAATCCCGGGTTCTTTTTAATTGCCTCTACCGTTTCAATAGGCCTGTGGTGGTTACTGGGACAAAAAATGAGAAAGTTTAGCCTGGAGTCTGATGCCATGGGTACCATGGATTATGAAACAGGTAAAAAATGGGTTTGGAAAAATACCGTTTGGGCTTCCTTGTTTACAGTTGTATTTGGCCTTACAGTGGCCTCTACTACACCCTGGTTATGGTTAATGAGTTTAGATGCTCATTGGTATAGCACCATGTATAGCTGGTACACTTTTGCAAGTACTTTTGTATCGGGCTTATCGCTTATTGGCATCTTTGTTATTTACCTGCGCAATCAAAATCAATTAGAATATGTTACCGATGAACATTTGCACGATATCGGTAAATTTATTTTTGCATTCTCTATATTCTGGACCTACCTGTGGTTTTCGCAATACATGCTTATTTGGTATAGTAACCAAACAGAAGAAACCCGGTATTTTATTGACCGAATTGGTACCGCCGAAAAAAGCGGACCCTACCATGGATTATTTTTCTTAAACCTTATTTTAAATTTCCTTTGCCCATTAATTATATTAATGAAAAAAAGTACCAAAAGAAACTGGACGCTCATGCTATTCATGTGTATCCTTGTCATCTTTGGCCAGTGGATTAATTTTTACCAAATGGTAATGCCGGGCGTATTACATGAAAATGCTCAATTAATGCCATTTGAATTGGGAATTGCTGCCTTATTTATAGGTATTATTATGTGGGGTGTGGGCCGTTACATTACCCGGAACTCTTTATTGGCTAAGAACAATCCTTACCTGAAAGAGAGTATGATTCACCACACCTGATCGAACTGTAATTTTAAGTTAACTTTGAGTTATAGCAAATAAGTATAAAAAGAGAAATATTAATGAGCCAGCGCCTTATAATGGCCTGATAAATTTTATAAAATGACGGCATTTTTTTTAATTGCGATTTGTGTTATTCTATTTGTGGTAATATTCCAAATTTCAAAAGCGAGCGAATATGTAAGCGTTTTGAAAGGAGAAGAAGCCTCCCGCAAACAAAATAATAAGATCAATGGGTTTTTAATGATAACCTTCCTGATCCTGGGCCTTATTGGGGTATGGTACTGTAATCATTTATATTATGGTAAAACCTTAATTCCCCAGGGATCCGCTTCGGTAGAGGGAGAATCTATTGATACCTTACTAATGGTTACCATTGCCATTACAGGGTTGGCCTTCTTTATTACCCAAATTTTACTATTTTGGTTCTCTTTCCGGTACCAGGAAAAAGAAGGTAAAAAAGCATTTTATTATCCGCATAATAATAAATTAGAAATACTTTGGACAACCGTACCCGCTATTACATTTATGATCCTGGTGGTATTTGGATTAAGGCTATGGTTTAAACTTACCGGCGAACCTCCTAAAAATGCACATGTAGTTGAAATCACCGGTCACCAGTTTGGGTGGGATATGCGCTATCCGGGTAAAGACAATGTGTTGGGTAAAAAAAATTATAAATTATATAATAATCCATCAGGGAATACTTTAGGGGTAGATTTTAATGACCCGGCAAGTCATGATGATATTCGTACATCAGAAATGCATTTGCCCGTAGGTGTGCCGGTAAAACTGGTTATAAATTCTATGGATGTTATACATGATGTGGGGCTTTCTCATTTCAGGTTAAAAATGGATGCCGTTCCGGGTATTCCTACCACACTTTGGTTTACCCCCAAGTACACTACCAAGCAAATGCAAAAACGTACGGGAAACCCCAATTTTGTATACGAGATCAGCTGTGATCAAATGTGTGGTAAAGGGCATTTTACAATGAGGGGCGTAATAGTGGTAGAAACAAAAGAAGAATATAAAAGATGGTTAGCCGCCCAAAAATCGGAATATGCCACGTTGATGGCGCAAAATGCTACGGCACCCGCAGCCATTGGGAACAGTATTCAAATAACAAAAGCTGAACCCACAGAAAAGACAGTAGCAAAACTGGAAGTAAAACATTAAAATAGATTCTCCTACCGGGAAAAAATATAAATACATGAGCACCGCAATTACATTACAGGAATCACAGGCACATGCAGGAGCACACGCAGCGCATGTGCATCATCACGAACCTTTTATTACTAAATATATTTTTAGCCAGGAT
The DNA here is from genome assembly GCA_001898465.1 of Sphingobacteriales bacterium 39-19. GTDB lineage: Bacteria > Bacteroidota > Bacteroidia > Chitinophagales > Chitinophagaceae > Ferruginibacter. Next base: position 56,596 of record MKTX01000008.1, on the reverse strand, counting down.
CATAAAATGATCTCTAAGCAATTTGTAATTACTGGCATCATCTGGGCCATCATTGGGGGCTTCTTTTCGGTGGTGTTCCGTTTGCAATTAGGGTTTCCCGAAAGCACTTTTCCCTGGCTGGAAGATATTTTTGGCCATTGGGCAACAGGAGGTAAACTGCACCCCGAATTTTATTATGCCTTAGTGACTATGCATGGAACCGTTTTGGTGTTCTTTGTATTAACGGCCGGCCTGAGCGGTACATTTGCAAACTTTTTAATACCCCTTCAAATTGGGGCCCGGGATATGGCTTCTCCCATGCTGAACATGTTAAGCTATTGGTTCTTCTTTATTGCATCTGTAATTATGCTATCTTCTTTATTTGTACAAACCGGCCCTGCCAGCGGCGGATGGACGGTGTACCCGCCTTTAAGCGCACTCGGCGAAGCTTCTGAAGGAAGTAAGACCGGGATGGATTTATGGCTTATTTCAATGGCAACCTTTATCATATCCTCATTACTGGGCGGCTTAAATTATATTACCACTATCTTAAATATGCGTACAAAGGGAATGAGTATGACCCGTATGCCATTAACGATTTGGGGATTATTTTTTACGGCCATATTAGGGGTTTTGTCTTTCCCGGTATTATTTTCAGGCGTTATTCTTTTGATTTTTGACCGGAACCTGGGTACCAGCTTTTTCTTAAGTGATATTGTGGTGGCCGGAAAAATTTTACCAAATGAAGGGGGAAGCGCCATATTATTCCAGCATTTATTCTGGTTCCTGGGGCATCCTGAAGTGTATATTATCCTGTTGCCAGCCATGGGTATGGCTTCAGAAATAATTTCTGTAAACAGCCGCAAACCCATATTTGGATATATGGCGATGGTGGGATCCTTGTTTGCTATTTGTATCCTGGCCTTCCTGGTGTGGGCACACCATATGTTTGTTACCGGAATGAACCCTTTTGCCGGGGCTGTATTTGTGCTCCTTACTTTATTAATTGCTGTTCCTTCGTCCATCAAAGTATTTAACTGGCTTACTACCTTATGGCGGGGTAATATTCGTTTTACACCGGGTATGCTTTTCGCAATCGGGTTTGTAAGTTTATTTATAAGTGGCGGGCTTACCGGTATTTACCTGGGTAACTCCAGCTTAGATATTCATTTGCATGATACTTATTTTAATATTGCCCACTTTCACTTAGTAATGGGTGTGGCCTCGTTCTTTGGAATGTTTGCGGGCCTGTATCATTGGTTCCCTAAAATGTTTGGAAGGTATATGAATAATACACTGGCCTATGTTCATTTTTGGATTACCCTGATAGGTGCCTACTTAATATTTTGGCCCATGCATTACGAAGGGCTTGCAGGCATGCCACGCAGGTATTATGATTTTGCCAATTGGGAATCATTTAAAATGTTTGGCGGGCTTAATGAATTTATTTCCATTGTAGCAATCATCGTATTTATTACGCAATTGCTGTTTGTTGTAAATTTCTTTTATAGCATGTTTAAAGGCAGGAAAGTTACTTCTACCAATCCCTGGGGTGCCACTACTCTGGAATGGACAACACCGATTAACCCCGGCCATGGTAACTGGGAAGGCGAGATTCCCGAAGTACACCGTTGGCCTTATGATTATTCTAAAGATGGGCGTGACTTTATTCCGCAAACAGAAGCCGTGGGAGAAAATGAGTCCGTTCATTAAAGACTAAAAAATTGTTTTGAATAGGAGCGAGTGAAAATGTTGGAAATAAAATAACAGATGAAGGCTCCCGGATTAATAAAATACGGGGCGTAAAGAGAGTGATTCATGGAGCATCAGGAGAATAACCCCATAGCCGGTTCATCCAGTTTTGCACTGGCAAGTAAAGTGAAAGATTATTTTTTATTGATCAAGTTCACTTTAAGTTTTATGGTGGTATTCAGTACCGTAGTAAGTTACCTGATTGCCCCCAATGTGAGATTTGACTTACTACAAGTTCTTTTACTTTTTATAGCAGGTATGCTGGTTACGGGTGCATCCAATGCCATTAACCAATCCATGGAAAAAGATACAGATGCCATGATGATGCGTACCGCCAAAAGACCGGTTGCAGCAGGCAGAATGTCGCAGGCAGAAGCCTATACATTTGCCGGCATTGCAGCAGCTTTGGGCGTGGGTATGCTTTGGTATTTTTTCAATTTTCAAAGCGCTATGCTCAGTTTGTTCAGTTTATTTTTATACGGGTTTATTTATACCCCGCTTAAAAAAGTAAACTCCATAGCGGTATTGGTGGGAGCTATTCCCGGGGCTTTTCCCTGCCTGATTGGGTGGGTAGCAGCCACTGATAGTTTTAGTGCGGGTGGATGGATTTTGTTTGCCATCCAGTTCTTATGGCAGTTCCCCCATTTTTGGGCTATTGCCTGGCTGGCACATAAGGATTATAGTAAAGCCGGTTTTAAGTTATTGCCTGCTGATAAAGGACCTACCCGGTTTACGGCCATACAATCCGTAATGTATAGTTTGATGATGATACCAGTGGGTATGTTGCCTTACTACTATGGAATAAGTGGCATGGTAAGTTTCTGGATCTTGTTTGTATGCAATGTTTGGATGGTAGGCGTAAGTTTGAAATTATTGGTGAAAATGAATAGTAGAAGCGCCCGGCTGGTTATGTTTAGTTCATATTTTTACCTGATGATCGTATTACTCAGCATGTATGCTGATAAAGGAGTTTAAATTTTTAAAATAAAGAATCAATAAGCGGTATGAGTGCAGTGGCCATGGAACAAAGAAATAAAATACACCCTCATAAATTTACATTATGGGTAGGCATTGGCAGCATCTTAATGATGTTTGCCGGCTTAACCAGCGCTTATATTGTAAAGAGGAGCCAGGCAGGCTGGGAGAGTTTTAACCTGCCCATTGTTTTTTGGTATAGCACGGCTGTTATCCTGTTCAGCAGCATGAGCATCTGGCTGGCGCAAAAAGCTTTTAAGGCCAGGCTCATGTTACGGTACAGAACATTAATGGCAGTAACTTTTTTCCTGGGGGTGCTGTTTATTATTTTGCAGCTGATTGGCTTTATACAAATGCTCAACCTGGGTCACTCCGTAAAATCCAATGTGTCCTATTCGTTTTTATGGGTAATTGTGGGTTTGCATGCGGCCCATGTGCTGGGCGGCGTTATTGTTTTATTGGTGATGATGCTAAAAGCATTTGGTAAAAAAATAAGAAACTATAGCCTTGTGCCAATGGAATTAACCAGTACTTACTGGCACTTTGTAGATGCTTTGTGGATTTATTTATTTCTTTTTTTATTAATGATCAAATAGCGTAAAATAATTTAGGTATTAGAATTTACATAATATGTCAACAACAACAGTTCAGGGAACAAAATGGTGGGCAGGGGGTAAAAGCCCTTTTAATGCTACATACGGTAAAGTGATGATGTGGTATTTTTTAATGAGCGATGCGTTTACTTTTGGTGCATTCCTTATAAGCTATGGTACCATTCGCTTTAGCGTAAACTTTTGGCCCGATCCCAACCAGGTGTTTAATGCATTTCCGGGTTTTGGTCACCAGGACTTACCTCTTTCCTTTGTAAGTTTAATGACTTTTATCCTCATCTTTAGTTCTGTAACCATGGTGCTGGCGGTACATGAAGGGCGGCATATGAACCGGAAAGGGGTAGAAAAATATATGATCTTAACCATCCTGGGGGGTATTGCATTCTTAAGTTGCCAGGCCTGGGAATGGACGCATTTAATTACAGGCGAACATAAAGTATTAGTAAATGGAGCGCTTGAAACCTGGGGAACCACCGTATCTAAAAACCCATGGGGACCGGCAGTACCGCATGAACAATTATCGGCATTGGGATTGGCCGCATCAGAACATGTAACCACACCCGGGCCGGTAGCATTTGGCGGTTATTTCTTTGGTATTACCGGCTTTCATGGCTTTCACGTGTTTACCGGGGTACTGGTAAATACCATTATGCTTATTAAAACCAGGCTGGGGCATTTTGATCAGCGGGGGCATTATGAAATGATAGAAAAAGCAGGGCTATACTGGCATTTTGTAGATCTTGTATGGGTATTTGTATTCCTGTGTTTCTACCTTATTTAACATTCAAAAAAACTGAGTTTATATTATCATGAGCAATCATTCAGCAACATCCGAAATTACTTTTGAGCATGCGCCTGCAGAAAATACAAGCCGGATTTGGAAAGTATTTTGGCTTCTCTCTGTTCTTACAGCCGCAGAACTATTACTTGGTTACGGCCACGCCAGGCATTGGTATGGAGGTAACGAAGGGCTTATCTTATTTGTAAAAGGGGTAATATGCATCCTTACCTTATTTAAAGCCTATTACATTGTATCTGTTTTTATGCACCTGGGCGATGAAGTTCGTAATATGATTATGACCATTGTAACCCCCCTCATATTATTTGTTTGGTTCATTATTGCATTTTTATGGGATGGTGATAGCTGGAGAACTTTGCGTAATACTGATGCGCATAGCCGCCCCAATATTGAAAATATAAAACATCATGCACCTGCTTCGGCTATGCCCGGGCAAAAACCATAACATATTTCATGTACATGTTAAAGCCGTTGTTTTTGCAACGGCTTTTTTATTAATCTTACTATTTTACAGAATTGAAATTCCGTTCATTTAATCAATAGTATTTACACGGGGTAAGTACTATTTTATAAGAGTAGAAATTGTATCCATAAAATAACACATCCTAAAAAAACGATTTCCTTTTTTACTGCAATGCTTCCTGTGACAGGGTAAGAGACCGGAAGATATTTTCCAGGCTACGGCTTTCGGTTTGTAATGTTACAATATCTAAATTATGCTGGATGCTAAACTGGAGCAGATGCTTTTTTACTGGCTCTGCATACTGGCAGTGCAGCGAGTAGGTATTTGCTGCCAATGCCTGTACTTGCTGAACGCCATTTATTTTTTGCAATTGCAGTTCATCAACAGGTTGCGAAAAGCGTACGGTAATGCCAAAGCCTTCATTACCCCGGAGGGCGTCAAGGCGGTCATCTGCCACAATATTTCCTTTATGAATAATAATTACCCGGCTGCACATAGCTTCTACTTCCTGCATAATATGCGACGAAAAAAGAATTGTTTTATTTGTAGCCAGGGTTTGAATTACATTTCGTATTTCTACAATTTGGTTGGGATCCAGCCCACTGGTAGGTTCATCTAAGATCAATACTTCGGGGTTGTGAATTAAAGCGGCGGCCAGGCCTACTCTTTGCTTATAACCCTTGCTTAGCTGCCCTATTTTCTTATGCGATTCAGGCGTAAGCCCCACCATTTTTATTACTTCTTCAATTCTTTTTCCCTTCTCTTTTATTTGGTAAATACCACTTACAAATTCAAGATACTCCCTTACATACATATCATGATAGAGCGGGTTTGCTTCGGGTAAATAACCAATTTTACGATGAGAAGCAATATGATGGGGAGATACTTTTATACCACACACTTCAATTTCTCCCGAATCGGCAGGCAAAAAACCCGTAATCATTTTCATGCTGGTAGATTTTCCTGCCCCATTAGGCCCTAAAAAACCTACCACTTCTCCTTTGCCAATGGTAAATGAAATATTATTTACCGCTACCTGGCTACCATAGGTTTTTGTTAAATGCGTAACTGAAATTGACATGTATTTTTTTTTACTGCTAAAGCAAAGATGATGAATTTACAGTAATCCTATCATATGCTGCGAATGCCTTTATAAAAAAAGGAAGCCGGGCACTGCCGGCTTCTATAAAATTAATTGTTTGCGCCCGGGCCGGGTGGCTTGGGTCCCCTGTTTTGCGGGCCCCTGTTGGGTTTGCCTCTTTGCGAACCCCCTTGCTGGGGAGGCCTGGGCGGGCGCTGTGCATTGCCCCGATTGTTTTGAGGCGGCCTTTGCCGGTCAGGGTTTTGCCCTCCTTGCCGGGGAGGCCTTTGTTGTTGATTGAGATTTTGGCCCGGCCCCCTTGCAGGGCCACGGCCTTGCGGGTTTTTACCCTGCGGGTGGCTACCGCTCCCACGCTGCTGCTGGTTTTGTTGCTGGCTGCGTTCTTTGTCCCTGCGCCTGCGGCTATTTTTTTCTAAACTATTCAGGCTTATTTGGCCCACCAGGTCGGCATACTCTGGTTCTACCTCTTTGGGTTTACTGCTTACCACTTCTACGGTTTCCAGCTCTTCGGGCCGGATGCCCTGGCGATTTTGTTCCTTAATTTTTTTTACGGTTTCAATGCTTAACGGGTATTGCTTATTGCTATCGGCCATGCTATACCACATCAGGTTTTTAAAAATATCTTTCTTTACTAAAAATGCCCGCCCTTTTGCCACTTCCAGTACTTCGGCATCGTTAGGAAAAAACTGGAGGGCATCCATATAGGTATCCAGCTCATAATTCAGGCAGCATTTCAGGCGCCCGCATTGGCCGCTTAGTTTTGTTTGGTTGATACTTAAATTCTGGTACCGGGCAGCATTGGTATTTACACTTTTAAAATCGGTAAGCCAGGTACTACAGCAAAGTTCCCGCCCGCAACTTCCTATGCCGCCTACTTTGCCTGCTTCCTGCCGGGCTCCTATCTGCCGCATTTCTACTTTTACTTTAAATTCTGCTGCATATAGTTTTATCAGTTCCCGAAAATCTACCCGGTCATCGGCAATATAAAAGAAGGTAGCCTTTCGGCCATCGGCCTGTACTTCTACTTCGGCAATCTTCATTTCTAATCGTAAGGTACGGGCAATGGCACGGCTCCGGATAAGTACCTGTGCCTCCCGGGCTTTGTTTTCTTTTAGCTTTGCCAGGTCGTTATTATTGGCAGGCCTTAATATTTTTTTAATGTCGGGGCTATGCTCATCTACATTATATTTTTTTAGCTGTAAGCGTACCAGTTCACCCGTAAGGTTTACGGATCCTACATCAAACCCGTTTACCCCTTCTACGGCAACCATATCTCCTTTTTCAAAATATTGTGTGCCGGTATTCTTAAAAAAATCTTTCCTGCTACCGTTATTAAAACTTATTTCCACAACCCGGCAGGTACTTTCCGGGTCGCTAAATGGCAGGTTGGCCAGCCAATCGTACACATTCATTTTATTACAACCGCCGCTGGCACAATGTCCATGACTTTGGCATCCGGCGGGGGTACCGCCTCCCGATCCACAGCTTCCACATCCCATATTAATTACATATAAATGGTTTTACAATTTTGTTTCCTGCAAAGAAGATAAAATGAAATGTACCCGGCAGCGGCAATGCTTATGAGCTTCATTGGCGTCGCACACTTGTACAGGTGTGCAAATGGCAGCCAAAGTGTGCATTGCTGTGTACTACAAAAAAGGGTTGCTAAAAAGAGATGCAGAACAACCCACAACAATGCTAAATATATTGCTGAAAGCGAATTACCCTAATTGAATCAAAATCATTACCGGCACCATTTCAAAATCCTCAGTTCACCAAAATTACTGATTTGTTGGTAATAATATGGTATAACCTTATGGTAAGGGCATGAAAAAGCATTTTGGCATTTGCATTGCGCTCTATATAATAGCTGGCCGCATCCAGCTCGGTTATGATGGCTTCCTGCTGTGTGATATCACTAAATTTATTTAAGCGTAAGGCAAAATCGTTCATACTGCCGGGTGCTGTTGCCCGGGTTTCTTGCGAATCGCCCATTATCCGCAGTCGTATAGCAACCTGTAGTAACTGGATAAAAAATTTAAGAAACTGTTTTTGTTTTTCCCTGCCCAGTTTGGCAATCGTTTCTATCCATTTTACCTGCTCGGCCGGCCCGGTTTTTATAATTGTATTTAGCCAGTTTCGCAGCAGGGTTTCCCAATCATCTTCATCTTGCTCCAGTTGTTGCAAAGCCTCATGAAAATTTCCATCGCTGGTGGCTGCAATTTGGGCGGCTTTGGGGAGTGGTTGGTTTTGTTGCTGTAAAGCCTGTTCAATATCCGAACGATGAAGCCTGGGTACCCGTACCAATTGGGTGCGGGATAAAAGGGTAGGTAAAATCTGCGATTCATTTTCGGCAACTAATATAAATAAAGTATCCGGCGCCGGTTCTTCTACCAGCTTGAGCAACCTGTTTCCTTCTTTACCCAGTAATTCGGGCATCCACAGTATCATTATTTTATAAGGCGCTTCAAAACTCTTCAGGCTCATTTTATGAATCATATCATTGCATTCCCGGGCAGTAATATTGCCTTGCTTATTTTCTGCACCTATTGCCAGGAGCCAATCGTACAGATTCCCATAGGGGTGTGCCAGTATGAAAGCCCTCCATTCATTTATAAAATCATTACTTACTGGTGATTCACCCGTTTTTTTTGTAATAACAGGAAAGCTGAAATGAATATCCGGGTGGATCATTTTAGCCGCTTTTACGCAGGCTGCACATTCGCCACAGGAATCCACGGGCAAAGCCGCAGGGGTGTTTATCGGTGTTTCTTCTCCAAAAAGCGAAGGCCCTGCCTGGGCAGCTGGAGATGGCTTACCGTTTACTTTTTCACAAACCAAATACTGTGCAAATGCGAGCGCCAGGGCCAGGGCGCCACTTCCTTCTTTGCCTAAAAAAAGCAAGGCATGGCTCAACCTGTTTTGCCGGTGCATTTGCAACAATTGATCTTTTACATTTTGTTGCCCAATAACTGACGAAAATTGCATAGCGCAAATTTGCCCATTTTTAAGGGGGAAAACAAATAATACTCCTGGCAGTAATAAACTTTGCCGGTTTATTTTCATTTGTAATAATAGGGATAAGGAGGGGCAGGTTTTAGCCCATTACAGGCACATTCAAGCCTGGCTTAAAGCCTGGCTGCCACCCGCAGATGCCATTCTTATGGAGTTTCTGCCCAAACATCAGCATAAACTTTTTTAAATTCTGCGCCCCCCTTTTTTTTGCAAATAAAATGTTCAATATATAGCACCCTATATTTTGTAATTATATTAGCTTTATATTTCTAAAAGCAGGGCCAACGCTATATTATTTCATCGGAATCCCTTCATCGCATTGCTACTATTGAGCTCCATCGTTCATAAATATTCATTACGTTGCAAATGAAAAATTATAATGGCTAAAATAAACTGGACAAAGGATGAATTAATTCTTGCTTTTAATCTTTACTGGCAATTAGACTTTGGTAAAATGCATAGCCGTACTCCAGAAATAATTCGTTTAGCAAACATCATTGGAAGAACTCCAGATGCAGTTGCAATAAGACTAACCAACTTCGCACATGTTGACCCTTATCATCAGGAGAGAGGGGTTAAAGGAATGTCTGGTGGAAGAAATCAAGTAGAGCCAATCTGGAATGAATTTATAAATAACAAGGAAGCGCTGATTTTTGAAAGCGAAAAAATTTTAGCAGAGAAAGAAAATGAAACCATCGAACAAAAGTTTGCAGATATCCTTACAGGAACAGAAAATTTAAAGGGGGAAACAAAAATTCGTGAAGTAAGAACAAGGGTAAATCAAAACTTTTTCAGGAAAATTGTAATGGTAAATTATTCTAGTAAATGTGCTATTACTGGAATTAATATTCCCGATTTACTATTTGCAAGCCATATTATTCCATGGTCTAAAAATAAAAATGAGAGGTTGAATCCTGAAAATGGTATTTGCTTTTCTGCTTTATATGATAGGGCTTTTGACAAAGGTTATATAAGCGCCAATGATAAGTTTGAGGTTTTGATTTCACTACTCATAAAGAAAAAGAAGAAAGAAAATTATTACGAAAAATATTTTGCTCATCTTACTAATTCACCACTTCATATACCGAAGAAATATTTGCCCAAAAAAGAATTTTTAGAATTTCATTTCGATACAATTTTTAAAAGATAACCCTATTAACTCACCCCCCCCCTCTCATTCCTCCGCTGCCGGGGCATATTCTGTGGGGGGCACTGAAATTTACTTTAAAGTGCCTTGATGAAGGATGAAAATATTACGGGTTTTGAAACTTTGCCGGTAAACCGGGAGCAAGGTTTGTGCAAACGCTCTTTATAGTTTTGAAACAATCTCTGGCGATAAGGGGGTTACATTGCTGGGGAACCAGGCAATAAGCCGGCCGTTTTCATCCAATAAAAACTTATTGAAGTTCCAGGTTATTTGTGCATTTAAAACGCCATTTTTTTCTTTCTGTGTCAACCATTGGTAAATGGGAGCCATATCCGATCCCTTTACCGAAATTTTTTCGGCCATTGGGAAACTCACTCCATAATTTTTTGTACAAAATGCTTTTATCTCTTCATTGCTGCCGGGCTCTTGTTCATTAAAATTATTTGCAGGAAAGCCTATAATCACCAATTTGTCTTTATACTTTTCATATAATGCTTCCAGGTCTTTGTACTGTGGCGTGAACCCGCATTTAGATGCCGTATTGACCACCAGTATTTTTTTTCCTTTAAAGGATGCAAAATTTATAATACCTCCTTCTAAATCCGGAACCTGGAATTGGTAAATGGAGGTGGCTGCCGCTTTTGGGGTTTGTGTATGGGTTTGGGCATGGCAGGCTGTAAAGGATAAAAGGCAAACTGAAATTGCCAGGATAATCTTGTTTGTATTATATTTCATATTCATTTTTATAAGTTAAAGACTCTGCAAAAACCCTGCCCATATTATTGTTTTTCATAACAACCCATATCCGTTTGGTTTATATCCCTTGCTTTATTATCCAGGTCGTATAAAAAAGGAGTGGGCTGGCCCTGGTCAATACCCGGGGCGCCCGGGTTGCTGATCCTGAAATCAAAATATTGGTGATTGAGGTCAATACTGTCAAAAGCTGGGTCTGCATTCGCTATCGAAGCGATGATTTGTGCGTTTACCGGGGCATTTGTAGTTTTATAAATACAATTTTCCACATTTACCATATAGGCATCCGGCCCCTGCCGGTTAAATACCATTTCATCTTCCACATCGCCATGATCGCCCCAGAATATGCAGTTAATAAAATCGGCTTCCATGGGTGCTGTTAAAATAATACCGGCAATATTCGTATAATTTTGGGTGGCCAGTACGGGGGTATGGTGCAAAAGATATTGAGTAGAATAACTTACCGAAGTGCAATTGGTAAAACGATACAGGCCCCCCAGCTCCAGGAAAATATTATTTTTAGAATTACTGAACAGGCAATTATTTACTTCTACATGTGCATTGAGGCAATACAAGCCGGATTGGTAAGCATTATCAATAATACATTGTTGCATCCATAACTGGGTATTGGTTAAAGAAGAGGCGCCACTGACGGTTATCGCCTGGTATGCATTTTTTACCACGGTAAATGTTAACCGGTTATTGGTACTTACATCGCTAAAGTAAATACCCGGCCAGGAAGCGGGGAAATTTATATAAGGTTCATCTAACCGGTCGCCGGCAAATACAACCTGTTGGGTAATGCTGCCATTGGCCAGTAAAGTGCCATCTACAATAAAAGGGGCATTGGCATGGCTGTATATTTTTACCCCGGCCGGCAGGGTGAGCGTAACCCCGGTATCTACCTGCAGGCTGCCTAATATCACATAAGGGAGGGTATTGCTCCAGGTAGTATTGCTACTGATAATTGTATGGTTAAGAAAGATTGCATTTTGGCCATAGGCCTGTAGTTGTACATAACGGGTATTGCCATTATATTGTATTTGTATGCTATCAGAAAGCAGGAAAGGCAGGTTGGCCGCATTGGGATCTACATACACGGATACAAAAATATATAAGCTGTCGTTGGCGGCAAGGGTTATATTGGCCAGTTCATTTACAGCACTGCCGTTTATATTAATTTTAAAAGGAGATTGCGATCCGCCCATTAATTTTATAGCGCTTAGTTTTAGCTTTTGATCATTTTCATTCAGCACTGTAAAATGCCTGGTTACAGAACCTGCAGATGTAAATACGGTATCAAACTTAAGGGTGTCTATGCTGGTACTTAGCCTAGCCTCGGCGCCGGTAATATAATTTTCCTTGGCACAGGAAATAAAATACACGGAAGCGAGTAATACCAGGATGCGCAAAATATTTTTCATGTAAAACAAATCTACAATTAAACTATTTATTGGCAATAGCCAGGGTGGCAATACTTACCGAAACACCCGGTTGCTTGAGTAATACCGATGAACAGGCTTCTAAAGTGGCACCGGTAGTTACTACATCATCTACCAGCAATATGTGTTTATGGGTAATTGCAGGGGCATCCTGTAATACAAAGCTGTCTTCTACATTTTGCCATCTTTCCATGCGGTGTTTTTTTGTTTGGGTTTCTGTAATACGCTTCCGTTTTACGGCAGTTGTAATCACAGGCACTTGCATAGCTTTTGCCATTCCTTTGCAAATCAATAGCGATTGATTATACCCTCGTTTAAATTCTTTATCGGCATGTAGCGGTAAAGGAATAAGGGCATCAGGGTTTGCAAACCGGCTGCTTTTTAAAAGTGCCTGCCCCATGATATTTCCCAGGTAAATTCCAATTTCTTTATTGCCTTTATACTTGAGTTGATGTAAAAGATGCTGGATCAATTTATGCTTTGCAAAATAAAACTGGCTATGTGCCGCTCTTAATGGAACCCTGCCCTCAAAGAGTTTTTCGGTGGCATTCCCGGCTATATTTTCAAAACCTGTATGCGGTAAGGCACCTAAGCAGGCAAGGCAAAGCATTTCCTGTTGTGAAAGTAAATCGCTACCACAGCCGGTACAATGATGCGGGTAAAATAAATGCAGGGTATTTTTAAGATGTTTTATGAGGCCGGTCATTTCGGCTGGTTTATATGGATGTAATCATGATAAAAAAAATGGGATATCCGTTTATCCCTGGTATATTCTTTCTATAGCATCTTTATATTTTTCCATAATTACTTTTCGTTTTAATTTTAATGTGGGCGTGAGTTCTCCTGTATCTATCGTCCATTCATGGGGTAATAATTCAAACTTTTTTACTTGTTCCACATTATTAAAATAGCTGTTAAATGCATCCACTAAATCTTTATATAAATTTAGCACCTGGGGTAAATGAATGGCTTCTTCAATATTGGTAAAAGGAATGTTTTGCTGGCGCATCCATTCCCTAAGGCTTGGTACAGCCGGTACAATTAAGGCGCCCACAAATTTATGATCGGCCCCTACTACCATCATTTGCTCTACGAGGGGCGATTCTTTCATTTTATTTTCAATGGGCTGCGGCGCTACATATTTACCCCCGCTGGTTTTAAACAATTCTTTTTTACGGTCTGTTATTTTTAAAAACTTGCCTTCAAACACACCAATATCACCTGTATAAAGCCATCCATCTATAATGGTTTCCCGGGTAAGGTCGGGGCGTTTATAATAACCCATCATCACACTGGGGCCCTTTACACATATTTCACCATCGGGTTGCAGGATTACTTCCTGGCCGTCTAATGGCAGGCCAACCGTTCCAAATTTAGTACCTCCTTCTTTCCTGCAATTCACACTGATCACCGGGCTGTTTTCAGTAGGCCCGTAGCCTTCGTAAATAGGCACACCGGCACCGGTAAATATGCGTAATAACCTTACCTGGCAGGCGGCGCCACCTGTTACAATAAATTTTATATGATTGCCCAGGCCTTCTCTCCATTTGGAAAATACAATTTTATTTGCGAGGGCTAGTTGCAAGCGGTAACTCAATGAACCTTTGTTTTGAGCATCATATTTTTCTGCCAGGCCTACTGCCCAGTAAAATAATTTTTTCTTAATGCCGGTTTGTTCTGCCCCCTTTGCCATAATTTTTTCGTACACTTTTTCAAGCAGCCTGGGCACGGTACAAAAAAGCTGGGGCTTTACCTCTTTTAAGTCTTCACCAATGGTATCGAGGCTTTGGGCATAATAAATAGAAATGCCACTGCATATATAGATATATGTAACCATTCGCTCAAAAATATGATTGAGTGGTAAAAAGCTAAGGGAGCGGGCTTCTTTTTCATCATCAAAAGGGAAGGTAGATTTTGAATTTAATACGTTACTCACAATGTTATGATGGCTTAGCATAACCCCTTTGGGTTTGCCCGTGGTACCCGAAGTATAAATTATAGTAGCACAGGAAAATTCATCAATTTGCTTTTTGACCAGGGCCACCTGGCCCAGTTCTTTTTCTGTAATATCTTTTAGCAGTACCTGCCAGTTTTGTATGCCTGGCAATTCATCAAAACCATATATGGCTTGTAATGAGGGCACCCTGTCTTTAATGGAATGTACTTTTTCTAAAATTTCTTCGCCACTGATAAAAACATATTTTATACTGGCATCATTAAAAATAAATTCAAGTTCGTGCACATTGGTTGTAGGATAAATAGGGCATAGGATAGCTCCAATTTGCTGGCAGGCCAGGTCCAGCATAATCCATTCGGGCCTGTTCCTGGATATGATGGCGATTTTTTCTTTTGCTGCTACCGAATCGGCATTGACAGATAAACCGGAACGCAGTAAGCCGGCGCTTAATTGATCTACCATAGCGGCTACCTGGCTTGTACTATATTTAATCCAATTGCCATTTTCTTTTGCGGCCAGCATATCGGGTTTAGGAAACTTTTGTTGTTGTAAGGCTAAAAAATCAAAAAGTCGTTTAATGCTGTTCATATTTTAAATGACAATTAATACAGGTTAATGATTAAAATAATCAGGGTTTACACTTCTTGCGAAGGATAACGGGTATGTGTGTACAAGATAAATAAAAAAAGCCATCTGCACAGCAGGCGGCTCCTGTGAAATACCCTTTTTTATAAGGTTTTATTTATTTTTTAGCAGCTGAAATTGCTAATTTAATATGAACTTCTTTACTTATAAACCAATCCTGCGGATGATTGGGCCCTTTATAATTTAATCCCCATTGCGACCGGTCAATATTAAATTCAGCGGTTGCGGTGGCGGTTTTATCATCTATTGTAACCAGTGCCGGGAAATGAATACTTTTGGTGCTGTCTTTTAAAGTAAAATTTCCCTGTACCATGTGCGTTGCATCTTTTAATATTGCATCCCGGGCTTCTTCGGGCGTGATGGGCGTTACCTTTGTAATTTCAAATTTAGCCGTGGGATAAATGGCTGCATCAAAAAAATCAGGGCTTTTCAAATGGCCTTCTAATTTCTTTTTATTTTCCGGATCCGATGCCAGGTCCAGGTTGTTTAATGAAGTGATGTCAATAATAAAATTACCTCCTGTAAGCTGATGGTCATTTACCAGGAAGGATCCTTCTTTTAACGTAAAAGTACCTGTATGCGTGGCTGTGGGTTTGCTCCCTTGCCAGGTAACCAGGCTAGCATGATTAATTGGGTAAATGTCGCCATCTGCCTGTGCTACTTCTAATTTATCGGTTACGGCTGCTTTGTCTGTTTTTGGGCCGCTGTTGCAAGCTACACATAACACTATAACGGCAGTAAAAACAAAAGTCTTTTTCATATATACATTTTTAAAATGCTGGTAAAGTTAGCCTTTAAAATAGTAAAATAAAAGAAGGTCATCGTTTCATGACTGAAGTAGGAACAAGAAAGAAGAAAATAGTTATATTTGGAGTCAATAAACCAATCACGGTATGTCAAGTGCCAATGCAATCATTAAAATTCATGTAACAGAGAATCATGCTTTAGACTTTAGTAGTTATGAAACCGGCAATGCTGATTTTATGCCAATGGATTTAGTACGAAGCTGGCAGCGTTAATGATACTCTTAGATGCACCCGGAGAAGAAACCGTATTAAGAAAAACCATTAAAGAGATGGGCGCTGAACCCGCTAACAGCAACTGGTTAAGAGAAAATGTAAATACATTTATTAGTGCATTTCATGTTTTAGAAAAAGAAAGAAACATTTCAACGCAGGAAGAGGAGGATGTACTAAGAAGTAAAATTGAAAGAGAAGAAAACATTTCTTCTACCGAAGAGGCCCTTATTCTATATGCTCCCACTACGCATTACAAACTGGAGGTAACCCACCCGGCTTATATTTCTCACCTAAAAGCAGGCGATGTATTTGAAACTACCGCATATGATATGGGGTAACAGTAATGTAATAAAGAACTGCTTTTTTCTTAATGATAATATTGCCCCTCCGGCACTTTATATATCCTTGATTTTTGAAAATTATATAGGTTCTTACATTCTTCATTGTGAATGACACACCAGTTTTGATAAGTGCCCAGGTTTTGTACTGCCCCAAAAATCCATTGGTTATAAGCATCAAAAAGCCCCTCTTTCAGCAATTGTCGCTGGTAATCGAACAGCCGGTATTGCGGAAGCGTACCGCTGCTATACCAATCTAAAATAAAACGGGTGCGTGCCATCGCCAAACTTTCAGCATTTACACCCCCTGCCATGGTTGCGCTTTGCTTATTCATGGTGGTTAAAAAAGCTTGTATAAAAGGATTTTTATCCTGGCTGCTTTTTGTAATATCTGCCCGCATGAATAAGCGTTTATACCCATCCAGTAAGAGCTGCTTAATTTCGGGTGTTTTATTGCTGAAGGGTTCCATGTTTAAAAATGTTTCAGCATACAAAAGCGCCCATATATAGTCGGTCGTATTTATTAAATAGCGGCTGGCATTGTAATAATTTTTACTAAAGGAAGGTTCTGCTTCAATGCCTTTCTCCCAGCTTTTAATGGCTTCTTTATTTTTTTGTGCCCATTGCAGCTCGCCCAGGTCGTTGTAAAGCGCCCCACTATTGGTGAATCGTTTCAGCGCTTTGCGGTACATTTTTTCACAATCCTTATTCATGCCCAGTTGCCGGTAAATATTTCCTGCAACCTGGAAAGCCTGGTCATCGGCTTCTTCTCTTTCTAAAACAGGTTTAATGGTTTCCAGCGCCTTATTATAATTTCCAGCATAATATTGGCTCAGCGCCAGATCTTTTGCCAATAAAATATTTTGAGGATCATGTTCTATTGCCCGGTTCAGTACAATTATGGCATTGGCATAATCGCCCTGGCGCATAAAATTTCGGGCTGTTTCCTGTAACTCCGTAGTTGTTTGTGCAATGGATATTACCAGGCTAAAAACTCCATAAAGAGCCGTCACTAATTTTTTCATGCCCGGTAAAGATAAAAAAACTTAAATGGATAATTGGGTATATGGTATTAAGAAACCCCTTTTGCCTTAATGTATATATTTTAAAAAGGTTAGTTCTCCTGGTTATTCGCAATCAGGTGGGTAAGTAACCCATCTCTTAATTTGGGTTCAAACCAGGTGCTTTTGGGAGGCATTACCTCACCACTGTCTGCCACATTAAATAATTGATGGATGGTAACCGGGTAAATACTAAATGCAATTTTCATTTCTCCGCTGTTCACTCGTTTTTCCAGTTCGGCCAGGCCCCTGATACCGCCTACAAAATCAATCCGCTTATCCGTACGCTGATCCCGGATGCCCAAAATAGGCCCCAGGATATTATTTTGTAAAACGCTTATATCAAGAATTTGGATGGGATCGGTTTCAAAACTCCCGGGCTTTGCAGTAATAGCATACCACTTCCCATTCATATACAATCCATATTCATGAGGGGCTTCAGGCTTCACGGCTTCTGCTCTTTCCTGTACTGAAAATTTATTTTCTAATGCCTGCAAAAAAGCGGTTTCGCTTAATCCGTTCAAATCTTTTACTACCCTGTTATAATCTAAAATTTGTAATTGATTGGCAGGGAACAGGGTGGTTAAAAAATAATTGGCTTCGGGGCCGGCATTATCACCCAGTTCTTTTCTTACTTTGGCAGCAGATGCTGCACGGTGATGCCCATCGGCAATATAGGTAGCAGGAACCTTGCTGGCAAATAAAGAGGTAATCGCATCAATGGTATCGGTATCATTCACTATCCAAATACTATGTTGTACGCCATCGTCGGCGATAAAGTCGTACTGGCAATTTTTCTCGTTTGTCCACCGGGAAACCAGTGCATCCATTTCTTCTACATTTTTATAGGCTAAAAAAACATTGCCTGTTTGTGCTCCAATGGCTTTCATATGTTCAATCCGGTCTCTCTCTTTATCGGGTCTTGTAAACTCATGCTTTTTTATAATACCATTTTCATAATCATCTACCGAACTGGTGCATACCAAACCAAATTGGCTATGTCCATTCATCACTAATTTATAAATATAGTAGCAGGCCTTATCTTCCTGGAATAGAATTTTACGGCTTATAAATGCCGATAAGTTTTCTTTTGCTTTTTGATATACTTCCGGGGCATGGCTATCCATGCTGGCAGGTAAATCAATTTCACTTTTAGTAATATGCAAGAAAGAATTGGGGTTACCCTGGGCTTCAATTTTTGCTTCTTCGCTGCTTAATACATCATACGGTTTTGAGGCTACTGCTTTTGCAAACTGGGCTTCGGGCCTAAGTGCTTTAAAGGGTGAAATTTTTGCCATAGTTCAATTCTTAAAAATTCAAATGTAAGGTTATATCCTTCTAAAAAATCATTTAAAAAAAAGGGGGCGCTTAATTTTTTATACTGGTTATTTAACCATATAGCCATGCATTCAGGCTCTTTGGCCATTTTCAAAATCACGCATAGCCCGGGTAAGCACTTCTACACTGCTAATGGGTAAGGCATTATATAAAGAAGCCCTGAAGCCGCCTACGCTTCTATGCCCTTTAATGCCTGCAATGCCCAGGGCCCGGGTATATTGAATAAATTCTTTTTCTATATTTTCATTCCCCATTACAAAGCATACATTCATTTTGCTGCGGTCTTCTTTTGCAACTGTACCGGTAAACAGTGAGCTTTCATCAATGGCCTGGTATAATAATGCCGCTTTGGCATTATTTATTTTTTCAATAGCCTTAATACCGCCCTGGGCTTTTAGCCAGCGCAGGGTAAGCATACTCACATACACGGCAAAAACAGGGGGGGTGTTGAGCATACTTTTTTCTGCAATATGATTCCGGTAATCCATGATGGTGGGGATGGCTCTTTTTACTTTTCCTAAAATATTTTTATTTACCACTACCAGGTTCACACCGGCAGGCCCCATATTTTTTTGGGCACCTGCATAAATGAGGTCAAAGCGATTAAAATCCATTTGGCGGCTTAATATATCGCTGCTCATATCGGCAACCAGGCTGCTGCTGCATTGCGGTATTTGTTGCCACTGGGTGCCGTAAATGGTATTGTTAGTGGTAATATGAAAATATTTTGCATCATTGGGAATTGCAAAGTCTTTAGGGATATAAGTATAATTTTTTTCTTTGGATGAGCAAACGATATCTACTTTTCCAAATAATTTGGCTTCTTTAATGGCTTTACTGCTCCATACGCCAGTGTCTGCAATCGCCATACATTCTTTAGCATCCAGCAGGTTCATGGGTACTTGCATAAATTGGGTACTGGCGCCTCCATGTAAAAACAATACTTCATGATCAGCATCCAACTGCATAAGCTCTTTTACCAATTGCCTGGCTTCTTCCATTACGGCAGTAAATTCTTGTGTGCGGTGGCCAAACTCTAATATAGATAAACCGGTGTTATTAAAATTTAAAACGGCAGCGGCCGCTTGTTGCAATACTTCCCGGGGCAGAATGGAGGGGCCGGCATTAAAATTATGCATCATAGCTAAGAAAAATTAAGGCACAAAAGTACGAAAAGCATCGAGGCTTAAAAACTTGTTTATTATAAAATTCAATGTATGGAACCCGTCCCGTTCCTCGTATTTGTACTTTATCTTTGCGGCTTATGGCCCAAAAGAAATTATTACGCTTTGCCCAAATAAAAACATTTGATCATGTACTTGAGTATCCTGAAAATATGGCGGGTAAATGGCATTCTTTTTTCAAAAATACCCATCCCATTGTGCTGGAACTGGCATGCGGGCGTGGTGAATATACAACCGGCTTAGCCAGGCTATATCCTAATAAAAATTTTGTGGGTGTAGATATTAAAGGAAACCGCATGTATATCGGCGCTAAAAAAGCGTTGGATGAAAAGTTAGAAAATGCCGCCTTTTTACGTACCCAAATTGAAAGTATATCTGCCTATTTTGATGCCCATGAAGCAGATGAAATATGGATCACTTTCCCCGACCCGCAACTAAGAACCAGTAAAGCAAAAAAAAGACTTACCCATCCCCGTTTTTTGCGGTTGTACAATCAAATATTAAAACCAAAAGGCAATATTCATCTTAAAACAGATTCACCGGCGCTTTACCAATTTACAAAAAAGGTAATCGCAAAATATGGTTTAACCCTGTTAGAAGATAATGATGACATATATCATACTCAGCCCAAACCGGAACTTTTAATAAAAACCCATTATGAGCGTTTAGACATTGCGCAAAGCAAAAAAATTCATTACCTGCGATTTTGCCTGCCTTTACAAATTCCGCAACTGGATAGGGAATTACAGGAAGAATTAAAAGAAACAGAAAATTAAGATTAGTGTTGTATCTATAAAAGACCAGGATATGCCGGCTCCCGCTAAAAAAAATATTACCCCTATTGCAGCCCCGGAAAAAAAATACAGTTTTTTTGAGGATGTATATGCTGTAGTAAGGCAAATACCCAAAGGCCGTGTTACCAGTTTTGGTGCTATAGCTGCTTACCTGGGAACAAAATTATCGGCACGCATGGTTGGCTGGGCTATGAATGGAGCGCATCATGCCCGCCCGAAAGTACCTGCACAAAGAGTGGTAAACCGCAATGGTATGCTCAGTGGAAAAAATCATTTTAAAACAGCAACAGAAATGGAAGAGCTCTTAAAAAAAGAAGGCGTTAGGGTTAAGAATGATGTGGTGGTAGATTTTAAAAATAAATTTTGGGATCCTGCCCTTGAATTAAAATTATAGCTCTTTAATAATAGGGTTCTATCAATAAATACACCAGCACCCCGCTTACGGCTACATAAAACCAAACGGGCCAGGTAAAACGAGCCAGCTTTTTATGCTTTTCATAATCTCCGCTCAGCGCCCGGTAGGCAGTAAATAAAATAAAGGGTAAAATAATGCCTGCCAAAGGGATATGGGTAAGTAATAAGAAATAATAAAAGATGCGGATGGGGCCAGCCTTCTCTTTTTCATCAGCACTTATTATTTGATCATGATTCAGGTCGCCAAATTTGGTAGCATCGGTAAGTAAATGATGGGCGATATAACTCAATAAAAATAGCACTGATAAAAAGATAGCGGCCAGCATAATTTTTTTATGTCCTATAAAATTTCGTTTTTTTACTGCCCATAATGCTGCTATCAGTAAAAAAGAAACCAGGGTATTAAGAATGGCATTAATGCCTGCAAATACATGGGGGTCAAAGGGTAGTTTTGTTGCCAGCTTTACATTGCTTAAAAATAAAATACCCATAAAAACGAGGGCAGATGCCGAGAAAATATACCAGCTTGCCCGGCGATCATTCTTTTGTAAAACAGGTTTCAGCATGGGATTGAATTTAGCCTCGTAATCTTTTTTTATTCAATAAAACGGTACCCAGAATAACTATACCGATGGCAATAATAATATAGGGCAGTATGGGGATAAAGTCTCGCAAAACAGAAGGGCTGTTTTTCTGTTTTTCAAGCATGAGCAAAGGAATATCCCGGGCCAGTTGTGCCAGTTTTACAGTATCAAAACCATTATACCAGCCCCGTACAATACGATTGCTGTCTACCAGGAAAAAATTTTCGGTATGTATAAAAGCCGTATCAATACCGGGATCAGCCACACTGGCTTTCATTTCTGTAAATGCAAAATCATAAATTTCTTTTTTATTGCCTGTAACAAACCACCAATTATCATGATTTGCATTAAACCGGTCGGCAAACTTTCGCAGTTGGGGTACGCTGTCCCGCTCGGGGTCTATACTGATAGATATAAATTGAACAATACTATCATTTTTTGCAAAAGAATCCTGCAGCCTTTTCATATTGCGGGCCAGGCCTGGGCATACACTGGGGCAATGCGAAAAGAAAAAGTCAATTACTAAAATTTTGCCGTGGGCATCATCTAGAGAAACATGCTGGCCAAACTGGTTTGTGAAATTTATATTTTTAATGGGATGCCAAATGGTATCCGTTGTAATTTTCCCCCCTTTTTCATTTACCACTACACTATCATAAAAATATTTATGAGGCATTTGAATAGCATCTGCACTAAAATTTTTTAGCAAAAAATAGCCGGCAAAGGGAATTAATAAAGCGATTAATAAAGCGAAAAGACCCGTTTTATTCATTGTAAAAATATTGGCCACGAAGGTCGGTTATATACAGGAGGAGAGCAAGAAAAAATTATAAAACAATAAATTAAAATTTTGGCTCTTGTTACTTAGGGTGCCATTTCAGAAATATAGCCTACACCAACAGATGCAAAAGATTCCATTACACACAGCCAGGCACCAGGGTATAGTAAAAATCAGTATAAATAATCTTACTACACAATTGATAAAAAGCAAATACCTAAAACAGAAAGGCATAGCCAGTTCGTATGACCGCATGACGGTGAAAGGGTAAGGCATATTTTGAATTAAATTTTCAGTATTTCAAAATATAAAATTTAACTTTAACCTTGTTAGCTTAAACAGGAAAATAGCCAACGGAATGAAAAATCATCTGCTCTTTTTTTAAGTTTATCAGCATTTTTTCTGTTACACTCCGGGAAATCATCCACACGCTTAACGCTTTTGTAATTTTAAATATGAACAACGATGTTAAAGCTTATTTTTTATATTATAAGTTTTTTAGCCTTACCGGATTTGCTGGATGCCCAACAAAAAGAGCCGAACCTCCTCTCACTTACAACCCGTGACGGATTAAGCAGTAACACCGTTTATGATATGGTACAGGATGCAAACGGGTTTCTTTGGATAGCCACTGCTGATGGACTTAACAGGTTTGATGGTACGGAAGTCGTGAAATTCCTTCATGACAGTACCCCCCAATCTATTCCTTCTAATTTCGTACGCTGCCTGCAAATGCTGCCGAACAATAAAATGGCAATAGGTACGGCTGCAGGCTTTTCCCTTTTTGACCTTGAAAAAAGTACCTGTAAAAATTTTTTTTATACCCGGAAAAATGGGATGGAATTGCACGATAATTTTATTCAATCTATCACCCCCGATACGAATGGTAACCTTTGGTTATGTACACCCACTGCCATCCTGAATGTAAACCCCCATGGTAAACTACTGCGGTTTATTCCATCTGCTTATACGAAGCTTGATATAGGGAAGGAACGATTTTCTTTTATTAATAAAATAATAACCCTGGGACAAAAGCAGTTGTTGTTTTTCCTGGCCAATGGAAATTTTGTATATGACCTTGATAAAAATAAGTTGGAAGACATAAATAAACCGGAGTTTTCAGGGCTTTCTTTTTTAAGAAATAAATTTTATTCAGAAGTATTTGAGGCAGGTAACAATTACCTGTTGTTTTTTAAAAGGGGTATAGATAGTATTTTCTTGTTTAATAAAAATGATAAAACCACTAGGGGTGCCTATTATCCTTATGAACGGGGATGGAAGCAAACACTGTCACGCATTGACAGTAATCAATTCATCATATCTAACCAGTCGTATGGTTGTAATGTAATCAGCATCGAAAATCATTCCATAAAACTGTTAAAAGAGCAATACGATAATTATCAAATTGGGAAATCAATACGGGATATACAGGGTAATATTTGGTATATCAATTACCTGGGCGGGCTTTTGAAAAAAACCAGTTCTTCCGGGCAGTTTTATTTTATTCCGTTGTATGATAAAGCATCCGGTAAAATGATAGATGTGCCTGTAAACTTCATCATGCCGCTTCATCATTACTATTACCTGTCTTCTTATGGCAAAGGCCTGTTTATTTATGATACCCTTACCGGCCATCAAAAGCAAATAAAGTTCCAGGGTAATATTCGTGAAGCTGACTGCAATTATGTTTGGCAAATAACCATGCATCATCCCGATACTTTGTGGGTTGGCACTCAGGGGGGCATGTTTTGGCTAATAAAAAATGAGCAATATGGACGGTTGCCCGCCGGCAATGGCAAGCCAGCTGTTATGGACAGCGTTGCGATATCCATTCAATATACCGATGCTAAAGGTAGGCTGTGGATTGGGCTTGGTAAAGGCAATGGCATTTGCCTGTACGATAAAAAAAAGAATGTGTTTACCTATTTTAAAGGCAAGCTTAAAAATGGTTACCCGTTACGCTACCCAATGGATATTGCCGAAGACAGGAATGGCCGGCTTTGGTTTGTAAGCGATCAAAGCAATACGTTATTATGTTTTGATGAAGATGAAAATACTTTTATTCCTGTGAATTTGCCTTCTCTGGAGAATATTTCATTTACTTGTATTTTTATTGATACGAATAATATTTTTTGGATTGGATCCAATGCCGGCATCATCCGCTATAACCCACTTGATCTCACCGTTACCGTGTATGGAAGAGAAAAAGGGCTGTGTAACAGCTATGTGGAAGATATTATGGAAGATGCCCAAGGGAATTTATGGATAAATACCGATGGCGGATTGGCCTGTTTTAATAAAGCCGGGAAATTATTTACCAATTTTTATCAGTCAGATGGCCTCCCCTCCGAGTTCCTGGATTTTCGGTTTCATAGTTTACCCGGTGGGCGTATATGCACCGCTGGGTTTGGAGGGCTCATCCTATTTGATCCCCACCTATTATTAAAAATCTCCAAAAAAAGGATTCCCTTACTCATTACAGGTTGTAAAATAAATGGCCATGCAGTATATTTTCCAAAAGATAAAATCGTATCACTCAGTTCAACAGAAAAGGATATCAGTTTTCAGTTTTCGGGGGTAAACCTAAGCAGTGGCTCGCAAAACAATTACCAGTACCGGCTATGGGGTGGGGGTGATCATCAATGGATAAACCTTGGCCGGCAACGCCAAATTAATTTCAGTAATTTAAGCCCCGGGAAATATATATTGGGTTTGCGTTGTGTAGATGAAGCAGGCAATATAATAAGCAAGGATACAGAACTTGCTTTTCACATTAAAGTACCCTTCACCCAAACGATATGGTTTTATTTTTCCATCCTGGCTTTGGCCTTTTTAATCTTTTATGCAATATATAAATACAGGATAAACCAAATAAAAAAATTAGAAAAAATTAGAAGTACAATTAGTCGTGACCTGCACGATGAAATTGGCGCCAATCTTACCAATATCAGTTATCAAAGCCTGGTAGGCAAAATGAATGCAGGCAATAAAGAAAAGGTTGAAGAATCTTTTTTACATATCTACCAGGACAGCCATAAGGTTTCTGAAGCGATGCGGGAAATTATTTGGAACATTAACCCGGCCAACGACCTTCTTGAAAATGCACTGCCCAGGATGCTTCAATATGCCACTGAATTACTGGAGGCAAGGCAAATAAAGGTAGAAGCCGCTTTACCACCGCAGGCCCAAAAACTGGAGTTATCCATGGAGCAAAGAAGAGATTTATACCTTATTTTTAAAGAAGCTATAAATAATATAGCTAAACACGCTAATGCCACACGGGTGAAAATTATTTTCTCAGTAAAACAACGGGAGCTTACTTTACAAATACTGGATGATGGTATTGGCTACAATCCAAATACAACATTTGCCGGTAATGGCATACGCAATATGAAAAACCGGGCGGCTAAGCACCGTTGGGAATTAGGGCTCAATGAACAAATCGTAAATGGCAGCTCTTTTTATTTGCGTGTACATTTAGCATGATTATGCTATTGTATAAGAAACAGGAGCTTCTTAATTTTAAAAATTATTATGCCATTAAAAATCTTGATTTTTGAAGACAATGTAGCACTGAGGCTATCCTTAAAAACATTGCTGATGGGGGTAGAAGGTTATACCGTAGCCGGCGACTACAGCAACTGTAAAAATGCAAAGGAAATTACGGAAACTATATTTCCGGATATTGTTATCATGGACATTGATATGCCGGAAGTAAATGGTATTGAAGGATTGAAAATCATTAAAGAAACCAAGCCGGATACACAAATCATCATGCATACGGTATTTGATGATGATCAGCGGCTCTTTGATTGCCTGTGTTATGGAGCCAGCGGCTATATTTTAAAAAATACCACCTTTTCAAAACTTATTGAAGCGATTGATACCGTTCAAAAAGGGGGATCGCCATTGTCTCCGCTGATAGCCCGCAAAGTATTGAATTCATTTCACCAGGAGGAGAAAACAAATTCGTACAACCTTAGCAAAAGAGAACTGGAGATACTGGGCCTGATGGTTCAGGGGTTTAGTTATAAAATGATTGCCGATGCCTGCTTTATAAGTATTGACACCGTAAGGGGCCATGTAAGGAATATTTATACAAAGCTGCATGTGAATTGCGGAAATGCAGCAGTGGCAAAAGCCCTAAAAGATAAAATTGTACATTAAACGGTTACCTCTCCCCCTTGTCTGGATTCATTCTATATCCTAAACAAATTCATCATAAATAGAGACAACGATTAGCCTGTTTCGTAAAAACAACATATTCATGCTATTGTTGAACTGTATATGAATTCGTTGCTTTGTTAAGTAGAATACTTTGCCGTTCAAACCTGCAGGCTATGAAAAAAATAATTTTCTTTATTGTGCTTTGTTTGATGACCCTGTTCTTTAAAAATACCGGGGGACAAATATTAGATAAACTGGGAAAAAGGGTAGAACAAAAAGTAAAACAACGAGCCGGTCAAAAGGTAGATAAAGCAATTGATAAAGGGCTGGATAAGACGGAGGAAACCGTAAAAAATAAATCAAAAGAACCTCATAATAAATCTTCTGCCGATACTCAGGATCAGGTTGAAAGCGATAAAGCCGCATCCCACTTTAAGGTAAATACAAAATTTGATTTTGTAGCAGGCGATAAGGTTATAGAAATAGATAATTTTTCAAAAGTAAATTTGGGAGACTTTCCTTCCCAATGGAATACCAATGGATCCGGTGAAGTAGTAACCATTGACGGGCAGGATGGAAAATGGCTTGAGATGAAAGGTAATTTTACGTATTTCCCTGAGTTTATAAAATCATTACCCGATAATTTCACCATAGAATTCGACCTTGTTTTTAATTATGCTGAAAAATACCTGGAAAGAAATATTCTTGGTTTTTACTTTATTGTTGCTGATAAGGTTACCAGGGAAGACCCGGTATTTAAATTCGGTTTCAATAAGCCCGGGAAAGGGGGAGCAGGCATTGAGTTTCATTCATACCAGCCCAATACGCTCGAAATATTTAACTGGGAAAACAAACAGATGAATGATAACTCTGAAACAAAAGCCGGGGCCTCTTTTTTAAAATCAATGCCAAATCATGTGTTTCGGATTTCTATCTGGCGCCAGCAGGATCGGTTACGAATGTACCTGGATGATAATAAAATTGTAGATGCACCCCGGTTGCTGCAACCTGTAAATAAAATCAATATGTTCAAGATTGGTTTTGAAGATTGGGGACATGCAGGCAGAGCCTATATTTCCAATTTTCGGTTTGCTGAGAGTACAGCAGACATGCGGAATAAGCTTATCACCGAAGGGAAATTTGTTACATCGGGAATTTATTACAGCACCGGCTCCGATAAAATAAAACCGGAGTCTTACGGCGTTCTGCGGCAGATAGCCGAAATACTCAAAGAAGATCCATCTGTTACGATAAATTTAGTGGGCCATACCGATAGTGATGGTAGCGCAGGTACAAACCTGGAACTGTCAAAGAAAAGAGCTGCTGCTGTAAAAAATGTATTGGAAAAAGAGTATGGAATTTCAGCCGGCAGGATGCAAACAGACGGGAAGGGCCAATCGCAACCTGTTTCTTCAAATAATACGGAAGCAGGAAAGGCGAATAACAGGCGGGTGGAATTTATAAAAATGTAAAATTTTATATCATTAAAATTCCTTTTCATTTTTTGATAAACGAAAATTCAATTTTTTAAAAAAGGTAAATTATGGATCCCTGCATTTTGAAGCCCATAATAAAGGCTTAACAAAAAATTGCAAAAGAAATAATCGCTGCATTTTAAGATGGATGAAATTACACCTATACCGCTGATACAAACGCCAGGGTTATTACCTGTACGGGCTTCAGTTTCAAAAAAAACGAAGCAGTTCATTTTTGTTATTATAGGCCTAATGCTGGTACAAACTTCCCTATGCCAGGATATTGAAAAACTGGATCTAAAAAAACCTTTCCAGTTTCATGGAAATATAAACCTGCAATTTGAATACTATAAAGCAAGCGGCATACCTGCCCGTAAAAGAGACTTTAGCTGGCTCTTGAATGGGAACCCGGTATTAACCGTACTTGGCGTGGATATCCCTTTTTCATTTGTGCTGTCTAATTTTGAAAATAAATTTTACCAGCCGTTTAACCAGTTTGGCATCAGCCCTCATTATAAATGGGCTACGCTGCACCTCGGCTACCGAAATATCACTTACTCACATTATACACTGGCGGGTCACCGTATGCTGGGCGCCGGATTTGAATTAAAACCAAAAAAATTCAGGATTGGTTTTATGTATGGCCAGCTTAGGCGCTCCACTTCTATTGACAGTAGTATGAATGCCAATCCCCTGTATGTGCGGCCGGCACCCACCTATAAACGCATGGGTATTGCCGGTAAGCTGGGGTATGGTACACAAAAAAATTATATTGATCTTATTTATTTTAAAGGATGGGATAAAGAGTCATCGCTCAGCAGTAAACTAAATGACTCCATACAACCCGCAGAAAATACAACCATTGGCATTACGTCAAAAGTTACTTTTCATAAAAAAATAAGCTGGGTAACAGATGCAGGCCTCAGCGCCTATACGCTCAATAAAATGGATGGTAAGGATACCACCGGAATTTCTAAAGCATGGCCCCATAGTATTATGCAGCTATTTGCAGGAGACAAGCTGAGTACCCATTATTATTTTGCCGGTGAAACAAGAATGGGTTACCAGGAAAAAACCTGGGGTGCCCAATTAATGTATAAAAGAATTGACCCCGGTTACCAATCTATGGGCGCCTACTTTTTTCAAAACGATATACAGGAAATAAGCCTGGCAAATAATTTTAAATTAGATAGTGGCAGGCTGAATATAAATACCAGTATAGGTTTTCAAAAAGATAACCTGGAAAAACAAAAAACAGCTACCTCCAAAAGGTTTATCGGCAGCGCCAATATTAATTATATTCCATCTCAAAGATTTGGCATTAGTTTTAATTACAGCAATTACGGTATTACCAATAATCCACTGCAAACATCACCGGGCAATGAATTGTTCAAACAGGTAAATAACAGCTTTATGCTCATGCCATTCTTTACATGGGTGAATGATAAAACGATCAAAAACCTGAATATTGTTGGCAGCTATCAATCATTAAGTACACCAAAAAGTTATTTGGGAACGGTACCCGATCTGAATACCTATTCACTTACCACTACCTACAACCACACCTGGATACAGCAAGGTATGAATGCCAATGCAGCCTTGAATTATATCCATTCAACAACGGCAGCCGGCGATATCGGGTCGTATGGAGGTACCCTGGGTGGTATGGTGCCACTGGCAAAAAGAAAAGTGATCTTCAATGCATCAGGCTCATACCTTGAAAATACTTTTAAGGGTAACAGCAATGGATATACTATAAATGCCAGCGCCGGGTTTACAGTACCCATCGGTACACAGCATAATTTTCAATTACTTGGAAATTATATGACCAATCAATCGAAAAATACAACCATTGTTCAAAATTTTGATGAACTATCCGTGCAGTTTATTTATGGATTAAATTTTTAAATAAGCGGAAATGAAAAAATATATGTATAAAACAACATTTCTTTTAAAGAAAATTATTTTCCTGCTTTGCCTGCTGGGTATTCCGGCAATAATATTCAGCCAGAATATTACTGCAGTAAATATTGTTGTAAAACCACCCTATTCCTCCAACTATACTACATACGAAAACTTAGCCAACCATGCTATCATCACGCTTGTGGGCGGCCCCGAAGATGTGGGTGTTATTTTATATGGCTCATTGGCAAATATGCAAAGTGATTTGTTTATTCATACCAGCGAACAATATACGGGCGGGGTTTTTATGTTACCGGCCAACCAAACAAAAGTGATTATCAATGATGTACCTAAAATGCTTTTCCTGGGTAGAAATAATGTGGTTCATAATGGCATACCGGATGAACAATGGATGCAAATATTAAAAGATGGCCAATTACCCGAAGGGCAGTACCAATTATGTGTACAGGTACACCGGGTAACCCCCAATGGGGTGGACCCGGGTGAAATAGGAAGCGCCTGTTTTAATATAAGCATTACCCAGGCTCAGCCACCCGTGATCACTTCGCCTTACGAAGGGCAGGAATTAAATGCCCAACTACCCAATACCGTTTTTAGCTGGACGCCTCCCATTGGAAATACCCTGGGCGCTCAAATTGTGTATGATCTTTATGTAGTGAAAGTACCGCAGGGGCAAGATCCCAATGATGCCATGAATGCGGCGGTGAACTACAAAGCCAATAATCCATTAATCAAAACCAATCTTACCGGCAACCAATATGTAACCCAGCCTTACGATCTTAAAATAGACAGCAATCATTTATATGCCGTGCAAGTAGTAGCAAGAGATATGAATAGGCAAGTGAGTTTTAAAAATAATGGAAAAAGTGAAGTGGTGACATTTACCAAAGGTAAAGCAACTGCACCCGGTCTTATTATTACAGGGCTGGTAGAAAATACAAAACCACCAAAAGCATCGGCAGGTTACCAGGTGGGCAATGCAGACCCGGTACCTTTCAGCCAATTAAAAGGAAAACTATATTATAGGTTTAAAGATGCGCTGCCATCCAATAATAAAGAGAAATTACAGAAACCATCGGGTGAAAATATGCAATTTACTATGCCGGGCGAAGATAACCTGGCTTACAACAAAAACAATATTCCCCTTGGAGATGCAGAACCGCTTGCCGGCAGAAAAATAAGCCTGGTGGTTACATATCTTTTTTCAGGCACTCTTAACGGGAAAAATATGAATGAACAACCCGTTACAGGAAATGCAAGTTTTCTTCCCCCCGGCAATAAGCCCGATGCAGATAAAGTGCTTGCTACTGCGATAACCGGGCCTGATGGAAGTTTTACATTCAACTTTTTAAATGCAGAAAAAACATTAGGGCTTTTAAATGCTGATTTTTCATACAAACACTCCGGGGAGATAGGTGATAATGCAAAAGGCAAATTATATAAAGTACTTCGCCTACGGGTAGAGGATAAATATTACTGCAGCCCCGATGTAAATATTAAACTAGATCCCTGGAAAGGGATCGATCTCGGTACACTCGTTTCTTATGTAAAAAGCTATTCACTTAAAGTAAAAGTGACTACCACCAATGCTAAGTTTTGGGATATGGCTTATGGGCAAGGTTCGGCATTACCTGCAATAACAACAATGCTCACCAGGAAAAAGGTTTTATCTGCTGTGCCTTCCAACGAAGGTGAAAATACCGGCGATGGCAGAAAAATGATCACTACCACACGGCAATTAGCAACTCATGAAAGCGGTAAGGATGGCTTTGTGTTATTCCGCCATCTTGTACAGCACGATCCGGATAACAAAACAGACCGGTATTATATAAAATGTGTGCCTGATACAAAAAAGGGAAACTTTATTTTTAAAGAAAAAGAAGAAAGTTTTTACCCGCTGTATAATAAAGAACTGGATCATTTTCCATTTAATGCAACGGGTGAATATATGCCCCCGCCTGTAGAGGGGGGCCTCAACATTCCGGTTACTTATGGGCAGGTTATTACCTGGAACCACCAACTGGAAATTAAAACATATATAGATAGTATTGCCTTATATCCTTCAAATCCACGTATCGCAGGTAAAATAGAGGATGCCACTAACACAGAAGCCAAAGCCATGAATAATATAAAAGTGGTGATGGTGAATGGTTATAAAAACAGTTCAGATCCTTCCAAATTATTTACTACCGTAAAAACAAATATTAAAGGAAGGTATGAGTTTAATAACCTGGATGTGGAAACAGGAGCATTTCAAACCGGCCAGGTTACAACAGTAGAGGGGCCCACACGTACAATCATTACAAAACCCAATGGGTACAAAGCAGGAACATTGCCTGCAAAGCCTCCTTATCCACCGTTAAAATGGGGACAACAATTGCTTGACCAGGATTTTTTTCTTACACCCGATGGAATGCTTTCCGGTTATGTAGTAGATGAAAATGGAATGGCAGTGCATGCAGATATTGATGTGGACGGACTTTCAAAAACGACTACTCAATTTATGTTTACGTACGATAAAAAACCAACCCGGGGATCCAATAAACCA
The DNA here is from genome assembly GCA_001898465.1 of Sphingobacteriales bacterium 39-19. Lineage (GTDB taxonomy): Bacteria > Bacteroidota > Bacteroidia > Chitinophagales > Chitinophagaceae > Ferruginibacter. The sequence goes on along the minus strand of MKTX01000008.1, from coordinate 24,333 downwards.
TCAGGCAACCTGGTCATGATAGCGCCTACGGGCTCAAAGGAATCCTTTAGCATGCCTGCCCCTTCGGGAAAAAGAAAAATAACTATTACCCCCACAGATAAAGCATATGCACCAAATGATACCACCCTCATTGTTCCCAAAACTGATAGTAAAACTTCACCCGTAAAGTTTGTGGTATTCCGTTCTCAAAAAAGGCTTCGTTTTAAAATTACAGAAATGCCATCCGGCTACAAGCCCCACCAATTGAAATTACCGGGAACTACGGCCAAAGCCATTCCGGGCGCTTCAGTTAAGTTAGATATTCCCGGGAAGCCGCTGACACAAATTAGCGATAAAGACGGGTATGTTACATTTATTTTTGACAACCAGGCATCTGATTTTAACTTCATCATTACCCCACCTGCTGATGCAGATTATGAAGAGGGCCATTATACCATTTCCGGTACAAAAAATACACTGCAAACGGTTAATTACAGCAATGCTTACCTGAAAAAGGCAGCTACCATTTCCGGAACGATTACAGTAGGGCCCGATAAAAAGCCTTTGGCAGAGGCAGAAGTTTATATTGATATGGGCGGTGGTAAAAAGTTATCAATCTCTACCGGAACTGACGGTAAATATGTATTGAAAGGGGTACCTGCATCACCGGCAGAAAAAACAGTATGGGCGGGTAAATCAGGCGCAGTACCCAATATCATCAGCCAATCTAAAAATATTACCATTAGTAATAACAATACGCTTGACTTTAATTTGATGAATGATAACGAACTGCTGATAGAAAATATTTATGGTTTTGATGCAGATATACAATCTAAAACAAAACAACCGGATGGAACCTGGCTGGTGAGCGGCAGCCTTATTCATCTTCCTGCCGGCGAGAATTTTTCTTTGCAGGATGAAAAGCAATCCATTCCTTTTCATGATTTAAAAATTAAAAAAAGTGGCGATACAAAAAACGGCATACCCGTAGGCATCCCTGCTGAAAGTATTCTGGTAACTGATCTTTCAAACATTAAGCTGATGCTGCAAAAGACTTTTGGTATTATACAGCATCCTGCCTCCGGTGACCAATTGCAGGTAAAAGCAGAAAATAAAAACGGCAAGCTGATGGGAAAAATAGCTATCCAAAAATCTACTTTCCAGTTTACCCAGGAATATGTAAAATTTAATGATGATCCCAGCGAAGCCATGTTGCTCACCGAAAAACCCGGCTCTTTCAATACCGATCTTCCTTCAATTGAAGTGAGTACATCATCCAAAAAGAAATTTGGCCTGGCCAGCCTGCAGGGAAAATCGCTAAACTTTACATTACTTGGATTTAATGCTGATGCGGATGCCGCTCAATCCTGGATTCAGGATAATCAAATCAGCCTGCAAACCATCATTCACATCAACGGTTTGCCGGGTATGTCTCCATCTGCGATTGATGTAAATGCAGGAAATCTTGTAATTCGTCCTGAGAAATTAGAGCCGCTGAAAGGAGATCAACCTATAAAATTTAATTTAGAAAAATGGCAATTCATTGGTAACAACTGGCAACTATTACAAAGCAGCAGCAGTATCAATATTGCCAGCGGCACTATGAAAACCGGTATTATAGATGTGCCCCTGTCTGACATTTCCTTAGAACCAAATCATCTATCCATTGGCAGTTATGATGTGAATAACCTGACACTTGCTGGTATCATCCCAGTTCATGTCATTACAACTACACCTGCATTTGGATACAATAAGAGTATTGGTACAGACCAGAAAGCGCATTACGAATTAAAGCTCATTGGTGAGAACGGCGGCCCCGGCGTTGTTATAAAATCATTACCCGGCATGAAGCCCGGTGATGAAATGAAATTTCAGAATTTTTCCCTCATCAGCAATGGAGAGCAAAAAGTAAATCCCGGCAACCAGGGAAATTCCATCAGCTTTTACAATATCATGAAAGTAAAACCACTTGCATTTACCAGCGGAGCTGATTATGTAAATATGGATTGCGGTATAGACCTGGGCATTCCGCAATTGCAGGAAACCAGTGGGGTGATCCAGTTTTCAAAAGAAGCCGGGAAATTAAAATTGCTGCTGTATCCTTTGAATGTATCGCTTCATGGGCCGGGTGGGGTTGACTTTAGCGCCAATGTACAATTTAATGACCATCCCCAAAATCTTACAGAAGGCAAGTTCACAGCACTGGGTACCATTCATGATAAAGAAGGCATTTCACTAAAAGGCATTTTAAATAAAACTACGCAGGCAGCCTGGATACAGGTAGATCCTGAAAATCAAAAATTGCCACTGGGTGGCGGCAATACCAGCCTCGCCAATATCAAGGGAAAAATGGAAGCAGAGATGAGCGCCGGTGTATGGAAAAATTTTGTATTCAGCGGAAGCATGCAAGGCTTTAAAGGCATGGAGGGCGATACCCGGAAAACCTTTACCGTAACGGGATCTATTAATGCTAACAACGAAAAGGTAGAGGTGAAAAATATTCCTTCGGGCTTTGGCAATATTGGCCTTACTTATGATATAGCCAATAGCCGTTTTACCGGCAATCTGCAGTTAGATAAAAAAATAGGCCCTTTATCAATGGCGGGTACTGCCAGTTTGCTGGTAGATCCGGGCGGATGGTATTTTCTTGCCGGGGGGAAATTAAATACACCCGGGCTTGGTGAAATGTCTGCAGGATTATTAATTGGTGATTACAACAGTATGCCTGGGAATGTTTCTACACAACTGATGCAATATGCGTATGATAAAAATGTGCCTCCCAGTTTTAAAAATGGCATTGGCGGATTCTTCTTTACAGGCATGAAAACATTACCGGTAATAAATATTCCCAATTATAGCATCAATCTCGGTGTCATCAGCGCTTCTTTTGGTGCAGAATCCGGATTGGATGGAAGACTTTGGATGGACTTTAATAGTACCGGTAATGAATATGGAATTGGCGCCATGATTTTTGCACATGCTTACCTGAAAGGGGCATCTATAACCTGCACAAAATTTGGAGCCGATGCCAGGGCAGAGCTGGGTATTAAAGGCGTGTATGCCACCTCTACCGGCGCATTTTCATTAAAGGGATGCGGCAGCTTTACCATCAGTGGCAGCATACAGCAATGTGTGCCTACGCCTTGCCTGAGTGACGGTATCTGTTGCAAATACTGTGGCGGTATCAACAAGAGTACCGGAATTAAGATTGATCTGCTATTAGACTCAAAGGGAAACACGGATATGTCGTTTGGTTTTGGAAATTGCAGTGGGCAATCTACAATGTCTGGGAATTGGTGAGGGGGATGTCAATTATGAATTACGAATTAAAAATTATGAATCAAGAATTGAGAATTTGGAATGTGGATATTGAGTTGAAAGTTCAATTATAAAATGTAAAACCTATTTATATAATGAAACCTTTTATTTTTTTATGGCTCCTGTCTTATTGTGTTTTTTCAGGTGTACTAGCGCAAGGAAACGGGCAGCCGGGCGACATGCCGGTGGCTAAACCGGTACCGCAGGGAGTGTGGATTTACCTTGGTAACCAGCTCCCCAAAAATTGGCATTATCAAATAGAACGGAAAAAAGAAAACACCGAGCGTTATGAAAAAATTGCTGAGGTTACTGTACCGGCCTCTGTTTTGGAAATGGAGAAAAGGCAGCAATCTTTTCAATCATCTTTTCAAAACCTGGATGCATTGAATATCGCAGAACTGGAAAACCTTTGGCAATACATACAGCTACATACCACTACAGACAGTATGTTTAGTAATAATCTTCCAATAATGCATTTGCTGGCGGGTACTGCTTTTTTTGATCATACGGCTGATAAAAATACCGGTTATGTTTACCGGGTGCATGTATTGGGCGGGGATGGTAAAAGCATTTCGCAAAACGAAACTAATGCAACAACAGCACTGCAAAAAATTTCATTACCGCAAATTGATTTTTCTCATAAAAAGTTTGCAGATGGAAGGCTCACACTTACCTGGCGTGTACATGACCAAAAAGATTTGGCCCATTTTAATATTTACCGCAGCTTATTTGGGAAAGAAGAGTATAAAAAAATAAGTATTGAAAAAGGAATTTACTCTCATAATAATACTTTAATGTTACTGGCTATTGATACCCTGGGCAATCATCCCGGGTGGTACGAATATAAAATTGCCGCCGTAGATGCTTTTGGCAATGAAGGAGAAATGCAGGGATATGCAAATGGCAGCAATTTGCAGGATTATTATGCCCCCCCTGTAACAAATTTCAGAGCCGTCAATACACATCGTAACCAGGAAGTAAAACTTGCCTGGCATTTTGAAAATAAAAAATACCTGAATGGTATAAACATCATGCGGAGCCTGGCCTACGATTCAGGGTATAAAAGAATTGCAACGGTTCCGGTTACGGACAGCGTATTTACTGACATCATCCCGGTTTCCGGCGAAAATTATTATTATTATTTAATCCTGCTCAGTGCCAATAATGATCCCGTACCCACAGCAAAAATATTTGCCACCTTTACCGATGAAAATACAAAACCTGAACCTCCCGGCGAGATTGATGCAACCCCTATTACCCATGGAATAAAAGTTTACTGGAAGAGTGATGAACCTTTTACCAAAGGTTATTATGTTTATCGCAGAAATAATCCCAAAGATGAATTTACTCAAGTAAGCCCTCTCATACTTTCAGGATCCGTCATTAATTCTTATACTGACACGTCCCGCCAGTTACAGGCTGGTGAAGTATATGAATATGTAGTGCGTACCATTAATGAGAATAATCAGCTAAGCGCTAATTCCGATACGGTTACCGCAAACCCCGGTATTAAAAAAGCAATCGCTGCGCCGATGAATCTCAGATACAGAAATGATGATGGACGCATTACCCTGCTTTGGGATGATATGAGGCCCTGGGAAAATGATTTACTGGGCTATAAGGTATTTAAGAAACCGGGTAACGGCGTGTTTGAAAGACTGGCCAATGACAGTTTGCAGGCGGCGAAGAATTTTTATACAGATTCTGCTTTACAAAATGGAGTTATGTATTCTTATGCAGTGAGTGCCATAGACATTTCAGGGAATGAAAGTGAGCGGTCAACAATTACAGTCCCCGGCATTACAGAACATTTACCCGCATCTCCTTCGGGTATTACGGTTACCCAATCTGGCAATGATATTTATATTTCATGGGGGCAAATAGCAGGAGATATTGCATCCATTAAAATTTACAGGTCAGAACCCGGGCAACCAGCCAGGGAAATTGGAAATACGAGTGATGGAGATTCATATAATGATAAAAACATAGTAAAAGGGAAATTATATTTTTATCAGCTTTCATCTGTGAATACGGAAAAGAAAGAAGGGCCGCTAAGTGAAAAATGGGCTGTGAGAGTGAGATGATCCTTTGCCACTTTACTACGAACCAGCAAAAGGGGTTCCAAAAATACCTACTGCCAATTCTGCCCAAATCAGTAAGAACAGGAGTATAATCGCAGCACAAATCATCAGCCTGTATTTCGCTTTTTTTACTTTCCGCAATACGAATTCACATAATAACCCGGTACCCGCCAGTAATAAGCCCATCATTACAAAATCTGCCATTTTCCAGTTTACGCTATCAGTAAATTGCATGGCAATAAGAGGAATGGCTAACATAACTACGATGGCGGAAAAGATAATGAGCAATCTTTTATTTTTCATTAAACAGTATTTAAAAGCACTTTGAAATACAAAGTAAGTTAGAAAAAATAAGATTTCAAAATACTTTTTATTGTTTTTTTGTACACCTGCAGGTTTGCTGTTATTAAATTGCCCGGGTTCTAATATGCGTGTTGTAAAAAAATGAATTATCTTTTCTACATGGCAGAAAAGAAATTGAATCGTTTTGATATGACCATGCTGATGGTAAGCTTTGTGATTGGCATGGGTATTTTTAGAACCCCGGTAAATGTTGCCAGCCACAGCCCCAATCAATGGGTATTTTTTGCAGCCTGGGTGGCCGGCGGCCTTATTGCTTTTTGTGGTGCCCTTACCTATGCAGAAATAGGAAGCCGTTATCCCGTTACGGGTGGCTATTATAAAATATTTTCATACGCCTATCACCCATCGGTTGCATTTGGAGTGAACTGTATTATTTTAATTAGTAATGCAGCCTCTTTAGCCGCCGTGGCACTTATTGGGGCAGAATATATTTCGGCAGTGCTTTTCCCGGTAACCTACAACCGGCAGGTTTTGCAAATTATAATTGCCATAAGTTGTATCCTTATATTTTATGGTGTAAACCTGGCGGGGTTAAAAATGAGCGCCCGGGCACAAAATGTATTGACGATTGTAAAAATATCAATGTTGCTCATGCTCATCAGTGCTATTTTTTTTGCACCTGCAACCCCATCGCCTGCTCTCCTGCAAATGGAAGCAGGGCACCCTTTCCTTTTAGAATATATAAAAGCCTTTGGCCTGGGCCTGGTTGCCGTATCATTTACGTATGGAGGATACCAGCAAAGCATCAATTTTGGCGATGAAGTGGAAGCGCCCGCTAAAAATGTTCCCCTTGCCATCTTTATGGGTATCCTGATTATTGTGAGCTTGTACTTAGCCATTAACTATGCCTATATCCGGGTCATAGGTTTTGATCAATTAAAGTCAGCAGAAAATATTTCAGCATTAATGGCATCTCATTTATTTGGTAGTAATGCCGGTAAAATCATTTCAATTTTACTTTTCTTTTCTGTATTGGCTTATGTAAATGCGGTTCTCATGAGCAACCCCCGGGTAATGCAGGCAATGGCAGACGAAGGCGTGCTGCCGGCTTCATTTGCCAGGCGTAGCAAAAAGCACCAGGTACTTATTAAGTCGTTAACTTTATTTGCCTCTTTAAGCGCTTTCATTGTTTTTTGGGCCGAAACTTTTGACCGGATTTTAAGTTTTACTATTTTTTTAGATTGTATTGGTATGGCATTATCTGCTGCAACCCTGTTTATATTACGCAAAAGGCAGGGTAAATCCGGGTCTCATATTTATAATATGAAACTATATCCCCTGATGCCTTTGATATTTATATTCGCTTATATTTTTGTTGCCGTAAGTATTTTTATAGATACCCCTTATACCGCATTGCTTGGATTGGCAATTCTTGGAACATTTATTGGGTTCTATTTTATCATTAAACACAAAAAGAAAATGTAATGGACCTTTCATATATTCTTAATGAGCTGGGTGAAGACCGTGAAAATTATTATAATGCCATGACGCCCCCCATCATGCAGACGAGTAATTTTAAATCAAATACCGTAGAGGATTTGCGCAAAGGCCTGGCAAATGAATTTGGGAATTTTTTATACAGCCGGGGTCAAAATCCCACTGTACAAATACTTCGGAAAAAAATGGCAGCGCTCGATGCTGCTGAAGATTGCCTTGTTTTTAATAGCGGTGCCGCTGCCATTTTTGCTGCTGTAATTGCGCATGTAAAATCGGGTGACCATATTGTAAGTGTGGAAAAGCCATATAGCTGGGCGCAAAAAATTTTTGATATCATTTTACCCAAGTTTGGAGTAAGCACTACATATATCGATGGCCGGTATATCGAAAATTTTGAAAGAGCCATTTTACCCAATACAACCCTCATTTATTTAGAGAGTCCCAATAGCTGGACCTTCGCTTTACAAGACCTGGCAGCTGTAGCTGAACTGGCTAAGGCAGAAGGAATCGTTACTCTTTGCGATAATAGTTATTGCAGCCCTTTTTATCAAAAACCAATTCAACTGGGCATTGATCTTTGCCTGCAATCGGCTACCAAATACATAAGCGGGCATAGTGATACGGTGGCGGGTATTTTAACCGGTTCTGCGGCTGCTATAAAACACATTTTTAGTACAGAATATTTAGGAATTGGTAGTGGTGTACAACCTTTTAATGCCTGGCTACTGCTGAGGGGTTTACGTACTTTATCGCTCAGGCTTACCTATTGCAGCAAATCGACACAACAGGTGTACGAATTTTTAAAACAGCATGACCAGGTAGAAGAAGTGACATTTCCCGGCGCTAAAGATTTTCCCCAGGCAGAATTGGTAAAAAAACAAATGAAGGGGGCCTGCGGTTTGTTGAGCTTTGTTTTAAAATCAAATGCGGTAGAAGACATAGAAAGATTCTGTAATAAATTAAAACATATTATTATGGCAGTTAGCTGGGGTGGATTCGAAAGTTTGATCATCCCGGCTTGTGCCACCATGCCCCGGGCCCATTTTAATGCATCTGATAAAGCCCATCGGCTCATTCGTTTGTACGTAGGCATGGAAGAACCGGAATATATTATTAATGACTTAAACCAGGCATTAAGCCTCCCATCTTAGAAATAGAACCGGGAAGTTATGCATGATGTAATTTTAAACTATACTTCTGTTTTTTTTAAAACTTAGTCTTTAACTTTGAATTATTATAATACTTATTTCCTTAATTATCTTAAAAATTGCGGCTAATTAGCATGAAATTGATAATTTTAAACATGCGAACGACTATTCTTACCCTCATTGCCTTTGTATTTATCCCCTTTACCGGATGGGCTCAAAAAAAATGGAATTTAAAATCTATTGTAGAGTATGCAATGGCAAATAATCTTTCTGTAAAGCAAACTAGTTTACAATCAGAAAATGCAGCCATTAATTATAAGCAAAGTAAATTGTCGCAATATCCCAATGCCAATTTTAGTATGAGCGGAAGTGTGAACAGCGGTAGCAACCAGGATCCTACTACATTTAACCGGATTACAGAAACCTATTTATCCTCTGGGTTGCAATTACAATCCAGCGCCGATATTTTTAATTTTTACAGTAAAAAAAATACAATTGCTGCCAATTCATGGGAATTGATGGCGGCGAAAGCCAATATTGCCAAAGTGAGTAATGATATCGCATTAAGTGCCGCCAATGCCTATTTACAAGTATTACTGGCAATGGAACAAACAAAAATTACAGCGGTACAATTACAGCAATCACAGGCGCAGCTGAATACCATCCGAAAACAGGTAAACGCCGGTGCTTTACCCGAACTAAATGCTTCTCAATTAGAAGCCCAGGTAGCATCTGATAGCTTTAATTATATTTCTGCAAAAGCCGGGGTAGAACAAAATATTTTAAATTTAAAAGCCCTCATGAATATCGATGCAGCGGCACCCTTTGAAGTAGAAACACCCCCGGTAGAACAAATACCGGTAGAAGCGATTGCCGATCTGCAGCCGGAAAATGTATATCAGCAGGCGCTCACGAATCAACCCCAGCAACAGTATAATGAGTTTAAATTAAAAGCGGCACAAAAGAGCGCCGCCTCATCAAAAGCAAGTATGTACCCTACCTTATCGGCATTTGGCAGCCTGGGCAGCGGTTATAATAACAGGTATCAAACGCTTACCGGTGTAAATAGCATCGTAGGCCCCGATAAACCCATTGGTACGGTAACCGTTTCGGGAAACCCATATACTGTGTACGCCCCTTCTATTGTAAATACACCCATATATTCCAAATCAGGTTTTGGAAGCCAGTTATCAGATAATTTCAGGCAAAGTATCGGCTTGTCTGTATCGGTTCCTATTTTTAGCGGCGGCAGTTTACGGTCTAATTATGAACGTAGCAAAGTAAATATCCGGAGCCTGCAGGTGCAAAAAGAAGCCGACAACCAAAAACTAAAACAAGATATTTATACGGCTTATAATGCAGCTGTAGTGGCATTAGAAAAATATAATGCCAGTAAAAAAACGGTGGAAGCCAATGAAAAAGCATTGGGCTTTGCTCAAAAAAGGTTTGAGGTAGGCATGCTGGGTACCTATGATTATCTTACTACCCAAAATAATTTATTAAAAGCTAAATTAGAATTTGCGCTCAACCGATTTGATTATGTTTTTAAAATGAAAGTTTTAGAATTTTATAAAGGGCTGGGTTTGAAATTGTAGTGTAAAAAAGGATTACGTATTTTGCAAACCTAAGCAGGATAAGGTAAACGGGAGCCATTCTGATTTTTTTGAAATTGAATAAAATGTTATGAGTAAAACAACCAAGATTATATTAATTGCTGCAGGTATTATCATCCTGGTAATGGCTATACTGGCCGGTACCGGCGCTTTTGGTAAAAATGAAGGCATCAAAGTGAGCGCCGAAAAAGCCCAGTTACGGGACATTACCGAAATAGTAAATGCACCCGGCAAAGTGTATCCTGAAATTGAAGTAAAAGTAAGCCCCGACATCAGTGGTGAAATTACCCAGCTCACCGTTGCAGAAGGCGACACTGTAAAAAAAGGCCAGCTTCTGGCAAGAATTTATGCAGACGCTTATGCTATTCAAAAAAGCCAGGCCGCCACAGGTGTGCAGCAAAGCAGAGCACAGGTTTCCAATACCGAAGCTCAATCTCTTGCATTAAAAGCACAACTGAACCAGGCAAAAAAAACATACGACATGCAAAAGAAGTTGTATGATGAAAAAGTGATTAGCTTAAATGAATTTAATACCGCTGCAAGTAATTATGAAAGCGCTTTAGCCAATTACAATGCAGCTATTGCAACTATAAAAAGCTCTCAGGCAGGTGTAAAAAGTGCACAGGACAATCTTGCTAAAGCCAATACTGACCTTAGCCGTACTGTAATTACAGCCCCCATGGATGGGGTGGTAAGTTTATTAAATGTGAAAGAAGGTGAAAAAGTAGCCGGCAATAGCTTTAATGTAGGTACCGAAATTTTACGCATTGCCGATATGGATAAAATTGAAGTACGGGTTGATGTGGGTGAAAATGATATCCCCAAAGTAAAATTGGGAGATAGCGCTCTTATTACCATTGATGCCTATAACGACCGTAAGTTTAAAGGAATTGTAACTCAGATAGCCAGTAGTGATAATAGTGCATCCTCATCCCTTTCCGCTTCATCGGCAACCGATGTAACGCAATATAAAGTGTACATCCGGATTTTAAAAGAGAGCTATATGGATTTATTAGGAAAAAAATCTTTTCCTTTCAGGCCGGGTATGAGTGCGAATGCCGATATACAAACCCGTACACAACGCAATGTGGTAAGCGTACCCATTAATGCCGTAACTACAAGAGAAAAACCCGATAGCCTAAAATTAAAATCATCAAACCAGGATGATGACCTGGACATTATTGTATTTGTGAAAAACGAAGACAATACCGTAAAAAAAGTAAAAGTAAGTACCGGTATCCAGGATATTAATAATATTGAAATTACTTCTGGATTAAAAGCCGGGGAAGAAGTAATAACAGGGCCTTACGATGTGGTGAGTAAATCTTTAAAGCCCGGCGATAAAGTGAAAGTGGTAGATAAATCAGCCTTGTTTGAAGTAAAGAAAAAGGATTAAGAAAATCATCTTTTAATTTTTATAAAAGCATCCTGTTGATGCTTTTTTTGTTAATTATAATACAAACTGTTTGCATGAAATTTTTAACTGGCAAACATTTACCCAAATTTGCAACAAATTTTTAATGTGTGAAAGCCAGGCTTTTCTTTTTATTTATTTTCCTGGGATTATATGGTGTTGCCCAGGTGCCGGTAACGGTTTCGCTTAAGCAAAACAAAGACAGTAGCCTGGCAACGCTGGTTATATACCGGCTGCCCGATAGTGTAAAAATAAATTCCCGTATTATCATAGATACGGCCCGGTTGTTTTTGCAACCCAAAACCAGCTACTACCTTACCGTACAGGCAGTGGGTAAAAAAGCACTGCATAAAAATTTTGAAGTTAAGCATACAGCGCTGCTGGTAGAATTAAACCTGGTGAATGACGCATCTACCTTAGAAAGTATTGTACTGGTATCTAAAAAACCATTTATAAAGCAAGAAGATGATAAAACGATAATTGATGCAGAACCCTTAACCAGTAGCAGCACCAATGCCTATGAAGTGCTGGAAAAAACACCCGGCGCTGTTACCCTCGATGGCAATGTTTATTTAAATAGCGCTACGCCGGCAATTATTCAAATAAATGGCAGGGAAGTAAAAATGAGCGCTGATGAAGTAGCTACCATGCTTAAAAATTTACCGGCAAATAGTATCGTAAAAATTGAGATCCTGCGTACACCCTCTGCAAAATATGATGCATCCGGCGCAGGGGGTATTATCAATATTGTATTAAAAAAAGGAGTAAAACTGGGAACCAGCGGCAGCCTGAATGCTGAATATGCACAGGGTAAATATGCCAGTGGCAGTATGGGATTTTCCTTAAATAACAGGTCGGGTAAGTTTAATAGCAACCTCAGTTATAATTATAGTAAAAGAAAATCTTTTGAATTATTAGAGAGCACACGCAAAGGAAATACCAGTAACCTGGCACAGGATGCCTATACCGTGTATCCTTCCTATGGCCATTTTATTCGGGCCGGTATTGATTATGCCGCAAATAAAAAATGGACAATGGGCTACAGTACCCGTATTGCCGTAAATCACAACAACAGCATTGCTGAAAATAACATCAGTATATTAAGTGATAATAGCCCCGCCTTATTCTTACAAAGCCTGGCATTGGCTCATAATAAAAATAAAAGTGCGTATTTTAATAATGATTTTGACCTGAATTATAAAATAGATAGCACCGGGAGTGAATGGAGTACTTCCTTCACCTATAATTATTATAAAACAGATGCATACCAGCAGTATCGTAATTTAGTAAGCTTTCCCCCGGGCGTTCATGATGTGCTGGGCAATGGAGATATTAGCGGGCTACGAAATTATTATATTACACAAACTGATTTTACCTGGAAAAAAATTCCCCGGTCAACCATTGAGGCAGGGGGCAAGATGATCATAAATCAATTTAACAATAACGCTTTATTTTCAATAGACAGTACCGGTACGCCGGTAAACGATAATATAAAAACGGCACAGTTTATTTATAAGGAGCAAGTAAGTTCTTTATACCTGCAGGTGAGCAGGAGCTTTGGAAATTTTACCCTAAAACCCGGGATAAGATTAGAGTTTACCAATATGCAAGGCACGCAGCATATACCATACGATACCGGCTTTAGCATAAAGCGCTCTGATTTTTTTCCTTATGTTTTTGTAAAACACCCACTATTTAAAATTATGGGATTTCAATTAATGGCGAATGCTATTTTTAGAAAAAGCATATCCCGCCCCGGGTATAGCATGCTGAACCCGGCACCGGTATACGTGGATCCGTTTTTATATAATATCGGGAACCCCGGTATCCGGCCCCAGTTTACCACCAATTATGAATTTAATATTAATGCAGAAGACTATCCCATCTTTGCTATGGGAATAAATAAGGTGAAAGATATATTTACGGCCGTAACGTATGAAGACACAGCCACCAAAATTATTTTGAATACCTACGACAACCTGGGAAAAAATAAAGAATTTTATATCCGGGCCAATGGGGGAATTCCGCCCGGCGGAAAATATTTTTTTTATATTGGCGGCCAGTATAACCATACCCATTATGAAGGTTTCTATCAAAAAAAGCCATTTAACTATTCAAATGGAAGCTGGCTGTTTTACACCTATCACAATTTTAAATTAAAGCCCAGCACTTCCTTTAGCCTTTTTGGATTTTACCGGTTAAAAAGCCTGAATAATTTTTATGAGTTGCAACCTTTTGGAATGATTAATTTTTCTGTAAACCAGGCTATACTTAAGAAAAAAGCAAATATCATTTTGTCTTTTAATGATATGTTCAGAACCATGAAAATTGATTTTACATTAACCCAGGGCGGGATAGATGCGGCAGGAAGCAGGCTTAATGATAACCGGAAAGGGGTGCTTAAATTTATTTACAATTTTGGTATCAAACCAAAACAGGAAAAGCAACCGGTGTTTGGTATGCCTGCTGAAAACGGGACTCTTTAATTGAATTTTTTTTCTGCAGCCAAAATACTTTCGGGACTGCCTGCATCCTGCAACAAATCGCCACTGTGATCATAACCTAAAATAGGTTGTTCGTGGCAAAGCCGTAAATACACATCCAGGATTGAAAATTTTCCGGTTTCGGTTATTAAGGGCAATAAACCAGGCGAAATGATATGAATACCGCTGAATGCTTTTTTATTTCCTTCCACTCCCTTCTTTTCACCTGTTTTCTGGTTGTACCACCCGCAAAGCAGGTTTTCAGTATTGAATAATAAATACCGGGAACTTTGCCTGTTGCTTACAGCCAGGGTAGCCAATGCCTTTTTTGTAAGATGTGCCTGCAGTAACTGGTGTATGTTTAAATTCGTAAGTATATCCACATTCATCAGCAGGAAAGGATGGGGGCTGCCGGAAAAATAAGAGGCTGCTTTTTTTAATCCTCCCCCGGTTTCTAATACTTCGCTGGTTTCATCACTTACCAGGATATGGCTTCCCCAACCCTTATTTTTTTTAATGGCATCTGTAATTTGCGGTGCAAAATGATGCACATTTATCACTACATCATAAATATTAAATTGCTGTAAATATTCTACATTTCGTTGTAATAACGATTTCCCGTTAACGATGGCTAAAGCTTTGGGGTGCTTATCTGTCCAGGGTTTTAGCCGGGTACCCAATCCGGCTGCCAATATCATCGCTTTCATTGTAACCAGTTTTCTTTATTGGTATGGGTTAATACCACCTGTACTTTAAATTTATTTTTTAAATGCCTTGCCAGGGCTTCTGCCGCATATACACTGCGATGCTGGCCACCGGTACATCCAAAGTTTACCTGCAGTGAAGCAAAATCTCTTTTTATATAATCGGTAATGGTAATGTCAACCAAATCAAAAACACTATTTAAAAACTTAGGCATTTCTGTTTGCTGGTCTAAAAAATCCTTTACCATTTTATCCAGGCCGGATAGCTTTTTATATTCTTCAAAACGGCCGGGGTTAAGGATACCCCGCATATCAAATACAAAACCGCCTCCATTATCGCTGCTGTCTTTGGGAATTCCTTTCTTGTAAGAGAAACTATTGATGTGTACCTGCAATGCGGTTTTATCGGTTGCCTGGATGGGAGTAAACCGGTTCATAATCTCATCGCTGATGCAAATATTTAAAATTTGTTTAAAAGCCGGAACGGCAATGCCCATATTGTGGTTTGATAAAAACCATTTTATATTATTTAATGCTAAGGGGATACTTGTTAAGAACTGGGCTTTGCGTTCAAACAATCCCCTGAAGCCATAAGCGCCCAGCACTTGTAATAAGCGAATGAGTACATAGCCATAATACTGGCTTTTAAACACTGTTCTGTTGAGAGTATTACCTACTTCTTTTTCAAATGAATCCATATAGGTCTCCAGTAATTTTTCCTTCCACTCATTATTTAGGTTTGCCCTTGCCTGCCAAAGAAGTGAAGCTACATCGTATTGTGGCGCTCCGTTCATGCCTCCCTGGTAATCTATAAAATGAAGTGAATCATCATCAGACACTAAAATATTCCTGCTTTGAAAATCCCGGAACATAAAATATTTATGCTCGGTATGGGCCAGGTAATTACTTAGTGCTTCAAAGTCGTCAATCAGTTTCTGTTTATCATAGGGCTTACCCAGGGCATCTAAAAAATAATATTTAAAATAAAGCAAATCTGCCATGATCGCCTGCTTGCCAAATTCTGTATTGGTTAAGCATCTGTTGTAGTCAATTACTTCATGGCCTTTTACCTGTAAGCGGGCAAGTGCAGAAAGGCTTTGGCGGTAAAGTTCAAAAACGGGAGTGCTGAATCCTTCTTCTTCCAATTTATTTAAGAGGCTGGTATTTCCAAAATCTTCCTGAATATATATGGTATAATCGTCATTAACCTGTAAAACATGCGCTGTGCAAAGGCCCTGCTTTTGAAACTGTTCAGAAAAATAAATAAAAGTTTCATTTTCTTTTATATTGGCTCCGTAGGTTGCTATAAATGTTTTGCCGGCTGTGTGTACTCTAAAGTAATGACGATCGCTCCCCGCCTGTGGTAATTTATCAATACTAAGAACGGGCATATCCATGAGTTGTGTAAAGGTGGTTGAAACCTGGTCTGATAATGCTTGCATGCTTATTTTGTTGGGGGTAAATGTAACAAAATTAAAAGTAGGAGAAGAATGGGAAAACTAAATATTTATGATCATGCAATTATATCCTGCACAGGAAATCGGTATTTTAGGATTTATTTTTTTCACAGGTCTTGTGCCGGCTCAATACAAAGCAAACTTTTTTAAAAAATATAATATGCCAAACCATTATTGCATTGAAGTACAACTGCTCATTTTAAATACATAGTGAAGAGCCGGTTCATTGCATGATCAGCGGGAGATTGAATGGTTATTTTCAAAATAATTTTCCCTGGGCTCCCGGCACCCTGAATTGACTACGATCCAGGCTCCATTCTTCTGCATTCATACCATATAATTTTCCGAATTTTTTATATTGCTGGGCCACCATATCGGCTATATTGCCTTCTCCCCGCATACGAACGCCCCAACGGCTGTCGTTTACTTTACCATTGTGGCTTTGCTCCACCAGGTGCCACACTTTATCGGCATAATGGGGGAAATTTTTATAGAGCCAGTCGTGAAATAAAAATTTTACAGATCCATTCAGCCGAATAAAAGTATAGGCGGTAAATGTAGCGCCATGATCTGATGCTGCTTTCATGATTCGTTGCATTTCATGTTCATTTAATCCCGGGATCATCGGGCCCATCATAATGCCCATACGTACGCCTGCCTTACTTAACTCTTCAATCACTTTTAATTTTTGTTTGGCGGTAGCCGTACGGGGCTCCATAAAGCGGCGTAACTCTTCATTAAAAGAAGTAATGGAAACCATGGCCGATACAATTTGTTTTTTTGCCATTTCCTGCAAAATATCTTTATCTTTTAAGATCCATGCATTTTTTGTAAGGATGCCTACGGGCTGGTTAAAAGCATTACATACTTGCAGCATTTTTCGGGTAAGCCGGTATTTTTGTTCGGCAGGCTGGTAGCAATCGGTATTACCGCTCAGCATAATGGGTGTGGCATCCCAGCGGGGCTGCATTAAAAATTTACGAAGTAAATCGGGTGCATTTTTTTTAATTAAAATCTTTTGTTCAAAATCCAGTCCGGCACTGTAACCCCAATATTCATGTACGTTTCGGGCATAGCAATAAATGCAGCCATGTTCACATCCGGCATAGGGGTTCATGCTATAGCTCATTCCCACATCTTTACTTTCTACCTTGTTTACAATTGATTTTGATTCCATTTCAATGTACCGGGTTTTTGCATTGATTTCTTCCCAGTCGTCTATTGCTTCGCTATGCTCATGCGAAGTTTCATGCAGGATAAACCTGTTTTTGGTGTTGAACTGGGCGCCCCGGCCATTTTTGTACGGAACGGTTTCGGGATTTTGTGCTGCTGATTTTACTGTATGTGAATCCTGCTTAAGCGCCGGGTCGTTACTGTTATTTTTTTTCATGGTTGAGGTAAAAAATTAAATAATGAGAAGAATAAAAATACTAAATAATTTAGTATTTTACAAAATGCAAATGCCGGTACTTTCTTGCCCCGGTGAAACAAAAAGAAAGCAGCTTACATTTGCAGCATGGAATATAGTGCTGAATTGCGTACAGTAAATGTTACCCGGTATGTAATGCCCTTGCGGGAAGGCGGCTCCCTGCCTGCTATTGCGGGGGCAGATGATGGTTTTTTATATGTATTAAAATTCAGGGGGGCAGGCCAGGGTATTAAAACCCTTGTTGCCGAAATGATTGGTGGAGAACTTGCCCGGCTGGCAGGATTAAAAGTGCCTGAAATTGTATTGGCACAACTCAATGAAGCTTTTGGCCGAACCGAACCTGATGAGGAAATCCAGGATCTGCTGAAAGCCAGCACAGGTTTAAATATTGCCTTGCATTATTTATCGGGCGCTGTAAGTTTTGATGCTGCTGTTACACAGCCCGATGCCTTGCTGGCCTCTAAAATTGTATGGTTAGATGCCTTATTATTAAATGTAGACCGTACAGCACGGAATACCAATATGCTGCAGTGGAATAAAGAACTTTGGTTAATTGATCATGGGGCTGCCTTATATTTTCATCATGCCTGGCAGGGAAGAGAAGAATATATTAGCAACCCATTTGTGCAAATAAAAGATCACGTTTTATTGCCTTTTGCTACATCTATACAGCAGGCAGATGAATATATGAAAACGCAGTTTACCCCCCAGGCAATTACAGCTATCATCAACCTTTTGCCCGATGAATGGTTGCAATGGGATGAAACCCTTACCGCACAGCAAGTGAAAGCATTCTATATTGAATTTTTAAACAAGCGCATTGCTCAATCTTCTATATTCGTAAATCAAATACAGCATGCAGGAAACTAAGTTATACGAATATGCCGTGATCCGGATTGTACCCCGGGTAGAGCGCCAGGAGTTCATCAATGCCGGCATCCTGCTGTTTAGTAAAAAACAAAAATATCTCAATTGCAGGTACGAACTCAATGCAGGTAAATTACATTGCCTTTACGCCGATGCCGACCTGGAATTTATTCGCCGGAATTTACAGTCTTTTGAAGATATAGCCCTGGGAAAGCATAGCCAAAGCCCTATTGCCCTGTTAGATGCGCCCGAACGTTTTCGCTGGCTTACGGCTACCCGCAGTACGGTTATCCAATGCAGTAAAGTACATCCCGGCTTGTGTATTGACGAAGAAGATACTTTGCAAAACCTTTTTGATCAATACGTGAAATAACATCAGCTAAATAAATCTCCCTGTATGGTATTTACGGGTAAATTTTCAAACATAAATCGTTGTACAATTTCATACGCAAGTGTACCTTGCGGCCTTTTAAGCAGGAGCATACCATCTGCAATAAAATGCCCGGTAAAATGCCGGTGCTGGTATTCCAGCCATCCTTTTTCATATTTTTCCGGCAGCAGTTTCCGGGTAATTATGATGCCGGCCTCTGTTATAAAATGAGGCTTATGTTCCGCATCTAACCTCATAAGCCTTTGCGCACCTGATCGTACCTGCTTACTGATATTTTGTATGGCGATTTTAGAAGTAACCGGAATGTAAATACTGTGTGTAGGCAAACTGGCATAGTCCTTTAATGTTATTTTTACCGGCGGCAGGCCCTGTGCCGTAATCTTTAAGCGGTTCACAATACGCTCTTCCATAAGCCGGTACTGCGAAAACCGAAGAAGCGCCACATGGGGTTTGCCCCCCTGTAGCCCTGTTTTATATTTCTCCTGAAATTCTTTGCGTATATGTATAATCCTGTTACGCAAATCTTCGTGTGGCGTAAGTACCAGCAGGTATTCATATACAGTATAACCTGCCGGGTGCGTGCGTGCGTTCATACTTAAAATATTTTATTTAAAAAATTTTAAAACCAATTTATTTAGTATAAATTTACTAAAAATATTAGTATTCTTAAAATCAAAATAATATGGATGTAGAAAAATATTTTGGAAGCCGGTATAGCGGCACTAAAAAGTTTACCCAGCATGATGTGCCGCAGGCAAATGCTACGGGGTTTGGCGCTGCCGCCGATGATTATATGGAGCGGGGCATTGATTTAAATGAGCAATTGATTCGCAACAAGCCCGCTACCTTTTTTTTCAGGATGCGTAGCGATGCCATGAAAGATGCCGGTATTTTGGATGGCGACATCCTGGTGGTGGACCGGTCCTTAAAACTTAGCAATGGAAAAATAATAGTAGCTATTTTAAATGGCGAATTACTGGTACGGCGCTTTCATAAAAATTTTTCATCGGCATTTTTAATTCCTGAAAACGACCGGTATAAAGCCATTAATATGGGCGATTTTACTGAGCTTAATTTGTGGGGCGTAGTCGCCCATGTAATCCGGGAATTATAAACTCTTTTTTAAAAGCTAGCCTCCATATGAAAGCCATTATAGATTGTAATAGTTTTTATTGTTCCTGTGAGCGTTTATTTCGGCCCGACCTGGAGAATAAGCCGGTAGTAGTGCTGAGCAATAATGATGGTTGCATTATTTCCCGTACAGATGAGGCTAAAAAACTGGGGGTAGAAATGGCCGGGCCCTACTTTAAGGCGAAACCCATTATAGAGAAACATGGCGTAGCCACTTTTTCTTCTAATTATTATTTATATGGCGACTTAAGCTGGCGTATTATGGAAACGCTGCGCATGCTGCTGGGCAAAGAAAACGTAGAAGTCTATTCAGTAGATGAAGCTTTTTTGAACCTGGAAGAATTTAGCCGAATGAATATGGAAGAGCTGGCCTTGCATATTCGCAAGCGGGTAGAGCGGTGGACGGGTGTAAAAGTATCTATTGGCGTAGCGCCTACCAAAGTGCTGTGTAAAGTTGCCAATCATTTAGCTAAAAAAAATAAAGTAGCTACCCGCTGCGTAATGGTGCTGGATACAGCCGAGAAAATAAACCAGGCCCTGCTGAATACGCCTGTACACGAAGTGTGGGGCGTGGGCAGGCAATATGCCGAAAAGCTTACCGGTATGTACGCTATTTACAGCGCTTACGACCTGGCTCAGCAATCGGAACCCTGGGCTAAAACGCACTTAGGTGGGGTAGTGGGCGAAAGGCTTATACGGGAACTGAAGGGATTGCCCAGCCGGCCCATGGAAAAGGAATTGGTAACAAAAAAAATGATAGCCACTACCCGTATGTTTGGCAGCCCCGTTACTGAAAAAGCACAGGTAAAAGAAGCCGTAGCCACCTATGTAACCAAGGCGGCCGAGAAACTTCGCAGGCAGCAAAGTGCAGCCGCCATCCTTACCGTATTTGTAGTGCCTAAAGAAAAAACCTATCATACTTATTTCAGGCACGGGCCTATGCTTAGTTTACATACGGTATTACCCTATGCTACTTCGGCTACACAAGAATTGATAAAACCGGCCATGGCGCTGGTAGACCGCCTTTTTGAACCCGGGAGAACCTATAAAAAAGCAGGGGTGCTGCTCAGTGGGCTGGAACCGGATGCCGGCGTGCAGGGAAATTTATTTGTAGCCGAAAAAGAAAATAATAAACGGCAACTGATGAAGATGATAGACAATGTGAACTTTGCCATGCGAAACGATATCTTAAAATTTGCAGCCAGCGGTACCACCCGAAACTGGAAAATGCGACAGGAACTGCGAAGCCCCCGCTATACTACCCGCTGGGGAGAATTGTTTCAGGTGAAATAAAAAGGTTATTTATTTATGAGCCAAATTCTATAAAAAAGGAATTGAAGATTTTAACACGAGTGCTCATGAACCATGGCGTAGGGGAACCAAATTCATTGCAAGGGTAGGGGAGAATGGATGGCAAAAAAAATAAAAGATTAAACAAATAATAAAACCTGCAGCCGGAGGACTTAAAAAGATACCTGTGGCAATGCTAATG
Source organism: Sphingobacteriales bacterium 39-19 (assembly GCA_001898465.1). Classification (GTDB taxonomy): domain Bacteria; phylum Bacteroidota; class Bacteroidia; order Chitinophagales; family Chitinophagaceae; genus Ferruginibacter. The sequence goes on along the minus strand of MKTX01000008.1, from coordinate 3,026 downwards.
AACGAAATGAGGCACCCGCTTTCGGGATGCAATAAAAATGCCAGGCTCTGCCTGGACTTCATTGAACAATGGCGTATAAGACCCTAAATGAAATTATACAATGAATATGCTGTTATTTATTGTGCTACCGATAACAGGGTTTGGCAGTTATTATTATACATTCAAAGACTGGCTGGGGGATGTCTTTGGATAGGTTTACTTATTTTTAGAATTTTTTGGAAAATGGGCAAGCCACATGTAATTATTTGCAATTTAATTTGTATGGCCATCAAGCCTGGCTCCCGCTGCATATCTATGCTTTGGGATCAGAAAATTTATCTTTTATACTTGTAAGCGGATAGCAATTTGTAATAGTTATAATATCATTCAATCAAGACAGAAGCAATTACATTATTTATGAACTTCAGTCCAATACAGGCTTATTCTTTTTGATATAAATATTTTACTGTCTTTTAGATCAATATATTTAAATAATTCGTTTACAGCTAAGGCGCCGGTCACGTTATTTAAAGAACTTTCCTTTTCGTCAAAAAAAATCAAAATAAGAGGAATAAATATTTTAAAATAGGGAATATTAAGAGGCTTCCAGTTTTGTTTAATAAGCTGTTGTATTTTTTTAACCAAGAGAATATTTTTTGAATTTTCTTTACATAAAATATCTACTTCAATTAAGTTTCCTTTCCCATCTAAACTAATATCAAAAATAAAATACTCAGATGACCTTTCAGCATATTCACTTGGTTCTGATGGCAAATTTGATTGTATTAAGTAGTCTATGTTTTTCATCTGCTTTTCAAATAGAGAGTCCCCTATTTGGCCAAAACTAATATTAGGCAAAAAACATATTAAGCCAAAAATTAAAGTTTTCATTGGCATCCTTTTTTCATGTGAAGATTAGTTGCATCATGAGTAAAAATGGCTCCATTGGCCCCCGTTAATGTAAATGGTGCCTGTACAGAAGTATCCCTAGCCAAAGCATTGAAGGCTTTTACATTGAAAGTATCAGACTTATTTGCCACAAATTACAGAAATTGATAGATACTATATATCCACTTCAACTTTTTCGATGCTTGTAAACTTATTTAAGGCTTTTAGTGTGGTTTTAATAATCTCAATTCCCGCTGAACCAGTATCAATAACTACTGTTAATACTCTTTCTTCTGAGTCAAACTTTACGTTGTGAACTACTCCTTTATTTCTAAATTTTTTTTCCGAGATTTCATTATACTCCTTTATAGTTTCTCCAATTTTAGCTTTAATTGAATCAAATTCAATTTTATCTTTTAAGTATATTCTAAGAATTGTATCTGTACCAAAACCAAATACTTTTAATTGAAACGGTATTTTGCCAATTTTAAATGGATGATCTTTTTTCTCGGTTGCCACCTGCTTCCAATATTCATTTGGTTTTAAGCCTTCAATCCAGCATTCTAAATCTTCTTCATCAAAGTTTTCATCTGTAGGTTTAATAATTTTTCCCGTTTTAGAACGCCAGCAAAAACTAATATCATCGTTATACTCAGGCATTATCCATAAAACCAGGTTAAGCCTTGATACAATACCCGGTTGATAAATAGGTATTTCATTTCGTTGCTTATAGCCGGCTAAGGTTACTTTTGAAGATGGCTGAAGTCCAGTAAAGTCAGAAAATACGGTAGTAAAATTTTGAGAAAAATATTTACAAAATACTTTACTAAATACAAGCCCTTCTAAATGAAAGGCTTTGGTTCCACCCCATTCATTTTCACAATTAATGAAATAATTTTTCATAAAGTTTTTACAGAGCTATTGCATATCTTATTATCCTATAAGAAAGTACAAAACATGCCCAATCATCTGCAATGCCACCCCCTGCAGTAATAATATCTTCTAAGATAGTACCTACTATAATAGTTATACCTGCGCCAACTGCTGCACCCTTAATATAGTTAACAAGTTCAGGGTTTTGTTGTAAAAATTCAGCAATAATTTTGTCCGCCTGTTGAAAATTTTGCCTCAACCTGTCTATGAGATGTTTAAATTTATCAACAACTGATACAGGAACAACTATTGGAGGGGCAGGCACAGGGTTTGTTGTTATTTCATAACTATAAACAATCACACCTGGCGCATATAATTGAGTTTTTAAAAATTTATTTGGGGCACTTGTGGGTATAATTGCAGGAGAATAATTTAAGCCAGTACTCCATGAAGATCCCATTGGCCCTACGATACTACAAAACTGATTTGCTTTATTTACATAGTTGGCAACTTCTGAAGCTCCTGTAGATTGACCGTTCAGATTATTTGGTTTAATTTCAAAAATTGTTTTGTCCTGAAGGTTTACCAAATCTGCATATCCACGATTTCCAGCTGCACTGCTATTGGGAATAGCAAATTCCATATCACCATGTATGGGATTTTTTGAAACATAGTCTAATTGTATCATCCAATGTTCTTTTGTTCCTTGAAAAAATATATTGCCCGTTCTTTTTGTACCCTGGCAGTCTAAATTTTGGTGTATAAAATCTGATTGGTCGTCTTCTTCATCAATTAAATTAAAAACATCTTGCTCATGTTGAGATAATTGGTAATTACAAATATAAGGAGGTTCAGCCTCCCACGGCACCCAGCCCGGCCCGCCTGTGGGTGGCGGGCAATTGCCAGGGTCAACCACATTGCTTTGGGCTGTGTAAGGGTCTATGGGGTTATCGGGTGTGTTGTTGCAAGGGTCAGCAGGTGGTATGCCACTGCCAGAACCCCCTCCACCACTACCGGGTGGCGCATTGCCGCCAGGGGTATTACCACCCGGTGCTGTACCCGTTCCGGTTTCACCTCCTCCGCCATCACCAACTTCAAAAGTCCAGCAAACTTCAGATATTATATCTACAGGATAGCAATAAGTAATACAATGATCGCAACCATCTGCATCATTACAACCATGATAATTGGGTGTACCACATTGCCAACCACTCGTAGTAACAGTTGAGCATATTTCTGCCTCCGCAAAATTCTGGGATAATACACCCCCTTCGGTTGCACCCAAT
>MKTX01000007.1 GCA_001898465.1 Sphingobacteriales bacterium 39-19 | reverse complement strand
GTTGCTGGGTTAGATGTTTCAGATGATAATGCAGGTTGTGAATTGGCGGCTTCACTTTTTTAGGGTCGTTCATAGCATGACCGCTAACATAAGTATTTGCGCCATGCCCATACACAAATAATTGATAATTACATGATAGAAATTAGGCATAAAAATATCAATTTATTATGGTGCGGGTTCCCGCACCTGTATAAAGTAGATGGATTTTACCCGCTAAAATTATGCTACAATGGTACGGCCGGATGGTGGGTTGACCGGAAAATATTTTTAAGCTACAACCAGGTTAAAAAAAAGATCAATGAATTTAAAAAGCAATCACATGAACAGAAAAAAGAAAACAGAAATAGGTTCATGCGGTTGTGAAATATCAGCCGCTAAATCAAAGCTGGGCAAATCAGTATTTATCTGTGCAAATTGTAAAGGCAAATGCTGCAGCAGGCATTATTACTTTAGTGTGGACGGCAATAACAGGGCAATTACTAAAACACTTTCCCGGATGGGTACTTGTTCAAAATGTTTAGGAAGGGAAATATGACAGATCTCCTGCAGGCATTGTAACCAACGTTAGACGGCTGTCTGTACGGTAAAATAAATTGTGAACTTTAAACTATAAAAAAAATGAAAAAAACATTAGGTGTGATAATGTCTGTTCTATTTTCTTCAATTTTCTTTGGGGTATTAATTTATTCGTCAGGGCTAAAGGCGGTATTAATTGCACTTGGATTAACTATATTAATTGTGGCGGCTGTTTCTTTATGTCTTTACCTTTTAACCGATGATTAATAAAGGCAGTATAGCAGCCAACTCATGCATTGACTTATCCTTTCACCCTACAGCGGCAAAGCTTTCACTGTTACTGTATCTCCCATAGGTACGGAAGTGTTTATTTCGGTAGGCACAAAAAGTACGTTTTTGGCCATTATCATATTAAACTGGTCCAGCTTGTTTATTAAAACACGATCGGCTTGTAGTGTAATAGTATATCGCTCGGGGCGTGTTTGTATTTCCTGCCACTCTTTATGCAGGCTGCCCAGGCTTTTATCAATATTTAAAGCCAGTGAATAATTGGTGAGCCCGGTGCCTACAAAATTGGTGCGGTGGTTAAAGCTTACGGGGTAAATATTTCCACCTATTACTTGTTTTTTAATAAAGAAAAGCCGGAGTGTGAAATTATTTTTAACAAGCACTTTCTTGTTATTAATATAGCAGCCCTTTTGCCGGGTGCATAATTTACTTAGTTTATTCTGCAGGCCTGTTCCTTCATCCATTTGCATATAACTGGCCAATGTGCCTGCACCTATAGTGCTTGCCTTATTCCCATTACCTACTTTTAAAGGGTGAAGATTTTCTGCGTATGCGCTCCACAAAACCGGGGAGCTGCTGCTATCGGCTACTACGTAGTAAGTATTTTCGGCCTCTACCATGGCAATATGATCGGTAGTGAGTGGCTGGCCAATATTTAAAGTATCCAGTTGTTCTTTGGTGGCTACGGTTGCCACCAGTGTTTTTTCTGTAATATCCCTCACAGCTTCACCAAAATAAGAATCTTCGGGGTCATGCTCATAATCCAGGGTATATCCGCCCTGTTCTTCTGTAGGCAAATATTCTGATGTAAAGCTGTTAAGCAGGTAATCGCTCACATCAAGAATATTCCTTTTATTTATAAAATCGGTACGGGATTTTAATAAAACATGAAATCCGCCGGTAAAGACGGGGTAAATGTTTAAAAATTTAAAAATACTTCGTAAAAAGTCCACTGCAGGTATATCCGGCAGATGATTGGCCGGTATAATTTTCCTGTTTGAATCTGTATAGCTGAACATATTGTAATCTTCTATACTCCTGGTATTGAAGATGAACAGTTCATCAAGCAGGGCGCTATCCAGGGCGTTTCCTTCAATTATGTAACCCAGCTCAGCAAGCAAAGCTTTGGTAATATATTTTGCCTTAAAAAATGGAATAGTACGGTAATCTACATATTCTGAAGTTCCGGGTTCTGCTTTCACCAGCGGGTCATCGCTGGTTGGCCGGTCCATCGTCCAATCATCTGTTCCGGCTCCGGTAATAATTATATTATTCACTGTATCCTGCACCAGGAATTCACCGTAATAGTTTTTTTCAGTGTCAAAATATTCCTGTATTACCAAGGGGGCAAAAGCAAAGTTATCATACTGAGGGAAAAAACCTTTTGAATGTTTAGTCGCAAATTCTCTGGATGATAGATCTTCTGTCCAGGCTATTGGACCTCCAAATTTAAAATCTTTCATCATGCGGCTGTTTACAGTATTGCCAAAAGCGCCTTTCTTTCCGCTGATATTGGCGGTGAACTTACCGGTACTGTAAGATAAAAGGCCATCCTTGCTCAGCAGATTGAGGCTGGATTCCAATAGCTCCGGGTAACCATCAGAAAAAACATCGCATTCCCAGGTGCTTATTTTATCACCCACATAGTTTTGCATGCGTTCAGAAAAGCCCAGCAATAATTTGTTATTGTCTGTCCAGGGGATCTCTATGGGTAGCGTGAATTCTCCCGTGCTCATATCTTCATCAAAAGCATCTGCAGGGCGGTTCATCTCAAGCTTGGTGCCTGGCAGCAGATCTAGTTTGCCGCCGTTCGACTTCAGGATAATTTCTAACATGCCGGCAAGTTAGCGGCATCCGGTTCTTTTGAAAAGGACAAAAAAAACAGCCCCAAGAGCTGTTCTTTCTAGTATAAAATCAACCTTGGCACCGTACTGTACTAAGGAGTTCAAAGATATAAAAACCTGTCCTTTTCTGCCTCTATTGCCCCGGGTAAATTGCGTTCATGATCAGCATTTCCCTTTTAATTGGCGGCGTAGAAAAACAGATACCTTTTCCGGAAGAATGGAACGAGTTGACAACCCCGGAGCTGCGCTATTGTATGCGCTCTATTATAGATCCGTATAGCAAGGTTAAAAATTTCACCTATTTCATGCAGAGTAGGGCCAAAGCTAATGGTATAAAATTGCCTGAGGGGTGGCAAAGCCGGTTAAATATTGATCAGGCTTCTGTGTTGTGTATTGATGCGTTGGCATTTTTGTTTGATACTAATACCCTTACCAAATCACCTTTTAAAAGCTTACGTGCCGGTAATTTTTTGCTTTCCGGTCCTGCTGATGATTTTGACGATTTTACCTGTGGCCAGTTTGAGTTGGCCATGCCAAGCTTACACAGGTTTAAAGAAACAGAGAACGCAAAGTATTTGTTTGAAATGTGTTCTTACTTTTTCAAAAAAAATAACCAACCGGTAACTGAGCAAAGTAGTGCCGAGATAATGCCATTGATGGCAAAAATTCCTACTGATATTTTGCTTTGCATGTACAGTTGGTTTACAGGAAATTTAAGCCGGTTGCCGTTGATGTTTCCCAATATATACGCAGGTAGTGCAGAGTCTGATGAAGTAGATTATACAGCATTTACAAAATTAATTCACGCCGGTGCAGGGGATCGTAATGGTACCCGGCAGCAAATACGTTTGCTGCCGATAAAAGAATATTTATTTGATATGGAGCTGTTGGAGATAGCGGCGCAAAAACAAAAAGAAGCCAATGCTAAAGACTAGTGATTATTTTTCGTACTTCAGAAATTTAGCTGTTTCTCATAAGGATTTGCAGCATGACCCTGCCACAGAGACGGGTAACGGACCTGCAGGCAGAAAAAGGTTTGCCCGGTTTAGTGTAGAAGAAATCATTTCGGGCATCACCGATAAAATAAAATTCCCTGCCCTGCTGGTAGATCAGTTTGAATTAAAAACTGTTCCGGGTGGATTAGATCCGGACGAGCTTTACGCAGGCGCCCTTACTGTTTTTTCAACAGCCGATCCGGAATCAGCGGCGCAAATAGAAAAAGCCTTTGATGAGTCAGCGAATATTTTGGGTGACATCATCCGAAAGATGTACCAGGATCATGAAGGCAATGGAGTGGATATGTGCAACTCGCCATTTGAGCGGATATTTTTCGACCGCCTGCAGATCATGCCGATAGGTCCTGCCCTGGATTCGCAATTTGGCTGGCGCTGTGAATTTGAATTCAGGCTGCGGCACAAAGTAAATATTACGGTACCGCCTGCAGCAGGCACATTTTTATAAGCAATGAGCGATTTAAAAAAAGCATTCATACTGCAATCTGTGGAGGAATACCTCCGGCTGGTGGCTGAAGCTTTGCCTGTTTCATTGCGCAAAAAAAAGATTGGAATTACTGATGAGCTCATAAGGAGCATCAGGACTCAGGCGTCACAACAGGGCGAGGGAGCGGTTGGTAAATTATTCTTTAACGAGTCCGGACGTTTTGTAGATATGGGCGTTGGCCGAGCCCATCCATTGGGCGGCGTAAAAGCTGTAACGGTGAAGTTGCTCAGTCAAAAAAAGGAAGGCATTGCATTAATGAAAGCTTCAGGACGTAAGCCCAAAAAATGGTATAGCCCGGTTGTGTACGCAAAACTGAATTACCTGGAAAATAGATTGCTCCATGGATTTACCGAGGAAGCAAAGAAAGAACTTGAAAAAATGAAACCCTAATGGAATTTACTTTAATAAAAAAACCGGATCTGCTGAATTGGAGCGGCAACCCTATAGCCTATGCTATTGCCTGCGCTCCTTATGGTGCAGTACAGGCGGCTTTGGATATAAAGGTGCAGGTAACCGTGCAGGTAGAGATAATGAGAGGCAGTGGCCAGTTTATAGACATTAGAACTGAAGTGCTAAGCCCCAATGCCGAAGGAATTGTAGGTATTGATATCAGCAGCCTAACGTGGCCATATTTGAAATACAGTTTTCCAAAATTAACTACTTTGGCTTGTGGCCGTTGCGATGACCAGAGCCGCAAATTTAGAATAAAATGGAAATCTGTAATTGGTTCAGATGTGGGAGATGAAGAAACCTCTGAGGCTTGTTTGGTTTGTAAAGGGGGCTTGCCTTACGACGGAGCGAAAATATCAGACAAATGGCATTATGCTACAAATGAGAAATTTATACCCTTACATACAAGCCACCGGTTAGATCCGGAACAGCCGGCGTTCGGAAGCTTTCTGTATATAGGCGATGCGGTGATTGATTCCCCAACATTTGATTGTACCCTTACAGTATATGACGAAGATTTACCAGCTACCACACATGCCATTCCTTTCGACCTGATATTTGGAGATATTTTTTACATGCCTATAAAAAAACTATCAGATCAGGCGGCGCCAGACATAGTAGAGAAAATTAAGATTGGGTTTAAAAATGGAGCTACCCTTCTTATGGAATCGGGTTTTGAGTACGAGAACAGGAAAAGCTATAAAACAAATGATCTTTTGTTCATCAACAGCCTGGGGGGTATAGATTGCTTGCGGGTATATGGTGAGCAATCCATTTCTGGAGATTATGAACAAAGCATTTTAAAATTGGCCGGCAGCAATCGTATAAATACAGATATGCTACCTGCAGCTTTTTCTGAAACCCCGGCTTTGGTAAACAAAAAATGGCATGGCAATACCGGCTACATCTTAAAATCAGATCATGATTTATTGCAATCTTTAATGCTGCATAGGCTGGCGTATATGGTGCAGGATAACAGGCTATTGCCTGTAATTGTTATAAAAAAGAGCCTCCCGGGGCCTGTAAGCAGTTCTTTTTTGTTTGATGTCCAATTAGAGTGGCAAGAGGCTAATGACCATTATTATTTTGCGCAATTGAGTACGGGTGATTATACTGAAACCTCTTGCCCGGCTTTATTAATATTTACAGCCGTACAAGAAAATTCAACTTCATTAAGGCTGGGCTGGAGCTGCCCGGATCCGTATAGCAAAGTGTTCGTAAATATAAGCAACGGAGATCCCGGGGATGACCAGGAAGTAATTCTAACCGGCCTTTACGGTTCGCAAATAGTGCTTATTTCTTTTACCGGGCATATTACTATTACTGCAAAATTATTTTGCGGGTATAATACCACCCTGGCCGGCGTTGTAACTCCCAATTATGGACCAGCCAGTGAAATTGAGATTGATTTAATTGCAAACAGGCCACCCACAGCTGTGAACGATAGTTTAGAGATTACCGCAGGGTATAATACTCCTAAGTTACTGGCTGGCAATATACTGGCGAATGATTACGATGCAGATGGCGATGATATTGAAATATTGCCGGCATCAGGCGCTACATTACAAGGCGGGTGGTTTAATATAACAGCCGATGGAAAAGTGTATTATAAGCCTCCCAGCTCGGCATTTACCGGAACAGACCAGTTTAACTATGTGGTTAGGGAAGTGGCAAATCCAACCAGCAACGATGGTGGAATTTGTCTTATAAATGTGATATCAGGCAGTGGATCGGAATTGGTATATGCAAAATTAACCGATAATATGACCGGTTCAGGTCAAAACCAGGTAGTAAGTGTGTACATCAATACCTATGCTGATGTATTATGTACGGTACCTAAAGATGTTACATCCCTGGGAATTAGTTTTAATTATAAAAAAAGAGAGATTGTAACAAGAATGCCCGGTAATGTACTTGTTACAGATATAGAAACTACCGAAAATAAAGTAGGTACTGGTACGGCTACTTTAATTTTCAACGGCATCATGGTATATATTACGCCAAACCCCGGGTACTTTCCGCAGCAATTATTACATGTTATAAAATTCACCATGCTTGCAGGTACAAATTATATAATGGCATAAAATGGGAAAAACTTCATTATTACCACCGGCCACAACGCCCCTTACCGGCAATGAGCTGGTAGAGATCGAGCAGAAAGGTGCGCCAAAAAAAGTAGCCGTCACAGAATTGGGTGGCGGTGGTGGTGGCAGCATGGTTTACCCCGGTGCCGGCATTCCTGTATCAACAGGATCTGCCTGGGGAACTTCTATACCTGATGGCACAGATGGGAAAGTTTTAACCATGGTTTCGGGCGCTGCTGCCTGGGCAGATGCTCCTATTGGATTGCCAAGTATGACGGGCAACAGCGGCAAGTTTCTTACAACTGATGGAACAGTGGCCAGCTGGGCAAATTTAATAGCGTGGGGTACTTCAGGGAATGCTGGAACGGATGGAGGTACTTCTAATTTTATAGGTACTACTGATAATAAGGATGTTTTAATCAAAACTAATAATAAGAAAATAGCATGGTTTACTAAAGAAGGTGGGCTTGTTTTAAATCCAACAGAGTCTTCGACTTTGCACTATACTTATGGAGGAGCGAATGCACCGTTGACAATAGTCGCAACTAACAATAGTACAGATAACAGAGTTATGTCCATAGGCAGAGCAGTTGTAAATACTGTTGAGTGGTGGCGAATTGTCGGTGACAATAACTTTAATACATTGAGTTTTCAAGCTAACAACAGTGGGTTTAAAGATGTATGGAGGATGAATAAATCAGGCTATCTAACATTAGGAAGCTCTACTCCGGCAAGCCTAAAAGATAACGATGGAACGATCAGAAATGCTACTGAAGGGAATTTTACATCTACGGGTCTTTTTCTGTATGCGCCTTCAGGAACTGAGCCTAAAATAGAATTTTGGACACCGATGTCTATTCAAGCAATGAGGGCGAGAATATCTTCAATTGATTATCCAGGAATAAGCCGAGCAGGCATTTTGCGATTTACAGTTAATGCAGGAGGCGTAGGTTATTCCAATATTAAAGAAGTTTTAAACTTAACGCCAAAGTCTGCCGTTTTTGGCCCTTATACTGATGATAATTTATCTGCGGCGGTAGTAATAAGTTCAACCACTCAAGGCTTTCTTCAGCCTCGCATGCAATTATCTGAATGGACTGCAATTTCAAGCAAAGCAGAGGGATTACAAGGATGGAACACAACTGATCATGCTCAAATGTGGTACGATGGAACAAGGAATATAGGCTTTAGATTTAACGGAACAAAATTTCAGGGGTACGATGGAACTACCTGGGTGGACTTAAATTAATTAAACAACAAAATAAAAACAAGAATATGTCACAGCTTACTTTATCACAGCGTAGCACGATAGCTTCTAATCCGAATTTTCAAAACAGAATCGGTATGGCCGTTAAAAAGACAGCCAGCTATTGGCTGCAGTTTCCACTCGATACCGTACAAAAGTGGAACAAGGCCAATAAAAAACGCAAAGAGTTTGCGAGGTATATCATGAATGGGAACGTGCTGGTATCGATGTTCACGTATGCCGAATACCTGCTTACAAATTATAACGAAGAAAACCCTGATGTAATTGGAGCGCCTGATATTAATGCTGGGCAATTATCGGATAATGCAATTACCGACAGCAGCGCATCGGCATTAGCGTTTGATTATTTCGCCGGTGTGCACCCGGGCGATGAAACAGAACCAATCATTTTTTAAAATAAACTACATGAATACATTGAATTTTCAAATCCCAATGCTCAATATAGATGGCGTTGAGGTAAACCCACCACGTTCCCTGGCTTCAGCATTAGCTGAGTTTATTGGTTTATCAACCAAAGGCAGGGCATTGAAACTTTACGGATGGTACAAAACGCTGCAAACAGATGGAGTACTAAATTTAGACGATGCAGATATGCATGAATTAAAAGAGTTGGTAGAAGGCAGTGAGCAAATGTACATATTCGTAAAGGGTCAGATATTGGATGTGATGCTTAAAAAATAACTGTCCTTTTTAAGCCCGGTTTCTCGGTTGAATTTGCGCTCATAATCCTACCGATATGAGCGTAAAGACCGATGTCATTAACCTGCAGATAAATGTCAATTCTAACCAGGCACAAAATCATCTGAACGAACTCCGCAAAAAAGCAGATTCCATCCGGCTGAGCATGGATGGGCTGAAAAAAAGTACCCAGGAGTATAAAGACAAAGCGAAAGAGCTGGCTGCAGTTACTTCCCAGATGGATGAATTGAAAAGATCCATCGGCCTTACAGCGTTGAGCCAAAAGGAGCTTGAGCGTGAGCTTACAAAGCTTCAGCGGCTAAAAGGCAGTGTGGCGCCGTTCAGTAAAGAATACAAGGAGCTGGCATCGCAGATTGACAAGGTAAATGACCGGCTCTATGAAGTGCGAAATAACGTAACCGGCTTTTCTAAAATATTTAGCAAAGTAAAAGATGAGGTGAAGCAATTTGGCGCCCTGGCCGTTGCTTACCTTGGTTTTCAATTTGTTTCCGATCAGTTTAAGAATATCATTAACGGTGCCGGGAAGACCAGCGACCAGCTGGCAGATCTTCGCAGGGTTAGTGGCCTTACTGCAGATGAGGTAAACAAATTAAATAAAAGCCTTTCAGGGCTTGATACCCGAACCAGCACAGGATCCCTTCGTGATATCGCCATTATTGCAGGTAAGCTTGGCGTTGCAAAAAATGATGTGCTTGGCTTTACAGCTGCAGTAGATAAACTGGTGGTTGCCCTGGGAGATGAATTAGGCGATGCCGATCAGATCACCACGCAGCTCGGTAAGATCCTCAATGTATTTGATGGCAAAGTAAATGGCGACAATATTACCAAGTTGGGTAATGCTTTTGTTGTGATGGCCAATGCCGGCGTGGCCAGTGGTGGCTATATAGCAGACTTTACGCAACGTGTGGCGGCTGTTTCAAAAGCTGCTAACCTTGGCCTGGGTGATGTGGTAGGTTTTGCTGCAGGTTTGGAAGAGATGGGTTTGAAAGCGGAAAGTTCCGGAACAGCATTTCAAAAAGTGCTGGGCGATATGGCCAACGATCTGCCCAAAGCTGCAAGGCTGGCCGGTGCCAAAACAAAAGAAGAGATCGGTGCATTTATTAATCTCTTTAATAATTCGCCTGAGCAGGCGCTGGTGAAGTTTGCCGAAGGCTTGGCTAAAAATAAATCCGGATTTGCCGAGATGACGGCCAGCATGAAAGATGCGGGAGAAGAAGGAGTGCGTGTTATTACATTGCTCAGCACACTTGGGCAAAATGGTGATTTTTTCAGGAATAAATTGAAGATGGCCGGCGATTCTCTTAAAGATAACGCAGCAATTACGGAAGCCTTTGCTTTAAAAAATGAAAACCTTGGCGCCAGCCTGGATAAGTTGGGCAAGGAGTTTAACCGGTTCACGAATTCACCGGCTTTAAAAAATTTTTTAATTGGAGCTGTTGATGGGATTCGCAATTTTATTCAGGCTTTAAAATCAGTTCCGGATTGGATAAAAGATAATATCTATTGGCTTGGCCTGCTCAGCACCGGTTTGTTGCTGATGAATGCGAATTATATAAAGGCTGCTTTTGCCATTTCAAAGAATACAGGATCTCGTCTTTTAAATACTGCAGCCATAAAGGCAGGTTATGCTGCCGGTGCATTGGATAATGCAATCACCGTTACAGGTACAGCAGTGAAAACAATTTATTCTACAGTAATAAGCCTGCTTACTGGCAGGATAGCACTGGCTACTGCAGCTCAGCGCATCTGGACAGCAGCATTATCTTTAGGGTTAGGTCCCATTGGTATATTAATTACATCTGTGGCGCTGCTTGGTGGCGCCATTGGTGCGCTTGCCTCGGGATTTAAAGACAGCAATACTTATGCCTCTGCTTACAATGAAACGCTTAAGGAAAGTGCCAAAGAAACGGCGAAACAGAAAAGCGAAATAGACTCATTGGTTGCTGTTATAAAAGATAGTAATATCAGTTTAGAAACAAGAAAATCTCAATTACAAAAACTTATTGATATAAGCCCCGAATACCTGGGCAGGCTTACGTTGGAGAATATTGCTACTGCAGAAGGTAAACGCATACTGGATACATATAATAAAGCGCTTGAAACAAATGCAAATTTGAAAGCTGCAAGTATTTTAAAAGACAAAGAATTTGAGAACAATACCCGTTTAAAAGCGCTGAAACAGGAACTGGAAGTAGCGAAGAAACTCGGGCTTGGTTATGGTGAATTATCTGATGATGCGAAAAAAGCATTTTCCTCTTTTGGAACAAGTGTAGGCCGAACAGCATTTACTGCGGATCTCCTAAACTTCGACATCAGTGAATCTGATTGGAAAGAAGTATTTAAAGACATTGATGCCGAGATGGGTAAATCTCAAACGAAGCTAAATGCTTATACTCAAAATTTAAAAGACAGAACTTCTGATGTATCAAATGCACGCCGGACATTTTTATTAAGAGAAATTACGGCCTTTCGCCAGGAGATGAACAATTTGGAGAAAGGAACTGAGGCCTATACCAAGGCAAAAGCCAAATATGATGCAGCCTGGAAAAAGTATAGCAGCGAATTTTATGACCAAAATAAAAAAACTACAACTACCAGCCCTGATAATACCAGCAATACCGATGATGCGTCAAAACAGGCGGCAGCTGAAGCAAAAAGGCTTCGGGAACAAAAGCAGAAAGAATATGAACAGCTTTTAAAGGATGCAAAAAAATTCCGGGAAGAACTTGACAAATTAAAACAAAAAGCAGAGAGTGGTAACCTTTCAGAAAAAGATAAGGAACTGGAACTGGTGGAACAGCAATACCGGGAACTAACCGCTAGGGCGGTAAAATATTGGGCATCTACTACGGCAGATGGCAAAAAAGCGCTTAAGGATATTGAAGAGATCCGCATGCAGCAGGTAACTGCCATAATGAAAAAATATTTTGATGCCGACTCGGCAAATGAATATAGTGAAAGTTTAAAAAACAGCGAAGCTTTTTTTGATGATCTACGCCGCCAGGAAGGGGCAAGCTATGCAACTGGGAAAATAAATAAAGTAGAATATGAAAAATCGTTAAGTGACATAGAAGAGCGTGAAACCGCCAACCGGGTACAAATTGCTACTGATTATAAAGACACCGTACAAAAAGCTGCAGCAGATCTCACGGTCTTTCTTGCTGCCCAGGGCGACAAGCGGGTAAAAAAAGCGATTAGCGATGCTGAGAAAACCAAAGCTGCAACCGAAGCAGAGATGCTTGCCGGCCTTAGGCTGGCGGTTGCTACGGCGCCCAATGGGAGTAAAAAACAGTTGGATGCCAAAAAAGATTTGTTGAAAAAACAATTTGAATTAGACACCGAGTACCTCGATAAAAGAAGTAATGCTTATAAATTAAAAGAGGAACTTTTAAATAATGATTTGGAGCAGTTGGCCGTAGATAGTTTTAAAGCTAAAATTGATGCTATGCTGCAAATAGCAGATTACTTTGGCCAGGCGCTAAGCGCTGTGAACACCTTGATCTCAAACAAGGAAAACAACAGCCTGCAAAAAGATAAGAAAAATAATGATATCCGCCGAAACCAGTACAAGCAGCAGCTTGATTCAAAACTAATAAGCCAGGAACGGTATGATAAAAAGATTGCAAAACTGGAGGCTGACCAGGAAAAACGGCAAAAAGAAATTGCCCGAAAGCAAGCAAAAAGAGAAAAGGCGCTCTCTATTTATAGCGCTATTCTTTCTACAGCCCAGGCCATTGCCGGGCAGCTGGCTATGAAGCCGGTTGGCCCATGGAATATTGCCCTTGCTGCCGTTATGGGGCTACTGGGCGGGATACAGGTAGCAGCCATTGCAAGCGCCCCACTGCCGGAGCTGGGAACCGGTGGTTTGCTGCAACGAGGTCCTAAACATCGGGACAGCCAGAAAGGGCTGCATGTAGTAAACCCGCTGACCGGTAAAACAGAGATGCTCCTGGAAAGGGATGAAGCTGTGATTGCTGCCAGGGCAATGAACAGCAGCAGGCAGATGACTGTGAGCGGTACGCCCAGGCAAATAGCTTCAGCCATAAATAGTGCGCATGGTGGCGTAAGCTTCAGTGCAGGCGCCCGGGTAAAATGGCATACTTCGCCTACACCTTCATTAAAGCCATCCTTTGTAAAAATGATGGCCACCGGCGGCCTCATAGGTAGTAATGGCATAAAAGCCGATAATAGCCTTGCAAATGACTATAGCGATATGTTTTTTGCATTGATAGCCGAGCAGCGGCAAATGCGGGCAGATATGGCCAGCTGGCAAACTAATCTAAAAGCTCATATTGTTCTTAGCGATTTTGAAGCCAAGCGAAACCTAATGGATAGAGCCAGAGCGACCGGGGCAATAAAAAAGGGTTAGCCGATGATTTTTTTAAGTTCATCTTCTGTAACTCCTTTCAGTTCCAGGTCTTTTTTCATCATGCGAATGATCTTCTCCTGGTTCTTCACCATCTCATCAATGCGAAAAACCCACCGGTTGAAGAACAAATAAAAGATGATGCAAATAATAATAAACAGGATTAGTTCAGCCATTCCCATGATTGTTGATTTTGGTGGTTAAAGCAACAAATATATGAGGAATTTCAGCATCTAGAAAGCAGAAAACAGATTGCAGCAAAGGCGGCGCCCATAATCAGGTAGCTTTTAAACCTGTTTGAGATGTTATTATGGTCATTCATTTGGCAAAAAAATAATAGAGAACGATTGCGATCAGGACTAAGCCGATCATGCAGCCTGTATTGGATATTTCAGGGGCTTTTTCATCTGTTTTTTGTCCGGGTTCAATGTCTTCAACATTTTCAATCTCCGATTTTTTTTCAATGGGCTTTGGTGCAGCACCTTCACCCGGTTTAAAACGATGCCCACAGCTTAGGCAGGTAATTCGGATTTTTCCGCTACCTATTGCACCGGCAAGCAGGCCGATGCCGCCGGTAAGTAAGGCGCCGCCGATTGCCTTGCCGGCACTAAAGCCTTTTTTATTTGCTGTTACTTGGGTCGAAGTGCATTTAGGGCACCTGATCGGCGCAGGATCTTGTTCCTGATTCATGTATAGATGTTTTGGGTAATAAAAGTAAATAAAAATTTTCCTGAATTCAAAAAGAATCCTATTTTTGAAGTGCCAACACATCGTACATGACATTTCAAATTAAATTTTCACAAACCAATTGCCCCGGATACGGTAGTCAATCCGTAGACTTTCTCGCTTCATTGTGTGATGTGTTTGGCACCGGGGCAGTTGGCTTAATATCTTACAACCATGCCAAACGCATCACAAACCAGAGCCGAAGGCTCAGCAAATCACATTGAATTTAAGTATTACGAACGCAATGAGCCCGAACGCTGGCTCCCTTCAGCTCTCTCCATTCCCAATGAGCCTGAAGTAATTCCCATCCACAAAACAAGCCGTTTTAATTTATCGCTGCTACTCTGTCCGGGAGATTTTATATACAGCCTTTACAGCGGCACTTATGATGTGGTTTCAGAGATAACCACTCAATTCATTTACGTTGGCGGCAAGCATTATAATTTGACCGGCGCTATAGTGCCCGGCGGTGCCTGCCTGTTATTTCCCGATGAAAGAACCTTGGGTTGGGAGAATTTTAAAGGCAGGCTTATGAAAGTGCCTATTTCATCAAAATCGCCTGAATTTAACCTCACCCGCATATTGCAGGTTGGGTGCCTCGTTCTTTGCCTGGATGTGCTGAAGCTGCAAAAGGTAACGAGCATTTCTCAGGATAGAATTATTGCCGGAGAAAGTGCATATAATTTTAAAGGCATTGATATTAGAACCGGTGAACTTGGAATTTTAACACCTCACTCAGGCGGCAATTGGGAAAATTACTTTCCGGACTTTGGTGAGTTTGCGCCAGATGATACAGGCAAATACAAAACGATGCCTAAATATTTTTCATTGCAAGGCAAAGTAGAAGTAGGCGATCAGGTATATAGTTTACTCACCGGCACTATGGAAACTGTTGTGGAAACAGACGAAGTAGGTTTCAGAACCGATTGCGGAGCTTTTTACTGGAACGGAACGGTGCATCCTGATAGTGATGACTGCCTAGTTTATCCTTCGAAATATAATAGAGATTGGAATAGCTATAGATCATAAAGAAGCAAAGTACATCGAATGTATGGCCTGCCGCTAACCAAAGCCCTGTAGTGACGACTCGGGGCTTTTTTATTGGCTTTTTGCCCGGTTTCAATATCTAATTTTTGTTTAATGGGCTTTGGTGCAGCACCTTCACCCGGTTTAAAACGATGCCCACAGCTTAGGCAGGTAATTCGGATTTTTCCACTACCTATTGCGCCGGCTACCAGGCCGATGCCGCCATTAGGTAAGCTCGTGTTTTTGCAAAGCGACAATTTCATTTTCGTAACCCTCTTTCAAATTCTTCCTATCAAGCGTGTACCGGCTAACACTGCATTTATGAGCGGCAAGCTATCAGAGTAACTGATAGCAGTGAAAAATAAATTGAGTGAAATATTATCTAATTGGTGCCTTGAAGATCAGCCCCATACTGTCTCCAAAATTCTTGGGCTTCTTTTAGAAATGGGTGCTTTAATAAATCGGCTTCATCAATCTGGTCGTATAAATCAACTATGCGAAATGTTGCCGGGGTAGTTTGAACAACTTGAATAAGACAGGCAGGGAATGCCCTGTGCAAAATAAATAATTCATTTATTGTATGGTCGGGAGCGAAAAGAAATTTATTGCCAATCATTATTCAAAAATTTTTTTATAGTCAATTTTAAGCACATCGCATATTAAAACAAACTGCTTCATACCCAGCCAAAAATCTGCCTGTTCTGCTCTTACAATGGTGCGCAAGCCCAGCCCGGTTTTTTCAGCAATATAAGCCTGTGAGTAGCCAAGCTCTAACCTTCGTTGTTTTAAGAAGCCCGCTATTATCTTGCGGGCTTCCTTTAATGTTTTTTCGTTCATTTAAGATATATTAAAGCGGCTCCAGTTTGTGTTATTAATAAACTATTTGCCGATTGAAAATATTCCACTTTTTTGTTTCGCTGTTGCCACTTCATTATAATTATACTGCTGCATTAGGCCAAATTGCTTATCGGTAATTATAAGAATGTCGTAAGCCTTTTCAAGCCCTTCAACTTTGCAGCTTTCTTTTAATTTTTTCAAATCGCTGGCATGGCGCAAAAAACATGAAACGGCTTTTTGATTCGTTTTATAATTTACCCTGGCCCAGCCTTGTTTTGAAAATTTTGTACCGTCTTTTTTTGTTGCGATACCTTTTGTGGGGGTTGCGATTGCCCAGAAAATTTTATATGCTGTAATCATTTTGTTTTGCCCTTTTTTGTGTTCGGTGTTGCGGGTCACCGTTTTGATTAATTATACAGCAAAGATATGTGCCAAATTTGACACTACCAAATATTTAGTAAATTATTTTTTACTAAGTTATTCACATTTTTGACATAAAAAACCCAGCCATAGAAATGGCCGGGGAAAACGAATACATGAAAAAAACTAATCGTCAAGCCATTGGCTAATGCTGTAGATGCCGCCGATCTGCCGGATGCGCATGTAAGTGCCATTGCCTTCCCGGCTGTTTTGGCTGTTGGTATTGCCCTCAACGGAGTAGATCATGCCGTTGCCGGTAATACCGTGGAAGAATAAAGTATGCCCTATTCTTTTTAAAGATTTGTAATAAATAGTTGCCACATCGCCAGGCCTGGGCTGCTTTAACCACTTACCTTTATAATAAACCAGGTGCCCCGGGCGGTGGGTGCTTGCTGCCATAGCATTGATGGCCTTTGCTGAGGCAACGCCAGCGTTTAACAAACACCATTTTACAAATGCAGCGCACCAGGCGTAACCAGCGCCTAAGCCTACTGTTCGCAAAAATGCTTCCACCTGCGGCCCATCATTGTGGCCGGTGGCTTCACGCACACTTATTTGAGATTTATATATTTCAATTAAATGGGTGCGTTGAGGGGAATAAATTTGAGAAAAACTATCAGTGCCATGGTAAGCAAAACCAAAAGAAAGAAGAAGGCTAATAATAATCTTTGCCATGTTGTAATATTTTTAAAGTCGGAGAAAGAGAAATTGTTGTATTCTGGCCCTTTTTCGTAATGATTTTTTTTGCCGTAAATATAGTCGTGCAACTTTCGTGTATTAAACCACATGCCCAGACGGGCAATTGCGAAAAGGCCGGCCATTACACCTGCTGTAGCAATGAGAGGCTGCAGCCAATTGATGCCAAAGTATACCATTGGCATGTTAAATACCTGCGGCGGACCGTAGTTTACAAATAAGTAGGCAAAGAATGCGAATGCCACCGACCATATCCAGTCGTGCATGAAAAGGAAGCGTTTAATTTTACTGGCTATTCGATGCCAGTTGATTTCGGTTATATATTGCCGGATTTTTTTCATAGTAGGATTATTTTTTTTGTGATAAAACGGTTTTTAAAAATATATATTCCGGCAGGAAGCGAAGAGATACTAATCTTTGATTTACCCTGCATTAACAAGCCGGCTTTGAGCGTGCGGCCCAACACGTCAATTAGTTGATATTCGCAAATCATACGCTGGTTTAAGTATATGTATGATCTGTCGTGCGAGAATTGAATAAGAGGCTGTGCGGGCTGTACCGGCGCAGGTAGCGGTGTAATGGAAAGTACATCACTATTATTCTTTTCTTCCAACCACTGATAGATAGTTTTGCCACCAAAACTTTGAGGCTGTACGCCCTGGCCTCCGTAAAATTGGTTAAAGCAACAATGTCCGCCGCCGCCGAAATTGGTTACATAATAATCGCATGCCATGCCCATCGCATCTTTTATTTGCTGCATGCCCCGCCAGTCGTTTATTTGTTCGATGGCGAGCTCCTGCCCTCCCATTGCTGCCCAGTCTGTAAACCGTTGCGGATATGGAGCTGTGCTCCCATACTGATCTGTAGGGATTACTCCTTCAATATTTATCACAGTATGCGCTCTCTTTAAATAGCTGTAATCATCGGGCGCTGGTTTATAAGTTGCATAAATATTGGCCATCCAGCCACCATGAGAGAGGCCGGTTAGATTTATCCTGGTTGTATCTATCCGGTACCATTTTATAAAGCTATCAATGCGGCTATTAATCTCAACAGGCGAAGGGTATGCAGTTGGTGGCTGCAGGCTTACAATGAAAAACCCGGGTAATGGATTGCCCCCAGACTGTATGTATGCGTGAGGACCATGTACCAAAAGTTTGGTGATGTTGTTTCCTACTTCGCCAAGCCCCGGAAAGAAAAACAAAATCGGATACTTTTTTACTGTCATGTTGTAATCGACAGGTGGTTGAATGAGGTAATTCCACCCATTAACCTGTTGGGCGTTGCTGCTGTAAAATAGCAATGCGCACAAAATTGGTAAGATTGTTTTCATAGTGATTTTGGCAATTTTAAGTTTTACGAGAAAATAAATAATGATGACTACAAATAGCCCTAAGCCCAGGCAAAGCGATATGATCTGCCAAGGGGAGAATACCTGCACATTGGTATCAGTTTGTTTTTCTTTTTTCTCTTCCTGCGTTTCTAAGGCCTGCGCCTTCCAGCCGCTATCAATTGTATTGCCTTTGGCTTCTGCAGATCTTTTACCGCTTTCCCTAATAATTACTGCAGGTGGCGGGTATGAATTGTAAAAATTATTGATCGTTGTATCCCTGCCCTGGGGTTGGAAGTAGATTGTCTCTCTGTAATAGCTGCTGTCATTGCGGGACTCGTGATTATTTTTTTTCACCTGGCCGCTATCGCTGGCGCTTTTTGTTTTGGTTTCTTCAGAACTTTTAAAAAGCTGCCTGTTGAGCTCGCAACCATGCAGGCAGGCAAGCACAAGAAGCACAGCGCCGGTAATGATTGATTTCTTAAGAACTGCCCAAAGTGAGCCACCTGCAGCTATACTTACGCCGAGCAGCGTCCAGCTGAACTTATTTATCTTGTCCTCAACTTTTTTAAGGCGTGTTCCATGTTCATTCACATTGCCGAGAAGGCCCTTATCATCTTTATTGAGGGGGTGACCTTGCAGCAAACAAAGGATAGAATCGACATTTTTTCCGATTTGTGATAAAGTATATTCTTGATCCATTAAAGTCCGAATAGGGATTTATAGGTGATAGGATTATTTGGCGGTGCTTCAGGTTGTGGGAAATCCGTAGGATTATCTTTAATAATTTTTTTGATACGATCGAGCCAAAGCCTGGCTGAGTCATTCACTGAGCGCAGGTAGTAACTGAAAGAATTATCGCTCACCGGTACCCGGCTAGATAGCGCATCATTTTGCCCAAAGCTTCCACCGGCAGCTGTGAGGCCTTCATCCATTTTTACATGTATAAAGGGCAGCGCTGCTGAAACGGTCATAGCGGCAATGGCTTTTTTAATTGCAAACAGCAATTCAGTTTCTTTGTCGGTCAAAGTACCGCCTGGAGCCGTTGTCTTGGTTTTAAGGGTTTGGAAAATAGTTGAGCCGATAGTTTTTTGAATATGTATATCCTCAACGTCAACCATTTTGGTCTTCAGGATCATAAAGTTTGAATGCGGCGATGCGGTTGCAAACAGCGTGTTGAATTCGGTGGCTGTTTTAATAAAAAGTTTTCTATACTCCTTATTGCCGTTGCCATCTCTCCACAATGGATAATCTGCTGCATTTGCTTCTAAAAACTGAAGTAGGGCTTCTGCAGCATCCATCGCCTCGTTGCGGTTTGCATCAACAAAGTTTTTTAATTGATACTGGAATGCCGTTTTCAGCTTTTCGGTTTCAGCTCTTCTAACCCCACCCTCACTAACTTTTACATCAGTTTTAGGAGTATAGTAAACGGCTACCCATGGCGCTACCACCCGCCTGGCCAGGTCCAGTAATTTTTTAATTCTATCGGTCAGCGGATCTGTGCCATCAAAAGCAGTCTGCAGTTCCTGGTATTGCTCCATGCCAAGCAGCGGAATCAAGTGTTTTGATTCAACCGTTGGGATTATAGATTTTATAGCAAGAAATGTTTCAACGCTGAGCGAAGAATAATCTTGAAATTCGATATCGGTTTTAAAAAGCATTAGCTTAATTTTTTTGTTGTGCCGCCGCCGGTGTCGAGGGTGGTAAGCACTGTGTCAGTAAATCGGAATACCAGTTTAGGATCCCATTTATTAAAATCTCTTACGAGGTAGAGCGGCGATAACAATAACTGGCGTTCCAGGGCTAGACCTGCGCAATAGATCAGGAACGCCTCTCTCAAATCAGATCCGCCGGATCTTTGCTGGCCGGTACCGATGGTACCAGCTCCAAACAATGTTGGGTTTATGCCTGCAGCAATTAAAAATTGAATGTCTGCTGCAGAACCTGTAAAGAGTTCGGCGTCATTATTGCCCGTATCTTTAATCGGCTCAATTTTTATGCGGCCATAGTCGGTTTGCTTGATCTGATCAACCTGGAAGAAGCTGACAAAAGATGAGTAGCCTCCATCTTCTTGAGTGAGGAAATTGTCCATCTTCTGCAGGAGCTGAGTTTTCTCATTCTCTTTCTCTTCGGTTGTCATGCCCTCCCACACTTCTGCACCAAATTTTTCAACAAAGTGAGAGATGGGTACTTCGATGTGGTACTTTATTTTAAAGGCATTTTGATACATCAGCTGCACCAGCTGAGGTATGCGATTTGCAATTTTGATCCAGCCGGCCAGGCGGGCACCATCCCAGGTTGTAAGTTGGTAGTATGTTTTCCCAACTGAGGGGTAGTTGACTGGCAGGATAGCGCTTTTCAGACCTTTTTTAGATTTTTTGGATGCCGCAATTTTGCGAAGCGATTCCAACGGGTTGTACAAGTCAATTGCGCTGACCGGCTTTACTAAAGATTTGTCCAGGGAGTTTACATTGGCGGAGCTTTGCTCTTTTAGTCCCTGAACTTTTTTAGCAGGATCAAACTTTGCAATCTGGTCTTTGGCCATGCCCCAGAATTTGCTTAAAAAAACTTTATTTGTTTTCCCATTTTGGTCGGCCTGTTGCAGCCTGCAATCGCAACTCTCCTGGTGTACCAGGCCTGTGATCGTCTCGCAGTCATTTGCCAGGATAAATTCCGGAAATGCGTTATTGAACCAGGTCCAGTCCTGCAAGTATTCGATCATGAACCGATTGAATTGCGGGGAGTTGATAAAATCATAAACCTTGGAATGTGTAGTAACATCTGCAGGTTCAAAAACTTCACCCTTACCCGTTACATAGCCTTTCACAAAGCCGGGCACGATGCCGCCGCCGTAGAGCATACGAGCTTTCCAGTCCAGGGCAGATTTACCAAGCCCGTAGCCGTCCATTTGGTTGATTACATTTTGCGGGAACCGGTTATCTTCACCCCACAAGGCAATGCCGAGCTCATTTAAAAATTCAGGAAAAGCCGGTGCAGTTCCCGAAGGGCTGTCATCAGTAAAAATTACAGCGCTTCCGGAAGCCTGTAAGAAACCGATATTGCCGGCAAGAATAGTTTTGCTCATATGATGGGTATAGAATTTAAATGTGTTATCAATGGGATGTGGATCTTCCGGGTCAGCCGGTTGGGCAGCTCCACGTTTACAGTGAAGTTTTCGTGATGATTTTGTGCTTTGGTTTCCCGGGATCCTGATTGAGAATTAGAATGTGTGCCGCCGGGCTCTTTTAGAATTACTCTGCAGCGTGGCAGCTCCATGACTGTTCCGCCTTTTCCTTTAGTTACATCTGCAGTTATATAACGGGCACTCAGCCACTGGCCGGTATATAACAGCTCCAACGATTCTTTTATGGTAAGGGCTTTCATAGGGTAAGGCAAAAATGCCTTAGAAAAATTGCTGCAAAAAGGACAGGTAGACGAGGGCAGCACCGCTAAAAAGAAAATAACCAATCCAGTTTTTTGCTTCTTTTTTACAAAAAAGAAGCCGCCACAAAGGGCGGCTTCTAAGCATTTTAATACTTATTAGCTTAAAAAGTCATGAGCATGGCTGCAAATATCAAAAGCCTTTTTTGTGCGCTCCAGTCCTGTGCCAAACATGATGGAGTTCAATTTGTGGTCTGCATTTTTATACGTCGCCACATTTTGATAAAAGCCTGTTATTGCATTGTAAGCGCCAAAGATTGTGCCTTTGGTCGTTTCCATTTGTTGGCTCTCTGCTTGCTGACTATAACAAAAAACCTGTTCGCAAGTATCATTAAATTGCTTGCTAAATTCAAATTTCTTGTTATTTTCTGCAATGGCTTTAAACGCTTCTTTGTTTGGGCTCATCGCCAAGCGAATTAGCTTTAAAGTTTCTTTATCTGATATAGTAACTTTTGCCCATTGCTTAAACATTTGTTCTAAAATTTCACCAGTTGAATTTGTAATAGCAATTATACGGGCTGCCTGTTGTAATTTTTCGACTGCATTGGCTGTGTGCTTGATGTACACAGCGTTTGAATGATTACGCAAAGCCATGTTAAGCGTATTATTGCAAACTATTCTAACGGGTGTAAAAGCTGCCATTATTGAGCCGCTGCCATCGTGCGAAGTGGTAAGAAAGATATATTTTTCAATCACATCCTTACTAGAGATGCGTAATGCATCGGGCATTTTTGCAGTTATGAAAATGCGCTCACCGTTGCCCAGTGCGCCCGCTGTTTCATACTCAATTTTGCTGTCTTGTACGAGGGCATCAAAAAATAAAAAAGCGTCTTTGTTTTGCACTACTTCGTATTTGCTGCCAACAATGCCAAGTATTTGCTCGTTGTCGGTTCTTACTGTGGCATGATAGTTTTGGATTTTTTCGAAGGTATGCCCAAGAGTAGCGTAAATACTACGTTTGTCAACTTCATAGTTTAGCCCTGCTAAAATGATTGCCTCCTGACTTGTGGGGCAATCCTGTACAATTTGCCCAAGCCCATGCCAGGCTTTTTCTTTAACTGAAAAAAATGAGTGTTTGCCGTTGTTAAAATTAAGATTGTGTGCCATGGTTTAAAAATATTTGATTGTTGTTAAATGTTGTTGTGCTTAGTCTTATGTTGGCTTGAAAAATTATAAAGTCTGATATGTTCAACCCATTTACAAAGGCATTGCCAAAACTGCAATGGTGTTTCCTGTAATAGTGGTTAAAATCTGCATCATTGTAATAATTTTCTAAGCCGCTGTTGCGTAATGCTTCTTTGGCGTGCTGCCTTGTTTGTTCTTTGTTTGTCATTTCCTTTCTGTTGATTCTTTGAAAAAATAAAAATGCCTGTACGCAAAAGCGCACAGGCAAATAATTACCATCTAATAAGCTCTTCCAGTTGTTTGCGTTTATCTGCAATTTTTTCTTTCAAAAACTGCAAAACGTCCTGGATGATTTCCGGGTTTTTAGTTGTAAACTCATTGCCGTCTGCATCTTCAATATTCAATTCTGTTCCCTCTCCGCTTTCAATGCTAAACTCACTTAGCTTTTTATCGGATTGGGTAAGTTTTGAATGCTTAGACTGCAGTTCAAAAAGTTTGTTCAACTTGTGTAACCGTTCCTCAAAGTTTTCAGAAATTCCAACCTTTGGTTGGTTTGGAGTTGACAAAACCACTTTTGCAAAATCTGTGGTTTTTTCAGCAGGTTGCAAATTTTTTGCATCCTCTTTTTTGGCGTTGGGAGTGCCGTTTGCGTTTGGTTTTACTACCATAAAAAAAAGCTAGTTTTTATACAGGTCGCTCGCCTGCTTTAATTAAATAATATACTGTAATTTACGAAAACCGCCTCAAAAAAGCAAGTTTTTTCCGTTCTTTTTTGTGTTAAAATATTGATAATCAATTATTATTTTCAGTTTTCAAAGAAAATTGAAAATTACCCTCTGTTAAGAGTCCGCCCGCACTATCGAAGCGAGGCGAACGCCTTAACCTAAAGGGAGGCATATATGAAACGCCCCCCCTTAAGAGAACATGCTTGACAGCTTTGCTGGCAGCATACCTTTTAGAAAGCATCCCTTCAACAGAAGATGCTTGACAGCTCTGCTGGAGAGCATACCTTATAGAATTGAATTGATGCGTTAGGGATGGAAGCGGTTACCATGTAAGAGTGGACAGCCCGGGCCGGAGGCAACGCCATAAGTTACCAGGTCTTTCTACTTATAGCCCAAACAACTTTGATGTCATGTGTACCAATATCCTTTCTTCTATAGGTACCGGTCATCCATGAATTTATAATATCAACATTTATCGGGTAACCCGGAAATACTTTTAGTAAGCTTAAGAGAATATCATTCGAAGTGAGATACATGCAAGACAATGGGTCATCACTAGGTTTAAAGTTGATATGAAAGAAAGAATGTACCGCCTCAATCTTAGCAGCTATAGCTGCAGCATCTTCAGCGTTTATTCCATCATCATCTAAAAATCCATTTTCACTGATCTTTACTTTGCAAAGGTTTTATAAAATAAGCGGCCAGGTCACTGCAAAGTACATCATAAGACGTCCTGCCGTTCTACGGCCTGCCTGACCGCTAAAACCTTTGGGACGTCTTACTATTATGAATGTACTTTGCCCTTCAAATATAGCAATTGAAATTTAATTTGTAGTTTTGAAATGAATTGACAAGCAGCTGCCTATGCTTGTTATCCTAATGAAACCCAATACCCCAGTGATGAAAGGATACGTGCCGGTAGAGATACCAGTGAAGAGGTATATAAAGGCTTACATAGAATCGAACTTAGGGCTACCAATTAAATTGGGCAGGCAATCACGCTCCTTAATAATCGAAAAGCTTCACGATTATTTAGAAAAAAAGGAACCAACCAAGCACTCCACTTCCCGAGAATACCCGGTAACAATAAAGGTTTACATCACATTTGCACAGTATCGTAATATAGGCGACACGCTTAGTTCCACGAACATCCGCAACTTTAATATTTTCTGCGAGACCTTGATCAAAGAAAAGTATTACAACCTAATGAATGATGCATGGGAGGTGCTACCCGGATTTGAATGTCACTTGCCTTCAATCCGAAAAAAGCTAGGTATAGATATTGAAGCCTGGTCTGACGACTCAATGAAGAAAGATTATTACCGCTATCGTAAACGCAAAGGGCTAAGGCTGCTGAATAGAAAAGAAAGATCACACTTAAAAATGTCAGCATTGCACTTACCGTTCTTATAAAAAATTTTGCAAAACTTGTCCCCACTAATTAAAATCTACCCAAAATGAAGTATCAAACGTCTGATCTAAAGAAAAAAACAGCAGGATATTCTCCTAAAATTTGTAAGATGTATTTAATTCCACTTGGAATATTAAAAGAAATCAGAACTAACGATGCAGGTATCTACCCCTGGCCGGTCGATGTGCCAACAAGTTCATTTGTTACAAAAAAAATTCGATCCATTGAATTGGTGGCTGATACCCTGGAAGTGTCTGAAACGTCTAAAGACAGCAAGGCCGGTGAGTTTAAAGAAATTAAAATTACCGTACAGTCAAACAACCTGGAGCCAGATCAGCTGCTTAGCCTGAATTCATTTGCAGCGCTCCCCCACCAGGTGTTACTATACGTAAATGGAAGAACTAAGATATATGGGGAAATAGATCGTGGACTTGATATCGCTTTTGATACAGTGCTTTCAAATGAAGGTATTGGGTTGGCTAAAGCTTCAATTGTTATTACCGGTCAAAGTAGGCTCGCAGCGCCATATACAAGCCTTACTCCTTAGTTTCTGTCCTTTATAAGTTGAGTCGCATAGGCAATTTTTGTACCCGTTATAAAAATTACCCATGTCGTTTAGCCCGTTGCTATCAGCAATTTTTCGGTCTCCCTGGTTACTTGATGAGTCCTATGCAATGTCAATGTTGCCTACGGTATTTCGTTTAACGAAAGGCGAAGATGTTAGTTTTGGCGAATCGAAGATAAAGGATCCGGAAGCCTCATTTGTTGCAGCGACTAAGAGTAATGTACCTGTTTATTCTGTTTATCCTGATAGTAACTTGTCAGCGCTCCCGCAAAATTCAATTGCAGTTGTAGGTATTTCAGGGCCTTTAATGAAAGCCGGTGGCTTTTGTTCATACGGCATGATGGATATAGCTAATCTAATTACCCGGCTGGGTAATAATGATAATGTAATAGGGATTGCTATTGATATTGACTCCCCCGGTGGCCAGGTATATGGCACCACACTTTTATCAGACACAATAAGAAATGTAAATGCATGGAAACCGGTTATCGGTTTTGTGAACGATGGCATGGCGGCCAGTGCTGCTATGTGGATCGGTACATCATGCCGTGAGCTTTATGCAACAAAAAGAACTGATAAGTTTGGCAGCATTGGAGTTTACACAACCATCGCCGACTGGAATGGTCACTACAAAGAATACTTCAAGTTGCATGTGGAAGATATATATGCTCCGCAAAGCACAGAAAAAAATAAAGAATATGCCGATGCGCTGGCTGGTGATGATAAAGAACTGAAGGAAGATCTAAGTGTATTAGCAGAACAATTTATTGCCACTATACACGCAAACCGGGGAGATCGCATAAAAAGCGAAGACTGGAATACCGGCAAAATGTTCTATGCACCGGCTGCAAAAAAAATGGGCCTGATTGACGGAATAAAATCCGTAAGCGAAATATTCGATCGTATTGAATCGCTTGCCGGTTCTCGCATTACTTCAACAAAAAACAATTCTAAAAATATGGCATTCACAAAAACACTGACTGCAGCAGCTTCAGAAAGCTTCGCTGTAGTAGAAGGCGGTTTCTTGCTAACAGAAGAACAGCTAAACAGCATTGAAGCACGTTTGGAAACCGCAGAACAGTCAGCAGAAGCTGCAGCAAAATTACCAGGTGTGGAAACAGCGCTGGAAGCAGCAACAAAAAAAGCAGATGATTCGGCTGCTAAAATTACTGAACTGGAGGCCGAGTTGAAAGAATTCCGCAGCGCCGCCAGTGGCGATGGAACACAACTTCCAATCGCCGGTGACACTCCCAATGAATCAAAAAAAGTTCGCAGTTATAACGATCCGAACTCAGCGATCAATAAAAAAGCAGATCGCCGTTTGGCTCGCAGTTAATAAAAAATTTTCAAACTCTAAAAACAAAAAAAATGGCAGGAATTACCGCTACAGATATTGTAACACAATGGGGAGATTACGCCCAGGATCGTGGCCAGTCTGAGGCCGATTTAAATGAAGTGCTTCGTGAAAGCCTGGAAACTGAGCTTCCGGATATGAGCGTGGTTCATTCAAATGACACCATCTTACAAAGAAGCAATGTGGCTTACGCCGAAGTGTTGCAGGCATTTCAACAAACTTTCACGCCTAAAGGCAATGTTACATTCACACCAAACGAGATCCGTTTGCATCGTGTGAAGGCTGACATCATTTTCACTCCGGACGACCTGGTTGATACCTGGGTGGATTTTCTGTCTTCAACAAAATTGAGCCGTGAAGATTGGCCATTCGTTCGCTGGATCGCCGACCGTTATGTGCCGCAACAAATCGCCGCTGATATTGTAAACAATATGTATGGTGCGGTTCGTGTTGCTCCTACGCCTGGCACTGCAGGTGCTACATCTGCATCTTTTAACGGTTACAAAAAAATCATCAATGATGCCATCACTGCCGGTAAGGTTGTGCCCATCGTAACCGGTGCTTTGAATGCTGACGCTGCTACCATGTGTACGCAGTTTGAAAGCTTCGTGAAAGCCATCCCCGAGCTGTACCAACACGTACCAAAAAGCTTGCGTGTGCGTCGTGCTATTGAGCAACGCTTCAAAGAAGGCAAACGTGCTAAATACGGGGCCATGAATAACACATCTGATGTGAACACTCAGATCATGGACTTTGAAGAAAATATAGTTCGTGGTACTGCTGCCATGGCCGGGGCAAACAAAATCATTTGTTCGCCGAAAGTTAATAGCATCATAGCCTTTAAGGGTTACGAGAATATCAATAATCTTGAAATTCAGGCGGAAGATCGCCAGGTGAAAGTGTTCACCGATTTCCATGTAGGCCTCGGCTACAATGATTGGAGATTGGTTTGGACAAACGACCAAGAGCTAACTTAAAATTAAAAAAGAAAAGAGCAGGCTTTATGCGTGCTCTTTTCATTTATTCATTCAAAAAAAACTATAAAAATGGCTGAATTAACATTAGAGTCTCTTGCAGATGAGATTAAAGCTTTGAAAGAGCAAAATGCAAAAATGGCTGAAGAAAACGGCGCTTTGCAAAAAAAAGTGGCTGATCTTACTGCCGCTCAAATTGAGGACAAACCGGAAGAACCGCTGTCTGTGCCCACTGAATTGCTGGAACACAAAGGCGAAACTTACAAGTTTGCAGCGGCGGGTTATCGCACGCATACAGCAGACGGTGAAACCTTCATTTCTGCTGCAGAACTGCAGGCTGATGAAAAACTGGTTGCCGAACTTTTAAAAATTAAAGGCCAGGGCATCCTGATCAAGCAGGCATAAAAAAACTAAACTAAAATTCAATCTGGTACCGTACAAGAAACAATATTTTAAAACAAAATCAATTCTTATCCTATGGGAGCTTATGATAACGTAAACCTGAACAAGCGGCTGAATACCGCTCCTGGTATTGCGCAATTTGCGTTGATCGCAAAGAAATCCGATTTCGAAACAATCAGTGGCATAGCGGTTCCAACAGAGGCAACGCCTTTGGCCGACACAGTGAAAATTAAAACTGCTCACACCTTTAAGGCTGGCAAAGCTTGGGCAAAATGGTCACTTGCAAAAGACAAGAACCAAATGGAAGCCAATGCTGAGGGAGATCCTTCTTTTCGCCAGCTGAAACAAGTGGCAACGGTTTTTGTACCCGGGTCTTACGACCTGGCGCATGCTACCATGGCAGCGCTTTTGAATGAAGATCTTATTGTGTTAGTGAAAGACGCAAACTGCGGCGCTAACATGTATTATCAACTGGGTAATGAATGTAGCGCTGCTACCATCAATCCAAAATTTACCAGTTCAACAACTGCCAGCGGTGTAAAAGGCTATGAAGTTCAAGTTGAATATTCTGGCCCTTGCATTCAAATTTACGATGCTGAGATCGGAACCACACTGGCCGACGAGGAAGGCGCTGCCATCGAGTTGACGTATGCAACCGGTACCGTAAGCACTCAGTCAGGCGTTACAGGAACCGTTCCTGCTTCTGATCCAGATGTGAAGTTTGAATTCACCAGCATCTCTGGTCCTTATACCACCACCAAAACAATGATCATTAAAGTGGGAGCTTCCACTGAGATTACAGTTGTATTTGCGGTTGGATATGCCGGTAAGGCATTCACGTTTACAGATGCTGCAGGAATTGCACATGCTGGAAACTTTGTAGAAGCCACAGTTACATTTGCATAATTACCCCCCCCCTGTGAAACCACCAAAGCATTGGCCGAAAGGTCAGTGCTTTTTTTGTATATTTGCAAAAAGGAGGCGAGCCACCTCTGTAAAAATTGGCCTTTCATTATGGCATCTACAGCAAAATTCATTTATGCTCAGCAGAGCAAAAAAACATTAGCAGGCCCTTATATTTTTCATGCCAGATCTCCGCATTGCATTTTAGAGATGGCCAAAGCTCCGGGTTATATTTACTCCGGCCATAAAGGCGCATCATTTAAAATAATCAAAGAAATTGAATTTGTTTCCCCGCAGGAAAAACAACGAATCGAGCAGCAGGCCGATGAGTGGTTTTACTCTCAAATATCACAGCAGCTTTTAAATCCTTAACTGTCCTTTTCTCCCGCCACTCGATGAAATAATTTGCCTCCATGTTAGAGGCAATCCGTTTATGGCTTAATTCTCAGCGGCAGTATTTGCCCGGCATTATCTTGGCCGGCCAGTTTTGCAAACTGCCTATTCTGGATCTATTGCGAAAAGGCGAATCGCCCCGCAATCGGGAGCGCCTGGAAAAAATTATGTGGGATGAATTGAACCGGCTTAAAGAAGGCCGGCCGCAAGGGATCGCCACTGCTCCTCCAGCTCCAGCCAAAAATATAAAACTGCCCAATCCGGAACCGGTTAGCAAACCTGTTCATATTGGCTCCCCCATTTATGATGCTGCAAAGCTTGAAGCAGATAAGATGTATCGCCAGGTGATGGCTGATCGTGCAGTGCTGTTCAATAAAGCCTCATGCGAGGCGTACGAAGATCCCAACACACCTGATCGGGTCAAAAGCCGCTCAAAGCTTGCTCTCGATGTGGTGGAAGGCTACCGCAAAGCCAGCGCACTGTACGAAAAAGCAGATTACATCGCCCGGACAGGATCTGTGCCCAATACAGAAGAAACGCATGAGGAAGATTATGCAGCTCTCCCGGATATCAGGCTAAAGCCAACGATCTCTAATATTCAAAAGAATTTAAGCAAGCTGCGCAAACGAGAGGCAACGCCGGAAAGGCTTGCATTGATTGCAGCGCATGAAGCTAATTTAAAAAAACTGGAGGAAAGATGGCGTTCGTTAAACAAATAACTGAAGATCCCACGCCTCCGGTGGATAGCTTCACTGCTTTTACGGCAGTAAGCGATGGAGTGATTTGTCGTAAGCCAAAAAAATTAGAAAGATTAGTTAATCAGGTTGCGGATGGCAAAGAAATTCACTACCTGAGCGATGGATATTTTTCTTTACATGACCTGGTGATTAGCCTGGTTAAAAAGTACCAACCGGTTGATGTTTTTTTTACAACGTATGCCCTCAGGGAGTTGCCGGTTCGTCAACTGGCCATGTGCAAAACAGATGGGCTAATCAATGAAATCCATTGTGTGCTGGATTACAAAGCACAGGTAAGATCAGCAGAAGTAAACGCATTTGCACAAAAGAATTTCACTACACTTTGTTTAAAGCCTATTCATGCTAAAGTGTGCGTGATCAGGTCTGCGGATATTGATATCTCCATTGTGGGCAGCGCCAATTGGACCGTAAATCCAAAAGTGGAAGCGGGGGTTCTGAGCTGCACAAAAGAGTCTGCAGATTTTCATATTTCATGGATTAAAAAAATGATTTCAAATGAGCGCATCTTTTAGCAAAAAAGATCTGAACCTGATTGAAGACCTGGCTTCTGTTTTTTTTACCGAAAAAGAGACGGCCATTTTTATGAAGATCCCCTGGCAAATTTTTGAGCGGGAGATAAAAAATGAAAACAGCGAGATTCATTTGCATTATTATTCCGGTTGGCGCCAGAGCGAATATGCTTTGCGCAAACTGATTTTAAATTCTGCAAAAGCCGGCAGCACACCGGCACAAAATACAATGATGGATATCCAGAAGAAAGCATATTCAAACAGATTAAGATGAGTAAAAGTTCCAACATATCAAACTACCTGGTAAAAACAGGGCAAGAGATCGCAACGGCTACAGAATCGCTGCTGGAATACACGCAAGACTGGCAGATCATCCTGGAGTTCATGAAGAATCGCATCGAGGGCATTAAGCTTACAAAAAAACAGCAGGAGAAAATGAAGCGCTACCAGTTTGCATATGGCCAGGCTTCTTCCGGAAGGTTTACAGATGCTGAGATTGTAAACCTGCTCATGAGCGAATACCCAATAGGGCTCACGCAAGCTTATGAAGACATGCGCTGTATGCGTGAGATATATACAGTTGTTGGTAACATAAATAAAAGATACGAGATCTCAATAGAGCTGCAGATTAATCGCCGGCTCATGATCAAATGCGAAGAGATGGGCGAAATGCTCATACTGGCCATGTTTGAAAAGAACCGGGTTGCATTATTAAAAGAGCTGCAGGAGCTGGAAGAAAATCACGCTGATGATTTTAAGGGCCACACTTTTTACCCTGTTTTCGATCCTAAGCTTATCAATGACGTTGTGATTGATGAGCGTGAGCTGATGCGAGTGATCAATGAGAAGCGAGCCGTTAAAATAGATATGGCAAAAATAAGTACCGATTTACCCTATGAAGAATCCCGAGACGAAAATCCATTACAACCGCCCCCAGCTACGTAGTATGCTGATTGGTGCGCCGGTGGAAATTCTGATCGCCGGCCGTGGTACAGGAAAGACGGAAGGAGTTTTGGCTCCAAAATCTGCTATTAGCTATTTGGGTACCATGCCCAGGGCTACAGGCGTAATTGTGGGTGCTACGTACAATCAAATCTTAACACGAACACTGCCCGGACTTGTAAAGGGCTGGGAGATGCTGGGCTACAAAAGGGACGTTCATTTTGTCATTGGTAGAGCGCCGTCAGAAAAATGGATCCGCCAATGGAATTGGCCGGGCCCTTATCGAATGCCTTTTAAGTTCAACTACTGTATTAGTTGGTGGAATGGCGCTCTTGTTTATTTTGTAAGCCAGGATATTGTTGGGTCGAGTAATGGTATAACAATCGACTGGATCATAGGTGATGAAGCAAAATATTTAAAGGAAGAAAGATTTAATCAGGAACTGCTGCCTGCGAATCGTGGGATCATTCCGGCTTTTAAAAATAACCCTTTCCATCATGGCATTACATTAACAACCGATATGCCAACGGGCAGTGGTGGCCGCTGGTTGCTTGATAAAGAAAAAGAATCAGATCCTATCCGGGCAAATGAGATCCTGAAAATTCAAAAAGTAATTTCATCGCTCAGGGCAAATATGGAAAGAGCTCGCAAAGTTGATAAGCCGCATTATTATAAACAGATCCGGGTGCTTGAAGAGGAGATTAATGATTTGCGAAAAAATCTGCTGTACTATCACGAAGCTTCAAGCCTTGAAAATATTCATGCGTTGGGTATAGATTATATCAAGCAGCAATTGATGCTGACAACGCAATATGAATTTGATACACAAATTTTGAATTTGCGGTTAGAAAAAGTTGAGGACGGCTTCTATCCCGATTTTGATGAGGATGTGCATGGTTATACTTCCATAAACAATGCATTCCTGGAAGGTTTGAATTATGACTTTTCAAAGATCGAAGGCATTGACTGCAGGCGTGATGCAGATCTTGACGCAAAGAAAGGATTGCATATCGCCATTGATTACAACAGGCGCATCCATCCTCTGGTAGTATTGCAGGAAACAAAAACTGAATTACGAATAGTAAAAGGCTTGCATTCTTTGTTTCCGAAAAAATTAAAAGACGTCGTTCAAAAGTTCTGCGATTATTACAAGCCGCATAAAACAAAGATTGTTTACTACTGGTACGATCAGACTGCAGTGAGTGATTTGAATGAGACCCGGCAATGTGATGATGTGGTGAAGATCCTGCGCAAAAATGGCTGGCAGGTTGTGCGAATGTACATGGGCATTGCACCTGAGCATATCGACAAATACAATATGTACGGGCATTTGCTGCAAGAGGATGGCCATTACAATAGGAGCTTCCGCATCAATAGAGAAAATGCGGCTGCCTTAATACGCTCCATTAATTTGGCGCAGGCAGAGATTCGTAAAGGTGGGTTTGGAAAATTGAAATTGAGTGAAAAAGATCCGAAGTTTCCGGCTGAGGATGCTACTCATTATTCTGATGCATTAGATATGTTGGTGTGGGGCTTACTTGAAAGTAAGATCAGGTATGCTGCACCATCCGGTAGTTCTTTGATAATGGGTTAAGCTTTGCTGCTTTCTGTTTTTTTTTCTTTGAGATCTTCAAGCTCTCGAAGCAGTCGTTCATTCTCTTTTTTCAAAAGTTCGATCGTTTGCTTCTGTGCTTCCAGTGCTGCAGCTGCAGTAATATTTTCAACTGATAGAGTTTGCAAATGTCGGGGTGCATTTTTAACGAAACTTTGTTTTTGTTCAGACTCGAAATCAACAAGTTTTTGAAGATTAACTATGCCCTTTTCTATGCAGGGGTCATATATTCCGTTTATAAAACTTTCTAATTTTTTGTAAACTTCTCCATCAACTGGCCGGGTTCCGCCTTCCCATTTGTAAATATTGTGAGCTTTTACGTGCAGCAGTCTTGCCAGCTCGTTAACATTCATCCCAAGTTCTTCACGCTTGATTTTCAAGCGATTGAGTATATTTTCTGTCATGGCTATTAAATAATTTAAAGGGCTTGAAAAAAAAATTAGAAAACTATTTGGAAAATTCGCAAACTTTCCAATACCTTCACGTTGCCGATATAAACATAAATAAAAATTTGATTCAAAACAATGAGAAAAAGAGCGCATGATGAAAGAGTGAAGGATGTTGTCGAAGAAATCAAAAAAATAAAACCAATGATAACGTCCGAAGATCGAAAAGCATTTATGGAAAAATATGATGTTTCCGAATCTGGCTTATCAGTTTTATTAAGCGGTGTAAGAAAATCGCTATCAAAAAATTTGCAGGTTTTAGAATTCTTTAAAGAAAGGATTCGAATAACAAATAAAAAAATAGAAAGTGTTATAAAAAACTGATGAAACAGACAGACAAAAAAATAATTAACGTTCGTGACCTGGCAGGCGGAAAATATTTTGCAGATTTTTTTTCTATTGTGCTGCCTGCTGATATTGATCTGGAGCCGGGCATGCAGTATATCCTGACGCATAAATCAACCGCCATAGGCTTGGTTGAAGTGGTGGACGTAAGAACTTTTAAAGTTGATCAGGTGCGCTCTTTTATCGCTGCCAGCGAAACAGGCGATACCAACGTAAAAAAGTTTCATAAAAAAATGCAGCTATTCGACGGTCCGCTGGAACCAAAAGATGAGTTGGCCAATGTGGTTTTGAAATATGTAAAACGAGATTTTAAAATTCAGCAGCAGTTATTAGCAGTGTGGTGGAGTGATTTGGTAACACAGGAGTAAACCTAAACCAAAACATATGTATAATGTAAATGCAACCCTTAAGAATTTTGCGAGCCCGCAGTATTGCGAACAGCTTGATGTATTCCTTAAATTTTCTACGCCGTTCTACTGGCGTGTGAAACAAAAAAATAGTGAGTTGGCAGCTCGCATTTTTGATCCGGAAGAATTATACAATAATAGCGATGGCGCTTTGGAAGAGATAAAGATCATCAAGATTCACAACGCATATAGCGTGGGCGAACTTGAAAGCCTCCTCCCTGATTACTGCATCGAAAAAGTAAACAATCGGTTTCGTGTGTTTTGCGATGCGGTTTACAATATTCCGGAAACGGAGAGCGAAAAGCTTGCAGATGCGCTGGCCATCATGGCAATTGCAGGCTTACGTAGACGAGTAATTTCAATTGAACCTTTAATAAAAAGACAGCAATGAACATAATAATAGGATTTGCAATAATTGTAGTTTTTTCAATTGTATTGTTAGCGTTCCTTATAGGGTACTTAATCGGCATGAAGCATTTCGACAAAAAGTTGAATGCGGCTGATCCCCTGGAAGCGCTCAACTATTTCAAAGAAAATTATCAACCCAATTTATAAACATGGCAGAGATCACAGCAGCAGCAGCAAGAGCATTAGCAGATGCAAATTCAGGAATAATCGAAACAGAGTTAGAGAATGTATATACTGGTGTAACGGCCAGGGCTACAGCAGGCTTTTATGATTATGAGCATGTTCTCACGGAGCCATCAACAAAATCTGCAGTAATCGCTCATTTAGTTAGTATTGGTTATGTAACAGATGTATATAGTGATGAAGTAACAATTAAAATAAGTTGGGAGGCAGTATAATGAATACACACGCAAGATCCAAACAAAGAAGGGAAACATTAAGAAGAAAAAAGCATTACCAAAGAGTAAGGTTTTTTGAGCTAAGGAAAAAAGCATTAAAAGGTAATTCCGCTGCATTGGGATCATTAAAAGAATACGAATTAATGATGCAGAGAAGGTTAAGCTTTGAATTTAAATGCCGGGCAGGAGTAGCAGGTTCTGTAAGAATCTTAAATCAAAGGCAAAGAAGAAAAAGGGCTCGGCAAACTGGAAAATGGGGATGATTATTAATTTTTATCAAAACGTAAAAAATAGTATTTGAAAAACCGGTTTGAGTTCTACATATACAGTTGAAAACTCCACCCTTTTCCAGGGGTGGTTTCAATCGGCAGCATGGACGAGGGGTTAGTCTCTCAGTCGTAAAGACTGGGATAGGTCAGTTCAAATCTGACTGTTGCCGCAAAAAGATTTTCGTGGTTTGAGTGTTTGTTGGTTTTGGTTTTGATAGGGGTGATGTAACCAGGGTGTCAGCCGGTGGTTTGAGGTGAGAGCAAAAAGTGATCCGGCTGGCCCCATTGGTTTTAAAATTTAATTGAGA
Organism: Sphingobacteriales bacterium 39-19; assembly: GCA_001898465.1. Taxonomy (GTDB): domain Bacteria; phylum Bacteroidota; class Bacteroidia; order Chitinophagales; family Chitinophagaceae; genus Ferruginibacter. Next base: position 506,950 of record MKTX01000007.1, on the reverse strand, counting down.
AAAAAGCATGGTTCAGGAAAATAATATATCAGCAGAGCAGGCAGCCAAAGTATTGGCAAAGCACGGCTTGTCGGTTACAACCGGTCAGGCGGCTGAGATATTAAGATTTCTCGCTACATTAGTTGGAATAAAATTATCAACCAATGAAGCATAACGTAATTCTCTATATGAGAGTATCTACCGACGAGCAGGCCGACAAAGGCTACTCTCAGCGCTATCAGGATGAAATGTTGCGCCGTTTTTGCCAGGTAAACGATCTCAATATTGCCGGAGTTTTTTTCGAAGATTATTCAGCAAAAACATTCAACCGGCCGGAGTTTAAAAAAATGCTCCTGATGATCAGAAAATCAAAAGGATCATTAGCCTCACAACTTCTGTTTATAAAATGGGATCGCTTCAGCAGAACGGCATCTGATGCTTATCAGATGATTGCTACGCTGAAAAAATTAGGCGTATCGGTAAACGCTACCGAGCAGCCGCTCGATCTTTCGGTACCCGAAAATAAATTAATGCTCGCCTTCTACCTGGCCGCCCCTGAGGTGGAGAATGATCGCAGGGCAATGAACATATACTCAGGCATGATCCGGGCAAAAAAAGAAGGCCGGTTTATGGGCATGGCGCCTATAGGTTATGTCAACAAAACGATCAATGAAAAAAAGCAGATCGTAAAGACTGAGAAAGAAAAATACATACGCTTTATTTTTGAAACAATTGCAGAAAAAAAATACAGCTCCGAAAGCGTTTTGAAAAAAGTGCGTGAGATGGGATTAATCTGCAGCAAGAATAATTTTTGGAATATCCTCCGCAATCCTGTTTATGCAGGCTTTATACCTGTGCCGGCAATGAATGGCCAGCCTGCATATATGCAGCAGGGCCAGCATGAGGCTATCATATCTCCTGCCCTTTTTTATTTGGTGCAGGATATCCTGGATGGGCGCTACAAAAAGCAGCGTGAAAAATTAAAATTCGATGATCAGTTTCCGCTTCGTGGCCTTATACGCTGCACCAGTTGCGGCGCTACACTTACGGCAAGCACGTCGTTGAACAAGCGAAAACAGCCGTATAGCTATTATCATTGCACAAGCCGTTGCGGCCAGCGTTATCGTGCTGAGTTGGTGAACGAGCAAATGGTAAAAGAGCTGCACAAGCTTACGCCACATCCTGCAGTGAAAGAACTGCTGAAACTGGTGGCGCTAAACATGACCAGGGACCTACGTCAACAAACAACCAGGGATCTGAAACGAATCAAAGAAGAACTGATTTGTGTTACCCGGGAGAAAGAAAAAGCATTACAATTACTGTTGGCCGATTCAATAGCGGCCGATGATTATTCACTCATAAAAAACCGAAGCGAGCAAGCTACTTTCAAGCTAGAAAAAGAGTTAGCGGATCTGTCGCAATTATCAGGCGACAATCCAATGATCGAAGAATGTATTACGGTACTTGAAGATCTGCCCAATTTGTATGCAAGCAGTACAGCTGAGCAAAAAAGGGAGATCCTGTGTTCGATGTTCACGGAAAAACTCGAGTTTTCAAAACTCGGCTTTCGAACACTGCCTTTAAATGAAGCCATGCAACTGATATTTAATACAGGCGCAGCTTTCAGGCAAAATAAAAAGGGACAAACCGGTTTAAATTTCAGTTTGTCCCATCAGGTGATCCCGCTGGGACTCGAACCCAGGGCCCATACATTAAAAGTGTATTGCTCTACCAACTGAGCTACGGAATCATTTTTTTTAAGGAGTGCAAAAATAAGGGAAAAAGGATTGTTGTCAAAAGTTTTTCAGCCAGTTTATTTTTTTTTATTCAATAAAAGCAGGTTTTCTTTATGGTACACCCGACGAACTGCCCTATTTTTGTTTTAATGATACCATCATGAGTGAATTTTTTAAAAATAAAGTAATTGCCATTACCGGAGGCAGCGAAGGTATTGGCAGGGCATTGATTGAACAACTTCTGCCCATGGGCGCCAAAGTAGCTACTTGTGCCCGTAACCAGGATAAATTATACGACCTCCAGGTAAGGCATAGCGACCAGCCGCTTCATTGCATTGTGGCAGATGTAAGTAATTTTAATGATTGCAGCTTATTCATAAATTCCACCATCAAACAGTTTGGCGGTATCGATATTTTAATCAATAATGCCGGTATTTCTATGCGCTCTTTGTTGAAAGATGCCGAAATAGATGTATTCCGCAAACTCATGGATGTAAACTATTTTGGCGCATTATACTGTACTAAACTGGCACTAGCCTCTATCATAGAAAGAAAGGGAACTATTGTTGGTATTTCTTCTATTGCAGGTTATCGGGGTTTGCCCGGCCGAAGCGGCTATAGCGCCAGTAAGTTTGCACTGAATGGATGGCTGGAAGCCCTCCGTACTGAATTATTAGATGAAGGAGTCAATGTGATGTGGGTTTGCCCGGGCTTTACCAGGAGTAATATCCGAAATGCAGCACTTAATAACAAGGGAGAAGCACAGGGCGAAAGCCCGCTGAATGAATCTTCTTTAATGAGCGCCGAAGAATGTGCCGGCCATATTGTAAATGCCATAGAAGCCAACAAGAGAACCTTAGTGCTCACATTCAAAGGAAAGCAAACTGTATTCTTAAATAAATTTTTTCCTTCCTGGACGGATAAACTCACTAAAAAGTTCTTTTTTAAAAACGGGAAACTAATCCGATAAATTGATTTAAAATAAAAAATTATAATGACGATTGTTACCTTTTCAAGCGATACCGGGCTGCAGGATTTTATTTCCGGTGCAGCAAAAGGCCAATTACTACAAAGCAATCCCAATTTAAATATTGTTGATCTTACCCATAATCTTTCCCCCTTTAATTACCCGCAGGCGGCCTATATCTGTAAAAATTCAATTAAATATTTTCCCGAAGGCAGTTTTCATTTGATTTTAATTAATCTCTTTGACGAAAAACCCGAACACCTTTTACTCGCCAAACATGATGGCAGGTATTTTTGTTGCCCCGATAATGGTTTTTTAACGATGGTACTCGAAGAATTGCCTGCCCAGGTGGTTTCACTTTCTTTAGGCAAAACACAACAAAAAAATGCATTGTATTGTGTACAGGTATTTTCGCAGGCAATGAATAAAATTTTACAGGGCGCCGGCTTATCCGAAGTTGGAGACCCAAATGTTTCGATTGTGGTAAAAAATTCATTACGCCCCCTGCTTGGTAATAATTGGATAGAGGGACAAATTATTTTTATCGATAACTTTGAAAATGTTACTGTCAATATTACCAAAGAAGATTTTGAACAACAAAGAAAAGGCAGAAGTTTTAGTATTGTTTTTAAAAGAGATGAAGTGATAGATAAAATCAGCGAGACTTATGCAGATGTTGCCGATGGTGAAAAACTAGCCTTATTTAACTCAGCAGGCTATTTGGAAATTGCCATTAATAAAGGAAATGCCGCCAGTTTATTTGGCTTGCAACGCTATTCTGAAAGACAACAGGAAACCATGCAAATACTGGTGAACAATAATAAAATGGTATATCAAACTGTAAAAATTCATTTTCAATAAACCAACCAAAAATTAAATCATGAAAAGATTATTTTTAATGTCGGCTGTATGTTTCGCAACTGCCGGCTGGGCACAGGTAAAAATGCCGGCTCCCTCACCTACCCAAACGCTTAAACAGGACTTTGGGTTAAGTTCAATAGAAGTTACTTACAGCCGCCCCGCTACCCGTGGCCGTAAAGTAATAGGAGATTTGGTACCTTATAATAAACTCTGGCGTACCGGGGCCAATGCCGCAACACTCATCAGGTTTCATGATGATGTAATGATAAAAGGGAAAAAAATAGACAGCGGTTCTTATGTGATTTATACAATTCCGCATGAAGAAAGCTGGGATATTATTTTAAATAAAGGTCTTACAAACTGGGGCGCCAGCGGTTACACCGATTCATTGGATGTGGCCCGCTTTACCGTAGAATCAAAAAAAATAAAACCAACCGTTGAAAATTTTACAATCCAATTTACGAATATCACCCCTTCTTCCTGCGAACTGCAACTTAGCTGGGAAAACACAATGGTTAGATTGCCCATCGCAGCACAAATAAATGACCGCATCCGAAGCCAGATAGAAGCAGCCTTGCAAACCGATAAAAAACCCTATTGGCAGGCCGCCCAGTTTTATCATGAATATGAAAAAAACGACAAGAAAGCTTTAGATTATGTAACAGAAGCAACACAACAAAATCCAAAAGCTTATTGGATCTGGTTATATAAAGCGAAAATTGAACACGCTATGGGCAACAAAACAGCAGCCATGGCCAGCTCAAAAAAATCATTGGAATTAGCAAAAGAAGATCAAAATGACGATTATATTAAAATGAACGAAGAATTACAGAGTAAATTAAAGTAACAGCAACCAGTTTTGGAAAAAATGCCACATTCCCAATGTGGCATTTTTTATTTCCGTTATATAAAAGACTTCCTTAACATATACCCTATAATTTCAGTAATCCCGGGAATGAATTAGGTAAATAAAAAAAAACGCTTATCTTTGTTAGTAAATACTCACTTACTTAAACACAAATCAAATGGAAGGCAAAAAAAATATCGCAACCGGCTTCATCATCATGGGGCTTTTTATGGCTTATGGGTTTTTATTAATCTACCTCCGTGACTTTGCAGCGGGTAAGGATGAATGGATTCAATCTTATGGATCCGGCAAACATTTTGAAGCCAGGCTGGCCCATGTGCACGGCAATTTATTTGCTTTTTTAAATATCCTTATTGGCTACCTGCTGCTCCATTTCAGGAACAAACTACCGCAAGTAAAAATCATCTCCTGGCTTGCATTAGCAGGCCTCTTAATGCCCATAGGGATTTTAGCAGAAGTGTACCTGGGCCTCCCGCCGGTGCTGGTATTAATAGGCGCCCTGGCGATGACGGTTTCTGTTACCTGGCTGGGTATTTCTTTTTTTAAAATGAAAAATATACCGGTAACTAATTAAACAGAAAGATTCATGATACAAATAAATAGCATCGGGCTGCCACAATACAATGCAAAGTTGTTTGCAGAAGAATTAAATAAACAATTGGCTCATTATTCAGATTATTACCAAGATACTAAAGGTTCTCACTGGAATATGAATGTCGATAAATCCTTTGCAGGGCATGTAAAATTTGAAGAATTATACAACGTCTTGGTTTTAAAAAGTGACGAGATAGCAGAATGGATTTTAACTTTGGGATTTACACCGGAACACAATGATTCCCAGGATGCCAATTTATCGTCAAGAAAAGAAATTAAAAAAGTTGCTGATGGCATACAAGCAGTAGCGCATATCCCGAAAGCTTATAAAATGATTATCCTTAAGCAGGAACTCATCCCTTCTCTTGTGAATGATGCAAAAGATAAAGGAACCACATTTATAATGAGTGATTATATCAGTTTCCAGGAAAAAGAAGTAGGGATATATACTTCATTTTAAAATGTATAAACAAAATAACCCGATGGCAGGAAATAAATTTACAGGCAGGCAGGTTGAAATCTTAGAATTGGCATCACAAATTATTGACAGGGATGGCATTCAGGAACTCACCATTAAAAATCTTGCTGCGGAAATTAATCTTTCAGAAGCAGCATTGTACCGGCATTTTAAAAGTAAAAGCGAAATACTGCTTGGCCTTTTAGATTATTTTATGTTAGAAATGAAAGACAGAGTAGCCGCCATCATGCAGCAAGAGGGAAAATCGGCACCCGGATTACTGATAGACATTTTTACATCCCAGCTAAAAACCTTTGCATCAAAACCATCCATTGTAAGTGTAATTTTCTCAGAGGGAATTTTCCAGTTTAATAAAGAACTCATGAAAAAAGTATCGGCCATGATGGAAATAATGCAAAACCAAATTGAAATGATTGTAAAAAAAGGCCAGCAGGAAGGAACCTTTACCACTTTTTCAGGCTCTGCTACCCTTACTACGATCATTATGGGTAGTATGCGCATGACGGTGATGAAATGGAAAGTATTTGGACGTAAATCAGATTTAATAAAAGAAGGTAACAAGGTACTCAATGGCGTATTGAAAATGATTGAGAAAAAATAATTCAAAAGGTAAAAAAATTTGTTTCATTATGTTAGTTAATACTTACAAACTAAGAATGTTTCTAATGGTCCTTTCTGTTGGGTGGTTTACACTCCCTATACAGGCCCAGGTTTGGTCATTGGAACAATGTATTGATACCGCACAGGCATATAATAAAAACCTGCAGGTAAAAAGAAATAATATAGCAATAGGAAATCAAAAGCAGGAAGAAGCAAAAGCCAGCCTGCTACCTAAAGTGAATGTAAATGCTGATTATAAATACTTCACCAACCTGCCCTACCAGTTGATGCCCATGAGTGTATTTGGTGGCCCGGCGGGTATTTATAAAGAAACCCAGTTTGGTGTGCCGCATAATATCAATACCAATTTGCAACTTTCTTACCCTTTGTATAACCCGCAAATGAAAGCAGTTATTCAATCTGCAGAAATTGCGACTGAATTAACCCGCCTGCAATTTGAAAAATCCGCAGAGCAAATTTATTTTGAAATTTCGAACCTGTATTACAATGCCCAGATACTAAAACAACAGATATTATTTATAGACAGTAACCTGGTAAATGCAAACCGCCTGTTGCGGAACATGCAATTACTAAAAGAACAGTTAATGGCTAAAGGAACAGATGTAAATAAAGTGTCGCTCCAGGCTGACCAGTTAATTACACAAAAAAGCATCGCAGAAAGCAACCTGGAACAAGTAATGCGGGCGCTTAAATTTTCAATGGGCATTTCAGCAGATAGGAAAATGGAAATTTCAAATGACATGAATTACAAAACTACCGGAACATATACCACGGTACCAACGCTTGATTTTCAAATTGCAGCTACACAAAACCGGTTGCTGAAAAACGAGTTGAATACATTAAAAAAATCACACTTACCCACAATTGCCCTATTCGGAACTTATGGTTTAAATGGTTTTGGCTATGATAAAAAGCCAAATGATTTTTTAAAATTTCACCCGATTGGTTTTGCTGGTATTCAATTCAACTATACTCTTTTTGATGGAAATAGCTCACGAAAAAAACAAGCACAAAAAAAATTAGAAATTCAAAATAATGAACTACAACAAGCCCTGGTAACAGAACAAAATACCATGCAAATTGAAAATGCATTCAATCAAAAATTGACATCGCAAAAATCAATAGTATTAACAGGGAAGCAGATACAACAGGCAAAATTAATTTATGACCAAACCATCATACAACAAAAAGAAGGTGTGGCTTCTTTGAATGATGTACTTATGGCAGATAATGCCTTACGGGAAGTACAACAAAGTTATATATCTGCTGTAGTGGATTATTTAAAAGCAGATTTGGAGCTGAAGAAGGTTTCAGGGCAATTAGGAATTAAGAATTAAAAATTACGAATTAAAGTAAAACAAATGAAAAAGATCGTTTACATACTTGTCACACTAGCCATTTTAGCTGTTGTTGTTTTCCTTTTGAAAAGGAACAAAGAAACTGCTCAAAGTAAGATTTATCATTATAACAAAGAATTGCCGGTAAACGTACAGGCCGATACTTTGAAGCTTCAGCCAGTTGATGCGAAACAATATTTTACAGGCTCATTTGAACCGGAAAAGGAAGTTAAATTAGGCGCTGAAACGCAGGGAAAAATTGAATCTATTTTTGTGGACCTGGGCAGCTATGTGCGAAAAGGCCAGCCTTTGATAAAAATAGATGATGCTTTATTGAAATTACAACTTCAGTCAGTATCTATACAAATAGAAGGGCTGGAAACTGATGTAAAACGATATACCATTTTAACCCATGCCGATGCCATACAAGGTGTGCAATTAGAGAAAGCGCAACTGGGCTTAAAATCGGCAAAAGTGCAGCGTAATAATATCCTGGAACAAATTTCCAAAACAAAGGTAACGGCGCCATTTTCAGGAATTGTAACTATGAAGTTTGCGGAAGTGGGCGCCTTCGCAGCGCCAGGCATGCCCTTGCTTCAGGTAACAGATATTTCCCGTTTACGCTTTACCGTTAGTGTACCTGAAAATGATCTTCATTTATTTACTCTAAGCCAAAATTATCCTGTAACCGCCGATGCTTATAGTGACCTGGATTTTGCCGGTAAAGCCATACTCATTGGGAGTAAAGGAAATCAGGCCAATAGCTTTCCGGTTCAGTTCTTAATAAATAATTCTCCTGACCTGAAAATAAAATCGGGCATGTTTGGGAAAGTATTGGTTACAGGAACGCATACGAATGATGGCCTGGTAATTCCTGCCTCTGCCATTGTGGGTTCCGATATAGAGCCCAAAGTGTACCTGGTTAAAAATAATAAAGCCATCCTTCAAAGTATTTCCATTTCACAGCGCCTGGCTAATGATATCGTTATTAAAGATGGAGTAAAGGCAGGAGATATTATTGTTACAGGTGGGTTTATTAATTTATATGATGGAGCCTTTGTTTCAATTACGAATTAAAAATTACGAATTACGGATCAATTAAAAATTTGGAATTACGAATTATAAAAACATAATCATGAAAAATAATAACATCGTTCAGGATAAATCATTTGCATTCGCAATCAGGGTAGTGAATCTATATAAATATTTAATTGCTGATAAGAAGGAATTTGTTTTATCCAAACAATTATTGCGCTCTGGAACGAGTATTGGTGCTAATGTGGAAGAAGCGATTGGCAGTGTGTATGACAAAGAGTTTCTAAATCGCCTTGGTATAGCATATAAAGAAGCAAGAGAAAGTATTTATTGGCTAAAACTTTTAAACAAAACAGACTACCTCAACGACATAGAATTTGAAAGCCTTTTTAAAGATGCAGGGGAAATCTGTAAAATCTTAGGCAAAATTCAAATCACAACAAAGAATCGTAATTCGTAATTTTTAATTCGTAATTGAAAGATGAACATTACTCAAATATCCATAAAACGTCCCTCACTAATTATCGTATTATTCGGGCTATTTACTTTACTTGGCATCATCGGGTTTAAAAACCTAAGCTATGAACTGATGCCCGATTTTAATCAGCCGGTGGTAGTAATTAAAACACTATATCCAGGTGCCGAACCTGAAGAAGTGGAAAGCTCTGTTTCCAAAAAAATTGAAGATGCACTTTCAAACCTGGAAGGGGTGGATTATATGGTCACTAAATCATTGCCCAATGCTTCTGTGATTATTGCCAACATGAAATACGGCACTAACCTGGATAAAACCATGCAGGATGCACAGCGTTACATTGATAATATACGCAAAGACTTACCGGCAGATGTTAAGAATCCAGAGATGAGTAAAGTATCGCCAAATGATTTACCCATTATGCAGATAAGCGCAACCAGTAATTTACCTGCACCGGATTTTTATCAGAAGATGAAAGATGATTATTTACCGCAGTTGCAACAAATAAAAGGAGTGGCAGAAATCACACTGTTGGGAGGAGAAGAAAAAGAAATCCAGGTGAAAGTGGACCAGGAAAAATTAAAATTGTATGGCATTTCATTAACACAGGTTTCTGAAGCCATCAACCGAAGCGGTGTTGACATTCCCACAGGAAAAGTGCAAACAAATGATATCAGTAATTCAGTAAGGCTCACCGGAAAATTTTCGGATGTTGAAGGTATTAAAAATGTACAGATTGGCATGCCTGTACCGGGCAGCCCAGTGTACGTAAAGGATGTAGCTACCGTAACAGATGGCATCAAAGAAATTACTTCTGTAAACAGGTACAATGGTAAAAATGGTATTGGCATGCTTTTGAAAAAACAAGGGGATGCCAATGCGGTGGATGTGTCCAAAGCGGTACATGCAAAATTACAGTCTATTGAAAAACAAAACCAATCCGAAAATGTGCAGTTTGCCATTGCAGACGATAGTACCCAAAATACCATCGCTGCTGTGAATTCTGTTGTATTTGATTTAACATTGGCGGTTATATTGGTTTCATTGGTCATGCTGTTATTCCTGCGGAGCATGAGAAACTCTTTTATCGTTTTAATTGCCATACCTACATCATTGGTAACAGCCTTTGCAGTGATGTGGATGCTGGGTTACACACTCAATTTAATGACGCTCCTGGCAATGTCGCTGATTATTGGTATCCTGGTGGATGATGCTACGGTGGTGTTAGAAAATATTCAGCGGCATTTAGACATGAAAAAAGATAAGCGCACAGCGGCTTTAGATGGCCGTATGGAAATTGGTTTCGCTGCAGTATCAATCACACTTGTGGATGTAGTGGTGTTCCTCCCCATCCTGTTTTTACAGGTTTTTGTTGCCGACATGCTGAAACAATTTTCAGTTGTAGTTATCACATCTACCCTTACGAGTTTGCTGGTAGGTTTTACCTTAACGCCCTGGCTGGCTTCCCGGATTGGTAAAGCCGAAGATATGAAGCCGACCAATTTATTCAATCGTTTTTTACTTTGGTTTGAAGAGAAATTAACAGACTTTATTAACTGGTATGGCCGTCAATTATCCTGGGTATTGAATCATAAATTAATAACGGTGGGGGCTATTGTTTTACTTTTTGTATTAACCGGAGTGATGATGAAGGCCGGCATTATCGGGAAAGAATTAATTGCTACCGGCGACCAGGGCAAGTTCAGCCTGTACCTGGAATATGATAAGGCAACCGCTTTGCAACAAAACAATCTAACATCGCATAAGATTGAAAATTTTATTTCTGCACAGCCGGAGGTAGCTACATTATTCAGTAATGTAGGCGGGCCAAGTACAGGTATTGGAAGCCTGGGTGTAGGCGCCGTAAATAAAACAGAGTTTACCATCCAATTAAAAGATCCAAAAGAAAGGGCTGAAGAATCTACTGAAGCCTACATGATAAAATTACGGAGCGCTTTGCAAAACCAATACCCGGGAATACAATTTTCGATGGCGGCTTTAGGATTAATTCCCCGTTCTGCACCCATAGAAATTACCTTGAGCGGCAACACCCCCGATACGGTGATGCAATCTGCAAATCATTTGAAGGATGCCTTAGAAAAAATTCCGGGAGCAGATAATGTACAATTGTCTGTACAAAAAGGCAGCCCGGAATTGCTGGTAATTCCCGATAAAGATAAAATGCAGCGTTTTGGGCTTACAACCGGGTATGTAGGATTAAATTTACGAACCGCATTTTCGGGTAATGATGATGCTACGCTTACAAGAAACGGAACAGAATACCCGGTGCGTATTTGGTTAGATAACCTGGACAGGAAAAACAGGGACAATATCGAAGCGATGAATATCATCAATCCAAAAGGAATACCCGTACAGGTATCGCAATTTGCTAATGTAGCACAAAGCAACTCACCTTCTTTATTAGAAAGACAAGACCGGCAGCCCGCTGTTACCATCACTGCAAATGCTTTGGGTCGCCCTTCGGGAACAGTGGCAGATGATGTATTAAGTTATTTACAAAAACACCCGCTACCGGATGGTATAAGCATGGCATGGGGCGGAGATATTAAAAGACAGAACGAAAGTTTTGGCGCCCTGGCTTCTGTTTTACTGATCTCTTTTATTTTGATTTACCTGATCATGGTGGCACTGTATGATAGTTTCATATACCCATTCGTGGTATTGTTCTCTATACCGGTTGCCATTATCGGCGCTTTCCTGGCATTGAATTTATCGATGAATCAATTGAGTTTATTTTCTTTATTAGGCCTCATTATGCTGATGGGTTTGGTTACTAAAAATGCCATACTTATAGTTGACTATACCAACCAGTTAAAAGAAAAAGGAACACATTTTAAAGATGCCCTGATAGAAGCCGGTAAAACAAGAATGCGCCCGATACTAATGACGACGATGGCCATGGTATTCGGCATGTTGCCCATTGCGCTGGCAAAAGGAAGCGCCAGTGAATGGAAGAATGGCCTGGCCTGGGTGATTATCGGCGGGCTTTTATCATCATTGATTCTTACTGTATACTTAGTGCCGGTGGTGTATTACCTGGTAGATACAATTAAATTACGAATTAAAAATTACGAAAGGGGTAGAAATTAAGAATTAAAAATTAAGAATTAAGAATTACGAGCTGCTCATCATTAGTAGAAGTTTTCATTCAAAAAATTAAAATTCATTTACCCGGATAATTTTTACCGGGCAGGCCTTGGCTACTTTTTGGGCTTCAGGAATCATGGCAGGATGGATGGGCAAAATGGATGTATCTTTCTTTAAAACAGATTTTAATAATGTAGCTTTACCATCTTTTTTCGACATGCGCCAGTTTTCCGGCATCATTTCATAGCAGATTCCACAGCCAATACATTTATTTCTATAATGAATAATATTAGCCATTTTTCTCTTCCACAATTTTGTACAATTTATCTTTAGAAGTTATTTTATTGGCCATAGGCAAAGTAATTAAATCACCTCTTATCGCTTTCGCTGCCTCTATCCCGTTTACTACCAGTTTTTCAATCTTTTCTTTTACAATTCCAAAATTGGGGCTTGTAACCAGTAAAGTATCTCCCCGTGCAAGGCTCCCGGATTCAAGAATAAATTCGCCAACTTTAATCCGGGAAAAATAATGAACCCCTTTCCCTACATATACTTTCTTTTCAGTAGCTGAGGAGCCCGGGTGTATTGTCCACTCCCCGGGTTGTTTGCCTAAATAATAGCCTTCCCAAAATCCCCGGTTATATACTTTATTCAATTCTAATTTCCAGGCCTCTGCTTTTTCGTTGGTATAGGTGCCTGCCTGTATCTCATCAATTGCCTGGCGATAGGCTTTAGTAACAGTATATACATATTCTGGCCCTTTGCCCCGGCCTTCAATTTTTAAAATGGATGCCCCACTTTCTATTACCTGGTCTAAAATATTTATCGTACATAGATCTTTTGGCGACATGATATATTCATTGTCTATCATTAATTCTTCATCCGTTTCCATATCCCTTACCTTATAAGCGTGCCGGCAGTTTTGCACACAGGCACCCCGATTGGCTGATGCATTTTGAGCATGCAGGCTCAAATAACATTTACCGGAAATAGCCATACACAATGCCCCATGCACAAATACTTCTATGCGCATAAGCCGGCCAGAAATACCTTTTATTTTTTTTCTTACGATCTCATCTGCTATTTGTCTTACCTGTTTTAAGGTAAGTTCCCTGGCAAGCACAACAGCATCTGAAAAGTTTGCAAAAAATTTTACAGATTCAATATTGCTGATGTTTGCCTGGGTAGAGATGTGTACCGGAATGTTAAGTTGTTTACAATACTCCATAACAGCAAAATCAGCTGCAATAACGGCATTTATCTCTTGCTTTTTTACTTCCTGTAAAATAGTTTTGAGCAATTGCATATCATGCTCGTACATTACCGTATTTAATGTGATATACGCCTTTATATTTTCTCGTACGCATATTGCCCGGATCCGGGCAATATCATCCAACGCAAATGAATTGATTGATTTTGCCCGCATATTGAGTTGCTCTACACCAAAATAAATTGCATCGGCGCCAGCCTGGATAGCTGCCTGTAAATTTTCAAATGAGCCTACCGGCGATAAAAGCTCAATATCCTGTTTCATATTTTTCGGTATTATTCAATAAAGGCGACAAATTATGTGCTTCCATTTTCTCAATAATTATTTGCAAGAGGTCATCAGCTTGCTCCTTGTTATAGTCAACATGATTTTGTTTTTTTACTCCATAAACTGTGAGTTCAAAATGCAGATCAGGCTCTATGGAATGATGGGCCAGGCAGGCTTTTGAGCAAGCCAGCGGGCAGCCGTCAATTACAATAATTTTCCTGCCGGCCTTAGCTGTATTTACTAATTTTTTTACATTCCCTCCCACACCTGCAATGCACGACATGTCAGCAATTTCTTTCCTGTCAATTTGAATCGCAATATAATTAGCCATTTGTGCTGCGCTGGAGCAGCCGGAGCATGAATAAATAAGCGGTTTCATATTTTATTTTGAATCATTTTTTCAAACCCATTCTGCTGTCGTGGCATGGCCGATACGCAAGGCATCTAATGCTAACTCAGCCTTGTTTAAATGTTCATTAAAAAGATGGATGTCCTGGTTTGTAAACCTGCAAAATTCTCCAGCCTTTTCTCTGTAATATTGTATGCCTGCCACTAATTGATTGTAAAACGCTAAATAGTATTTTTCTTTTTTGGTATCCATTATTTCTGCTTCATCTAAAAGTTTTTCTTTTAAAAAACTGATATAAATAAAAAGTTCATTGATGAAAACATGTGGCCTGCTCCCATCACGCATAATATTGTTGCGACCGTAAATGTGATCTGTCATCTCCCGGAGGGAAACTGTTTTAGAAAAGTAAGCAATATTGGGGCCCGGGCAAATAGTAACTGCAGGCAGGTTTTTTAAAAATGGCTGTTCATGTTTAATGGATGCGGCATTACTAAGCCCAATACATAAGCATTCTTTAGCCAGCACATTTTTTACTTCCCGTTCATATTTTTCAGGGGCCAGGTGTAAGGATTGCAAATGGTTAATTTTTAATTTCTGGTATTTTAATGAAGCAGTGCAAATAGGTTCTTCAGTAAATTCGGTATTATTCACCAAATGCTTTTCAGTACAGGGGCTGCCGGGTTTACCTGTTTCAATTCTTTTTAGCTTTTCAAGATCGGAACTGGTACCTTTTAAATAATGAAAGGGTACACCCAAAGGTGAGTTTTTGCTTAAATATATATCAGGCTTTTTTGCGTTTTGCAATAATGCTAAAGTAGCATCGTCAACCGTTGTAGCTTCGGGTACCAGTAAAAAAGGAGTACCCCAACCTGTACTGTCAATGCCATAATATTGATGTAATAATGCACATTCCTCATAAGTACCTATGCCTCCTTGTGCTGATATTTTTATTGGGTGGGGTTGGCTGAATGTAGGAAAAGATTTTGCAGCTAACGCTTTATTATAGATATCAAACAAGGTAGCAATGAGTTCATCCCGTTTTATTTTAAACTCTTCTAATATGGGGCCCATCAAATAGCCATCGGTTGCAAATGCATGACCCCCGCAGTTTAAGCCGGATTCAACCCGGAATTCACTGACCCAAATCCCCTTCTTTGCCAGGTACTTTCCCTGTATGAGGGCAGAGCGGTAATCACTCACTTTGATGATAATTCTTTTTTCAAACTGCCCCACCCCGCTTGCATCAAAAGCTCTTAATTTTTCAAGATAATTATATAAATTAGGGTTAATGCCGGCAGAAAAGATCACCGATGAATTGGTAAGATCACTTTTTGCATATCCTCTTAAGGCGGCTAATGCATCCGATCCGTTTTCAATTAAAACACCATCTTTCGTATAATTGTTTTTATCTAACTTGGTCATTATATTTACATCAATACTTCCTGCCGTAATTTTATTCCTGAGTACTTTACCCAGCGCCTCTTTTTCTGCAAGATCTTTTGCGCCTGTCATTTGGTTATATATTTGTTTGATATTGCTGTTATCCGGCAACATCTCGAAATATTTTACAATCTCTGATCCGGCTTCAAATACAGAAGATTTTATTTTATCAACCTTTTCTGAAACAATCCTGCTTACCAGGTTTAAATAATCAGTGATTCTCTTTTCCCTGTAATTCTCATCCCGGGTAGTAATAGGAATATAAGGTTCATTTATATAGGCATAATAATGTTTTCGCATCATTTCTGTAAGCCTGTCTTCCATAATGGAAATAACGGATGAAATTCCATATTGTGCCACTTTTACCGGAGAATCAATAGTAAAAGCCAATCCCATAACAGGGATGTGAAATTGGTGAGGAGCTGAATACATAATAAATTAAATGATGCAAATGTTTAATGAAAATAATTGTAAGGAAGTTTTATCTTGACAGGCAGGCGTGTAAAATTTAAACGAATTGAATATTTGTTTTCTCTTCTCTTTGCCATACATGTTTTTTAAAAATACCGGGCAGATGAACGGTCATTTTTACCTGGTTTAGCTGTATGGTGCTCACTATACCGGGTATTGCTATTGCCAAGGGAAACCTGGCATGATAACTTTGAGCAGCTTGTTTTGTCAACGGGTTGCCTTCTGCTAAAACCACACCCGAGAATTGTATTCCTTTTACTGCCAGTTTATTTAATTTATCCGGCAAAATGGTTCCGGACACTTTTGGGTTTTGCAAAAGTATTTGAGAATGATAAGCAGAGGGATTTGATTTAAAATACAGTAAATTTTCCTGGCTGTTAAACACAAAAAAGCAGCTAAACGAATAGGGTTCATTAAGTTCGTTTACACAGCTAATGGATGCCGCTGTTTGCTTTCTTAAAAAGTTAAGAATCGTTTCGTTCATACCGTTTCTTTGTATCTGATAAAAATGGTGGGGCAAAATTAGTAAATAAAGACAATTTTATCCTTATTTATTCCTGTTTTATGATTTCATTATCCTATTATTCCTAAGGAAGCCACCCCGGGTAATTGATATTGAAGATATTTTTATCCTTTATTTATAAATTTTATCTACTTTAGATACCAATTCCAGTGTACAGCCCATGGAAATGGCAGTAAACGAATAAGAATGCTCATTGGATATCTTTCCTGAATTGTAAATCAAAAAGAATTAAGATATATAACCGCATTGGCCTGTATTCATTATTTGAAAAGCGATAATAGCTTAATTTCGTTCGGCCCCTATACAAAATGTATAAAAAACTTTAAACAAACCAAAAGCGATGAGTCCCATTTGCTCATTACTGGCTTTACAAAACCTGGCAGGCATCATATCGTTGGCAGGCGCCCTGGTAGTGGCTTTAGTTGTAATATTTTTAATTACCACATCTTCTATGAGCAGCGGGGCTGCTATTAAAAAACAACCAGGCCAGAAGATAAAACCGGTGTATATGGGAGGCATCATCATTGTAGTGGCTATGCTTTTTTTAACTATCGGCTACTTTACTTACCCGGGCGTACAAAGTAATACCGATGAAGTAGTAACTGTGGTAGGCATACAATGGAACTGGCAAATGGGCCATGGCATAAGCAATAAAACGGCCCACGAATTTATTGGGAAGAATGAAATATCGCTGCCGGTGAATAAAAAAATAAAATTCATTCTTACATCGGATGATGTAACACATAGTTTTAGTATTTATAATAATCAAGCAGTTTTATTAACACAAACTCAGGCAATACCTCAATATACAAATGAATTATATTATATATTCAGGCAAAAAGGCGACTATACAATTCTTTGCCTGGAATATTGCGGCCTGGTACATCCATTTATGACTGGAATTATTCATGTAGAGTAAAATTAATATTGCATTGTATGTTTACCCCGGAACCTGATACATTAAAAAAAGAAAGAAGGCTTGCCATTACCTGGGGTATAAGCTTTTTGATTCTTTTCCCGTGCTTAATCTTACTGGGGCTTTTAATGCGGCTTGGCCAGGGTGAAATGATGAAATTATTGCTGGCGAATTTTTATGCATTTATGACGCTTCATGGCCTGGGTATGGCCGGGCTACTGTTCAGTATATCTTTTGCCGCCATTTGGTATTTAATAAGTACCCGCTATACTCGTTTGAACCTTAGGTTGGGTTATTTTATTTTTTTCACCATAATACTTGGTTTTGCGGGATTAACCATCGGCACACTAATGGGAAAGTTTGGCGCCGGGTGGTATATGTTATATCCTCTGCCCTTTAAAGACCCCACCTGGTTTACCTGGTCAATAAAGACTTCTATCATTTCATTAATAGTTTTGGGAATAGCCTGGTTAACCGGTATTCTTTATTTGCTTTATGCCTTAATAAAAAAACAAAATGGATTTATAAACCTGTGGCGGGCACCCTTAAATGAAAAAGGCGAAAGGAATGATATTCCACCCATTGTATTTATAACCAGTATCAGCTTTATTGCTGCGATACCCGGCTTTATTGTAGGCATTATTATCATGTGCATCTATCTTATTCAGTCCTTTGAACATGTATTAAGTTTTAATGCCGTACTCCTCAATAATATGACTTTCTTTTTTGGCCATACACTCTCTACAGTTACGTTATATTGTTCTATGGGCTGGTTGTACACATTGTTACCGGAATTTACAGCACGCAGCTGGGAAACAAATAAAGCGTTACGGTATAGCTGGTATGTGAGCCTCTTTTTATTGTTATTCTCTTACGGCCAGCATTTATTCATGAATTTTGTTTATCCCTTATCTGCTCATCATGCGGGGCTGTGGGCCGCCTATTTAAGTACGGTTCCTGTTACAGTAATTACAATTTATGGCGTATATACCCAGCTGTATCATTCAAAAATTAAATGGGGTATTATTCCTTTGTTGTTTTTATTAGGAACAGCCGGTTTGGCGATAGGTGGCTTTGTTGCCTTATTAAATTCTTACGAGGCCTTCAATAAAATACTTCACAATACCTTATGGGTTCCGGCCCATTTTCATACTTACACACTCATGGGCATTGTATTATTTGTACTTGGTTTTTTATTTTATTTATTTTCCTCAAAAAATCAGCAGCACACGGATAAACTGGCTAAAACAGGCTTCTGGATTTTTTTAGCCGGGGGATATGGTTTTATCCTCATGTTCTATTTAGGGGGCTTCAATAGTATTCCAAGGAGCTATGCCCGCTATACCGGAACGGGCTTTAAAACATTGCATGATACGGCCGTTACATTATCAAAAGTATCGGTGGGGTTCATTGTTTTAATTTTAGTGGGTTTAGTTTTTATGTATTTTTCTTTATTTTCCAGGCTGCTTAAAAAAAAATAAGGCCACATTTTACCAAATCAAATCTTATTACCCAGCCCGATATATTTTTTCCCGGGGCAATTACAGCGAAAGGATAAATACATGTTATAAAATAAACCTACAAAAAAACGTATCAACAGGATTGATACGTTTTTCGTTGTTGAACTTATATTTATTTTTCTATTTCGCTTTGTTCAGTTTAAAAATAAACCATAAAAAATGAGCTGCTGCAAATACAAATGAGATATACATAAGCATCCTGTCTGTATCAAAACCTACTGAATATTGGTGCAGCAAACCTGCAGCTACAAGCAAGGCACAAAGGGCTAAACCGGTAATACGGGCAATCCGCATACCCGGCCTGTCAGTACTGCCGTCGCTTAAATGACTGTGTTTGGCGCCATATCCAATATAAATATCCAGCCCTATGAGCATCCATACCAATAAACGGATCCAGGTATCGGGCGGTAAGAATACCATCATAAACAAACAGGTAACAATGCCCAGGATGGGTACAAGAGGTACCATTGGAGTTTTAAAAGCCCTGGGCAATTCGGGCATTTTCACTCGCATGACCCAGATACCGATACATACCAGGATAAAAGCGAATAAAGTTCCGATGCTTGTCATTTCACCCACTACCCGGGCTGGTACAAACGCAGCAAAAAGGCTCACAAACACCATAAATAACAAATTACTTTTTGCCGGGGTTTGAGTTTTAATATTAATGGCTGAAAATATTTTCGGTATCAATCCATCTTTACTCATGCTATAAAATACACGGCTTTGCCCCATCAGCATCACCAATATTACAGATGAATACCCGGCCAAAATGGCTACTATGATGGCCCGGTTCAGCCAGGGATAATCTGGAGCAATAATGCCTTGTGCATTTGCCGTACCCATATGATCAATTGCTACGGCTACCGGTGCAATTCCATCTTTACCTGCAAAAGAAGTATAACTGGTAACCCCCGTCATTACATGGGCAAATAAAATATACAGCACCGTACAAATAGCAAGGGAGCCTAAAATACCAATGGGCATATCCCGTTTAGGATTTTTTGCCTCCTGGGCTGCGGTGCTTACGGCATCGAAACCGATATACGCAAAAAACACGATGGCGGCTGCCCGTATGATACCGCTAAAACCAAATTCTCCGAACTTACCGGTATTGGCCGGAATATAAGGGTGTAAATTATCGTTGTTAATGTATTTCCATCCCAGGAATATAAATACCAATACCACTGAAACTTTTAAAGCCACAATGATGCCGTTTACCAAGGCACTTTCTTTAGTGCCTTTCATTAAAAGCAAACTCATCAATACGATTATGAAAACTGCAGGCAGGTTGATGATGCCACCATCCCATGGCCCCACCGTAAGGTTATGCGGCAGGTACACATCAAACCCTTCTAAAAATTTTACCAGGTAGCGGCTCCAGCTTATCCCTACGGTGGCTGCACCCACTGCATATTCAAGCACCAGGTCCCAGCCAATAATCCAGGCGATAAATTCACCCATGGTGGCATAAGAGTAGGTATAGGCACTTCCGGCTACGGGTATCATAGAGGCAAATTCTGCATAACATAAGCCTGCAAACAAACAGCCCATAGCAGCTACTATAAAAGATATAGTGATAGCGGGACCGGCATGATTGGCTGCTGCCATACCGGTAATGGAAAATAAACCTGCGCCAATAATGGCACCAATTCCCAGGGCTACTAAACCCCATGCACTTAAGGTTCTTTTAAGCGTATGTTCCCCGGTTTCATCAGCTTCTTTTAAAAGAATTGACATCGGTTTTTTAACAAATAAACTCATACAGTTGATTGGTTTTTTAAAAAATTAGATAGGAAAAGTAAGAAATAAAATTTTATTCGCATTACCATTAATACTTTTTATGTGTAATTGTGTAGTAAAAGGCTATTTCATAGTATCTTGCAAGGCTATGATACCGTCATTTAAAAATTGCATTTCAAAAGCTTTTAATAAAACATTTATTCTTATTGCTTTTCTCATTTTAGCTTATTGCCATCTCCAAGCACAAGAACAATTACATTTTTCTATTGTAAATCAATACGACGGAAAAATTCATGGGCTTTCCATCAATGGCCAAACGGCTTCCCCCTCGCCGGATGGAGAATATATCGTTACCGGTAAAGCCGGTGATTCTATTCTTATAAAAGCTACAGATCATGCAGATCAAACCGTTTCCTTTGAACAATTGAAAAAAAATCCAACCGTTCAGTTAGATAAAAAGTTTACCTGGACGGATTTGATAAATCCTACTTTTTACATAGTTTTTGGCGGGCTTTGGTTATTTCTTTTTATTGTATTTGCAGAAACAGGATTGCTGGCCGGTTTTTTCTTACCCGGCGATTCTCTTTTATTTATCGCCGGCATTTACAGTTATGAACTTTTTACACATGGGTTAGGCATTAATTTACATAGTGATTTTTTGCATTTACTTATCCTCTCGCTAATGGTAGTAGCCGCCGGTGTGCTGGGTAATGAAATAGGATATTGGTTTGGTAAAAAATCCGGGCCTGCATTATACCAGCGAAAAGACGGCTTTATATTTAAACAAAAATACCTGCAAAAAGCACACGATTTTTATGAAGAAAATGGAGCAGGCACCATTGTAATAGCCCGCTTCCTGCCCATCATCCGTACGTTTGCCCCCATTGTGGCAGGGATTGTAAAAATGAATAAAAAGAAATTTACTTTTTATAATATCATCGGGTGTTTTGCCTGGTCTTTTACCATGTTGTTTGCCGGGCATTATTTGTATAAGATTATATTAGATAAATTTAATTTTAATTTAAAAGAGCATTTAGAAATCATTATAATAGGAATTGTGATCATCACCACTTTCCCGGTAATCATGAAACTTTTCTTTAGCAAAAAAAAACCTATTGCCCCTCCTGGAACCGAAGGATTGTAATTACATTCCTGAACATTTCAGCTTGCTCACCACCATGAGATGATGCCAAAAATTTTGATCATACGGTTTTCCTCCATTGGCGATATTGTTTTGGCCAGCCCGGTTTTTCGCTGCTTAAAATTGCAGCTACCCGGTTGTGAACTGCATTTTGTTACCAAAAAAAACTTTTCAGCAGTAACGGTTCATAACCCCTATATCGATCGTTTTTTTTATTACGATCAAAATATGGTACTGCTGCTGCAATCCTTACAAGAGCAGGAATATGATTATGTAATTGACCTGCATGCAAATTTCAGGAGTATTAAAATTTGCCGGGCATTAAAAAAGAAAACGTACCGGATCCGGAAATTAAGTATAGAAAAATTTTTACTCACCCAGTTTAATATTAACATGATGCCCAAAAGGCATATTACATTACGGTCATTAGATACGGTGGCGGCATTAGGTGTAAAAGATGACGGGTTGGGGCTTGATTATTTTATAACCGAAGAAGAAAAAATAAAGGAAAAAGATATTCCTCATGCACACCTGGCCGGGTATATTGCATTGGTAATTGGTGCCTCTTATGCAACCAAAAAATTACCGGTATCAAAACTCCGTGAACTTTGCAGTAAAATTAATCACCCCATTATCCTTATTGGAGGAAAAGAAGATGCATCAGCAGGTAACCAGGTAGCTGCTGTGGATGATGTGAAAATATATAATGCCTGTGGAAAATTCAGTTTAAATGAATCTGCCGACCTGGTAAGAAGAGCCCGGCTGGTTATATCACATGATACGGGGCTTCAATACATTGCCTGCGCTTTTAAAAAACCATTATTGGCAATATGGGGTGCCACTTCACCCGCACTACAGGTAGAACCTTATTATGGCAGCTCTTTTGTAACCAGCTATCCTATATATGAAAATATCTTAACCGGAATCAGTTGCCAGCCCTGCAGCAAATATGGTACAGATACCTGCCCCTTAGAACATTTTAACTGTATGTATAAACAGGATATAGATACAATTATTAAAAAAATTGAAACCAAACTGGCCCAAACACCAAACAATGGCTGGATCGCCTGATGAAAAATAAACTTTTCACTATAAACTGTTAACTATTTTAAAATAATGAAAGCTTTAATTTTTCATTTACAAGAATAACTGTTTATTTGATGCTGAAATGAAAAAGCTACTCATTTATTTCCTATTTATCTTAGTAAGTATTACGCATACAAATGCCCAGTTAGTAACTACTATTTCCTGGACGGAAAATACAAGTATGCCGGAGCATGAAGTGATTTATTATAAACCCGGCAACAAATTAAACTGGGATGATTTTAAAGGAAAGCCCCGTTTAGAAGGGAATGTGGCGGCTCTTACGATGAGCGGCTTTGGATATAAATCTGAAATTTCAACAATCGGCAATACCGGGCAATTAAACATTTCTATTTACTGCTACTTCAACAAACCTTTAAGCTGGGTAAAACCCGATAAAAAAACAAATTACATATTAAACCATGAGCAAAACCATTTTAATCTTTGCTTCATAGTGGCCAATCAATTTTTTCAGCGATTAAAAACAAGTTCTATTACCCTGCAAAATTACAAAAGCCTTTTGCCGAAGTTATATACTGAGTACACTGCCGTTTTAAATGAAATGCAAAATAAATATGATGCCCAAACCAGAAACGGGCAGGAAAACGGCCAGCAAATGCAATGGGATAATTTAATTATGGATCAATTGGCAGCTATTAAATTGTAATCGATTAAGTAGCTTTCGTTTTATTCACCCGAACCACCAATACGGGTATATTTATTTGATGCCGCACAGCATTTACAGTTTCGCCATATAAAAAATCTTTTAACCCTTTGTGTCCATGTGCCCCAATTACCAATAAATCGGCTTCATTTTCATTTACAATCCGGGCAATTTCTTTTACCCTTTTGTTGTAGCCAATAAAACCGAATGCCTGGTATCCATTTTGCTGCAGTTGCAAGCTATAAGCATGCAGCCTGCTCATATCCTGTTGCGTTTCTAAATCTTCACTTTGCTTTCCTAAAAAGCCTGCCGATACACTTTCTACCACATGCACCAGAATATAGGTAGCATCTTTACCTCCCTGGGCCAGGGCAGAGGCAATAATTTTATCATCACTGCCTGTAAAATCAAGGGCAATGGCAATACGGGTAAATGAGGGCAGTTTACCTAAATTCAATAAAGGGATATCCCCATGAATTTTTTCTTCCTCTTCTTTTTTATTTTTACGGATAAAAGGGAAAACAATGATATAGCATAGTAATAATGCAAAGAAAATAAGTAAGAGAGAAATCACAGTTTTCCATATAAAACTTCCATTCATAAATACAGGCAAGGCCTCATTCATTAGCATTTTTAAATTTAAATAGATGAGTACACTGGCAATAAGCCACGCCAGTATTTTAGTTACCGGCTTTATTACAAACTTGCCCATTGTTTTTTTATCGCTTACAAAATGTATCAGCGGGATGATGGCAAAGCCCAGTTGCAGGCTTAATACCACCTGGCTTAATACCAATAAAGCATCTACTTCATTCTCACCATAAATTATAATCACAATCAAAGCGGGTATAATGGCAATTAAACGGGTTATTAAACGCCGCAACCAGGGGTTTATACGCAAATGCAAATACCCTTCCATTACAATTTGTCCTGCCAGGGTACCGGTAACCGTACTGCTTTGCCCGGCTGCTATAAGGGCCACAGCAAAAAGTATGGGTGCCGCATCTCCCAGGAAGGAGGGTAGCAAACGATGTGCTTCATGAATTTCGGCCACCTGCATGTTACCGCTTTTAAAAAAAACAGCAGCCGCAACTATTAAGATGGAAGCATTTACCAGGAATGCCACATTGAGTGCAACGGTAGTATCAATACGGTTAAAACGTATCGCTTGTTTTATGCCTTCCTCAGTTCTGTCAAACTTACGGGATTGTACCAGGGCCGAGTGCAGGTAAAGATTATGGGGCATTACGGTAGCGCCAATAATTCCTATGGCAATATAAAGCGCTTCTTCATCGGGTAAAGAGGGGATAAATCCTTTTACTATTTCACTTGCGATGGGTTTTGCCAAAGCAATTTCTATAAAAAAAGAAAGGGTGATAATCAATACGAGTGCCACAATAAAGGCTTCCATTTTACGCATGCCCAATTTTTGTAAATAAAGCAATAAGAAAGTATCCAGTACTGTAATGCTCACTCCCCATACCAATGGCAAGCCGGTAAGCAGTTGTATGCCAATAGCCATTCCCAGCACTTCTGCCAGGTCGCAGGCGGCAATGGCAATTTCTGCCAAAATATATAATACAAAATTTACGGCACGTGGATAGGCTTCCCTGTTTGCCTGGGCCAGGTCTCTGCCCCTTACAATACCCAGCCTGGCAGATAAACCCTGCAGCAGCAAGGCCATCAGGTTACTCATGAGCAGAACCCAAATAAGGGTATATCCGTATTTACTGCCGCCGGCCAGGTCGGTAGCCCAATTCCCGGGATCCATATAGCCTACACTAATTAGGTAGGCCGGCCCAATAAAGGAAAATATTTTTCTCCACCCTTTACGGTGTGTAGTTTCAATGGACTGATGAACTTCACTTAACGAATGGCCTGTTAATTCTCTTTCTCTCATACAGTACAATAAATATTTTTTGCTACCTCGCCGCTAATGATGGCCGGGGTTTGCTTATCCATTTTTATTTCTAAGGAGCCATCAAAATCAAATTTTTTATTCACCTTTAGTTTGGTGCCGATGTGAATATCATAATGCTTTAGCAATTGATGCATATGCCCCCCCTGCTCTTTCAGTGCATTTACAATTACCCATTTACGCAAGGGCACTTCAGTTAATCGATTTTGTTTAATGATTTTAAGTTTCCCATTTTTATCCGGAATGGGGTCGCCATGTGGATCAAATGCCGGGCTGCCTAAATAGTGATCCAGCCTTTGAATGAGTTCCCGGCTGCTTACATGCTCCATTTCTTCGGCAATATCATGTACTTCGTGCCAGCTAAAACCCAGCTTATGAACTAAAAAGTATTCCCAAAGCCGGTGTTTCCTTACAACTTCCAGGGCTACCCGGTTCCCCAGTTCGGTAAGTGAGAAATTTTTATACGGTTTATAATGAACCAGTTTTTTCTTTTGCAGCTTTTTCAGCATTTCGGTTACAGATGCCGCCCGGGCGCCCAAAGCCCCTGCCAGCGCATTGGTAGAGACCATGCCCTGTACCGATTGAATGTGGTAAATTTCTTTTATATAATTTTCCTCACTCTCCGAAAAATACATTTTCTTATAATTTTTAGGTAAACCTAAATTTTATTTTTCATTTTCCAAAATTTAATTAATGTGTTTTTTTTACACATTTTGCTATTTTGGGAGATTTGTTTTTAATTTGCATCACCAATTTTAACAATTATGGATTTTACGCAGTATGCCGTGCCCTTTGCTACAGCCCCGGACTTTCAAAAAAAAGTAGCTTACTTTTCCATGGAGTATGCTATTCATCAACCGCTTAAAATATATAGCGGAGGTTTGGGCTTTTTAAGCGGCTCACATTTACGAAGCGCTTATGAACTCAGGCAAAACCTCATTGGCATTGGTATATTATGGAAATATGGTTATTACGACCAGGCCCGCAATGCAGATCAAACTTTACAGGTTCAGTGGAACGAAAAAATATATAATTTCTTAGAAGATACCGGTATTAAATTTCAGATAGAAATACATAGCCACCCGGTTTGGGTAAAAGTATGGTACCTGAACCCGGAAACTTTTAAATCGGCTCCTTTATTCTTATTAAGCACCGATTTACCTGAGAATGATTATGTATCGCAAACCATCAGCCATAAACTGTATGACGCTAACGTGGCCACTAAAGTAGCACAGTTTATTTTACTGGGTGTGGGCGGGGCTAAATTAATTGACCTGCTTAATTTTAACCCCGATTTATACCATTTAAATGAAGCCCATGGCGCCAGTTCTATTTTTTACTTATATAAAAAATATGGCAACAAAGAGGAAGTAAGAAAGAGACTGGTTTTTACCACGCATACACCCGAAGAAGCCGGTAATGAAAAGCATGATATTTTTCTTTGCGAAAAAATGGGCTATTTCTGTGGCCTGCCCATGGAAGAAGTAAGGTCATTAACCGGCCTTACCGACGATTTGTTTAACCACTCACTGGTAGCGCTCCGCTTTGCCAAACTTGCTAATGGTGTAAGCCAGTTACATGGTGAAGTAAGCCGTAAAATGTGGGGGAAATATGAAGGGATTTGTAAAATAACTTCCATTACAAATGCTCAAAATTGGCACTATTGGGCCGATAAGCAATTGTATCATTACATGCTAAATGATAATGAAGCCGCATTTGATGACCGTAAAAATTATTTAAAGAAAAGAGCTTTTGAAATTGTTGCCGACCAAACAGGTAAAATATTTAAACCCGAAATATTTACTATCGTTTGGGCCCGCCGGTTTGCCGGGTATAAACGAGCCGACCTCATCACAAGAAATGAAGAACGCTTTTCGGCCTTACTGGCCAATAAGAAATATCCCGTACAAATCATATGGGCAGGTAAACCATACCCCATGGACTATCCTTCTATCACCGATTTTGATAAATTAGTAAACCTAAGTAAAGAACATCAAAATATGGCGGTTTGTATCGGGTACGAACTTGCTTTAAGCAAAAGATTAAAACAATCATCTGATTTATGGCTCAACAACCCCCGGGTACCCCGTGAAGCCAGTGGCACCAGCGGCATTACCGCTGCTATGAATGGAGCGGTAAACTTCAGCACCTATGATGGATGGATTTGTGAATTTATCAATCATGGTAACAACGGGTTCTTAATTCCGCCTGCAGAATATGAAAAAATGAGTGTGCATGAGCAGGATGAATACGACCTGACTAAACTCTATGAAATATTAGAAAATCAAATTCTGCCTTTGTATTATGAAAACCAACGGGTTTGGAAGCAAATTATAAAGAATGGAATGAATGATGTTCGCTACCAGTTTGAAAGTAACAGGATGGCAAAAGAATATTACGAAATTTTATACATTTAACTATATCAATACTTAATTTTGTAAATCCCTTTCCCTCCCGGGAAAGGGATTTTTGATGGGCTCTCCGAATGAAAAAATATGTATTCGATATGGGCATTCACTTTTTTTTTGATACCCGCTCATGATAGCTGCTACAAGAAATTTATATAAAAATGCATATAGCGGGTTAACGCATCGCATGTGGTTGCTCAGCCTGGTAATGCTCATAAACCGGAGTGGCACGATGGTATTGGCATACATGACGCTTTATTGCCAGTACAAGGGTTTTAGTATAGAACAAGGCGGTTTAGTGGTAGCCGTATATGGAATTGGTGCTGTAGCCGGGGCTATGATGGGAGGTAAGTTATCTGATGTATTTGGGTTTTACAATATGCAGTTTGCAGCGCTATTTTGCGGGGGTATAATGTTTATGGTTTTAGGCCAAATGGAATCTTATACAGGTATTTGCTTGGCTACTTTTTTACTTGCTGCCATCAATGAATCTTTTCGTCCTGCCAACTCCTCGGCTATTGCCCATTACAGTAATGCACAAAACAGAACCCAGTCTTTTTCTTTGGTGAGGCTGGCCATAAATTTAGGTTGGGGCGTAGGCGCTGCGCTGGGTGGTATTTTAGCACATATTAATTATCATTTATTATTCTGGGTTGATGGGAGTACCAATATTTTTGCGGCCATATTGCTTTTAATCATTCTTCCCAGGGTATCCCTGGCAGAACAAAGAAAACCGGTAGCCTCTTTACAATCATCCCATGAAAGTGCGTTTAAGGATAAAGTATTTCTTCGTTTTTTATTTTTTACACTGTTGTTTGCCATTTGTTTTTTTCAATTATTTACTACCATTCCTATATTTTTCAAAAATAAATTGGGGTTAAATGAATTTTGGATCGGCATCGTAATGGCAGGTAATGGCCTTATCATTGCCCTGTTTGAGATGATCCTGGTTTTTACATTAGAAGGGAAAAAACCATACCTGCTACTTATGAGTATAGGCTGTATTTTCATGGCTATTTCATTTGTCATACTCAATATCCCCTTCCTGCATGGTTTTATCCTGGCATTTTGTGCAATGATCATGATTACATTGGCAGAAATGCTGGCCATGCCATTTATGAATTCTTATTATATAGCCCGCAGTGGAGAAAAAAACCGGGGACAGTATGCCGGATTATATACAATGGCATGGAGCCTTGCCCAGGTTTTAGGCAGCAGCTTAGGTGCTTTTACTGCAGAACATACGGGGTTCTTTAACCTGTGGATAGGCGTGGCAGTCATTTGCCTGCTGGCAAGTGCAGGATATTATTCATTGCAGCAAAAAACAGCCCTCTCTGTATTACAGGCAGGCAGCCAATAAAAAAGCTGTAGCCTTGCTACAGCTTTTTATATACCTCCCTGAAATTTATTGAAAGCTGGTAGTGGTTTCTACGCTTGTAGTAATGGGCATAGATTGACCCCCCATATTCAAAGTGCTATTGATATCATCCTTTGAAGATTTTTTCTTTACCAGTGATGTTTTACTATCCACTGTTATTTCACCGCTCGATTTTGAATCAATATCTACATCCACTTGCATCCCCTGCATTTCTGTTTGTGTGGTACCCACCATGGTGCTGGTATAACCCACTACAACTATATTATCAGTAACAGATTTTACGGTGTAATTGGTAGTTGATTTTATATCTTTCACCGATTTGGATTCGCTCCAGGTAGTACCCACTTTAAAATCGGCAGGTAATTGAAAATAAATGCCGCCACTCAGTCCCTGGGGAGATGAACCCGATATAGCAGTCATCATTTCTTCAAGCGGGTTTTCTTCTTTATTCTCTTCGGCTTTTTTTTCTGCCTTCCATTCGCCTGAATTTTTATCAAGTGTTGCCACCATATCTTCTTCTAATAAAGGGGCAATGGCTTTTCCCATATCCGATTCCAGGTCTTCTTTTTTATCAGAATCAAAACTGCTGTGGTTACCCATCATATCGGCCTCTATCACCATTCGTTTAATTTTAGAATGAATGGTGTAATTATCCTTACCCAATGCGGTAACTTTAGATTCTACTACCGTGGTATTATTACTATTCGTTTCCATTCCCATCCCCATATTTGCTTTTTGGGTGCTTTGGCTATTGATGGTAATTACCTGGTTGGGATTTAACAGAATACTTGTTTTTTTATCCTGTGCATAAATCCCGGTACAGGCAATCATAGCTGCCATGAATAATATTTTCTTCATTTTTACATTTTAAGATGAAGTACAAAAATATATTTATTCCAGCAGTCTGTTGTTAGATTTTCTTTAAAAATTCCAGTTTAAATAAAAACATATTGTCTTCATATAACATACCTTTACGGGTACACTATAAAATGCTATTTTAAAGCAACTATTTAACACTAATCTATACTAATGAGGTCTGTTATTATTGGCACCGGCAGCTATATTCCTTCCATCGTAAAAACGAATAAAGATTTTGCAACTCATAATTTTTATGCAGAAGACAATACCCGAATAGAAACCAATCCCCACGAAGTGGTTGAAAAATTTCGGCTGATAACAGGAATTGAGGAGAGGCGGTACGCCAGCGCCAACATACAAACATCTGATATGGCTGCCATGGCCGCCAAAGATGCCCTGGCAGATGCCCAAAGTGATGGAGAAGATATTGACCAGATCATTTTAGCTCATAATTTTGGTAACGTACTAAAGCATACAATACAAACCGATGCCATGCCCGCCCTGGCATCGAGGGTTAAAAATAAATTAGGAATTAAGAACCCTGACTGTATTTGTTACGATATCCTTTTTGGATGCCCCGGATGGATACAGGGTATGATACAGGCTGATGCTTACTTTAAAGCCGGGCTTGCTAAGAAATGTTTAGTTATAGGAACCGAAGCACTAAGCCGGGTTATTGATGTATATGACCGGGATAGTATGATCTTTTCGGATGGTGCGGGGGCCACTGTAATAGCGGCACAGCAAGACAGTGATACCCAAAGTGGCATACTGGCCACAGTAGCTCAATCGCATAGCGGCGAAGAACTGGATTATTTATATATGGGTAAATCTTATTTTCCCGAGTCGGATGCCCGCATCCGGTATATTAAAATGAAAGGGCGCAAAGTATATGAATATGCCATGAAATATGTGCCACAAGCCATGAAAACATGCCTGGATAAGGCTGGTGTAGAAATTAGCCAGCTTAAAAAAGTTTTCCTGCACCAGGCCAATGAAAAAATGGATGAGGGCATAATTAAAGCGATGTACAAATTGTATGGCGCCACTTCGGTACCGGAAAATATAATGCCCATGAGCATTCATACCCTAGGCAATAGTTCGGTAGCCACGGTACCCACTCTATACGATATGGTAAAACATCATAAAATGGCCGGGCATGAAATTCATCCCGGAGATGTGGTGTTATTCGCTTCGGTGGGTGCAGGCATGAATATTAATGCCATCGCATACCGGGTATAAAGGATAATCTATTTGTTTTTTATGGGTAAACAAATATTATGAATATCAAAATATTTATTTAAAAATCCCGTTTGCTTAGCACAGTATACTTTATCCTGATAAGAAGCCGGTTACATGCATTCCGAAAAGGGCCACCTGTAGCTGCCCGGGATAAAAAGTCACTGAAAATCTTATCTTTGCGCCGCTAAAAATAATTATATGAGGCCCTTGCAAATGGTAGATACCAAGACACAGTATCACCACATAAAAAAAGAAGTAGATGAAGCCGTAATAGCGGTAATGGAAAGTTCACAATTCATTGGTGGTAAGGTGGTAAATGACTTTGCCCAGGCCATTGCTGCCTATCATGGCATTAAACATGCCATACCCTGTGCCAATGGTACAGATGCCTTACAAATTGCCATGATGGCGCTGGGGCTTACAGCAGGCGACGAGGTCATTACACCTTCTTTCACCTATATTGCCACCGTAGAAGTGGCGGCCCTGCTGAATATAAAACCCATTTTTGTAGAAGTTGATCCCCAAACATTTTGTATAGACCCAGCGGTTATTGAAAAAGCCATTACGCCAAAAACAAAAGCCATCATACCCGTTCATCTGTACGGGCATGCAGCCGATATGGAACCCATTATGGCCATTGCCAAAAAACATAATTTATTTGTTATAGAAGATAATGCCCAGGCTATTGGTAACGATTATCATTTTTCTGATGGCCGTAGCCAAAAAACAGGAACCATTGGGCATATAGGCTGTACTTCGTTTTACCCCAGCAAAAACCTGGGCGCATTTGGTGATGGGGGCGCCATGTTTACAAATGACGATGCTCTTGCAGAAAAAATGAGGATGATTGCTTCTCATGGCCAAAGCAAAAGATATTATCATGATGTGGTAGGCTGCAACAGCCGCCTGGATGCCATGCAGGCCGCTATTTTAAATATAAAATTAAAAAAATTAGATAGCTATATTGAAGCCCGCCGCAAAGCGGCCGATTTTTATGACCATGCCTTTGCCGGTCAGCCAAAAATAAGAATCCCTTTCAGGGCTAAAAACAATAACCCGGTATTTCATCAATACACTCTTATTTTAGAAGGGGCAGACAGGGATGCACTGAGCGCTTTTTTAACAAGCGAGGGCGTACCCAATATGATCTATTACCCGGTACCGGCACACCGGCAAAAAATGTTTGATGCTTTTGGTGGAAGTAATTTTCATTTACCCATCACCGACTGGCTAACTGAAAGGGTGATTTCATTACCTATTCATACCGAACTGGATGAAGAACAACAATCATTTATTGTTTCTAAAGTATTAGCATTTGTAAACAGGTAAAATCGTAAAAAAGAAATATGAAAATTGCAGTAGTAGGAACAGGATATGTTGGTTTAGTGACAGGCACTTGTTTTTCAGAAACAGGAAATTATGTTAGTTGTGTAGATATTGATAAAAGTAAAGTAGATCAGCTTACTGCCGGAAATATTACCATCTATGAACCGGGTTTAGAAAAATTGTTTTTAAGAAATCAAAAAGAAGGCCGGCTCACTTTTACTACGAAACTGGTAGAAGCGGTGGCTGATGCTCAAATCATTTTTTTAGCCCTGCCAACGCCCCCGGGTGAAGATGGGAGCGCCGACCTTACCTATATTTTAGGAGTTGCCAAAGAACTGGGCAAACTCATAAAGCCGGGAGATTATAAAGTAATTGTGGATAAAAGTACAGTACCTGTGGGCACAGCCGGTAAAGTAAGAAATGCTATTTTAAATAATGGTGCAGACCCCGCAAGTTTTGATGTTGTAAGCAACCCGGAATTTTTAAGAGAGGGGGTTGCCGTTGATGATTTCATGAAGCCCGACCGGGTAGTGATTGGATCAAGTTCAGATAAAGCGATAAAATTGATGAATGATTTATATGCCCCTTTTGTACGCCAGGGCAACCCCATCATTTTTATGGATGAAAAATCTGCAGAACTAACTAAATATGCAGCCAATTCTTTTTTGGCAGTAAAGATCAGCTTCATGAATGAAATTGCTTTGCTTTGCGAAAAGCTGGGCGCCGATGTAGATATGGTAAGAAAAGGAATTGGCAGCGATAACCGCATCGGCAAGCGGTTTTTATTCCCCGGGATCGGGTATGGAGGCAGTTGTTTTCCAAAAGATGTACAGGCATTGGTCAAATCATCTCAGCAGGTAAATTATAGTTTTAAAATATTAGATGCCGTGATGGATGTGAATGAAGCCCAAAAACTGCATTTATTACCTAAAATAAAAGCTTATTTTAACCAGGATTTAAAAGGCAAAAAAATGGCATTGTGGGGCTTAGCTTTTAAACCCAATACGGATGATATACGTGAAGCTCCCGCTCTTGAAATGATCCGGGCGCTCTTGGCAGAAGGCGCCAGTGTTTCTGCATACGACCCCGAGGCCATGCCAAACGTAAAAAAACAACTGGGCGATAGCATTCATTATGCAAGCGACCAATATGATGCATTACAGGATGCAGATGCATTAATTATAGCTACAGAATGGAATGAGTTCAGAACCCCGGAATTTGAAAAGATTAAAACCCTTTTAAAATCAAAAGTTATTTTTGATGGTAGAAATGTATTTGACCTGCCACACATGAACGAAATGGATTTTCATTATGAAAGTGTGGGCCGGGCTGTCATCACATCAAAGTAAAAAACGAATATGAAAAAAAGAGTTCTCATAACCGGGGCTGCCGGATTCTTAGGTTCTCACTTATGCGATCGTTTCATAAAAGAAGGATACCATGTAATAGGTATGGATAACCTGATTACCGGCGATCTTAAAAATATAGAACATCTTTTTAAGCTGGAACATTTTGAATTTTATCATCATGATGTATCTACCTTTATTCATATCCCCGGTGAGTTACATTATATTCTTCATTTTGCCTCACCTGCCAGCCCCATCGATTATTTAAAAATACCGATACAAACTTTAAAAGTAGGATCCCTGGGTACTCATAACTGCCTGGGCCTTGCCAAAGCAAAAAATGCCCGTATATTAGTGGCAAGTACCAGCGAAGTGTATGGTGATCCCCTGGTACATCCTCAAAACGAGGATTACTGGGGCAATGTAAACCCCATTGGCCCCCGAGGCGTATATGATGAAGCGAAAAGATTCCAGGAAGCGATTACGATGGCCTACCATACCTTTCACAAAGTAGATACCCGGGTCGTAAGAATTTTTAATACCTATGGGCCTCGTATGCGGCTGAATGATGGCCGGGCATTGCCCGCATTTATCGGGCAGGCTTTGCGTGGCGAAGACCTGACCGTTTTTGGAGACGGCAGCCAAACCCGCAGCTTTTGCTATGTAGATGACCTGGTAGAAGGTATTTATCGCCTGCTCATGAGTGATTATGTATTGCCCGTAAATGTAGGAAACCCAGATGAAATTTCTTTGCTGGATTTTGCAAAAGAAATTATCAAACTTACAGGTACTACCCAAAAGATCATTCATAAACCCTTACCGGTAGATGACCCGAAGCAACGCCAACCCGATATTACGAGAGCCAAAAAATTACTTGGCTGGGGGCCCAAGACGACCCGTGCAGAAGGGCTTAAAATAACGTACGAATACTTTAAGAACTTATCAGAATCAGAATGGTATAAGCAACCCAAAGAATTTGAAAGCAGAAAATAGAAGATTAATCCCTAAAGAAAAGAATCATACACATGTACCAGGACCTTATTGATAAAAATAAAAAACTCGCCGTAATCGGTTTGGGTTATGTGGGGCTCCCGATTGCCCTGGAATTTTCAAAAAAATTAAAAGTAATCGGCTTTGATATTCATGCCGGGCGCATTGAAATGATGCGCCAAAAAACAGATCCCAGCCAGGAGCTTGAACCCTCGGCATTTGAAAATTGCGACATTGAGTTTACCCATAACCTGGATGTATTAAAACAAGCTAATTTTTATATAGTGGCCGTGCCTACCCCGGTTGATGAACATAATGTACCCGATTTAAGCCCCATCCAAAAAGCCAGTGAAACCATCGGTAAAGTAATAAAAAAAGGAGATTATGTTGTTTTTGAAAGTACCGTTTACCCCGGTTGCACCGAAGAAGATTGCTTACCCATTATCGAAAATATATCAGGATTAAAAGCGGTGACAGATTTTAAATTGGGATATTCACCGGAAAGAATAAATCCCGGTGACAAAGAACATACCCTAAGCAGTATTGTAAAAGTGGTAAGCGGATGTTGCCCGGAAAGTTTACAAACCATTGCTGATGTTTATCGCCTGGTAGTAAAGGCAGGTGTACATAAAGCATCTTCAATAAAAGTAGCTGAGGCTGCCAAGATTATTGAGAACACACAGCGTGACCTTAATATTGCATTAATGAATGAACTCTCTATTATATTCGATAAAATGGGGATCAATACTTTTGAAGTATTGGAAGCGGCCGGTACCAAATGGAATTTTTTGCGTTTTCAACCCGGCCTGGTAGGCGGGCATTGCATTGGCGTAGATCCATACTATCTTACTTACAAGAGTAAACAATTGGGTTATAATAGCCAGGTAATACTAGCTGGGCGTGAAATTAATGATGGTATGGCCGGTTATGTAGCCAAAAAAGTGCTGCAATTTATTATTAAAAATAACGGCAACATCAAAGAGGCGAAAGTATTGGTAATGGGGGCTACCTTCAAAGAAAATGTAAGTGATATCAGGAATAGTAAAATTGCAGATGTGGTAAAAGAATTAAAATCTTTTTCCTTAAATGTAGATGTTACAGACCCACATGCAGACAGTGCAGAATTAAAACATGAATATGGTTTTGGGCTTATTGGGAACAAGGCAAGCGATTATGATGCAGTAATTGTAGCGGTACCTCATGCTGCTTATAAAAGTTTGGATGATGCTTATTTTGCCTCTATTACAAAACCCGTAGCCTTGATTGCAGACTTAAAAGGAATTTACAGAAATAAAATTAATAGCCGGTCATACTGGAGTTTATAAGCCATCAATATTGATATCATGAGTTTTGATTTTCATACCAAAGATTTATCGGGCAGTAGTTTTTTAATTACCGGGGGCGCCGGGTTTATAGGAGGGCATATAGCAGAATATCTTTTAAAAAACAATGCCGCTAAAGTAAGGGTATTAGATAATATGGTGAATGGTTTCACTAAAACCCTGGATATTTTAAAACAATACCCTGCCTTTGAATTTATAGAAGGTGATATAAGAAATATAGATACCTGCAAGGCGGCCAGCAAAAACATACAATATGTCAGCCACCAGGCTGCATTGGGCTCTGTACCCCGTTCTATTAAAGAACCTCTATATTTTAATGAGGTAAATGTAGGAGGTACTGTAAATATGATGATGGCGGCCGTAGAAAATAAAGTCTCGCAATTTGTATATGCTTCCTCATCATCCGTATATGGTGATGAGCCTACGCTACCCAAGCGGGAAGACCGGGTGGGCAAATGCCTTTCACCTTATGCGGCTACCAAAAAAACAGGTGAACTGTATGCCCAGGTTTTTGCAGATGTATATGGGCTCAAAATCATGGGCTTCCGTTATTTCAATATTTTTGGCCCCCGCCAGGATCCCGATGGCCCTTACGCAGCAGTAATCCCTTTATTTGTAAAAGGGATAATGCAAAAAACACCCGTATATATTAATGGCGATGGGGAACAAACCCGTGACTTTACTTTTGTAGAAAACGCCGTACAAGTAAATATAAAAGGAATGCTTACACAAAATGAAGAAGCGTTAAATAAAGTTTACAATGTAGCTGTAGGCGAAAACTATTCGGTAAATTATTTGTATGTAAAATGTCAACAGGCTTTAAACAGTCAATTTGAAGCCACTTACCGGGAGCCCCGTGCCGGTGATATCAGAAATTCTTTGGCAGATATTTCATTAGCGAAAAATAACCTGGGCTACCAGCCCACTAAAAAATTTGAAGATGGTCTTATGGAAACCATTTCGTATTTTAAATCAATCTATAGCGCCACTTTATAAACCCCTGTTTTATTATGCCATTTATTGACACAGACTTCCCGGGTCTCAAAATTTTTGAACCATCTGTATTTATAGATAGCAGGGGTTATTTTTTTGAAAGTTATAACCAGCAAACCTGCCTCCAATCGGGTATTGATATTATATTTGTTCAGGACAACCAGGCTAAATCTTCTTATGGTGTAATCCGGGGATTGCATTATCAACATCCCCCCTATGCGCAAACAAAATTTATTCGTGCGCTCTCAGGAAATATCCTGGATGTTGTGCTTGATCTCAGGAAAGGCTCTCCTACTTTTGGTAAAACTTTTTCCATAGAACTGTCTGCAGAAAATCATAAGCAATTGCTGGTTCCAAAAGGTTTTGCACATGGGTATTCTGTATTATCGCCTACTGCTGAAGTGTTTTATAAATGTGATACATTTTATCATAAACAAGCTGAAGCAGGTATTGCGTTTAATGACCCCGCCCTGGCCATCGACTGGAAAATAGCGCTGGACAAACAAGTGATTTCAGAAAAAGATCTGCAGCACCCGGGTTTTGAAAATAGTAAAAATAATTTCGAGTTTACTCCTTGAATAAAAAAATAAGCATATTAATTACGGGGTCAAATGGCCAATTAGGCACTGAGTTTAGGATGCTGGAAAATAAATTTCCGAATCATCAGTTTTTGTTTACAACAAAAGAAAACTTAGCTATCGACCGGGAGGCAGATATAGCTCCTTTTTTTTTAAAACATACATTTGATTACTGTATTAATTGTGCTGCCTATACTGCGGTAGATAAAGCAGAAACAGAAAAAGAAAAAGCCTATTTAATAAATGCAACGGCTGCCGGTTACCTTGCGAAAGCCTGTGCGCATTATGGCGTTAAATTATTTCATATTTCTACGGATTATGTTTTTAATGGTACCGGTAACGAACCCTATAAAGAGACAGACCCGGTAAACCCGCTCAATTATTATGGCTTCACAAAATTAGAAGGAGAAAAGCTTGTGCAACAATTCCATCAGCAATCTATTATCCTCCGCACTTCTTGGGTGTATAGCCCCTATGGAATTAATTTTGTAAAGACCATGATCCGGTTAATGCAACAAAAAGAATCTATTGCTGTGGTAGGCGATCAATGGGGCGCTCCTACTTATGCGGCTGACCTGGCAGAGGCCATTATGCACATCCTGTCATCCGGAAAATTTACGGCCGGCATTTATCATTACAGTAACCGGGGAATGATCAGTTGGTTTGAATTTGCACAAAAAATTAAAGATTATATATCTTCTTCCTGCATAGTAAATCCTATTACTACAAAAGAGTATCCCACCCCGGCACGCAGACCCCATTACTCCGTATTTAACCTAAGCAAAATACAGGAGGTTTTTGGTATTCAAATTCCAGAATGGCAAGATGCATTAAAACGATGTATCCATTTAATGCAGGCCTAAGCATAAAAAAAGCTGCCATGAATAAATCAATGCAGCCAGAATTCTCTACTTATTATTTTTAGTGTTGCTCAATTAAAGCTACACTCCGGTTTATGAAACGGGTAAGGTTTTTTCCGGTTAGCAATCCTTGAGAAAGCAAGGCTAAATCGGCCAGATTTTGAACCAGTTTTTCCTGTTGTTCTTCATTCGGGGAAGCTAAAATATTTTTATACACCGGGTGGTTTCCATTTACGGTAAGGGTTACTTCATCGGGCATTTGTGCATAAAAAGATGCCATCCCGCCACCTATGGCAGCCATGTCTTTCATTCTTCGCATTTGCTCTGGCCGTGTAGCCGTAACCGGGGGGGCAGTTTCGTTTAACCCTTTTATTTCTACCTGAATATGCAAATTGTCCTGGGGTTGTTCAAAAAGTTTTTTTAGTTTTTCAGTATCCTCTTTGCTTAATACACTTTCTACGGTATCTGATTTATCAATGAGGTTATCAGCAATATCAGCATCTACCCGGGTAAATATCGTATCGGCCCATTTCATTTCCATATTATTAATAAAAGCAGCATCTACCAGGGTTTCCATTTTTACCACCTGGAATCCTTTTGCCAAAGCATGTTGAATATACGCATCCTGCTGTACAGGATTTGTAGTATAAAGAATCACCTGTTTGCCCTCCTTGTTTTTTTGTAAGGTTTCGGTGGCCAGTTTATATTCATCAAGTGTATAGAACTTACCATTCACATCCTGCATAACAAAGAACCTGGATGCTTTTTCCAGGAATTTATCATCCGTCATCATTCCATACTTTACAAATAAGCCCAGGCTTTCCCATTTTTCTTCAAAAGAGTTACGTTCTTTATTGAATATTTCTTCCAGCTTATCAGCCACTTTCTTTGTAATATGTGCATTTATCTTACGTACATTTGGATCGCCCTGTAAATAACTCCGGCTTACATTTAAAGGAATATCCGGGCTGTCTATTACACCATGTAACAGCATCAGGAATTCGGGTACAATATCTTTCACTTCATCTGTTACAAAAACCTGGTTACTGTACAACTGTATTTTGTCTTTTTGTATTTCGTAACTCTGTTTAATTTTTGGAAAATATAATATCCCGGTAAGGTTAAAAGGATAGTCAACATTCAGGTGTATCCAAAATAAGGGAGTTTCACTAAAAGGATATAATTCCTTATAAAAATTCTCATAATCTTCCTTCGTTAACTCAGATGGCTTTTTTGTCCAGGCGGGGGAAGTATTATTGAGTTGCTTATCTTCAAAGAAAACCGGCACCGGTAAAAATTTACAAAACTTATCCAGTGTTTCTTTTACTTTAAAGGGTTCCAAAAATTCTTTACTGTCTTCATTCAGATGCATTACAATCGACGTTCCACGCTCGGCCTTATCTGTTTCTTCAATAATAAATTCAGGGCTGCCATCACATTCCCAGCGAACGGCTGATGAATTTTCTTTATAGCTTTTGGTAAATACTTCTACTTTATCGCTTACCATAAAAGCGCTGTAAAATCCCAGTCCAAAATGCCCAATGATATTGGCTTCTGACTGGCCTTTGTATTTTTCTAAAAATTCTTCGGCGCTACTAAAAGCCACCTGGTTTAAATATTTATCAACTTCCTCGGCCGTCATGCCAATGCCTTTATCTGCAATGGTAAGGGTTCCTTTTTCTTTATCAATAGTTACATCAATTCGTAAATCACCCAAATCTCCTTTGGCCTCTCCTATAGAAGAAAGGGTTTTCAATTTTTGTGAGGCATCTACTGCATTACTTACCAGTTCCCTGATAAAGATATCATGTTCACTATATAAGAATTTTTTAATTATGGGAAAAATGTTCTCAGTTTGTACCCTTATTTGTCCTTTTTGCATAAATCAAATTTTTTCTGAACTGTTTCAAATAAAATGCCATTTGGCGAGCTGATTGATAATACTGCCAAGATGACTTTTAGTACTGTAAAATTGGGCTAAACCCGGTATAGATGCCGGCGGATCATGAGAACTGCATTTCCGGGATATCTCCCCCCACAACCAATTTGCCGGCCGTTTTTAATTTTATTTCTTCAACCGATACACCGGGGGCTCTTTCCAATAAATGAAATGCGCCGTCTTTTATTTCCATAACCGCCAGGTCGCTTACTATTTTTTTCACACATTTTACACCTGTTAATGGGAGTTTGCAGGCAGGCAACAATTTGCTTTCCCCTTTCGGGTTGGTGTGCATCATGGCTACAATAATATTTTTTGCACTAGCCACCAGGTCCATGGCTCCCCCCATTCCTTTCACCATTTTCCCGGGGATTTTCCAATTGGCAATATCGCCATTTTCACTTACTTCCATAGCGCCCAGTACAGTAAGGTCTACCTTGCCTGAACGTATCATTCCGAAACTCATGGCGCTATCAAAAAATGCCGATCCCGGCAATGTGGTTATCGTTTGTTTGCCGGCATTTATTAAGTCGGCGTCTTCTTTCCCTTCTTCAGGAAAAGGGCCCATACCCAATAAACCGTTTTCACTTTGCAATACTACTTTAATGCCTGCAGGTATATAATTAGCTACCAGGGTAGGAATTCCAATACCCAGGTTTACATAAAAACCATCTTGTAATTCTTTGGCTATCCTTTTTGCTATTTGAAATTTATCTAATGCCATAAAATATTTTCATTAAAATTTTTAAAATCAATTTCTTTTGATCCCGGTTTCACTTTTCCAATTCACTCCTGTTGTACAAATCCATACCTCAAGCGATCAGGCTTGCTGTTTTTTATTAACGGTACGCTGTTCAATTCTTTTTTCATAATTCGTACCCTGAAAAATGCGGTGTACATATATACCCGGTGTATGAATATGATCGGGATCCAGTTCTCCAGGCTCTACCAATTCTTCTACTTCTGCAATGGTTATCTTACCCGCCATGGCCATTAGCGGATTAAAGTTACGGGCCGTATGCCTATACACCAGGTTGCCATCGGTATCTCCTTTCCATGCTTTCACAAGTGCAAAGTCAGAGTTAAAAGCATATTCTAATAAATAATCTTTGCCATTAAAATTTCGGGTTTCTTTTCGTTCTGCAACTTCGGTACCAACGCCTGCCGGCGTATAAATAGCCGGCATGCCATACCCGGCGGCCATACAGCGGGTAGCCAGGGTTCCCTGTGGCACCAATTCAACCTCTAATTCTCCGCTTAATAACTGCCTTTCAAATTCAGCATTTTCACCTACATAAGAAGCAATCATTTTTTTTAGCTGCCTTTTTTGTAATAATAATCCAATGCCAAAGTCATCTACCCCGGCGTTGTTTGAAATGCAAGTGATATCTTTTACCCCGCTTTTTACCAGTGCGGCTATGCAGTTTTCGGGAATACCGCAAAGGCCAAAACCACCCAACATAATAACAGCGCCGTCTTTTATATCTTGTGTAGCTTCCGCTGCGTTATTAAAAGTTTTTTTCATCGATCTTAATTTTCTTTTTTAATAATTTTTGTCTTTTTAAGCTATCTCTTAAACCCGGCAAACCCGGTATGGGCGGCTCCTGCACCGGTTTTATATCCATCATACGCCGGGGCAGTAACGATGTATCGGGGATGCGATTATATTGTGCTGTAATGCTATCC
Organism: Sphingobacteriales bacterium 39-19; assembly: GCA_001898465.1. GTDB lineage: Bacteria > Bacteroidota > Bacteroidia > Chitinophagales > Chitinophagaceae > Ferruginibacter. Next base: position 464,639 of record MKTX01000007.1, on the reverse strand, counting down.
AGCATTTGGGTCATTAATTTACTATGCCGGGTGTAGTAATCATAACTTTTATCAAAATTTTGTTTACTGATATGATGCTTATTAAAAATAGCCTGCTGCATGCGGATACTTTGTTCATCCCGGCTATGCAATGAATCTGCTTTTGCAAATTCGTAGGTATAAACATCGGCTTGTATCATTTCCCACATAATCACTTGCATGCTGTCTTTTGAGAGTACAGCAGCCGGTGGAGCATCAGCATTACAAGATACAAGGAATAAAATACTTATAAAAATGAAAAAGCTTCTCATTTTAAAGCATCCTGGTATTTAGCAGCATTCGTAATGTCTATGCGGGGCAAAATATCTTTTGCCGTAGCTTTATCTTGCGGTAATGCTTTTTTAAAAATATTTACCAGTTCGGTAGATTTACCCTGAAAGAAAAATTGGTTGATCATTGTATTGGGATTATCGGAATTATAAGTATCTAATTTTTTAAGCACCTGCAACATGGCGGCTCGCCCCAAATTTTCATCTTCATACATTTTATCGAGGCCTTTGCGATAGTACTCATAATAAATATCATGCATTACGGCGTACTTGCTGTTCAGCATATTTTCTACCAGCCAGTACCTGTTTCGTACGCCATCAAAAGCTTTCCAGCCTGTTATACTTCTGCCATCGGGTGCATTGTTTACCACATTTTGTGCTTTTTGAAAAAAAGGTTCGCCCCCCCGCAATGAAAATGAATCATAATCAAAACCCAAAATCATATATGCATAATAGGCCATTACGGCGGTTAAGTTCGATACCAGTGGATCCATTCCACTTACCCGGTTATCGTTAAATTCCAACTGCTGAAATTCTATGTACTTAAAACTAATATTGTCATCTTTAAAATTAATAATAGGAGATAAATAATCTGTATTAAAAACCGGCCTGGCGGCTTGTATGGTTAAAGAAGCATTATATATATTCTGATCAGAAGTTGCTTCTACATTTAAAAGAAAGTTACAATCAATTTTTTCTGATGGTGCAAATACATCATTGGTCCATTTGCGATTATTCAAAAAATTATTTAATGCAGTTTGCAGGGTGGTAAAAGTACTCCTGTTTACATTGGGCCCCACCTGGTTAGCCACAACTGTTACCCGGGCATTTAATTCCTGGGCTTGCAATGCCTGGCAGCATACAAACGGAAGTAAGAAAATAAATAAAAATAATTTATGCATGGATTTTTTTACTAATGGTATTTATAATATCTGCGGCTACTTCTTTTTTTGATTTAAGATCAAATTCAAAACAATTTTCAGCTTTATCAAAAATAGTTATTTTATTGCTGTCGTGCCCAAAGCCGGCACCTTTATCCTGCAAAGAATTCAGTATAATATAGTCGGCATTTTTTAGCTTTAACTTTTTTATGGCATTTTCTTTTTCATGATCTGTTTCCAGGGCAAAACCCACCAGGATTTGGTGATTCTTTTTCAGGGCACCCAGTTGCTTTAATATATCGGGGGTTTTGTGAAGGGTTAAGCTCAATTCATTTTCCTGCTTTTTAATCTTTGTTCCGGAAATTTCGGCAATGGCATAGTCTGCTACCGCAGCCGCCATTATAAAGATATCGGTATGGTCAAAAGCCTGCATACAGGCATCATACATTTGCTGTGCTGTTTGTACGGATATTGTTTTCATGTGTGGGGGCAATGCTTGCTGCACGGGACCATGAATAAGCAAAACAGTAGCCCCCCTGTTCCTGCATTCTTCAGCAAGTGCCATTCCCATTTTGCCCGAAGAATGATTTCCAATAAAACGTACCGGGTCAATGGGTTCATAAGTAGGGCCTGCGGTAATAACCACTTTTTTTCCGGCAAGCGAATTATTTTGCTGAAAATATTGTTGCAAATAAGTTATCATTTCTTCCGGTTCGGCCATTCGGCCTTCGCCTGTAAGGCCACTGGCAAGCTCCCCATGATGCACCGGTAATACCAGGTTACCAAAAGATTTTACTTTTTCAATATTGTCTTTTGTAGTTGCATGATGCCACATATCTTCATCCATCGCAGGTGCCAGCATCACTTTACAGGTAGCAGAAAGATAAACAGCAGTAAGCAGATTATCACATAAGCCATGTGCCATTTTTGCAAGTGTATTACAACTCAGTGGCGCTATCAGCATCACATCTGCCCAGCGACCCAGCAATACATGGTTTGCCCAGGATGAATCGGTAGCCAGGCTATATAGTACCTCGTTTTTACTTAAAGTACTTAATGTAAGAGGTGTTACAAATGCGGTAGCGGCTGGCGTCATAATTATCTTTACGGTTGCGCCCTCCTTTACCAGCAAACGAACCAGTACCGCAATTTTATAAGCGGCTATACTGCCGCAAACTCCAATTAATATTTTTTTGTTTCTAAGCATAAAAAAAAGGCGGAATCACCCGCCTGTAAATTTATATATTCCTGTTGGTAAATCTTGCCTGTAAGGCATATAAATCAACTAAAGAGGTCGTCTTCGTTCTTTCTGAAATACACTTTATCTTCCAAAAACTCGGTGGTAGCCAGTAGTGCCGGGTTTGGCATACGTTCATAAGCCTTGGATATTTCAATTTGTTCTTTATTTTCATGTATTTCTTCCAGGCTGTCAGTATGGCTTGCAAATTCTTCCAGCTTGCTATGCAACTCTTCCCGGATGCTGATATTTATTTGATTTGCCCGTTTTGCAATGATGGCAATCGACTCATATAAATTGCCAGTTTTAGCCTTTAGGTCGCTTAATTTTTTGGGTTCAACTACGCTACTGGTATTAGCGCTTAGCTGACGACGCAGTTTGCTCATGTTGTATTTCGTTTATTTGTTTTTTACTTAATTTACTATATTCTTCTGCACTTTTAAGCAGTTTACTATCAGGATAACGATCTATAAAATCTTCGTATTCTTCCGTTACTTTTTCAAAACGTTCCACTTGCTTATCGGGAATGCTCAATTGGGCAAACTTATAATAAGATTTTACTACCATCAATTTATACTCGTCGCCTTTTTCAGTAGTAGGAAAATTATTGATCAGGTCAGAAAAAGCCAGGGCAGCTGCACGGTATTGGCCCAGGTTATAATATAAGTGGGCAGTACGATAATCTTTCATCTCCATTTTTTCGTAACATTTATCAATCACTTCAGTGGCATCTTTAATACGAGGAGAACCCGGATGCGTATTGATAAAGGTCTGCATCATATTCATCGCTTTTACCGTATTCACCTGTTCTAATTCTAACTTCGGGCTTTGTTTATAAAAACAATAGGCCCGCATATAATCTACTTCTTCGGCTTTGCTACTGGTAGGAAAAACTTCCAGGTAGCCTTTAAAGAGATTTTCAGCATCCTTGTATAAGTGCTGGTAATAATAACAATAAGCATACTGGTAATATAAATGTTCAAATTTTTGTGAACCTTTATATGCCGGAAAAAGTTCTTCGTACAATTGCACAGCCAGTTTATATTTCTTTTTGGCATAGTACTCATCTGCCATTTTCAGCTTGTATTCTACATCTGTGCTTTTTTGAATTTTGCTGAATTTACTACAGGACGCAATGCTAAGCAATAGGGTAACTACAAGTGCTGCCTGGATATATCTTTTAAATGCCATAAAGGATTGCAAAATTAATGCTTTTTTACCAAAAATCTACTATTCATCCTATTGAACCAAAAACTCACCGTTAAGGATAACCTAAAAAAGAGGCCCTCCCAAAGGGAGGGCCATCATTGAGCAAAAAGTGGAATTAAAACTTATTTTAGTTTGACCTTACGTCAACTGTATTTTTATCACCGCCACCTACTTCGCAGTTGGTACTAATTCTGTCTGCACTAATACCCTGGGTTTCTACCAGGTAACGTTGGGCAGCTTCCAGTCTTTTTTGACAAACGGCTTGTGATGCTTTAGAAGCTTCGGGATAGCCATTTAAAGTAATGGTGCAGCTTGGGTTTGCTTTCATTTTAGAAGCCACAGTGCTTAACATTGTTTTTACATCGCTGCTTAGTGTAGATGAATTACCACGGAAGCTTAAGCTTGGGTAATCCGTAGGGCACATAGAGGCAGTACCACCCGTACGCATGCTATCGCAGCAGGCAGGCGGAGGACATTTACCCACACCATCAGCATCTACAGGTTGACATTCTGTAGGTGTAATTAATTGTTTGTCTTTACAATCAGGAACTCCATCACCATCAGTATCAAGAGAAACACCATGTGTATCTACCGGGCAACCAGCAGGCGTATTGGGTTCACGATCTAATTGATCCACTACACCATCACCATCCGCATCATCAAATACCGGTTTAGGTAATTTCATGTGCTTAGGATTATTAAGTTCGCTATATGCATAAGTAAGTGGGTTTAACCAGTAAAGTGGTTCTACTGATTTGGCACCTATATTAAAGTTTAACCCAATGGAAGCATAGTTGTAAGAATCATAATCACGAGTTTGAACAGCGTCGCCCCAGGCATGTTCCTGCCATTGCTGGCCATCTAATAAATCATCTTTTACAAATGTGTGGCGATCTTCAATGGCCAGGTTAATGCGTTTGCCTAATTTAATGGCTACACCTGCCAAAATAGTACCTGATGGACGTAACGTATTATCACCCAGTTTTTGCCTGCGTGACCCCTGGCTTTCAGCCGGAGTTTCGTAAGTATCGTCCATAATATCTTTTAATTCCTTGCGAATATCTTTCCTGTCTTTATAACTACCGAAGTTATATTTCACGGCTAATGCATTGAATTTAGCTGCATAGTTATTACCACTTGCATCTAATGCATTTACCATGGTTTTATAAATGGTAGCACCTATACCCGCACCGGCATATAATTGCAGGGCTGTTTTGTTTTTATGAAAACGAATATTGTTTAAACTTACCAAACCTTGTAAACCAAGATCCTGGAGTTTTGTTTTATAATTATAGAAAACAACATCACCACTGCCGGCTGTGTTGCCAAATCCATCAGAAATTACCCCACCATACCCTACAGTAAAGTATCTTTTACCTGCAGGAAGGTTACCATTCCATGCCGGGTTTTTAAAATAGTTCATACTACCTAAGTAGTTCTGACCCTTACCGGTTGCATTTAAATATTGTAAACGAAGTGAAAATACATAACCCAATGCTTTTCTTACATGTACACTAAAATTGGGGAAAGTAAAAGGAACTGCGGTAACATCACTACTTAAAGTAAATACACCTAAAGAAGCTCCAACTTCCCACATATTACGAGGTTTAGCAGGAAAATCATATGCATTATTCCAGAACTCTGTTTGCTGGGGCATATTTTTAGAACGGATCACAGAGGAGTCATATATGGAATATCCTGCATCTGAGGTTTGCTGTGCGAAAACGCCTGTTCCCAGGAGCATTAACGCCAGAGTTAGTAATTGAAACTTTTTGCTTAACATAACTGAATGATTGATAGATTTCTAATTATACGAGTTGATTAATTTGCAAATTTATGGGTTTGAACCCCAATAGACAAACTTTTTTAGCAATTATTTACCAGCAAATATTTTGTGCTGGTTGTAATTTGTAGTAACAAGACTTATACCAAACCTAAAAAGCTGCATTCATTTCCATATTTTATTTACAAATTTGTTGATTATTTTATGGTTTTCGAGACAGACCGAACTATCTTGCCCTATCATGAAGGCTATTCAACAATGCATTGAAAATGAACTCAAGATATTTGAATTGAAGTTCTCCGAGGCGGTAAAAAGCCAGGTCCCTTTGTTGGATAGTATTATGAAATACATCATTCGCCGCAAAGGAAAGCAAATGCGCCCCATGTTTGTATTCCTTAGTGCCAAATTACACGGGCCTGTAAATGAAAGCACTTACCGGGCTGCTGCCCTGGTAGAAATGCTCCATACAGCTACCCTGGTACACGATGATGTGGTAGATGAGGCCTATGAACGGCGTGGTTTTTTCTCCATCAATGCATTATGGAAAAATAAAGTAGCAGTATTGGTAGGCGATTATTTACTCTCTAAAGGATTACTTCTCTCTACCCATCATGAAGATTTTATGCATTTGCAAATTTTATCAGATGCTGTTCGTAAAATGAGCGAAGGAGAACTGCTACAAATTGAAAAATCGAGGAAATTAAACTTAGATGAAAGCGTATATTTTGAAATTATAAAAAATAAAACAGCATCCCTTCTTTCATCTGCTTGCGGTGTAGGCGCTTATAGCAGTACCCAAAATATGGAAATTGTAGAACAAATGAAACAATTTGGTGAAAAAGTAGGTATTGCATTCCAGATAAAAGATGACCTATTTGATTATGGAACAGAAGAAATTGGCAAACCCACCGGCAATGATATAAAAGAAAAAAAACTTACTTTACCTTTAATATATACCCTGCAAAATGCCGATAAAGCAACCCGCAGGCATATTATTAATATTGTAAAAAACGAATCGAAAAATAAAGAAAAAGTAAAGGAAGTAACGGCTTTGGTTAAGCAATTGGGAGGCATAGGATATGCACAACAAAAAATGGAATCCTACCGGGATGAAGCTCTGGCAATCTTACAGCAGTTTCAACCCTCGCCCATTCGCCAGGCCCTTGTAGAACTGGTACAATATACGACCGATAGAAAATATTAAGTTGGAAAAAAGATGGAAAATATTACCTGCAGATGAGCCTGTAATTGATCTTTTACAAGCTTCACTGGGCATTAGCCGGGTTATTTGTACCATGCTGGTACAACGCCATATTTCCAGTTTTGATGAAGCTAAAAAATATTTCAGGCCCAGCCTGCAACAGCTTCACAGTCCCTGGTTAATGAAAGATATGGATAAGGCTGTAAATCGGTTACTGAAAGCTTTTGAATTAAAAGAAAAAATACTGGTATTTGGCGATTACGATGTAGATGGCACTACTGCCGTATCGGGCATGTATCATTTTTTAGGCCAGGCCTATACGCCCACGCAGTTAGATTTTTATATCCCCCACCGCTACCGGGAAGGGTATGGAGTAAGCAAAGCCGGTATTGATTTTGCCTATACGAATGGTTTTAGCCTGGTCATAAGTTTAGATTGTGGCATTAAATCCATTGAGCTGGTGCGCTATGCAAAAGAACTGGGTATTGATTTTATAATTTGTGACCATCATCTTCCTGATGAATTATTGCCTCCGGCTCTTGCCATTTTGAACCCCAAACAAAAAGATTGCCCTTACCCGTATAAAGAATTATGCGGCTGTGGCGTAGGGTATAAATTAATATGTGCCCTGGCAGAAAAATTACAATTAGACCCATTAATACCTACCCAATACCTCGACCTGGTTGCAACCGCTATAGCTGCTGATATCGTACCTATTACCGGGGAAAACAGGGTATTGGCCTACCTGGGCTTACAAAAAATAAATACCGATCCCCGGCCCGGCATAAAGGCCTTAATTTCTTTAGGCGCTATAAAAAAAGCCCTTACAATAAGTACCGTGGTTTTTGTAATTGCCCCCCGGGTAAATGCAGCAGGCCGTATGGATGATGCCCGTAAAGCCGTGCAGCTATTTATTGAACCCGATTATAACCGGGCATATGAATATGCAGAAATGTTGCACCATGATAATGCGGATAGAAAAGAAGCCGATACCAGCATTACAGAACAGGCTTTGGAAATGCTGAACAGCCAGGAAGATATCCTGTTGCTGAAATCTTCTGTTTTATTTCGGGAAGACTGGCACAAGGGTGTAGTGGGCATTGTAGCCAGCAGGCTGATGGAACATTATTATCGCCCCACGGTAGTACTCACAAAAAGTGGCGACCTGGCTACAGGGAGTGCCCGGAGTGTAGCCGGTTTTAATTTATACGATGCTATTTATGCATGCCGGGAATACCTGACCGCTTATGGCGGCCATTTTGCAGCAGCCGGTTTAAGTATGCCCACACAAAATATTGAACCCTTTAAAAAGAAATTTGAAGAAGTAGTTTCAGAAACCATCGAAGAACACATGCTTGTGCCCGAAATAATCATTGATGCGGAAATAGAGTTTACCGATATAAAGCAAAACCTGTACAAAATTATTCAGCAAATGGAACCCTTTGGGCCCGGCAATATGCGCCCCACTTTTATAGCCAGGCGGGTAAAGGATACCGGTTATTCTAAAATCTTAAAAGAACAACATCTCCGGTTGATTATTACGCAAAATAACCTGGTGATGAATGGAATCGGTTTTAACCTGGCACCTAAAGCCCCTTTACTAAATAATGAAATGGATATTGTTTTTACCCTGGATGAAAATGAATGGAACGGGAATACAACCTTGCAATTGAAAGTGATTGATATCCGGGCATCTGCATAATTCAAAAGAACTTCCTGGTGGTTTACACAAAATATATATCATACTTTTTTTACCTGGCTTACAACTGGAATATCGGCATAGCCCGTCACGTTATTCTGCAGGAAATAAAGGGCGAAAAAAAATATAAAATTGATACTACAGGGGCAGATGAACTAAGTGGATTACAAAAAAAAGGGATCGATATTAGCCATGCCACGGTGTATATGCCTGCCAGTTACGACCTGCTGGAAGAGGTTTTTGAAAAATTAAACCTAAGCCGGTTCGGGCATATGCTGGATATGGGTTGCGGTAAAGGCCGGGCCCTTTGTGTTGCGGCTCATTATGGTGTTAGCCAGTTAACCGGTGTTGATTTTTCTAAACCCCTTTGCCAGGCAGCTGAAAAAAACCTGGAGATAACGGCTGCCCGGGTACCCGGCATACACTTTAAAATTTGGAATCATGATGCATTTTATTTTGATATTCCTTTAGATGCAGATTGTATTTTTTTATTTAACCCTTTTGATGCTACCATCATGAGCGGCGTAGTAAAAAATATAGAACTCAGTTTGAAGAAAAATAAAAGAAAAATTACTATCATTTATTTTAATCCCATAGAAAAAAGTCTATTCCGGGGTTATAAAGAATTATTTTATTTAGAAAGAAAAAAATACCTGGCAGTATCTGTGCTCACCCGGGATTAGGTAAGGTTGGGAAACAATCCATCAACAAATTGTTGTTTATTAAACACCAGTAAATCATCTGCCTGCTCACCCATACCAATAAATTTTACAGGAATTTTAAATTGATTTGCAATTGCCAGTACGACTCCTCCTTTGGCCGTACCATCTAATTTGGTAATCACCAGGGCCGTTACATCGGTAGCTGCTGTGAAGTGCCTGGCTTGCTCAATCGCATTTTGGCCCGTACTGCCGTCTAATACCAGCATTACTTCATGTGGCGCTTCGGGAATTACTTTCTGAATTACTTTTTTAATTTTTGTGAGTTCATCCATTAAATGTGCTTTATTATGTAACCTGCCGGCCGTATCGATCAGGATTACATCCGAGTGCCGGGAAACACCACTTTGCACAGTATCAAATGCTACCGAAGCGGGGTCACTTCCCATCTCTTTTTTTACAATTGGCACATCTGCCCGATCGCTCCAAATGGTCAGTTGGTCAACCGCAGCCGCCCTAAAAGTATCGGCAGCACCCAATAAAACGGATTTACCTGCCTTTTTAAAATTATGAGCCAGCTTACCAATGGTAGTGGTTTTACCCACGCCATTTACACCTACTACTAATATTACATGGGGTGTATGCCCGGTGGGCAACTGGTAATTTTCATAAGCCAGGTCCTGGGGTGAGGATATCAATAGTTTTTCAATTTCTTCTTTTAATATTTGATTAAGCTGGTTTGTATTCAAATATTTGTCTTTCGCTACCCGGGCTTCAAGTGCATATATAATTTTTACCGTTGTTTCTACCCCCACATCTGCCGATACAAGTGCATCTTCAACCTGGTCCAGCACATCTTCATCTACTGTACTTTTACCGGCAATCGCTTTACTAATTTTGCCTAAAAAACTTTCCCTGGTTTTTTGTAAACCCTGGTCAATGGTTTCCTGCTGTTGCTTTTTGCCAAATAGTATATCAAAAATGCCCATAACTTATTATTTAATTACATATAGGGGGTAAAATAAAGAAAGCCTCCTGATGAAATCCGGAAGCTTACATAAAATAAAATAGGAACAAAAAGACTAATGACCCAAAAATTCTTTGATCTTTTCTTTATGTACAATCGACTCCTTAAAGGTATAAGCTCCTGTTTTGGGGCTGCGTACAGTACGAATTACTTTACTCCAGTTCTTTGCCTCTGCGGCGCTTTTCTGGTCTTTGGTCTTTATCGCTGTTTTAGCTGCTTTTGCCATGGTAAATTTTTTATTATACGTTTACAAAATTTCCGGGTAAGGAAATTTTTTATTACTTAATTTCTTTGTGAACCGTTACTTTTTTAAGAATGGGATTGAATTTTTTCAATTCCATACGCTCCGGTGTGTTCTTTTTATTTTTGGTGGTAATGTAACGGCTAGTACCCGGCTGACCGCTGGTTTTATGCTCTGTGCATTCTAAAATTACCTGAACCCTGTTACCTTTCTTTGCCATTGTTTGATATTTTTTTTATTTCTCTTTTTTAAAAAAAGATGGCTTTATATTTTAGCACCCCCTGCACGCATTTCTTTTACAACTGCATACAGCCCATTCTTATTAATTGTTCTAATTGCTTCTGAGGATAGTTTTAAAGTAACCCATTTATCTTCTTCAGCCAGAAAATACCGCTTGGTTTGCAAATTGGGCAAAAACCTGCGCTTCGTTTTAATGTTTGAATGTGATACCTTATTCCCTGTAATGGGTTTCTTTCCTGTTACCTGACATACTCTGGCCATTGTCCTAAATTTTTGGACGGCAAAGGTATAGATTTAAATTCTATTTTAGGAAAAAATTCAATAAAAATTTTCATCCTGCTTACAGATTGGCCAATTTAAGCCAACTTACAGTCAAAATCAAACCATTATGAGCCATATAGTTACCACCTCTTACAACCTGGGCATGAGCTTCACCAGCCACATTGATTCCCATACCCTGCAGATGGAAAGTTCGGTACCAGGCAATGATTCCCCAGGCGCCCCCAGTCCTAAAAAACTCATGCTGGCCTCCCTGACCGGCTGTACCGGCGTAGATATTGTAAGCATCCTTGAAAAAATGAAAGTCTCTTTTTCTGATTTTACCATTACAGCCATTGCAGATTTATCAGCATCGCATCCCCAAATTTACAACCGGGTAAAGCTGGAATACCGTATAAAAATAGATGAAGCAGAGCGGCCCAGGATGGAACGTGCCATGAAGCTCTCTGAAGAAAAATATTGCGGAGTTATGGCTATGTTTAAGGCATTTGCCACAATAGAAACCCACCTGGAAATAGTACCCCAATAAATGGCTTACTGAAACCATTTATCTTTGCCGCATGAAAAAAGCAGGCATCTTAGGTGGCGGCCAGTTAGGCAGAATGTTGTTACAGGCAGCAGCCAATTACCCGGTAGAAGTACATATTTTAGAAAATGACCCCGGTTGCCCGGCTGCCCAGTTTTGCCGGCACTTCACAAGAGGAGATATCCGAAATTTTGATGATGTTTACAATTTTGGCAAATCCCTGGATTTAATAACCATAGAAATTGAAAATGTGAACCTGGAAGCCCTTGAAAAACTACAAAAGGAAGGGGTAAAAATATTCCCAAGGCCTCATGCTTTACGTACTTTAAAAAATAAAATATTACAAAAACAATTTTATGCCCATCAACAAATTCCTTCCAGCGATTTTGTAATTACAGATAGTGCATTATCAGTAAATAAATTTACCGAATTTTTACCGGCCGTACATAAATTGGCTACTGATGGCTATGATGGCAAAGGCGTACAATTGCTGCACGATACCAAAGACATTAAGCTGGCTTTTGATGCTCCCGCAGTATTAGAAAAAATGGTGGATATAAAAAAAGAAATAGCCATCCTGGTAGCCGTAGATGAAAAAGGAAAAACAGCAATGTATGCCCCGGTTGATATGGTTTTTGATAACCACTTAAACTTACTGAGTTACCAGCTAGCCCCTGCCGAACTGGAAGAGAAAACAATTTGGAAAATGGAAGCCATTGCTTTGAAATTAGTACAAGCCTTAGATAGCCCGGGATTATTTGCCATCGAATTATTTTTAGATAAGCAGGATGCCATTTGGGTGAATGAAACAGCGCCCCGTGTGCATAATAGCGGGCACCATAGTATTGAAGCCTGCTATAGTAGCCAGTTTGATATGCTTTGGCGTATTATGCTGGGTTATCCATTAGGAAATACAAAACACATTTTACCGGCCGCCATTGTAAACTTGCTGGGCCAGCCGGGATATAGCGGACCTGCCGCTTACCAGGGCCTGGATGAAGTATTGGCCATGGAAAATGTATTTGTACATATTTACGGAAAACAGGAAACCAGGCCGGGTAGAAAAATGGGTCATATTACCATACTTAGTAATGAAAGGCAGGAGCTATTATATCGGGCTAATAAAATAAAAAACAGTTTATCGGTTAAAACCGATTCCTGAACTTACCGCCCATACTTTTAAATTTATACAGTACCCTAATTTGATTATTTTTAAAGTTTTAATTAGTTAATATGTACGTATTCGTTCTTATTCGAAAATATTTTTATTTCATTTTTCTCCTGTTTATATTAGCAGCTTGTGGGAAAAAGAAAAATAAAGTAACTGCTCATTCAAAACCTTCCGGCCCGCCACCGGCAGCGGTTGTAGATATGTATGTAGTACGCAACATCCCGGTGAGTGATAATATTATCTTACCCGGTACTGTAATTGCCAATGAAAGCACAGAAATACATCCTGAAATTTCGGGCAGGTTAACACAACTCAATATTGCGGAAGGCAGGCAGGTATCTAAAGGTACCCTGCTTGCAAAAATATATGATGGCGACCTGAGAGCACAGCTTAGTAAACTTGCAGTACAATTAGAACAAGCCCAAAGAACAACAAAGCGGTATGAAGAATTATTAAAAATAAACGGGGTAAGCCAGCAGGAATATGATATGCAGGTACTGGGAATAAATAATATTAAAGCAGATATGGCAGTAGTGCGGAGTGAAATTCAGCGAACTGAAATCAGGGCGCCTTTTAATGGTACCCTGGGTTTAAAAAATGTAAGCCCCGGCGCTTATGTTACCCCAGCCAGTATATTAACAACCATTCGTCAAAACAGCCAGTTAAAATTAGATTATACGCTTCCTGAAAAATATATCAGCAAAGTAGCCGTAGGACAAATTATTAATTTCAATATTGAAGGAAATTCAAAAGATTATACAGCCCGGGTAATTGCAACGGAACGTGGATTAAATGAAGAAAACAGGAGTATGGGTATAAGAGCATTAATATTAAATAATGATGGTAAAATTTTGCCCGGTGTTTTTGTAAAAGTGAGTACCCGTTTTGATCCGGACCCCAATGCGATCATGATTCCAAGCCAGGCTGTAATACCCCAGGCAAGAGGAAAAAAAGTAGCCGTTTATCGCAATGGTATTGCCGAATTTGATGACATTGAAACAGGTTACCGGGATAGCGCCAAAGTACAAATAACTACCGGGCTAAAAGTAGGAGACACGATAATTGTTTCGGGGTTGATGAGTTTAAAACCCAATGCAAAAGTGAAAGTGGGCAATATCCTGCAATAAAATGAAAGGGGTTCAAAAAATAAATTATCCTTTTAATCGCCAATAGGAATCATATGAATTTATCTGAATTTAGTTTAAGGAGGCCGGTTTTTGCGATTGTACTCAATATTATTATTGTTTTGTTTGGCGCTATTGGATATAATTTTTTAGGAGTAAGAGATTACCCGGCATTGGATCCGCCTAATATAAATGTTCGCACTTCTTACCCGGGCGCAAATGCTGAGATCATTGAAACTCAAATTACCGAACCACTGGAAAAAGCGGTAAATGGAATTGCGGGTATCAAAAACATGACCTCTCAAAGTTCACAAGGGAGCAGCAGCATTACAGTAGAATTTGAATTGGGAACTGATTTGGAAACGGCTGCTAATGATGTAAGAGATAAAGTCTCCCAGGCACAGCGCTCACTTCCCTCTGATTTGGATGCCCCCCCGGTTGTATCTAAAGCTGATAACAGCAGTGATCCCATCATTATCCTGCTCTTACAAAGCAATAAAAGAAATTCATTGCAGATGAGCGATTTTGCTCAAAACAATGTGGTAGAAAGAATCCAAACAGTGGCGGGGGTAAGCAGCGCAAGAATCTGGGGAGAGAAAGTGTATGCCATGCGTATTTGGTTCAATCCCTCAAAAATGAGCGCCTATGCCATTACCCCGGCCGATGTACGAAATGCATTACTTAGAGAAAATGTAGAACTTCCTGCCGGTAAAATATCTGGCGATGCTACGGAACTGGGTATCCGCACTTTTGGTAAATTAAATACTGAAGAAGAATTTAATAACCTCATCATAAAAAATATTCATGGAACCGATATCCGGGTTAAAGATATCGGGTATGCCGTACTGGGGCCCGAAAATGAAGAGAGTGTTTTAAAAGAAAGCAATATACCTATGATTGCTGTTGCCATCAGCCCGCAACCGGGAACCAATTATATAGAAATATCTGATGAAGTAAAAAAACGATTAGCTGTAATTAAGAAAGAATTACCCGACGATATTCGCATGGAAGTTTCATTTGACCAAACGGATAATATCCGAAAATCCATAAGCGAAGTAAAAGAAACACTGGTGATTGCTTTTATCCTGGTTGTATTAATCATTTATTTATTTTTCAGAGATTGGCTGATTGCCATACGCCCCTTAATAGATATCCCGGTATCTCTTATCGGCGCATTTTTCATCATGTATATTTCGGGCTTCACCATCAATGTACTCACGCTCCTGGCCATTGTACTTGCTACCGGCCTGGTAGTAGATGATGGTATTGTAGTTACTGAAAATATATATAAGAAAATGGAGGGCGGTATGGAAAAATGGAGAGCCGCCAAAGAAGGATCTAAAGAAATATACTTTGCCGTAATTGCAACTTCTATCACACTGGCAGTGGTTTTTTTACCCATCATTTTTTTACAGGGATTTGTAGGACGCCTGTTCAGGGAATTTGGCGTGGTAGTAGCCGGCGCTGTATTAATATCGGCTTTTGTATCTCTTACCCTCACCCCGGTTTTAAATGTATGGCTGGCACGAAAAGAACACACACATAGCCGGTTTTATAAGTGGAGCGAACCCTTTTTTACAGGCATGGAAAATGGGTATCGAAACCTGCTGAATCGTTTTATGAAAGCCCGTTGGCTGGCGCTTCCCGTTATATTGGCATGTGCTGCCATTATCATTTTCCTGGGCAGTACCTTACAATCAGAACTGGCTCCTATGGAAGATAAAAGCGGCTTCCGGCTGGCTGTAAGCGCACCTGAAGGCACTTCTTACGATGCAATGGATAAATACATGGACAAGCTTACCCATTTTTTAATGGATTCCATGCCCGAAAAAAAATATATCACCAGTATGACGGCACCGGGATTTATTTCAGGATCTGCAAATTCCGGCTTTATCAGGGTAGGGCTCATCCCGCCTGGCGACAGGGTAAGAAGCCAACAGGAAATTGCCGAATGGGTAAATAAAAACATGCCTAAATTTAATGACGGCCGTGCCTTTGCCATACAGGACCAAACCATACAGGTAAGCCGAAGAAGCGGGCAACCCATCCAATTTGTAATTCAAAATACGGATAATGAAAAACTACGTCAAGCCTTACCCCGTATGCTGGATGCCATTAGTAAAAGTAAAATTTTAACAGGTGCCGACGCAGACCTGAAATTTAATAAGCCAGAGATCCGCATTGCAATAGACCGTTTAAAGGCCAGTGAACTGGGCGTTTCGGTTGATGATATTTCACAAACCTTACAATTGGCCCTGAGTAACCAGCGCATGGGCTATTTTACAAAAAACGGAAAACAATATTCCGTAATAGGGCAGGTAGAGCGGAACCAGCGTGACGACCCCAATGATTTAAAGGATATTTATGTAACCAACAATAAAGGGCAGGCGATATCGCTAATTAACGTATTAAATATTTCTGAAGATGTAACTCCGCCCACCCTGTATCATTTTAACAGGTACCGTTCGGCAACCATTTCTACCAACCTGGCCGAGGGCAAAACCATTGGAGATGGCATAAAAGAAATGAAAGCTATTGCCGATACGGTTTTGGATGATTCATTTCAAACATCCTTATCCGGGGCATCCCGGGATTATGCAGAAAGCTCAGGCAATACTTACTTTGCCTTTTTCCTGGCACTCGCCCTCATTTTTTTAGTGCTGGCAGCCCAATTTGAAAGTTTTATTGACCCCTTCACCATTATGGTAACCGTACCGCTAGCCTTAGCCGGTGCCGTATTATCATTATGGCTTTTTGATCAAACATTAAATATATTCTCACAAATCGGTATGATCATGCTCATCGGGCTGGTTACCAAAAACGGGATATTGATTGTGGAATTTGCCAATCAAAAACAATTGGCCGGGGCCTCTAAGTTCCTGGCGGTAAAAGAAGCCGCCGTAGCCCGGTTTAGGCCTATTTTAATGACAAGCCTGGCTATGTCACTGGGTGCTTTGCCCCTTGCCTTAAGTATTGGTGATGCTGCTACCAGCCGTATTCCATTGGGTATCGTTATTGTAGGAGGCGTTTTATTTAGCCTGGTACTTACTTTGTTTGTAATACCTGCTGTGTATTCTTTCTTATCTACTAAAAAGAAAAAAAGTTCATTAGATAATATGCCCGGCGAAACTATACAAATTGCTGAAGAATGATAAAGAAAATGAAACTATTGACTTGCTTTTTTGCCATGGTGATGATGAACACCATGTATGCACAACCCTTACTTTCACTAAAAGAGGCCATAGCAACAACCTTGCAAAATAATTTTGATATCCGGCTATTACGGAATGATTCTGCCGTATATGCCCTCAATAATAGTTTTGCAAAATCAGCTTTCCTGCCCAGGCTAAATGCAAATACAGGAATTTTATTTAATCAAAATAACCAAAGGCAAAAATTGGCCGATGGAACTAAAAGAGAAGCCAATAATATTCGTTCGCACAATATCAATTCATCTGTAAACCTGAATTGGCTTGTGTTTGATGGTTTTAAAATGTTTATTACAAAGGATAAGTTACAGGAATATGTAACCCTGGGCAACCTGGCTTTAAAAAACCAGGTACAAACCAGTATTGCACAGGTAATAAATATATATTATGGTATTGTAAGAGAAAAACAACAGCTCAAAGCCATTGAAGAGCAAATGAGCCTGAATGTTGAACGAATGAAACAAGCCGAAAAAAAACTATCGGTAGGGCTTGGCGCCAAACCTGAATTATTGCAGGCCAACTTAGATTTAAATGCTCAAAAAGCCAACCGGCTTAAGCAATTAGCGTTAATTGACCAGGTGAAAGAACAACTGAATCAATTAATGGCGTTACCTGCCGGCACCCTGTACGAAGTATATGATACCATCCCCATCAATAGGAATATAAAAATGGGTGAAATATTAAGTACCGCCGGGTGTAACAATACAGATCTTTTATTAAGCGCCCAAAACAAACGAATTGCAGAATTAACTTTAAAAGAAAAAAAAGCTGACCGGTATCCTACCGTTTCCTTACAAAGCGCTTATAATTTTTCCAGAACGAATAATCAATCTGTCATTAATTCTTTTACCCCCCTTTTAAATCAAAATTTTGGTTTTAATTATGGAGCCACGGTAACCATCCCCATTTTTAATAACAATAACGTTAAAAGG
Organism: Sphingobacteriales bacterium 39-19; assembly: GCA_001898465.1. Taxonomy (GTDB): domain Bacteria; phylum Bacteroidota; class Bacteroidia; order Chitinophagales; family Chitinophagaceae; genus Ferruginibacter. Next base: position 446,913 of record MKTX01000007.1, on the reverse strand, counting down.
CAAATTAAAGAAGCGGCATTAGATGTAAATTATCAGCAATTAGTGTACGATTATAAAAAATCGAATTTGCAAACGGCTATTTATATTGCCTTTAAAAATTACCAGGTGCAAATGGAAACCCTGGACCTGGAAGAAGAAAATATAAAATTGGCTAAAGAAAATGTATATGTTTCTATGGAAAGAAACCGGCTGGGTATAACCAATATACTGGAATTAAGAGAATCGCAAAAAAGCCTGGAAGATGCCTATAACCGCTTAATTGCAGCCCGCTATGCAACCAAACAGGCAGAAACAGAACTACTCCGGATTAATGGACAACTCTTACCCGAAATTGAATAATTAAAACGAAATCCTCTATCTTTTCGTCTAACCAATAATTTAACAAGTGATGCTGTTAATGGCATAACACTGGTTATATTAAATAAATTACACACTAATAGGTGGTTCACTTTCGTTATCTTAGAATATATGCATGACAAATTTTTAGATTTAGCTACCCACCCATTTAAAATGAGGGCATTTATGCTTGCAAAGCTCCCCAGTGCCTTTTTTAGCGGGGTACAACTAAGGTATATTGATTCTGAAAAAGCGATTGTATCGGTACCTTACCGGTGGTTTAGCACCAATCCTTTTAAGAGTACTTATTTTGCCTGCCTGAGTATGGCAGCAGAAATGAGTACCGGAATCCTGGCTATGGGCCATACTTACAAAAAGAATCCTGAAGTAAGTATGCTGGTAACCCGGGTAGAAGGTAATTATTTAAAAAAAGCAAAAGGGATAACCACATTTACATGTGATGAAGGCCACCGGATTGCGCTGATGATAAAAGAAACTTTAATGACGGGGAAACCCACCAGCCTTACTGTACGTAGTGTAGGCGTAGATAAATACGACGACATTATCGCTGAATTTAACATTACCTGGAGTTTTAAATCAAAAATACCTACCCAAAAAGACAGGTAATCCTGCTCCACATAATTTCAGTAATTTGCATCATCTTTTATTATTCCCAAAAATGGTAAAAGAATAATACGGTATACATACCCGTATTGGATTAATGAAACTATATGGCAAAAGAATTTCGCAAGCAAGAGGCCCTGGATTATCACGCAAGCGGTAGGCCAGGAAAAATTGAAGTAATTCCATCTAAAGAAACGAAAACACAAAGAGATCTCTCCCTGGCTTACTCCCCCGGGGTTGCCTGGCCTTGCCGGGAAATTAAAGATAATCCCGATGAAATTTATTCTTATACAGCCAAAGGGAATTTAGTAGGTGTAATAAGTAATGGTACAGCCGTACTGGGCTTAGGGAATATAGGTGCGGCAGCAGGGAAGCCCGTTATGGAAGGAAAAGCAGTACTCTTTAAAATTTTTGCCGATATTGATGTTTTCGATATTGAAATCAATGAAACAGATCCCCAAAAATTTGTAGAAATTGTAAAATCACTGGAACCCACTTTTGGTGGTATAAACCTGGAAGATATAAAAGCACCCGAATGTTTTTACATAGAACAGGAATTAAAAAAACAATGTAATATTCCAGTAATGCATGATGACCAGCATGGTACGGCCATTATTTCATCGGCCGCTTTGCTAAATGCCCTGGAACTGCAAAAGAAAAAAATTGATAAATCAAAATTTGTTGTAAATGGCGCCGGCGCCGCAGCGATGGCCTGCATCAGGCTTTACAGCAGCCTGGGTGCAAAACCCGCTAATTTTACGGTATTTGATATTGATGGCGTACTGCATAAGGGCCGTACAGATATTGAGGATATTAAAAAACCCTATTGCGTAAATGAAAAATACAAAAACATTACATTAAAAGATGCTTTTAAAGATGCGGATGTATTTATTGGATTAAGTGTAGGCAATGTGGTAACCCCTGCCATGATTAAAACGATGGCGAAAAACCCGGTGGTTTTTGCCCTGGCAAATCCCGATTCTGAAATTAATTACCCCGATGCCACTGCCAGCCGCAAAGACCTGATTATGGCTACCGGCCGCAGCGATTATCCTAACCAGGTAAATAATGTATTGGGCTTCCCCTATATTTTCCGGGGTGCGCTGGATGTAAGGGCTACACAAATAAATGAAGAAATGAAGATGGCAGCGGTGTATGCCCTGGCGGGCCTTGCCAAATCACCGGTTCCCGATATTGTAAACCTGGCATATAATGATAAAACCATTTCCTTTGGTAAAGATTATATTATTCCCAAACCCATTGATCCCCGGCTACTGGCTACTGTAGCGCCGGCAGTTGCTAAAGCAGCAATAGAAAGCGGCGTTGCAAAACTTGAAATAAAAGACTGGCCTGCGTATCAAATAGAATTAAACAACCGCCTTGGCCTCGATAACCAGATAAGCCGGGTTCTAGGTGCCAAAGCCCGAAAAAATCCGAAACGTATTGTCTTTGCAGATGCAGAAAATGCCAAGGTATTAAAAGCAGCACAACAAGTATTAGATGAGAAAGTAGGATACCCCATTTTAATGGGTATAGAGAAAAAAATAAAAGCCATTGCCGCAGCTCATAGTATAGACCTGGAAGGCATGCCCATACTAGACTGTAAAGACGATGATGCAGAAGACCTGCGGCGCCAGTTTGGTGATATCTTTTTTGAAAAAAGGCACCGCAAGGGGGTAAATAAATATGAGTCCTATAAACTCATGAAAGACCGAAATCATTTTGGTTGTATGATGGTAGAAATCGGTATTGCAGATTGTATGATTAGCGGGCTAAGCCGCAATTACCCCGAAGCCATCAGGCCAGCTTTACAAATAATAGGTACAGAACCCGGGGTAAAAAAAATTGCCGGCATGTACTTGCTTTTTACAAAAAAAGGGCCCTTATTCCTGGCCGATACCACCATTAATTTTAACCCCACAGCAGAGGAATTAGCAGAAATTACTTTGCTGGTGGCTAAAGAAGTAAGGCATTTTAACCTGGTACCCAAAATTGCCATGCTCTCTTACTCAAATTTTGGCAGCAGCAAATCTGCCGAAGCCAACCTGGTAAGGAGGGCACGTGAAATTGTAAAACTTAAAGAACCCGATTTAAAATGTGATGGAGAAATACAAGGGCTCCTGGCTTTTGATAAAGAGATTTTAAAAGAAAATTATCCTTTTTCTGAACTGGTAAATGAAGATGTAAATGTATTGATCTTCCCTAATCTCAGTTCGGGCAATATTGCCTATAACCTCCTGCAAACAATTGGAGGTGCCGATAGTATTGGGCCCTTAATTTTAGGATTAAATAAACCGGTGCATGTATTACAATTAGGCAGTAGCATCCGCAGTATCTATAACATGGCGGTAATTGCTGTTGTAGATGCACAAGTAAAATCGCAAAGCGATGCGCCTGAAGAAGTAAAAAAAAATAGTTGGTGGCGAAAATCACCAAAAACTATGGCATAAATTATGGTAGGTTATTGTAACCCTTAGTTATAACAAAAATAATTGCATGAATTTCTTATATCATTTCGGAAAATATATTTTAATGCTGAAACGGATGTTCAGCAAACCCGAAAATGCTAAGTTATACTGGAAAGAATTTATGCACCAATGTGCCGATATTGGGATTGGCTCTTTAGGTATTGTTACCATTATTTCATTATTTATGGGTGCGGTAAGCGCTGTACAAACGGCTTACCAGTTAGTGAGCCCTTTAATTGCAAAAACAACAATTGCACAAATTGTAAGAGATACTGTAATACTTGAGTTTGCCCCTACCCTGGTATGTATTGTACTGGCAGGTGTAATTGGAAGTAAGATTGCCAGCGAACTGGGAAATATGCGTGTGAGTGAGCAAATAGATGCTTTAGAAATAATGGGCATTAATACCCGTACCTATCTTATTATGCCCAAAATTGCGGCCGCACTGGTTACCATTCCCATGATGGTAATCCTGGCTATGGTACTGGGAATTTATGGAGGCCGGCTGGCAGGTGCCGCCTCTAATATCCTATCCACCGATACCTACGACCGGGGGTTAATGGAAAATTTTATGCCTTATAACATCACTTTTGCGCTTGTAAAAGCGTACACTTTTGCATTTATTATCAGCAGCATACCTGCCTATTTTGGTTATCATGTGCAGGGTGGTGCATTAGAAATTGGCCGCTCCAGTACGAAATCTGTAGTAGTAAGTTGTATTCTTATTTTATTGGCAGATTATATGTTAGCAGCGCTATTGCTGTAACACACAAATACAAATGTTATGATTGAATTCAACAATATAAAAAAATCTTTTGGCGATAAAGTAGTGCTGGATGGCATTAGCCATGTAATGGAAACCGGTAAAACCAATCTTATTATTGGCACCAGTGGCAGTGGTAAAACCGTATTGCAAAAATGCCTGGTAGGATTGCTGGAGCCTGATGCCGGGGAAATTAAATACGACCAGGTGAGCTTTACAGAAATGAATGAAGAAGACCGGAAATTACTCAGGCAAAATATTGGAATGCTCTTCCAGGGATCCGCTCTTTTTGATAGTATGACAGTAGAAGAAAATGTGAGATTTCCATTGGATATGTTTACCCATGACAGCATAGCCAATAAACTGCACCGGGTAAATGAAGTGCTAGCAAAGGTAAACCTTACCGGCTCCAATAAAAAATTTCCGGCAGAGATTAGCGGAGGTATGAAAAAAAGAGTAGGTATTGCCCGGGCCATCGTATTAAAACCCAAATATCTTTTTTGCGATGAACCCAACTCCGGCCTGGACCCTAAAACATCGATGGTGATTGATCAATTGATAAAGGATATCACTATTGAATATAATATAACCACGGTTATTAATACCCACGATATGAATAGTGTAATGGAAATAGGCGATAACATCTTATACCTGGTAAATGGTAAAAAAGAATGGAGCGGCACCAGCAAAGACATTATTTTTTCGGAAAACAAATTGCTTAATGAATTTATTTTTGCTTCTGAATTCCTGCAGGATGCCAAGCAAATGAGGATGTATGAAGCTAAAGGAAAGAGCTTCCCCGGAAAATAATCTTTTTCTTTTTTCTTATCCCCATTCCTCTTTAATCTTCAATACATTTTCCTAATTTGCTGCTGCAAATGCTTCAAAAATTACAGATACAGAATTATGCCATCATTCAGCAAATTTCAATTCATTTTGCAGATCACCTGAATGTGATTACCGGCGAAACCGGTGCCGGGAAAAGTATTTTAACCGGTGCCCTTGGCCTGGTATTGGGCCAGCGGGCAGACAGTTCAGCCCTGATGGACAAAAGCAGCAAATGCATTGTAGAAGCACATTTCATCAGCAAACCCTCCGAACCTTTAAAAAATTTCTTTTTAGCGAATGACCTGGATCCCGGAGACGAGATTATTTTAAGGCGTGAAATAGCACCCACCGGAAAATCCCGCAGCTTTATAAACGATACCCCGGTAAACTTATCCCAATTAAAAGAAATCTCTTTGCTATTGATAGATCTGCACCAGCAATTTGATACCCTGGAGCTCACCAATACACAGTTTCACCGGCAGGTTATAGATGCAATGGCAGATCATGCCGACCTGCTTAACCGGTTAAAAGTAACTTACGAAAAATACACTCAGCTGAAACTTACTTTACAAAAATTAAAAGAAGAACAGGCAAACGCTGAAAAAGAATTAAGTTATAACCAGTTTCTTTATGATGAACTGGAAAAAGCCGCATTCAAAGACAATGAACTGGAAGCACTGGATGCAGAAATGAAATTATTATCCAATGCAGAAAATATAAAGCAGCAATTAAATCAAATTTCTTTTGAACTAAAACATAGCGATTTGCCCCTGGCTCATACCTTAAAACAAATGCAGCAAAAACTGCACTCGCTTACAGAGTATGGCGCTCATATTCAGCATTTACACGACCGTATGAACAGTATGGTAATAGAGCTATTAGATATTGCAGATGAATTAGAAAATGCCAATGAAGCCATCCATTATGATGCAGAACGCATACAAATTGTAAATGACCGGATAGAACAGGGCTATACGTTATTGAAAAAACACAATGTACAAAATACAGCAGCCTTATTACAAATACAGGAAGAACTTGCCCGGAAACTAGAGAACCTGCAAAGCATGAATTTACAAACCGGCGCCATGGACATAGAATTACAAAAGTTATATGATGAATGTATGGCCCTTTCTAAAATCATTACTCAAAATAGGGAAGCGCAAATAAAACCATTTGTTCAAAAAGTAAATAAATTACTCACCCAGGTGGGCATGCCCAATGCCGCAATAAAAGCAGAAATAAACGAAATCCCCTTAAGTGTACAGGGTAATAGTGAAGTGATTTTTTTATTTGATGCCAATAAAAGCGGGCGCTTTGAACCCTTACAAAAAGTAGCCAGTGGTGGAGAATTAAGCCGGGTAATGCTAAGTATTAAATACCTGGTGGCAAAAAAATTACAGCTCCCTACCCTCATATTCGATGAAATTGACAGCGGTATTAGCGGCGAAGCCGCCAGGCAGGTAGGTATTATTATGAAGGAACTGGCCATAGCACACCAGCTTATCAGTATCACGCACCAGCCCCAAATAGCTGCAAAGGCAAATAACCATTATTATGTTTTTAAAGATATCATCAATAATAAAGTAGCTACCTCGGTACGGCTACTCAATCAGGATGAAAGAATAACCGCCATTGCACAAATGCTAAGTGGTGAAAAACCAACAGCAGCCGCACTGCAAAATGCAAGGGAAATGGTAAGTAATTAATTATTTTAAGGCTACCCTTAATTTTTCCAAAACAAAATATACAGCCGGGCAAAAGTTTGCATTTTTGAGTGTAATGGCCGGCCTTTTTAACAATACATCTTCATCTGTATAAGGAAACCGGTGACAATCAGAAGGGCGATGCTCATATATACTGCAAAAGTTATCGGCTCCCAAAAAGGGGCATGGCCGGCTCTTTAATACATAATCACCTTCTTCATCTAATTGTAAATAAGTATCTATAAAACGGCTCTCTTTTAATTTCAAAACACGGGCAATTCTTTTAATGTCCGGGGTTTTAAAACGGGGAGAGTAATTTTTACAGCAGGCGGCACAATCCAGGCAATTAATTTTTTCAAATGCCTGCTCATGCAAATGGGGCAAAAGTGAAAGAGCCTGATTCCGGTTTACCTGTTTTAAAAAATGTTTATACGTTTTTTGGTGGTCATTTGCTTTCTTTTGCCAATTCTGTAACAAATTGTTCATGGGCGCTGTGTTTAAGTTGCTCCGGGTAGTTATCCTCAATTATCCACAATGCAAAGCTAATAAGAAAGCAGAATAACAAAATGTAAAGGGCATATTGTAAATTTGCGGCGCAATAGATATAAAATGATCATTGGAAAAAAACATACTATGAATCTTTTTGAACAGCAAAAGCATGAATTTCAGCAACGCCACATTGGCCCATCGGAGCAGGAAACCACCGAAATGCTCCAAACAATCGGCGCTGCAAGTTTAGATGAACTCATCAATCAAACCATCCCGGCAAATATTCGCAATCATGCGCCTTTACAAGTTAATGGCCCGGTTAGCGAATACGAATATGTAAAAGAACTAAAAGCGGTTGCTGCACAAAATAAAGTTTTTCGTAGTTACATCGGCCAGGGGTATTACAATACCATTATGCCATCGGTAATTTTGCGGAATGTATTTGAAAACCCGGGTTGGTACACCCAATACACTCCTTACCAGGCCGAAATTGCACAAGGCCGTTTAGAAAGTTTATTAAACTTTCAAACCATGGTAAGCGATTTGTGTGGCTTACCCATTGCCAATGCCAGTTTACTAGATGAGGGTACGGCTGCTGCAGAAGCCATGCTTATGCTTTTCAATCATAAAAATAAAGATCACGAACATGCCTCGGCGCTTCGCTTTTTTATAGATGATTCTGTATTTATACAAACCAAAGAAATATTGATAACCCGGGCCACACCCTTTAATATTGAATTGGTATATGGTAATTACCAGGATGTGAATTTAGATGAATCTTTTTTTGGTGCACTGGTACAATATCCCAATAGCCTGGGTAGTATTGTGGATTACCGGAAGTTCATTCATAAAGCACACGAATCAAATGTACTGGTAGTAATGGCTACCGATTTACTGGCCCTTACTTTGCTTACTTCGCCTGGTGAGCTAGGGGCAGATGTAGCTGTAGGCAATAGCCAGAGATTTGGGGTACCCATGGGTTTTGGCGGACCCCATGCCGCATTTTTTGCCACAAAAGAAGATTTTAAAAGAAATATCCCGGGGCGTATCATTGGTGTAAGTGTAGATGCCCGGGGTAACCGTTGCCTGCGTATGGCGCTGCAAACAAGAGAACAGCATATTCGCCGGGAAAAAGCGACCAGTAATATCTGTACTGCGCAAGCCTTGTTAGCCAATATCAGCGCCATGTATGCAGTTTACCATGGCCCCGAAGGCTTAAAGAAAATTGCAAAACGTACCAGCCTGTTAGCACAAACCCTGAGTAGTGAATTGGCCAGGATGGGCTTCATAAATCAAAATGATAATTATTTTGATAGTATTTATATTAAAACCGATAAAATTTCTGAAATAAAAAATATGGCAGAGAAAAATGAAATGAATTTTTATTATACTGCCGACGGGATCATCATTTCATTAGATGAAACAACTACCCAAAGAGATGTACTGGATATTTTATATGTTTTTGCTTCGGTAACGGGGAGCGATACGGCTACAGCATCTTTTGATGCCGATAGTTTATTAGATCATATCCCTACATCGCTTACCCGTACTTCTGATTTCCTTACCCATCCCGTTTTTAACAGTCACCGGAGTGAAAGCCAAATGATGCGTTATTTAAAAAGTTTAGAAAACAAAGACCTGAGTTTAAATACCTCAATGATCACCCTGGGTAGCTGTACTATGAAGCTGAATGCAGCTACTGAACTCATCCCGGTTAGCTGGCCTGAGTTTGCAAATATCCATCCATTTGCACCGGCATCGCAATGGAAGGGTTACCAAGCCATCATCACCGAATTAGAAAATGGGTTAAGCAATATTACCGGGTTTGCGGCTACTTCTTTACAGCCCAATAGTGGGGCACAGGGTGAATATGCAGGACTGCTTACGATAAAAAAATATCATCAGCATCACAATCAATTGCATCGCAACATTATTCTTATTCCCATTTCGGCCCATGGTACAAACCCTGCAAGTGCCGTCATGGCGGGCTTTAAGGTAGTAGTTACCAAATGTGACGAAGCAGGCAATATAGATGTGAATGACCTAAAAGCCAATGCCGAAAAATATAAAGACACACTGGCAGGATTGATGGTTACTTACCCCAGTACCCATGGGGTATTTGAAGAAAGCATTCAGCAAATATGCGAACTCATTCATCAGCATGGCGGATTGGTTTATATGGATGGAGCGAATATGAATGCCCAGGTAGGTTATACCTCACCGGGTTTTATTGGAGCCGATGTGTGCCATTTAAATTTACATAAAACTTTTGCTATTCCGCATGGCGGCGGCGGTCCGGGTATGGGCCCTATATGTGTAAATGAAAAGCTGGCTCCCTTTTTACCGGGTCACCATAGCCTTACAAAAAAAGATACCCAGGCCGGGGCCGTAAGTGCAGCTGCCTTTGGGAGTGCCAGTATCTTACTCATCAGCTATGGCTACATTAAAATGCTGGGTGCTGCCGGATTACAAAAAAGTACGGCATATGCAATTTTAAATGCCAACTATATGAAGGCAAGATTAAAAAATGATTATAAAATTTTATACACAGGAAAAAATGGAACCTGTGCCCATGAATTCATAGTGGACCTTAGGCCTTTTAAACAAAGTGCAGGTATAGAAGCAGAAGATATTGCCAAACGTTTAATGGATTACAATTTTCATGCTCCCACATTAAGCTTCCCGGTACCCGGTACAATAATGATTGAGCCTACAGAAAGTGAAGACAAAGCAGAGCTGGATCGTTTTTGTGATGCCCTCCTGAGTATCCGCAGCGAAATTAAAGCGATAGAAGAGGGCACCTCAAACAAAACAGATAACCCGCTTAAAAATGCTCCCCATACACAGCAGGTTGCCTTAGCCAATGAATGGCTGCACCCTTATACCCGCCAGGAAGCCGTGTTTCCCTTACCCTATATTGCAGGCAATAAATTCTGGCCGGCGGTGAGCAGGGTAAATAATACGTATGGAGATCGTAACTTAGTATGCACTTGCGAACCTGTAAGTGCTTATGCAGCGGATTAAAATATTTTATACCTATCCGGAAAAGTGCATTTCAATCATGCACTTTTTTTATTGCCTGATTTTTATCCTGCTTCATCTAAAACACTGAGGATAATGGCTGCTGCTTTATGTATTTCATCATAAGTGATGGAAAGGGGCGGTACAATGCGCATGGCTTCTGAAGCAAATAAAAACCAATCGGTAAATACTCCTTTCTCAATACAGGCATCAATGATTTTCTTATTCATTGCATAATCATCAAAAAATACGGCCATCATTAAACCCAGGCTATTTATTTTCTTAATTTTTTTATGCTGTAATAAAGAGCGAAATAAGGCTTCCTTTTCTTTAACAGAAGCGATTAGGTTTTCTGCAAGCAAAACGTTAAATGCAGCGAGGCCGGCGGCACAGCAAACAGGATGACCGCCAAAAGTATTGATATGGCCCAGCACTGGGTTATAACTCAGGGTATCCATTATTTTTTTATCGGCAATAAAAGCGCCCAGTGGCATCCCTCCCCCCAGGGCCTTACCCAATAATAAAATATCGGGTACCACATCAAATTGTTCAAATGCCCATAAGGTACCATTGCGTCCAAAACCGCATTGAATTTCGTCCAGCACCAGCAATGCACCCATATCAGTACATCGTTTACGCAAAGCCTGCAACCATAATTTACCCGGTACCTGTACTCCCGCTTCGGCTTGTACAGTTTCGGCAAATACACAGGCTGTTTGTTCCGTAATACGATCCAGCATATCCATATCATTATACACAAATTGTTGTATGCCGGGTAGTAAAGGCCGGAATGCCTGTTGCCAGTATTCGCTGCCCATCATGCTCAGCGCTCCTTGGGTACTACCATGATAACTTTTTTTAAATGAAATCATTTCAGAGCGGCCGGTAACTCTTTTGGCCAATTTCATAGCACCTTCCGTAGCCTCGCTTCCACTGGCGGTAAAAAAAACGGAATTCAGGCTTGGGGGTAAATATTGGGTAAGCCGTGCCGCATATTCTACTTGCGGGCTTTCTACCAACTCACCATATACCATAATATGTAAATACTGTTGCGCCTGCTTTTGTATCGCTTCTACCACAGCAGGATGGCAATGGCCAATATTGCATACACTGATACCCCCTATTACATCCATATATTCTTTGCCTGCTGCATCCCAAAGCTTTGAACCCCTCGCTTTGGTAATATGCAATGCCAATGGCGTTTCTGAAGTTTGGCCTATATGCTGTAAAAATAAATGGCGCATGCTGGCATTGCCAGCCATTTTTTTGCCCGGTTGATGGCTTTCCATTTGGTAAAGTTCGCAAGATTCATGCAGTTATCAAAAGAACAAACCCGGCGACTTAGCCTGCCTCTTATTTCGTAATTTTGAAACATGCAAATGCCCCCTTTAGCAGAACGAGTAAGGCCCGGTAACCTTGACGATATTCTGGGCCAAACACATATAACCGGAAAGAATAGTATCCTGCGCAATGCCATAGAAAATGGCAGGATTCCCTCGCTCATTTTATGGGGTCCGCCGGGTACCGGTAAAACCACGCTGGCACATATTATGGCAGGTGCCGTTCATAAAAAATTTTATGCACTCAGCGCTATTTCTTCGGGTGTAAAAGAAATAAGGGATGTTATAGAAAATGCAAAAGCAAATGAAGGCGCCATTTTATTTATTGATGAAATACACCGTTTCAATAAAGGCCAGCAGGATGCACTATTAAATGCCGTTGAAAAAGGAATTATTACATTGATAGGAGCCACTACTGAAAATCCTTCTTTTGAAGTAAACAGTGCTTTACTCAGCCGCTGCCAGGTATATGTATTAAAACCGCTGGATGATGATTCCCTCATTGCCTTATTACACCAGGCCATAAAAAATGATGAACAATTAAAGCAATACAAAATCAATCTCAAAGAAACACAGGCATTGATCAATATAAGTGGAGGGGATGCCCGCAAAATTTTAAACCTGCTGGATCTTACCATCCATACATTAGCCAGGGATCAAAATAAAAATAAAGAAATTACGATTACTGATGAATGGGTAATGCAAACGGCACAACAAAGAGTGGCCTTATACGATAAGCAAGGGGAACAGCATTACGATATTATTTCTGCCTTTATAAAAAGTATGCGTGGCAGCGATCCCAACGGAGCTGTATATTGGCTCGCCCGGTTAATAGAAGGAGGTGAAGATGTAAAGTTTATTGCCCGCCGAATGCTCATCTTTGCCAGTGAAGATATTGGAAATGCAAATCCCAATGCCCTGCTCATGGCCAATCAAACCTTCCAGGCTGTACAGGTAATTGGCTACCCGGAGAGCCGGATCATTTTATCGCAATGTGCTATTTACTTGGCTACATCTGTAAAAAGTAATGCCGCTTATGTAGCCATTGGTAAGGCACAGTCTGCCGTTCAGCAATTTGGCGACCTGCCGGTTCCACTACATTTAAGAAATGCCCCCACCCGGCTCATGAAAAATATGAACTATGCAAAAGGGTATCAATATGCCCATGATTATGAAAATAATTTTATAGAGCAACAATTTTTACCAGATAAAATTGAAAACAGTAAATTTTATGATCCGCAGCAAAATAGCCGGGAAGAAGAAATACGGAAATTTTTAAAATTAAGATGGAAAGATAAATATGGATATTAATTAAATAATAATAAGGGCAATATAAAATCATGAAAATCATTTTTCATATAAAACATTTTGAAGAATTAAGCCTTACTGAGCTTTATACCATCATGCAATTGAGGAGCCGGGTTTTTGTGGTAGAACAAAATTGTGTGTATTTAGATGCGGATGGTAAAGACCAGGAAGCTTATCATGTGTGCGGTTATGTAAATGATGAATTAATGGCTTATGCCCGTTTATTAAAACCCGGGATAAGTTACCCGCAGGCCAGCATTGGCCGGGTAATCAGCCACCCCGGATTTCGGCGGTTTGGCGCAGGTAAACTATTGATGCAAAAATCAATAGAGCAGTGCCAGGCTCTTTTTAATACAACAGAAATAAAAATAGGCGCCCAGGCTTATTTATTACCCTTTTATGAAAACTTAGGGTTTATACCCTGCAGCCCGCCTTACCTGGAAGACGGGATCCCCCATATGGAAATGATTTTTCAGCCATAATTTTTTTGTAATACAATATTATTTTCTCCTCTCCGTTAAGTAAATGGTTAACACTTTTTGTAAACCATATCCAAATTATCTGTAGAAAGACTAAATCTCTTCTCATGAAACCAACTTTACGGAGCTATGTGCTGCCCTTATTGATAATATCCGGTATTTTAATGTCATCCATTAAAGTACAGGCACAGCATCTCCGCTTTGGGAATGAACGTAAATTTCATATGGAAGCAGGCCTCAATTTTGGGCCCACTTTCTTTTTAGGCGACCTGGGGGGTAACCGGGGCAGAGGATCTTATTTTATAAAGGATGTGAATTTAGAACTTACTAAAATGATGAAGGGCGCATTTTTTACAGTGTACCCCAATTCATGGCTTGGCTTTAGAGTAGCCGGGCAATATACTTTTGTATCGGGCAGAGATAATGTAATTAATACCGACGGCAGGAATGAATTATTTCGTAAAGAAAGAAATCTTGATTTTCGAAGCCACATGTGGGAAGCATACGGCGCTTTTGAATTTTTCCCGGTTTCATTTGCGAACAGGGAGTATGATGAATACGATCCCTTATTAATGCCCTATGTATTTGGGGGTGTTGGCCTGTTTCATTTTGATCCCGAAGGATCCCTTAAAAATCCCAATGGAGAACTTACCTGGTATAAATTACACCCGCTCCGTACCGAAGGGCAGGGCATGAAGGAATATCCCAATCGGCCAACTTATTCATTAACGCAAATAAATATTCCTTTTGGGGGAGGCGTTAAAGTACGCATTAGTGACCGGGTAAGTACAGGTATTGAACTTTTATACCGCCACACATTTACCGATTATATTGATGATGTAAGTACAACTTATATTGATCCCCATTATTTTGATGTGTATTTAAGCCCGGCAGATGCCATTATCGCCAGGAAAATTCATGATAAAACAGTTGGCATCATCAACCCCGGAATTACCCGTTACGAACCCGGTACCCAAAGGGGCAACCCCAATAAAAATGATGATTATTTTTCCTGTTTACTTAAACTTGGCATAAAAATAGGTAACAGTGGCAGAGACAATAGTGCATTGCGCCAGGTTAGATGCCCTCATTTTTATTAAACCCAGTACTACCCATAACAGCATAAAGACCGACAGATGAAAATTAAGCCCAAAGTATAGAGTAGAAAATAACCCCCGGAGAACGATGTGTAATCATACACGATGTTACCCCTGAAACCACTTCTTTACTTTCACTCATATTCTTTGGCTTATATAAAAAAGCCACGAAAACATTTTCGTGGCTTTTTTTATTTTACGGCTGCTTCCATCTCCTGCTGTACATATTTTGCTGTATGGCTCCCTTTTATTTTTTTCATTTCCCGGGGCGCCCCTTCATACAGAATATCCCCGCCACCAGCGCCTCCTTCGGGTCCAATATCAATAATATGATCGGCTACTTTAATAATATCCAAATTATGTTCAATTACCAAAACGGTATTGCCCCGGTCGGCCAGTTTATTTAATACATCCAGCAAATGTTGTATATCCTGAAAATGTAATCCGGTAGTAGGTTCATCTAAAATATAAAATGTTTTACCCGTATCTCTTTTCCCAAGTTCAGTAGATAGTTTTACCCGCTGTGCCTCACCCCCGCTCAGCGTAACGGCACTTTGGCCCAGTGTGATATACCCCAATCCTACTTCCTGCAGTACTTTTATTTTACGGAATATGAATGGTACAGCGCTAAAAAAATCAACAGCTTCATCCACTGTCATGTTCAGCACATCACTGATTGATTTTCCTTTGTAACGAATTTCCAATGTTTCCCGGTTATACCGTTTACCATTGCATTTTTCGCAAGGCACATATACATCCGGCAAAAAATTCATTTCAATCACACGCATACCGCCTCCTTCGCACACATCACAGCGCCCGCTCTTTACATTAAAAGAAAACCGGCCTGCATTATACCCCCTGATTTTTGATTCCGGTACCGATGCAAATAAAGTCCTGATGTCAGTAAAAAAACCACAATAAGTGGCCGGGTTACTCCGGGGTGTACGCCCAATGGGGCTTTGATCTATTTCTATTACTTTATCAATATGCTCCAATCCTTTTATTTTTTTATAAGGAAGCGGATGCATTTTGCCGGAATAGCAATAATTGTTCAGCAAAGGGTAAAGGGTTTCATTTACCAGGGTCGATTTGCCACTACCACTCACCCCGGTTACCACAATAAATTTACCCAGGGGAAATTTTACGGTAAGGTTTTTCAGGTTATTTCCTGTGGCGCCAGTCAATTCTATATACTGGCCGTTTCCTTTTCGCACCTGCTGGGGTATAGAAATTTTCTTTAAACCATTTAAATATTTAGCTGTTTCTGAATTTGAGGCCAACACCTGTGCCGGTGTACCAGCAGCCACAATTTTACCACCATGCATACCCGCCCGGGGACCTATATCAACCAAAAAATCGGCAGCCATCATAATATCCCGGTCGTGCTCCACTACCAACACACTGTTGCCTATATTGCGTAAGTTTTGCAAGGCAGTAATTAAACGATGGTTGTCCCGCTGATGCAATCCAATACTCGGTTCATCTAATATATAAGTAATACCCTGCAACTGGGAACCTATTTGTGTAGCCAGGCGAATACGCTGGTATTCGCCACCACTCAGGCTTTTAGACGGCCGGTATAAGGTAAGATAAGTAAGCCCCACATCTATTAAAAATTGAAGCCGCTCTTTAATTTCTTTCAAAATATCTTTTGCAATCAGTTGTTGCCGGGAAGATAATTTTTTATCTACCTGCTCAAACCAACGATGCAATACATCAAGATCCATGGCGCTTAATTCAGCAATATTTTTTTCTGCCACTTTAAACCATAGGCTTTCTTTTTTAAGCCGGGTACCGCCGCAAGATTCACAAGAGCTTAGTTTCATATACTTTTCTACCCAATCTCTCATGGCTTCGGTAGTGCTGGCAGATGCAAACCAACGCTTCACCATATTTATGATTCCTTCGTATTCAGTGGCATAATAAATGGGGCCTTCTTCTTTAATTTCCGCATGGGCTTCTTCTTCTTCATTTACCACTTCTTTCCCATACAGCAATAAGTTCATTGCTTTTTGTGGTAATTCGCTAACGGGTTTAGATAGGCTGAATTTATTTTTCCTGGCAAGTTCCTGTACTTGTTTAAAAACATAAGCTTCTCTTTGTTCACCCAAAGGCGCAATCGCACCTTCATTTACACTTAACTGGTTATTGGGTATTACGGCCTCTACATCTACCTGGAACACATGGCCCAACCCCTTGCATTGAGGGCAGGCGCCATAGGGCGAATTAAACGAAAAAGCATTGGGGGAGGGTTCCTCGTAACTGAGGCCGGTATCAATACACATCAGCTGTTTAGAGAAAACTGCCGGCGCTTTTTTTTCACCAGCTTCTACTACAAACATTAATCCTTTGCCAAGCTGTAAAGATTTTTGTACACTTTGCGAAACCCGTAACCGCATTCCTGCGGTTGCTTCCAGGCGGTCAACCACCAGTTCTATATCATGAATTTTATAGCGATCTACCTGCATTCGTTCTTTAAGATCCATAATTTCACCATCTACCCTCACTTTTAAAAATCCTTTCTTCCGGCTGTCTTCAAACAACTCCCGGTAATGTCCTTTACGGCCTCTCACCAGGGGAGCCAGTAAAATGATTTTTTTTTCAGCAAATTTTTCAAAAATGGATTGTACAATTTCTTCCTCGCTAAACTTCACCATTTTTTTACCGGTATGGTAACTATACGCATCACTGGCACGGGCAAAAAGAAGGCGCAGGAAATCATATATTTCCGTAATGGTACCTACTGTACTTCTTGGATTTTTATTGGTTGTTTTTTGTTCTATCGAAATTACAGGAGACAGGCCGGTGATCTTATCTACATCAGGGCGCTCCATATCTCCCATAAACTGGCGGGCATAAGCACTAAAGCTTTCCATATATCGCCGCTGTCCTTCATTAAAAATCGTATCAAAGGCAAGCGAAGATTTTCCACTTCCGCTTACGCCTGTAAATACTACCAATTTATTTTTGGGAATGCGTAAATCAATATTTTTTAAATTATGTTCCCGGGCGCCAGTTATTTCTATAAAATCTTCCTGGCTTACACCTGCAGTGGTTTCCTTTTTTTGAGCCATTATATATTCTCCTTTTACAAAGATACAAACCCTTTCCAGTAGATTTTTTATTAAAATGCAAAAATAGGGGCTGCCTGCTCCAACCCTTTACTGTACAGTATTTCCGGCTGTTCGCTACAAACCCGGGGCCTATTCTCAAAATCCACCACCGGGTTTTCTGCTTCCATCCGGCAGCCCGTCAGCCATGCAGCCTTACCCACCAAAAATTAAAATGCATTTGGCAAGGGTGGCTTATTTTCTTAACTTGATATGATGAAAAAAACCGCCCGTTATTTTTTTATCATAATACCCGGTATTTGTTTATACACAACAAATCTATTTGCACAAGAACAAACTATTACCGATGAGAAACTATGGTACCTGGATAAAAAATTCTGGCTGATTGCAAGCGGGGTTGTACTCATTATTTTATATGGATTTTACAGGATGTTTAAACCCGCTAAAAAAAGGGTAACGAAAACCGGTTCTTCTCTCCCGCCTGCTGCATCCGAAACGGATATAAGCCAGGCAGAAATAACTGAAGATACCGGTATCCTTGAAAACCCGGGTGAAGAAAAAACAGGGAAGTGATAATTTGCCCATTTACCTGTTTATACCCACAAACAAGTCCATTACTTTCTCTAGTGCCACCCTAAACCAATATGTAAAATCCTGGGGCTGTGCCGCCACTTGCTTTAGTAGTTCTTCGGGAGCAATCCATTTATAATTTTGTACTTCAAGTATATTCGGCACGGGTTCGGCATTGGTGTATCCCACAAAAACATGATCATACTCGTATTCCATTAAACCGTTTTCTACAGTTGCTTTGTATATAAATGAAAACAAATGCTCCAGATCACATGACATACCCATTTCAAATTGTAATCTTTCTTTAGCGCTTTCTTTTACCCGCTCATTCCATTGCGGATGAGAGCAACAGGCATTTGTCCATAAGCCGGCGCCATGATATTTATGATTCGCCCTTTGGTGAATTAACATTTCTCCTTTTAAGTTAAAGATAAAAACAGAAAATGCCCGGTGCAATTTCCCATCCCGATGTGCTTGCATTTTATCCATTTCAGCAAGCGCAAAATCATCTTCGTTTACCAGTACTACTTTATTTCTTTCCATTTTAATTTATATTTGAGTTTGCTGCAATGCTTTTTTATAAACAGCCAAACATCTTTTTCGGGCTACCTCATGTTCCACGATAGGCTTTATTATATTTTGATCGTAATGGGGGTTCCATTTTTTTATGTATTTAAAATCCTTATCAAACTTGAGGCTTTGAGCTGCCGGGTTAAAAATGCGGAAATAGGGCGCTGCATCGCAGCCTGTACCAGCAGCCCATTGCCAGTTACCATTGTTGGCTGCCAGATCGTAATCATTCAATTGATTGGCAAAGTAAGCTTCGCCCCAGCGCCAGTCAATGAGCAAATGTTTACATAAAAAACTAGCCACAATCATTCTTACCCGGTTATGCATAAAACCTGTTTTGTTAAGTTGATGCATACCGGCATCTACAATTGGATAACCGGTTTCTCCATTACACCAACGCTCAAATTCACTTTCATTATTCCGGAAATCAATATAATCGTATTGAGTTTTAAAACTTTGGTTTACTACCCGGGGGAAATGAAATAATACCTGCATAAAAAATTCTCTCCATATTAATTCTGAAAGCCAGGTTTCATTATGATACAGCGCAAATGCTACACACTTACGGATAGATATTGTACCAAAACGCAATGCCATTCCCAAATGAGTAGTATGATCCATCGCCGGAAAGTTTCGATACAAATCATAATCTTTGATGATGCGGATATCAAGCTCTGGCTTTTGAAATGGAATACCCGCTTTTTGAAATGCCAGTTCCGATAAGGAGTGTATTTCAGTTGCTGCTGTTTTAAAGAAATGATCAAATGAAATCCGGGCAGCTGCGTAATGGCCTTCCTGTAATGCCGCTCTCCATTTTTTTGCATACGGCGTAAAAACTGTATAAGGCAAACCATCGCTTTTTACAATTTCCGATTGTTCAAAAATTACCTGGTCTTTATAAGTATAGAAAGGAATGTTTTTTTCTTGTAAATACGCCTCTATGGCATTATCTCTTTGTATAGCCTGTGGTTCATAATCTCTATTGCAATACACAGCCTGAACATGATAAGTATCAGTAATTTTTTCAAAAACAGCTAAAGGGTTACCATAAAAGGTTTGTAAAGCAGATTGCTTTTGGTGGAGCTGGCTATTCATTTGATGTAAGGCCTGGTGAATGTAATCTACCCGGCGATCATATTTGTTACTTAGTTTCCCCAATATTTGGGTATCAAAAATAAAAATGGGCAACACCGGGTATCCGGATGTCAGGGCCTGGTGCAAGCCAACATTATCTTCTAACCTAAGATCTCGCCGAAACCAGAATATGGCAACACTATACTTCATCCTTTATACATTCTTTCTTAGCATTAAATAATTTTTCTAATACCCGGTACCGGTAATTAAAAATATAGTCCAGCTTTTTCTTTACCAGCAACGCATGTGTAATATCGCCCACAATACCAAACGGCAATGTATAATCTACCGTATCTTTCATTAACACGCCCTGGTCATTGGGTATAAATTCATGAAAATGTTTCCAGGTTTTATAGGGCCCTTTTAACTGGTAATCAGTAAAACTTTTCCATTCATCCACCTGTAAAATTTTGGTTCGCCATGCTACGGGAATACCCAGTAGCGGGGTTACTGTATAATCAATGGTCATACCCGGGTAAATATTTTCATGAGCATCTTTTGATGTCACTTTAAAATTCATATCACCCGGTGTAATACGGGCAAGATTATGCGGGGAAGAAAAAAAATGCCAGGCTGTTTCTATATTACAATTTAATTGCTGTGACCGTACCAGTTTATACATCATCATTTAATTCATTTAAACCAACTATTTTATATAATTGTCATTTTGTATTGTACATAACTACTCATCATTAAAGAAAACTTTTGTCCATTGGGAATACGAATCCGCTCTTGTAAAATTTGCTGGGCCGATGCTTTTTTAATTTTACGGAACAATGAATAATAATATTTATAAGCCAGGTAAACGCCGAAACGGGAAGAAGCAGGTAATTTTTTTATACCGGTTAATGCTTCCTTAAATTCCCGTTCAATATCTTTTTCAATGGAAGATTTAATGGCGTTGTTGAATGAACCCATTTCTACACCTGGGAAATAAGTGCGTCCTAAAATTTGATAGTCATCCTTTAGATCCCTCAAAAAGTTTATCTTTTGAAATGCCGAGCCCAGCTTCATGGCATAAGGCCTTAAGCTATCATAAGCCTCTTTATTACCCTCCACAAATATTTGCAAACACATGAGGCCTACTACTTCGGCTGAGCCTAAAATATATTGGTTATATTTTTCTGTATTATATTCCATGGCATGTAAATCCATTTCCATACTCTTCAAAAATTGATCAATGAGGGCCGGATCAATTTTAAATTGGTGTACCGTTTCCTGGAAAGAATTTAAAATGGGATTCAAAGAAATGCCCTCATCCAGCGCTTGTGTAGTTTGCTCTTTAAAACGGCTGAGTAATGCTTGTTTGTTATAATCATGAAAACTATCCACAATTTCATCGGCAAGTCGCACAAAGCCGTATATGGCATAAATAGCAGGTCGTATAGAAGGCCGCAACGCCAAAATACCCAGCGAAAAACTGGTACTGTATTTTATTGTTACCCGTTTACTGATATCGTAAGACAATTCATCAAAATATTTTTTCATCCTTTTTTATTTTACTCCATTTAAAATTTTATATTCAATAAGAACGGATCTAATTATTTTTTACTTTCTGTTCCCTCATTATGTTTTCCAACAACGAAGCGCTATCGTAATTTTTGCTAAAGATGGGATTATGAAAATCGTCGAGCTTTTTAAGTAATCGTATCAGTTCCATCTTTTCGGAGTAATTAAGGTCGCCAGTAACAATTTGAGTGGCCTGCCTGATTTTAGCCATTTGTTTATCCAAAACCTGTAAGCCTTTAGTGGTAATTTGTATGATTTTACTCCGCTTATCTTCATTGGAATTATTTTGCTTTACCCAACCCTGCTTTATCAACCTGTTTATGATTTGAATACCCGCTGGTTTTTCCTGGATATTTTTTTTAATAAGTTCCATTTTTGTCATGGCGCCAAAGGCTTTAAGATTAATCAGGAAAATAAATTCTTCCTGGGTTGAAAATGCCGACCCTGCCAGGGCAGATTTTGAATAGGTTTTTGCATACCGGTTCATATGCACAATCAGGGTATTGATCACACTTTCGGGTGTCCTTCCCTCTTCTTTGCCTTCCCAGTTGGGTTCTGCTGTGGGTTTTATTTCACTTGCATATTGGTCAGCAATCCAGTTTTTAAAACCATCAATGGTACCCGAATATTTTTTACCTGACTTTGTTTTTATATCAAATTCTTCAAGCAATGCTATGGTTTCTTTAATGAGTGGGTAATTCATATTTCAATGTTTCTTGAATCATAAAATTCAAAATATTTTGTGTTGTTTTATACTTTCTTGTAATTATTTTAGTATAAATATATACCTTTTACTTGAATACTTACAAATAAATTTCCGGAAAGTGGAGTTAAATTTCTGCCGAACTAACAATAAATAACTGGAAATAAGGTGATTATAAAACTTTGAAGGGTAATAGTAAAATATGCCCGGGAGATTGGGTAATTAAACGATTCTTTCCAGAATAGCTTTAGCTACGGCTTCGGGGGCGGAGTGTACATGTAGCTTTACATAAAAATTCTTGATATGAGTTTTTGCCGTTTCAAATGAAATATCCATAGCGGCTGCAATCATTTTATAGCTTTTACCTGAAACCAGGTGCTGTAATACAATTTTTTCTTTGTCAGTTAACCCATATTTTTCACGACCCAATGGGGGTACATTTTTTTGAAAAAGATCGAGCATGCGCCGGGCAATGCCCGGTGTAATAGGAGAACCCCCGCTATGTACTTCTGTTAATGCTTCAAGGTATTTTTGCAAAGAAGTTGATTTAAGCAAATAACCGGAAGCGCCATTGCAAATGGCATCAAAAATATATTCATCATCAAAAAAGGCAGTTTGTATGAGTACTTGTAACTCGGGGTAAGTAGCTTTAATTAACCGGGTAGCTTCAATGCCATTCATACCGGGCATTTCAATATCCATTAATACAATATCGCAGGGATTTTCTTTTAAATCATCTACAATATGATTACAGTTCTCATAAGCTCCCGAGCAGCTAAAACCATTTGTTTGTTTTAACAACAGTTCAAGGCTTTCTCTCAAATGCTTATTATCTTCAAATATAGAAACTCTAATCAAAATAGATTTTTTACAATATTAATGAGTTTACAAATTGTTTACAATACCGAATATGGGGTTCTTGTTTACTACAGTAGAACCTGCACCTCAATTTGGGTTCCTGCACCGGGTTGAGATATCATTTTAAAATCTGCATTCATTTCTTTTGCCCGGTTCTTCATATTTCCTATTCCGTTCCCCTTCTTATTATTTTCGATAGCAAAGCCTTTACCATAATCTTTAATGACCATTTTAAACAAGTTCTGTTTAATAGAAATGGTTACATCCAATTGTTTGGTATCGGCATATTTAACGGCATTATTTACAGCTTCTTTAAATATTAAGTAAAGATTTTTTTTAAGATCCATACCGAGGTTTATTTCAGCCATATCAGCACTTAAAAAATTACACTCTATTTCTTTACCCTGGCATATTTCAAACATAAAATTCTCCATACGTGCCGGCAAACTTTGAGAATCATTTATTTTAGGTTTTACAACCCACACAATATCGCTCATGCGATCCATGGTTTCCTGCACATTCCTGGTCATTTTAATTAAAATATCACTTGAAGCGGCATGGGTTACACTTCTTTCTGCCAATTGACTTAAAATATGAATACTGCTTAAGGAGCTGCCTACTTCATCATGCAAGTCGGCCGCAATTTGGTTACGTAACTTCAGTTCTTTTAGTTGCTGGTTTTGTTTACTTCTTTTAAAGATAAAAAATCCCATAATGGCAAGCAAAGCGCTTATTAAAATTACCGAGTACTTTACAATTTTTTGACGTTCCAGGTTGGCCCTGTCAATCAACTGGTCTTTTTTTAAAATAGAAATTTCATTTTCCTTTTTATCTGAATTATACTGGGCTTCCAGGTGTTGTATTTGTAACTGGACATCGCTACTTTTTAAACTGTCGTTAAGCTCATAGTATTTTTTTGAAAATTGTAAAGCTTTTTCATATTCCTTATTTGTTTCATAATAAATAGCAGCATTTTTATACAGGGAAAGCTGGGAAATAAGATCTCCTTTTTCCTGTAAGGCATCTAAATTAGTGGCCACATTTAGATCATGTTCGGGTGCCGTATTTACATTGGCTTTTAAATTTTCTAATTCTGAATTTAATAAAACCAGCATACTGCTATCTCCCGTTTCTTTCACCATTAATGCACAGTTAGTAAAATAGGCTTTTGCTTTCTCTTTGTTGTTCAATTTAGCGTAAGCCTTACCCAGGTTAAACAATGCCCGTTGTTCATCTATTTTTAAATTCATTTCTTTGGCAATCCTGAATGAGTTATTAAAATAAATAATAGCCTCTTTAAAATTGCCCAAATCCAAATAAATATTACCCAAACTATTATAAGCGGTACCTATAGAAGGACGGTCATTAAGTATTAGTTTTAATTGAAGTGATTTTTTTGCATATTTTAAACTTTCATTCGGTTTGCCCATTTCAAGGTAAAGATTGCAGATTCCCTGGTAACAAAATGATTTACCCAGGTCATTATTAAACTTTTCAAAAAGGGTGAGTGCCTTAAAGTAATGCTGAAGGCCCACTTTATAATTTAAAGTTTTAGTATAGGCATTTGCCAGGTTTAAATACAGGCCGGCTAGCGCAACATCAGTCTTGTTTAATTTTTGTGTTAAGACTAATGCTTGTTCGTAATGACGAATGGCATCCCTATAATTACCAATTTTTCTATAATACAGCCCGGCAGCCTGGTTATAATCAAAAGTTATTTGGTTTTTATGTTTTTCGGGCGCATTTTTAGAAAGTAAGTCTAACTGATTTAAATAATATCTGGCGCTATCTAATTTACCGGTATTTTGAAATAAGGTTATCAACTGGTAATAAACAATGGACAAGGTGTTGGCATTATCAATTTTTTTAGAAACATGATAGGCCTGGTCAAGGTAAATACGTGTTTTATTATTATCCTTACGGGAATAAATGGTTGCCAGTTTATTTAGTGCTTCCGCTTCTGCAACGTCCTGTTTGCCTAACGCCACGATACGCTCCAGGCTATCTATATTTGCCTGTGCAAAAATTTGCGGCATTATATATATAATGCAAAATATAACAGTTAGCAGTTTCTCCACACTACAAGTTATGACAAAAGGGACGAAAAAATGTTCTTGAAATAATAAATATTTACTATGATCTTTATAAAAATTCGATTTAAGAATTACTTATTTTTTAGAAAGAGATTCTATTTTTTCTTTGAGGTCAGCTATCAGCCGGGCCATTTCTTTATTTTCCCGAATTTGCGCTTCCATCATTTTTTGTTGTTTTTCCCACAACAAGTTATTCTCATGCGTAAGGTTTATAATATTTTTAATTTCACTTTTTAATATTTTATTCTCTGCATTTAAATTTTCGAGTTCGGTATTTACTTCCTGCACCGCCTTCACCAGCGGCATAATAAATTGGCTGTACGCCAGGCTGTAATGGTCTTTATCATTTGCAGGAGCATGCACGCCATCAAAACTGTAGCCTAAACTTTTTGCAATTTTTTCTACATCCTGGGCTAAAAATCCTGTATGCAGTGTTCTTTCTTTAAAAGAAACTGGCATAATCTCACTATTATTTATATCTCCTGTTTTAGTAAATTCTTCTAGTTTTTCTTCATCAAAATAATAAGTAACAGGTTGTAGTTTTTTAATAAACTCCAGGCCTGGTACATTGTCTTTAATGTTATATTTAAAGCGTGCATCAGACGGGAATGAATAGGCAACCTGGCCTTCAATTTTAGTTACTGATGTATTACCAATGCGTACTTTATTGCTGGCGTTTACAACTGCACCTGCGCCAATGGCAGTGGCGTTGGTTAAATTGCTTGCACTAACATCTGCTAAATAACCAACGGCAGTATTACTGTTACCGGTTGTATTTGTATTAAGCGATTCCCGGCCTATAGCTACATTATAAACTCCGGTAGTATTTGCTGAAAGAGCTGAAAATCCATAGGCTGCATTACCCCCGCCACTTGTATTGCTTGCCATAGATTCCATACCATTTGCCACATTTGCACCGCCAATTGTATTATTGTAAAGCGATGTATAACCAATGGCTACATTTCCATTACCGGATATGTTTTTATAAAGAGTAGAAGCTCCGTTTGCAGTATTGTTGTCGCCGGTGGTATTGAAATAAAGTGCGTCTTCTCCACTTGCTGTATTAGAAGAGCCTGTTGAATTTTTGTATAAACTTCTGGAGCCAATTCCTATATTACCATAACCTGTGGAATTAGAATAAAGAGCTGTTGCGCCATAGGCTGTATTTCCTGTTCCTGACGAATTTGAATATAATGCTTTAGAACCGGTTGCAGTATTAGAGCTTCCGGTTGTACTTGAATAAAGAGCCATGTAGCCGGTGGCAGTATTATCATAGGCGTTGGTATTTGAAAACAAAGATTGGAAACCAGTAGAAGTATTTTGATAGCCGGTTGTATTATAATACATTGCTTTACTTCCCACTGCTGTATTGGCAGTAGCCTGATTACCGTAGTTACTCCCCGATCCGTTATTAAAAAGAGCACTGTCTCCGATAGCAACAATATTATTTCGGTTTGTATTACCATAAAGTGCACTTGCTCCAATAGCAACATTGGAGTTGCCCAAATTATTTGTATAAAGTGCTTTATTTCCTGATGCTACATTATTATTTCCGAATCTATTATTTTGAAGCGCATAAGCACCATTTGCAGTATTTTTTATGCCTAATGTATTTTCATTAAGTGCATAAGCACCATTAGCAACATTATAGCTACCTTCTGTGTTATTTAATAAACTGTTTAATCCTATGGCAACATTATACCCACCGTTCGTATTACTTTTAAGAGAATAAGCCCCATTAGCTGTATTACCAAATCCAATAGTATTGTATAATAAAGCGTTAAAACCAGTTGATGAATTATTATACCCTATTGTGTTAGCATAAAGTGCTTTACTACCATTTGCCGTATTATTATAACCTGCGGTATTTGAAAAAAGCGCTTGAAATCCCTGAGAAGTATTCTCAATCCCACTTGTATT
The DNA here is from genome assembly GCA_001898465.1 of Sphingobacteriales bacterium 39-19. Classification (GTDB taxonomy): domain Bacteria; phylum Bacteroidota; class Bacteroidia; order Chitinophagales; family Chitinophagaceae; genus Ferruginibacter. The sequence goes on along the minus strand of MKTX01000007.1, from coordinate 420,029 downwards.
AGAAAATAAGTTTTGAAAACCAAATGCGGTATTATTGGTACCTATACTATTTGTATATAGCGATTGATATCCATTTGAGGTATTGTTTTCTCCTGTAGTGTTTGAATATAATGCCTTACTACCAACAGCTGTATTTGCCGGCCCTATATTATTATATAAGGCACTATCACCAATCGCTACCAGGTTACTTGTATTAGTGTTTTTATATAATGAATTTATTCCAATCCCAACATTGGAGTTACCAAGAAAATTATTAAAAAGAGCATTATATCCTGAAGCGATATTGTAATTGCCTTCTGTATTATAAAATAGCGCACCTGAACCAATTGCAACATTATTATTCCCTTCAAGATTATTTCCAAGAGACGAGGAACCGATGGCTGTATTATTATCTCCTTTTATATTTTCAAACAAAGAGGAAATTCCAATGGCCACATTTTCGTTGCCCGTGGTATTAGATGCAAGTGATTTAGCACCTATAGCAGTATTGTAACCACCAGTGCTATTAGAGCTCATAGAATTGAATCCACTTGCAACATTTAAAATCCCTGTAGTATTTGCATAAAGGGCTTTATAACCATTTGCTACGTTATATGCACCTGATGTATTATTGTAAAGTGAATTAAAGCCATTACCAACATTTCCATATCCGGTTGTGTTGGAAAATAATGACTGCGAACCATTTGCTGTATTTTCATTCCCCGTGGTATTTGAAAAAAGTGATTGACTTCCAATTGCTGAGTTAAAACCACCTAATGTATTAAACTTGAGTGAATTAAAACCTATAGCAGTATTCCTATTACCTCCGGTGTTTCTCAAAAGAGATTGGGAACCATTGGCAGTATTTTGATTTCCTGTAGTATTGCTATATAATGCTTTACTTCCCACTGCAATATTATCCAAAGCTTCCAAAGTTTCTAATGCTCCAATTCCATTATTATACAGAGCACTATCACCAATAGCAACTAAGCTACCGCTTGTAGTATTATTATAAAGTGCACCTGAACCAATACCCACATTCAAAATTCCGGTGTTGCTATTACCTGAAAGCTTTCCCCAAAAAATATTTCCTAAAGAATCTAATAAACCAACTTTAGTATTATTTACTTTATACTGAATGGGCTGATTATTTGTTGTACCCATAAAATCAGTTGCTGATGCTGCATTGCCCTGCAAACTCCAACCCGAACTTAATGCCATATTGGCCCAGCCCGTTCCATTAAAATACCAAAAACTTTTTGTGTCCGTATCATACAACATCAATCCATTGGCCGGTGTAGCAATAGCTATACGCTGCGCCGAAGTTAAGCGGGGAATTAATATGCCTTTGTTAGTTGCAGTAATATCAAGCATAGCACTTTCATTTGGAAGGGGAGTGCCAATACCTACATTTTGTTGCGCCATTACAATAAAGGGGCACATTAAAATACAGGCCGCAACACAAATAAGTGGTTGTAATTTTTGTTTCATGTTTATTTTTTTTAGAAAGCTTTTTAGCCAATAATGCTCACTTGTAAAAATCGTGTATATGACAGGGGTATGCAATACCGAATATGAGGGAGTGTGTAAAATAAATACGCAATAAAAAAAATGCCGGCTGCAACCTGCCTTACAAGCAGCGGGAGATGCAAAAAAAATAACAACAAAATAGTTGTTACTTTTTAAAAAGCGTAGTTTAATGAAGAATGTATTTCACCTGGCAATATGGGTATTGTTTACTTATACCCCTCCTACCATCGTCATCGTTTCAATAGCCATTTTCTGGTTGTATTCAAATGCCAGTTGCTTATGGTTGATGATATCGATAATAGTTCCTACCAGGCATAACCCGCCGGTGAGAAAATATAAAATGCCCATACCCATTTGGCCGACTAAAAAACGTTGCACGCCGTTTACACCCAAAAAGCCAATGAGCGCACTAATGAGTACCGCATCCGGCTTTTTCCGTTTGGTACTGTACAATGAAATAAAATAGGGTACTTTATCTGAAGGCAGATTTTTGGTAAATTCTACCAGGTAGTTAAGTTCTTCTGGCTCCAGGCCGGGAATTTGGTTGAATGCATTATTGTAGTACATGGTTTTTGTTTTTTATAGCTAATTGAAAAATACGATATAAAATGATACAAACTGCCGGAATTCCAAATGGATGAGCGGAAATGGATTTACCCCATTGAAAATGCATGGCATCATGCATCGCATGGCCAATACCACAACCGGGGCACCACCCCAAGCCCATCCACTTATAAATGCATAAACTTGAATGTTCCTCCTGCGCATCTAAAAAATACAAGCATAGTAATGCGCTGATCCAAATTACCAGCTCGGCATATCGGCGTAAAACGGGTGAAATATGTTGATTGAAATAAGACAAGATTTTTTAAAATTATAATTGTTTTATTTTCTTAATAACGATCGGCGTTACAAAGCTGTCTCCTATGCTTTTTTGATTTTGAATTTTGTGTACCGCCTTCATACCGGTAACTACCCGGCCAAATGCGGCATACCCTTCCCCGCTATTGTTACCATCAAACTGGGTTTGATCACCAATACAAATAAAAAATTCAGAACTCCCGGTTCCGGGTTTTGTTCTTGCCAGCGAAAGGGTACCATCGGTATGGGATAATCCTGTTTGTTTGGGTGATTCATGGGGTATGCCTGCTAATGAAAGTTGCTTTTGAGGATTGGTTTTAATAATACCTCCTTGTATAAACCCCATATTATAATCAGAGGGTAAGTTTTCATTTTTTATAACCCTGTAAAAAGAAGCAGGATTATATAAGCCTTCATTTACATAATTTAAAAAAGCGGCCACCGTTTTAGGCGCTTTACCCGGGAAAAGTTCAGCTTCTATGTCTCCAAAATTAGTTACGATCAAGATATGGGGATTGTCATATTTATTTTGATGACAGGCCGTCAATAACAAAAGCAGGCAGATATAAATCCATTTTTTCACAATCTATTTTTTACAAAGATATAAGAGAAAAAAACAGGAGCCTGTTTTCGATTCTATCTAAAATACAGCCCGGTTGTAAACAGACTGGCCGTTCGCTAATGATCATTTAAGGGCAATCCTCTTTTTTGCCATTCTACCCAATTGATGTATTCAGGCGCTACCCGCTGCTCTACCATGGTAATACAGTCGTTAACGGGGCATACTAACTGGCACAAATTACAACCCACACATTCTTCTTCTTTGATCGTATAAATATTATATGGCTTTCCATGCTCCAGGCTTATGCTTTGATGCGAAGTATCTTCACAGGCAATATAACAAAGGCCACAATGAATACATTTATCCTGGTTGATGTTGGCAATATGATGATAATTGATATCCAGGTCTTCCCAATGGGTAATGGTGGGAACAGATTTACCAATAAAGTCTTCCAGAATTTTAAATCCCTTTTCATCCATCCAGTTATTTAATCCTTCGCACATATCTTCTATAATACGGAAGCCATGGGTCATAGCGGCGGTACATACTTGTACATTGCTGGCGCCAAGCAGTAAAAACTCAACGGCATCTTTCCAAGTACTTACGCCCCCAATTCCTGAAATGGGCAACTTTCCTGTTTCGGGGTTTTGGGCAATACTGGTTAGCATTTTTAGTGCAATGGGTTTTACGGCCGGCCCGCAATAACCCCCATATACCGATTTGCCTGCTACATACGGATTGGGTACCAGGGTGTCCAGGTCTACACCGGTAATAGATTGTATGGTATTGATTAATGAAAGCCCATTACTTCCTGCTTTAGCTACCGCTTTACTGGTAGGTACTACTGAGTGTACATTGGGGGTAAGTTTTGTAATAACGGGTATCGTGGCTGCTTCCATAACCCATTCTACTACCATGGCAGCAATTTCAGGATCTTGACCTACAGCAGCGCCCATACCTCTTTCGGTCATACCATGCGGGCATCCAAAGTTTAATTCAAATCCATGAGCGCCTGTATCTTCTACTTTTTTGATGAGTTCGTGCCAGCTTTTTTTATCATTATCTGCCATCAGCGAAACCACCATGGCCCTATCGGGGAATAATTTTATACACTCGGTGATCTCTTTCAGGTTAATATCGAGTGGCCGGTCGCTTATCAGTTCAATATTATTAAACCCCATTACTCTATGGCCGCCGTAGTTTACAGCAGAGTATCTTGAGGAAACATTTTTTACCTGCGAGCCAAGCGTTTTCCAAACAACGCCACCCCATCCGGCTTCAAAAGCACGCAATACGTTAATCTTTTTATCTGTAGGCGGTGCACTGGCCAACCAAAAAGGATTGGGTGATTTGATGCCTAAAAATTGGGATGATATATCTGCCATAAAACTAAATTTAAAATAAAATGTGGTAATTTTTTTATTAAGCCAGTTCTAAATATTGTATAATAGAAGCTGCCGCATCTTTACCTGCCTGCACGGCATCTACCACTTCTTTTCCTCCATTTACGGCATCGCCACCGGCATACACTCCCTGCAGGTTTGTTGCCCCGGCATTATCAATACGGATCCTGCCATTATTATGCTGTACATTATTTTGTGCAACGATATCTTCAAAAGGCATTTGGCCGGCAGCTTTTATTACCATATCAACAGAAAGTGTAAATGTCTCGCCTGTATCCACAGGGCTTCTCCGCCCGCTGGCATCGGGATCGCCCAGTTTCATTTTGCTGCATATTAATCCTGTTACCTTACCCGCTACTCCTATTATTTCTTTAGGTGCCGCCAACCAAATAATTTCACAACCATCCAGTAAGGCAATATCCATTTCGTGTTGGGTACAGGGCATTTCCTGTTGCGTACGGCGATAAATCATGGTTACTTCTTTTGCTCCCAGCCGCTTTGCCTGGGTGGCGGCATCAATCGCCGTCATGCCCATACCTATTACGGCAACCCGATCGCCCACTGCAATAGATGCAAGTTCATTACTGCGTAATTGGTAAATAAAACGAATGGCATCTTCTACGCCCTGCAATTCTTCACCGGGTATATTTAATTTGCGTGCGAGCCCAACTCCCATTCCCAGGAATATTGCATCGTATTGTTTTTGTAAATCTCCAATTGTAAAATCTTTACCCAGTGATTTTTCATATTCAATATGAATGCCCCCAATACCGGTAATATAATCTACTTCGTTGGCACAAAACTCAGGTGTTACTTTATAAGCTGCAATACCATAGGTCATCAATCCGCCCGCCTTTTCTTCTTTTTCAAAAATGGTTACGGCTATCCCTTCTCTTGATAAGATATGAGCGCAACTTAAACCTGCAGGCCCGGCGCCTACGATGGCTACTTTTTTCCCATTATCGGGTTTCCGTTCAAACATTTGCCAGTTATTGGCTATGGCAATTTCACTGGAATAGCGTTGCAGGCGGGCAATTTCGATGGGTTTTTCTTCCAGTAAATTATACACACAATTGCCTTCACAAAGTTTTTCTACCGGGCATACTTTACTGCAGCCTGCCCCAAAAATATTCGACACAAAAATGGTGTGTGCAGAGCCTTTTATATTTTGGGTAGTGATCTGTTTAATGAACTTGGGTATATCAATGCTGGTTGGGCATCCTTTAATACAAGGCGCATCGTAACAAAACAAACATCGGTTGGCCTCTACGATAGCTGCTGTTTCATTATCGAACGGAGGATGTATATCGCTGAAATTTTTTTCATATTCCTCAGCCGATAGTCTATTATTTTTTATCATCGCTTATAAAGATTATGAAGTATCCGGAAAAGTAATTTGGTTTCCAAATACCGGGCAATGTAATTAGGGTTTTATAATACTATTATAATTCAGTAAGCCTGCCATAGGTTTCCGGGCGGCGATCCCTGAAGAACTGCCAGGTAGCTCTTACTTCTTCAATCATATCCAGGTCAAAATCGGCAATAAGTAACTCATCATTATCCTCACTGGCTTGTGCAAAAATTTGTCCACGGGGATCTACAAAATAACTGGAGCCATAGAACTTACCGAGGTCCCATGGTTTTTCATAACCCACCCGGTTGATGCATCCCATAAAATATCCGTTTGCGGCGGCATGTGCGGGCTGTTCTAAATTCCATAAATATTGCGATAAGCCGGTTACGGTAGCCGAGGGGTTGTAAACAATTTCTGCCCCGTTTAATCCAAGTATGCGGGCACCATCGGGAAAATGCCGGTCGTAACAAATATATACGCCCACTTTTGCATACCGGGTTTGAAATACAGGATAGCCTAAATTGCCGGGTTTAAAGAAAAACTTTTCCCAAAAACCGGTCGTATGCGGTATGTGGTTCTTTCGATATTTACCCAGGTAAGTTCCATCGGCATCAATTACCGCAGCGGTATTGTATAATACGCCGGCCTGTTCTTTTTCATAAACCGGCACAATAATTACCATGCTGTATTTTTTTGCATACGCTTGCATGCGTTCAATGGTAGGCCCGGGTACGGTTTCAGCGCTGGCATACCAGGCTTTGTCCTGGCCGGGACAAAAATAAGGGGTATTAAATATTTCCTGGAAGCATAAAATTTGCACTCCTTTTTCCCCGGCCTCTTCTATATACGGGATGTGTTTTTGCAGCATCGCCTCTTTTATCTCTTCGATAGTTCCCTCTCCTTCAGTTTTGGGAAGACTTAATTGAATAAGGCCCGATTTTATTATTCTTGGCATATTGGGTAATTAATTATCTGTGATGAATATATGTTTAGTGTTTTATTTTTTATCCCATATAGTAAGATACTGTCTTTTCATTTGTATTCACATACTTTATATTATTTGTGAAACTTTATTTCGTTTAATAAATTTTCCATACCCTTTTTCTAGTTTACAATTATTATTATCCATAGCGATGGCTCCCCTTAATAATACGGTTTTAATTTTCCCTGTAATCTCCCAGCCTTCGTATCCGCTATAATCTACATTCATATGATGCGTTTTTGCTGAAAGCGTATGTTTTTCATGAGGGTCAAAAATTACGATATCTGCATCGCTGCCAATACCAATGGTTCCTTTGCGTGGAAACATACCAAATATTTTTGCGGCATTGGTACTGGATACTTCCACAAATTTTTCTAGTGTAATTTTATTTTTAGCCACCCCTTCACTAAATAAAAGTTCCATCCTGTTTTCTATGGCAGGGTGGCCATTCGGTATTTTGCTAAAATCATCTTTACCCATTAATTTTTGTTCCCAGAAAAATGGGCAGTGATCGGTGGCCACTACTTGTACCAAACCCTGGTTAATGCCTGCCCATAGCGCTTGCTGGTCTTTCTTTTCACGCAAGGGCGGACTCATCACCCATTTAGCGCCTTCAAAATCTTTCTCGTACAAAGAGGCATCTAAAAGTAAATACTGGATGCAGGTTTCTACAAATATTTTTTGATTCCGTCGGGTAGCATTACGAACTGCATTTAAAGCCCCTTCGCAGGTTAAGTGTACAATATAACCCGGGCAACCGGTATAGGAAGCCATATCTACAAAACGTTCACTGGCTTCTGCCTCGGTAATTTCGGGCTGTGATAAATAATGGTATAAAGGCGCCAGGTTTCCTTCACTTTTATTTTTTTGTACCAGGTAATCAATCATATCTCCATTGGTAGCATGTACATTAATAAGGCCGCCTTGTTTTTTTACTTCTTCCATAAGGCCGATCATTTGCCTGTCATCAATCATTAAAGCGCCTTTATAAGCCATAAAAGTTTTAAAAGAGGTAATGCCAACATCTTCTACCAGGTGCTTAATTTCTTTTTTTGTATGCTCATTAAAATCTGTAACGGCCATGTGAAAACTATAATCACCCACACAATTATTGTCGCTCCTGCTTTTCCATTCATCTAATGCCGATTGTAATGAGTGGCCTTGCTTTTGTAAAATAAAATCGATCACCATGGTGGTACCGCCGTACAAGGCAGCCCGGGTGCCGGTTTCATAAGTATCAGAAGAATAGGTACCCATAAAAGGCATTTCTAAATGCACATGAGGATCGATGCCGCCCGGGAAAACATATTTACCCGTTGCATCAAGGATGGTATCTGCCTGTACTTGTAAATTTTTACCAATTGATTGTATGGTTTCTCCTTCAATAAAAATATCAGCTACATAATTTTCTGCTGCCGTAACGATATTTCCATTTTTAATTAATATGCTCATGATTTTAATTTATTACGAAAGGATTGTTGCTGAATTGCCCCGGGGCTAGTTTTTTAATTTGCCCCCGCATTAAAACATAATAAATAAACCCGCTTACAAAAAATCCTACGAACCAGGCATAATTATACAAGTTGCTGATCCATGCCGGAAAAGCATCCGAAGTTAACCCTTTAATTGCTATTAAAAAACCAGGCACATTGGGTAAGATGCCCAACAATAAAGCCCATAATGCAATTTTATTATATCCATTTGTGAATGCATAAATTCCTTTATGGTTATATAGGGAATGTAAATCCAATTGCTTACGCCTGATAAAATAATAATCTGCAATCATGATACCGCCGATAGGACCCAGTAAACTACTATAAGCGATAAGCCATGTAAAAATATATCCTGATGGGTCGCCCATTAATTTCCAGGGAAAAATAAGTACACCAATAACGCCGGTGATATATCCTCCCAGTTTAAAATCAATTTTTGATGGAGAAAGATTTGAAAAATCGTTGGCCGGGCTTACCATATTGGCAGCAATATTGGTTGCCAGTGTAGAAATAATGATCCCGATCATGGCAAAGCTTACCATGAGCTTACTATCAAAACGGCCTGCCAGTTTTACGGGATCCCATTCCGGGCTGCCATAAATAATAGCCGATGCTGAAGTTACCACGACGCCTACAAATGCAAACAAAGTCATAGCCGGTGGTAAGCCGATGGCCTGTCCTTCAAAATGGGCTCTTTGGCTTTTTGCATACCGGGTAAAGTCGGGGATATTTAAAGAGAGGGTAGCCCAAAAACCAACTACGGCCGTTAATGCCGGAAAGAAGAATTTCCAGAATTGTGCAGGATCTGAAAATGAAGATGGTTTTTGTAAAATGGGGCCCAGCCCTTTTGCAGCAATAACAGCCCAGCAAAAAAGAGCAATGGCGGCTAAGGGCAAGAACACCGCTTTAAACTGTAAAAGTTTACGAATACTTTCTACTCCTTTATAAATAATAAACATATTCAGCAGCCAGAATATACCAAAGCATACCATGGGTAAAAACTGCGGAAAGAGTGAAATATTATCTATTTCGGGTAGAGAAGGGATCCATGCTCTTATGAGATGATAAAAAGATTCGCCACCAATCCAGGTTTGAATACCAAACCATCCGCAGGCAACAATAGCCCGCAACATGGCCGGGATATTGGCTCCCTTCGTTCCAAAACTACTCCTGGCAAATACCGGGAAAGGAATACCATACTTAGCACCGGCATGCCCATTCAATAACATGGGTACCAAAACAATGGCGTTTCCAATAAAAATGGTGAGTACTGCCTGCCACCAGCTCATACCCTGGTTTATCATGGAGCTGGCCATAGTATAAGTAGGAATACAAAGGCTCATACTTATCCAGAGTGCTGCATAGTTCCAGGTACCCCAGGTGCGGCCGGATTTTGGAACAGGTGCCAAATCCGGGTTTATTAAATTCGTGTCGGCATAAAGACCTTCCTCTTCCCAATGGGCAATCGATTTGCTTGCTTTTATATTTTGCATATAAAAATTAAAATACAGGGATTCAGAAATTTTCTGTTCCCTATGCGCTTACTTTAAATACTTTAATGGCTTTATATTTTAAAAATATGTGCTTTTACAGGGGAGGATGATATGATCTTACCTAATGGCTTCGTCTGCAATTTTCAGTGCTTCGCTTATGATAGCCAAACCTTCATCTATCTGATCTTTGGTAACAATTAAGGGAGGTGCAATAAATACATAATTCCAGCGCACAAATGTGTACATACCGAGTTCTTTTAATTTTGCAGCTATCTTATTAGAGGTTACCAATGCTTCGGGTTTTGCATTAAAGCCTGCCAGGGGTTCTTTGGTTTTCCGATCTTTTACCAATTCTAAACAACCCAGTAAACCGGTATTTCTCCAATCGCCAATACAGGGATGTTTATCTTTTAGTTTTTCAATTTGTGCATCCAGGTAATTCCCCATTTCCACAGCGTTTTCTATGAGGTTATCTTCTTCATAAATTTTTAATGTTGCCAGGGCTGCGGCAAGGCTCACCGGGTGGGCAGAGTAAGTAAGGCCCAGGGGCATTACCGCATCATCATATTTCGCTACAATTTTATCTGATACCATCAGGCAACCCAGGGGCAGGTAGCCACAGGTAAGCCCTTTGGCCATGGTAATCATATCGGGAACAATATCATGATTTTGAAAACCAAACCATTTGCCGGTACGGCCAAAACCACTCATTACCTCATCGATGATTAATAAGATACCGTGGTTATCGCAAATTTGCCTTACTGCTTTTAAATACCCTTTAGGATATTGTAAGCAACCGGAGGAACCGGACTCGCCTTCTAATAAAATAGCGGCAATATTGCCCGGCCCTTCATAAGCAATTTGTTTTTCGAGGGAGGCAACAGATTCTTTTAATAAATTTTCTTCGCCATATTCCCAACGATATAAATAAGGGATATCAAAATGTACAAAATTGGGTGCCTGTTGTGCATCCATGGGTAACCTGCGGGGATCGCCACCGGCACTCATAGAGCCATACGTAGCACCATGGTAAGATTGGTAACGGGAAAATATTTTATGCCGCCCGGTATATAAACGGGCCAGTTTAATTGCATTTTCAATAGAAGTAGCGCCACACAAAGTAAAGAATGCTTTATTCAAATCGCCCGGGCATAAGGCGGCTAATTTTTTTCCCAGTTCTCCCCTTACTTTAGTAGCACAGCTTGGGGTAACATAGGCCGCCTGCTGCATTTGTTTTACTACCGCTTCGGTAATACGCTGATCCCCGTGGCCAATATTTACATTCATTAAACCCGAAGAGAAATCTAAATATCTTTTACCATCATAATCGTAAAGATATACGCCTTCCGCATGTTCTACTGCAATGGGTGAAATGCCTTTTTGCTTACTCCATGAAAAGAGGGTGTACTCTAAATTATTTTGTATGATCTCTTGTGCTTCTGATATGGTTTTTGTTGACATACTAAAAAAAATTTGTGATTCTTGTTTTATTAACTCATCCAATTAACGCCTGCTTCAGGATTCCATTTGGTAGTACTCTTTTTTAATTTGGTCCAAAACTCGATAGAACTTTTCCCGGTAATATCACCCACACCAAATTTACTTTCATTCCATCCGCCAAAGCTGAATGGTTCACGGGGTACCGGTACGCCTACATTTACACCTATCATACCGGCGCTGGCATGATCAATTATATACCGTGCCATACCACCATTTTGGGTAAACACTGAGGCTGCATTTCCATAGGGGTTAGCATTTTCAATAGCAAGCGCTTCATCTACGGTTTGGGTACGCATAATGGAAATTACGGGGCCAAATATTTCTTCTTTAGCAACGGCCATATCTGGTGTTACCTGGTCAATTACCGTAGGTCCTACATAAGTTCCGTTTTCTTTGCCGGCTACTTTGGTATTTCTGCCATCTACTAAAATACGGGCTCCCTGTTGCTCCGCCTCCGTAATATATTTTTCAATGCGTTGTTGTGATTCTTTATTGATAACAGCACCCAGGTTTTTTCCGGGGATAATTTTACGGGCTTCTTCACAAATTTTATCAATAATGTGATCTACATTACCTACCCCTACCATGGCGCTGGCCGCCATACAACGCTGGCCGGCACAACCGCTCATGCTGGCAGCTACATTTTGTGCCGTCATATCTGCTTTGGCATCGGGTAATACCATTAAGTGATTTTTAGCTCCTCCCAATGCCAGGCATCTTTTTAAATTTTGTGCACAACGTTGATACACAATTTTTGCAACCCGGGTAGAACCCACAAATGAAACCGCTTGAATACCCGGATGATCACAAATAGCTTCTACAATTTCTACGTCGCCGTGTACAATGTTAAACACACCGTCGGGCAAACCTGCTTCTTTTAATAATTCGGCCAGTTTACCACAACTCATAGGTACTTTCTCTGATGGTTTTATGATCATGCAATTACCCAAAGCAATGGCATTCGGAATTGTCCAATTGGGTACCATGCTGGGAAAATTAAAAGGAACGATGGAGGCTACTACTCCCAATGGTACATGCTCCGTTCTGCATTCTACTCCCCTGCTCACTTCTAATATTTCGCCGGAAACCAATTGAGGTAAGGATGTAGCAAACTCAGTAAGCTCAATACATTTTTCTATCTCGGCCAATGATTCACCAATTGTCTTTCCATTTTCTTCGCTGCATAATTCAGCCAGTGATTGCAGGTTTTGCTCCAATAAAGTTTTATATTTAAAAAAAACCTGTACCCTTTCCTTTATAGGAACCCGGCTCCAGGTTTCAAATGCTATATGGGCAGCTTTTACGGCATCATCCAAATCTTTATACGAACTCATAGGAACCGTAGAAAGTAAAGCTCCATCAAGGGGAGAGATCACATCCATTTTCCTGTTTCCTAATGCATCTGTAAATTTTCCATTTATATAATTCTTAATAGGAGAATATTTCATTGTTTTTCTGTATATTTTTTATTTTAAGTAGATAAAAAATAAAAATAATTCATTTTAATTGAAAAACAACGTTTATTTGTATTTTTCCTAAAATATTCATCCCCATGGCGAATAAAGATGGCAATCATCAACTCGATGAATTGGATTTCAAAATATTATCAGAATTACAAAAGGACGGGCGCATGTCATTTACCATAATGGCAGAAAGCCTGGGGGTATCGGTAGGTACCATTCGTACCCGGCTGAATAAGATGATAGATGATGAAACCGTAAATATTATTGGCAGGGTAAACCCTGATAAAGTAGGATTTCGTTGCTATGCCCATATTGCCGTATTTGTACGCCCTGCTACGCTGAAAGATTCTGTAGCAGCTAAAATTTCTAAAAAACCGGAAGTCAGTTTCCTGGCCATGACCTCGGGTGATTATGATTTAGAAGTGGATGTGATGTGCCGGGATAATAACCACCTGGTAGATTTTGTAGATGAAATAAGTAAAATAGAAGGGGTGAGCCAAACCAAAACCACCATCTACTTTAAAGTATATAAATACGCCCAACCTGATTTAAAGTTGCTTAAATAATTTTTCTTTTCGACTTTTTAAAAACTCATTTTATTATCGCTGCGGTCCAGGTCGGCCATTCTTTTAGACGGATCTATTTCAATGCTTGCAATGGTATTCGCAGCGGCTTTAATTTTTAAAATGTACTCCGGGTGCGTCCATTGCCATTCCGGTTCCACAAAATATTTCTCAGCCGGGTTCTCATTTTTTTTATTGCCCAGCATTAAGTCCAATGGAATATTATACATTTCGGTACTGCCATCTTTATAAGTAATCTTTACATCGATGGGCATTGGCATTTCTGCTTTATTTACTAAGCGAATATGGGCCCTGCCGGCATCCTGCCAAAGGCTGTCTACTGCATAGTTGATGTACTTGGTGGTATTGATCCAATACATGCGGTACCAATATAACTGCATGCCACTTTGGGCTTCGGCAATCCGTATAAAGTCGTTTACATTGGGATGTTTAAATCGCCATTTGTTATAATATTCCATTAATATTTTATCTCTCACCCCGGCACCGGTGATATAGCCTAATTGCTCCAGAAATATTTCTCCTTTAGAATATGAAGACACGCTGTACCCAAAATTAGTGCTGTAATGGTCGGCATGGGTGGTAAGCGGCTCCTGCAAATTACTTTTTACCAATCTGAAATATCCATTGTATGCGCCGGAATGATTTTCGGGTAAACTATTAATTAAATTTTGCAAAGCCTTATTGTCAGGGTTTTGTTCCAGTCGTTTTCTCAGGTCTTCCATTTCAGTATTACCTGAATAGTAAGCCGAAACCAGGCTTTCCGCATAACTGGCAAAGCCTTCATCCATCCAGGGATATTCACTTTCATTGGTTGCCAGCATCATTTGATACCAGCTATGCATCCATTCATGAAATACGGTACCAATCGTTGATGTATGTATCAAGGTGGCCATGGGATATTCCATACCGCCATCACCCCCATGAATAAAGGAATATTGAGGATAGGGATATTTGCCAAATTTATTTTCTATAAAAGGGAGTACTTTTTCTGCCGCCGTTAATACATTTTGCCAGCCTTCTTCGTATGCCTGGTTACCGGGTTTGTATTTATAAATCACATGCAGTGTAAGGCCGCGCCTTACTTTTTTACTCAGATGGTTGTATGCGGTATCGGCGGCCCATACAAAATCATGCACATTATTGCCCACAAAATGCCAGGTTCGTTTTGCTGTGGCAACGGGCTTTAATGCCGTACCGGGTTTATCGTATCCCCAGCCAATTTCGGAGGCATTCAGTAAAACCCCGGTGGCACCCAATTTATAATCCTTATCAATTTTTATACTCACATCATAATTACCCCATACTCCATAAAATTCACGGGCAACATATTGATCGGCATGCCATCCTTCAAAATCATATTCCGCCATTTTAGGATACCATTGGCTCATGCTGTATCGAACCTGTGTACTGGGATTATCACGCCCCGAACGCCGGATCTGGAGAGGCACCTGTGCTTCAAACTCCATATCGAAAATTACTTTTTGCCCTGGCATGATGGGTTGCGTAAGGTTTACTTTTAAAATGGTTTCATGCACAGTAAATGGCTGTGGAACTCCGTTTAATTTTAAACTCAGTACTTTTTGATAACCTATTTCTTCAGGACTTAATTTACTAATACGGTCTTTTACCCGGCTATCCCAATCGGGATTATTATTAATTAAAATTTTGCCCAGTTCCCGGCTTCTTGCATCCATACTGCTGTTGGGCTGAAATGCATTCCAGTACAAATGATAAAATACTTTATCCAGCTTATCGGGAGAATTATTAAAATATTCCAGGCGCTGCTTACCGGTAAACCGGTTTGTATGCACATTTACATCTACCTCCATTTTATAATTTACTTTTTGCTGCCAATAGCATTGTGCCGACACATTCATACTGATGCTGCATACACATATTACCGATAATAAAAATTGAATTTTTTTTCGCATTTGCTGTATCATTTATTCATTCATAAGTTTATTACAAAATCCCCGTACTAATTTAAATAAATCTTCCTGTTCCTGTAGGGGTAATGTGGCCGCAATATCAAATACATCATGATAAGCGGTAATACCACCCTGGGTATAAAAGAAAAAAGACGGAACCCCTTTTTCAGTAAAATAATAATGATCGCTGTTGGCAGCTTTGCCCCTGGCATTAATTTTTACGAGTAATTTTTCTTTATCATTCACTTCATTCATCATGGCAAATTCTTCAGGAAATTCAGTTGCATTCACCACGGTAATACCTTCGGAACCGGTACCTGCCAGGTCTGTATTTATCAGGAACCGAATGTGGGAAAGCGGAACCAACGGGTGATTGGTAAAATATTCAGATCCTACCAACCCGGCTTCTTCTGCCGCAAAACAAATAAAACCCATACTGTATTTTTGTGGATGCATGGCATAATAATGAGCCAGGTTCATCAGCAAGGCAATGCCACTGGCATTATCATTGGCACCGGGAAAAAATGTTTTACTACCCATGCTGCCCAGGTGGTCGTAATGTGCGGTAATAAAAATAAATGAATCCGGTTGGGCTGTTCCCCTAACCATGGCAGCAATATTTGCGGCCTTAAAATCTTTTACAAATTTATTATCGATTGCAATTTTAAAGGATGCAGGGTTACTGGTGAGTGCCTTTTTGTTTACTTCAATACCGGTGTACGGGGCTTCTTCCCTGCCTACACTCCAGGTAAGTTTATCTTTTAGGGTCACAATAACTTTTTCTTCCTGGTTTACAAAAGTAACACTATCGGCTTGTTGTAATTTACCCTGGGTATGGCTTCCCGTACTTTCGGGGAAAACAATATAATCAATACCGGGCATTAATTTTTTGTTATTGATGGTTACTTCCATATCGCCGGGAAATGTATTTACATCAAAACTAAATTCCTGTATATAGGAAGAGCCAGTTAACGGTACTAACCCATATTGCTTAAATGCATCCCGGATGTAAGCGGCTGCTTTTTGCATTCCCTGCTGTGTATATCCCCTACCAAAAAAATAGGGTGATGTAAGTGTATCTACCCATTGGCGTGAAAAAGCAGAATCCTGGGCCACCCCCGTGAGCTGTAAACAAATTATAAAAACTGAAAAATATAATTTTTTCATGCGGAACAGTTAGGGGCAAATTAAGTAAAAAGAATTACATGCCGGGGTCCTTATACTAAATTAACAAATCCCGGTTTCTATTTTCCCTGTACCACCAAAACGATTTCTCCCTTTACTCCTTTTTCTAAAAAATAATCATACACTTCCTGCAAACTCCCTCTTTTATTTTCTTCAAATTTTTTTGTGAGTTCCCGGCTTACGCAACAGGGCCTTTCGGCACCAAAATGAAGGATGCAATCCTGCAACGTTTTTAAAAGCCGCATGGGGCTTTCATAAAAAACCATGGTTCGGGTTTCTGTACTTAAATTTTTAAAAAAAGTTTGGCGGCCTTTTTTTAATGGCGGGAAACCTTCAAAACAAAAATGCTGAATGGGCAAGCCGCTGTTTACTAAAGCCGGCACAAAAGCAGTAGCGCCGGGCAGGCACTGCACTTCTACCGATTGTTGTACACAGGCCCTTACCAATAAAAAAGCAGGGTCGCTAATGCCGGGCGTACCTGCATCTGTAATAAGCGCCATCGTTTTACCCGCCTGCATTTGCTCTGCCAAATGATGGGCAATACGATGTTCGTTATGCTGGTGATAGGCAGAAACGGGTTTGCTAATTTGATAATGGTTCAGCAGTACTTTAGAAGTACGGGTATCTTCAGCAAGAATCAGGTCAACCGATTTCAAAATTTCAATAGCCCGAAAACTGATATCCCCAAGATTGCCGATGGGAGAAGGTACAATATAGAGCATGAAAAAAAATTAAACTGGTCATTCATATACCGATACTTCAAAAACTTCCATTACCGGGTTGGCCAATAATTTTTGTGCTGCTTCGGTAGCAATTTTTACAGCTTCTTCTTTTGAACCGGCCTCAATTTTTAAATCGATATGCTTGCCAATTCGTACATCTTTTACTGCTGTGATTGCCAGGTTTTGTAAGCCACCCAATACTGCTTTACCCTGGGGGTCTAATAATTCTTTTAGCGGCATTACTTTTATTTGTGCAGTAAAACTCATGATTCTTTGTTTTTAAAAAGCAAAGATAAAACAATATACAAGGCAAAAATAACCGGCGCTGCCAGCCATTGTAGCAATACAATACTAATAAGCGATACAATGAGTAAAATATATTTTGCCTTATTTTGATTAAATGAATAATTCTTAAACTTTAAAGCCATAAGGGGCAGGGTACTTATCATAAGCCAGCTTACTATTGCGATGAGTACATACAGGATCCAGGGGTTTAGCAATACCCGGCTCACCCATGCGGTATCTTTAAACCAATAAATTAAGGGTAGCGAGGCAACCAGTAACCCAACTGCCGGAACAGGCACTCCCTTAAAGCCATATTGCTGGCTGCTGTCTAAATTAAAACGAGCCAGCCGGTAAGCTGCGGCCATGGGTAATACAAATGCAGGCAACAGCCAAACGGCAGAAATATTTAAACCATCTTCCTGGCCGGCAAAACCCAATCTTAAAAACTGATACAGTATCATTGCCGGGGCCACGCCAAAACTTACTACATCAGCCAGCGAATCTAATTGCTTGCCCATTTCTGAAGCGGCATTGAACAGCCGGGCTATAAAGCCATCAAAAAAATCCACTACAGCTGCTATTCCAATAAAAAGGGAAGCCATCCATATTTTTTCGGGGATGGCTATTACCTGTGCCCCATCAGCGTTATATTGAATTACCAATCCATTTTGCAAAATTGCTACAATGGCCATGCAACCAAAAAACAGGTTGAGCAAGGTAAAAATATTGGGTATCTGTTTCATGTAATATTAAATGCAATATGTATGCTATTGCCTTATGTGGATTTTATTGATGCCAATGTACATTTACTTTCTTTTCATCAGGGCTTCTATCTCATCTGCCTCAATAGGAATATTTTTCATGAGATCTTTATTGCCATTGCGGGTGATCCAAAAATTATTTTCAATACGTACGCCCATCTGTTCTTCTTCAATATAAATACCCGGTTCAATGGTAAACACCATTCCTGCTTTAATGGGTTCATTTCGGGTACCCACATCATGTACATCTATACCCAGGTGGTGCGATATGCCATGGTATAAATATTTTCGGTAAGCCCTGTTTTCGGGATCTTCATTTTTAATATCTGATTTTTTAAGTAAGCCAATTTTTTGAAAAATAACTGTTGCTTCATCACCTACTTTTTCGGTATAATCCAAAATACTGATACCAGGTTTTAAAATGCTGGCTGCATAGCGATGCAAATGCAGGCAGGCATTGTAAACCGTTTTTTGCCGACGGCCAAATTTACCGTTTACGGGTACTGTACGGGTAAGATCGGCACAGTAACGGCCATACTCAGCGCCAAAATCCATTAAGATCAGTTCACCATCTTTACATTCCCGGCTATTTTCCACGTAGTGTAAAACCCGGGCACGGTCACCGCTGGCAATGATAGAACCATAAGCTTCGCCGGTAGCCCGTTGCGATAAAAAGGAATGAAAAATCTCTGCTTCTATTTCATATTCCATCACACCGGGTTTTATAAAGCCCAATAACCTGCGAAAGGTATTTTCTGTTATATCAATGGCCTTTTGCAGAACTTCTATTTCCAGGGCTGTTTTAATGGCCCGCAATTCTTTCATTATTTTGGCACTGCGGCGGTATTGATGCAATGGGTAACGTTCCTGTATTTCGGCAGCATAGCGGTAATCCCTCACTTTTATCCAGTTTGATTTACGGTCATTTTCATTTGTATTCAAATAAATGATATTTACCTGGTGAATCCAGGGTTGCAGCAAGCCGTCAATAACATCCAGCCACACAATGGTTTCAATACCTGATATTGCCTGGGCTTCGGCAACACGCAAGCGGTGGCCATCCCATTTTTCTTTTAGTTCATTGGGCCTAACCAATACCAATACTTCCCGGTATTTTGCTTCACCATTACCCGGGTACAGGATGAGCATAGTATCTTCCTGTTCTATGCCGGTAAGCCAATACAGATCAGAATTTTGTTTAAATTTATGCAACCCGTCGCCATTCGTTGGCAACTCATCATTGCTGTTAAAAATAGCAATCGCACCGGGTTCCATTTTGTCGATAAATCTTTTCCTGTTTTGAATAAAAATTTCAGGATTTAAAGGAAGGTATTTCATAACAATTCATTTATATGACTAGTAATGCAATATACGTTTTAAAATAAATGTTTACCCAATTCTTTACCTGAATGGTAGTTCTAAATTATTTTATTCAACCCGGGTAGATGGATCCTGTAAGAAAACCGGGTTTAAAAATTATACGGCATTTAAAATAATCGGCATCTGCAATACAACTATTAAATTAATACAACTCGTTTTAAAAAATATATACCAAATGGCTGTTTTATTGAAATCAAATACAAAAGCCAATATTACACGGGTATTTCTATAATATTCCTATTAACTTTGCACAAACTTAAATTTCGATTGTTATGTCAGCAACAACTATGGCCGAAGCGCCTATCAGCGCTTTGGAAGCACTCGGTATCAAGCCTGCGAAACAGGTATTTTACCAGCACAGTCCCCAGCAATTAATTGATGCCGCACTGGCCTTAGGCATGGGAGAATTAAATGACACCGGCGCCTTGGTCATTCATACCGGTAAGTTTACAGGCCGCAGCCCCAAAGACCGCTTTTTTGTGAAAGACGCTGTCACTGAAAATGCTGTTCATTGGAATGATTTTAACCAGCCCATAGAAGAAAAATATTTTGATCAATTATACAAAAAGCTTACCGATTACCTGGGCAATAAAGATATGTGGGTAAGAGATTGCTATGCTTGTGCCGATCCTGCCTATCGCTTAAACATTCGGGTGATAAACGGTATGCCGCAAAACAACCTTTTTGTATATAATATGTTCTTAAGGCCTAAGCCCGAAGAACTTACTGATTTTAAACCGGAATGGCACATTTTACAGGCTCCTACCTTTTTTGCAGATCCTGCTGTGGATGGAACCCGGCAGGAAAATTTTGTTTTGGTAAGTTTTACTAAAAAAATAATTATCATTGGAGGTACTGGCTATACCGGTGAAATAAAGAAAGGTATATTTTCCATTCTGAATTTTATTTTACCCCATCAAAAAAATGTATTGAGTATGCATTGCTCTGCCAATATGGGCGAAGCAGGAGATACCGCCATTTTCTTTGGTTTAAGCGGAACCGGTAAAACTACATTAAGCGCTGACCCATCACGCAAATTGATAGGCGATGATGAACATGGCTGGACCGATGAAACAGTTTTTAATTTTGAAGGCGGATGCTATGCAAAAACCATTGACCTGAGCGAAGAAAAAGAACCTGAAATTTACCGTGCCATCCGTCCCGGGGCTTTGGTAGAAAATACAACTTTTATTGAAGGAACCAACAAAATTGATTTTGCCAGTAAAAAGATCACAGAAAATACCCGGGTAAGTTATCCCTTGTATTTTATTAGTAATGCACTGGAACCTTCAATTGGTAAAACACCCAAAAATATTTTCTTTTTAACGGCTGATGCCTATGGCATTTTACCCCCCATAAGTAAACTCACCACAGGGCAGGCTATGTATCAATTTATAAGTGGTTATACCGCCAAGGTAGCCGGAACTGAAGAAGGTGTAACAGAACCAAAAGCTACATTCAGCGCCTGTTTTGGAGCTCCTTTCTTACCCCTTCATCCCGGGCAATATGCAAAAATGCTGGGCGAAAAAATGACAAAACATAATGTAAATGTGTGGATGGTTAACACCGGGTGGAGCGGTGGCCCTTATGGTGTAGGAAAAAGAATGAAATTAGATTATACACGTGCCATGATTACCGCCGCCCTGGATGGTAAATTAAATGATGTAGAATTTATCCCGCACCCTGTATTTGGTATGCTGATGCCCACCCATTGCCCCAATGTACCTGCAGAAGTGTTGAACCCCAGGAATACCTGGACGAATAAAGAAGACTACGATACAAAAGCAAAAGAACTTGCCGGTTTATTTATAAAGAACTTTGAAAAATACGCCAGTGGCGTACAGCCTGAAATTTTAGCAGCTGCACCTCGTATGTAACCGCTTTACAAACCAATAAGAAACGCCCCGGTATTTTTATCGGGGTGTTTTTTTTTGCGCAACCAGCAATTTTAAAAATGCCATAGTTAAATAAACATATGGCTGCGGTAATTTCAAAACTTTAAACCAAGATATTTTTTAGCATCCGGCTAAATCAATACACAATGAATACGATTGGTAATATTTATAAATGAAAATAGCTTCCTGATAACAGGAAGCTATTTTTTGTTATGCATTTATTATTTAAACCGGATATTGTATGTAGCTCCAATACCTGCATGGTTAATATTTCCACCCGAACTGGCACTCCGGAAAATACCATTGAAGTAGGCAAAATAATTCCATGAATAATTATGATACCCGAGTTGTGGTTTTACATAAAATCCGCCATCGGCTCCATTTGCATTGGTTAAAAAACTATATCCCAAATCGGTACCTATGAAAAATCCTTTTGCTTGTGGATATACCCTTATAAAAGCACCTAATGGAACGGTACCAAATTCTTTATATCCATTTTTAGCAAAGAAATGATTGTACCCGGTGGTTAATCCAATACCCAGGTGCGGAGTTTCCATTAATTGCCCTTTAAGATCTAATCCCAAAACAAAATTGCTATAATCACTGGCATCGCCTACCGGAACGCCGGCAGATAACCCCGCTTTTAACCATGAATTTCTACTGGTGATTTCCGTTTCTGTTTGTTGTGCAAATACGCCTGTCGCAAAAAAGACAATGGCAGTTGCTAAAATAATCTTCTTCATTTTATCTAAGTGTTTGTTTCAGCATATTCATTTTCAGAAACCGTGCCAAACAAAATAAAATAAATTCATTCACCTATTTATAGTTCGTTATAACCCTTTACCAGTAAAGGTTTCATGAATTATTTGATTTGTGCATAAATAGTAAATGATATGTTCAATAATTACACAAAACGAAATGGAAATCCCCTTTTTAACCAACATGTTAAATTTATAAATCAAGAAAAAAAATGGGATCATATCATTCTTACAGCTTCCCTATTTACTTAAATATATTTACCTAATTTTATAATCTCCCAATGAATGTCCCTGCCAGTTAAAATTAAAAGATATACATAGATAAAATTGCTATTACATGGCCCCACATTTTACAGATACTCAAAAAGCGGTGCATTTACCGGGAGACAGGTCTTTTTTTATTTCTATAAAACCGCATGTTATTATCCCTGTCATTATTTTATTGTTGATCCTGTTCGGACTAGCCTGGTTACAATATTTGGTACAGGGTTTACCCACATTACCTGCTGTTTCAAATGCTTCACCAGGACATACAAATCCTTCCGGCTTTCCAGCCTGGGTAAGAGTAAGCCATTGGGTAAATTTCTTTTTTTTAACCTTGATCATAAGAAGTGGTATTTCAATTTTAATGAATCACCCCAGGCTTTACTGGAACAACAGTTGTAAACCAAGTTCAGCCTGGATGCGCTTTACGCCATTAAAAACGCCTTCAAAAAAATATTGGACTTCAAAAGAGGATGCCCGCTACATAAGCCCCCTTTGGGCCACACCGGGATATCGCAATACCATCGGTATTTCCAGGGCCTGGCATTTTTTAACCATCCCCTTTTTCCTGTTAAACGGAATCATTTTTATTTTTCTATTATTTTATACCCAGCAATGGAAACGGCTGGTACCTGTTTCCTGGGAAATTTTTCCGAATGCCTGGCATGTGTTTGTACATTATGCCACATTTCATATGCCAGCCGAACCCAATGGTTTTTATTCGTATAATGCACTACAGCAACTGGCGTATTTTGCTGTTGTTTTTATTTTAGCTCCCCTGGCTATGTTTACGGGTATGGCCATGTCGCCTGCCATTGAAAACCGGTTTAAATGGTATCCAAAATTATTTGGAAACCGGCAAGGGGCCCGTTCCCTCCATTTTTTAGTGATAATCGCTTATGCTGGATTTATTATTATTCATGTAATGCTGGTAATGCTAACCGGTTTTACCCGGAATATGAACCATATAACCTTGGGTACAGATGGCAACAGTCATACCGGAATTTATATAGGTTTTGCCCTGGTTATATTGGTTACCGGGTTTTGTATTTTTGCCCATTGGGCGTCCTGGCATAAGCCCAGGACCATCCAAAAATGGCAGGCGGCAATTAATGGAACATTGTGGCGCTATAGCATCAACCGGCTGAAACCAAAATCACGGTTCACAAAAAAAGATATTTCATCATATTTCTGGCTGAATGGGAGCATGCCCGTTTCTGATGAATGGAAAAATCACCTAGAGGAAAATTTTGTAAATTATAAACTTCCCATTACAGGCCTGGTTGAAAACCCTGTTGAATTATCATTAAACGATTTAAAGAAATGGGGTAAAGAAGAAAATATTACAATGCATCATTGTGTGCAGGGTTGGTCTGGAATTGCCGAATGGGGCGGCGTTTCTTTACGTAAAATTATTGCATTAGTAAAACCGAAGCCCGGGGCTACCACTGTTGTATTCTATTCTTTTGGTGAGGGATTGTTTGGCGGTACATTTTATGAATCAAATACTCTGGATAATTGCTTAAAACCCCAGGCCATTCTTGCCTGGGAAATGAACTATAAACCCTTGCCGCCCGAACATGGCGCCCCCCTGCGCCTAAGGGTAGAAAATCAATTGGGTTATAAACAAGTAAAATGGATAAAATCTATTGAATTTGTGAATACAGTTAGCCCTATTGGTAAAGGTTTTGGCGGAAAAGATGAAGATGATGAATACTTTGATTTACTGGCGGATACTTAGCATTCAGTGGCAAACTGTAATGACTTGCTATACAGTAAGTATTACTCGATGCAATATTATTTCTGTAAAAAAAGTAAGAAAATTAATTGTTGTATAAATTCTTCATCGTAATATTGCAATATATAATTAAACAAATGGGCGCTACTAAAACCGATCACTTTACCGCAAAACAAAATTCAATCGCTTTAATTGCAAAAGCGCTGGGTCATCCGGCACGAATCGCAATAATGGAATACCTTGTAAAAGTAGATACTTGTATTTGCGGCGATATTGTAAATGAATTACCCCTGGCCCAGCCAACCATTTCGCAACACCTGAAAGAACTCAAAAACGCAGGTCTCATACAAGGCAATATTGAAGGAAATGCCATTTGCTATTGCATCAATGATAAAACCATGAACAAGCTGCAGGACTATTTTGCAAACCTGTCATTAAAAATTAAAAAGAAAAATAATTGTTGTTAGTTAAATAAAATAAAAATGGAAAATACAAACCAAATTAAGGAAATGGTAAAGCAAAAATACAGTGAAATTGCTTTGCAGGATAAAGAAACCAACCAGTCTTCCTGTTGCGGAGCCGGTGGTTGCTCTACAGAAGTATATAATATTATGAGTGATGATTACAGCACTTTAGAAGGGTATAACCCCGAGGCCGACCTGGGCCTGGGCTGTGGATTGCCCACCCAGTATGCAAAAATTGAAAAAGGAAATACTGTAATAGACCTGGGTAGTGGTGCCGGTAATGATTGCTTTGTTGCCAGGAAAGAAGCAGGAGAAGACGGGCGGGTGATTGGTATTGACTTTACACCGGCCATGATTGAAAAAGCAAAAGCGAATGCACAAAAACTGGGATACAGTAATGTAGAATTCAGGCAGGGTGATATTGAAAATATGCCCGTATCTGCCAACACGGCTGATGTAATTGTAAGCAACTGCGTTCTTAACCTGGTACCAGATAAAGATGCCGTATTTAAAGATATTTACAGGGTACTAAAACCAGGCGGGCATTTTAGCATATCCGATGTAGTTTTAAAAGGCGAACTCCCGGAAAATATAAAGAAGGATGCTGAAATGTATGCCGGATGCGTATCAGGGGCTATTCAAAAAGATGAGTACCTTTCACTCATTCAAAAAAACGGGTTTTCAAATATTACAATCCAAAAAGAAAAACCCATCCATATTCCCGATGATATTTTAAATAAGATTTTAAATGCCCGGGAGCTGGCTATATATAAAGAAGGCAATATTGGAATTTTCAGTATCACCGTATATGCAGAAAAACCCAAATCCTGCGGTTGTGAACCCGGTTGCTGCAGTTGATGAAAGCTAAAAGTTAA
Source organism: Sphingobacteriales bacterium 39-19 (assembly GCA_001898465.1). Taxonomy (GTDB): domain Bacteria; phylum Bacteroidota; class Bacteroidia; order Chitinophagales; family Chitinophagaceae; genus Ferruginibacter. The sequence goes on along the minus strand of MKTX01000007.1, from coordinate 394,570 downwards.
ATGCCGGCATTGGGTTAAAATTCAGGATTGGTAATTAATCATTTTTCATTATTGAAAAGAAGTTAGTGCTTATCTTCATCATGGCAAAATACAGGAGTGCTCCTTCAATTTATGGTAGCCTGCTATTCACATTGATAAATTAAGTGCTGAAAATTTTTATGAAAAATTTTATTACCAATTTATTTAACCTTCATAGGGGTGAACAAGACAGGCAGAAAACATTAGAAGATGTAAGGGATAATATTTCCTTTAGAGGAGCCAACCTGTGGATATTGGCCTGTGCTGTGATTGTGGCCTCGATAGGGCTTAATGTAAATTCAACAGCCGTCGTCATTGGCGCCATGCTCATTTCCCCCTTAATGGGCCCCATTGTAGGAGCTGGTTTTGCATTGGGTATTTTTGATTTTTCATTGTTACGAAAATCACTTTTAAATTTATTTATTGCCACTATTGTAAGTTTACTAGTTGCCACAACCTATTTTTATGCAAGCCCTTTTAAAGAGGTTCAATCAGAAATATTATCCCGAACTTCTCCCAATATATACGATGTACTCATTGCTTTTTTTGGTGGCCTGGTTGGTGTAATTGCCATCACCCGGGTAGAAAAAGGAAATCCCATCCCCGGGGTTGCTATTGCCACCGCATTAATGCCGCCCCTTTGCACAGCCGGCTATGGCCTGGCCACAGGAAACTGGAAGTTTTTTTTAGGCGCTTTGTTCCTGTATAGTATTAATTGTGTTTTTATTTGTATTGCAACGTATGGCATTGTTAAGTACCTGAAATACCCGCCTTCAAAACAAATAAATGTAAAGGCACAAAAAATGGTAAAATATAGTATTACATTTATTGTTGTAGCCATCCTTTTGCCGAGTGCCTTTTTCGCATTTAGGTTATATAAAAAACAGCAGTTTACTGAATTGGCCAATTCTTTTATTGAAAAAATGTTTATTCAAAATGGAAATACACTGGTATATAAAAAAATAAACTATTCCCCCGCTACAAGCAGCATGGAGCTGGCCTTCCTAAAAAAATATTACACGCCCGAAGAGCAAGCCAGGCTCAATGATACCTTACCATTTTTTGGATTACACAATACCCAATTAATTATACGGCAAAATTCATCTGATAATTTACTCTCCTTAAAAAAGGATATACTGAATGAGGTGAATAAAAAAGATAATGAGTTAAGTGCAAAAGACCAGCAAATCGCATTGCTACAACAGCAACGCTTGGAAAATTCTTTTGACAGTAAGGAAATACTCTCAGAAATGCACATCTTGTTCCCGGGTATCAATGCGGTTTCCGTATCCAGGCAAAACTTCGCCACCCTTGATTCTTCCCGCCCGGCAACCGTATTAATTTATAATGCTACTACTAAACTAACCAATGATGATAAGGATAAATTAAAAAAATGGATGCTCCAAAAATTAAACGCCGATTCGTTACAGATATTTGTAACAGAAAATAAATAATATTTATTTGCGAGCCCTAAAACCGGTAAGGTTTTAAGATTATGGATTAAAATTTTACGAACTGGTAAATATCTCCCGGAAAATGTATAAAGCAATAGAGTAAGCCAATTGCCCAGCGAAATTTATGAGTCATAACGGATCATTTAAAACGCAAAATTAATTCCCCATCATGTACTAAACAATAATCAAAAATGGGTATATACAGCCTGTATGAATATGGAATGAAGTTTGTTTTCACCACTGCAAAATGGCTGCAGGATCGGGGCAATTAGATAAAAAATATGGGGCTTCAGACTTTTTACATACACCCGGATAATCTCCTTCATAATTATGTAAATCGAACATAAGCTGCAAATGTAAATGGGGCGGCCAGTTCCCATTATCCCGGGCTTCGCCAATAGTAGCAAATGCTTCGCCCCGGCTAAACACTTGCCCCAGCCGAATATGTTCCAAAGATGTTTTGCTCAAATGCCCATAAAGGCTGTAAAAATTTACTGTTTCTAATTGGTGTTGCAAAATTATGGTTGCTCCATAGTCTCCATCTGCCCCATGGTATGCAAAACTTTCCACCATGCCGGCAAGCGGGGCAAATAATTTCGTATTTGCATCACACCAAATATCTATGCCCAGGTGTAAAGTGCGTGGTTCATTACAAATACTGTCGTCTCTTAAATTACGGTCAAAAATTTCGCTTCGGCTATACATTAACCGGTTTTCGGCATAGCCCCCTGCCAGGTATGTAAATCCTTTTCTGCGTTCATTAATAAAAGCAGTAAACAAACCAGGGTTACTGTAAATAGCTTCGGTAAAGTCAGGATTTTTATCACTCAGGTCAATACTTCCTATTTTATCATGCGCAGAATCAAATGGAAATATTGGGTGAAAGTCATGCCCGTATTTTTTTATCATCAATTTAAATTGCTGCTGTATGGGCATTTCAGTAAGATCGGGGGTCCACATTTCTTTTTTTTATAAAGATACAAAGTAAAACAGGCGTGCTTAAATCACCACATTTACCATTTTGTTTTTTACATAAATAATTTTCCTGGGTAATTTCCCATCCAGCCATTTTTGTACTACCTCATTCGCAAGTACCAGGGGCTCTACCTCGGCTTGTTCTATAGATACAGGCATTTTTATTGTTGTTCGCAGTTTCCCGTTGATAGAAATAGGGAATTCTTTTTCTAATTCTACCAGGTATTGCTCTTCTACCCCGGGGTAGGGCGCTGTAATTACATAACCGGGATTACCCAATTGGTGCCAAAGTTCTTCGGCAATATGAGGTGCATAAGGAGATAATACGATCAGTAATTTTTCCAGCACTTCTTTTTTATGGCAATCCAGTTCCGTCAATTCATTCACACAAACCATAAATGCACTTACTGCCGTGTTGTAAGAAAATAAAGCGGTATCATGGTCTATTTTTTTTATAGCTTTATACAATACTTTCCATTCTGCGTCAGTCGCTTTTTCATCAACCCATACTTTGCCCTCTTGCTCATAAAAAAATAAACGCCATAATTTTCTTAAAAACCGGTGTACCCCTTCTATGCCTTTGGTATCCCAGGGTTTGCTTTGCTCTACCGGGCCTAAGAACATTTCATACATCCTAAAAGTATCGGCTCCATATTTATCACAAAGTTCATCGGGATTTACCGTATTATACTTACTCTTCGACATTTTTTCTACTTCTACCCCACAGATATATTTACCGGCTTCCAAAATAAATTCGGCATCGGCAAATTCACCATTCCGGCATTTTCTAAATTCATCAATATCCAATTCTAAACCATCTACAATATTTACATCTACATGTAATGGAACACAAGCATAATTAGATTTTAACCCGGCTGAAACAAATTTATTTTCTCCATTTACCCGGTAAACAAACCTACTACTCCCCTGTATCATCCCCTGGTTCACCAGTTTTTTAAAAGGCTCTTCAAAACCGATCAGCCCCAGGTCAAACAATACCTTGGTCCACATACGGCTGTAAAGCAAATGCCCTACTGCATGTTCAGTGCCTCCTACATAAACATCTACCTGGTTCCAGTAATCGCTAAATTGCCGGTTACAAAATTCATTTTCATTATGCGGATCCATATAACGTAAAAAGTACCAGCTACTGCCGGCATAGCCTGGCATGGTGCTGGTTTCCATGTGCTTTTCTTTCCATTTGGTGATGTTGGCCAGGGGTCCCTCACCTTCGGGGCCGGGGCCATATTTTTCTACATAGGGCAAGGTTACCGGCAGTTCATTTTCTGGCAGGGCAATGGGTACCCCATCGATCCACTTTATAGGAAACGGTTCTCCCCAATAGCGCTGGCGGCTAAAGCCTGCGTCACGCATTTTAAAATTTATTTTTCTTTTGCCAAAGCCGCTCTCTTCTATTTTATGAATGATAAAAGGAATCGCCTCTTTCATCAGCATACCATTTAAAAAATCACTATTTTCTAAAATAGCTTCTTTCGTGTCATTGGCTTCCCGCCCGTTAAAAGCTTCACCAATAATATTTGTAATGGGAATATGAAAATGATTTGCAAAATCAAAGTCACGCTGATCGCCGCAGGGAACGGCCATAATGGCGCCGGTACCGTAACCAGCCAGCACATATTCTGCAATGTAAACAGGTATGTTTTTTTTTGAAAAAGGATTTACAGCAAAAGCACCTGTAAAGCAACCGGTAACTTGTTTTACTTCTGCCAGCCTTTCCCGGTCGCTCCTGCTTTTCACATATTCTATATAAGCCTTTACCCGGGGTAATTCCGATGCGGTGGTAATTTCAGTAACCAATTCATGTTCCGGTGCCAATACAATAAAATCTACACCAAAAATAGTATCGGGCCGGGTAGTATAAACTTTTATCTTTTTATGATGAGCCTGCAGTTCAAAATCTATTTCCGCACCTTCACTTTTACCAATCCAGTTGCGTTGCATCTCTTTCATAGCATCGCTAAAATTCACTGTATGTAAGCCCTCCAGTAAACGATCGGCATAGGCTGTAATTCGCAAATACCATTGCCGCATTTTTTTCTTAATTACAGGATACCCTCCCCGTTCACTTACTCCATTTACCACTTCGTCATTAGCCAGCACGGTGCCCAAAGCTTCACACCAGTTCACTTCACCATAAGCGCTGTATGCCAGCCTGCGTTTCATCAACCAACCTGATTTTTCTTTTTCGCTAAATGCTTTCCATTCCCCGGCTGTAAAATGAACGGTACCTTTTGTTTCATATTTGGCCACTAAATCTTCAATGGGCCTTGCTTTTTGCTGTGTATTGCAGAAATAGCTGTTATATAATTTCAAAAAAAGCCATTGCGTCCATTTATAATATGAGGGGTCGCTGGTTTGCACTTCACGGCTCCAATCATAACAAAAACCAATTTTATCCAGTTGCTTTTTAAAAGTAGTGATGTTTTTTTGGGTAGTATCTGCCGGGTGCTGCCCGGTTTCAATAGCATATTGCTCGGCCGGCAATCCAAAACTATCGAAGCCCATAGGATGCAGTACATTAAACCCTTTTAATCTCTTATACCGGCTGTATATATCACTGGCAATATAACCCAGGGGATGGCCCACATGTAAACCGGCTCCACTGGGGTAAGGAAACATATCCAGTACATAGCATTTGGGCAGTTTGCTGTTATTGCTCACTTTATACAGGTCATTTGATTTCCAATCTTCCTGCCAGTGTTTTTCTATTTTCTTAAAATTATATTCCATCAGTTTACTTTCTTTTTATGTTACCATCTGCCTGCAAAGCCCGGCTTCATGGCTGTCAGTCTCTTGTACCGCCGTACGCCATGCAACAAAATTATTTTATACCTGCCTATTTATTTTTCATTCATTATTAAAATGAAAAACAATTTAACATTTCAATAAGCAGCCTTTATGCAAGATTAAAAATAAATTTGACGGATATTCATTTAGCAGGCAGCAAAAATAAAGTAAACCATGCAAAAACCTTTATTTTTGCCCCGTTTCACCCCGGGGTGTATTTTTTTTAAGAAGCTTTGATAAAAAATAGTTTCTCATCAATAAATCCTAAAATAACCAATTCATGTCGCAGTTTGGAAAACTCTCATCTAGTTCAAAAGGTAAACCCAGTTATGTATATGCCATAATTGGTGTATCGCTGGTACTTTTTTTGTTTGGCATTGTAGGCTGGTTTTTTTTAAACCTCCGCAAAACCGGAGATTATTTTAAAGAAAGCATCCAGGTACATACCTACTTAAACCGAGATGTAAAGAAGAACAGGATCGACAGCCTGACTCAATATATCAGTTCGCTTCCTTATGCTAACCGGGTAGAGTATGTAACCAAGGAAAAAGCCATGGAAAAATGGAATAATGAAAATGACACAACCTGGAAGCAGTTCCTGGATAATAACCCGCTTCCCGAAAGTGTGGATTTTTATGTAAAAGCTGATTACGTAGAAAAAGACAGCCTGGATCAATTGGCAACCCACCTGCAAGCTGCATACCCAGGCGTAATCTCCGAATTTCAATTCCCGGCAGAAACGGTGAGCAAGGTGAGTAAGTTTGTAAAAACAGCAGCCGTTATATTTTTAATTGCGGCGATATTACTTACCATCTTAGTCGTGATCTCTATTGATAATACCATCAGGCTGGCCATGTACAGCAACCGGTTCCTCATCAAAACGATGCAAATGGTAGGCGCTACCCGAAGTTTTATTTCCAGGCCACTCAATCAGCGGGCTGTTATTAACGGGCTTATTGCTGCAGCCATCGCTATTGTTGCCCTGTGGGGTTCGGTTATACTAATAGAAAAATTAATCCCCGATTTTAAATTATTACACGATAATAAAGGATTGTTTATGCTGTTTTTACTCATCATCATCCTGGGTATCACGATAACACTTATCAGCACCCACCGGTCAGTTATAAAATACCTTCGCATGAAGTTGGATGACCTGTATTGATTTTTGTATATTGCAAACCAATTTATTTTATGTCAACAAATAAAACAACCCCCAAGCACCCGAATGAGAATATTCGGCTTTTTGAAAAAGATAATTTTATATGGATGCTCATTGGCCTGGCCATACTGGCATTGGGATTCTTTTTAATGAGCGGTGGTAAAAGTGCAGACCCTAAAGTATTTTCTGATGATAGCGTGTATAGCCCCATACGTATTACAGTTGCCCCATTATTAATTATCATTGGTTTCATTATTGAAATTTATGCCATCATGAAAAAAAGAAAAGAAGCTTGATTATTTTTTTGATCACTTTATAACCGCCGGCCACCACACCTGGAAGATATCCAGTAATGAGGCCGGCTTTTACATATAAAAACCAGCTATGGATTATATACAAAGTATCATTATCGCCGTGGTAGAAGGCCTTACTGAATTCATCCCTATTTCCAGTACCGGGCACATGATTATTGCAGAAAAAATGCTAAATGTTCCCGATAATGATTTTACAAAAATGTTTACGGTGGCCATCCAGCTGGGGGCTATCCTGGCCGTAGTTGTGTTATATTATAAAAAATTTTTCAACTTCAAAAATCTTTCATTCTATTACAAACTCATCATTGGTGTAATACCTGCTTTGGCTTTGGGATTTCTGCTTGCCGATAAGATTGATGAACTGCTGGAAAGCACAACTACCGTAGCTGTTGCTTTATTGGGGGGGGGTGTTATTTTATTATTTATAGATAATTTTTTTAAAGATCCGAAAGTGCATGATGAAAAGGAGATCAGTTTTAGTAAATCATTCATCATTGGTATATGGCAATGCCTGGCCATGGTACCGGGTGTGAGCCGGAGTGCCGCTTCTATTATTGGGGGTATGCAGCAAAAACTCAGCCGCCATGCAGCAGCAGAATTTTCTTTTTTCCTGGCCGTACCTACCATGCTGGCAGCCACCTGTTATAAGTTATTAAAGTTTTATAAAACATCCGGTGGTTTTAGCAGCCAGGAAATAAAATTATTAGCCCTGGGAAACCTGGTAGCCTTTATTGTAGCGCTATTAGCAATCCGATTTTTTATTCATTTTTTACAAAAACATGGATTCCGTGTGTGGGGGATTTATAGAATTGTTTTAGGGGTAGTGCTACTGATTCTTTTACAAAAAGGAATCATTGCCCGTTAATTCATACCCATTTTAGCAGTATATTACGTTTTTTATTATAACAGAACTGCATGCAAACGGCATCCAAAAAAGTGATTAATGGTTGGGCCATGTACGATTGGGCCAACTCGGTTTACAACTTAGTTATCACAACCACCTTTTTCCCGGTTTATTATACAGAAATGACCCGTGGGGAGCCATTTAATGAAAGTGTACGGTTTTTAGGCCGTAGCTATGTAAATACAGCGCTTTATAATTATGCCCTGGCATTTACTTATATTTTAGTGGCGCTCACTTTGCCCATTTTATCTTCTATTGCTGATTATAAAGGCAGTAAGAAAAAGTTTATGCAAGTATTTTGTTTTGTTGGTGCTTTGGGTTGCAGCAGCCTGTACTTCTTTGATGAAAAGCATTTTGATACGGGCATTTTCAGTATGATGATTGCTGCATATGGCTTTTATGCCAGCCTTGTATTTTACAATTCATACCTGCCCGAAATTGCAGCCCCCAAAGACCGTGACCGCATAAGCGCCAGGGGATTTTCATTTGGATATATTGGAAGCGTAATTATGCAAATCATTGGATTTTTGTTAGTGGTTTTTTGGGATAAAATCCCCTTCCTGCAAAATGAAGCGCATGCGGTAAGGTTCACTTTTTTATTGGTAGGAATCTGGTGGTTTGGTTTTGCCCAAATACCCTTTGCCCGCTTACCCCATGGAACCGCATCGGCCAATGGAAATATGAAGAATGTATTTACTTCGGGCTTCCTGGAACTTAAAAAGGTTTTTAATGAATTTAAAAAGATCCCGGTTATGAAGCGGTTTTTATTGGCTTTCTTCTTTTACAATATGGGTGTGCAAACAATCATGCTGGTAGCCTCTAATTTTGGAAGCAAAGTATTACATCTCCCCAAAGACAAATTGATTATTACCGTAGTATTAATCCAGCTGGTAGCCATTGCCGGGGCCTGGGGTATGAGCCGGCTATCAATGAAGTTTGGCAACTTTCCGGTACTGATTGGGGTAGTAAGTTTTTGGATGCTACTTTGTTTTTTTGGTTATCTTATGCAAACAGAAAATCAATTTTATGCACTGGCCATGGCAGTAGGCCTGGTGATGGGCGGTATCCAATCACTCAGCCGTTCTACCTATGCCAAATTAATGCCGGTTACCCGGGATACCGCTTCTTATTTTAGTTTTTATGATGTTACCGAAAAAATTGCTATTGCCCTTGGCTTACTATCTTTTGCGTATATTGAAGAAAAAACGGTGGGTGCCGGCGGTATGCGGAATTCTGTTTTAGCACTGGTAGTATTTTTTGCTATTGGATTACTCTTTTTATTTTATGCAAAAGCGGCGCCCAATAAACCTGCAGAAATTAATTAGTTATGCAATTACACACAATCAACACCGGCTATTTTAAATTAGACGGGGGCGCCATGTTTGGCGTAGTACCCAAAACCATTTGGAGTAAAATAAATATCCCCGACGAGAATAACATGTGCAACTGGGCCATGCGTTGCCTGCTTATTGAAGATGGTAAAAGATTAATATTAATTGACAACGGGATCGGTGATAAACAAGACGATAAATTTTTCAGTCATTATTATTTACATGGCGATGAATCACTGGATTCATCCTTACAAGCTAAAGGATTCCATAAAGACGATATTACAGATGTTATTTTAACGCACTTACATTTTGATCATTGTGGTGGCAGCATTGTAAGAGCTGGAGATAAACTGGTGCCGGCATTTAAAAACGCAACGTACTGGAGCAATGCCCGCCACTGGAAATGGGCCACCGAACCCAATGCCCGTGAAAAAGCTTCTTTTTTAAAAGAAAATATTATTCCTATCAGTGAAAGCGGGCAGTTGAAATTTATTGAAGATGCGGGATCCGATTTTCCCGGGGGAATTGCCATACGCCAGGTATTTGGCCATACCGAAGCCATGATGCTCCCCCAGATGAATTACAAAGGAAAAACAATTTTATATATGGCAGATTTATTACCTTCTGCCGGCCATATCCCGCTCCCCTATGTAATGGCTTATGATATGTTCCCGCTTACCACGTTAAATGAAAAAAAATCTTTTTTAACCGAAGCCGTTGCTAATGACTACGTCTTATTTTTTGAACACGACCCCATCATTGAATGTGGTACTTTGCAACAAACTGAAAAAGGGATTCGCTTAAAAGAAAGTTTTAATCTGTATGAAATATAAAATAGCAGGCATTTGTAAACGCTAAAAAAATAATTCGCTTACCTTAACCGGATTAATGAGGTTAACGGGTAACGCAGGTTTTGATACCCAAACATATCTACAATTATTTTACCCACGGATATGGGGCTTTCTACCCTTAGCAATAAGTGATTGGGATCATCGCTGATCCAGGCATTCATTTTTTCTCCTCCTTCAAAAATAGTTCCTTTCAATAAAAGGGGTTTTATTTTAATGGCATTGAATTTACCATAACGGGTTTTTACCTTTTCCTTTCCCATATAGCGTACATACATATGGAAGATCTCATCATCTAAAAACATATCAAAAGGAATTTTATCTCCCGGTTTGTATTTACTGAAATCAATATTGCGTACATAATATACAGCACTTACCACATCCTGCATACAGGGCGTAATTTTATAAACTCCTTTTGTAGTGGTAGCGGTATTGGCCTCCTGGTTAAAACTAATGTTGTTGTAAATCTTATGCCCACCCTCATCTACATTCCTGATAAATTTATATGGTAACAAAGTATTGGTATCTACATAACTTTCGTAACGATCCCTCACTTTAAAAAAATTATCAAAAAAAGAATAAGTCTTCCCTTCGCCTACAAAATGATATGCCGGTTTTCCATTGAACCTTTCTAAAGTAGTTGTAAAAGTAGCTTCACCCGCCCCAATATAACCTCCCAGGGCATTATAAAATACTTTCATAGTAACCCGTTCACCGGCTTTAAATGAAGTGTTCCGAATATTACATAAAGGAGCCTGGTCACCGCCAGGCTGGTAAGCAGGTGTAAAGCTAAGGGCCGCTAATATAGCCAGCATGGCAAAAGGTTGGGTAAATATCTTTATCATTTATCTTTCATAATTTTTAGTCCAAAAATAAGTAGGCTGCCAATAATGGCCGGCGTTACCAGGTTTATTAACCAAATGCCCAGCGAAGCTGCCTGCATACCTGCAATATTATCACTAAAAAGTTGCAGTATCTGTACACTGGCTGCTGCCCGTAAAGGTAATTCTGTAAAACCAATTGACGGAGCCATTACCATGGCCAGGTAAAAAACACTTAACAACCAAAAACAGGTTATCGCCGGAATCGCTACAAACAAAATATGCAGCATCAGCATATATTGCAATATAAATACCAGATATCTAAAAAAAGATAAAAACAGGATTCTTAACAATTGTTTTCGCTCAAAATTGGCTAAATGCTCAATATACTTAACAAATTTTTTTAAAACTCCTGACCTGTAAATCATTTTCACAATAAAACCAACCCTAAAGTATAGCAATATTAATAGGGTGGTAATGCCTATACTAAGATATAAAAATGTATTAATGGCAAAAGCAGGAAGCAGTTCATAAATTTTGGAATTGCCGGCAGCAAAATATTTTAAATAAATAAGCCCGCAAATACCCATTAACAGGGTTATAAATAGCTGGCTCATGCTGCCCAGTATATTATGTGCTATGGCTTTTAACCTATTGTGTGGTTTTATATACAAAATCCTGCCTCCGTATTCACCCACCCGGTTTGGCGTAAGCATGGTAACACTGCAGCCGGCTAATACACTTTTAAAAGCAGTAAGCAGGTTTATTTTTTCAAGAGGCGCCACCAGGATTTGCCATTTTTTTGCTTCAATGCCCCAGTTCAAAAACATCAGCAATACAATAAGCCAAAGCATGGGGTTATGTGCTGCCTCTTTTATTTGCTGCCACCGCATGGGCAAATCGGGCTTATTGGCAATTTGCAGGTACAAGCTGTAACTTAATAATACAAACAACAGTGGCCCCAGCCAATAGTTAATTATTATTTTGATATTTTTGTTCAACCCCATTTTTAGTTTGGTAAAAATAACTTCCACAGTGCAAAAAACAACAAAAATCATTTTAGGAATTGATCCCGGTACCCTTATTATGGGTTACGGCCTCATTAAACTTACCGGCAAAGAAATGGAATTGATGGATATGGGCGTGCTTAAGTTTTCTGCAAAAATGGATGCCTATGAACGGTTAAAGAAAATTCATAGTAAGATTATTGAAATTACCTTACAATATCACCCGGTTTGCTTTGCTATAGAAGCCCCTTTTTTTGGTAAAAATGTACAAAGCATGCTAAAGCTTGGGAGGGCTCAGGGGGTAGCCATTGCAGCGGCTATGCATGCAGGTTTGGATGTATTTGAATACAGCCCCAAAAAAATAAAACAATCCGTAACCGGGAATGGCAATGCAGATAAAGAACAAGTGATGAAAATGCTGCAGCAATTACTAAAGTTTAGCTATACGCCATCTCATTTTGATGCATCAGATGCATTAGCAGTAGCTGTATGCCATCATTTCCAGGAATCCGGCCCACTGGGCGCCGCAAAAACAAAAACCAAAGACTGGAAAGAATTTATTACAAAAAATCCGGGCAGGATTAAGTAGCCAGGTGGCTACGTATTTTTTGTTGAATTGATTTCATTTCATCAGCCTCCAGCTTTAATTTGGGCCGGGTAAAATTTAAATCGTTTGCCGTATTTATGGGAATTAAATGTACATGGGTATGGGGCACTTCAATACCCACCACACTAATACCGCACCGATTACATGCAAATGATTTTTCTATGGCTTTGCCAATGGGTTTGGCAAAAACCAGGATCTTTGCCAATATATCATCCGGCAGGTCGAATACTTTATCAATTTCAGTTTTAGGCACAACCAGTACATGCCCCTTTACTAAAGGCGCAATATCCAGGAAGGCAATAAAATTTTCATCTTCGGCAATAGTATATGCCGGCAATTCACCTGCAATAATTTTAGAAAAAATGCTCATAACTCTTTTTACAAATATACAAATGAAAAAGCCCGTTTGGAAATTACCAAACGGGCTTTCCTATTCGGTAATGTTAGTTACAAGCTTATTTCTTCTACTTTAAATTTCAAAATACCTGCCGGTGCTTTTACTTCGGCAACCTCACCCGCCAGTTTACCCAACAAGCCACTCCCGATAGGTGATGTTACAGAAATTTTACCTTCTTTTAAGTCGGCTTCGTTTTCTGAAACAATCTGGTAAGTAGCTGTTTTTTTAGTGGCCAGGTTGGTTACTTTTACGGTTGTAAGGATACTTACCCGGCTGGTATCGATGGTTGATTCATCGAGTATACGGGCAGTAGCAATTACTCCTTCCAGGTATTTGATCCTGGCTTCCAGCATTCCCTGGGCCTCTTTTGCCGCATCATATTCTGCATTTTCTTTCAGATCGCCTTTTTCACGGGCTTCGGCAATGGCTTTACTGGCTGCGGGCCTGTCGATGGTCTTTAAATCCTGCAGGTCACGCTTCATTTTTTCGAATGTTTCTTGTGTTACATAGTTTGTTTCTGCCATGATAAATCTGTTTTCGGTATAAAAAAAATACAACGCCTCGGCAGGGCAGCCGAAGCGTTGCATATATAGTAACACGAATATACAACTATTATTCAGAAAACTAAAAAATAAATTCTTAAAAATTTAAGCGGGTACATATCTCTTACAATTCAATACAATAAAGATTCTGATAGCCCGGCATGTATCATAATGCACCCCACTTCTCCAGCTTGGCTATTACCACTTTTGCCATTTTTAAATACGCTTCGTGGGTGTACCCGGCTATATGGGGTGTAATGAGTACATTATCCATAGATTGAAGGGTTTTTAGTGCCTGCGACTGGCCAGGCGTTAAAGTAGTCAACTTTTCATTTTCAAGTACATCTAATGCAGCGCCGGCAATTTGATCTTTTTGCAAGGCATGTATCAACGCTTCAGTATCTATAATTTTGCCCCGGCTTGTATTGAGAATCCAGGGTTTTAACTGCAGGGAATTAAAAAAATGGGTATTCCCCATATATTCGGTCTCAGCAGTAAGGGGTAAATGAAAACTAATTACCTCTGCATACCGGCATATTTGTTCAAAGTTTACTTCCTTAATATTGCCGGCAGCAAAATCAAATTTATACTTATCATAAGCAAGTATGGTTACATCAAACGATTGTAACAATTTTGCAAAAGCAGCGCCGGTATTTCCAAAACCCACTATGCCCACTGTTTTACCACTTAATTCAATACCCCTGTTTTCGTTTCTTAACCATAAGCCATTCTTCACTTGTGCGGAGCTCCGGTTTACATGATTCATAAGGTTTAGCAGCATTGCCAGCGCATGTTCTGCCACCGCATTGCAATTGCCTTCCGGGCTGCTTACGCAGAAAATATTTTTTTGTGCTGCATACGCTACATCTATCTGTTCCAGGCCACTGCCCAGCCTGCCAATCCACCGTAGCGAAGTGGCAGCATTCAATATTTTTTTATCGATAGGTAACCGGGTAGTTACCAATATACCTTCGGCATCTTTTACAAGTTCCAGTATTTTTTCATAATGAATAGCCGGCTCCATCAGTACTTGATATCCTTTTTGTTCTAATGTTTTTACCAGCCAGGGGTGTACAGGAGCGGTTACAATGACTTTTTTCATGCGCAGGCAATCATGCTAATTTCTACGTTTACATTCTTAGGAAGTGTCTTTACAGCAACGGTTTCCCGGGCCGGGAAATCTCTTTCAAAATAGCTTCCATATATTTCATTTACCAAACCAAAATGCTGCATATCACTTAAAAAAATGGTAGTTTTTACTACTTGAGAAAAATTAAGTTTTGCAGCATTTAAAATAGCTTCTAAATTTTTCATAACCAACCGGGTTTCCTCCTCAATGGTATCGGTTTTAAGCTCACCGGATACAGGGTCTAATGCAATTTGACCAGAGATAAATAAAAATTGATTGGCCATTACGGCCTGGTTATACGGGCCAATGGGAGCCGGCGCTTCCTTTGTGTTGATGATCTTTTTTTCCATTTCTTTTACATTTTTTTGAAATACAAAATTATGTTGTTTCTATCGCCTTTACTAAAAGTAAATACACTGCAATAAGTACTGCTTAATTTGCTAACAATAAAATAAAACCTGTTAAAATGTATTTTTACTCCCCATTACCATCCCTTACTTTTGCAAAAAAGAAAATATGAATCTGGCCATTTGTGCTCCGCCCGAAATTAAGGATATGCTACAAACAATGGAGGGAATAAATTGTACCTGGGCTCAGGATGCACCCGGCCTTTTTTCACAGGATGCCGATGCCTATTTTTACTTTTATCCAACTACGCCAGAAAACCTGCCTCCGGGTAAAATTATCTTTATTAATTCGGTTTGCCATACCCTCAAAGATTTACATGCTCCTGCCAATATTATACGCATGAATGGATGGAACGGTTTTGTAGAAAAAGAATACTGGGAACTATCCGGTGTCTTAGATGATCGGGTTCATGAAGTATTACAATCTATTGGAAAAAAGGCGATACTCACCCAAGATATAGCAGGCTTTATAAGCCCGGGCATTATTTCATTAATAATAAATGAAGCTTATTTTGCATTAGAAGAAAAAGTAAGTTCAAAAAAAGAAATAGATATTGCTATGAAACTGGGAACAAATTATCCTTACGGCCCTTTTGAATGGGCAGAAAAAATTGGCTTAAAAAATGTTTGCGAACTTTTGGAAACACTTTCAAAAACCGATGAACGATTTACCGTAAGTGCATTATTAAAAAAAGAAGCAAACAGGTAATGGCCTATATTTTAAATATTGATACTGCCTTAAAAAAAGCAAGCGTTTCAGTAAGTTTAAAGGGAAAAATAATATCAGTAGCCTGTAATGATACAACTCTTGACCATGCCGCTTTTTTACACACGGCAATAGATAAGGTATTGCAGCAAGCCGCTCTCTCCATAAAAGAAATACAGGCTGTTTCGGTAGTATATGGCCCGGGATCTTATACCGGGTTACGCATTGGAATGGCATCTGCAAAAGGACTATGCTTTGCACTGCAGGTTCCTTTAATAGGCATTGGAACTTTAGCATTAATGGCCGCTTCTATGATCCGGGTTTTGCCTGAATCACAACAGGAATATTTACTTTTCCCGATGATTGACGCCCGGAGAATGGAAGTTTTTACTGCCGGTTATAATCAAAAACTGGAAGAAATAATGCCTGCCCGGGCACTCATATTGGATAACCATTCGTTTTTAGATTTACCCCAAAACAGCACTCCTGTATTTTTTGGTGATGGGGCACAAAAATGGGAACCCATTTGTACTGTTTCAAATGCCCTGTTTACAGAATTATCTCCTTTGCAAAATGATCTGGCAGAAATGTCATATAAAAAGTTTTTATCCGGAAATTTTACAGAATTAGCATATAGCGAGCCATTATATGTAAAATCTTTCTATACTAAATAATTGAATTACACAGAACTGTCATATTTATACTTTTAACAATACTTAATTTTTAAAAATATAGGGGGTTTTGTATCTTTGTAGCTGGAATTTATTAGTTCAAGCATTAAAAAAAATTAACCCATGATTGTTGAAACACAACAGCCTGAATTAGTTGAAAAAACAATTCAGCAAAACGCTGAGTCACTTAAGGTGAATTACCACAATGTAAAAAAAGCGGCAATGGTATTAAGGGCTTTAAATCACAAACTGCGGCAGCAAATTTTAAATCTCATAGAAACCGAAAAGAAAATAACGGTTACTGAGATATATGTAAAAATGCGCCTTGAACAGTCTGTTGCATCACAGCACCTTGCTATTTTACGCAAAGCAGGTCTTGTATCCACAAGCAGAGTAGGTAAGTTCATTTATTATTCTGTTAATTACAAAAGAATTGACCAGGTAAATGAAATTGTGGAGCAATTAGTTGCTTAATTTGGGTAATGTATTATTTAAAAAGCGGTATACCGCTTTTTTTTTGTCGAATAAATTAAAAGTGTAAATATGTACATCCAACAACTTTATACAAATTGCTTAAGTGAAGCTGCTTATTATATCGAAAGTGATGGTGAAGCAGCTATTATAGATCCCCTGCGTGATATTGAGCCTTACCTGACAGTTTCAAAAGAACGGGATACCAGCATTAAATATATTTTTGAAACCCATTTTCATGCAGATTTTGTAAGCGGCCATATTGACCTGGCCAAAGCAACCGGTGCCCCCATCATTTATGGGCCGGGTGCCAATCCCGCTTACCCTGTTCACAATGCGAAAGACGGGGAGCGGTTTCGTATAGGAAAAATTTCAATAGAAGCTGTACATACCCCGGGGCATACATTAGAAAGTACTTGCTATGTATTGAGAGACGAAAATGATAAACCTCATGCAATCTTTACAGGTGATACTTTATTTGTAGGTGATGTAGGCCGGCCCGACCTCAGCAGCGGAAATATGAGCAGAGAAGAGTTGGCTGATATTTTATATAATACCATACAACAAAAAATTTTGCCATTGGCTGATGATATTCTTGTATATCCTGCACATGGGCCGGGAAGTAGTTGCGGAAAAAACCTGGGGCCAAATACTATTAGTACCATTGGTGAAGAAAAGAAAAATAATTATGCATTGCAGCCGCAAGACAGAGAAGCATTTATAAAAGCTGTAACTGAAGGGCTTGGTGATGCACCCAAATACTTTCCTGTGAATGCCCAAATCAATCAAAAAGGGTATCGTAATTTACAGGACTTAAAAAAACAAGGCCTGCAGGCATTGGATTTAAACACATTTAAAAAATGGATGGCTAAGGATGCTATCATTTTAGACAGCAGGCCTGCCACCACATTTACCCAGGCTTTTGTACCCGGTTCCATTTCTATTGGCCTGGAAGGACGTTTTGCCGAATGGGCAGGAAATATTTTATCTTTTGATGAGCCCATTATTTTAATTACCGAACCCGGTAAAGAAGAAGAATCATTAATACGGCTTGCGAGAGTCGGGTTCGAAAAAATTCAGGGTTATTTGAAAGGAGGGTTTGAAACCTATAGTAAAGCAGGCGAGAAAATAGATATGATCATAGATATTGAAGCTGACGAGCTGGCGATGGACATCCCCCATGATCCACAATTACTGGTACTGGATGTAAGAAGGCAGGCAGAGTTTAATAACGGCCATATTGTAAATGCCATGAATCTTCCCTTGCACGAAATGATTGACCCCGCCTTGCTGGCAAATTTTGAAGATCATCAAAATGTATATATCCATTGTGCAGGCGGTTATCGTAGTGTAATTGCCGCTTCTCTATTAAAACGCCAGGGATTTCACAATGTGCGTAATGTATTGGGAGGTTGGGATAAAATAAAATTAGAAGATAAAATAAAACAGGTAAAAGAAGCTGTAATGCTTAATTAAAAATATACTTAACGGGCTTCAATAAGAAATACAGCAGGCACTTTTCGCTGAAGCCCTTTATCAGATGGCCAAATTGTTTCTTTTCCATTAATAAGCATACAACTGCTGCCACCACCATCTAAATTTAAGGCTTCTGCGCAACCCAGGTCTTTCATAATTTGAGCACATTGTATAAGCGAGGCACCATCGGCAATCCCTTTATGCCGGCCTTCTACAAGCAATACAATTATTTTATGATCATAAGTATAGCCTATAATGGTGCGGGGGTGAAAATCATATTTTGCTTTCCCGCTGAATTTTAGTTCTTCATCATTACTAATAAGTATTTGCCCGTTTTGTAAAAGCACGGGGCCGCCAGCAACCGCAGTTTTCATTTTCCATTTTTTTATGTCATAGCCCTTGTATTGCTTTACATGTATTACTGCCATGCTATCATGGAGTGGCTTTACAGGTTGTTGCGAGGCATAAGCCCACCGGTAACCGGAGTCAGTAAAAACCCATGCAATGTCTGCTTCCCGGTGATTATTAATACCCAATGCGCCATTCCATGGATGCCGGAAAGTGAGTGTATCTTTTCCTTTGGCCGCCAGGTTATGAATATTATAGCTGAGCAGTTTACCGTCCTTAATAACCAGGTTTAAATTTTGATTGGTATTAAATGAAAAAAAACCAGCATTCACAACCAGTAATGGATTATTATTTTTTTGATAATATTCCCGGGGGCTAAGCCTGCGGCCCATGCTGGTGTCCGTTGAAAAAACCAATTTTTTATTTTTTAAATCAGCTATGGCATAATAGGCTAAAAAGGGCCTTCCATCAAGAGAATCTGCAGTTTTATACACATGGAAACCTGCAGGTAATAATCCAAAATCAGTATCGGCAATTTGCCAGGATATTTGCCCTGCAGCAAATTGAGACATACAAATACCAATAAAAACAAAATAAAGAAACCGGGTATTCATCATCAATTATTTTATCATATTATATTCAATTTACTTCTTTCTTATGTGCAAAAAAAATGCCCGGACCGGGCACTTATTTTACAAATCTTTTTTAAAGAGTATTAATGTGCATGATGATGTTGCATGGCCATCAGCTCATCAGCGGTTACCGTTTTTTCAGTGGGTTTCGTTTCTTTTTCCAGGCTTTCAAAGAGCTTTGTAGTTATGAGCCTCCGGTAAGTGGCATCTACTTGTTTTTCATCTTTCATCATACGATCTATATAACTTTCCAGCCAGCTGGTGTCGTCGCCCATATTCATTTGGCCAAAATAACGCATAACTTCTGCCTTCATGCTATCTCTAAGTTCATCTTGTGTTACCTCAATCTTTTTATCAGAAATTAATTTATCGCTGATTAGAGTCCATTTTAACTGGTTGCTAAATTGGGGATATTCCTGTTCGGCCTCTTCTTCTGTTTTTGGTGTTTCGGCGGAGGTTTGCAACCAGCGCTTGAGGAAAGAAGCAGGGAATTCCATAGTGGTATGATCTACTAAATAATGAAAAATCTGATCCTGCACCTGGTTGGCACTTTGCATATTCCAATAATGCTGAATTTCTTCACGCAAAGCATTTCGTAGTTCTTCTTCTGTTTTAATGCCTTTACCCGGGAATATTTCTTCAAAGAAACTTTCTTCCAGCGCTCTTTTTTCAACCAATTCTAACTTTATAATAGTGGCTTTAAAATTAATTTTAGCTGCCTCCTTATCTCCTTTTTCAAAACCCAGGTCTTGCAGCATCATATCTAATTTATCAGCTTCAAAAGTTTTATCCAGTTGAAAGATAATGCTGTCATTTACCTTTTTGCCCATGAGTTTTTCCTGCATAGCAGGGGTAAAATATTTCAGCAAAACAGAATTTTCTTTTTGTATCCCCCCTTCCACTTCTTTGCCCGCTTCATCTGCCTGGGTATATAAAATATTAATCACATTTTCGGGGTTATCAATTATTTCCGGCTCCGTCGTATTGCCCCCTTTTATCTGCATCCGGCTAATTTCTTCTTCTACCATATCATCCGTAACCTGAACGATATGGCGGGTAAGTTTTGCTTTGCTTAAATCAGCCGGTTCAAAATCAGGTTTAAGGCCAATTTCAAAATCAAAATGATAATCTGCGGGGCTATTCATATCCAATTGGGCCGCTGTAGTTTGCATGGGCAGGGGTTGTGCAAAAATTTCAGGTTTTTCGTTATTGAGCCAGTTGTATAATTCTTTTTCAACTGTACGTAATACTTCATCAGAAAAAATAGAACTGCCATACATTTTCCTGATCATACCGGCCGGTACCATTCCTTTTCTAAAACCGGGAATATTAGCAGACTTACTATATTCTTTCAGCTTTTTTTCAAAAGCCGGCATATAATCTTCTTTACTGATTTTTACGGTAAGCTTATCTGTTAATAAACTCATATTTTCTCTTTCGATAGTTGCCATACGATGATGCTTTAATATTTTAAAAAACCTCTCCTGGGCAGAGAGGAATTTATGGGTGAAGAGTGCGGATGATAGGGGTCGAACCTACATGGATTGCTCCGCTAGATCCTAAGTCTAGTGCGTCTGCCAATTTCGCCACATCCGCAAATGGGGTGCAAAAGTAGGGGATTTATTTAATAAAAATGAAGAAATTTAATTGAAATTATAATAGCTAATAACCGTATGGAGCGGCCATTAGCTATTATTTTAAGTAAAAACTTATAGTATTTATTGAATAGATATACTGTTTGAATATGGATAGATGTATCCAAACTTACTCGTTGCAGCGTCAATACCAGCATCACACATTAATCTTTGCACCACTGCATTCCCATATGCAGCAGGCATTGATGCATAATTATAATTATAAGAATTAGTTGGCTACCAATAGCGTATAACCTGCGCCATTGCAGTGGCTACACACCCTGTACAGGCTCTTTGATTACAGTTGGTTGCGCAAGTCATCAGTGGCGCTAAATCATTAAAAGTACAGCCCTGGCCCCATTGTGTAGTTAACAGCTGGCCTTTTACTGTTTGAATCCCTTGGGGGGGATTTTCTATTCATAAGAGTAAGTTTCTATAGAAGTAGAATTTTAATCTACACAATTTATAGGAAAATTTTTTAAGAATGTACCCGTCTTATAAAGTGTTTTTTTGACCGAGCCATTATTTAAACTAAATTCGTAATAGTGGAAGTAACAGAAACAATACCAGCTTACCGGTTAAACGAAGAAGAAGAAAAAAAAGAGATCTTAAGGCAATACCGTGCCTTATTGAGAGCTTTAAAGAGCAAGCTTAAGCCGGGCGATAAGGAACTTTTAAGGCATGCTTTTGAGATGGCAGCAGAAGCGCACAAAACCATGCGCAGGAAAAGTGGAGAACCCTATATTTTACATCCACTGGCTGTGGCTAAAATATGCGTAGAAGAAATTGGGCTGGGTATCCGCAGTACGATTTGCGCTTTGCTGCACGATACCGTAGAAGATACCGATATCACTTTACAGGATATACAACGGGAATTTGGTAATGAAATCGCAAAAATTGTGGATGGGCTTACCAAAATTGCAACTGTAATGGACAGCAATACCAGCCAGCAAGCCGAAAATTTTAAGAAGATATTAGTTACTCTTACGGATGATCCCCGTGTCATTTTAATAAAACTGGCCGATCGCTTACACAACATGCGAACTTTAGATAGCATGAAAAGAGAGAAACAATTAAAGGTTTCTTCAGAAACGGTATATGTATATGCTCCATTAGCCCACCGTATGGGGCTTTATAATATTAAAACCGAAATGGAAGACCTGGCCATGAAATATATGGAACCGGACAGCTTTCGGTTTATTGCTCAAAAATTACAGGATACCAAAAGAGAACGTACCCGCTATATCAATGATTTCATAAGGCCGCTAAAATCAAAACTGGAAAGAACAGGATTAAATTTTGAAATATATGGGCGGCCGAAGAGCATTCACTCTATCTGGAATAAAATTAAAAAGAAAGGTGTGGCTTTTGAAGAAGTTTATGATCTCTTTGCTATTCGCATTATTGTAGATTCACCCCCCGAAAAAGAAAAAGAAGATTGCTGGAAAATTTACAGCATTATAACCGATGCATATAACCCCAGCACAGAGCGCCTGAGAGACTGGTTAAGCAACCCCAAGAGCAACGGCTACGAAGCCTTGCATACCACTGTTATGGGGCCACAAGGAAAATGGGTAGAAGTACAGATTCGTACTAAACGCATGAATGAGATTGCAGAGAAAGGCCTGGCAGCTCACTGGAAATACAAAGAAGGCACTTCGGAAGAAAATCGTTTTGATAAATGGTTTGAGCAAATACGGGAAGCCCTTACCGGGCAGGAAGACAGTTCATTTGATTTCCTGCAAGATTTTAAAACCTCTTTCTTAACCGAGGAAATTTATGTGTACACACCCAAGGGTGATGTAAAAATGTTACCCGTAGGCGCTACGGCACTGGATTTTGCCTTTGGCGTACATACTGCCGTAGGCAGCAAATGTATTGGCGCTAAAGTAAACCATAAACTTGTTCCCATTAGCCATAAGCTTCGCAGTGGCGACCAGATAGAAATTATTACCAGTGCGAAACAAAAACCCAATTCGGAGTGGCTGAATTTTGTAGTAACCAGCAAAGCCAAATCAAAAATAAAAGATACATTAAAAGAAGAAAAACGAACCATTGCCGAAGATGGTAAATACATCTTACAACGCAAGCTAGACAGCATGCATGTATCCATGAGCCAAAGCAACCTGGAAGAGCTGAGTAATTTTTATAAAACCGGGAATTCATTGGACCTGCTGTATGATATAGCCCGAAAAAAAATAGACTTAAAAGAACTCAAAGAATTTACGGTATCAGGCGATAAGCTGATTGCCCCCAGGCCAGAACCCAAACCGGTAGAAGAAAAAAAGGAATATGACCCTTCCCGGAAAGAAAAAAAAGATACCGAACTGATCATTTTCGGCGAAAGCAGCGACCGTATTGTATATAGCATTGCCAATTGCTGCAAGCCAATACCCGGCGATGATGTATTTGGTTTTGTAACAACCGGCGAAGGATTAAAAATTCACCGTACCAATTGCCCCAATGCCGCACGTTTACTGGCCAATTATGGGCACCGGGTGGTAAAAACAAAGTGGGTAAAAAATAAAGAGATCTCTTTCCTTACCGGTTTAAAAATCATTGGACTTGATGATGTGGGCGTTATACATAAAATAACCAACCTGATAAGTGGCGAAATGAAATTTAATATTGCAGCTATGACGATTGAAGCAAAAGAAGGGATTTTTGAAGGGAATGTAAAAATATTTGTTCACGATAAAGAGGAGTTAGATGAACTGGTAGAAAAATTACACAGCTTACCCGGTATTGAAAGAGTAGATCGTTTTGATACAGAGTAACCCACTTTAAAAATTAAAAATCATGCAAGAACTAATTGATAATTTAATGAGCAACGCAAATATTAGCCAGGAACAGGCTGAAAAAGCGCTGGAGACAATAAAGGATTTTGTGAAAGAAAAATTTCCCATGATGGCGGGCGCTGTGGATAATCTCTTTGATGTAAAAGAGGATAAAGATGATTTTATGAATTAGCATTACAGGATTGTGTCCTGTAAAATTTTACCCCGGTTAGGATAATCGGTGTTAAAATGCAGCCCCCTGCTTTCCTTTCTTAATTCTGCACCTTTTACGATCAGGTAAGAAACAGTAATCATATTCCGCAATTCACAAAGTTGTGGCGATACCTGCGTTTTTTCATATAATGTTTCTGTTTCTTCGTGCAGTAAATCAAGCCGCCTATTGGCTCTTTGCAAACGGTCATTATTGCGAACAATACCCACATAATCGCTCATAAGCATTTTTAATTCTTTCACACTTTGGGTAATTACAATCATTTCTTTAGGAGCCGATGTACCCGCCGCATTCCATTCGGGAACTCGCTCAAAAGCATCTGCAAAAGTTTGCTTTTTTATGGCTAACTGTTTCACAGCATCCTGATAGGCCCTGTGCGCAAATACCATGGCTTCTAATAAACTATTGCTGGCAAGCCTGTTGGCACCATGTAAACCGGTACAGGCACACTCGCCGGCAGCATATAAATTTTTTATTGAAGTTCGGGCCCACTCATCTGTTTTAATACCACCACAACTATAATGTGCTGCAGGAGATACCGGGATCATATCCTGAAATACATCAATCCCAATACTTTTGCACTTGGCATAAATATTTGGAAAATGTTCCATGAATTTTTTACGATCCATTTGCCGGCAATCCAGATATACATACTCGGTACCATTTACTTTCATCTCATTATCAATGGCACGGGCAACAATATCACGGGGAGCCAAATCTTTTCTTTCATCATACCGTACCATGAATGCTTCTCCATCGGCATTTCTTAAAATTCCTCCATCGCCCCGCACCGCTTCGGTAATTAAAAAAGACTGGCCCCGCACACCGGGTTCATACAAAGCGGTAGGATGAAATTGGATAAATTCCATATTTTCAATTCGGCCCTTGGCCCGGTACACCATGGCAACCCCGTCGCCGGTTGCGATGTAGGGATTGGTGGTACTTCTATATACCTGCCCATTGCCCCCGCTGGCCAATAAAATAGTAGATGCTAAAATTCTTTCAGTGTTATTGCTATTCAGGTTGAGTACATATACGCCAAAACATTCAATATCGGGGGTTGATTTTGTGACTAAATACCCCAGGTGGTGCTGCGTGATAATATCTACTACAAAACAATGTGTGATCAATTCAATATTAGGATACTTTTTTATAGATTCGAGTAAAGCACGTTCCATTTCACTGCCTGTAATATCTTTATGATGGAGGATGCGGTATTCACTATGGCCTCCTTCTTTACCCAGTTTATAATCACCATCGGGTTCCTTATCAAAACGGGTACCCCACTCTATCAATTCGGCAATGCGTTGCACGCCTTCTCTTACTACAATCTCTACAATATTTTTATCGCAAAGCCCATCACCTGCAATTAATGTGTCCTCTATATGCTTTTCAAAACTGTCGTGGCTTTTATCCCATACACCTGCAATACCTCCTTGTGCATATTTAGTATTGGTTTCATCACTTTTTGCCTTGGTAAGAATGGTTATTTTTTTATCCGGGCAATCCTGTGCCACTTTTAATGCATAGGTTAATCCTGCAATGCCGCTTCCAATAACTAAAAAATCTGTTTGCATACAGTTCAATTATTCATGATTTCTGTGGGTTCAATCCACACATCATTTTCTTTTAATAAATTAATCAGTTCTTCAACCGCCACCTGGTCATCTATATTTCTTTTTACTACTTCTTTACCCTTGTACAAAGTTATTTTTCCCGGGCCACTACCTACATAACCAAAATCGGCATCTGCCATTTCACCCGGCCCATTTACAATACAGCCCATAATGGCAATTTTTAATCCTTTTAAATGGCTCGTTACTTTTCTTATTTTGGCTGTGGTTTCCTGTAAATCAAATAAGGTACGGCCACAGCTAGGGCAACTGATGAATTCAGTTTTTGATATACGGCTGCGTACTGCTTGTAAAATGGAGAAAGAAGTGTTGTTTAAAAACTGAACATTATTTTGCATGGGCAGGTAGGTTCTGCCTTTCATGGGTGTGTTGAGCATTTTATGCGGATCGTTCATCAGCCAAATGCCATCACCAAAACCATCTACAAAAAGCCCCCCGGATGTGGATGCAAATTGTATGAGCTGCTCATCTACAGTAGCATAATGGCTTTCTATACAAAGTACCACCGGGTTGGTTATTTTCTCAATTAATAATTGTACAAAAAACATCCTGGCCTGTTGCATGGCATTAGAACCATTGGCGTAAATACAAAATACAATCGTAGGATCTCCTTTTATCTTTTGTAAAAAATCAAAATATGGTTTTGTTACATCGATGGATATAAAATTGAGGGTTTTTGATTTTGTATGAGCTTGTACGTATTCTTCCCGGGTAAATAAAGGAAAATATTTTTCCTGCTCCCTTTGCTGTATCCAGGTACGATAATTACAAATAACACATAGTGTACCCGGTAAGTTAAAATCTACGGTTTTATCAGCACTGTAAATAAAATCAGCAGCGGCATCAGAGATTGTCCATTTATCAGTTTCCCCATCATATTTATATCCAATATCAATAAGCGATGCGGGGGTTATTTGGGATGCCTGCATAAAATCGGCAATCACAACAGGCACTTGTGTACCTCCTATGTTTTTTACAGGTAAGGTATGGCGTTTATTATATTCGAAAGGAGAATAGGGCAGGTTCTCTAAAAGCGCTCTTGTATCAAAGTCATTTTCATTGTTTATGGATATACTTTTTACGAGGTCTTTACAAACCGGAATTTCAAATTCCGGGTCTTCAGTAAGACTCACCCGTATGGTATCGCCAATGCCATCGTTTAGTAAGCTTCCAATGCCGATCGCTGATTTTATACGGCCATCTTCGCCATCACCGGCTTCGGTAACGCCAAGATGTAAGGGGTAGCATTCTCCAAATTCTTCCATCATATGATAGATGAGTAAGCGGTAAGCCTGTACCATTACTAACGGGTTACTGCTTTTCATACTTAACACTATATTATGGTAATCTTCCTGGCGGGCAATTCTCAAAAACTCCATTGCACTTTCCACCATGCCCATAGCGGTATCGCCATAACGGCTCATGATGCGGTCGCTGAGGCTGCCATGATTTGTACCAATACGCATGGCCGTACCATGTTCTTTACAAATTCTTACCAGTGGGGTAAATCGTTCCCGGATGCGGTTTATTTCTTCAGCATATTCCGCATCGGTATATTCTATTTGCTCAAATTTTTTCTTATCTACGTAATTGCCGGGATTCACCCTTACTTTTTCAACAATGGTTGCAGCAATTTCAGCAGCGTTAGGGGTAAAATGAATATCGGCAATAAGGGGTACATGATATCCTCTTTTGTGTAATTCATCTTTTATGTTCTCCAGGTTTTCTGCTTCTTTTTTTGAAGGAGCAGTAATGCGGATCATATCTGCACCGGCTTCTATACAGCGGATAGATTGCAGAATAGTTGCCCCGGTATCCATGGTATCAGTCGTGGTCATCGTTTGTACCCATATGGGGTGATCGCCGCCTAAAATAAGGTCTCCTATTTTTACTTCTCTTGTTTTTAATCTTTTATACGCTGAAATAGCATTGCAATATAAATGCATGATGAATGTAGTATTGAAGTGCAAAGTTAACGAACCCTGAAAAAATGGGGAAGTTTGGATTTACCAGTCCTTTTCGGGCTTATTGACCGATTGTGCATCTGCTTTATTCATTTTATCCTGTAAATTTTTCTCCTGCTGCATCAGCGCTTCCAGTTTCTCCTCGGCTTCCTTCTTTGTCATTTTGGATGGTTGGGGTTTAGGCTGCTGCTGTTTGTCTTTATCTTTATTTTCCTGGTCTTTTTTCTTTTTTTCTTCGTCTTGCTTCTTTTTTCTTAATGCTTTTTGAAGATTTTGCCGGGCATCTTCATGATTGGGCCAAAGTTTTAATGCATTTTTATAGGCAATAATACATTCATCTACCCGGTTTTCGTTTTGTAAAACCACAGCTTTATTATAATACGCATTTGCTTTTTCTTCGGTATTACCCATTAAGGGAATGGCCTTGTCGTAAGCGGCAATAGCTTCATCGATTTTCTTATTTTTATAGGCAGCATTTCCCATATTATAAAGAGCAATCCTGCTATTGGGGTTTTTACTGAGTGCCACTTCATATTCTTTTTCTGCCGCTGAATAATTTTTATTATTGTAAAGTTTGTTTCCTTCGGCAATATTTTCTTTGCCTGCCTGAGCCCATGCAGGTACATGCCATAAAAGTAAAATAACGCCGGTACCGCCATATTTAGCCATTCGTTTTAATGACCGGCGTTCTGTCATAAAAAATTCAATTAACATACCTATCAATGCCATAGCAATTAAATAGGGGAAGAAACTTTTATAATTATTAAGCGAATTATCTTTTACTATTCGCTGATCCATAGTGCCAATTTGTTTTTCCAGGTTATTGGCAACAAGATCGCTGTTTATTAACAACTGGTACGTGCCGCCCCCGCTTTTCGCAATATCTTTTAATTCTTTTTCATTTAATTTAGTTACTACCACATTACCCTGTACATCCGTTTTGGGTTGCCCGGTAGCCGGGTCAATAATATTTGACCCCATAGATGAGCCAACCCCAATGGTATAAATAATTACCCCCTCATTATTCATATCAGAAGCTATTTTATTTGCTTTTTCATCATGATCCTCACCATCACTAATCAGGATAACAGCTTTATATTTTTTTTCTTTGGAATCAAAAGCCCGGTAACACATGGTAAGGGCATCTCCAATAACGGTTCCCTGTGTAGGTATGGCATCGGGCGTAGCCGCAGACAGGTACATTTTAGCAGCGCTATGATCTGCCGTAAGCGGCATTTGCAAATAGGCTTTACCGGCAAAAACTACAATGCCAATGCGGTCGTCGGGTAATTTATCAATCAAGCGGCTTACTAAAAGTTTTGCTTTATCCAGCCGGCTGGGCTGTATATCCTGCGCCAGCATACTTTTGCTCACATCCAGGGCAATCATTACATCTATGCCATTGCGGGCCGGGCCTTTAGATCCGGTTGCAATTCTTACATTGGCGATTGCAAGAATAAGAAAGGTAATAGAAAAAAGCAGGAGTAAAAAGCGGGCGAATAATGCATAGCGTTTAAAAGGAAGAAGCAATTGATCTACCAGCACTTTGTCACCCATTTTTTTTATTGCCTTTTTGCGCTTATTCAGTGCATATAAAAAAATGAATACTACCAGTGGTAATAAAATTAAGAGATAAAGCAACCCATTGTATTCAAATTCCGGCATGCTCAATATTTTTAGTTTCAGGGTAATTGAATGGACTATTTCTTACCTTCAAAAAAACCAAATTGTTTTAAAATATCTTTTGTTATTCCAATCCTCACAGGCTTCATATCAATCTTAGGATCTTCTGATTTTACCAGGGTCACAAAAAAATAAACATGGTTGTTTTCTTCTATCCAGCCGCAGAGCCAGCCAATAGCCTGGTTTGACTCATTAAACCCCCAGCCGGTTTTATAACTCAATTTGTATGCCGTAGTATTTTCCTGCATCATATTTTCCCGCATTTGCTGCTGTACTGATTTACGAAAAGGAAGCTGATCGAAATATAGTTTTTTAAGCAATCCCAACTGTTCATCGGGAGATATTTTTAACGTATTGTTAAGCCAAAAAGAATCAATAGGGCCTGTTATATTCTTATTGCCGTACCCCAGTGTATCGATCCACTGCTGCAGGGTATCTGCACCTATTCGGCGGGCCACTTCCTGGAAGTAAGGTACAGCACTTACTTTAAAAGCTTCTTTAAAACTTAGGTCTTTATTCCATGCTGTGGCTTCGGTGCCATCGGGAAAATAATGCTTTTTACCATTCCATTTTATCACCATGTTTTCATCGGTTATCTTACCGGTTTCCAGGCCAATTAACCCACTTACAATTTTAAAAGTAGAAGCCGGTAAAAAGCGGGTGGTATCTAGTTTCATATTATACACGGTGATCTTTCCATTGGCATTATTGAGCATCGTAAAGCAACCTTCTACATTCTTTGCTGTAAAATATTTTTCCAGGCTATCATCAATTTTTGCTTTGTTTACAGTACAAGCAGCCACAAAAATTAAAATAAGGGGAATGAATTGTTTCAGATATTTCATACAAATGGATATAAGGTTTTTATTTTTTTGTAAAAAATTACAAAGATTCAATTTGAATATTACAGGTCAGGGATTTGCTTTTTCCTTTTGATGGTTTGCCACAGCCTCTAAAGCCTGGTAAAACGGCTCACCAAATTTGCGTATTAAAGGTTCTTTTAAAAATTGATACACGGGAACTTTTAATTTTTTCCCTAAGGCACAGGCGGCTTTACAATGATCTTCCCGGGGTTCGTAATTTGCAAATTCTGTTTTACCATCCCGGCTTTTTTTTACAATTACAGGAAACAAATGGCAGCTTATGGGTTTTTTCCACTTAATTTTTCCATCCAGGTAAGCTTGTTCTATACCACATTTTACAATCCCGTTTTTATCTTTCATGCCGTAAACACAAATCTTGCTATTGATGGTAGGGGTTACCCATCCAAATTCCGGATCATAAACATACCTCCCCTGTTTTTCAATTTCTTTTTTACTCTCTTCATGTAAGTAAGGTAAAACGGCTTCCAGTGCGTTATCAATTTCTTTTAATTCATTTTTTTCTAAGGGGGCGCCGGCATCCCCGTCTACACAACAAGCTCCTTTACATTTCCCCAGGTCACATACAAATTCTTCCTGCAATATGGGGTCGCTCAATAATACATGATCTATTGCTATCATGCTGCAAAAATACGATTTACTAAAGGGATTTTTATGGGCTTGAGAAAATTAGTTTGTATGCCACTTAAAACTTTGAATGAGGTGGCGGATATCTTGTTGTAAAAATTCCTGCACCGGTTTTAACGAATCTGCATTGGGTGTAACATTAAAATAAAGTGCACCCCGAATAAAGTTTTTAACGGTATCTGTCATAAAAAACTGGCTGGCTGTTGCTGCATTACCCCCCACTTTAAAATATACCCCGGTTACCCCGTTTTCTGTTTTAAAGAGGCTATCCTGTATAGAAGAGGCAACAGATTCATTTTTATTGGTAAGCATAAAGGCATCATTGATCAGCTTATCAAAATGATTTATACCCAGTGAATCTTTATAATTTCCATTTCCTGCAGGTACTTTATATAAAGCATTTCCGCCAATGATTTTGTAGCTTAAGAAGATGCGTGCATGAAACTGGGGGAAATCAATATTTCTCCAATATGGATTTTCGGGATTACTGTCAAAATAAGTACTGTCTTGAGTAATTTGGGCATACGTTGGATATTCAAAGCTATACGGGAAGCCCGGTTCATTAAAAGACTGATACGTATGCGGGGGCAATTGAATTTTAAAATAGCCTCTTTTTTTAGTGCTGTACGGGCTATTGCAAGCCATAAAAAAAACGAGAGAAAAAAGGGAGAAAACTATTTTACTGAATTTCGTTGGGTTCATTTTAATTATTTGTGGGTGCCACCATTACCTGTACTTTATCAATCCTGTTTTTATTGATGGATAAGGGTATAAAAGTAAAATCCCCGCTTACTAATTTAGAATCAATTTGCGGAAATTCACCGGCAATTTCTAAAACAAGGCCTGCTACAGAATCACTATCGCCCCGTATTTCATCAAAGGTATCTACCGGCAAGCCCATGGCTTTACAGGCATCATGGATCATCAGTTTTCCTTCGAAAATATAATTATAATCATCAATTTTTTTATTAATACTTTCTTCATCATCAAATTCATCCTGTATATCGCCAATTACTTCTTCCATTATATCTTCTAATGTTACAATACCCGAAGTGCCGCCAAATTCATCAACCACCACGGCAAAATGAATACGCTTATCCCTGAACTCCTGCAATAAATCTTCAATAAATTTTTGTTCATGCACAAAATAAGGTTTCCTCAACAAGGCATGCCAGTTGAAATCATATTCTTTATCAATATGCGGTAGAATATCTTTTGTGTGCAAAATGCCGGCTATCTCATCCAGATTACTTTTATAAACAGGTATCCGGGAATAATGAAGCTCCTGTATTTTTTGCATTACTTCTGTAAAGTTGCTGGTAAAAGAGATACCGCTTACATCAAGCCGGGTACGCATTACCTGTTTTACCGAAGTATCTCCAAATTTATAAATCCCTTTTAATATTTGTTTCTCTTCGTCGCTGGCCTCATGCTCGGGGAGCAGGTCTATAGCCATATCAATATTAGCTGAACCTGATCCTACATTATTTTCCGGAGAAAATTTTTTCATTAACCCATCATTTAACCGAACCAATTTTTTACTAAACCCGTAAAACAGGCTATTGAAAATTTCTACAATCAGTGAGGAGGAGGATGCGAACCTCACTTTATGATGGGTAGCCCACACTTTGGGTAATAATTCACCAAAAACAATTATAATAATGGCTATAACAATTAATTTACATGAAAAGATGGCCCACACCGGCCATACATACATGCCATTTTCAGAAACAGGCATCCAGTTATTTATCAGCAGGTTCAAAGTAAGGATGATACAAAGATTGAAAAAGCTATTTGCAATACGCATGGATGCCAACAGGGTTTTAGGCTGATCGAGCATGGTTACAATCCGTCGGTAAGAAGGATGTTCCCTTTTTTTAAGCACCCGGATATCTTTACCCGTTAAAGAAAAAAAAGCAACCTGGCTTCCTGAAACAATAAAAGAAAGAAAAAGTAAAATACAAGTAGTAACCAAAAGAACGGTAACGGCAGCAGGGCTTAGCGCCAAAAAGAAGAATACAAAGGCATGAACCGTATTAAATACCGAATGGTAGTCCAAAGCAATAATTTTAGTAAACAATTTTTTTTATCCCTGTTTTAAAAAGGGAGTCTTTCGTCACCGGGTTCGGGTGAAGCAGAAGAATTATCTTCGGGGCCGGCATTATCAAAATTTTCAAATCCGCCCCCCTGTAATCCTTCTCCCCTTTTGTCCAGCATAATCAGGTTGTCGCCTACAATTTCTGTAGCAAATTTTTTATTCCCTTCTTTATCTTCCCAGCTTCTTGTTTTTAAGCGTCCTTCAATATAAACGAGGCTTCCTTTGTGCAAATATTTTTGAGCCAGTTCTGCCAGGCCCCGCCATAGCACAATGGTATGCCATTCTGTTTGGGAAATTAGTTTCCCGCTTCTGTCTTTATAAGTTTCTGTAGTTGCCAATGAAAATTTAGCCACACCAATATTTCCTTCCAGGAACTGGATATCGGGATCCTTTCCTAAATTACCTATCAACATGACCCTATTTACGCCTCTCATAATATAAATTTAATAATCAATTATTCTAATGTTCATTTCCTTAATTAAAGATACATTAATCTTTTAAATTCATAAAAGGCAAGCACCTTAGCGGTTTTGGGTTATTTTAATTTCATTTCACCTAAGTATTTATTTATGAAACCGGGGAAAGCCAGTTTTTGAAGGCTTTTTTTAGTTTTCAGCTGGTAGCCTTCTAAAGGGGGTGTTTTTTTGAGTTTTATTTCGATAAACCTACCATAAATGGCCTGGTGCGTTAACTGCTGGCTGTATTCTTTTGATACAGCAGGCAGGGTTTCAGATAGTTTTACATAATCAATAAATTCACCAGATGCCAATACCTGCTTTTTGCTAAGTGCCCGGGGTGATTCCAGCAGGATAAATTCATTTAAATGCTGCCAAATATCCTTTTGTTTCCTTTCCCTTACCAGGAATGCGCCGTTTACCTGTACCAATAAATAGTAGAACCATCTTTGCCTTTTCACTGATTTCTTTTGTTTTACAGGCAGGTCATTAGCCTGCTGATGCTGGTAAGCAAAACAATTTTTTCTCATTACACAACTTTCACAAAGCGGCGATATGGGTTTACATACAGTAGCGCCAAAGTCCATAATGGCCTGGTTATATATACCCGGTTCCTGTAAGTCTATTAACTCCTGGGCGAGATTTGAAAATATTTTTTTTCCTGTACCCGTTTGTGCATTTTCATAAATACCAAAATAGCGGGCGAGTACCCGTATTACATTTCCATCTAAAACGGCATGGGGCTGGTTGAGCCCAAATGATGCCAAAGCAGCCGCAGTATAAGGGCCAATCCCTTTTAATTTTAATAATTCCGGATAGGTTTTAGGAAATTGGCCATCTAACTCAGAAGTAATGAACCGGGCTGTTGCCAAAAGGTTCCTGCACCGGGAATAATAGCCTAACCCTTCCCATAATTTCATTACCTCAGCATCCCTTGCAGCAGCCAGCCTGCTTATGCTGGGAAAGGAAACTAAAAACCGGTTATAATAAGCCATTCCCTGCTCAACCCTTGTTTGTTGCAGTATAATTTCACTTAACCATATCTTATACATATCCTTTTCTCCTTTCCAGGGCATTTGCCGCTTATTAAATTTTTTATGCCATTGCAAAAGAAATTTGGTGAATTTGCGTTTTATGGTTAGGTTTTTGTTATACATAAGTAAATAATTGTAAATATTACTTATTAAAGCAGCAGAGTTTATATTTTTTTTGTAAATTGATATTATAAAATACTCCTAGTATGAGAAAAGCAGACCTCATTAATAAGATTTCAGAAAAAACAGGTATTCCAAAGGTAGATGTTTTAGTAACCTTAGAAACCATGTTTAAAGAAGTGAAAGCCACTTTAGCAAATGGTGAAAACCTGTATGTACGTGGATTTGGCAGTTTTATCATTAAAAAAAGAGCTGCTAAAATAGGAAGAAATATTAAAAAGAATATCGCCGTTGCTATTCCCGAACATTTTATTCCTTCATTTAAACCGGCTAAAGAATTCTTATTGGAAATTAAAAACTCGCCCAATATAAAAGAGGAACCGCCTGTAAAAGAAGATAACGAAGACTAACGTACCTTTGCAACTCGTATAAAATTTCAAGTGGTGAAGAAACAAATATTGGTTGCAGGAATCGGTATCGTATTGGTAGTTGTACTTTTTATTTTTGGAAGTACATCTATCGCTAAAAAATCATTAACCAACGAGGCGGCAAAAACAGAAGTATTTGATATCCAGTCAAATATAAATGAATCAAAGGCAAAATTATCTCCATCTCAAACAATTTTACTTTCTCAATTAGAAAATGGGATTACCCGTGGTGATGTAAAAGACCAGCAAATTAAGGCTTACGAGAGCCTGGCTGCCTTTTGGGAAGACAGTGTACACAACCACGATGCTTATATTTATTATATTTCTAAAGCAGCGAAGTTGGAGAATTCAGAAAAAAAGCTCAATTTTGCAGCCCGGTTATATTTAGAGGATTTAAAACGGGAACACGACCCGGCCAGGTTAGCCTGGAAAACGGACGAAGCAATTTCATTATTTGAAAAGGCTCTGGTTTTAAATCCAAACGATGATGATTTGAAGATTGGCTTAGGGAGTTCTTATATATATGGGAAGGGACCCAGTGGAGATCCACAGCAAACCATGGCAGGTATACAACAATTACTTTCTGTAGTAAGAAAAGATTCTAACAACATGAAAGCACAATTTGTACTGGCAGTGGGAGGAGCGGTATCGGGGCAATATGAAAAAGCAATAGAACGCTTTAAGAAAGTTATAGCTGCCGAACCCAATAATGTGGAAGCCGTTGCATTTTTAGCCGACACATACGCAGCTGACGGACAAAAAGAAGAAGCCATTAAATGGTATAACATGAGCAAAAAACTGGTAAACAACCCTGCCTATAGCAAAGAAGTAGATGCCCATATTCAATCTCTGAAATAAACAATAGCAGGAAAAACAAAGATATTTTAAACAACTTTATTCATTAAAAAGATTTTGACATGCCTTGCGGTAAAAAAAGAAAACGCCATAAAATAGCCACGCATAAGCGTAAAAAGCGTTTGAGAAAAAATCGTCATAAAAAAAGATAGTTAATTCTTTCTTACGCTTACGGAGTATACCTTTCCGTAAGATTCTATAACATAGGTAGTACATGAACACCTGCACGGTTCCCCGTTTCCAGTTGTGCTGTACCATTAGATGTTACTCACCGTGTGATGTTGTGATCTTATCAAAATTAAAATTTTGACCAAGGAGTTAATTATTAATACCGCTCCCCAGGGTGTAGAAATAGCCCTGCTGGAAGATAAAAAGCTGGTAGAATTGCATTCTGAAAAAGCAGATGCCAGTTTTGCCGTGGGAGACCTTTACCTGGGAAAAGTAAAAAAACTAATCCCGGGATTGAATGCTGCATTCATTGATGTAGGATTTGAAAAAGATGCATTTTTACATTACACAGATTTAAGCCCCTATATCCGTTCCATTTTAAAATTTACCCAACAAGCTGTAAATGACAGGTCAGAAAACGGGTTTGATTTTTCAACCTTTAAAGTAGAACCTGAAATTGTAAAAACCGGCAAAATCACTGATGTTTTAAATGGTAAACCCAACTTACTGGTTCAGATTTTAAAAGAACCCATTGCAGCAAAAGGCCCCCGCTTAAGCTGCGAACTTTCTTTACCCGGCAGGTTTGT
This sequence comes from Sphingobacteriales bacterium 39-19, assembly GCA_001898465.1. Classification (GTDB taxonomy): domain Bacteria; phylum Bacteroidota; class Bacteroidia; order Chitinophagales; family Chitinophagaceae; genus Ferruginibacter. The sequence continues at coordinate 358,368 of MKTX01000007.1, read as the reverse complement.
GGTGGTAACCCCGTTTAATGATATTGTAGCCGTATCCCGAAAAATACATTCTTCTGATGAAAGAAAAAGGCTGCAAAAAATAATTGAAGCCATAAAACCCAAAAACCTGGGAGTTATTGTTCGTACTGCAGCAGAAGGAAAACATACCGCCGAACTTCACGAAGATTTGCTGAGCCTGGTACATACCTGGAAAACAATTCAACAAAATTTAAAAGGGGCAGTACCACCGGCTAAAATATTAAGAGAACAGGGCAAAGCCACCAGTATTTTGCGTGACTTGCTAAACGAAGATTTTAACCGCATTGTAGTAAACGATAAAAATATTTTTGCAGAAACAAAAAGTTATATACAACGTATTGCCCCTAATAAGGCCGACATTGTTACCTATTTTAATAGCGATTCTCCCATTTTTGATAATTACGGAATTACGAAGCAAGTTAAAGCTGCATTTGGCAAAACGGTAAACTTACCCAGCGGAGCCTACTTAATAATTGAACATACCGAAGCTTTACATGTAATAGATGTAAACAGCGGGTATAAAAGTGTAAGCAATAACCAGGAACAAAATGCACTGGAAACTAACCTGGAAGCAGCTGAAGAAATTGCCCGTCAATTACGCTTAAGAGACCTGGGCGGCATCATCGTTGTTGACTTTATAGATATGCGCATGGCTGAAAATAAGAAAAAATTAGCCGATGCCATGGATCAATACATGCGGGTAGACCGGGCTAAACACGCCGTACTGGCCATTACCAAATTTGGGTTGATGCAAATAACCCGGCAGCGCATGAAGCCCGAAATGAACATCAACACCAGCGAAGTATGCCCCAGTTGCGATGGTACAGGTAAAATTTCATCCACTTTAATATTAGAAGATGAAATTTTTAAAAACCTGAATTACCTTATTATGCAAAAACATAAACATTTAACGGTTTCTGTACACCCTATTTTATATACCTATCTTACTTGCGGATTTCCCAGCAGGCGCATGAAATGGAGCTGGAAATTTAAACAGAAAATTAAAGTGGTTGCAAACTCATCTTACCATCTTACCGAATTCAGGTTTTACGATGATAGTGATGAAGAAATTAAATTATAATAATACAGTTAGTAAAACACTTCACTCCTCATTTGCAAACCACTTCCCCCCATCACCTGTAAATGTTTTGTTTTCCCGTTTATAGTGAGTACAATATCATTACTACCGGGTTGTAACGGAATACGAACATAACTAATATAGGCAGGGAGGCTTTGCCAGCTGCGGGTATCGGCTTTTTCACTAAAGCGGTTAAATAAATTAATCGCAAACCCGGCGGCCGCTCCTGCGCTTTCCGCTTTTTTCTTTTTTTGCCTGCGTTTTTCTTCTTTTTCAGCTTCAGAGAGGTTACTGCTATCATGGGTATCCACTGCACTTTCTGCCAGTTTTTCGCCAGCCATTTCAAAACCTTTTTTTATTAATTGCCTGGCCAGCGCTTTAGAAAGTTCTGGAATAAATCTTTCCCGCAAAATATTTACTGCCAGGTTGTTTATATCTGATGCCAGTTCTGGCTTGTATTCATGGCCATTTATGAAAATTGATTTATGCTGCAGGGATTGGGTTTGTATAATATAATTTGGTAATGCTACATTTATGCTTCTAAAAGAAGTAAGCTTATCAGCATTTATATTGTAATAACCATAATCAAAAGGGAAAGGATGGTAGGCACCCCCGGTTTCATACCAACCCATTTTACCATTCCCATTATAGTTAATATGAATGAGTTGTTGCGATTTTACAGGCGCTTTTCCTTCTTCAATAAACAAAATCAAATCTGTGGCGGTATTATCGCCCATTTTAAAATCTTCCCCAAATAATTTTTGATACCGTGTAAATTCATTGGTAAAGCCCATTTGCCAGGCCGTTCTCAACACATCTTTTTTTAACTGTTCCGGTAGTAATACACCATAATAGGTATTGTTTGCCTGTAAATATACATCGGCAGCATTCCTGTAAGAAATAAATGCATTATTGATATCGCCGCCCAATTCATAAATAATTCCCTGCAGGTTCAGTGCAAATGCATCTTTGCTATACCTGTTTTTTTTATCATGATATTTGCCGGATTGTTTATTTATATCCAGGCTTATCCGGCGTGCTTCTACCAATGCATCTTCTATATTACCCAGTGAACAATAATTTAAAGCCTTATAATAATGCAGCATGAACTTTTCAAAATCTTCACCCAGGTAAGTTTCATGCATGGGGTTTAGCAGGTTTGCTGCGGCTATATTACCCACCGATTGATGCCCGTTTTCTATAAACCCATCTGCCTCATTAAAATAAAAATTACTTTTTTCAAAATCATTTTTAAGATGCCATACCTTACCCGCCTCCATTAAGTAAAGTAATTTATTTCTATCTTTTTTTATTTTTTTGTTCTTTTCCAGGCGCTGCAGGGCCTTATCATAATGATGCGTGTCTAAATCATCATAATAAGACTGCATACCCATGCGGTAAGTAGTACATGAAATAAGCAAAGGAACCAGCATCCATAATGCTGCAAGCCTTTTAATAAGGAGTAACATGAGTATGCATTAAAAGATTGAGAAACCGGCTTTAATTCTTAATGTATTTGGCCAATTTTTTATCACCAATCCAAACTACTTCATTGGTTTCAATATTGGTGAGCTCCAGGTTTACCTGGTAGGTAACTGTTTTCTTTCTTTTATGAGCATCTACAATAGAGTTAATAGAACCCTGGAGAATATAATCGGCGCCATTTTCTAACCCAAATTTTTTCATGCTGCTTTGCGAAGCATTGGTTTGCTGATCTGCTTTTTCTGCCCGCATTTCTTCACGCTTTTTCCCGCTTTGTACCAGTCCCACTTTTGATGTGGTAATAAAAGAACGCTCCAGGTCTTTCATAAAAGTTTCTGCAGTAATATGCTCATGGCTTTGGTTAGTTACCATCCCAACAATGACTACCGGCTTCCGGTTTTTAGCCTCATTAAATTGCGACAGCCAGGCAGCGGATAACGCATCATGGATCATTTCTTCGGCAACCAACCGGCTGTCTGTATTGTTCCAGTTGCCACTGATATCGGGTGTTTCAGCAGGGTCTATTCTGGTTACATGCCGGCTACAGGCGGCCAATAATAAAAGCAGAGAGAAGATACAAAGGGTAAAAAATGGCTTCATAAATAAAAATTTAAAGTGGATAATTAAAGTAGGGTGTGGAATAAAAACGGGCATTTACCAAAACCAATAATACCAGTTTTGGCGATAAGGGCTATTTCGATAGTAATTCCGGTTATAATTGCTGTAAGGCCGGTAATACCGGTACGAATCGTACTGAGGGTAATATTTTTGATACATCCTTCTTTCCCGGCGATCAAGATACCTTTGTTGCTTACGTTCCTGCTTGGCCTCGTACCAATCGTAAGCTTTGTATGTATCTTGTACCGTAGTACCCATGGTAGTGAGGAGCTTGTCACGGGAAGCCATATACTTTTGCCGGCTGGTATTATAATCCGGGTTTTGATTTTCGGCTTGCAGCGATTGTTGCGCCATTACAAAGGAACCCACTCCTAAAAAGGACAAAAAAAGTAAACATCTTTTCATTTTTGCAAGTTTTAAAGATGAACAAGTTGGTTTGAATGTGTAACGTAAAAGTAGAAGTGAAAATGTTATAAAAAACCCAAAGGATTTAATACTTTTCATTCATTAACAAATATTTTAGTGATAGCTTTCAGCAAAAAAAGGTTTTACTTCACTTTCATTTGATAGATTGATATGGAAAAACTTCAGTTCGCATTTACAAAAAATGCCTATCCCCTTCGCTTTATATTTAAAATAACAACGCTTGCTAATGATTTTGTAGCAAAAGATGCCAATGATGAATTGGTAGCCTATGTACGCCAGAAACTTTTCAGGCTTATTGAAGATATTAATGTGTATGAAGATGAACAAAAAACGATTTTAAAATATAATATTAAAGCGAATAAATGGATTGATTTTTCTGCATCCTATCTTTTTACCGATGCAAATGGCCGTGAAACAGGTCGTGTAGCCCGCAAGGGATGGGCTTCCATTTGGAAAGCCCGTTATGAGATATATGATGAGAAACAAAGGCAGGATTTATTGATACGGGAAGAAAATGCCTGGACCAAATTGGGCGATGCTGTATTTTCAGAAATCCCTGTACTCGGTATGTTTACAGGATATTTTTTTAACCCCGCTTATACCGTAACCCGCCCCGATGGCACCCTGGTAGCCAGGCTGAAAAAAGAAGCTTCCTTTTTTGGAAGAAGATTTACAGTAGATAAACTTTCGGAATTTGAAGAAGGAGAAGAAGAAAGGATATTATTGGGATTAATGATGATGATTTTATTGGAAAGAAGAAGGGGTTAATTCCCTGGGCCAAAGGATGCGATGTATAGAAATAAAATAATTTATAAAGGATGTATCCGATCGCATTATTTTAAGAACACCATCCGGTAATCTACCTGTATCTTTCCTTTTGAAATATCATCTAACTTACGCTTCATTAATGTACGTTTTAGCGGTTTCACATAATCAATAAAAAGCTTGCCCTCGGTATGGTCATATTCATGCAGAATAATTCTTGCTGTAACCCCATCAAATGTTTTTATATGTTCTTCAAAATTTTCATCGCAATAGCGTAAGGTTACACTTTCTTTCCGCAGAATATCTTCTCTTATTTTGGGAATACTCAGGCAACCTTCATTATAAACCCAATCTTCACCTTCCAGCTCTTCAATATGTGCATTTATAAAAACCTGTTTAATGCCCGGCGCATCGGGATAAATGCCTTCTTCCTCTTTATCTAAAGATTCAAATACCTGGGTACTGTCAATAACAAATAAACGAATGTCCCTGCCTATTTGAGGGGCCGCTAAACCTACGCCACTACTGCGGTACATGGTTTCCCACATATCTTCTATCAATATAGAAAGATTGGGGTAGCCGGGATCTATATCTTTACAAAGTTTACGAAGAACCGGGGAGCCATAAGCTACAATTGGGAGCACCATTTTACCATTATTTTAAGATTACAAAGATACTGATACCTGTGTAAAACAACAAGCACAGTACTCTTGCATCACCGGTTTTGCATAAATTCCTGGAGCATAATAGTGGCTGCAATTTCATCTACTAATTTTTTATTTTGCCGTTGCTTTTTTTTCATCCCCATTTCTATCATGGCGGCTTTTGCCATTTTAGAAGTATATCTTTCATCTACCTCTATAATTTCCATACCCGGGAATGATTTTTTTATTTTCTGAATAGCTGCTTTTACTAAGGGGGTTCCATGTGTGTCACTATCATCAAGGTTTTTGGGCATCCCGATAATGATAAGCGACACTTCTTCTCCGGTTACATAATTTTTTAAAAACGGGATCAGCGCTTTCGATTCAATGGTGGTGAGGCCTGTAGCTATAATTTGTAAAGGATCGGTTACGGCAATGCCCGTTCGTTTTCCGCCATAATCAATTGCCAGGATTCTTGCCATGATTAATCTGTTTGGGTAAGTATGCAGAATTGTTGTTGTAATCCTGTAGATGCCAGGTAAAGCGCATCCATGATGGGTTTCCCGAAATGGCTATAATATGGCAGTATATTTTCTACCCTTTCCTGCAAAATACCAGCGGGGAAAAAGGATTCTTTAATTTTTGATACCTGCCTCTTTTCAGCTTCAAATTTTTTCTTTTCTGCTTTTAGCATTTTCTTTTCTAATAAAGAAATTCTATTAATCGCAGTTGATTGCAATGCCCACACATGCCGGTCTAAACTTTGATCTATATCAGCCGCAATCTTACGAATAGAATCATAATTTTTTATAAGTGCTAATTTTTCATTTGATAAACTCAACTGTTTCGTGGAGCGCTTTTGCACCAGGTCATTTATAATTTGCAGTTCAGGTTTAAAAAATTCGGCGGGTTCCATTTCAAGATCAGTAATTTTTTTTGCGGTCTTTTGAGGTACAATAGCAAATGAATTGCGCAAGAGCAATACCGGGTAAGGAATGGCAGCAGCTTCAAACACGGGTTTCAACTCAAGCCAGTAAGCAATTTCTGCACCACCCCCTACAAAAACTATATTAGGTAGCAGGGCTTCCTGTAATAAGGGCCTCAATATTACATTCGGGCTAAACCGCCCCGGGTATTCTCTAAGTTCAGCCAGTATTTGATCCCGGCTGAATTGTAACGATGTGTTTGCAATATGATATTGATCTCCTTTTTTCTCAATTCTTTCTCTTAATCCATCTTTTAAATAAAATAAATTAATGGGCCTTCCCGAAACTTGTACCTTATAATTTACAGGCATTGCCTGTATTGTTTTTTGTACTAAAGGTTCAGAAAAAGAGTTTACCAGTTCCCGTTCCATCACCGGTAAAAATGCATTTTTAAATACATTTGAATCGGGCAGCAATATCACCAGGCCATACTCAGCAAACAGGTTATGAACAAACTGAAATGTAGCTTCTTCAATAGTTTTTCCCGGGGTATAGCAATCCCTAACGCTTTGTATAATTTCATTACCAAATGGTTCTACTCCCAATTGCCTTTCCAGTTCATCGATAAGTTGTATAAAAGGTTTATCAATGTACATTCGCCCTACGGCCCCTTTTTGATCCGTTTGCCAGTTATATTTTTTACCGCCTACCATTATTTCACCAAGTTCCTGCAGGTCTGCATCTTCACTTCCCATAAAATATACGGGTACAAAATGATTCTCTGCAAAAGATTTTTTAAGTTCATGGCAAAGCTTAATGCTGTGCAGAATTTTATATATAAAATAGAGATGCCCTGTAAAAATATTGGGTTGATGAGCCGTACATACGGTAAAACAATTTGCTTTGAGCAATAATTCTATATTGTTGTTTACAGCATCATGCGGTGCTAATGATTGATAGCGCAATTTTAATTCATTTACCAATAATTCCCGGCCGGCAAACTGAGCTGCTTTTTTTATCATCGTTTGCCGGATCCCTTCGATGGTAGGGGGTTGCTGGTAAAAGGGTTTTAAACTACTTGCACCACTGATATAATCGAGTGCGATACTTCCAAAACTTTGGGTTTGCTGGTATGGTATATATGTTGCAGAAAATGGCATGCAGCTTTGTTTTATCCGAACTATATTACTACTTCTCCTTCAATATCGTAATCGTATGCTTTGGTTATTTTAACATTTACAAATTCACCGGGCTGTAATTTTTTACGGCTGTTTATAATTACTTCATTATCTACTTCCACACTATCAAATTCAGTACGGCCAAGGTATCGGCCGGCTTCTTTTTTATCAACCATAACTTTAAATATTTTACCCTGTTTTTCTTCATTTTTTTCTAAGGAAATTTCTTGTTGTATTTCCATTATTTCCTGCGCCCGGGCTTCTTTTTCTGTAGCGGGGATATTATCTTTTAAATGGTAAGCGCTGGTATCTTCTTCGTGGCTGTATGTAAAAATACCTACCCTGTCGAAGCGCATTTTTTGTAAAAATTGTTTTAGTTCCTCCACATCATCTCTTGTTTCACCGGGGAAACCCGCTATCAAAGTTGTGCGGATACAAATACCGGGAATGCGGTTCCTGATTTCACCCACCAGGTCTTCCATTTCGGCCCGGGTTATTTGTCGCTTCATGCTTTTGAGCATATTGTCTGCAGCATGTTGCAAGGGCATATCTAAATAGTTGCAAATATTTTCTCTTGCCTTCATGGCATCAATAATTTCGAGCGGGAATTTTGAAGGGTATGCATAATGCAGGCGAATCCACTCCAGTCCTTTAATATCAGCAAGAGCATGCAATAATTTGGGGAGTTCTCTTTTTTTATAAATATCAAGCCCGTAATAAGTAAGTTCCTGTGCAATGAGCATAATCTCTTTTACGCCTTGTGATACCAGCCGCCTGGCTTCATCTACCAGGCTCTCAATACTGCGGCTTACATGCTTGCCCCGCATGAGCGGTATGGCACAAAACGAACAAGTACGGTTGCAACCTTCACTGATTTTTAAATATGCATAATGCTGTGGAGTGCTAAGAAGACGTTCGCCTAAAAGCTCGGTTTTGAGATCTGCATTAAATCTTTTTAATATAAGCGGAAGTTCCATCGTACCAAAAAAAGCATCTACTTCGGGGATTTCAGTTTCCAGGTTTTGCCGGTAGCGCTCACTTAAACAACCGGTAACATACACTTTATCAATTTTTCCCCGCTTTTTAAGTTCTACGTTTTGCAGGATCGTATGGATACTTTCTTCTTTTGCTTTTTCAATAAAGCCGCAAGTATTTATTATTACAATATTATGATCAGGTTTGGTGTTTTCATGAACAGTATCTATATCATTAGCCTGTAACTGCCCACTAAGCACTTCACTGTCAACCATATTTTTACTGCAACCCAGGGTAATGATATTTACCTTGTCTTTTTTTAGGCTTTTTGATTTCATAATAAGGCGCAAAGTTAATTAAGAAAGCCCGAATACTGAATAGCAGGAGAATTTAAAACACTTATACCATACATAATAACATATATTTTTAAAGGTTTCGGTTTAAGGGGCATCAGAAAAACGGTCTCCCTTCTTAATGGCACATCCCATAAAGGTTTTATTGCCCAGGTTTATTTGCGCACTATAATGATACTGCCGGTTACTCATACCATCGCCACAATTTTGTTTTTGAATGATGATCGTAAGCCGCTCCCCGGATGCGGCTAAAGATTCATACATGGTTTTATCCCCTTCACGGGTTGAACCCCGGTATGCAAATTCCTTTGTTTCAGACGGGCTCTTAAAGATTATTTTATGCATCAAGGGAATAATTTGTAAATTCCAGAAAGGTTCATTTCCCAGTGCAATGAAGGTAAAAGGCAAGCAGTGTGTATTAAAATTTACCTGTTGTACACTATCTATTTCTTTAATGGTAAATAAGGTATCCGTATTTTTTATGGTCAAAGTGCCATTCACACGAATATAAACGGGTTCTATACCGTAAGAAAATTCACTCACCATGGTTTTATATTTCGCATCCATTTTCCCGGTATAATCTTTTACCGGAAAGGGCGTTAAGGAATCGCAGGCCAAAACTTTCCATTTTTCCTGGTCGGCATAATATAAGCCACGCAAGGTCATGTCGTAATAAATATCAACATGTGGGGAGATCTTGTTCTCAATGCCTGGTACATCTTTCTTGCTTTTTGCCGTACCACAACTTATTAATAATATAATTGCAACGATAAAATAATTCCTATTCATAATAATGATTAAACAGGGAGCGCCATGATAGTAATAAAATTATTTTAAAACGCCATATAAGCTACCTCCCTTTTCAAAAATGGGGTCAATACTTTTTTCTATGGCTGCGTCTTTTAGTAAAGGGGGTGCATGATGCGGTTTTATACGTGCATCAATAATAAGCGGCCCTTTGCATCCCCAATGTTTATAGGCTACAAAATCAGCCACTCCATACATATCATAAGCAGGGTTACAACGGGTAAAACTCACCCATAAAAAGTTATTTAATTTTTCGGCAACAAAATTGGCATCATCAGCCAAAATCAATAGAGGTAAGCCTTCTAGCTCATCTAAATACAGTTCTAAACTTTTTGTAAAAACATCCATTTCTGAAGCTACCTGTATATAATTACTAAAATTATTTGTTTCTATTACAGCAATGCCCGGCATTACCATACGGCACTTCTTAATTAAATTATTCTGGCTGATAGCAGCCGGGATAGTATTCGTTAAATTATATTTTTTAGCTCCGTAAGCAGCTATTACCACTTTACTTCCCTTATTTAAGTCAGTACCGGAATAGTCCAGGGTATCGATACTGGTGTGGGTATAAAAATGAATGTCTCTTTCTTTTTGCAATCGTTCAAGTACATAAGTAAAATAAGCAGGTATATCATTACAATCCAGGCGGCCACTTTCATCTGCCGTAATAAATAAAAATTTCGCCAGGCTTAGCTGTCCTTTACCCAGTATATGATTGGCTATGGTTAATATTTCGGCGGGCTGCCTTGTGTCAGTAAAAGGAGTATATCTTTCGCTGCCAATGGCGAGTAATAAAGGATGCACACCGGCCGCATCTACTGCATTCACTTGTTTTAATCCCGGTATTTCTACCGGCAAAGCTTTCCCGGCAAGCCTGTGAATCAATTCCCCAAAAGCAGTATCTTCCTGCGGGGGCCTGCCCACTACGGTAAAGGGCCAAATCGCATTTTTACGGGCATATATTTTGTGTACTTTCATTACCGGGAACAAGTGGGTTAAACTATAATATCCCAAATGATCTCCAAATGGGCCTTCGGGTTTATTTTCACCCGGCATTACCCAACCCGTAATGACGAAGTCAGCATCGGTACTTATGCAATAACCATCCCGGTAGCAATACCTGAAACGTCGCCCTGCCAAAGCCCCTGCAAAGGTAAGCTCACTCATACCTTCGGGCAAAGGCATAACAGCAGCCACGCTATGTGCCGGGGGGCCACCGATAAATACACTTACGGGTAAGGGTTTCCCTTGCTTATTGGCTTTTGCCTGGTGTACTCCTATGCCCCGGTGAATTTGATAATGCAAACCTATTTCCTTATCCTGTTCATAATCATTTCCGTTTAATTGAATACGGTACATGCCCAGGTTTGAATTCATAATACCGGGTTTCTCTATATCTTCAGTATATACTTGCGGCAGGGTAACAAAAGCGCCTCCATCCTTGGGCCAATGTTTAATTAATGGAATATTGCTAATATTAATTTCCCGGAATAATACGGGTTTCTGTAACGGGTTCTTTATAGGTAAAGCATGTAATAAAGCGCCAACAGCCTTTGCATTTTTTAAAGGATGCTTAAGTATTTCGAGTGGATTATTTTTAAGAGAGACCAGTTGCTGTACGGCCTGGAAACTATTCCTGAATATATATTCACTCCTTTCGATACTACCGAAAATATTTGATGCTGCCCTAAAATTGCTTCCCTTTACATTTTCAAACAACAAAGCAGGCCCCCCGGCTTCATAAACCCTTAGATGAATGGCAGCCATTTGTAAATTAGGGTCTACTTGCTCTTTCACCCTCATAAGCCTGCCGGTTTTTTCTAAGTCCAGTAAACAATCTTCTAATGATCGGTATGCCATGTATAAAATATTCTTACAAAAATACCAAAACTTATGCTTGTAATTCCTTTTACCATTCATCATGCAGTAAAGTACAAAAGCTGTTTAATTTGTATATTCACTCATCAAAAAAAAAGTATAACACTTATAAATCATTTTTTACAATGAAAAAAAATTACCTCCTCCTGCCAGCCGGGTTATTGATCTTGCTGGTAGTTTCCTGTAATAATAATAAAGATGATAAAAAACTAACAGATACTGTAATTATGGACTCTACCACATCTTATGCTGCAACACACCTGGCTTCTTATGCTATTGTAAAACTTACAGCTGATCTTTCAAAACTTTCTGACAGTGAAAGGCGCATGTTACCCTTGCTGATAAGTGCAGCAGATTTGATGAATGATTTGTATTGGATGCAATGTTATGGCCCGCAAAAAGACAGCTTGCTCAATGCCGTAAAAGATGAAAAAACAAAGGCATTCATCCGCATCAATTATGGACCCTGGGATAAATTAAATAATGACACGCCCTTTGTAGCGGGTGTAGGCCCCAAACCGGCAGGTGCCGCTTTTTACCCGGTAAATATGACGAAAGCTGAGCTGGACCAAAGCAATGTAGCCGACAAACACGGCCAATACTCACTCATCCGGAGAAATAGTACTGGAAAACTTTACAGCATTCCTTACCATGAAGCATACAAAGTACAACTACAAAAGGCATCTGCATTACTGAAACAAGCGGCCCTGCTTGCATCTGACCCGGCATTAAATAAATATTTAAACATGCGTGCCGAAGCACTGGTTACCGATAATTACAATCCAAGTGATGCCGCCTGGCTGGATATGAAAGACAATCATATTGATATCATTATAGGAGCTATAGAAAATTATGAAGATGGCCTGTATAATTTCAGGAATGCTTATGAAGGATATGTATTAATAAAAGATAAAGACTGGAGCGCTAAACTGGCCAAGTACGTAGCCATGTTACCGGAACTTCAGAAAGGCATACCCGTGGATGCTACCTATAAAACAGAAAAACCGGGCACTTCCTCAGACCTGAATGCGTATGATGTAGTTTATTATGCCGGCCAGTGCAATAGCGCCGGGAAAACAATTGCAGTAAATCTTCCTAATGACGAAGAGTTACAAAAAACAAAAGGCACCCGCAGGTTACAATTAAAAAATGCCATGCAGGCCAAATTCGATAAAATCTTAATTCCTATTGCCGATGAATTAATAGATCCATCTCAGCTTAACCGGGTGCAGTTTGATGCATTTTTTGCCAATGTGATGTTTCATGAAGTAGCTCATGGCCTGGGCATTAAAAATACCATCAATGGTAAAGGAACTGTAAGAGCAGCTTTACAGGAGCAAGGCTCCTGGCTTGAAGAAGCAAAAGCAGATATCCTGGGGTTATATATGGTAACAAAACTGGTAGAAAAAGGAGAACTAAAAGGAGATATTGAAAATTATTATACCACTTTTATGGCCAGTATTCTCCGTTCTGTACGTTTTGGCGCTGGCGAAGCACATGGTAAAGCCAATATGCTGGCATTTAATTTTTTCCAGGAAAAAGGAGCTTTTGAAAAAACTGCCAATGGACATTACAAAGTGAACTATGATAAGTTTAAAACGGCCATGAACGAACTCACTCAACTCATTCTCACATTACAAGGTAATGGAGATAAAGAAGCAGTAGAAAAATTACAAAAAGAAAAAGCGATGGTACAACCAGCCTTAAAAGCTGATTTAAACAGGTTACAGCAAAAAGGAATTCCCGTTGATATTATTTTCGACCAGGGTGTAAAAACCCTCGGGCTGTAATTTTTTTTATAGTATTGAAATCCCCGCACAAGCGGGGATTTTTTTATGATTTCAATGCCACAGGAAAGATTACCCTTACTAAGTTTTTTTATTATTCTTACACAGCATTTTTCATTTTTTATTGCAGGATACATAACCTACCAAATATAGGGGAGATCACTTAAACTCTACTATTTTCAAGACTTATAAGAGTATTTTAGCAGGAGCTAACAGTTTCCATAAGATCATATCTCTTATATTATTTCAAAATAACATGTATGAAAAAACAATTTACCTATATATTTTACAAATGCTTCCATGCAAGCGTCAAAATAAAAATACAGCCATACAAAATCTATGAGAGGGTTTAACTCAATTATAATTTAAATAGTAAGTATATTTACGTTTACCCATCATTTAAAATCATGAATATCAGGAAAGCCGTCTTATCAATTTTACTCATTTTTTCAACCTTCTTTTTCCATTCTTCAGTAAAAGCCTGGGGCCCCGATGGGCACGCTATTGTAGCCAACCTGGCTCTAAAATTTGTAAATGATGATGTGAGAAAAAATGTTTTAGCGGTATTGGGAGATATGCCAGTAGATACTGCAGCCAATTGGATGGATATTATTAAAAGCAACCCCGATTATGATTTTATGCGCACCTGGCATTATGTAGATTTTCCAAAAGGCACCAGCTACCAACCCAGTGATCAATATAATATCATCAACAGGCTAATCAATTCTTACAATGAGCTAAGTCATAAAAAACTCTTTTGCGACGAACAGGTAAAATTCGATCTGCTGGTTTTACTTCATTTAATGGGCGACCTGCACATGCCATTGCATACCGCTTATGATGATGACCTGGGTGGAAATAAAGTAACGGTTCAATATGATTCTATAAAAACACATAACCTGCATTGGTTTTGGGATGAAGATATTATTCGATTAAAAAAAATTACAATTAATGATTGCCTTAGCTTGTTTGAAAAAGACAGTTCGTTTTCTAAAGAATTAAACGGGAATATTGATTATGTAGCCTGGCTGAATGAAAACAGGGTTTTATTAGATGGCATTTATGATTTCCCGGGGTTTATGTTAGATCAAAAATATTTAGATAAAAGTGCAACTATTGTAAAACGGCAATTATTATTGGCAGGGCTAAGATTGGCAAATATTTTAAATCGTTTATTTTATACTCCGGCTCCTGCAGGAAACCTGGATTCGCTGGCTCTTACATACAAAAATGGAATCCCCATTCAAGATGTAGAAAAAAATATGGGGAAAAAAGTTACTATTTGTGCCCATGTATTCAATATCAGGAGTACGCCCGCCATTACCCAAATTACAGTGGGCGAAAAATTCCCCAATAACCCACTCACGATAATCATTTTTGCAAAAAATTACCCTAATTTCTCACAAACGCCCGAAGTATTATACAAAGAAAAAAATATTTGTGTTACGGGTAAAATTGAAACTTTCAGAGGCAAAGCACAAATCATAGTAGAAGAAGAATCGGATGTAAAAGTGAATTAACGAAAGCCCAACATCCTTTTACCTATTGCTAAAATAGGGGAAAAAAATCCCTATTTCCCCAATTTAATTGCCGGAAAATTTAAAATTACCGGCTATTAAAAGGTACCGATATGCGGCATAAAAATTGTAACTTTTTAATTATACACTAAATCTTACACTTCTATTATGGATACAAGCAGGCTTAGTAAGCCGATGCATGATGCATTAAATAAACAAATGACCAAAGAAGGGAATGCTTCACAAATATATTTATCATACGGCGTATGGGCCGATGATAAAGGCTATGCTGGCATTGCTAATTTCTTATTCCGGCATGCGCATGAAGAGCGAAACCACATGATAAAAATCATGGAATACATATTGGAGCGGGGTGGAAAACCAAAAATTGAAGCATTGGCAGCTCCTCCTGCCGATCCTAAAAGTTTAACGGATTGCTTTAATAAAATTTTTAAACACGAGGTAGATAATACCGAAGGGATTTATTTATTGGTAGATATGGCCATGAAACAAAAAGACTGGGCTACCTGGAACTTTGCCCAATGGTTCGTAAAAGAACAAATTGAAGAAGAAAAATTAGCCATGAACCTCATTGATAAATTAAAAATTGCCGGTGGCGACAGGGCTTCAGATGAATCTTTGTTTACCCTGGACAAAGCACTGGAAAAAGCGCCAGACGATGCTGCACTGGCCAGGAATGCAACAGAAGAAAAACCTTAATGGTTATTTTTTGAAAGAAAGCTACCCATTTAAATGGGTAGCTTTTTTTATATCATACCATTACCTAATCCTGGTTTACCCACAGCAGGTCGGCGGTTTGATAGCCCAGGTTTTGGGCAATGGCTAAATAATTTTCTTTTACATTCTCCGGTATTGTCTTTTTTCGGGATAATATCCATAGATATTTTAAATTTTTTCCGGCTACCAATGCATACTGATAATCTTCATCAATAGCCAATACATTATACCCTGCATAAAAAGGCCCAAAGAAAGATACTTTAAGTTTTGCTTCGGTATCCGCACCCACAAATTTTGCCTTCCCCACGGCTTCTTTCATTTTACCCGTTTTATAATTATGTCCCCGGTTTACCACTTTTATACTGCCATCCTCATTAAGAGAGTACTCAGCAGTAGTATGATCCAGGTCCCGCTCAAATGTAAAATCAAGCCTTGCTATTTCATACCATGTTCCCAGGTATTTCTTTTTATCAAAATTTTGAACGGCTTTCGCTCCTTTAGGAATGCTGCGGCAACTTTGTAATGCCAGCATGCCGGTAATTGCTGCTACTGCACCTCCTATAATGATGTATTTCGTTTTCATTTTTTTATTTTATGTAATTTACAAAGATGTTGCCAGCTTATTCTTAAAACGCATGCAAAAAAGAAAACCGCCCTATGTTACGATTGAGTTAAAGCCAAAAGATATTTATCAATATAGGTTTGTTTATCTTTTGATTTATATTGTTGTATGTACCTGGGATGTTCCAGCACATGTAAACGATCAAAAAAATTTTCTTCTCTATTTAATTTTTGAATAAAATCTGCATTTTTCTTTCCTAAAATAAACACTTCAGAAGTATCCAGCCCCAGGCTGATATGTTTCTTTAAGGACAGGATCATATATTCTTTTACCATTTCAAAAAGAGCCGGGTCATCGTAATAATTAGCATTTAGCCATTTTCTTTCTTTAGTAATCCGTACAATGGCTAATGGAAAGGGTGAATTAATATAAAATTTGTTATAGAAATCCGCTGCCCCTCCATATTCAGTGATCATATCATATAAAAAAACGGATGAAACTTCGTGCGTGTGAGCCGAAGCCATTTTAATACCACAAATACTTTCTAAGCGCTTCGTATCTGTAAAGGGAACGCCTGTAACGCCAGCCCCATGGCGGCTTGGATTAATACCGATAATAAATTTTCGCTTATTAGAATCATTGTAAAACTTATGATAAAAGGCTTTCATCACCTCCATAGTTTCGGGGTTGTCCATATAAGGATTCATTACCTTAAATCCATTGGGCAGGTCGCCTGTATAATGTAAGCTACGGTTAAAATCGATTACTTTATCGCCAAAACTTTTTTTCATAGTATCAGGGTAATTAATGGAATAGGGCCGGTAAATAATTATATCATCATGGGGTGGTCCATTCAATTTGTAAACACAATCAATTGCAGTACATGGATTACCAGGCGCCGCCGCCACCACCCCCAAAACCGCCACCCGAAAAGCCCCCCCCACCGCTCCAGCTTCCTCCACTACTGCCGCTACTACTGGGAGCGCTATAAAAACTTTTCGACATCTCATTCATGGAGTGATCGAGACTATTTAAAAACATACCTGTGGTAAATCCATTATAGTTCCCTACATACCAATTAGGGGGCGGCACATCCAGCCCTTTTAATTTATCTTTCCAGGAATCTGCCACATTAAAAACAATGGCGTAGGGCAATACCTTGTCAAAATATTGTGGATCTTCTTTTAAGAAATAAGCCAGCCTTTCCTGCTCAACTGTTTTTATAAATTCCTTAAACCCCAGTAGTTTTTTATACAACTCATTTCCCTTTCCGGTTTTTTTAGTCATAAAAGCGCCAAAAAAAATGATAATGAGAGCACTAGTAATCATGGCTAACGGGTACCAATAAGGATCGCCCCAAAAATTGAATAAATAAATGACGCCATATGCCAATAAAAGCAAACCGGCAAAAGGAATAAGGCAGCCCATCCCTCTCGAATATTTTACATAATAATCTCCCCTGTCCACTTCAGATTCCAGTTCTTTTTTGGCAATATTCATTGTTTTGTACAATACATCTTTCAGGCTGCTTAATGCAACTGTATCGCCTGTTTCAAAAATGCCATTAAAAAGAGTTTTTTCAAAACTCCGGGCTGTAAGAGGCAGGTCTTTTAATTTAATAAACTCGTATTCACTGTTTTTAATGAGGCCCAGCATTGATTTTGTTTGTGTTTCCTTCACTTGTAAATAGCCGCCCGCACCCCAATAGGGTACCAATGCAGTAAGATCTCTTTTATTGAGCATATTATCAATGATATATCCTGCTATACCGGGGCTTACATTTTCCGGCGGATAAAATTCTGTAGTTACAGTTAATTTTTCATCTTTCCCCCACCGGTGCCACACCCAAAACATTATTCCAAAAACGAACAAGGGAAATAGCAGCCAATACATTCCCCGGCGCATATAATCTTGCTGTATCAGAAACCCGTTTGGAAAAGTGATGCCTACAGTTAATGCTTCACCGGGTTGTAAAGGCCTCGTTGTATTTCCTGAAAATATTTTATTCCCACTCCAGGCCGTACAGGTTTGATTGTCTCTGGATCCCATGAAACCGGTAGCTACAAAATAAGCAGCCGTATCGGGCAAAGCCTGGTACAACGAGATTGAAAAAACAACAGAATCAATATCCACCTCCCACTTATCGCCAATAATGTTTAAATATAATTCTGAATGATCTTTAAAAAAATTAATGGCATTCAGCATCTTGTATTTTATAATATATTGCTGATCGCCATCCACATATTTTTTCTTATCGCCAATTTTTATTTCTTTATAATTACCGGTATTGCTTACCGCATATTTCCATCCAGGCACCGATATATCTTCAATAATGGTTTGTGCAAATCCATGTGATTCTAATTGGCGGTTTGCTTTTTCTTTGCCTGCGGGCAAAGTTTGCATCTTATATTTAAATGGTATTAGCCGAAAAATACCATGATGGCTTTCTGAAAAATTAACATCAATGGTTTCAGTAATACTCAAAGAAGCATCCTGGTTTACCAGCACATGTACCTGGTATAATTTTATACGATACCCCTGTGCCCATACAGATGGCAGGGTTACTAAGAAAAACAGGAAATAAACAATCGCCTTTTTCATCCTTTGCTGTTAAAACTTCACTTCCACATTTTTGGCTTCGGCTGCGTCTTCAAGTTCAAAAAACTCACGGGCTTTAAAGCCGGCCATATTGGCAACCAACACACCCGGGAACTGCTGGATGGAAGTGTTAAAGTCACGCACGGTAGCATTGTAATAACGCCTTGAATTTCCCAGTTCGCCTTCAATGTTTTGTAAAGCCGTTTGCAGTTCTAAAAACTGGGCATTGGCTTTAAGGTCGGGATAATTTTCTGCAATGGCAAGCAAACCCCTTAAAGCGCCACCCAGCTGTTGATTGGCAGCAGCCATACCTACTACATCACCGGGCGCTACAGATACGGCCGCATTACGGGCCTGTACTACTTTTTCAAAAGTCTGGCTTTCATGTGCGGCATACCCTTTTACTGTATTTACAAGATTGGGAATAAGATCAAAACGTTTTTTAAGAAAAACACTGATATCGCTCCAGGCATTATCAATTTTTATTTTTGCCTTTACCATTCCGTTATACATCCCAATAAACCAGATAACGAATAATACCACGATCCCAAGAATGATCCAGATTAACATAGTTGTAAGTTTTATATGAAAAAATTTAAAATAAAAGTAACCTAAATTTAATTGACATCAATTGGGGTGTGAGAAATCTCCGGGAAGATTTCCTGTACATTTTTACATGAACCCCGGTTTTGAAAAGCCGCTTTACTGCCCTACCATAAACACCGAATTACAAAACATGAGTTTTCCATTTTCCCAAAAATTCCGGAACAATACATTATCGCTGAGGTAAGTAATACTCCCGTTGCCCATATCCTGTACCCCAAATAATAAACCGTCTTTTAACAAGGGGCTTAATTTATATCCCACATAACCGGCCATTTGATTTTCTTTTTTTAATACGCCTGCATTCCAGCCTCCTTCTTTTATAAATTCATATACCGAATTATCCATTTTTAACGTGTAATAGTAGGAAGGGTATCCATACATTAAAGGGTGGGTATTATCCACATCTACTTTAAATATAGCCCCCGGCGTACTGTTTGACAAGGGATCCCTTTCCCTGCTTTCGTATGGCAGAAGGGCGCTATAATCTTCCTTATTTTTTTCTTTGGTTTTATCAGCATCCTCAGTCTTCGATTTTAAAATACTCCACTCCTGCCTGGACAATTGAGAAACGGCGCTTTCAAGAGCAATTACCCGTCCTCCTTTTTCAATCCAGTGCTGAAAGGCCGCAGCCGATTCTTTATCATTTAAGAATCGATAGTAGCCATCGGGCAGTATCAATACATCAATATCATACAAGTTGATGCGGTTAAAATCAGATGCATTAATAAGGGTGATCTTATATTTTAATTCATTATCAAAAAAACTCCATACATCGCCGGCGGCTGTAGAGCTTACCCCTTCACCTGTGAGCATGGCTACTTTTGGCGCTATTAATGCATGTACCAGGTCGCTTCCAAAATCGTAACCTTTTTGTACCATGCCTGTATTTACCGCATTCATTTGTACTTTATTTTCATTGCAAATTTTGGCAACTTCATTCCATAAATAATTACCAAACCCTGTATTGCCTTTTTTTGTGATGATCACCGAACCCCTTTCAAATTGCTGGCCGCTTACAGCAAATGGCTCTTGTGAGAATCGCATTTTTATTCCTTTTGCAAGCAATTGTGCAACTGCTTTTGCCGAGGAAGTGCCCTCCCACCGAATTACATAGCCATAAGCATCTGCAGGATTATTAGGGATAAAATCCGGTAACACTTTTCCGATATTTACATTTATCATTTGCTTAGTTGCAAAAGCATCCAGGCCATATACATACGGTAAAGCCCAGGCAGTAATATCATAAGTTGCCGAATCTTCCAGTTTTGATTGCGGCTCAAATAAAACTTTTACCATCGCCGCTTTAGGTTGGGTTGCGCTTACTACCAGGTCGCCGGGTGAAATGGTAAAAGCTTCTTCTTTTTTATTGAAATAATGATATCCTTTACTGCTCCCGCTGGCGGTTCCGTATTGAATATTATTTTTATCCAGCAAGCTTATTAATGATTGTATGCGGGCTGCATCACCGGCCTTATTTTTTATTACATAGGTTTTATATTCGCCTACGTTACCGTTTACTGCATGAGTAAAATAAGTATGAAATTCCTTAACCAGGCTGGCTGCATTTTTAGAAGATACTTCAATGGTACTAAGCCCGGTTGTATAATGATGCAGTACCCGATCCCGAAGGGTAAGCGTATCCTGCTCATGTGTGATGATGCCTAGTCCTGCGCCAATGCCCCCTTGCTCATACGTCATACCAATAGATCCATTATAAAGCGGGTACGTATCGCCATAAGAAGGATAAAAAAGATCGAAACGGACATTGGTAAAATACAACCATCCATTTTGATCAAAATATTTTGCATGATTTTTTCCGATGGTTACCTGGAAATCCCTTTGCCATTTTGTTAGCACTTCATGATATGGTTTAGCCGCTGGTGCAAAATAATAAGGGTCGTTATAACCCTGTTCATGATAATCTACATGTACCTGGGGAAGCCATTTATTATATTGCGCAACCCTTGCCCTGCTTTCTACCTGTGTTTGCCAGGCCCAATCCCGGTTTAAATCAAAATTATAATGGTTGCTTCTGCCGCCCGGCCAGGGTTCATGGTGTTCTCTTGCTATTTTCTCCGGATTAAAATTTGTACCTACCATACTGTTGTACCAATTTACATAACGGTCTCTCCCATCGGGGTTCAGGCATGGATCTATTACAACTACCGTGTTTTTTGCCCATTCTTTTGTTTGGGTATTCGCCGGGTTTACCATTGCAAAGAGGGTAAGCATGGCGGCCTCAGAAGAAGCGGCTTCATTACCATGTACATTATAGCTCAACCATACAATGGCCGGGGCATCTTCGGTAGGGTTCATTTTATCTTTGGCCATATGAGCCAGGCGCAAATTATTAAGCCGTATACTTTCCAGGTTCTTTATATTTTCTGCAGTTGACACAAAGGCAAGGTATAGTGGCCTGTGTTCATTGGTTTCGCCGTACTGTTCTAATTTTACAAGCGCCGGTACAGCATTTGCGATATAATTAAAATAGGCTACAATATTATCGTGCCGGGTAAACCGGGTACCTATTTCGTAGCCTAAAAATTGTTCCGGTGATTTTATTTGTGCATGAGATGAGAATGAAGCAATGAATAAAACTGCAATAAAAAAGAACTTTTTCAAATTGAAAATATTTTGGAAGTAAAAAAATAAAAAAGTGAAAAGCGGGCAGGATAAAGTTAATTATTATCCTGCTTGCTTTTCACCATGATGATGATTAAATTTTAGTAACCCGGATTCTGTTCCAGCACACCACTAGTAGCATCAATTTCTCTTTGAGGTATGGGCATTACCAGTTTTGGTGAATTCCATTCATAAATTCCGGTAGGCATACGTAACCTTCTTAGATCGTGGATGCGCTGGCCTTCAAATGCCAGTTCTATAAAACGTTCATTTCTCACATCATCTAAAGTAGGGCTGGCGGGTGCGGTTGAGTTTGTGCGCAAGGGATTTTTTACCATTGCCATATCTTCACCCGGGGTAGCGCCAACATTCGTTCCCATTTCCAGGTTGCCTTCTGCCCGGGTCAGGTACATTTCTGCCAGGCGAACAACCGGCAAGTTTTGGCTAAAGGAAGTCCATTTGGAACAATAGGTATGATTGGGCCTTGCCCCAGTACCCTGGTAATACCATAATATTTGCCTTAAATCATCAAGAGGATAACTATTTGCAACAAAATCATCATTTATTCTTACATCAGCACGGCCTATACCTGGTAAGCTGGCATAAAAAGTAGCCATCCCATTATTGGCTGTACCCGCATTATTTTGTTCATTTTGCTGAATTTCCCAAATAGATTCTTTTGTATCCTTATTTGTAAAAACGGCTGTAACAGATGCATTCAATGAAAAATAGCCGCTTTCAATTACTGCATTCGCAGCATCTCTTGCAGCGGCATAATTTTGCTGTTGCAGGTACACCCGGCTTAAAAAAGCAAGCGCTGTATATTTGGTAACCCGTTTGGGATTTTCTTCGGGTAAAAGAGTTACTGCATTCGTAAGGTCGGTAATAATTTGTGCATATACTTCTTTCACTGTATTCCGGGGGTAACTCATACCTGCGTCCACTTCATTTTTAGTAGCTGTTGTTTTTATAACCACACCCAGCTGGGTATTATCGGCAGTGGCTCCCCAGGGCAAAGCAAATAACCTTACCAATTCAAAATGCATGATGCCTCTCATAAATAATGCTTCTCCTTCCAGTTGCTTTTTTAAATCAGCATCTTTCACTACATCTAAAGCGCCGATTACTGTATTTGCCATATTGATTGCATCATAAGCAGTTTCCCAAATCAGGTCGGCATCGGTATTATTTCTATCCATTGCTTTGCTGGCAATATCATCGGGAGAGGAGAATGTACCCCTCCATTCGCATACATCATCGCTGCCTAATAGGTCTGGCATTAATAATAAATTGGTACCATATAGGTTAGGGCTACCCATCCGGGAGTAAATACCAATTACCAATGAGTTTACATCCTGGTCATTTTGGAGTGCCGTGCCGGCATCTATTGACTGTTTTGGCTCTACATCTAATGCTTTCTTACAGGCAGTAGCCCCTGTAATGAAAATGAGCAGCAGTAATATTTTATTTATATATTTCATGATATTTTTTTTGAGGATTTAGATTATAGTCCCAAATTAATACCCACACTAATTGTACGGGCCTGGGGTGGTGTATAAAAATCGTGACCTAAATTAATATTGGCAGTGTACTCAGTATTTACTTCCGGATCGTAACCGGTATATTTAGTAAATGTAAAAAGGTTACTGGCTGCAATATATACCCTGGCCGATTCAATTTTTGCAGATGCCAATATTCTCTTTGGAATATTATATCCTAAGTTTACACTCTTTACCCTCAGGTAAGATCCATCCTGTACCCAACGGCTGCTTTTTTGATCGCCATTGGAAGTGTACAGGCGGGGTTGCGGAACCATCGTAATATCGCCGGGTTTTCTCCAAAAATTCATTTGATCGACGGTTTGATTATCAAAATAATTAGCATTATTGCTTTGGAAAATACCGGCTATATTGTAAATATCGCCTCCTTTTACAAACTGGCATTGTACATCCAGGTCAAATGCTTTATAATTAAAATGATTATTAAAGCCACCATAGTAATCGGGGTTTGGATTTCCTATTACCGTTTCAACTGCTAATGAATAATCATTGGTAGGTTTTCCATCTTTATCCATAAATAAAGCATCGCCATTGGCAGGATCGGCTCCTAAAAATTTTACACCATAAAACTCTCCGTATGGTGAGCCTACGGCCAACCTGCCCAAAGTTCTGCCACCCGGAGCTACGGGGGCTACCAGGCGGGTTACTTCATTTTTATAAGTAGATACATTTACAGAGGCGCTCCATTTAAACTGGCCTACCAAAATATTACCATTCAGGGTTACTTCTACACCTTTATTATCCATATCCCCAATATTTTTTGTGATGGTACTAAAACCATTGATTGCGGGAACCGGTATATCCAGTAAAAGGTCTTTTGTTTTTTTACTAAAAAAGTCAAGTTCACCCGAAATACGGTTATTCAATAATCCAAAATCAAGGCCAATATCAAACTGTTTGGTATTTTCCCATTTTAATTTATCATCTCCAATTTGCGAAGTAACGATACCACTTATACTGGAATAAGCGGCTGCCCTGTATAAACTTCGATAGCTGAAGTTTCCGATTTCTGCATTACCTGTAACTCCATAGCTGCTCCTGATTTTTAAAAAACTGATGGCCCTGTTGTTTTTTAAAAAATTTTCTTCGCTTACAATCCAGCCGGCAGATACTGCAGGGAAAGTGCCATAGCGGTTATCTTTACTAAAACGGCTTGACCCATCAACCCGGAAACTGGCGCCCAGTAAATACCTGTTATGATATTTGTAATTTCCCCTTACAAAATAAGACAGGAACCTGAATGCGGTTTCGGTAGAATTACCTGCCGATATGATGGCAGCGCTTGCAATTTTTGTAAAATGGTCATTTGGAAAAGCAAGCCCTGTTACACTCGATCCGCTGGTTTCGCCCCGTTGGTATTCAATCCCTGCAAGTGCATCCAGTGAGTTATTATCATTAAAGTTTTTATTAAAGTTCAGGGTATTGGTATTTGTGAATACAGTGGCCGTAACCTGGTTACTATAACTATAACCATCTGGTGCGCCATCCAAAGTACGCCTGCCCAGGAATTGTTCTTCCTGCAGATTATTCCAGTCTAATCCCACCTGCGACCGAAAGCGGAGAAAGGGATTAATATTGGCTTCTATATACGCATTGCTAATGGTTCTTGCCGTTTTGCTTAGGTTCTTATTGTTGTCTTCATAATCAATTAATGCATTATAATAAATGGTAGCGGTATTTAATTTGCCATCGGGGCCAAATTCTGGCTGAATAGGCGGCAGTGCATTTAACTGCAAAGGGTTACTAAATGCATTATCGCTGGGAACCCGGTAGTTGTTGGATTGGGTTAACGAGATGTTGGTTCCAATTTTAAATATGGAATTAAGTGTATGATCTATATTAATACGGCCTGTTCCCCTGGTAAGCCTGTTAGAAACGAGAATCCCTTTTTGATCATTATAGCTGGCACTAATCAGGAATTTTGTACGGGCATCACCACCACTTAAAGAAGCATTGTACTGCTGTACGCTACCTTGCTGAAATGCAAGCCTGCTCCAGTTTACATCATTTGTACTGTTCCAGTCATTGGTTCCGGTTTCGTATTCAAATTCGTCTGCTCCTACCAGGGGTTCTTCCGATGATGGATCGCTATCAACATTCCGGTAATGTAAAGCGGCAGTATCAAAGATTTCACGGTATTGAGCTGCGTTTAAAAATTTTCGGTAATGTGTGGGTTTACTCCACCCGGTGTAAAAGCCTGCTGTAACCCGGCTCTTTCCTTGTTTACCACTTTTAGTGGTTACCAATATAACCCCGTTGGATGCCCGGGATCCATAAATAGCAGCAGATGCCGCATCTTTTAATACTTCAATTGATTCAATATCATCTGGATTGATTGTAGCCAAAGGATTATCGGGCTCATCTGAACTTCCCAATGCCTGGCTCACAATGGGTACACCATCTACTACTACAAAGGGTTGCTGATCTGCAGAGATTGAAGAAATTCCCCTCACCCTTACATTCAAAGCCTGGCCTAATTTACCACTCCCGCTATTTATATATACCCCGCTTGCCCGGCCTTGTAATGCTTGTTCAAAAGAAGGAAGTGGCTGGTTATTAAATTCTTTATTGGTAATCCGGGAGATGGAAGACACAATATCTTTTTTAATTTTTGTGCCATACCCCACCACCACTATTTCATCCAGGTTTTTAGAGTTACCCGGCTCAAGCATAATATCCATTATGGCTTTTGTAACCGGAATTTCACGGCTGGCATACCCCAGGGAGGTAACCACCAGCGATGCATTGCTATGGGGAACATCTATCCGGAAACTCCCATCATCTGATGAATAAGTTCCCAAATTAGTTCCCTTAACTAAAATGGACACATTGCTGATGGGTGCGCCCGTTTTTGAATCCGTAATTTTTCCTGAAACTGTTGTCTGCGACCAGAGTATAGATCCGCAGAGAAGAAAAACTACAAGCAGCAGTAGTTTTGGTTTTGCCATAAAATAAATTTTAGAATTGAAAAAGTAAAGCTAATAAACTTATAAATATATTGTAATAATTATATGACACGAAAAATTATATATTATGCTGCATCATGAAAAAAAATAATTAACAATGATGAAACTGTGGGCAGGGCATAAGGTAAACCTTACAGGTATTTAAGGCAGGCGCTAAACTAAAATGCTGATTTGAATAAAAAAGGCAAAATAGAAATTTCTATTTTGCCTTGTAAAGTCGGGACGACAAGATTCGAACTTGCGACCACACGCCCCCCAGACGTGTGCGCTACCGGGCTGCGCTACGTCCCGATTACGGGAGGGCAAAGGTAATATCTTAGCCTCTATTTTACAAATACTCTTTAAAACTTTGCAGGGATTGGCATTTTACAGATATTTGCGCAATCTTTAGCACATGAAGCTTTTAATCAGGCAGGCTACTATCATTCACTCTACGTATACCCCTACCGGTAATAAAAAAGATATTTTAATTCACAATGGCATTATTGCGAAGATTGCAGATGACATACAAGACCCCCAAGCCACAATCCTGGCCGGAAAAGATTTACATGTAAGCATTGGCTGGATGGATATTTTTGCTGACTTTGCCGACCCCGGCCATGAATACCGGGAAACCCTGGAGTCAGGCGCAGAAGCTGCAGCCGCCGGGGGCTACACCGATGTAATGCTCATCCCAAATACCAAACCGGCGCTTTCAGAAAAAGGACAAATAGAATATATTATCCGAAAATCTGCTGCACTGCCGGTTACCCTCCATCCTATAGGCTGCATAACTCAGCAAGCCGAAGGAAAATTATTGGCAGAAATGTATGATATGCATCAAAGCGGTGCCATAGCATTTAGCGATGGGCTAAATCCCGTACAGCATAGCGGTATTTTACTGAAAGCCCTGCAATATGTATTAGCCAATGAAACGACCCTTATACAATTACCCCAGGATAAATCGATAGGTGCCAAAGGATTGATGAATGAAGGCATCATGAGTACCCGGCTGGGCTTACCAGGCATACCGGCCATCGCAGAAGAATTAATGATTCACCGGGACATTGAATTAACCCGTTACTGCAATAGCAGGTTGCATATAACCGGGGTTTCCACACAAAAGGGAATTGAGTGTATTGCTGCAGCAAAAAAAGAAGGGCTTTGCGTCACTTGCTCCGTAACTCCTTTTCATGCCTGCTTTTGCGATGAAGACCTGGCAGGTTACGATACCCATTTAAAAATCAATCCCCCTTTGCGCAGCAGGCAAGATATGATGGCCATTCGCAATGCCCTGGCAGAAAATACAGTGGATTGCATTTGCTCGCAGCACCTCCCCCTGCATAGCGATGATAAGGATTGTGAATTTGAATATGCCCTGCCGGGAATAGCCGGCATTGAAACCGTGTATGGTGCGGTGAGCCCCTTTTTACCGGTAACCACATGGGTAGAAAAAATAACCCTTAACCCCCGGAAAATTTTTGGTATCCCCATCCCGGAATGTAAAGAAGGCGCTGCTGCTACGCTCACCGTATTTGAACCCCATGAAACCTATACCTGGCAAAAAGAAAATACCCGGTCAAAATCTTTTAATAACCCTTTTATCGGCAAAAAATTAACCGGCAAAGTAATCGCCATCATCAATAAAAACCAGGTAAGAATAAATTCATAAATCATGAAAATAAATGCAACTCAAAAAGGAATCCTGGCATCCCTGCTCATGATCGGCGTTTCGCTTTTAATCTATTCCAGCAAACATAGTTTTCAAAACAATCTTCAATACATCTCTTATAGCATTTATGTGCTGGCCATAATCTGGTCGGTTTTAGATTATAAAAAACAAGCTGGAAGCGCCACATTCAAAAACCTGTTTAGCGAAGGTTTTAAATGTTTTATTGTAGTAACCTTATTCATGGTGTTATTCACTTTTGTATTTTTGAAGTTGCAACCGCAGTTAAGAGACGAGATGGCTGTAAATTTCAAAAAGGAATTAACAGCAAAAGGAGATTATACAGCATCGGAAATTGACAGCCGGGTTGCACAGGCAAAAGATTTTTTTGTAACCACATTCGTTTCTACCGCTATCTTTGGATATCTGATCATTGGCGCCATGGTATCTGCCATTGTATCGGCATTTTTTGCAGAACGAAAGTTTAGGTAAAGCAGTTTTTAATTATGGATATATCGATCGTAATACCCCTGTATAATGAAGAAGAATCATTACCGGAATTAACCGCCTGGATAAAACGGGTGGTAGATGCTCATGAATATTCGTATGAAATTATTATGGTGGATGATGGCAGCCAGGATGATTCCTGGGAAGTGATTAATGAATTGCGAAAGAATAATGAACATATTAAAGGCATTAAATTTCAACGTAATTATGGTAAAAGCGCTGCTTTAAATGAAGGGTTCAGGTCTGCTTTGGGCGATGTTATCATTACCATGGATGCCGATATGCAAGACAGCCCCGATGAAATTCCGGCATTATATAATATGATCCAAAATGAGGGATACGATATGGTAAGCGGATGGAAGAAAAAAAGGTATGATAATAAACTAACAAAAAATATCCCCTCTAAACTTTTTAATGCAGCAGCCAGAAAAAGTTCGGGAATAAAATTACACGACTTTAATTGCGGCCTGAAATCGTACAAAAAGAAATTAGTAAAAAGCATTGAAGTATATGGTGAAATGCACCGCTATATCCCCATCATCGCCAAATGGGCAGGATTTAAAAAAATTGGTGAAAAAGTAGTGGAACACAGGCCAAGAAAATATGGTGTAACCAAGTTTGGCTGGGAAAGATTTGTAAATGGGTTTCTTGACTTGGGCTCTATCATGTTTGTAGGAAAATTTGGAAAGCGTCCCATGCATTTTTTTGGCTTATGGGGTACGGTAGCTTTTATGATTGGCCTGGGTATTTTTCTTTGGCTAACCATCACTAAATTTTTCTTTGACCATACCGGCCTTACGCAGCGCCCGCTTTTCTTTTTTGCCATTTTAGCCATGATCATGGGTACCCAACTTTTTTTAGCGGGTTTTATTGGAGAACTGATTGCCCGCAACTCACCCGATAGAAATAATTACCTGGTAGAAACCAAAACGGGGTTATGAAGATCATTATCATAGGCTCGGCGCATCCTTTACGAGGGGGCGGTATGGCTACTTTTAATGAACGGCTGGCACAGGCATTTCAAGCCGATGGGCATTTCACTGCAATCTGGACATTTTCTTTACAATACCCTTCTTTTTTATTTCCCGGAAAATCGCAGTACACAACAGAACCCGCACCCATTGATATTTCAATACGGGTATGTATAAATTCCATCAATCCCTGGAACTGGATAAAGGTAGGGCGGCAATTAAAAAAAGAAAGACCCGATATTATTGTGGTAAGGTTTTGGTTACCGTTTATGGCTCCCTGCTTAGGCACCCTTTTACGCATTGCCAAAAAAAATAAATTCAGTAAGGTGATTTGTATTGCCGATAATGTGGTACCCCACGAAAAAAGAATAGGCGACCAATTACTTACTCAATATTTCATGTCAGTTCCTGATGCCTTTATCACCATGAGTAAACAGGTGCAGGAAGATGTTAAAAAATTTTCATCAAAGCCGGCAAGGTATGTACCCCACCCTTTGTACGACAATTTTGGAGAAGCTATTTCAAAACAGGAAGCTCGCCGGCGTTTATCTTTGGGTGAGCATGAATTTGTAATTCTTTTCTTTGGATTTATTAGGAAATACAAAGGCCTCGATCTGTTGCTATCGGCCATGCCCAAGATCATATCAGCCATACCCCATGTGAAACTTATGATTGCAGGAGAATTTTATGATGATCCCAAAAAATACGAGTCCCTTATCTTGTCACTCGGCATTTCTTCACATATTCTGCTGCATACTTCGTTCATAGCCAATGATCAAATCAAGAATTACTTTTGTGCTGCCGATATCGTTGTGCAACCTTATAAAAACGCTACGCAAAGTGGTGTTACCCCCCTGGCCTATCATTTTGAACTACCGATGATGGTAACCCAGGTGGGCGCACTGGCAGATATGGTGCCGGATGCTGTTGTTGGTAAGGTTGCTGAGCCAACTGCCCCTGATATTGCTGAAAAAATAATAATGATGTACCAGGCCGGTACGCAATCTTATATACCCGCCATACGGGAACAAAAAAAACAGTATAGCTGGCAAAATATGGTAGATGCCATTTTAGCCGCAGCAAAATAGGATTCCATGCCCTACAATTGTAACTTTAGGAAATAAATACAACAGCCCATATGATCCATACGATTAAAGATCGCATTCAAAAATCAATCGCCACCAAGCAACGGGTGCTGGAAGATGAAACATTAATCCATACCATCCATGAAATAACAGATGTAATGCTTACTGCCTTCCGCAATGGAAACAAAGTATTATTTTGTGGCAATGGTGGCAGCGCTGCCGATGCCCAGCACCTGTCTGCCGAATTTAGCGGCAGGTATTATAAAGACAGGGAACCGTTGCCTTCCGAGGCATTGCATGTAAATGCATCTTACCTTACGGCAGTTGCCAACGATTATAGCTTTGACGTTGTTTACTCACGCCTGGTAAATGGTTTTGGAAAAAAGGGCGATATCCTGGTGGCTCTTAGCACATCGGGTAACAGCCCGAATATATTAAATGCTTTGCAAATGGCCTGTGAAAAAGAAATGATTACTGTTGGTTTTAGTGGAGAAACGGGTGGAAAAATGAAAGCTTTTTGTCATTATTTAATAAATGTACCCAGTACCGATACACCCCGCATCCAGGAAAGCCATATCCTTATCGGCCATATTATTTGCGAACTGGTAGAAGAAAAATATTTTGGTTCCACCTCATGAACGAAGCCATTATTTTAGCAGGTGGTTATCCCGGTTCGGCCAGGCAGGAAGCCGGCACCCTTCCCAACTTTATGCAGCTTATAAAAGGTAAGCCTTTCCTGGATTACATAATACAGTATTTAAAAAAAGAGGGTGTACAAAAAATAGTTTTTGCACTCGGTTACCAGCAGCTTTTTATCCGGGAGTATCTTACGCAACATGAAAATTGCACTTCCTTTGTTTTTTCAATCGAAGAAAAACGAATGGGTACCGGGGGCGCTATTGCAATGGCCTTACCCTATTGTAAGAATGAAAATATTACCATCCTGAATGGAGATATCTTATTTAAGGTTCCGCTAAACCTTTTATTAAAATCTCATTTAAAACACAAAGCCGTTTGTACCGTAGCCTTAAAGCCTATGTATGGAAGCTGCCGCTATGGCCTGGTAGAAATGGATGCCCGTCATGTAATATACAGTTTCCAGGAAAAACAATTTTTTAAAGTTGGGCTCATCAATGGTGGCGTTTATATTTTAAATCAAAAAGCCTTTTTACAAAATGCGCCGGAAGGCCCTTTTTCTTTTGAAAATGATTTTTTAAAAAAACAAGTGATTCATCAAAATATTTTCGGAGAGGTAAGAGAAGATTATTATGCAGATGTAGAAGAAAGAACCGATCGGCAAAAAGCAGAAATTGAATTAAGCTAATCAAAAATAATTATGGCTATTTTCAAAAATAAGAGATACAACAGCCTTTTCCTGGATCGGGATGGAGTTATTAATTATGAAAAACTGGGCGATTATATTTACACCCGCAATGAATTTCAATTTTACCCGGGGAGTTTAGAAGCATTTCGCATTTTTAATGCACTCTTTCAACATATCCTAGTGGTTACCAACCAACGGGGCATTGGCCTGGGCCTGGTAAAGGCAGAAGCCGTGGAAGATATACACCGGTATATGCAGGAGCAAATTGAAGCGCACGGGGGGCGTATAGATGCAATATATTATTGCCCTGATACCGATAGCAATAGCCCTCTTCGTAAACCCAATACAGGCATGGGTTTGCAGGCATTGTCAGATTTTGAAAATATTCATTTTAGCAACAGCATCATGGTGGGCAATACAAACAGCGATATGATGTTTGGCAGAAACCTGGGCATGCAAACGGTTTTTATAAGAAGTACACGCCCCGATGCAGACGAAGACGCTCCCTCAGTAGATGCCGTGTATGACTCGTTACTTGATTTTGCTTTGGAACTGAAGCCTGATAAGTTTTAGTTAAAATAAACCGGCACAAAAGGATTGTGCAGTAGTTACCCTTTTGTTTCTCTATTTTTATCATACCATTTTTTAGAAACTGAACCAGGAATATGAAACGGATATCCATTTGCCTATTGATAATATTTGCATCTGTTGCATTACAAGCCCAGCCATTAACCAGGAATGAAATTTCAACATTAAAAATGAAAGAAGATTCCATGCAGGCGCCTGCCCTAAAAATAATTCGGGGCATTAATGCTTCTGATCGTTTTAGTGCAGATAGTGCTTTTACTAAAACATTTGTACGGGCTCTATCAGTAACAAATTCTTTTTATTACCCGTTTGATTCATTAATTACCATCTCAAAGCTATATGCCCCAGACAGCAGTTTCCGCATATTTACCTGGCAATTGGTTATCAATGAAAATATCATTCGCCAGCATGGTGCTATACAAATGAACAACCCAGATGGATCGTTAAAACTTTTTCCCTTAATTGATAAAAGTGATATCATGCAAGAGCCCGCAGATAGTATTGCCGACAACAGGGGATGGATGGGTGCCATTTATTATAAAATAATTTTAAATACCTATAACGGGAAAAAATATTACACCTTGCTGGGTTATGATGAAAATAATATACGGAGTACACGTAAAATAATTGATATCCTTCAATTTGAAAATAATAAACCGGTGTTTGGTGCTAAAATTTTCAATTTCCCAAATGGGAATGTATATACCCGCAATAAAGTTCGTTATATTATGGAGTTTTCAAAAGATGCCAGCCCAACGCTTAATTACGATGAAGAGATGAAGGTGATTGTAATGGAACATTTAATTTCGAAAACCAATGAACCCAATAAAAAATGGACGATGGTTCCTGACGGGGATTATGAAGGATTTAAATGGCGAAATGGATACTGGGTGCATGAAGACAAATTATTCAATGAAATTACACCCGAAGGCAAACCACCCGTACCCGAACCTTTACAAATGCCTTCAAAAATTCCGCCCAAAGAATAATGATATTCTATAAAACAGGTAATGCAGCGCCCTCAATGCCTTACAATAAAACCGGTATTTACCTGGCGATTACATTCAAATCTATATTCACTTCATCGCCCATGGTAGCGCTGCTTTCGCCTACATGATATTGTAAACGATCTATTGAAAAACTGCCTGAAAATAATAAGCCGGCTGCCGTATGAGTAACTGTAAATGGAATGGCAATGGCCTGTGTTACATCTTTTATAGAAAGATTGGCATATAATATAAAGTTACCGGCATTCCCACTAGCAGAAATTTTGGTGCTTTTTATGCGAATGGTTGGGTATTTCTCCACTTCAAAAAAATCGGCACTGCGTAAATGCTTATCCCGCCTGTCATTATCTGTATCAATGGTATGAGCGTCTATTGTAACATCCATATTACCTGCAGCGGGCAATTTAGGATCAAAGGTAATGCTGCCCTGCAAACCCGAAAAATCGCCGCCTACTTTTATCCCAAAGTTTTTAATGGTAAAATGCACCTTACTCACCGAGGCCACCGGGCTCATTGCTTTTTGTGCATATACACCCGCAAAAGAAAATAATAAGAGGGCAACAAATAAACTATTTTTCATACAATTCTTTATGTGCAACAAATTAAATGCAAAATGGAAAAACCAACAAGGCTAAAAAAAAAATTAACATTCCCTATTTAATCTCTTCATCTTTTTCTTTCATAATTTTTTTTTGTTTTAATACTTCTGTACGGAATTGACGGCCTTTTTGATAAGGCCAGGGCTTAATTCCCAGGGAGGCATTATACATACTGATTCGGTATAAAGCTTTCCAGTGTTTTAAAATTTCCCGGTAAGCCGCAAGTAAAGTATAACCGGTATCATAAAAATGATTGGGTTCTGCCCCACAACCATTAAATTCTAATATACTAAAATTACGGCCGGCTTTCAGGTCTTCAATACTGTTACACATAATATCATACCGCCCGTAAAAAAAATCATTTATGTTTTTACTGATCGCATCAAAATGATGTAATAAAGCTTCGTCAATATGCCTTTTTAAATCTACAAAATGCGCTCCCCGGTTATGATTGGCCGCATGGCTCAGCGCATATCGCTGCCCGGGCGGTATGATGGTATCCCAGTATTCTTTATGCCTGCTATGTAATTCGGCAACTCGTTTCTTTCCTTTTGAATGCTGCATTACCAATTCGGCTAAAGTATGCAGGCCATCACCGGTTACATGCAAGGGTATTTTTTGCAAGAAGCCGGTAATCTTTCCTTTTTGCTCCAGTGGATGGCGAATATAAAAAACACTCACTTCAACAGGGTAATGTAACATTTCCTGTACAATATAATCTACCGGTACTTTAGCATGATAATTTATTAATTCTTCGGCTGTATCTATCTTTCTAAAAAGAATACCCTGCTCGCCACAAAGCGGTTTTACCACAAAGGGATAAAGGATATCGTTTTTTGTGAGTTGTTCAAAAATAGAATCTGTGGCCTCTCCTGTTTTCACATAAAATGTTTTGGGGTAAAGTTCTGGAGGCAGCAAATCATACATTTCCTTCTTTGATTCCCCTTCCATTCCGCCAAAAGTAATTTTTGGGTTACTGGGTGTAAAAAACCAAACATAACCGCTACGCAGCATGTACCAGCACCATACAGGAGCTATGGGCGCATATAAAATCTTAAATGGCCAGGATTCCCAATTCAATATACGTGTGATAATATTACTCAAGAATTACAAAAATAATCGCATTCGCTTTACATCAATCACATTTTCTTACTTACTTTGCTTACAGCAGATCATAAATTTATTATATATGCACATACCACAAATGGCCGAATTGGCTGCAAATGGGCAACAACCCGATATTCTCTTTTGGGTAGGATGCTCTGGCAGCTTCGATCAGCGGGCACAAAAAATTACAAAAGCATTTGCCACAATTTTAAATAAACTCCAAATAAATTATGCCATCCTGGGAAAAGAAGAAATGTGTAACGGCGACCCGGCCCGCAGGGCAGGAAATGAATTCATGTTTCAAATGATGGCATATCAAAACATCCAAATATTAGATGGGTATAAAATAAAAAAAATTGTAACCGCATGCCCTCATTGTTTTAATATTTTTAAAAACGAATACCCGGCTTTGGGAGGTCATTACGAAGTTATTCACCATGCTGTTTTCCTGCAACAATTAATTGATGAAGGAAAAATAAAAATGAAAGAAGGCGGTGAATTCAAAGGAAAAAAAATAACCTACCACGATAGTTGCTACCTGGGCCGCGGCAATAATATTTATGATGCACCCCGCAAAGTACTGGAAGCCATGGATGTGGCCCTGGTAGAAATGAAACATTGCAAAAGCAATGGATTATGCTGTGGTGCAGGCGGCGCCCAAATGTTTAAAGAAGAAGAAAAAGGAAATATCCGCATCAATAGTGAGCGCACCCATGAAGCGATTGAAACCGGCGCTGCTATCATCGCCACGGCTTGCCCCTTTTGCATTACCATGCTGAGTGACGGAGTAAAAGGAAGCGAAAAAGAAGATATGCAGGTTCAGGATATTGCCGAATTAGTGGCCGCCTCTATGGAATAAAAATAAATAATAATGATACAAACAGATATTACAGAACACCTGCCAACCGGCTTTGCCCCCCAATCAAAAGTGTGGATTTACCAGGCAAGCCGTATGTTTTTAATTGGAGAAGCCCTGCAACTGGAACCCATGCTGCAAAATTTTTTAAGTCAATGGAATAGCCACGGCGAACCGGTAAAAGGTTTTGCAAACTTGTTTTTTGGCCAATTCCTCATTTTTATAGCAGATGAAACCCAAACCCATGTGGGCGGGTGCAGCACCGATACTTCAGTACAACTGGTAAAACAAATTCAGCAAAAATTCTCGGTAGAAATGCTCAACAGGCAAATATTGGCTTTTATTGTAAAAGATAAAATTGAAACACTCCCCTTAGCCCAATTAAACTATGCCCTGGATAACCATTTTATCACTGAAAATACACTCTATTTCAACAATACTGTATTAACACTTGAAGAACTGAAAAACCGCTGGATCATTCCATTAAAAGAAAGCTGGTTGGCTACCAAATTAAAATAACGCACAACAATCATTAAAATTCCGTGCTCATCGGCTGACATCCTGTCATTATTCAGTTATAATTTTCTATCTTTGCCCCCTTTGATTTTTTATATAAGATGGAAGAATTAATAAGCACAAAAACACATGATGAAGCCCGCCAGGGAGAAGCTTTTTCTCCTGTAAAAACGGCGACTCAAAACTTTAAAAAACACTTTTATATAGAGAGTTATGGCTGTGCCATGAACTTTGCCGACAGTGAAGTAGTAGCCTCTATATTACAAAAAGAAGGTTTTGGCGCCACCACAGAACCCGAAAATGCCGACCTGATCTTTATTAATACTTGTTCCATCCGGGAAAAAGCAGAGCAAACCGTACGCTACCGGTTACATGCACTAAAACAATATAAGCGCCAAAGGCCGGGCTTACTCATAGGTGTATTAGGATGTATGGCAGAGCGATTAAAATCTGCTTTTTTAGAACAGGAAAAATTAGTTGACCTGGTGGTAGGCCCCGATGCATACCGCAGCCTGCCAGCATTAATAGAAGATGCCGGCGATGGCCAAAAAGCCGTAAATGTACTTTTAAGCCGTGATGAAACCTATGCCGACATAGCGCCCATTCGCTTAAACAGCAACGGGGTTACTGCCTTTGTGAGTATCATGCGGGGCTGTAATAATATGTGCTCATTTTGTGTAGTACCCTTTACCCGGGGCAGGGAGCGTAGCCGGGATGCCCAAAGTGTAATTGGTGAATGTACAAATTTGTTTAATGAGGGTTATAAAGAAATAACATTATTGGGACAAAATGTTGACAGTTATAATTGGGTAAATGATAAAACAAATACCACCGTTAATTTTGCCGGGCTGCTGCAAATGGTGGCAGATATTTCTCCCCTGCTAAGAATCCGCTTTTCTACATCGCATCCAAAAGACATTACGGATGAGGTATTATTTACCATTGCGAAAAATGAAAACATTTGCAACTATATTCATTTACCTGTACAAAGTGGCAGTTCACGCATACTGGGTTTAATGAACCGTACCTACAGCCGGGAATGGTATATAGCCAAGTACAACCGCATCAAAGAAATAATACCGGATTGTGGTATTTCTACCGATATGATCGTAGGGTTTTGCAGTGAAACAGAAGAAGACCATGAACAAAGTTTAAGCCTGATGAATTATTGCCAGTATGATTTGGCCTATATGTACTTTTATTCAGAAAGGCCGGGAACCCTTGCCGCACGCAGGTTTCCCGATGATGTACCCTTAGCGGTAAAAAAGCGCCGGCTACAGGAGCTGGTCGATCTGCATCGTATCCATTCCCTGCAAAGTATGCAACGGGATGTAGGTAAAACTTTTAAAGTATTGGTAGAAGGAGAAAGTAAAAAAAACAAAGAAGAACTCTACGGCCGTAACGATCAAAATAAAGTAGTGGTATTTCCAAAAGAAGATATTCAAAAAGGAGACTACGTAAAGGTACAGGTAAATCGCTGTACAGCCGGTACCCTCATTGGCCAAAGAGTAAAATAACGGAATAGCAGTTTTTGCAAAAAAATTAATACAAATGGATTTACAAAGCATAAAAAACAGGTTTGGCATTATTGGTAATTCACCAGGTTTAAACCATGCCTTAAATGTAGCCGTTCAGGTGGCAGCTACTGATTTAAGTGTACTTATAAATGGAGAAAGCGGGGTGGGTAAAGAAGTTTTCTCACAAATCATACATGCCCTGTCTGCCAGGAAACACAATCCCTTTATTGCAGTAAACTGTGGAGCTATACCCGAAGGCACCATTGACTCAGAATTATTTGGCCACGAAAAAGGGTCTTTTACAGGAGCCGTAGAAGGCCGTAAAGGTTATTTTGAAACCGTGAATGGCGGCACTATATTTTTAGATGAAATAGGCGAACTGCCATTGGGTACACAAGCCCGTTTATTAAGGGTACTGGAGGCAGGAGAATATTTAAGAGTAGGTAGCAGTAAAGTTCAAAAAACCGATGTAAGAGTGATTGCAGCAACCAATAAAGATTTGCTGGAATCTACCCATACCGGGCGTTTTAGAGAAGATTTATATTATCGATTAAACACTGTGCCCATCCGGGTGCCCGCATTAAGAGACCGTAAAGAAGATATTATCTTATTATTCCGGAAATTTACAGGTGATTTTGCAGACAGGTATAAAACACAATCCATTAACCTGGATGAGGCAGCCAAAGATTTACTCATGAATTATCCCTGGCCGGGTAATGTAAGAGAGCTAAAAAATATTGCAGAACAAGTATCGGTGCTAAGCCCCACCCGCAATATAAATGCAGAAGAATTAAAACATTTTTTACCGGAGTATAATATGAACCGACTGCCTATGCTGGCACCGGGCCATGGCCATGTATCGCAAGCCGAATTTGCCAATGAAAGAGAAATTTTGTACAAACTTTTTTTTGACATGAAAAAGGATGTGAACGAATTAAAAAAAATGTTTTTTGATGTATTGCAAAACCCCGGCCTCAATTCTCATGCCCCTATTTACAATGAAAATGCACAAATAAAAGAACTGAACGGGCCGGCTTCAAATAATTATGGTGCCAACAACAAAGCCATGATTGTTCAAAACCTGCAACCGGGTAATGATATTCATGCACATGAAGAAGTGGAAGAATCGCTTAGTATCATGGATAAAGAAAAAGAACTCATCATAAAGGCATTAAAAAAACACAGGGGAAAAAGAAAAGATGCTTCACTTGACCTGGGTATTAGTGAACGTACGCTCTATCGTAAATTAAAAGAGTATGATATTGAAGATTTATAGTACCTGGTAAAACCGGGGATATTTTAAATTTACCCCCTATTGAAGTCAGGCCGGTAATAAACCATTTCAGCATTATGAAATCAATTGTTCGTTTTATATTTTTCATTTGCGTTTTCAGCCTATTTAACTTTGCAACCTGTAAATATGGTTTTAAAGATGTATCTCCCATTCCTGCCGAGGTAAAAACTTTCAGGGTACAAACACTGCAAAACCGGGCGCAATATGTAAATACCCAATTAGCCCCTTCTTTAACAGAAAAACTGAAACAAAAAATAATAGGCACTACCCGCCTGCGTCAAACAAATAATGATGATGCCCATTATGATATAAGCGGGTACGTATCGCAATACTTCACCAGCACGGTAAGTATAACCGGGAATACCTCTACCGGCAACCGCCTTACAGTGGGTTTTCATCTTATCTTTAAAAATACATTAGATGATAAAAAGAATTTTGAAGCCGACCTGGTGCGTACTTATGATTTTAATGGAAGCCAAACCATTGCCGATGTGGGCATTAGCCTTACACCCATTATGGTAAGTGACCTGGCCGATGAAGTTTTCAATAAAATATTTTCTAACTGGTAATTTCATTTCCATGCAAAAACAAATATTTAAAAATGTATTTAGTTTAGAGAACTGGCTCGATCCCCTTACCACGCAAAAGTTAGAAGGTATCATAAAGCAATATCCGTATTTTAGCCTGGCACATTTTTTTTTACAAAAAACAAATAAACATGCCCGGGAAACAGCTGCCAGAACTGCATTGCACTTTAATAACCTGTACCTGCTGCATGCCCGGCTCAACGAACCGGAAATAATAGAAGAACAGGAAACCGGCAATCCTTCCCTGCCTACTGGCCATGCGATGGAACAAAAGGAGCCACTTCAAACAATGGCAAGCCCCATCCCTGTAAATCAAGAACAGCCCGGTGAAAGCATAAGCCCCGGTGATACTGCTGCTGCAATGCCAACAACAGCCGGGGAAGAACTTGTATTTGAACCTCTTTACACATCAGATTATTTTGCTTCCCAGGGCATTAAATTAAGTACCGAAGTACAACCTGCCGACAAACTGGGCAAGCAACTCAAAAGTTTTACTGATTGGCTAAAAACCATGAAAAAAGTGCATGAGGGGCCTCATATACCAACTGCATCAGACAGTTCGGTAGATCGCCTGGCAGAAAAAAGTAATATCATTGAAGAAGTAGTTACAGAACCTATGGCAGAAGTATATGCCAGCCAGGGAAAAATTAAACAAGCCTTGGAAACTTACCAGAAATTAAGTTTGTTGCATCCGGCTAAAAGTGCTTACTTTGCAGCCAAAATAGAAAATTTAAAAGCAGAATAGTATGGTATTCTTTGGAATCTTGATCGTATTGGCCTCCATTATCCTGGGGTTTTTCGTTTTAATCCAAAACCCCAAGGGTGGCGGATTATCAGGCACATTTGGCGGCTTCGGCAACCAGGTAATGGGTGTAAAACGCACTACAGATGTACTTGAAAAAGGCACCTGGATCCTGGGTGGTATCCTGGGCTTGCTTTGTGTGGCTTCCCCTGCATTTATTCCAAAAGAAGGCTCATCCAGTGGGCCCGATCTTTTGAAAAGTGCCCCCACCAGCATTCCGCAACCCAAACAACAAGCGGCACCCGCTACTACGGTTCCCATGCCGGGTACTGCAGCTCCTGCTACAACTACACCGTAATACCTTGTATATAAATATTAAGAAAGCCTCACAATGTGAGGCTTTCTTTTTTATGCTAATCATTTTCAAGAATGGGTTTTATAAACCCCGGGTAAAACTTATTTATTGGTAAACAAACTTTCATCAACCGGAATATTGGTTTCCACATTATCATATTCAATATTTCCCTGTGAAGTAATATGGGTATAAGCAAACCAATAACCATCTTTGTTTTGTTTATAATTATCAAATCCACTTTCAATAGGTGTTTCAGCTCCATTTATTTTTAAAATACTGGTAATTTTCACAACCCGGTTCGTGTTCTCATCAATATAATATTTCATTTGCTGCCCGGTTTTCTCTGTTACGGTTAATACGTAAGCAGGTTTTCTGTTTACATTTTCTTTGTCTTCTAATTTTACGGTACTTCCTTTAGCCGCATAATCAAAAAGCGCTCCCTGTAAATCGGCCTGGCGAAAAGAATTTTCATATTCTCCTTCATCCATCTTACGGGGTTGTTCCATACCCTGTATCGGCATATAGATCCACCCTTCTTTGGCATTGGCCATTTGGTAATTATAAGTACCCATAACTTCAATATCTACTTTAATACCTACATGGTTTAGCTTGGTTAATGTAACGGCAACATCTGCACCCTGCACATTAAGGTTCCCGGTCATTTTTACTGAGTTTAAAGAACTTAGTTTTTCCCTCCCGCCCATCGCTTCTATATTTTTTGCAATAATTTCATCAGCAGTTTGGGCAGTAAGGCTCCAGGCAGCCAATAAGAAAACGGGTATTAAAATCCATTTTACAATTTTCATGTTGTTTGTATTATATTTTTTGAAATGAAACAATGAAAATAAATAAAAAAATCCATGCGGTGCATCGGTTCCTAAAATATCTGTTTACTTTGCATTTTGCACAAAAAACGAAGTTATGCGTATGCTACAGGTAGAAGGCAATATCGTGGATATTGAAAATAAAAAGATAGGTTACGGAATTTTACGAGTACATGATGGAAAAATAAATGACATTGAAATCCTGGGAAATGAGAAAACTGGCTCTCCTTATATATTGCCCGGCTTAATTGATAGCCATGTACATATAGAAAGTAGTATGCTGGTACCCTCAGAATTTGCAAAACTGGCTGTAGTTCATGGCAGCACCGGAACCATCAGCGACCCCCATGAAATTGCCAATGTATGTGGTATGGAAGGAGTAAAGTTTATGATTGAGAATGGCAATACCGTTCCTTTTAAATTTCATTTTGGTGCACCCAGTTGCGTTCCCGCTACCCTGTTTGAAACTGCAGGCGC
Source organism: Sphingobacteriales bacterium 39-19 (assembly GCA_001898465.1). GTDB lineage: Bacteria > Bacteroidota > Bacteroidia > Chitinophagales > Chitinophagaceae > Ferruginibacter. The sequence continues at coordinate 316,258 of MKTX01000007.1, read as the reverse complement.
CAGCCTGGATGCCGGGGATGTAACCAAACTGCTTGCCATGCCTGAAATACATTACCTGAGTGAAATGATGAATTTTCCCGGTGTACTAAACCAGGATGAGGAAGTAATGAAAAAAATTGCTGCTGCTAAAAATTTCAATAAACCGGTAGATGGCCATGCCCCGGGCTTACGGGGAGAAGATGCAAAAAAATATATTGAAGCAGGCATAAGTACCGATCATGAATGTTTTACTGCTGAAGAAGCGCTCGGCAAATTAAAATTTGGAATGAAAATTTTAATAAGAGAAGGCAGTGCCGCAAAAAATTTTGATGCCTTAATTCCGCTCATGCATGATCATTTTGAAAATATGATGTTTTGCAGTGATGATAAACACCCCGACAGCCTGGAGATAAGTCATATAAATGCGTTATGTGCACGGGCCGTGGCGTATGGTATTGATGTTTTTAAAGTATTACAGGCGGCATGCATCAACCCCGTGAAGCACTACAATATGCACAATGGCTTATTGAAGCCGGGTGATGCGGCTGATTTTATAGTAGTGGATGACCTTATTCATTTTAAAGTATTACAAACTTATATTGATGGAGCCTTGGTGGCAGAAAATGGAACTTCTTTCATTAAAACCCAACCCAGTCAGGCCCTTAACCAGTTTAATTGCAGTATAAAAAAGGTAGCAGATTTTGCGCTGCAAGCAAAAAATAACACCGGTAAGTTGCCTGTAATAGAGGCATTGGATGGCCAGTTAATCACCACAAAATTATATTGTACCCCCAACATCAGGCAAGGCATGCTGGTAAGCAACCCGGCAGAAGATATTTTAAAAATAGTAGTGGTAAACCGGTATAAAGATGCCCCCATTGCCATCTCGTTCATAAAAAACACGGGCATCAAGCAAGGCGCTATGGCCTCATCGGTAGCACACGACAGTCATAATATTGTTGCAGTGGGAGTAGATGATACCAGTTTATGCCAGGCCGTAAATTTAGTGATTCAAAACCAGGGAGGAATTAGTGCCCTAGCAAACGGTATTGAAAAATCATTGGCCCTGCCGGTTGCAGGCTTAATGAGCACGGATGATGGTTATAGCGTTTCTAAGGCCTATACTGAAATTGACCAGTTTACCAAAAATGAAATGGCAAGTACCCTCACCGCTCCCTTTATGACGCTTTCTTTTATGGCCTTGTTAGTAATCCCCCATTTAAAACTGAGTGACATGGGTTTATTTGATGGGGATAAATTTGAATTTGTACCTTAATATTTTGCCGACACTACTTCTGCACGCACGCTATCGGTACCCTTAGGTGTAAATAATTTTGTTTTAAAAGATTTACTGGCACCGGGTGCAATTTCATCATAAATCATTTCATGATCTTCTTCCAGCAACACCCCGGTTTTACTATAGAAGTATAATTTTACATCCACATCCTTATAAGTAACAATACGGGCGGTATTGGTTACAGTGCCTTTTACTACCGTTTGACGTAGCAGGTTCTTACGATCATTGCTTTTAGCCACCAGGAACTGGGCAGGATTCTCCTGTTCTATTTCTGCCAATGATTTTTTACCGGCTTCGTATTTATCTGCAGGCATTTTTTTTTCTGAATTACCCTGGCAAGCCATTAACAGTATACAGCACGTTATTACCGATAGGAAAAATTTCATTTTTTTATATTATTTTAAATCTGCTCATCAAAAATAGAGTATCCTTTCTTAATTTATTATAGATTTGCCCAAAGCAGCCTAATTTTAACTAAATATCCCTTTACAACGGGTTTACACTATGGTACATAATTTAAGTAAAGAGCATTCACTCATCAGTAACTGGACAGCCGAACTCAGGAATATAGAAATACAACAAGATCGCATGCGCTTTAGAAGAAACCTGGAACGTATTGCAGAAGTTATTGGGTATGAAATAAGCAAACAAATGGATTGGGATACCGTAGATGTTACTTCACCCATGGGCACAGCCAGCTGTAAAGTTTTAAAAGAACAACCGGTACTGGCAACCGTGTTACGTGCCGGCCTGGCCATGCACAATGGATTATTAAGTTATTTTGATAAAGCAGATAATGCTTTCTTAAGCGCATACCGCAAACATCATCCCGATGGAAGTTTTGAAATTAGTATGGAATATATGAGTTGCCCTGAAATAGACAACCGTATCCTCATTTTAAGCGATCCTATGCTGGCAACAGGATCATCACTGGTAAAGTCTATTCAATATTTAAAAAATGTAGGAGATATTAAAGAACTCCATATTGTGTGCGCTATTGCCTGCACGGTAGGTATTGATTATGTATTGCGAAATGAGCCCAGGGCCCATATATGGTGTGGTGATATTGACGAAGAACTTACGGCAAAGGGATATATCGTTCCCGGGCTGGGAGATGCAGGAGACCTGGCTTATGGCTCTAAAATGCAAAGTTAGTGCACCCCTGGCCAAAAAAAATAGATTCATTTATCCATAGCAGTCAAGGAATTGCAAACTTTTAATGCAATTTTATAAAATTCCATCTCAATTCATTGCAGCATTTTAATGCATTTACTTATCTTTATTTTCTAGAACTGTTTGATAATGAGAAGATACCTTTTAATTAGTATTTGTATTTTAATTTCCGGCACCCTTACCGCACAGGATCCGCATTTTAGTCAATTTTTTTCATCGCCACTAACGCTTAATCCTGCTTTTACAGGAAAATTTAATGGAATTTGGAGAATTGCTGCTAACCATCGGGATCAGTGGCCTTCCATACCTAAAGCATATGTAACAACCAGCGCTTCGGTTGATTTCCCCATATTAAAAGGAAAAATTCCTGAGGGTGATATTTTTGGAGTTGGCCTTTCTGGTGTAAGTGATCAAAGTGCAAACAGTACATTAAAATTAAATTACGGTTCCTTATCATTATCCTACCACAAAGCATTAGATGAAGATGGATATAATACCATTGGCGCCGGTTTCCAGGGTACTTATTCCAGCATGACACTGGATGTTTCTAAATTATATTTTGAAGATGAACTCAGGGCCAATGGATTTCAACAAGGTACTTCCCAGGATCTGCCCGCTATTATTGCCGGGGGCAAAAACAGGAATTATATTGATGTAAATGCAGGTATCCTGTATTCCGGATCCAGTAATGGTGAAAATAATTATTATCTCGGTGTTTCCATGTATCATATCAACCGGCCAAAAATGAGTTTTTTAGATAAAAGCTGGTATTTAACCGGGCGGGTAACGGTACATGCGGGTGGGCATTTTAAATTGTCTGATGTAGTTTCATTAAGTGCATCTGCTATTCAGCAAATGCAAAACAAAGCTTCTGAAACCCTGGTAGGCGCTGCCCTTGGAGCAAGCCCCAATGCATCGAGTGAAAACCCGGTTACCGTATATCTCGGTTCATGGGTAAGGGTAAAAGATGCCATTATCCCTTACCTGGGTATAGAAGTAGGTGGATTGAGAATAGGAGCCAGCTATGATATTAATACCAGTAATTTAAAAGCGGCTACAAGCAGCAGGGGCGGGTCAGAATTTTCTTTGATTTATATTAAACGCCCTGCAGAATATAAAGGCATACCCTGCCCAAGATTTTAAATTATTTTTTTGGCCGGGCACTCACATATTTATTCCCTTTAAGATAAAAACGATAAGGCAATAAGGCATCATCTCCTGCCGATGCTACCCCAATGCGTTTACTGGTTCCTATAGCATGTTCCGGTATCTGGCTATGCCCATCCTGATACAGCATAATGTGATGCCCGGTAAAATGAAGCCCTGAATGTTTTTTTTGAATACCCAATGCTTTGGCAAGATTTCCGGGACCCCGTGTAATATTTAGGTCATCCCTTTTTTTCCCGGTACGCTTCATCATGAATTCAATTCCTGCTACAGGTTCTATGGCCCTTATTAATATGGCATCGGGAATTTCCTTTTCATTGGTAACCACATTCAGCATGTGATGCATACCATAGCATATATATATATATACAGTGCCTGCAGCCGCATACATATCTTCATTACGGGCTGTACGCTTTCCCCTGTAGGAATGTGAGGCTTTGTCAATAATTGCTTTGTAAGCCTCTGTTTCTACAATTCTCCCGCTCGTAAATACATCATTCACACGGGTCACTACAAGCATGCCGATTAAATCTTTTGCAACCTGCACTACATCTTTGTTTGCATAAAAGGAAAGCGGCAATTTTTTCATTCAGTAATGATATTATAAATAAAAATAAGGATTCGCCGCACAAAAATCAATTTCAATATCTTTATAAATTATTGTGCAATCGCAATCGCAGCAATTGTACTTTAATGAATGAGTATGTTAAAAGAAATTATAATAGCCATACAATCTTTTTTTGTTGCACACCTCTTTATTGCAAAACACAGGTTATGGAAATGGATTTTAATTCCGGGTATTTGCTATGTCCTGCTTTTTGCACTGGGTATTTGGTTTTTCTGGATTACGAGTAACCATGTTACGCAACTGATATTAACGCAAACAGGAATCAGGCCCTGGCTGGATACCATGAAAACAGGGTGGCTGAATTTTTTTGTAATCGTGGGCCAAATCATCATCTGGATGGTGATCCTGATGTTTTACTTTTCATTATTTAAATACCTGTTTCTCATTATCGGTTCTCCTGTTTTTGCATGGCTTAGCGAAAAAACAGATAGTATTTTACATGAAAAAGATTTTCCCTTTAGTGCTAAGCAATTGGTAAAAGATATGGGGCGGTCCATACAAATAAACCTGCGGAATTTGCTTTGGCAAAGCGTATATTTTCTCACTATTTTCATTTTAGCTTTCATTCCCTTAATTGGCTGGATTGCTCCCCTCATTGGCTTAATGGTAGAATTTTTTTATTTCGGCTTTGCCATGCTGGATTATAATTTTGAAAGAAATAAGATTTCGCCTAAGCAAAGTATTTTTATTATTAACAGGCACAAAGGCCTGGCCATAGGGAATGGCCTTGTGTTTTATGCCATGCATTTAATTCCCCTGCTGGGTTGGGTATTGGCGCCAAGCTATGCGGTGGTGGCTGCTACGTTAAGTATAGAAACAGCAAAGAAAAAAAATATTATTATTTAAATGCCTACTATTTTTTTAATACCTTCTACTTTAAGTGATGATGGTATCAATAGCATTTCTCCGCAGGTATTGCCTGCCATAAAAGAATGCCCCGTGCTGTTTGCAGAAAACATAAGAACAGCCCGGCGGTATTTAAAAAAATTAGATCCCGGTTTCATCATTGATGATTTTGAATGGTTCGAAATTCATAAAGCAGAGCAGGAACAAGTAGCCCATTTTACATCTAAATTAGGGGAAGGCAAAAACATTGGAATTATCAGTGAAGCAGGTTGCCCGGGTGTGGCAGATCCAGGGCAGGTATTAATTGGTATTGCCCAGCAAATGAATTATAAAGTAGTTCCCCTTTCGGGCCCCAGCTCTATTTTACTGGCCCTGATGGCCAGTGGTATGAACGGCCAGCAATTTGAATTCCTTGGTTATTTACCGGTTGATTCAAATGAACGTGCAAAGAAAATAAAGGAACTGGAAACAAGTTCACAAATACACAACAGCACTAAAATTTTTATTGAAACACCCTACCGTAACCATCAATTACTGGAAGCGCTCTTAAAAAATTGCCGTGCACAAACCCGGCTTTGTATTGCCGTAAACATCACGGCAAAAAATGAAATGATTAAAACGAAAACGATTGCTGAATGGAAAAAAGAAGAACTTCACTTACATAAAATACCTGCCATCTTTTTACTCTACAGTGGTCGTTAAGGATTGCGTTCATCCAGCTTCATTTCATCTACAATATACTGGCTTTCGCCACGCCACATGAGGGTGCCGTTTTTCTGTACATAATGTATGCGTACATTTTTACCTTCAAAATTTTGCATCAGTTTTGCCAGGCTATCATTTGCCACCGAAAAGAAAAATTTCTCCGAGGCCAAAGGAATGTTTTTGCTGGATACGACCGTACTTAATATCAACTCGCCTTCGTATGTTTTAAAAATATTTCCTTTTCTTGAAAACTTCTGTAATAACCCGCTTCGGTATCCGTCGCTATAAGTATAAAAGTATTTCCAATATCCGAATGCGATTGAAAAAAGGAAAAGAAAAAAGAAAAACCATCTCATAAATTTTTTAAAGGCACCCGCTTTTTTGGGTTGTATTTTTTCTGTTCCTTGATTTACCTGTTCTGTAACCATGTATCCTTTTTTACTCAATATTTTATAATCCATATTCTGAAACCAACCACAGCATTGCCGTCATATTTACAGCTCCTAATAGCAATTCTCTTTTGCTTACGGCTTCAAACACATCATTTGCTGCATGATGCAAGTCAAAGTACCGCTGGCTGTCTGGCATTAAACCCGCTAAAGCCGTACCCAGTTTATGTAAATGCCCTACATCGGATCCGGCATGCCCGCTCACAAAATGATAAACGCCATATTTATAAAACAAGGGAGACCAGCTTTTTACCTTAGCCATTTGCGATTCGTTCATTTGTAAACTAAATCCCCTGGGGGTAAATCCGCCGGCATCACTTTCAAGCGCAAAAATAAGTTGTTCTTTAGTTATTTCCGCATGTTGCGCATAAGCGATACCTCCCTTAGACCCATTCTCTTCGTTCATAAATAAAACAGCCCGGATGGTTCTCTTTGGCTGTAAATTTAATTTCTTAAAACAGTGTATCACTTCGATGGCCTGTACGCAACCGGCGCCATCATCCTGGGCGCCTTCTGCAAGATCCCAGCTATCCAAATGCCCCCCTACGCTTATAATTTGTTCGGGCATTTCAGTACCTCTTATTTCACCAATCACATTAAAGGAAGCCTTATCTGCAAATATTTTGCAATTTGTCTTTATATAAATTTCTGTTGCCGGGTATTTCGTTAGTTGTGTGCTTAACCATTCTGCATCGGCGGTACTTACAGCTACGGCTGCAATTTTAGGGAAAGAATCATTATACTGTGTAACACCTGTATGCGGAAAGGTATCGATATTACTCGCCAGGGAACGAACTATTACCGCTTTAGCGCCGTACTTTGCTGCTTGCGCCGGCCCTGCCCTCCGTCCTATACCACTTTCGCTATACGCTAAAAAAGTTTCAATATACCGGGGATCCATAGGTATATTAATAAATACAATTTTATTTTGTATACCGGCAATGCCCAAATCATGTAAAGCCTGCATCGATTTCACTTCTACAACCCGGGCTTTAATGCCAGCAGCAGGCGTAGCCACTGTATTTCCTAAAGCACATATATTCAATTGCCGCTTTTGCTTAGCATTTACATAGGCATAAGCCGTTTCCCGGGGGCCTCTTTCCCAATGGGTAACCATGCAAGGTTGTAAATAAACAGTATCGGCCCCTGCTTGTTTTAGCATGTTTACAGTGGCTGCAATGGCTTTATCTGCCTGAACTGAGCCGCTGAGCCGGGGCCCGATGTTTTTACATAAATAATGCAGGTTATCATAGGCAGTCCCTTGCATCATGATGTATTCTGAAATTGATTGTATTGTTTTTTCATCCGGGTTTTGTGCTTGTGCTGTAGAGCAAAAGCACAGAACTAAAATGAATAGTTTATATAATTTCATAAATGCTAAAATTAATCAATCCGCTTCTTTATTTTAAAAATATTTAAGGTAGAATATGTCAAATAATAAGATCGTAAAAATAAACAACATATAAGGACACTGGTTATAAGATTTAAAAAATGAGAACCTGTGAAATCAGTAAATTGCATCCTCATTAATGATATTTATATGAATATAGCCATTGTTTGCTATCCTACTTTTGGCGGAAGCGGTGTATTAGCTACAGAACTGGGAAAGGCTTTAGCAGAAAAAGACCATAACGTTCATTTTATAACTTACCAGCAACCTGTTCGGTTAAATGGTTTCCATGCCAATATTTTTTATCATGAAGTGAGGGTACCTACATATCCCTTATTTGATTTTCCGCCATACGAAACAGCGCTTGCCAGTACCATGGTAGATGTAGTAAACAATTACGATATAAACCTGCTTCATGTACATTACGCCATTCCGCATGCATCAGCCGCCTACATGGCAAAGCAAATTTTAGCTGCACAAGGAAAAAAAATACCGGTGATCACTACATTACATGGCACGGATATTACACTCGTAGGCCGTGATAAAACCTACCGGCCGGTGGTTACTTTTTCAATGGAAGAGAGTGATGCACTGACTGCTGTTTCTGAAAATTTAAAAAAAGAAACGTATAAAAATTTTAATATTAAAAAAGAAATTGAAGTTATTTACAACTTTGTAGATGTGGCCCGGTTTAACCGCAAACCGGTGGATGCATTTAAAAAATTAATAGCACCCCGGGGAGAAAAAATTTTAGTGCATGCATCAAATTTCAGAAAAGTAAAGCGGGTAGAAGATGTAGTAAAAGTATTTCTAGAAGTGAATAAGAAAATACCCTCTAAATTATTAATGATTGGCGATGGCCCCGAAAGACATGCAATAGAAGCCATGATAAGAGATTGTGAAGATTGCAGTGAAATAAAATTACTGGGTAAGCAAGAGCAAATGGAAGATATTTTACCCATCTCAGACCTCTTTTTACTTACGAGTGAATATGAGAGTTTTGGCCTTGCTGCACTGGAAGCCATGGCTGCTGAAGTACCTGTTATTTCCACCAATGCCGGGGGCTTACCCGAAATAATCATCAATGGCTTTTGTGGTTTTATGAGCAACATAGGCGATACGGCTGATATGGCTGCCAATGCCCTCCATATTCTGGGGAATAAAGAAACCCATCAACAGTTTAGAAAAAATGCGTTAAAACAGGCTTTACAATTTGATATTCAAAATATAGTACCCCAATATGAAGCGCTCTATCAAAAAGTAATGTAACCTTTATTATTTACGTTTCATCCAGCTTTCAGCATCTACAAAGCCCTTGTCGCTATTCATATAAAAGTCAATCGCCCCTTCCCCGTCGTAATTTGCTGCCACACGCCCAATCACCTGCCCTCTTTTTATTTGCTGGCCTTTGGAAACAGATATATTACTTAAATTGGTATACGTGGTAAAATATTTTCCATGCTGAACAATTACAAATGGCTGCTCATCATTGCCCACTACCGATATCACTTCTCCGTCAAATACGGCTTTAACCGGTGTGCCTATGTTTGATGCGATGGTAGTACAGGTTATCACCAAATCGCCACCGCTGGGTAATTTGTTGTTTCCATAATGCATCAATACATATCCATTATCTACCGGCCAGGGTAATGAACCCCTGTTTTTTTCAAAACTGGCATTTAATGCGACAGCTTCTGCCGTATTCAACAATACATTCTCCGGTTTATTGACTGACTTTACATCTTTGGTGATTTCTGGCTTGGTGGCAGGCGTGGAAGCAGCTGTACTTACGGTTGCATTTTTTTCTTCCAGCCTTTTTGCCTCCTTACGCTTTCGTTCTTCTTCTGCTGCTTTTGCCAGTTGTTCTTTGCGTGCATCATCCTGCGCTTTTTTTATAGCTGCTGTAATAGCGTTTGACACTTTCTTCATTTGCCGTTGCTTGGCTGCCATCTGGGTATTTAATTGCTTCCCTTGTTTCTTCAGTTCAGCTAAAATCCGGTCTTTTTCCTGTTGTTGTTTTTCCAGCGCAGTCATTTCTTTGCTTTGCTCATTCAGTGTTGATCGCTTTTTTACTTTAGCCCCGCCCAAATCTTCTATGCGCTTACGGCGTAATTCCTGGGTACGTAAAATATTTTGCCCCTGCATTTCACGGTAATTGCGATAACTTTTTAAATAGGCAATTCTTTTAATTGCATCATTAAAGTTATCAGCAGAAAAAATAAAATTTAAAACATCATAGCTACTCCTGTTTTTATAGGCATATACCATACTCCTGGCATATTCATCTTTAAGTGTATCTAACAACCTGTCGTACCTGTTAATGTCTTTTTGAATGGTATAAATATTATTATCTAAAAGCCGGAGGTCTTTATTAATATTATCAATCACTTTATCCTGCAGCGAAACTTTATTATTAATCAGGCGCCATTGTAATAAATTCTCTTTGGTTTTTGACTTATTGGCATTCAGCAATTTTTCAGTTTCGCTGATTTCTTTTCTTAATTGATTTCTCTGGTATTCTAATTCTTCACGGGTTTGCGCAAAGCTTGAAATACCAGAGGTTATAAAAGCAAAAAACAAAAGAATTTTAAAAAGCATAGCCGGGGATTTTGGAGTTAACAGGGAACCTGGTTTGCAGATTCACTCTTTAATTTCTAAAAAAAATAAAAATAACGATTATTTACGTGTATAATTTTTGGGAATATTAAACTGTACCGATAATTGTTTGTTAAACTCTACTTGTTTAAATTCCATACGTATATCTAATTTATTTTTTTCGGATACAAATATTTGCCGGTAACGGGCAAACCAATTATTATTGATGAACTCATAATTATCATAGCTTATATCAGCGGTACGGTTGCGTGTAATATCTGCATCATCTAATTTAGAATGGAGCATCAGGAAGTGATCGGAGCTGAGGGTTAACAAGTTTTTAAAATTAGAACTGATGCTTGACGCTGCAATATAATTATCATGCACCCGGAACGAAGCCTTATTGACATCAAAAAAAACAGGGTTCCCCAGCATAAAATCCTGCAAAGTTTTAAAATCAAAAGGGATATCTGTTACTTCCTGTAAATAATCAAGGGTTCTATATTGTACTTCTTTATTTTGCTTATTAAGTAAGATTACTTTTTGGGGTGTTACCAACACCCGGTACACTTCTATATTTAAAAAAGTAGCAGTTAAGGATATCCAGATGGCGCTATCCTTTATCATCCGTACAACGGCTGTAATATCGGGTTGTTTACCATCTGCATTTTCTATCTCTACTTTTATTTTGGCAGTAAGGGTATTAAAATCCAGATGATTTTTTTGAATTTGATCTATTACATGCTGGTTAAAGATAGAATCTTTGCTTATCGCCGGCCGTATGGGCTGTGTACTGTCTTTAGGCGCTATGGCCGTATTTATTTTTTTAGCGGTTTTACATTGAGAAACACTAACGATAAGCGCCAGCATACATACAAAATAAATTATCTTCTTCATTCTTTTTTTTAAATTAGGAACCGGTGTGGCCAAAGCCACCGGCTTGTCTTTTCGTCTCATCCAGTGTATGGGTTTCTATCCATTGTGCCTTTGCTACCGGAGCCAATACCATTTGAGCAACACGTTCTCCTGAATGTAAGACTTGTAATTTATCGCTGAGATTAATAAGTAATATTTTTATTTCGCCCCTGTAATCACTATCGATTGTACCAGGTGTATTTAAGCAGGTAATTCCCCTGTTTAATGCCAAACCACTCCTGGGCCTTATTTGAATTTCAAATCCTGGCGGAATTTCTACAAATAGCCCCGTAGGAACCAATACCCGTTCCAGTGGTTTTAGTTCTAATTGGGGAAGGTCCAGGCTGGCACATACATCCATTCCCGATGCACCTTCGGTAATATACCGGGGCAATTCATTCTTTGATTGATTGATGATTTTAACTTCCACTTTTTTATTTGGCATCATGGGGCTGATTTATGCTTTTGTTAATAATGCGTTAGCAAAAGCAAATACCCCTTCTTCCCTACCCGCAAAACCAAGCTTTTCGGTAGTGGTAGCTTTTATAGAAACATCTTCTATAGTAAGTTGCAAAATTTCTGAAATGGTTTTAGCCATGGCCGGGGCATAGGGCATAATCCTGGGTAGTTCCAGGCAAATTGTAGAATCAATATTCACTACTTTATATCCTTTTTGGCGAATGAGCGCATAGCTTTCTTTTAATAAAATCTTACTATCAATATCTTTAAATCTCTCATCCGTGTTAGGAAAATGAAAACCAATATCGCCCAGCGCCAGGGCGCCCAGCATCGCATCGCAAATGGCATGTAGCAGAACATCGGCATCACTATATCCCACGGCTCCTTTTGTATGGGGTACTTGTACACCACCCAGCCAAAGGGCTTTTCCCTGTTCTAAACGATGAAAGTCTATTCCAAAACCTATTCTATAACTCATGGCGCAAAGGTGCAGAAAAGCAGGGATAAAAAAAACAAACAGCGCCCCTAATTAGGAGCGCTGCCGGTATAAAAATAAATTTAAAATTATTTCAGATCGAATACCAAACCAAAACGTAAAGTATTAGATAATGGATTACGATTGGTACCAGAACCTGAAGGTAACAGGTAAGCAAAGTTTAATCCAAATACATTGTATTTAAGGCCGGCGCCTACTGAGAAATATTTACGGTTTCCTTTTTCAGGGCTTTCGTAAAAATATCCGGCACGGAAAGCGAACTGATCTTTGTACCAAAATTCAGCGCCTAAAGAAACAGTTACTTCTTTCATTTCTTCACCGCCACCGCCTGGTGCATCGCCAAATGAGCTAAACCAGCTGCTTACAACACCTTTAGAACGGTAGTCAGCAAGCCCGGCAGAGTCACCAATACTGGGGGGAGTAGGTACTAATAGTTTATTCAGATCCAATGCAAATGTGAGTTTATTGTCAGCATCAAACACTTTTGTGTAAGCACCGCCAATACCCAGGTTTGCCGGAATAAAATCTTTTTGAGTTGCATCGCTGGTATAAGCAATTTTACCACCCAGGTTGCTTAAAGTAACGCCCCAATTAAACCCGGCGCCATTTTCTTTAGCTCCATTGTGGAAATAATGTAAATCACCTGCTACCGTGCTTCCTTTTTTGTAAGTAGCACCAGAGCTGGTAGCTCCATTAGCCAGATCAGAACTAATATACCGGATAGCGATTCCTAAGCCTGATTTTGAGCTTAATTTCCTGGAATAGCCTAAATCTGCACTAAATTCACGTGGACGGCCAGAACCTAACGTGTTACCCGAGTTATCAGTAAACTGGATATTACCCAGGCTGAAATAACGAACTCCTAAGGAGAGGGCCTGGTTATCATCTAATTTATGATAAGCGCCCAGGGTTAACAGATACACATCATTTAAACCAAGATCTTTTAACCAGGGCGTATAGGTTAATGAAATACTTGAGTTTGTTTTTGAAAACGGAATTTTACCTAAATTCCAGAAATTCGCATTGGCATCAGGGATTGTGGCAATACCGGCATCACCCATGCCACCAGCACGTGCATCTGGAGATATTCTTAAAAATGGAACAGCTGAAGTGACTACGTTTATAGGGTCAGCATTTTGTGCATTTGCACTCAATACCCCACCGAGTAAGGTAACTAAGGCAGCTAGTTTAAAAGTTGCTTTTTTCATGCGTTTTGTTTGTCTTGGTTAAGTAGAATTCTTTGAATACTAAATTTGATTTTTAAAAGGTAAAATTATGAGGAATTATCTGAAAAAAAACAAAATTATAAAATCATGTTAAAATTTTATTTTACAAATTTGAAATTTTTATGGCTCAAAACTATTTAAATGAAAGTAAACTACCAAAAAAAGTCAAATAATAACGGGAAATCAATTTTATTATTATACCCCTTTAAAAAAAATTGCCCCCTATTTCAGGGAATCCAGTTTCATTTACTTGGTTTTTTATGGGTATAAATTTAATGTTACAATTTAAAATCCCGGGTATTTATTAATAAGAAGTCATTATATTCGCATCTTGTATCACTCCCATATACAATAATTAAAGAAAACCTTTCGTTAAACACTATTAGTAAACGAATGCACATGCAAAAAGTAATCTCTGGAAAGATTTTGCTGCTAACAATAATAGCAGCTATTTCACTTACAGCCTGTAAAAATGGAGGCTTGTTTGGAAAGAAAAAAGGAAAATCAGCTGTAACCGGCTGGAATTATGACGACAAGAACATGGGTAATTTCCATGTGGCCAAAGTAAAATACCCCAAAGCCGGCCCGGGCCTTGTTTTTGTACAAGGCGGTACTTTTGTGATGGGCGCTAAAGAAGATGATGTAATGGGCGATTGGAACAATGTTCCCCGCAGGGTAACCGTGCCATCGTTTTTTATTGATGAAACAGAAGTTGCCAATGTGCATTACAGGGAGTACCTGTACTGGCTGGAAAACACATTTAGCAACGATACCAATATCGTTTACAAAGCATTACCCGATACCCTGGTATGGCGTGAAGAACTGGCTTACAACGAGCCTTATGTAGAATATTACTTCCGCTATCCTTCATATAACTATTATCCCGTAGTAGGAGTAAGCTGGCGCCAGGCCTATGATTTCTGTATCTGGAGAACAGACCGGGTAAATGAACTGAACCTGATTAAAAAAGGATACCTGAAAAAAGATGCCGCCAAGAGAGAAATGAAAGGAGCCGGCGCTGATGGGTCTTTTAATACTGAAACATATCTGATGAATCCTGATATGATCCAGGGACGGAGTAAGCCAAAAAAATCTGATTTAAAAGATATTAATGGAAAACCCCGTAGCACCGTTCGTTTAGAAGATGGTATCTTAAATATGGGTTACCGCCTGCCTACCGAAGCAGAATGGGAATATGCAGCCTATGGTTTACTAGACCAAAACCCGGCTCCCCGTAAAAAAGAAGGGAAAAGTGGTGAAGAATTGTTTAGCAATGAACAAATATATAGCTGGAGCAAAAACCCTAATGGGCTAAGAGATAATCGCCGGGGAAGCTGGCAAGGTAGCTTTTTGGCCAACTTTAAAAGAGGCAGTGGTGATAATATGGGTGTTGCCGGTGGTTTAAATGACCGTGCTGCAATACCTGGCCCGGTAAAAACTTTTTATCCAAATGCATTTGGCTTATATAATATGAGTGGTAATGTGAGTGAATGGGTGGCCGACGTGTACAGGCCCATGACCTCTATTGACGCCCAGGATTTCAACTATTTCAGGGGTAATAAATTCCAGAAATATTATAAGAACAGCTCCGGCGAATATGAAAGGGATAGCTTAGGCCGCCTGAAAAAAGTAGATATTTCTGACGAAGAAGTTAAAAACCGTACCAATTACCAACATAATAATGTAATCAATTATTTAGATGGTGACTCTGCCAGCCAGGTATATTATGGATATGGTGTTACCTCATTAATCAGTGATCAAAGTCGTGTAATTAAAGGAGGTAGCTGGAACGACAGACCCTATTGGTTATCACCCGGCGCTCGTCGTTTTATGGAAGAAGACCAGGGAGCCAGCACTGTTGGTTTCCGTTGTGCCCAATCTTACCTGGGCCCCCCCGAAGGCCCCGGATTTAAAGATGGTAACATATTCGCCAAAAGAAAACAAAATAAAAAGAAGAAAAAATAAATTAAAAAAGCCTCCGCAAAATGGAGGCTTTTTTTTGCCCCGCATCCATTATTTTTGAATATGCAAATACATGAGCTTTACTCCATTTACTTAAAACATCCTACCCTTGTTACAGATACAAGAAAATTACAGCCCGGGTCCTTATTCTTTGCCTTAAAAGGGCCTCACTTCAATGGCAATCATTTTATAAACCAGGCACTTGAAAAAGGAGCCGCATATTGCATTACAGATGAAGATACCAGCAGGGCAGATGAAAGGATAATCAGGGTAAGCGATAGCCTGCTAACCCTGCAAGACCTCGCTGAATACCATCGTTTACAATTTAAAATACCCTTTATAGCCATAACAGGCAGTAATGGAAAAACTACTACTAAAGAACTGGTTCATGCTGTACTGAGCACTACTTTTAAAACCTATACCACCCAGGGAAACCTCAATAATCATATTGGCATCCCCCTCACCCTGCTGAGCATTAAACAAGATGCCGAGATGGCAATCATTGAGATGGGTGCCAATCATGCCCAGGAAATAAAAGGATACTGCCAGTACACAAGGCCTACGCATGGGCTTATAACCAATTGCGGAAAAGCACACCTGGAAGGCTTTGGCAGCGTAGAAGGGGTACGCAAGGCCAAGGGAGAATTATATGACTACTTGCGCATGCATGATGGAAGCATTTTTATTTTTAATGATCTTGATTATTTAAAGGAGATGAGTACAGGAATTAAAAATAAAATTAGCTATGGTACCAAGCAAGCCGATTATACCGGTATTGCACTGGATAACCAGGAAATGCTTTGCATAAAAGTTACCGGGGGTGCATCCATCAATCAAATACAAACACAATTAGTAGGCAATTATAATTTACCCAATGTACTTGCTGCCATAAGCATTGGTAAAACATTTAAAGTGCCTGATGAAAGTATTAAACAATCGCTGGAAGCCTATACCCCGGGCAACAGCCGCTCTCAATTAGTAAATAAAAATGGCAATAAGATAATTTTAGATGCTTATAATGCAAACCCCAGTAGCATGAAATTAGCCATTGAAAATTTTGCTTCATTACCCGGTAATAATAAAATTGTATTTCTCGGCAGTATGATGGAAATGGGGGATGCTTCAGATTTTGAACATGCCGCCATTATAGATCTCTTACTTAAAAATAAATGGGAATACGTTGTGCTGGCCGGGCCTGGTTTTAAAGAAGTGCCTGCTCCCTTTATCCATTTTAATAACAGCACAGAAGCCGGTGCCTGGTTAAAAGAACAAAATTTTACTCACAAACAAGTTCTAATTAAAGGCTCACGGAGTATGCAAATGGAAAAAATACTGGAATGATTTCCCTTTCACAAGAATTGCACTTAACTTTGCCTCCCTGCAAAAAAACGGAGACGTGTCCGAGTGGTTGAAGGAGCACGCCTGGAAAGTGTGTATACGGGAAACTGTATCAAGGGTTCGAATCCCTTCGTCTCCGCTGCTTTTCCCCGGCACACTTTTTAAAAAAAGGCCAGCCTCATCAAAACGGTAAGGCTCTATGGATAGTATTCATTCTTTAGCTTATGATCTAATACAAAAGTGCCGAAAGGAAGCAATGATGCTATAAAAGCGCCGGCCGTTTTTAAAAAGCTCCAATTATACTTTTCCCATACTTTTATGAGTAAAGCAATATATAATACAAATAAAACGCCATGGGCCCATCCTACATATGTAACCGCATGGGGGTAGTTATAAAAATATTTTAAAGGCATTGCGATGATGAGTAATACTAAAAACGAAATTCCTTCTGCTATAGCAATCATTCTAAACCGGTTCATAATTTTCAGGTCCATACAACTATACATTTTTATTTTTAAAAATTTTCTTTGCATTCATACTGGTTACCGCAGCCACTTCCTCAATGGGTATTTCCTTTATTGCTGCCAGCTTTTTGGCTACTTCTATTATATAAGCGCTTTCATTTCTTTTACCCCGGTAGGGTACCGGGCTAAGATAAGGGGCATCTGTTTCCAAAACAATATGCGACAGGTCAATCTTTTTAATAACCTCATCTAATCCTGATTTTTTATAAGTAAGTACGCCCCCAATACCCAGGTAAAAGCCCAATTCAATAACCTGCTGCGCTTCTTCATGGGTTCCGCCAAAACAATGAAAAATCCCAGTGAGGCTGGTATTCTTATATTGTTTAATGATGTCAAGTGTTTCTTGCATGGCATTACGGGTATGCAATACTAAGGGTAATTGATAGTTTAGTGCCAATGCGATTTGCTTTTCTAAAACCAAATACTGTTCCTTGATAAATGTTTTGTCCCAATAAAAATCAAGCCCCGCTTCTCCAATAGCTGCAAACTTCCTTTTTGTAAGCCAGTTTTCCACAATCTCCATTTCCTTTTCCCAGCCCGCTTTTACACTGCAAGGATGTAGCCCCATCATGGAAAAACAACGGGGATGCTCTTTCTCCAATGTTATCATTTGGGCATGTGTTTCGCTATCAATAGCCGGCATATAGAACTCCGCAACCCCACCCTGGGTTGCCCTGCTGAGAACGGCACCTATTTCATCATTAAATTCAGCTGCATAAAGATGGCAATGGGTGTCAATTAACTGCATAAAGTAAATTTTTGTGGCTTTTTACTGAAAAAATGGGAATTGAATATTTTTTAAAAAAAAATATTTTTTTTGTTGTTTTAACTTTCATCTCGTAACTTGTTGCCAGTTTTCATAGGGTACGGATTAAAAACGGGCCAGAGTTTCTACTCAGGCCCATTTTATTTTAGAGCATTACACTTCTATTTTATCAAAGGAAAAGCCTTGTTTTGAAAAATAATTTAACGTTCGGGGTACTGCAAATTCCATATTTTTTTTTGCTTTATCGCTATCATGAAAAACAATGATAGAACCGGGCTTACTATTGTACAAAACATTTTGCAAACATCTTTCGGGATGAATACGCACATCAAAATCGCCACTGATTACTGACCACATAACTACCTGAAGCGGGTGAGGTTGCCGCATCAATTGTTTTTGCTGAAAGCGGGTCATTCTTCCATATGGCGGGCGAAATAAATTGCTTTCAATACTATTGGCTGCTTGCCGGATATCAGCAAGATAAATTTCATCTTTGGTTTTCCAGCCATTCAAATGAGTTTGCGTATGGTTTCCCACTGCATGCCCTTCCTGCAATATTCTTTGATAAACATCCGGATATTTTTTTACATTTTCGCCAATACAAAAGAAAGTAGCTTTTGCCTGGTAATTTTGCAATAAATCTAATAAAGCCGGCGTAATGGTGGGATGCGGCCCATCATCAAAACTTAAGTATAAAGTATCTTTTTCTTTATCCGGCATATCCCATATCCTGTCATGATATACTTTCTTTAACCAACCCGGTGTTTTTACAAAATAAAACATGCCTTTCTTTAATATTTACGTCGGCAAAATTACTTTAATTTTACTTGCCTCCCCCGGTAATCCCGGATCTTAAAATACCGGTATTCTTAACAACTTATCTTTGCAGCAGAAATAATAAGTATGAAGGACAGAAAAATTAGAGTTCGCTTTGCACCCAGCCCCACCGGGGGATTGCATTTAGGAGGTGTACGCACCGTGTTATACAATTATCTATTTGCCCGTCAGCAACAGGGAACATTTATAGTAAGGATAGAAGATACCGATCAAAGCCGTTATGTACCCGGCGCAGAAGACTATATCTTTAAATGCTTAGCATGGTGTGGACTGTTACCCGATGAGAGCCCCTTACATCCCGGTGATTATGGCCCGTACCGGCAAAGTGAGAGAAAACCATTATATCTTACTTATGCAGAACAATTAATAGCCAGTAAAAATGCTTATTATGCTTTTGATACCGCCGAAGAACTGGAGCAAATGCGCAATAATTTTAAAACAGAAGAAAACCCATCTCCGCAATATGACCGGCATACACGCATGAAGATGAAGAATTCACTTGTACTTTCTGAAGCTGAAACACAAAGGCTCATTCAATTAAATACCCCTTATGTAATACGTATAAAAATGCCGGAAAATGAAACCATTTCATTCACTGATATGGTACATGGTGAAGTAACTTTTAACAGCAGCCTGGTAGATGATAAAGTATTATTAAAAGCAGATGGTATGCCCACTTATCACCTTGCCGTGGTGGTGGATGATTTTCTCATGAAAATTACACATGCATTCCGGGGAGAAGAATGGCTAAGCAGTGCACCGGTTCATATCCTGTTGTGGAAATATTTATTTGGATTGGAATGGATGCCGCAATGGGCACATTTACCACTCATATTAGGACCCCATGGTAAACTAAGTAAACGGGATGGAGCAAAATATGGTTTCCCGGTATTTGCCATGAACTGGACCGACCCTAAAACCCATGAACTTACTGAAGGCTTTTATGAGAAAGGCTTTTTACCCGAAGCATTTATTAACCTGCTGGCTGTTTTAGGCTGGAATGATGGAACTGAACAGGAATTATTTAACATGAATGAACTGATTGCTAAATTCTCATTAGACAGGGTTCATACCAGTGGTGCCAAATTCGATTTTGAAAAAGCAAAATGGTTCAACCAGGAATGGATCAAGAAACTACCCGCCTCTCAATTAAGAGCGCCTGTAAAACAAATCTTTGAAAAAAAGGGAATTCACATAAAAGATGATCCTGCTTTTGATTCCATTGTGGAACTGGTAAAAGATCGTTGTACCCTGCTCCCCGATTTTTATACACAAGCTTCCTATTTTTTTAAAACGCCGGAACATTGGGATGAAGCAGCAGTAAAGCCAAAATGGACTGTAGAAAAAAACCGTTTTTTTTATGAGCTTATCGAAAAAATGAATGAACTACCGCATTGGGAATTGCATGAAATTGAAAATATTTTTAAATTGCTGGCAGCCGAAAAAAATATAAAGGCAGGTGAACTACTACTTCCGTTTAGAGTCATGCTGGTAGGTGGTAAATTTGGCCCGGCCGTATTTTTGATTGCAGAAAAAATTGGAAAACCCGAAACGATTAACCGGGTTTCTACCGCATTAAATATCTTTAACGCATGAAATTAAATCGTCCCATTCGGGTATTGGTTGCCAAAGTAGGCCTGGATGGCCACGACAGGGGGGCCAAAGTTATTGCAACCGCTTTACGGGATGCAGGTATGGAGGTAATTTATACGGGGCTCCGTCAAACCCCGGAAATGGTAGTAAATGCTGCCTTACAAGAGGATGTGGATGCCATAGGAGTGAGTATTTTAAGCGGCGCCCACATGACGGTTTTTCCTAAAATTTTAGCCTTGATGAAAGAAAAAAAATTAAACGACGTCCTGCTAACCGGTGGGGGTATAATTCCGGATGCAGATATGAAGGCCTTAACCGCATTGGGAGCCGGTAAATTATTTGCCCCGGGTGCCCGTATGCACGAAATAGCAGATTATATTAAAAGCTGGGTTGAACAAAACAGGAGTTTTTAAATTTCCGGAAGCGTTAGCCTTTTCCGCTTTGAATAAATTCTTAAAGCCACCACCAATATAATACAAATAGCCAGCGCTATATCGTTATCCAGGTTTGTATTTTTTAATAATAAGTATACACCACCGCCTATTGCACAAACAGTGGCATACAGTTCTCCTTTCTTAAATAAGTTAGGCACCTGGTTACAAAAAATATCGGCAATTAAACCTCCGAACGTGGCCGTAATGACGCCCATAATTAAAGCATACATATCATTCACGCCATATCGTAATGCTACTTCTATACCTGCTGCCGTAAACATGCCCAGGCCAATAGCATCAGTAAAAAAAATAGTACGCTTAAACCGGTTTTCATTATTTTTTAATAAAAAAGATACAATAGCCCCACTTATCACCAGCAGGAGGGCAAAGCGGTCATTGATCCAGTTTACAGGTCTTATGCCAATTAATAAATCTCTTAATGTTCCGCCCCCATAAGCTGTTGCAAAAGCCACTACCAACCCACCAAATACATCCATTTTATGAGCCCGGGCCTTAAAAGCCCCCGTAAGCGCAAAAACAAAAATGCCCGTATAAGTAATTATGCTTAAAAAACTCATACTACAAATATAAGTGATGGCATATCATCGGCGGTATTCGCATTTTATAACCGGAAACTTATCTTTGTACAAAAAAATGATGTATACTACCCTTCTTTTTTCAGTAGAAAATAATATTTGTAATATCACCATCAACCGGCCCGATAAGTTAAATGCTTTAAATAAGGATGTTTTTACAGAACTCAATCAAGCTATTGATGAAGTAAATAATGATGCCAATATAAAATCGGCATTTATCACGGGCGCTGGACCAAAAGCATTTGTAGCCGGCGCAGATATTACTGAATTTGGCGGATTATCAACGGAGCAAGCCATGGACCTTAGCCGCCGGGGGCAAAATGTTTTTTTTAAAATTGAAAACAGTGCCAAACCCATTATTGCTGCCGTAAACGGGTTTGCTTTAGGCGGAGGTTGCGAATTGGCTATGGCCTGCCATTTCAGGCTGTGTAGCGAAAATGCAAAATTTGGGCAACCCGAAGTAAACCTCGGCTTAATTCCCGGCTATGGCGGTACCCAAAGATTAACCCAACTAATTGGGAAAGGAAAAAGTATGGAACTCCAAATGACAGCGGGCTTAATAGATGCACAGGAAGCATGGAGACTGGGCCTGGTAAATTATGTTACTGCGCCGGATCAGTTAATTGATAAAACAAAAGAGATTCTTGCCCTCATAAATACAAAAGCTCCTATCGCCATTTCCAAAATAATTGAATGTATCAATACGGCTGTAGTGAGTGATAGCGCTTACACAAATGGTAAAAGCGGATTTGAAAAAGAAATAGAAGCCTTTGGCCACTGCTTTGGTACAGAAGATATGAAAGAAGGAACCTCTGCTTTTTTGGAAAAAAGAAAAGCCATTTTCCGGGGTAAATAAAATTACTCCAGTACCTGTATGATCTTTACAAAATGCTTTTGGTAATAGCCTTCAAAATAACTTAAAATAACACCTATATTTTTACTGGTGGCTGCATGTATAAATTGCAACTTGCTGCCATTTTCAGTAATAATACCCATATGGCCTACTATACCACTTGCATGATTGCTCCCGGTAAATAATATTATATCACCGGGCTTTGCATTTTTTATACTTACTTCTTTTCCTTCATAAGTATAATCTTTTGTAACACGGGGAGCTTTTACTTTAAAATGTGAAAATACATTTAAAACAAACCCCGAACAATCCAGTCCTTTTTGAGGATTGGCAGAACCATACAAATAAGGCGTACCTAAAAAGGTTTTTGCATATTTCACAAACTCATTCCTGTTAATGGCCAATGGGGCGCCTAATGCATGGGTGGCTATCCCGGGTTTTGAAGCAGGTTTGCTGCTGATTTCTTTACTACTATGGCAGGAAGCCAGTAAGCCAATAAAAATAAAAGATAAGATTAAATTTCTCAAAGTAAATGGGATATTATACCGGTTTTGACCCGGCAAATTTACCGAAGTTTAGCAAAGTGTTGTTAAAGGATTCTGCTGGTTCCCAATGTAAGTGACAAATTTGGGCTGTATCTTTGCAGTCATCATAACTAAAAAAAATAATTTTATTGTATGGAATACAGAATAGAAAAAGATACGATGGGCGAAGTAAAGGTACCCGCAGCTGCTTACTATGGCGCACAAACACAACGCAGCATTGATAACTTTAAAATAGCACAAGACATCAATAGAATGCCGAAAGAAATTATTAAAGCCTTTGCTTATTTAAAAAAAGCAGCAGCACTCGCTAATGTAGATGCAGGTATATTACCACAAGAAAAAGCGACACTGATAGGCCAGGTATGCGATGAAATACTTGCCGGTAAAATGGATGATTATTTTCCACTCGTTGTCTGGCAAACAGGAAGTGGTACACAAAGCAATATGAATGTAAATGAAGTGATCGCATACCGGGGCCATGTATTACAGGGCGGCCAACTGGCTGATAAAGAAAAATACTTACATCCCAATGATGATGTAAATAAAAGCCAAAGCAGTAACGATACTTTTCCTACGGCCATGCATATAGCAGCTTATAAAATCCTGGTAGAAACCACGCTCCCCGGAATAGAAAAATTAAGAGATACGCTACTGGAAAAAAGTAAAGCGTTTATGCCTATTGTAAAAATTGGCCGTACTCATTTTATGGATGCCACGCCCCTTACTTTAGGGCAGGAATTCAGCGGCTATGCCTCACAACTTACACACGGTATAAAAGCGATAAAAAACAGTTTACCTCATTTATCAGAACTTGCTTTGGGGGGTACGGCAGTGGGTACCGGTATTAATACACCCGAAGGGTACGATGTAAATGTGGCCAAACATATTGCTGCCCTTACCGGGCTTCCCTTTATTACAGCCGAAAACAAGTTTGAAGCCTTGGCTGCCCACGATGCAATTGTAGAAGCACATGGAGCTTTAAAGACGGTAGCCGTAAGCCTGATGAAAATTGCAAATGACATCCGTATGCTTTCTAGTGGCCCACGGAGCGGCATTGGGGAAATACACATACCCGATAATGAACCGGGGTCTTCTATCATGCCGGGTAAAGTAAACCCCACGCAATGTGAAGCGCTTACCATGATTGCAGCACAGGTGATGGGCAATGATGTTGCCATAAGTATTGGTGGCAGCAATGGGCAATTTGAATTAAATGTATTTAAACCTGTAATGATCTATAATTTCTTACATAGCGCACGCTTAATTGGCGATGGCTGTGTTTCTTTTAATGATAAATGCGCTGCAGGAATTGAACCTATTTTAGCAAACATCGAAAAACATGTTGCAAATTCCTTAATGCTGGTAACCGCATTAAATCCAAAAATTGGATATTATAAAGCAGCCGAGATTGCACAAAAAGCACACAAAGAACATAGCACGCTCAAAGATATGGCCGTAAAACTGGGTTATCTTACTGCAGCAGAATTTGATGAATGGGTAGTTCCCTCCCGGATGGTGGGAAAGATTTAGTACAATTAAGTAATTCATAGGAAGGGATGCCATCAATGCTTAATGCATATGGGTACCCCCTTTTTAGTGGGCGCTGTTTTTTTATAAAAAACCGGGTAACCTATTTTTGAATAATTAATTTTTGTGTTGCAAATTTAATATCATGCCCATCACGCAACTCCAGTATATACAGCCCAGAGGGTAGCCCACCTGTAGCTATGGTAAATACATCCCGGGCACTGGTTCCCTTTTTTACTACGCTCCCTATCGTATTATACAAATGATACTGGATAGGCTTCGCAATATTTCTTTTTGACTCAACAGTGATAAATTGGCTGGCCGGAATAGGATATATTTTTACATACAACCTATCAGCCTGTGGATTATCCACAGGTTCGTCAATAGACAATACGGCACCATTATATACATACTTTAAAATGGCACCCCGATCATTTAATTGATTGGGATTACCCGTTGTAGGCCCCGAAGTTTGGCCCACACTATCTGTAATGATATAAAAACTAATTCCATCTTTCCCTATAGCTATATCACGCAGCCTGTTTTCTTCTCTAAAATAACGTGCCGTATCTGAACCATTGGGTAAACTCACAAAACTATTTCCATCGGCACTTAATTTTAATCTGAATACCGTTCCTTCTTTTAAGGTACTCATTAAAATAGAATTTTGCCAACCCGGTATCCTGTTATCAAACCCATAATAAGCAATACTGGCGGGGGCTACGGTGGGGTTACTTAACCAACTGCAGGCAATAGAACCCGTAGTGGGTGTAAAAAATGTACGCATGGGAAATACTGCATTGGGCAATAAGGTATCGGTTTCATTCATAATAATGGTACCGGGCGGTGCTGTAGAACATTCCGGTTCTGATCCCGGTGCAGGGTAAGAACTGCAATTAGGTGCAGATGACCAATTCTTATATTGATAGATTTTATCATCCCGGTAACCTGAATAATATGGCCAGCCATAATTTTTACCAGCAATCAATTGATTGATCTCATCATCTTCTGCAGGCCCGTTTTCTGCACTGTATAATTTGGCGCCCAAAAAATCCTGTTGTTGCCCGTTTTTTGCAAATACCAGGCTATTGGGGTTTCTATGGCCAAAAGTATAAATATGGCTTTTGATCCCTTTTACAATAGGGTTATCAGCAGGTATGCTGCCATCTAAATTGATACGAAGAACTTTGCCCTGGTATGCTATATAATTTTTTGCCGTTAGTTCTGCGGCCGTGGGTACATCTTGTGCCCGGTTGGGGTTACATCTTAATGCAAACTGGTTGGCACCCAGGTCTCCAATGCTATAATACAATTTACGATCGGGGCCTGTTATGAGCCTGCCTGCACTGTGATCTACACCGGCTGGTAAATTTTCAATAATGATTCTTTCATTACCAGCACGGGTTGTAATGGTGTAATTTTTTACTGCATATTCTGTAATTCTCACTTTAGTGACTCCGGCATTATCATAAGCATAGGCAATAAAAAAAGAATCTACAAAAGGATAATCCGGGTGCAATACCAGGCCCATCATACCATCTTGCTTTATACTGGTACCACTATTTGTAAATTTTACAGAAGGGCCTATATTTAAAATATCACGTTTCATGCCCGATACAGGATCTACCTTAATCACTCTACCTCTACGCTCACTTATCCAAAGTGAATCATCGGGCCCGTAAACCAGGCCAAAGGGATGCCTCAATTTATATCTATCCGCTGGATTTACCGGTTTTTGATTTAAAACCTCTTTGGCCAAAAAAGATTCTCCCTGTCCAAAAGATACAGATACGAACAGGAAGCATACGAATAACAAAAAAATCGTCTTCATAAAACTACAATTTTATGTATCTACGGAAAGTAAACAGGTTAGTACTCATATACTTAAACGCTCCTTTTCATAATGTAGTATTATTTCTATAAATAATTATTAACCAATAAAATAAACTTAGAACTTTTTAAAATAAATTTTTCTCCCGGTCGTTTTACAAAAGAGAGTACCATATACAAACAATCCGTGATCAATCACTTTCTTAAAAAAATGTATAATGGGAAAACCTTTACTTTATTTTGTTTTTTTATCCTTCTTTTTTATAAATACGAAGCAAGGATATGCACAAGGTGGGCGTGTAGATATTGGTAAAAGCTATGTAAACATTTCAAAGTTAGATGGCGGGGGTACTTTTAACCCGGGCGATACTTTAGAAATAAGAGTAACAATAGCGGTAAAAAAAACAACTTCTTACACTGCCATAGACAGTGTACAGGTTTTTGACATTGTGCCAACCCATACTTTTTTTATTAACAATTCACTTCGTGTAGCTACCAACCAGGGCCTTACTTATAAAGGGCCTTTTACTGCCGCCATAGATGCAGACCAAGGCAGTATTGTAGGTAACAATATTACCATAAACCTAGGAAATAAAGCCAATGGCACAAAGGGTGGCAGAATAAGATCAGATACCAGTAAACCCAGTTTTTATAAATCGCATTGCATTATGATGGCATGTTACCGGGTACGTATTGACCCGGCACTGGCATACGGTTCCATAATCACATTTAATAATGGTTCTGTAAAATATAAAATGGTAACACCCAATAACGGGTGGTTTACCAATACATTTCCCAGTAGCCGGATTATTTTATTAAAATACAGTAATGCCTGCGAAGATGGAAAGAATATTAGTGCAGCTTCTGATTCGCTGGGTACTTTTGCCAGCGGAATTGTACAAAACAGGGTGGCTCCATTAGGTTTTACTACTACCTATATCAAACAAAATATTTCTACCGGGCAACCGAATGATTATTATTATGCCATCGTAAACAATAGCAGCCCCAGCGGAATCATCAATCCCAATGCCCCGATGCCTGAATCACCTGCATTAAACCGGGTTTTTGGATTGTGGGATATTAGTGGCGATCATACCGGCGCCGCCAATACAGCATTGGGCAACCCGCCGGTTTCTCCCGGGAAAAGGGGTGGCTATTTTGTATTGGTAAATGCAAGTTATAATACTGACCTGGCGTACCAGGAAACGCTTAATAATTTATGCCCGAATACTTATTATGAATTTAGTGCCTGGTTTAGAAATCTTTGCCCAAGGTGTAGTTGTGACAGCAATGGAAACGGAAGTGGCAGCAATGGATTTTTACCATACCCCGGGAATGATTCCTCGGGTGTGCGACCCAATTTAAGTTATGAAGTAGATGGGCTCATTTATTATACCTCCGGTGATATAAAATATGACCGGAATGTGCCCTGGAAAAAATTTGGTTTTACTTTTTTAACCGGTTTTGCTCAAAGCAATGCCGTATTTGCCATAAGAAATAACTCTCCGGGAGGGGGTGGAAACGATTGGGCGATTGATGATATCACCGTTGCTCATTGCGGCCCCTCTTTAACCATGAATTATAACCCTGCCTATATTGCCTGTAAAGAAGTATCGGCACCCGTTCAATTATCGGATACCATTAGGCATATTTACAACAGTTACCGCTATTATAAATGGCAGGTAAGCAATGTGGGAGGAACAATCTGGACAGATATGGTAGGGCCGGGTACATCCGGCATAGGAACCCCGGTATTGGTAAATGGTAAATACCAGTATGTGGCGGTACTGCCTGCTTTTATACCTACTTATGCCGATAGTGGTAAATACTACCGGGTTATTGTTGCAACTACAGCAGCCAATTTAAATTCTAGTTCCTGTGCTTACCAGGATGGAAATACAACCATGCTCCAGATTGTAACCTGTGGTATTATTCTTAAAAGTGATTTTACACAATTAAAAGCAAAAATTATTGATTCAGATAAAGGCTTACTAACCTGGGCTACTACCAATGAATCAGATATTGATCGGTATGAAATTGAAAGTAGCGATAATAATCTTGATTTTATAAAAATAGGACTAACCACCGCCCAAAACATACCCCATGCCCTTTATAATTATACCGATACAAGGCCTTTGCATGGCCCCAGATATTACCGGGTAAAAATGATTGATAAAAATGGATTATGGAAAATAAGTACAATAATTGTTTTACGTACAGATCTTCATTTTGAGTTAACTGCCATATTAAATCCTTTTCATTCCGGTTTGTCGTTTAACCTCTTAACGGCTTCATCGGACGTAGTAAATATTGGTTTGTTTACTGAAAAAGGGCAACAAATAAAATCAATTAAAAAGCAGGTGTTTGCCGGAAACAATCAAATTTATTTAGATGATCTGGCTGCATTGCCAAATGCCATTTATTTTATCATGATTGAACAAAATGGGAACATTATCAGGAAGAAATTATTAAAGGAATAAGCCCGTTTTACCGGGTCTCTTCAATATTTCATGATGATAAAATAAATGCCGGAAATTTTCCGGCATTTATTTCCTGTGAACCAGGTATAAAATTTATTTTAATTAAATGTAAGAGGAAAACTACAAGTAGAACTGCCCCCCGTTACTGCAAAATTAAAAGAACCGGCTGCCGTAGGAGTGCCTGTAGCAGTAAGTGTTACAGATTGTGTACCCGTTGCAGAAAAATTTCCCATTCCTAAAAATGTAACACCGTTTACAGTGTTGCTGGCAATGGTGTAAGCGCCCACACTGCTGACAATTACATTTACTTTTACGGTATTAGCGCCACTCATGGGAATACCGGAAGTATAGGTACCTGAAGAGGTGAAATTGGCACAATTTCCACCACCCCCGCCCATTGAGAATACGGCAGCGCTGGTTCCGCTTTCGGGCAACACAATTAAAGCAAAACGGCATTTAGTAATGGTATCATTACTTACCTGGGTAAGCCAAATACCATCCTGGAGCGGTGTACCAAATCCACTGAGGGTAACACTGTTAACACCCGCATTTAAAAATACACCTGAGCCGGAAAACAACATTCCGTTAAAAGATTGTACGGCTAAATTATAAGTACCGGGAGTAGTAACATTGGTATTAAATGTAATGGTATTGGTGGGGTTTAATGCAACCCCTACTTTATATACTCCATTTACATTGTAGTTAAGGCAACTATCGGGGTGCCCGTTTAATGTATACTTACTGGGCGGTGTATTGGCAGGTACCGTAATTACATTTATAATACAAGTACTCGAATCATACTTAACTGTATAATTAAAAGGGCCGGCTGCGGCGGGAGTACCCCCTCCCATTAATCGCACTGTATTATTTCCTGCAGTAGTAACAATGCCCAGGGCTTTAAAATAAATTCCATTTACAGTATCGGTTGTAATTACATAAGAACCGGGTGTGGTTACATTTAACTGCACATCTATATAATGGGTGCTGCTTAATGCAGTTCCTGCTTTATATATTCCATTAATATGATTGGGAAGGCAATTGCCTCCACCATCACTTTTTAAAGTACCATCCGATATGCCAACAGTACCACCTTCGTAACTATTCTCTTTTTCACAGGCAGCTAAAAATAAAATAGCTGTTGTAAAAATCAATAGGGTTTTAATAAATTTCATCAATTAAAAATTTAGCTAAAGATATATTTTTTTATGTAACCTGCGTTTGGTCATCAACTAGGGCTCCCGTCTCTACCGTATGATTTTCATTTTGCCCGGGGCGATGGCCCAAAAAGCGTTTTTGAAATAAAAATATGGTAATAACTCCGGTGCTGATGGCTGCATCCGCAATATTAAAAATTGGCCTGAAAAATTCAAAATATTCACCTCCCCATATAGGAAACCAGGAAGGGAAATGGCCTTTAATAATAGGAAAATAAAACATATCTACCACATTGCCATGCAAGAAAGAAGAATAACCATTGGCTGAGAAATGTGCCAGGCCATCATAACTTACATAATCTCCCATCAGCGGATCAAATAACATTCCTTTGTCAAAAATCATCCCATAAAACATAGAATCAATTAAATTTCCAAAAGCGCCGGCATATACCAGTGCGGCACAAATTATGAAACCTGTTTTATATCCTTTTTTAATGATATGCCCTAAATACCAGGTACCTCCCACTACGGCAGCCATCCTAAAAATAGTGAGGGCTAGTTTACCCCAATTGCCGCCAAACTTCCAACCATAAGCCATACCGGGATTCTCTACAAAGTAAAATTGAAACCAATCACCTATAACATGTTTAGAGGTATTAATTGGATATTGTGTTTTGATATATATTTTAAGCGCCTGGTCTGCAATCAGAATGAAAGCAATAAATAACGCAACATGTGATTTTTTCATAAAGGAACAAAGATAAGTGTAAAGCTGAAATTTGAAATTTTAGAATGAAAAAGTGTAAAACCTTAACAATAATGAAATTACTTTTTACCACTTTGTTATTCCTGGTAATATACCCTGCGAACCCGTTGCGATATATTTGTTAATATTTCGTATGGTATGGTATTGGCCCATTTTGCCAGCATGGTTACTGTAAGTACTTCGCTAAATACAATAACTTCATCTTCTTCTGCCACCTCAATACCCGTTACATCTAACATCAGCATATCCATACATACATTTCCTGCAACCGGCGCCAGCTGTCCATTCACCAGCATTTTGCCCTTCCCGTTGCCCAGGCTGCGGGGATACCCGTCAGCATACCCAATACGCACAGTAGCAATGGTAGCATCGTATGGCATCACAGCAGCACGGCTATATCCTATAGATTCTCCTTTAGGGATGTGCCTGATTTGAGAGATGGTGGTTTTTAATGTAGTTACATTTTTTAATAAATTTTGAGTACCCGTATCGGTATCTATACCATACAGGCCAATTCCCAGGCGCACCATATCCAGTTGCATTCCAGGAAATCTTTTAATAGCAGCAGAGTTGGCAATATGGCGAATAAAGCGGTAAGGCAGTGCCCTTTCTATTTCTCTTGCCATTTGCAAATATTGTTCAAATTGAAATTGTGTAAAATCATCATGTTCCTTTTCGGCACTTCCTGCTAAGTGAGAAAAAACCGAAGCCACCTGAAAGCAATCCGTTTCTTTTAAAAGTGAACTAAGGGTTTGGATATCCTGTGCTTCAAATCCAAGCCGGTGCATGCCGGTATCTAATTTTAAATGTACTTTATAAGATTTTATAGCGGCATTTTGCAAATAACTTTTAAATGCCTGGAAAATAGCAAAGGAGTATAACTCGGGCTCCAGGTTATACTGAACCATTTTATCAAAACCAGCTTCTTCGGTATTCATCACCATGATGGGTACTAAAATACCCGCTTTACGAAGTTCTACGCCTTCATCGGCGTAAGCCACTCCCAGGTAATCTGCGCCTGCATGTTGCAGTAAAGAGGCAATTTCGTAACTGCCACTCCCGTAACTGAAAGCTTTTACCATTGCCATTATTTTTACAGTGGGCGATGTAAATGATTTGAAAGTTTTATAATTATGCCTGAGTGCATTTAAATCTATTTCCAAATAGGTTTCATGCATCTTTTGTTCCAGTGCACGGCTTATTTTTTCAAATTGAAAAACCCGGGCTCCTTTTAATAAAATAGTTTCATTTTGTAAATGCAGGAAAGGTAAATGAGCCAACAAAGCTTCGGTATTGTCAAAAAAATGAACATGCGGAATTCCTTGAAAAAAGGAAGCGTATTTTTTTAACTGGTAGCCAATCCCTATAAATCGATAAAGGGTTTTTTTATGGAGTATTGCAGCAATAGATGCATACAGTTCTTTCTCCTCCATACCCGATTGCAACAAGTCGCTTAAAATTAATGTTTGCTTATGATGCTGTTCCTGTTGTTGCAAAAAATCGAGGGCAACATTCAGCGAATTGATATCGGCATTATAACTATCATTAATAATAGAACAATTATTAATGCCCTGCTTTTGCTCAAGCCGCATGGCAATGGGCTTTAATGTTTTCACCCTTTCGTTTATCGTTGTATTTGAAAACCCCAGGTAAAGCATCACGGAAATGCAGGTGAGTGCATTATGTAAAGAAGCTTTATCTGTAAAAGGCAGTGTGCAGGTAAATTCTTCGTTTCTATAAATTCCTTTTACCCTTGTTTCAAATTCCAGCCTGTTTAATTTTGAAATATATAAATCTGCTTGAGCCAATTGGCCCCAGGTAAAAGTTTTCAGCGTATTATTTTTCTCTTGTATAAATTGCTGAACCGCCCCATCTGTTTCCTGTTGATCTATATTATAAACCAACAGGTCCGAAGAAATGAATAATTTTAATTTTTCATTTATTTTTTCGTACTTATTGGTAAATCCTTCTGCATGGGCTTCGCCCATAAAAGTAAGAATCCCAATACCCGGCTTAATAATTTTTTGCAGCCTTTCCATTTCTCCCGGCATAGAGATACCTGCCTCAAATATTGCCAGGTTATAATTGCTGCTCATTTGCCAAAC
Source organism: Sphingobacteriales bacterium 39-19 (assembly GCA_001898465.1). Classification (GTDB taxonomy): domain Bacteria; phylum Bacteroidota; class Bacteroidia; order Chitinophagales; family Chitinophagaceae; genus Ferruginibacter. The sequence continues at coordinate 283,623 of MKTX01000007.1, read as the reverse complement.
ACTGAGGGGTACCCCTGATTGCGAATTAAAACTTCTGGGGCTCCTGATAATATTATAATCGTTACTGAGCAAGTGATATAACCATTCCTTCACAATGGTTTTACCATTACTGCCCGTAATGCCAATAACCGGGTATGAAAATTTATTTCTGTGCGCTGCAGCTATTTGCTGTAATGCCTGCAGGCAATCTGTTACTTTTAAAAAAATGGCGTCTCCGGTTGTTTCCTCTAATTCACCGGTAGCCGGAACTACAAAATAGCGTTGCCCTTTTTGGTATAAAGAAGGAATAAAATCTACACCTTGTTTAGCGATACCGGGTAGGGCAAAAAACAAAGTAGCAGTGGGAAATAATAACCGCCGGCTATCGGTTAATAAATATTCAATAACCGGGTTGTCCCCTTGCGGCTCCCAGGATGCACCCACAATTGTGGCAATATCTTTTAAAGTAAATGACAAAGGCTATTCATTTTTTTTAGGTATCTCCTTCGGTATTATCTTCTTTTTTTTGATAAATAGAATATAAGATGGAGCCGCCGATACAAGCAACAATAACTAGCAACGAAATCCAAACCGGCATATGTAAATAATCATTATGTACGCCTGCATAAGCCAGTAAAGGCAATAACATTTTTATACCAATAAAGAAGAGGACCACTGCAATACCCTGTTGTAAATAATCAAAACGGCTGGCTGCTCCTTTTAATAAAAAGAATAAACTTCGCAGGCCCAGTACCGCAAAAATATTAGAAGAATAAATCAGCATTTTTTTACTCGGATCGGGAATGATTGAAAATACTGCAGGAATAGAATCAACCGCAAACACCAAATCAATAAGGCCCAGCATTACAACAACCATAAATAAAGTAGTGTAATGCCGCTTACCATCTTTATAAATTACAAATTTGCCATTGGGTTCTTCATCGGTTGTACGAAACATTTTACGCATGAGCCGGTAAGCCCAATTTTTGCCCGGTTCAAATTCTTCGTCATCGCCACTGTTAAACATTTTTAAACCGGTAATTACCAGGAAAATCCCAAATACATACATCACCCAGCTAAACCGGGCTACCAGTTCACTCCCGATGGCAATAAATAGGATGCGAAATACAATAGCCATTAAAATCCCCAGCAATAACACCCTGGAGTAATGCTCTTCTTTTACTTTAAAAAATGAAAAAATAATAATAAATACAAAAATATTATCAATACTCAACGACCATTCCAGCAGGTATGCAGAAATATATTGAATAACATCTTCCTTACCCTGGCCATGAATATTTTCGAAATAAACAAAAATGCAGAATGCAAATGCCAGGGCCACCCAAAAAAATGTTTGAATGAGCGCTGCTTTTAAAGTTACCACCTTGTTTTTTTTACTCATCAGCCCAAGGTCGAAAAGCAAGGCCAGCAGTATGAGCCCGATAAAAACGATATATGTGATTTCAGTTTTGTTCATAGGTTTCTTTTAGCATATTTCCGCTTTCGCATCCAGGTGAAAAATAATGCAAATATGAGTACTAAAATTACGGGCAGTATAGTATTGAAACCCTGCCAGAATTTTTTTTCTTCTTTTACTTTTTTTATATCTAATAATCTTACAACAAAATCTTTGCCTCTTGCTTCGCTGAGCCCGTTTTCATTTACCAAAAATTCCAGGCAGTTTAAAACAAATTCCCGGTTGGCAAACATAAACTCACGCTGCGTTCCATACGTATAGGGGTTCATCCCCATGGCAATGGGCTGCCCCCCTTTGATGACTGCATTTAATGGAATATCCCCATCTGCCACCATAATCATTTTAGTATCATGTATATTCTCCGGCAAATATTGTGCATTATATTTCAGCAGGCTATCCTGCATGGCTTGGGAAAGACGATTTGCATACAGCGACCGGAATTTTCCTTCCAGTAAAACCGCTACGGGAATATTGGCTGTTTTAAATTTATCATTTTCAGGTGCGTTCACATTTTCTTTGCCGCTAATAAGCGCCGGGGTACCAATTTTACGGGCATTGGCAGACGAGCTCAATAAAATTGTTTTTTTAATTCCTGCTGCTTCAATCGTATCTATTGAGTTTACAAAACGGCCCACTACAAAGCCCAGGTTCCGGTTTATGGGATGATTATTTTTAGAATCAAAAACAGGGAAATAGTTCCAGGGCAGTAATTCAAACTGGCCATTTCCATTTACATCAAATGGCAATTGGTCGCATTGTAAGTCCATTACCAGGTCGGGATTTTGGCGTACTCCATATCTAAAATAAAGATCTGTTAGGTTCAGGTTCCTATCGTAAGCAATAACTTCATTTTTTATCTGGAGGCTATCCATTTCTGCATCTAAGCGATCTACAAACCAAATAATTTTTCCTCCATTCATTACATACTGGTCAATCTTTAATTTTTCATCATCACCAAATGGCAATGTGGGTTTTACTACCAGTAGCACTTTAAATTCTTTAGGTAATAAGGGCTGTGTTTTTAAATTAAAAGTAAACAGTGTATAATTAGGTTTCAGTACATTTTGCACCAGGTCGTAAGTACTGTAGTCTTCGGGTTCGCCGTTGCCAATAGCGAAAGCTACAACCGGTTTTTCATTTGTAGTAATTTTAGAAATACCATCTGCCAGTTTGTATTCCAATAATGCTGCGGCGCTACTGAGTTCCTGAAAGTTGATGAGGGGTGTTTTTCCCTGGTAAAGCGAAATGGGTATTACCCGGTTATTATATGCCATGAATGCAGCCGGGTAAACCAGTTGCTGCTGCTGGCCCTGCTCTACCTGCGAAGTAAGGTTTATGGGATACAACCCCATTGAAACAAGGGTATCCGCATAGCTGGTAGCGGTGCCGGGCATTTTTTCATCTGCTGAAATAAAATGATATTCTATTTTATTTCCTGCCACTTCTTTAAATTCCTGGAGCATTTCTTCGGTAGATTTTCCCAATTGCCTGAACCCACTTGGTAAATTCCCTGTTAAAAAAACCTGCACTTCAATAACGCCTTCTGTTTTCTTAAGTAAATTTTTAGTGGCCTCGCTCAGGGTAAATCGCTTTTCTGCGGTAAAGTCAATTCGGGTATGCCATACAGATGCAGCCCAGTTTAATAATAATAAAAATAATCCTGCAACCAGGATACTTACTCTTGAATAATATTGTTTTTTAAAAGCCATATTTTAGAATGCCGGTCAGGTTGTTTTTGATTGTAGTTTTTTAACGGTAATTAATAAAAAGAAATAAATGATACTTAAAAAATATATCATATCCCGGCTATCCATAACGCCCCGGCTTATACTGCGATAATGAAAATCAATCCCCAGCATTTCAATAAAATAATCTGCGCCACCACTCAGGGCCGGAATTTTACTCAGCGCACTAAATCCAAAATATAAAATAAGGCAGGCAAATACCGAAATTAAAAAAGCCACAACGGCGTTTGCCGTAAGCCCGCTACAGCATAAGCTAATGGCCGCAAATACGGCGCCCAGCATAAATAAACCTAAATAACTTCCTGCAATACCGCCTGTGTCAATACCCGATGTAGCGCTTAATGCCTGTATGGTATATATATAAATAAATGTGGGAATAATTACGATTACCAATACGATAAGTATGGAAACATATTTGCCAAAGACTATTTGCCAGCCTGTAAGGGGTTTTGTTTTTAATAATTCAAGGGTACCGCTTTTTATTTCATCAGATAATGTCCGCATGCCAATAGCCGGAACTAAAAATAAGAGTACCCAGGGTGCCAATTCAAAAAAATTGGATAAACTGGCATACCCATTCTCTAAAATACTGCTTGCAGGTAGCACAAAAAGAAAAATGCCATTAATAAGCAGGAATAAAATGATGGCTAAATAACCGGTAAGGTTACTGAAAAATTGCCCGATCTCTTTTTTTGCGATGCTCCACATACTGTTTAAATTGCTGCAATTTACATGATACAAGTGTGAATTAAGTGTTTAACAGCCCCCTGCCATAAAAAATAATAATGACATGCAGCATAAAGCATCTACCTGCTGTCTTTTTTGTTATTGACATTGTTTAGTCATATATGGTAATAGTATGGGATAGCCAAACGACCCAAACTTTTGCGAAACTGTTTACCCAAACCAACTGCCTCCCCCGTTTTTTACGGGGGATTTTATTTTGCCCCTATGGTATTTTTTTCGCTGGTAAATGAAAGCCATTGGCTATTATTTAACAAAATAACATCATCTGTAAATATGTAAAACCCGGGTTATGAACATCACAATAAAAAATCATACTGTATGTTATCCAAATTACTTATGCCGTCAGGTATAGCCATCCTGGCCATTCTCTTTCTTCAATTATTTGCAACCCATTCGCCCCGGGTACCCAATACCGTATTAAAAGATGTTGCCTATTTTAATTTTAGTGACAGCACTCCTAGTATACCGGTAAACGTGAAAGGCTATAAGGGTACTACCCTTACTAAAAGCATGAATGAAATACATTTTACCAGCGCTACCGATAATGATTATTACCGGACAGATACCTCTAACAGGTATTGTTTTCTATATGTAGAAACCCGGGTAGATGAATTTTTAAATGATTATGCAAAACGGGTGCCGCTCAATTTATCCATCGTAATAGACCGAAGCGGATCGATGGAGGGTGATAAAATTAAATATGCCCGGGAAGCCGCCATCTATATTATTGAGCAACTGAAACCCGAAGACAGGGTAAGTGTTATTGCATATGATGATCATATAACCTTAATACAGGCTTCAACTACTGTAACCGATAAACAACTATTAATAAAAAAAATAAAAGCAATTTACCCCGGGGGATCTACCAATTTATGGGGTGGTACCGAAAAAGGATATGAACAAATAAAAAATAATTTTATGCCTGGCGCTGTTAACCGGGTGCTATTATTGAGTGATGGGCTGGCAAACGAGGGCCTCACCGATGAAAAAGCAATTACCTATAAAGTACAGCAATATAAAGATAAAGAAGGCATCACCTTCTCAGGCTTTGGTTTAGGATTAGATTATAATGAAAACCTGATGACGGGCATGGCAGAAAGTGGATCGGGAAATTATTATTTTATAGAATCTGCTGCCAACCTGGCTGGTATTTTTAGTAAAGAATTAAATGGATTAATGAATGTTGCCGCACAAAATACGGTTCTTAATATTGAAATTCCCCAGGGGGTTACTGTAGAAAAACTGTACCAGCTCCCCTATACCCATATTGGCAATACTGTACAATTCAATTTAAGAGATCTGTTTTCTCAGGAAAGGAAAGGCATATTGCTTTATTGCCGTATTGATGACCGGGTAAACCAGTCTCTTACCTTTACATCCACCTTAAGTTACCAGGCTACCCGACATTATCAGTTAGAGACCCTTGTAAATAAAAATATCATTTACCCCATGCCCGATTTGGATAAATATGAGTTTGCATTTAATGAAAAAGTGATTCAGCAGGCTATCCTAAACCAGGCAAATGAAAATATGGAAAAAGCGATTGCCGAAGCTGACCAGGGGCGTTATGAAATTGCACAAACGATAAGTGATAAGAATAATAAATACCTGCAACAGAACAACCATTATGTAACGGGTTCGCCTGAATTAAAAAAACTAAAGGGCGAAATTCTAAGTTATAATGCCCAACTGGTTTCTACTGATACCATGACGGTGAGCGACATTAAGCGGATGCAAAAATCTACCAAAGAAGCGAGTTATAAGATCCGTACAAAAAAGCAATGATATTTTTTTCCTGGCATTACCAAACAAAGAAGCTCCCGGTTACCGGGAGCTTCTTTGATAAATGAAAATATTTTAAACAGCAAAACTTTCCCCGCAACCACAACTCCTGCTGGCATTGGGATTATTAAAATAAAAACCCTTGCCGTTCAGTCCATCGCTAAATTCCAACTCGGTATTTACGAGGTATAAAAAACTTTTTAAATCTGTTACAATTTTTATTCCTTTATCTTCAAAAACCTGATCCATGGGCTTTGTTTCATTATCAAAATCCATTTTATAACTCAGGCCGCTGCAGCCGCCGCCTACAACTCCTACTCTTAAAAAATAAGAATCATCATTTGCTACCCCGGCATCAGCCATCAACTGTTCTACTTTTAACTTAGCCTTGTCGCTTATGTATATACTGTTTTCTGCAGATACCATATTCTTTTCATTTTAAAAAAGAGTAATCCTAGTGAACTACGCTTTCTTCAAATTTAATTGCTTCCATACCGTTTTTTATGCGGTAATCATTAATAGCTCCTTTAATTGCATCTTCGGCCAGCACTGAGCAGTGAATTTTTACGGGAGGAAGGCTAAGTTCTTCTACAATAGCCATATTATCAATTTTCAAAGCTTCGTCAATTGACTTGCCTTTTAACCATTCTGTAGCAAGAGAAGAAGAAGCAATAGCAGAGCCACAGCCAAATGTTTTGAATTTTGCATCCGTTATCATGCCGGTAGCCTCATCCACCTGTATTTGCAAACGCATTACGTCGCCGCATTCGGGAGCGCCTACCAGGCCGGTTCCCACATTTTTACTAGACTTATCAAGCGTACCCACATTTTTGGGGTTGCTGTAATGATCTATTACTTTATCTGAATATGCCATGATCTTTTATTTTTATTTTTTATTCTAATTTAATAAAATTTATACTCAATCTCTAATATTCCTGTTAATGAGCAGCCCATTCAATGGTATTCAGGTCGATTCCTTCTTTATACATTTCCCAAAGGGGGCTCATTTCTCTCAATTTTAAAACCGTTTCACTGATTGCTTTAATTGTATATTCAATTTGCTCATCGTTGGTGAACCTGCCCAATCCAAAACGCAGCGAACTGTGTGCCAAATCATCTCCCAGGCCCAGTGCTTTTAATACATAACTTGGTTCCAGGGATGCTGATGTGCAGGCAGAACCTGAACTTAATGCAATATTTTTATTGAAGCCCATAAGTAATCCTTCTCCTTCTACATGTTTAAAAGAGATATTGGCAACATGGGGTAAACGATGTTCCCGGCTACCATTTACATAGGCCTCTTCTAATTTCAATAATTCTGTTTCCAGGTGGTCACGCATTTTACTGATGTGTTGGGTATCGGCTTCCATTTCCTGCATACATAATTCACAGGCTTTACCAAAGCCTACAATGCCGGGTACATTCAAAGTACCGCTACGCATTCCTCTTTCGTGGCCACCGCCATCCATTTGTGCGGTAACTTTCACCCGTGGATTTTTACGCCTTACATATAATGCGCCCACACCTTTAGGCCCATACATCTTATGTGCCGTAAAGGCCATTAAATCAATTCCGTCTTTATTTACATCTACGGGTATTTTACCCACTGCCTGGGTAGCATCCGTAAAAAACAAAACCCCATTTTTACGGGCTATAGCGCTTATTTCTTTTACGGGCTGTATGGTGCCAATTTCGTTATTGGCATACATGATCGCAATTAAAATAGTAGTTGGTTTTATAGCCGCTTCCAATTCTTTAAGATCAATCAATCCTTCTTTATCCACCTGCAGGTAAGTTACTTCCCCGCCAATTTTTTCAATATGCTTGCAGGTATCTAATACAGCCTTATGTTCTGTGGTTGCCGTTATAATATGGTTTCCTTTAGAGGAGTACATTTCATAAACCCCTTTTATAGCCAAATTATCGGCTTCGGTGGCACCTGAAGTAAAAATAATTTCTTTAGGATCTGCCCCTATTAATTTTGCAACCTGCCCACGGGCATAATCCACTGCTTCTTCCGCTTGCCAGCCAAATGGATGATTACGGCTGGCAGCATTCCCAAAATGGTCTAAAAAGTATGGGGTCATGGCTTCAAAAACCCGCTTGTCCATCTGTGTGGTAGCATTGTTATCGAGATAAATCGGTAAATTCAACATAAAATTTCCTCCCTGTGTTTTACTATTATATGATATGGCAAATTTACTGCAAAAAGGTTCTAATTTAGCAGCTAAAATAACCTTTCCCCATCATTTTACGGATTTCGTAAAACGATATAACGACCCTTTTAATATATGCTAAAAACAGAACATATAGGAATTGCCGTAAAAAATTTAAAAGAAGCTATCTCGCTTTTTGAAAAGTTGCTGAATAGTTCTTGCTACAAAACCGAAATGGTTGAATCTGAACAAGTAAATACCGCTTTTTTTAAACAGGGAGATACAAAAATTGAACTTTTAGAAAGCCTTTCTGCCGATGGGGTAATTGCCCGCTTTATAGAAAAAAAGGGAGAGGGAATGCATCATATTGCTTTTGAAACAGCAGATATTTATGCAGAAATGAAAAGATTACAAGAAGAAGGCTTTATTTTATTGAATGAAAAGCCCAAACCGGGAGCAGACAATAAATTAGTTTGCTTTCTGCATCCCAGGTCCACACATGGCGTACTTATAGAACTATGCCAGGAAATTAAATTATCTTAACCTGTTCATGATGCCTGTAATATTACCCGTTAATGGAATAAGCCCTCAGTGGGGAAATGATTGTTTTATTGCTCCCAATGCCAGTATTATTGGAGATGTATTCATGGGTAATCAATGCAGTGTATGGTTCAATGCGGTCATTCGGGGTGATGTAAATAGCATCCGGATGGGAAACAAAGTAAACATACAGGATGGCGCCGTAATACATTGCACTTATCAAAAAACGAAAACCATTTTAGGAAATAATGTAAGTGTGGGACACAATGCCATTGTACATGGCTGCGTTATAGAAGACAATGTGTTAGTGGGTATGGGGGCGATCATTATGGATAATGCACATATTGGCACTCATTGTATTATTGCTGCCGGTGCAGTGGTGCTGGAAAATACAAGAGTAGAACCGGGTACCATTTATGCCGGGGTACCGGCAAAAAAAGTAAAAGATATCAGCCCGGAATTAATACAAGGAGAAATACAACGTATTGCCGATAATTATATAAAATACAGTAACTGGTTTAAATAAATTTAGTTTTTTTAACTTTTAACTTTTTGAATTTACCAATACCTTTAAAATATGAAAAACAAAGGAATAATATTAATGGCTGCATTTGGCTGTATGATGCTCATGAGCAGTTGTTTCATATTTAGAAAAAAAGAAAAATTAGGCTGTCCCAACGATGCCCGGGGCATGTCGCAAGAGGAAATTGTGCAAAAGGCAAACAAGAAAAAATATAAAGGCGGATCTAAGTTTTACTGATGACCTGATTGATACCTATTAAAAACCAATATACTTATGTGTTACGAATTAAAAACCCAATATGGGGGTACCGAAGCCGTGATTGATGATAATTGCGGCGTAAACAAATTTTATGCAATTGCTAAAACCCTTGCAGACGACCTGCAGGTAACTTTCCTGAACCAGGTTGATGAAAGCCAGGACCTGGATTGGGATTTTATGTACAAACAACAGTTCCTTACCCTTCACTTTAATACCTTTAATGGCGTAAGTATCGTACCCCGCCCCCTGAAGAAAAAAAATAAAGAAATAGCCGTGGTAAGAGAGCTTGCTCATTTCCTGGAAAAAAGAATTTACTAACTTCTTTTCTTGTATTGGCACAATGAATTCCCCGGCTTTTTTGCCATGGTGATTTTTGGCAGTATTTTAGCCTCTTTATTATCATGAACAAACAGCCCATTACCCCACTTAATACCTGGCCGTTTTTTGTAAGGCTTTCGGCCACCCTGCTTTCCATTGTACTTATTGGGTATATACTTACCTATTTTAGTATGCTGGTAACCCCGTTATTTATTTCCATATTATTATCCATACTCTTATTGCCCATTACCCGTTTTTTAGAACACATAAAATTTCCTCGTTCCATGGCCGCTCTCACAGCAGTTTTATTCACACTGGCCGTATTTGTGGCATTGTTATATTTACTTTCCTCTCAAATAATTGCCTTTACCAATGATTACGATTCTATCAAAAAAAACATTTTAGAACATTACGACCATTTGCAGCAGTGGCTTAAAATACAGTTCGGCCTTAGCCTTAAAACACAATCTGAATTCCTGAGTGATGCCACTGCCAATATTCGGGGCCAGGGCGCCGGGTATATAAAAAAAACAGTAACTACACTTACCGATACTTTATTACTAATCATTTTTATTATTATTTATACTTTTCTTATCCTCTATTATCGCAAGCTCATCCGCAATTTTTTATATGCCCTGTTTCGCAAAGAACATGAGCAAAAAGTGTATGAAGTTTTAAATGAAAGCAAGCTGGTAGTTAAAAGTTATATGACCGGCCTGGTTATAGAAATGGGTATCGTATCAGCTGCCAATACCCTTGTGCTTATGTTATGTGGTGTGGAATATGCAGTGTTCCTGGGCCTTTTAACCGGCATTCTCAACATCATTCCCTTTATAGGCATTTATACAGGTATTGCTCTAACCTTTCTTATTACCCTCACTACCGATGCAAGTACTGCCCAAATTGCCTGGGCTGTGGGCGGCCTGGTAATTGTACATTTTATAGATGCTAATTTTTTAATGCCCCGAATCGTAGGCTCCAAAGTAAAAATAAATGCGCTCATCACCATATTAGGTGCTGTTATCGGGGGTACTCTCATGGGGATACCCGGTGTATTTTTCGCATTGCCCACCATTGCCATGTTAAAAATAATATTTGAACGCATCCCCGGTTTACAACCCTGGGGCATGATACTGGGAGATGATGTAAATACAACGAATTTATTGGCCCGCCGGTTCAAACGAAAGTTGAATATCAAAAACATTACAATTACTGAAGAAGTGAATAATGAAACAAAAAAGCCCGAATAAAAATTTCCATGATTGAACAGCCATAAATCTTTAAGTTTGCAACTCAAAAACATACCGATAATCATGAAAAAGATATTATTCAGCCTGTTTACTTTTTTATTCTTTTCTTTTGTTGCCCATGCACAAAACCAGGAAGCGGGTACTTATGACAGCACTTTACAATTAATGAATGTAGAAGCCTCTTGCGGCCAATGTAATTTTGGGCTGGAAGGTGAAGGATGTGCACTGGCCATAAGGATTGGTAAAAAAGCTTATTTTGTTGATGGTGTAAAAATCGATCAGTTTGGGGATGCCCATGATAAAGAAGGTTTTTGCGAAGCCGTACGAAAAGCACAGGTACAGGGAAAAGTAACCCGGGGGCATTTTAAAGCTTCTTATATAAAAATATTACCTGTAAGTTCTCCCGGATCAAATGAATAAATTTGAGATATAGATTCAAAAAAAAGCCGGGATATACATTCCCGGCTTTTTTTAATTCATTTACTGCGTTTAACGTTCGCCGTCATTAACTCTAAAAGAAACTTTACAAATACAACCGTACGATACAATTTCGCCATCTTTTACATGGGCTTTCATATCTTTTACATAAACAGAATCGATATTTTTGATTGTTTTGGAAACTTCTTTTACCGCTTGCTTAATCGCATCATCAAAACTTTTATCAGAAGATGCAATAACTTCTAAAACTTTTACAATAGCCATAATTCTTTTTAAATTTTAAAGTGAAACAATTATTAATCTTATTTATACTGCAATTACTCTGCCATCATTTTTAAAACCAAATCAATGATGTCTTCGGTATTGGGTTTACTAAAATAATCACCATCGCTTCCGTAGCTTGGCCGATGCGCTTTTGCTGATAAAGTCCGTGGGCTTGCATCCAAATACCGATAGCCACACTGTTCTTCCATTACTTTATTATACATATAAGCTGTAGCGCCGCCCGGTACATCTTCATCAATAAATGCAATCCTGCTGGTTTTCTTTAATGACGCTACAATAATATGTTGCAGGTCGAAAGGAAGTAAAGTTTGTACATCTATCACTTCGCAGCTTATTCCTTTATTCAGTAAATAGTCGGCCGCTTCTTCTACCAATCTTAAGGTAGACCCATAGCTTACCAATGTAATATCGTTTCCTTCTTTTATGATTTCGGGAACACCTAAGGGTTGAGTAAAGCGGGTTAAGTTGCCGGGTAATTTTTCTTTTAAGCGATAGCCATTTAAACATTCAATAATGATACCCGGATCGTTTGACTGAAGTAAAGTATTATACATTCCTACCGCTTGTACCATATTGCGGGGTACACATACATACATACCCCGTAACGCATGTATCACCATGCCCATAGGGCTGCCGCTATGCCAAATACCTTCCAGGCGATGGCCACGGGTGCGTACAATAAGGGGAACACTTTGTTGCCCGGCCGTGCGAAAATGAGTAGTAGCCACATCATCACTTAAAGCTTGTAAGCCATATAATAAATAATCCAGGTATTGAATTTCGGCAATGGGCCGTAACCCTCTTAAAGCTAATCCTATTCCCTGGCCCATAATGGTAAGCTCCCTTATCCCCGTATCCAAAATTCGCCTGGGGCCGTATTTTTCCTGCAAGCCACTGAAGCCCTGGTTCACATCACCAATAAATCCCAGGTCTTCTCCAAAGGCTATTACTTTATCATTTTGAGAAAAGAGTTCATCAAAATATTTATTGAGTACTTCAAAACCATTTACCAGTGGCGCATCTTGTGCATAAGTGGCTTTTACTTCTTTTACCTGTAAAGCAGATTTTTCTCCTTCGTTATATAAAAAACGATCGTAAAGAGCGGCCGTTTGCCGGTGCAATTGTGCTGCATATTCTTTTAATGCAGGTAATCCAGCTTCTTGCGGATTACATTGTTGTATAAAAGCATGCAGAGATTTAAAAACATCTCTGCGCAGGGGTTCCTTATTCCTTATTAATTCATTAATTATTTTTTCTGCAGCTTCATCTTGTTTTACAGCCTTCATTTGCTCAACGGCATCCTGTACCATTTTTTCAACCGGAATTAAATACTGCTGCCAGGCCCGGTTCTTACTTTCTTTTACAAATTCCTTTGCCTTTTGTTGTATTTCTTCCAGTTCTTCTTCTTCTGCCAGGGCATTAGCCAATATCCATTTCTTCATTTGCTGCAGGCAATCCCATTCTTTTTCCCATGCTAATCTTTCTTCATTCTTATATCTTTCATGGCTCCCGGAAGTAGAATGTCCCTGGGGCTGGGTAATTTCTTCTACATGAAATAAGGCAGGGGTATGGGTTTCTCTTATTTTTTCAATGGCCGGCTCCAGCACTTCACACATCCCCGCATAGTCCCATCCCTTTAATTTATAAATATCGATGCCATTGGTATTTTCATTTTTTTGCATGCCAGAGAGGGCATCTGAAATAGATGACTTGGTGGTTTGATATTTTTTTGGAACCGAAATCCCATAACCATCATCCCATACAAAAACGGCTAAAGGAACTTTTAGCACACCGGCTGCATTAATCGTTTCCCAAAAATGCCCTTCACTGGTAGATGCATCACCAATCGTACAAAAACAAACTTCGTTACCTTGATTGCTGAGGTGGGTATATTGTTGTAAGCCCGGAACCTGCCTAAAAGTTTTAGATGCAAATGCAAGACCCAGCCCCCTTGCCATTTGACCGGCAGTAGGCGCAATATCGCTGGATACATTCTTTAGCCTGGCCAGGGGTAACCATTCGCCCTTTTCATCAACCATTTTTGTTGCAAAATGGGCATTCATTTGCCTGCCTGCACTAAAGGGGTCGTTGTTTACATCAGGATCTGCATATAGCTGGGCAAAAAATTGCTCAACCGTAGCCAATTCGCTGGCAAACATAAAAGTCTGGTCACGGTAATACCCGCTTCTAAAATCACCCGGCTTAAAAAATTTTGCCATGGCAATTTGGGCTACTTCCTTACCATCGCCAAAAATTCCGAACTTGGCCTTACCGGTTAGCACTTCTTTACGACCTAATAAACTGGTTTCCCGACTTATACACGCAATTTTATAATCGCTCAGCACTTCGTTGCGAAAGTTTTCCCAGCTTAATTTTTCCTGCGTATCATTCATATTACTCAATAAATCCATAAAATAACCGTTTTAATAGCTGCAATTTAACCAAAATGCCGCACTGTTAAAAATTAGTAAACTATCCCAAAATTTATGAGGTTTGTTTTCCATTTATTATCTTTGGTCACTAATAAATTTTACAAATGAAAAAAATATTACTTGCTTCTTTTATTTGTTTTGCCACAGTTGCTGTAAGTGCACAAACAAATGCGAATACCGTTTCTCCATCGGGTACAACAACTGCTGCGCCTGAAGGATTAGCTGTAAATGAAATGATTTATGACTTTGGAAAAATACCCCAGGGCAAACCCGTAACCCATCAATTTATTATTACCAACACCAGCACGGCTGCGTATAAATTAGATAATGTACAAGCCAGTTGCGGATGTACGACCCCTCAATGGGATAAAGAAAAAATGATTGCCCCGGGTGAAACCGCTATCATTACAGTAGGTTATAATGCCGCCAGCGAAGGCCCATTTACAAAGCCGGTAACCATTACCTATAACGGCACGCATACGAAAGTATTAAATATAAAAGGAGAAGTTTGGAAAACACCAGCTACTCCCGCTCCTGCCAGTGAAGGCGTTTCAGATCTTAAAAATTAATTAACCAGAAAAATAAACGAGTGTCATGAAAAAACTTTTCTTATCTCTAGTAGCTATTTCTGCTGTGACCTTTGGTTTTGCTCAAAAAAAATCAGATGAAATGGCAAAATTTAAAGCAGAAACCATTAACATGGGAAACCTGGAGCAAAACAAACCCGAAACGGTAACCTTTGTTGTTACTAACATCAGCTCAGAACCTTTAATCATTGAACAAGCTTCCCCTACTTGTGGATGCACGATTGGAGATTATACCAAATCTCCTATTGCTCCCGGTAAAACCGGGCAAATTACAGCTAAATATAATGCAGCTGCATTGGGTCATTTTGACAAACATTTAAAAGTAAAATTTGCCGGTGCAAGCGATGAAAAAACCATCACTATCCAAGGCGATGTACTTACCGCAGAAGAATTTGCCAAATTAAAAGAAAGCAGTAAAACGAATGCTGCTACCAAAGATGTGGCTCCGGTACAATCAAAATCTGCAAAACATGCTGCAAAAAAAACAGCAAAAAATAATGCCGCCAAAACAGCGGCTCCTGTAGCTAAACAATAAAATTGTTGAAATATTTTTTTAAAAACCTCCTTTTTATCCGGGAGGTTTTTTTTATTCTTAGAACTGGCATCATTTTTCTGGTAATTTTGTATAACTAATAATTCCTTCACATGAATAGTAACCCGCTTTTAAATTATGGTATGATTGGTTTGGGCACAATGGGTGCTAACCTGGTATTGAACATGAACGATAAAGGCTATTCGGTAGCCGGGTATGATAAAGATCAAAAAAAAGTAGATACATTAAACGCTGAAGGCCGGCAAACCGTACGTGCTTTTAATAATATTGGTATTTTTACACAATCATTAGAAACACCAAGAGCCATCTTATTATTGGTACCTGCCGGGCCTATTGTAGATGCAGTAATTAATGAGTTGCTTCCCCATTTACAAAAAGATGATATCATAATAGATTGCGGTAATTCTCACTTTACCGATACCCAATCCCGAATTTCAGCATTGCAAAGCAAAGGCATCCATTTTATGGGGCTGGGCGTATCGGGAGGAGAAACCGGTGCCCGGTTTGGCCCCAGTATTATGCCCGGTGGAGATAAACAAGCCTATGAACGCATTGCGCCCATGCTAAAAGATATTGCTGCAAAAGCAGACGGAGAACCCTGTACGGCTTATATGGGTAAAGGGGCGGCAGGCCATTATGTAAAAATGGTTCACAACGGAATTGAATATGCATTAATGCAACTTATTTCAGAAGCATACCAGCTTTTAAAAAAACACGGGGAATTTGATAATGAAGAATTAGCCCAGCTTTTTACACACTGGGGAAATGGAAAATTACAATCTTATTTAATTGAAATTACAGGCGCTATTTTTCAACAACCGGATGAAAACAGCAATGGGATGCTGGTTGATAAAATAAATGATACTGCTCAACAAAAAGGAACCGGTGCCTGGACCAGCCAGGATGCAATGAATGTACAGGCGCCTATCCCCACTATTGATGCAGCGGTATCTCAGCGCATTTTATCTTCTATGAAAGTTAGCCGGGTGCAGGCATCAGAAAAATATAAAAATACACATGTAAAAATAAAAGCTGCCCATAAAGAAGCTTTTGCCCATTTACTGGAAGAGGCCCTGTATGCTGCATTTATTATTACCTATGGCCAGGGACTTGCCATGCTGGGCAAAGCTTCAGCATATTATAAATTTGAAACAGAAATTGCTACCGTTGCCTCAATTTGGCGGGGGGGGTGCATTATAAGAGCATCCCTTTTAAATGAGATTACAAAAGCGTATCGCCAAAACAACAGCCTGGAAAATATTTTAGAAGCAAATGAATTTATACCCAAAGTAAAAACAAGCCAGAGTGCTTTACGGAGCATCGTTCAAACGGCAGCCGACCAGCATATTCCCGCTCCTGCCTTATATGCCTGTTTAGCATATTTTGATAGTTATACCAGTGCCTGGCTTCCCGCCAATTTAATACAGGCGCAAAGGGATTTTTTTGGCGCCCATACTTACGAAAGAAATGATAAAGAAGGTATATTTCATACCGAATGGAATCAAAAAATACAATAGCATGTCAATAAAAAAAACAACCCCTACCTGTATTACCATATTTGGCGGATCTGGCGATCTTACAAAAAGAAAATTAATTCCTGCCTTGTACAATTTATGGCTGGATAAATGGATCAACGAAAAATTTTTGGTTATCTGCACCGGCAGAAATGAAATGAGTAATACAGATTTTATTAAAACTCTTAAAGAAGGGGTTGATCAATTTTCCCGAAGAGGTAAAGCCGATACAAAGGAATGGGAAAAATTCTCTTCTTACATACAGTATAAAGTTGCCGACTTTACCAAAGAACCCTTTTATAATGAATTAAAAACCTTAATTCAAAAATTTGAAACAGATGCAAGCGGTACCGTAGTCAATAAAATCTACTATATGGCGGTTCCACCCCAGTTTTTTGAACCCATTGCAAGACTCCTGGCTAAAAAAGAGTTTAATACGGATAAGGAAAACGCCCGGTTAGTGATAGAAAAACCTTTTGGAACCAACCTGGAATCTGCCAAAGAATTAAACAATTGCCTGCTCAGTGTATTTGATGAATGCCAGCTATATCGTATAGATCATTACCTGGGTAAAGAAACTGTACAAAACTTATTAGCATTCAGGTTCGCCAATGCCTTATTTGAGCCCGTATGGAACCGCAATTTTATTAATCATATACAAATAACGGTAGCAGAAGAAATAGGTGTGGAAGACCGTGGGAATTATTATGAAGGTAGCGGAGCCTTAAGAGATATGATACAAAACCATTTGTTACAATTGGTTTGCCTTATTGCCATGGAGCCTCCCGTTTCTTTTGAAGCAGATGAAATTCGGAATAGAAAAGTAGATGTATTACACGCCATACGCAAAATAAGTAAAGATACCGTGCATGATTTTTCTGTAAGGGGGCAATATGGGCCGGGTGAAATAGATGGTAAAAAAGTACCGGGTTACCGGGGTGAAAAAAATGTAGCTCCCGATTCGGGTACCGAAACCTTTGCGGCCTTAAAATTATACATAGATAATTGGCGCTGGAATGGCGTACCCATTTATTTAAGATCGGGAAAAAGATTGCATGATACTTTTTCTTCTATCACCATTGAGTTTAAACCCGTACCCCATCAACCCTTTCCCGAAGAAGCCAGTGAGACCTGGCAACCCAACCTTATGGTGATGAACCTGCAACCGGACATGGGTATTCGCTTACGTTTCCAGGCAAAAAAACCCGGGTTACAAATGCAACTGAACCCGGTGGATATGCTATTTGATTATAGTGATACGTATGCCTCTACCGGTACACCGGAAGGCTATGAAACTTTGTTATTAGATGTAATGGAAGGAGATGCCACATTGTTTATGCGGGCAGACCAGGTAGAAGCTGCCTGGAAAATTATTACCCCCGTTTTAGAAAATTGGTTAAGTACCGATCCGGCCAGTTTCCCCAATTATGCAGCCGGAACCTGGGGGCCACAAGCGGCCGATACCTTGCTTACAAAAGATGGCAACAACTGGATCATCATGCCTTTTAAAAAAAATAATCATGCATGATATTTTCATTTTAGAAACCCGGGAAAAATTAAATGATGCTGTTGCGGCTAATATTGTAACAAAAGCCCGGCATGCGATAAAAGAAGAGGGCAGGTTCAGCATTGCCCTTTCCGGAGGCAATACCCCTTTAAAAATTTACCAATTACTTACCACCCCTGAATACCGTGATAAAATAAACTGGAATAAGGTATTTGTATTTTGGGGAGATGAACGCTGTGTCCCATTATCAGATCCGGAAAATAATGCATACCAGGCAAAAGAAGCATTTCTCGATCATATTCCCATTCCTGAAGAAAACATTTTTCCAATCCCGGTAAATTTAGAGCCTGCATTCGCCGCAAAGAAGTATGAAGAAACCCTTAAACATTTTTTTGGTGATGGCAAGCCTGTTTTTTCAATGATATTATTGGGCATGGGTGAAAACGGGCATACCGCTTCCCTGTTTCCACATACCCCTATTTTACAGGAAAGAAAAGCGTGGGTTAAAGAAGTGTATGTACCGGCATTAGCCATGCACCGGGTAAGTTTTACGCTCCCTTTAATTAACCAGGCAAAAGAAATCGTATTTATTGTAAGTGGAGCCGGCAAATCATCTATGTTAAAAACAATTTTACATGGAAAACCGGAAGGTGAAAAATATCCGGCACAACTTATTAACCCTTTACAAGGTAACTTACAGTGGTTTTTAGATAAAGAAGCCGCACAAAAATTATAAAGCAAATTATGTTTGTAAAAGCCATTGAAAGGGTTTCGGATTTTACCCGGCCTATTCATTCTATTTTAAGAATTTACCCGTCCAATAATATTATTCCCGGCGCTGCCACATTATTTTTTGTAAATGAAAACGGATACGCCATTACCTGCAAACATGTTGCGGAGTCGCTATTACATGCTGAAAATATAAACCAACAATACATTCAATTTAGAAATGAAACAAAGGCAGGCAAAAATTTGCAGGAACTGGAAGCAAAATATAAATACGGGCAGGATCATATCATACAGATAAAAAATAATTTTGTGGATAGTATCGATAGCATGACGGGGTTTACTACCCATATACATCCTACCCTGGATCTCGCCATCATTAAATTCAATGATTTTAAAAAAACGTATTACAAAAGCTATGCGCATTTTGCAAAGAATGATGAGGGCATAAAACAAGGTAAATTTTTATGCCGCCTGGGGTTCCCCTTTCCAGAGTTTAATAATTACCGGTATAATGTTTCACTGGATGATATAGAATGGCTGAATACAGGCAATACCGCTTCCCCCCGCTTTCCTATCGAAGGGATGATCACCCGGTTTTTAGGAGATGCCCAGCATGGTTTATATGGCATAGAAATGAGTACACCCGGCTTACGGGGCCAAAGTGGCGGCCCGTTATTTAATGAAAAAGGAACTATTTGCGGTATGCAGTTTAATACCAAACATTTGCACCTGGGTTTCGATATGGAGGATAAAGAAATATGGATAGAAAATAAGCAAAAAAAAGTTTCTGATTAT
The DNA here is from genome assembly GCA_001898465.1 of Sphingobacteriales bacterium 39-19. Classification (GTDB taxonomy): domain Bacteria; phylum Bacteroidota; class Bacteroidia; order Chitinophagales; family Chitinophagaceae; genus Ferruginibacter. The sequence continues at coordinate 264,008 of MKTX01000007.1, read as the reverse complement.
TCTTTTATTCACTTAGGGCAATGCATTCATGCCAATACAATTAAAGCTTTTTTAAAGCAGCACCAGGTAAAATATTATGAAGAATAAATAAGACAAAGTTTACGCACTTTGCTAACTTTGTTTTATGTTACAAATAAGCCAAAGAGGGCAGCATATGCCCGCATCGCCCATCCGCAAACTAGTGCCTTATGCCGAAGCTGCTAAAAAGAAAGGCATACAAATTTTTCACCTGAATATTGGTCAACCGGATATTGAAACACCAAAATCTTGTTTGGATGCCGTAAAACATAGCCATTTTAAAGTGCTTGAGTATAGCCATAGCGCCGGTAACGAATCTTATCGCCGCAAATTGGTAGAGTATTACGAAAGAAATAATATACACATTCATTACAATGATATTATTGTTACTACAGGTGGGAGTGAAGCTATTTTATTTGGCTGCATGGCCTGCCTGGATGCAGGTGATGAAATAATTATTCCCGAACCCTTTTATGCCAACTACAACGGGTTTGCCATACAGGCAGATGTAAAAGTAGTACCTATTAAAAGCAGCATAGAAACAGGGTTTGCCCTCCCCCCCATTGAAGAATTTGAAAAAGCCATTACACCGCATACAAAAGCCATTGTTATTTGTAACCCCAATAACCCCACCGGTTATTTGTATAGTGAAACTGAAATGGAAACATTGAAGGAGATTGTAATAAAACACGATTTGTTTTTATTTGCAGATGAAGCTTACAGGGAATTTTGTTACGATGGAAAACATATAAGCGCTATGCATTTAAAGGGCGCTGAACAAAATGTAATATTAATGGATACCATCAGTAAAAGATACAGCGCATGCGGCGGAAGAATTGGTGCCTTTATTACTAAAAATAAAGAAGTATTGAATGCTGCCATGAAATTTGCACAGGCCCGCCTGAGCCCCCCTTCCTTTGCACAAATTTTAGGTGAGGCTGCTGTGGATCTGCCGGACAATTACTTCGATAAAACAAAAGCGGAATATAAATTAAGAAGAGATAAACTGGTAAACAGGCTAAATAAAATGCCCGATGTTTTTTGCCCGAACCCGGGAGGCGCCTTTTATGCAATGGCAAAACTACCTATTGATGATTGTGATGTTTTTTGCCAATGGCTATTAGAGTCTTTTAGCCATCAGGGCGCTACCGTAATGCTCGCCCCTGCTACCGGTTTCTACAGTACGCCCGGCCTGGGTAAAGATGAAGTGAGATTAGCATATGTATTAAATGCGCAGGATATTGATATTGCCATGGATTGTCTGGAAGAAGCCCTGCAGCAATACCCGGGAAGAACAAATAAAAACAATGTTTCTGCTCATATTCAAAATACATGAATTTAATTACAAAAAAAATATTTGGTTTTGAAATCATTCAAAACCATTTTTATTTACCAAAATAGCAGGGGTAATTTTTATAAAAAATTAAAACAAGAATGAAAAAAATAATTGTCTTTTTTTTGATTTGTTTTTTAATGCAACAACAGGCAAATGCCCAACTTACCCGTTATATAATAAAATTAAAAGACAAAGCCTTTTCAGGTTATTCCCTTGCGAACCCCCAACTTTTTTTGACCTCCCGTGCCATTCAACGCAGGGAAAAATATGGCATTCCTGTGGATAGCACCGACCTTCCCGTTACCGAAAGATATTTAGACAGTATTCGCATGGCCGGCGCAGTAACCATTTTAAACTATTCTAAATGGCTAAACCAGGTAGCTATAAAAACAACGGATGCGGCTGCATTAGCAAAAATAAACGCATTTCCTTTTGTTGCAGGCAGTACTGCCATTGCATCATTTACTAATGGGGCAATACAACCTGTAAATAAATATTTAGAAATTCCAGAAAACCAGGTACTCACCGGTGATGCACCGGAATCTTCGCTTACTGATCAGTATGATTATGGTTTTAGCCATGGCCAGGTAGCTATACACAACGGCCAGTTTCTCCACAATCTTGGTTTTATGGGCCAGGGAATGCAAATTGCTGTTTTAGATGCCGGGTTTTACCATTATCAAAATTTACCCACCTTCGATAGTATCAGAATAAACAATCAAATTCTGGGCACCTGGGATTTTGTAAAGAATGAAGAAAGTGTAAACGAGGACCATCAGCATGGTATGCAATGCCTAAGTACCATAGCCGCCAATATGCCTGGCATGTTTGTGGGTACTGCACCCAAAGCATCGTTTTACCTGTATCGTACAGAAGATGCAAATTCAGAATATCCTATTGAGGAGCAAAATTGGGCTGTGGGTGCTGAAAGAGCGGATAGTTTGGGTGTGGATGTATATTCTGTTTCCTTAGGTTATACCACTTTTGATGATCCTGCATTAAACTATACTTATAATAATATGGATGGCAATACAACCATGATTGCCAAAGCAGCAGACCTGGCAGCTAAAAAAGGCATCCTGGTAGTAGTTGCAGCAGGCAATGAGGGTACCAGTAGCTGGCACTACCTGTCTACCCCATCGGATGCAGACAGCGTATTGGCTGTAGGTGCAGTTGATAGCCTGGGAAATATTGCAGGCTTCAGCAGCTATGGACCCAGTAGTGATAACAGGATAAAGCCCAATGTTGCATCTGTAGGCCTGATGACAGCAGTTGCCAATACCAGTACCGGTATGCCTGTATTTGGCAGTGGCACTTCCTTTGCCTGCCCAAATATGGCAGGATTAAGCACTTGTTTATGGCAGGCCTTTCCCGAAGTAAATAATATGAGTATTATTGATGCGCTTCAGCAAAGCGCCTCCCGTTTTTCTAACCCTGATAACCGGGTAGGGTATGGTATACCCGATGTAAAAAAAGCTTTTGCGCTGCTTGTAAAAAAATTATTTCAAGCACAGTTGCAGGAAATTGATTGTATAGTTACCGGTGAATTGCAAATTAAAACCGGTAACTCTATCAATGTAGCTATTGAACGGAAAATAAACAGTGACCCGGAATACCAGTTAATAAAATCTTTTACCGGGTCGGGAAATTTCGCAACCCAATCTTTATCATTTACAGATGATTTATCACAAGTACCAAACGGGAATATTTATTACCGTATTAAAATGCAGGTACAGGGAGACACCAGCTTTATAATTGATTCTATCTTAATCGCACATACTCAATCCTGCCTGCCCTTAGCCAATAGTGTAAAAATGGGGCCTAACCCCCTGCAGGATCAGCTCCAGGTAATCATTAGCAGAACTGCGAATACCAGCGTAACATTGGTTCTCTTTAATGCATTGGGTCAAAAAATTTGGCATGTACAAAATAACCAGTTACCCGGCAGCCAAATTTATAAGATCCCGACCAACCAGTTGGCAAAAGGAGTTTATAGTATTGCTTTTTATGCAAATGGAAAAAGAGAATGGATACAAAAGCTAATAAAATAATTTTATTTCTTTTGAAATACAGAAGTAAATAAAGTATCGGCTCCCAGGCTCCAGCCGGGTAAATATTTATATTCAATACACTTTAATGCCGTTTGCTGTTCAATGGCATTAACGATGGCTTCATTTTCTGATTTAAATACAGAACAAGTAATATAAAAAAACAAACCTTCTTCTTGTAATTGCGCTGCTGCATGCACCGCTATTTGCAATTGCTTTTGAGTGTACTGAGCCAGTGTGCTTTCTTTAAAATAATAAAGTTGTTCGGGAGTCCGGCTCCAGGTGCCGCTCCCGCTGCAGGGGGCATCTAAAATAATAATATCATAGCTTGGCTGTTTATCGCTGTGTTTTGTAAGATCTGCTGTAAAGGTATGATATGATTTTACGCCGGCCTGGTAAAACCGGGTTTGTAAATTTTTTAAAATAGAAGGGCGTATATCACTGGCTGTAATTTCTATTTGCCCCTGTAAAATATCATAAAGCAAAATTGATTTTCCGCCACTCGCCGCACAGCAATCCCATACTTTTAATTTGCTATAGGGCTGCATTTGTTGTAATAAGTTCAGTCCGATGTTAAATACTTGTTGTGAACTAAAATCCTGCACCACAGCTTCTTTATTTAAAAAGATAACATCATTTGATTTTGTTTTATTGGGCAAGCAAATACATTCTTCATTTAACACGGTATACTCAATTTGCTGTGCCTTTAATTTTTGCTGCACTATTTGGTAGTAATCAGGCCGGCATCGTAAAAAAAAGTTGGGTTGCTTTAAAAGTGAATTTGTAAAACCTTTCGCATCCAGGTGGCTGCTTAAAAGAGGTTGAAAGGGAAAAATCTTTTGCAGATTAATATTTACAAGCTTTGCTTTTTCATCCATTGTACCGTGTACCCTTTCATTAAGATGAGGATATAATTCGGCCAATACAGGATGCCCTGTAGCCCTGCACATAAAAAAAGCAGTTGCCATATTGTTTTCATCTATGCTCTTAAAGCAATGCCCCACCCTAAAAAAATTATAACAAAGTTCACTGATCAATTTCCTGTCCCGGGAGCCATGTTTTTTATTAAGTGAAAAATAATTTTTCAGGTAAAATACAAATGGTTTCTCACCGGTATAATGATTCACCAGTGAGACTGCTGTGCGTATAGTATTGAAATAGCGACTCATAAAAAAGACTGTATGAATACAGCCATATTGATAAATAAGAATTACAAATGTTGAACGGAGCGTCGCCACTGCTGCTGAACCCGGGCAATACAGCTCAATAAAAAAAATTAAAGTTCCAGTAATGCTTCTATAGGATCTTTTCCAAAAAGAAGTATTTCCGGGTTTTCTAATAATTGTTTAACTCTTACTAAAAACCCGACTGATTCACGCCCATCAATAATGCGATGATCGTAGCTGAGGGCAATATACATCATAGGCTTTATAACTACCTGGCCATTTACGGCCATGGGTCTTTCTACAATATTATGCATACCCAGTATGGCGCTTTGCGGTAAATTAATAATGGGTGTACTCATCATGCTTCCAAATACGCCGCCATTGGTAATGGTAAAAGTACCACCCGACATTTCTTCTAATGTAAGTTTATTGTTTTTGGCCTTGGTGGCAAGGTCTACCACAGCAGCTTCTATTTCTGCCATACTCAGGCTTTCTGCATTGCGTATGACCGGCACTACAAGACCTTTGGGGGCACTTACTGCAATGGAAATATCACAATACTCATGATAAATAATATTCTCCCCATCAATGTAGGCATTTACTGCCTGGAATTGTTGTAATGCATAGCAACAGGCTTTCGTGAAAAAGCTCATGAATCCCAGATTTACACCATGCAATTCTTTAAACTTGTCTTTATATTTTTTACGGATATCCATGATGGGCCCCATATCTACTTCATTAAAAGTAGTGAGCATGGCCGTTGTATTTTTTGCTTCCACTAACCTGCGGCTAACCGTTTTACGCAGGTTACTCATTTTTTCGGGCCTGTCATTCCTGCTAAATAAGTTTGTTCCCGGTGTTCGCCCCGGATTTTCCAGGATATCAATAACATCCTGTTTTAAAATTTTTCCCAGGCTGCCCGATGGTTTTATTGATTTTGTATCAACTTTTTTATCGGCAATAATGGCAGCCGCCACAGGGCTCGCTTTTACTTCTTCTTTTTGTTGATTTTCAACTGATTTTACCGGTTCAGCTACTTTTTCATTTGCCGGAGCATCTGGTGCATTAGGCGCAGGTTCCGCTTGTGCAGGTTTGGGGGCTGACTCATCAATGGTACATACTACATCCCCAATAGAGAGTGTATCTCCTTCTTTAGCAACCCATTGTATTGCTCCTGCCTTTTCAGCATTAATCTCAAAAGTAGCTTTCTCACTTTCTAATTCAGCTATTACTTCGTCTCTTTGTACGTATTCGCCACTTTGTTTCAAAATTTTTACCAGGGTTACCTCGGTAATACTTTCTCCAACTGTGGGAACTTTTATTTCTATTGCCATTTAAAAACCATATTTTTGCTATGCAAATCTCGTATAAAATTCCTTATCCTCTGTATTAATTCCGCAATTTCCACAAGATCCTTCAGATTAACTCCGCAAAACCCCCATTTGGGGTATTGACTTTTAATTATATTAATAATATTTTTGTTTCTTACGTAAAATTGACATCTTACCTGGTATTCATTATTATACATGGTAGAAATACCCACCAGGGGGTGACTTTAAAAATTAAAAAATGTTACAGAAAAAAATAACCGGTATTGCCATGGTCTTATTATTAAGTTATGGGGCAGATGCACAACTGTATAATAATGGCGCCACGATAAAAATACAGAATGGGGCGTACCTATATTCAAAGGGCGATGTTTTCAATAATACGGGAACAATTACCAATGATGGTAAATTAGAGGTACAAGGTAATTTTACAAATACTGGTACTTACAATTTTACAACCACAGAAGATAGCATTATTATGTCTGGCGCCGGTAATGTAACATTACAGGCCGGTGGCGCAACTATTAATTATTTAATGCTGAATAAAAACAGTAATTCAGATGAAGTAAAATTAACTCAATCGGCTAATGTAGGTAAAGTACTGGATTATTTAGTAGGCAATTTTACTACAGACCCTATTAATAACCCGGCCTATTTTTTATCAGCGCCCAACACGGCTGTATTTAATTTTGGTGCCAATAATGAAATTATAGGTAAAGTAAAGAGAACCGGTTGGGTTTCTAATTCCTCTGTTGTATTCAACCAGCCTAATATGCGGGTAAATACCACGGGCGGTACAGCTCCTTCTGAGATAACCGTTACAATGATTCCACAATCAGCAGGTGGCGACCCTTCTCAAAATGAAAGGGAAGTAAAAAGGAATTTTGCTTTTTCGCAAACCGGTGGTACTGGTTTTACGGCCAGTGTTCGGTTTGCTTATTCAGATGCTGAGTTAAATACAAATACAGAAGAAGGGTTGGTACCCTGGCAACTGGTATCCTCCGAATGGAATGGTGAATTAACGCCTGTTACCCGTGATGCAAGTTCTAATTATGTAGAATATGCTGGCATTACAGCGGCTGAACTTACAAATGAATGGAAACTGGCAGATGCAAAATATACTTTTAATGCCAAAGCCTATTTAAGAGGGGCATGGAATAATGCTACAGATTTAATGAGAACGAATTTAAATAGTGGAAACCTTTTACCATTATCACAACCTTACGCCGGGCCGCCTACCAATTACCCCGGTACAGAATCAGTTGCTTCAATACCCAATGCCAATATTGTAGATTGGGTTCTCTTAGAATTCAGGAAGCCGGGTTCTGGTGATGGAGCAGATGCGGATGCGCTTTCTACAATTGGAAGAAAAGCCGCTTTCTTATTAAATAATGGGGATATTGTAGATCTGGATGGTGTGTCATCACCACTCATTGAAATATCAAAACAAGGGGGTGGTTTCCTTGTAGTAAAACACCGCAATCATATTGCTATTATGAGCAATAACCTGGCTTCAAATGCACAAGGTACTTTTACCAATGATTTTTCAATAGCCGCCAATGCTTATACCAATCCGTTAGCATCATCTTCACCCACTACCATTTTATTTACCAGTGCCCCCGGAAATACATTATACGGTATGTGGCCCGGAGATGTAAACAGGAATGGTACCGTTTCCAGTTCTGATCTTACTCCCATTTATAGTGTAGTAGGTTCTACACCCGATCAAAACACAAACTTGTATAGCGTAAGAGATGTGAATTTAGATAAAAATATTACGAATGCCGATGCAAGCAATGCTTCTTATTCCATCTCCAATTTTGCAAATGCAAGCGTTTCTAAACCAGGATTTATCAATACGGTTAATCTTCCTCACATACTTAAATCTCATGTTCCGGGAGAATCAAATTAATAAGTTAATACACAAGAATCATGAAAAAAATTTTAGTCCCCTTTCTTGCACTTTTTATCATCCAACATTCTTCTGCCCAGGATGTATCAATAAAAGTTGCACAAAAATCATATAGTAACGTAGATCCTGATGGACCCGGCCCGGCAACAGGCTCGGTAGTTATTCAGTTTTTATTGCAATATTCCGGGGGTACTGTTTTAGCAGATGGAATGGGTTTATCCATGGTATTTCAATCGTCGAAGCTAATGGCTACTACCGTAAACACAACGGTTCCTGTAGGCAACTTAGGCTCACCTCCCATGGGTTCTACCTGGCTTCAAACGGTAAATAACCGGGCCGGGAATCCTATAAATAAAACATATAACGGGGTTACTTATGACCGCAGAATGATTGTTGGCTTTAATGAATCTACCGGTACTCCCAATGTGGCTGTAGATGGCAATTTCCAGGCTTTGGTAGAAATTACTTACTGGACCCTCGGTAATTCATACCCTCAAGGTGGGTTTATAACGCCGGAACCCGGTTCTATCCTTCCACAAAATGAATTATCCAGTGACCAGGGTTTAACTACATTTCCTTACCTATCTCCCGATTTAAATAATGCAGTTGCCCTAGGTGGCACTGTTCCTATCTTATTTAGTAAATATAATGTGGCCTGTAAAACAAATGGCGTATCACTTACCTGGAGTACACAAAATGAATCGAACAGTAATCATTTCGAAGTTTTAAAAAGTGCCGATGGTTACAATTGGGTAAATATTGGCCAGGAACTTGCTGCCGTAAATTCTACTTCAGAAAAAAATTATCAATACCTGGACCTGGATGGCTCCAAAGGGTTGTATAAAATAAGGCAGGTAGATGCCGACGGAAGTTTTACAGAAACAGGATCACTTAGAGCTAATTGTGAGGTGAGAAGTTATATTACTTCGCAGGTATATCCCGTACCTGCAAAAGAGGGTATCACATTGGCCATTAAATCAGATAAAGCAATTAAAACAGATCTGCAAATAATAGATGCCAATGGCAGAATCGTTCAAAAACTAAGTACATCCTTATTGATAGGTACTACCAATATACCCATAGATGTAAGTAAAATGGCAGCTGGTGAATATTTGATTGTAAGCACCAACCCCATAGTTAAACTTTCTAAGAAATTCATAGTTGCCCGCTAGGTAACTATAAAAACAAGATCAGGAGCCTTCCAGGATATGGAAGGCTTTTTTTATAAGATTCCCTCATCGGCAAAACTATAATACCCATTTTCACTCACAATAATATGATCCAGTAAAATAATATCGATAAGGGCAGCTGCCTCTTTTATTTTTTGGGTAAGTGCAATATCCTGGCGGCTGGGTTTAAGGTTTCCCGAAGGGTGATTATGTGTAAGAATAAGGCCGGTGGCTTCTTCGTGTAATGCCATTTTTAATATAACCCTGGGATCAGCCACAGTACCGGTAATTCCTCCCTTACTTATAATTTCAAAATGCTTTATAGTATTGGCCGAATTAAGAAAAATAACACCAAAAACTTCGTAATTATAATCCTTCAGTACGGTTTGTAAATAATTGCTGGTATCTGTACTCCGGGTTATTTTAAGTTTTTGTAATATGGGGCCGCTATGCCTTCGCCTGCCTAGTTCCAATGCGGCTGCCAGGGCAATCGCTTTTGCTTTTCCAATGCCTTTTACTTTTTGAAAGTCTGCAATCGTAAGCCGGCCTAATTCAGAAAGATGATTGCTGCCTAATGCTAGTACCTCCCGGGCAAGGGCTACAGCCGACTTTTCTTTACTCCCATTATTAATAATAATGGCCAACAGTTCAGAATCACTTAATGCTTCCGCTCCTTTGGCTAACATTTTTTCCCGGGGCCTGTCATCAATTGCCCAGTTTTTAATGGAACCATGGGATTTATTAAAATTTTCCATACAATCAATTTTAAAACCTCTAAACTAAACTGTATTTTCGCACTTCTCTATACATACTGCACAAAAAAACTACATGGAATCTAACGCTAAAATTTTTTCTGGTACGGGTTCTCAATATCTGGCCGAAAAAATTGCAAAAAAATTTGGAGAGCCCCTTGGCAAAGTAAATATACAACGATTTAGTGATGGAGAAATAGGTGTTGAATTCCAGGAAAGCATACGTGGGCGATTTGTATTTCTGGTACAAAGCACTTTCGCTCCCACTGATAACCTCATGGAATTATTACTGATGATTGATGCTGCAAAAAGGGCCTCGGCTTATAAAGTAATAGCCGTTATTCCATATTATGGTTACGCCAGGCAGGATCGTAAAGACAAACCTCGTGTGGCTATCGGATCAAAATTGGTAGCCAATATGCTTACTGCTGCTGGTGCAGACAGGGTGGTAACAATGGATCTGCATGCACCGCAAATTCAAGGTTATTTTGACATCCCGGTTGATCACCTGGAGTCTTCTGCCATCTTTATCCCTTATATTGAAAGCTTACATTTACCCAATCTCACTTTTGCCGCCCCCGATGTAGGTAGCGCAAATAGGATAAGGGAGGTCGCTACATTTTTTGAAACGGAAATGGTGATCTGTGATAAACATCGGAAAAGAGCCAATGAAATTGCAAGTATGGTGGTTATAGGAGATGTAACCGACAGAGATATTGTACTGGTAGATGATATTTGCGATACCGGTGGCACACTTTGTAAAAGTGCTGCACTTATGAAAGCGAATGGGGCCCGTAGTGTACGTGCATTTTGTACTCACCCGGTTCTTAGCGGTAAAGCCTACGAAAATATAGCAAACAGTGTTTTGGAAGAACTGGTAGTATGTGATACCATACCAATTAAAAATATTTGTGATAAAATAAAAGTACTCTCCACCGATGAACTTTTTGCCGTAGCTATCAGAAACGCTTATGAAAATAAGAGCATCAATAGCCTATTTATTCGTAGCAGGCTAAAAAAATAATTGTAAATCAATATTTTATAATTCATTATAAAAAAATAATCCTTTAAAAAGAACGATTACAAGCCTGGTTTTACGTACTTTTGCGCCTCAAATAAATTTACAAAATGAAATCAATTACAATTGAAGGACAACTGAGGACCGAAAGCGGAAAAAAAGCCACCCGCCAACTTCGCTCTCAGCACCTGGTGCCTGCTGTAATTTACGGTGGTAGTACAGAAATCAATTTTTCAGCGCCGGCATCAGCATTTAAAAACATCGTTTATACTGCAGAATTTATGACTGCTAATATTACGATAGACGGCAAAACCTATAGCTGTATTTTAAAAGATTTACAGTTCGATAAAGTTTCAGATGCATTAAATCATGTTGACTTTTTAGAACTGGTAAGTGATAAAAAAGTGATTGCCTCACTTCCTTTAAAATATACAGGTACCCCCGCAGGTGTAAAAGCAGGTGGTAAATTGGTTACTAAAATGAAAAGTATTAAGGTAAAAACCTTACCCAAATATTTAAAAGAATTTATAGAAGTAGATATTAGTGCATTAGAATTGAATGCGAACTTAAGAGTAGAAGATATCCAGGCAGATAATATGGAAATTTTAAACTCTCCACGTATTCCCATCGCTTCTGTAACCATGACACGCCAGCTTAAACAAGAAGAAGCCGCTGCTCCAAAAGCCGCTGCCCCGGCTGCTGCTCCTGCTGCTGCAGCTGCTCCGGCAAAAAAATAAACAGTTGTACACTTTATACGAAATGCCCTTACCAGGGCATTTCTTTTTTACTATAAAATCATTTAACCAAAGTGCAAACTTGTTACCTTTGCGCTCTTAAATATATAGATAATGGGAATGGATAGAAATACGGTAATTGGCTTTATACTCATTGGTATAATGATGGTTACCATGTTTGTAGTTAATAGCAGGAGCCGCCAGCAGTATGAAAAAGAACAAAAAAGAATAAATGACTCTATCGCAGCTACAAAACCCAAAAAGATAATTGACACTTTACATACCGCTAATGTTTTAGTGGACAGCCCCGCAATTAGCGCTAAAGACTCAAGTGGATTTTCACTCGCAAACAACCCAGGCCAATCTGTTACTTTAGAAAATGATGTTCTTAAAGTAGTATTCTCCACTAAAGGGGCTCAACCAAAACAAGTTACACTCAAAAAATTTAAAAGGTTTGATGGTTCCTTAGTCGTTCTGCAAGAAGGAAACTATAATAAACTGTCTTACCCAATACTCACAGGAATCAATCAAACTGCCGCTTCAAATGATATTAATTTTACTGCAGAACCGGTTATTACAAAAGCCGATGGAAGCCAGGTTTTAAATTTTAAAATGGGCGATAGCAGTACATCCAGGATAATAACACACCAGTACATCATGAAGAAAGATGACTACATGATTGACCTGGCAATAAATATCCAGGGAGCCGATAAACTTTTCAGTCAAAATGCCTTGAACCTGGTCTGGCAAACCGAAACACCCCAGGTAGAAAAAGACCATAAATATGAATTAACTCAAATGGAGTTATGCTACCTGGAAAATAAAGATTACGACTTTAAAAGAATGCTTGAATCTGGCAATAAATCTTTTTCTGAGCCTTTGAATTGGGTCGCTGTAAAACAACAATTTTTTATTTCAGGCCTCATTGCAAATAATAATTTTAGTACAGTAGGTGCCAGTTGGCAGGTATCTAAAGATACCAACAGCCATATTGCCCAAACAGCAATAAATGCAAAAGCAGATTTTGCAGCAGGCGCATCCAATGTATCCGTTCCTTTACATCTTTATTATGGGCCCAGTGATTATAATATTTTAAAAAAATATGGTAATCAAATGCAAAATATTGTTCCCTATGGCAGTGGTGTTTTTGCATTTGTAAAGTACATTAACCGGTATTTCCTGCTCCCTGTTTTTGATTTTTTACGATCAAAAGTGGCAAGCATGGGATTGGTCATTTTATTGTTAACACTCTTTATTCGATTAATTACTTCTCCCATTCTTTATAAAAGTTATTTAAGTGGTGCTAAAATGAGGGTATTGAAGCCGGAAGTAGATCAACTTAAATTGAAATTTAAAGACCCCAAAACAGGCCAGTTAGATCAGCAGGCTTTTGGTATGGAACAAATGAAACTTTGGAAAAGTGCAGGCGTAAACCCGCTTGGGGGCTGTATCCCGGCGCTCTTACAAATCCCTATTTTCATGTCCTTATATTATTTCTTTCAGTGTAATATTGATTTAAGGGGGCAAAGTTTCTTATGGGCAACCGATTTAGCAGCTTATGATTCAATTTTTAAGTTACCATTCAACATCCCATTCTATGGCGATCATGTAAGTTTATTTACCATTACAGCCACGCTTACCAGTTTGTTGATTTCTGTGTACAGCATGAATCAAATGCAGGATAACAGTAACCCGGTAATGAAGTACATGCCATATTTTTTTCCTATCATATTATTAGGCGTTTTCAATAATATGCCTTCGGCACTCACCTGGTATTACACAATCTCAAATACCATCACACTTATTCTGCAAATTGTAATTCAGAAATATATCATTGATCATGATAAAATACTGGCGGTAATGAACGAAAAGAAAAAACGACCGGTTACTAAAAGTAAATTGCAGGAAAGGATAGAAGCCATGCAGGAAACACAGAAAAAAATGCAGGAAATGAAGTCTAAAACATCTAAAAAGTAAAGAAACTAAGTTAAAGAAATACTAAACTGCAGCCTAATCCGCTGCAGTTTGCATTTTAACCCGTCTATATTAGAATTGGAAAACAATTGTATTATCTTAGTGTAACATTAAACCTCATCAATGAAGCTTAACAATTCAGTTTTTATTCTCTTTATCTCATTTCTTTTAATGAGTGCAAGCGCCAAATCACAACATTCTTTAGATGATGGGACCTTACTATATAACATAAGCATCCACTCTAGTAATCAGGAAAGTAAAACGATACCTGGAGCCACATTAACCTTATATGTAAGTAAAACGAAAAGCAGTAGTGTAATGAATAGTGCCCTGGGTACAGAATCGGCAGTATATGATAATGTCCTGGGAAAGGGCTTTATCTTAAAAGAATACAGTGGTCAAAAATTAATGATCACAATCAACCATAAGGATTGGCAGCAAAAAAATCAATGGAATAATAATCTTAATTTTAATTACACTAATGAAACTAAAATAATAAATGGATTTACTTGTAAAAAAGCAACCGCTATAACACAATCAGGTAATCCATTTACAGTATATTATGCTCCAGATATTAAGATTACCAATACAAAGTACAACAATGCTTTTCCAAGGCTACCCGGGCTTCCGGTTCAGTTTGATTTACAATCCGGTAATTTAATATTTCAATACCAATTAACAAGCATCAATTACGGGGTAGTGCCGGCAAATATTTTCGAAGCTCCTAAATCCGGGTATCGGGTAATGAGTTACGAAGAAAATCAACAACTCCGTAAAACCAATGAATCAATAGGATTCTAATAATTCCTTTTTGAATTCTACAAAAGAACCCGTCTTATTAATTGCATTTGAATGAAAGCATAATAACACCCCTCAGCATGAAATTCTGATTTAAAAATTCAAAAATCAAAATACCTTCCAGTAATATGGAAGGTATTTTAATATTGAGTCGGGATGGCAAGATTCGAACTTGCGACCTCCTGGTCCCAAACCAGGCGCGATAACCGGGCTACGCTACATCCCGAACTGTGGGTTACCGATCTTTAAGCACTTATTTGCGGAGAGGGTGGGATTCGAACCCACGGTACAGTTTAACCCGTACGACGATTTAGCAAACCGTTCCTTTCGGCCTCTCAGGCACCTCTCCGTTCCTTAAAGGGCAGCAAAAATACAATTCAATCCCTTATTCCCCAAATCAATGTTTAAAATTTATGAAATAAAAATGCCGGGCAATTACCCGGCTTTTACCTATTCTCTTTTTTGGCTTTACATAGCCGCCAATTGCACTTTTTGCTGTAATTCTAATACACTTTCCTTAAATAAGGTATCGGTATCCATTAAATCTTTTACGGTTTGGCAGCTATGAATAACGGTAGTATGATCCCGGCCACCAAAATGTTCGCCAATTGTTTTTAATGAGTTTTTAGTAAATGCTTTACTTAAATACATGGTAATTTGCCGGGCTTGTACAATTTCCCTTTTCCGGGTTTTTTGCAATAGTTTATCATAAGGTACACCAAAGTATTCGCATACCATTTTTTGTATAGCATCAATCGTAATTTCTTTACTGGAAGATTTTACAAAATTTCTTAAAACTTTTTTAGCCAATTCGAGGTCAATTTCCCTTTTATTTAGCGAAGATTGTGCCAACAATGAGATTAAAGCCCCTTCTAATTCCCGTACATTACTATTGATATTATAGGCTATATATTTTACTACTTCACGGGGTACTGCAAATCCATCACTTTTCATTTTGGTATCCAGTATCTCCATTTTGGTATCATAATCGGGCGCTTGTAAATCGGCGCTTAATCCCCATCTAAAACGGCTAAGCAATCTTTCCTGTACCCCTTCTAAATCTTTGGGCGATTTATCACTGGTTAATACTAACTGTTTTCCACTTTGGTGCAAATGATTGAAAATTGAGAAGAATGCATCCTGTGATTTTTCTGCCCTGTTAAAAAACTGGATATCATCAATAATCAAAACATCTATTAATTGATAAAAATGAATAAAATCGTTTATGGCATTATTACGGCTATGATCTATAAACTGATTGATGAATTTTTCTGAACTTACATACAATACCACTTTATTCGGGTGTAATCTTTTTACATCATTCCCAATGGCTTGTGCCAGGTGCGTTTTACCTAACCCTACCCCGCCATAAATAACCAAAGGATTAAAAGAAGTGCCCCCGGGCTTTTCGGCAACGGTTTTGCCGGCCCTGCGGGAAACCCTGTTACAATCACCCTCAATAAAAGAATCAAATGTATACGCAGCATTTAGCTGGGGATCTATTTGCATCTTTTTAAGCCCCGGTATTACAAACGGGTTCTTAACAGGGTTATTTATAATTAAAGGGAAATCCATTTCATTATTCGTAAAAGATTTATATCCATGTGCGGGAACATCCATTGTGAGTGGCTTGTTCCTGCTATTGCCACTATCTACCATGATGCGATATTCTAATCTCGCTTCTTTGCCTAATTCTCTTTTTAAAGTCTTCGCCAATAAAGCTACATAATGTTCTTCAAGATATTCATAAAAAAACTGGCTGGGTACCTGGATCGTTAATACTTTACCTTTTAACTCAACGGGTTTAATAGGTTCGAACCATGTTTTAAAATGTTGCCATTCTACAATGTCTTTGATTATCTCTAAGCAATCAGCCCAAACTTTTTCGAACGCTTTGTCCATTATTCCGTGCACTATTTATTACAAGGTGGTAAATCTATTTTTCTATGCTAAAAACGAACCTCATTTATCTCTGTAAAATTATCTCTTCAGCAGGACAGCGAATATCAAACTAAATTGTTGAAAAAAAAATTTTTTATTCACTTGTTTTTTTCATTGGTAATACAGTTTTTTAAGCGGTAAGGCCATTGTGGTGCAGAAGTAAAATTGGAAACCCAATATCATTAAGGCTTTCCCAAAAATGAGGCGATTTTTTAATAAAATTTCAATCAAAAAATAATTACCCGTTTCCTGGAAGTTTTTCCACATTGACCATTATATTTCCTTATTTTTGACTCCCAAAATATTTTCAATAATGAGTTATGAACTTACCGGGAAACTGGTTTCTAAATTTGATGTGGTACAAAGAAGCGAATCCTTTAAAACGAGAGAATTTGTTGTAGAGAAAACAGAGGATATCAATGGACGTACTATTGTAAATTACATCAAATTTCAATGTGTACAAGACCGTACCAGCATCGTGGATAAAGTAAACACAGGCGATGAAATTAAAGTGTACTTTAACATTAAAGGTAATAAGTGGGAAAAAGACGGAAGAACGAACTACATTACCAATTTAGATGCATGGCGTATTGAACAATTACTTAAACCCGCTACAAATGAAATTGGAAATGAATATATGGAGCCACTGGATACCTTTTCGGCCACGGCCCCGGATGCTATAGATGATTTACCATTTTAACTGCATAAACCAGCAATTCAGAATAAGCCTGCCGGCGATTCAATGCAAAAAAAATTATCATTAAAATTATTGCCTTCGCAACTTGTAAGCGAAGAAACAATAAAAGAACAAATTGCTTTTGCCACCGGAATAAAAAAATCGGCTATCCATGGATTTCGTATACAAAAAAAATCTATTGATGCACGAGGGCAAACGGTATATATACCCGTTACGCTAACGGCTTATATTAATGAACCTGTACAAGAGGAATTATCCCCCCGGTTTCAATTTAAAAATGTAGCCAACGCCTCTAAAAAGGTGATCATTATTGGCGCCGGCCCCACGGGATTATTCACTGCCCTAAAACTCCTGGAAAAAGGGATACAACCCATCATTCTGGAAAGAGGAAAAGATGTACGAAGCCGGAGACGAGACCTTGCCATTTTAAACAAGGACGGAATTGTAAATCCCGAAAGCAATTATTGCTTTGGGGAAGGCGGTGCCGGTACCTATAGTGATGGCAAACTATATACCCGTAGTACTAAAAGAGGCAATATTAACCGCATTTTAGATTTATTCATTTTTTTTGGCGCCCCACCCCATATTGGCTATGACGCACACCCTCATATTGGTACGAATAAACTCCCTCAAATAATTACGGCTATGAGGGAATGTATTTTGAATCACGGGGGTAAATTCATTTTTGATAAAAAGCTCACCGGTTTTACCTTACAAAACCATCTGATCAAGAGTGTAAAAACAGCAGATGGCGATGAATTTAACGCAAATGCGTATGTATTAGCAACTGGCCACTCAGCCCGGGATATATTTAAACTCTTACAAAACCAAAATATTCTTATAGAGGCAAAACCTTTTGCACTTGGCGTAAGGATAGAACATCCGCAGGCACTCATTGATAATATTCAATATCATTGTACTACCCGGGATCCATTGCTGCCCCCCGCATCTTATGCCCTGGTAAACCAGGTACATGAAAGAGGCGTATTTTCATTTTGTATGTGCCCGGGAGGCATTATTGCTCCCGCCTCTACCGACCCTGGCGAATTGGTAGTAAATGGATGGAGCCCATCTAAAAGAAACAACCCTTTTGCAAATAGTGGTATGGTGGTGCAATTCAGTAAGGAAGATGTAAATCTTTGGATGCGTAAAAATCCCCAACATACATTGGAAACCACCGAAAACGACCCGTTATTATTTATGCATTTTCAGCAAGCTGTAGAAAAACAATGTTTCCGGGCGGGTGGCGGCAAGTTTATGGCACCCGCACAACGAATGATAGATTTTACAAAACGCAAAATATCTGACAACTTACCCGCAAACTCATACCTGCCGGGCTTACAGGCAAGCTCTTTACATGAGGTATTGCCCGGTTTTATTAATAACAGCCTGGTGGAAAGTTTTACCCAGTTTGGAAAAAAAATGAAAGGATATTTTACAAATGAAGCCACGGTAGTGGCTACTGAGAGCCGTACCAGCAGCCCGGTTCGTATTCCCCGGGACCGGGAAACTGGGGCTCATGTACAAATAAAAAACTTATACCCGGCTGGCGAAGGTGCCGGTTATGCCGGCGGTATCGTAAGCGCTGCCATGGATGGAGAAAGGATTGCTGAATCTATATGTACTGTTTTAGGGCAATCTTAAAATCCATTCATCATTTTTTGTAACAAACTACCATCCAGAGCATCTACATTTGTAAACATTATAAATTACAGGATATGAATTTACTGGAACTCCATAATCTTAAAAAATATTTTGCTACACAAAAAGCGGTAGATGATGTAAGCTTTGGGATACAGCAGGGAGATATCTTTGGTTTACTCGGCCCCAATGGCGCAGGTAAAACCACCTTATTAAGAATGATTACCGGGATTTTTTATCCGGACAGCGGAAGCATCAACTTCAATGGAAAACCTTTTAATGCGCTTAAAGATGCCGAAAAAATCGGGTATATGCCCGAAGAGAGAGGCTTATATAAAAAAATGAAAATTGGAGAGCAGGCAATCTATCTTGCCAGGCTAAAAGGTTTATCTACAGCCGACGCTACAGAAAAAGTGAAACATTGGTTTACAAAATTAGAAATGCAAAGCTGGTGGAACAAAAAAGTAGAAGACTTAAGTAAAGGGATGAGCCAAAAACTTCAGTTTGTAACAACCGTGGTACACGACCCCAGGCTTATCATTTTAGATGAACCTTTTAGCGGGCTGGATCCAGTAAATGCCAACCTGATAAAAGAAGAAATTTTTAATCTTGCAAAAAACGGGAGCACCATCATTTTTAGTACACACAGGATGGAGCAGGTAGAAGAAATTTGCAACCATATTGTACTAATGAATAAAGGGAAAAAAATTTTAGACGGTACGGTAAATGGAGTAAAACAGGAATTTAAAGAAAATATTTATCAACTTAAAGCTCCTGTACTTCCCGAACACCTGATGACAGATGTTTTTGAAGTCGTAAAACTGGATAAGAACCAATTGCTTTTAAAGTTGCTTTATGAATCAAAACCCAATGACGTACTCCAATACTTCATTAATAAAAATATACAGGTAGAATCTTTTACCGAAGTATTGCCAACATTAAACGACATTTTTATACGCCAGGTAGAAGGTACAGAAACTGCCAGGTCATTTCAACATATTAATTAACTGAATTACCATGAGTAAAATTGGATTAATAATCGGCCGGGAATATTTTACAAGAGTAAAAAAGAAGTCATTTTTAATTACTACTATTCTTGTACCCCTGGTTATCATGGGCTTTTATGCCATCATTGTTGCCGTTGCTATAAAAGGCGACAGCTCAGAAAGCAAGCAAAAAATAGGTATCCTAGATGAAGCCGGTATCTTTAGCGATAGCGCTATTAAAAATATAGATACCGCCAAATACAGGATCGTAAAAGGCGAAACAGAGCAAACATTTGTAAAAAAATATAAAGACCAGGGCTTATTCGGGTTCTTATATATTCCCGCATTTAATCTCAACAAACCGGAAGGTATTGTAATGCATAGCCAAAGTTCTGTGGGGTTAAGTAAAACCATGGCCATAGAGAGCATGGTTAGCAAGGCTGTCTTTTTAAAAAGATTACAAACCCTGGGCATTGACCCTGAAAAATATAAGGATATAGATGCCTCGGTAAGTGTACAATCTACTATAGATACCAAGGATGGAAGTAAAAAAAGTATTGCCGGCCTGGCTTATATTGTTTCATTTGGCTGTGGTATCCTTATTTATATGATGATGATTATTTATGGTACCCAGGTAATGCGGGGGGTTACTGAAGAAAAAACAAACAGGATTGCAGAGGTCGTAGTGAGCTCGGTAAAACCTTTTGAATTGATGATGGGAAAAATTGTAGGTATTGGCCTGGTAGGTCTTACTCAATTTGCGATATGGATATTATTAGTAGGTATTTTACAAAGCCTGCTCCCGCTTTTTATGCCCGATATGATGCAACAAATGGGGGGCGATGGAGCTACTGCAGTAAAATCGGGCATTATGGCACAGGTATCCGAAGGCCTCTCCACACTACCATTATTAAAGATCGGCTTTCTCTTTATCTTTTATTTTATATTTGGATACCTTACTTATGCCTCTTTATTTGCAGCAGTAGGTAGCGTGGTAAGTGAAGACCAGCAGGAAGCACAGCAACTTGTATTTCCTATTTTAATGCCTATAATTCTTGGATTTGTTATTATGACAAAAGCAATAGATGCCCCCGATAGCAGCATGGCCGTATTTGGAAGTTTGTTTCCGCTTACATCCCCGGTAGTGATGATGGGGAGGGTTACGTATGCCATTCCCCTATGGCAAATTGCCGCATCGGCCGTTTTGCTTATAGGCACATTTTTATTATTCACCTGGCTCACCGCAAAAATTTATCGTACCGGTATTTTAATGTATGGTAAAAAACCAAGCTGGAAAGAAATGATGAAATGGGCATTTCGTAAGCAATAATCAAATACCCGGCTTTTTTTTAATTTAAGAACCACCATTTAATACCAAAACGAAAAATCAATCCCGGCGTGGGATATAATGGGGCTGCAAAGTTATTATTAATAAATTGCAGCGAACCATTTTGAAAGCTGGCTGTGTTCAGGTTTTCCAAACGGATGTAAGCGCCAAAACCTTTTATTCTAAAGTGTAAATAAGCACTTATATCCGGGCGGTTTTTAATGGTCGTACTGTCTTGTATTACAAACTGTCCTGTAACCGGTGCATAGCCATCGGCTTTAAATGGGGTATAATAACGAGCCTCTAAACCGGTACTGATGAGTAAATTTTTATAAAATCTTCCTTCATAAGCCAATCGTTGCCTTGTATAAATGAAAGGAACACGAATAGGTGCAGAAGCATCTGTTTGCTGTAACATACCTTCGATATACCAGTTCCAATGCCGGTACACTTTTATAGTGGTAGTTGCCCCAATTTGTAAAATATTTATCGGCTTGCTGTATTGAGCCGTATTATAATAATTTTCAAAATAAGCATAATTATTGATAAGATAATTTGTAAAACGTAACTGTACATAGGGATTGTTTGCAGTAGCGCCAAACGAAATAATATTTTCCTTTTTAAGATCATTTGCATTACCAAAATGATAAGCACTCCGGGGATCAAATACAAAAGAAGGGGTACGGTTCACATTCTTAAAAAACAATTCTACATCGCCCCATCGCTTATTTAAATATCGGCCCAGGCTGGCATAAGCACTGTAATCCCCTATATTTAAACCGCCGGGATAAAATGTCCCTTTCAACAGCATATCCCATTTTTTATTGCGGGTCCTGTTGCGGTATTCTCCATGCAACTGCATATTAAAAAAACGGTTTTGCCCTGCATCAGCAGTTCTTGTGATATTTTGCAGGGTTATTCCGGCCAGGAAAAACTGGGATGTATTTTTGGTATCAGGAAACTGAACCAGAGAAAAATCATTACTCATCACTGCCCACTTTTCACGAACCGAAAAAGTATCTACAGAATCTCTCACACTTATGTTGAACCACTGCTTATATAAAATAGAATCGGCGCTCACATCGCCATAGTGATATTGTTCATTGCTATACGTAAAGCTATGCTGGAACCTGAGTTTAGGGTAAAACAGGTATTCCGTAGTACTATCATTAATGGCAATGGAATCCCTTTTTCCTATATCGTAACTCTGCCTGATAAAAAAGGTAAAAGATTTATTGATGGTACCCGTTTTTACAGAAGTATTAAATGGGTTTGGATTATACTTGCCGGCATTGCCCAAATTTACATCTACTGCAAAACGTTGCTTGCGGTTGGGGTCCAGTAATTGAGAATCATTTACTATACCCCCATTTTGTGAAGCCTTTATACTGCTACCCATAAGAACAAGCGTGCCATTATAGCGCTTTCGTTTACCCTGGTAATTTCCAAATAAGCGATAGGCATTATGATTGTTGTTACTGGTTACAAAAAAACCAGGTGCCGAAATCAAACGATAGTCTAACCCGAAATTAATATTTGGCCTGGGGCTTTGCGTATGCATCGCCATAATCATTTGTTCTTTACCTGAAGCCAGTTGGTAACCCAGCGTTGAGAATGGCCTGTTTGTTTTATAAATTTTGGTTTCTTCCAGTTTAAATTTATAAATATCAAAAGCATGAAACCCCGCATCAAAGCCGGGTTCATCATTAGGTTTAAAAATTAATGAATACGATGCGGCGCCATTATTACCCAGGTTTTGCCAGCTCATAGGTACGGGGTAATAATCATCAATATTTTTTATAGAAGAATCTAACGTATTTCTCCGGGTAGAATCCAGGTAGCGAAAACTCAGGTGCAGCGTATCATCTACCCGGTGCTCAAAATCAATGGTATCTTTGCGATTGGTATCACCAGGCCGTTTTCCATTTTCGGCATTGTTCGCATCGTTCGATGTTTGGGAGGGCGTAGTGCGGGTTCCTTTTTTAATGGACCGGATTACAGGTTCCTGAGCCTTTACAAGAAGGAATATTCCTAAGAAAGCAAAAAATAAAATGAACTTCTTCATGCATAAATTATAACCGGGCTATCATTTCTTTAAATATATGTGCCAGTTTGGGTTCTGCTTCCTTTGCTGCCTGTAATACTTCTTCATGGGTAATTACATTATTTTCTTCCCTTAGCCCCAGGTCGGTAATTACACTTACCGCAAATACCGGCAGGCCCATGTGCACAGCCGCAATGGTTTCCTGCACAGTACTCATACCCACTGCATCGGCGCCCATGGTATTTACAAAACGGTATTCTGCTTTCGTTTCAAAAGTGGGGCCGGTAACAGAAATGTACACACCTTCTTTTATATCAATATTGGCTGCTGCTGCAATGGCTTTCGCTTTTGCTATTAATGAAAGGCTATATGGCTCGGTCATATCAGGGAAACGGGTGCCTAACTCCTTTTCATTTTTCCCAATAAGTGGGTTGGGGGTAAAAAAACTAATATGATCATGAATAATCATCAGGTCGCCTACTTTAAAAGCAGGATTGGTACCCCCGGCAGCATTGCTTAAAAAAAGGGTTTTAATACCCAGGAATTTCATTACACGTATCGGGAAAACAACATCATGGGGATGATATCCTTCATAATAATGAAAGCGCCCGGCCATGGCTACAATTTTTTTACCACTTAATTCGCCAAATAATAACTTGCCGCTATGCCCTTCTACCGTACTTACCGGGAAGTGGGGAATATCTTCATACCTTATTTCTTTCTCTACTTTAATTTGATGTGCAAAGTTTCCCAGCCCGCTTCCCAATACCACACCTGCTACCGGCTCAGCGCTAATTTGTTTTTTAATATATGCAGTTGCTTCGGCAATTTTATTCATCATAATAAAAAAGGGTTTAATCTACAAATGTAAGGAAATGCCGATAATATTACAGCCTTATACCGGGCTTTAACAGCGCTTCAAAATAATTAAAATAAGATTTTTGAACCCGTACAGGCAAACATCTCAATATCGGTTCCGGCAATTTTTTCTTTTTCTTATCTTCGCACAAATTTATATTTATGAACCTTCACGAATACCAGGCAAAGGAATTGCTAAAAAAATACAATGTTCCCGTACAAGAAGGAATAGCCTGTGGTACTGTAGCCGAGGCAGAGGAAGCCTACCGGCAAATTAAGAATCAATACAACAATAAATTTGCAGTAGTAAAAGCTCAAATACATGCCGGCGGCAGGGGTAAAGGATCGGTACAAGGAAATGGCCAGCGGGGTGTAGCGGTGGCAAAAAGTTTAGATGATATTACAAACATTGCCGGCAACTTGCTGGGTGGCACCCTGGTAACCATTCAAACAGGCGCAGCCGGAAAAGTGGTAAACAAGGTATTGGTAGCCCAGGATGTGTACTACGAAGGGCCAAACCCCGTAAAGGAATTTTACTTATCTATTTTATTAGATCGTAGCCGGGGGCAAAATGTAATTATGTACAGCACCGAAGGCGGCGTAAATATTGAAGATGTAGCCCATGATACACCCGAAAAAATATTTAAAGAATGGGTACACCCCGGTGGCCCTTTGCAAAGTTACCAGGCTCGTAAAATTGCTTTTAACCTCGGCCTTAGTGGTGTGGCTTTTAAAAATGCAGTAAAGTTTGTTACCAATTTATACAGCGCTTATGTAGGCTTAGATTGTGGTATGCTGGAAATAAATCCACTCTTTAAAACCAGCGATGAAAAAATTATTGCAGTAGACTGTAAAATGAATATTGATGACAATGCCCTTATTCGGCACCCGGATTTATCCAGTATGAGAGATTTGAGTGAAGAAGACCCCACCGAAGTAGAAGCAGGAAAACATAATTTAAACTTTGTAAAGCTCGATGGAAATGTGGGTTGTATGGTAAACGGAGCCGGCCTTGCCATGGCCACCATGGATATGATAAAGTTAAGTGGCGGCGAACCCGCAAACTTTTTAGATGTGGGCGGTACGGCCAATGCACAAACCGTGGAAGCGGGTTTTAGAATCATCTTAAAAGACCCCAAAGTAAAAGCCATCCTCATTAATATTTTTGGAGGTATTGTGCGTTGCGACCGGGTAGCTCAAGGAGTTATAGATGCTTATAACAGTATTGGGAATATTGAAATCCCGATTATCGTTCGCCTGCAAGGCACCAATGCCGATGTTGCTAAAAAACTAATTGATGAAAGCGGATTAAAAGTGCAAAGCGCAATTTTATTAAGCGAAGCCGCAGCCCTGGTAAATAAAGCTGTAGCATAAATAAAAAAAATCATACCATAAATACCCGCTTTTACAGCGGGATTTTTTTGTTACAAACATTTTAAAAAATCCCGGCACCGGTTGTGTCACTCACTTGTACTGCAGTGCAACAGGCAACAGGATATGGAGGATATGTAAAACTTAATGTAAATACCTGTACAAAAAATATCCCCGGTATGCCCCGGGGATATTACTGAAACTGAATGAAAACTAAGCAAAGAAAGGGGTTACTATTGCAGTAATTTGTTCTTTTGTAAGCGGTTCATCAAATGCTTCTGATGCTGCAGCAGCCGTTATTTGCGTACCTCCAATCTGGGTTATGGCAATACCTGCCTGCATTACAGATTCCTCCCCATCATAACTTGCCTGTACAGCGGGTGTACCAATACCACTTTCATTTAAAGTAATCCATGGCTTTACATCTACCCCTGCAGGCACAAGTAAATTTGCAGCTTTCCGCATTTCCCTGATATGTGCCGCATGCCTGGCTTCCACTGAATGTATCTGCAATGCAGCTGTTAAATAATCATTATTGCTCATTAAATTTCCAGCCTGTCCTTTATATGCCCGCACACCGGTGTCTTCAAAAGTTTGTGCAACGGCCAATAAAGTCCCATAATCAGAAAATACTGTCGGGAAAGTTCCACCCGCCGTAAAGTCAAAGTTGGCAGCCGTAAACGATACCGGAGTAGCGCCCGCTGCAGTAATGGCTGTTTTCAAAAAATTTACATGCTCATTCTCATGATCCCGTATTACGGTAAGCGCATTCAGTGCCCCGCCTGCCGGTATCATTCCGGAATTAACGGCCTGGATATAAAAATTGGATTCCAGGTATTCCAGTGTAAGGGCAAAGTTTAAGGTATCAATTACAATATCGGTGGGTGAAGTAGGCGACCCATACGCTTTTTTAAACATTGACCCCAATGCAAAGGGCAGTGCAGCTAACGCAATTTTACCGGATACTTTTGCAAAACTTTTCATGGCAGTCCTGCGGGTATCCAACCGGTCATAAATTTCAGGATCCGTTTTTTCAATTTCTGAAATAATATTTTGTATGTTCATGATAATTAATTTTTAATTGGTTGGTAAATTACTGGCGTTGAGTTTTGTTTTAATATATGTGCCGGCAATGGTTAATACATCATCGGGCATACGGGCCTTATCTAACCCATTCCCATCTACGGCCGACATATCCGCAAAACTCCCCATAGAAATAATATCCCGTATCCAGGCAGCATGGCGTGCTTCTACGGAAACAATTTTTCCCGCAAGGGTAAGATAATCCGGATTAGAAATTAATTTACCGGCACCATTATAGGCTGATACACCCAGGTCCTCAAATGCTTTTGCAGTTGCCAGCACACTTGTTCTGTTTGTAAAATCAATCGAACTAAAATCAACTTCCAGCGATTGTATGGCATTGGAAGCAAGTGCTGCTTTAAAGAATTCCCGGTGTGCTACTTCATGATCCCGGATATCTTTCAGGTAGGCCATTTCCAGGGCACTGATGTTAGCATAAGGAGTAGCTATAATTTGGGTATAAAATGCAGCTTCTAATTGCTCCAGTGCATACGCATAATTAAGAATGCCTGCATCGCCACTGCCTAAGTTCACTCCACTGTTGTTTATAATATCATCTTTTTTACATGAAGCTGCTGTTACTATTACAGCTGCGCCTAAGCCTGCCATTCCAAAAAAATTTCTCCGGGAAACGGGTCTCGTCAAGATTTCCTGAGATCCATTGGGTTGATCTTCCTTTATTTCATTGTGTAACATAATAATTGATTAAATGATTAATAAAATTGTTTTTAAATCCAATACCTATGATTACTTACGATAAAACTTAGTTGTTGGATTTATCTGTTGAAAAAAAACCGGCTGCATGCCGGTATTTTTATGGTACGAAACAGGACTCTCTTTATTTTGGTAATAATACTTTGTTTATTACATGAATAACCCCATTACTTTGATTTACATCGGCAATAGTAATCATTGCAGTTCTTCCGTTTTCATCGGTAACTATAATATTCTTTCCCTTTTTAGAAAAGTAAAGATTGCCTCCCGCAACGGTTTTTAAAGAGGCTTTACCCATGTTGGATTTTACAAGTTTCATTAAATCCATTGAGGAATAGTTCCCAGCCACTACATGATAGGTAAGAACAGAACTGAGCTTTGATTTGTTTTCTGGTTTTAATAAATTTTCAACAGTACCCGCCGGTAATGCATTAAATGCCTCATTGGTGGGTGCGAATACGGTAAACGGGCCTTTGCTTTCCAGGGTAGGTACGAGCCCGGCAGCTTTTACAGCAGCCACTAAAGTAGTGTGGTCTTTTGAGTTTACGGCATTCTCAACAATATTTTTTGTTGGGTACATGGCAGCGCCTCCCACCATTTTAGATTGTGCAAAAGAATTTACCGTAAACAAAAAGCCGAGGATAAATAATCCTAAAATTTTGACTTGTTTCATTTTTAATCTTTTTTAATTAATTGATTTGTTTCCATCATCTACGTATTTTATTAAATGATGGTTTCCAAATCGAGTAAATTTTTACAGTACCCCGGTAGCAGGTAATCATCACAAGCCGGGCCGGCAAAGCTGGCAATTAGAAAATAATAAAAGAGAAATAAATTAAAGTTTGGTGCTTACAATCATAGCATCCATAGTAGGTGTGAGGCTTCCCCCTACTTTTTCGAGGGTTATTGCAAAGGCATCCGCTTTGCCAAATGATTTCATTTTTTGAATATGGTAAATTCCTTTTTCGGTTTTTATCATACCGGCATCTAAAGGTTTCCCATCTACAATTGCCCAAAGTTGATATTGCTTTCCGGCGGGCACTTGTGGTAAATTAGTAGGATCCACATAAACCTGGCCGGTATTTTTCATCCAAAATATTTTAGCTACGGCATCCGGCGCTTTATCTGTTCCGCTTAAAACAACAGGTTGCGCAAATTTGTTTGTCATTACGCTTACATCTTCTTTCAGGGCCCGGTTTGATTGATCCTGCAAATCCATTTTTTGCCGGGCAAGTTGTAATGCCTCGTTTGCATCATGATACTTGTGATACATAATATAGTTAAGGAAAATACTTGCCAATAAAAATATTACCGAGGCGGCAGCCCATAACTTAAAAATAAATAACCTGCTGTTTGGGGGCTGAAT
Source organism: Sphingobacteriales bacterium 39-19 (assembly GCA_001898465.1). Taxonomy (GTDB): domain Bacteria; phylum Bacteroidota; class Bacteroidia; order Chitinophagales; family Chitinophagaceae; genus Ferruginibacter. Next base: position 235,727 of record MKTX01000007.1, on the reverse strand, counting down.
GGTTACAATAGCTGCCCCGCCTTCCTGTGGCTTATCTTCAGGAAAAATTTTATCCATTAGCTTTTTCTTCACCAAAGCCGATGGTTGTATTGCATTTGCCTGTGCATAATTTTCAAGAGAAATTTCTATTTGGTTGAGTTCCTCTCGTAATTCAGGATATTTTGCCAGGCATTCTTCTACCAGGCGGCTCTCTTCCGGCGATGATATGCCCGTAGCATAAAGCTCTAACAGGCCAGATGATATGAATTCTTCTTTATTCAACGTAAGGTTGTAATATTTTTTTTAATGCTAAAATAGCGGCCCTCATTTTCGTTTTTATAGTACCTAATGGAATGTCTAGTTTTTTTGATATTTCATCTTGTGTAAAACCCTCAAAGTAAGCCATATTCACAATTTGTTTTTGATCATGTGCCAGCCTGTCCAGGTGAATTCTTATACCGAGTGCATCAAATTTTTCCTTTTCATTTACATTATTACTTATAAAATCTACGGCTTTTTCTGAACGCTGGATTTTTGATTGATTTTTAAAACTTTTGCTTCTCAAAGTATCAATGGCAAGGTTTCGGCATATATTCAACATCCATGTAAATAAGCGGCCTTTTGATGCATTATATGCTGAAAAATGATTCCATATCTTCACAAAGGCTTCCTGCAATATATCTTCAGCCAATGCTGAATCATCGATTTTTTTAAGAATTACAGCATACAAAGCAGCGGCATAATGGTCATACAAATACTCAAACGCCCGCTTATCATTACTTTTTAGCAATGCTACCAATTCTTCCTCAGTATATTTTAATATTTGTGGCAAAAATAAATTCTAAAACATAAAGTTATCATTCAAAAAAATAAAAAAGAATAATATTTTTTATGGGCTCATTCTTGTATGCTGGTTATTTACTTTCAGTTACGCAAAAACAGCAATCATTATACTTAACTTACAAGTTACGGTCGGCTATAAATTCCAGCGAAATTGAGTTCATACAAAATCTTTTATAGGTAGGCGGAGGGCCATCATTAAAAATATGTCCTAAATGTGAGCCACATCGTTCACAAATCACTTCCGTACGATGCATGCCCAGCGTATTATCTTCTTTATAAATCACGCTATTTTTTCTTATGGCTTTAAAAAAACTTGGCCAGCCGCAAGTACTGGCAAATTTTGCATTTGACCGGAATAAAGCATTTCCGCAAACGGCACAATAATAGGTTCCCCTGGGATTGGTATCCCAATATTTACCCGTAAAAGCCTGTTCAGTAGCAGCTTCCCGGGCTACAGCATATAAGCCAGGTGAAAGTATTTTCTTCCATTCCTTATCGCTCACATGTAGTGTAACCGTATCGGTATTAGAGTAGTAGGGGTTATGCAAATGTCCTGCCTTTTCTTCTTTTAACTTGAATGGGGCGGGCTCCTGGCAACCGGCATAAGTAAAAAAAAACAACAGGCAAGCCTTCAAAAAAATTAAGGGTTTCATTTAATTATGAAATTATGTCGTAAAAAATAATTAGCACTAGATATACGTATTTTTTAAACCGCCGGATGAAACGAAATGTTAAATACAAAGAAGCCATCTTTGAAAAAATAACTTCAAAAGCAATTGTTGAATTACATTTTTGGTATGATACTTTTGCTTAGATCACGAAAGTTTAAACAATATGTGTCATAAAAAAACCGCTCCTGGTAGAAGCGGTTTTATGAAAATCGTATTTTTAAATTACTGGATCAGGAAGGTCTTTCTTTCTTTATATCCATTGGGGCTTTGCATTTCAAATGTGTACATGCCTGCCCCCAGGTTGCCCGGTAAACGGAAGCTTTCATCAATAAAGCCTACTTGCAGGATATAATCTTTGCGATATACAATTTGCCCAACGCTATTAAAAATAGATACACTGTAATGATCGGGCCGCAAGTTCTTAACTGAAAAATGCATACTACCTCCACGGCTCACAGGTACATTATATAATATAAATCCTTCGGGTAAGGCAGTGGTCATAAAACTATCTATGGCACCATAACCGGCACCGCCACCATTTATTGCATAAGCCTTATAGTAATATTGAGTGGCCGGAACCAGCGAAGTTAATCCCACGCTAAAGTTATTCCCGGAAATGTTACTTGCCGGTATGCGGGTACCTGTACCATTTATAAAATTACGGATGCCGCTAAATTCAATACCATAAGACATAACTGCACTACAACCGGCATCATTAATCATACCATTAAGTAAAGCTGCATTAGGCGTAATGCCGGCAGAAGTACCCGTAGTAAGTACCGGCACTCCATTTACGCCGGCTGCTGTTACATTTACATTTATAGCAGCAGCTCCGCCCCCACTTACCGGGATGCTGCCGTTATAATTTTGAATAGCCGTAGGTGTGAATTTTACATACACGGTTTGGGTAAAAGGACCGCCGGGTTGCGTTAAAGATAAAGACGCTGAATAGGTTCCTGTTTCGGTAGTAGCAAAACTAAACCCGGTACGGGGACCTACGTTTACATTACTACTATTTAATGCAGTGCTGGATATAGTGAAGCTATAAGGCCCGGCCGTAGTATTGACACATATATTACCAAATGCTGTTAAAGGGGTTGCAGTTAACACCGGAGCGCTTGTAGTAAAAGATCGTTCAATGCCATAAGCGGTACCCCCTGCATTGGTAGCATATGCTTTATAATAATACGTGGTAGAGGGCGATAAAGCAGATAAACCGGCACTGAATGCACCGCCTCCTAAATTAGTGGAGGCAACGATGGTGCCACTGCTAAAACCACTTACTGTACTATATTCCACACCATAAGCAGTGATGGCAGTACAGCCTATTGAAGAGATGGAACCCGATAAGGTTGCCGTAGTTGTGGTAATTGCTGAAGCGGATCCACTCACAACAGTGGGCGGATTATTATTCCCGGCACCGGTTGCGGCTACCGTTACGGCAGGTGCTCCACCTCCATTGATGCTGATGTTGCCATTATAAGACTGTGAAGCTGCAGGAGTGAACTTCACAAATACATCCTGGGTGAATGTTCCGCCTGGCTGTGTTAAATTCAGTGACGGGCTGTAGGTACCTGCAGCAGATGTAGCAAAACTAAATCCTGCCAGTGGGCCCACTGCAATATTCGTAGCTGTAAGGTTAAGCCCATTGATTGTAAAAGAATTGGGCCCTGCTGAGCTGTTGATACAAACATCGCCAAATGCGGTAAGATTGGTTGCCGATAAAGTAGGTGTGGTAGGCAACATGCCGGTACCACTCACAGCTACCGTAACTGCAGTGGCAATTCCGCCTCCCATATTGCTTACATTGCCTGTTTTTACACCAGCTGATTGCGGGGTAAAGCGAACGTACACAGGTGTTGCAGTTAAAGTAGCCGCACTATACGCAACGGTAGTTGTAGCAGCCCAGGTTGTATTATTATTTGAAACTTCAAAATCGGCAGGCGCTGTAACGGTAATATTTCCCGGTGCTCCTGTTAAAAAAGATCCGGAAAGGCTATAGGTTTGAGAAGCAGAAGAGCTGCCAATAGTTATACTGCCAAAATCAGTAAGCGTACCTGTTGCTATTAACTCAGGAGGAGTAGCGCCACAGGTTACAGCAGGGTTGGAACTATTCCTGGGTGCTGGAGTTGTTACATCAAAATCAGCGCCGTTATTATCTGTATCGGTACAGCCATTGTTTTTACGGATGGCGGCCAGTGTAGAGCTTAAAGGAGCTGTTGCTGCACTTCCTTCGTAACAAGTAGAAGAACCATAGCCTACAAAATCAATATAAGATCCGCTGGAAGGGCAGGCTACCAGGGGCGTGGTACCATTTACCAAGGCTACACGCCCGTTGCTTCCGCTCATGGCAATATCAGGAGATGCCGTGGCATCGGGGGTAGGTAATGCAGCCCCGGTAGTTCCGGTTGTTGTCATTCGTATTAAAAAATAGCCTCCGGCAGGAACAGAAACAGCAGGAAGCGCATAAACGCCTGACCAGTTACCCGATACGCCGGAAGAACCATATTGTATGGAAAGGCCCGATAAACTAACCGGCACAGCGGAAACATTATGCAATTCTACATAATCAGAATTTAATAATGCGCCGGAATTCCCTCCTGCTCCATACACCTGGCTTATTACAAGCGTTGTGGATTGAGAAAAAGCGCCAATGCTGCAAAGCAGCAATAAAATGATAAATATTCTTTTCATAATACTTTATATATAATATTTACGATAAGCGCCATGCTTCTTTCATGGCGCTTATCGTAAATTAAATTTTCATTATTGAGCAGTTACTTTTACATCATCTATTTCGTAAGTGGTGTTATTAGCGGGGTCGGAACCCTGGTATTTAAAAGCGATATAAACATTTTGCCCGATATAAGGAGAAAGGTTTAATACGCCTGAACTTACAAATTGAGAATATCCCGAAGCGGGAGCTGTTGCTAAGGTTGCCGGAATTTCTGTCCAGGTGCTTGCAGAGGGATTATTTCCTCCTGCATAATTGGTAGATACCAAAACTTTAAAACTAGGGTTTCCATTTGCAAATCCAGCGGCATTCATAAAAGTAAGTTTGGGTGCTGTAGCCCCGGTAAGATTTACGGCAGGAGAAATTAACCAACTTACTACATTGCTCTGGCTAGTATTAAAGGCTGAAATTTTACCACATTTTACAGGACCAAAAACAGCATTTTGAAATAGCACATTACCGGTTTCACCTATATTTTTCCATCCCGCTAATACCAAGGGCGCATTATTGGCTCCAATGGATTCAAAATCTTCTTGCAATAACACCCCGGGCGGTAAACCACAAACCCATGGCTCAGTAAACTGAACATCATTTGTATCCCTGATGATCATTTGTTTTGTGGTATTAAATACAGTGTAAATAGCTACCAGGTTACCCCGGCCCTGGGCTACAGGTACACCCGCAAAATTCGCATACGCACTGGTACGTATGATAGTACTTTGGCTACTGCAATTTTGTATATCTAAGTTGGTAGTGCTCTTATAAGCCGAAGTATCTGAATAAGTACGATTCAGCATGTTGGCAGTAAACCGAAAATTTTCTAATTGAATTAATGAACCAATGTATTTATCCTGCATATTGGTAGTCAGATCATTTAAATTTACTACAATAGGAACTACCGGGTTATTTAAAGAACCGCCTATTACATATTTACTAATTAAGCCCGAGGGAATGCCCTCCATAGAGGGAAGCCCATTAATCGTTGCTTTTACACCCAGTTCCATAGTACGGTTATAATCGCTTATGCATAATCCTTTACAGCGGATAAATAAGCGGCGGCCTACAGGATAAGATCCAAACAAACTGGCAGCATCTAACATAATTTGTAAACCACCGGTTGAATCCTGGATATACAATTGTTTATACAGGTTCCCGCTTTTATCATTAGCAGTAACTATACCTGAGATAATGATATCATCATTAATAATATCATAAGCGCCACCTGTTGTATGCATGGCTTTTAACCCGGCAATAGTGGTATTGGCCACAATAGCCGGATCGCCGGGTGCCGGGGGTGCATCAAATTCTTTTTTGCATGAGTTAAACAATACAGCAAATGAGGCCAGTATGGTTAACATTAATGAAAGTTTTAAAAACTTCTTCATGATTTTTTATTTAAGTCGTTAAATTAATTTTTTTATTTTATTAAAACCTCAGCCCGATACTGGCAAAATAGTTTAAGCCATAAGAATAAAATCGTTTAGGCGGAAATTTACCTACATTCTTTTCATTAAAATCGAAACGAAGTTGTTCATATCCACCCGATACGATGTCGGTATTGTTCAATAAGTTGTTTACACCAAAATTAAAGGCAAGATAAGTTCTCTTTTTTAGGCCTTTTATTTTGCGGTTCATCATCCAGGAGTAACCAGCAAATGCATTTACGGTGTATTGCGATTGTAAATGTTCCTGGTCAATAATTTCATGCCACAAGGGGCTTGCGGGATCCACTCCATTTACGGCAGATGCAGTACGGCGAAGGGGGTTAAAATCAAGCCACATGTTATCGAAATAATTGAAGTTTACATTTACAAACCAAAATTTAGGAGAGCGATAATCTAAACCAATCGTATATGCTTCCTGCGGTGTAGGCAGATTATAATTTTTTGCATAAATAAGATCCTTAGAAATTACACTGGCACTGTTATCAACAGTTACAACGGCTTCCTGCCTGCTGGTGTAAAAGAATCTCCCTACTGCGGCGGCGGCATTTACACTAAGTCCTTTGTACACTTTTGCATCAACCCCAAATTCCCCACCATATTGCCTCTTATTGATTCCACTAATGGCATAGTTCACAAAGTTGCGGTATTCATCATGGTAAAAAGTAAGCACATTCATACCATCTTTAAAATCGGTATAATAACCGGTTAACCTTATTTTTAAACGGGGAGCATTCATTACATAACCCGCTTCTACCGATCCAATACGTTCTGATTTTAGATCATCCTGCACGATGTCACGGGTACGGGGAGCGATATATGCATTTTCAAAAAACGGAGCCCTTGTTAAATACGATCCGTTGGTGAAAAGATAATTTCTGCCATCTATTTTATAAGTGATTCCTCCTTTAAAAGTGTAATTGTAAAAATTATTCACTTTTGATTTTCCGTAAGAGTCGTTAGGGAAAAGACCTACCTGGGCATGGCCTACCCTAAAGAAATTGGTGAAAGAGTGCTCTGCCCCAATAAAGAAATCTACTTTATTATATTTAAAAACAGATTGCACCCACACTGTTGCTTTCTTTATTTCGATATCGTAATTATAACCAAAATCATCACCCACGCCCAGGATCCGGTTGGGTGCTAAAAGATTATTTTGATTGGCTTTAGGATCAGATGCGAAATCCCTTTCTGCAAACTGGTTCAGGTCTACATAAAAATCGCCTCCCAGTAAATCATTTACTGTTTTGTAATAATGATTTTTTTGATATTGAAAAGAACCGCCTGTGGTAAAATCAATATGTTCGGCCAAAGATTTGTTGATCGTGGTATTAAAATTCAAACGGTTGGTATATACATTCCTGTTCTCTACAATATACACACTGCGTTTCCCGGTAATATCGTTGCCGGTAATACCATTTGCATTTTTGATGGTTGCAATATTACCATAGTTGGCATTGTATAGTTTATCCCAGTTTATCTGGCGAAGATTTACATCAGATTGTAAAGCATTCAGAACCGCCTCTGCTGCTGCCGGATCTTCCTGGTAGCTGGGTAAATAACGGTAGTAATCCGGCCTTGGGTCGGCTGCATTATACCAATCTAATCCACTCACGCTGCGGTTACCAAAAATATAAGAAACGGCAGTTAAGATATTGGTCTTATCATTTACTTTCCAATCGTGTGTTAATATAAAAACCGGCTGTGCAGATTTTGCCACACTGGCATTTCTTTTTTTACCATTTTGATATCCCCAATAAGGATTATAAAAATGATCTCCTGTAATTTCAAGCATTTCAGGAACAGATGCGCCCTGACGGCCATTCTCGGTAGGAGTCACAAAAGCAACAAAAGATAACAGGTTGCGGTCGTTTATTTTTTTATCTACCCCTGCAAAAGCCGAGTAGCCATCATAATAAGTACCATCCGTATATCCTTCTTCAGCCCAGCGCCGTGAGCCGGATAAAGAGAATGCCCAGCCTTTTTTACTCATACCGGTACTATGCGTTATCATAATACGATGAGTATAGTTCCGGTTACTCAAAGCATAATTAAAACTGGTTTGAGCCCGCTGCTTGCTTGCCCGGGTATCCAGGAAAGTAAGCCCGCCCGGATCTCCAATGGCATAAGGGGTTGCCTTCATACCATGGCTTTGATCCCGGTTACGCATTACATCATTTAACCCACCCCATAGCCCGTATGGTGTAAACCCATTATCCAGGTTTTCCATGGGCACGCCATTCATGTAAGTATTAAACATGTCGGCATCAAAACCTCTAATGCGAAATCGCACCGCATTAAACTGAAAAGAAGCGGCGCTTAAAAAAGGATCTCTTCCTGCGCTTAGCTGGGAAGAAATATTTTGTGCACTTCCATCCTGCATATCATTTTCATCAAGAGAAATGACAGGGATATTGTCGAGCATGGCATCTTTTCCTTCCTGCAAAATAGTAGTATCCTGCGAGGTTTTTTGAGGAACCTGTGCATGAACGGCTAAAGCAAAAATCGAAAAAGAAAATACCAGGGCCAACCGGCTGGTAAAAATTCTCATAAATTACTTTTGTTTAAAAGACGCAAATTTATTATAGTTTTACGAAAGAATAGTTAATTTGAACTTTTTTTTCTGCAAATTTTTCATTTTACCCGTTTATGATAGCTATAATAGATTTATCTTTGAGACCCTTATTAAAGCATATGAAATATATTTATACTATCCTTTTGGTTGCCTGCTGCTACAGCTTAAGTGCACAAAAAGCATCTTTTAAAGTTTCTATCATTGGCTTCTACAACCTGGAAAATCTTTATGACACCATAAATGACCCCTTTAAGAATGATGAAGAATTCTTACCCAATAGCGAAAGAAACTACAATTCAAGAGTATATTTTGATAAATTAGACCGGTTATCAGATGTTATTTCACAAATAGGAACTGACATTAACCCGGATGGTGTGGCCTTACTGGGGGTAGCCGAAATAGAAAATGACACCGTATTAACTGACCTGGTACATCGCCCAAAACTTAAATACAGGAACCTAAAGTTTGTTCATTATAATTCTCCCGATGCACGGGGTGTGGATGTGGGCCTTATTTATAATCCCAAATATTTTAAACCCATTTTTAGCGCTCCTCTTTTTGTGCAATTACCCGGAGGTTCAAAAGACGCTTATTATACCCGGGATGTACTGTATGTAAAAGGGATTTTGGATGGCGATACCATTCATGTTTTTGTGAACCACTGGCCCAGCCGGAGTGGTGGCGAAGAACGCTCTGCCCCCGCAAGGGCTGCTGCAGCAGCAGTAGCGAAAGCCCGCATTGATTCATTAATGGCTATAAACCCATTAACAAAAGTGGTACTGATGGGCGATTTAAACGATGACCCGGTGAGCCCCAGTTTAACTAAAGTAATAGCTGCAAAAGATAAAATTAAAAAAGTAGAACCGGGTGAAATGTATAACCCCTGGGTTGAAATGTATAAAAAAGGAATTGGTACCCTTGCATACCAGGATGCCTGGGGTCTCTTTGACCAGATTTTAGTTTCTTATGGCTGGCTGAATAAAGAACAAACCGGTTATTTTTACCAGAAGGCAAGCATCTTTAACCGGGACTTTTTAGTGCAAAAAACAGGAAAATACCGGGGGTACAGTAAACGCACCTGGGATGGAATTACATATAATTATGGATACAGTGATCATTTTCCTACTTATATAATGTTCCTCAAAAAAGTTGAATAAATAACTTCTGTTAATTCAAGAAATATTCGTACATTATGTTTAATCATCTGAATAGCAAACCGGATTCATTTTTGCTATTTAAAAATGATTAAAAACGGATCGCCGCCGGCCAGGGCCGATGCAGGAAGATTTTTAAATTTAAATCATAAAAAAACAAGGCAAAGAGGCTTATATGCTGTATTTTTGCTATCCCTTACATAAATTACAAACACATGAAGAAGATTTTTACACTCCTATTTCTTATTTGTACAATGGGCTCATTTGCCCAGGTAAGAATAAGCCAGGTATATGGCGGCGGCGGTAATAGTGCAGCTACCTATACCAATGATTTTATTGAATTATTTAATGCGGGGTCAAGTGCCGTAGATATTACCGGGTGGTCAGTACAATATGCTTCGGCTACTGGTACTTCATGGGCAGTAACTACTTTAAGCGGATCTATTTCGCCGGGTAAATATTATTTAATAGGCCTGGGCGGCGGATCAACAGGTGTACCATTACCTACTACTGATGCAACGGGTAGTTTCAATATGAGTGGTACCACGGGTAAAGTAGCTCTTGTAAATGATAATACTGCATTAAGTGGTACAAATGGCTGTACCGCCTCTTCGGTTGTAGATGCTTTAGGTTATGGTGGGGGCAGTTGTTTTGAAGCTGCCGTATTTACGCCCACAGGAATTAGTAACAGCAAAAGTATGTTCAGGAAATCGAATGGCTGTACTGAAACAAATAACAATAGCTCAGATTTTGAAGTTTTGGATGTTGCCCCCCGGAATAGCAGTTCACCTGCCAATCCATGTGGTGCACCGAGCCCCATATTATCCGCTTATCCTACCGTTACCGGTTTACAGGTAACTTTAGGCAGTCCTTCGGCTGAATCGGCATATACCCTGGATGGCACTTTACTTACCCCCGCTTCGGGTAATATTACGGTAACACCGGGAACTGATTTAGAAATTTCTACCACTACAGGCGGCCCTTATACAACAAGCCCTATTTTAGTTCCGTACACGGGAGGTACTTTATCAACAACCTTATATGTAAGAATTGCTGCCACAGCACCTTTGGGAGCATTTAGCTCCAGTGTTGTTCATACCGGTGGCGGCGCTGCAGCAGCACCATTAAACGTAAATGGAACGGTAAGCGCTGCTTATTATAATACCAAGGCAAACCTGGGTTTAACCAACCTGGGAACATGGAGCAGTACTTTAGATGGTACCGGCCCCTCTCCCGCCAACTTTACGGATGCTTACCAAAGTTTCAATATCGTAAACCAGGCAAATGCAAATTACAGTGGTGTATTGGGAATTACCCCCAGCAGTTCTAAACTGGTAATTGGCGATGGTATTAACCCGATCACATTTACCGTATTACCCGGTGTAGATTCTGTAACATCTGCCACCAGGATTGATGTTTTAAATAATGGCACCCTGGTTCTGCAAAATGAACGCAGGCCATTCTTAAACAACCTGGCTACAGGCTCTACTGTTGATTTCGCACAGAGCGGAACTACCACTTCCGATACCATTCGCATACCAGCTATCAGTTTTTATAATTTAAAGCTTACAGGTGGTTTAAAATATTTCTCCGGGGGCGTTACCACAACCCGGGGTGATTTTACAGCAAATGGAGTGGTGAGTATGAATGGGAACAGCCCCTCTTTCTCTACTTTAAATGCTTTAGGAAATGTTGTTTTTAGTGGTGGCTCGGCTTTTGAACCTTCTCCTTCTGGGGATGCAGCAAGGCTTACACTGAAAATGAATGGAGATGGCCCCTCTAAAAATTTATTTGGCAACGGTACCGATATTAAAATCTTCCGCTTACAAAGAGATTCTTCAGAAGTTTGTACCATTGAAACCGGTACCAATACCACCCTTACTTTAGGGAATGCAACCAGCGGAGGTTTACAATTAAGCCAGGCCAATACTTTACTTAATCTTGCCGGAAACACATTAAATGTTGTGGGTGGCGGTTATGTAACAAATGCCGCATTAGGTAAAATTTATGCAGAAGGCGCTAATATTAGTATTGCCCGCCAAACCGGATCCGGAAATGCAGGGGTACTGCGTTTTGAAATAGATGCCTATTTAAATAATTTCACTATTAACCTGGGCCCTTCTATCGCATCAGATACCTTATTGATTAATGATGATATTACGGTAAATGGCGTGGCCAGCTTTAGCAATGGTAAAGTTGTAATGGCCAGCGGTAAAACCTTTAGCATGGATGCCGGCTCTTCGGTTAGCGGGGGTTCTGCCAGTTCATTGCTGGATGGGAATATGGCCAAATACGGTAACACGAACTTTACCTTCCCGGTTGGTAAGGGCGATAAATATGCACCTGTAGATATTGCGGCTTTAAGCGGAAACAGTAATTATTCTGTTGAATACTTCTTTAGTGGTTATGGCAATGCTACTATTGATCCTGCAACAGCCGCTTTATACCCTCAGTATAATGTGAGCCCTACTGAGTATTGGGTGATTAACCGTACCAATAGTGCTACTGCCAATCTTACATTACATTATACTGATAGCCGTAGTAATATTTTTGTTCCTTCTGGTATTCGTATTGCCCATTTTGATGGCAGCGACTGGGATGATTTGGGAGGTACGCCAAACGTAGCTAATACAACCAGTAGTGGTAGTGTAACAGTTAATAATGTAAGCCAATACAGCCCCTTTACATTTGGTGCAATTGCCAATAATGTATTGCCAGTAACTTTAACTGCCTTTAATGTACAAAAACAAAATAGTGCAGTAAAAATTTCATGGGCTACAGAACAGGAAGTGAATACACGTGAATTTAGGGTAGAAAGATCTGTAAATGGCAGAGACTGGACAGTTATACGTACCCTGCAAGCTGCAGGTAATAGTAGTAATCGGTTACACTATGCCATACTGGATGAAAATCCGGTAAAAGGCATTAACTATTATCGTATTGCAATGGTAGATAATGATCAAAAAGTTTCACTTACCGGTGTTAAAACTATTTTGTTCAACTCCGCATACAGTATCATGATAAATCCAAACCCGGCCAGCGATTACATTAACTTGTATATTGCCGGTAACAGCAACCAACCTTACCAGGTAACCGTTACTGATATGAGTGGTAAAAAAATGATGGAACTTCAGTCAACTGAATCTATCTTAAAAATACCTGCCACAAAATTATCTGCAGGGGTATATATCTTAAGGGTAAAAGACCAGGATAATGTAGTTACACAAAAAGTGATTGTTCAATAAATCATAAGTACAACCAAATTAAAAACTGCCGGTTAATACCCGGCAGTTTTTTTATACATCCTATTTTACAAACAAATAATTACCAGTATTTATATGCCCTGAGGGGAGCATAACTAACTTAGTATAGATTGAAAATATTAACCAATAGTACTCTATTCATTATATGGCGATGTAATGGCCGGAATTAAATAAATTTTTGATGCAATTAGAAAAACAAAAAAGGCAATGAGTGAATAAAATAAGAATGGGAAATTGAAAATTTTGAAGAGGCAATATTTCCAATTAATTTCCCCGGTTCTTCAGAATTTATAAAATACAAAATGGAACAACCTGGCAATAAATAAATAGATTCAGAAAATAAAATAGACCTCTTTGAAATGATTAGTCAATAACAGGAATGATTACATAATCCGGCAGAATTTTTAACACAAATTCGCAGGATATATTATGGTTTAAAATTTTTTGCACAAGCGGGCAGGCTGAGATCAATCGATTGCAGATCGCTTAATGTAATGAATAAAAAAAATGCTTATTATATAGTTTCTTCGCCGGCTACAGGAGGTACCGGAGCAGGTTCCTCATCACCAAATACAGCCTGGTTGAGTTCAGCATTAATATATTTATATAAAATATCTGCAATTAATACCACCGAAGAAAGTAAACAGCCAAGTATCAGGCCTAGTATTCCATATAAAATACCTGAAGGTTTTTCTTCATCAAAGGGAGGTTCGGGTTTATCTAAGGTTTCAATAATAGGGCGTGCTTTTTGCAAGCGCCATAAAGCTTCTTCCCGGTTGTTTGCAGCGGCATCTTTTTGACGAAGCACTCTTTCTTTATCTGTTATCAGGTTTTCTTTGGGAATGGTGAACTCGATGCGTTCGCCGGGAACAAATAAAGTGGTATTAGCCATACTGATGGCCCGCTTATCGAAGGTTTTTAATACATCATTCAGGGAGTCGAGTTTACGCATGGTAAAATTATAATCTTCCCTGGCTTTTTTAATTTTCAGGTCAATATAAAACTGAGAAATCTTATCAATCAGCACATAACTTACAGGGGAAATTAATTTTTTATCGGTATTCGAAAATGTGAGTTCAAACATACCGTTCTTATTAATTTTAGCATCAATACTATTTTGAAGAAGTACCGCTGCCAAAGCAGAAAGTGCCGTATCATTCTGGGGTACAATCAGCTTTTTTGAAACGAATGATTTTCTTTTATTTTCACTTTCAATAATTAATTCTCCAATGGTTTTATTGCCAAACTGGGGGAGCCGCTCCAAAGCCACGGCTTCCCGGGTGCGCCTGCTTTTTGCCAACTCTACAATATTGATTGAGGCTTCCTGGCTGAAACTTTTTGGTGTTTCACTCATCCCGGTTAAGCTGCTCAATAAAGAGGATGCCCCCGAATTATCTGCCGCATTAGTGAGTGGAAATATGGAAGCGGTGCTTGAATAAACAGGAGAAACACTTTTTGTATAAATATAAAACAGGATAGCAAGACCGATACCACAAATCAAAACGATGATCTTGAGTTTACTGAGCCTGGTATATATTTTTCTTATTAATTCTTTTGAGGTCACCGCTGTATTTATTTTATGTATTTAAATATTAGGCCTGTTAATACCACAGGAATGGCGGCCACAATCACTGACTTAGTGAGATCGCTTATTTCCTGGCCCTGGGGTTTTTGAGGAACGGTTACCATGGCTCCTTCTTCTACCTTTGGATATTTATGGATAAACAGGAAAGATTTCGTTCTCTTACTCTTCCCGTTTGCATAGGTCACATAAATCCGGTTTCGCCATGGCCTTACCCCGTAGCCTCCGGCTTTATCAATATAGTAAGTAAGGTTAGTATGCTCTTTATCAAAAGCAATTTTTAAAGGAGATTGCACTTTACCCTGTACACTTACAAATGGATTAATTTCCGGAACAAAAATCAAGTCTTTTTCCTGCAGGATAATATCATATTTTGAATTGGGATATTTTAAGGCATTATACAAATCAATACTCACTGGCTCTTCCAGGAATTTCATTTTTTCTACTTTAGAACTATCCAGGATGGGGCGGCCCAGGGTATCTAATTTGGGCCTGTCTACTACTGATTCCCGGAACATATTTGTTTTTGTGCGGTACAGAACGGCACCACTTAAATTGGCATTATCAACCAAACCGCCCGCTCGTTTAATAAAGGAGGAAAGCCTTTCGAATTTACTTAAGCGGGGATATAAACCCGGATATTTTACCATGCCTTTTAATTCTACATTTTGTTGTAACTCAAAGGACGGGTTGCGCCTTACAAAAACCTGGTCAAATGGGCGGAGCTTGATCTTACTGGCTACAGAATCTAATTGTAAATCAGAAGAGATTGCATATGACCGTACAATAGTTCGGGTGGGTTTCATACTTTTTTTAGCAGAATCCACATCTACCACACTTGATATTTCAAGCCGCCCAAACTCTGCAGATTGCTTAATACCGCCGGATAAATACAAGAGGTCTTCCAGGGTCATGCCTCCATATTTACGCACTTTGCCATCTTTTCTTACCTCCCCATAAATTTCCACAAATTCAGCATCAGAAAATTCGCTTACTGAAAAAAGTTGTATCACATCGTTTACCTGTACTTCTAAATTGCTACTGTTCCTGGTTTGGTTAGAATCATTTATCTCTGTAAGATCCACTTCTAAGCGGTCGCTTTGTAAATTGGTAGTATCTCCTGCATTTCTAAAAACATAAGCCCGGGGTAAATAAGTATTGCGGGTAACGCCACCGGCCCGATTGATAATATCAAACAGGCGCTCCCCTTTACGAAGTTCATATACGCCCGGGTATGTAACTTCTCCCCGGATTTCAATTTTATTAGATATCCCGGGTTTTACAAAAGGCACCTGTACAATATCTCCGTCTTCCAGCATAAAATCCTGCCCGGGTATTTTAATAATGGCATTTGCATTTACATCTCTTTGCACCTGGCTTTCATTTTCTGATCTTAAAATTTTCATGCTCGATCCCAGGGCATCTGCTGTAAGCCCGCCAGAGTATTTTAATAATGCTTTTACGCCCTCATCCTTTTTTAATTGGTAATACATGGGCCGCTTAAACTGGCCTGTTGCAAAAACCTTTTTTTGTACCGTTCCTACTATTACAAAATCATTATTTTCTAAATAAATATGCTTGCCCAGATCACCGGTGGTTAAATATTTATATACATCTAATTCATCTATCACCCGGCCATTTCTTTTTATTAGGATAGAGCGTAAATCACCAAATTCAGTAGTTCCGCCGGCCATGCCGATTAATGTAAATGCATTTACAAATGCCGATACCACATAGGGGCCGGGTTTATTTACTTCGCCAGTAACATTTACATTTATACTCCGGGGCTGGCCCAGGCTAATGGCAATATTGGTACCACCGGGCACTACTCCTTTAAAGCGAGAGTAAATGATATTTCGTGCATTTTCAAAAGTTAATCCCTGTACATATATTTTTCCCAGCCCTTGTGGAAAGATGGCGCCATCTCTTGCTACCACGTAACTGTTTTGATATTCGGCGGCTCCCCATAAAGCTACTATTATATGATCTCCCACTCCAATTGGATAATCTAATGGTGGGGTTGATAATTCTGAAAGGTCCATACGGGCCGATTGGAAAAATACATTCGATCCATACGTATCTTCGGGGCTGTATGCGTTTTTCTTAAGATTGTCAGTAACTACACTATCCTTATCGATTTTGGTGTTTTTTAAAAGATCTGCATTTTTATCTTTTCCTGTTTCCCTGTTTTTATCTTCTAATAAAGATCGTAATTGGGGTTGGGATAGTGATTTGGGATCTATCTGTACAGGATTTGATTCTGAAGGGGTTTGGGGATTTATTACCGGTGGCTGGCACCAGGCAGAAAAAGCGGCCATAGTGAAAACCAAAAGAAATAAAAATTTGTACTTGAATCCCGTTTTTCCTGTTCGCATTTTTTCAGGGGTTGGTTTATACTTTTTAAAAAATCGCAAATATACTGATTAATGTGTGCTAATTGAGCAGGGAGTTGAATTCCGTCCATATTTCCGAAATGATTTCGGCTGCTGGTTTTATTTCATGTATCAAAGCAGATACCTGTCCAATTTCCAGTTCTCCTTCTACCAGGTCTCCTTCAAACATTCCACGCTTGGCTCTGCCTTTACCCAATAGGGCTTCTAATTCGGCTTTGCCGGCTCCTTTTTCCTCCGCTTGTTTTACCCGGTTATAAAATTCATTTTTCAATAACCGTACCGGTGTTAGTTGTTTTAAACTAAGGACCGTATCGCCCTCGTTTGCAGATAGTACCGCCTTCTTAAAATTCAAATGATTAGAAGCTTCCACACTGGCCACAAAACGGCTGCCTACCTGCACCGCCTCTGCTCCCAATACCAATGCAGCCAGCATTTGCCGCCCGGTGGCAATGCCCCCTGCAGCAATAACGGGTACCTTTACTTTTTCACATACTGACGGGATTAAAATAAAACTGGTGGTTTCCTCTCTTCCATTATGCCCCCCCGCTTCAAATCCTTCCGCAACAATGGCATCGCAGCCTGCCTGCTCGGCTTTTAAAGCAAATTTAGCACTACTTACCACATGTACTACGGTAATGCCATGCGATTTCAAAGTTGCCGTCCAGGTGGCGGGGTTACCGGCACTGGTAAATACAATCGGAATTTTAAATTCAATAATCGTTTCAATATGTTTATCTATATCCGGGTATAGCAAGGGCAAGTTTACTGCAAAAGGTTTATCAGTAGCTTTTTTACATTTGATAATATGCTGCCGGAGTACCTCAGGATACATACTTCCACTCCCAATTACACCTAATGCTCCCGCATTGCTTACGGCACTTGCGAGCTTCCATCCACTGGTCCAAATCATACCTGCCTGGATGATGGGCTTTTCAATTTTAAATAAACGGGTTATTCTTTCTGTAAATATTTTCATGCAATCGGTTACAAAATAATAATTACCGGGGCAAGTGCTGGTTATAAATTATCAACATATACACAATTATTTTGAATTGCCACCCAGGTCTACGGCAGCATTATCACCAATATTTAAACTACGGCTTACCCCTTTTACAGCAGCATCGCTGCCTATAAGTGAATTAGAAAGTACAATTTCACCCAGGTTTGTATAAGAGCCTACAATTGAATTTTGGATGATACAATAATTTACAATTGAGTTTTCGCCAATTGCCACGTTGGGCCCAATTACTGAATTTTCAATTACACAACCAGGCCCGATACTCACCGGGGGAATAATGATGCTGTTGTTATATTCTTTTCCATCCCCGGTATTGCCCCCAAATTTTTTGAGCAAAATGGCATTAGAGGCAATTAATGAATCTTTTTTACCACAATCAAACCAGTTTTGAACTTTAAAGCTTCTAAATTTCACCCCTCTCTGAATCATACATTCAAGTGCATCGGTGAGGTTAAACTCGTCGTAAGTCCTTATTTTATTTTCCTGTATTTTTTTAAGGCATTCAAATAAAATAGCGCTTTCTTTTATTTTATAAATGCCCACCAGGGCCATATTGCTTTTAGGGATCGAGGGTTTTTCTACCACTCTTTGTATAAATCCATCTTCACTCATTTCGGCTACCCCAAAATTGCGGGGGTCATCTACCTTTTTTACGCCCAGCATACTGTATTCTGATGTTACCACTTCATTTACATCATATTCAGCGATGGTATCGCCCAATACTATGAGCAAATCATCAGAACCCACTCTTTCTTTGGTTAGTTCAATGGCATGCCCGGTACCATGCCTTTCGCTTTGGGTGATAAAAGAAGCCGCAATGTCCGGGTGGGTAGCAGTAACATAATCCTGTATCTTATCGCCCAGGTATCCGATAATAAAAATAAATTCATTGATACCGGCATCTTTGAGTTGCTCAATGATGATACTAAGAATTGTTTTCCCTGCTAATGGAATTAATGCCTTTGGTTGTGTATATGTATGTGGCCGAAGTTTAGTGCCGGCGCCTGCCACAGGAATAATAGCCTTCATGAATAAATTGTATGCACCCGGTTAAAGGTGTGTTTGATAGAAAAATAAATTTTCTCCAATGGTTTAAGCTCGTGAAATTACACTTTTTTAAGCAAACAAGTTCATCCTAATCTTCGGGAACAGATCGCTGAGTTTCCGCTCACAGCTGCTTATATTTGCCAATAAAATGATACATGATGCAAAGAGATACCTTAGTTTTTAATTTAATAAACCAGGAACTGGAACGCCAGCAACATGGTATAGAATTAATTGCCAGCGAAAATTTTACCAGCCTGCAGGTAATGGAAGCAATGGGTACTTCGCTTACCAATAAGTATGCAGAAGGTTACCCGGGGCGCCGCTATTATGGTGGTTGCGAAATTATTGACCAGGTAGAACAACTGGCTATAGACCGCTTAAAACAAATTTTTAATTGTGAGTATGCCAATGTGCAACCGCATAGCGGGGCACAGGCAAACGCTGCTTTAATGCTCGGTATTTTACAACCGGGAGATAAAATCCTGGGATTAGACCTGAGCATGGGCGGCCATCTTACGCATGGCTCACCGGTAAACTTTTCAGGTAAATTATATGATGCCCATTTTTATACCGTAAAAAAAGAAACTGGCATTATTGATTATGAAATGCTTGAAGAAAAAGCCAGGACCATAAAACCTAAACTTATTATTTGCGGCGCCTCAGCCTATAGCCGGGATATTGATTATGCCCGCATTCGAAAAGTTGCCGATGAAATTAATGCATTTGTAATGTGCGATATGGCACACCCGGCCGGGCTTATCGCCAAGGGCCTGTTATCTTCTCCTTTTGATGATTGCCATTTTGTTACCAGTACAACGCATAAAACATTAAGAGGCCCACGGGGTGGTATTATTTTAATGAAAAAAGATTTTGAAAATCCATTTGGCCTTAAAGATGTAAAAGGCAAAA
This sequence comes from Sphingobacteriales bacterium 39-19, assembly GCA_001898465.1. Classification (GTDB taxonomy): domain Bacteria; phylum Bacteroidota; class Bacteroidia; order Chitinophagales; family Chitinophagaceae; genus Ferruginibacter. Next base: position 216,117 of record MKTX01000007.1, on the reverse strand, counting down.
CCCGTATGATGAGCAATATACTGGATATGGCTGTTTTTCCGGGTACACAAGGCGGCCCCCTAGAACATGTAATAGCTGCCAAAGCCGTTGCTTTTGGTGAAATACTTACAGATGACTTTACCGCTTATGCCAAACAAATTCAAAAGAATGCCCAGGCCATGGCAGCCGCATTTACAGCAAAAAATTACAATATCATAAGTGGGGGTACAGATAATCATCTTATGCTGATAGACCTGCGCAATAAAAACTTAACCGGTAAAAAAGCACAGGAAACATTGGATAAAGCACATATTACACTGAATAAAAATGCAGTGCCTTATGATGATAAAAGCCCATTTGTTACCAGTGGCATCCGGGTGGGTGTGCCCGCCATTACTACCAGAGGAATGAAAGAAGAGCACATGCCATGGGTAGTAGAATTAATAGATCGGGTATTAATGAATATTGATGATGAATATACAATAGCTACCGTAAGCCGGGAAGTAAAAGATTTGATGAAACAATTCCCTTTATACCCTCAACTGAAAAAATAAAATTACAATGTTACAAAGAATACAAAGTTTATGGTTATTACTGGCTTCAGCCTGTTCATTTGCCACCCTTAAACTGCCCTTTTATATGGGTATTGATAAAACAGGTATTCCTAATAGCACCCTGGAAGCTACCGATAGCCTGGAACTCCTGGTTCCCACTATTGCACTTGGCGTACTGAGTTTACTCACGATATTCTTATTCAAAAACCGTTCTTTGCAAATCCGGTTTATTATTTTAGGAATTTTGCTGGAAGCCGTACTGCTGTTTCTCTACTATAATCAAATGCAATCTTATACCGACGGGCAACTTGTTCTCACTTCCATTATTCATGTATTTGTATTTATCTTTTTAATCCTGGGCTTAAGGGGTGTATTAAGAGATAATAAGATTATAAAAGAAAGTAACCGTCTTAGGTAGTTCGGGATCGGCAGATACAGCTTAAGTCATTTTATAAGAAATGACCTGTATAGCTATTTTTTACTTTTTTCAAATCTGCCGGTTTGCCTTCAAATACTAAGTGGCCTCCTTCCTCGCCTGCTTCGGGCCCCAGGTCAATCACCCAGTCGCAACTTTTAATAACATCGGTATTATGTTCAATTACAATAATAGAGTGGCCTTGTTCTACAAGTGCATTGAAAGAAGCCAATAACTTTTTAATGTCGTGAAAATGTAAACCCGTTGTAGGTTCATCAAAAATAAATAAGATATGGCCGTGTCCCTTTCCTTTGCCTAAGAAAGAAGCCAGCTTTACCCGTTGTGCTTCACCACCACTTAAAGTATCGGATGATTGGCCTAATTTAATATAACCCAGGCCTACATCACTTAATGGTTTTATTTTTTTAGCTACTTCCGCACCGGCAGATACGGCTTCTTTTCCGGACCCTTTTTCGGGAATACCAAAAAATGTAATAGCTTCATCAACACTCATCTCAAGTACATCATGAATATTTTTTCCCCGGTACTGTACTTCCAGTACTCCTTCTTTAAATCTTTTACCTCCACACACATCGCACTGCAAATGTACATCTGCTAAAAATTGCATTTCTACCAATTGTTCTCCTTCTCCTTTACAGGCATCGCAACGGCCGCCATCTACATTAAATGAAAAATGCCTGGGCATAAAACCCCGCATCTTACTCAATGGCTGTTTAGCAAACAAATCCCTTATTTCATCATATGCTTTTATATAAGTTACCGGGTTGCTCCTGCTGCTTTTCCCAATAGGGTTTTGATCTATCATTTCTACCTGGCTGATATGATCAGCATCCCCGGAAAGTTTTCTAAACATCCCCGGTTTATCGGTTCCTTCTCCTTTTAGTTTTAATAAAGCCGGATACAGAATTTGCTTTACCAGTGTTGTTTTTCCACTCCCGCTCACACCGGTTACGGCACAAATAATATGTAAAGGAAATGTTACGGTAATATCTTTTAAATTATTCTGCAAGGCACCTTCCACTGTAATTTTTCGGGTCCATTTCCGGGTACTCAATGGAGCATCGATGGTTAATTTACCCGAAAGGTATTTACCGGTTAAGCTTTCCGGGTTTTTTACCAGGGCTTCATAATCTCCTGTAGCAATTACTTCACCCCCCAGGTGGCTGGCCAATGGCCCCATATCAATAATATGATCTGCATGCCGCATCATTTGCTCATCATGTTCTACTACCACTACCGTATTACCAATATCCCGCAACTCTTTTAACACCTTCATTAATTTTTGGGTATCCCGGCTATGTAAACCAATAGAGGGTTCATCTAAAATGTATAATGAATTGGTAAGGTTGCTTCCCAGGCTCCGGGTTAATTGTATGCGCTGGCTTTCTCCGCCGCTTAAGGTATTGGCCAAACGGTTTAAACTAAGGTAGCCCAGGCCTACATTAATTAATGTAATCAGGCGATGATGAATTTCAATTAAAATACGTTTCGCAACTTTTTCATCAAAACTGCTTACTGCGAGTTTTTGAAACCAATGCAACAAATCTTTTACGGGCATTTCGCCCAACTCACCAATATGTTTTTTACCCACCTGCACATATAGTGCTTCTTTACGCAACCGGTAACCCTTACAACTGGTGCAAAGGGTGCGGCCACGGTAACGGCTGAGTAAAACCCGGTATTGCACTTTATATAAATTCTGCTCTACTTCTTTAAAAAAATCATTTATTCCATTGGCATATTCATTCCCTTCCCATAAGGATTGCAATTGAGCCTGGGTTAAATCCATAATGGGTTTATGAATAGGAAAATTAAATTTTGCGGCTGCTTTTATAAAAGATTCTTTCCACTCACCCAGTTTTTCTCCTTTCCAGGGTGCCACAGCTCCTTCGTAAACACTTAGCCTTTTATCCGGGATTATTAAATCAGCATCCAGTCCCAAAATCATAGAGAACCCTTCGCAAACAGGACATGCCCCATACGGATTATTAAAAGAAAAAAGATTGGGTACCGGTTCTTCAAACTTGATGCCATCCAACTCAAACTTATTACTGAATTTTTCTGTTTTTGCATTTACTTTCAAAACGAGTTCTCCTTCCCCTTCATAAAATGCAGTACCTGCGGAGTCTGCCAGGCGATGTAAATCTTCTTCATCAAAATCCTTTTTTATAAGCCGGTCAATGAGAATATATGCTTTTTCAAATGCGGATGGCGGCGGCATTTTCTCTTCATTTTCCAGCAAGTCTTCAATGCGAATAACTTCTTCCTTTATATACAAACGGGAAAATCCCTTTTGGAGCAGGATATTCATTTCTTCTTTCGCATTACGCTTAGTATGATATTTAAAAGCAGCCAGGATTAATATTTTATCTCCCGGTTTGCATTTTTCAATAGCTGCTAATACATCAGGTACATCATCTTTCTTTACCTGTTTGCCACTTACCGGTGAAATCGTTTTTCCAATTCGGGCATACAACAACCGCAGGTAATCATAAATTTCAGTCATACTCCCCACGGTACTCCTGGGCGTTCGGGTAGTTACTTTCTGCTCTATAGCAATAGCCGGGCACAGGCCATGAATATAATCCACATCGGGTTTATTCATCCTTTGCATGAACTGCCTGGCATAAGCGCTTAAGCTTTCTGCATAGCGTCTTTGGCCTTCAGCAAATAAAGTATCAATAGTGAGTGATGATTTACCGGACCCCGAAACACCCGTAACAACGATTAATTGATTTCGTGGAATGGTTACCGAAATATTTTTTAGATTATGGATGCGGGCGCCTTTAATAAAAATATCTCCTTTATTGGGCAAAACAGGAGTGTGATTTTTTTTAATTGATTTTTTTACCGTCATAATTGAATACAAAAATACGAATTGTAATCTGCTTTATTTTTATTGAATATAGCCTGTACATTTTAAAAAATATACCCTTGTTAATGGATATATGAATCACCTAACCTTATATTTTTTATGCTAATTTTTGGTTAAAGCAAGTAAGAACAGCAACCCTTTTGAATGTTAAAAATTGCAGGAATTACGCAAGGCCTATCGTAAAGTTCCGATGCCCAAAGCCAATACAGATGGGAGTTTTACGTTTATTGTAAAAAAAACAAAAAAAAAGATTAAAAATATTTGGCGATATGAATTTTGTATTTATTTTCACAGAACCAATATCCAATTAAGTGAAAAATCGCTGACATCTTCATTAAGACTTCTGCGTTTCATTTCCTCTAATTGGCCTAATAAAACAAATTGTCCAAAACCATCAAAAACTAGAAGTTTATGAAATGCCTTAACGACTTAACTGACCAACAATTGGTTCACCAATACATCAATGGTGATTCCGAAGCTCTTTCCACAATTGTATTACGTTACAAAGACAAAATTTACACATCTATTTATTTACTGGTAAAAGACAAATACCTGGCTGAAGATATTTTCCAGGATGTATTTATCCGTATAATAGATACTTTAAAAACAGGCCGGTACACAGATGAAGGTAAGTTTTTACCCTGGGCCATGCGTATTGCACACAACTTATGTGTAGATCATTTTCGTAAAGTAAAACGTACACCCACTATTAAGACCAGTGATGATCGTGATATTTTTGAAGCGATCAATTTCTGCGAAGCGGGTGCCGATCAGCGTATGATGGCAGAACAAAGCCATGATAAGGTACGTAAAATGATTGATATGCTCCCTGAAGACCAAAGGGAAGTAATTATTATGCGCCATTATGCAGATCTTAGTTTTAAAGAAATTTCAAAACTTACCCATTGCAGTATCAATACCGCTCTTGGCCGTATGCGATATGGCCTTATAAACCTGCGTAAAATGATGACTGAAAAACAAATTGCATTATAAATCGCCCATAAAAACCCAAAATTGGATTTCCCTGCCTTTCATTAGGCAGGGATTTTTATTTTACCAGTACCACTTATCCGGTTATTAAGATCCCACCTTAAAAAGTAATCTTAGGTTTTGATTCCACCATGCCTGTTTAAAAAAGAATAAAAAGGGCCGGCCTTTTGAGCCAGCCTTATAATATAAGTTCAATTTATTATTCTAATATCTTTACTTCGGTGCGGCGGTTTTTTGCCCTGCCATCTTCCGTCCTGTTATCTTCAATGGGTTCACTCATACCATATCCTTTAGCTGTTACCCTATCCGGGGCTATCCCTTTACTTAATAAATAATCTCTTACTGAATTTGCCCGCTCTTCGGATAATTTTTGATTACTCACTTTATTCCCTACATTATCGGTATGGCCGCCTATTTCAATTCTTTCATCGGTTTTACGGTTTAAATAGGCCACCAATTCATCTAATACCGGGAATGATGATTCCTGTAAAGTTGCTTTTCCAAATTCAAAAGTACAATCTTCTAATACAAAAGTACGGGAGGGCTGAAACTGGATATCAACTACAAAAGGGTTTTTATAATAAGCCTTTCCCTGCGGCATGGGAATATCCAGTACATTATAGCTGGTAGAATCTTTAAATCCCAGGATAAACATTTCATACTTATCGCCTGCCGGTAACCGAATTGAGAATTTACCTTGCTCATTGGTGAGGCCCTGGTATTCCCGGTTGTTTTTTTGCGAGCGGAAAACGATGATCTCACCATTTAATAATTCATTTTTAAAATTGGTTACTGTTACATTTACGGGTGCATCTTTGGGGATAGAAGCATCCTGCACCTCTGTATTTTGGCTCCAGGAAAAAAGAGGCCATAACAGTACGATTAAAAATATAAATTTTTGTTTCATCAATTACAATTTAAGTAACGGGTAAAATCTTTCTTTTTATAAACAATTTTAGCGAATTAATATTGTGTAATTTAGGAATAAATGCAATTATAACCGCTGTTGCAGCCTGCTTATCATACCGGATTTCCAACTTACAAAATCGCCCTGTTCAATATGCAACCTGGCTTGCTTCACCAACCATAAATAAAAGGCCAGGTTATGAATACTGGCAATTATCAGGCCCAGGTATTCTTTACTTTTAAAGAGGTGACGCACATAAGCCTTACTGTAATATTGACTGGTTTCACAATCTATGCCATCATCTAAAACACTAAAATCGTGTTCCCATTTTTTATTATCGATATTGATTATGCCCCGGGAAGTAAAAAGCATGGCATTGCGGCCATTACGGGTTGGCATTACACAATCAAACATATCGATACCCATACCTATGCATTCTAAAATATTCCAGGGTGTGCCCACTCCCATCAAATACCTTGGCTTATTCACGGGAAGATGATCGCAACATAAATTACAAATCTCGTACATGGTTTCAATGGGTTCGCCTACGCTAAGCCCGCCAATGGCATTTCCTGCTGCCGCTTTAGCCGAAATATATTCACAGGATGCTTTACGAAGATCATGATGTATGCCGCCTTGCACAATGGGAAAAAGATTTTGTGTATATCCATACTTATCCGGTGTATTATTAAACTGATTAAAACAGCGGTCCAGCCAGCGATGGGTAAGTAGCATGGATGATTTAGCATATTCATAAGCACTGGCTCCGGGTGGGCATTCATCAAAAGCCATCATGATATCAGCACCAATACTCCGCTGTATATCTATTGCTTTTTCAGGTGTAAACAAATGCTTGCTGCCATCAATATGCGATCTGAATATAACGCCCTCTTCATTAATTTTCCGGCTTTTAGCCAGTGAAAAAACCTGGAAGCCACCACTATCGGTAAGAATTGGTTTATTCCATCCATTAAAGCGATGCAAACCACCGGCCGCCTCTAATACAGGCAGGCCGGGCCGTAAATATAAATGATAGGTATTGCCTAATATGATCTCTGCCCTTACCTGCTCTTTAAGCTGCTGCTGTGTTACTGCTTTTACTGACCCTACCGTACCCACAGGCATAAAGATGGGTGTTTCAATACTTCCATGGTCTGTGAGGATCGTTCCGGCCCTGGCCTTGCTGAAAGCGTCAGTTGCCTTTATTTTAAATTGTAAGGATGCCATATTTTTTTACCATGCAAAGATAGCCGGAATAAAAAAAGCATACTTTTTATATGCTTTTCTCCTGGGAATAGATAAAAATGAATTAGTTTATTTTTCTTTTTGCTTTTAAATTTTCTAAAATTTGCTTTTGATTGGCCACTTCTTTTTCCTGGTCGGCTTTATCTTTAATATTCCGGGCTATATCCGATTCTATTTTAGATTTTTTCTTTTGCAAATCATCTGCTTCATCTTTTAGATTGCTATCCTTTTTTTCTGCTTTCTTAACCGCATTTTCCTGGTCGGCAATTTGTTGTTCCAGGTCATAGGCGGCTACCATATCTCTCAGGCTGTCCATATAAGCTTTTGCCTGGGCAAATAAAGGGGCATCATCTGTTTCATTTATAAAAGCGTCATACCCTTTTGATATAAGCAGGGTAAGGGTACTATTATCCTTATCCCTGCGGCTTACCCGTTCTGCAGAAAAGTAAAGGTCATAACTCCCCGGGCCCAGTTCATTGAGGTGTACGCCTTTAAAAACCGTATACCCCTTAGAGCTGCCGGATTTATAACCCATTTTAAGAAATTTATCTACTAAGGCATTTTCAACTGTTTTAGCAGGAAAAGGCATATCATTTAAAATAGCCGCCCTGCTCACTTTTTGATAATCGGCCGTACCGGTTCTTGACTGGCCAAAGGAAAAAACAGTAATAAACAGGGAAAGCAATAAGGTAATAATTTGTTTCATGATGCTTTTTTGGTAAAATTAATTATTTACCCTCAAGACGCCTATTGTTTTACTTAGGTTAGCATAAAAATGTTAATCTATTAACTCTTTAAGTTTTGTAATTTCGCCCGATGGATTTACCAAAACTGCCCGGGCAATGGGGATTGATACTCTTTATTGCTTTTTGTGTAATTGTGTTTATACAATTATTCTATTATTTATTTTTCTTTGCCCGGCTGGCATTTTTCAGGCATCCCCCCAGAGCCGATTCGCAAACTCACCCGGTGAGTGTAATTATATGTGCCAGGGATGAAGCGGGCAATCTTACTAAAAATCTTCCCGGTGCACTCCTTCAAAAATATCCTACTACCCATGAGGTAATTGTAGTAAATGATAATTCTTATGATGAATCTAAATATGTTTTAGAGGAACTAAAAAAAGAATTCAAGCAATTGCAGGTTATAGAACTAATACAGGAAGCCAAGGGGATCCCGGGCAAAAAATTTCCTTTAAGCATCGGCATTAAATCGGCTAAGCATGAGATCATACTTTTAACTGATGCAGATTGTGTGCCAGCAACCGAGAACTGGATACAGAGTATGCAGGAAAAATATGATGAGCATACCGAAATCGTTTTAGGCTATGGTGGCTATTATAAATTACCCGGTTTACTGAATAAACTTATTCGCTGGGAAACATTTATGACGGCTTTACAGTATATGAGCTTTGCGCTTGCAGGCCTGCCATATATGGGGGTGGGAAGAAATTTGTCTTATAAAAGAGGCGTATTTATTCGTCAAAAAGGATTTTCAGCACATCATCACATTCCGGGAGGAGATGACGATTTATTCATAAACGCTGTTGCAAATAAAAAGAATACAAAAATTAATACAGATAAAAATAGTTTTACATTAAGCCATCCTGCCAAAAGCTGGAAACAATGGAGAAAGCAAAAACAAAGGCATTATACTACCTCCAAATATTATAAATTTTCAGGTAAATTTTTATTGGGTTTATATACCCTTTCGCAATTCCTATTTTATCCCTTGTTTTTGGTTGCTTTATTATACTTTCACTGGCAATGGGTATTGCCGGTATTAGGTTTACGGCTTATTATACAATCAATCATTTACTATAAAGCCTTACAAAAATTAGGAGAGAAAGATCTCTTTCCTTATTTTTTATTCTTAGACGTTTGGATGTTTTTTTATTATATCATTTTTGCGCCTTCACTATTTAAAAAACCAAAACCCACCTGGAAATAATATGGCCCAAGCATTGATAGAAAAATATTTTTCAGCATTCACCCCACAGCAACTTGAAAAATTTGATGCCCTGCATGATCTATACAAGCAGTGGAACGAAAAAATAAATGTGATAAGCCGTAAGGACATGGATAACTTTTATCTTCATCATGTACTTCATTCACTTGCCATTGCTGCTCAATTTGAATTTAAACCCGGCACCCACATTATGGATTTAGGTTGCGGGGGAGGCTTTCCCGGAATACCTTTAGCCATCTTTTTCCCCGATGTACAATTTCACCTGGTGGATAGTATCAATAAAAAACTCACCGTAGTAAAAGAAGTGGCTGCCGCTGCAGGAATAAACAATATCACTACCCGGCATTGCCGGGCAGAAGATATAAAAAACAGGAAATTTGATACCATCGTAAGCCGGGCGGTGGCACCCCTTAAAGATTTATGGTTTTGGAGTAAACCCTTACTTAAAAAACAGGAGTTACCGGCTGGCCACCCATCTGGATTAATTTGCTTAAAAGGCGGTGATTTAAGTAAAGAAATATTTGAAAGTGGTGTAAGACCCTTTGTGTGGGAAATTGAAAAAATTTTTACAGAACCCTATTTTAAGGATAAATACCTCTTGTGGGTTAAATAAAAAATATCAGGTATAAAAAAGCCCGCTTTTAAGGCGGGTTTTTAATTTCTTTGAATGATCAGTTTCATGCCGGTATAGCCCGGTTTTACTTCTGTAGTGATCACTTTTTGTTTATAAGGAACAATAAATACGGTATTGCCCTGCTGGTAGGTGATAAGCGTTTGTTGTGCTGAATTAATCGTACTGCCTTTTGATGTTAAAGCAAAAGACCCATTGTAAGTAAGCCCGCCTTTTAAATTAAAGTTTAATACCTTACCGGAATTAGTCGATTTGGGGAAATTTATAATAATCCGGGTTTTCTTTTTCCCCACACCCCTGTCTGCATACCCTGTCTTCACCAGGCCTATCAGCACGATGAAAGAAAGTAATATTTTAACAGTTTTATACATTATGCGGGGTTATTTGTTACAAATATATTAAAATTTTCCAGAAGTTTAAATACCATTCAAATAAAAATCAAATGTTTTTTCACAACGTATTATGAATAAAAATATTGCCCGCTCATCGTTTTATTAAGTAAAAAAGGGTAAATTACAATAACCTACTTATTATAAACATGAGTAAATACCCTTACCGCCACAACCGGGACGAATTAAAAACACTTTTATTACAATATGAAAACTTAAAAGCCGGTAAATCACATTCCTATATTGATGAAGAAGGATTTGAGCAAATTATTGATTACTTTGATGAAAGAGATGAATCTTCCAAGGCATTAGAAGCTGCAGAATATGGGGTAAATCAATATCCCTGGTCGGCTGCATTATTTTTACAAAAAGCAAATATTTTAATTTCCCTTAATAAATACACAGAAGCCTTAGATGTTTTAGAAAAAGCGGAAGTATTAGATGCTAATGATATAGATTTATATATTCTTAAAACAGATGCTTACCTGGCATTGGATAAACAAGAAAAAGCAGCCTCCCTTTTAGAAGATGCCATCTTAAAATTTGAAGGAGAAGACCGGCTGGAATTACTCTTCCAGTTAGCAGATGTATATGATGACTATGAAAATTTTGAAAAGACCTTTGATTGCCTGGTGATGATTTTAAAACAGGATCCCAATAATGAGGAGGCCTTATACAAAATTTGCTTTTGGACTGATTTTACCGGAAGAAGCGAAGAAAGCATCCGGCTGCACCAGCAAATTATAGATCAATTCCCCTACAATGAATTAGCATGGTTTAATTTAGGCGCCGCTTACCAGGGCTTAAAGCTTCATGAAAAAGCCATTGATGCCTATTTATATGCCGTAGCTATTGATGAGAAATTTGATATAGCTTACCGTAATTTAGGCGACGCCTACTTACGCATAAGAAAATATGATGAAGCCATTGAGGCATTACAAAAAGTACTAGAATCTTCACGCCCCGAAGCTGTAATTTATGAAGCCATAGGCCATTGCTATGATAAGCTTAGAAATTATTCGCAAGCCCGGTTTCATTATAAAAAAGCAAGCCATTTAGATCCTAAAGACAGCCGGATGTTTTACAAGATTGCCTGTACTTACATGAATGAAACTGCCTGGATGCAGGCCATCAAAATTTTACAACAGGCGCTAAGCATTCATAAAACCCAGGCGGAATATCATATTGCCATTGGCCATTGCTTTACTGAAATGGAATATTTTGAACAAGCGGTTATACATTTGGGTATTGCCGTTAAACTACGCCCTAAAAACCTGAATGGATGGACGGAATTTTTAAGAACCCTTTTTATATATGGTATGATGGAAGAAGGGTTGAAGTACTGTGAAATTGCTTTTAAACAAACAAATGAAAAAACGATTTTTATTTTTTATAAGAGCATGTTCCTGTTTTCATTGGGAAAATCAAAAGAAGCCCTGCTTTACCTTGAGAATGGTATGGCTCAAAACCCCAAACTCTTTAAAAAGTTTGTTGCTTTTAATCCTGCTATTTTGCAATTACAACCTGTAGTAGAGCTGGCTGCCCGGTATAAAAAAGGGAAATACCTTTAATTGCCTATACTTACCCGGGTTTCTCCCGTTATAAAACGGTAAATAAAATGATCTACTTTAAATATCTTTGCAGTCACAAAAAAAGTAGTCAATGAATTTTAATTTAACTCAAATACCGGACAGGAACCCTAAACCCCGCAACTTTGGCCTCACTATGGTGATGGATAAAGGGCTGAGTGTAGAAGAAGCAAAAAATTTTATGAGTGTGGCATCGCCCCATGTAGATATTGTGAAATTAGGTTTTGGAACTGCCCATGTAACCCCCCATTTAAAAGAAAAACTGGAAGTTTATAAATCTTACCAGGTTCCCATTTATTTTGGAGGCACTTTATTTGAAGCCTTTTTAATTCGCAACCAGTTTAAAGATTATCTCTCTGTGTGTAAAGAATATGGCGTAAGCTTCATGGAAGTAAGTGATGGCTCTATTACCATACCGCATACTGAAAAATGTGGTTATATTGAAAAACTTACCCAGTATGGCACCGTTCTTAGCGAGGTGGGTAGCAAAGATGCAGCTCATATTATTCCACCTTATAAATGGATAGAACTCATGCAGGCTGAACTGAACGCAGGATCTGCTTACGTAATTGCAGAAGCCCGTGAAGCAGGTAATGTGGGGATATACAGGGGCACCGGGGAAGTAAGAGAAGGGTTGGTACAGGAAATCTTAACAAAAATAGAAGCGAGTAAGATTATTTGGGAAGCTCCGCAAAAAGCACAGCAACTTTATTTTCTTCAATTAATTGGCTGTAATGTTAACCTGGGTAATATAGCGCCTTCAGAAGTAATTCCTTTAGAAGCTATGCGTATTGGCCTGAGAGGCGATACCTTTACCCTTTACTTAGATAAAAATTAATATGAAGCGCTATGGGTTAATCGGGTACCCGCTTGGCCATTCGTTTTCAAAAATATACTTTACTTCCAAATTTGAAAAAGAGGGCCTGGCAGATTGTACATTTGATCTGTTCCCTCTGAAGGATATATCAGGTTTTCCCGGGCTTATTAAATCCGGGCAAGGATTACAAGGCCTGGCAGTCACAATACCTTACAAGCAATTGGTAATTCCTTATTTATCCTCTACCGACCCCCTTTCTAAAAACATAGGCGCTGTAAATTGTATTAAAATAAATAATGAAAACCTCATTGGTTATAATACAGATAGTATTGGTTTTGAAAAGTCATTCCTTCCTTTATTAAAGCCGCACCAGCGTCGGGCTTTGGTGTTGGGTACAGGGGGAGCGTCAAAAGCAGTGCAATATATTTTACAAAAAAACCAACTGCCTTATTTACTGGTAAGCAGGCATCCTTCGCCTGAAAATGGAATTATTTCATATTCAGCTCTCAATGAAAAGATAATGCTTGATCATACGGTTATTATCAATTGCACACCTGTTGGTATGGTTCCGCAGGAAAATACATTTCCCGATATCCCGTATCCGTATATTACAACAAAGCACTTGTTATACGATCTCATTTACAAACCCGAAACCACCTTGTTTTTACAAAAAGGAGCAGCCCGGGGAGCCACAATCAAAAATGGGTACGAAATGCTCATCATACAAGCAGAGGAAAACTGGAGAATTTGGAATAGCTGATCTTAGGGATTATGCCTGCGCCGGAGGGCCTCCAAAATTAAAAGGCATTTCTACGGTTTCCATATCCTGTATAACACCATGTGCTGATTCAAATTTTTGTACATTTTCAGCCATTGCTTTCATTAGCCTTTTGGCATGAAAGGGAGTCATAATAATCCTGCTTTTTACTTTACTTTTTGGTGTACCCGGCATTACATTCACAAAATCCAGAACAAATTCAGCATGGCTATGAGTAATAATTACCAGGTTAGCATATTGACCTTCTGAAACTTCCTCAGAAATTTCAATATTTAAGGGGGGTGTATTTTGTTGATCCATATATCAAAATTATAAATAAACACGAACTTCTTAATAAAAAAATACCGCCACTATGAAGAGTGGCGGTATTTTAAAAATTAAATTCAATTAAGGCCTTGGCTCTTCATACACTAAAGTATCAAAGAAAGCTCTTAATGGATTACCTCCATAATTCCAGCATACATAAATTGTTTTTGTTGCAGGATCGTAATAGCTTGGGAATGAATCCGGGCCGGTAAATAAAGTTACCGCTGTACCTCCTGGAGATCCGTTATAAACATCTATAACTTCGTTAGTAACAGTATTAAATTTAATAACAGGTGCCATAGTATTGCCATACCAGCTAATAGACCCCGGACCTACACCTATTGGGTGTCCATAATCATCTGCATCTACAAAGAAGAATGCGACTTCTGATGGAGATTTAGTAATCATATCCATTTTAACATTCACATAAGGGATATTATAAGGAACCCTGTTATGATATCCACTTAACAAATAGCGGCCATCATATTTATTTTTAACACTAATAACAATAATAATTGTTTTAGAATTTTCGGCAACCTGGAAGCCATTGCTGCTACCTGTAATAGTAAGTGCAATTGCATAGGTTAAATTAGGATCCAGCGTTGCTGTATTTAAAGTTAACGCCACTGTATCTGTCCATTTACCGGCTTCTATAACCGCATTGCTATTAAAGGTGAAAAGGCTGTTATCTACAGGTGTCAAAGCAGGGTCAGTAATCTTTGCAGGGTCAGAAACAATTGTATTTGTAACTGCTGTAGATTGTGTACGAGCTGCATTTAATGAGATGTAGATGTTATTTACTACCTGCGGGTCAGTAGATGACTGTACACCTGCAGAAACCTTGGTTTGCGTAAACATAACCGCATTGATTACCCCGTCATCACCACCTTGGGCGGGATTCGGTTGATTTACCTTATCTTTTAAACAGCCTGTAAAAACAAGCAAAGCTGCTGTTAAAAAGATTAAAAAATTTATTTTTTTCATATTTTTCATTTTACTCTTTTAAATTAGTTTAAATCCCAGAAAATCCTGTTTCTTGCTGAAGGGTTAAATAAATCTAGTACTCCTTCTGCCCCTACATTGGCAGCGTTATAGTTATACTCTGCTTGTGGATAGAATAAACGAGTAGGAATTTTAGGAGAAGCGCCTGCTAAAATTGAAATGGGGGGACCCGGATCAAAATCTACAGCAGCACCGTAAACAATATCAGACCTTCTATAATCTGTCCAAACTTCTAATGTAGCAATAGAATTAAGGGCAAACCATTTTTGAGATAAAATTGTGTACATACCACCTGCAGCTTGTGTAGGCGAAAGGGCTGCTGCATTAATATCTACATCAGCATATCCTGCATTGCCAGTGATATAAGCATTCGCTGGTGCATCAGCATTAATTGGATCAATTATGCCTAACCATGTAAATGATTCTCTTATGGCATCGCCTAATGCTGTTTCACTATCACCAGGAATTAAACCTCTGTAAACGGCTTCAGCTTGCAGGAACATACTTTCTACGCTGGTAAGTATCCAGGCATCAGTGTTTGCATCTTTAGGAATTAAGCCGGTACCATATACAGAAGATAATTTATTACCTACATTATTAGGATCAACGCCGGAAATTTCACCAAAAGTGATACCCCTGTGTTTGGTAGCTCCTGTAGGCAATACATAAAATTTATTAACCCGTGGGTCGCCATCATATTGATAGTAACCATCGTTATTGGTTCCTACCGCAAAAATATTGGCTTTAGAGATATCACCGCTACTTGCCGTATTTCCTGATTCATTAAAACGATATGTTCTGTAAAATGGATTGGGCTTAGTACCAGAATAACCGGGGTTTATTTTAATAGATTCTCCCCTACCCAGGAACCCTGAACCTTCTGCTACAATTGCAGCAGCTTCAGCAGCTACATCAATATCGGAAACATAACTGTTTATTTCAGTATTGTTTACAAACTTGGTAGTAGAGCAATGAATTAAAAGTTTTAATTTAAGGGTATTAGCGGCTTTGATCCACATGGTTGTGTTTCCGCCAAAAACCAGGTCATTAGACCCAATCAGTGGATTTACACTGGTAGAAGAAAGATCTGGATCTTTTAATAAAGTGATAGCAGTATCTAATTGCCTTAACAGGTCTTTATAAATATCCAGGTCATCAGTATATTTTGGTGTTTTATAAGTAGTACCATAGAATGCCTCTAAATAAGGAATATTACCATACACATCTACCAATACCTGGAAGTCCATAGTCTTCATAATACGGCCAATGGCTTCATAAGTACCTGCGCCTTTAGCATGGGCATTTGTAATTACAAAGTTGTAGTTATTGGCATTATAATAATAGTTATTCCAAATACCAACCTGGTAGTCATTTGTAAATTGATAAGATTCAGTAGTTTGTTCAGACTGGTAGCTTCCTGAACGTGCCCAATATCCCATCCAATGTTGCAAAAACCTCCATTGGCTGGCAGTTATACTGGCAGTATAAGCTTGTGCTGCCGGTAATACGGATATATAATCCACGGTAGATGCGGTTACATCATCGGGATTGGTATTTATTGCAAAATCGCTTTTCTTACAACTTGTTGCAACCAGTATGGTACTGATCGCCAAAAGTGCAAGGTTTCTAATTTTTATTGTCTTCATTTTATTGTTTTTTATAGCATTAGAAATTTAAGGTCAGGTTAGCCCCAACAAATCTTGTTGGAGGCATATTGAAAGCTGTGCTTCTACCAATAGCATTTCCTGTATAAGAGCTATTACCATTTGCGGTAAATTCAGGATCTGTCCATTGATTAGATTTTGGTAACCACATAAAGAGGTTACGGCCATACACACTTATTTCTGCACCTTTAATTCCTTTTTCGCCAAAGATAGATTTAGGTAATGAGTAGCTTAAGGATACTTCACGAAGTTTCCAGAAAGAAGCATCTGCCAGGTAGTTTGTAGTTACATCGGTATTCAAAGGGCCATTGTTGTAAAACAACCTACCGTAAGTTTGCGTATATACATTGGTATTGTTTACATATTTACCATCTTTCAGGTAAACTGAATTAGGGAATACAAATGCCCTTCTTCCATAAGATCCGCTTCTTGCAGAGATACCATTATCATCCATAAATTCACCTAATTGGTCAGCAATGATTTCGTTACCTGTGCGGTATTCAGCTACAGCGCTTAAAGTAACGCCTTTCCAATTCACACTTAAGTTAAGACCTAAGATATGTTCTGGCATATTTCTGCCAAACTGGGTAACATTAGAATTGATAGAAGGCATACCGGTTTGTGCATCTACGATTACTTTACCAGTAGCAGAATCACGGTTGTAATCATTCATTTTAAATGTAAATGCAGGTGAACCTACAATAGCATAGTTATAATTACCAATACCCAATTCTTTTACATCATCAATTAGCCTTGTAATTTCACTGGTTTGGTGAGAATAATTGATTTTAAAATCAATTTCGGCTTCCCCGATTCTTACCAATGGTGTTAATTTAAGATCTAATTCTAATCCTTTATTAAAGAATGAACCTGCATTTAATAATGCAGTAGTGGCACCTGTGGTATTTGATAATTTAACACCCAATACCTGGTCAATATTATTTTGTTTGTAATAAGTAGCTTCTAAGTTAATCCTGTTTTTCAGGAAGCCGAGTTCTACACCCACTTCTTTTGTATTTACAAACTCAGGTTTCAAACCTTCGGCAGGATAAATGCTAATATCTGTTGCTGAGTTGCCAATTTGGTAGCCGGGTAAAGTTCCATAAGGGAAGAACAAACCTCCGCTAAAGTTGGCTTCATTTTGATAAGGGCTTAAGTTCACATTACCGGTTTTGGCAATAGCTCCCCTAATTTTAAAGAAGTTTAAAATATTATTTGATTTTAAGCCGGGAATAATTTCATGCATCAAAATTGAAGCACTGGCTCCGGGATAAAAGAAGGTAATATCTTTTGGATTGAAAATACCATTGGCGGGCACCAGGCGGCTATCCCTGTCAATACTTGCAGTACCTTCTAAGAACAACCATTTGTTTACATCAAATGATACCCGGCCAAAGAAACGTTGCAACCTGGATAAGCTATTGTCAATACCTACTGTGGGTTCACCCAGGCGAGTGGCAATACTTAAGAATTGCGATTTACCCAGGTTATTACTACCATTTTGCAGGTATTTGCTGCGAGATTCACGGAATGAATGACCTAAAGTAGCTGAAATTCCAATTGACTTCACCTTGGTATTAAAGTTGGCAAAAAACTCTGAAGTTAAACGGTTACTGTAGTTATTTGCATTGCTTACACCTGCAGTAGTACCAGATTGCTCAGAGGCATCAGGACGTGTAAAATAATAATCATCGAAACTAAATGCTTCTTTTGTGTTTCTTGAAATAGAATTATCAATAGATAAACCAACACGGTAAACAAAGTTTAACCAACTGTTTGCTTTATAGTTTAATTCTACGTTACCAAATATATCATCTGATTTACCGGTACCCCGGTTGATATCTTTAGTAAAGTAAGGCGTATATTCCCAGTTTGATAGGTATAAGGTATAATAACCATTAGGGCTTGAGAAAAGGTCATTTCTCCAATCGGAGAATTTGCTTAATGGAACTTGCCCGGGAGCGCTGGTTACACCATAGTAAATAAGCGTATTAGAGGTGGTAACATCATATTTACCTTGTGTATACCTTACATTCACAATAGCTTTAAATTTATTGTATTCTTTTTCGCTTCTGAAAGTTAAAGTACGGCGGTTATTTTTATCGCCAGGCATGGTACCTTTAATATCTACATTTTGTGCGCTGATGTAAAAATCACCGGTTGAAAAAGATACGTCTGTTTGATTGGTAGTACCTACATCAAAAAAGCGTTTTCTTTCACCGGGCAGGTATGAATATTTTTGATAATTAATTTCTCCATTGGGTCCGGGATCTCCTAATTGACGGATAGAACCATCAAATTCATCACCCCAGCTTTGTTGTTCATGAGGTTCGTAAACACCGGTACCAGCGGCATTTTGAGAATAACCAGAACCCCAGCGGGTTTGAAATTTAGGCATATAAGAGATAGACTCAAATTGCACAGAGTGACTTAAAGTAATGGTAGGATTTGACCTGGATCCTTTTTTAGTTGTAATAACAATCGCACCATTTACCCCATCAGGGCCATAAATAGCTGTTGACCCTGCTGATTTCAAGATATCAACAGAGGCGATGTCATTTGGATTGATAGAAGATAAATAACCCAGTGAAATGGGTACACCATCTAATATCAACATGGGTTGGTTGTTACCGGTAAGTGAACGAATACCACGTAAAGTAATACGGGTATCCTGGAACACACCACTATTTGTTTGTAAGAAAGTTGCGCCGGAAACTTTACCGGTAAGGCCCTGGGCAATATTAGTCGCTTTTGCCTGAGTTAACTCAGTAGCTTTAATAGTTGCTGTAGAGAAGCCAAGAGAAGCCTTTTGGCGAACCTGGCCTAAAGCAGTTGTTACAACTACTTCCTGAAGGTTTGTACTGGTAGCTTTTAAAGCAACTCCAATAAAAGATTGTCCTTCTGTACTTACAGTTTGGCTGGCGTAACCTGCAGAGGATACAACTAACTTATCTGTACCACTAACCTTGATAGAAAAACTTCCATCAGAATCAGTTGAAGTACCTTGGTTTGAGTTAGCGATTTTAATGGAAGCAAACGGGATCCCCGATCCGGATTCGTTCACAACCTTTCCGGTCACCACCCGGCTTTGTGCAAATGCTAATACTCCTGAGAGCATGAGCACTGTAAACAGTGATAGAAATCTTCTCATGTGCGGTTTTAATTAATAGTTAAATTTATTTGTAAAAATAGGGTTAAATATTTTAACACAAAAAAAATGTTAAAATGATGCGTAGACTAACCCCTAAAAACAGATAGACAGCCCGTTTATATAAAATGCTGCATGTTTCTTATTTCTTTCCGAAAATATACCGGAGCTGGAGTTTTACTTCCGATTTTTTATTTCCCTTAATTTCATCTAAACCGGTGCCTATGGATTGTTTTCCGGGTAAAATTGACTGGCTGAAGCGGAACCAAACGGTCATCCGGCGGCTCACATCATAATTTGCATTAATATACCAGCGGTATCCTTTGTCGTAAAATACGGGTATTGAATAGCTATACAGTACATCATTTTCATAAGCATACAACCGGCTATTATAACCGTCTGTTTCAAAATATTGCAAACGAATGCTCCCTGCCAGGGGGTTCATTAAAGGTTTATACAGCAAATCGGCATACATAAGAAAACCATTTTCTGCTGCAGGCCCTTTTTTATCGTACCAAAGCATTTCTGTACGGGTTCTAAAAGTAAAGATGGGATTTATTTTATAACTCAATTGAGCCCGCCAGTTTTGCCGGGGCTGTGGCACCACGGGGTTCAGGATAAGGCCATCGGGGTTATAATTAATTGATTTTGTTTCGGATCGTAACCGGGTAAATATTTCCAGCACCCGGTTGGGTTTATAGGTAACTTGTACCATATATTCCGAACCCGTGGAAGGCGCATTTACCCTGTATTTTAACCACGGAAATTTATACAAATCCATATAGGCATCTATTCTCCACACCATATCCGGTTTTATACTAATGCCTGCAAAAAGCCCTTTTTCGTTGTTTGGATAGGTACTTTCAGTAAAAGCACTGGTGTACAATGCCTGGTACCCGGGTGAAATATTCCGGTATAGCAGGCTCATATCCACTGTATGAGAAAGGCTTATCATAAGCCCCTGCACCATGGCTTTGTATTGCTTATCCGTAGTGGCAAATTCACCAAACAAGTGCATATTCCGATAAGTATACCCATAATCAAAACTGTAGTTGCCAAAGCTGGTTCCGGTTAATGAATATAAATTATATGGATCTGTGGCTTTTACCAGGGGTAATTTAAAGTTATAATGTATACCATTTAAACCCAGGTGTAAGCCATTTTTAAAACGGTAGCTAATATTGCCGCCAAAAGCAATTTGACGTTGAATTTTTTTATCTGCTAATTCTGAATTGGTTCGATGATACCCAGACGTTTGAAAGGAAGAAACCAGGTCATCTATTTGTAAAGTAGTATCTGCGGACACAAAATTGGCATCTATTTTTTTATAGGATCCAAATACCGTAACCTCCCATTTATTTTTTGCCAGTGTTATGGCCGCTCCCCTGTGAAAATTTATTTCACCTGCAGAATTATAAGGCCGGATGGTAGCAGATTGTCTTTTAATAGAAGAAATGTCGGGTCCTTTTTTAAAAGCCAGGCTCATCCACTGGGTAAGGCCCTGGCCTAAATTTACGGTATAATCTCCCAGGGCCAATGTTTTAATGATCCCTATATCCCTTGCATAAAAATGAAAAGAATAATAATCAAACCCCTGTTTTTGAGAACCTTTAAAAAACTCTTCACCCGGATCTTTTTCAGCCACAAACCCGTATTGCAACAGGTTTTTGTAATTGTATTTATACCGTATAAATAATCTTTGGGGCGAACCCGGGTAATAATTATTTGCAGTAGTAGAATCTAATAAATATCCTTTTGATTTTTCTAAAACCTGGGTGGCCCGTAAGAGCAATGTAGACTCGCCGTTGCGTAACCGGGATGCGATGGAGGAAGCTACCCGGGTTTCCTGTTGTACTGTAATATAGGGCTTCAGCCTTTCTAATGTGGCCACATCCCAGCCGGGTATTGCCTGGGCTTCGTAAACGCTCAACAGGTTGCCAAATAACTGCCGGTATTGAACCAGTGAATGCACCTGCATGGGTGTAAGAATGTGTAACGCATTCAGGTCTTCGGTAGAAACTTTATTGAGATTGATGGGGTTTTCCAGGAACTGGACCATTTGCTGTAAAAAAGCATCATCTTCGGTTTCAGCGTCTTCATTATTTTCTGTGATCATTTCCAGTTGTTCCTCATTTTCCGGGTTGGTTTCCGGTGTGGGCGGAGGTGTTACCTGTGCCTGCACACTGCTACAAAACCATACCAGGGCTATCAATAAAAATCCCCTCATAATTTTTCCTGCTTAAAATGATAAATAAGCATAAGGCCTGGTGAAAATCCTAATTGCGGGTGGTAACCGGTAGCAATATCCAGCCTTACATTCTTCCAGGCCACCCCGGCACCCGCATAACCACTGCCTGTAGCGCTTACCATGCCCGCACGGGCAAAAAATTGTTTTGCAAACTGGTATTGAATACCCGCATTTACACTTACTGCCTTATCTTCTTCTTTCACAATTTCTGCACTCACATAAAAATGATCAGAAGCGTCGTAACCCAGGCCAAAGCTATATACGGATGCTAATTGCTCATCTGACTGTTTTCCTAATTTTACAGGTACGGGATTGCTTACCTGCACGCCGGCATTTAACTTATCGGTTACATGTAATATGGCGCCCAGTTCTGCATTAACAGAGGAAGCCCCTGCATAGGCAGGAATCCGGTAACTATAATAATTAAACTGGATGCCAATATCAACCGCTTTACCCAGCGACCTCCCATATGCCAATGCCAGTTTATTTTCATTAAAATCTGCAAACCCGGCATAATTTGCCTGGATACCAATATTACCCAACGATGTGGGTAACGCCACCGCCAGTGCATAGGCACTGTTTTCATTTAGCATAAACCGCCGTTCCCCGTACACCCCTGCACTTGCATAGGAAACCCGGGCCAGGGCGGCCTGGTTTTGGGTAAAGGAAAAAGGATCTGTTTGTTGGTTAGAATATGCGCTCATACTGGTATAGGGCATACTTATATGATAGCGCAATGTTTGTGAATGACCCGAATGCGTTATAAAACTAAAAAATAGTATATAGCAAACAAATGGTAAAAATTTACTCATAATTTATTTTCATCTCTGCCCAAGTTAATTAAAAAATAAGAATGAGACTTATAAAAATATTCTTGAAAGAGATTCACTTTAAATAATTTTGCGCCATGCAAATCTTAGATGGTAAAACGGTTGCTCATGCTGTAAAACAGGAAATAAAAGAAAAATTAATAAATTTTAAAAAAACAGGGGGTAAAACCCCTCACCTGGCTGCCGTATTGGTAGGTAACAACGGAGCCAGTGAAACCTATGTAGCCAGCAAAATAAAAAATTGTGAGGAAATAGGCTTTCAAAGCACATTGATCCGGCTTGAAGAGAATGTGGGAGAAGAGGAATTATTACAAAACATTATAGCGCTCAATGAGAATGCTGATATTGATGGCATCCTAGTTCAACTGCCTTTACCCAAACATATAAAAGAAGAAAAGGTTATTAACCTGATAAATCCGGATAAAGATGTGGATGGGTTCCATCCCTCAAATGTGGGCAGGTTGGTGCAAGGGATGCCGGCTTTTATAGCCGCTACCCCTTACGGAATCATGCTGATGCTGAAGCATTACCAAATTGAAATGGAGGGAAAGCATGCTGTAGTGATTGGGAGAAGTAATATAGTAGGCCGCCCTATGAGTATTTTATTAAGCCAGAATATGCCTTATGGAAACTGTACCGTAACCTTATGCCATAGCAAAACAAAAAACCTGAAAGCCTTATGCCTGCAGGCAGATATTATTGTGGCGGCCTTAGGAAAACCGGCATTTCTTACCGGAGATATGGTAAAGGAAAATGCCATTGTAATAGACGTAGGCATTAACAGGATAAAAGATGAAAGTAAGAAAAACGGATACCGCCTGGCAGGTGATGTAAAATTTGACGAAGTAGCTCCCAAATGCTCCTATATCAGCCCGGTGCCGGGCGGGGTTGGTTTAATGACCATTGCCGCATTATTAATGAATACATTTAACGCCACTGTACGAAATAGAAAATTAATTGACTAAACCTGCTTTACATAAAACAGCCCGCTTACCTGTGATGGAACATTTTTACACCCTGCAGGGCGAAGGTTTCCACCAGGGGAAGGCCGCCTATTTTATTCGCTTAGGCGGCTGCGATGTAGGCTGTACCTGGTGCGATGTAAAAGAAAGCTGGGATGCATTGGCCCATCCTGAAATGGAAATAAGGGACTTACTGCATGCCGTAACTAAAACCAAAGCACGCATGGTAGTGATTACCGGCGGAGAACCCCTGATGCATAACCTGGATAGCCTTTGTGAAGCTCTTATGGAAGCCGGTTACGAAACAAATATAGAGACATCCGGATCTTCTCCTTTAAGTGGCGCCTGGAATTGGATATGTTTGTCTCCTAAAAAATTCAAAGCCCCGTTACCCCAGGTGATAGCGCAGGCCCATGAACTTAAAATAATTATTTATAATAAATCAGATTTTGCCTGGGCAGAGCAATATGCTGCTCAAGTGCCTTCCCACTGCAAACTTTATTTACAACCCGAATGGAGCAAAGCGAATGCCATAACACCCCTCATTGTGGATTATATAAAACAACATCCACAATGGGAACTTTCTTTACAAATTCATAAATACATTCATGTACCCTAGGTATTTAACAATTTCTCACTCGGGTTTTACCGTTTTTCGATTTATCTTCATTCCCTAATATTCCGGAATGAAAATCTCTTATACCTCTCGTATTATTATTTTAGGTTTCTTGATCATTGCAGGTTGCCGGCTCACCAGTATGGCACAATGGTATGACCCCGATAAGGTAAATAAAAAAGCAGGCGACGTTTACGCACAAGCTTATGAAGAAGCCCGGGAAGGAAAACTCACAGAAGCCATTACCCATTTACAGGAAGCCCTTCGCTATGATGCCAACTTTGTGGATGTGTACCTTTCACGTGCCGGCATATACGCTAACCTCCGGAATTACCCGGCATCGGTAGCCGATTTTGAAAAAGCCATGCAAATGGATAGTGTATACTCAAAAGTATATGACCTCCCCTATTCTATTTCGCTGGCAGGACTGGGACGGTTTGACAAGGCATTACAAATTGTAAACCGGTTTTTAGAAAACCCCCGGCTAAATGAACAAAGTAAAAAAGCAGGTGAATACAGGAAAAGCACTTATGAATTTGCCCTGCAATATGAAAAAGACCACAACACAAAAGGTTATGTATTTACCCCCACAAATATGGGCGACAGTATCAATACCCGTTGGCTGGAATATTTTCCGTCATTAACAATCGATGGTAAGAAAATGATCTTTACCCGGCGGATGAATAATGATGAAGATTTTTATGGAACTGACTTCATAAATGGGCATTGGGTTAAAGCCAGGCCCATTCCCGGTAAAATAAACACCAATCTCAACGAAGGCGCCCAAACAATTGCCCAGGACGGAAGCATTTTAATTTTTACCGGCTGTAATTATCCCGAAGGAAAAGGTAGTTGTGATTTATATATTGCCTATCAAACAAAAAATGGCGGCTGGACGGAGCCTGAAAACTTACTCGGTGTGATCAACACTGAGTTTTGGGAGTCATCGCCTTCCTTGTCGCCCGATAAAAAAGATTTATACTTTAGCAGCAACCGCTTAGGCGGCCTGGGGGGAAAAGATATTTGGGTAAGCAGCAAAAAAGAAAACGGGCAATGGAGTGAACCTAAAAACCTGGGGCCCACCATCAACACCAGTGCCGATGAAGGATGCCCTTTTATACATGCCGATAATCAAACTTTATATTTTAACAGCAATGGATGGCCGGGCTATGGGAATACCGATTTATTTGTGAGCAAAAAAACAAATGATAATACCTGGGGTACCCCGCTAAACCTGGGTTACCCCATTAATACAATTGATGATGAAGGTTCGCTTATTGTAGCCAGCGATGGTAAAACCTCTTATTATGCCAGCGATGGTACCGATACCCGGGGAGGACTTGACCTGTATTCATTTACCCTAAGAGATGACATCAGTGCATTAAAAACACTTTGGGTAAAGGGCCGGGTTTATGATAATAAAACAAAACAAGGTTTACCTTCATCAGTAGAAGTTTCAGAATTGGGGGGAGTCAATACATCTAAATTACAAACCGATGAAACGGGCCATTTTTTGGTTACCCTGCCTGCCGGAAAAGATTATGCATTTAATGTAAACCGTAAAGGATATTTATTTTATTCTGATAACTTTTCGTTGCTGAAGGGAAATATCGATACAGCAATTGTGATTGATATCCCCCTGCAACCCCTGGAGGCGGGTGCTTCTATTGTATTGAAAAACATTTTTTTCGACAGTAAGGAAACAGCCTTAAAACCCCAATCGGAAATGGAACTGGACCGGGTAGTTCAATTAATGAAAGATAATCCCGCCACCAAAATTGAAATTAGCGGGCATACCGATAATGTAGGCAAGCCTGCTGATAACCTATTATTATCTATGAACCGATCAAAATCAGTAGTTCAGTATTTAACCGGTAGAGGAATAGCCGCCAGCAGGCTCAGTACAAAAGGATTTGGTGAAACAAAACCCATTGCAGATAATGATACCGAAGAAGGACGGGCCCATAACCGGCGTACTGAATTAAAGATTATTTCAAACTAAAATTTTGTAATATTGTTCCTACGTATTGTATGAACAAAGACCTATTATATCAACTGGCTCTTACCCAGGTACCTAAGATAGGTTTGGTTCGGGCTAAGATCTTAATGCAACATTTCCCCACTGCCGAAGCGATCTTTACAACACCGGTAAAACAACTGGCCAAAATAGAATCCATAGGCAGCCATGCAGCGCAGCAAATTGCATCTTTTTCTGATTTTGATTCCTGTGAAAAAGAAATTGCTTTTATTGAAAAACATAACATACAGGTTTTTTCAATTCATGATCCGCAATATCCCAGGCGGCTATTACATTGCTATGATGCACCGGCCCTTTTATTTTTTAAGGGCCAGGCGAACTTGAATGCAGCCCGGGTGATTTCTATTGTAGGGACCCGGCAAAACAGTGAATATGGAAAAGAATTTTGTGAAAAGTTACTATCCGATTTACAAGGCTCCGGCATTCTTATTGTAAGTGGCCTGGCATTTGGGGTAGATACGATTGCCCACAAAAATGCAATAAAACAACAACTGGCCACCGTTGCCGTAGTGGCGCATGGATTAGATCGTATTTATCCGCCCGAAAATAAAGCGCTTGCCCGGCAAATGGTGAAACAAGGCGGAATTCTCACCGATTTTATTTCACAAACTAAACCCGATAAGCAAAACTTCCCTAAAAGAAACCGTATTGTAGCAGGTATTTGCGATGCCCTTTTGGTAATTGAAAGTGGCATAAAAGGCGGCTCCCTCATAACCGCAGAATTAGCCAATAGTTATAACAAAGATGTATTTGCGCTGCCCGGCAGAACCATCGATGCACGGAGTGAAGGTTGCAATTATTTAATTAAAACCAATAAAGCTCAATTGGTAAGTAATGCAAATGATATATTAAATGCAATGAACTGGCAAGAAAATACCAAACCTGTGAAAAAACAAAGAGCCTTATTTTTAGATCTCCCCCCTGATCAAAAAATAATATTTGACATTTTACAACAGCAGGAGAAAACACATATTGATGACCTTTATTTAAAAACCAGTTTAAGCAGCAGTAATGTTGCACAAGCCCTGCTCATGCTGGAAATGGAAGGCCTTGTGAGAAGCCTCCCGGGAAAAATGTATCAAAATATATAATGCCAGCTCAAAAAATTATGTATTAGTTGCCTCATTTTATTTTTGTACTTGCTACCTTTGCACATGGCAACAAAAAAATCTTCCCCCCGCAATCTTTCATCAACGAAGTTTACAGATGGGCTCACTTTTGATGATGTATTATTAATACCCGCATATTCTCATATACTTCCCCGTGATGTGGATATTAGCAGTAACCTTACCAAATCAATTACACTTAATATCCCCATGCTGAGTGCCGCTATGGATACCGTTACGGATGCCAGTTTAGCCATTGCCCTGGCCCGGGAAGGAGGACTGGGTATCTTACATAAAAATATGAGTATTGATCAGCAGGCAGAGCAGGTTCGCAAAGTAAAGCGAAGTGAAAACGGGCTTATCCTGGATCCCATAACATTAAGGCCCCACGCCACGATTGGGGAAGCTTTCAGGCTTATGAAAGAAAATAAAATAGGAGGTATCCCTATTGTAGATGAACAACATAAACTCATAGGCATATTAACCAACCGGGATCTTCGCTTTGAAACCAATTTTAAAATTCCGGTAAGCCAGATTATGACCCGGGAAAATTTAATAACCGCCCCCGAAGGAACGGATTTAAAAAAAGCAGAACAAATATTTAAAAAAGTAAAAATAGAAAAACTGCCGGTGGTTGATAAACAAGGGCGGCTTACGGGCCTCATCACTTTCAGCGATATATTTAAAATTAAAAATCACCCGCATGCCATTAAAGACGAATTTGGCCGGTTATTAGTAGGCGCCGGGGTAGGTATAACAAATGATATCATGGCCCGGGTAGAAGCCCTGCATAAAGCAGGCGTAGATGTAATTTGCCTGGATAGTGCACATGGCCATACCAGGGGCGTAATAGATAAATTAAAAGCTATAAAAAAACAATTTAAAAAGGTGCAGGTAATCGCCGGCAATGTAGCTACCGGGGAAGGTGCAAAGGCGCTGGCCAATGCCGGTGCCGATGCAGTAAAAGTGGGTATTGGCCCGGGTTCAATTTGTACTACCCGGGTGGTAACAGGTACCGGTGTGCCGCAAATAACCGCTGTATTAGAAGTTAGCCAGGCATTAAAAGGAAAAACCGTAGGCATTATAAGTGATGGAGGAATACGATATACCGGCGATATGGTAAAGGCGCTGGCTGCAGGCGCTCATTGTGTAATGATGGGAAATGTATTTGCAGGAACCGAAGAAAGCCCGGGAGAAGCTATTATTTATGAAGGCCGTAAATTTAAACAATACCGGGGTATGGGCTCATTAGGCGCTATGGCACAAGGTAGCAGCGACCGTTATTTCCAGGATGTAGAAGAAGACATCAAAAAATTTGTTCCCGAGGGCATTGAAGGACGGGTACCTTATAAAGGTAATCTCAGCGAAGTAGTACACCAGTTTACCGGTGGGCTCAGAGCAGGTATGGGTTACTGCGGGGCACCCGATATAAAAACTTTGCAAAAAGCTAAATTTGTAAAAATCACCAATGCCGGCATGCATGAAAGCCATGCACATGATATTGCAATTACCAAAGAAGCGCCCAATTATAGCAGGTAAAATGCAGGGCTGGCAATAAGTAATTTGCCTTAATTTGAATTTTCATGAAAAAAATATTTTTCATTTTCCTGGTTTTCATGGCAACCCTTACGGCAACCGGGCAAGATAGTTCCCGGTTACGCATATCTCTTCTTACCTGCACACCGGGAGAAGAACTCTATTCTACTTTTGGGCATAGCGCTTTACGGGTTATTGATAGCAATGCTGTAACGGATATTATTTACAATTATGGCACTTTTGATTTTAATGACCCTGATTTTTATTCTAAATTTATAAAAGGCAAACTCTTGTACTGCCTGAGCATTGAGCCCGTTGACGATTTTTTATTTAGTTATCAAATGGAAGACCGGGGTGTAAGAGAACAGGTATTAAAACTTACCGGCCCAGAAAAAATAGCGATCCGGCAAGCCTTGCTCGAAAATTTAAAAGAAGAAAACCGCTGGTACAAATATGATTTTGTATTAGATAATTGTACTACCCGGCTTCGTGATATTATTTTAAAATATAAGCATCCTGTTTCGCCGTTACCACCGGTAATGCCTGTTCAATACACATTTAGGAATGCCATACATTTCTATTTAGATAAGAATAAAAAATATTGGAGTAAGCTGGGGATCGATCTCTTACTGGGCGCCCGCATGGATAAGCAAATGACGGTTGCACAACAAGAGTTTTTGCCAGATAACCTGATGATTGCCTTAGACAGTGCCAGGCCCGAAGTGATGGTACAAAGCAGCCGAATTTTATACACCCCGCAAAACCCGCTGCCGGTTAATAGTGGCATTACACCGCTTGTATGTTTTACCCTGCTTCTTATGGTATTTATTTTATTCTCCTTTTTACAATGGCGCTCTTTATTAAGGATTGCCGATTTTACTTTATTCTTCCTGGTGGGCCTGCTGGGCATACTGCTTGTATTCATGTGGTGGGGTACCGACCACATCATGACAAAAGAGAATTATAATTTATTATGGGCATTACCAACGCATACTTTTTTTGCCTTTACCATTCGTAAACAGCAAAGAGGTTTTAAATTTTATTTTTTAGTAACTGCTATTTTAATGGGCATTATTTTATTAAGCTGGTATTTTTTACCGCAGCAACTCAATATTGCTTTAATACCCATTGTAATATTATTGTTATACCGAAGTATTGCTATTTTTAAAAATTGAGGGTATGGAAAAAAAACAGGTTACCTGCCAGGGTATTCCAATACAATATTTCATGGCCGGAAAAGGAAGGCCGGTTATGTTGCTGCATGGCTTTGGAGAAGATGCCCGTATTTGGCATCATTTGGTAAACGAATTAAAAAACAATTACCTGCTTATTACACCCAATATACCCGGCAGCGGTGGCACTTCTTATGCAGATAAAGAAGGAGTAACCCTGGAAGATTATGCCGATATTTTACATGAAATTTTACTAAAAGAAAATATACATACCATTACCCTGCTGGGCCATAGCATGGGTGGGTATATTACGATGGCAATGGCAGAAAAACATCCGGCAAAGCTGGATGCGATCGGGTTAATACACAGCAGTTCTTATGCTGATGATGCAGAAAAGAAAAATATTCGTAAAAAAGGGATCGCATTTATACAACAATACGGAGCCCCGGCGTTTATAAAAACAACCATACCGGCATTGTTTAAGGATGTAAATAAAAGTAAAGATGATATACAGTGGCTTACAGAAAATACAAAAGACTTTAAGGATGCGCCAGTTATTCAATATTACAGCGCTATGATGAACAGGCCCGACCGCAGTTATCTCTTATCGCAATTTGAGAAGCCGGTTTTATTTTTACTGGGGCAATATGATAAAGTGGTACCCATAAGCGACGGGATAGACCAGGCCCAAATGCCGGCATTGAGTTTTGTTCATATCTTAAAAGATTCCGCCCATATGGGCATGCTTGAAGAAAAAGAAAAAACTTATCAAATCGTTAAATCTTTTTTAGATACAACAAATCAAAATAAAATGTACTCTAATCACCATGAATAAAGTAATATTACCTTGTGTATATTATTTTACCGGTATGATGCCGGAAAAAGAAAAGATTATTTTACTGAATGAAAAAAATTTTACTCATACCCTGCTTTTTCTTTATTTCATTATTCTGTTATGCAAAGCATATTACAGGGGGTGAGATGATTTATAAATACCTGGGGCCGGGTACGGCACCCAATACTAAAAATTATGCGGTTACTTTATTTTTATTCAGAGATGAAAATGCTGTAGGCGCTGCGGCTATGCCGGCAAGTGTTTCGCTGGGCATTTTTAATTCTTCTACAGGTATCCTGTATCAAAATTATTTTAATGTAAGCCTGGCTACCATAGAGAATGTTCCTTTAAATACCGTACCACCCTGTATCATTAATTCACCCAACTTATCGTATACGGTGGGTTATTATAATTTTAATGTAACCTTACCTGATGACGGGGCAGGAT
Source organism: Sphingobacteriales bacterium 39-19 (assembly GCA_001898465.1). Taxonomy (GTDB): domain Bacteria; phylum Bacteroidota; class Bacteroidia; order Chitinophagales; family Chitinophagaceae; genus Ferruginibacter. Next base: position 185,049 of record MKTX01000007.1, on the reverse strand, counting down.
ATACCATCACTTATCAAACCTGTTGCCGGGTAAATTCCATTGCCAATGTACCCGATATGTCTGGCGCTACTTATTCTACGGTAATACCCGGCACTAATGTATTGGGTGCATTGGGTATAGATAATTCAGCCGTCTTTTCAAAAGGGATTTCAGTTATTTGTTACAACAGGCCTTTTACATTAGATTTTAGCGCAACAGACCCCGATTATGACAGCCTGGTTTATCGTATGTGCGATGCTTATAATGGAGGCCGGGCAACCGATGCCGGTTTTGCACAACCCGATGGCCCCCCTTATGGAAGTGTATCTTATATTGGCGGGTATAGCGGTATTATGCCCCTGGGGCCCCTGGCTGATATTAATCCGCAAACCGGTATCATTTCCGGCATTGCACCCAATGAAGGTAAATACGTAGTATCGGTATGCGTAGATTCCTATAATAAAATAACCGGCCAGTATAAGGCTACGCATCGCAAAGATTTCATCATTACGGTAGCGCCCTGTGATTTCGCCTTTTCCAGTATCCCGGCCATAAGTTCTTTGTGTGATGGATTTACGAAGAGCTTTGCAAATGGGGTAAACTCAGTACAAAACCATAGCTTCTTTTGGGATTTTGGTGATGGCAATACATCAACCGATGAATTTCCGGTTCATACTTATGCTGATACGGGTAGCTACCTGGTTACCCTCATTGTAAACCCTGGTGATCTTTGTGCCGATTCTTCTTCTGGTATCTTAAAAGTATTCCCCGGCTTTTTTGCCGGTATTTTACAAAACTCCCCCATGTGCAAGGGTTTACCCGTTCAGTTTAACGACTCTACGGTTGTAACCTATGGACAAACCAATAGCTGGTCCTGGAATTTTGGAGATATAAATACGCTCTCAGATACCAGCCATATTAAAAATCCTCAGTACACTTATTCATTGCCGGGTACTTATACTTCTACCTTAATAGTAAAGAGCAACAAAGGGTGTATTGATACCGTAAGCAGGCAGGTTACTATTTTAGATAAACCACAATTCAGCCTGGGCAATGATACCCTGATCTGTAAAATTGATACTTTACAATTAGTCGCCCAGTCATCGGTTCCCGGTACAATTCTTTGGAGCCCGAATTATATGATTAGCAATGTAAATAGTTTTACGCCCCTGGTTAGCCCCGATGTTAGCCAAACCTATACGGCTGTATTCTCTGATCATTATGGATGTACTGCCAAAGATTCTATTACCGTAAATGTAATTACCAGTGTACATTTAAATACCATTGCAGATACAACAATTTGCAGGGGAGATAGTATTTCACTGCATGTACAAAGTGATGCACTTTCTTATACCTGGGCGCCTGCTGCTACTTTAAATGATCCTAATTTACAAAGCCCGGTTGCTACTCCTGTTGCACCCATTACAACTTACCAGCTAACTGCAAGTGTGGGAAATTGTTTCAGCAAAGCAACCATTGTAATTAAAACAAGCCCCTATCCTATTGCCAATGCAGGTGAAGACACATTGATCTGTAAAGGAACGCAGGCTTTCCTGCATGCCAGCGGCGGAAGTTCATATACCTGGACGCCCAATATTTACTTAAATAATAATTTAATTCAGAATCCTGTATCAACTCCTGATGAACCAGTAAGATATATTGTACAGGTAAGAGATACTTTAGGCTGCCCGAAACCTGTAAATGATACCGTATTTGTTCAGGTAGATGATATTATTGCCAATGCAGGACCCCGGGATACATCGGTAGTTTTAAATGAACCCTTACAGTTAAATGCAACCGGTAGTTCCGTTTATGAATGGACGCCGGCAACCTGGCTTAGCAACCCCCATATTGGCAATCCTGTTTCTTTGCCTTTACAGGATATTCGTTATATAGTAAAAGTGAGTAACCCGGCAGGTTGCTTTGCTTATGACAGCATTTCTGTACATGTGTTTACCGTACCGGCAGGTATTTATGTTCCCAATGTATTTACCCCGGGCTCAGATGGTTTGAATGATATTTTTAAACCCATTACACTCGGCATTCGCAGTATGGAATATTTTAAAGTTTTTGATCGCTGGGGTAAAATGGTTTTTTCTACCAGCCAAATAGGTTACGGCTGGGATGGAAAATATAAAAGTACAGAGCAACCCCTGGGTACCTATGTATGGTATGCGAAAGTTACAGATTACCAGGGTAAAGTGATCAATAAAAAAGGAACCGTTATTTTACTTCGGTAAAAAATATGCTGCACCATTGCCGGTACCCTTTTTTTGAGTATTCTTCTTAATGAAGTAAAACTTCGTCATTTCTTTAAAATGATTATCGTAAAATTTCTATTCGCAATCCGTATTTATACTTTTTTATAAAATTTTGTGTTCTAATACTTTGATGCTAAGCCGCCAGTACTTATTATTGTGTAAGCATCAAGCTGAAAAAATCCAAAATGAAAAACCTTGTTTCCTCATTTTTAATATTGAGCATTCTCCTGATCGGTATCCCTTCATTGGGGCAGGATCGGATTGTACAAAAAAGTTGCGCTGATGTTTTAATTTCTCACCAGGCAGACAGCTTAAAAGCATTATTTGCTTCAAAAGGTTATATTGTTGTAAGGGAAGCTTCTATTACCATGGAAAGTGAATATGAAATGCCGGTGGTAGTACCCTTAAAAGAAGGCGACTGGTATCAATTTGTTTTTATAGGCGATATCACGTCAAGGCTTTACGAAGTAAGGATGTTTGACTGGAGTGAAAAAGAGGTGGTGTATCAAAAAAAAATGTGGGGAGATGTAGATGGGAATATTATCAGCTACGGCTATATTCCTAAATTTACGCAATACCATATGATTAAGCCCGTACAGGTAAATAAAAAGAAAAAGAAAAATCTTTGCGGGTACGTGATCCTGCTCAAAAAAGTAAAATAATTTCTCTTTTGCATTCTGTTTATTCACATGCAAGATCCTGCTTCACCGCAGGATCTTCTCATTTATATATGGATTTGCCCACAGCTATTTATCTTTGCCCATTATCATTACAACATATATATGCTACAGCAAATAGCGCCCTGGCTGGGATACCTGGCATCGCTTTTCCTCATCATTGCCTTATTGGTAAAAACAGAACAAAATTTTCGTTGGTTTAATATTGCAGGAAACCTTTGCTTTATTACCTATGCGCTGGTATTAAATGCCATCCCTGTGTTTTTAACAAATATTATTTTACTCTTCATCAACAGTTATTATTTATACAAATTATTTACGCTGCAGGAAGATTTTGATCTCATTGAATTTAAAGGTGAAGAGAAATTAGTGGATAAATTCTTACATTTTTATCAAACCGATATTCAACATTATTTTCCTGCATTTAACAGGAGCCAAATAGAGGCAGGATTAAATTTTGTTATTTTAAGGAACCTGGTAATTGCCAATATTTTCAGCGCCAAGCTGCATGCCAATGGAGATGCCGAAGTAAACCTCAATTATACCCTTGCCAAATACAGGGATTATAAAATAGGCACTTTTATATTTGAAAAAGAAAAAGATCTTTTACTCTCCAAGGGCGTGAAACGAATTATATACACGAACCCTACCCATAAAAAACATCAACATTTTTTAAAAGTGATGGGTTTTACAGCAAAAAAAGCTGAACCCGGGCTACTTTATATAAAAAACCTGTAAATAGCATGTGATTTTACAAGAAAGCTAACAGAATATATACATTTAAAAAAAATAGGAATCGTATCTTTGATAACATTCAATGGAACCCTTTCTAAACGATTTTTATGAACAAAAAACAACAACAGCGATTATTAATAGTGGGTATTGCAGCATTTGCGGCAGGCCTGGCTACGGCTGAATTATTAAAACAAAAAGGTATTAGAACAAAACTGAGTAAGATTGCTGAAGAAGGTTACGAGACTGCCCATGATATTTTATTTCCGGATAAGCATATTCCTGAAAAGAAATTACATTTTGGGCCTGTATTACCGGATTTGTAATGGATGTTTGCTCCAGAAAAAATGAGCCGGAAAATGTATATAAGCTGTTTATTTCATAAGCAGCTTTTTTATTTTTCCCGTAAGCTTTACCGGACGGGCCAGCTAAATATCCCGCTTTTGAAATATTTTAACGGATAACCATAAAGGAACCAGGAACCAGGCACACATACATAGGATGCAAATTAAAATTCCGAGACCCCGGCCAAAAAATATTTTAAAAACAGCGCCTGTATAACCAATGATGGCCGCAGCATCTATTTGTAACAGAAGTTGAATCCGGCTCAGGTCAATCGGGTTTAAAAAACTTAAAACAATCATAGCGCCTTCTAAAGGATAATCCTGGAATTGAAAAAGAATAAAAAGTACCAGGATATCGTAAAATATGGCAAAAAACAACCAGCTCACAATGGCGATGGCAATTCCTTTTGTTTTATCCCGGGATGAGCCGGCAATCAATAAAGCAATACTTACAAATACCCAGGTAAGAAACAACCCTACAATAAGTATCATTGCCCCTTTAGCATTGGGAAAATAATATAATGCAGGCAAGCCGATACCTATGATATAGGCCAGCGATAAAGATAATACCAGCCCAAAATACAGACTGTACCAAATGGTTTTTCGCTTTATGGGCTGGCTCACCAGCAGTTCTATAAACTCACTGCTGTTGTAAATATAAATGGTAGAGAAAATGATACAGGTGAGGGGTACAATTAATAAAATAATATTGAGCAGGCTTAATATTCCTTTTGAGGTATTGGTCTCAATATTAAAAACACTTAAGGAGATTACAAAAAGCAGGATGGTATATACCAATACCATTTTATTTCGTATGATATCTCCCAGAACATATTTTACAATCTTTCGCATCATTTTTCAGCGCTTTGCAAAATACTGGCTATCGCTTTCGATAATTTTATTTCGCCGGTTTCTTCCTGCAAAGTCTTAATTTTTTTATGAAATATTATTTTTCCCTCCTGCATATAAATCACTTCAGTAACCAGGTCGTCCAGTTCACTGAGTATATGCGAAGTAATGACCACCAGTTTCCCTTTATCATTTTCTGCCTTAATTTTTGCCTTTAGTTTTTCTGAAGATAAAGGGTCGAGTCCGGCTGTAGGTTCATCCAGGATAAGAATATCGGGGTTAAACATAAATGCAAGTACGGCGCTTACTTTTTGAGTGGTACCCCCGGATAAGTTCCCCATTTTTTTCTGGCTTAGTGCCGGCAAATCAAAAGCAGTAGCTAATTCTTCATTCAGGTTGCTGTTTTGCCGGATATCTTTCATCATATTGATTACATCCGCAATTTTCATATTACTGGGGTAACGCCCTATTTGGGGCATATAACCAATATGCCTGCGGTATTGCCAATTTGATTTTTTAACGAGCTCATTTTTTACCATTACCTCTCCACGATCTGCCATTACCATTCCTAATACTGTTTTTAACAAGGTTGTTTTACCACAGCCGTTAGGGCCCAGGATGGCAATACATTCGCCTGCATTCATTTGAACCGATACATCGTCCAGCGCTTTTAGCCGCCCGAATTTTTTTGTTATGTGCTTAGCCTGTATCATAAATCAAAAGGTTTCATGTGAGGAAAATGATCTACTAAACTTTCAGGGGTAATAATCGGCATCAATTTCTCACTTTTATCTAATAAGGTTACCATAAAGCTCCTAAAAAGCATAAGAGCAGCGGGGTTGTGTGCAATGATCATGGAGTATAGGCTTACCGGGTGAAAGGAAATATCGCCAATTTTATCTCTATCCAAATCATACCCCTCGTACTTATCCCAATAGTTACCATCAAATGTATTTAATACTAAAGTACCGTTTGTAGCAATATCAAAAGTATTGGCAATAAAATTATTATGGGTAAAATCATTATCATCGCAACTCGCCTGTATTTTTAATGCAAACCCATTGTTTATAAATTTATTTTTAAACACTTTAATACGGCTGCAGCCTTCCATTTGTAAGGCAATGGTATTTTGTACAAATGAATTTCCCGAAATATGACTATCGGTAATCTCTTTGAGCAATATGCCATAGGTGGCGTCGCCCCAATTGTCATGAAAATAATTATTATACATTTGAATTTTACTGCTAAACATGACCGCTACCCCCGACTCGTTTTTTTCAAATATATTTCCAATATAAGTATTGTTATTGCTAAACATGAAATGAATACCATACCGCACATTTTCAGTGCTTTTATTTCTCCAGATCAAAGAATTTTTTACAAACTCAAAATACAATCCATCCCGGTGGCCGGAAATGGCATTTCCAATAATAATCAAGCTATCGGCTTTCCATCCATGTATCCCATTACCACTTAACACCTCGTTTTTATTAAAAGCCTTTATATGATTATCTTTAATAGTACAACGCTTACTGTTTTGTACGGATATCCCAAAATTGGCATCTTCAATTTGATTATTATAAACGGTTATGGCATAACTATCATAAATCATTACGGCTCCAATTTCTTTCATATCTGACCGGCCGGTATGTTGCAACTTAAAGCCTTGCAGCCATACATTACGGCTGCGGATAAAAAAGATTTCTCCCTTATTTTGTGCATCAATTACAGGCCATCCTTTACCCACCAGTGTAATTGATTTTTCTATAATCAATTTCGATTCATGATAAATTCCGGCATGTACATAAATTGTATCGCCTTCTTTAGCTTGTAATATTCCCTGCTGCACGCTTTGAATAGCCTGGTTTTTACCTACCCTAACAATACCGGCATAGGAAGGAAGAACAGCAAATGATAAAATTATAATGAGAATGCTGTAAAGTGTATGGCGGAACAGTTTATACTTACCGCTCATTTTTAAAATACAGGCAGATCGAAAATACGGGGATATAGAGATTTTAAACATAATAATTCAATACCAGGTGTTACCAATAACTAAAAAGCAAATGCTTAGTTTTTTTTCAGCAGGTCTTTCCCGGTAATGATTGCTGCCGAATCCGGGAGTGTACGCTGAATGTTACTGGCAGACTCCAAATTGGGGAAGGCAGCATAATTTCCACCCATGGGTGAACGAAATTGTTCGCTATGTATGAGTCTTGCATCTTGAAACAGGATCCAGCTTTGGGGTTCGTTATAATTGGCAACCCAAATTTTTTGCGGATCCAATTTACCATTATTTTCTGACATAAATTTTTGTAAACAATGCACATCATCAAATATAAATATTTTACCGTTTGTATTCATTCCCTCAATAGCATACCGGGTATCGGTAATAGACATTTGACAAAAATCACAGGCATCTTTGCCCACCCGGATAGGTACGGGCCCCGATTTACAGGCTGCTAAAACTATCATGATACCGAGTGCGATAAAAATATATGTACGCTTATGCATGTTTTTTCCTGGAAAATGTGGGCAATAACATTGCCATTAATAATAATATTCCGGATCCTATAAAGATCCAGCCGCCCTTATCAGGAACTGAATAGGCGCCAAAGTTCAATAACTTTTTATAACCAATTAAAGGGGGTTGGTAACTCATACCGGGAACTTGTATGGCTGCATTGGGATTTAAGTTATGACCGTAGGCATAGTTCCAACGATAAAAATCTACCATCGCAATAATTCCAAACAAGATAAACCCAATTACCAACCACCTTAAATATTTTTGTTTGTTAGCCAGAATAACCAGGATAGCACAAGCTATAAAAAAGCCAATGATATAAGGCAAAACTGTAAACTCCATAAAGTCATCAGTATGCAAAGTCTTCATGCCTATGTAATGATTTAGCCCATTGATGATATCCACATCACCTGCTAATTTTTGGGGGTACATTTTTAGTACCAATCCTTCGGGATATTGCGGAGCTGCTAACTCAATTCTCCATAAGGGAAGAATTAAAACAAACACTAACCCGATAGCAGAAAGCAGTAAGAGTAATTTTTGAGCTACGCTTAGCTTCCCTTTACTTATATCATGATTCATAACTTTCTATTTGTCTGTATTCGTCTTTTGTTTTGTCTATCCTGGCCCGGCTATTTTATTTAGTAAGTAAAGAATCAGCCTCTGATGAATTCTTACCTAAACTAAATGTAAGCGGAGTATTAGATCCTGCCGGTGAAACCCTTACATATCCCTGCATTTCCTGGTGCAATGCACTACAGAAATCGGTACAATAGATGGGGAATATACCGGGTTTTAAAGGAATCCATTTTAAAGTTTGTGTTTCGCCGGGCATGATCAGCAACTCTGCATTTTTTGCTCCTTTTACAGCAAAGCCATGGGGCACATCCCAGTCCTGTTCCAGGTTTGTAATATGGAAATATACTTCATCTCCTACCCTTACCCCTTCAATATTATCGGGTGAAAAATGCGAACGGATGGCTGTGGCATACACATGCACTTTATTTCCTTCCCGCACAACTTTACTTTCTCTTTCACCTAAGGTTACAAAAGGATGTTTGTTATGATCCAGCTTAAATATTTTAAGTGAATTTTTAGAAATTAATGAAGCGGGCGCCGCTTGGGCATAGTGTGGCTCACCAATACTTGGATAATCGGCCAGTAATTTCATCTTATCGCCACTGATATCAAATAACTGGGCGCTTTGTGCCAGTTCGGGGCCTGTAGGCAGGTACCTGTCTTTTGTAATTTTATTGTAAGCAACCAGGTATTTACCATAAGGTTTTTTAGTATCACCGCCGGGTATCATTAAATGGCCGGGAGAATAAAAAGTAGGCTGGCGATCTAAAATTTGTAAATCTTTAATTCTCCATTTTACAATTTCAGAAGATATGAAGAAGGTAGTATATGCATTTCCTTTTCCATCAAATTCGGTATGTAATGGGCCCAGGCCAGGTTTCTTTACTTCACCATGTAAAGCAGATTCATATTTAATTACGGGGATACCACCATACTCACCATCAAAATCTTTTTTATCAATAGCTTGTTGTATTTTGGCAAAAGAAAATACAGGAATTAATGCAGCCAGTTTACCGCTGCCAATTATGTATTCGCCACTGGGATCCACATCGCAACCATGGGGAGATTTAGGGCATGGAATCATATAAACCAAACCCGGTACGTCTTTAGCATCAATAACCGTTGTTTCGTTAATCATATTAGAAGTGGCAGAATGGGTCTCATCGCTATATACATTATGCGCATACTTTACGGGTACTTTCTTTCCTTTTCCTGATTTAAAATATTCTTCTGCTTTTTTCCAGTTTACGGCCAGGATATAATCTTTATCTCTTTTTGAAGCATTTACTTCTAACAATGTATGGGCCTGTTCTGAGTTATAAGTACTAAAGAAGAACCAACCGGAGCTGGGCCCTTTGCCACTATGGCTCAGGTCGAAGTTCATACCCGGTAATAACAATTGAAAAGAAAGAGACATTTCTCCGGTAGTAGGCGCTACGCTGATAAAGCTAAGGGTTCCTTTGAAATTCTTTTTATAAGAATCAATGGGTACATCCCCATTTTCGTAATCCATAGGTACGCTAAAACGGGTACCCGCTACTACATACTCTGTGTTATCTGTAATAAAAGGAGAAGAGTGGTTACCGGCACTGTTTGGAATTTCAATAATTTCGGCAGTCCGGAAAGTTTTTAAATCAATTCTTGCCACACGGGGGGTGTTATTTTCATTGGCGAATAACCAACGGCCATCAATTTCTCCGTTTGTTTGAGACAGATCGAGGTGATGCTGATCGCCCCAGGGGATTTCACCATGAGATGTATTCAGCATTGGTTTTGTTTCTTCACTGTATCCCCATCCTTTTTCGGGGTCTACTGAAAAAACCGGGATTACACGGAGCAAGCGCCCGGACGGAATTCCATAAACACTTACCTGGCCGCTAAAGCCGCCGGAAACAAAATTATATAGTTCATCGTATTGCCCGGGTTGTACATATACTTTACTGGCCGCTTCTTTACCTACTACATCACCCGAACTTTTGGGCTTACAGCTAATAACGAAGAGCATGATGCCGGCAAATAAGGCACAATACGCTAGTTTTTGGTTTACTTTTTTCATAACAATTTAGTTTTATTGTAATTTTTATTTTTTTTATAGGCGCACGAAGCCCCTATATCAGTGGGATACTAATTTTTTTATAGTAAAGAGAAAGAAAGAATTATTTTACTCCGTCGTTCTTACGCATGAATTCAAGAATAGCATGCGCTTCATCATCTGATAAACTTTGATTTGGCATTCTAACCAAACAAATTTCAAGCATTGCCTGAGCTTTAGGATCTTTATCTATCATGGCATCTGTATTGGTCATGAAGTTTAAAATCCATTCTGGTTTGTGTCTTGTTGTAACTCCTTTCCATCCTGGGCCTACCAATCTTTCGTCAGTAAGTTTGTGGCATGATTCGCATTTGAGGGCTGCGATTTTTTCACCTTTTTCGGCCATAGCTGCATCCAGCTTATCGCTAAGAACCACATCATGAAATTTACCTTCTCCCCTGTTGGGATCATAGTCAGCGGTAGAAGGGGTTGTACCTTCTTCAGTGGCTGAAGTTTCAGGTGTAGTGGATTCTGCTGTCTTGCTTTTATCTCCTCCGCAAGAAAGCAGGAAGATTACTGAGAAAGATGCCAGGATTGCTAAAAAAAATATTTTCTTCATATGAAACTTGTTTTACGTAGGCAAATTTACGAATGTCAGCAGAATTCTCTATGATAAGACTCATATCTTTGTAAAAATGGCAATGATTTTGGTCATGTTTCAATTAAAGGAATCTGTCTTTTTTTGACTTATTCATTGATATTTTAATAAACTAATCAAGCTGGGTATATATGAGTAATTCAATTTCAACACGCAAATGGTTCCAGGTTTCTATTTTCAATTTTAGCCTGTTAGCGTTATTTGGTGTAATCCTCAGGTATAAAATCAGTTTTCCACTACCGGAAGTCAATCAAAAGTATTTATTAAATGCCCATTCCAATTTTGCTTTTTCCGGCTGGGTATCCCTCAGCCTCATGATTTTCCTGATCTATTATTTACAGCATAATCATATTTTCAGGTATAATAAAATTTATAAGATTGTATTGTATGGATTTACGTTTTCGGCTTACGGCATGCTTATTTCTTTCATTTTACTGGGGTATAGTATAATCCCCATTACGCTGATGGTAATGTCAATCCTGTTTTCTTATATATATATAGTGTGTTGCTGGAGGGATTTAAGTTTAGTAAAAGATACGCCCCATATTAGCAGTTGGTTTAAAACAGGGTTAATCTTATGGGGTATCTCCTCTATTGGAACTTTTGCGCTTGCTTATTTAATGTATGTAAGATACCCGGTAAAAGATTTTTATTTATCGGCCATGTACTTTTTCTTACATTTTCAATATAATGGCTGGTTCATTTTTGTTTGTATGGGCGTTTTGTTTTATTTAATAGGTATGACGGCTTCACCGGCATCGATGGCCCGGTTAATTAAAATAAGCCGTGCCACTTATTTACCTTTAGCCATTAGCGCCGCACCCACTTTTTTATTATCTATTATCTGGATGGAATTGCCTTTTTATTTAAATCTTATTGCCTGGATATTTGCCATTGTACAACTTGTTGCCATACTCCCTTTAACCAAGGTTTTAAAAGCCTTTTACAGGCACGATAATTCTATTTTACCGTACCCTGTTAAATTACTTTTTTTACTGAGTACAGCTACCCTGACGTTTAAAATAACGTTACAATTTTTATCGATGGTTCCCTTTTTATCTCATATTGCCTTTGGTTCCCGGGCAATCATAATCGGCTACCTTCACCTGTCCTTTGTCGGCATCATTAGCTTTTTCCTGCTTGGGTTTATACAAATGAGCACAAAAATAAATTTCCCACGCTTTGCCATCTACAGTTTTATATTTGGTTTTGTTTTACAGGAACTCGTTTTATTGAACCAGGGATTACAAGGAGTAGGCCTGTTTGCTGTTCCTCATCCCAATGAAATTTTGTTTTCATGTGCCATTATTATGTGGCTTTCACTTGTTATTATAACCATTAGCTTTGTTCACAAATCTAAGATAAGAACAGCCACAGAATCTGCAGAGGCATTGGCTTTAGAAGAAGTGAGCGCCCCGTAATAAAACCGGGTATGCGCTTCATGTTATTTACCATTTAGCAACAGCAAATCCATTTTGTGCCATTACCTAAAAATGTTTTACGCTTTTTTTAATTTTATGAATTAAGCATCCATGCGAACCAAATTACACATTTTTAAAGCTGCTGCACACCATTTAAGTTTTACCAAGGCAGCAGAAAAATTATTTATTTCTCAACCGGCTGTTTCAAAAGTAATTGGTGAATTAGAATCGTTGTACAAAACCAATTTTTTTATACGAAAACGAAATAGTATAGAGCTTACGCCACAGGGTATCCTTTTTTTACAGTATACTGATAAAATATTGGCCATTTATTCAGAAATGGAAGACCGTTTCCTGAACCCTGAAAAAGAAACACCCGCACAATTAAATTTTGGGGCCAGCACCACAGTTGCTAATTATGTAGTACCTAAAATACTGGCCACTTATAAACTCAAATATCCTATTACCCACTTTACTATTAAGAGTGGTAATTCTGAAGAAATAGAAGAGTTAATCCTGAATCAGCAGTTGGATTTTGGTATTACCGAAGGGAAAAATACAAACCGGAAACTACAGTTCAAAAATTTTATAAAAGATGAAATCGTTTTAGTAACCCGGTTTGGTAATAATAGCATAAAGCAAGGCCCGGTTTCTAAAAAAGAGTTTATACAATGCCCGATTATTGAAAGAGAAGCGGGGTCGGGAACCCGAAAAATCATTTATAAAACTTTAAAAAGCCAGGGTATTGATAAATTAAATGTAACCGTGCATTTAAACAGTACCGAAGCCATAAAGAATTATTTATACCATACTAATAGTTTTGCCCTGGTTTCCCGGCATGCCATCCGGGAAGATATATTATACCATAAACTAAAAATAATCCCCATCAAAGACCTGGTTTTTGAAAGATGGTTTTACTTTGTATGCCGCACCGGGTTTCAGTCAAAAACCATGGACCAGTTTCAACGTTTTTTTTTGCACAACCATAACTTATAGTTATTTCAAATGCCAATTTGCATTGCTGATGGTTATAGTAGGCCCGTACCTTTGTATTCTTAAAAAAATACAATGACAGGCAAATTAAGAACCCCAGTCTATTTCATGCTGATGATAATTTCCTTATCAGGTATTATAAATAGCCCAATGGCATTACTTTCCGGGTTCCTGTTCACCCTTATTTTTAAAAACCCTTTTAAAATGCAATGCCAGAAGGCCATTCATTATTTATTAAAAATTGCGGTGGTAGGGCTTGGTTTTGGCATGTATATTAAAGAGACATTACAGACGAGCAAGGACGGGCTAAGTTTAACCTTTTACTCCATCCTACTTACCGTAAGCCTGGGTATTGTACTCACCCGGTTTTTAAAAGTAGATAAAAAATTAGGTCACCTGGTAACTTCGGGTACTTCTATATGTGGCGGAAGCGCTATAGCTGCCATTGCCCCGGTGATCAGGGCAAATAGTGAATCTATCAGTATTGCATTGGGTATTGTATTTCTGCTTAATTCCATTGCCTTATTTATTTTTCCCGGCATCGGTCACCTGTTTCACTTAAGCCAGCATCAATTTGGCTTATGGGCTGCCATCGCCATTCATGATACCAGTTCGGTAGTGGGGGCTGCCCTGGAATATGGCGAAGAAGCATTGCGTATTGCTACTACCGTAAAACTTTCAAGAACTTTATGGATTATACCACTCTCTATATTCTCTATGTTTTTATTCAGAACCAAAGGTGAAAAAATAAAAATCCCGTATTTTATTGGATTATTTATTGCCGCCATTTTTATAAACAGCTATCATTTATTACCCGAAAATATTACCGGGGGCATTGTATTTATTTCCAAAAGGCTTTTATTGCTTACTTTATTTTTAGTAGGTACTACCATTTCCATTACCGATTTAAAAGCAACAGGTTTTAAACCCGTGCTACTGGCAGTTTTGTTATGGGTGTTTATTAGTGTATTTACCCTGTTTTATATCCTGCATTCATAAAAGGGTAGTTTTATTAATAATCATAAACTCGCCTTGCCATATTCACTCTTATACCGGCGCTCAGCATGGTATTAGATGGCGACTTAATGCCTTGTACGCTAAAACTGCGGTATTGTGCAGAAATATCAAAGAACAGGTTTTCTTTAAACTCAAAAGTAGCTGATGCCATGGCATTGAGGCAGCGGGCTTTTACACCACCGGCCACAGAAAACTCGGAGCCGCTCCGGGTTGTATAGGGTTTAAATATATCACCTCCAAAATTACTGTTCAGTGAATCCAGCCCTTTTTCATAAGCAATTACGGTAGCATTCAGCATCCAGCGGGGTGCCGGTTGATAGCGAACAATTCCAATAAACTCAGTAAAATTAGCGCCTAAGGGATGTGCCATGGGCTGGTTATAATGCGTATAGTTAGCAGTAGTATCGTAATGTGAATACGTGAAAGGACGTACCCGGTTTACTTCTGCCTGCAAATCTAAATTCTTAATCATAAATGCATCTATATATTTTGCCCCGGCTTGTATGCCAAATTTGTTCACCCAACTCTTTGGGGTTTTACGCAGTTCATTAATTCTAAATTCATCGAGCAGGAATTGTCCATAAAACTGGAACTGCTTAGCCACATTGGCTTTAAAATCAAAACCCGCAATGGCATTATCCGGGCTGCCCACCGTACCCTCAATATGGCGATAAAAAATAATGGGGTTCAGGTATTGAAAATCGAAACGATTACGCCGCCCAAAAACCACTGCTTCAAACAATCCCAGGTTGAGCCATTTGGTTACATTGATACTTAAATGATGCACGGCAGCATATTTCCGGTCCAGCAGGGTATCGCTCTTTTTTGTAAACTGGGGCATCAGTTCCATGTACAGGTTCTGGTAATTAAATTTCCAGATGCGGGTATTGATCTTTACAAACAGGTAACTATTCCCTACATCGCTTAAAAATAAACTGCGATACCCGTTACCTATAAAATTTTTATCATACCCCATTTGAAAGTCAATAAACTTAGCCGCATTAAATGTAAAATAACCCCGGGCATCAAAATAATCGAAACCGCCTGTGGTTTTAAAGGGTTTATAAAATCCCACGCCCGGTACAGCACGGGTAGTGTTTACCAGGCTTTGAAAATAAGAAGGGCCACGCTCCTGGTTATCGGTAACCATGGTATAAAACCCTACTTTTTTTGATATACTTCCCCGGGCGCTAATACCACGGCTATTGATATAAACCAGGTTCCCATTATTTTGTTCTTTTGCAAAATTGAGCTGGAAAACAGGATTAATGGCCAGGAAAAAATTGGGTTGATCTACTTCATAAAAATTTGCCTTGTTTTTATAAAATGTTTTAAGAAAAGGGCGTTTGCTGGCAAATCCTTCTTTAGAACCTGTTACCCATTCACTATTGTTCAGCAGTAAGCTTTTTAAATTATAGTCATCAATGGGATTTAGCCTTAGGTCAGTCCATTCTTTGTAATGATCAATATGATTACTATCTACATATCCCATCCTGGCGCTATCTAAAAATTCCGCTTCCTGAACTATAAAACGGCGATTATAGGGTTTTAATGTAGAAAAATTAAGGTCAGTATTTTTTTGTTGCTTAATTTCAAGCCTGTCAATAAAATGATATTCTTCTGAGCCCAGGGGTAAATAGGTAGATTGAGAAAAGGCAATGATCGGGAAAAACAACAGGAATGAGCAGGCCAGTTTTTTTATCATTCGCATAAGCTAAGTTTGGTAATATAAAACAAATTAAAAAATCGTTACATGCAAAAATACCTTTTTAAAGATATATCTATTGTAAATGAAGGCAAAATAAAAGAAGCCGATTTATTAGTTTCAAATGATCGTATTGAAAAAATAGGGCCCTCCCTGTCAGTAAAGGAAGCGGTAAATGAAATTCAGGGTAATGGCCGTTATTTATTTCCCGGGGTTATAGACGACCAGGTACATTTCAGGGAACCCGGGCTTACCCATAAAGCTGATATTTTTACAGAAAGCCGTGCTGCAGTTGCAGGAGGTGTTACCAGTTTTATGGAAATGCCGAATACCATCCCTAATGCACTCACCCTTTCCTTACTCCAGGATAAATATAACAGGGCGGCAGAAGTATCTGCAGCTAACTATTCTTTTTATATGGGGGTTAGTAATGATAATGCAGCAGAAGCGTTAAAAGTAAATAAGCATAAAAATGATATTTGTGGTTTAAAAATTTTTTTGGGGAGCAGTACCGGTAATATGCTGGTTGATAATTACAATACACTCCATACAATATTTAGTGAAAGTGAAATTTTAATTGCCACCCATTGTGAAGACGAGCAAATCATTAAGAATAATTATGATCGCATAAAAAAAATTAAGCCCGAATTACAACCCGGTGATCATCCCCTCATCAGGGATGAAAATGCATGCTACGCATCTTCTTTAATGGCCATACAATTGGCTCAAAAAAACAATACCCGATTACATATTTTACACATTAGTACACAAAAAGAATTAGCCTTGTTTGGCAACCTGGCACCGCTTGCTGAAAAAAGAATTACCGCAGAAGTATGTGTGCACCACCTTCATTTTACAGCTGAGGATTATGAAAGATGGGGATATAAAATAAAATGTAACCCTGCCATAAAAAGCCCGGAAAATAAAGAGGCGTTATGGAATGCACTGATCAACGACCAATTAGATGTAATTGCGACCGATCATGCCCCACACCTGTTAAGCGAAAAACAACCCCCTTATGAAAAAGCCCATGCGGGCCTGCCCCTGGTACAACACCCGCTGCTGTTAATGCTATATTATTATGAGCAAAAAAAAATATCACTTATACAAATTGCTCAAAAGATGAGCCATGCTGTAGCAGATTGTTTTAAAATTGCGGATAGGGGCTACATCCGGGAAGGATACTTTGCTGACCTGGTATTAGTAGATATGAATACCCCTTATACCGTAACGCCGAATAATATTTTATACAAATGCGGGTGGAGCCCATTTGAAAACTTTACATTTCCGCATCAAATAAGTGCCACATTCGTAAATGGTAAACCCGTTTATGAAAACGGAAAGGTAAATGACTCTTATATAGGAAAAAGAATCACCTTTAACCGGCCATAGCCATGGAAATAGATAAAACGACCTTACAAGACCTGATGGTGATACAGCATGAAGATGAATTTTCCATCTTTGGCAAACTCAATGAAACGCTTACCGTGCGGGGAAAGGAACAATTTCTTAAAAACCTAATGCACCCGTTTTCAGATGCGGCAGCTATTATTGAAGTGCAACAGGTTTTAAAACTCATTTTAAAAAATCAGGCGGGCTGGACGAACCGTATTAGTAATGGCACACTGATGGTAGTAGAACGGTTTTATGAAGCCCCAATTAATACCATTCCCTCGCATCCCGGAAAAATAAGCGCTTATAGTTACAAAATTTTTTCTTCCCAGGATTTTTCATTGGTACGCTACTCCATAAGCCATTGCCTTGATTTTATACGGGGTATGCAAAGCCTGTATGCCTTGCTATGGCATGATGATATTCCCCTGGTATTAAAAAAAATATTAAGTGAAGTTTCTCATCTAGTTTCGGCAGAGCCTATAAAAAACATTGAGAAGTATAATAAGACTTCAGAAATGCCTATGGGTATTTTACTGCAGTTTGCCCATTTTATCCGTTACCGATACAAACACAATATGCATTCTCTGCTACAATTATTTGCGCATATAGATGCCTGGTATGGTATGGCAAAATCGGTACAATCCTATCAATTGGTTTTCCCTGAAATAATTGACTCTTCCGAGCCGCTTATAGAAGCCGATGGATTGTACCATTTATTATTACCCGACCCCGTACCCTATTCTATAAAAATAAATAAAGAGAATAATTTCATTTTCTTAACCGGTGCAAATATGGCCGGCAAAAGCACATTTATAAAAGCGGTAGGCGCCGCTGTTTTTTTGGCTCATTGCGGTATGGGTATACCTGCACAAAGCATGCGGCTGAGTTCATTTGATGGCCTGCTTAGCAACATCAATATAGTAGATAACCTCGCAAAAGGTGAGAGCTATTTTTATAATGAAGTGCAACGAATAAAAGCCACCGTAAACAAAGTAAAAGATGGAAGAAAATGGCTGATCCTGATAGATGAACTCTTTAAAGGAACTAACGTACAAGATGCTATGAAATGCAGTACCTCTGTTATTGAAGGGCTTATCCGCATTAAAAATTCGGCATTTATTTTAAGCACCCATTTATATGAAATTGGTAATGACTTACGCCAATACAACAATATCAGTTTTCAATATTTTGAAACAGAGATAAAAGATGATCAGCTGGCCTTTAGCTACTCATTAAAAGAAGGGATAAGTAGCGATAGGCTGGGATATTATATTTTAAAGAAAGAAGGCGTGGTCCGTCTCCTGGAAAATTTATAGTATCCCGGAGGAGCAGGCTACCGCCTCATTAAAAAATAATTTTACCTGGCTCCCGGCGGGCAGTTTTTACGCAAAAAATTGCTGTATAATGTTTGTAAATGTAAAAAGGTACCTGGCCCTTCGCTAATATTATGGGTACGGTTCGGATAGGCCATAAACTCAAATTGTTTATTGTATTTTATTAACTCATTAAGCAAAAGCTCAGCATTGCTGTAATGTACATTATCGTCACCGGTACCATGTATATAAAGTAATTTTCCTTTAAGGCCCTGCACATGCGATATGGGAGAACCATTTATAAAATCTTGTTTATTTTCCTGTGGCAATCCCATATATCTTTCCTGGTAAATATTGTCGTAAAAGAGTTGATTGGTTACCGCTGCAATGGCGATACCGGTTTGAAATATTTCAGGATAATTAAATAAGAGGTTGAGTGTAGAACTTCCGCCTCCACTCCATCCCCATACAGCTACCCGTTCTTTATCCATATAGGGTTTTTCCAATATTTTTTTAGCGCCTAAGGCCATATCCCGGATATTAATCACTCCAATTTTTTTATATATTGATTTGCGCCAACCGGCTCCCTTTAAGGAAGGGGTGCCCCGGTTATCAATACCCACCTGGATATATCCATCCCGGCTCATATCGCCGGCATATAAAAAATTAAAATGGGCGCCGTAACTGTCATTTACAACAGATGCGGCCGGTTCGCCATACACATAAAATACAACCGGGTATTTTTTTGTAGCATCAAAATCCCTGGGTTTATTGATCCAGGCATCCAGCACAATATTATCATCGGTAGTTACCTGTAAATATTCAACATTAATATCGGGGTTTACTTTTAATTTCTTAGCTATGTTATTGGTGCTATTCAATGGCTTACCATCTGGCAGGCTTATAAATTCTGTAACAGGAGCCGTATTGTGATTACTAAACCGGTGCCTGGCTATATGGGCATTGGGAGAAATGGCATAATCATGCATTCCTTCCAGCCTGGCAGAGCTCACTAACTCGGGGTTTTCTTTCGGGTTATTTATTTTTACCCGGTACAGGTAAAGTTGTGTAGCATTGGCGGGAGAAGCGCTAAAGTAAACATAGTTATTGGCTTCGTCAATAGCTAACAGGTCTTGTATATCATAAGATCCTTTTGTGAGCAGGCTTATATCTTTACCATCCCGGCTGATTTTATAAATATGGCGCCAGCCATCTTTTTCACTGATCCACAAGAAATCCTGGCCTTTGTTTATCCAGTTCCAACCCATGGGGTTATCTGTATTCATGTCCACCCATGCATTATCATTTTCGGCCCAAAAAGTATAACTGTTCCCATCATCGGGGTTGGCATAAATCAGGCGGCTCTCCTGTTGCTTGCGGTCTAATTGTTGAATCACCAATTGATTATTGCCATTCCATTCCATCCGGGTAAGGTAATGTTCACTGGGGTCGCCATCAATCTTCATCCATTTGATTACACCCCCATTGGCTGCTAAAACACCAATTTTTGCGGGAGAAGGTTTTTCGCCTACTTTGGGGTATTCAACAGGTATCGGGCGGCTATAATTTGAATCTGTAGTATTCAACATATAATAGTCTTTTGTTTGTGTAGCATCTACCTGCCAAAATGCAATAGAGCGGCTATCGGGGCTCCATCTAAAACCATCCCTGCATCCAAATTCTTCTTCATACACCCAATCAAAAGTACCATTGATCATTTTTGTTGTTCCATCCATCGTCATTTTACGAACAATTTGGCCGACCAGATCTTCAATATAAATATTGTGGCCACTTACATAAGCGACCAGTTTACCATCTGGCGAAAATTTAGCAAACATCAGCGATTGAGCGGGTAAGCCCTTACCCAATTGCACTAATTTATTGCCTTGTAAATTTAATACCCAATAATCTCCACGGGTATTGTAGCGCCATACTTTTGCGGTATTTGCAAATAATAAAATCTTTTGATTATCATTACTGATATCAAAACTTTGCACTTTTAAATTTTTTGTAAAACCCGCTGGTGTAAGTTGTTCGGCACTTATCCAAAGAGTTTCATTATAGGTACGGGGGTCTACTTTTACAATGCCACCATCTTTGAATTTAAAGTACCCGTTGCCATCCGGGGTCCATGTTATTTTGCTGAACTGTGCATTTGCATAATTTACCAGGCATACCCAGGCAAATACGAAAAGAACATATTTAATTTTTATCATAGTTTTTATTTGATGCTTAAAAATAAGGAAATACAAACAGATGCGTTTACCATTGATGTAAAAAAGAAAACTACTTTTGCATCATGGAAAAAGATAAACTGAGGCTGGATAAGTATCTCTGGTGCATCCGGCTTTTTAAAACCCGGAGCCAGGCGGCAGAGGCCTGTGCAAAAGGAAAAGTGAAATATAACGGGCAGGCAGCCAAAGCAGGTAAAACAGTCATGCTGCAGGATGAATACGAAGTAAAAACAGAATCAAAAAAATGGCGCATACAAGTAACCGGATTACTGCATAACAGGGTAGCCCATAACATTGCAATACAAAATTATTCAGATATTACACCGGAAGAAGAGATGGAAAGGATCCGGTTTCAGTCTGCCGCATTTCATACCGGCAAACGCATGAGTAAAATTGGCCGGCCCACCAAAAAACAACAAAGAGACCTGGATGATTTTTTGAATATCCCTTAAATTTTAAAAAACAAAATGTGCAAATAGATATTATTACCGTATTGCCCGACTTATTGGTTTCTCCCTTCTCCCATTCTATCATAAAACGGGCGAAGGACAAAGGATTATTAACCATAAACCTGGTAAATCTGAGGGATTATACTCCTTATGCAAGAGCACAGGTAGATGATTATTCTTTTGGAGGTGGCGCCGGTATGGTACTGATGGCAGAGCCCCTAGTAAATGCCATTGAAAGCCTGCAAAAGAAAATACTGTATGATGATATTATTTATTTAACACCCGACGGAAAAACACTGAACCAGCAAATGGCCAACAGCTTATCGTTAAAGAAAAATTTATTAATGATTTGTGGGCATTATAAAGGAATAGATCAGCGGGTGAGGGATCATTTTGTGACTTGTGAAATTTCAATTGGTGATTACGTATTAAGTGGGGGTGAACTTGCAGCCGCTGTGCTTACAGATGCAATCGGGAGGTTGTTGCCCGGGGTATTGAATGATGAAAGTTCGGCACTTACTGATTCTTTCCAGGATCATTTATTAGCCCCGCCGGTGTACACCCGGCCCGAAAATTTCAGAGGGTGGATGGTACCTCCTGTTTTAATGAGTGGAAACCATAAATTAATAGAAGACTGGCGGTACGAGCAATCGGTACAAAGAACACAACAGCTAAGGCCCGATTTACTAAAAAATAAATCCTAGTATTTATAATTCTACAATGCCATGTTTTACGGCAAATAATGCCAGCCCTACCCTGCTTTTTACATTTAATTTTACAAATAAATTATTCCGGTAATGATCCACGGTTTTGGGGCTTAAGCACATATGTACCGCAATATCAGCATAGGTAAGATCGGTACAGCAAAAGCTTAACATCATTTTTTCTTTTTCATTAAGGTCTATTTCCTCATAAGCAGAATCGTTTACGGCAACACTGTGTACCAGCCTTCCCGTAATAAAATCGGTATAATAGAAACCCTTGCTGCTAATGGCAATCAGGGCATCTCTCAGTTCTTCGGGTTCTACATCTTTGGTGAGGTAACCTTTTATACCCAACTTCAGCATCTTAATAACAGTTTCTTCCTTTTCTACCATGGATACCACGAGTACTTTAACTTGAGGATAATTTTTTTTAAGCCATTTTACCGATTCAAAACCATCCATTTTTGGCATATGAATGTCCATAAGGATAATATCGGGTAAATTTTCCGGATTTAGTTTTTGCTGAAGTTCAATTCCATTATCGGCTTCAAATAATATACGGGGACCCAGGTCGGTCATTTCGATAAGGCTAATAAGCCCCTTCCTAAACAGGTTATGATCATCTACCAGGGCAAGAGATATGGTATTTTGGGGAAGCATATTGGGTTTTACAAGGTAATATTGATAAGGGTTTTAGTACCATTACCCGGGGAACTTATAAATTCAATAATGCCATTTATAACTTTTGCCCGGCTTTGCAAATTTACCAAACCATTTCCTGATTTTTCAGGATCAGCTAAAATTTCTCCTACATTAAATCCTACGCCATCATCTTCTATATATAATGTAAAGACAGCATTTTTATACCGGGTACCTATAATAATATTTTTTGCATTACTATGCTTCATTGAATTATTCAAAATTTCCTGGCACATTCTAAATAAGATAATGGCTTTATTATTTTTAATATCCGGTGTATGATCGGCCTGCTCTAACCGGATATTTACCAGTTGCAGCTTATTTATTTTTTCTACCTCAGCTTGTAAAGCACTTATAAAGCCCCTTTGCAATATTTTATCGGTATTTAAGCTGGTAGAAAGTAATTTCAAATCAGTAATTAATTGTTTTATTAATTCTTTTGTACTTTTTATTTTTTCAGAAGCTTGTTCCGAGTCCTGTACTTTAATGGTATTTAAATTTATTTTTATGAGGGAGGCTACCTGGCCCAGGTTATCATGTATTTCCCTTGAAATAGATTGCAGGGTTTGTTCCTGTATTTCAATTTGAGACTGCATTACTTGTTCATCAAACTTCTCTTTTAATTGTTCATGGTCTTTTTTCTTTCGCCGATACCTGATACCGATGGTTACGACCACTATAAAAATAAGGAAAAAGAAAGCTAGTCCTATAAAAAAAAAAGCTATAAAATCACCATCTGCCGTTTTCATGGTTTTGTGTTTTTTAAAGCAAAAAAGGAAGCTACAATATAAATTCCATAATAAATATAGTTTGATATATACAATGGGATATAAAATAAATAGGTGCTAACATTATTTTGAACAAGGTGCTGATTTATGATAAAAAATGCAAAACTAGTAAGGCTGAACCAAATAACCGTTATTGCAGAAAGAAAAATAGGATTTGTAAAAATATTTTGAGTAGATGGTAAATCCAGGCATTGAATAAATAAAATGACACTGAATATAAGTGACAGGAATGTAGAAAATAAAATAAAATAGGTAGGGGGTAGCTTAATGGTTTGAATAAAAAAAGTATTTATGATTCCGAAGACGATAAGGGCCATCCAGGAATAAAATATGATTTTTTTTATTTTCCGGTTCTGGATATTGTAATAAAAGAAGTAGAGAAGGATGCTACTCTCTATGGGGTTTGAAATATGATAAAGCCATAAATTATGATGATAAATTTTGGCGATAATGTGGCCCATGAATTCCATTATGAATGTTACACCCAATAAAATTACGATGGGCCGGTATGCTTTGTATTTTTTAAATGAAAAACACCCTACTACACACCCCGTTACCAGTATCACTGAATAAATAATAAAAAGTAAAGTTTTATTCATACTCAATTTTCTTTAAAAAATAGTTTTAGGGGCAAAATGCAGGACAAGGTTCTAAATTATCAAAATTGGTGAATTTTTCAGCTTCGTATTGTTTCTGTAAAGAATCCTTTGCAATTACCTGGTTTATGATTTTTCCATTTGCATCAGTACCTAAAAGCATAATGGTATAGCTTAAGTCAGGTTTTTGCCCAAGCCGCAGGTACAATCCTTTTATACTGGTTTGTTGCTGAAGCATGCTCCAGCCTTCGGTATCAATACTAAAGCCCTGGTAATAATCTCCACCGGGAGATTTTATTTGCGGGTTCCTGTCATAGCGTTGTTCATAATCAAGAACCGTTGGCCAGCTAATGGAAGTAATTTTTGTTGTTTTCGCAGTATCCGTCACAGGGCCTTTTGGTGGGCATACTTCTAAAGGATAAAGCTTGGCTACTGATTGGGCGAAAGCCAATGAATCTTGCTTATTATTAAAGGCTGGGGATTGCGGAGACTGGCAACTTTCAACACAAATAAACAGGTAAATGATACAAATTGCTCGTAAGGTAATTTTAGGCATTTTAATTAATATATAATTTAATAAAATGGGAAAGTACAACAATCTGTCTTTTAAAAGATGGGGAAAAATCCCCATAAAAAACAGGAAAAACCCCCGTTGAAATATTTAAGGATCCCGGGGTTTTAAATTTTCAGATAATAACTGATTTTAAAGGGAAATAAAAATAGGTAAACCTAAATGAAGATAAATTAATCATTACCGCATTTTTTTGAAATTAAAGATGAGGTCCTTTCAGAAAAATAAAAAAAATATCGAAGTAGATTACGTCGCTCCATTTTTATACACCGCCAGCTATTCATAAATTAAAATGATATACAACATATTTATCATTTAAAATATGGGGAAAAAACCCCATAAAAATTAGGAAAAACCCCGTTGTTTTGATCTGCCGGGTAAGCCATCTTTGTGTGAGAAAGAAAAAAATTAAAGGATGATTATGAATGAAATTTTTCTTACCCGCCGGGAGCTCGAAATTATTGAAGAAATATCTAATGGGCTCATCGATAAGGAAATTGCTTCAAAAATCTATATTTCACCCGGTACGGTAAAAAAACACATACAAAACATTTATAAAAAATTGGGTGTACGCAACCGGGTAGAAGCTTCGATGAAATATCAATTTGAATTAAAGATTCAGGCAGCCTGATAAAAGGTCCCGTTTTTCACCTACCCTCTTGTAGATACCACTTTTTATACTGGTAGCAAATCTTAGGCTGGTGGCAGATTTACATCTATCCACCGGCCTTTTGTTTCTCCTGAAAAATGCCATTTCCATCTTTTGTGACTCCAAAGATAATTATCGGGTTGTTCCCTTATGGTTTCTTCTACAAAGTCCCGGTAGGCAAGAGTAAGCCAGCCTTCCGGTTTTTCTGCCGCATTCTCGGTTATCAATACCGGTTCAAAGAGATAATAACCTCTTTTTACAATGATAAAGCGAACAAAAAATACGGCTGTATTGTTTAGCCGGGCTCCTTTATCCGGCCCTGTAACAAAGCCTGCTGGTTTAGAAAAAAAATACATCCAGTCGGCCAGTCCCGGCCGGCCCGGGTTTTGATCGGCAACCAGGCCCAGTGCATACTGCCCCTGGAAAACCGTGTGCCTCCTGCTTTTGAACTCCTGTGCCGCAACCAGCCTGGTTCCGTATTTAGATCTTAAGTTGTAAAATATTTTATCCAAGGCTTTATTATTGATACGCATATATACCCCAATAAAGGGGATTTGAATCTTTCGGGCAACGGCATAATTTGCATATTCCCAGTTCATTTGATGGCCACTGTGCAATTGAATATTTTTTCCTTTGGCAGCTACTTCATTAATTTTCGAAATATCAATAATTGCCCTTTTATCAAGCCGGTGGGCAGATAAGCTCAATAATTTTACAGATTCTAAAAAAGTATCCGTTAGGTTTCGATAAAATTTACGGGCAATCGTTTTTCGCTCCTGCTCCGTTTTACCGGGAAATGCAATTCGTAAATTTTCTAAAACAACTTTTCGCCGGTAACCCATAACCCGGTAAAGCAGGAAACTTAAAACATTACTTATACCATACAGGATAAAGAATGGTAATAGAGAAAAAAGATATAATATACCGTAAATAAGATAGTACATGGAATTATGCCTGTTTGCCGGGATATCATAGATAGCCGATCAGATATCAAATGCTTATTTTAAAATTTCACGGCTAATTACTAATTTTTGAATTTCGCTGGTGCCTTCGCCAATGGTGCAAAGTTTGCTGTCCCGGTAATATTTTTCTGCAGGAAAATCTTTAATGTAACCATAGCCGCCAAAAATCTGAACCGCATCGGTACTCACTTCTACTGAAACTTCACTGGCATAATATTTTGCCATAGCGGCTTCTTTGGTCATGGGCAAGTCTTTTATTTTTAAATCGCATGCCTGGTTAATCAATAATTCAGCGCCTTCAATTTTGGTAGCCATATCAGCCAGTTTAAAAGAAATACCCTGGAATTCGGCAATGGGTTTATCAAACTGGTGCCTTTCTTTAGCATATTGCAATGCGGCTTCATAAGCCCCTTTAGCTATACCCAGCGCCAAAGCGGCAATGGAGATACGTCCTCCATCTAATACTTTCATCGCCTGCTTAAATCCTTCTCCTATTTCACCCAACCGGTTTGCATCTGGGATTTTACAATTATCAAAAATCATTTCGGCGGTTTCACTGGCACGCATCCCCAGTTTATCTTCTTTTTTTCCACCACTAAAGCCCGCCGTACCACGCTCTACTATAAATGCAGTAGCATTATCTTTTGTACGGGGATCCCCGGTACGGCATATCACTACCGCTACGTCGCCACTTTTGCCATGTGTAATAAAATTTTTTGTACCATTCAATACCCAATGATCACCCTGCTGCACAGCGGTTGTTTTCATATTTCCTGCATCACTGCCGGTATTGGGTTCCGTAAGGCCCCAGGCTCCCAGCCATTCGCAGGTGGCCAGCTTAGGTAAATATTTTTGTTTTTGTGCTTCGTTACCAAAACTTAAAATATGGCCTGTGCATAATGAGTTATGGGCAGCCAGTGATAAGCCAATGGAGCCGCACACTTTTGCAATTTCCTGGATCACGGCGCTATATTCAAAATAACTTAAACCGGCGCCTCCATATTTTTCAGGTACCAGCACGCCCATAAAACCCATTTTTCCCATTTCTTTAAATACCGAAATGGGAAATTCCTGGCTTTCATCCCATTTCATCATACCCGGCTTAATATATTGTAATGCAAAGTCCCTGGCACTATGGGCTACTTGCTGCGTAATTTCATTGTTTGAAAAATTCATATTGGCTTATATCGGTTTCAGCAAAATTACTGTATTTACAATGAAAGCATTTGATGGAGCCAGTGCAATTTGCATTTCCAAAAAAAAAATTATTTTTTAAGGGCTACCCGGTAAAGGATAAAAGCAAGTGCTGCAAAAAACAATACGCCCGTAAAATAATAACCATACTCGCCCAGGGAGGCCACTAAGCCATGCTCCATACTTACGGAACGTAAGAACCGGTCCCCGGCATCTGTACCACTTAAAATGGCGATCACTACGCCTGCCACTGCACCCCCGGCAACCAACCCGGTAGCAAATAAACTTCCTTTGCCTAACTCTTCATCTTCCGGTGTTTCCTGGATGTTTTTTTTCTTTTTTACTACATCTACCAAACCTTTAATGCTGCCCCCAATAAAAATGGGCAGCGTAGTAGATAAGGGCAGGTAAGCGCCTACTGCAAAGCTTAAAGATTTTACTCCGCAAAGCTCCATCACTACGGCTACAAATACACCTACAAATACATATTGCCAGTCCAGGTTAAACGATAATATTCCTTTAATGAGTGTAGCCATTAAGGTGGCCTGGGGTGCCGGAAATTTTTCGGAACCAATGGCATGATGAACGCCCTGTGCCAGCATTTCAGCCGAAGGCTTATCTAGAAATTGTATGGTAACCCCTATTACTATAGAAGAAACAATAGCCCCTATAAATAAAGCGATTTGCTGGTTTCGGGGTGTGGCACCCACAATATAACCGGTTTTAAGATCTTGTGAAGTAGCCCCTGCATTGGCTGCAGCAATACAAATCATTCCGCCTACCACCAATACTAAGGGTTCATATGCTTTACCGGTCCAGCCCACAGCCATAAAAATTAAACTGGTTCCCATTACAGTTGCAATAGTCATCCCACTAATAGGATTATTAGAAGACCCTATCAATCCTACTATACGGCTGGAAACCGTTACGAATAAGGCGCCGAAAATAAGTACCAGCACGCCAATTAATATTTTCTGTAAAATACCATCGCCAGGAATTTGTGGTAAAATGGCAATCAGCGCCACTAAGCCCAGGCTGCCAAAGCCCACAACTTTAATATCCAGATCCCGGTCTGTTCTTTGTATTACATTTGTTTCGGTGCCCTTATTATTTTTAAGCGAGGTTACACTTCCTTTTATAGATTTTACAATGGTAGGAACGGTTTTAATTAATGTAATAATACCTCCCGCAGCTACCGCACCGGCTCCTATTTGCCTGATATAGGCATAATATAATGCCGATGAATAATCATTAAAACTGTGTGTTGCGGCATCCCATCCGCCCTTTCCCCCATCCAGGGTAACGGATGCCATATAACCCAGTTTCACCAGTTGTGCTGCAATTACATCCGGCGGAACCAATGTGCTGAGTAAAGGGATAAGTACGAGCCAGCTTAATACCCCACCAGCAACCAGTACGCCGGCAATACGGGGGCCAATGATATAACCTACTCCCAGGTATTCCGGTGTAATTTCACCACTAAGCTTGGCAGACGGAAAAAACTTATTGGTATATGCCGTGATATAGGCAGGAGACTCCGCAATTAATTTGATTACTTTTTGTAAAATAGCATACAAAAATGCAACGCCTAATCCCCAAAATGCAGTTTTCGCTACATCGCCCCCTTTTTCGCCTGCTTTTAAAACATCGCCACAGGCTGTACCTTCAGGATAGGGTAAAGTATCATGCTCATTTACAATGAGCGCTTTCCGTAAAGGCACCATTAATAATGTACCCAGCATACCTCCTACAATCGCCAAAATTAAAATGGTGATATAATTAAAATAGCTAGCGCTATCGGGTGACGATAAAAATAAGAAACCCGGTAAGGTAAACGCCACGCCTGCCGCAATACTTTCACCGGCGCTTCCGGTAGTTTGTATAATATTATTTTCAAGAATGGTAGTTTTTAAAAACTTACGCCCCAGGGTAATCGCAATAACTGCAATAGGTATAGAGGCAGAAACAGTAAGCCCTGCTTTTAATGCCAGGTAAACGGTTGCAGCGCCAAAAATAATTCCAAACAAGGCACCCACTAAAACTGACTTTACGGTAAGTTCTTTCATATTTTGATGTGCCGGAATATACGGTTGAAAATTTTTATTTTCTGCCATAAATGATTTCATTTAAAAAGGAAGATATAAAAAAAGGCGATACAAAAGTATCGCCTGCATGATATGAATTAACCGGTTAAGCCCGGCCTGTTTTTTCTTTTACGATTGCGTTGAGAGATTTTAAACGGGAATAAATTAAGATACCTCCTATAAATGCGGCCACTGCCAGCATGAGGAAGAACACTTTTTTATCGGTGAAGTCATCCCAAAAACTCGTCATTACACCGGCTATTTTGCCGCCGATAGAAGTGGCCAAAAACCAACCTCCCATCATAAGGGCAGTAAGCCTGGCAGGCGCCAGTTTCGATACCAGCGATAAGCCAATGGGGCTTAAGAAAATTTCGCCTACCGTAAATACAAAATAGGTAAGCCATAGCCAAATGGGCGCTGTTTTATGTGTATATACTGAAGGCACCGACATGATGGCAAATACCATTACCAGGGCAGATAAACCTGATAGGAACATGGCCATGGCAAATTTAGATGCCGTAGTGGGTTCTTTATTTCGCTTTCTCAGGTAATCAAATAAAGGAACAAAAACCAGTGTTAGCAATACAATAAAGAGCGGATTGATAGATTGGAACAGTTCGGTATTTACCAGTTTTTCGCTATGGCTTGCGGGCCACTCATCTTTGGGTACATTATTAAAATAAGGATCGGGCCCCATAACCAGTATGTTTTTTGATTCGGGATCTACTTTATTTCCATTTTGGGTAATCCCAAAAACCTGTTTAGATGTGTCGGTTCGCTCACCCGTAGTGGTCATGGTAATAATGCTATCATAACTCACAATAGAGCTTTTATCTTTTACACTCACAAAATTTTCATCTATTTTCCCAATGAGCCGTGGGGTATCTGAAACTTGTTGCAGTGGAAAAATATTGCCGGTAATCCGGGCGGTTGTTTCAGATGCTGTTCTATCGGTATGTTTTTCGGCCCAGATTGTAAGGCCTGTGGAATTTTGGTTATAGATGGTCCAAAAAATAATACTGATACCAAATATAAAAAGCAAAGCCCCAATACCTTTTTTATCCTGCCCCTCTGCTTTTACCCAAAGAGAAATATAAAAAGCGATAATAGGCAAACAAGCAAAAATAAATGCGTCATTGGCCTGGCTTCCCATAATGGTAGTTCCCAATATTAATTTAGGAACAATCCACCCAATAACGGCCGCAATGATAGCGGGCAAAAATACATAAGAAAATATTTTAGAGATAGGCATATCACCCGGTTGGGCCTCTTTTTTAATATCGCCTTCTTTCACATGTTTTAAATTTACTGCCAGCACTATCAATCCAATAATAAGCCCAATACCGGCCGCTGCAAATGCATATCCCCAGCCATATTTATTTCTTAAATAAGCGGCTACAAAATTGCAGACAAAAGCGCCAATATTAATGCCCATATAAAATATATTATAGGCATTATCTTTCAGTGGTTTTAAATCTTCCCGGTTATATATATTACCCAGGATGGTAGAAATATTGGGCTTAAAAAAACCATTTCCCACAATAATAAGGCCCAGCGATACAAACATGGCCGTATTACCCGGTAATGATAAACCAAGATATCCTGCTGCCATTAAGATACCACCAATAAAGATTGATTTTATATAGCCCAGGTACCTGTCGGCCAATAAACCACCAATAAAGGGCGTAAGATATACCAGTGCAATAAAGCTACCTACCACATCTGCTCCCACACTTTGTGAAAAGCCTTTACCTCCTGTAGTGGTATCAATTAAATACAATAATAAAATGCCCACCATTAAATAATAGGCAAATCGTTCCCACATTTCGGTAAGAAATAAAACAAAAAGCGCCCTTGGATGTTTTCCTGTTTTAATAGTATCGGTCATAATATTTATTTATACATGATAGGATGTGAATATCTACAACTGTAAA
Organism: Sphingobacteriales bacterium 39-19; assembly: GCA_001898465.1. Lineage (GTDB taxonomy): Bacteria > Bacteroidota > Bacteroidia > Chitinophagales > Chitinophagaceae > Ferruginibacter. The sequence continues at coordinate 153,706 of MKTX01000007.1, read as the reverse complement.
TTCTGGCAGGTTGCAAATTAATTTTAGTGGCTCAATATAGTTCAAAAATGAATAAATAAAATGCAATTTACAGGGTTGGTTAAAAAAAAGATGTTCAAAAACCGATTACTGCCAGTAATTTAGCCGGGCAAATTTTATTTAACATTCCGCACTTTTTTATTAATTCATGAATATTCTTTTAATAGGTTCCGGGGGCAGGGAACATGCCCTGGCAAAGAGTTTGAAACTTAGTAACAAATGTGAAAACCTTTTTATTGCACCCGGAAATGCAGGTACGGCACAATGTGGTACTAACTTAATGGCAGAGGTAACAGATTTTGCACAAATCGCTGCACTTTGTACATTACATAAGATAGATATGCTGGTTGTGGGTCCCGAAGAGCCGCTGGTAAAAGGTATTGTAGGCTTTCTGCAGCAAAAACCCGAGTTAAAAAACATGATCATTATTGGCCCTGCCGACGATGCCGCACAATTGGAAGGGAGTAAAGCCTTTGCAAAAATATTCATGAAAAATCATGGTATTCCTACCGCGGCATATAAAAAATTTACCCGGGAAAATTATGATGCAGGTGTGGATTACATAAAAAACCACAGTTTACCTATTGTACTAAAAGCCGATGGACTGGCAGGAGGAAAGGGCGTGGTGATTTGCCAAACGCATATTGAAGCCATTTCTGAATTTGAACTGATGCTTATCAAATCAAAATATGGTGAAGCGGGCAAAAAAGTGGTGATAGAAGAGTTTTTAGAAGGCATAGAAATGAGCGTATTTGTTCTTACCGATGGCGAAAATTATATTTTATTACCCGAAGCGAAAGACTATAAACGGATTGGCGAAGCTGATACCGGGCCCAATACCGGGGGTATGGGGGCAGTAAGCCCGGTACCCTTTTTTGATGACACCCTGAAAGAGCAAGTGAATCAAAAAATTATCAGGCCTACCATTGAGGGTATAAAAAAAGACGGATTGCAATATAAAGGATTTTTGTTTTTCGGATTGATGATTACCCCCAAAGGGCCATATGTAATAGAATACAATTGCCGGATGGGCGACCCGGAAACCGAAGTGGTAATACCCCGCATTAAAAATGATCTGGTAGATTTATTATTAGCCACCTATAACAAACAGCTAAGCCATGTAAAATTACAAATAAAGGAAGAGCAGGCCGTAGCCATTGTAGCCGTAAGCGGAGGCTACCCCGGTATTTATGAAAAAGGAAAAATAATTCATAACCTGGATGACATGATGATAGATAACAGTATCATTTATCATGCAGGAACAAAAAATGATAATGGTAAAATTGTTACCAACGGGGGCAGGGTGCTTGTTGTGAGCTCTTTTGCCGATACCATTGAAGAAGCTGCATTCAAATCAAATTATATTTTACAACACATCTATTTTGAAGGAATGAATTATCGTTCGGATATAGGTTACGAATTTAAAAATTAACAGTATCCACATTTATTTAAAAAAAGTTTAAAAATAATGTGCTAAAAACAAAAATCCGGCGTTGTTTATCCAATAAATTGCTCCAACTTTGCCCACATTGTATTAACCTCCAAATATTATTAAAAGCTCCATGGGAATTTTCAACTTTTTTACACAGGAAATAGCGATAGATTTAGGAACAGCAAATACATTAATTATTCATAATGATGAAGTTGTTGTAAATGAACCATCCATTGTTGCACTTGACAGGAATAATCCAAAAAATTTACTGGCTGTAGGTAAAAAAGCGCTCATGATGCATGAAAAGACGCATGAAAGCATCCGTACCGTTCGCCCTTTAAGAGATGGTGTAATTGCCGATTTTAATGCCGCAGAACTGATGATCAGGGAGCTTATAAAATTAGTATATCCCAAAAAACCACTTTTTGCACCCAGTTGGCGTATGATGATTTGCATACCCAGCAGCATTACCGAAGTAGAAAAAAGAGCCGTAAGAGATAGTGCAGAACAAGCCGGGGCCAAAGAAGTATATTTAATACATGAACCCATGGCTGCCGCATTAGGTATTGGTATTGATGTGGAGGAACCCGTGGGAAATATGATTATTGATATTGGTGGCGGCACTACTGGCATCACTGTAATTGCTCTGGCAGGTATTGTTTGCGACCAAAGTATAAGAGTAGCCGGTGATGAATTTACGGCTGATATTATGGAAGCCTTACGCCGTTACCATAGCCTGCTGATTGGTGAACGTACTGCCGAACAAATAAAAATACAGGTAGGTGCCGCCATGAAAGATTTAGATAATCCACCCGATGATATTCCTGTAAACGGGCGTGACCTGGTTACCGGTATTCCCAAACAAGTAATGGTGAGCTACCAGGAAGTAGCAGAAGCATTAGATAAAAGTATCTTTAAAATAGAAGAAGCTATTTTAAAAGCACTGGAAACAACCCCGCCGGAACTGGCAGCCGATATTTACAGAAGAGGTTTATATATTACCGGTGGTGGCGCTTTACTGAGGGGGCTGGACAAACGCCTGGCTGCCAAAATAAAATTACCTGTGCATGTAGCCGATGATCCGCTAAAAAGTGTAGTAAGAGGTACCGGAATAGCTCTTAAGAATTATGAAAGATACCCTTTTGTAATGCGATAGGCCCCCGGTTTCGATAACACTGAATACTTTGCCGCTTTTTGAACCTATAAAAATATTTACTCCAGGTTGCGTAACATTTTCCTTTTTATACGCCGTTATTTCAATTTATTAGTATTTATACTTTTACAGGCTTTTTGTGTTTATTTAATTGTACAATACAATAGTTTTCACCAGGCCGCCTTTGGTGCTGCTGCCAATCGCATTACTGGAAACATCAACCAGCGGTACGATGATATAGGCTATTATTTTCGATTGAAAAAAACAAATGATTCTCTCCTAAAAGCAAACGAAGTTTTATATAATAAATTAAAAGAAAATTATAACCTCCCCGATTCCGGCTATAAAACAAAAATTGACAGCATCCGGGTAGACTCTATCCTTCAATTCAGAACTTACGGTTATTATGCTGCCAAAGTAGTTTCAAATTCAGTTACCAGCCAAAATAATTTTGTAGTGGCTTATGGCCCTAATATTAAATACCTGCAGGAAGGCGCCGGTGTGATAAATATGAATAACGCCGTAGTAGGTATCATTACAAATATTACAGGGGATTATGCTGTAATCCTGAGTTTATTGCACGAAAGCAAAGAAAGTACCATTACCGCAAGATTGTATAAAACCGGTGAAGTAGGCACCATAAGCTGGGATGGTAAACAGCCCAATGTATTAACCTTAAATAATATTCCAAAAGGCACCAAAGTGGTAAAAGGCGATTCGGTAGTAACCAGCGGCCTCAGTACCACGTTTCCCCGGGGTTTGCTGGTAGGCTTTGTAGATGAAGTGTATGAAGAAAAAAGCAGCAGCAATTATAAAATAAAAATACATACTGCAGCAGATTTTACAAACCTGGAATTTATATATGGCATTACCAGTAAACATGCTGATGAAGTAAAAGAATTAGTAAAAAAAGCAAAGGCCAAACTATAATATACGATCATGAAAGGACTTTTAAAATATATTGTTCGTTTTGCGCTTTTTGTTTTAGTACAGGTGTATGTTTTAGATAAAATACATCTTCACCAAATGGTAACGCCTTATCTCTATTTCCTGTTTATCATTTGGCTTCCTTTTAAAATGCAACGCACCCCTTTAATGCTGGTTGCATTTTTACTGGGATTTAGTATTGATAGTTTCCGGCATAATCCCGGTTTTCATGCCGCAGCCTGTGTATTAATTGCCTACTTAAAACCCTTTCTTATAAAAATGCTGGTAACCCAGGATATTTCTGAAAACAACTATAATGAACCCTCTGCTAAAAGTATGGGAGGTACCGGACCCTATTTATTTTTAGTACTTGTGTTAACTTTTTTACACAATGCCTGGCTGTTTTTCCTGGAGGCCTGGCAATTTGGGGATATTTGGTATTTTATTGTAAAAACGATGCTGAGCACAGCTATCAGCCTGTTATTGATCATGATTGTAGAATTAATTTTTAACAGGAACCAGAAATTCCGGACAAATACAGCATAATTTTGTATTTTTTAGCGTTTAATTTTTTTACTTACCGATCATAGAGCTCAACCCCCATGCCTGTTTTCAATCAATCCCGAAAAAATGTAATCCTGCTCGTATTCGTAAGCATGATATTGGTGATTATTGCACAATTGGCAAACCTGCAGCTATTTTCTCCAAAATACAAGATCATGGCAGATGACCAGGGTAAATTCAGAAAAGTAATTTATCCTGACCGGGGATTGGTTTTTGACAAACACAACCGGGCGATCCTTCAAAATACTATCATCTATGATTTAATGATTACGCCAAATAAACTGAGAGGCATAGATACGGCCGCCCTTTGCCATATTTTACAAATAGATTCTGCCCAGTTTATGAAAAAACTGGTAGAAGTAATCATTAAGAACGGCAGAAGCCGCCCCTCGGTATTTGAAGCCATGTTAAGCAATGATAAAATGGCCATGCTCAATGAAATGATGTATCGTTTTGTTCCTGCCTTTTATTTACAGGAAAGATCCATCAGGCGGTATCCTTATAAAGCAGCAGCCAATGTATTAGGCTATACTGCCGAAGTAGATACCGGCTTTTTACGCAGGCATAAAACCGAAGGATATCAATCCGGCGATTATGCAGGTATGACGGGCATAGAAAGAACTTATGAAAAAGTGTTAATGGGGCAGCGGGGTATTGAATATTGGAAAAGAGACAATAAAAACCGGCTTACTGAAAAACTCGATAATGGAAAATTTGATACCGCTGCCATTGCCGGGCAAAACCTGTACACATCTATTGATATTGAGCTCCAGGAATTGGGAGAAAAATTATTACAAAATAAATTAGGGTCAGTGGTGGCTATTGATCCCAAAACGGGCGGCATTTTAGCCATGGTAAGTGCCCCTACTTATGATCCAAATGCTTTAATTGGTGCAGATCGAAGAAAGCATTTTTCTGATCTTTTTCTAAACCCCGCTACACCGCTGCTTAATCGTACGGTAAGTGCCACCTATTCACCCGGTTCTACATTTAAAACATTGCAAGCCCTGGTAGGATTGCACGAGGGCGTAATTGATACTAAATTCACCGTTACCTGCCATGGCGCTTTTTATGGCTGTGGTACCGGCCGGCCTATGAAATGCTTAGATTATGGCACTTTCGATTTAAGAAATGCCATTCGATTATCTGACAATACCTATTTTGCTACCGTAATGCAAAAAGTAATTAATAATCCAATTTATCCAAATATCGATAGCAGCCTTGCAGCCTGGGGTAATTATATGCATGCATTTGGCCTGGGCCATAAATTAGGAGTTGATATTCCCTCAGAAAAAAGCGGTAGAATTCCTACGCCTGCTTATTATAATAAAGCCTTTGGTGAAGGAAAATGGAATTACTGTAATTTTCGCTCGGTAAGTATTGGCCAGGGTGAGGTAGATGTAACCCCCTTGCAGGTAGCCAATGAAATGGCATTCATTGCAAATAAAGGATGGTATTATATTCCGCATGTGGTAGACTCTATTGCAGGCGGCGATACCTATGGTATGCTGAATAAATACAAAGTAAAAAAGCAAGCCATTGATATTGCAGACAGTATTTATGAAGCGGTACATGATGGCATGCAAGGGGTTGTAGATGGCGGTACCGGTATGAATGCCCGGGTAAAAGATATAAAAGTGTGTGGGAAAACAGGTACTGTAGAAAACTATATCCGGGGCACACAAAAGCAACCCAATCATACCTTTTTTTGTGCCTTTGCTCCCCGGGATAACCCTAAAATTGCCATTATGTGTGTTTTGGAAAACAGTGGCCGCTTTGGGGGTACCTGGGCCGCCCCCATTGTGGGTTTAATGATTGAAAAATATTTAAAAGACTCTATTACCGATAAAGCCAGGCTAGCACAAATTGAAACCTTATCAAAACTCAACCTGATCCCTAAAAGAATTAATGATGAAATACGCCGTTTAGATTCCATACGGCATTCAAAAGATTCAGCCTATTTAATTGCGAAAGGTTTCATTCAAATCATAAAAGACACATTAGAAATTGAGCAAGGGCCGGAAGAAATCAATAAAGAAGAAATTGAAAAGGTTACCAAAGAATTAATGGATCAAAAAAGAAATGAGAAAAATGATTCATTCCCTAAAATACCCAATAAAGATGCTTTATTACCCAAGGATAATCTAAACCAAAACCTAAAAGCCGATACCACTAAAAACTAATTGCATACATGTATCAAAAAAATGTTTCTATATCAAAAGGGGTCGATTGGGTCTTGATCTGGCTTTATCTCATTATTGTAAGTTTTGGTATCTTATGTATTTTTTCAGTAGAATATAAAACCGGTACTGATGTAATTAAAACTTTCCTGGGCTTTAAACAAAACTATAGTAAACAATTATATTTTTTTGGCGCATGCATTATACTGGCCACATTTATTTTACTTACGGATAGTAAGTTTTTTACTGCCACTTCAAACCTGGCTTATTTAATTGGTATTGTACTTATTCTGGCCACCTTTGTAGTGGGCAAAGAGATAAAAGGTTCTAAAAGCTGGATCCCGCTGGGATTTATGAATTTGCAACCCGTAGAACTTTGCAAAATATTCACTGCATTGGCACTGGCCAAATACATGTCAATGCCCGACCTGGATTTTAGTAAAGCCAGGTCTCAACTCATTGCTGCTGCGATTGCCTTTACGCCGGCAGCCCTATCTATTTTACAAGGTGAAACCGGCCTGGCCATTGTATATTTTGCATTTTTATTTCCTATGTACAGGGAAGGCTTACCTGCCATATACCTGGTAGTAGGGGTAAGTATGGCGGTGCTATTGGTCATATCTTTACTCTTTCATACCCAAACCTTACTTATTGCTTTTGCAGTTTTAGCGGTACTTTTTTTATTTCTTAACCGCAGGCAATTAAGAAGAAACAATACACTCCTGGTTGGTACTCTTGCCATTTGGTTATTTTGTTCATTGTTTGTGGGCCTGGCTATCCCATTTGTATTTAAACATGTTTTTAAACCCTACCAGGCAAGCCGGATTTTTAGCATGGTGGGCGTAGATAATCCCTTCCAGGATAAAACGGTTATCCTTACGCCTGAAGAAGAAAAAGAAAGAAAAAAGAAAGCAGAAGGTCAGGATTATAATGTAAAACAATCAAAGATCGCCATCGGCTCTGGCGGATTATTCGGAAAAGGTTTTTTAAAAGGCACACAAACGCAAGGTGATTTTGTACCTGAGCAACATACTGATTTTATATTTACTTCGGTAGGCGAAAATTTTGGTTTTGCAGGTTGCACCTTATTAATTTTATTATACCTGGTCCTGCTCATACGAATGATAAAAATAGCAGAACGACAGCGAAGTGTCTTTAGCCGGGTGTATGCATATGCGGTAGCCAGTATTATCTTTTTTCATGTAGCCATTAATATTTGTGTAACCATCGGGCTGGCTCCGGTAATCGGTATCACCTTGCCACTCATGAGTTATGGCGGATCTTCTTTAATCACTTTTACCATACTCATTTTTATTTTAGTAAAGCTGGATGCCGACAGGCAAATGGTTTTACGATAATATTTTTTATTAAAGTATTTTTACGCCATGACTATTTATCCTTTACAAGAAGGTGTTTTTTCAATTGACAGCAGTAAGAAATTTATTCCTTTTAACCTGGAGACCGATCATTTGCGAAACCGGCCCGGCAGTTTACTGGTAGAAGTTCAGCCATTTTGTATTGTTACAAAAAAAGACATCATTCTTTTAGATACCGGCCTGGGCCACCGCCTGGAAGACGGAACCTTACAATTACATCAGCAATTATTAATGCACGGCATAAGCCCAATGGATATTACCAAAGTTTTACTAAGCCATTTACATAAAGACCATGCCGGTGGTATTGCAATTGATAATGATTCATTACCGGCATTCCCCAATGCGGTGTATTATGTAAATAATGCTGAGCTTACTTATGGGCTTCAAAAAAACAATGCCAGCTATATTGCCGATGAATTTGAATTATTAAAAGATGCTCATTTTGCAGAACTCTTACCAGAACAAACGGGTAGCATAGATGGATATATCCGTTACGCCCCTTCAGGCGCCCATTGCCCGCACCATATCGTATATTGGATTGAAGAAGATGGGCAAACCCTTTTTTATGGTGGCGATGAAGCCCCACAGTTACAGCAAATGAAAAATAAATTTATAGCCAAATATGATTTTGATGGAAGAAAAGCGATGGAATTAAGGCAAAAATGGTGGCAGGAAGGAAAAGAAAAAAAATGGACATTTTTGTTTTATCACGACCTGAAATCGCCCATATACAAGGGATAGCAAAAAAAAGGCCTGCCCTAAAAAGAGCTGGCCGTTGCTAACCTATGAAAAACACCTAAAGCAAATTTAGGTGAATTTTAATAATCATTCACATTTATTAGTTTTAATTTCTAAGTATAATAATATTGCCAAATAAGGCATTATATAAAATGAAACAGCTACCCATTGGATAGCTGTTTAAACAATTATAATATTGATAACTAAACGCTTATATTAATTCATCCATTTATTATTTCTTCGGTTGGGGTTTTGTTGTCTTAATTTTTTTAATCTTTCAACCATTCTTTTTCTAAACTCCGAATCTGTTTTATAGAAATCATTCGTGCGGTCTGCGCCAATAATTTTAGAAAAACGATCCTGGTATTTTTTCTTAATATTCAATATACTTTGTTGCCGGTCCAGTTCATTACCACCTAAACCTATTGCTTTTATTTCTGCATCATACTGGCTATGTACCGGCCAAAATTTTTGTGCTTCAGATTCTGTAAGTTTCAATTGCTGGGTAATATAAGCTACATATAATGCTTGTATCTTTTGTCCTTTGCCGGCATCATCGCCCGGTTCTTGTGCAAATACCGTAGAGATACTTCCCAAAACTAAACTTACTATGAATAGAATTTTTTTCATACTGGTGGTTTTAATTCGTTAAATTAAATTGTTGCAAAACATGATCCAGGGTTTTATCATTTAAAAGGTATTCTTCGGGCTCGGGCAATGCATTATCGTCAGCAGCTGCAGAGAATACAAGCGCCGCATCTACATCCTGGCCTTGTGCCGTTAAATATTTTTCTATATCTGACTCTGATAAAGTATTTAAGACATCATTAAAACTTTTATTGGCAATTATTTTATTTGCCTGCGCCAGCACCACTTTATCTACTCCCGAAGTACGGGGTGTATTCTTTTGTACCATGAAAAAAATACTCAATCCAAGCAAGCCGGTCAAAGCAGCTGCAACGGCATACCGGAAAGCGGATCTCAGCGGGTGTAAAGAAATTACTTTTGCACGACGGGGTATTTGGGCTAATATCGCTGTTGGCAGGTTATCAAAATATCCCTCGGGAACAGTAAATACATTGTCTCTGCCTATATTCATCAATATAGCAGAAGTTTCTTCTTCTTTTTTTACTCTTTCCAGAATCTTACCGGCAAGTTCCTCAAAATAACCAGCCGGAACATCCTGAGGTCGGGTTTGTATGTTGGGTAAAAAAGCGCCCGGGAGGGTATGTAACTGCTGCAGAACCTGTGCCGGAATCTCGTTAAAATAACCCTCAGGAACAGAAAATACATTCTTATTCCCAATTTTCTTTAAAAGGGGGCTAAGGCTTTCTAATTCTGATTGTATGTTTAATTTTTCGTTCACAATGTTATAGACTATAAAGGAAGTGAAAAGTTTAACGATTAAGTATATAATCTTCAATTTTCTTTACCGCATGATGATAACTGGCTTTTAGCGCTCCCTCACTGGTTTCCAACACTTTACTCATTTCTTCGTAGGGCATTTCATCAAAATAGCGTAAATTAAATACCGCTTTTTGTTTTTCGGGTAATTCCTGTATTGCCAATTGCAGTTTCCATTCTAATTTCTTACTGTCAAAATCTTTATCTGATTTTAATTTATTGCTGTAATAATCTTCATGATCACTCATCGAAGTGGTGGCTTTTCGCTTCGCCTGGTCAATAAAGCTAAGAGATTCATTGGTAGCAATACGGTATAGCCAGGTGTACAATTGGCTGTCTTCCCTGAAATTATCTAAGTTTTTCCAAACTTTTATAAACATATTCTGTAATACATCATTGGCGTCGTCGTGCCCAATCACTAAGCGGCGGATATGCCAGTACAGCTTTTCCTGGTACTTCTTAATGATTTGGGTATAGGCGGCTTCCCGGGTACTTGCATTTTTAAACTGCAGTAAGAGTTCTTTATCGTCCGGTTGTTGACTCATATAAATTATTGTTGTTGCAAAAATAACCAAACACAGAGTTTGATGCACATGAAACTTAAAAGTTTAACCCATTTTAATGTATTTGAGGCTTTCCATTTTATATTTATGCATTACTATTGCATTTAATTATTAAAACAGGGAATGATAAATGGAATAAAAAAGCTTGCTTATAAATTATTAGGCCAGGAAAAATATTTACGCTTTTTGCAACTGGGTTTTTACCGTATGTATGCCGCAGGCTTACTAAAAAATGATGAGACCTATAAATTTCACTATTTCGTTCAAAAGCTCATAAAACCCGGTGATACAATCCTGGACCTGGGTGCAAACCTTGGCTATTTTTCAAAAATTTTTGCAACCCTTACCGGTTCCGGGGGGCGTGTAATTGCTATTGAACCGGTTGTGCCTTTTTTTAATTTACTGAAAGCAGCTTTACAATCTTATCCCCAATGCCAGTTCTATAACTATGCACTGGGATTAGAGGAAAAAAAAATTAAAATGACGGTACCCCGGCAAGCCGGCTATTTACGTACCGGGCTGGCTCATATTAAAAGGGAGCAAGATGAAGACAAGGATAATTATACCTTTGAGGTGGATATGAAACGGGGATCCGTTTTACTAAAAAACCTGGAGGCCTTGCATTACATAAAATGCGATATAGAAGGGTATGAAGATGTGGTATTACCGGAAATTAAAGACATCATACAACAGCACAGACCCTTACTGCAGGTAGAAACTTGGGGAAACCATAAATCTATTGTAAATGAATTAATGGGTGCCTTACAGTATAATTGTTATATGCTGATTCAAAATAAACTCATTAAAAAACAAAATGAAAAGGATGATGAAGGATATGTAGGTGATTTTTTATTTGTTCCGTTTGAAAAAGAAAAAAAATTACTACAATCACTTTCCTGAAAAATATATTTAAATATAACCGTTATGATAAAGAAAATAATAATCCCGGTTCTTCTCCTGGCAGCTCTAAACCTGCCACAACAAGCGGGTGCATGGGGTTTACTGGGGCATCGTGTGGTAGCCCAAATTGCAGAAACTTATTTAACCAAAACGGCAAAAAAAGAAATCCAAAAAATACTGGGTAATGAAACGATGGCCATGAGCGCCAACTGGCCCGATTTTATAAAATCAGATTCTACGATGAAAATGTATGACCCCTGGCATTATGTAAATTTGGAAAGCGGGCTCAGCGCCGATTCGGTACACCGATACCTGCAAACCGCTTCTGCTCCCAATATATATAACCGAATCAATGTGCTGGTAGCCGAATTAAAAAGAGGTAATTTATCACAAGACCAAAAAGCATTCGATTTAAAATTTTTAATTCACTTAATAGGCGATTTGCACCAGCCCATGCATGTGGGTCAGTTAAGCGACCGGGGGGGCAACAGTATAAAACTAAAATGGTTTGGCAACAGTACCAATCTTCACCGGATATGGGATGAGGACCTGATTTCGTTTCAAGACCTGAGTTATACCGAGTATGCCCATGCCATTAATTTTACTACCCGGCAGCAGCGGGAAGCATTACAGGCCATTCCGCTAGAAGATTGGGTGTACCGCAGTTATCTTTTAGCACAAAAAATTTATGCCGATATTACAGAACCGGACCAAAAAATAAACCCTTATAATTATAATTATAAATACCAGGCCATACTCAATAACCAGTTGCTTGAAGGGGGTGTTCACCTGGCCGGTTTACTCAACTCAATTTTTAAATAAGAGCCAGCCAATATCTCTAAAAAATAATTTATATTTAGTACATGAAAGCCCCTGTTCATGTACCCGAATGGAAGGCCTCGCCCTTTGTTAGGCTGCTTTTACCCTTTGTAGCCGGCATCATGCTGCAATGGTATTTGCGCTTCCAGTTATCCTTCTTAATAATTTCTATTTTTAGTTTTACTATTGCCTTTGTAAGCATCCCCTTTTTACCCTTTCATATAAAATATATTTTTAGAAAATACCAGGGCCTCCTGCTGAACTTGATGATTACAGGTGTAGCGATGTTACTTACGCTTTTGCAAAGTGCCAGAGACAAGCCCGGTTGGTACGGGAATTACATCCGTAATAACAGCCAATTGATCATCCGGGTAGATGAACCGCCCCTGGAGAAACCAAATTCGTATAAAGCAGAAGCCAAAGTATTATTCGTTCAAGATGGAGATAGTACCATTCCCGTAAATGGCAGAATCATTTTATATTTTGCAAAAACAGCCTATCCTTCATTAGCATATGGCAATCGCCTTTGGGTAAATGCAAGTATCCAGGCAATTAAAAATTCAGGAAACCCGGGGGCATTTAATTATGAACGCTATGCAGCCTTCCAGGGTTTATACCATACGGCTTACCTACGGGCAGGAGATTATAAAGTACTGGAAGGGGAAGATAAAAACCGGTTTTATGCCTTTATTTATCAATCCCGGATGGCCGTACTGAATACACTTAAAACTTATATCAGCGGCAATAAAAACGTAGAAGGCATTGCTGAAGCCTTATTAATTGGCTACAAAGAAGACCTGGATAAAGACCTGGTGCAGGCATACAGCAATACCGGTGTCGTTCATATTATTGCCATCTCGGGTTTACACCTGGGTTTAATATATGCCGTTTTATTCTGGATCTTTACAAGAGTTCCGTGGGTAAAACGACAAAAGATATTCAACCTGGTAATCATCCTTTCCTTTCTCTGGCTTTTTTCATTTGTTACCGGCGCTTCTGCTTCGGTAATACGGAGTGCCGTAATGTTTACTTGTATTTTAACCGGTAAAACATTTTTTAAACAAGCTTCTACTTATAATTCTTTGTCAGCCTCTGCATTTTTAATGCTCAGCTATAACCCCTATTATTTATGGGATGTAGGGTTTCAATTAAGTTACCTGGCTGTATTTGGAATCGTTTGGCTGCAACAACCAATCTACCGGTTATTTTACATTTCATTTTGGCCATTCCGGCAAATATGGAGCCTGATGAGTGTAACATTAGCCGCCCAGGTTTTTGCTTTCCCGGTATGCTTATATTATTTTCACCAGTTTCCAAATACTTTTTTATTTACAAACCTCTTTGCCGTACCCCTTTCTACCCTTATTCTCTTTGGAGAAATTGCCTTGCTCGCTTTCTCCTGGTGGGCGGGGCTGGCTAAACTTTTAGGCGTTGTGATAAGTTGGCTTATTGATGTAATGAATAAAGTAATTCAAACATTTAATGATCTGCCCTATTCGTTACTGGACCAGGTTTATGCCAACGTATTTACCACTTGGTTACTATATAGCTTTATATTAGGCTGCTGTGCCTGGCTTTTATATAAGAATAAAAAATGGTTATACCTGGGGCTAACTGCATTTGCAGGTTTTGTAATGGTGCAAAGTATGGCACATTATACCTTATTACATCAGCAAAAAATTATTGTTTACAATGCCTCAAAATATGCAGCTGTAGATATTATAGAAAATAACAATTATTATTTTATAGGAGATAGCATACTGCTGCAGGATGCACTACCCCGCAATTTTTATTTAAAACCTGCCCGGGTATCACTGCAGGTTAAACCTGCTGAAAAGCTTACACATTTGCAAACTTTAGCGCCCCATATCCTGAAATTTAAAGAAAAATCAATTTTTATTATAAATACCCCAATAGATTCAGCTTTATCGGTGAATACAACTAAAGCAGATATCCTGATCATTTCTAAAAATGCAAAAGTGGATATTAAACATCTAAACCTGCTCTACCGCCCCACTATCGTAGTTTTTGACGCTTCTAATAGTATGTGGAAAATTGAACAATGGAAAACACTATGTGAAAGTTTAAATTTGCGCTGCCATTCAGTTCCTGAACAGGGAGCTTTTGTACAAGACCTCTAACATGTAAGCGCTTTATGCAAAAAATAGAATCAGCACTCATCTCTGTTTTTTATAAAAACGGGCTGGTACCCATTTTACAAGAACTTAACCACCTGGGCATTACTATATACAGCACAGGCGGCACCCTGGATTTTATTAAAAAAAACGGGTTTACCTGCCAGGCTGTAGAAACACTTACTCAATACCCTGCAATTTTAGGAGGGAGGGTGAAAACACTTCATCCATCGGTATTTGGCGGTATTTTAGGAAAACGTGACGATAACCAGCACCTGGAAGAGATGGATAAATACGAGATCCCCCGGATAGACCTGGTGATTGTAGACCTGTATCCATTTTCTGAAACGGTAAAACAAACGAATGATGAAAGTTTAATTATCGAAAAAATTGATATTGGTGGCCCTTCCATGTTACGGGCTGCAGCAAAAAATCACAAGGATATCCTGGTAGTGGCAGATAAAAAAGATTACCCTCATTTATTAGGCATATTGAAAACCCAGCAGGGAAAAACCAGTTATGAGCAAAGGCGTGAATTTGCCATTAAAGCTTTTGATATTTGCACGGAATATGATACAGCCATATCTGCTTATTTTCATAAAACTGAAATCAAAAGCCCTTTTGGAAGTGAAAATAAAATTTTAAGATATGGAGAAAACCCGCAGCAGCAGGCATCTTTCATGGGCAACCTGGATGATCTCTTTGTACAACTAAATGGCAAAGATCTTTCTTATAATAACCTGGTAGATGCAGATTCTGCATTACAACTCATAAAAGAATTTAAAACGGATGAGGAAGCTGTTTTTGCCATAATAAAACATACCAATGTATGTGGTATTGCAAAACGCAAAACTGTAAAAGAGGCCTGGGATGCAGCCCTTGCAGGTGATCCTGAAAGTGCTTTTGGAGGCGTGCTGGTGTGCAATAAACCCATTGATGAAGAAACTGCAGCAGGCATTCATGAACTTTTCTTTGAAGTGCTAATGGCCCCGGCTTATGCTGCAAAAGCACTGGAATTACTTTGTAAAAAAAAGAACCGTATCGTATTACAGGTAAAAGAATATCCCATGCAACAGGAACAATATAAATCGTTGCTGGGAGGCGTTTTATTACAACAGGCTGATGAAGGAAATTACGAACAATGGAAGGAATCAGGAGGCAGAGAAAGTACTGAGGTTGAAAAGAGTGACCTGGCTTTCTGTAACATCATTTGCAAACATCTAAAGAGTAATGCCATTGCCCTCGTAAAAAACAATCAGCTTTTAGGCAAGGGATGTGGTCAAACGAGCCGCATAGATGCTTTAAAACAAGCCATAGGGAAAGCCAACCAGTTTGGCGCCAGCCTGCAAGGAGCCGTGCTTGCCAGTGATGCCTTCTTTCCGTTTGATGATTGCGTTACCATAGCGCACCAGGCAGGGATAACTGCATTTATTCAACCGGGAGGTTCTATCAGGGATAAAGATTCTATTGATTATTGCAAACAACATAACCTGGCCATGGTACTCACCTCTATGAGGCATTTTAAACATTAATTACTTGATACAAAAAATAAAAAATAATATAAAGGCTAAAGCTTACCTGGCATTATTTGCTACCAGCACCATTTGGGGAACTACCTGGGTAGCCAGTAAAATGACAGTTGCCGAGGTTCCGGCATTACAAATGTCTGCCATCCGCCAGTTTATTGCCGGCAGTATTTTCATATCTTATTTTTTATTTTTTAAAAAAATGAAGTGGCCCAGTATAACAGAATTTAGATGGCTTACTGTAATGGCGTTACTGATGTTTGTTTTTGCAAATGGATTTAGCACCTGGGGTGTAAAATATATTCCTGCCGGTATGGCTGCATTAATAGGAACCCTGTATCCTTTAAGTGTTGTGATTATTGAAGCGCTATTTTATGGGAAAAGAAATATCACACCCCTTACCCTTACGGGATTGATCTTAGGGATAAGCGGGGTTGCATTGGTCTTTTATGAAAATGCTTTTCAAACAAAGGGTGAAAATTATTTTTTTGGAATCCTGGTTTCTTTACTGGCTATGATTTCCTGGAGCCTGGGTACGGTTTTTTTGATAAAGAATAAAAGAAATATAAATCCGTATTACGGTACCGGTTGGCAAATGTTTATCAGTTCATTTATATTATATGCATTAGCCTGGTTCAATCAACCGCTCATGCCGTTATCTAAAATTTCATGGTATAGTTATGGGCTTATCTTTTACCTGGTTTTATTGGGTTCTATACTGGCCTTTATCGCCTTTATTTATACGATCCGGAAATTGCCGGCGCCTATTGCATCCCTGTATGCTTATATAAATCCGCTGGTAGCCATGATGGTTGGAGCCCTGTTGCTGAGTGAAAAAATAACTGTAATTATCATTTGGGGCGCCATCATAACCCTTACCGGCGTGTTCCTGGTAAATTATAGTGTGCGAAGAAATGCAGCAAAAATTATTACAGAAGCTGAGATATAAACCGGGAGTACATCGTTCGCCATCCCTCAAAACGGCTATCGTAACCTAAAATATTATTGTGAAATATAGTAGTAAGCCTGGCATTGGCTTTTTTACATTGATCCTTATAATAAATTAATTCTTGCAATGCCTCCCCGGCAGTATAATGCTGTTCAAAAAAACTATTGGCATCCATAAAGCAAAAAGGATGAATACGAAGTTTGCTGATTTTTTCTTTTTCTAAATTATACCAGGGATAGGGGCTGGCTACCGATGCCCTGAATCCATTAATGCTGCCATAGCCCATGCTGTAATCATCGGTAATGCCGGCAGATTCTAAAATTTCAAAACTTTTTGGAAGTGAAAACCGGATATAATGCTGCCTGGAAAATACAACCCTTTTATTGATTAATTTGGACAGCACTTCTTTTTCGGCCTGAACTATTTCTTCTTTATGGTAACTGGCCCAGGATGGATGCAAACCAATTTCATATTTTTCAGATTGCTTTTTAAGTAAGTGCTGCATAGCCGGGTTTGCGGGAGGAATATTTTTATCGTACAACCCATTGGATTCGGCTACCAGGTAAAAATAACGGGGTTTTAATCCATGCTTTTCATGCAAGTCATCCAGGTAATCATATACATCATACGGGTCTCCTTTAAACCCCGATAGAACTTTTAGCCGGCCTAAAGATGGAGATAACAAAAACCCTCCCAGGTTCCTAATGAGCCCCTTATATAAATAAGCGTACGCAATATCAATATCGTAAGTAGGATGAAAAGCAAAAGCAGGAGTGGTAAATTTTAAAACGGGATAATGATATTGTAATATTTTTACAAAATCCTGTATCCAAAAATTTACAAGCGGGATTTTTAAAAAATCTTTTTTAAAAGCTATTGAATTGGTATGTGCATAGCGCCCATAATCATCTTCTGTATAAGGAAGGTATTCTTCATACCGGCTTATTAAATAAAAACAACCGCTTAAAATATCATAGGGATAGTGCCCCCCCGTTTTAAAAAAATATTTATTTCCAGTTCCTTCTTCACAATCTATTTGTTGTGCCCGGATACCCGTTTCCAATAATAAACCCTGGGGAATTATTTGAAGGCTGTTGTCAGCAAATGAACGGGTACTATAATTAATTTTGGGGCCGTCATGTTTTTCAAAATTCTCAGCATCGATGGTTATACTGCAATTATTGGATAATTGTTCCCCAAAAATAAATTTGCAGATATACTGAAGCCTGGTGGATGAACGTTCACAAAATAATAGTATGCTCATGAATAAAGGGGATCCGTAAATAAAATTATGATTAGAACCTCTTATTTATTTCTTGTATTGGTCTTTCCACATTTCATTAAAGGTCTTTGGGCTAAAGGATAAATCTGCCCGGTGGCGGCTCCATTGTTTAAATAAACCATTCACCACTTTTGATTTCATATTGCCATTTCCCATATTCATCAGGCGCCTGTTCAGGCTTGCCAAACGCCACATTTTCCAGGCCATTTTTTCTGATACAGGAGCCATTCCTGCGGATACTGATTCTTTCCTGTTTTCTAATAAAAGTTCGTGGATATTAATGTGTACGGGGCATACTTCGGTACAATTACCGCATAAGGAAGAGGCATAACTTAAATGTTTATACTCTTGCAGGCCTTGTAAATGCGGAGTAATCACACTTCCGATAGGCCCGCTGTAGGTAACTCCATAGGCGTGTCCCCCAATATTTTTATACACGGGGCAAGCATTCAGGCAAGCACCGCAACGAATACAATAGAGGCTCTCCCTTTGTTTTGGACTTTTTAATATATTGGTACGTCCATTATCCAGCAATATTACAATCATTTCTTCCGGGCCATCTGTTTCACCCGGCTGCCTGGGGCCACTGAGGATACTGCTATATACTGTAATTTTCTGGCCGGTACCAAATGTGCTGAGCATGGGCCAGAATAAAGCCAGGTCAGTAAGTGATGTTAGCATTTTTTCAATCCCCACTACTACAATATGTGTTTTAGGAAAGGCACAACTTAATCTTGCATTGCCTTCATTTTCTGTAACGGCCACTGCCCCTATTTCGCTAATGATAAAATTAGCCCCGGTTACACCCACTTCGGCCTGTACATATTTTTCCCTTAAGATATGGCGTGCAACCCCGGTAAGTTCCTGTGCTGTAAGTTTGGGGTCGGTACCGAGTTTATTTGCAAAAAGACGAGCAACATCTTCTTTGCTTTTATGCATGGCGGGTGTTACAATATGGTAAGGGGGCTCATTGTCCAACTGCTGGATGTATTCCCCCAAATCGGTTTCTACACTTTCAATACCATTTTTTTCCAATGCTTTATTCAGGTGAATTTCTTCGGTAACCATACTTTTACTCTTCACCAGCATTTTACAATTTTTTTCTTTGCATATCTGCAAAATCGCTTCTGTAGCCTGTTCCCCATTTTCGGCCCACAAAACCTTTCCGCCCCGGCGGGTAAAGTTTAGTTCAAAATCTTCTAATTGTTTGTCTAATGTTTCAATAGCACGCCATTTCAAATTCTTGGCACGCTGCCTGGCTAATTCCAGGTTGGCAAATTGTTCTTTTCCTTTGGGTACCGCACTGTTATAGCGGGCCATATTAAAATTAATGGTTCGCCGGTGTTCTAAATCGGCTGCTTTAATTGTACTCTTTGCTAAAAATATTTCGGATGATTGAGACATGATATTTTGGTAACCAGCAATTGTACTTGAAGCAGTAAGCAGGGATAGACCCATTTTACAGCAAACAGTATAATTATTATGTTTAAGGGATAAAGGTAACACATAGCCCGCAATGTATGTACTACTCAATATGCATAAAATACAGGAATATTAAATTACTTTTTTTACAAATAACCTTACTGAGTTTAAGCCCAGTACCACATCGCTTAATCCCATGGCTAATGCTGAAAAAGTAGGGCTTAATAAGCCAACAGAAGCAATGGGTATGGCAACTATATTATAAGCAAATGCCCAAAATAAATTTTCTTTAATAGTAATATAAGTATGTTTACCCAAGCCCAGGCTTTCCGGTAATCTTTTCAGCCCGTTGTTTAGTAAAATCACATCTGCACTTTGCATGGCAATATGCGAAGCTCCACTCAGGGAAATACCTAAAGTGGCTTTTGCTAATGCAGGGGCATCATTTATGCCATCGCCTACCATCGCCGTAGGCATGATGGCATTAAGCTCGGCTATTTTAGCCAATTTCTGGTCAGGTGTTTGTTCTGCTATTACTTCGTCAATGCCCAACGCAGCAGCCACTTGTTTACATTTTTCAAGCCGATCGCCACTTAATAAAATGGTATTTATTTTTTTTGCATGAAGCCAGTCAATTACCTGCCTGGCTTCCTCTCTAATACTATCTTCTACATTTACCCAACCGATGTTTTTTTTATTTTTAAGCAAATAAACGGTATGTGGAACTTCGGGTTTTTCATCTAATAATTTATATGAACCCGCTTCATACATATTTCCTTCAGCGTCTTGCGCTCGTACACCCAGGCCTTTAATCTCTTCTACTTTAGCCCAACGGATCTCCCCGTTTCCTTTAAAAGCATCTACTATCGATTGGGCAATGGGGTGGTTTGAATATTTTTCCAGTGAATACATTATTTTCTTAAACCCGTTTTCATCTCCTTCGCTATGCATACCCGAAATATGAAAATCGCCGGTGGTGAGGGTACCCGTCTTATCAAAAACTACTTGCTTTATATTTTTAAATGATTCTAATGCCGATGCATTCCGATATAAAATTCCCTTTTTTGCTCCCCTGCCCAGCCCCACCGCAATTGCCGCCGGCGTAGCTAAACCCATAGCACAAGGGCAAGAAATTACCAATACCGCAATACTACGCATAAGCGCTGTACCTGCTGTCTTATCAAAGAAACTATAGTTTACAAAAAAGGTGATGAATGCCAGCCCCACTACTACCGGAACAAAAACAGCACTGATTTTATCTGCCATTTTTTGCATAGGCGGTTTTTCTGCCTGTGCATGCCTTACCATTTGTAGTATGCCGCTGAGAACGGTATCTTTTCCGGCTGCTGTAACCTGCGCTTTCACTAACCCTTCTACCAATAAGCTACCCCCAATTAAGCTGTCTTTTTTTTGCTTGTATACGGGCATGGATTCTCCGGTAATAATGGCTTCATTTACCTGGCAATCTCCCCATAATATTTTACAATCAGCGGGTACCTGTTCTCCATTTTTTATTAAGAGCAGGTCTCCTGTTTTTAAATAAATATTTTCAATGGGAAAAATTTGTTCTTTGTGTTCATCATCAAAGGCAATCATATTGGCCATCACTTTTTGTGATTTTGCCAATGCATTTACCGATCGCTGGGTAGACTTAATGGATGACTCTTCTAAAAAATTACCAAAAAACACGAGGGTGATAATGGAAGCCGTTGTTTCAAAAAACAAATAATCATCGCCAAGGTTTAGCACGGCCCCGGTTAAACTATAAACAAAAGAGGCCAGGGCCCCCAGCGCTATCAGCACATCCATATTGGGAACACCGGATCGTAAACTACTGATTGCACTACGGCCAAAATGCCAAATTCCGACTACAAAAACGGGCAGGCATAATAGAAGTTGCAGCCAGGGGTTCATTAACCAATGCACCGGCAGCCAGCTATGCAGCATGTGTAACATTAAAACTGCGGTAAATGGTAAACAAAAGAAAAACCTCTTTTTATTACTATTTAAAAAACCAGATCCCCCGGCATGAGCATGAGCATGATCACCGGCTTCTTCAACCACCTGGTAACCCAGTTTTTTGATGCCCTGCTGTATTATTTCTTTATCGTAGCTATTGGAATGTAAGAAACTTACAGCGCCACTAATGGGGTCTACTTTTACCTCTTGCAAGCCTTGTTTTTCCAGGAATTTTGACACACTTAATGCACAATTGCTACAGGTCATTCCCGTTACGGTTAATTCTTCTTTTAGCATGTTACAAATTTACCGTGGGTAACTTATAAACAATTCCTAATTATGAAATTTATCTTTGCATCATGGATGTAATTTTTTCATTGGTTGAAATCAACGAGGTTGCAAAATTATTATTAGAAAAAATGAATAATACCGGTGTACTTTGTTTATACGGGGAAATGGGTGCCGGCAAAACTACTTTGGTAAAAGCCATCGCTGCAACACTTGGCGTAAAAGATACGGTGAGCAGCCCCACTTTTTCTATTATTAATGAATATACCCTGGCAGATGGGACCCCGATGTACCATTTAGATTTGTACCGGATTAAAGATGAAGAAGAGGCCATCGCCGCAGGGGTAGAGCATTGTTTGTATTCCGGGGCGTTATGCATGGTAGAGTGGCCGCAGCATGCCCTATCCTTAATACCTGAAAATGCAGTTAAATGCACTTTAACTTTACTTCCCCATAACCACAGAAAGCTGGAAATAAATTTGTAATTTGTATCCTATTCCATTTACAAATCATGGCAACATCAAAACCTTTTGTATCCCCCTCTTTAGCATACGAAACGCTGGAAGAAACGCTTGACGTAAAACCAAAAACAGAAAAATTATTTATTGGCATACCCCGGGAAGATTCATTTAATGAGAACCGGGTAGCGCTTACACCGGAAGCCGTAGGTGTAATTATTGCCAATGGCCATGATGTACAAATAGAAACCAAGGCCGGCGAAGGCGCCAATTATAGCGATAAAGATTATAGTGATGCAGGTGCTAAAATTGTTTTTACCAAGAAAGATGTTTATGAAAGCGATATCCTGGTAAAGAGCGCCCCCGTAAGCGAAGAAGAATGTGAATATATAAGGTTGAACCAATCCATCATATCCCCTATCCATCTTTCGGTAATGAAAAAAAGCATTATCGAAAAAATGATGCAAAAAAGGATTACAGCGCTGAGCTTTGAAAATTTAAAAGACGGGAGTGGCCACAACCCAATCGTTCGCAGTATGAGTGAAATTGCAGGGAGCGCTATCCTTTTAATTGCAGGCCAGTACCTGAGCAATGCCAATAACGGTAAGGGCGTTTTAGTAGGTGGCATAAGCGGGATACCGCCCACTAAAGTAATTATTATAGGTGCCGGTATTGTAGGTGAATATGCTGCCCGAACCGCCTTAGCCATGGGCGCCAGTGTAAAAGTTTTTGACAATAGTATATATCGCTTAAAGCGGATGCAAAATAATATAGGAGCCCGTATGTGGACCTCTGTGTTAGAACCTAAAATTTTAGCAAAGCAATTAAAGAGTTGCGATGTGGCTGTGGGCGCTTTAGGCGGCAGTGGCGGCCGTACACCCATAGTGGTTTCAGAAGAAATGGTAAGCCAAATGCGCCCCGGGAGTGTAATACTGGATGTGAGTATTGATCATGGCGGCTGTTTTGAAACAAGTATGGTAACAACCCATAAAAAGCCTGTGTTTAAAAAATACGATGTTATTCATTATTGCGTACCCAATATACCCAGTGGCTTTGCCCGTACTGCTTCACAGGCTATCAGCAATGTGCTTATGCCCTTATTATTAGAAGTAGCAGAAGATGGCGGCATTGATAATGTGGTTTGGCATAAACTTAATATCAGGAGTGGTATTTATTTATTTAAAGGGGCACTTACCAATTTTCATCTCAGTGAAAAATTCGATATAAAATATACCGATTTAAACCTACTAATTGCCAGCAGGCGCTAACTATTTATAATCCATAATAGAAATTTGTTCATCGCAAAAATGGTATTCCTGTTTGTCATTACTGGCAATTATCACCAGCCTCTTATGGGTATGATATTCTATTAAGCGGGCATACAATTGTATCCCTTCCACATCAAGATTAGTAGTTGGTTCATCTAAAAACAAAGCGGGGCTATCACTAAAAAAAGCCTGCCCGATCTTTAAACGCTGCTTCATACCACTGCTGAAATAACGAATTTGCTTATGAGCAGCCTTTTGTAATTGTACCGTTTCTAAAAGTTCAGCAATACTACAGGTAAGGGTTTTAAAAGAAAGGTGAAAATTTAAAAACTCGGTAGCTGTCATTTCTTCAATAAGATCAAGATAAGGAGCCGCTATGGTTACAAAGGAATAAGGGTCTTCTATTTTATTTTTTGAATTATTGCTGTAAAGTAATCTTCCTTCAGAATGTAATAAAGATCCCATCAACACCTGGAGTAAAGTGGATTTACCGGAACCATTTGCGCCTGTGAGCGCATATTTTTTACCCGGAAAAAAATCATATGATAAATTCCGGAATATCCATTCCCGGTTAAATCTTTTTCCTAGCTGTTGTACATGAATTTGCATAACGCATTAAATAAAAAAAAGAATAGCCCATAAAAAACTATTCTTCCTCATTATTAGTTTTGCTGAATTTTTTGATGATTCCCCTGCCACTTTCCTGGATGAAAGTAACAATCTCATCCCTTTCATCGGTAGCGGGTAATTCTTCTTCAATATAATGTAATGCCTGGGTAGTATTTAAATTACGGTTATAAATAATACGGTAGATATCCAGTATTTGGTTGATGCGGTTGAGTGAAAATCCTCGGCGCTTGAGGCCCACCGAATTCACCCCGGCATAACTTAGGGGGGTACGGCCCGCTTTTATATATGGAGGCACATCTTTACTTACCAGCGAGCCACCGCTTACAAAGGCATGCTGGCCAATTTTTACAAACTGGTGTACCGCACACATACCCGCAAGTATGGCGTAATCGCCCATCTCTACATGCCCTGCAATTTGGGTATTATTGCTTAAAATACAATTGGCGCCTATTTGGCAATCATGGGCTATATGGCTATACGCCATAATTAAACAATTGGCTCCCACTTTGGTTGTCCACCTGTCTTTGCTGCCCCGGTTGATGGTTACAAATTCTCTTATCGTTGTATTATCTCCTATTTCTACGGTAGTAGCTTCCCCTTCAAACTTAAGATCTTGCGGTATAGCAGAAATTACAGCACCGGGAAAGATGCGGCAGTTTTTGCCGATACGGGCGCCTTCCATAATGGTAACATTGCTACCCACCCAGGTACCTTCACCAATTTCTACATTGGGATGAATTACTGAAAAGGGATCGATCTTTACATTGGTAGCCAGTTTGGCATTGGGATGAATATACGTATGGGGATGAATCATTTGTTCGCTACTCCTACCAGGAGATATATTTAAAGTTTCATTTAGCAATATTACTAAAGTCTTAATTTCTTTTTACAAGTTGTGCGGTAAACTCACCTTCTGTACAGAGTTTATTCCCCACATATACGCTGCCCCGCATTACACAAATCCCTCTTCTGATGGGTTCAATTAATTCCATTTTTAAAATCATGGTATCGCCGGGTACCACTTTTTGCTTAAACTTACAATTATCTACTTTTAAAAAATAAGTGTCATATTCACCCTCGGGCATACTGTTAATGCACAGGATCCCGCCCGTTTGGGCGAGGGCTTCTACCTGCAAAACCCCTGGCATTACCGGGTTCCCGGGAAAATGGCCCTGGAAAAAGTATTCATTAAAAGTTACATTTTTTATTCCTACAATTTTTTTATCTGATAGTTCAATTACTTTATCAACCAATAAAAAAGGATAGCGGTGCGGTAATGTTTTTTCTATTTGTTCCGTATTATATATGGGCAGTTGGTTGGGGTCATATACCGGAACATCTTTGGTGTGCTTATTCTTCTTTATGTATTTTTTTATTTGCCTGGCAAACTCCACATTGCTGCTATGGCCGGGCCTGTTGGCAATAATATGGGCCTTAATAGGATAACCAATGAGGGCAAGGTCGCCTACTACATCTAATAATTTATGGCGGGCCGGTTCATTGGCAAACCGAAGTTCAAGGTTATTTAAATAACCCTCTGTTTTTACTTCTACCTTATCTCTTCCAAAAGCTTTTGCCAGCCTTTTCATTTCAACGGCGGTAACCGGTTTATCAACCACTACAATGGCATTATTGATATCACCCCCTTTTATCAAATTATTATCCAGCAAAGCTTCCAGTTCATGTAAAAAGCAAAATGTGCGGCAGGGTGCTATTTCATTTTGAAATTCTTTTATTGATTTTAGGCTGGCGTGCTGTGTACCCAAAACGGGGCTGTTAAAATCAATAAGGGTGGTAATATGATAGCTGGTGGCAGGCAGCGCTGTCATTTCTACTCTTTTTTTATCATCATAAAAAGAGATATTGGTATCCAGGCTATACCATATTTTAGTAGCATCCTGTTCTACTACGCCGGCTTTATCAATACAGTCTACAAAATCTTTACTGCTGCCATCTTTAATCGGAATTTCAGGACCATTTACTTCCACCAGGCAATTATCTATGCCCATTCCTACCAGGGCAGCCAATACATGTTCTACCGTGCTAATTTTTACGCCGTCCTGTTCCAGGGTAGTGCCTCTTGCCGTATCGGTTACGAGGTCGCAATCTGCTTTAATGATAGGTTTATTGGGCAAATCGCTGCGTTGAAATTGATATCCAAAGCCTGGGTTTGCCGGGTGCAGGATCATATTAACATCAACGCCTGTATGTAATCCGGTTCCGGAAATATGAATGGGTTCGGCTATTGTATGCTGCTTATCCGCATTAAAATTCTTATCCATACTTATTTTAAACTTTGCGCAAAGATATTTAATTTCTGCTGCTGTTCAAGTAGGCAAAATGGCGGAAGAATGAAAAGGACTATTCTTTATTGCCTGGTTTGAGGATCCATGCTTTTTATAAAAACTTCCAGTTCTTTCAGTCTTTTTTCAATTTCAGGGAGATTACGGCTAACGGCCTGGCTTCTTAAGGCAGAGGTATAATCATATGCAGGCGATCCTGTTACTGCACTGTTGGGCTCTTTTATTGATTTACTAACACCGCTTTGGGCATTTATTTTTGAGCCATCGGCTATTTGTATATGGCCTACAATGCCCACCTGGCCTCCTATCATTACATTTTTTCCAATTTTTGTACTGCCACTTATACCTGTTTGTGCGGCAATTACACTATTGGCGCCAATTTCTACATTATGAGCAATTTGAATAAGGTTATCCAGTTTGGCGCCTGTTCTAATAATTGTACTCCCAATGGTAGCACGATCTATTGTTGTATTGGCGCCAATTTCTACTCCATCTTCAATGACAACATTGCCAATTTGTGGTACTTTCTTCAGGGAACCATCCACCTGGGGTGCATATCCAAAACCATCACTGCCTATTACCGTGCCGGCATGTATGGAAACATTTTTGCCAATACGGGTACTATGATAAATTTTTACACCGGCATGTAAGATCGTATTCTCACCAATACTTACATTTTTGCCGATATAGGAATTGGGAAAAATCTTTACATTATTTGCAATAATTACATTTTCGCCCAGGTACACAAAGGCGCCCAGGTACACATTTTCGCCTACTTTGGCCGTAGGATGAATAAATACAGGTTCCTCTACACCACTCAGTTGTTCCTTTTGTATTTGCTGGTATTTATCCAGCAAAAGTGCAAAAGAGCTATAAGGATCCGCAACCCGTATTAAAGTGGCCGCAATGGGTTCCTTTAATTGCAAATTATTATTGATGATAACAATAGATGCTTGTGTTTGATATAAATATTCTTCATACTTGGGATTGGCTAAAAATGCCAGCTGCCCGCTGCGGGCTTCTTCTATTTTTCCAAAAGCGCCTACCGATACTTCTCCGGGGCCTTCTAATGTGCCGCCGATTATTTGTGCTATTTGTGTTGCGCTAAACTCCATAAAATTTTTATATCCTTAAAATTATATTCTGATATAACAAAAATAATGTTTTTTAATCTTGCCTCTTAAATTTTCACTAATTAAGGCATTATCCACTTCTGATATCCCCTTTACCTCACCATTTTTAAAAAGAATATTGATGTGCTCATCTTCAAAATTATAGGTACTGCTCACAGCTTCACCTGTAAATACAAGCCAGGAGGCATCCTGTATAGTAATGCCTAAATGCTGTGCTGTTTCATTTTGTTTCCCGGCTACCAGGGCCGGGTTTACAGCTTCGGTGGTATACTGCACTTTAAGCAATTGCCGGTCTACAATGCCTTTGCATAATAAGGATAACACTTTATCTTCTGCGTGGCACCAACTTTTTATAGCCATCATCACATCCACATCATCAATACTGCAAAACTGCTGCAGGGTGATATTCTGCAATGGCTCATGTATAAAACGATTGAGGGGTTGCTGGCATTGGGCATTTACCAACCGGGCTCTTTTAATAATACGTTGCAGCATTTGCTCTGCACTTAAAACCGTTTTATGCAAATACACCTGCCAATACATTAATCGCCTGGCCACTAAAAATTTCTCTATTGAATATATTCCTTTCTCTTCTACCATAAGTTCCCCCTGGTGTACTGTAAGCATTTTTAAAATTCGGTCATAAGCAATTACCCCTTCGTTTACCCCGGTAAAAAAGCTATCTCTTGTTAGGTAATCCATCCTGTCAACATCCAATTGCCCGGAAACCAACTGGTGTAAAAATTTCTTTTTATAACTGCCGGTAAAAATATCAAGCGCCATTTGTAGCCTGCCCCCGTATTGCTCATTTAATTCTTTCATAAGCAACAAAGAAATTTCTTCATGATGCATATTTTCTGCAAGTACATGTTCCAGGGCATGTGAGTAAGGCCCATGGCCAATATCGTGCAATAAAATGGCAATCTTTGCTGCTTGTTCTTCTTCTTTTGTAATATCCACGCCTTTACTCAATAATTCCTGCAATGCACACCGCATTAAATGATACGCTCCCAGGGAATGATGTAAACGGCTGTGTACGGCCCCGGGGTACACCAAATGTGCCATCGCCATCTGGTGAATGCGCCTTAACCTTTGATAATAGGGATGTGCAATAATATCACTGATGAGCACATCATCAATGCTGATGAACCCATATACCGGGTCATTTATAATTTTATGAAATGCCATTTTGCAAAGCTCGTTGATATATGTTAAAAGTATTACAAAGTGAGGTAAAGCTACACAGCATCTTTTTAAAAAATTAAATTTGCAGGTACTGGTTCTTTTGCTTTTCTTGCTTTCACTTTAATTATAAAGATGAGCCATAAATTCCATGAAATATGAGTTTAGCTAAAATACTTTGGGTAGATGATGAAATAGACAGCCTTACTTCGCAAATTTTATTCTTAGAAAATAAGGGGTACGAAGTTGCCACTAAAACAAATGGGTATGATGCGGTAGAATATGTAAAAGAAAATATTGTGGATGTGGTTTTACTGGATGAGACCATGCCCGGCATCACCGGTTTGCAAACCCTGCAACAAATTAAAGAGAATAAAAGTACCCTGCCCGTGGTTTTGATTACCAAAAATGAAGCAGAAAATATTATGGACGATGCGATTGGCAGCCAGATAAGCGATTATTTAATAAAACCCGTAAATCCAAGCCAGGTATTATTAAGTTTAAAAAAATTAATTGACAATAAACGGCTCATTGCAGAGAAAACCACATCTGCCTACCAGCAGGAATTCAGGAGTTTATTTATGGCTCTTAATGATAATCCTGATTATAATGAATGGATGGAACTGTATCGTAAATTAGTGTATTGGGAACTAGAAATTCAAAAAAGCGACAGCCCCGAAATGCAGGAAGTTTTTTATACTCAAAAGCAGGAAGCTAATAACGAGTTTTTTAAGTTTATTTCTAAAAACTATGCAAAGTGGATATCTCCCAAAAGCACCGAAGCGCCCATCATGAGCAATACCCTGCTTAAGTATAAAGTATTGCCACACCTGGAAAAAGGCAAACCCCTTTTTTTTGTTTTAATTGATAATTTACGTTTTGACCAGTGGAAAGCCATTGAACCCTTATTTGCTGCCAGCTTTAGAATTTATGAAGAAGATACTTTTTACTCAATACTTCCTACAGCCACACAATATGCACGCAATGCCATCTTTTCCGGGTTAATGCCAATCGAAATAGAAAAGCAATTTAGCAGCCAGTGGAAAAATGATGATGAAGAAGGAGGAAAAAACCTGTATGAAGAAGAATTTTTAAAAGCACAATTAAAACGGGCCGGCAAAGGAGAGCTAAAATTTTCATATACAAAAATTACCAATAACCAGGATGGTCAAAAATTAGTAGACAATATGCATAATATGCTGCAAAACGATTTTAATGTAATCGTATATAATTTTGTAGATATGCTAAGCCATGCCCGTACCGAAATGGAAGTTTTAAAAGAACTGGCCGGAGACGAAACGAGTTACAGAAGCCTTACCCAGAGCTGGTTTGAACACAGCCCTTTAAACCAGGCCCTAAAGAAAGTGGCTGATAAAAATATAAATGTAATTATCGCTACCGATCATGGCAGCACCCGGGTAAAAACGCCTGCTAAAGTTATTGGAGATAAACAAACAACGGCCAACCTGCGGTATAAACATGGCAGGAACCTGAATTATGAAGAAAAAGATGTGCTGGCATTCCGTGATCCAAAAGAAGCCGGCTTGCCGGTACCCAATGTAAACTCATCCTACATATTCGCAAAAGGCGATATCTTTCTTTGCTACCCCAATAATTACAATCATTTTGTAAACTATTATAAAAACACTTTTCAGCATGGCGGTATTAGCCTGGAAGAAATGATAATCCCGGTAATAAGAATGGGTACAAAATAAGTACACTTATGCACCTTTGTGAATAACCTTATTTTGCTATTCTTTACTATTAATGCAAGTTGCAGGTATTAATTTGTATGATTAACACCTTTTTTTTATTATGAAGTTCACGCAAAATAATTTAGATAAAATAGAAAAGATTATAGAAGAAAGCGGCTATATTATCCGTTATGAAAGAGGTACTTTTCAAAGCGGATACTGCATCCTGCAATCAAAAAAAGTTGTTGTTCTCAATAAATTTTTTCAAACAGAAGGACGAATCAATACCCTTATTGACCTTATTCCCGAGCTGGATATTCATATTGATTTACTTACCCACGAGAGCCAGAAGCTTTTCCTGGAACTCACAAAAAAAAATGAATTAGCCCTCCAGGATTAATACCCGGTTATTCATTTGGTAATAAAATGCTTTGCCGATAGTTTCTTAATTTTGTTTTTTATTGCAATGCATTGCCCCCCACTCACCATAACTTTTTTAGGTACGGGCACCAGTAGTGGTGTTCCTATGATCGCATGCCCTTGTGAAGTATGCCATTCCACCAATCCTAAAGACAAGCGGCTCCGCAGCAGTATTTTGGTGCAAAGCCCCACCACTACTTTGGTTGTAGATACTACACCCGACTTCAGGTACCAAATGTTACGGAGTAATATTACAAAATTAGATGCCGTTATTTTTACTCATCCGCATAAAGATCATATTGCCGGCCTGGATGATATACGGGGGTATAATTTTTTTAGTCATAAAGACATGGATGTATATGCAAATGAAATAACCCAACAAGCTTTACGAAACGAATTTCATTATATTTTTTCCGATCAAAAATACCCGGGCATACCCGCTGTAAACCTGCATTCCATTTCCGGCGGTCCCTTTATGGTAGGGGATATACCCGTACAGCCCATCCAGGTTTGGCATTTAAAAATGCCTGTACTGGGCTTTCGCTTTGGGAATTTCACTTATATTACCGATGCGAATAAAATAGATGCTGAAGAAATAGAAAAAATTACAGGAACTGAAATTTTAATTTTAAATGCGCTTCGCCACAAACCCCATATTTCTCATTTCACTCTTTCAGAAGCCATTGCATTGGCCGATGAACTAAATATCCCCCTTGCATATTTTACCCATATCAGTCACCAGCTTGGCCTGCACGAAAAAATAAATAACACACTGCCTGCAAACAGGCAACTGGCTTACGATCTGCAACAAATTATTTTGTAACCAGCGGCATAGCTGCATGGAACCGCAGTGGCGACGCTCCGTTTTAGCTTAAGCATTCTTATCATCATTTCCCATTCCGTAATACGCCCCCCGTTTACCTTTTTTTAAAAAAGATAAAATAAAACTGGCTACCCATGGGCAGCCAGTTAAGAAGGTATATCAAAAAAAATAATTTATTCAGTTACAACAAGCCTGAAGCCGTTGCCATGAATGTTTACAATTTCTATTTTACTGTCTTCCCGTAAGTACTTACGCAATTTGGCAATATACACATCCATGCTGCGGCCATTAAAATAAGTATCGCTGCCCCATATTTTTTTAAGGGCTGCTTCCCTGGGTAAAAGGTCATTCTTATACTCAGCAAGCATTTTTAATAATTCATTTTCTTTAGGCGACAGGGTTTGAGTCTTACCATCTATGGCCAGTTCCCGCAAACGGGGGTTAAAATGATACCGGCCCAGGTCGAACTCAGCATTGGTTTCTTCCTTGTGCAGTTCTTCGTTACGCTTTAAAATGGCTTTAATCTTATGCAACAATACGTCACTATCAAAAGGCTTGGTGATATAATCATCAGCGCCCAGCTTGTACCCCTGTATAATATCATCCTTCATGGTTTTTGCGCTTAAGAAAAATAAAGGTACATCGGGGTTTACATCTCTTATTTCTTCGGCCAATGCAAATCCATCCATATTGGGCATCATAACATCGAGCAGGCAAATATCAAATTTCTCCCGTTGAAAGGCAGCCAGGCCGAGCCTGCCATCCCTTTCCAGGATTACATCATACTCATTTAATTCCAGGTAATTTTTTAATACCATGCCCAGGTTGGGATCATCTTCGCACAATAAAATTTTGGGTTTAGCTGCTTCCATGTCTTATTAGTTTTTTACAAATAAAATTAAATCAAACTATATACCACTAATATAATGCCTAATTTTTTGTTAACCATCATTTATTATCTGTTGCTGCACTGTAATATAAAAAAAATGCCACCCGTAGGTGGCATGTAAAGAGTTATTACTCATTTATTGAAAGTCGCTATCTGAAACGCCTTCATTAAATTTTACAGCGGTAATGGTCAGTGGTATTTCCTGGCCGCCGGCGTTACGAACAATGGAGAATGGAAATAAAATATTCCCCACTTTTTTGTAATTGCTGTAATTTACCGTTTCTACTTCTCCTTTTGCATCCGTATTTTCTTCCTGCAGCAAGAGCCCGGTTTTTGTAGAGTATTGTTGCACAGAAGTTTTACCACTTGGCATTATTACTTTTAACCGGTAGGTAGCTTCTCCATCTACTTTACCGGCGCCCAGGTAATCTAATTTATAGTCAGAAGTGGTATAGTAAAGTTGTGGAAATACCCCTTTTTCATCGGCCATTTCCTTTATTTGATCTTCGGTCATATCCAGCTTTTGCCCTCCTTGCACCATGTAACCATTCGTACCATTAAATACTTGTTTAAAGATCGTCATGTCGCCCATTTTTAATTCCGTATTTCTTTTATTGGGATTCATTTGTTTTGAAGTTCCTTCAAAACTGCGGCCCATCATTTCTAAAGAAATGTCGGTATGAATTGAAGTGATCCCTTTTATGGCTTCCTTACCCCCGATGGCCTTCAGGTAATCTTCTACAATGCTGTAGGCAGAAACTTTATCGGTTGTTTTAGGAGTTTCAGCAACATTTACATCCGCCGGTTTTTCTACTACCGGATCGGCATAGCGGTCGTATTTTTTTATGGGGTAACCCAGGCGCATCAGGTTGGGTATAATGCGGTCGGCATTCCCGGCAATTACGATACGGCTTCTACCTTCACTAAAATATTCTTTAGATACTTTTTTAATATCGTCAATACTTACTGCGTTTATTTTGGTAAGATATGTTTTATAAAAATCTTTGGGCAGGTCGTTTATTAAAATATTACTGGCCAGTTTGGCGCTGCGGGCAGGGTCTTCCATATTTAATGCAAAATATCCATTGTAAGCGGCCTTTGCGGTAGCCAGTTCTTCTGCAGTGATGTTACCATCCCGCATGCTTATAATTTCTTTTGCGATTTCGGCAACAGCGCTGTCTGTTTTATCGGTACGTACGGCTGCGCTGGCGCTAAACATACTCTGAAAGCGGCCGCTCCCTAAGGATGAATAACTCCCGTAAGTAAACCCATGTTTTTCTCTCAGGTTCATAAATAATTTGGCATCGGCACTGCCACCCAAAATATAATTGGCAAGTAAGGAGGCGTGGTAGTTTGAGCCATTCATAGGGTTGGTTACCAAATTACCCATTCTTATTTCGGCCTGCACAGCAGTAGGTACATTTACAATATCAATTTCGGAACGAACCGGGTTTTCTGCATCGGGAATAGAGGGGAGCGTTAATTTTTTACCGGTCCAGTTGCCCAGGTATTTTTCTACCAGCGCTTTGGCAGCAGCCGGTGTAATATCGCCTACAAAAGTGAGGTAGCTGCGGCTGGGTGTTATATAGTTATTATAGGCATCTTTTATATCCTGGAGGGTGATGGCTTTAATGGTTTCTTCCGTTTCAAATTCACCCATGGCTGTATTTTTTCCATAAGCCAGGGCATTGTTTACCCGGGCTGCAATAGCAGGAGCCGATTTTTCCTGGGATTTTAAACCGGTAAGGGCTTGTTTGCGCAATTTTTCCAAAGCCGCTTCAGGAAAAGAAGGATGCCTTAATGCCTGGGTCATTAATTCAAAAGCTTTCGGAAAATAGCGGGTAAGAGCCGAGGCGGAAGCGCCGCTGGAAGATAAATTTACATTGGCTCCCATTTGATCAATGGCTTCATCAAAATCAGCTTTAGCCATTTGGGTTGTTCCTTCTTCTAACATCTGGCCCATTAATGCCAGATGCCCGGCTTTATTTCCTTCTTTTACAGGACCTGCATCTATAATTAAGGATGCAGATACTTTTGGTAATTTATGATCTTCCACAACCAATAAGGTCATCCCGTTTGGCATATGGTATATTACGGGATCTTTTAGGTTGATGATTGGGGCTGGCCCTGCAACCGGCCTTTTAGACCTGTCTATTTTTTTTACCTGTGCATCTGCATTCATAAAAATGAAAACACCGAGTACAAGTATTAATATTCTTTTCATGTTAATTCGTTTAAAGTTTGCTATTATCCTTTTTTGGGTAAATAATAAAGTACTACACGCTGGTTTTTATTCAGGTATTTACGGGCAACATCCTGTACTTCCTGGCGGGTGATTTTTCTTATTTGTTCCAGTTCAGTATTTATGTTGTTGGTATTGTTATAAAATGTATAACCATCTGCTAAATTTTCGGCTATTCCCAGCATCCGGGTATTTTTATCTAAAAAGTCATTTTCAAACTGGTTTTGCAGTTTTGTAAATTCTTTTTCGCTCATTAATGTAGTTTGTAATTTTTCCACTTCTTCGTCAATATCAGCGATCAAAGTATCTAATGCCACATTTCCATTAGGTAAGCCATATATAATATAGGCCCCGTAATCTTCCAATGCATAATTAAAGGCGCCTACCTGCAAGGCTTCTTTTTTGTCATCTACCATTTTAGTATATAAGCGGCTGCTTTTTCCACCACTTAACACAGCCGATGCCATTTCCAGGATTTTTGAATCTTTACTGGTCATGGAAGGGGTGCGATAAGCAATCATAACGGCAGGTATCTGAATATTGGCATCATATGCGGTATCTATAATTTCTTTTGTAATCGGGTCTTCTTTTTGGGTAACCCGGGGCACCGGTGCGCCTTTAGGAATATCAGAGAAATAAGCATCTACCCATTTCTTTGTTTTTTCAATATCAATATCACCGGCAATAGACAAAACAGCATTGTTGGGTACATAATATTTTTTAAAAAAATCTTTAAACTCCTGCAAAGTTGCGGCATCCAGGTCTGCCATGCTTCCAATGGGCACCCAGGTATAAGGATGCTTGGTAAATAGCCTTTTCATAATTTCAGAAATAAACTGGCCGTAAGGTTGATTATCTACCCGCATCCTTTTTTCTTCTTTCACTACTTCGTTTTGCGTTTTTACACCTACTTCATTTATCACGGGATGCATCATTCTTTCACTTTCCAGCCACAAACCGGTTTCTAATTGATTAGCGGGAAAAACTTCGTAATAAAATGTGCGGTCCTGGGTGGTAT
Organism: Sphingobacteriales bacterium 39-19; assembly: GCA_001898465.1. Lineage (GTDB taxonomy): Bacteria > Bacteroidota > Bacteroidia > Chitinophagales > Chitinophagaceae > Ferruginibacter. Next base: position 118,011 of record MKTX01000007.1, on the reverse strand, counting down.
TTGCATTATTTTGACCGCCGTTTTGGCTTACAATTTTCATAAATTCACCCCGCTTGATGTTCTCTGAACCTTCAAAGAGCAAATGCTCAAAAAAATGGGCAAAACCGGTACGGTTAGGTTGTTCATCTTTACTCCCTACATGATACATGACTGACACGGCAACAACCGGTACTGACTTATCCTGGTGTAATATCACATCTAACCCATTCTTTAGCTTGTACTCCGTATAAGCTACTTTTTGCGCTGATGCATTTAAACTAAAAGCCAGCAGTGCAAAATAAATTACTGTTTTTTTCATATTTCAAAAATTAGGATGACAAAAATAGGCACAATGCCCCTATTTTCAATAATTACAACACGCAATAGTGATAAACGGTAATAATAAAAACCAAAATTTTAGAATTCTTAAAACTTATCATTCCGCTTCGTAACTTTCCATAAAATTCTATAACATGGCAAGTCGTGAAGATTTTACAAAAACGATTAATGACGGATATACATTTAAAGGAGAATCTATACAATTGGGGTGTGGCATACTCAATGGCGAAGTTATAAGCGAAGCGACCGTACGCCTTCCCCTTAAAACACTTAACCGGCATGGGCTGGTTGCCGGCGCTACCGGAACAGGAAAAACAAAAACTTTACAACTTATTGCAGAATTTTTAAGCGATGCCAGCATCCCTGTGCTGCTGCTGGATATTAAAGGCGATTTAAGTGGCATAGGCGCTCCCGGGGTATTAAATGATAAGGTTGCAGAAAGATACAAGAAACTTAACCTTACTTATACACCCGAAGCATTCCCCTGCGAAATGCTATCACTCACAGGTAAAGACGGTTGTAAATTAAAAGCTACGGTGAGTGAATTTGGCCCGGTTTTATTAAGCAAAATTTTAGGATTAAATGATACGCAGGGAGGTGTTGTTTCCCTCATCTTTAAATACTGCGATGATCATAAATATCCTTTGTTGGATCTTAAAGATTTTATTAAAGTGCTGCAATACATCGGTGATGAAGGAAAAGCAGAAATAGAAAAAGATTATGGCAAAATCTCCACTACTTCTACGGGTACTATATTAAGAAAGGTAATAGAATTACAGCAACAGGGCGCTGATGAATTTTTTGGTGAAAAAAGTTTTGAAGTAGATGACCTGATGAGAATAAATAATGATGGCCGGGGAATGATTAATATTTTACGAACTGCAGATATACAGGATAAGCCCAAATTATTTTCTACATTTATGCTCCAGATGCTGGCAGAAATTTATGCTACCTGCCCCGAAGAAGGCGACCTCGATAAACCCAAACTGGTGATGTTTATTGATGAAGCCCATCTCATTTTCCAGGAAGCCAGTACAGCTCTCCTGCAACAAATTGAAACGATTATCAAACTTATACGCAGTAAAGGAATTGGTATTTATTTTTGCACCCAAAACCCAATGGATGTACCTGCATCGGTATTAGGACAATTGGGTTTAAAAATTCAACATTCTTTAAGGGCTTTTACCGCAGCAGACCGAAAGGCTATTAAACAAACGGCAGACAACTACCCTACTACTACCTTTTATAAAACAGAAGACCTGATTACCGAAATGGGTATTGGTGAAGCTATGATAACTCTGCTCAATGAAAAAGGAATTCCTACCCCACTGGTACATGTAATGCTTTGCTCGCCCAGGAGCCGCATGGATGTACTTACCCAGGCTGAGCTGGATACTATTAATGCAAACAGCAAATTAATAAATAAATACAACCAGGAAATTGATAGCCAAAGCGCTTATGAAATACTTACGGCTAAATTACAGGAGGCCGCAGAAAAATCACCACCCCCGGTAAGCGGGCGGCAAGAAAAACCGGAACCCAGTACATTTGAGAAAGTAGCCAATAACAGTGTTGTTAAAAGCATTGTTCGCACTGCAGGAAATACCATTGTAAGGTCGCTCCTGGGTTCACTGGGCCTGGGTGGCAGATCCACAAAAAGTAAAAGTTTCTTTTAATAAAAAAAAGTATAGCCTACTTCATCATTTAAGCGGATAAACATGAACCCGATTTTTAAAAACCGGTTTGGGCCGGTATTCCTGGTAATCCTTTTTGTAGTCATATTGAGTTTTATTACCCGCCTGGTATTATTATTTTCCAGCTGGGGTAATATTGATTTTAGTATTATGCACCTGCTGGGTATCTTCTTCATCGGCTTGTTTTATGATCTCGTTACAGGCTTTTTCTTTGCCATACCGGTGGCTCTTTATTGCTGGCTGATGAAGGATGCCTGGTATCAAAAAAAATGGAACCGGGTACCCCTTTTTACTTTATTCACCATTATCCTGCTTATCCTGGTATTTAATGTAGGCGGTGAAATTACATTTTGGAACGAATTCAGCACCCGTTATAATTTTATAGCAGTAGATTATCTTGTTTATACCACTGAAGTAATTGGTAATATCCGGGAATCGTATAATATGCCCTTGATACTGGGCGCTGTGCTTTTAGGGGTTGTTATTTTACTCTATCTGTTTCGAAAAAAAATTATGCTGTCACAACAAGTAAGCATGCGTTTTCTTTCACGCAGCATTTATTTTTTGGGCTTTATGGCCATAGCGGCAGCCGGATATTTTTTTGTGAATAATAGTTATAAAAATTTTAGCCGCAATACATATGTAAATGAACTGGCAGGAAATGGCGTGTATGAATTTGGTGCTGCTTTCTGGCACAATGAAATTGACTATCCCAGCTTTTATAAAACCGGGAATAATGAAGAAAATTTTAGAATAATCAGAAACCTGCTTCAGCAACCGGATGCCCGTTTTACCGCCAACCCCTTAAGTATAGAAAGAGAAATAACTCCCGAACAACCGGAACGTAAATGGAATATTGTACTCATTTCTGTAGAAAGTTTAAGTGGCAGCTATTTACAGTATTTTGGCAATAATGAACAAATAACTCCATACCTCGATTCGTTAATTCCGCATAGTTTATTTTTTAAGAATTTTTATGCAACCGGCACCCGTACGGTAAGGGGGTTAGAAGCTTTATCCCTGGCTATACCGCCTACCCCCGGCCAATCAATTGTAAGAAGGCCCAATAATGAAAACATGTTTACAATAGGAAACCTTTTAAAAGATAAAGGGTATGATACCCGCTTTATATATGGTGGCAATAGTTTTTTTGATAATATGGGTTATTTTTTTAGTCACAACGGGTATAAAGTAATTGATGAACGAGACATTCCGGATGTGGCAAATAAATTTAAAACCGCCTGGGGTGTTGCCGATGAATATAGTTTTGACCTGGTGCTGAATGCCTGTGATAGCAGCTTTAAACAAAACAAACCATTTTTTAATCATATCATGACGGTAAGTAATCATCGGCCCTATACCTATCCTGATGGAAGAATTGACAGGCCTTCAAAATCAAAATCAATCCAGGGGGCTGTAAAATATACCGATTACAGCATTCATAAATTTATACAAGATGCCAAAATAAAACCCTGGTTTGATAGTACCGTATTCATCATTGTAGCCGACCATTGTGCCCGCAGCGCCGGAAAAACAGAACTACCTATTGAAAATTACCATATACCCTGTTTCCTGTATGCCCCGGCATTAATACAACCCAAAATGGAAGAGCGTTTTACCAGTCAGATAGATTTAATACCAACCCTTTTAGGATTGATGAACCTCCATTATAAAAGTAAATTCATGGGCTTTGATATTTACAAAAGCCCGCCGCAAAACAGCCGGGTTTTTATAAGTACTTATCAAAAATTAGGATATTTTAAAAACCATAACCTGGTAACCCTGGCCCCTTTAAAGAAAACCGAAATGGAGCAAATAAACCCCGTAAATGGAGAAACAAAACCGGTTGCGCCCGATGGTAATTTGGTGAACGAAACTATCGCCTGGTATCAATCTGCAAGCTACCTTTTTAATAATAATGGGTATAAAAAGAATTAAAACGCCTTATTTACATTCACCAAACTCATTAATAATCATTTAATTACTTATCTTTTGGTAATATTCGACACTATGTAGTATAAATTCTACAAAAAAACCTCAAATAATTTGGAGAATCGGTAAAAGGCAGTTACTTTTACATCGGTTTTTCATAGGATATTGGATTTTAAAGCGGGACTAGATTTCTATCTTGGTCCCTTTTTTATTTTACAGATACCTGCTTATTTTTATCAACAGTTATTTTTTCTTCGGCCATTAAAAAATTCAATACAATCCAAATATGATTTTCTTTTACCGGCTTAAGTTTTTGTATAAGGCTGGTTACAGGTAATGCCTCTTGCCGCAATAATCCCAAAATTTTTTCTGCCAGGATTTTTAAATCCCCCGCAGCCAAACCGGTTGCACTATTATTAATGCAATTATCACATATTTGGCAATTAACCGCTTTAAAATCTCCAAAATACGCAGCTATTTGTTTATTCCGGCACTCCACTTTATTATTAATATAATTTGACATACCCGATACCCGGTGCTCATAATGTTGCTTTTGTTCTAACAAAAAGCGGGTATTTATAAATAAATCATTGCTGTACACCCTGTTTTTTAATAATATGATTTGCTGCCCTGCATACGATGGTTTATAAGACACAACCTGGTATTGCTGTAACAGGTTTAATTGTGTAATAAGCTCTTCCCGGGGAATTTTTATAAAGCCGGCCAGTTTTCTCTCATCAATCGTAACGGGATAATCCAGGATGCCCTCATAACTTCGCAATAATCCTTTTATAACAGGCTCCAGGTTTGGATTCATCTTTTCAAAATCCTGCAATCCCCTGCCCCGTAAAGTAAATTCAAGGGTAGCTGATTTTAAAAGATGATCTGAAAAACTGATAAACCCTAAAAAGGCCAGTGCCTGAATTCCAAAACTGGTGGTAAAAGCGTTCAATTTATATTTTTCTACAAAATCTGCCAGGTCAAAATCATAACTTAAACTATCGCCCATACCGGCAGGTACTTGCAGGTAATTCATGAGCTGGATATAGAGTTCTTTTAAAAATTCTGCATCGGGGTATTTAATATGTGTTTTAAAGAGCAAATCCTGTACTTCATTATAGTCATGCAATAACACAGCATAGGCTCTTTTCCCATCCCGGCCTGCCCTGCCTGCTTCCTGGTAATAATTCTCCAGGCAATCGGGCATATCGTAATGCAGTACTACCCGCACATCGGGTTTATCAATACCCATTCCAAATGCATTGGTACAAACCATAATGCGAACTTTGTTATTTTTCCATTCTTCCTGTTTTTGAGAACGCTCTTCGCTGCTTAAGCCTGCATGATAATAGTGAGCCTGTAAACCATTTGCCTGGAGCATTTGAGCAATTTGCAAAGTATGTTTCCTGCTTTTACAATAAATAATAGCGCTCCCGGGTACATGGGTTAATACCTGCAGCATTTTTGTTTGCTTGGCCTGTGGCATAAAAACACTGTAAGATAAATTAGGCCTTATAAAAGATTGTTCAAAAACGGCATATCCCTTGCTGAACTTAAGATTATCGCAAATATCCTTTTGTACACGGGGTGTAGCCGAAGCCGTAAGCGCTATAACAGGAACCCCGGGCAAATGTTCCCGTAAAGCAGCTATGCGCAAGTATGGAGGCCTGAAATCGTAACCCCATTGCGAAATACAATGCGCTTCGTCCACCGCAATTAAAACAGGTTTTATGGCAGGCAGGTATTCTAAAAATAAAGCTGTTTCCAGCCTTTCGGGCGAGAGATATAAAAATTTATAATTTCCATAGGCTGCATTTTTGTATGCCTGTATTACTTCCCGTTCACTCATACCGGAATATATGGCCAGTGCATGGATACCCCGGTTTTTTAAATTTTCAACCTGGTCTTTCATTAAGGCAATAAGCGGGCTTACTACCAGGCAAATGCCATCCATCGCCATGGCCGGTATTTGAAAGCAAACAGATTTGCCGCCACCTGTAGGTAGTAATGCCAGGCAATCTTTTTGAGCCATTACCGCTTCAATTATTTCAAGTTGCAATGGGCGGAAATCACTATGGCCCCAATATTTTTTTAATATATGTGTATAGTCTGACAACGAATAAAATTAAGTCTAAGTTCAACTACAAATAGATAATTTTTTATTTGTATTTATATATAATTGAATGTTGTAAAGTTATTTTTAATAATCATTTTAAGTTCACATTTTTCTATTGATTTATTAAATTTGTAATGAAAACAAATAACTATCCGCTTATTAAAATAATTCGTACTCTTAAACAACTGCTTTTTTATTTCTCCATTATTTTCTTTATTATTTCATGCAAAAAAATGGATACGGATTCTCCAAATGCTAACATTATTGCAGTTACAAGAGATTTTTTTAATACCCCAGAAGGTACTGACGATCTTACGAAAAGAATCATAAAAACATTGCAACATAAAAACGAACTGAAGCCCTTTGTTACTGCATTTGCCTTAAAAAATGGATACCCTGTTTGGAATAAAACACTTGCTACTATGAAGAATAGCCAAAATCCACAAAGTTTTGTTTCTTCTGCTTCAAACAATAATTCAAATGACACCCTTATTTGTATCCCATTTGTGAAGCAGGGCAGTCAAAGGGTTGCAGGTTTTATTGAAGTAAAGCTAAGTCCGGGAGATAGTATGGATTTTAGATACCGGCTTACGCAAGATTATAAGTTATTAGATTATAATGTAAATGAAAGCTCATTAAACACAGCAGAGAACTATGCCAGCCTGATGATGCAGTTTGAAAAAATGATATTTGGCTATTCTCATTTTAAAGTAACTGACCATAGCTTGTTTAGGCCACAGGAAAGTGATACAGCTACACTAACCGTTGGTTTTTCTGATTCACTCCAGCAACAAAATAACATAACAGTTATTTACCAATGCGCACAATCTTCTGTTAGTATTACATGGAATTGCCCGGCTGCCAAAACACAACAGAATATTAAAAAAGTATCCTGTGGCATTGAAGCTGTATATAATAATTGTTATATAATAGGCATAGAGTGGGACAATGGGATATATACCGGTGGAGGAACTACCGGTGTACCCAGTACAGGAGGTGGCGAAACTGGGGGCATACCATACTATTACCTGTGCAATACAGGTAGTAATGTAGTAAATACCAGCCAAATAGTACCGCCCGAAGATTTACCTGAATGCCCTCCCGCAACAGGAGGTCCTGGCTGGGAGCCAATACCTATAGAAGACGTTTATGACCCCTGCGCTGTATTAAAGGTACAAAACGCAGATACAGCCTATAAAAACAGAATTAGCTACCTTAAAACAAAGTTTAACGAAAAAAAAGAAGCGGGCTTTAGTGAAAATAAACAAAACCAGTTTACGGCGCTTGTACCTGCCCCATCTACCAGCAATTCAGACGCAATAGAAGCTCCTGTAGATAGCACAATCAAAGGCTTTTCGCATAACCATTTGAACGATTATGAAGTAACATCTATTAATATTTATGGTGATGAAGAAACTACTTTAAATAAACCCATCCGCATTTTTAGCCCCGCTGATGTAGATGTTTTAATGCAGCTTATTTATTTAAACCTAAGCTCGGGCAATTTTGCCGATTATTATGTTACCATGGCCGCTAGTGATGGTACTTATACCCTTAAATTTACAGGCACTCCTGCCGATATAAAAGTAGGATATGGCACAGAAGAATGGAGAAAGCATTTTGCAAAATATTGTAACGACTGGTTAAAAAAATATGGACTGGAAAAAACATTTTTAACATACCTGAGAGATGTAATGCAGCTTAACGGGGTAGGTTTATATAAAATAAACAGCAATGATACCATTGACCAGGTAACGCTTACCGTAAATAATAAAATTATTAAAACACCCTGCCCTTAAAACTTTTGTATATGAAACATTTAATTATTATTGCTTTTTCATGCTGCTTCAATACAGCAAAAGCACAATCTGTAATATCATTAGAGCAGGCTGCCACTTATACAGGAGACAGTCTTTTTCCGGCAACAGTAAATTATGTAAAAGACATTAACCACAAGCTTGACCCTTTTATTGGTATTTGGAAAGGCAGTAATGCAGGCTGGCTTTACGAAGTGAGGTTTACTAAAAAAACAGCATGGGATTTTGGCCTGCCGGGTGACGGCATTAAATGGGATGCTCTAATTGGCCGTGTGCTTGTTAAAGACTCTTTAACCAACCAGGTATTGTTTAATGATTTAGATAGTTCCGATTCAAATACATCAATGTTTGGCAAAAATTTTGGCACACCAAGGGTTTATAATATGTATTTTGGCGCTAACTCTGAATGCAATGATTGGGGAGATATCTTTATTTCTTTAAGAACTATTGACTCCACAAAAATGTCAATTTCTTTTATAAGAGGCGGTGATCTATTTGATCCTTCAAATTGCCCCGGGGGGTATGGAAATTACAGAACTATTTTTCCAAGAAACATGGGTTTAACAAAACAATAGTTTCAATTTTTAGCCCGGCTGATGTAGATGTTTTAATGCAGCTTATTTATTTAAACCTAAGCTCGGGTAATTTTGCCGATTACTATGTTACCATGGCCGCTAGTGATGGTACTTATACCCTTAAATTTACAGGCACCCCTGCCGATATAAAAGTAGGATATGGTACAGAAGAATGGGGAAAACATTTTGCAAAATATCTGGAAGATAGAATTCATAAATATACGCCGGAGCTATAAATACAGCTCACTTAGAACTAAGGCTAAACGCTGCCATGCCAACTGAAGATGAACTGAGCGTAGCCAATGAAGTTGCTTGAACTTGATGCCACCGGTAGCAAAATAAAAAAAGCAGCCTTGCGGCTGCCTTTGCACATGAAATGGAGAACTATTAGTTAAATTTTGTCCAACCCTTCCACCAGGTATCACCTACGGTGCAAGCGCCGCGGTAAGTAACTGCACTGAAGCCGGTACTTAATTTTACATGGCTAAAGCTAGCGCCGGAAGTAGCGGCAGAAGCAGCTGTAGGGTTGAAATCGGGATTTGCATAATTGAATGGAGCACCTAAACCAACATCGGTATTGTTTTGCAAAATACTATTACCATAAGCAGGTGTATTAAACCAGGTTAAAATAGTTTGTGTGGTATTGGGCGTTTGCGGAGGATTGCTATTACCGGTGATGCTATATTTTACCGGCTCTGCACAACCTGCAATGATGCTGTTTTGGATAAACAATGAATAAGGAATATTATTATCAACCGGAATACCTTTAGTAGCATCGATGTAAACACCAACGGGCCAACCCATGATCACTGAATTAAATAAAGACAGGCTTGAGTTTCTGCGGATCTGCGCTGCGGCTAAATAATATGCGTTGCCTACGTTGGCAGCAGTAGCCCTTGGTCCAATCACGGTGATGTTTGAAAATACAGGCGCTGTTTGAGGCGTTAATGAACTACCGGCTGCATCGTTATCACTTTCAAAACCTTCTACTTTCGAAATATCTGCAACACCTGAATCTCTTAAGATAATACCGAACTGAACCCGGCCATTGTAACCATTGTCTGTATCAAAATCATCATCCAGGGTTTTGTATGCAATCAGGTATTTGCAATTTACTGTACCACCAAACCATTCGATGGCATCATCGTTTGAATAGCTGATCTGAATATGATCAATGACTGTTTGGCTACCAACGCCGCCAAGGGTTAAGGCGTTAATTTCTTTATCGGGTAAAAATGCATACCCTGCATATTCAATACGTACATATCTTAAGATACCGCTATTATCGGCGGGGTTTTGTTGCTGTGTAGCGGGCGTGCCATATAAACCCAGGCCATCGCTGTTGTTTACGCCACCTTCTACTTCGCCTACACCTTGTACACCATTAAAAGATGCATTGGTAGGCGCATTACCCAAAATTACGATCCCGGCCCAATCGCCTCTTTGCGGATTGGTAGATTCTGAAGTAAATACAATGGGTTTGTCTGCGGTTCCTTCTGCTTTAATCTGGCAACTGCGGGTGATGATTAAACCACCATTGCGGCCGTTTTCTCCTACGATCTTTGTACCCGGCTCAATGGTTAAAATAGCGCCATTGGTTACATATACCAAACCCCGTAATTTATACGTGTACTCTGCTTTCAGGGTACGGTTGGCCGAGATACGCCCCTCTAAAATAATGTTCTCTGATGTGGGTGGCGGATTGGTAGAACCGCCTCCGTTTGAATCGCCATCTACTTCTATTTTACGGCAGCTCAATGCTGTGCATGCTATTAAAACACCGTAAATAATTAGCTTTTTCATTTTGTTGTTATTTTTTTTGTTATGATGATTTTATAAATTATAGCTGAACGAAATGCTGATATTGCTGCCATATTTTCTGCGGATGGCAAATACATCTTTATCCTTATCATATTTTTTGTTATGATTTAGATCGTTGTAAAAGATGGCTGTTTTATTAAGGATATCGGCTATGCCAAGTTTGATGGCGCCTTTTTTATCCAATATTTTTTTACCTACCTGAAAATCCAGGAGTGGACGTGGGTTTTCCCAAATAGCGGGCTGATCGGTACCGCCTACAAATGCGATGCGTCGGCCAATTTGGTTGAACAATAAAGTAGCGTTGTAGCCTTTTACTTCTTCATCGTATTGCAGGCCCAGGTTAATGAGGTATGGACTTTGGCCCTGCATGGGACGATTTAAATTAGTGGTTTTAGAAGTAACCCGGTTGTAGATATAAGAAATATTACCCTGTAAAATAAAGTTTTTGAAAGCAGGCGTAAAGTCCAGCTTTTTACGGAATTCAAGCTCAGCGCCAAAGCTATTGGCTTCATCGGCGTTAATAAAATTATACGTGCTTGAACCGCCTACGCCCGGGTTAAAATAAGCTTCGATGGGCAGTTTGAAATATTTATAAAATACGGCAAAAGTGATGAGCTCAGCAGCACCGGGATAGAGTTCGTAACGCAGATCGAAATTAGAAACCTTGGTGCGTTGCAAATTAGTATTACCAGCTACCGTAGCACCCAGGTCGAAATCATAAAACTGAAATGTACTCAACTCTCTAAATTCCGGACGGATCACCGTTTGCGAAGCAGAAGCTCGCAGATTGGTATTATCTTTTAATTTATAGGTAAGGTTTATACCGGGTAGATAATCGATCAGTTTGCTATGCACATGGCGTGGATCTTTAGCCTTCATGCTACCTACTACCTGATCAAAATGCTCTACCCTTACACCCCATACGGCACGCAACTTATCGCTAAACTGATTGTCTAGTTGTAAGAATCCTGCGTTTAAAATGCTGTTGGCAATATAGCGATAGCTATCTCCTGAAAGTTCGCTGAAAGCAAAATGATTATCGGAACCATTGCCAAAATTCTCAGGATTAAATACCTGGCTTAAAGGCAGGCGGCGCAGCTCTTTATTGTCGATCGGTAAATAAATAGCAAATGGCCTTGAGTTGAACAAACGATCTTTCACCTGGAAGAAATAACCCCCTTTGATAATTTGTGTGCGTTTTTTCCAGCTAAAGTTTTTTGCCAGGTCGGCGCCGGCGGTGTAAACATAATCGTTCAGGAAACCATAATACCGACTACCCGATTTTTGCGATGCATTAGAAGCACCTACCAGTAAGGCATAGGGAGAAGATGGATTGGTTGGATCTTCCTGATTGTACTGTACCCGGCGCTGATCGGGGATGTATTGATCTAAAATATTGAAACTTCCAAACCAATGCAGTTTTAAATTGGCAGCAGCTATTTGGTGCACCCCTGAAAGTTGCGAATTAAAAAATGTATTGGCTTTAAATGCCAGTTCAGACGCCCGGATATTATCACCAATATCAGAATTAGATTCATAATCTTTACCGGTACGCAGCGTTACATAATTACTGGTATTTACATTTAATATATTGCGGAAAGAGATTTTATTTCTATTACCCAATTGCAGCGTAATATTCCCTAAAGCAGCAGCCAATACTTCTTTATTGTATTTGCTGTTTTCATAATCAAAACTCAGGCTGACCATATCATTTTGAATCATGTTTACCTGGTTCTGATAAATCACTCTTTTATTACTGCGGTTGTAGCTGAGGGCAAAGATGCCAGCCAGCTTACTATCTTTTATTTTTTTATTGAATCCGCCATTTACCAAAAATGTTTGGTTAAGAGCCAGTAGGCTCGATCCCTCTTTTTTTGAATCCCAGATATTTTCAAATTCTTTACCCCACTGAGTTTTTTCTTCCCGGCTCAATTGCGCAAATGTTTTTTTAGATGGGAACCCATTGGGTAATGCTCTTGCCCCATTATCGTACCCCAGCCAATCAGTATTACTTCCCATGTAACCAAAAAATTCTTTTCCAACGGTTTGGGTATTAAAGCCCGTTCCTATTTGCACGGTAAAGAAATTTTTTGCCGGTACATCTTTTGTGTTCACCTGTATCAGGCCTCCTGCCCATTCTCCCGGAAGTTCAGTTATAAAAGATTTATTGATGATAATATTATCAATCATAGCCGATGGAATAATATCAAAACTGAAAGTTTTGCGATCGGGTTCTGTACTGTTTAACAATACACCATTTATCATGGCTTGGTTATACCGATCAGCCAGGCCACGCACTACCAGGTATTTTCCTTCCTGGATGCTGGCGCCGGACACTCTTTTTAAAACTTCACCTGTATTTTTATCAGGGCTACGGCGGATAGCCTCCGCACTGATCACCTGTGCCACCACGGGTGCATTGCGCTGGTAAGCAATTAATGCTGCTACTGTTTCCGGGCGACTACCTGAAGTGCGAACTACAACGACATCCTCGGTTTTTGACGATTCGTTCAGTAAGACATCTATATTAAGAACCTGGTTTTTTTCTACGGTGAGGTCGGTAATTTCTTTAGGTGCAAAATTTATATGAGTAAGTTTGATGCGATGTGGTTTACCCGCTTCTACGGTTAGAGAAAAATATCCGTCAGCATCGCTGGTTGTACCTTTTGCCTGCCCATCAATGGTAATTGAAACTCCATATACAACAGCTCCGTTTGTATTGTTAGTAATCTTACCCTCAATGGTTCCGGTTTGAGAAAAACAATTTAAATTTGTGCTTAATAAAGCAATTAAAAAAATTAAAATGCGCATAACTCTTTTATTTGCGCAAAGGTATTTCTACCATATTACCAGGATGTAAACTAAAGTTTACATAAATGTTACCCTACTGTTACGGAAATGTTATTTACCTAAAATTTAAATTGCAGGCGTGTGGTTAGTACATTATCACTAACATCTCTTGTAAAACCGGGCAGGCTGCTACTTTCATTTTTTACGCTTGCATAATAAAGCATAAGCTTTACATTTTCTGAAAAATAATAATTGTACCCGAAGCCCAGGGTGCTGTATTTTATATCTGCCTGCGTAAATCCTGCACCGGGCCAGCCTATTTCTTTACCCGATACCCGGGTATTGGGATCGTAAAAATCATACTTTAAAACCAACTGGTGTTTTACTGAGCCCAGGTTTTGTATAAAATAAAAATAACCACCCCTGAAACGACGCTGATAAAACCCATTAGTACCCGATTGTAACTCTTCGGGGGTTAATGAACTAATTGCTGTACCCGATTGGGTGCCTTGCAACATTTCAGCCCGCAACTGGGTAAATCCTTTTTTATTTTTAAATTTTAATTGTACATCGGCGCCATAATATTTTCGGGGCGAGTAACTCCCTTTGTTTTGAGTGCCGGAATCTATGGCTTGCTTCCATTCGCCATTTTGCATTAAGGTAGTAAATACATAAGGGGTATTATTGAGCAGCCCTCCCTGTAAAGTAGAAGCTGAAGCAGATAAAATTATTTTTGAACTCAACGAAACGGGTTTTAAGGATAAACGAGCGACCAGGTCTTTGTGATTATCAAAATCAGACTTTACTGCAATACCCTGCCCGTTAAAAAACCCCAGATCGAATTTTATTTTCTTGAGGGGATGTGTTTCTTTTCTTACATCGAAACTCAGCATGGCGCCAATATCTCTTTCGCTTTTCATTAAAAGCTGGCTCATGCGGCCTCTTTCGGGACTTTCTCTTTCGCTACTGCTCAGGTTTACTTCGTACCCAAAGGGGCGGGCAAAAATGCCGGTAGTAAACGAAAATAACTGCCATTGATTTTCGGTAATGCGACCCCATACATCCCGTACTGTAAAGCCTCTTTCGTTGGCATCAAACTGAAATACAACCTGTACTCCGGGCTTCTTTCCCTGGCCAAAATGCACATAATCTATACGCACCCGGCTGCGGCGTAGCATAAATCGGTTGCTTACTTCTGCAGCAAAATTGCCCCCTTCAAAACTACTTGTCCCTTTTTCCTGTGCTAATTGAAATTGGGGCTGTACATAACCGCTGATGCGAAATCCATCAAAATTTTTGTAAATTGACAGCAATCCCTTCCCCGTGTTGGTGGTTGTATCCACCATATCCATTAAAAACTGGGCTTTCAATACACCAGAAATCAACATACAACAGAGTGGTATAATAATTTTTTTTATGCCCATATCATATTGACCTTAAAATTAATGTTTATATTAGTTGTATGTTATCAAATTATTACTAATTTTTCTTTGCCTGTGCAAAGAACCTATAATTATAAATTTGCCCAAAATTTTATTTACATGTCATTCAATTCTATTTTAAAGATCTTTCTTCCCAAAGACAGGGTCTTTTACCAGCTATTCGAAAGTGTATCGGCCGAGTTGCTTAAAATGGGAGAAACACTTAAACAAATTATAAGTGAGCCCGAGTTTGAAAAAAGAGCAGTTCTTATAAAGCAGGTTGAAGAAATGGAACATGTGAATGATGAACTTACCCATAAAATATTTACTGAGCTCAGTAAAAACTTTATTACGCCTTTCGATCGGGAAGATATTCATGCCCTGGCAACTTCTTTAGATGATATTGCCGATTACATTTATGCATCTGCCAAAAAAATAAATTTTTACCGGGTAAACCCGGATGATATTGGCATACAAAAAATGGGCGACCTGATAGCCATGGGATGTGTGCAGGTACATAAAGCGGTAACCGAATTACGCAATATGAAAAACATGAGGCAAATTACCGATGCCCTGGTGGCTATTAACAGTATAGAAAACCAGGCAGATGATATTTTTGATATGAGTATTGAACGCCTCTTTGCTACAGAACCCGATGCCAAAGAAGTTATTAAAAAAAGAGAAATTTACCAGATCATGGAAGTGGTAACAGATAAATGTGAAGATGCTGCCAACGTAATAGAATCTATTATTATTAAATACGCTTAAGCACACACTGTTTTTCTTACTGTTCAAATAATCTAATGGCAACCATTTTAATTTTAATTATTTTTTTAGCATTGGTATTTGATTTTATAAATGGCTTTCATGATGCCGCCAATTCTATTGCAACCATTGTAAGTACTAAAGTACTCACTCCTTTTCAGGCTGTAATCTGGGCTGCCTTTTTTAATTTTGTTGCCTTTTTTGTATTTAGCGATCATGCCGTTGCAAATACCGTAGCAAAAACCGTAAAGCCTGAAATTGTAAGTGGGAGCCACGGAATGGTAATCATCTTATCGGGATTACTGGCTGCTATAAGCTGGAACTTACTTACCTGGTGGTACGGTATCCCTTCTTCTTCTTCACATACATTAATTGGCGGGTTTGCAGGCGCTGCCATTGCAGCTGCAGGATTTAGCAGTATTGATAGCGCCATGATTATGAAGACCATTATTTTTATTTTGCTGGCTCCGCTTATTGGAATGTTCATTGCCATTTTTATTACCTTGGTAACCATACAGCAAAAATTTTGGCTTAAAATTTCTATTATCGTTGTACTCGTAGCCGGTTGTGTATTGTTTATCCCGTTCAAAAAAGAATTTGAACGGTGGGGGTTGCTGGCATTGGGTGTAATTTTTGTACTTGCCTATACCTATAATTTTTTACGTGGCGAAACGGCAGCCAGGACCGGGAATATGTTTAAAAAATTGCAATTGGTTTCTTCTGCGGCATTTAGTATTGGGCATGGAGGCGCCGATGCACAAAAAGTAATGGGTATTATTACGGTTGCTTTAATTGCCGGGGGGCAAATAAATCAATTTAGCGAGATGCCGGATTGGGTACCGCTGGCTTGTTATACCGCTATTGGTATTGGTACACTAAGCGGGGGCTGGAAGATTGTAAAAACCATGGGCACCAAAATAACCAAAGTAACCCCGTTAGAAGGAGTATGTGCAGAAACGGCGGGTGCCATCACCCTATTTACTGCCGCCAACCTGGGAGCCCCGGTGAGTACTACACATACCATTTCGGGTGCCATAATGGGCGTAGGCGCTACCCGGCGGCTGAGCGCTGTTCGCTGGGGCGTTACCGTAAGCCTTATTTGGGCCTGGATTCTTACCATACCGGTGAGTGCCCTGTTAGCTGGTGTTTTTTATTTTATATTGAATCATTTCTTTACTTAAAGCCTTTCTCTTTAAAATCATTTTAAAATCACTCTGTATATGAGTGATATTTTTGTTTTCTTTGCAAGATTCCAAACGGTTATTATGAATAAAATTTTAGTTACCGGAGGATGTGGTTTTATTGGATCACATACCCTGGTAGATCTTATAGAGAATGGGTACCAGGTAATATCGGCCGATAATAATAGCCGTAGCCACATTCAAATATTAAATGGAGTAGAAAAGATTACCGGGGTTAAAGTAAAAAATTACATTGTTGATCTTTGCAATTTTGATGACACCTGTGCCATTTTCCAGGAAAATCCCGATTTAAAAGGGATCATCCATTTTGCAGCATATAAAGCCGTAGGCGAATCTGTAGAAAATCCATTAATGTATTATGAAAATAATTTAAACTCTTTGCTTAATTTATTACGCTGTGCAAATGATTTTAAAATCCCTCATTTTGTATTTTCATCTTCCTGCACGGTATATGGCAACCCGGATGAAATTCCGGTAACAGAAAAAACAACTTTTAAACCGGCAGAATCACCTTATGGCAATACAAAACAAATGGGTGAAGAAATTATTCAGCATACCATTCATGCACATCCTAATATTAAAGCCATTTTACTTCGCTATTTTAATCCTGTAGGGGCCCATCCTTCGGCAGAAATTGGTGAAATTCCCATTGGTAAACCGGCAAACCTGGTTCCTGCCATTACACAAACTGCAATAGGTAAGCTTTCGCAAATGAAAGTGTGGGGGAATGATTATCCTACCCGGGATGGAAGCTGTATACGGGATTATATTCATGTATGTGATATTGCACATGCCCATACCTTAGCGCTTAATTTAATGCAGCAAAGCAATAATTCGCTGGATGTTTTTAACCTGGGTACCGGGAACGGCTATACTGTTTTAGAAGTAATTAATAGTTTTGAAAAAGTAAGTGGCAAAAAATTAAATTACCAAATTGCCAGCCGCAGGCCGGGAGATGTGGTAGCTATTTATGCCAATAATGATAAAGCAAAAAATATTTTACATTGGATACCCCGGTATTCATTAGAAGATATGATGAAGACGGCCTGGGCATGGGAAGTAAAATTAAAAGAAGATGATAATTTATTTGGTGCCGTAAAAGCAGCGCTAAACTAATAAGCATTAAATAAATTAACTTGCGCCACATAAAACAGAATACATGACTTTACAAGACATAGAAGTAACCGGGAAAAAAGACACCCGCAGTGGATTTGGGGATGGCATACTGGAAGCCGCCCGTGAAAATGAAAATATTGTTGCCCTTACTGCCGACCTGGCAGGATCTTTAAAACTGGGTGGCTTTATGAAAGAATTCCCGGAAAGATTTATTCAATGCGGAATTGCAGAAGCCAATATGACAGGTATTGCTGCCGGCCTTACCATTGGAGGTAAAATACCCTATACCACTACGTTTGCCAATTTCAGCACCGGAAGAGTGTACGATCAAATTCGCCAGAGCGTAGCTTATAGTGGCAAAAATGTAAAAATTTGTGCTTCGCATGCCGGGCTTACCCTAGGTGAAGATGGCGCTACGCACCAAATATTAGAAGATATTGGCTTAATGAAAATGCTGCCGGGTATGACGGTGATTGTACCTGCAGATTATAATCAAACCAAGGCTGCAACCAAAGCCATTGCCAATTATGAAGGGCCCGTTTACCTTCGTTTTGGCCGCCCCGTATGGCCTATATTTACCAAAGAAGAAGATTTTAAAATTGGGAAAGTACAGGTTTTAAATGAAGGAGCAGATGTAAGCATATTTGCCTGCGGCCACATGGTTTGGAAAGCCGTAGAAGCTGCCAGAATTCTGGCGGCCAGAGGCCTTCAGGTTGATTTGATCAATGTGCATACCATCAAACCATTGGATGAAGAAGGCATTTTAGCTTCTATCAAAAAAACAGGTTGTGCCGTTACGGCCGAAGAGCATAATATTTATGGAGGCATGGGTGATAGCATTGCACAGGTTGCCGCAAAAAATCATCCCATACCCATTGAATATATTGGCACCAACGATACGTTTGGCGAAAGCGGCAAGCCGGAAGAACTGCTTGTAAAATACGGGTTAGATGCAGATCATATTGTAGCTGCTGTTGATAAAGTTTTGATCAGAAAAAAATAAAATATCGTTCTTAAAATATTTTTTGCCTGTTGGCATTAATAAAAAAACTCACCCGTAGGTGAGTTTTTTTATATGCCTCAGAAAAATCATTATCTTTCTACCGTTGTAGGTAAGCCGTTACAATAGCCGCCAGCAGAGAGTTGTTCTCGAATGTGCTTAATTTTTTATTATCCCGTAAAGAACATTATAGCATTTAATAAAAGTTTGCCTGTCTTTATTGCCAGGACAACATTCGTTCTCAAAGTATTCTGGTGCATAAAAAGTAGAGACAATATTCGAAGACTTTGTCAATAATATCAAAGATTTATAAGACGCATCTGAAATCTGGCAGTTGAATTTATTTATTGCATCTACACAAAATATATTAGTGCTGTCATTTTCATTACGTTTTATCTCCCAAGCTTTATTATTAACAATTGTAGTTAATATCATGCTAGCAATTTGGTTGGGTATTATCACGGAGTCAATAGTTAATGGCTTTTCATTATTAATTGAATTTTTTTTAATTATATAGTGATATCCAATGCAGCCATTCTTATTTAAAGCAAATAAGAAATATTGGGAAGGAACATGCATCCAGGTCGTATTAAACTTAGAATAACCCACAATCAAATCATTATTAATTTTAAGTTTCTGCAAAACTGAATCTTGCAATTCGGTTTTTGATCCCCTATTCTCTATTTTTTTTCTAATTTTATTTACATCCCCTTTTGTGCATTGTGCAAAATTTTGAGAAGTCAATAACAGGAAAGGCAATATAATGATAAGTGTTTTCATTGGCATCCTATTTTCATGTTTAAATTATGAGCATCATATGTGTATTGTGGGGTTGGATACCCTGTTAATATAAATGGGGCATGTACTGAAGTGTCTCTTGCTATTATATTAATAGCCTTGATTGCTAAAGTATCACTTCTACTAAGAAATGCAGTAGTATGCTGCAGACCTCCCCATGTTAATCCTCTATAAATTGAATCTCTTAATTCTGGAGAAATGCTGGCATTGGGATATGTAGAAATTAATGAATTCGTCATTGTTGCAACCAGATTTGATGCCATAATTTTATGTTGTGAAAGATTTCCAGGTGGTATATAAATTCCGCCAGATATATTAGGTGGCCAGTATATAGGAAATAATGTTTTAAATTCAATAGAATCAATTTGGTTTGTAATATATTGATAATATTTGAAATCAATATAAGCATGTATTGCTTCATGAATAATTGTAGATGCAATATATTCTTCTGTGGAATTCTTGAGAACCCAAGGGTTCAATTGTATAGTAGCGTAAAAACCACTTTCGCTAACAAATGAACTATCTGGTTTTGTACCAGCATCATCATCCGATTGTGTCCAACCAGAATTTGTTTTAAAAGTTAAATGCATTTTCTCATTCACACCAAAAACAGTATGCAAAGCTACTTGGGCTAGTGCATTCATATTACTGTAATTCGTTAAAGAATCAATAATTCGACTAACACATGGATAATAATTTTTTATGGAAGGATCTATAATTACTTCATCTGCTTGGTAAGGATTATATTCACCAGGTTGATCTTCAATCGGCACCCAGCCCGGCCCGCCTGTTGGTGGCGGGCAATTACCTGGGTCAACCACATTGCTTTGAGCCGTATAAGGGTCTGTGGGGTTATCGGGAGTTGTACAGGGATAAGCATGTGGTATTTCCTTCGCCCTGGTTCGTGGCACACGAAACAACTCCTTCTCAATCCCCATCAAATTCCGCATACAAATTATTTAAAAACCCAAAATGATCAGTTCCGTTTTCATAAAAATAAGCAGATGAATATTAATTATCAAGATCATCTTTAGATAACTCCCACTTTTTGCTAACCAGATTAAAATGAATATAATCTAACCTTTGACTGGCTACTTCACGACTATATATTTCAACAATTAAAGAATACCACTGCCCTATTTCATACTTTTTATTTGCCGCTATTACTTCATGTTCTTTTGACTTCCCTGAGGCGTTTCAATTTCTTCAAAAATTCATGTGCAGTATATTTTAAAAAACTTCCCTGAGGCATTTCTTTTCCATTATTATTAAGTTGCTTCCAAATAAGATGAATATGGTTTGGCATTAGCACAAAGGCATACACTTTTTTCAATTTTTATCTTATAGTTCTTTCAGGTAATCCAAAATTAATTCTTGTTTTCATCATTCAGCAAATATTTTCATTGATGAATAGTGGCAGTAAAAAAGTAAATTTTTACTAATTTATGAATATGATTTGCGGATTATTTGCACACACTAATTGATAAAATTTATTGGTTCGTGTGCCACGAACCGAGGCGTAAGTCACCCGTGGGTACCTGGTCGCATTCCGGTGGAGTACTGCTGTCTGGCGTACCCTCGCCTTCATTGGCACCTTCCAACATCGGCTCGTATACTACTAAAAGCCAGTGTAAAATTTAAATTAGTTTAATCTTTACAACCTGCAGAGGGGGACAATTTTGAAGGCCGGGCTGCTTTTGAATCTAATACTGCCTCATTATTTTTATATTAATGTAAGTACACGATACAATAATTAGTATATATCCCCTTCGTTAATAATTTCGCATAACATATTATAAATGGCAATACTGCCAATTTTTTCTTTTCGCAATAAAGAAAGTGGCCAAAGCACCTCCGGAGGCCCAGTTGTTCGATCTTTCCAAACAGTAATAAAATGTGCATTTGTAATATAAATATCAATCCAAAATTCATTGTTTGGATAATTTATTTGTAGTGAAGCACCTCGATTCAAACTTCCAGCACTACTTACAATAAATGCAGTATCAAAGCCATTTGGTAAATGAGCAATTAATGTATCAATAGGTTTATTTAGATAATTCGCAATTGGAAAATTTCTCAATTGTGCATCTAATGATACTTGAGCACCAGCCTTATTCATCAAAAAGATAAATAGAAGACTAAATAATATTTTATTCATCATTCTATGGATTTAATTTAATGTAATTATTTTTATTGGGAGAAGTAGCTTTATAAAAGCCAATGCCCGAAACAGATGCAGAACCTAAATACTGAATCCAGGTTTGCTCAGAACAAGTTTGACCATTGGGATATTGTAAGGTTAAAGTATTAAATTTTGCATTAAATAGTTTTTTATGTTGCCCCATCTTGCTAATATTAAAATTAGACTTCATTTGTACGTCTTCCAATACAAAAGCATAGCGTGCATTTCCTACTTCTAATATTGCAGTATAACCAACATTGTAAGCATTTTTATTAAATTCTATTAAGTCATCAGGCGAAAAAGATGATCTGTAAAAATTCACGGTATCTTCAGCATGTATGTGTGCGTAAGCCAATAATTCCTCTCCTGCTGCAAGTGTATAGTTAACTCTCGTTTTATCTCCACCCGGAAAACCAGGCATAAAATTTTTTAGATATATTGATCCATTTTTTTTAACAACAATAAAACTCTGTTCTCTAAATTGATTGTTCATTCCCCATTGGTAAAGCGAATCCAGTTCCTTATCGCAAGCTCTGGAAATATTTGAGGGTATGGAATCTGTAGGTGGATCAAACGGCGGCTCCTCGATAAGCACAGGCACCCAGCCCGGCCCGCCTGATGGTGGCGGGCAATTGCCAGGGTCAACCACATTGCTTTGGGCTGTGTAAGGGTCTGTGGGGTTATCGGGGGTTGTACAGGGATAAGCATGCGGTATTTCCCCGGTATTTCCATACCCCCCGGTACCGCCACCCCCTTGCATGGGGTCGGGAAGAGGAATCAGTGTAGAAATACAAGTGGTACTGGTAGTATAATAAAAATAACATTGGCCGGTAGGGCAATTGCCCGCATCGCAACCTCTATTACGTCTACAAAAATCCGGAGTTCCGCAAAAACCATATTGGGTTGTAGTACTACCACATAATGTAATATACCTGTAAGTATTTTCCGTACTAAATGTAATATTCATATCATTAATATGAATATTATTGCTGTTCACATGGCCCGTATCGGTACTAAATAACCGGGGATCGGTTATTGTATAATCATTTACACCAAAAACCACTTTGTTTAATAGTATATTTAAGTAGGCAAATGAGGTAGAAGAAGCCCTTGAGTTATCTTGCTTAAATTCATAAGCCTTATAATCTTTAGCAAGCGAATAACTTAAATCAATAGTTCGCTGTTTTACCTCAGCTTTAATAAACCCCTCTACTGTATTTTCGCCTACCAATACAAAAGGGATTAAGATTGTAGTATCTATTTCAGCATTGCTGTTATTGTTTATAAAGCTGGTTTCATTATTTTGTTGAATTGATGTTCCTATTATGACCTTGTTCCAAACAGGATACCCATTTTCTTTAGCAAACTGAGTTATAAATTCTTTTTCCTCATTGCGTTTTTTTATTTCTTCCATTACTCTTTGTACGGTAGCATTTGGAGCCGAAGTGGTTTGAAAAAATTTAGCAGTAATATCCTTTGTATTTTCAGAGAAGCCTGTATCCATTTTTTTACAGGCTGCAAAAACAATTAATGAAATAACAAAGCAGGCTGCAATCTTTGCGGGGGGGGGTAATTAAATTTCATAAACATTTGGTAAAGGGTTAAAAACTATTTTACAAACATAGGGAAATAACCTGTTACAACAAATGGGGAAAAACCTAATTTTTTACGGGGGAAAACCCCGGTGTTTATTTAAGTTATTTTCTGTAAGAAAAAATTTGCTTTAATTACAAAACTGTATCTATTAAAAACATAATTGCCAATTCAAAAAAAACTCACCCGTAGGTGAGTTTTTTTATATGCCTCAGTAAACATTATCTTTTTTCTGCTTCCGGAACTTTCGGTATGCTAAAGCCTTTGGTCTTCATCAATTCCATCACCGTTTCGATGGCTTTTTCTAATTGGGGATCTACGCCTTTTGCCAAAGCTCCTAAATCTTCAGGTACCTGGATATCCGGGTCTACGCCATGGCCTTCTTTAAACCACCCGTTTTCATCATACATTCTAAAACTGGGAACCGTAATGCTTCCGCCATCAATAAGCGAAGGCACACCCGAAATACCGATGAGCCCGCCCCAGGTGCGTGTGCCCACCAGGGGGCCTAATTTTTCTTTTTTAAAATAATAGGGAAAGGCATCTCCGCCCGAACCACTCCAGCCATTAATAAGCATGACCCGGGGGCCAAATAAAACATTGGGCGGCCAATGCCAGGGATGCCCATCACGGGTGGCCCAAAATACCAATGGTTTACGATTGAGTAATTCAATAAAGCGATCGGGTATTTGGCCACCATTATTAAACCGCTCATCTACAATTAATGCCTTTTTATCGCTCAGTGCATTTAGCTGCCTTACCAGTTCATTTTGGCCATCTACCCCCGTGCTGGGTACAAATAAATATCCCACTTCGCCCCGGGTAGCTTCCTCTACTCTTTTACGCATGCCTTCTACCCAGTTGAGATAACGTAATCTAAATTCACTGCTTAAAGTTTTTACAATGGCTGTATGGGCATTTTTAAAATCGGGTTTTGAATTATAGGTAATCTCAACGGTTTTATCGGCCAGCATGGCAAAAGCGGCATACGGCTCTTTATCTGTTTTAATGGGAATACCATTTACTGCTAAAATATAACTTCCTTCGGGGATATTAACGCCCGAGATGTCGAGAGGAGAATGAACTTCGGCATCCCATATGCCGGCACGGATAATTTTACCCACTTTGTAATAGTCAGCATCGGCCTCCCAATTAATTCCCAGGTAGCCTACATTCGTTTTCCGCTGGCGTTCCAGGTCGCCGCCGCTTTGATAGGTATGGGATGAATTTAATTCTCCAATCATTTCCCCAATTAAATAGTTCACATCTTCCCGGGTGAGGGCGCTCTCTAATAATTTACCATATTTTTCTTTTACGCCTGCCCAGTTTACACCATGCATATTGGCATCATAAAAATAATCCCGTTCCAATCTCCACACATCATTAAACATTTGTTTCCATTCCTGCTTCGGGTCTATTTGCATCACCATTTCTGCCACGGGTACGGTTTTATCTATCTTCGCATTTTCAGAAACCGGTATTACGGCATACTTGCCCCCGGCGTTTACCAATGCTTTATCCGTATTAAAATTTAGAACATACCCGTTTACATTACTCATTACGGTTTTCTCTTCCTTTTTATCCAGGTCAAAATAAGTTAAAGAAGCAGCTTCTCCATCTGAACCGGCATTTGCAAAACGTAAATAATATATTTTTTCATTGGTAGCCTGCAGGTTGCTGATATTACCGGGCTTTACAGGCAACAGGTATAATCGTTCTTCCATCCCGTCAAAATCAATCACTGTATTTTTTGCAGCTTGTTTTAATTCAGCAATTCCTTTTTCTTTTTTCTTTTTTACAACTTTGGCGCTATCTGCCTTGGGTAATTTTTCTTCTTCGGTTATTTTATAGGTTACTGAATCATTTTTGGGGGCCAGCACATAAGGAGTATTTTTTTGAAGGCTGATAACGCCAACCATCGTGGTATTGGGGTACACAAAAGTATTGTCAAGATCAGAGTAAACGGGATTAAAATTTTGGCCTGTTAACAGGTATAAATATTTACCGCCGGGATCAAACTGGGGATTGGTAGCATTGTAAAAACCGGATGTAACGGTATGTGATTTCTTTTCATCGGCATCATAAATAAAAATGCCTTCATGCTGATTTTCCAGGTCCCTGTGATAGGCCAGGTAGCGGCTATCGGGCGACCAACTGGGTGTAAAGCTTCGCAACGGCCCGTCTGCCCAGCGTAAAGCCTGGTCAACTTTTTCAATATTTCCATTCGCAATGCTAATGATTTGGATTACACCAGCCTGGTCGATGGTGGCTATTTTTTTACTATCGGGCGACCAGAAAGTATGGTACCGAAAACCATTTTTATAATTTGTTATTTTTTTTGCCGGCAATTCGTTTTTCAGGTCTTTAATATAGAGCTGGTATTCCCCGGTTTCATCGCTCCACCAGGCCAGTTTGGTTCCATCCGGCGACCAGGATGGATAGCGGTCTGCTGCTTGGGAACTGGCAGTAATATTTTTTACAAACCCTTCTGTTGCCGGTAAAGAAAAAATATCGCCCCGGGCTTCCATCACTACTCTTTTACCATCGGGGCTAATGTTGGTATTAAAAATTAATGATTGTACATTTTCTGTTCTGCTATGCAATGCCATTTCATCGGTAGCGATATGAATATCTACTTTTTTATCCTGGCCCGATGCGATATTGAATAAATGGATATACCCACCCTGTTCATATACAATATCTCCAGGTCCGGATGCAGGAAATTGAATATCGAAATCAGTATAGCTGGTTAATTGCTGGCGGCTGCCATTGCTGATATTATAGCGCCATAAGTTCATTCGGTTTTCTTTGCCCCGGTCGCTAATAAAATAAATATCGTTACCTACCCACATAGGAAATTCTTCACCCGCATCGGTATCGGCAGAAATATTTTTTGAAGTATTTGTTTTAAAATCAAAAATATAAATATCGGCCGTAGTACCACCCCGGTAGCGCTTCCAGTTTCTAAATGCCTGTGAACGGAAAACTACGGCAAGCTGGCTGCCATCGGGAGAGTAAGATCCATATTCGGCATAGGCTAAAGGCAATTTTGTTGCCGGCCCGCCATTGAGGTTGATGCTGTAAAATTGGTTGAACCTTTCTTTGCCACTTTCACGGCCCGAAGCAAATAAAATATTTTTTCCGTCGGGAGCCCAATCAACCACACGGTCGGTACCGCCAAAATAGGTAAGCCGCACAGGCAATCCTCCCTGTATAGAAGTACGGTAAACATCAAAATTACCATCGTAGTTTGCGGTAAATGCTACATTTTTTCCATCAGGAGAAAACCTGGGGAATGATTCCTGGCCGGGCGGGGAACTTATTTTATATGCCTGCCCCCCGTTTTTGGCAACCACCCACAAATCATTTGCATAGCTAAATACAATTTCTGAGGCAGATACATCGGGGAAACGAAAAAGACCTGCATTGTTTTGAGCCAGTAACATGGTATGCATGCATAAGGCTATCAATAAAAATTTAATTTTCATATATCGCTTATTAATTCAAGAATTAAATAGATAAGGAAGGTAATTATTCTCTTTTAAATTAATTAAATAATTATATGAATGGAATAAATACAGGATTCACAAATCACCCAGTAAGCCGGGTACTGTGCCATACATGAATAAAAAGAATACGCTATTTATTTACTCAGGTGCATACTTCTTTCTTTATACAATTGCCGAAAGTAGGGGTCTCTCAGGTCTTTTATAAAACGTATGGCTTCTCCGGTACTTTTCATTTCGGGGCCTAATTCTTTATTTACACCGGGAAACTTATTAAAAGAAAATACGGGTTCTTTTATGGCAAAGCCTTTTAAGTTTTTTTGAAAACTAAAATCTTTTAATTTAGCCTCGCCCAGCATTACTTTGGTGGCAATATTCAAATAGGGAATTTGGTAGGCTTTTGCAATAAAAGGGGTGGTACGGCTGGCTCTGGGATTGGCTTCAATTACATATACGGTTCCATCTTTAATGGCAAACTGGATATTGATGAGCCCCAGTATGTTTAGCGATCGGGCCAGTTTTTCAGCATACTCTTCCATGGTTTGTACAATTAATGGCGAAAGATTAAACTGGGGTAATACTGCATTGCTATCGCCGCTATGAATACCTGCGGGCTCAATATGTTCCATTACACCCATGATGTGGAATTCTTCACCATCAAAAATGCCATCAATTTCTGCTTCCTGGCAACGGTCTAAAAAGTGATCTATCAAAATTTTATTTCCCGGCAAATGTTTCAATAAACTCAGTACTCCTTTTTCCAGTTCTTCATCATTCAATACAATTCGCATCCGCTGGCCGCCCAAAACGTAGCTGGGCCTTACCAATACGGGGTACCCTACCTGGTGTGCCACTTCAATTGCATCATCCGTATTATAAGCTGTCCCATATTTTGGATATGGAATATTTAATTCTTTCAGCATATCGCTAAAGCGGCCACGGTCTTCGGCAATATCCATATTATCGAAACTAGTGCCATATATTTTAATTCCTTTTTCATGAATTAATTTAGCCAGTTTTAATGCGGTTTGCCCGCCCAACTGTACAATGACACCATCGGGTTTTTCATGATCTATAATTTCCCGGATATGTTCCCAAAATACGGGTTCAAAATAAAGTTTATCGGCAATATCAAAATCTGTAGAAACGGTTTCGGGATTACAGTTTACCATGATGGCTTCGTAGCCACATTCTTTAATAGCCAGCAGGCCATGTACACAACAGTAATCAAACTCAATTCCCTGCCCAATTCGGTTGGGGCCACTGCCCAGTACAATTATTTTTTTCTTTTGCGAGGGGATGGATTCATTATGCTGCAATTCATCTTTGTTTGCTGGTTTATTGGGCAGTTCAAAACAAGAATAAAAATACGGCGTCTTGGCTTCAAACTCGGCACTGCAGGTATCTACCATTTTATATACCCGCATGAGGTTCATTTTTTTTCGCCGTTCATATAAGGCATCAGCATCTTCTTCTTTCATGATGCGCACAATTTGTTCATCACTAAAACCCAGCATTTTGGCTTCGGTTAAAAGATCATCGGGCAGGGTTTGCAAATTGTATTTTGCTATTGCTCTTTCACAATCGCAAATCTCTTGAATTTGATAAATGAACCAACGATCTATTAGCGTGCTTTCACAAATTCGTTTTACACTGGCGCCTGCCATCAAGGCATCTTTTATTCTAAATATGCGATCCCATTTGGGAATTTTAATATATTCTATCAATTCATCGGCATGCATCAGGCTTTTACCATAATAGCCCAGGCCTACTGCTTCGTTTTCCAGGCTCTGACAAGCTTTTTGCATGGCTTCGGAAAAATTACGGCCAATGCCCATCACTTCTCCTACGCTTTTCATTTGAAACCCGAGTGTATCATCAGCGCCTTTAAATTTATCAAAATTCCAACGGGGTATTTTTACAATCACATAATCTAACGCCGGTTCAAAATAGGCAGAGGTAGACTGGGTAATTTGGTTTTTTAATTCATCTAAATTATAACCAATTGCCAGTTTGGCTGCAATTTTTGCAATGGGATAGCCGGTTGCTTTACTGGCCAGTGCCGAAGAGCGGCTTACCCGGGGGTTGATTTCCACTACAATAATTTCTTCTGTTTGCGGGTTCATGGCAAATTGTACATTACAGCCACCTGCAAAGTTTCCCAGGTTTCGCATCATACGAATTGCGGTATTGCGCATTCGCTGATACACGGTATCGCTTAAAGTCATGGCAGGGGCTACCGTTATGCTATCGCCGGTGTGCACGCCCATCGGGTCAAAATTTTCTACGGCACAAATGATCACTACATTATCATTATTATCCCGGAGCAGTTCCAGCTCAAACTCCTTCCAGCCCAGTACTGCTTTTTCTACCAGCACTTCATGCAAGGGGCTGGCGGTAAGCGCCCGGTTTAATGCTTCATCTAACTCTTCTTTTTTAAATACAATACCCCCGCCTGTACCGCCCAGTGTAAAAGAGGGGCGAAGCACTAAAGGAAAACCAATTTCCTGTGCAAATTCTTTTCCTTCTAAAAATGAGTTTGCAATTTTTGCTTCACAAACGGAAATGCCCATTTGAATCATCCATTTGCGGAATTTTTCACGGTCTTCGGCTTTATCAATGGCTTTAATATCTACCCCAATTAATTTTACATCATGTTTTTCCCAAACGCCCAGTTCATCTGCCTCTTTGCAGAGGTTAAGGGCAGTTTGGCCGCCCATGGTGGGTAAAACAGCATCAATTTTATTCTCTTCTAATATTTGTTCAATACTCTCTACGGTTAAAGGCAATAAATAAACCCGGTCGGCCATCATACTATCCGTCATAATGGTTGCCGGGTTGCTATTTATGAGGATCACCCGGATACCTTCTTCCCGTAAGCTGCGGGCCGCCTGGGTACCGCTGTAATCAAATTCGCAGGCTTGTCCTATAACAATAGGGCCCGAACCTATAATTAAAACCGATTGAATAGAAGTATCTTTTGGCATATGGTGCAGGAATTTTTTTTGATGGCGTGCAAAAATACTTTTAAAATAGGTATAAGCGAAAGGGAATTTCTCCGCTTTTAATGCACAAAAAAGTGAAAAGCCAAAAAAAATATTTTTTACATTTTCTATTCAGTAAATAACCTAATAAAAAAATGAAACGCTCAAATATTGCAGATTTTTCATTAGCTTTTTTTTTACTTCATAATCTTAAGTTTTATGCAACAGCCTGTTAAGTACGTTTCTCTTATTTTTGCCGGGATGCATATAAAAACAAACAGTACCAAGCGGTGCAGTATCCTGCTCATAGTAGTTTTGCTGCCTTTTATGGTACAAGCACAATGGTTGCCTCAAAAAAATTATCCTCAAAATTATTTTGGCTGGCCGGTGAATGCCATAAAAGCCATTGTTGCCAACTTTGGCGAACTCAGGCCCAATCATTACCACATGGGATTAGATTGCCGAACCGAGCAGGTGCAAAATAAACAGGTATTAGCCGCTGCCGATGGGTATATTGCCAAAGTAAAAATAGAACCCTGGGGTTTTGGCAGGGCTATTTATATAAACCATCCCAATGGCCTCACTACTTTATATGCCCATTTAAATGATTTTACACCCGGGCTGGAGCAATATGTACGAAAGCAACAATATCAATTACAAAAATGGCAGGTATTATTAGATATACCGGCAAATATGTTCCCGGTAAAAAAAGGAGATTTTATCGCTTATAGCGGTACAACCGGTGGCTCCCAAGGGCCGCATGTACATTTTGAAATAAGAGATACTAAAACAGATAAGGTGCTGAACCCGCTTTTATTTAATATGCCCATTACAGATAAAATAGCACCGGATATTATTCGCCTTGCTTATTATGACCGTAACAAAAGCACCTATGAACAAACGCCAAAATACGTGGCCATTAAAAAAATAAATGGTATTTACACACCGCATGGAGGCGTATTAAATGTAAGTACCGGCAAAATAAGCTTTGCGATAACTGCTTTTGACCGCTATACCGGCTCTACTAACCATAATGGTATTTATGAAGCAATATTGTATGAAAACAATAATCCTGTTTGTGGTTTCCAGATGGATAGTATTAGTTATGATGAAACCCGGATGCTGAATGCACACATTGATTATAAAACAAAAGCCAGCGGGGGGCCATACCTGCAACACCTCTCACGCCTGGGTGGGGCAGCAAACATTATTTATAAAACCAACGAATCAAACGGGGTAATCTCATTAAATCCCGGGGAAACAAAGGACATTAAGATTGAAGTGTATGATGCCGATCTCAATAAATCGGAATTAAAATTCACTTTAAAAAGGAGCTTGGCCGATATTACTTATCCGGTACAACCAGGAACCTTGTTTATACCACAAGCCATCAATATTTTTGAAAACGAAGAAGTGAAATTTTATTTACCCGAAAACAGCATTTATGATTCCTTTTATTTTAAGTACAATAAAATATATGTAAATATGGGGAAACCGGTTCATCAACTTCATCATCATACGGTTCCTGTTCAAAATTATTTTACGGTGCAAATAAGAGATAATATTCTTTATATGCCTACCGATAAAATGGTAATGAAATGGTTTGCCGGCAGTAAAACCAGTTATAAAAAAGCTGTACCAGTAATAACAGGCCCGGAAAGAGGATGGTACAGTGCCTCCTGGCGTGAGTTTGGTAATTTTCAATTAATGGAAGACAGCGAACCGCCCACCATTACCCCATTAGGGTTTAAAGACGGTATGAATACGGCCAGGTTAACCAAAATTTCTTTTGCCGTAAAGGACAATACAGAAGAAATAGAAAATTTTACAGGCCAGCTGGACGGGAAATGGATTTTATTCAGCAATGATAAAGGCCGGGTTTTTGTATATGAATTTGATGAAGCCTGCGGACCCGGTGAACATGAACTGAAATTAACTGCAACCGACCAGGCAGGAAACACAACCGAAAAAACGTACCGGTTCACCCGTTAATAAAATATGCCATGATTACACTTAAAGAAGGCGATAAAGCACCGGCATTTACCGGCCATGATCAAAATGATAAACTTATTTCTTTAAAAGATTTTAAAGGAAATAAACTTATTATTTATTTTTATCCGCAAGACGATACGCCTACCTGCACCATCCAGGCATGTAATTTAAGAGATAATTTCAAGGCATTGAAAAAAGCCGGCTTCGCCATTATAGGCATTAGCCCCGATGCGGTAAAAAAGCATAAAAAATTTGAACAAAAATACGATCTCCCCTTCCCGTTAATATCCGATCCCGATCATCATATTATTGATACATACGGCGTATGGGGGCAAAAGCAATTATATGGCCGCAGTTATATGGGGCTGCACCGCACTACGTTTTTGGTAGATGGAAAAGGGATTATTCGAAAAATATTTTTGAAGCCTAAAAGCAAACAGCATGCAGCAGAAATTTTAAATGCCTGGAATGAATACAGCTATTCAAAATAAATTGGAACAGGTAATTGTGAAAGAAAATTCCTGGCTGGCAAAAATTGCTGCCGCTAAATTACGCAGTAAAAGAGTAGCCATTGTATGGGGGCGCAGCATACACTTATGTAATACCAGCAAAAGTGAATTTTTAGCCGATGAACAATGGGTGAAACACGAGCTGTGCCATGTACAGCAATTCAGGCAATATGGCACCACTCGGTTTGTATGGCTATATTTAATAGAATCTATCCGCCATGGTTATTACCACAATAAATTTGAAGTAGAAGCCCGGGCAGCAGAAAATACAGGCACCCTGTAAAGATCACTCTTATAAAAAATAAATTAAGGCAGTACCCATATCAATTCACCAAATGGGTAGGCCTCTTCATGATCTCCGTGCTGTAATATTAATCGGCCATCGGCGCTTATTGATTTTACCACCGCTTCAAAAGCAATATTTCCTTTTTTGAATTTCACTTTTTCGTCCTTTTTATAAAGTGCACGATTGTATTCTGCCAAACTGCTTTTTTTATTTTGCTTTACCTGGTTTACCCGTTTTAATACAGAAATATGTAAATCCCTTGCCAATTGGATAATATCGTAATTTTTACCGGTGATCTGCTTTAGTGAAATCGCTTTTGCAAGCGAAGAATCAAATAAGGTTTGGTTAATATTTAAACCTATTCCAATTATACTGGCACTAATATGAGAGCCCTGTATTTGATTCTCAATCAGGATTCCACCTGCCTTTCTGTCATTGATAAATATATCATTGGGCCATTTTATAAAAATACCAGGAAGCTGTAACAGAGATAAAAAGTCATTTACCCCCAATGCTACACATACAGAAAGCTCAAATTGAGAATGTACAGCAAGCCTGGGCAGCATGGTTACCATGCTTAATGCTATATTTTCGTTTGGCCTGCTTTGCCAGGAATTGCCTCTTTGCCCACGGCCCCCGGTTTGTTCCCTTGCAAACCAGGCCATTCCATGTTTCGCCATTCCTTCATGTAACTTTGCCATGGCATAGTTGTTGGTACTATCCACAGTGTTTAAAATATGAAAAAGCTCGTTTGGCGGCATGATAGGTAAAAAAGAAATAGTAATTTTGAACTTATCGCAAGCTACTTTATTTTGAGCCCGGTACAGGAATAAAAATTACTGTTAAAAACGCAACATAAAAATAAAACATTTGAATAATTTGACCGCATTAGAGAGCCGTAAAAAAAGCATTACCCGACTTACCCGAAACAGTAAAATTTTCAAAACCATTATACAGGCCATTGCTGAGAAAAAGGGGGAGAAGATCATAAGCCTGGATTTAAGAAAGATCCCTGAAGCGGTATCTGATTTTTTTATTGTATGTGAAGCCAATAATACTACACAATTAAGGGCAATAGCCGATTTTGTAGAATATGAAGTAAAACAAAAATGTGGCGAATTCCCTTACAAACACGAAGGGAAACAAGCCCTGCAATGGATTTTGATAGATTACATTAACGTGGTAGTACATATTATGCTACCCGAACCCCGTAAATTTTATCAATTGGAAGAAATGTGGAGCGATGCTCCCATGATGGAACACGAATAATAATAACAAGTATCCGTTTAAATGGTGCAATAACAAATGAATAAGCAAACTAATAATAAAAAAATGCTACCCGAAAAACCCGGTATCGGAAACGAAGACCCACAAAATAAAAAACCAAAGTTTAATATATATTGGATATGGGGCCTTGTTTTTTTAAGTCTTATCACCTTTACCCTGTTCAGGAATGCCAACAGCAGTGGCGTAGAAACATTTCAGCAAAATTTTTATGAAATGGTAAAACAGGGCGATGTAAAACTCATTACCGTAATTAGAAATAAAGATATTGTAAGGGTTTCAATTAACCCCGATAGTTTAAAGGCCAAATCGGCTTTTTACAGTAATATCCTCAACACAGCGGGTGATGACAAACGCTACGAAATATCAAAAAAGCTGGCAGAGCCCCAGTTATATTTTTCCATTGCCGATTCAAAATCTTTTGCTGCCGATTTACAGGAATTTTATAAAAAAAAT
This sequence comes from Sphingobacteriales bacterium 39-19, assembly GCA_001898465.1. GTDB lineage: Bacteria > Bacteroidota > Bacteroidia > Chitinophagales > Chitinophagaceae > Ferruginibacter. Next base: position 83,854 of record MKTX01000007.1, on the reverse strand, counting down.
CCAAACATACCCGAGGTAAAACAAGATGCCAGTAGCGAAGGTGAAGGCTGGGGACAATTGCTGAATACTTTATTACCCATCTTTTTACTGGTATTGGTATTTGTAATGATGATGCGCAAAATGAACGGGCCCGGCGGTGCCGGCGGCCCCGGGGGTATTTTTAATATCGGGAAATCAAAAGCCACTTTATTTGATAAAGGTACCCGGGTTAATATCACATTTGCCGACGTAGCAGGGCTTGATGAAGCTAAAGTAGAAGTAATGGAAATTGTTGATTTCCTGATGAACCCAAAAAAATACACCAACCTGGGTGGTAAAATTCCAAAAGGCGCTTTATTGATTGGCCCCCCCGGTACCGGTAAAACCTTATTGGCAAAAGCCGTTGCAGGCGAAGCACAAGTGCCCTTCTTTAGCCTGAGTGGCAGTGATTTTGTAGAAATGTTTGTAGGGGTTGGTGCCAGCCGGGTAAGAGATCTTTTTAAACAGGCCAGGGAAAAAGCACCCTGCATTATTTTTATAGATGAGATAGATGCCATTGGACGGGCAAGAGGTAAAAATGTGATGATGAGCAATGATGAAAGAGAAAATACATTAAACCAATTGCTGGTAGAAATGGATGGCTTTGGTACCGACCTGGGAATTATTATCCTGGCTGCCACCAACCGCCCGGATGTATTGGACAGTGCCTTACTGCGGCCAGGCCGTTTCGACAGGCAAATTTCTATTGACCGGCCCGACCTGGTAGGTAGAGAAGCTATTTTTAAAGTGCATTTAAATCCCATTAAAATTTCGCAAACCTTAGATATCCATAAACTGGCTGAACAAACCCCCGGGTTTGCAGGTGCCGATATCGCTAATGTGTGTAATGAAGCTGCTTTAATAGCAGCCCGGAAAAATAAAGAAGCAGTAGATATGAGCGATTTCCAGGATGCGATTGACAGGGTGATTGGTGGATTAGAAAAAAAGAATAAAATTATTTCACCCGATGAAAAAGAAATTATTGCATACCACGAAGCAGGCCACGCAATCTGTGGCTGGTTCCTGGAGCATGCATACCCATTATTAAAAGTTACCATTGTTCCCCGGGGTTCGGCTGCATTGGGTTATGCTCAATATACGCCTAAGGAACAATACTTGTATAATACTGACCAGTTGATGGATCAAATTTGTATGACACTGGGAGGCCGGGCCAGTGAAGAAATATTTTTTGGAAAAATAAGTACCGGTGCCAGCAATGACTTGCAGCAAATAACAAAAATTGCCTACAGTATGGTAACCATGTATGGTATGAATGATAAAGTAGGAAACATTAGTTTTTACGATCCGCAACAAGAAAATTATTTTACCAAACCCTATAGTGAAGAAACCGGTAAAATGATTGATGAAGAAGTAAGGAAGCTGGTAGAAACGGCATATAACAAAACGAAAGAACTATTAACTAAATACCGCTGGGCAGTAGAAAAACTGGCAAAAGAATTACTGGTAAAAGAAGTGTTATTTAAAAGTGATGTGGAGCAATTAATTGGCAAACGGCCTTATGAAGAAAAGAAACTTTTAGAAGATCCTGTAAAGCCCGAAGATGCCGTAGCGCTTCCCGAACCCAATACCGGGATTCCAGAAACATTAAAAGATCCCCCTGCGATTTAACAGGCATTTAATCAAGGCCATGCAATCGAACCAGGCAAAAGAAAATATTTTAAAAAAAATCCGGGAGGCTTTAAGCCATCCCGTTCCCCTGCCTTATAGCGGCAGTGAAGGACAGGAATCTGTATTTACTGCCAGCACAGAGGATGATGCAGTAACTTTTGCAGAAGAATTTACCCGGCTACAGGGTAAGTTTGTGTATTGTACGAGTGAAGAAGTATTATGGCAACAATTGCAAGGGCTGCTGGAACAACAACAATTGAAAAAAATTTATTGCAGCGATCCTGCATTTATTCCTGCATTACAACAATCAGGCATCACCCTCACGCATGACCTGGCCCATTGCGATGCATCCATAACAGGTTGCGAATACCTGGTAGCCCGTACCGGAAGTATAGTGCTCAGTGCTGCTCAATCCAATGGCCGTACGGCAAGTGTATATGCACCCATACATATTTGTATTGCATTTAATCACCAGTTGCTGTATGATATTAAAGATGCACTTGAGTTTATGAAGGAAAAGTATAAAGAAAACTTTCCCTCCCTCATCAGTTTTGCAACCGGCCCCAGCCGTACGGCTGATATTGAAAAAACCCTGGTAACGGGTGTACATGGGCCAAAAGAAGTGTATTGTTTTTTAACAGAAGGATAGTTTTTAATAAAACATCACATTCCTGCCCCTGTTTTTTAATTAAAAAATCGTCTTATTAATTAATATGCTTCAATAAAGAGCGCTTATTTTACGGGCGTTTACCTGTAATATTAATCTTTACAATATATTACCAATTCTCTCTTATTGAAGCTATTTTTGCATATATGAATACTCCATCTATAAACCATCTTTTTGTATATGGTTCTTTACGCAGTGGCTTCCGTAACCCGGCTTATGGTTACCTTACCCAAAATTTTCATTTGCTGGGCGAAGCGATTGTAAAAGGAATGCTTTATGATAAAGGTGATTTCCCGGTTGCCAAACCATTTAATGACGATCATTTTATAAACGGGGAATTATACGCCCTCAAAAACCCCGATGAATTTGCCTGGGTATTTGGTCAGCTGGATGATTATGAAGGAATGAATACCGAAGAGGGCATTCCGCCTGCATATATTCGTAAAGAAACAATCGCCTATATGGATGGGAAACCTATTGAAGCCTGGATATATTGGTATAATGGCGACACCAGCCACATGAAGCCGATAGAAACCGGCGATGTAATGAAGTACCTGCAGCAAAAGAACAAACCCTAAATTTACAGGATGGGGCATGCCGCAACTAAAATATTTTTTTTATCTGATTTTCACCTGGGCGCTCCCAATGCTGAAAAAAGCCTCGCCAGGGAAAAAAAGATTATCCGCTTTTTAGACCAAATAAAAAATGAGGCTCATACCATTTTTATCCTGGGCGACCTCTTCGACTTTTGGTTCGAGTATAAAAAAGTAGTGCCCAAAGGCTATACCCGTATATTGGGTAAATTAGCAGAACTTACAGACAGCGGCATCCGCATTCATTTTTTTGTGGGCAACCACGACATGTGGATGAAAGATTATTTTCAAAAAGAATTAAACATACAGGTGTATTATGAACCCACCCCTTTTGAGTTTGCAGGAAAAAAATTTTTAATTGGCCATGGTGATGGCTTAGGCCCGGGCGACAAAGGTTATAAATTCATTAAAAAAATATTTCGCAACCCTGTATCGCAATGGTTATTTGGCGTACTGCCCCCCTACATAGGAATGGGCCTCGCCGATTATTTTAGCAGGAAAAGCAGGGCACAAACCGGCAGTACAGATGAAGTTTTTTTAGGCGAAGAAAAAGAATGGCTGATCATTTATGCCAAAGAAATTTTACAGGAAGAACATTACGATTTTTTTATTTTCGGGCACCGCCATTTACCTATTGACCAACCCCTGCCAAACAACAGCCGCTACATAAACCTGGGCGATTGGATAAAGTATTTTACCTACGCCGTATTTGATGGCAACACAATAACTTTACAAAGCCACAATGAGTTGTAATGCTAAAAATTATTATTGCACATATTATCTTTATCAGCCTTACGGGCCTCCATTTTAGTTGTGCACAATCAATCGCTACTGCCAAAGACAGTACCACAGCAGCACAGCAAAATACCGGCAATATTTCCTATACACTGCTACATCGTATTACCGGTACCTATCATTATATGGATGTAGATGCCCTGGATAATATTTTCTTAATTACCAGCAACTCCCAATTAATAAAATTTAATGCCAAAGGAGATTCCATTGCTGTTTTCAACAATGTAAAAAAATACGGTACCCCCTCGCTTATTGATGTAAGCAACCCGCTTCGCCCCCTTATCTATTATAAAAATTTTTCTACCCTGCTCATGCTGGACAGGCAATTAAGCCTCCGCAACCAAATTAACTTTAGAAAAGGAAATATTTTTTCGGTAAATATCCTGGCCGCAGCATACGATAATAATGTATGGATTTTTGATGAGCAGGATTTTAAACTCAAAAAAATTGATGCAGAAGGCAAAGTACTATCAGAAACAACAGATTGGCGAATGTTATTTACTGAGCTTCCAAACCCGCAATGGATGAAGGATAGCGATGGTTTTGTATATTTATACGACAGTACCAAAGGCTTTTTTATTTTTGATTATTATGGTAGCCTGAAAAACAGCATCCCGCTTTTACATTGGCAGCAGGTAGCTATATCGGGCAATGTTTTATATGGATTTACGGGGCATGTGCTCAACAGTTACCAACTTCATTCTTTGCAATTAAAAACATTTACATTGCCCCCGGTTTTTAAAGATTATACAGGCATTAAAGCCATGAATAACCGGTTGTATATTTTAAATAAAGATGCTGTGGAAGTGTATAGCATACAATAGTTACTATGGAATTTTTACATCATATTATACTGGGGAACACGGTACAAAACTGGCTGATCGTAGCAGGCATTATCCTATTAGCCCTGCTGCTTAAGCGTTTTATTTCGCACCGCATTGCTTCTTTATTGTACAAATTACTTTCTACTAAATGGAAAAGTATGGAAAAGGGGGGCTTTGTTCGCCTTACGGTAAAGCCCACCAGTTGGTTTGTCTTTCTGCTCATTAGTATCGTTACACTCGATAAATTAAATTTTCCGCCCCAATTCGATCATAAAATATATGGCCACTCCATTGCCGTAATGCTAGACAGGCTGGGGGTCGTAATGCTGGTAACCAGCTTCACCTGGTTTGTAATGAGTGTGGTAGATTTTATTTCTTTACTCCTTATATATAAAGCCCAACAGGAAAATGAAAAAAGCCATGGGCAACTGGTTGTTTTTTTCAGGGATTTTTTAAAGGTCATGATTGGTATCATGGGGTTTTTATTAGTGCTAAAACTGGCATTTAACCAGGATATTGGCAACCTGCTTACCGGCTTAAGTATCGTAGGTGCGGCTTTGGCCCTGGCAGCAAAAGAAAGCCTCGAAAATTTAATAGCCTCTTTTATCATATTTTTTGATAAACCCTTCTTTACCGGCGATGCCGTAACAGTAGATAACCTGAGCGGCGTGGTTGAAAAAATTGGGCTTCGCAGTACCCGGTTGCGTACAGCAGATAGAACTTTAGTTACCATTCCCAACCGGCAAATGGTCAGCAGTGCCGTAGATAATTTAAGTATGCGTACCCTCCGGCGCTGCGTTATGAGTTTTGACCTGCTGGCTACAACCCCTGTTTCTAAAGCCAATGAATGTATAGAGGGCATTAAAAAGATTTTAGCTGCCCATGAAAATTCCATACAAAGTAATACAGTATTCATAACAGATCTAAGCAAAAACGGGTTAAATATTACGGCCGAATATTTTACCATTCCTTTTACCCTTTTAGAATTTAACCAACTCAGGCAGGAAGTGTATATCCACATCATGAAAATGATGGAAGAATTAAAAATAGAACTGGTGAGCGCTGGCAATACAATAAAAGTGGTAAATACAGCTGCCACTGCACCCAAAGACAGTACTATTTTATAAGCAGCATCAAAAATAATTGGCATAACTTAGGTGAAAATATATTTTATGAAACCTTCTTACTTGCTATATGCCATCCTGGTTTTTTCAATATTTGCCTGCAAGGGTAAAAAGTATAACGACTTTGGAAATGAAATTTTAGAAGATAAAATAAGCTATCTCCAGGCAAATGACCCGGGTTGTAAGGGTGCGGTACTGAAGCTGGTTTTATCTTCTCAAAAAGTACAAAGCCTGCTGAGTTCTGTGGATGAAACAGTAAAAAAGAATGGCGGTACCGGCCATGGTTTTGTATTAGATGCCAGCCCGCATCCCCAGGCAGATGGTATTACTAAGGAAAGTGATAAATATGAATTCTCAGTGCATGAAATTTTCCCCGATATGCACTCGGTGGTAGCCCAGTTTTCTTATAATCCCGTAAAAAAAGAATTATACCAGTTTGGTCCGCTTAATAATGTGAATACGATTATTGACTATGATACCAGTTTTTTAAGAAATATTGCCCGGGCCTGCCAATAAAAAAATCTATTTCAGTAAAGTAACCAGTTCTTTATCCCAAAGGCCGGTGCTGCCATATTCTACCAGCCTCCCCGTTTCTTTACCATCCTTTAATATGATGATGGTAGGAACATGGCTAATATTAAAAACCCGGGTAAGGTTACCCAGCGTTGTTTTTAACCGGGTTACACCTATAAAGGAAATATCTTTATCAGCAATGCCACTCAGCTCCTGGAGTTTAAAAAATTTAGGAATTATAAAATGAGTGTCTTCGCACCAGGTACCTCCAAATACTAAAAAAGTAAACTTCCCTTTTGCTTTTTCCATGGCCTCCAGTACATCGGCTGAAGGAGCATAGGCCTCCTGGTTTGTTTTATACCAACTATATTCAGCATTATTCATAACGGCGTATTTGCTTATGATGCCATTTAAAATATACGAGCCTGCCTGGGCGCTATCTGCATAAGAGGTATAAGGAGACTGGGCCAGCAGCGGGTTCCCCATTACGCATGCCAGTAAAAGGGCCGTCATCAATAATTTCATAAGGTTATATGTTTGCTTTTAATTCCAGTAAAAAAAATTTCAATTTTTGTAAAGATTCAATAAGTGCATACTGCTCTTCTGCTTTTTTATTTTTTCTTATAAAATCTTTTGCTCCTTCGATGGTATATTTTTTTTCACGCAATAAAAAATAAATCATCTGCAGGTTTTTCACATCTTCGGGCCTGAAGAGCCTGTCGCCTTTGCCATTTTTTTTGGGTTTTAATATATCAAACTCATTTTCCCAAAACCTAATAAGCGATACATTTACGCCAAACATTCCCGCTACCGTTCCTATAGCATAATATCTTTTTGAAAATAATTCTTCATCCCCGGGAATATCCACTTTATCGTTATGCGCATCCATATCGCTCAGTCGCATACGCCCACGGGGTGATTTGCGTAATTTTTTTTCTTTCTCCTTCTTTACTGTTGCATAAATTTCAGGCAATACTACCGGTTCTTCATTTACCTGTATAGTATCTTCATCTGCCTCCTTTTTTTCCTCACTTGCCGGCATTTCCTCATTCCGTTTTGAGTCAGGTTCATCCATCCCAAAATCAAAAGCAATTTGTGTAAGCTTTTTCATGCTTTAAAATTAATGATTAAGTTTTACTTGGTGCCTAAGAACCAAAAACCATGCGGCAAAGCGTGTAAGCAATAGCAGCAAATGTAAGCAGAATGAAAACAAGGATTTAGTCAAAACTACGTGCGCTGCCAGTAGCCGCAATTTTTAAGAGCCGTTCATATTGTTCAGGCCCCAGGTCGTTATAAAAAAAGTAAACAGGGTCTACTGCGTTTCCATTTATATGCACTTCATAATGGCAATGGGGGCCTGTACTTTTGCCGGTACTGCCCACCCATCCCACTACTTCGCCCCTTTTCACTCTTTGGCCAACACGTACTTTTATTCGCACCATATGGCCATACAGGGTTTCATATCCATAGCCGTGGTTTATCATTACATGGTTCCCATACCCGCCCTCGCTATACCCGGCTGCTTCTATTATGCCATCTCCGGTTGCATAAATGGGTGTACCCTGGGGCGCAGAGAAATCGAGGCCCTTATGCATTTTGGGAGTACCATATACCGGGTCAATCCGGCTACCAAAGCCACTCGCTATGCGGTTCAGTTGCTTATTGCTCACCGGTTGTATGGCGGGGATACTGGCCAGTTTGGCATCCTGGTTTTTAATCAGGCTTTCAATTTTTTCATAGCTCTGCAATTGGTAAGTAATGCGGGCATTCAGGTTATTTAGCTGGGCGGCAATATCTTTCCCTATAATATCTTCATCCATACCGCTCACTTTATCAAATTCCTTTTGTTTTTCTATAAGTTTTGCACGGGTGCTATCGGGTACCGGGTTGGCTTCAAAAATAGAGCGGTACACTTCGTTATCTCTTTTTTCAAGTGCTGCCATTTGTTGCTCTGCCATTTTTAGTTTCCCCCTCAGTACATTATAGTTATCGGCAAGCTCTTTATATTTCTGGCGGTTCTCCAGGTCAGCAGGTTTGGGAAAAAAACGGTTATAGAAATAAATCACAATGGCTGAGCTTACCAGCAATACACTTATAAAACCAATGGTACGAAGCAGCTTTACCCTTAGGGGGGTAACTAGTTTTTCATACCGCAAAGATTGCGTATTATAGTAATATTTGATTTTTTTCATAAAATGATCTCAAGCACTCCCCATACTCATCCCGATTAACTAAATTTGCTGCTCCTAAAAAAGTAATTCCTTTTTTGGTACCCGGCAAAAGTAGCAATCCCCGGCTTCATGGGCGTCGCACTCTTGTACGGCCTACCGGGGAGCAGCAGGGGTTGTACAAATATAACCCCATAACACTAAAAATCAACCCGTATAAAATTTTTGAATACATGATGACGGCAACAGCAATAAGAAAAGCTTTCCTTAATTTTTTTATAAGTAAGGGTCATAAAATTGTGCCTTCGGCTCCCATTATTGTAAAAAACGACCCTACCCTGCTGTTTACCAATGCAGGTATGAACCCGTTTAAAGATTATTTTTTAGGAAATAAACCAGCTCCCTACCCACGTATTGCCGATACTCAAAAATGCTTACGAGTAAGTGGTAAACATAACGACCTGGAAGAAGTAGGCGTAGATACTTACCACCATACCATGTTTGAAATGCTGGGCAACTGGAGTTTTGGTGATTATTTTAAAGCAGAAGCCATTGCCTGGAGCTGGGAATTATTAACTGAAATTTATAAGATCCCCAAAGAAAATTTATATGTTACCGTTTTTGAAGGCGATGAAAAAGAAGGTTTACCCAAAGATGAAGAAGCCTGGCAGGAATGGAAAAAATATGTTGCCGAAGACCATATTTTATTAGGTAATAAAAAAGATAACTTTTGGGAAATGGGCGATACCGGGCCTTGTGGCCCCTGCACAGAAATACATGCCGATTGCCGCAGTACTACCGAAAAAGAAAAAATACCCGGTACAAGCCTCGTAAATAATGATCATCCCCAGGTAATTGAAATTTGGAACAATGTATTCATTCAATACAACCGAAAAAAAGACGGAAGCCTGGAACCCCTGCCTGCCCGGCATGTAGATACCGGGATGGGTTTCGAAAGATTAGTACGGGTACTGCAAAATAAAACCAGTAATTATGATACCGATGTATTTGCAGGAACCATTCGTGCAACCGAAGAATGGGTACATAAAAAATATACTTTTTCCAATACAAAAGAAGATGTAGCCTTCCGGGTGCTGGCCGATCATATACGGGCTATTGGTTTTACCATTGCCGATGGGCAACTGCCATCCAATACCGGCGCAGGCTATGTTATTCGCCGCATCTTACGCAGGGCTGCCCGCTATTATTTCTCTTACCTGAATTATAAGAAACCCCTGCTGCATCAATTACTTCCTGTAATTGCCGACCAGTTTAAGGATGTGTTCCCCGAATTATTTGCACAAAAAGATTTTGTGGCAAAAGTAATTAAAGAAGAAGAAGAAGCCTTTTTAAGAACCCTGGATAAAGGATTAAAAAAAATGGATGAATTGATGATGCAAGCCCGGGAAAATAAAAAAATAAGCGGGGCTGCTGCTTTTGAATTGCTGGATACTTATGGTTTTCCCATTGATCTTACCCGCCTCATTGCGGCAGAAAATAATATAACAATTGATGAAGCCGGCTTTACGGCACACATGCAAAAACAAAAAGACAATAGCCGGGCCGCTACGGCATTAGATACTGCCGATTGGGTAATGGTACATGAGGGCAACAGCTCAGGCTTTGTAGGATACCAGCATTTAGAAGCAGAAACAAGAATATTAAAGCACCGGCAGGTTTCTGCAAAAGGAAAACAACTATACCAGCTTGTACTGGAGCAAACTCCATTTTATGCTGAAAGTGGCGGCCAGGTAGGCGATACGGGTGTTTTAGTATTTGGCGAAACACAAATCCCTGTCATCAATACCAAAAAAGAAAATGACCTCATCATACATTTTACTGAAACCCTGCCGGCAGAAACAGGAGGAATGGTAAAAGCCATTGTGCAGAAAGAACGCCGGAAAAATATTGCGGTACACCATAGTGCCACACACCTTATGCATGCCGCATTAAGAGAAGTACTGGGTAAGCATGTAGCACAAAAAGGAAGCCTGGTAAATGAGGAACATCTGCGTTTTGATTTTTCTCATTTTGCAAAACTTAGTGACGAAGAATTAAATAAGGCAGAAGAATTAGTGAATGAAAAAATACGAGAAAATATTCCGGTTGTAATCAAAAGCATGAATAAAGAAGAGGCTATGGCATTGGGAGCCATGGCATTATTTGGTGAAAAATATGGCGATACGGTACGTGTGGTAATTATGGATCCCAACTATTCTATTGAACTTTGTGGTGGCACCCATGTAGGTAATACCGGGGAGTTGGGATTGTTTAAAATTAAATCAGAATCGGCAGTGGCAGCAGGAGTAAGGCGTATAGAAGCATTAAGTGGAAAAGCAGCGATGCAGTACCTCAATAAAAATGACAATGAACTGCAACAAATAAAAGAACGATTAAAACAACCCCAGGATGCACTTAAAACCATTGAACAACTCCAGGCCGAAAATATACAACTGCAAAAAAGAATAGATGCCCTGGAAGCCCGGCAAATGGTAGGTATCCGAAATGAACTTTTGCAAAAAGATGAAATTATTAATGGCATAAACTTTATTGCAGATATTGTAGAAGTAAATAATGCGGATGCGTTAAAAAAACTTTGTTTCGATGTAAAGCATCATGTAAATGATCATGTGATAGTGCTTTGCGCCAATATTGGCGGAAAAGCTTTTGTGGCTATTGGCATTAGCGATACCGTAGTAGCAGCAAGAGGTTTAGATGCTGCTAAACTCATAAAAGAAACTGTAAGCCCGCTCATAAAAGGTGGCGGCGGCGGACAAAAAACATTAGCTACAGCAGGCGGCACAGAGCCCGGTGGGCTGGCGCAGGTAATAGCAAATGTAAAAGCTGTTTTGTCGGAAATTTAGACAACCTATAAGAAGAATAAATCTATTCTTTTTCTAAGTGAAGTTGGCCTGGCACTTCGGATTCATGAGCAAATGCAAACAGAGACACGATAACAGAACCAGAAAGAGCATTGGGGCCAATTAATCCTGGTGATACATCCCGGGTATTAATTGCCTGAAAAAAAACATGCCGAAATGCATCCTGCTTACCATTTAAAGGATTGGGCAGTCCTGTAGCGTCAGCAGCAGAAAATGCTTCTTGAATATTCATTTTTATTTGGAATGCTTGTAAAGGATAAATCGCAATAAGCATTTTTTCATCATATGTTAATTCATCAAATTGATTCGTTACCCGTGTAATATCAAGATTAAAGTTTAATGGAGTATTGAAAAACTTTTCTTCGATCCTGTTTGCATCCTGCATGGGAGCGGTAATCAGGCTGTCCATTTTTTTACAAGCTACAAAAAACACAATTGTTAGGATTGTGAGAACTCCAAAATCCCTGTGGGGGGGCTAACTTTAAATTTCATAAACATCAGGTATGGGGTTAAAATTATATTTACAAACATAGGGAAATATCCTATTACTAAAAATAGGGAAATATCCCCATACTATTATTTGCATAATGTGCCTTTTAAGAATTTCAAATTATCCAGTTATTAAAGTTTTAACTATTTAGAAAAAAGTAATTGTTTTAAAACTCCGTTATAAATAGATAATTTATTTCCAAGTCTATTATAAGCCTAAAATTTTTAAGCAGATAATAAAACCTGCCAGGCTGCATCTACTTTATTATCTACCAGTAATTCTTTAGCATAGCGATGTATTTCCATTTCCATGTCTATCGGGTTTAATGAAAAATACTGAACAATATGTTTTAGTCTTTCATCTTCAAATGCCGGATCTATATGGGGCAGCGCCGTTACATTTGCAAGCTGGCCCAAGTTGTTTCCACTAAGAATCTTACTGTTGCGAATAGCAGCCGGTAAGGCATCTACCCCCACACCTAATTGTACATTGGGTTTTGCCACTTTAAACAAATTGCTTTCATCTACCTTACAATACCAGTCGCCGCCCAGGCGAGCCACATGATGAAATTTTCGCTGATCTATTTTATTATTTTCATCCAGTATTGAATCATCAATATGCATTACCAGCACTTCGCAAATAATTAAATTGCCGGCTCCTCCCTCCTGGCCAAGATATTTTATTTCTAAAACTTTACATTCCAGGTTTACCTTGCTCTCTTTTACCATGGGTGGTTTTACCAGTGTAGCTGCAATAGGAGTAAAGCCGCTTTTAAGAAACTCATTCACGCCTTTATCATATTCACAACTGGCGAGTGATACCTGCTGCACCATATCATAATCCACAATATTTATTACAACTTCCCGGGTTTCTTCTGCATTTTGCAGCGTATGTTTGGTGGTATTGTTTCTTACCCGCCTGGCTGCTGAGAATATTACTACGGGAGGATGGGTAGAAAATAAATTAAAAAAACTAAAAGGGCTTAGGTTCACCATGCCTCCGGCACTGATGGTAGAGGCAAAGGCAATTGGGCGGGGCGCAATTGCATGCTGCAAATAATTTTGTGCCTCTGCAGTAGAAATATCTTTTAAATGAATTTGCATATATCTCTGTGAGCCCGGTGTATGGATGAAGCTGCAGTGTGCGACGCCACTGAAGCCGGGCGTTACCATACTGCCGGGATCCTATTTTTTAAATTAAATATTTTTCTTTAATGCAAAAAGGCTCATCTCACTTTCTTCTTTTATAATGGTATTCACAAGTGTTCCTAAACCGTCAATATCCATTTGTATTACATCATTTTCCTGTAACCATTGTTCTTTATACTCCGGGTCATTGAATTTCCCGGTTCCGTTTAATTCCAAAAAACAGCCTGTGCCTACAGTTCCGCTGCCAATTACATCACCGGGCATCAGGGTAACCCCATAGCTGCAGCGTTCTATAATCTCTGCAAAGGTCCAATCCATATCACTTACATTACCACGGCTCAGTTCCTTATCATTTACTTTACAAGTCATGCTGAGGTTCCATGCTTTGCCGGTGTGGTTTGGTTTGCAGGGTACTTCATAAGATTCCAATTCATCGAGCGTTACCAGCATGGGGCCAATGCAGGTTGCAAAATCTTTTCCTTTGGCAGGCCCCAGGTTTAATTTCATTTCTTCCATTTGTAATTGGCGTGCACTCATATCATTCATGATCATAAGGCCTCCAATATACGGGTCCGCATCGGCTGCCCGGATGTTACGGCCCGGCCGGCAAATCACTACGGCACATTCCAGTTCAAAATCTAATTTTTGAAAATGATCGGGCATACAATACACCGGCCCGGGGCCCTGGATACTATTGTGATTGGTAAAATAAAAAATGGGGTATTGATCAAATTCAGGAATCATTTCTACTTTCCTGTTTCTGCGTGCCGCAGCCACATGCTGCCGAAAGGCATACGCATCCCGGCAACTGGAAGGATGAGGAACAGGGGCAAGCAAATCGGCTTCTTCAAATGGCGTGGTATCTATACTTTTAAAATCGCCTGCCTTGATTTTTTTTTCAATCATGCTGGCCAATGGAATTAAATCATCCCAGTAATTGAGCAACATGGTCATGCTGCCGGGCATATCCGGATGCAACCGGTCCAAATCATATAATTGACCCTCTACCAGCAAAGCCAGTTGGTCTCTTTCATCTTTTAAATAAGTTACAAACTTCATGATCCCTGATTTTTTTGTAAAAATAATGGAAACAAACAGCACTGCCCCAGGTAAATAAAATACAGCTTACTAAGCCCGGGGCCCGGGATGCCTAAAATGGGCTTAAACAGGGCATTACAGCCTGCCATTGTAAAAGTTATGTTCCTTTTTTTGAATGCAAAATCTTGGGTATATTTGCAGTAGAAAACGCCAGTATATGAAATTTGAAAAGATTCATAATAAAGGCCAGGCGCAGTTATTTAAAAATCAGTACCTGGAGTATCTCACCAAAACCCATCCACTGGTAATTTGGGGGATGTATTTACCCATCATAGGTTATATGCTGTATTATAGTAAAACGCATTTCGAAATGCCTGTGGGGGTAATTACAGGAACCTTTTTTGCCGGTATCTTTTTTTGGACTTTTTTTGAATATATCATGCACCGCTGGGTTTTTCATTTTGTATCAGAAAAAGAAAGCACTCAAAAAATAATTTATGTGATGCATGGCAATCACCACGAATATCCAAGGGATAAGGAGAGATTATTTATGCCGCCTGTTCCCAGCCTCATTATTTCTTCTGTTTTATTTTCTTTGTTCTGGTTAATAGGGATGGCCTTGGGCATTCGTGAATTTGCATTTGCGTTTTTTCCGGGTTTTATTTTTGGATACCTGGTATATGGAAGTATGCATTATGCGATTCATGCCTGGAACCCTCCTTATAAATGGATGAAGGGTTTATGGAGAAACCACCATCTTCATCATTATAAAAATGAGCACCAGGGTTTTGGCGTAAGTTCTACATTGTGGGATCATGTTTTTGGAACCATGTTTGATCTTAAAAAAGAAAAAGAAGATAAAGAGGCTGTGAAGAAATTGATGTATTAACTTTCTTATTTTACAACGATGGCCGGTACTTTTATGAAATTAATGGGCGAAGTTTTTAAAGCTTTACAGGAAGCCGGCAACCCTTCCCCAGCCCATACCGGGCGGCAACAGGTTCGCCAAATACCCCTCCCGATTGTAAAAGCATTACTCAAAGAAAATAAAAAAGAAGAAGCCATTGCCTTTTTACAGAGAACTATGAACTGGGATGAGGCAAGAGCCCGTAATTTTACAGATGGGCTACAACCCACTCCCAGTTTGCAAAGAACTCAAAAGACAGCACAACGGGCACACACTAATGCAGCCCATTCCCAAACACACATTGATAAAATAATAAATGAATATGCTGAAGCCGAAAATAATGCAAGTGGGAATTTATTTACTTATTTTTTTAAAATAAAACGATAATCACCATTTATCTTCCGGGGGAATATCCCGATGGGGGCTACTGAATTTTTTACGGAATTCTAATTTTTCAATTTGCCTTTCAATAATAAGCCGGGCTATTAAGAGGGCCGTATTTTCATTTGGATGTTGCGCTAATGTCTCTTTAATGAGCGATTCACGAACATCTATACGATACAGCAAATAAACCAATGAGGAAAAATCTTCGTTGATTAAAGTTTGTATATGCCCTACCAATAATAAAAATAGCTCATCCTGCCCAGGTTGTGCTGCCAGGCTGGCTGACAATGAATTTATTTCTGCTTCACTCCCTGTTTGCATTTTTTTATTATAAAGTTAAAATTTTTCAAGTGCGCCCAGGGCAAACAATGCAAAATCATATTTTACAGGATCTTTTGAATCAAAGGCCCGCAAGGTATTTGTAAGTTCTGCAGCAGCAAGCCAGTCTGTTTGTTTTCGCTCTAATAATTTAAAATGCCGGGCTACCCGGGCCACATGAACATCCAATGGTATGATTAATTGCATGGGTTGTATCGTATGCCATATACCAAAGTCAACCCCGGTATCATCCTGCCTCACCATCCACCGCAGATACATATTTAATCTTTTACAGGCTGATTTTTTCCTGGGAGCGGCGATATGTTTTAGGGTGCGTGCCGGTACATGTTCTAAAGAAAAAAAATAATCATAAAAATTGTTCAGCGAATCTTCCATACTGAATAAACCTTTATTACGCTTATAGGTAAAAGCGGTTTCAAGAGAATGAGACCGGCTATAGTGATATTTAAGAAAAGAGATAAAATAAAGCAAATCGGTATCATTAAAGGTACGGTGCCGGAATTGTAATAATTTTTTTAAATCGGCATCAGTATGTTGCAGGCAAAACTGGTAGGGTGCCTGGTCCATACGATTCATGAGCTCTTTTGATTTGGCTATAATGGTTTTGCGAATGCCCCATGCAAAAACAGCAGAGAAAAAGCCGGCAATTTCAATATCCTGTAATTTGCTAAAAGAATGGGGGATACAAATTGGATCATCTTTAATAAAAGAAGCCCGGTTAAAGTGTTTCACTTTCTCATCCAGGAATTTCTTTAGCCGGGCTTCTTCCATGTATAAACGTATATAAGGCTATTATGCCAGGGCCTGGTTCAGGTCTGCTATTAAATCTTCCGGGTCTTCAATACCCAGGCTTAAGCGAATTAATCCATCGGTAAGGCCTGTCTTTAATCTTTCTTCCCTGGGGATGCTGGCATGCGTCATAGTGGCCGGGTGGTTGATTAATGATTCTACACCACCCAGGCTTTCTGCCAAAGAAAATACCCGGGTAGAAGTTAACACTTTCAATGCTGCTTCCTGGCTATCATCTTTCAACGTAAAACTCATCATGCCGCCAAAATCTTTCATTTGCTTTTTTGCAATTTCGTAACCGGGGTTAGATTCTAATCCACACCAGAAAACTTTATCTACTTTGGGGTGGGCATGCAAGAAAGCAGCTACCTGCCTTCCGTTTTCACAATGCTGGCGCATGCGAACATGCAGGGTTTTAATTCCTCTCAATACCAGGAAACAATCAAACGGGCCCGGCACTGCCCCGCAGCTTTTTTGAATAAAATATAATTGATCCCGCAGCTCCTTGTTGTTCATTACCAAAGCGCCTTGAATAACATCGCTATGGCCGCTCAGGTACTTGGTGCTGGAATGCATCACGATATCGGCGCCCAGGTTTAGCGGGTTTTGCAAGTATGGCGAAGCAAAAGTATTATCTACACATAGCCATGCTTTTGCTTTTTTTGCAATGCCGGCCATGGCAGCAATATCAGTGATATTCATCATGGGGTTGGTGGGCGTTTCTACCCATATCAACTTTGTTTTACCGGTGATGGCATTTTCAACCGCAGCTGTATTTGTGGTATCCACATATATAAATTTTATACCAAAGCGCTCAAATACTTTAGTAAATAAACGATAGGTTCCGCCATACATATCGGCAGCCGCTATTACTTCATCTCCCGGGTTTAATAATTTTATAACCGCATCTGTAGCAGCCACACCACTGCTAAATGCAAGCCCGTAATTTCCATTTTCAATAATGGCCAATGCTTCTTCTAATTTTGTGCGGGTAGGATTCTGGCTCCGTGCATATTCAAAACCTTTGTTTACACCGGGAGCATCCTGTACAAAAGTGGAAGTTTGAAAAATGGGGGTCATAATGGCCCCGGTAGATGGGTCGGGTTCTGCACCTGCATGTACATATTGGGTTCCTTGTTTTTTTAAGCGAAAATTTTCAGTAGCCATTATTTATTTTTTTATGAGCAAATTTACTGATAAAAAAAGCAATGCTTTTCGCCAGGGGCATTTTCATATAAATAGATTGTTCTTTTGGTTTGGGAACTGCTATTGAGTAAGTATATTTACAATATGTGCGGAATTGCAGGAATAATATCCCCCCAATCAAACAAGGTGGGCCAATCCATATTAAAATTAATGATTACCACCCTGGCTCACCGTGGCCCGGATGGTGAAGGTATATGGATAAATAAAAAAAATAATTGCGGATTGGCACATCGCCGCCTGGCCATTATTGACCTTTCTGATGAGGCATCGCAGCCCATGCATTACATGAACCGGTATAGTATTGTATTTAATGGCGAAATTTATAATTATCCCGAAATAAAAAAAGACCTTCAAAAAGCAGGGTATAGTTTTAATACGGCCAGCGATACCGAAGTGATCCTGGCTGCCTATGATTGTTACCGGGAGCGCTGCCTGCAGTATTTTGATGGTATGTTTTCCTTTGCCTTATGGGACGAAAAGCAACAAACACTTTTTATTGCCCGGGATCGTTTTGGAGAAAAACCATTTTATTATCACCTTGGTAAAAACACTTTTTCTTTTGCCAGTGAAATGAAGGCTTTATGGGCTGCCGGCATACCAAAAGATATTGACCAAAAAATGTTGCTGAACTATCTTTCTTTAGGAAACGTACAAAACCCGGCCAATAAAGCACAAACATTTTACCTGCAAATTCATTCTCTGCCCCCGGCACACTATGCTGTATTGCAGTTACAGGATATGAGGTTACAGGTACAACCTTACTGGGATATTGACAAGCAACACACTCAAAAATTACACGACGATGCTATATTGCATAAGCTTGAGTTGCTTTTACGCACCTCCATTGGCCGCCGCTTGCGTAGCGATGTACCGCTTGGAAGCAGCCTGAGCGGCGGTTTAGATAGCAGCACCATCATTTGGTTTGTAAAAACCATTTTACAAAACAGCCGGTCCGCTTCAGATTTTTGCACTTTTTCAGCATGCTTCCCGGGGTTTGACAGAGATGAAAAAGAATATATACAGGAAGCTTCACAATTGGTGGGATTTACAAATTATACCGTTACCCCCTCTCCGCTGGAGCTCATTCATACTTTTGAGAAATTATTATACCACCAGGAAGAACCTTTTCCCAGTTCCAGCATATTTGCCCAATACAAAGTATATGAATTAGCCGCTCAAAAAGGAGTAAAAGTATTGTTAGACGGGCAGGGTGCCGATGAAATCCTGGCTGGTTACCACCGCTACCTCCATTGGTATTTACAGGAAATGGCCGCAGGGTATAAGTTTGCCATGGTAAAAAAAGAAAAATTTTTACTGAAACAAAATAAGGCCATGCTAAGCTGGGGCTATAAAAATTATATTGCCGCTATGCTGCCTTCGCATGCCGCCCTGGCATTAGAAAGAAGAGAATACCGCAGAATTGTGAATAACCCCGATATCACGCATGAACTGATGCGTTGTGTAAAGGGCCGTGAATGGGATGGTATTCATAAACCCATCATTACAAAACTCAATGATATTTTATATTTCAATACCATGCAGATGGGTATGGAAGAATTACTGCGATATGCCGATCGCAATAGTATGGCACATGGTATAGAAGTAAGGCTTCCTTTTTTACAGGCAGATTTGGTGAAATTTATTTTTTCGTTGCCATCTTCTCAAAAAATAAATAATGGTTATGGCAAATGGATATTACGAAGCCTGATGGATACACGCCTGCCTGCTTCTATCGTATGGCGAAAAGATAAAGTAGGTTTTGAACCCCCACAAAAAGAATGGATGTCTTCTGCAACTTTTACCGAATACCTGGCAGAGTCTAAAAGGAAATTAATAAATGAAAAGATTTTAAAGCCTTCGGTAATACATAAAAAATCAATACCGCTAGATGCTTATGAAAGTAACAATTGCGATTGGCGTTATATATGTGCTTCTCATTTGTTCTGATTTTTTTATTTTACAAACAGGATGGGCAAAATGACTTTCACCTGGTCCCAGGCCATAAGTAAACCAGCCCCTCCACTGGCATCCGTAAAAATCATTGTGAAATCTTCTGCCGGAGGTGATTGTGTCATTACCGGAACATCTGTTCTAAAAAAATCTTTCGATTCATCAACATGCAGGCCCCAGGTGTACAGGTTTTTATTCAGTACAAGGGTCCAGCGATCGGCATGGGGTATGCAATACATTACATAATCACCGGCAGGAATATTAGTACCTGCAATGGAAACATTTTTAAAAAATTGAATTTCGGTTGCTTCATTGGCACCCAGGCGCCAGATTTTTCCATAAGGGCACAGATAGGCATCCCCTTCGCCAAAAATTTTTCTCCCTTTTTTATGGGGTCGGCTATAAATTACCCGGGCAATAAGAGGAACCGTATCGCCATGGTTCATCCTAAGGATAGGATAATTTTCGGGATAGTAGATCATATCCATCGGCGATTGATCTAAACGGGTATATGGATTAGTTTTTACGGATTGCAAATCTTCTGCATTTTCTGCCCCCTCTTTTGTTTCTGTTTTAGAATGGCAGGAAATAGCAGCCAGTGCAAAAAGAAATACAAGAATGTGAATTTTTATTTTCATAATTACAAAGATATTGGTAAAGCTGCTTTTACATATTCCCATTCTGCTATTAACATACAACCGGCAGCTGTTTTATCAAAAAACAAAGAAAAATCTTCAACCGATTCGGTTTGTTTTTCTACCGGTACGCTTACCCTCAGCACATCGTTTGCTGCATTATAATCAAACGCACCCCAAGTGTCAATAGATTTACTGAGTATAAAAGTCCAGGTGCTGCTATCGGGTATGGCATATAAGGTGTAGCGCCCTTTTTTAATGGGCTTTCCATCAATTTTTACATTTCTAAAAAATTCAAGTTCTGTAGATTCATTGGCACCCAGGCGCCATACTTTACCATATTCCAATAGTTTACCAAATATTTGACGGTTATCTCTTTGCGGCCTGCCATAAATAATACGGGCAACCGGGTTAGCCGGCGCTTTTCCCTGTAATTTTAAAACCGGATAATTGGCGGGGAAATAACTCATATCCATGGGTGATTTATCCATTTCGGGAATCTTTGGCTGAGCCTGGCTCATAGCGCTTAACCCGATGGTAGCCGTCAGCAGAAATAATATTTTTTTCATGTAAAGTATTTTAACAAAGATAAAAAATCAGGATTGCTCTAATTGAGATAATGTATGAGCGGAAAATTTTTTAACAGATTCAAAGAAATCATGGCAATAGGGTAACATATCGTTTTCGTGCATGATAAATATTTCCATGGCAGAGTGGGTTTCTGTGATATGTAAAGCCCGCCTGCGTAACCCTTCAAAACTTTTTTCAATGCCCGAGTGAAAACGATAATGATACATCCAGTTTTGGGTACGCATATACGGGAACATTTTACCAAATACTGGCCCAAGCCATGCTTGCTGTTCTTGCAACAGCGCATAACAAGTTTCTGTAAAATCCAGTAAGCTCCCGGTATCGGGAAAATAGGCCGGGTCGTTAGCCAAAAAATAATCATACACGATATCTGTAAGTGCACCTGCATATAAGCGGTACCGGGGTTGAAAATATTTCTTTATCTGCTTTGTTGCCATATGTGAATCGGTAAAACTATCAATGGCACGGTGCAGCATAATGCCATGTTGCACCTGTAGCGGATAATTAAATTTCTGTTTCCCTTTTACATAATCACTGATCATATTGCCGGTAAGAATATCCGGTTTACCAAAAGACAAATATGCGTGGCCCAGAAAATTAATGAGATGATGATTTAAGGAGTGATTATATTTTGTTGCTGCAGCCAATCGCCCATGGCTTCTAATGCAAGAGGAGAAAAGCTTTCTTCCAGGGTTACATATTCATCAAGATTACAAACTTTACAGGTTTGAAATAAATGATTAAGCCCAGGCAGTTCCTGTATTTTAAGTTTTTTCTTTCCCAAATGTTTTAGGCCTTGCTGTATACCGGCCAGGTTGGGATCGGGCAGCACTTGTATATCTTTACTGCCATTTAAGGCCAGTACTTTACTTTTTATCTTTTTAAAATTGGGCATAGGATCATATGCTAAAAAATAACGCATGGGGATGGTATTAACTTCATTCACAAAAGAAGAGGCAAACAGGCGAATGGTATCTAATGATTCAAAATGCAACTCTTTCTTTACGGCTACAGGAGCATTCCATTCAATAATATTTTTTACGGTATTTTCCTCCGCTTCTTCAGCCGTTTTAGCCTGTAAAATACCTGTGCACATCAACTTAAATAAGTTGCCATAATTTTCTGCAGCAGCAGCACTTACTCCTTTACTTTTAAAAATGGCAACATTTTGGGCCGCCATTAAATCTATATTTCGGATGCCCGGTGCGGCCAGTAAAATAATAAAATCCACATCGCTTCTTTTTGCTCCCATCATTTCTGCAATCATGCCGCCTTCACTATGGCCAATGATGCCCATATATTTTTTATTTACCTGCGGCTGCTGTTTTAAAAAATCAAAAGCGGCCATGGCATCATGCATAAAATCTAATGTTGTACTACCGGCAAATGTTCCCGTTGTTTTTCCAACTCCCCTGTCATCTACTCTTAGTACAACCATTCCCTTACGGGTTAAATAATCAGCAATAATGGCAAAAGGTTTATGGCCAAAAATCTCTTCATCCCTGTTTTGCGGGCCACTGCCCGAAATAAGCAATACGGCAGGATATTTTTCAAGTCTGGTTTTATCATCCGGGCAGGTAAGGGTACCTGCGTAATGGATACTTTTATCTGCATTATAAAAATCAATTTCTTTTACCTTATAAGGAAACGGGGGTTTGGGAGTTTGGGACCTGGCAGGTATTTCTGCCTGCGCAATTTTATCTGTTTTTATTAAGATTATTGGAAACGATGCCCCTTGTAAAAAAGTACCGCTGATGGTGGTATCATTGATTAAGGTTCCGGAAAATTCAATTTTAAATTTTTTAAACCGGGCATATGCTTCTTGGCTGTTGAAATTTACAGAATCGGCGGGGATACTAATGGGTGACTGCTGGGGTACATTTAATAAAGCAGTACTGTGGCCATTCTTTTCGTTAAACGTAAAAATGAGTTTCAATTCTTGCTGCGGAAGTTTCAGTATTCCTTCCCAAATACCCATTACAGAATTTTGACTCATGCTGCAATGCCAGCATAGGGTAAGTAAAATGGATAATATAATTTTCATGGAGAAAAATTTTAATAAAGATACAAATTGTGCTTTTACGGGTTCAGGTGCCGCCCTTGTATCCAAGCCAATGGTAATCTATATAACCGGTAACTGTTTTTAAAAACCAAAGACTAAGCCATACCACGGCTATTAATATAATGAGAAATAAAACCAGCATCATTAAAATAATACCCCTGCCGGTGCCTGTATGTTTTCCTTCTGCATAATACTCGCTAAGCAGCTTCACATTATAGGTATTTGCTTTAAAAACAAAATCAAAAATCCAGCCTAATACAGGGATGGCACCCAGCAGTGCATCAAGGGTGGCATTCCCCAGCATTTTTAGGAGCAACTTACCCGAAGCGCCATGCTGCATCATGGTGAATATGAGTGCAATTGATACCAGGTAACCGCCCAGGTCTCCGGCAACAGGTACCAGGTTAAGAATGGGGTCGAGGCCAAATTTAAATCCCCCTATCGAAAATTGTTCATCCATCAGTTTGCTTATTCGCTTTACAGCGATAAGCCTTTTATCATCGGGAATCTCAAATTTCTTTTTCACAAAATGGGGTAAGTCTTTTTATTTAAGGATGGCTTTGTAAATAGCATCTTGTATTTTACTTCGCACATTCATTTTACTTAAAATGGGGCTTACAGTTGGGTTTACCCGGTTACTTAAGAAAATAAAGATTATATTTTCCTCCGGATCGGCCCACACGCAGGTACCCGTAAAGCCTGTATGGCCAAAGGTTTTGGGCGAAGCGAATGCGCTGGGGTAAGGTTCTTCCCGCTTATCATTATCTTTTTCGGGTTTATCAAAACCATACCCCCTGCGGCTAATGTTACTATGATAGCCTGTAAATAAATCGATGGTTTCTTTATTTAAATATTTTTTTCCATTAAAAGTGCCGCCATTCAATAACATTTGCATAATGGCTGCCAGGTCATAAGCATCGCTAAAAAGTCCTGCATGGCCGGCCACCCCACCAAACATGGCTGCACCGGGATCATGTACATCGCCTCTTATCACTTGCCTGCGAAAATTTTTTTCATCTTCGGTAGGTGCAATTCTGTCCAGCGGCATACGGAGCCTGGGCCTAAAACCAATACTGGTTAATGCCATGGGCCTGTAAAATGTTTCCTGTACAAATTTTTCCAATGGCATACCGGATATGGCTTCTACCACTTTTCCCAAAAAAATAAAATCGTTATCACTATAAATGTATTTGCCCGCAGGGCCCAGTTTGCTTTCTAGTATGCGCTTATTCATTGTATCCCGCCAATCTGCCCGCATGTATAAATGCTCGGCCACCCGAATTGGGAAATTTTCCCGCCAGGAACTGAAATAAATATTTTGCAGGGGTACACCGGTGCTATCCAAAGTTTCTTTGTAAAAGGGAATGTATGCAACCAGCCCGGCCTGGTGTAGCAAGATATCCTCAATTAATAAATTCTCTTTATCCGTACCCCGCACCAATGGCAAATAATCACCCAGTTTTCTATTGAGTTCAATTTTACCTTCATCGTATAAGCGCATGACGGAAATGGTAGTAGCACAAATTTTTGTTACCGATGCCATATCATAAACCGTTTCCAGGTTTACCGGCAGTGTATTGCTGTAATCATAAAAACCAAAAGCTTTATTGTATGCTATCCTTCCATTTTTTACAACCATTACCCGGCAACCGGGTGCTGCTTTTTTTAGTACGGCATCATTGGCAATAGAATCTATCTCCAGCATTTTTTGCGGATCAAATCCCGGGGTGGGCGATAATGAATTAGCTGCAGGTTCATAGAGGGATGCCGTTTTTAAGCCAAACCCGAAAATGAAATTATCGCAAACAGTAACCGGCAAAACACCGGTAAACAAAAGCTTGCCCTGCAACATATCCATAGCAACCGCCTGGGTAACCGGATCATCATCATAACATACTGCCAGGTTTTTTGCAGTACAGAAATTTTTTACTGAATAGGCATTGCCGAACACAAATAACATAGCTTGCTCATTTTCTTTAAGGCCATTTACCAATGCCAGTTCGGCGGCATTCAATCCATAATTAGAGGCGGGTGAGCGGCCCAGGTTATGTATACCGACGATTATTTTTTTATACCTGGCGAGTTCTTTTACCAGGTTATTGGCTTCCCATTCTTTTTTAGTATTATCAAAATAATAAACTGCTGCATGGTAATCGGTTTGCATTCGCTGCGCAAATGCATTTTGAGAATTAATACCTACAGCTACATAAGCTACATCATTGGGTTGATTATAATGCCAGGGCGTAAAAGGAAAAAAGTCTTCGTTGCTTTTGGCCAGCAGGGTAATGGCATTTTCGGCTACAAGGCGGCGCATTTCGGGGATTCCTTTATTTAAGTCGGCCGTAATATTTGTAATGGTAATGGGCTGCCGTTTTGCTAACCCATATTCATATTTTGCCTGTAATACTTTTTTGCAATGCCATTCAATATCATCCCAGCTCAGCGCTTTTTTCTTAATTGCTTTTTTTATTTTTTCAATAGCAAGAGGAACATCGCCGGGCAGGCAAAGCATGTCGTTGCCTGCGATTAAGGATTGTACGGAAGCTTCGCCATCAGGAAAAAATTTTTTTACACCCTGCATTTCCAGGGCATCGGTAAAGGTGAGGCCCTGGTATCCCAATGTGGTTCTTAATAATCCTTTAATATTTTGAGGAGAGAGTGAAGTGGCCCGGTTGGCAGTGGTATCAATAGCAGGAATGTATAAATGAGCAATCATAACGCTGCCTACCCCCGCTGCAAATATTTTTTTAAATGGAAACAGTTCTAAGGAGTCTAATTTTTCAAAAGGTTTATTTATTACGGGCAGATCCAGGTGGGAGTCAACACTTACATCGCCATGCCCGGGAAAATGTTTTGCACAAGCCATCACTCCTTTATCCTGCATCCCTTTCATATAAGCAATACCAAAATCGGCTACTTTGTATTTGTCTTCACCAAAACTCCGGTCGTTTATTACCGGGTTATTGGGATTATTATTTATATCTACTACGGGTGCGTAGTTTACTTGTATGCCAATCCGTTTGCATTGATCTGCCACCAATTCGCCATATTTATATACAATGCCGGCATTGCTCATGGCACCCAGCATCATTTGCTTAGGTAGCGGGGCTACACTGTCAAATCGCATCCCTACACCCCACTCTGCATCAATACAAACCAATAACGGTGTTTTAGCTGTGTTTTGTAATTGATTAATAATGGTGGCCTGTTGTATGGGTCCGCCCTGGAATAAACAAATGCCTCCCACATTATATTTATTCACCAAATCCATTACTTGTTTTTCATAAAAAACAGGTTTCCTTGTTTTGGCATCTATACCACTCAGCCGAACTACCATAAGCTGTGCAATGCGCTGGTCTTTCGTTAAGGTTTTATACACGCTATCTGCCCATTGTATGCCTGCAGTTTGGGCTTGTAAAGGTTGGGGAACTAACATAAAAATCATTAAAATACCGGCCAGTAAAGTGAATTGTGTATGTTTTGCCTGTCCCAAACGAATAAATCTTCCTTTCGTTTTTTTTGCGCTTTGATCTTTTATCATAATTATTGATTCAAAAAAATGGTATTTGATAAAGTTCGGAATAAAGTATGGGAGTGTTGTTAAAAAACAGGAAAAATCAAAAAAACAAACCGGGCAAAAATAGCTTTTACATAAACACAAGACCACTTACCTCTAAAAGCATTTTCTGAGGCTTATACCCGTTAAGTAAATAAGTAAAATTTTGGTTGAAATTTATACAAAATCATTAAGGTTTTCCTATCTTGTACACCATTTAAAAAAAATTAACTCGCATGAAAAAGATCTTTACATTTTTCCCTATACTTTTCCTTTTGCTTGCCGCAACACAAATGCAGGCGCAGGTTATCAGTAATAAACTACCCTTACAAAAAAAAGCCTTACAAACCGTTTCTGCCTTAAAAACACAAAACCCACATTTTGAAAAATGCGGTTTTCAATACAGCATGGAACAGGCGAAGGCAAAGGGTTTTAATGATGCCTTATATGAACAGGTGATGCAGCAATTGATTGACATACGCCGTCAGCAAAATTCATTTGGGCCGCCTGCTACTATTTATACTCTCCCAGTTATATTTCACGTTTTGTATGCCGGGTCTATTGAACCTACACCGGGCATCGGCGCCAATATTGCGAATATCAATATCCAGGCCCAGGTTGATCAGCTCAATAAAGACTTTGCAAACATGTCAGGGTCTACCTATGGAGTTGCAGAAGATATGGGTTTGCGCTTTACATTAGCCAAAGTAGATCCCCTGGGGAATTTTCTTTGTGAGGCAGGTGTAGATCGTATTAATTGGGAATCCAAAGGATGGACAGATCCCTCCACTTTATCTTCCACCTCTGCCGTACAAACTTTATTTGATAATACTATAAAACCACAATCCATTTGGGATCCTAACCGATATGTAAATATCTGGCTGGCCGATTTATCTGCCAGTGGATTATTAGGTTATGCTTCTTTCCCTGCATTAAGTGGCTTATCTGGTTTAAATAATTCCGAAACAGACCAAACAGCAGGTGTTGTAATTGAAGTAGGTTCTGTAGGAAGCACCACAGTACCGGGATCAGCAGCTCCTTACGATTTGGGAAGAACCATTACACATGAACTTGGCCATTTTTTTGGACTCAGGCATATAAATGGAGATGGAAATTGCTTAACAGATTATTGTGCAGATACCCCTCCCCAATCTGCGCTTACATCAGGCTGCCCCAGCCCCGGAACATTAAACGGCTGCACCCCTTCTGTTGCTAAAATGTTTGAAAACTACATGGATTACTCAAATGACCTGTGTTTAAATACGTTTACGCTGAATCAATCAGAACGGTGCCAGGTAGTAATGGCAAATAGCCCCCGCAGGTTACAATTAATAAGCTCTAACACAGGCGTATCTCCTATGCCCAATCGGATTTTCTTTAAATCGGCCCCTTCCGTAATTACAGAAACCGCCACCGGTTTATGCCCCCGCTATAAAGATTATGTAGTAAGCTTAGGTATTGACCAGGCTGCTACCGGCAATGCAACCGTAAGCTTAAGTAAATCGGGTACGGCCACTGACGGTGTTGATTATACCATTATCAATCCTACTGTAAACTATACAAATGGAGATGGAGCCTCAAAAAATTTCACATTAAGAGTGTATGATGATGCCGTGGTTGAAGGTAGTGAAACCATTATCCTGGGTATTTCTATCAGTGGCACAGGCGTACAAACGGCTCCTGCTTGCGCCTCCAGCAACCAGGTTACGATTACTCTGGCCGATGATGATTATAATTTCAACATCGATAACCTGAACCCGACTATTACATTACTCAACGAAAATTTTGGTACCACCACCGGAACAAATGCTATTCCTACAGGCTGGACGGTAAGTAATAGTGGTACTGCCACCAATAAATGGGTATGCAATAATGCCAATGCGGCCACTTATGGTTTTACCGGGAACAGTTTGCATATATCAAATGGCAATACCACTGCAGTAAATAATGGCACAGCAGCCATTAATTATTCCACTACCGTAACTACAGATGCACGGGTTACTACACCACTCTTTAATATTACCGGCTTAAAAGACCTGAACCTTTCTTTTAATTATGTATGTAACGGAGAAGTAATAGGTACAGATATTTATGATTTAGGTGTATTATATTATGCATTAAACGGCAGCACCAGTTATTCTGTGCTTACAGATGGCCTTGGAAACCCCGCTTACTTTTATCAAAAAAATACCTTAACAAATTTCAACCTGCAGTTACCTTCTTTTATCCAGGGCAATAGCTCCATCCGGTTTTTATTCCGCTGGATTTCTGATAATACAGGCGGATCACAACCTCCCTTTAGTATTGATGATTTCTTATTTACAGCAAAATCCGTAACGGTACAAACAGCAGCTAACGCCTCTGCTACTGAAAATGTTTTTGCAGGTAGTACAGAAAATATATTTTATAGTGCCGATGGAAAAATATTGGCAAAACTTACCAACCCATCAGTAAGCCTGGGTTGTGTTACGGCTAATATTTCAAACACATTCAGCGGACTGGCGCCCCTCAATACCAATGCAGGAAGTTACCAACGCAGCACAAAAGTATTTACCATTACTCCTGCAGTGGCAAATTCAACGGCTAGCTACCAGGCTACTTTTTATTTTACAACAGCAGAAATGGCCCCCTGGGGTACCGATGTGCCAAATTTAAAATTAATGAAAGTGAAAGATGGAGTGAGTTTATCCTCCACACTGAATCCATCAAATTCAATTGTAGTAACCCCTACTGTGGATGACCAGCGGGCAACGAAAGGCTATGTAAGTTACACAGCTAATTTTACCGGTGGGTTTTCACAATTTGTATTGGTATCGCCCAATACGGTAATACCTGTTTCACTGCTAGAATTTGATGCTTTTGCTTCCGGCAAAAAAATAATACTGAGGTGGGCAACTGCCGTTGAAATTAATAACAGGGGCTTTTATATTGATCGCAGTACTGACGGCGTACAATTTGAAAAGATTGGCTGGGTAGATGGGCAAGCCAATAGCAGCAGCCGGAATAATTATATTTTTGATGATAATTTTGCACAACCTGGTGTTCAATATTATTACCGGCTTCGCCAGGCCGACTTCAGTGGTACAGAAAAACAATCAGATATCCGCCAGGCAAAAATTAAAGGGGATGGCATCATTACCATTACGGTGAGCCCCAACCCTGCCCGGGATAAAATACGGGTATTTGCAGGCGGCAGTTTACAACCTGCAAATATTACATTATTAAATGCCGATGGTAAAAAAGTGAGAGACTGGATGGGAATTAATATATCAAGCAATAATACCCATAGCCTCGATGTATCTGGCCTGGCAAAAGGGGTGTACCTCTTAACCATCAAAATTGAAAATGAAAAAAAGGTACAGAAACTAATTATTCAATAAAATTAAAACCGCTTAAAAAGAGGCTTGTAAATTACAAGCCTCTTTTTTTATATAAAGAATATAATTTGAACAAATAATTATGCTTAATTTCGTATCTGACTATTTCCATTATTAAAGCCTGTATGGATAAAATGCGCCCCATATTGAAGATCCTTAAAAATAAATATATTATAGCAGGTGCTTTATTTTTAATATGGATGATGTTCTTTGATCCGAAAGATTTTCGGTTAATGTATGGCAGAATTGAAAAATTAAATGAGCTGCAGCAAAGTGAGGCCCACTTAAATAACCAGATTGCCGAAACCCAAAAAGAACTTAATCTTTTGAAAACCAATGCCGAAACTATTGAAAAGTATGCCCGTGAGCAATACTATATGAAGAAAGATAATGAAGATCTTTTTATCGTAAAATTACCGTAATTAACAAAAAAATACGCAGATTATACAATAATCCAATTATGCTCGCCGTTAATGATATTGGACATTGGATAATATTTAATCACATTTAGCTTTTCTTATTTATGAGTATCATTACAAAAGAAACACTGGTACAATACCTTTACGGTGAAACCAGTAAAGAAGACAATCTTATTATAGAAGCAGCATTAACTACAGATTGGAAATTAAATGAAGAGTTTACCATTCTTAAAGCATCACAAAGCGATTTGAAAAAACTTTCACTACAAAGCCCAAAGAGTAGCAGTATTGACCGTATTTTGAAATATGCAGAACAAAAATCAGATTCTACAATTCCGGTAGCGCCTTAAGTTTGTTTTTAATTAACGAAATTTGTCCCGTTTTACATTAACGGGATTTTTTATGACTAGGAAACAAAAGTGCCAGTTTGTTATTGAATATTTTTTAGAACATGCCCCCACTGCCGAAACGGAATTACTGTATGATAATCCCTTTCAGTTATTGGTTTCAGTAATATTGAGTGCTCAATGCACGGATAAAAGAGTAAACCTTACTACCCCCTCTGTTTTTGAAAAATACCCGGATGCCAAATCTTTAAGCCACGCCCATTTTGAAGACCTGTTTCAATTAATCAAAAGCATATCTTACCCAAATAATAAAACGAAGCACCTGATTGGGATGGCAAAAATAATTACCCAAAAATATAATGGCCAAATCCCCATGACGGTTGCACAATTAATGGAATTGCCCGGTGTTGGAAGAAAAACGGCGAATGTAATAACCTCCGTAATAGATGAGCAACCCAATATGGCAGTAGATACCCATGTATTTAGAGTGAGTGCCCGTATTGGGCTTACCAAGGCTGCAAAAACACCGTATGCAGCTGAAAAACAACTAATTGCATTTATACCCAAAGAATATATTTATAAAGCCCACCACTGGCTTATTTTGCATGGAAGATATATTTGTATGGCCAGGAAACCCAAATGTAGTATCTGCGGATTAAGACCGGTTTGCGATTATTATAGAAAACATGGCGATTCCTGAATAAAATTGAAGAATTATCGTTTTATTTGTATAATAAACTTATGAGACCCTGTTTCTATCAAACAATGCTTAGCATGAAAAAAATATTTTTTATCTCTTTTGTTATTTGTTTGCTTTTTTTAAATGCAAAGCAGGCTTCTGCCCAATATTATTTTTACGACGATGAATATTATGATAATCCCTGGATATTTGAAGGGGGCATCAGCGTAAATGCCATGAACTGCCTAACCGATATAGGAGGTAAAAAAGGAATTGGTAAAAGATTTATTAAAGACCTGAATATTGGTAAAACACATGCCGGAGGTGGTTTGTATGCCGCAGCTACATATAAAAATGCTTTTGCAATCCGGTTAGAAGCCAATTTTGGAAAGCTGAGTGCAGATGATAAGGTTTTAAAAGGGGTTACCGATATTGCTAAAGAAAGATACAACCGCAATACAAATTTCAGGACCAATATTACCGAGTTTTCTGCCATTGCCGAAATACACCCGCTCTTTATTTTAATCAACTGGCCTTCCCGGGATGAACCACCTCCCCGTTATTCGCCTTATTTCCTGGCAGGGATAGGTTATTTTTCATATAACCCACAGGGTAAATCAAATGATGGGCGATGGGTAGATTTACAACCTCTTCATACCGAAGGACAGGGATTTGTTGAATACCCTTCAAGAAAAGAATACAAATTAAAACAGACGAATATTCCGGTAGGCTTAGGAGTAAAATATGAATTGTCGCCATTAATCAATTTACGTGGAGAATTTGTTTACCGCATTTTAAATACCGATTATTTAGATGATGTAAGCACCCGCTATATTGATCCATTTGCTTATTTAAATCCTGCTAATAATTTTAATCCTGCTTTATTAACCGATGCTCTAGAATTTTCAAATCGGCAAATTATAAATAAAACAGCACCGGGTGGTAAAAGAGGAAGCCCGTCAGAGAAAGATGCCTATTTTAGTTTTAATCTTAAAATAGGTTTGGTAATAGGAAGAGAAAGAATAAAATAATTTTATTAAAGACCGCTCATTTCGAGCAGCTTTTTTCTTGGAATTAATTTTTAAATTATTTCAGTAAAAAGAAATTCTTAGTATGATAGGTAAGTGTAAACTAAAATAAATAACGGTACAACTCTTCTACCTTGGCTAATGGAATAATGTCAATACCCGTTTTTAATTTTTCTGTTGCTCTTGCATTATAACGGCTCACTACAATTTTTTCAAATCCTAATTTTTCTGCTTCTGCTATTCGTTGTTCTATTCTATTTACGGCACGAATCTCACCACTCAAACCTACTTCCCCGGCAAAACAAATATTTTGAGCAATAGGCATGTCTTCGTAACTACTTAGTAAAGCGCTTACAATAGCTAAATCAATAGAAGGGTCTTCAACTTTTACGCCGCCGGCAATATTTATAAAAACATCTTTTATTCCAAAATGAAAACCCCCTCTTTTTTCAAGTACGGCCAGTAAGAGTTGTAATCTTCTTAAATCAAATCCACTTACCGTTCTTTGGGGTGTACCATATACACTTTGTGTTACCAGGGCCTGGGTTTCTATTAATAAGGGCCGCATTCCCTCCATGGTAGCAGCAATAGCAATACCGCTCAGCGCTTCTTCCTTTTGTGTTATAAGTATTTCACTGGGGTTAAGCACAGGCCGCATTCCCGTGCCTGTCATTTCATAAATACCCAGCTCAGCTGTAGAACCAAAACGGTTTTTTAAAGTGCGTAATATCCGGTAGGCATAATGCCTGTCACCTTCAAATTGCAATACCGTATCAACCATATGTTCCAATATTTTGGGCCCGGCAATGCCCCCGTCTTTTGTAATATGGCCAATTAAGAAAACAGGTGTTTGCGTTTCTTTTGCAAAACGTTGTAATTCGGCGGCGCATTCTCTAATTTGACTAATGCTTCCAGGTGAGGATTCTACAAATGGTGAATGCAGGGTTTGTATTGAATCTACAATCACCAATTCGGGTTTCATCTTTTTAATCTCCTGGAAAATTGTTTGGGTGTTTGTTTCTGTAAGCAGGTAAAAATTTTCGTTGTGCATTCCTACCCGGTCTGCCCGCATCTTTATTTGTTGCTCACTCTCTTCCCCACTAATGTATAAAGTTGATGTATCTGTAAGCTGCAAACTATTTTGAAGAAACAAAGTACTTTTTCCAATGCCAGGCTCACCTGCTACTAAAACAATACTGCCTAACACAATGCCTCCACCCAATACCCGGTTAAGTTCTGCATCCCCGGTAATAATTCTTTTATCTGCTGCACTGCTCACTTCATGCAATGCAATTACTTTTTGACCAGGATATCTTTTAAACTCTTTCCATTCATCTTTATCTATACGTTCATTCCCTTTTTGTATGATTTCTTCTACAAAAACATTCCATTGATTACAGGAAGGACATTTACCCAACCACTTAGCGCTTTCATAACCACAATTTTGGCAAAAAAATGCTGACTTCGTTTTACTCATTTTATAAAGATAGAAGTGATGGGTGAATATATTGTTTGTGATTTCTCAAATTACAAAATAGTAAAAGGGTCAACATTTCTGTTGACCCTTAATACTTACTAACCCATTAAATTCTATTGCTAAATTACACATTGAAGCGACAAAAAAAAATAAAATTTTACCATTGTGAATAAAAACATCAGTGCTTAATTTTATTTAATATGATTTTTTGATTATGCTATACTTATGTGTATATCAATTGATTAGCCAAATAAAAGAGTGAATTTACCTACTGATTTTGATGACTGCAGGATAAAAAATAAATAAAATAATTTGGTTTATATTATAAACTACTTTACGTTTGTGTTAAAAATACAATATGCGATTTTTTCTTTATTTATGTATCTGTTTTCTACCTATTTCTCTTAATGCCCAGGTGCAAATAGCCGGAAAAATTACAGACAACAGGGGTAAACCCCTGGCCGGTGCCAGTATTAGTTTAAAAGACACATACGATGGCGCTACCACCGATTCACTGGGGAATTTTTCATTTACAAGCACTGAAAAAGGAGATCATATTTTAGAAGTAACTCTTATTGGTTATAGTACATATACAAAATCAATTATATTAAATAAAAATATCACACTCTCTATCCAGTTAAAAGAATTAATAACAGAACTAAATGCAATTACCTTAACGGCCGGTGCATTTGAGGCGAGTGATAAGAAAAAAGGTGCCGTACTCTCTGCCCTTGATATTGTAACTACAGCCAGCGCCGAAGGGGATATTACCGGGGCACTAAAGAGTTTACCCGGAACCCAGCAAGTGGGTGAAGAAGGGGGATTATTTGTAAGGGGAGGAACAGCCACTGAGAGTAAAATTTATATTGATGGCAATCTTGTAAATAATTTCTTTTATAGCAGCATTCCCGGTATTGCTTCCCGGGGCAGGTTTAATCCTTTTTTATTTAAAGGAACAATTTTTAGCAGCGGTGGCTATTCTGCATTATATGGGCAGGCGCTTTCCTCAGCCCTAATTTTAGAAACAACCGATTTGCCGGATAAAACGCAGGCAAGCCTGGGATTTTCTGTAATTGGATTAAATAGTGGTATTCAAAAATTAGCTAAAAACAAAAAATCATCCTGGGGAATCACGTATAATTTCTCACACTTAGGTTTGGCTTTTGCAGTAATAAAACAAAAACAAGATTATTTTAAAACCCCGGTTTACCATGAAGGTGATGCCAACTTTAGAATAAAAACTAAAAATGGCGGCATGATAAAATATTTTGGCTATTGGAGTACAGGGAAACTGGGTTTTAGAACTCATGATATAGATTCTGCAACCCTGAATGATGCTTTTCGGCTACAGGATTTAAACAGCTACCAAAATTTTACCTGGAAGATGAATGCCGGAAACGGGTGGAAAATCACTCCAGGGATAAGCTTTAGTACCGATAAACAAAATATCAGCAACGAACTGCAGGATAAAAATGATATCCCGCAATCTTTTACAAATCCTGCCGGGTACGATTTTAAAAACTTTCAGGTACATACCCATAACTATTATGGCCAGGCCAGGATTTTAATAGAAAAAAAATTAAAAGGAATGAATAGCCTTCGGTGGGGCTCCGATTATTTTATAACCCATGAAAATGTAAATTACAGTGCCCTTGATAGTACTTCATTTGAACAGGCCATCCACGAAAAATTATATGCGGCTTTTGCAGAAACAGATTTCTACCTCTCTCCCAGGCTGGCACTAAAAGTGGGTAGCCGTGCCGAACATTCGGCATTACTTAAAAAATGGAATTGGGCACCCCGGTTTTCATTAGCTTATAGATTAAAAAATAACAGCCAGGCTTCTTTTGCCTATGGCATTTTTTATCAAACCCCCGAATCGCAATATCTGCCGGCTACCCCTGGTATTGGATATGCCCAGGCTACGCATTATATTTTACAATACCAACGCACTACAACCGGTAAAACATTTCGTACAGAAGTTTTTTATAAAAAATATAATCATTTATATAAAACAGCAGCTACTCCTTTTCAAACAAGTTATGCTGATAATAATATGGGTTCAGGTTATGCACAAGGAGTGGAATTATTCTGGAGAGATAAAACAACGATTAAAAACCTGGATTACTGGATCTCGTATTCTTATTTAGATACCAAAAGGAATTTTTTAAACTTCCCTTATTCGATGCAGCCCAACTTTGCAGCAAACCATACCGCCTCATTCATTGTAAAGAAATTTTTTCTTCCCTGGAAAACGGGTTTAAACCTGAGTTATAATTTTGCCAGTGGCAGACCCTATTATCATTTAAAATATGATTACAACCAGCAAAAAAACATAATAGAAGATGCAGGCACAACTATCCCATATCATAATATGGGCCTGGCTGTAAATTATTTACCCAACCTGGGCAAGAGCAATAAAAAAGCTTTTGTTGTATGGGTTTTATCAGTAAGCAATGTGTTAGGCCAAAATCAAGTTTTCACCTATAAGTATGGGAACATCAATAACAATAAAGAAGCCGTGGGGCCTACATCGAAAAGGTTTGTATTTATCGGGTGCTTCTTAAGCTTTGGTGTAGACAGAACTGAAGATGCCATTAATAACCATTTATAAATTTAATTTCATCATAAAAAAACAAGATCATGTCAAGAGAATTTCATAAACCGGTACCCGAAGGGAAAGACCCCTACCTGTGGGAAGTTGCTCAAAAAAGAGCAAGCTTTAAATCGCACCTGGTTACCTATATATTAGTAAATGCTTTTTTATGGGCTATCTGGTATTTTGGTTCACATCAGCCGTTTCATGATTGGGATAACTCATTTCCATGGCCTATATGGCCTACCCTTGGCTGGGGTATTGGGCTGGCATTCCATTTTGCCGGCGCCTATATTTTTCCCGAAGCCAATTCTGTTGAGAAAGAATATGAAAAATTATCAAAAAAAAATAAATAGAAAACAATGAAAAAAGTATTTCTCCTATGCCTGGCTGCCAGCCTTATCCTGCATGCCAGTGCACAAAATGAAAAATTTATAGCCGCTATGAAAACGAATATCGGGGCCATGGATACGGCCTTTAAAAACCCCGCCAGTTTTCTTACCCTAACCAACAATTTTGAAAGAATAGGAAATGCAGAAAAAACCCAATGGTTGCCTTACTACTATGCAGCACTATGCCAGGTAAATTATGGATTTATAATAGGCGACATGAGTAAACTGGATGCCATAGCAGACCGTGCAGAAATGTATTTGAACAAGGCCGACTCTTTAATGCCTAAAAATTCTGAGATCAGTTGTATCCGGTCATTAATTGCAACAGAAAGAATGATTGTGAATCCCATGCAACGATACGGGGAATATGGCCCCAAAATTAAACTCAATTTAGAAGCCGCAAAAATTGAAGATGCCAATAACCCAAGGCCTTATTATATAGAAGGTGAAAATCTAAAAAATACACCTGAAAATTTTGGTGGAGGTTGTGCTGCAGCAGCAACATTTTTAAAAACAGCAAAAGAAAAATTCTTAAGTTTTAAACCTGCCAGCGACATTTCACCTAATTGGGGAGAAAAGAGAACAGATGAACTTATTAAAGAATGCAACCTGTAACCCTTTTAATAAAAACCCATGAAGGATAAAGAATTATCATACGAAGAAAGCTTTGTATTGATCAATAAAATGATTAATACCGCTAAAAATAATTTACATGATTCGGGTATTGGCCCTATGCTATGGGGCATTGTAATTCCTGTTTGCTCTATTGAAACATTTTTAGAAATCAAAGAAGTAATTACACTGCCATTTTCTATTTGGTTCCTCACTGTAATTGCCCTCATCATACAGGTATATGTAAGTATAAAACAATCAAAGAACCGAAAAGCAATACATTATGATGATGTAGCCATTAATTTAATATGGATGGTATTTGGTATTGGCATTGGTATGATCGTTTGGATAAACTCGGCTGTTTTTAATGAACTGAATATACTGCAAAGTGATTTTTTTTCTATTACGGGGAAAAAAGCCGCTTTTCATTTTTCTGAATTTACAAGCGCCTATTTTTTACTTTGGTATGGGTTCCCGGGAATTATTACCGGGGGTATTAAGAAATTTAAACCCATGCTTATTGGCGGAATTATTTGTTGGGTACTGTCTATTGTTACACTTTATACCCATGTAGCGAATGATATGTTGCTGGTGGCAATAGGTGCTATTGCTGCCTGGCTTATACCCGGCATCATATTAAGAAGAAAATATAGCATATTAAATCAAAAGGTACATGTTTAAAGATTTGGATCCCCTTTTGCATTCTCAGCTACGCCTGGCCATTATTAGCCTATTAATTGGTTTAAAAGAAGCTGAATTTACTTTTCTGAAAGAAAAAACAGAAGCTTCTGCAGGTAACCTAAGTGTACAACTTAATAAATTAAAAGATGCGGAATATATTACCATTACCAAACATTTTAAAGATAATTATCCGCAAACTCTCTGTAAAATTACAGCAAAGGGCATTCAGGCTTTTGAAAACTACGTACAAATACTGCAGACTTATGTGAAGCCAAACCAATCCTAAGTTTATAAATAAAAAAGAGAAGGGTGACGACTGCACCCTTCTCTTTTTATTTGAAATCATTTATTATTTTACAATCAGCACCTTGCCGGTTGCAATGCGTACTCCTTTTAGGTCTGCCAGTTCTATACCATAAATACCATGCGATACATTTTTAAGTTCCACATGCATATTTTGATAAGGCACGGTAACATCATATAATTTATGATATACTTTAGAACCCTTTCCATCAAAAATATTCAGTTCAAATTTGCCGGTAGGCGCCGCCGGATTATTATAAATGACATTAAACACACCTCCATTCGGGCTGGGTGTAATAATTAACACAATATCGGGAAGTGTAGCCACCTGCAAATCGCCGGAAGTGCTGGCACAGCCTACAATTGCGTGAGCTGCATTTACTTTATACATCCCCCCGTCGCTGGCTGCCAGGGGCAGGGTACTATTCATTTGATTGGGTACTACTTCATTATTTTTATACCAGGTATATATATAATTACCGGTGGGTGTTACCGTTGCTGTTAATACTGATACGATGCCGGGCATATTATTAACTGCCACATTCGTTATGGTTACTACCGGTATGTCAGTAACCGAAAGGGTGGCTGCATCAGAAAAAACGCCTGGGCCGCAATTTGTAACTTTCACCCTGTACTTAGTATTATTCAATGACGCCGTTGCTGATGTTATGGAATAAGTGCTTGCGGTAGCACCTGCAATATCAGTATAAGTGGTACCTGCATCGGTACTCATTTGCCATTGATAACTGATACCGGTACCATTGGCAGATACAGTGAAAGTAGCCGGAGAGCCTGCACATACACTTAAATCAGTAGGCTGGGTTGAAATAGTTGCTGCTGAAATAACAGTTAATAAACCACAAGAAGAAGTTACAGCAGGGGCACAAGTTCCCGATACAATAACCCGGTAAGCTGTACCATCCATTGCCAGGCTTACATTATTTACAGCAAGGCTAGCATTTGTTGCTCCTGTAATATTCGTCCATGGCCCGGCACAACCTGCAGCGCTGGATTGCCATTGATAAGACAAACCGGAACCTGTGGCTGTGCAACTAAACGATACATTGGTACCAGCACAAACGCCCGCTCCTGTTACTTGTGCAGTGATTGCCGGCAATGCATTCACCGTTAAAGAAGCTGCGGTGCTTACTACAGGAGTTGTACAAGTTCCATCACCGGTAACCTGTACCCGGTAACGGTTATTATTCATACTAACTGTAACAGCATTTAAAGTTAATGTAGCAGTGGTTACTGCTGGTGAAAGATTGTTCCAGGTACTGCCTCCATCGGTGCTTACCTGCCAGTTATAAGAAAGGTTTGTGCCGGTTGCTGCAGCCGTAAAGCTGGTATTAGCACCTGCACATACAATACTATTTACGGGGTTTGTATTAAATACCGGCGCTGAGTTAACGGTAAGCGTTACGCAATTGGATGTAACAACAGGGGCACAAGCGCCTGTTACTAATACCCGGTAGGCAAGATTATTCATACCAACAGTTGCATTGGTAATTTGATAACATGCATTGGTAGCTCCTGCTATATCTGCAAAAGACCCGGAGCAGCCGGCTGTACCCAATTGCCATTGATAGGTAAGGTTATTACCCGATGCAACAACACATAAATCCACATTACCTCCTGTACAAACAGGTGCCGCCGTGGGTTGTGCAGTAATAGCAGTTGACGCATTAATCGTTAATGTGACAGCATTAGAATTAATACCCCCGGCACATCCGCCCGTACCATTTACATTTACACGATACTGGTTATTATTCATACCTGCGGTAACATTTGATAATGTAAGTGTAGCTGTTGTTACTGCCGGGGAAAGATTGTTCCAGGTACTGCCCCCATCCGTACTTACCTGCCAATTGTAAGTGAGGTTAGTACCGGTTGCCATAATTGTGAAATTTACATTGCTGCCTGCACAAACCGCAGTAGATGCAGGTTGCGTAGTTATGGAAACGGAACCCGTGGTAACGGTAAGGGTAGCCACATTTGAATTTATGCTGGAACCACCGGGGCAACTGCTGCTTGCTGTAATTACTGCCCGGTATTTATAATTATTCATGGCCAGTGTTACATTCGATAATAATAGAGTAGCTGATGTTACTGCCGGTGAAAGACTGTTCCAGGTATTGCCGCCATCGGTACTTACCTGCCAGTTGTAGGTAATGCCGGAGCCGGTTGCTGCCACAGTAAAGCTGGCTGAAGAACCTGCACATGTACTTACATCTAATGGCTGAGTGCTGACAGATATGGTTGCACTGCTCACTGAAAGTGTGGCACTGTTTGAGTTGAAAGAACCACCAGGGCCGCATCCACCAGATACAACAACCCGGTATTGGTAATTGTTCATAGCCACAGTGATATTATTTAAAGTAAGGCTATCATTGTTTACAGCGGGGTTTACACTATTCCAGGTATTGCCGCCATCGGTACTTACCTGCCAGTTGTAACTGGCACCCACACCCGTAGTAGTAACATAGAATAAAGCACTATTGCCGGCGCAAGCCGAAACGGGTGCAGGTTGCACGGTAATAGATGGCGCCGGTGGCAGGGCATAAGAGGGCGTTTGATCTGTGCCACTGTTTGAACTGCCCTGCGATGCACCATAACCCATTCCTCGTTTTGCAAAAGCTGACCAGATGGCACAACTGTTAGCGCCATTATATAAAAGTGTATCTGCTTTTAAAATTCCATCTCTTGCCGAAATAAAGCCCGGGTTACAGGGTTGCAGTTTCATGCCTTCAATTACCAATTTCAATGCAATTGAATTTCCTCCCGTACCCGATGCATTATACAGATTGGGATTTATAGACCCGGTTTGTTGTATAATACCCCAGGTCATTTCCCATAATGCGGAACACCAAATTTCACCAATATTGTGTACTTCCACACCAATATTGGCATTCCCCATACTATCATAGGTAAGCCTGTTGATATTAAAATCAGTTGAATAATCGTAATTACGCAATCCAAAACCGCCAAATACATAAGTACCTACGGGCCGCCGTTTGGTACCATCGGTAAGTTGTGCCGTAGACCAATCAGTGGTTAACATTAAACCTACATAATCGCTCCAGCCTTCCCCTCCGCTTTCTACATTTGATAAGCAACTGGAAGCTGCCGGCCCACCGGTTAAGCGGTTACTGATGCCATGTGTATATTCATGGCTCATCACCCCTGCATCAAGATCGCCATCAAAAGAGCCGGCTAGTGTAATATTTAAATTATTGAATACCTGGCCTATTAAAATAGCGCCATCACCCTGTGTAATAGAAACCGCAGGAATGGTAATGGTATTATCATCGCCACCCATGGTAATTAATTCGTTGGGTACATTATTAACCATAATTACAGCTACGGCGCCGGCCAGTTGTGCCCTTTTTACTTTATCTACAAAAGGGCAGTTACCCCGGTTTATAATTACAATTTTACCCGTGAGAATATTCACGGGATCGGAACAGGCTTCATGGTTTCCGCCATCTTCATAATAGATAACGGGTGCAGTTACGGGGCCTACATTTTTTAATTTATTGGCGGTACTAAAATTACTTTCAATAGCCCGGTACCTGCCGCCAATAGCAATAGGTGTATTCACAGTAAGGGTAGGAATCTGATCAAAAAGATACATCCGCATCCGGCCCCTGCCGCCATCGGAGGGGGTTGCAAAATTGGCATTGTTTGTACTTACACTACTTTGGGCAATCGCAATCACATAATCATTTCCTGCTCCTCCACGGCCCTGGTTATTTGCCTGGAAATTCCCGGCAGGTTCTGTAAATCCATATTGATACGTAATATCATGAACAATATTATTCCAGTAAAATAAGTTGGTTATTCCAAATTGCTGGTTGGTTGCCTGCACAGGTAAGGCTCCGCTAAAATTGGGTGTAAAATTAAAATTCAATGGGTCGGGTGTGGTTGTAGATGTAGCAGGAAGTCCGGTGGGTGTAATAATAGTGCTGCCATTTGTTCCGGCCCGATCTTCTGTAGCCCACACATTATTTCCTCTTGTAATGGTATAATCATTAGCCCCATCGTTATGCCAGCCTAATGAAGTAGCATTCCCCGGGGCATTCGCCCAGGGGTTTGTTCTGATAGCGGGTGTACCACCGGGATGTATGGGGCTTTCAGCCGGGTAGGGTACTACATTATAGTTTACCGTTCCTACCAGGCTGGGGCTAAAATAAGATTGGGTTTGATGCGGAGCTCCATTATGGATTACTTTAAAAAACTGTACCGGTTCGGTTTGCAAAAGATTTGTTTCTTGCGAAACAGGAAATATGAAATTATTTTGGGGGCCTTCATGTACGGTTAAATTATCCTTGTATAAATATTTACCTGTGTGTGCATCTATATACAGCATCCACCAATCAGCCTGCTGTGCCGGTACCACTTGCACCTGCCATACCAGTCTTACTTTAGTTTCATTTTGTACAGGCAACCACATCAAGGTAGCAATCACATCTTCGTTTACTCCTTTTAAAATTCCAAAATTCATTTTGGAATCGGGCCCCGCCAAAACGATGGGAATGCTGGCCGGTGATTCTATTTTAGATTCTTTAAATGCCTGCTTGATGGCTTTGGCCGCAGATATAGAAGGAACGGCAGTTTTGCGGGCAATCATTTTTTCCAGGTTGGGTAAAAAATCACCGGTATGGGAAACAATTTTATCATCTTTAAATGCCAAAACACGAATGCGATTATAAACAGGTAAGTTCAAATAGCCCTGTTGCAGGTACACGAGGCGGGTACCTGAAGTTTCATTGTAATAGGCATCGCTGATGATGGCGTTGCAGATATCTGTTTTAGAAAGGCCAATTTGATCTGCATGTTTTGAAATCAATTGCCGGGCG
The DNA here is from genome assembly GCA_001898465.1 of Sphingobacteriales bacterium 39-19. Classification (GTDB taxonomy): domain Bacteria; phylum Bacteroidota; class Bacteroidia; order Chitinophagales; family Chitinophagaceae; genus Ferruginibacter. The sequence continues at coordinate 40,776 of MKTX01000007.1, read as the reverse complement.
GCGAGCTTATCAAAATTTTGGGAAGCGGCAAATAGCACATGGCCTGCCAGGAGTGAAAACAATAAAATTTTCTTCATGTAAATAGTAATTAATTTTTTTGTACTTATTTTTTAATAGTAGGTTTTGGCGGTGAATTATTAAAAAAAAAGATTAAAGCTAAGGTAGCTTTAATCTTTTAAATTTTATTTAGAATGGCTTACAAATTCTTACCGGATAAGTATTTTAGCGCTTGCTAATCTTTTACCCGCAGCGGTTTTAAGCTCAACCATATACACCCCTGTTGCATGATTAGATAAATCTATTTGCACCGGCTGATAAGCAGTAGCATAGGTAGCTGTTTTTACCAGAACCCGGCTTCCTTTCGCATCATAGATTGACAGGGTGCGTAACTCAGCAGGCGTACCCGGATCTTTATAATAAGCTACCCAAAAAATTCCGGTAGTGGGGTTAGGGTATATAAAAATTAATTTAGAGTCTTCTGCCTTAAGCGGTAATACCGGAGAGATATTGCTACAGCCACCTGTTTGATCGCTACTCACAGTAACTGTAAAGTTCCCAATATCCTGCAAGTTTGTTTGATAGGTAGGTTGTGTAGCCCCATTTACCGGGCTTCCTTCTTTATACCACTGATAAAAATAAGTACCTGCTGGTGTAACCTGTGCCGTAAGCAGCGGGTGATTCACCGGGCTAATTTCTGCCGAAGGGCTGGCTATTATCGTTACTGCAGGAGGAGCCGTAACATGCAATGTGGCCACATTTGAAAAAAGATCGGTACAATTACCGGTAATATGTAACCGGTAACCAGTATTGTTCATGGTAGTATTCACTGTATTGAGTTCATATGTTGCATTGGATGCCCCGGGAATATCTACCCAGGCACCATTTGTATTTTTTTGCCATTGATACATTACGGGAGATGAAGTAGCGACTGTAAATACAACATTGCTTCCCGCACATACCGAAGTGTCATTGGGTTGAGACACAAAATCAGCTCCCTGGGTTACCTGCACACCCATACAATTGGAAAGAAACGCTGTGGTGCAATTATTGGAAATCTTTACACGGTAAGCATAATTATTTTGAGCCATGGTAATGGCATTTAATGGCAATACAGATGAAGTAGCGCCAGCAATATCAGTAAAAATTCCGGTACAACCGGTTGTACTTTGCTGCCATTGGTAAAGGGGCGCAGAGCCGGCCGCAGTTACCTGGAGCTGTACACTACCCCCGTTACACACGGGCTCTATAGAACTTTGGCTGGTAATACTTGCGGCCACACAAGTAGCTACAGGAGGCAATATTAATGTAAAGGTATCCGATTGGTTGATCAGGGTGCCCGTGGTATTGAATAATTGTGAATTCATATCTACTTCGGGTTGTCTTTTTAAAGCAATATCATCCACATACCAACCTTCTAGTTTTGTACCATCATCTGAAGTAAAACGATACCTGAGTTTCACCACCTGGTTAGCATAAGGCACCATATTTACAATGGTTTTTATAAATCCATTGCTATTACCCGTCCATGCTTTTCTGCCGGGTATTATAGTAGATGCATCCATGGTGCCATTATATCCTCCTTTTATAAAATTATTGAAACCAATATCACTCCAGGTGCTGCCATTGTTGGTACTAATTTCCAGGACGCCTCCATCATAACTGCCCTCGGTATTAAACCAATGCCAAAAACTAAGATTTGGCGGAGAGGCGCCAAGAGCAATTCCGGCTGCCGTATATAATCTTTGGTCAGAAGTTACATCCCTGTTTTCTGCGTAATAAGAATAAGGGGCAGAATAGCTTCGGGTATTTGATGAAACCCAGGCTGTACCTACGGTTCCGGTGGTACCCCATTGTGGTGATAGGGTAGTATTGGGAACCCCGTCTTCAAATAAATTGGTCGTGGGGAAATAGGTGCCGGTATTAATTTTTACGGTGAAAGCATATTGCTGTACTGAAGATGCGGGTTGATTCACTGTAAATTTTACGGTTCTGTTTCCAGCATCATAATTGCCGCCGCTTACCCAGGTTGCATTGGCCGGGATGGTATCTACCAATTGGTAATTTACAATATCTCCGCAAGCGCCATTGCTAATGGTATTGGTATAGGTTACATCTAATCCTTCTTCCTGTTGTGTTATATTTTGAGTGATCTGTAATTTGCTTTCAATAGTAGAAAACCCTACTACCTGGTCATTCCTGCTGTCAGAAGATCCTTGTTTCGCATCGAAGCCTACCCCCCTTCGGGCAAAAGCCTGAACAATGGCACAATGGAATGCCCCATTATATAAAATTTGATCTGCTGCTAATATAGCATCTCTGCCATCTACAAAACCGGGACTACAAGGTTGCAGTTTCATGCCTTCTAATACTAATTTTAAGGCAATGCTATTTCCCCCTCCCGCATTTACATCAAATAAATTGGCATTAATATTTCCGGTTTGCTGAATAATATTCCAGGTCATATCCCATAAAATAGTACACCAGATAGTGCCTACACCATGCGGTGCTGCTACTGATGGAAGATTGGCATAAGTCAGCGGGTTTATTGACATATTGGTTGTATAGCGATATTGCCGTATGCCGGGACCGTTAATGGGCTGCCGAACGGCATAAGTGCCCACTCCCCTGGGTTTATCATACCCATCATTCAAGCCTGTAGTGGCCCAATTTTGTGTTACCATCAGCCCAAAATAATCACTCCAGCCTTCACCCATTTGTTCTGCATTGCCCAGGCACCCGGCCTGCGAAGGTCCGCCGGTAAGCCGGTTACTGGTACCATGCGTAAATTCATGAGCCATTACCCCATTATCTGCATCACCATCTATTTGAGGTGATCCATTCCATAAATACATTTGCATTCTGCCGCTTCCGCCATCGGCCGGAGTTGAGAAATTAGCATTATTGGTACCGCCGCCATCTTGTGCATCTGCTTTTACATAATCATTTCCGGCGCCTCCCCGGCCCTGGTTATTTGCCTGGAAATTTCCAGCCACTTCATCAAAACCATAATTATAAGAAATATCGTGAAAAATATTATTCCAATAAAACAAGTTGGTAATATTAAATTGCTGATTTTGTACCGGTGTAGTTTGGGTAGGTGTTACAGAAAAATCGGGTGTAAAATCAAAATTCAAATCGGGTGTAGTGGTAGAAGTTGCAGGCAAACCGGAATTGCTGTTATTTCCTGCCCGGTCTTCTTTTGCCCACACATTATTTCCCCGGGTAATATTATAATCGGTAGTGCCATCACTATGCCAACCGAGGCTTGTTGCATTCCCGCCTGCCATATTCCAGGGATTACTTACCACGGCAGGTGTACCTCCCGGGTGGTTTGGGCTTTCGGCCGGGTAAGGCACCACCCGGTAACTTGCGCTGGCAATACTATTGGTATTAAAAAATACAGGCGCTGTAAGAGAATTTGCAGCAGGCAGTACAGGCGCCATTTTTAAAACAGGTTCATTCCTTTCTGTAGCATGGGGATCATCCCAATTGCAGGTAATGGTTAAATTGGTTTCTTTTAATAGGGTATTGTTTTTTGCATCTACATGCATTAGCCAATAATCAGAACTTTGGATGGGCGCAATAAAAATTTGCCAGGCTAGCTTTACTTCTTTTCCATTTTCCATGGGCAGCCACACCAGTTCTGATGTTATATCTTCCTGTGCCATTCCGCATTTACCATAATTTGTTTTTCTTCCCTGCACGGTTACAGGCAGGATAGCCGAAGTGCCCAGCAGCTTTTTTACAGCAATCACTTTTTGTATAGCCTGGATGGCCGTGGTAATAGGCTGGCCTAATTTATCATTTACTTTTTTATCCAGGCTTTCTATAAAATGGCCGCTTTGGTTTTTCAAAGATGCTTCCTTAAAGGCCATCGTTACAATTTTATTATAAACCGGGATGCCTAAATAAGCTTGTTGAAGATAAACCATATCAGTACCGGCAAATTTATTATGGTATGCATCGGATACTATTGCCTGTTGCCAGTCGATCCCCATTGATTTCCCTGCATTTTTTTGCAAAAGTTGTTGTACCTGTTGGGTAGATAAGTTTTGAGCTTGTACGGATAAAGTAGTTAAGCATAGGCCTGCTAATATTGATTTAATTCTCATTGTAATAAAATACGATTTTTAAAATTTTTGTATAGGATGTTTTTAATATTTGAAGCCAAAAAAGCCGGCAGATTACCGGCTTTTTTTATTACCTGTTAATTATAATTCTTTTTATGGTTTGGATATTTCCATCGTAAATGCGAATCATATAAGTACCTGAAGAAATTTTTTCTAAACCATTCCATTGAAAAGTTTGGTTACCGATGGATAACAATGCTGTTTTTTCTGCAATAACTTTACCTGATACATCTACCAGTTGCAGGTTCACAGTACCGGCTTTAGTACGATGGAATACCAGGTTCACATGATCTCTTGCCGGGTTTGGTGATACTAAAATATCATTTCCTTTTACGTTCCTGTTAAGTAATAAAACAGAAGAATATTCTACTGAACCATCAGGATGAAGGAACTTGAGGCGATAATATTTAATAGCCGGGGTAATATAATGCTTATATTGCTGAGCAAGGGTTTCCTGGCTATTGGTTAAAGTTTGCTGATACACTTCAGTAAAATGTACGGCATCATCCGAAGCCTCTAAAACCAGTTTTTTAATATCTGTTGAATATGTAAATATCCAATTCAATTCATTATAATTCTCTTTGGCGCTGCCCGTAAAACTTTCAAGATGTACGGGTAGTACCGACCCATTTAAAACCAGGTTAAAATTTGCTTTGCTGGCATTTTTACCGCTTACCATAATTAAGTAATTCGTATTGGCTGCCAGCCCCGTAATGGGTAATAAGAGAGCATCAGAATTAAAGTTCCTGCAGGCAAAAGGTGCCGGAAAGTTTTGTCCTATCGGGCAAGAGGACACTTGGTAAATGCTAAGGTAAACGCCTGCCGTAGCACAATTTTGTACATCTGCCGGAGTTGTGCTATATCCCGTAACAGAAATATTTAAAGAACCGGCGGCCCCGGTTCGTATGGCATAAAAAGCTGTATTGGTAACCGCTGTACCCGATGCACAGGTAACTGCTGTATATTGAGGATCTACATTTTTATTACTGGTAGCATGTACCAGATCAAAACTTACCACAGTGTTATTGGGTGTAGTAGTTGCCGGAAAGGATGGGCATTCATCATTCGCTTCATTGGTTCGGGATAGGGGTACCATTTCGGTATTGGCTGAAGTACAAGACCCGTAACTAAGCCCCTTGGGATTAATACAATATAATGAACCTGTAAAAGCAGACCAATCCGGATTTTTACGGGCTACCCCATACAGTACTGCATAATGCATTAATTTGGCAGGGTTCACACTTAAATAAACGGAACCCTGGTGCGGATCATTGATGTGGCCCAGGTTGAGTGCATGACCCAGTTCATGTAATATTACGGTTTCAAAATCTATGGCATTAGACGGCGGGTAGCAGGGCCCTGCTTCAAAAACCACAGAACCTGTAGAAACCCCTGTATTGCGCAGTACAATATCAAATTCGGTTTTTCGGGTGGCATAGGTTGCGGCACCGCAGGTGCTGCCAAATGAATAACATACCGCAAGTACACCGGAAGCCAATGGGGCATTGCCGGTATTGGTATTGTCGAACATTACTACATTTTTTCCATCGCCTGTTACGGCTTGTATGGTGGTGGTTCCACCTTCTAATACATTAAAGCCACTCACATCTTTCCAGGTATTTAAAGATCGCTGAAAGGTTGTTTTTATGGGGCTCATGTCTAAATCTACACCGCCCCCGGCCGTATTGGTACTATATAAAACGGTGTACCCCCCACTGCCATTAACATTCATCAGGTTCGACTGTTTTGTGTACCCGCTAATATTAAAAGCCAAAACACTATATTTTACATCCAGTACCGTAGGTGAACTTATCAATGATCCATCAGCAATTCTTACCTGGAACAAACCGGTACCGGCCCGGCTGGGAACACGCACTTTGATTTCTGTATTTGTCCATGAAACCACCTGGTTATCTGTAGCCACTACGGTATACGCTGTGCCCCCTGTTCCGTTATTGGCATCATCAAATAAAATGGCTGCGCTTCCGGTAGGTGTACCAAAGTCGGTACCCGTAATAGTTAAGAGATTTTCGGCAATATTTTCATTAGATCCCGCCACTACACTGGTGGGCGAAAAAGAACTTATACCCAATAAATTATTTTGAACTGGTGCCGGATCGGCGCTGATAATAAACTGTGGGTCTTTATCAATATAGGGATGCCCCGTTCTTTGCTGTACTGCAGGATATAAATTATTTACTATGTTTTTATATGAAATAAAGGGGGCGTCTGCAATTTTGCTATCTAAATCGTAGCGAATATATCCCTGGGCGCTACTATAAATATCATAAAGCAGGGCCTGGGTTACAGGGTTTCGTAAATTGATCGTGTTGGGATAACAAAAGAACAAACCGGTTTCATTCAGTTCTAATTTTGCAAGGTCGCTGGCTTCAATAAAATCGTTACCTACCACGCCGCCTACCGTTAATACTTCTATAAAGGTGGCGGGTATATCGCCTTTAAATAGCTTATGCAACTTAATGGTATTGGCTGTATAAATCATTGTATGCGCCGGGTTCCAAAAGCTGGACTGGGATACGATAGTTCCTTCGGCGATAAGGGTACTTTGCTGTACTTTTTCAGCTAAGCCTACCTCGTATAAAGATTGACCTGTTGCGGATAAAAAAGTGGTAAAAAAGAAAATTACAGAAAGAAGGGTAAAGCGGTATTTCATCAATTTTATTTACACTGGTGAATTAAGACAAATGCGAATACAATTGTACAACTTTAGGCTGAAATTAGGCCTTAAAAACAGAAATAAATTTTATAATTACCATGTATATTTTTTGCAATTAAAGCCGCTGCACTTACCTTTGCGGCCTGAAAAATAGCCAGTTTGGTCTATTTGAAGTAAAAGTACCGGCTAAGCATGCTGTAATGGCCTATGCCTATGCCGATCAAAAAAAAATAAAAAACGTATGGTAGAAATTAAACCAGATGAGATTTCGGCGATACTACGCCAGCAGCTCAGCAATTTTAATGCTTCTGCAAATCTTGAAGAAGTAGGTACCGTATTACAAGTGGGTGATGGGATTGCCCGTGTATATGGATTAAACAATGTTCGTTCCGGTGAACTGGTAGAATTTGATAATGGAGTAAAAGCCATTGCCCTGAACCTGGAAGAAGACAATGTAGGTGTGGTATTGATGGGTGAAAGCACAGAAATCAAAGAAGGCGATAAAGTAAAACGTACCGGGCAAATTGCATCTATAAAAGTGGGTGATGGGATGTGCGGACGTGTAATTAATACATTAGGTGAGCCTATTGATGGGAAAGGCCCTCTTACAGGTGAATTATATGAAATGCCCCTGGAACGTAAAGCGCCAGGCGTAATATTCAGGGAACCCGTAAAAGAGCCCCTGCAAACCGGTATTAAAGCCATCGATGCGATGATCCCGATTGGGCGTGGCCAAAGAGAACTCATCATTGGTGACCGCCAAACCGGTAAAACGGCCATTGCGGTAGATACCATCATCAATCAAAAAGAATTTTACGAAGCTGGCAAACCTGTTTATTGCATCTACGTAGGCATTGGCCAAAAAGCATCTACCATTGCCGGTGTGATGAAAACACTGGAAGAACATGGCGCTATGGCTTATTCTACTATTGTAGCAGCTTCTGCATCAGACCCTGCTCCTTTACAATTCTATGCTCCCTTTGCCGGCGCTGCCATTGGTGAATTTTTCAGGGATACCGGCCGCCCGGCTCTTATTATATTTGATGATTTAAGTAAACAGGCTGTTGCTTATCGTGAAGTATCATTACTGCTTCGTCGCCCACCCGGCCGTGAAGCTTACCCCGGTGATGTGTTTTACCTGCATAGCCGTTTATTAGAAAGAGCAGCAAAAGTAGTATCCAAGGACGAAATTGCCCGCCAAATGAACGATTTGCCGGATTCTATTAAACATTTAGTAAAAGGCGGAGGATCTTTAACGGCATTGCCTATTATTGAAACTCAAGCGAGTGATGTATCTGCTTATATTCCTACCAATGTAATTTCAATTACTGACGGCCAGATATTCCTGGAAGGTAACTTGTTTAATGCCGGTATTCGCCCGGCCATTAACGTGGGTATTTCTGTAAGCCGTGTGGGTGGTAATGCACAAATTAAATCCATGAAAAAAGTAGCCGGTACTTTAAAATTAGACCAGGCCCTTTACCGTGAATTGGAAGCATTTGCTAAATTCGGCGGAGACCTGGATGCTGCTACAAAGAATGTAATTGATAAAGGTGCCCGTAACGTGGAAGTTTTAAAACAACCTCAATACAGCCCATATGCAGTAGAAAAGCAAGTAGCTATCATTTACCTGGGTACACAAGGTTTATTGAAAGATGTGGCCGTAAAAAATGTAAAAGCTTTTGAAGATCATTTCTTAATGGAAATGGATAACAAGTTGCCCGAAGTAATGGCTGAATTTAAAAAAGGAAACCTTCCTGAAGATGGCCTTAAAAAAATGACCGAGATGGCTCTTGAATTAGCCGCTCAATACAAATAAATTTAATTTTTTTTAAAAGGCTGCAAGAGATTGCGGCCTTTTTTTATGCCTGTAAAAATATAACTTCATTATTTGATGATTTAGAAATGGAAGGCTTGAATCATTAGTTAATGATATAATATTTAATAACATGTATTAAAATAATTACAATTGGTTTTTAATACATCATTCTATTTTACAATTCCATTAATGATCCTTATCATTTCCCTGCATTTTTTATTCTTTACCTTTACAAAAACATTGTCATGTATATATTTGATTCAAATAAGCCTATTGCCATTGGTTGCGATCACGCAGGCTTTGATGTAAAAGAAGACCTGCTCTCTTTTTTAGATGGAAAAGAAATGAAGTATAAAGATTTTGGGACTTTTAGTACCGAATCGGTTGACTATCCCGATTTTGCACATCCTGTTGCTTACTCCGTAGAAAATGGTGAATCTTCATTTGGTATCCTGCTTTGTGGCAGCGCAAACGGAGTTGCCATTACCGCTAATAAACACCCGGGCATCAGGGCAGCTATTTGCTGGGGCGAAGAACTTGCCGAACTGGCACGTAAACACAATAATGCAAATATTATTTGTATTCCTGCACGTTTTATTACCGATGGGCTGGCCGAAAAAATGTTGGATATTTTTATGAATACTGCATTTGAAGGGGGCCGCCACGAAAGAAGGATAGAAAAAATAGCTTGCTAAAAAAAGATCTCTTTTTTTTCGCCACTTATATAAGAATTATTTTAAAATAAAACCGAATGGTTATTTTGCTTAAAATTTAAGCAAATGAAAAAACTCCTTTTTATTCCCCTGCTTTTAATTGCAGGTATGCTTACTGCACAAAAAGATGATGCGGCAAAATACGCAAGCATTATTACGGAAGCAGGATTACAACAACATTTAAATATCATTGCAAGCGCCGAAATGGAGGGCCGTGAAACCGGCACAGAAGGGCAACGAAAAGCAGCCGCATATATTGAAGGTCAGTTCCAGGCATTAGGTCTCACTGCCTCCGAAACATTAAATGGTTACCAGCAATATTATCCTTTATACAGCAAGCGTTTATTAGAAAGTAAAGTTTCTATCGGTAACAATGAATTAACGTTTGGCCAGGAATATATCATTCCTTTTCAAGAAAATGAAGGCATTTCTATTAAAGCCAATGAATTCATTTTTGCCGGTTATGGAATTGAAGATGAAAAATATTCTGATTATAAGAATATACAGGTGGCCGGAAAAGTAATTGTGATTTTTTTAGGTGAACCCAAAAATGCAGAAGGAAATTACATTGTAAGTGGCAGCAACAAACCAAGTGAATGGACTTACCCCGGCCTATCCAATAAATTAGAACTTGCTGCCCGTAAAGGGGTAAAAGCAGTATTGCTGATAAACCCGAATATGGACAAACCCAGTAGCCGGATGATTGCAAACAGCAAACAAACAAATCCACAATATCCCGAAAAACCTTCTATAAACCAGGCAAAATATATTTTAATCACACATGAGTATGCTGCACAATTAATTCCCGGCTTTGGTCATTTATTAAAAATGGCTAAAATGAAAAATGAATTTACTGATACAGAAGCGTGGACAAAAAAAATAAAATTTAAACTGAAATATAAAAAATACACTGAAAAAATCACTGCCAGTAATGTACTTGGGCTGATAGAGGGGACCGATAAAAAAGATGAATACGTATTTATAACAGCGCATTACGACCACCTGGGTATGCATGATGGGAAAATTTATTACGGAGCCGATGATGATGGCAGCGGGACCTGTGCCGTAATTGAAATGGCAACAGCCTTTGCAAAAGCCAAAGCAGATGGCAAGGGCCCCCGGCGAACCATTGTTTTTATGACCGTTAGCGGCGAAGAAAAAGGATTATGGGGAAGTGAATATTATACCGATAACCCGGTTTTCCCTTTACACAAAACCTCGGTAGATTTAAATATTGATATGATTGGCCGCATTGATACCGAGCGTAAAAAAGACGATACCTTAAATTATGTATATGTGGTGGGCCACGATAAAATAAGTAGCGAGATGCCTCTCATCAATGAAGCGGTAAATAGTAAATACACCGGGCTGGTGCTGGATTATAAATTTGATGACCCGAATGACCCCGAAAAAATTTACTTCAGGAGCGATCATTATAATTTTGCACGCAAAGGAGTGCCGGTATTATTTTTTTATGATGGTATGCTGAAAGCCGATTATCATAAACCTACCGATACCGTAGATAAAATTAACTGGCCTTTATACGAAAAAAGAACCCGAATGATTTTTCATACTGCCTGGGAAATGGCCAACAGGAACAATATGCTCATAAGAGATAAACCGATACCAACCATGACCCGGTAAAAAAACAATAGTAAAGGGAAAATAAATTTTTCCCTTTTTTAATGTAAGAACCAGGTTGTGTACACCGGCTATTTAATTTGCCATTAATCTTACTCATAAAAAGAATTAATCAGGCACTTATTAATTTCTTACTAACTTTCAAAGTTGTAATAGAGATATATGAGTGTAATTTTCATTTTGGTTTTATGTAGCCTGATCATCCTGGCATACTTGTTTGAAATAACCCTGGCTAAATTTCGGATACCTTCCGTAATCTTTTTGTTATTCCTGGGCTGGACGGTAAGGAAAATTGCCTTGTATTATGATATGGTAATCCCCGATCTTTCGGGAGCGCTGGCTATACTGGGTACCATTGGTTTAATTTTAATAGTACTGGAAGGAGCTATGGAACTGGAACTCAACAAACAGAAATTTACAATCGTAAAAAAATCTTTTTTTGTGGCCTTATTCCCCATGCTGGGGCTGGCTGTAATTACGGCCCTCCTTATCCATTTTATTTGGGGTTTTGATTTTTATCAATCATTGGGGAATATTATTCCTATTGCCGTAATCAGCAGTTCGGTCGCAATCCCAAGTGCCAAAAGCCTTTCTAACTACAACCGGGAATTTGTGGTATATGAAAGCAGTATGTCTGATATTATGGGTGTAATCCTTTTTAATTTTATTTCTCTGAATGCGGCCTTTTCAATGAGTTCGGTTGGCCATTTCTTTTTAGAAATTATCGGAATTATTGTTATTTCATTTATCGCCACATTGTTATTGTCTTACTTACTAGGTAAAATAGAACATGAGGTAAAATTTGTACCCATCATTGTACTTACCATTTTAATTTACGAAATATCAAAACTCTTTCATTTGCCCTCCCTGGTATTTATAATGGTATTTGGATTGTTTCTTGCCAACCTTGATGAATTAAAATTCGTAAAAGGCATTGAATTGCTGAAGCCGGTTTCATTGAATAAAGAAGTGGCCCGTTTCCTGGGCATGACAAAAGAACTTACCTTTTTAATAAAAACTTTATTCTTTTTATTATTCGGGTTTCTAATAAAATCATCTGAACTCTTTAATACAGAAACACTCATCCTCTCTATCGGCATTACGCTGCTTATTTATGTGCTACGGTATATACAATTGCGAATCTCTAAATTACCTGTTACCCCATTATTATTTGTAGCGCCCAGGGGGCTTATTACCGTGTTACTCTTTTTATCAATCCCCATTAGCATGCGTTTACCTTTAGTAAATAATTCAATGATCATTCAAATCATTGTTCTTACCGGTTTAATCATGATGTTTGGGTTAATGGCTACCGGCAAGGAACAAAATCCGGAAGAAACAGAGATAAAGAATATAAGCCCGGAAGAGGGGGCGCATTTGCCGGCATTGCCCCATGAAGAATAAGTGTATAATGGAGTCGTTGTTTTCAAAAAAAAATCATCCACCTGATTATAAGTGGATGATTTAATATGTTTATAAAAAAAACTAAATGGCTTCCTGTGCCATTTGTTTACTCATTCGCTTGCGATCATCTTCGTTCAATATCACTTTACGTAAACGAATGCTTTTGGGTGTACATTCAATGCACTCGTCAAACTCTATATATTCCATACATTCTTCCAGCGACATTACAATTTTAGGTGCAATACGGGCTGCATCATCAGCGCCACTGGCACGGTGGTTGGTTAATTTTTTGGCTTCGGTTGCATTTACTACCAGGTCGCCCGGTTTAATGTGTTCTGCAATGATTTGACCTGCATACACTTCTTCTCCCGGATCCACAAAGAAGCGGCCCCTGTCTTGTAATTTATCAATAGAATATCCTGTAGTACGATCGGTGGTTTTATTTAACAATACGCCATTATTACGCCCCGGGATAGGTCCTTTCCAGGGTTTATATTCACTAAAGCGATGAGCCATTACAGCTTCGCCGGCTGTACTGGTAAGCATATTACTTCTTAAGCCGATAAGACCCCGGCTGGGAATTTCAAATTCAAGATGCTGCATCTCCCCTTTACTTTCCATCACATGCATTTCACCTTTACGCTGTGTTACCAGGTCAATTACCTTACCGCTATATTCTGCCGGTACATCTACTACCAAAATTTCGAAGGGTTCACTTTTTACACCATTTATATTTTTAATTAATACTTGCGGTTGCCCCACAGTAAGTTCAAAACCTTCCCGGCGCATGGTTTCTATTAAAACCCCTAAGTGGAGAATCCCCCTACCATATACTGAAAAGCTATCGGCATTATCGCTATCTTCTACCCTCAGCGCCAGGTTTTTTTCTGTTTCCTTCATCAACCTGTCACGCAAGTGACGGCTGGTAACAAATTTCCCTTCCCTGCCAAAAAAAGGTGAATTATTAATGCTGAACTGCATACTCATGGTAGGTTCATCAACACTTATTACCGGTAATGCTTCGGGGTTTTCTACATCCGCAATGGTATCGCCAATATTAAATTCTTCTAACCCTACTACGGCGCATATATCCCCGGCTTTTACTTCTGAAACTTTCTTTTTACCCATACCTTCAAAAACATACAGTTCTTTTATCTTCATTTTTTTAATTACATCCCCGGCCTGCATCAATGCGATCTGCTGATTTTCTTTTATTACCCCACGGGCTACTTTACCTACTGCAATTCTGCCTAAAAATGAGCTATAATCTAAAGAAGTAATTTGCATTTGTAATGGTCCTTCTGCAATTTTGGGTTCGGGTACGTATTGTATAATACCATCCAGCAGGGGATTAATATTATCTATTTGTACCAATGAAGTATTAAACCACCCGTTTTTTCCCGAACCATAAAAGGTAGGGAAATCCAATTGCTCTTCTGTAGCATCCAGGTTAAAGAAAAGTTCAAAAACCGCATCATGCACTTCATCTGGTCGGCAATTGGGTTTATCTACTTTATTAATTACTACAATGGGTTTCAAATTTAATTGCAATGCTTTTTGCAATACAAACCGGGTTTGAGGCATGGGGCCTTCAAAAGCATCTACTAATAATATTACCCCATCGGCCATCTTTAAAACTCGTTCTACTTCTCCTCCAAAATCACTATGGCCCGGTGTATCAATTACATTTATTTTTACACCTTCGTATTGTACCGCGGCGTTCTTACTAAAAATAGTAATCCCTCTTTCTCTTTCCAGGTCGTTGCTATCCATAATGAGTTCACCGGTATCCTGGTTATCTCTAAATACTTTGGTAGCATGTAATATCTTATCTACCAGGGTTGTTTTGCCATGATCTACGTGGGCAATAATAGCGATGTTGCGAATTTGCATAATTAAATTTGAGGGCGCAAAGGTACGGGTTTATAACGGTTTTTTGGGTACTAATTCAGGTTTAATTGCAGATATCTTTCGCCTATTTTTAACTAAATAGCTTAAAAATAAGTCTTTACATAAAGCGAAGGGGCGTAATTGTTGCATAAGCAACATGAATACTCTAATATTGTAACCAAAAAATAACAAATGCCATTTTTACAGCCTGTATTGAAAACAATTTGCCTGCTCCTGCTCACCCAGGCTTGTTTTGCCCAGGTGAAAACCAAAAAGAATGCGAAAGCTAATAACCCGGCAGTAAGTTTACCGGCCTGCCCCAATGCATTTAATTACCATACCAACAACCTGGGCAATGGTAAAAAGAAGTTCCCGCTTTCTTTGCAATTTTTAATAAGGAAAGACAGTGTGCTGATTAACCGGTACAAACCGGATTCTACCCTGGAGCGTTTTCAAAGCTATGCCATACTGGAAAAAGATTGCAGTGAGTACAATACCAAAAAAATAAAATACCACCTGAGTTTTGTGCAATACAAACAAACCAAATATGCCTGGCTTTATTTAGACCCCAATGCTAATAAAATAACCATCAGTTTTACGCCCGATATGGAGCCACGCATTTATGAGATAGATAAGACCCTGGCAGTTCCTTAACGGATAATTAAGAAAACTTTTGATGTTCTTTTCGTCTTATATATGCTGTTTTATAAAACAAATAACATGAAAATAAGTTATCCCGAAAATACGCAACCAAAACCATTGCCCCATCTTGCTACCTGTATTTTATTAGATGCGGTAGGTATGCTCAGTTTCAGCCTCCCTTTTATAGGTGAATTCTCCGATGCTGTTTGGGCACCCTTATCGGGCCTTATTTATTACCGGATGTTTGGGGGCAGAATGGGAATCCTGGGCGGTATGTTTAGTTTTTTAGAAGAGATCTTACCTTTTACAGACATCATTCCCACTTTTACCCTAAGCTGGTTATTACGGCAAAGGCAAATCAGTAAAGACAGCAGGCCATTAAAGACCATTGTGATAAATCCAAAATAAATTTTGGTTGCTGATTAATATTTAAACTGCATAATCCATGCTGTTTTTTTAACTTTAGGCCCAAACCATTTATATGAAAATAATTATCAGCGTACTTGTATCCTTATTTTTAACGACTGCCCTATGGGCCCAGCCTCCCTTTGCAGCCTTACAATTTTCTCCCGAAAAGCCCCGGCAAAACCAGGAATTGAGTTTTGACTATAACCAGGCATATTCTTCTTTAATTAGAAAATCCCCCATCAAAGTTGCCGTTTATCAATTTACCGGTTCCGGCTTACAAGTGCTGGAGCCCAGGATGGAAAAAAAAGGGGATCATTATACGGCAAAAATTTCTATTGATAGTAATACAAATGCAATTGCATTTTTATTTACCAGTAAAGAAGATAAAGATATTAATGCTGATAAAGGGTATATTATACCTGTTTATAACAAGAGTGGCCAGCCCGTGCCGGAATATTACAGTACCCGCAGCAACATATATGCCGGGTGGGGTGAAAGCTTATTAGGTTTGCAAAACAACAGTAGCAAAGCATTTTCTTTTCTTAATGATGCCATACAAAATAACCCCGAACTAAAAGAGAATATTACCGTAGCCGGTGCTTATTTAAATCTATTAAACCGGGAAAAGAAAAAAGAAGCAGAACCGGTAATTATAAAATTTTTGCAGGAAGCAAAGGGCGCAGCCTGGCAATCAGAAAAAGGATATGCACTTAAAAACCAGTGGTACAGCCGCCTTAAAATGAAAGAAGAAGCCGATCACCTGATGGCTGAAATGAAGGAAAAATTTCCTGATGGAGATTGGAAAAAGAATGAAACCTTAAGAGCCATTGCAACAGAAAAAGATAAAAATAAAAAAATTGAACAGATAGAAAATTTTGCAAAAGATTACCCGGCATTTGCAAAAGATAAAAATGTTACAAGTTATTTACAAACGCTTTTAGCCAATGGCTATGCGGCAGATAAAAACTGGGATGCATTCTTTAAAGCAGCAAATAAAATGGCGCCGGCCGAAAGAGCATCGCTGTATAATAATATCGCCTGGAACCTGGCTGAGAAAAACGAATCGATGCAGGAGGCAAAAAAAATGGCTTATGATGCTACTACCTGGGCTAAAAATGAAATGACGAAACCCAGTGAAGAAAAACCGGGTTCTTTTACACAGGATCAGTGGAAGAAAAACCGGGAAAGAAACTATGCCATGTATGCCGATAGCTATGCATTTATCTTATACCAACTGGGTGATTATAAAGCCGGCTTGCCCTATGCCAAAGAAGCTGCTACCATTAATGAATTTAAAGACGCTGAGTTGAATGAAAGATATGCATTACTGGCCCAAAAAGTATTGCCGGCTCCAGTCGCCACAAAACTAATTGAGGGTTTTATTATTAACGATAATGCCACGGCTAAAACCAAAGAAGCATTAAAAGAATTATATACTCAACAAAATAAAAGTGATGCCGGGTTTGATGCGTATTATGAGAAATTGGCAGCAGAAGCAAAAATAAAGCGGCGTGAAGAAATATTAAAAAGTCAGTTGGATGAAACGGCACCCAAATTTGCATTGAAAGATTTTGACGGCAATGAAGTTAGCCTGGCTTCGCTAAAAGGAAAAGTGGTGATAGTGGATTTTTGGGCAACCTGGTGCGGCCCTTGTATTGCATCTATGCCGGCTATGAAAAAAGCACAGGATAAATACAAAGGGAACGACAATGTGAAATTTGTTTTTATTGATACCTGGGAAACCGTAGAAGACAAGAAAAAGAATGCCATGGAATTTATGCAAAACAAAGGCTATGATTTTCATGTGCTGCTTGATACCGAAGACAAGGTAGTAAGTGAATTTGGAGTAACCGGCATACCCACCAAATTTGTAATTGACGGGAACGGGAAAATTCGCTTTAAATCTGTTGGCTATTCCGGTAATTTAGACGGGCTGGTAGATGAATTGGATACCATGATTGAAATTGCCAGTAAATAAACAGCATGAACTCAATTGCAGACATCAGGAAAGATTATAAATTAAAAACACTGGATGAGCAGGATGTAGATGCTTCACCCATCAAACAATTTAAAGCATGGTGGGCAGAGGCTGAAGCGGCCCGGATAGACGAGGTAAATGCCATGGCACTAAGTACCGTAGATGCTCAAAAAATACCGCATTGCCGTATTGTACTTTTAAAAGGGGTAGATGATAATGGATTTATATTCTACACCAACTATGAAAGTGAAAAAGCACAAAATATAGCCGCCAATGCTCATGTTTCGCTGTTGTTTTTTTGGAAAGAGCTGGAGCGCCAGGTACGAATAACCGGGCTGGCAGAAAAAGTTTCAGCAGCAGAAAGTGATGAGTATTTTAATAGCCGCCCACCCGGTAGCCGCATCGGGGCATGGGCATCGCCGCAAAGTACCGTTATTCCTTCCAGGGAAATGTTAGATAAAAGTGTTTCCGAAATTGAAAAACGGTTTGCCGGCAAAACCATAGAACGGCCTCCCCATTGGGGTGGGTACCGGGTAATTCCTTCGGGCATTGAATTTTGGCAGGGCAGGCCCAGCCGTTTACACGATAGAATAAAATATACTTTACGGGAAGATGGAAGCTGGAAGATAAACAGGCTTGCACCTTAAAGCCATTTTAAATTACATAAAAATGCCTTACAGTTTTGTAAGGCATTTTAGATACTGAGAAAAACTATTGTGCTGACTCAAATCTTTCACTCACTTTTTTCCAGTTTACTACGTTCCAAAAAGCTTTTAAATAATCCGGCCTTTTATTTTGATATTTTAAATAATAAGCGTGTTCCCATACATCTACCCCCAGTAAAGGAGTGCCCTTTACTTCAGCCACATCCATCAGGGGATTATCCTGGTTTGGCGTAGAACTTACTTCCAGTTTACCATCCTTCACAATAAGCCAGGCCCAACCGCTGCCAAAACGGGTTTTACCGGCACCTTCAAACTTTTCTTTAAATGCATCAAAACTTCCAAAAGCGCTGTTGACAGCATCGGCCAGCTTTCCTGTTGGTACGCCCCCTGCCCCGGCTGCCATAGAATCCCAAAAAAAGCCATGATTCCAATGGCCACCGCCATTATTACGAACGGCCGGGCTTATGCTGCCCGCTTTTTTTACCAGGTCTTCTAACGAAGTGGTTTCATTGGGAGTGCCTTCTACCGCTTTGTTTAAATTATCTACATAAGCCTGATGATGCTTATCATGATGGATTTTCATGGTTTCTGAATCAATATAAGGTTCTAATGCATCGTATGCGTACGGTAAAGGTTCTAATGTAAATGCCATAATATTAAAATTTATCTGTTAAAAAATCTATCCTGAATACTGCAAATTTAAAGCCTAATTTAAGGATACTCAATTTTAAAACAGAGTTGTTCCTAAATTCGAAATAGTTTTATGCATTTCACTATGTATTCAGCGTTTCATTTTAAAGAATGATTTCATTAAGTCACTGCATTCTGTTTCCATTACCCCACCGGTGAGTAATGTTTTGGGATGAAAGGGGTTGTTTTTCCCCGCCACTTTGCGATAGCCGTTTTTATCGTCATAAGCGCCAAAAACAATGCGGCCAATCTTGCTCCAATACAAAGCCCCGCTGCACATAAGGCAAGGTTCTGTAGTTACATACAAAGTAGCATCGGGCAGGTATTTACTGCCCAGGCTATTAAAAGCGCTGGTTAATGCCAGGATTTCGGCATGGGCCGTACTATCATTCAGCAATTCTACCTGATTGTGGGCCCGGGCAATAATTTTATGTTGTATCACCACAATAGCCCCTACCGGCACTTCATCGGCTTCAAATGCTTTTTGTGCTTCCCGGTAAGCCAGTTGCATATATTTCTCATCTGTCATTTTTAGTTGCCTAACTTTAAGCAAAAATAGGCTAATGAACGGGGTAAATACATTACAATCTTTACGGGCATATTATGACGCAGGAAATACCAGGCCGTATGCATTTAGAATGGAACAATTAAAAAAATTACGCAGCGCTGTAATTGAAAACGAAGCAGAAATTTATACGGCACTACAAAAAGACCTCAATAAAAGTAAAGAAGAATGCTGGATCACCGAAAACGGGATTTTGCTGAGTGAAATCAATGAGGCCATCAAAAAATTAAAAAAATGGATGCGGCCCCGGCGGGTACGTACCAATTTATTGAATTTCCCTTCTTCCAGTTTTATTTATCCCGAACCCCGGGGTGTATCTCTTATTATTGGCCCCTGGAATTATCCCTTTCAACTGGTAATGATTCCCCTGGTAGGCAGTATGGCTGCCGGGAATTGTACGGTACTAAAGCCATCAGAATGGGCGGTTCATACTACGGCACTTATCCAAAAAATAATCTCTTCCTGTTTTTCTGAAAACTATATCCGTGTAATAGAAGGTGATGGTGCCGGCATAATACCCGCTATGATGAATACATTTACTTTTGACCATGTTTTTTTTACAGGCAGTACCGCTGTGGGCAAAAAAATTTATAGAATGGCAGCAGAAAAACTGGTACCGGTAACTTTAGAACTCGGCGGCAAAAGCCCCTGTATTATAGAAGCAGATGCGAATATTGAAGTCAGTGCAAAACGTATTGCATCTGTAAAATTTTCAAACAGTGGGCAAATGTGTATTGCACCCGATTATGTACTGGTACATGAAAGCATACAGGAGAAATGGCTGCAAGCACTGGAAAAAGTAATACAACGGTTTTATGGAAATCCCCAGGCTCTTACGTATGAGTTGGGAAATATTATTAATCAAAAACAATTTGATCGCCTGGTTCATTATTTACAGGATGGCGAAATAAAAATAGGCGGGCACTATAACCGGGAGCAACTCTTTATAGCGCCTACGGTACTCACCCATATCCCAAAAAACGCTCCTATATTACAGGAAGAAATTTTTGGCCCGATATTACCGGTAATATCATTTAAAGACCGTACAGAAGCACTCCAAATGATTGAGCAAAACCCAAACCCGCTTTCTTTATACATCTTCTCAAATAAAAAAAGCAATACCGATTTTTGGATACAGCGGGTCTCCTTTGGGGGTGGATGTATTAACAATACCGGGTATCATTTTACGAATAAAAATTTACCTTTTGGCGGCCGGGGTCAAAGCGGCATGGGATCCTATCATGGTTATTTTAGTTTTAAGACATTCAGTCATTTAAAATCTATTATGAAAACGCCCACCTGGTTCGATCCTGCCATAAAATACCCGCCCTATAAAGGCAAATTAAATCTCTTTAAAAAAGTATTAAGATGAATATCAAACAAAGGGCAATGGTTTTTGCTTACCCGTTATTATCCAGGTTTACCCGGTGGACAGGAAAATCTCAAAAAATAATAAACTCAAAAAAAATGGCACCCGTATCATTTTATTCATTACAAGCCGTATTAATTAACGGAGAACCTTTTTCTTTTGAATCCGTAAAAGGAAAAAAAGTATTATTGGTGAATACCGCTTCGGATTGCGGTTATACCCCCCAATACAAAGGCCTTGAACAATTACATCAAAAGGAAAAAGATAAGTTGCTGATCCTGGGTTTCCCCAGTAATGATTTTGGAGAACAGGAAAAAGGCAGCCATGATGAGATTGCTGACTTTTGTGAAAAAAACTATGCTGTCACTTTTTTACTCATGCAGAAAAGTATTGTAAAAAAAAGGAGTGGCCAGCACCCCGTTTACCAATGGCTTACTGATGTAAGCAAAAATGGCTGGAATGATGCAGCGCCTACCTGGAATTTTTGTAAATATGTAATAAATGAAGAAGGAAACCTTACGCATTTTTTTGAATCAGGCATTGAGCCCCTGGGTAAAGAAATGGCAGATGCGATTCATGCATAAGATAATTACGTATGTTTTTATACCGCTATTCTCCAACCTGTAGAAATACTTATTTTTGCACTTTACAAAAAATAAATGATCATGACAAAAGGCCCGGTTTCTAATTTTATACAACAGCACTACCGCCATTTTAATGCTGCCGCTTTAATGGATGCGGCAAAAGGCTATGAGCAACATCTAAACGAAGGCGGAAAAATGATGATTACCCTGGCAGGTGCCATGAGTACCGCAGAGCTGGGGCTATCATTGGCCGAAATGATAAGGCAGGATAAAGTACAAATTATAAGCTGTACCGGTGCAAACCTGGAAGAAGACGTAATGAACCTGGTAGCACATAGCCATTATAAAAGAGTTCCTCATTACCGTGACCTTACGCCGCAGGAAGAATGGGACTTACTGGAGAATCATTATAACCGGGTTACCGATACTTGTATCCCCGAAGAAGAAGCTTTTCGCCGCCTTCAAAAACATTTACACAGCGCATGGAAAAAAGCAGAAGAAAAAGGAGAAAGATATTTTCCTCATGAATTTTTATACCAGGTAGTATTAAGCGGCAACCTGGATCAATATTATGAAATAGATCCAAAGGATAGCTGGATTATTGCGGCAGCACAAAAAAATATACCCATCGTATGCCCGGGATGGGAAGACAGTACCACCGGGAATATCTTTGCCTCATACGTAATAAAAAATGAATTAAAAGCAAGTACCGTAAAAAGTGGTATTGAATATATGGTTTGGCTTGCAGACTGGTATCGCCAAAACAGCAGTGGAAAAGGAGTTGGGTTTTTTCAAATAGGAGGTGGTATTGCCGGCGATTTCCCCATTTGCGTGGTGCCGATGATGTACCAGGATTTGGAAATGCATGATATCCCTTTCTGGAGTTATTTTTGCCAAATAAGCGATAGTACTACCTCATACGGATCGTACTCAGGCGCCGTACCCAACGAAAAAATAACCTGGGGCAAATTAGACATACACACACCTAAATTTATTGTAGAAAGTGATGCTACGATAGTAGCGCCATTGATATTTGCATGGATTTTGGGCTGGTAATTATATTCATCATTTTTTAAAATAAAATTATGTCACTTATTCCTTTATTGTTAAAAGAACTAAAAGACGAAACCGCCATTACCAGGAAATTCTTAGCACAAATACCCGATGATAAATTTTCCTGGAAACCACACGAAAAAAGCATGAGTATAAAACAACTCAGCGGCCACCTGGCAGAACTGCCGGGCTGGGTTTCAATGGCATTACATACAGATGGTTTAGATTTTGAAGCCGGCGATTATAAACCCACCGATATTAATACCTCAGCCGAACTGGTAAAATTGTTAGATGAAAACCTGGCGAATTCAGTGACCGCATTACAAAATGCAAAAGAAGCAGACCTGGATCCTATCTGGACCATGCGTATGGGTGAAAAAATATTAGCAAAGTGGACAAAATATGAAGTCATACGCCATGCTCTTGCCCAGCAAATTCATCACCGGGCACAACTAGGTGTTGACTTTAGGTTGCTGGATATTCCTGTTCCTTCTACCTACGGCCCCACTGCCGATGATCAATCATTCTAAATTATTTACGATGATACAGCCGGTTTTCAACCGGCTTTTTTATTGTAATTTAGTCCACACATATTCTCAAAAAAAAGAATCGCAAAGCATGATTAATAAAAAATTATTTACCCTTACTCTTTTTATAGTAACAGTATTTGCATGCCATGCACAAATTGTATCTACAGGCGATATTAATTTTCCGCAATGGATACAGCAATCAAATATTTATGAAGTAAATGTAAGGCAATACAGCCCCGAAGGCACATTTAAAGCCTTTGAAAAAAGCCTGCCCCGGTTAAAAGAAATGGGGGTAGAAATTTTATGGTTCATGCCCATAACACCCATCAGTAAAACAGATCGCAAAGGAGCCTTAGGCAGTTATTATGCCGTAGCCGATTATACGGCGGTAAACCCTGAATTTGGCACCCTGCAAGACTGGAAAGAACTGGTAAAAAAAGCACATGCCATGGGTTTTAAAGTGATTACAGACTGGGTGGCAAACCATAGCGGCGCAGACAATCGCTGGCTAAAAACAAATCCTGACTTTTATGTAAGAGACAAGAACGGGGTAGCCAAATATGCTTTTGACTGGAGTGACACACGGGATTTGAATTACGATAACCCGGTATTAAAAGATAGCATGATCCAGGCAATGAAGTTTTGGGTGGCAGAAACAGGAATTGACGGCTTTCGGTGTGACGTTGCTGCCGAAGTGCCCCGCAGTTTCTGGCAACCCTGTATAGAAGCCTTAAAAAAAATGAAACCCGATATTTTTATGCTGGCCGAAGCCAATACCGCATGGATACATGATGCCGGTTTTAATACAACCTATGGCTGGAATATGTTTGCAAAAATGAAAGAAGTAGCCGCAGGTAAAAGTTCCGCAAAAGTATTAGATACGGTACTCATGCAACAAGATGAAACTTTTGTACCCGGTGCTATAAAATTATATTTTACCAGCAACCACGATGAAAATAGCTGGAACAAAAGTGACTATGCTACTTTTCCCGGACCAAGCCATGCCCCTTTTGCCGTTCTTACCCAAACCATGCGGGCCAGCTTACCCCTCATTTATAGTGGGCAGGAAGAACCTTACTTAGATTCACTCTCCTTTTTTTATAAAGATGAAATTACCTGGGGAAAATATAAACGGGCCGCATTTTATAAAACTTTATTAACGGAAAGAAAAAACAATCCTGCCCTGGCTGTGGATGCAGGCTATACTAAAATAGAAACCACAAACGATGATAAAATATTTGCCTACACCCGCCAAAAAAATAACAATAAAATATTAGTAGTTTTAAATTTATCGGCCTCCCCTGTAGTAGTAAGTTTTAAAAGTGCAGGTATATACGGCGAGGTAAAAGAAATATTTACTGACCAGATGGAAAATATAACCCGGCAGGCTACCCTATCCCTGCCCGCATGGGGGTATAAAGTGTACCGGTTCTTATAAAATATTTACAATATTTTGGGGGTCTTATTTACCCCGCAATATCCGGATAAGCGTACCTTGTAGGGTATATCATTAAATGAAAATTATGGAGAGTATGAATATCGATGAGCTTTACTTAGAATCAGAAGCGGATATAAAAAACAACCTGTATGCCGAAGCCTTCCGCAAATGCGAATCCATTTTGTATGAAGACCCAAAACATGCACCCGCACACAATTCACTGGGCTGGTTATTAAAAACTCAATTTGATAATTATGACCGGGCAGAAAATCATTTCATCACAGCCATGAAGTGCGACCCCCTGTACCCACACCCTTATTTTCATTATGCTACTTTCTTAAATGACCTGGAGCGTTACGATGATTTGAACCGGCACCTGGAAAAATGCTTAACCATCGTTACCCTTGAAAAATCATGGATATTTGCCAAGAAGGCCATCATGGAAGAATTAAAATTTAATTTCCAGGAAGCCATCAGCAATTATGAAAAAGCAATTCTCTGCTGCCTCAATGATGATAAAATAAAGTCTTACCAGGAAGATATTGAACGCTGCCTTTTAAAAATGAATATCGCAGAAAAAAAAGAGCTCATCAATAAAACACCGGGCTTAACAAGCTAATCACTTTTTAATATTTATTTTATGTTACGTTATTTAATGGGAACCGCATGCCTGGTTTTATTTATACCGGCGGCAAAAGCACAACAAAAACTCCCCATACCGCTCAATATTAAAAAATCGTACGATAACAACATACGCAGCTTACAAGGAGTGCCGGGTAAAAATTATTGGCAAAATACAGCCAACTACAGCATTGATGTAAATCTCAACCCCGGCAATAATACCATTACCGGAACCACCCATATAGAGTATTTCAATAATAGTCCCGATACGCTTCATACCCTCCTGTTTAAATGCTATCCCAATTTATATAAAAAAGGAGCCGAGCGCCTTATGCCCATCCGGGAAGAAGATATTACAGAGGGCATGCAAATTGAAAAATTAAAAATTGCCGGTAAAGAAATAGCAAAAGAGAATTACCACAGCACATCTACCAATATGATGGTACCCATACAACCCCTGGCACCCGGCCAGTCTTTACTTTGCGATGTAGAATATCATTTTACTTTAAATAAAAATTCTCACATCAGGCAGGGCCAGGTAGATGAAGGCGCATTTTTTGTAGCTTACTTTTTTCCCCGCATTGCCGTATATGATGATATCGATGGATGGAATCAACAGCCCTATCTTGGCAACCTTGAGTTCTATAACGATTTCTGTAATTTTAATGTTTCGGTAACCGTTCCCGGTAATTACCAGGTATGGGCCACCGGCGATTTACTAAATGCAGACAACGTATTAAATGAACCCTACCTTTCCCGCTTTAAACAGGCAAACCAATCAGACAGTATCATATTTATTATAGACAGTACCGACCTGGTTAAAAAAAATATTTCAAAAAACAATATATACAATACCTGGAAGTTCACTGCCAATAAGGTTACCGATATCGCATTTGCCTGCAGCAATCATTACCTATGGCAAAGCAGTAGCCTGGTAGTGGATCCGCAAACAGGCCGCCGAACCCGTGCGGATGCAGTATTTAATAAAAATCATACAGATTATTATCTCATTGCAGCCGATGCCCGTAAAACGGTAGCAGCCATAAGCTATCAATTTCCCAAATGGCCCTACCCGTATAACCACATCACTGTTTTTGATGGGTTAGATCAAATGGAATACCCGATGATGGCAAATGATAATCCTGTAGAAGACCGGCATGAAAGTATTGAACTTACTACGCACGAAATCTTTCATACCCTGTTCCCGTTTTATATGGGTACCAACGAAACTAAATATGCCTGGATGGATGAGGGATGGGCCACTATTGGAGAATGGATCATATCGCCCTTAATTGATTCCGGCATCGTAGATTTATATGGCGTAAAACGTACGGAAACAACTGCGGGTACCGAAGCTGATTTACCCATTATGATTAACAGTACTTATCAAAATGGAATGGCTTATTTCATAAATTCCTATCCCAAACCCGCACTCGCTTATTTATATGCAAAAGAGATATTGGGCGATGCCCGGTTTTTTGCAGGCCTTCATTATTATTTTACACATTGGAACGGAAAACATCCCCTGCCCTTCGATTTTTTTGCAGCAATGAATGCGGGCAGCGGGGTAAACCTAAACTGGTTCTGGCAACGCTGGTTTTTTGATAACAGCATCCCCAACCTGGCCATTGAAAAACTATCTGGCAAAGGAATTTATAAAAAAATACAAATCAAAAACATCGGCGGCAAGCCCATGCCGGTACATATAAATATCTTATATAAAGATGGCAGCACCCAAAAAATATATCGCTCAGCCGTATTGTGGCAAAACAGCAACTTCGTTTCTATTCCGGTAATGGTAACAAAACCCATCAAAACTATCACCCTGGGCAGCCCTTATGTAATTGACACCGATTATAGCAATAACAGCATTTCCCCCCATCCTTAAGCGCATTTTGAATTCATATAGTTTTGAATTAACTTTGCTCCCGGTGGGAGGATTTGTTTATTGTTCACCCCACACAAAAAAATTGAACTAATAAACGAATACCTCTCCCGCATACTTTCTGGGTTTGTAAATCGTTTAAAAGTCAATTCTATTTTTAGGCAACCGGCTGCGGTGCAAGGCCACACATCGTTGTGTCACTCCCTTGTACAGGTAAAACCCTGCGCAGCAGGCAAAAAAAATAATATGGCAAACATTACAGACGAATTAAAAAAACGCATTTTAATTATTGATGGCGCTATGGGCACCATGATACAGCAACGAAAACTCAATGAACAGGATTACCGTGGCGAGCGGTTTAAAAACTGGCATAAAGACGTAAAAGGAAACAATGATCTGCTTAGCATAACCCGCCCCGATATTATTACTGAAATTCATAAAGAATATTTAGATGCCGGCGCAGATATCATAGAAACCAATACCTTCAGCAGTACATCTATAGCCCAGGCAGACTATGATATGCAGGAACTTGCTTATGAATTAAATGTAGCGGCTGTAAAATGTGCCCGGAAAGCCATATCACAATCGGGTAAAACGGCATGGGTGGCCGGCGCCATAGGCCCGCTCAATAAAACACTTTCCTTATCTCCCGATGTAAATAACCCCGGCTTCAGGGCCGTTAGCTTCGATGAAGTTGCCCAGGCATATACCGAACAAATAAAAGGTTTAACAGATGGCGGAGCCGATTTATTATTAATTGAAACAATCTTCGACACCTTAAATGCCAAAGCAGCTATTTATGCAGCAAAAAATTATTTCAGAAAAAATAATATCCCGGAACTTCCTATTATGATCAGTGGCACCATTACCGATGCCAGTGGCCGTACCCTCAGCGGGCAAACCTTAGAAGCTTTTTATATTTCAGTTATGCATGCCAACCCGCTCAGTATAGGATTAAACTGTGCTTTAGGTGCCAAAGAAATGCGCCCGCACATCCAGGAACTATCTAATATTGCAGCCTGTTATACCTCTGCCTATCCCAATGCAGGTTTACCCAATGCCTTTGGTGAATATGATGAACAACCTCACGAAACCGCCCATATTGTAGAAGAATGGGCAAAAGACGGATACCTCAATATAGTGG
Source organism: Sphingobacteriales bacterium 39-19 (assembly GCA_001898465.1). GTDB lineage: Bacteria > Bacteroidota > Bacteroidia > Chitinophagales > Chitinophagaceae > Ferruginibacter. The sequence goes on along the minus strand of MKTX01000007.1, from coordinate 12,930 downwards.
GTGGATGCTGCGGTACCACGCCCGATCATATAAAACACATAGCAGAAAATGTTTCAAAATATGCACCCAGGCAATTGCCCGTACTGGAAGAAACTTTGTAGCTATACAAAGCATCAATGAATTAAATAAAACAAATAAAAAGCTACCGCCACTATAGGCAAGCCGGTAGCAATATATATAAGAGATGAGTACAATAAAACCTTTCCTTCGCCTGAGTGGCCTGGAACCCTTAATAGTAAGGCCCGAAACCAACTTTGTAAATATTGGAGAACGAACCAATGTAACCGGCAGTAAAAAATTTGCACGCCTGGTAAGAGAAGGAAATTATGAAGAAGCTTTAAGCGTAGCCCGCCAGCAAGTAGAAAACGGGGCCCAGGTAATTGATGTAAATATGGACGATGCCCTGCTGGATGGCGTAACCGCAATGACCACTTTTTTAAACCTGGTACAGGCCGAACCCGATATTGCAAAGATCCCCATCATGATTGATAGCAGTAAATTTGAAATACTGGAAGCGGGATTAAAATGTGTACAGGGAAAGTGTATTGTAAACTCCATCTCCATGAAAGAAGGGGAAGAAAAGTTTATAGAACAGGCTTTTATTTGTAAAAGTTTTGGTGCCGCTGTAATTGTAATGGCTTTTGATGAACAGGGGCAGGCCGATACCAAAGAAAGAAAGGTAGAGATCTGTAAGCGGGCTTATGAAATCCTTACAAAAAAAGTAGGCTTCAATCCGCAGGACATTATTTTTGATCCCAATATTTTCGCTATCGCCACAGGCATCGAAGAACATAATAATTATGCTGTAGATTTTATTGAAGCCACCAAAGAAATAAAAAGGCTTATGCCATTGGCTAAAGTAAGTGGCGGCGTAAGCAATGTATCCTTTTCATTTAGGGGGAATGATCATGTGCGTGAAGCCATACATAGTGTGTTTTTATTACATGCTATAGAAGCCGGTATGGATATGGGTATTGTAAATGCCGGCCAATTGGTAGTGTACGATGAAATAGAACCGGAACTAAGAACCCTTTGCGAAAATGTGATCATGAACAAAAATAATGATGACAATAGCGCCACCGAAAGCCTTATCATTTTTGCAGATAAAGTAAAATCAAAAGGAAAAGAAAATATTAAAGATGAAACCTGGCGCCAGGGTACCGTAGAAGAACGCCTGACCCATTCACTGGTAAACGGCATTACCGATTATATTGATTTGGACACCGAAGAAGCCCGCTTAAAATATCCTAAACCGCTGCAGGTAATTGAAGGCCCCCTCATGGATGGGATGAATGTGGTGGGCGATTTATTTGGCGCAGGAAAAATGTTTTTACCTCAAGTAGTAAAAAGCGCCCGTGTTATGAAAAAAAGTGTGGCCTGGTTACAACCTTATATTGAAGCAGAAAAAAAAGAAGCCAGCAATGCACCCCTCGTATTATTAGCCACTGTAAAAGGCGATGTGCATGATATTGGTAAAAACATAGTGGGTGTTGTATTGGGTTGTAATGGTTATACCGTTAAAGATCTCGGCGTAATGGTCCCTGCCGATAAAATACTGGATGAAGCAATTGCCCACAATGCGGCCATCATCGGCTTATCCGGCCTTATTACCCCTTCGCTTGATGAAATGGTACATGTTGCCGATGAAATGAAAAGAAGGAATATGAACCTTCCCCTGCTCATTGGCGGGGCCACTACCAGCCGTACCCACACGGCGGTAAGGATTGCCCCTAAATACGATAACGGGGTAGTGCATGTATTGGATGCCAGCAGAAGCGTGACGGTAGTAAGTAATTTACTCAACAACGACCAAAAGAAAATTTTTTTAGAAAACATAGAAAATGAATATGAAAAAGTAAGAGAACAATTTCTTAAAAAAAGAGGAACCAAGCCCCTCATCACTTATGATGAGGCATTAAAAATTAAAGAAAATTTTGATTGGGCAAATTACAAACCCACCGAGCCCCGGGTAAATGGAGTACAAGTTTTTAAAAATGTAGACCTGGGCGAAATTGCCCGGTTTATCGACTGGGGGCCATTCTTTATTGGCTGGGAAATGCCGGGACATTTTCCCACAGTTTTGGATGATGAAAAATTTGGAACCGAAGCCAGGAAATTACATAGTGATGCCCTTGCCTTAGTAGATAAAATAGTAGCAGGTAAATGGTTCCGGGCCGATGCCGTAGTAGGATACTGGCCAGCCAACAGCAATAATAAAGATACGATTACGGTACAGGTAAAAGAGGGACCGGTACAGCTGGAGAGCCTGCGCCAGCAATTAAAAAAAGCAGCTAACCAACCGAGTTATTCTTTAGCAGATTTTGTAAGGCCTGCCGATATGGGAAAAGATTATATGGGCGCTTTTGCCGTTACCATTCATGGGGCGCAGGAACATATCCTGCGTTTTGCCAAAGAAAATGATGAGTTCAATAAAATTATGGTTCAAATATTGGCCGATCGGTTTGTAGAAGCCTTTGCAGAATATATGCATTATAAAACCAGGAAAGAACTATGGGGATATAGTGCCGGCGAAACGCTGAGTAATGACGAGATCATTAAAGAAAAATATACCGGTATCCGCCCGGCTCCCGGTTATCCCGCCTGCCCCGATCATACCGAAAAAAGAAAGTTGTTCAAAATGCTGCATGTAACTGAAAATATTGGTATTGAACTTACCGAAAGCCTGGCCATGTCTCCGCCGGCTTCTGTTTGCGGTTGGTATTTTGCACACCCGGGTAGCCACTATTTTGGAGTAGGCCGTATAGATAAAGACCAGTTAGCCGATTTTGCCACACGCAAAGGAATGACCCTGGACGAAGCTACAAAATGGCTCAGCCCCATACTGGATTAAAATAAATGGCGTTGCCATTCCCGTAAAAGCATTTTGCTTTACACAGGGTATCGGGTAAATTGCAGCATTATTTTAAAAACATAAAATGCGCATCATTTCTTATAATGTAAATGGTATTCGTGCCGCCATAAAAAAAGGGTTGATTGATTGGTTAAAAACGAATCCGGCTGATATTATATGCCTGCAGGAAACAAAAGCAACCAGCCAGGATATAGATTTGAAACCATTTGAAGAATTGGGTTTTCAGCACCATTGGTTTAGCGCACAAAAAAAAGGATATAGCGGGGTAGCCGTATTTACTAAAATAAAACCCGATACCGTAAAAACAGGAACCGGCCATGAGCTCAGTGATTTTGAAGGCCGGGTAATAGAATTACAATTCGGTGATATCACCTTAATCAATGCCTATTTTCCCTCCGGCACTTCCGGCGATGAACGGCAACGATATAAATACCAATGGCTGGATGAAATGCAGGCACACCTCGATACATTAAAAAAAACAAATCCCCGGATGATATTATGTGGCGATTATAATATTGCCCATACTGAGATAGATATACATGATCCTAAAGGAAATAAAAAATCATCAGGCTTTCTCCCCGAAGAAAGAGAATGGATGACCCGGTTTTTTAACAGTGGATGGATTGACAGTTTTCGCTTTTTTAATAAAGAACCCCACCATTACACCTGGTGGAGCCAGCGCTTTCCCAGTGTACGGCTGAATAATAAAGGTTGGCGTATAGATTATATATCTGTAACAGAAGCCTTAAGAAATCAATTACAGGCAGCTGCCATCTATCCTGATGTAAAGCAAAGTGATCATTGCCCAATTTACCTGGAAATAAAATAAAACAGTATGTCTTTTATTTATAACGTTACCATAAAAGTTACGCACTCCATTCATGAAGACTGGCTACACTGGTTAAAAGAAGAGCATGTACCTGAAGTAACCGGTACAGGCTGTTTTGAAAAAGCACGAATCGTTCGTTTACTGGAAACCGATGATTCGGAAGGACCTACCTATGCGGTTCAATATTTTGCCAATAGCAAGGCAGATTATAATCGTTATATTGAACTTCATGCGGCCAACATGCGGCAAAAATCATTTGATAAATGGGGCAATCAATTCCTGGCATTCAGGAGCCTGATGGAGATTGTGAACTAATTGTGCAAAACAAAAAAAGAGTTTGCAAAACAAAACAAAAAGGTTTGTATATTCCCCTGAAAACCGCTACCACAAAGGATTTTAAGCACAACTCGCTAAAACCCGCCACCACACTCATTTTCAGCCTTGCTGCCTGCATCCGTATTTTTGTCCACCCATCCGCAATATCTTTTAAAATCCAGTAAAAACAAGGCTCTCAGCCACTAAATCGTATATTTACGTTTATAAAAAATATTTTGCTGAATGTAAAAAGCATCTATATTTGTCTCTCTTAAAAAAATTAAAAATAGTATTATGAACAAAGCAGAACTTATTTCAAAAATTGCTGATGATGCAGGCGTAACAAAAACACAAGCAAATGCAGCTTTAGATTCTTTTGTAGAAGCAGTAACAAAAACATTAAAATCCGGCAACAAAGTTACTTTAGTTGGTTTTGGAACTTTCTCCGTTTCTAAAAGAGCAGCTCGTAATGGCCGTAACCCACAAACGGGTGCGGTTATTAAAATTAAAGCTAAAAAAGTAGCTAAGTTTAAAGCAGGTAAAGAGCTTTCAGCTAAAATCTAACCGATTAAGAAAGAAATTGAAAGCAAGATGCGTTCGTATCTTGCTTTTTTTGTAACTTTTGAATAACATAAAAATTAAAACCTCATGGGACGTGGCGATAAAAAAACAAAGAAAGGGAAAATAGCTTCCGGTTCTTTTGGCAAAAGCAGGCCGGCCAAACCGGCTGCAAAAAAAGCAGCTCCAAAAAAGGATGCTGCTAAAAAATAATGTACGTGTGCATAATAAGCCGGGAGCCTGGTTATTATTAAGTATCCATACGCCCGGTTTATTTTTTTTAGAAACTATATTTATTTTCTGCAATCATCTGATCCGCAATTCTGCGCCTTGCATTTTTAGCGTTAAAAGGGGCTGTTTTTGTAAAACGTTTTAATCCCAGCAGCATCATCCTTTGCTCATCTCCTTCAGCAAAAGCATGTATGGCATCTTTGCCAAATTTATGTACGGCATCTGCTGCGTCATTCAAATAGCACCGCATAATATCGGCTTGTAATAAATTTTCAGATTCTCCTTTTTCTGCTACCCGCTTCATTACCCTAAGCAGTGCACTTTCAGCATTAAAAGTAAGGATGGCCATATCTGCAATATTCATTAAAATTTCCTGTTCGTCCTGCAGGCTCATCATCAATTTTTGAACGGCAGCGCCAGCGGTCATTAAAATTGCTTTTTTCAAATTGGCAATGATCTTTTTTTCTGCCGCAAAAGCGCCTTCCTCTTCATTTCCAAAATCGGGGATGCTCATCAATTCTTTACTTACCGCCATGGCCGGCCCCATCAGGTCAAGCTTTCCTTTCATGGCTCTCTTCAGCATCATGTCTACAATAAGCAAGCGGTTTATTTCATTGGTCCCTTCATAAATACGATTAATCCGGCTGTCTCTATAAGCCCTGCTAATCATATATTCATCACTATATCCATTCCCTCCATGAATTTGCACCCCTTCGTCTACTACATAATCCAGCACTTCGCTGCCATCTACTTTCAGCATGGCACATTCTATGGCATATTCTTCGGCGGCACCCAGCAAAGCTTCATTAAAAGGAGCGCCATTCTCCTGCAGTTCGGTTTCTTTATCTTCTATCCACTTAGCAGTACGGTACAAAGCGCTTTCGCTTACCCAAATCCTTATTGCCATTTGTGCCAGTTTATATTTTATGGCGCCAAAGTTGGCAATAGCTGTTTTAAATTGTTCCCTTGTTTTAGCATATTGAATACATTCATCAATGGCCATTTTAGCGCCTCCCAGGGCAGCAGCACATAATTTTAAGCGACCAATATTTAAAATATTAAAAGCAATGATATGCCCCTTGCCCGCCTGGCCCAGTAAATTTTCTACCGGCACTTTACATTCCTGGAAATAGAGCTGTACGGTGCTGGAACCTTTAATGCCCATCTTATGTTCTTCGGGCCCCTGGGTAAAACCAGGCATTCCACGCTCTACAATAAATGCCGAAAATTTATCGCCATCAATTTTTGCAAACACGGTATATACATCTGCAAAACCCCCGTTTGTAATCCAGCATTTTTGGCCATTCAGTATATAATATTTTCCGTCTTCGCTCAATTTCGCCGTGGTTTTGGCACTAAGTGCATCGCTTCCGCTATTGGGTTCGGTAAGTCCATAAGAACCTTTCCACTCACCCGAAGCCAGTTTAGGAATATATTTTTTCTTTTGTTCTTCGGTACCAAAATATAATATGGGTAAAGTGCCAATACCGGTGTGGGCGGCTACTGCCACACTAAAAGAAAAACCACCCCCCAGGCCTTCATTTACCAGGGTAGATGTAATAAAATCTTTGCCTAACCCCCCCAGGGATTCCGGGATGGCTACCCCCAATAAACCCTGTTCACCTGCCTTCTCCATCAAGGAGGGCATTAAGCCGGGTTCCATTTTATCAATTCGGTCAATGAGGGGTAATACCTCTGTTTTTAGAAATTGAAGGCACATATCATTTACCATGCGCTGTTCTTCATTAAATTCTTCGGGTATATAGGTTTGTTGAGCGGTGCTTTCATTTATAAGCCACTCGCCACCTTTAAGGAGTTTTGATTTTACAGTTTCCATGTTTATTTTTTTATTGCGTTTAAATTCTTTATTTTAAATTTTCATATACTTGTTGTAATACTTCCTTTGCAATTTCTATTTGCCCATGGGTTACTCCTACCAGTGCTTCATTTAAAGTTTGGTTAGCCAGTTGCATACTTTGCTCCTGTAAGTTTTGTGCTTCGGGTGTTAAGTAAATCATATTAATGCGGCGATCATCTTTACTGGGTACCCTTTTTACCATTTTTAATTTTTCCAGGTTATCTACCAACCGGGTAATACTGGGCTTATCTCTAAAAGTAGATTCACACAATTGTTGCTGGCTAATGCCATCTTCTTTCCATAAATGATATAAAACACTCCATTGCTCAATGGTTATATCCAACCCCGCCTGTTTAAAATTTTTTTGCAGCCTCCTGGCAATCGCCGTACTTGCTTTGCCTGTTATAAAACTATAAAGTTCACTTTTTTTAAATTGGTTGTTTGACATATAGTTGTTTATGCAACCATAAAGATAATAATAAAAAGGACAGCTAAAAATTTATTTTTGTGTTCCCGCTAAAAAGGGGTTCTTTGGGCAAAAGCGGGCGCATAAAAAACTTGAAAACAAAGCCTTTGCCGCCTTTACCCGGTTTATGATGCTGCAACAAATGATATTTTTAGTAGGTACTTTTTTATTGATAAGTTATACAGGCCTGCTATTGTATTACCTAAAAGCATGGCTACAGGCACCCTGGTTTTACCCGGTTGGTCCGTTACCTCTTTCCCTCCCTTATTTAAGTGTTATCATTGCTGCCCGGAATGAAGAGGAGCATTTACCCGGCTTATTACAGGATTTGCTGAACCAATCATTTCCTGCAAAAAATTTTGAAGTGATTGTGGTAGATGATCATTCTACCGACCTTACTGCAGACATTATAAAAAAAATTGCTTCTGCAAAATATATGGCACTGCAAGATTATATGAAGCCCGGTGAAACAACCGCTTTTAAAAAAAAGGCTATTGAAGTGGCCATTGGGCAAGCAAAAGGTGAATTAATAATTACCACCGATGCCGATTGCAGGGTACCCCCAAACTGGCTTGAAACAATAGCCCGGTTTTACAGGCAAACGGGCGCCCGGTTCATAGTAATGCCTGTACGTATGGAGGCAGGCAGGTCGGCCCTGGGCATTTTTCAATCCCTGGACTTTATGGTGTTGCAGGGCATTACAGGGGCTGCTGTGTACAAAAAAATGCATAGCATGTGTAACGGGGCAAACCTGGCATATACAAAAAACGCTTTTGTGCAAGCAGGCGGCTTTACCGGTATAAATCATATTGCCAGTGGCGATGACATGTTGCTGATGCATAAAATTTATACATCAGATCCCGGGGCTGTTCATTATTTAAAATCACAGCAAGTAATGGTTAATACCCGGGCTGAAAAAACAATGGCCGGCTTTTTAAAACAACGTATAAGATGGGCAAGCAAAACCAGCCATTACCAGGATAAAAGTATATTTTTAGTTTTGATTTTAGTGTATGTATTCAACTTGTATTTACTGTTGCTGTTTATTTATTTACCCTTACAGGGATCTTGGTTTTTATGGAAGGCGGGCTTAAGTTTTGTTGCCTTTAAAACAGTCATTGAATGCATTTTTTTATATCCCATTGCTGGCTTTTTTAATCAAAAAAAATTACTTTGGCTATTTCCGTTGGCACAACCCTTTCATATCTGTTATACCATTATTGCAGGGTTTTTAGGTAAATTTGGTAAATACCAATGGAAGGGCAGGCAGTTGAAATAAAAAAAATCCATTTAATTTGAATCCGCATTATACATACTTTTTAATACTGGCTATTTCTATCACCGGCCCACTGGCGCTTAGTTTCGATAAAAAAGTTGCTTTTTGGAAGCAATACCGCTATTTATTTCCTGCTATGCTATTACCGGCTGTTTTCTATATCCTATGGGATGCCTGGTTTACAGCTCACGGCGTATGGTGGTTTAATGAAAATTATATTATTGGGTTTACTTTGGCCGGCCTTCCTATTGAAGAAATCCTTTTCTTTTTTGTAGTTCCCTATTGCTGTGTTTTTATTTATGAATGTATCCGGTGCTATTTCCCAAAAATAAAAAATCACCCTGCTGCAGATTTCATTTTAAAATCCCTGGCCATTCTTTCTCTTACGCTGGGTTTATTTTATGAAGACAGGGCATACAGCTTTTTTAGTTTTTTCTTCTTTGCTGTATTTGTAATGCTTTTCTACTCACTAAAAAGATATTTCCTTAGTTTTCATGTGAGTGCTTTTTTAATTTCCTGGGCCATAACCCTCATTCCTTTTTTAATAGTGAATGGATTTTTAACAGCCCTGCCGGTAGTACTATATAATGATGCAGAAAACCTGGGAAAACGAATTTACAGCATCCCCATAGAAGATAGTATTTACGGCATGTTATTGATATTTCTTAATATTATTTTGTTTGAAAAATTAAGGGAGAAAAAATAAGTAAAACAGGCAGGCATAAAAATACCCGGGCTAAGCCGGGTATTTAAAATAACTTTTATTTTTACAAAATATTCCCATTATCATCAATGCGAATCAGCCAATAATCATTATTCCCATGGTTGGTACCAAATACCAAGCCGCTGGCAGAGCTGGAAGTGTAGCCGGTAATGATGTAGCCGCCGCCAGATACCGGGCTCAGTGCCTGAGGTATATCTGACCCGGCACCGCCAATTACTTTATTCCAAAGCATTGTACCGCTACTATTTACTTTTACTAACCACATATCCTCGTTCCCGTAATTTGCCTGGCTCACATTTCCTGTTTGAGAACTGGTGGTAGTGCCAATCATCAGGTAACCACCATCTGCCGTTTGAACAACATCAGCAGGATATTCATCATTTGCGCCCCCTAATAATTTATTCCAGCTGATGGCGCCTGCCGAAGTAAGTTTCACCAGTAAATAATCGTTACCGCCATTATTGGTACCTGTAATATTGCCGCTGGCAGATGAAGTAGAATTCCCAATAAAGATATATCCCCCGTCGGATGTTTGCTTAATAGCATAAGAAAATTCATCGCCGCTACCCCCAATACTTTTGTTCCAGCTGATAGCGCCTGCCGAAGTTAATTTTACAACCCAGTTATCATATAATCCACTAATAGTTCCACTCACATTACCATTGGCAGATGAAGTAGTATAGCCGGTTACGATAAAACCCAGGTCGCTGGTTTGTTGTACATCATAAGCTTCTTCTTCCCCATTGCCCCCTAATAATTTATTCCAGCTGATGGCGCCTGCCGAAGTTAATTTTACAACCCAATAATCGGTTAAGCCATGATTGACATCGGTTACATTTCCATTGGCAGAAGAAGCAGAATTTCCGGCTACAATATAAGTACCATCAGTGTTTTGTTTAATAGCGGCAGCAAATTCATCTCCATTACCGCCCAGTAAAACATTCCAGCTTACATTGCCTGTAGCATCTAATTTTACTATCCAGTAATCATTACCGCCATGGTTACTCACACTTACATCCCCATTTAAAGAAGAGCTGGAAGTGGCAATAAAAGCATACCCGCCATCTGCAGTAGTAATCAAATCGGCCAGGTCTTCATTGCCTGAGCCGCCATAGAGTTTATTCCAAACAATATTGCCGCCGGCATCTAATTTTATAATCCAGCAATCTAAAGCGCCATGATTGCCACTGGGCACATCACCATTCCCGTTGGTAAGAGTAGTACCTCCTACAATAAAACCGCCATCGGGTGTTTGTTTTACAGCATAAGCCTGGTCTAAATCGGTACCGCCCAATAAAGATTTTTGTAATATAGAAGAAAGGGTAGAAGTGCAAAGATTGATCCAGTAAGAACCATTATAAAATTCCAGGCAACCGGTAGTGGTATTGAAAATAGTAAGCCCTGCTGTTTTATTGGGCATCGCATCACGCTGGGCAGAACTTAACCGGGGGGGTAAAAACCCCTGGCTGGTACTGGATACATCTAATGCTGCTGAAGCATCAGGCGTGGTGGTACCAATTCCCACATTTTGATTTTGGGCAATACAGCATTGAATAGCCAGGGCAAATATGCCTGATAGTACTAATTTATACATACAATAATTTTAAAAATATGAGTTGGTTTAAGTCCAGGAGAGGATAGGGTTTCACGCAGGTGATGGATGCAATGAGAGGTAATACTTTAAAACCTAGCTGTAAAAATAGTATTTTTGCCGAAAAATCCAAATAAAAACAATAATATGAGTTATATCGCCTCTCTTTTTGCCCGCCAAATTTTAGATAGCCGTGGAAATCCCACTGTAGAAGTGGATGTTTTAACAGAAAATGGCTTGCTGGGCCGTGCTGCAGTTCCCAGTGGAGCCAGTACGGGTATTCATGAAGCCGTAGAGTTACGGGATAATAATAAAAAGTTGTATGGCGGCAAATCGGTTTTAAAAGCAGTAAAAAATGTAAACACGGTATTAGCTGAAAATTTACTGGGCTGGGATGTAGCAGATCAAACCGGCATTGACCAGGCCATGATCTCATTAGATGGTACAGAAAATAAAGCTAAGTTAGGCGCCAACGCCATCCTGGCTGTAAGCCTGGCTGTTGCAAAAGCCGCTGCCTTAGAAGCGAATCTCCCGCTGTACCGGTATATTGGTGGTACCAATGCTAAAATATTACCCATCCCCATGATGAATATTTTAAACGGAGGCGCACATGCCGATAACAAAATAGACTTCCAGGAATTTATGGTAATGCCCATTGGCGCATCCAGTTTTAGCGAAGGATTGCAATGGGGTGTTGAAATTTTTCATGCACTAAAAACCGTTTTAAAGAAAAAAGGATACAGCACCAATGTGGGCGATGAAGGTGGTTTTGCTCCCAATATACAGAGTAACGAAGAAGCTATTGAAACCCTACTGAATGCCATACAGGCTGCCGGCTATAAAACGGGTTCACAAATAGGTATTGCCATGGATGCAGCTAATAGTGAACTGTGGAATGCAAAAGAAAAAAAATATATTTTTCATAAAAGTGATGGCAAAAAAATGACCAGCGAGCAACTGGTGAAATATTGGGAAAGCTGGGTAAAAAAATATCCCATCATTTCTATTGAAGATGGTATGGCCGAAGATGATTGGAAAGGATGGAAAATGCTTACCGAAGCGCTTGGTAATAAATGCCAATTGGTAGGTGATGATTTGTTTGTTACCAATGTAAAAAGATTAGAGAGAGGCGTTACCGAGCATATTGCGAATGCACTTTTAGTAAAAGTAAACCAGATAGGAACCCTTACCGAAACCATCAATGCCGTGAGTATGGCGCAGAACAATGGTTTTAATACCATTATGAGCCATCGCAGTGGCGAAACAGAAGACAGCACCATTGCCGACCTTGCCGTAGCGCTAAACTGCGGCCAAATAAAAACGGGATCAGCCAGCCGCAGTGACCGCATGGCCAAATACAACCAGCTTTTACGCATTGAAGAAATATTAGCTGACAGCGGAGAATATCCAAAAGGAAAAATAAAATTCGGAAAATAATTTTTTTTTAGCAAGGCTGAATTGGAGGTATTATACAAACGGTGCCTCTTTTTTTTTCTCTAAAATTTTGTGTTGATAAACCATCTTAATATGAGTTTTAATTTTTTTGAAACATATTTTTTTCATTTACAGAAAATGATTCAAAAAACAACGGGGTTTTCCCCCGTAAAAAATTAGGGTTTTTCCCCATTTGTTGTAACAGGTTATTTTCCTATGTTTGTAAAATAGTTTTTAACCCTTTACCAAATGTTTATGAAATTTAATTACCACTTACCCCCCCCCCCGCAAACTCTGTCTTTTAATCAGTTTGTCGGTATTGGTTTTTGCAGCCTGCAAAAAAATGGATACAGATTACGATAGTATCCAACACACACAAAGTATTACACAAAAGTTTTTTACCATTCCATCAAAAACAGATCCATCCATTTTAAAAGTTATCAATGAAATAAAAAAGCGAAATAATAATAAAGAATTTATCACAGCTTTTGTAAAGCAGCATGGCTACCCCGTTTGGAATAAAGTTTTAATTGGCAAAAATATAAAGCCAAGGTATGAGAACAGTTTTACAAATGCTGTTAATGATAGTAGTATAATCGCATATATTCCCTATGTTTTAGAAGATTCTACAAAAATTAACGGGTATATAGTAGCCAGTATTAGCGACAGTATAACCCTGGGTTACCGCCAGGCAAATGAATACGTCAACCACTCGTTTGATGCACCTGTAAATGGGGTGTCAGATGCCACAAAGTTTGCAACTGTTATGATGCAGT
>MKTX01000006.1 GCA_001898465.1 Sphingobacteriales bacterium 39-19 | reverse complement strand
CTTCCAGGCCGCTGCCATCTGCAAACTCATGGCTTTGCTGCTCTTTGCCATTATACTTAAGCCTGTTTTCTGCAGTACCGGTAAGCGCCCTGCCACTGATGCCTGCCATGGCCAAACCAAAGGGGTAGTAATGCGTTTCTTCAAGTATATGCCCTGAAGTGTGCGTTACCTGTAAATTGTCAAAGAACACATCAATATTGTTGCTCTCGTTGCTTGTATAAATATACAGATAACCGCTTTATTTTTTGATCCATTTTGTAATTTCCTTTTTGCTTGCCCAAAAAAGGAACAAAAAAAGGCCCCCGAAACCGATATACAGCCCGGTTTCGGGAAACAGCTTTAATCAACTTTTGTTCCCTGGTAACATGAGCGTTTGTAATACTACTCCTCGTTGTATTGTTTACGGTAAGGTTTTATTGGGGGGATGTGGGGTATATAAATGATTACAGTTTTTAGTAGCGTTAGTTATCCGAACTCCAAACAAAGTCTGGCTCTTATTGTCCATCCGAAGAGCGCTTCGCTAACTCTTCGGATAGCGGGGTTTTTGGAAGGCAATGTGTAAGATTATAAGCAATTGTTTCTGACTATAATATTTCATTAACCATCCAACTTTCGCAAATAAAAATACAACCAAGGGGATTCTAATGTTTGTTTAATAGAATTTAATTCAAATGAAAAATAATATTTAATTCTGAATTGACCTGATAGATGAATATTAATACAAGAATTGGGATAAAATACTGATTGATTAATTTGCTTTTCTGTAGTAAAGTATTTTTGTAAGCCCACTTCTGGGAAAAGTAAGTCTCCTTGTGTAGGCTCCCCCAAAGTTCTGCCAAATTAGTTTAGAGTTAAGTTCATTAAATCTAGAGTCGGGTATTTCTCAATCTTAATGCATTTGCAATCACTGAAACAGAACTAAAACTCATCGCCAATGCAGCTATCATAGGAGATAATAAAATTCCGAAGAACGGAAACAAAACGCCTGCCGCAATGGGTATGCCTAAGGTATTATAGATTAATGCAAAGAATAAATTTTGTTTGATATTTTTCATAACGGCATGACTGAGTTTCCTCGCTTTAACAATACCGTGTAAATCGCCTTTCACCAGGGTGATCAAAGCACTTTCAATGGCCACATCGGTCCCTGTGCCCATGGCAATCCCGACATTTGATTTTGCTAAGGCCGGTGCATCATTAATCCCATCGCCTGCTACGGCCACGACTTTTCCCATACCCTGTAATTGCTCTACTTCTTTGAGCTTATCTTCCGGTAACATATTGGCCTTAAAACCTGTGAGATGAAGTTCATTGGCTACCGCTTGTGCCGTATTATGATTATCTCCCGTTAACATGATGACTTCAATACCTCTCTCCTGAAGTTCTTGAATGGCTTTGGCACTGGTTGCTTTAATCTTGTCAGCAATTACAACATAACCCACGACTGTTTTATCTACCGCTAAGTACGAAACTGTTTTGCCTTGTTGCTGATAGGTCTTTACTTCGTTTTCCATTTGCGGGCTTATTACCGCATTCGCATATTCCATCATCTTAGGATTGCCCAAAGCTGCTTTTTTATCTTTAATGGTTGCTTCAACGCCTTTTCCGGTAACTGCACTGAAACCTGTTGCATTTAAAATTTCAGTTTTTTGTTCCCGGCCATATTTCACCGTTGCATCAGCCAGGGGATGCTCACTATTACTATTTAATGAAACAATATATTGCAAGACTTCCTTGCCGGGGAATCCAGGATTCAATGAACCAACTTTTTCAACCGTTGGTTTCCCTTCGGTAATGGTGCCCGTTTTATCAATGATCAACACATCCACCTGGTCCATTTTTTCGAGAGCTTCTGCATTTTTAATCAGTACTCCATTTTGAGCTCCTTTTCCCACACCAACCATGACAGACATCGGCGTTGCCAAACCCAGCGCACAGGGACAGGCAATGATTAAAACGGCAATCGCATTGACCAACGCAAAAACATAGGCAGGCTCCGGCCCCCAAATGGCCCAAACCGCAAACGTAATGACAGCTATAATAACCACTGCCGGTACAAAATAACCCGAAACTTTATCTGCCAAGTTTTGAATAGGGGCACGACTTCGGCTGGCCGTGTTTACCATCTGGATGATTTGAGAAAGCAAAGTATCGCTACCTACTTTTTCCGCTTTCATCAAAAATGACTGATTGCCATTGATGGTTCCGCTACTGACTTTGTCGCCTTCAGCTTTACTTACAGGTATCGGCTCACCGGTAATCATGGATTCATCAATACTTGTATTGCCTTCGGTTATAACACCATCCACCGGAATTTTTTCTCCCGGTTTTACTCTTAAAATATCATTCAATATAATTTCATCAATGCTCACTTTTACTTCCTGGCCATTGACGATTTTCACGGCTTCATTAGGCGCTAATTTTAATAACGCTTTTACGGCAGAACTGGTTTGACTATGTGCTCCTGCTTCTAATAGCTGCCCTAAAAGAACCAGTGTTAATATCACCGTTGCAGCCTCGAAATAGACGTGAACAGCTCCTGATTTCGATAAGAACTGTTCCGGAAAAACATCCGGAAAAAGCATCGCTACCACACTGAACAACCAGGCCACTCCTGCACCAATTCCAATCAAGGTGAACATATTGAGATTCCAGGTTTTAATACTTCTGTATGCCCGTTCAAAAAACATCCAGGTAGCATAAAACAAAACCGGAACAGAAAGTATAAACTGAATCCAATTCCAGTATTCCTGGTGCATGATTTTGTACAATGGATTATTGGAAAGCATTTCGCTCATGGCAATGAGGAAGATGGGTAAAGTGAAGACTACTGCTACCCAAAACTTCTTCAAAAGGCTTTTATACGTTTTTTCTTCTGCTGAAAGGTCTGGTTGCAAGGGGATGAGATCCATGCCGCATATCGGGCAGGCGCCCGGAGCATCTTTTACAATTCCAGGATGCATAGGGCAAGTCCATTGCGTTGTTTTTCCGGCTGATAAATTTTGTTCTTCCACCAGCGTCATTCCGCATACCGGGCAATCGCCGGGCTTATCATAAGTTTTATCCCCTTCGCAGTGCATGGGACAATAAAATACGCCATTGCCTTCGCCTTTGTTTTTCTTCTTTATTACTTCAGCATGATGATGTGTACCGGGTTCATGAATGCTGTATTGTTCACCATCGTCTTTTAATGCCTTTTGCAAAATTTCCAGTGGGATATGACGATCCATTTCAATAGAGGCTTCTGCCTTTTTCAAATCAACAGTAACTTTTGATACAGCTTTTATTCTTGATAGTGTTTCCTCTACGTGTTTGCGACAGCCGTCACAGGTCATGCCATGTATATGATAGTTATGAGTCATTGCATTTTTATTTGCTTCATCAACAGTAGTGCATTTTAATCCGCTAACTACATGCTGTATATTAACCTGTTTCACGAAAGAGGTTCCGGGGCCGGCCCATCGCTGCTGGCCGGCTTCAACCGGTTTTCAGGAAGCGGAACAAATTCTTTGTTATCATTAGGCGGCAGTATAATTTTCCCGGTTTTCCAATCGTTTTTGGCCTGCTCGATGCGTTCCCTGTTCGATGAAACAAAGTTCCACCAAATATACCGTTCGCCAAGGGGTTCACCGCCTAACATCATCAATTCGGCATTCTTTTTTGCCCGTAAGGTTGCTTCTTCATTTTTTGAAAAAACAAGCATTTGGCCTGCGGAATAGGTTTTACCGGATAATTCCAATTCTCCACTTGTGATATAAATTGCTCTTTCAGTATGCCCGGTGGGCAAATCAATTTTTGCACCGGTTTCTAATTTTACATGCAGGTAAAAAAGCGGGGAATGTACGGCCACATCACTTTTTAATCCATAAGCATTGCCGGCTATCAAACGCATCCAAATGCCTTTATCAGTATATACTGGAAGTTGATATGGTTTGTAATTTTCAAAACTAGGATCGTTTTCTTCGGCAGATTTAGGCAAGGCTACCCAGGTTTGTAACATTTCCAGGCCGCCTTTTTGTAAAAGCCCAGGGTCTTCAAAACGCTCAGAATGCGAAATGCCTTTTCCTGCGGTCATCCA
The DNA here is from genome assembly GCA_001898465.1 of Sphingobacteriales bacterium 39-19. Classification (GTDB taxonomy): domain Bacteria; phylum Bacteroidota; class Bacteroidia; order Chitinophagales; family Chitinophagaceae; genus Ferruginibacter. Next base: position 171,298 of record MKTX01000006.1, on the reverse strand, counting down.
GTTCACTTCTCCCGGGAGGATAACTTGTTCTACACCCAGGCCGTCCCGGTGTGTAACATTACCATTGAAAAGGTAAGTTATCGTAGAAAGCCCGATATGCGGATGTGGCAACACATCCATGGAGGTGATTTCAGAGGGAAAACGATTGATCGGCCCTGCATGATCCATAAAAATAAAAGGCCCTACCATTCTTCTACTCCGAAAAGGAAGAATACGTTTTACACTTAAATAGGTGCTGATGGCCGCTTCACGGGCTTGTATAATAAGTTCCGGCATATTATTTTTTTCAGGTTTTTTCTATTTCATTTTTCCGCTGAAACAATAAATAGTCCATTGACAATTTTCCCGGCCCGGTAAGTGTTAACGCTATAAAAGAAAACAGGTAAAAGAAACGTAGTTCCAGCACGGCAAAACCATCACCCAGCATAAATGCATGAAAAATGAAAACGACTAAAAAATTTATGGATAAGATAAATGATGCTAACCTGGAAAACAATCCCAGCATCAGCAAAATAGCACAAACCCCTTCTGCCAGCGCAGCCAGGTAAAAGGAAGTGTTAGCGCCAATCCCTATCGGGTCCATAAACTGGATTTCCTGTCCACCCAGGATTACCGACATTTTTTCAAAGCCGTGGCCGTAGAGCAAAATAAAGCCAAAGACCAACCTTAAAATTAACAAGCCGGTGTCACGACCTATTTTCCAGTCCCAGGTTAAAAAGTTTACTATTTTTTTCATTTATATTGTTTTAAATTGATATCAACTAATTGGGTCATAAATATTATAGCGTCCCCCTTTTTCGATTGGTTTCAGAAAGGGTAGAATTTCGGATAAGAAATTTTATCGCTTTTCCAATTGACTTTTCAATTTATCTTCTACACTGGTCAGCAGCGCATGAAAATTATCTCCATAATCTGAAGCAAAGGGGTCATTGCCCGGAATACCCAGACGGATACTCACCTGCTTTTGTTGCGTCGCCTTTTCTTGTTTAACAATAATTTTTCTATGGTTTCTGTAGTTAAGCCGGCTGGCCAAAGCATACCATTTTATTTTATAGAAAGGCGCAGTCTGTACGCCAGCGTCCCTTAATTTTTGAATGAAAGCCTTACCTAGTCCGTGGCTTCCAAAATCATCATACAAAAAACGTACTTCAACACCTTGTTTTGCTTTCTTAATGAGCACATCTGCCACCTGGTTACCTGTAATATCATTTTCATAAATATAATATTCAATATGAATGTGAGCCGTTGCATTTTCTAAGGCTTTTAATAGAGCTGGAAATTTTTCTTCGCCATTTATCAATAGTTTCACTTCATTGTTTGCAGTTAACGGGCTATTACCGGCACGACGGATAAACTCAACTAAAGTTTCACTTTTTTGTGCAATTAATCCTGAATTACTAATCGTTTCAGAATATGTGTTCATTTTATTCCTGATGCGTTCCCGCAGCATTTCATCTTCCACTATTTTTTTAGAATACAGTTTACGTTTTCTATAATTTATTCCTACAGAAAAATAAAAGATCATACCCAATACAGGCGCAAATACAATGAACAGGATGTATGCTAATGTTTTTGTACTGCTCCGGGTATCGTACAGCACTCTAAAGATGACAAAAGTAACTAAAATAAAGTAAGCGATTTCGCCGAGTAGAATCCAATTCATATATCGTAGCTTAAACTTCTGGTAAAGTAAGCTAATTTATCAACTACTACCCTGCTGAATATTCTAATCTCAACTTTGCATCCTTTGTGCATGATTTTTACTACGTTGCAATTCCTTAGGGAAAGCTTATTCATCACAAATTAAAGCCAGTCTGTATATAGTTATTTAGCAAGCCGCAGAATCCCGGATTTATAATTATATTTACCACTATTATTTTTTAGGAAGAATCAATTTCCCTCCACGTTTTCATTTTACCTTATTATGCGTAATATTTTTTCAGCAATTTTAATACTTACCGGGTTTACCGGTTTTTCACAGGAAGTATTAGTACCCTATCGTGTGGGCGATTTATTTGGTTTGTCTGATATAAAGGGGGCTATAAAAGTAAAACCAGCTTATGATTATATAGAACCCATTGGGGAAGGATATTATAAATACGCTAATTACACCCAATTGCCCGATACCGTACATTGGACGAGCGGCAGAATAGAGATCAGGCAAAAAACAGATGTTGAAACCGGCGTTTTCTATGGAAAAAACCGGGTCATTCAAAACTCCAAACATCGTCACTTTACAGTTGTAAAAGAGGCTATACTCATTGGTTCTGAAGAATCATATATTAGTAAAAACAGCAACTTTTATAATCTTAAAGGGAAAAAATTATTAGAATCGAATGTAGAAAAATTCAGGTTCTTAAATACTTCTGACCTGGGAAAAAACAGGAACTCCCAAATTGCTATTTACGCAGAACATAATGATAAAACAGCCAGTATTTATTTATATGATTGTAAAAAACAAAAGATGTTAGCCCCCCTGCTGGATAAGGTAAAAAATATAAAATTAGACCGCAATGCCAGTACTGAAGAGGTATTTGTTTTTTCTTACCAAGATGATCAATACAGATCTTATAAAATATCAATTTATTATGATGAAAATAAAAAGACCTTTGTAAAAATTCCGTACGCCGAAGTAAACGCCTATAGTTATAAAGAAAGATATAACAATAGCCGGGAAATAATGGGCGAAGCTCCTGTATCTCCTGTTCCCGAGCCTCCCCGCTCCGGCAATGATGAAATGAAACCGTCATCATCCATTCCAAAAAGAGAAATTCCAAAAAAAGTATATTCGTTTATTAAGTTAAACGATTCACTTATAAAATATAATGAAACCGAAATTATGGTTGCTCCCGGTGAAAAAATATTCTTTGCAGAAAGAGGAGCCAAAAATCAGCGGTACCCCTTGATTTTTACAGCAGGTAAAAAAAGAGGATTGATATTTTCTGATTCACTACGTTCTCAAAAACTTTTTGACTCATTGCGGTACATCAAAAATCAATATGGCCCATTCACCTCAAGCTATACATATCTTTACCTTGCCGGCAATATCAATATACAAACCGGTAAATGGCAATTCGGTGTAATAGATGCAAATGGGAAAGAGATCATTCCCATCTCATACGAATACCTGAGTCCTAACTTACCGGAAATTTACCTGGAAGATAAAAACGACAGCAAACCGGACACTTTTAGTTTTCGCCAGCCCTATAATTATTCAAATGACAAAAATGCGCTGCTTACATTGTATAAAGAAGGTGTTTTTTTAGCAAGGAAGAATGGAAAATCAGGGGTGATAAATCTTTATGATTCAATCCTGCTACCCTTTGAATATGATCATATCTGGAAAAACGGGTTCTCATTTTTAAAAACAGTAAGGGTGAATGAAGATTTTTATGTTTATAAAAAAGGATCAATGTATGGTGTTTTTAATTTTAAAATAAATAAGATAAAATACGATACCGGCCCGAAGTTTCCAAAAGTGCCGGTATATGCTTATCTAAACTATTTGGGAGTAAAAGGTTTTAATATGTATAATTTAGCTGAGCCTGCCCATTTATTTTTCTGCCTGGCAGGAGATGATGGAACCATTTACTACAGTCCAAAATAATTTCTTTACTGTTCTTTTGATGCAAGGATTGGAAAGAAATAATAAATAAAATTATTCCGGTTGCAAAAATTGTAACTTAAAACCCGGGCAACGGTAAAGGATTGCTTGGTTTTACGGGCTTGGATTTTGAAAATATTTTCTTCCCGTATATTATAAGTATATGTAGATTGATTACTCAGCGGGGTTTGGCAGATTTCTTTATTTATTTCCAGCCGTAATGGCGAAACTCCCGACGAGGCAAGAAGTATAAAAAGTACTGAAAATAATAATAATTATCAAGATTGACATCCCCTATTAGTTGAAATAAAATATTTGGAGATAAGTGCAAAAATAAATTTGTACATATCTAAACCTTTACCCTTTCAAAGGGTCTATAAACCTTGAATCATTTTCATTGTGCAATTTACAACTGCCTAAAATAAATTCTTATGAAAAAATACGGCTTCATTCTACCCATTATAATTTGCACTGTTTTTTTTAGCAGTTGTAAAAAAGACAACACAACAACAGCACCCACCTGGGACTTACCTTATTTTGGATTTAATGCCAAAGGTACATTGGATGTAACGTTACAAACGACATTTGCCAATAGCTACTTTAACCAAATACCTGCTGACATAAAAGAGAATTTAGTGGTGAGGGTAACAGGCGGCACCCTTTCGCAAACTACTTTTAATGACAATTGGACGGATGATAACATAAATAAATGGGTGCAATTACAACAAGCACATGGCCTACGATTTATTTATGTAGTAAATGGGAATGATCCACCTCTGAATCAAAAAAATGTTATTCAAAGATGGATAAACGCTGGTGCCAAATTCGATTTCATAGAAATGATGAATGAATATTATTTAGTAAAATATGCCATCGGCGATACGAGTAATGAAGAAGTAACCGAAAAAGTTAGTCCGCAAAAATATGTAGATACCATACTTCCCAATTTCTGGAATCAACTGGATGTTTTTAACCTACCCTATTATGTAATTTTAGCACCAACTGCTTCGGGTAATCTTCAAACTTATTACAATGCCTGGAACGATACCATTATAAACGCCATTCAAAATAAATATACAAGCAGAAAATTAAATGCTACACTTCACTGTTACCAAAGAGGCGTAGGAACTGCCTTTGATTATAACCAAATAAGTAATTTGAAAATGAGGTTGCCTTCAAGCAGTCACCTGGCTATTACCGAAGCCGGAATTATTGATACTACCATAAACTACCAACAAGCAGGTGCCGCAGCCATAGAACATTACAAAAAAATAATTCCCCGTTTAGGCAAGGGTGACTATTTATTTGATCAGGTTTTATACAATGATTCACAAAATAATAATACAGCAATTTTAAGTCCGGTGTATAATGGTGTTACGCCAAAAGGTGCATTAATGTTGTCTTTTATAAATAATCGTTTGAAATAAATAAGATTTTATTATTCTTTCATCCACTTTTTTTCTGCTTGCGTAAGATCTACTTCTGCGAAATGCCCCGGGGGTATATCACAAATGATAAATTCATCAAGCAAAGCAATATGATTACCTATAGTTGCAGAATCAGAAGACTTAATTTGAAACATTAAAAATTTTGGATCCGTTTTTTGTTTCATGTCTAAAATTAAATTGCGAACAGTTGCAAAATTTGTTTTTTGAAGAGCTGCGCTACCCTGTTCTTCAAATTTCCCCTGGTAATAAAATATTTCAGATCCTGCACCTAAAATAAAAGTAAGTGTGGCGGATTCTTTTACTGGTTTGAAGCCTTCATTATTCGGCTCCATCAAATTCATAACCTTAGGTTCTTGCATAGAAGTTGTAAAAACAAAAAAGGTTATTAGCAAAAAACCAAGGTCAACCATGGGCGTTAAATCCACACGGGTACTACGTTTTAGAAATTTTATTTTTTTATTTTTTTTTTCGGCTCCGGGAGCTGTTGTATTTATCTCGGCCATAATAGTTGTTTATTACTGAGATACGAAAGCAGGAAATTTCCATAATGAAAATATTCTACGAAATGGATCTAAAGATTTTCGCATGGTAAGGATACTTACCGTTAGATCAATTTTATTCTCTGCCGTTGGCTAGGAAGTCAGATGGTGGAAACCGATAGAGCCGGTAATTTATTCTCCCGGATGATATTTTCTTTCTACATTTTTCTTCACGTCTTTTTTGTAAAAAAGTACATCTTTAAATTTTCCTTTACTGTACATTTCTCCTTGATCGAAAAAATGTTTTGAAGTGGGATCCCCGCTTTCGCCACCGGCTAATAAAGATTTTGCCTTAACTTTTTTGCCAAATTCTACAGCGGCAATGAAACTATTCCCATTAACACCATATCTTTTTTTAGTGCCGGTAAATGTACGACTGCTGTAACTCGGCAACATGCCCCAGGTGCTGGAAACAAAGCCTACAGAGAATGATGGCTGTGTATCATCAAACTTATTATCTAAATCATTGGAGATTCTCTGGAAACGATTTATTTCGCCCCAGGGCATTTGCCAGTTGCCAAAATTAGTTTCCAATTCTTTCATAACTTCCAGTAAAGGCATTACCAGTTCACCGGCACTTGCCGTATTTGCAAATTGCTTTGTTTTTTCTACCTGGTCATCACTATTACTTACACTATATATTTTACGCAATAATTTTTCTCCCCACATAACCGCTAAGGTTGTAGCAACGGAATTTTCGCCACTGCGGTAATTCCAATTTTTAAAAATAGTTATCGCTTCTTTTAAATTTGCATACACCGTATCGCTATTTAAAATTTGTGTTTCATATGCTTTTATTAAGGCAGGTACCAAAACTTCAAAAGCTGCTAATCGGGTGTCGTAGCCCGCTTCAATCACTTTTTCAATATCATAATTTTTCCCTTCGTTTAAAACTCTTACGGCATTTATACCTCTAAAATTTTCTCCATCCGGTGCTAAGTAATTAGCATAGTCTTCTTTTTTCGGACTGTACTTCCCGGCAACGGTAAAGGGTGAGGAGTTACAATTTTGCAGCCAGCCATTTTCGGGATTGTACAAATGCACAGATTCCGCAACGGTATGAAATCCTTGCCATTCAGTGGCTGCAATGGCACCATCCACAGGTTCTTCCCAATTATATTTAGGATCACGCTTCGGTAAAAAATTTCCATGCCAGTAAGCAATGTTACCTTCCGCATCTGCATAAACCGTATTGTTACTGGGGTTAGCGCCCATGTCCATCGTTCTTTTAAATTCCGCAAAACTTTTTGCTTTGGTTCGTAACCAGCTTTGTATAAAGCCTTTCGTGTCCCGGTTGTTATGTTTTAAGCTCAGGTATTGCCCGTTCCTTTTCGTTAGTATCGGGCCATGATGTGTAAAAAACGCTGTAAATATTTTACTGCTAATATTGTCAGCTTCTTTATATTTTATACTGATAATTTTCTCTGTAACCGGAAGTTGTTTGCCTTCATATTCATAAAACCATTTACCATTTTGTTGCGAAAGTTTTTCAATGTAAGCATCGCTGATATCTGCTTTGCTGGAAGTATGCATCCAGCCACAATGCTCATTGAAACCCTGGTAAATAAATGGCTGCCCCCAGGTTACCGCACCATAAGCATTTAAACCTTGTTTACTTACCATATGTACTTCAGGCCTAAAATAAAAAGTTACATGCGGATTGATATATAAAATGGCATTCCCACTTGCTGTAATTTTTGGAGCAAAAGCAAATCCATTGCTACCCGTAGGTACTTCTTCTTTGTAATTATTTATAGCCACCGTTTCTTCAACACCTGAATAATAATTTTTTAATTCGTTTACAGAAATACCACCGGTACTTATGGCGCCAATGCTTCCATCCGTCCACAGCAAAGCATACCAGGGCTGGAAACGCTTTAGTAACACGGGTTTTACTTGCGGGTGTTTATACAAATAATAATTTATACCATCAGCGTAAGCGTTTAATATTTCTTTTAACCATTTAGGAGCCGCTTCATAATCTTTAATAGCATCGCTGCTATCAATCACCAATTTTATCAAGAGGTCATTGTAAATATCCTGCTTACCATTTACTTCTGAAAGGCGGCCTAATTTTTCTATGTAATTTAATTCCACTCTTTTAAAATCATCTTCGCATTGAGCAAATAATAATCCAAACACGGCATCAGCATCGGTTTTACCATACACATGCGGAATACCAAAATGATCCCTTAAAATTTCAACATGGCTGGCTTGCTGCTCCATTTTTTTTATTTCAGCTGGAGAAAAAGATTGTGCTAATATTTGTAAAGGCAGTATAAATAAACAGAAGAACATTTTCATACCCTAAATATAAAATATTGAAGCCAGAAAAAAGTAAGTTTAAAAAAACAGGTTTTTCAACTGGCCAAGGACACATTCCTATATATATTCTAATAAAATTATAAGCAAAATATTTTCATTTTTTCTTGGTTAGTAAAATTTATTCCCTAATCTTTGCTTCGCAACTAAAAAAATGGTTGCCTTAAAAAATGATTCAAACTTCTTTTACAAATATGAGTTGGTGGCTTTTACGATGGCAACACGTAAACAGCTAAATATTTGTATAAAATATTCCCAACAAAGGGCTTGCTGTTTAGGCAAGCCCTTTTTGTTTTCACTAACTAAAAAAATTATATGAGTTATAAATATGTTGCCCAAAAAATAAAGTTCCTGGCGGATACAGAAACACCTATTAGTATTTATTTAAAAATCAGGGAGCATTATAATCAATGTCTGTTGTTCGAAAATGCTGCAGATGGTTTAGATCATAGCCAATCCAGTTATATTTTCTTCGATCCTATGGCGGGTATTTCTATAACAGGCAAAAAAATAGATACCTATATTAACCATAAAAGAGCTTTTGATACCGTAGCCGATAATGAAGCAGTTTTACCATTTTTATCAAAATTTATTGATCAATTTTCCTTAGCAGCAGCTGATAAAAATTTACCCTCCTTTGTGGGTTATATTAATTACGATGCAGTTCGGTATTTTGAAAACATTGACATTGCTACCAACGCAACCACTCCGGATATTCAGTTTGATTTGTATCGTTTTTTAATAAGTATCAATCATAGTACTCAGGAAATGGAACTGATTCAACTGCACGAAGAAAATGCTAAAGCCGGAAACCTTCAAAAAATAACTTCTATTTTACAATCTAAAAATATTCCTGCCTATTCATTCTCTGCTACCGCAGATGAAGAAAGTTTTACAAACGAAACGGATTATTTACAACAGGTAAAAAAAGGCATTAATCATTGCCAGCAGGGCGATTGCTTTCAAGTGGTATTATCCCGTTCTTTCGAAAGAAAATTTAAAGGCGATGATTTTAAAGTCTATCGTGCCTTACGCAGCATCAATCCCTCACCCTATTTGTTTTATTTAGATTACAACAATTTTCATTTAATGGGATCATCGCCGGAGGCTCAATGCAAATATGCAAATGGCAAAGCCAGCCTGCACCCTATTGCCGGCACTTACATGCGAACACATGATAAAAAACAAGATGAGGAAAAAGCCATAGCCTTATTAAAAGATGAAAAAGAAAAAGCAGAACATACAATGCTTGTAGATCTTGCTCGTAACGACCTTAGTAAAAATTTTAAAAATATAAACATTGTGGCTTATAAAAAGATAGAAAGCTACTCGCATGTTATACATTTGGTTTCTAAAATAGAAGGTGAAGGTTTATTAGCAGAAGTTGATGCGCTGCAAATACTGGCAGATAGTTTTCCGGCAGGAACATTATCGGGTGCTCCAAAACCAAAAGCCATGCAAATAATTAAAGAAACAGAAACTACGAACCGGGGTTTTTATGGCGGCTGTGTTGGCTTTTTAGGTTTTGATGGAAGCCTGAATACGGCCATAATGATCAGAACTATTCTTAGCAAAAATAACAGGTTACAATACCGGGCCGGAGCAGGTATTACCATTGCCTCCGTGCCCGAAAAAGAATTGGAAGAAATTAATTTAAAAATAAACGCTTTAAGAAAAGCAATAAAAATGGCGGAAATCTTATGAGAATATTAATGGTAGATAATTACGACAGCTTTACTTATAACCTGGTGCATTTAATTCGCCAGCTTAGCGATGCAGAATTGATTATAAAAAGAAACGACGCTTTTACTTTAGAAGAAGTAGAAGATTTTGATAAAATTATTTTATCACCAGGCCCCGGTCTTCCGGAAGAAGCGGGGCAACTAATGAACCTGATAAAACAATACGCAGCAAGCAAAGATATTTTAGGTATTTGCTTAGGGCATCAGGCCATAGGCCTCAATTACGGCGGTAGTTTACACAATATGAAAGAAGTAGTTCACGGCAGACAAACCAAAATAATTCAAACGCAACCTTCCTTTATTTTTAAAAATGTTGAGGCGGAATTTGAAGCCGGCCGTTACCACAGTTGGGTAGTAAATAAAGAAACCTTGCCTGCCTGTTTAAAAATTACTGCGGAAGATGAGCAAGGGAATATTATGGCCATGCAACATGAAACAGACAGGGTAACCGGCTTGCAATTTCACCCGGAAAGCATTATGACTGAAGCGGGAAAAACACTTATTAAAAACTGGTTAGCAAATTAAATAAATTATGAAAGCTGCTTTAGCACAATTATTCAGGCACGAACCTTTGGAGGAAGAACAAGCCGAAAAAATTCTGATGAGTATTTTAGAAGGTACTTTGGCTCCGGCTTCTGTGGCCAGTTTTTTAACGGTTTACAATATGCGTCCGCCTACACAACCGGAGTTTAAAGGATTTGTAAATGCCATGAAACAATGCAGCCGCCCCATAAATTTACAAACAGAAAATGCTGTTGACATTGTTGGTACGGGAGGTGATGGAAAAAATACTTTTAATATTTCTACGCTTTCAGCAGTAGTTGTGGCTGCTGCCGGCACAAAGGTTATTAAACATGGAAATTACAGCGCCAGTTCTACCTGTGGCTCCAGTAATGTGCTGGAATATTTAGGCTATAAATTTACTTCTGATGAAGCTGAATTGAACCGCCAGTTAGAAAATGAAAATATTTGTTTTTTACATGCACCTTTGTTTCACCCTTTAATGGCGAAGGTAAAGCAAGTGCGCTCCGACATTGGCTTACAAACTATTTTTAATTTATTGGGGCCATTGGTAAATCCGGCTGCCCCACCCAATTTAGTTTTAGGCATTAGTCAGCATGTTTATCTCAAAAAATTTGAATTCCTGTTACAGGAATTAGATAAAAATTATTTACTGCTACACAGCATGGACGGCTACGATGAAATTTCTTTAACGGGGAACTTTAAAATAATTAGTCCACAACAAACACAATTATTGTACCCCGAAGCCATAGGCTTTAAAACTTTACAACCAGAACAATTGGAAGTGGGAGATAGCATAGCTTCCGCAGCAAAAATATTTTCTGCTGTTTTAAATAACGAAGCAACAAAAGCACAAAAAGATGTGGTAATTGTAAACAGTGCTTTTGCTTTACAATGTTGTAACCCAACAAAGAGTTTAGAAGAATGCATAACACTCGTAGGTGAAGCCTTAGCGAATGGTAAAGCCTTACAAATATTTAAAAAATTAATAAACGCATGAGCATACTAGAAAATATTATTGCCGACAAAAAAATAGAAGTTCAACAAAACAAAAGTTTATACCCGGTTGCCTTGTTAGAAAAAACAGAAGCCTTTAATAGTCCCACGGTTTCTTTAAAAAAATATGTAACGAAAAAAGATAAGAACGGCTTAATTGCTGAATTTAAAAGAAAGTCGCCCAGCAAAGGCATTATTAATAAATATGCAAAGGTAGAAGATACCGGCATTGCCTATATGCAAGCGGGAGCCAGTGCCATTTCTGTTCTTACGGATGACAAGTATTTTGGTGGTAAAAATAAAGACCTGATAACTGTAAGGCATTTTAATTACTGCCCTATTTTAAGAAAAGATTTTATTGTGGATCCCTACCAGATTATTGAAGCCCGTTCTATTGGAGCAGATGCTATTTTATTAATTGCAGCTGTGCTAACAGCCGCTGAAATAAAAGAATTTTCTGTGCTGGCAAATAACTTAGGTATGGAAACTATTTTAGAAATACACGATGTAAAAGAACTTGATAAGGGAATAGGTAAAGCAGATATTATTGGGTTTAATAATCGTAACCTGCACAACTTTACCTGCCATTACACAAATGCTATAAAAGCATTTAATCAGTTACCAAACAATTTAATTAAAATTGCTGAAAGTGGCATCAACACTGCACAGGAGGCACATGAATTAAAAGCAGCAGGTTATGATGGCTTTTTAATCGGGCAACAATTTATGGAGCATAGTAATCCCGGTTTTGCCTGCGCACAATTTATACAGGAGTTAAATAAATTAAAAGCATAATTCATTTAAGTTGAAGCAAGAAAACAAAATATTAATTAAAATTTGTGGTTTAAATAACCTTGAAAACATTGAGGAATTAAACTTGTTGCAACCGGATTTCATGGGTTTCATCTTTTATCAAAAATCAAAGCGATTTTTTATTAAAGATGCTGAAATTATTCCTTTTATCAGGAATATTAATAACATAAATAAAGTTGGGGTTTTTGTAAATGAAGGCTATACAGAAATCATGCAAGAAGTAAAGGATTTGAATTTACAATTTGTTCAATTGCATGGGAATGAAACACCCGAATTTTGTGATCAATTACAAAAAGAAGTAAAAGTTATTAAGGCCTTTCGCATTGATGATAATTTTGATTTTAAAATTACAGAACCATACCTGGAGGTTTGCGATTACTTTTTGTTTGATTGCTTTACGGAAGCTTACGGAGGCAGCGGAAAAAAGTTTAACTGGAATCAACTGGAAGAATTCCCCTATTCAAAAAAATATTTTTTAAGTGGCGGAATTGGACCTGAAGATGCCGCAATCATTAAAAGTTTAAAACTATCCGGCTTGTTTGCCGTAGATGTTAACAGCGGATTTGAAATAGAACCCGGCTTAAAAAATATAGTAGCTTTAAAATATTTTATGCAGGAAATGAATAAGTAAAAAAAATAATTTTAGAAAATAAAATATGAAATACAAAATTGATAAAAACGGCTATTATGGCGAATTTGGTGGTGCCTTTGTTCCTGAAATGTTGTATAAAAATGTGCAGGAATTATTGCAAGCTTACAAAAAAATAGTAAAGACTGCTGCTTTCAAAAAAGAAAACCTGCAATTATTAAAAGATTATGTAGGCAGGCCATCACCGCTCTTTTTAGCAAAACGCCTATCTGCACTTTATAAAACAAATATTTATTTAAAAAGAGAAGATCTAAATCATACGGGTGCACATAAAATAAACAATACCATTGGCCAGATTTTGCTGGCAAAAAAAATGAACAAAACCCGCATCATTGCTGAAACCGGTGCGGGGCAACACGGTGTGGCAACAGCAACCGTATGTGCTTTGATGGGTTTAGAATGTATTGTATATATGGGCAGTAAAGATATGGAGCGGCAAAAACCAAATGTAGGTCGCATGGAATTATTAGGTGCAAAAGTGGTTCCCGTAAACAGTGGTTCCAATACCCTGAAAGATGCCACCAACGAAGCTATCAGAGATTGGATTGCCCACCCGGACGATACACATTACATAATAGGTTCAGTGGTTGGGCCACACCCCTACCCGGAAATGGTTACCCATTTTCAAAAAATTATAGGCGAAGAAATTGCCCAGCAACTAAAAAAAATTAATGGCACTCCTTATCCTTCTACTGTAATTGCATGTGTTGGTGGCGGTAGTAATGCAGCCGGAGCTTTTTTTCATTTCTTAAATAATAAAAAAGTAAATCTTATTGCAGTAGAAGCTGCCGGAAAAGGGTTAAGCACTAACGAAACAGCTGCCACTACTTTAAAAGGACAGACAGGTGTGTTACATGGTTGCAAAACTTTATTAATGCAAAATAAGGATGGCCAGGTTACGGAACCTTACAGTATTTCAGCCGGTTTAGATTATCCGGGCATTGGCCCCTTACATGCCTATTTGTATAAGAATAAAAGAGCACAATTTGTGTATGCCTCCGATAAGCAAGCCTTAAAAGCAGCTTACCAATTAATGAAACTGGAAGGAATTATTCCTGCTTTGGAATCTGCACACGCATTGGCTGCATTGGAACAAGTAAAATTTAAACCAGGTGATATTGTGGTAATAAATTTAAGTGGAAGAGGTGATAAAGATTTAGAAACTTATTTAAAACAGCAAGCTAAATGAACAGATTAGAAAAACTTTTTGAAAAGAAAAATAAACAACTTTTAAACATATATTTTACTGCCGGTTATCCAAATTTGGAAGATACGTTACCTATCATTTTAGAATTAGATAAAGCCGGTGCAGACCTGATTGAAATTGGGATTCCCTTTAGCGACCCTATGGCAGATGGCCCTACCATTCAGCAAAGCAATCAACAGGCCTTGGATAATGGCATGAGTGTAAACATACTTTTTGATCAGTTAAAGGATGTTAGAAAGTTTACACAGATTTCCCTCGTTTGTATGAGTTATTTAAATCCTATTTTAAAATTTGGCATTGAGAACTTCTGTAAAAAAGCAAAAGCTGTGGGTATTGATGGCATCATTTTGCCGGATATGCCTTTACCTGAATATGAAAATAATTACCAGGCTGTTTTTTCAAAATATGGTATTAATGTATCCTTACTCGTTAGTCCGGATACAGAGGAAAAAAGAATTGCAAAAATTGACAAACTAACCACCGGTTTTATTTATTTAGTAACGGGAAAAGCGGTAACAGGAAGTAATATCAGCCATAACATCACACAGATAAATACTTTAAAAAGAATTGAACAACTTAAACTGAAAAGTCCTGTATTAGCAGGTTTTGGCATAAGCGATGCCGCAGGCTACCAGTTAGTTTGCAAATATGTAAACGGTGCCATCATAGGCAGTGAGTTTATACGATTGCTAAGTAAGAAGTCTAAAAACAGAAAGCAACAGATTGAAAACTTTATTAAAAATATTAAAGCATGATTATACAATTAGAAAAAGATATTACAGCAAAAGATAAAGAAAATACTTTAAAAATTATTAAAGCAGAGGGCTACAGTATCACCGAAGTAAAAACACAATTAGGCGAATACCTGGTTTGCCTTAGCAAAAATGATTCAGACATTAGAAAGATGGGTAACTTACCCGGAGTGGCTGATGTACACAGGGTTTCGGATAGCTATAAATTGGTAAGTGCTAAATGGAAATTAAATAACAGCAGTATTACCGTAGAAGATTTAACCATTGGTGGCGGTGCCGATTTTACTTTAATGGCCGGACCATGTGCCATTGAAAATGAAGAACAGGTTACAGCTATTGCCAAACATTTACAGGCAAATGGAGTACCTGTTATGCGGGGCGGTATTTTTAAACCCCGTAGTTCGCCCTATTCTTTCCAGGGTTTGGGTGCGCCCGGTTTAGAAATGTTTCACCGGGTCTGCAAAGCGCATAATTTAAAAATAATTTCGGAGGTAATGGAAACGGCACAGATAGATCAGATGCACGACTATGTAGATATTTTCCAGGTTGGTGCAAGAAATGCCCAAAACTTTAATCTGCTGCATGCTTTAGGTAAAACAGATAAACCTGTTCTTTTAAAAAGAGGTATCAGCGGATCCATAGATGAGTTGTTACAATCAGCAGAATATATTTTTAGCAGTGGCAATGAAAAAATATTATTATGTGAAAGAGGTATCCGAACTTTTGAAACGGCCAGCAGAAATACTTTTGATATTAATGCCATCAGCATATTAAAAACAAAATCGCATTTACCCGTAATTGCAGATCCCAGTCATGGTATTGGTATTAGAGAACATGTTCCGGCAATTGCCCTCGCTTCTTTAATGGCCGGTGCAGATGGTTGTATTTTTGAAGTGCATGAAAAACCTGAAGAAGCTTACAGTGATGGACAACAAACTTTAAATTTTGCAGAATCGGAAAGCCTTATTAAAAAATTAAATAAACTTTACCGGTTTAAAAAAACAGAACTGGCTTTGTTGTAGTCTGAGAAAATTAAATAAATGCCTAATTTTAAAAGTATGGATTTCAATCATATATTCTTTCCATTCAATATAAGATTCGGCATTTTGAATCTGTAAATGAAAAATACAATACCCATTGGGGTTTCGAAGAACGTTAATTTGCAATTTGTGTAAGCATAATTACACCGGAACGTAAAAAGTTACAAAATTTCCATATTTTATCTACCTGCTCTTATAAAAAATCCCACAAAATAATTGTGGGACTTAATGTGGAGCCGACCGGACTCGAACCGGTGTCCAAACAAATTCGCCATAAGCTTTCTACATGTTTATTTATGTATTGATTGTAGGGAAATAACCGGAACATAACAAACCAAACATTTCCTTAGAAGAATATTCTTATACTACAGTCACTTCATTCTGCAGCAGCATCCTGTTTCTTTTTTGAGTCGGCGGCGGGGCTTGGTAACAGGCGAACCTGCCCGGCGGCCCAAATGACTAACTAATCAATGATTAGGCAGCCATGGCATACTGTGTATTGCCATTTAAAGTTTACGCATTCCAGATTAAAGTGCAGATTACGCAACGCACTACATGCTTACACTTACAAAGAACTTTGCTGTCAAAACCAAAACGGCCCCATATGTACAGCTTACAAAAACAAGCTACAAAATTACGCAAACTATTTTCCATTTCATTATCTTATTCCAATTACTTTTGTTGATATCAGAATTTTAACATTGATGGAGGCAGAAGCGTTTTACAAACAAAAACTTGCCAGTTTACAATGGGAGCTGGAACAACTTTTAAAAAAACGAAAAGGTTTGGGAATCCTGCGCCTGGGCAGTATTTTGGCTTTAATAGCTGCATTTTGGCTCTTCTGGAATATGGGCTGGCTCTATGTGCTGGCAGCAAGCCTGATACTGGTTGCAGTATTTATTAAATTGTTGTACGATGACGTAGAAAATAAAGAAAAAATCGCCCTCACCAAAAACCTGGTTCATATACAGCAAACCGAATTAAAAGCATTACAGGGTGATTATTTTTCATTTGATACAGGTGAAAAACATATTCCTAAAGAACACCCGTATTGTAACGACATGGATATTTTTGGCCATGCGTCCCTGTTCCGGTTTTTAAACCGTACCACCTCACAACAGGGAAGCGCTGCTTTGGCCCATAGCTTATTACAGGCGGCTCCCTTACCAGAAATACTGGAGAAACAAAAAGCAATAAAAGAATTAGCATCGCTTCCTCACTTTCGGCATTTTTTACAGGCATATGGAATGCAACAACCGCTCACCCAAAACACCCAAACCCGGCTTGTAAGCTGGATAGAAGAACCAGCTTCCTTTATTCAATTTAAACCCTGGCGATGGATAAAAATGGTATTGCCCGCAATTGCCTGCAGCATCACCCTGGCAGCAATTTTTAAACTTGTAAACATGAATGTGCTTTACATTACATATTTTTTGATGGCGGTAGTAGCCTATCAGATTAATAAAATAGTGGGGCCGCTGCATCACAAGGTTTCAGAGATTACAGCTGAAGCAGAAACCATGCTGCAAAGCCTTTCCCTCATAGAAAAACAGGCTTTTGAATCACTTCTTTTACAACAAATACAACAGGAATATTTACAACAAAACCAGGCTTCTGTAAAAATTGCCAGGCTAAAAAAAATATTAGAACGGCTGGATATACGCTACAATGTTTTTGCGTCATTTTTCTTAAACATCCTGTTACAATGGAACCTGCAACAGGCCTTGGCGCTGGAAGAATGGAAAGCCTCTGAAAAAAATAAACTAACGGGCTGGTTTACGGCTTTGAGTAAAATGGAAGCCCTCTGTTCTTTTGCCACCCTGCATTTCAATCAAAAAAACTGGGTATTCCCTATTTTCCATCCTGTATATTTTAAACTACAAGCAACAGCGCTGGGCCATCCCTTAATACCTATAAAGCAAAGAGTAAATAATGATGCCTGCATTGCATCAAAAGAAAATATGATGCTGGTTACCGGTAGTAATATGGCGGGCAAAAGCACTTATTTACGAAGTATTGGAACCAATATCGTACTCGCCATGGCCGGGGCGCCGGTATGCGCTTCACAATTTGAAATAAGCCCCGTGCAACTGATGAGCAGTATGCGTATCACAGATAACCTGGAGGAAAACACATCAACTTTTTATGCCGAATTAAAGAAATTAAAAAGCATCATAGAAAAAGTAAATGCCCATGAACCTGTGTTTATTTTACTGGACGAAATTTTGAGGGGTACCAATTCATTTGACCGCCACACCGGGTCTGTAGCATTCATTAAACAATTACTACAGCAGCATACTGCCGCCATACTGGCCACACATGATGTAGAGCTGGCATCGCTGGAAAAGGAATACCCACAGAGGATATTAAATTATCATTTTGATGTACAGGTGCAAGGCGAAGAATTGTATTTTGATTATACCTTAAAACCGGGTATTTGTAAAAGCATGAATGCTTCTATCCTGATGAAAAAAATAGGCATTGAACTGTAAATTTACCTGCCCCCGCTCTTTCCCTTTAACATAGGTACAAATGAAAAATGATGAAACATTTCTTCTTCATATGTTCCATCTTCTAATTTAGTAAGCCTTAGCATGCGCTGGCTCTCCCCTGCATCTAAAGGCAATACCATTTTACCTCCTGTTTTTAATTGCTTTATCAATTGGGGTGGAATAAATGGGGCTGCGGCAGTAATCAGGATCTTATCAAAAGGGGCGAATGTGGGTAAGCCCTCAAATCCATCGCCATAAAAAAATTTAATGTTAGGATACCGGCTTTTCAATACAAATTTTTTTGAAGCATCAAATAACTTTTTTTGCCTTTCAATGGTAAAAACTTTTGCGCCCATTTCTGCCAGTACGGTAGCCTGGTAAATACTCCCGGTTCCTATTTCCAAAATTTTTTCGTGGGGCTTTACCTGCAAAAGTTCGGTTTGGTAGGCTACTGTATAGGGTTGAGAGATGGTTTGGCCTTCTGCAATGGGAAATGCACGGTCTTCATAAGCAATATGATCTAAGGCAGAATCTAAAAAATAATGACGGGGAATATTGTTCATGGCTTCCAGCACGGCTTCGCTGGTTATCCCATTTTCTCTTTCCCGTAAGCTGTCTATTAATTTTTTTCGTAACCCTTTGTGCCGGTATGTATCTTCAAATATTCTCAAGCTGAAATGTATTTTGGTACTGCAAGATAAAAAATGCCGGCATTAAAGCCGGCAATATATTTTTAAAATAGTCTTTACCCTGATATTTCAGCTTCTGCTATGGCAAGCCCATTTCTTTTTCTATCCGTTCAATTTTATCATCCAGCCATTTTTCTGTGGTTTCAAAATCAGCAGCGCTATTGAGTTTGGTATTCACACTAAAATAAAATTTAATTTTGGGTTCGGTACCGCTTGGCCGTGCGCTGATGCTGGTTCCATCATCCAGTAAAAATTGAAGTACATTGCTTTTGGGCAGATCTATTTTCCAGGTTTCACCGGTTTTCAAATTTTTACCCACTTGTAATTCATAATCCAGTAAATGTGTTACCGGTTTACCGTCAATATCTTTGGGTGGGTCTTTCCGGTAAGCATCCATCATATCTGCAATTTCTTTTGCACCGTTCATTCCTTTTTTTACCACGTTCACCAGTTTTTCTTTATAAAATCCAAACTGCAGGTATAGGTCAATCAGTTTATCAAACAAAGTGCGCCCTTTATTTTTTTCATAAGCAGCCATTTCACAACTCAGGGCTACAGCACTAATTCCGTCCTTATCCCTTACTTTATCACCGATCATCAGGCCAAAACTTTCTTCTCCGCCAATTACATAATTTTCTTCTCCCTCTTTATCCCGTATTAGTTTAGCGATCCATTTAAAACCGGTAAGCACGCTGTAACAGGCCACCCCATAGCTTTTAGCAATATCATCAATCATGCTGGTGGTAACAATTGTTTTTATTACCATATCATTGGGTTTTGCAATGCCTTTGGCTTTGCGGGCTTCCATCATATAGTTAAAGGCAATCATGGCTGTTTGGTTGCCATTCAGCAGCACCCATTCTCCTTTATGATTTTTTAAACCGATGGCTACCCGGTCAGCATCCGGGTCGGTGCCCAGTAATATATCAGCATCCAACTCTTTTGCTTTTGCCAGGCCCATACTCATTGCTTCTCTTTCTTCGGGATTGGGATATACCACGGTAGGAAAATTGCCATCCGGTACCGCTTGTGCTTCTACTATATTTACATTCTTAAAACCAAAACGATCCAGCACCGGGGGTACCATGGTAATACCCGTACCATGTATAGGTGTGTACACAATTTTTAAATCCTTTTGCGCTGTACATACATCGGGATAAATGCTCAGCCCTTTCACCATCGCCATATAGGCTTCATCTACCTCTTTTCCTATGAGCGTAATATTATTTTCTCCCCCACTCCATTGTACATCATCTACAGAGGCAATTTTATCCACTTCTGCTATCACATTTTTATCATGCGGCGGCACCAGTTGCGAACCATCGTTCCAATAAGCTTTATATCCGTTGTATTCTTTGGGGTTGTGGCTGGCAGTAATCACTACCCCCCCCTGGCAGCCCAGGTGGCGAATGGTAAAGCTCAGTTCCGGCGTAGGCCTTAGGCTTTCAAACAAATAAACCTGTATGCCATTGGCGCCAAACACATTCGCCGTTATTTCTGCAAAATTGCGGCTATTATTCCTGCAATCGTGTGCAATTGCAACACGCACATTGTTACCAAAACATTGTTTTAAATAATTTGCATAGCCCTGGGTAGCCATACCAACCGTATATTTATTCATCCGGTTTGTACCCACACCCATAATGCCCCTAAGCCCACCAGTGCCAAATTCCAGGTTTTTATAAAATGCTTCTTTCAGTTCATTGGGATCCTCGGCCTGCATCTTTTTTATGGCCGCCTGGGTATCGGCATCATAGTTACCCGACAACCATTTATCCACATTTTTTTGTATCGTTTCTTCCATGTTTTATTTTTTTTAACTATTCAAAAATAACTCATTCGTTCCTTATTCACCAACAATACCGTTATTTTTGAATTATGAAACCGGCTGTATCGCATTACTCTGCTTCATGGGCGTCGCACACTTGTACCTTTAAAACCGGTATCTTCATTTTTATCCTATTCATGAAAATTATACCCGGCTATAGCCAGCAAAGGGCTATTGAATTACAGGCAGGGATTCCGGTTTCTTCTCTTCATGATTTTAAAAGCACCGCTGCATATACACCGCCATTATCATTTGCAGATGAACAAAAAGATTCTTTGGCAAAAATAAAAAGAAGGGTGCGCCTGGTGGTCATGGCGAATGTAGCGGGTTATGCCGGCAGTATGACCGGATTATATAGCGCCTGGTACAAACAATACCCGCAATCGCATTTTCATACTTTTAATGATATAAAAGAATGGCAGCAAATGGATAAGCTGGGCCATATAATGAGTGCTTATGGCATTAGTAAAGGCAGTATGGAAATTTGGCGATGGACAGGTATTGACCGAAAAAAAAGAATTTGGCTGGGGGGCATTACCGGGGCAGCTTATCAAACGGTAATAGAAGTACTGGATGGCTTTAGTACAGAATGGGGCTGGAGTTGGGGCGATATTGGCGCCAACATGATTGGCAGCGGAACCTTTATTGCACAGGAACTGGCATGGGATGATCAACGAATTCAGTTTAAATATTCTTTTCACCGGAAAAGTTATAACGATGCTTCATTAAATGACAGAAGCGATATATTGTTTGGAAAAAATACGGTTTCCCGGTTTTTAAAAGATTATAATGGAACTACTTTTTGGATAAGTGTAACGCCTAAATCATTTTTTCCTGAAAGTAAATTACCGGCTTGGTTACAATTTTCAATTGGCACCGGCGCCGAAGGTATGTTTGGCGCTTTTGATAATACCGGTAAAGACAAACAAGGCAATATTATATTTAATCGCCCCGATATAAAGCGTTACCGACAATGGTACCTGGCCCCGGATATAGACCTTACAAAAATTAAAACCAATAAAAAAGGTATCCGCTTATTATTAGATGTATTGAATATATTTAAATTTCCTGCACCGGCCATGGAATTAAGTAATGGTAAAATTAAAATAAAAGGTATCGCTTTTTAATTATATTTAATATAAATGCCCGCTCACACTGCATTTGCGCCACTTACTGAGTAATGTTTATATTTGCCGCAAAACATTACTGCCATGTGGTTACACAACATATTAGAAACAATTGGAGATACTCCATTAATTAAACTCAACAAAATAACGAAAGACCTCCCCTGTACCGTACTTGCTAAAGTAGAATACTTTAATCCGGGTAATAGTATTAAAGACAGGATGGCTTTAAAAATGCTGGAAGTTGCCGAAAAGGAAGGAAAAATAAAACCCGGTGGTACCATTATAGAAGGCACCAGTGGGAATACCGGTATGGGCCTGGCATTAGCAGCTTGTGTAAAAGGGTACAAATGCATTTTTACCACTACCGATA
The DNA here is from genome assembly GCA_001898465.1 of Sphingobacteriales bacterium 39-19. GTDB lineage: Bacteria > Bacteroidota > Bacteroidia > Chitinophagales > Chitinophagaceae > Ferruginibacter. The sequence continues at coordinate 149,158 of MKTX01000006.1, read as the reverse complement.
AACAATCAAAAGAAAAAGCAGATATTTTAAAAGCCGTGGGCGCCGAAGTAATCGTATGCCCTACCAATGTAGAACCTGATGACCCACGGTCTTATTACTCAGTTTCTAAAAGACTGGCTACAGAAGTGCCCAACTCCTGGTATGTGAACCAATACGACAACCTGGCCAACCGGCTGGCCCACTACGAACAAACCGGCCCCGAAATTTGGGAACAAACAGAAGGTAAAGTAACACACCTGGTAGTAGCAACGGGTACCGGTGGTACCATCGTGGGAACCGGTAAGTATTTAAAAGAAAAAAATCCCAATATTAAAGTATGGGCCATTGATAGCTATGGTTCCCTGTTAAAAAAATATTTTGATACCGGTGTAGAAGACCCCAAAGAAGTGTATCCCTATATCAGCGAAGGTTTTGGTGAAGATTTTGTTCCCCAAAATTATGATATGCAGTATATAGATGAGTTTACCAAAGTAACCGATAAAGATGGCGCCGTAATGGCCCGGCGTATTGCAAAAGAAGAAGGCTTGTTCTGCGGTTATAGTGCCGGCAGTTGTTTACAAGGATTAATGCAATTAAAAAGCCAGTTAAAAAAAGATGATGTTGTCGTTTGCATATTTCATGATCATGGTAGCCGCTATGTAGCTAAAATATACAATGATGAATGGATGATGGAAAGAGGGTTTTTAGATGTAAAAACTTTTAAAGACCTCATAAGCGGCCGGGGAAGTCAAAAAACCGTGTACACCCATCCCGATGCGTCGGTATCCGAAGCAATAGAACTCATGAAAAAATATGATATCGAAAACATACCGGTTATTGAAAATGATAACAATGTAGGCGCTATCTCAGAAAATGGTTTGTTCAATAAAATATTAAATAACCCGGGTATAAAAGAAGAACAGGTGAAAAATGTAATGGAAAAACCTTACCCGGAAGTGTCTTTTGATACACCGGTAGAGCGTTTAAGCAGCTATATTAATAAAGAAAATGGGGCGGTATTAAGTAAAGATGATAGCGGGTTATATCATATTATAACCAAATACGACATTATTCAAAGCCTTTCAAAATAACACAGACCGTTATTTTACGATTCTGATGAAACATAGATGCCTGCTAGCCTTACCCCGGTAGCAGGTTTTTATTTATGTACCATGAAATATTTACCGCTCGTATTTTTACGTATATAAAAATAGAAAAAAAACGATGCCATTAAGGGTATGCTTACGATGGCAACAGTATTTACTCCGTATTAAAAATTGAGCAGTATTGCTCTTGCACGGGCTGCAAATTCGCCGCATCTTTGTACCAGAAGTTGATTGATAGCGATTAAATATCAATCATATCCAAAGATCCTGAATAAAGCCAAAATAGTTAGATTTCAATATCCAAGCAGAAAAATCGAAATCCAATATCAGTCAACTTCTTTTTCTTTTTAATCCAACGCTTCTAAATACTTCCGTATCCTCGAATAACCGCTTTAAATCCAATAAAATTTGCCTTGGGCAAATAGTTCTGAAAGACTGTTTTATCCAATATCCTGAAGAAGACAATGAATCTAATATCTTAAAAAAAACGATCCTAAATCCTAAAACCAGGTACAAATGTATTTGGCTTGAAAGCCCGGCGCCTCCCATAGGATGAAATTATTCAGCATGAGTAACCCCCTCAGAAACTGAAGACCGATTCCTGGAAAACCAACATGAGTGTACAAGTTGGTTAATTGATTCAAACTTCTGTAAGTAATTACAGAAGTTTTTTTTTGCTTAATGTTTCAGTTCTGGAATATTAAAGATGAGTACGAAGAAATTCTACAGCTGCCATCATATCCTCATGCAAGATGCGATCAGCATCATTAAAACTTACCTGTTGCCTGAAGGCATCCAGGATTTCCTGTAAGGCGACCGAGGTTTTTAATGGTTTTCTAAATTCAATTGCTTGTGCTGCCGTGAGCAATTCAATAGCTAATATTTTTTCCAGGTTATCTACTACCCTTTTACATTTAGTTGCGGCATTGGCACCCATACTTACATGGTCTTCCTGGTTATTACTGCTGGGAATACTATCTACACTTGCCGGTGTACACAATTGCTTGTTTTCACTTACAATACCGGCTGCTGTGTATTGCGGTATCATGAATCCACTGTTCAGTCCTGAATTTTTTACAAGGAATGCCGGTAATCCACGCTGGCCGCTGATGAGTTGATACGTTCTCCTTTCGCTAATGCTGCCCAGTTCACTCAAAGCAATACTTAAAAAATCGAGGCTGAGCGCCAGGGGCTGGCCATGAAAATTGCCTGCGCTTAATATCAAATCCTGGTCAGGGAAAATATTGGGATTATCGGTTACAGAATTTATTTCTTTTATAAAAACAGATATCACATAATCCATCGTATCGGCCGAAGCGCCATGCACCTGCGGTATACACCTGAATGAATAAGGATCCTGCACCTGCGGTTTAATGCCATTGGCTATTTCACTGCCCGCTAATAAACCCCTTATAATGCTGGCCGTATCTACCTGGCCTTTATGAGGCCGTATAGCATGTACGGCTTCATGTAAGGGTGAAGTAATACAATCAAATGCATCAAAACTAAGAGCCGCAATACGATTTGCCCACTGTAATAATTTTTTTGCCCTTACCAGGCAATGTAAACCATATGCACTCATAAACTGGGTACCATTAATAAGCGCTAACCCTTCTTTACTTTTTAAAGAAATGGGCGCCCAGTTGTACCCTGTCATGATCTCTGCAGTTGCCTTTTCCTGCCCGCCTACGCTTACTTTTCCTTCGCCTATCAGGGGCAAGCTCATGTGGCTAAGAGGCGCCAGGTCGCCCGATGCACCCAATGAACCTTGTGTATATATAATGGGCAATACATTATGATTATAAAGTTCACATAACCTGTTTACCGTAGCTAATTGTACGCCTGAATGGCCAAAACTTAATGATTTTATTTTTAGGGCAAGCATTAATTTTACAATATCTGCCGGCACTTTTTCACCCATACCACAGGCATGGGAACGCACCAGGTTTATTTGTAATTGCTCCAGTTGTTCGTTATCTATTTTTACATTTTGTAAAAAACCAAAGCCCGTATTGATCCCATAATAAAGCTGATCGGTATTTTTTAATTTTTCATCCAGGTAATTCCTGCATTTGGTTATACTTTGCTGTGCATTTTCAGATACTGAAATTTGTGAATTTTCATGCATCAGTAATTGAATATCCTCAAAGCTGGTAAGGGTATGATCTATTTGAAAATGGGAATGGCTCATAAATCAGGCGTAATTTCTATAAATAAGACCAGCGAAAGTACAAAACTTGAATCACATTATTTATAGGGGTATTCACCCAAAAAGTATAACTTAGAAACAAATTAATGAATATGCCAAAAAGGTTTTTCACCTGGGTTCTGTCCTGTGTGCTGCTTTCACATGCTAAAGCAAATACGATTGAAACGATCTATTCTCCGGATAAGAATATCAGCTTTCGGGTTCTCGCCCTGCCAACGGGCCAAAATCAATTTCGGCTGGCCTACGAAATGGATTATAAACAACAACCGGTTATTAAAACATCGGGCTTATCCTTTGTTTTAAAATCACCCGATGTTAGCCTGGTTTATTTTACAGTGACAGATAAAAAGCTATCAACTGTAAATGAAAACTGGAAGCCGGTTTGGGGCGAAGTAAACAATATAAATAATCATTATAACCAGCTCATTCTAAAATTAAAAACAAACCAGGATATCCTCATTCAGTTTATGGTAAGGGTATATAATGAGGGCGCCGGTTTTCGTTTTGAGTTCCCGCAACAGCCCCAGCTTTCTCATTTTATTATAGGAGATGAAAAAACACAGTTTGCCATGGCCGGCAACCATCATGCATTTTGGATACCCGGCGATTATGACAGCAATGAATTTGCTTATTCACATACCTTATTAAGTGATATAGATGCTTCTAAGAGCGGTGCTGCCAATGAAATTTTTGCCAAAACATTTTTTGATAAAAATGCGGTTCAAACACCGCTCATGATGAAGACCGATCAAAATTTATACATCAATATTCATGAAGCGGCATTAAGAAATTATCCTGCCATGAACCTGGTATTAGACAAATCAAATCTTTGTTTTACATCTCACCTGGTGCCCGATGCCGTGGGAAATAAAGCTTACCTGATAGCGCCTGCTGTAACTCCCTGGCGCACCATTATAGTAAGTGATAAAGCCACCGATATCCTGGCATCTAAAATGATTTTAAATTTAAATGATGCCAGCATAATTGCCGATCCCACCTGGATAAAACCACAAAAAATGATTGGCGTGTGGTGGGAAATGCATGTAGGCATATCCAGTTGGGATTATAGCGGTGGCCAGGTAGGTTCACAACAAAATATAAAAGTGCCCCATGGCGCCAATACTGCCAACGTAAAAAAATATATTGATTTTGCAGCAAAAAATGGCATTGATGCCGTACTGGTAGAAGGCTGGAACACCGGCTGGGAAGACTGGTTTGGCCAATGGAAAGAAGATGTATTTGATTTTGTAACGCCTTATCCTGATTTTAATATCGACGAAATTTCAGCCTATGCGAAATTAAAAGGCGTAAAAATGATCATGCATCATGAAACTTCGGCTTCTGTTACTAACTATGAAAGGCAAATGGATACCGCTTACCGGTTTATGAAAAAATATGGATACGATGCTGTAAAAACAGGCTATGTAGGTAAAATTATTCCCCGTGGCGAACATCATGACGGGCAATGGATGGTTAACCATTTTGAAAGGGTATTGAAAAAAACAGCTTCCTATAAAATAATGGTAGATGCCCACGAACCCGTGCGACCTACCGGCTTACACCGTACCTATCCTAATTTTTTAGCCTGCGAAGCGGCCAGGGGAAATGAATTTAACGCCTGGAGCGTGGGCAATATGCCTGATCATGAAACGATTTTACCCTTCACCCGTTTAATGGGCGGCCCCATGGATTATACACCCGGTATTTTTAAAATAAAAATGAGTTATTATCATCCTGAAAAAAAAGAACAGGTACACACGACACTTACCAAGCAACTGGCTTTATATGTAACCATGTATAGCCCCTTGCAAATGGCAGCCGACCTGCCCGAGAATTATGAAGCAAAACCCGACGCATTTCAATTTATAAAAGACGTAGCGGTAGATTGGGATGATACTAAAATTTTGCAGGCCGAGCCGGGGGATTATATTCTGATTTCCCGCAAAGCAAAAAATAGCAATAACTGGTTCCTGGGCGCTATTACAGATGAACAGGCAAGGCAATTAAATACGGATTTAAGTTTCTTAGACGCCGATAAAAAATACCTGGCTACTATTTACCGGGATGCCGATGATGCAAGCTGGAATAATAACCCCGAAGCTTATACCATAGAAAAATATATTGTGGATTTTAAAACCCATTTAAAATTAAAATTAGCCCCCGGGGGCGGTACGGCCATTAGTTTTATGCCGGCAAGCCCCGTAGAACTGAAACAATACAAAAAATATAAAATAAAGTAACATGAAATATGGATATGGATTGGCATTGTTTTTTTTTCTCTCTTTTTTTGCTCAGGGGCAATCAGTAAAATTATTACAAATGGGTAAAGCCGCCAGTTTTAGAGGATTAAGCGTAGTTACCAATAACAACATTTGGGTAAGCGGCAGCCAGGGCACAGTAGGATTAAGTAAAGATGGAGGCAGGCAATGGAAATGGATGACCGTAGCGGGTTTTGAAAAAACCGATTTTAGAGATATAGAAGCATTTAACGACAGTACGGCAATCATTATGGGCATTGGTGAACCTGCTTATATATTACGTACAACCAATGCTGGTGAAAGCTGGGATATCGTTTATGAAAATAAAACTAAAGGTATGTTCCTGGATGCCCTGGATTTTTATGATGATGCACATGGAATAGTAGTGGGTGATCCTATAAACGGTAAATTTTTTATGGCCACTACCCTGGATGCTGGAAAAACCTGGCAGGAAATGGATGAAGCTACCCGCCCACTGGCCGATAGCGGGGAAGCCTGCTTTGCCAGCAGCGGGACCAATATTAAAATGATAAGTCCCTCAGATTATGTTTTAATTACCGGCGGACTTTCCGCTTCATTGATTACTCCACATAATAAAATGAGCCTGCCCCTATTAAAAGGCAAAGAAAGTACAGGCGCAAATTCAATAGCGGTTTATAAAAAAAACTATTTGATTGCAGGGGGTGATTTTAACCAGCGTGATGCCAGCAAGGGAAATTTCCTGCGGTGTAAAAACAAAGGAAAATATGTGGAAACAGCATTGGTGCCGCCTACCGGTTACCGGAGTTGTATAGCACACATCAATAAAAAAAAGTGGATTACCTGTGGCTTAAATGGTGTGGACATCAGCAATAGTAATGGCCTGCGCTTTTATCGCATCAGTAATGATGGTTTTCATGTAGTACAAAAAGCAAAAAAGGGAAATGCTGTTTACTTGGCCGGTGGCAATGGGCGTATCGGCCTATTTATTCCTTAATCCCATTTAGCCAGCAAACTCCTGGCTTCTGTTTTTATACGGGGATCATCTTCTGTTTTATTGGGCAGTAAGAGCAATGTTTTTAATTGTGCAATCGCAACATTCTTTTGATTGTTTTTTTGATACGCTTTGGCCAGTTCCAGGTAATTCAGTATAAAATCGGGCTTTAGTTTCTTTGCCATTTCATAAGCCTCAATGGCTTTTTTAAAACTGGAATTGGGTAAGCCTCCATAAAACACTTTGGTAGCTGCCCGCTCAATGGTATTGAGATTACTTACTTCGTAATTCCATTTTCCCAATATATGCCAGGCTTTAAAATTCTGCCGGTTGTATTTAATCGCAAAATCTGCATAATGTTTAATATCCTTAACGGCTGTAATTTTTTCTTTACCGGCCTTTAATAAAGCAATACGCCCCAGTGCAATTGCCATACTTACATTGGCTTCATCATTTTGCGGAGCTAAGGCCAATGCTTTTTTGCTATAAGAAAGCGCTGCTGCATAATAAGCATCCCGGTTATCGGGGTTTGTTTCACGGTTTCCAATCCGGCTGCAAAGTTCACTGCACTTGGTAAGCACATATACATTACCCGGGTCATGAACCAGGGCCAGTTTAAATTTTTCGAAAGCCCCTTTTTCATTGGGTACAGCCTCTAATCGTTCGCCTTCTTTTATAAAAGAGGCCGCATCTTGTGACAAACCGGAAAAGGAGCATAAAAAAATAAATATACCTGCAAAAAAAAATCTCATAGTAATACCTCGTATTCTTTAATGATAGAAACGCCGACACTCCCTGTAAAATTATTGATTGGCGGGTTTAATTTGTTTATAGATATGTTAATTGATTTAATCCTGCGATCATAGTCTTTTAATTGATCGCATATATCCAAAGCAAGCGTTTCTAAAAGTTTCACCGGTTTTTTAAAAATACCGAGTATAATATGGTGAAGTGCGACGTAATTAATAGTATCAGCCAGGCTTTCTATTTTTTCAGGTGCAATAAAAGTTACTGAAACAGAAACTTCAAAATTATTGCCTACCAGGGTTTCCTCATCATGTACCCCATGGTGCCCATGAAATTTTAATTGGTTCAGGTGAATGGTAAACATATCATGAAATTATTCAGCCCAAGCAGGCTATTTATAAATTAAAGTCCCTTTTCTCCCAGGTATCGTTCGGCATCCAGGGCTGCCATGCAACCACTGCCTGCTGCCGTTACTGCCTGCCTGTAAATTTTATCCTGTACATCCCCCGCAGCAAAAACCCCTTCTACATTTGTTTTGCTGGTGCCGGGCAAAGTTTTTAAATACCCGGCTTCGTCCATAGTGAGCCAGCCTTTAAATATTTCACTATTGGGTTGATGGCCAATAGCAACAAAGAAAGCGCTTACGGGAATTTCAATTTTTTCGCCTGTAATATTATTTTTCAATCGTACCCCTTCCACTTTTTTATCACCCAATATCTCATCCGTTTCCGTATTCCAATAGATGCTGACATTGGGCGTATTCAGCACTCTCTCCTGCATTATTTTACTGGCTCGCATTTCATCTCTCCTAATGATCATATGTACCCGGGTACATAATTTAGACAAGTATAATGCCTCTTCTGCTGCAGTATCACCGGCACCCACAATAGCAACCTCTTTACCTTTAAAGAAAAAGCCATCACAAACTGCACAGGCGCTTACACCATACCCATTCAGTTTTTGTTCGCTGGGAATGCCAAGCCATTTTGCAGAAGCCCCTGTACAAATAATAACAGTATGCGCTTCAATCCATTTTTCTTCATCTATTTCTACTTTTAAGGGGTGTGTCGAAAAATCCACCCGGGTAGCCAGCCCATACCGGATATCTGCTCCCATGCGCTTCGCCTGCTTTTCAAACTGATCCATCATTTCGGGGCCTTGTACTCCATCGGGGTAACCCGGGTAATTTTCTACTTCTGTAGTAATCGTAAGCTGGCCGCCGGGTTGAATACCCTGGTATAATACCGGTTTTAAATTTGCACGGGCGGCATAAATGGCAGCCGTATAACCGGCCGGCCCGGAACCTATTATTAAACAATCTACTTTTTCGTTTGCTTCCATTTTTTATTTTTTCAATACAATAATGAATATAAATTAAAATTTTTTATACCCATTTTCCCGGGTACAAAAATAATCCAGCAAAGGTAACTTAACCATCACCATCCGCAAAACAGAAACATTTGATTTCTTATTAAACTCAAACAACTGCCGTATCCTCATATATTTTATTATTTTTGGTAAAATACCTGGTATTGAAAAAACGGCTGCTTCTCCTTCTTTTTGTAATACAAACTTTACTGGCCTTTGGCCAATCTGCTGACTATTGGCAACAGCAGGTAGACTATACCATTTCGGTAAGCCTAAACCCGGGCTCACGCAGCCTGGAGGGTAATTTAGAAATGCTTTATACCAATCATGCGCCTGATACGCTCCATTTCCTCTGGATAGAGCTTTATCCAAATGCCTATAAAAATGATAAAACTGCATTTACTGATCAGCAATTAGAGAACGGCTCCACTGCATTTTATTTTTCAGAAGACAACCAGCGGGGGTATATTAACAGGCTTAATTTTAAAGTGGATGGAATGGCAGCATCTACTCTTGACCACCCGGTACACCAGGATATTATTAAATTATTATTACCCCAGCCGCTTGCCCCGGGAAAGCAATGCCACATTGAAACCCCTTTTAATGTAAAATTACCACTGGCTTTTTCAAGAAGCGGTGTAATTGGCAACTCGTATCAAATAACACAATGGTATCCCAAACCCGCCGTATATGACAAACACGGATGGCATGAAATACCTTACCTTGACCAGGGTGAATTTTATAGTGAATTTGGGAATTATAAAGTGAGCATTACTACACCCGACAGTTTTTTAGTAGCCGCCACCGGCAATCTAAAAAATACAAGCAAACAGCCCAATAGCATTACCCGTTATTATGAGCAAAATAAAGTTCATGATTTTGCCTGGTTTGCTTCGCCGGATTTTTTAATAAAGGAAGATACTTTGCAGTTGGCCAGCCATACTGTTAAACTAAATGCATTTTATTATCCTAAAAATGAAAAAATATGGGCCCATAGCATAGCCATGATGAAGGATGCGGTAAGAACAAAAAGCAAATGGCTGGGTGAATATCCGTATGATGCCGTAACTGTGGTTGATAAAAAAGGAATGAATGATGGGGGAATGGAATATCCGACCATTACATTGGTATCAACACCGGGTACAGAAAAAGAATTAGACTTTGTAATAAATCATGAAATTGGGCATAATTGGTTTTACGGTATTCTTGCCAGCAATGAAAGGTTGCACCCCTGGATGGATGAAGGCATCAATACGTATTATGATAAAAGATACATGGCTGAAAAATATGGCAGCGCTCCAATGGCTTATTCAGAAACCTCTTCGGCATTTCTCAATAAAAGATTACCCGGTGATTTTATGGAACTGGGGATGCATACGATAATTGATTTAAAAAAAGACCAACCCATAGAAACACCCGCCAGCAAATTTTCAGTGATGAATTATGGTTTAATGGCATATACGAAAGCCGGCAACTGGTTAAAAACCATTGAGCAAAAATTAGGAAAAGATGTATTTGATAAATCCATGCAGGCCTATTACGAAAATTGGAAATTTAAACACCCTTCCCCAGCTGATTTTAAAAACAGTTTAGAACAAAGCAGTGGCCGGAACTTAGATGCTTCTTTTGCATTATTGCAGCAAAAAGGGGAGCTGGAACTCCAGGCAAGGCAAAAGAAAAAAATAAAATTCAGCAGTTTTTTTAATCTAAAAGAAACTGACAAATACAATTATATCAATATCCTCCCGGCTGTGGGTTATAATTATTATGATGGCCTGATGCTGGGCGCTATGCTGCATAATTATAGCTTCCCGTTTCCTAAATTTAAATTTTTTATAGCCCCGCTTTTTGGCACCGGCTCAAAAGTACTGGATGGTATTGGCCGGGCAGGTTATACTTTTTTGCCGGGTACGAAAGGAGCTAAATTTGAAATAGCACTGGCCGGTGAAAAATTTACGGGTGATAATTTTATTGATTCTACCGATAAAAAAAATAACCAGTCATTTTCTAAATTAGTACCCACGCTGAGGTACGAATTTGCAAAAATAAATCCACGCAGTAGCATAAGCCGGGTGATACAATGGAAAACTTTTTTAATTAATGAAACCGGTTTGCGATTTGACCGGGATACACTCACCGGTGGCGATATCATCAGCTACCCTACTCATCGCCGTTATGTAAATGAGCTTAAGCTGATGATTGAAAATTACCGGGTACTTTACCCATACCAGGCTGCCCTCACCCTGAACCAGGGCAAAGGCTTTGTACGCATGGATTTTACGGGAAATTATTTTTTCAATTATGCCCGTGGCGGCGGTTTACAAGTTCGCTTATTTGCAGGAAAATTCCTGTACACAGGTAATAAAACATTCCTTACTCAATACGAAACTTCGCCCTACCACCTAACACTCAGCGGACCAAAAGGAGATGAAGATTATACGTACAGCAATTATTTTATCGGCCGCAATGAGTTCGAAAAATTATATTCGCAGCAAATCATGAACCGGGATGGCGCCTTTAAAGTACGCACTGATTTATTGAGTAATAAAATAGGAAAAACAGATAATTGGTTAACAGCCATCAACTTTAGTACGAGTATCCCCAATAAAATAAACCCCTTATCCATACTGCCCATAAAAATACCATTGAAGATATTTGCCGATGCCGGAACTTATGCCGAAGCCTGGGATAAAAACAATAAAGACGGGAAACTCTTATATGATGCGGGTTTGCAGCTTTCTTTATGTAATGATGTACTTAATATTTATGCGCCCCTCTTATACAGTAAAGTATATGACGATTATTTTAAAAGCACCCTGGGTAAAAAAAGATTTGTGAAGAACATTTCCTTTAGCATCGATATCCAAAAAATATCAATACACAGATTGTTTCCGCAAATAGATTTTTAATGGAAACGATACGTTATATAAAACAAGCAGATCTTAACAAGGAAAAATGGGACCGCCTCATTACCGGCTCGCCCATGGGTATGTTGTATGCCATGAGCGGGTATTTAGATGCGATGTGCAGCCATTGGGATGCCCTGGTGTGCGGAGACTATAAAACCGGCATGCCATTGCCCTACCGTAAAAAAATGGGTATCTCCTATTTATACCAGCCGGCATTTACACAGCAATTGGGTATTATTTCAAAGCAACCGCTTACAGGAAAAGAAAGCATGGCTTTTATAAAAGAAGCTGCAAAATATTTTTCGTTTGCTGAGATCACACTCAACCACCAGAATTTATTCACGGGTACTGAATACCCTTTACAGATGCGCCAAAACCTGGTATTACCCATACAAGATGATTATGGGAAAGTGCAATCCAATTATAGTTTCACTTTAAAAAAAAATCTAAAATGGATAAAAAAATTTAATAGTGAATATGTATGGGAAAAAGATATAAAAAAGATAGTCGCACTATACCGGGAACTGTATCAAAAAAAAATACCCAGTTTTAAGGACAATGATTATGTACATTTTTTAAAAGCATGCAAAAATATACAGCCTTATAGCAAGGTATATGCAAGAGCTGTGCTGAACCCTGCAAAGGAATTATTGGCAGCAAGCATATTAATCCTTTTTAAAGACAGGTTATATAATATTATTTCATGCAATACCGCACGGGGCAGAGCCGTTCACGCCAATGATGTGTTATACGACCAAATCATCCGGGAATTTTCGGGCCGTGGATTGTTACTCGATTTTGAAGGATCGGATGCCGCCGGAATTGCCCGATTTTATAGAAAATTTGGTGGTCGGGATCAACCTTATCCTTTTTTGAAATACAATCACCTGCCTTCCATTTTAAAATTAATTAAACCCTAGTTCTTAAGGATCATTAAAAAGCTTTCCCCCTTTTGAATCGCATTTTTATAATAAGGCTTTAACTTTTCGTAATCCCATTCTTCTACCTGGAAGCCCGCTCTCTGTAGCCGATGTATATAATCTTGTAATTGATAAATACGCACATGATCCCTTTGCCCGTATAAAGCAGATTGTAATGCTGCATCCTGAATCCCGGGTGTTTCCAGGGTACCGGGTATATCCATAGAATACGGTACTTGTAAAATAGCCTTCCCCCCGCTTTTTAAAACCCGGTACATTTCCTTCATCGCTATCTCATCCTGGGGAATATGCTCCAGCACATGATTGGCAATGATGATATCGAAAGATTGATCACTAAATTGAAAAGCCCGGGCATCTTCTTTTTGAATATGGGGATCAATACTTTTATAAAACCCCGGGCTGATATCGGCAGTAATAACGGAAGCCTTTTCTTTTAAATAAGAATAAATAGTTTTCTCGGGCGACAATAATAATATTTTTTTGCCGGCGAATGGAATGTGCTGTTGCAGCATAAGTAAAACCAGGCGCTCCCTGGCAGTAGAAAGGCAATGCGGGCATAAAATATTTTCTCCATACCCTGCAATTACCTTGTTTTTCTCTAATGCATGCCTGTTTTCCGGCCCAGGCCAATCAGGGGCCATTTTAATATATTGAGCCTGGCATACATTACAGGTAAAACCCGGGCCCTGGTAGGCTGCAAATTGTTTTTGCAATTTCTTTTTCTTTCGTTCAAAAATTTGGCGCCTGTAAAAGCTTTGCAACGGATGATAAATATGAAGCCGGGTCAATATTTTTTTAATAACCTCTTTCATCCAAAATTCTTTCTGCCATATAAATATCTATGGGGTGGGTAATTTTAATATTTCGTTCTTCACCACTAATGAGATGAACAGTAAGCCCAAATGCTTCTACTACCGTGGCTTCATCAGTAAATTTTTCTTTATAATCAATTTGAAAAGCCGGTAATAAAATTTTACTATGGAATGTTTGTGGTGTTTGTACCAGCTTTACTTTGTCCCGGTCAATTACTTCATTGGTATCATCGGGCAATACGAGGCGCAGGCTATCTTTACTAGGGGTTACCGGAATGGCCGATCCAAATTGCATGGCGGCATCAAAGCAGCGCTGCACCAGGTTTTCACTTACCAGGCACCTTACGGCATCATGTACAAAGATGATACTTTCTTCATTTATTTCATGCAGCCCATTTTGCACAGAATGAAAGCGGGTTCTGCCTCCTATTACTATGCGAATTCGGGTATAGTCAAAATAAGCATCAATGATTTCCTGGCCCCTGCTGGTATGTTCTTCGGGTAGTACCAGGATGACCTGTACATCTTCATAAGCATTTAAAAAAGCCTGGATACTGTAATAAAGTACCGGCTTATGATTAATCATGATAAATTGCTTGGGTAAGCTGGATTGCATTCTGCTACCCAGTCCACCAGCCACAATTACTGCATATTTTTTCATTCAGCATACGGGTTCGTAATAAATAGAATATCCTTATTCACTATCCTTATATATGTTCATTGACATGTTACCTTTACTGTTTCGCATGCCCCGGTACATACCGGCACTATTGAATTGCATGGATACATTTGCGTTGGCATCAATCCCTATCATGCCGCCCTCGCCTTCCATTTCCATTAATTTTTTATGAACCGTTTCATGCATGGCTTCTTGTAAACTTAAATTTTTAAATTCCATCAGGCTACTCACCCGGTGAGCGGCTACGGCTCTTATAAAGGGTTCTCCATGGCCGGTGCAACTGATAGCGCATGTGGCATTATTGGCATAAGTACCCGCACCAATAATGGGGCTATCTCCAATACGGCCATATTTTTTATTTGTCATTCCGCCCGTACTGGTAGCGGCTGCAATATTTCCATTCATATCGCAGGCTACAGCGCCTACAGTACCAAATTTTTTATCCTGCATCAACTCTTCCAATCCCTGGTGGGTATGATCTAACGAATAATTATCACTATCTCTTAATTGTTTCCACTGATCATACCGGAATTGTGAAAAGAAAAATTCATCGGGTTCTAATTTCACTCCCTGCTTAATGGCAAAATCATTGGCGCCTTTTCCGCTTAAGAAAACATGGTTACTGTTGATCATTACTTCTTCGGCCAATTCAATGGGATTACGCACATTTCGCACCCCAGCAACGGCACCGGCTGCTGTGGTTTTGCCATCCATAATGGCTGCATCCATTTCCTGCACTCCTTTTTTTGTAAAAACCGAACCCCTGCCGGCATTAAATAACAGGTTATCTTCCAGCACTACAATGGCTGCTTTTACTGCATTTACAGCCGTACCCCCCTGGTCTAGTACGGCATAACCGGCATTCAGGGCATCTTCAATTCCTTTGAGGTACGCTTTTTCCAATGCCGGCGTCATATCTTCTTTAACGATGGTACCCGCCCCACCATGTATGGCAATTGCAAAATTTTGCATAGATGTAATTTGAAATTTGATACAAAATTATTTATTTCTGCGACAAACCCCCTCGAATGTTTTTTTGAATTTGTTCAACAAACTCAAACAAAGCAGTGTTAAATTTCAATAATTTTTAAACCGGGGGAATTTATGAGAGCAGGCGTTTACATTCTTCCAGGAATGTTTCTTTATTGATGGCAACTGTGCCCACTTCTTCGCATACGATACCGCCGGCTATATTAGCCATTTCGGCCATGAGTTTACGATTTTTTGTAGCGGCAAAAACCAAAGAAGCTACTGCAATTACCGTATCGCCTGCACCACTCACATCTGCAATATTTCGGGCATGTGTAGGCACCCAGCTTTCTTCGGAATCATTACAATAATACACACCGTTTTCTGAAAGGGTGATAAAGGAAGTATCGTGGCCCAGCTTAGCTTGTAAGGATTTGTGAATGTGGTGAAGCAGGGGCTGCGATACACCCGGTTCAATAATGTTCAGCGCCTCTTTAGCTTCCCGCAGGTTGGGCTTAAATACATCTACCCCGGTGTAAGAGAAAAAGTTTTTTCGTTTGGGGTCTACGGTAGTTGCAATATTTAATTCTTTACAGCGTGCTATTATTTTTTGAATGGCAGTATGCGTAAGTACACCTTTATTATAATCTTCAAAAATAACCACGGCAGGTTTTTCGGCGTTGATCGCCGCCTCCACATTTTGTAAAAAGAGGCTTTCTTCTGCAGCCGAGAGGTCTTTTGTTACTTCTGCATCCAGCCTCATCATATGCTGGTTACGGCTGATGATGCGGATTTTATTGGTAGTGCCTCGTTCTTTACTTTGGCATAAATAAGCCGAATTTATCTTATTCGCATCTAATAAATCTTTTAACTGGCTGGCTTCATCATCATCGCCCACAAGGCTTATCAGGCTTACCCGGGCGCCCAGTGAAACCAGGTTGAGGGCTACGTTGCCTGCACCACCAATGCGTTGTTCTTTTTTTGAAACAGCCACCACCGGTACAGGCGCTTCGGGAGAAATACGTTCTGTGTTACCCCACCAATATGTATCCAGCATTACATCCCCAATAACCAGTACCGGTAACTGAAAAGAAGAAAAGAGAGAATCAAAATGGATCATAACGAAATCATATTTTTTTATTGGCCATGGCAATATAATAAACAGGAATACCCAGTAACACAATACCCAGCCCCCAGCCTGCATAGGTGGGTTTAAACCAAATTAACAATACACAAAAACTAATTGCCATTAAGATATAGATAGCCGGTAACACGGGATACCCAAATGCTTTATAAGGCCTTTCTGCACCCGGCATTTTTTTACGTAAGATAAATATGCCCGCAATGGTGAGTGCATAAAATAAAACCACTACAAATGAAATCATATCCAGCAGGTCGCCATATTTTCCACTAAGGCAAAGCAAAGAAGCAACAATACATTGTATCCACAATGCAAATTCCGGAACATCATTTTTATTGAATGAAGCTGCTTTTTTAAAAAACAATCCATCCCTGGCCATGGTATTATAAACCCTGGCACCCGAAAGAATGAGTCCATTATTACAACCAAAGGTTGAGATCATGATCATCACGGCAATTACATAAGCGCCTGCGTTGCTCCATATTTTAGTACTTGCGGCAACGGCCACCCGGTCTTGCGGCGCCGATGCAATTTCCTGCATGGGCAGTACGCTGATGTACATGAGATTTACCGCCACATAAATCAAGGTCACAATCATGGTTCCCAGGAAAAGGCTTAAACCAATATTCTTTTTTGGATTATGCACTTCGCCGGCTATAAAGGTCACATTATTCCAGGCATCGCTGCTAAAAATAGATCCTACCATGGCTGCTGCAATGGCCCCCAGGATGGCACTGCCAAATACAGAACCCACTACTTCTCCGGTTTCACTTCGGTGCACCATGGTCCAGGCATCTGCCCAATTACTATTCCATACATCTGCTTTTGCTGCAAGTAAAAAACCAAAGATAATGAGGCCAAATAAGGATAATAATTTTACTACCGTAAAACTGGTTTGAATGAGTTTACCTTCTTTAATCCCCCTGGTATTGATATAGGTTAATAAAACAATGATAGCAATAGAAACAAACTGGGCCGGGTAAATTTTAAAAATACCCAGGGTAGCTAGTATGTTTTCATCCTTAATATCAAGAAGCGGTATAAAAGTGCCCAGGAATTTAGAGAAGGCAACACCCACGGCAGCAATTGTAGCCGTTTGTATTACCGCAAAAAAGCTCCAGCCATATAAAAAACCGGCGAGTGGGTTATAGGCTTCTTTCAAATACACGTACTGCCCCCCCGCTTTGGGAAACATGGCGCTAAGCTCCCCATAACTAAGTGCAGCCGTTAAGGTCATAAACCCGGTAATAAGCCATACTGCAATAAGCCATCCTGCGCTGCCCACATTACGGGCTATATCGGCACTCACAATAAAAATACCGGACCCAATCATGGAGCCGGCAACAATCATCGTAGCATCTAATAATTTTAATGAAGGTTTGTACGTGTGGGTTTCTGACATACAGTTGATTTGATTTTATAAACAATGGCGTATTAAATTCAGTTAATAACTTTTTAAAACGGATTTCATAACCGAATCTTTTTGAGCCTGGCTTAAATTATATTTATAATTATACAGGCTGCCTTCCCAATCGCCATAATTTGAATTGGGAAATACAATAAAGCGGTCACCAAATTCTGCAGAAAAACTATTTACCTGACGGCTCCTGTCTTCCATATTCTTTTTTTCGAACAAAGCTGAAAAATCAGCCAGGTTATCGCCCATCAGCAATATCACTTCATGATCCTTCATTACATATTGGCGCCGCGGTTCCTTGGTTGAAGTGGTTTGCCTGGTAAGCATATGTGTACCATCGGCATAAGGCAAGCCCAATTTCTTTAAATTCAGGATCGTGTTTTCTCTTTCTTTTTCATCCCGGTTGGTTACATAAAATACTTCCACATTTTTAGAAGCACAAAAATGCAGGAATGCACCGGCACCGGGCATGGTATCTGCCATAGCCATACTCGTCCAGTTATACCAGGATGCCGATTCAAATTCTTTACCCAGGTAGGCCTGGTGTACCGCATAGGGGCTGTTATCTAAAAGCGTTTCATCAATATCTGTGATGATGGCTAATTTTTTATTTGTTTTGGGTTTATAATTTTCTATCCGGTATCGGGCAATATTATATCCTTGTAAACACAAAGCCCGGTACTCGGCTGCTTTTTGCTGAAATAAACTGGTAAACAATTTTCCATTCAGGCTGATATTGGCAGGTAAGGTGGCTGTATTACCGGTACCTATCATTTTTGATTCTTTGCAGGCTGCTGTTGATAAGATCAATACGACAATCCAAACCGAAAATCCTGTAATCCTTTTCATGCTTATTTAATTTTATTATGTTGCATAACCCGAAGATAAAAAGTTTGCCTGAAACATTAGCAAGTGATTCTGCACAGCCCTGTCTTTTGGTTGAAGCGGGTAATTCTCTAACTTACAGTTGTAAATTCATGGAATGAAAATTTATATCCTCATATCCTGCTGCATCGCATTATTCACTGTTTCAGCCTGCCGCAGTACCCGGTATGCCCCGGAAACGGTGCTGGCCAGGCAGCAGTTTGATCTTAAATTAAGCGACAGCCTGCAAACCAAACTCAATACGGGTATTGATTTCACGGCTAACGGTAACAACCCCGCCCCCTGGCAATTAGATATGGATTTTGATAAATATTTTTTATTCAGCACCGCCGATGGCATTCAAATGAGTGTATATGCTACAGCTGCTAAAAAAACAAACCTTCAAACCCGGTTTACATTATTTACTAAAATTGGCGATATGATCATTACCATTGATAGCAGCAATTGCCCAAATAGTAATTTTCTTACACAAACCCGCCTTGTACAAGTAAACCTGGCCGGGAAAACTTATACAGGTTGTGGAAAATATTTATACCATCCCCTGCTTAATAATACCTGGATTTTAGAGAATGTAAAAGGCTTAGAACAAATAAAAAAGATGTTCACAAAGGGTCTTCCCGAAATGAAGATTGATATTCAAAAAGGCATCATCAGCGGCCATGATGGTTGTAACAACTTTGGCGGCCGTATTACCATTGAAGGAAACAGGATAAGCTTTGGAAACCTGTACCAAACAAAAGTATATTGCGAAAAAAATAATGTTGCATTTGAGAAAATAATACAAGAAAACGTATCGGGTAAGGTTGCCAGTTATTATTTTAAAGAAGATAAACTTTACCTGTACCTCTTAGATGATAGTTTGCTTGTTTTTAAAAAGAAATAAGCCCAGATAAATTTTTTCTTAATTCGCTTCGGCGTTATCAAGTTCCAAACCCCAGTCACGGTTCTTTTCTGTGGCAGGCACGCCTCTTGTCATCCAATAAGGAGCTTTGGCGCCTTTTAAGTAATGATCAAAAAACTGGCTAAGCCTTATGGACAGATCTTTCCGGTTCCTTCTTTCTACAAGGTTATGATCTTCGCCATTGTATTGCAGCAGCCAGGAGGGTTTTCCCAATCTTTTTAAAGCCGTGAAGAACTCGATGCCCTGGTACCAGGGAACCGACCCGTCCTGGTCATTTGCCATAATAAGAACGGGTGTTTTAATTTTATTTACAAAAAATAAGGGTGAATTTTTGATGTAAAGGTCTTGTCGTTGCCACAAGGTAGCGCCCAACCGGCTTTGTGTTTTTTCATATTGAAACTGCCGGTTAATGCCGCTACCCCAGCGAATACCCCCATAAGCGCTCGTCATATTGGCTACTGGCGCTCCTGCCCCGGCGGCTTTAAAAATAGGGGTACGGGTAATTAAGTAAGCTACCTGGTAGCCACCCCAGCTTTGGCCTTGTATGCCCATTTTAGCGGAATCAACATATGGAAATTGAGACAGGTATTTAGCTGCACTCACTACGCTATTATAAGCGCTGGCGCCCGGTTCCCCGGTTTTGTAATAAATATTCGGATCAAAAACCAAATAACCATTGCTTACAAAATATGGAATATTGATGATGGATGCGCTGGGTGCCGGCGTTTTGTATGCATACAATCCATCGGCATTTTTTTCATAGAAATAAAATACGATGGGGTATTTTTTATGCGGGTCAAAATTTTCGGGTTTATATAAAATTCCTTCACTCATTTTACCATCAAACATTTTCCAATGGATTAACTCTGCCGTAAGCCAGTTATATTTTTTTTGCTGATCGGCTATATGTGTCATTTGTTTTAAATGATGAAATGAGTTACCGGCATATATTTCACTGGCGCTAATATGGCTTTGCTGAACTAAAAACATTTGGGCATCTTTTGCCTTTACCACCGAAGGATAGCTGTACGGGGCACTGCCAAAGGATTGTGGAGAAACCGCTGAGCCCAGTACTTTCATACTAAAACCTGCCTCTTTATTTATTTTATTAAAATGACTAAGCCAAAGCGTATCGCCCATTTTAAAATACCGTTGCTCACTATCAAAATGGTAGGCTTCATATACCCATTTATTCTTTCGGCCGTTTCCTGCCGTGATATTGACAGGGGCCTGCCTGGCATTGGGATCTAAAGCCCATATATCATATTCATCATTAATCAATACCAGGCTATCATTTTGCATCCAACCGGTAAAACCGGCGGCATTCGGGTAATCCGGCATATCAAATTCAGTATTATACAAGGGTACCGATATTTTAGCGCTGATATTTTTTAAACTTCCGGTTTGTACATTATAAGTAAAATAATTTTTTTCCTGAGGATCGTACCAATAAACAAATTTTCCGCCTGGTGATGCAGAAGCTGCTGAAAGATTATTTTTTTTGATGAGTGTACGCCCGCCATCCCGGGTGTTGATCATGTAAATCGTCCAGCGGGGCCTGCCTTCCCATTGCAGGGACTGCCTGTTGCCACTACTGGTTTGAGCCAGCACCCAATCGGCATCACCTTCATTTACCAGGCTGCAATTTTCTGCATCTATATCTCCCAACAGCACTACACCTGTTTTTGGCAAATTCATTACCGCCAGGTAACTCCGTTTTGATTCTGCATTGAGTTGTTTTAATTGCTGGGGTTGCAGGTAATCATCTTTATAATTCCAAATATCCAGCCGGGCGAGTTCAAAGTCAACCAAGCTGGTATCTTTTAACGGTTGCAGGGGAGCGATACCGAAAAATAATTTTTTACCATCTTTACTAAAATTAATTTTTGCATTTTCGCTAATGCCCATACCCACCATCATGCCCACGGTATTTTTATCGGCGATAATACGGGCCGTATCATCTCCCAATTTATAATACCACAGTTTATAAAATTTTTGAAGCGCTTTATCACTACTGTCTGATTCTGCTGTAAATGCAAGCTGGGCGCCTCCTTCATCAAAACGAAAGGAGGCTGCATCATGAAATCCCTTCAATAGGGTATCGGCAATACCGGTTTGTAAATGATGTAAAATGATACAGGCTTTACTGGTGCTATCTTTTTTATCGGGGCTGGTTTCTATTAATAAAACAGTACCATAGCCATCAAAAAGATAAGAGGCTACTGCCGGGAATCTGTTTTCTTTTCCAGTAACCAGGTTCCTTAAAACCAGCTCGTTTCCTTCATTCGAAGGAGAGCCGGGGGATGCCTCATCACCCGCATCCCGGGTAGCATCATCTGCTGCCTTTTTTTCAATTATTTTAGCTGCTTTCTCTGCTGCGGCCAATACTTGTTCTTTTTTAATTTTTCCTTTTATGTTATTTAAAGAACGGCGTATTACTGAGTCTGCCAGGCTTGCCCATGCATTTACTTGCTTTTTCAGGGAATCGGGTTTGGCTTCTTTTCTGGATGTATCCCGTAGCGGTTTTTCCATTTGATAAGCCAGCCATTCACTTGATTTTTCGGGGATCTTATATGATTGTACCCGGCTAATTTTTAAGATGCTGTCGGTTCCGGTGACGATGATAGCAAGCGAATCTTTTGGCATTTCATCGGGCTTTTTCTTTTTTATTTTTGCCTGCCGGGTATCTGCAAAAGGGGGTTTTATCTTACTTATTACATAGCGCCCATCGGGTGTAAATATGGCATTATAGCCATTTTCTATAATCATTGAATCTGCCTGGTACAGGCCCCGGATGAATAACCGGCCATCTCCTTCCTGCTCATTAATGGCATACAAAATATAATTTCCATTATCACTAATCTTACGCTCCCCTGCCGATTTCCAGCCATCATATACGGCATGCGTTAACGCTTTCTTTTGGGCAAATACCCATAATGGGCAACACAACAGGAGGAAGATACTGATCTTAAGCATACCATTATTTTTGGATGCTTAAAGATATTTCATTCCTGTTAAATACTTTTACCTGTGCTATTTAAAAAAATCTTTTTAGCTTTCATCATAAAAGCCCCATTGTGTACGGAGTTCCGCCATTTGGGCTGGTGGCAGTGAAGGTTTTTGATAATGGCCTGCTTTTTCTTTTTGTCGGTACGCTTCATAAATACATACAGCACATGCTACAGATACATTTAAAGATTTAATAATGCCTACTTGCGGAATTAAAAAATTACCATCGGCCATGGCTACCATTTCTTCACTTACACCACTATGCTCATTTCCAAACACCAAGGCCACGCTTTCATCAAAATAAATATCATAAATACTTACCGCATCGTTACTTAAATGAGTAGTAAAAATTTTATTGTATTTTTTGCGGATGTCGCTGAAACAGGTTTGGGCATCTTCATACTGGTGAATGGTAAGCCATTTAGCGGCACTGGATGAGCTTTTAGCGCCCCATTTTTTATGCCGTGGAATTTTGTTGTTGAGAATAAATATTTCCTGGATGCCCACTGCATCGCATGTACGCATGATGGCAGAAATATTATGGGGGTCGGTAATATTTTCTAAAACTACGGTGAGATTCGCTTGTCTTTTTTCCAATACGGCAGTTAGCCGTTTATTTCTTTCTGGCGTCATGCTGCGAATTTCTATAGAAAGTAGCAGAACGAAAAATTTATTGAGGTATAGAAAACAAAAAAGCTACCCAAAGATGGATAGCTTGTCTTTTATATCCTTTATTCAATTTATTGCCCGCCCATACCGCTGCTTTGCTGGGTACGTTTACTTTCTTCTTCTGCTGCACTTTTTCTTTGGCGTGCTGCTTTTACCTGGCTGTTTCCAAAGCGGTAATTAAAATTTATTTTAAGTTGCGGCATTTCGCCATGGCCGGTAAATTCACTTTTCACTCCTGCAAAATCACTGGTACCACCCCATTTCATGGTTTTAAAAATATCACTCATACTTACTTTTAAATTCCCTTTATTCTTTAAAACGGTTTTTTGGACCCCGGCATCTACATACCCCATTCCCCGGGACTTTATGGTACCCTGCCAAACAGATGGAGAAAAATATTGCCCGCTTAATTCTGCTGTCCATCCTTTACCCAATTTAAATGCATTTTGCATAAAATAAGTAAGCGCAAAAACTTTTAGGTCGATATTCCGGTTGCCTCCACCAAAATCGGCTTTATACATGGAGTAACTACTGTTCATTGTAGTAAAGAAACTATACCATTTGTACTGGAATGGGTAACTGATATTTAAACTGAATACATTTTGTGTAGCCAGGTTTTTTTTGGTCATAAAACCTTTCGTTTTATCAATGGTATCGGGAACCTGTGCAAAAATATCTTTTACAAAACTATAATTGATACTTGTAGTGAGTTTATATTTATAAATATGGGTAAGGCCAAAGCTATTGGTGTATTGAGGCCTTAGCGTGGTATTCCCTTTTCTATAAGCATATTCATTAAGCCTGAATTCAAAAGGGTTTAAATCCTGGTAAGCAGGCCTGTCAATGCGGCGGCTGTATGTTACTGTATATTGGCTCATCGGGTTTTTATTAAATGTTACGGCAGCGCTTGGGAAAAAGCCCAGGTAACTGCGTTTAAAGGAAGAATCATACGGCTGCCATAAACCACCCGCATTTTTAAACCCGGTAGAATGCCCTTTAGAAACTGTATTTTCTGCACGCAATCCTGCTTGCACCATGATTCCCTTTTTTAGTTGCTTATTATAATTTACATACAGGGCATTGATATTTTCCTTGTAACCAAAAGTATTGCTACGGCCGGTATCCCGTATGTAACCGGTATGTGTTTCGGCTAATTGCTGAAAATCATTTGCCGTAGTTACATAACTCGATTTGGCTCCATAACCCAGTTTTCCTCCTTTATAATTTTGTTCATAATCTGCTTTTACCGAATATAAATCAATATCCGTAGGCGCTATTAACTGGATAACCGATTTGCTGATTTGGGTAACCCCATCGGGTTGAAAGTAGGTATTGGGTTGTATTTGATTAGAACGGATTTTATAATGACCATAATCCGCATCTATATTCAATTCACTGCCCGCAGCCGATACATTCCGGTAATTCAGATTTCCGCTTACATTGTTCCGGGGCATTTTATTTATACTACTGGCTTCTAAAATACGCACCAGGTTTTGGCTGGATATTTCAGTAAAATACATAGGCCCGTTGCTGTTGATTTGTATATCAGAGAAATTACCTGATACGACTGCACCCAGGGTACTCCTTTTATTTATAAAATAATCGGCTCCTACTTTAAAATTATGAGATGTGTTTTGAAAAGACATTTTATTTCTCTGATCAAACAAAGTGTCTAACTGGTTTTTGATTGAATTCATTTCCATTTCACTTTTGCCTGAATAAATATTATAGCTGCCGAAAATATTCATGTATTTATTCCTGTTGTTCAGGTTCAGTCCGCCAAATGCACGGGTATGGGTACCCTGGTTTATGCCGGCATTCAAAGAGCCATTGGTACCAAATGTTTTATTTTTTTTCAGTTTAATGTTAATGATACCGGCATTACCTGCTGCTTCATATTTTGCTGAGGGGTTGGTAATAATCTCAATAGATTCCATTTGGGAACTTTGTAAGGTCTTCAGGTAGTTGGCCAGGTCGCTTCCGGATAAGGGAGATGGCTTTCCGTCAATGTAAATGCTTACCCCGTTTTTACCGGCAACGCTAATATTATCATCCTTATCTACCATCACTCCGGGTGCCCGGCGAAGCAACTCAAGGCCATCGTTTCCGGCTGCATTGATGGTGCCTTCTACATTTAAAATTGTTTTATCTGCTTTTACTTCTACCACCGGTTTTACAGTGGTTACCGTTACGGATGCTAATTCTGCCGGCTGGCGGCTAAGTGTTATTTTAGGAAGTTCAATATCGGTTCCATTAGCGGTTACTGCCGTGTAGTTTGTTACATATCCTACATGCGAAATTTTTACCAGGTAATTTCCCGGCGTTGGTTCAGCAATCGTAAAACTGCCATTCTTATTAATGGTAGCATATTTTACAGTAGCTGAGTCGCTAGCTCTTTGCAAGGCAATCGTAGCGGCTACTGCAGCATCTCCTCCTTCTTTTAAAATGGTTCCCGAAATTTTTTGTGCTTGTACCGTTACTGCTATACAAAATGCCAGTACACTAAAAAATATTTTCATCATGATTGTAAATTTCAAAATTGGATGCAAACATATAGCTGTTGTTACAATTAAGTAAGCGCTTTCCGCTAAATGGAATAATAGCAGGACAAATGGTAAAACATTTATTGTATTTATAGGCGACCGGCTTTTTTTTATTTAAAATGAAGAATGGGCCCATTATTTCTATTTTTCTTATATTGTATATATTATTTATCCTAAAACGCTGTATTATGGAACAAAACCAAAATTTATTAAACAATGAACTTACCATTGACCCCGTTGCGTATGCCCATTTAAAAGAAACAGCTATGTGGGCCCGTTTCCTGGGGATATTGGGTTTTATTATGAGTGGCTTTGTCTTTTTGTTTGCCTTATTTGCAGGAAGCATCTTAAGCAGAGTTCAACAATCTGCCGGCCCGTATGCCGGTGCAGAAAACCCGTTCCTGTCGATGGGGACTGGTTTTATCACTGTTCTTTATATTGTATTGGCAATTATCTCATTTGTTTTTTCTTACCTGGTGTACCAGTTTGGAAACCGTACAAAAAAAGGGTTATTGAATACTGACCAGGACAATTTAAACAGTGGATTTTCGAACCTAAAAATCTTATTTCGTATTTATGGAATCATTGTAATTATTTACCTTGCCTTTATAGCCCTGGCCTTGTTATTTGGTATTATTGGCGGACTGATGAAATAAGCGGAATAAAAATAATTTGAAAAATTAGGTTTTCATAAAAATAAAAACCCCGGTGCAAATGCATCGGGGTTTAATATTACGTTACAAAAAGGATTATTAATAACCCATACCACCCATATCAGGAGCACCGGCATGCATATGGGGTGCTTCTTCCTTAGGTTTATCGGCTACTACACATTCTGTAGTTAAAAGCATACCTGCTATAGAAGCCGCATTTTCAAGAGCTACCCTGCTTACTTTAGTAGGATCTATAACGCCTGCTTTAAATAAGTTTTCATAAATCTCGGTGCGGGCATTAAAGCCATAATCAGCTTTTCCTTCTTTTATTTTTTGAACCACAATGGAACCATCAATACCGGCATTAGAAGTAAGAATCCGAATCGGTTCTTCCAATGCACGGCGAACGATTGACATACCGGTTTGTTCATCGGCAATCTGTCCTTTTACCTTAGCATCTAAACTGGTTATAGCACGAATGTAAGCCACGCCACCACCGGGTACAATGCCTTCTTCTACTGCTGCACGGGTTGCATGCAATGCATCATCTACCCTGTCTTTCTTTTCTTTCATTTCCATTTCAGTTGCTGCGCCTACATACAATACGGCTACACCACCGGCTAATTTTGCCAGGCGTTCCTGTAGTTTTTCTTTATCGTAATCGCTGGTAGTAGATTCAATTTGAGCTTTTATTTGATTCACTCTTGCAGTAATATCATTTTTCTTTCCTTTACCGCCCACGATGGTGGTATTGTCTTTATCAATAGTAACAGATGTAGCCTGGCCTAAAGATGCAATATCAACGCCTTCTAATTTATGGCCCATATCTTCACTAATAACGGTACCTGCAGTTAAAATAGCAATATCGGTAAGCATTTCTTTACGCCTGTCGCCAAAGCCGGGTGCTTTTACAGCAGCCACTTTTAAAGTGCCTCTTAATTTATTTACAACCAGGGTAGCCAATGCTTCCCCTTCCAGGTCTTCTGAAATGATTAACAAAGGACGACCGCTTTGCGCTACTTTTTCCAGGATATGAAGAATATCTTTCATTGCAGAAATCTTCTTATCGTAAATCAGGATGTACGGGTTTTGTAACTCAGCTTCCATTTTTTCGCTATTGGTTACAAAGTAAGGAGAAACATAACCCCTGTCAAATTGCATTCCTTCTACTACATCTACGGTTGTGTCGGTTCCTTTTGCTTCTTCTACTGTAATAACGCCTTCTTTACCCACTTTAGCGAAAGCTTCGGCAATCAGTTTACCAATTGTTTCATCATTGTTGGCCGAAATGGTAGCTACTTGTTGAATTTTTTTGCTATCATTTCCCACGGTTTGCGATTGAGATTTCAGGTTTTCAACAACCAGGCTCACCGCTTTATCAATCCCTCTTTTCAAATCCATCGGATTGGCGCCAGCGGCAACCATTTTTAAACCTTCGGCAATAATGGATTGTGCTAAAACAGTTGCAGTAGTTGTACCATCACCAGCAAGATCTGCTGTTTTAGAAGCTACTTCTTTTACCATTTGAGCGCCCATATTTTCAATGGGGTCTTCCAGTTCAATTTCTTTGGCAACAGTAACACCATCTTTGGTTACTTGCGGAGCGCCAAATTTTTTATCAATAACCACATTACGGCCTTTGGGGCCCAGGGTTACTTTTACAGCGTTGGCAAGGGTATCAACGCCTTTTTTCATTCTATTTCTTGCTTCGATATCGAAGTATATCATTTTAGCCATAAACTTATTTTGAAATTTAATTTTTAATGTGAATGTTAATTTAGATTATTGCCAGGATGTCACTTTCTCTCATGATCAGGTAATCTACCCCTTCAATAGTGATTTCGGTGCCGGCATATTTGCCATATAAAACAGTATCGCCTGTTTTTACTGTTACCGGTTCGTCCACTTTGCCCGGTCCGGCTGCTAATACCGTTCCTCTTTGTGGTTTTTCCTTTGCTGTATCCGGAATGATAATGCCACCTGATGATTTTTCTTCAGCAGCAGCTGGTTTCACAATTACCCTGTCGTGTAAAGGAGTAATGCTTAACTTTTTAGCCATAAAATCTATTTTTTTGATGAATTTAAAATATAAAATGCCTTTTTTTGAGGCAGGTAAAGCTAAACGAATTTTGTACCAATCTGTATAAAAAGAATTGTTGACAGATTTTTTACCCATCTGTCAGTTTAAAATCAATTAATTAAGACAATTTTTCACCTCTTGGGAAATTCAGGCATAAACACCATAAAACCATTTGAAATACTGTAAATTTGCCCCCTCATAATAATAGCTTGTAGCAGAAAATGATTAGCAGGAGAAATATAAGGGTAAAAGTAATGCAAACGCTTTATGCCATTGATAGTATGCGTGGGCAACAAAAACCGGGGGAAGCCCTGGCAATATTGAATCGTAAAAATGAAGAGTCTAAAAAACTTTTTACCTACCTCATCTTTTTTTTAACCGAAGTAGCCCGGTATGCTGAAGTGGATGCCCGGCATAAAGCAAGCAAACATTTACCATCCCAGGCCGATTTAAATGTAAACACAAAGCTTGCCGGGAATGAACTATTGTGGAAAATTTTAGAAGACCCCAGTTTTAAAGCATCCGTTAGCCATTTTAAACTGGCACCGGTTATAGATACCGAAGGGGTAAAGAAAATATATTTAAACCTGGTGGCCAGTATGGAATATAAAGAATATATTGAGGAGAAAGCCCGGGATAAAAAATCGGAGAAACAAATTCTGCAATTTATTTTCAGGTCGCTCATGTTGCCCAATGAAAATTTTACACAACATATAGAAGAGAATTTTATTAATTGGGACGATGATGCCGAAATGATGGAAACACTTGTATGCAATTACCTGAATAAGCCCGCCGTGGGTGCCTTTCATAAAATAATTGATGCCGAAAAGTTAGCATTTGCCCAAAAACTGTTACAAACGGTGCAGGAAAAATCTGAATATACTTTAGAATTAATTAAACCCAAATTAAAAAACTGGGATGCAGACCGAATTGCAGCGCTGGACCTGATCCTGCTGCAAATGGGCGTGTGTGAATTTTTATTTTTCGAAACAATTCCTACCCGTGTTACCATCAATGAATATATTGACCTGGCAAAAGAATACAGTACGCCCCAAAGCGGACAGTTTGTTAACGGGTTATTAGATAATTTAAATAAAGAATTAACCGCAACCCATAAAATAGAAAAAGTACAATTTAAAAATAGTTCATTATAATGAATAAGTGGAAACTATTCGCATTAATTACACTCGGCACCTGCCTGCTTGCCAGTTGCGATATCCGAAAGCATGATCAGCAGGCCAATATTGGCCCGCAACCAGCTACGCCTGTTATAAAAGACAGTACTACTGCAAATATTATTGATACTACATATAATTTCGGCAAAGCCACCGATGGTGAAATTGTGGAATATAATTTCCGGTTTACCAATTCCGGCAAAAATCCACTGATCATCATTAAAGCCACAGCAAGCTGCGGGTGCACCATTCCTGAAAAGCCCGAACAACCCATATTGCCCGGAGATACCGGATACATCAAAGTAAAATTTGATACCCAGCACCGGGTAGGTAATGCACATAAAACCATCACCGTAATTTCTAACGCAAATCCTGCTTTTCCCGAACTTTCGCTTACGGGTGAAGTAATAAAAAAGGATTAATTAAACAACAATACATAATATGACAACATCAACTATCTTTTTACAAAGCGCCGGCGCCAGCAGTACTACCACATTAGTAATGATGGGGGGTATGATCCTGGTATTTTATTTCTTTATGATACGCCCGCAACAAAAGAAAGCCAAACAACAAAAAGAATTTATCAATAATATGCAAAAAGGCGATAAAATTGTAACCATTGCCGGCATTCATGGTAAAATAAATAAGATCAATGATGATGGTACTATTGAACTGGAAACCAGCCCCGGCAGTTATATCAAAATTGAAAAACAGGCAATAAGCCTGGAGTGGACGGCAGGTATCAATAAAGCAATAGAACCTACAAAATAATTTTTAAGCTGCATTTTGTTTGCAGCTTTTTTTAATTTTCATCTATGCTAAAACTGGGCCTCACAGGTGGCATTGGCAGTGGCAAAACCACCGTTGCAAAAATTTTTGAACTTTTAGGAGTACCGGTGTACTATGCCGATGATGCTGCCAGGCGCCTGATGCAGCATGATGAAGACCTGCGGCTCCAGCTAACCCGGGCTTTTGGAGAAACTATTTTTATCAATAACACCCTCGACCGAAAGCAATTAGCTGACCTTGTTTTTAATGATGAAAAAAAATTACAATTATTAAATGCCCTGGTACACCCGGTCACCATTACCGATGCAAACAGGTGGGTACAGCAACAACAAGCGCCTTACATCATTAAAGAAGCTGCCCTTATTTTTGAAAGCGATGCCTATAAACATCTTGATGCTGTAATTGGAGTAAGTACCCCCTTTCAACTCCGTTTGCAACGAACCATGGAGAGAGATCATACAACAGCCGAATGGGTGATGGCCCGTATGAACAAACAAATGGATGAAGATGAAAAAATGAATCGCTGCCAATACCTGGTTAAAAATGATGAAGTGCAAATGCTAATACCCCAGGTGTTACAGTTACATGATACCTTTCTTTCCTTATCCCGGCAGCAAGTATAACCTATTGCTTTCATATATATACCTGATACTTTTTTAAAAACAGGATCTGCATCACAAATGCTCCTATACTCCATTTTTAAGAATTATGGAAATACACTAAGTTTACATCTTAGCTTTACACAAGCCCTTAACATTTGAAGCAAACTGACTACCAAACATTAGAAGACCGGGAATTACTTGAACGGTACCGGCTTAGCAAAGACAATGAGTGCCTGGGGGTTTTACTGCAACGGTATACGGTATTATTATTGGGTGTTTGCATGAAATACCTGAAAAATGAAGAAGAAGCAAAAGACAGCGTGCAACAGATTTTTTTAAAAGTATTGCAGGAATTACAAAAGTATAAAGTGGAGTATTTTAAAAGCTGGCTATATATGGTAGCTAAAAACCATTGCCTCACCCTGCTGCGTAGCAAGGGCCGGCATAATACTGAGCTGAATGAAAGTATTTTGGCGGCGCCCGATGTGCCACATGATAAAACCCGGGCCCTGCAAAAAGAAACGAGCCTTTTACAGTTAGAACAGGCATTGCAAGGATTAAATAAGGAACAAAAGGAATGTGTAACTTTATTTTATTTACAAAAACTTTCCTACCAGCAGGTAGCCGATGCAACAGGGTATACCGTGATGCAGGTAAAAAGCCATATTCAAAATGGAAAGAGAAATTTAAAATTACAATTAGAAAAGATACAGCATCATGAATGATGATATCAATAAAATATTGGGAGACGAAGAGCATGAAATGGATCCGGGTAAACTGCTTAAATATGCAGAAAATCAATTACCAGCCCATGAGCAGCATGATGTAGAAGCAGGTGCCGCTAATGACCCCTTTGTGGCCGATGCATTAGAAGGATTACAACAACTACAAAATCCTCAGCAGGCAAACGCCATTGTAAACCAATTAAACAAAGGGCTAAGAAAACAACTTAAAACAAAAAAGCAAAAGCGGCAAGGCATCCCCAGCCAGCAATGGGTTATTTATGCCATTATTATTTTACTCATTATTATTACCGTTGCCTTTTTTATCATTAAAAGGCAACAGGGATAAAAAAGTGCATAAAAAAAGAACCGGCTCTATACCAGTTCTTTTTTTATGGATAACCCTTTCATTATTCTTTTACAAAACGAATTGTTTTCGTTTCTGCATCGGCAGCATAGATAGTAACCTGGTAGGTTCCGGCTGCTAAGTGGGATACATTTAATGGTATAATATTCATACCGGAAACTAAATTTACATTTTGCTTAAATATTTGTTTCCCTGCAATATCACTTACCAGCAACTGCAGCATTGAGTTGTCGCCACTCACCACTTTCAAAACAGTATTTGTTTTTACCGGGTTAGGGTTCACGCTCATTAATTCAAATCGGTCATTTTTATTGAGTATTGCTACAACCTGGCTATAGCTTACCCGGCCAGATTCATCTTTTACTTTAAGGCGATAATAATTGATACCAATTAAAGGTGAATTATCTGTATAAGCAAAAGGCAGAATACACCCATTTTGATTAACCTGTAAAGTTTGAATTGCGGTAAAGTCAGTTCCATTTGCACTTCTTTGAAGTATTAATTGAGAAGTACCCCCACCGGAGCAATTTACTTTCCAGCCAATATTATTTTTGCTTACAGATACTTTTGAGGCATTAAAATATTCAATGGTTATAGGCACAGCGGCACCGGAAACATTGATGTCAAATGTGCCTTCATCGCCATCATAACCATATACTCTTACATAATAAGTTTCACCGTTTACTAACCCGGTAAGGTTGGCGGTTTCTCCTACTCCACCTACATTATCATCGCTACAGGCAATTTCTGTAAGAGACCCGCAAGTACCGGAGAAAACTTCTAACACCGCATCCAGGCTGGGGCTTGTATTTGACATTGCCACGGTTGCATCCCCATTTTGTACTGCAGTAAACTTGTACCATACATCATTGGCAACACTGGAGAAACTGGCACAACTGCCCGGTGCCATAGATTCTGTAGCCAGCACATTTGTAGTGGAGATTGCGTTATAAGAAATCGGAATCGCATTTATACACTCATCATTTGCTGGTGGAGCCGGGGGAAGGCCTACCTGCAATTGAACATCGCCGGAACTGGAGCCATATGACTGTACCAATATAAAATAAGTTGTACCAGCGGTAAGATTCGCATTGGCAACCGCCTGTAAAGCATAAGTTGTACATGCATCATCATCGCAATTTACTTCTGTGAAAGGCCCGGCACAACCACTTGCCGAAGTATATACGGTTAACACATTATCCGATATGGTAGAACCGGGAGCATCACTTTGGCAGGATGATATCCGGTAGGTACCCGAAGTAGCAGGTGTAAAGCTGTACCATACTCCTTTGTGTGCATCAGACTGGCAACTGCCAATGGGATCATTGGTATCGGTAGCAGAAGCATTATTTACTACAGAAGTTAATACCGGAAATGGCCCTGCCGATGGAATTACAATAGATCCGCTACACAAATCATTAGCAGGTGGCGCCGATAAAGTAGTAAAGCTGATTTTAGTGGAATTGGCACTATACCCTGAACCTGTAGCAGAACAATCCCGGCGAATATACACATCATAAGCTGTGCTTTCACTTAAGCCATTAATCGCCTGGGGCGAAGTGGCCGGATTGATAAGAGTACCATTGGTGCCTGCAGTACCATCTGTACCCGGCGTAAAGTTTTGAGGCCCGTATTCCAGGATGAATGTACCCGTACCCATCCAGTTGATATTGGCTGAAGACATGGTAATGCCTGAGGAAGAAACCCCCGTTGGTGCAGCACAAACAATCGGTGCATCTACAAATAATTGTACATCACCTGTACCACTGCTATAAGCCTGTACTAAAATATAATAGGTAGTGCCGGCTGTAAGATCTGCATTAACTACCGCCTGCAAGCCCAAAGTGGTACAAGCATCATCATCACAAATAACCTGGGTAAAAGGACCTGTACATCCACTGGCCGAAGTATAAACAGTAAGTACATTATCAGAAAGTGTAGAACCTGCCGCATCGCTCTGGCAAGTAGATAATTTATACTGGCCAGATGTAGCGGGCGTAAAACTATACCACAAACCTTTACGCACATTGGATTGGCAAGAACCTACAGGATCGTTGGTATCAGTAGCTGATGAATTATTTACAACAGCGGTTAATACGGGGAATGGCCCGGCTGCCGGAATGACTATGGCACCGGAGCAAATATCATTTGCAGGGGGTAATGCAGTAGTTGTAAAACTTAACTTCGCTGAATTGGTACTATAGCCACTTCCGGATGAACTACAATCCCTGCGAATATATACATCATAAGGAGTACTGGGTGTTAATCCCGAAATAGCCTGGGCAGATGTAGCCGGTGAAATTACTGTTCCATTTACGCCTGCTGTAGCGCCGGTACCTGGGGTGAAATTTTGAGGGCCATATTCCACAATAAAACTACCCGTTCCTGTCCAGCTCACACTGGCCCCGGAAGATGTGATTCCTGAAACTGTTTGGCCTGTAACCGGGGCACAGGAAATAGGAGCGCTTACCCGTAGCTGGGCATCTCCTACATTGGTATTGTAACCATACACTAAAATATAATAAGTAGTTCCGGCTGTTAAATCAGCATTTACTACAGCCTGGTTTGCCAGTGTAGTACAGGCATCATCATCGCAAATCACTTGCGTGAA
This sequence comes from Sphingobacteriales bacterium 39-19, assembly GCA_001898465.1. GTDB lineage: Bacteria > Bacteroidota > Bacteroidia > Chitinophagales > Chitinophagaceae > Ferruginibacter. The sequence continues at coordinate 114,644 of MKTX01000006.1, read as the reverse complement.
AGGACCTGCACAACCAGATGCTGAAGTGAAAATGGAAAGTAAATTATCAGGAATGGTAGAGCCCGGTGCATCACTTTGGCAAGTTGAAATATTGTATTGCCCGGTAGTGGCCGGTGTAAATGTAAACCACACCCCCTTATGCCCATAACTGTTACAAGTATTGGCAGGATCATTAGCATCAGTTGCAGAAATATTATTAACAGCTGTGGTTAAATAAGGAAAGGGCCCCGCAGCAGGAATATCAATAGCGCCACTGCAAATATCATTGGCCGGGGCGGATGGCGCCAGGGTTACATCTAAGGTAAAAGCACCACAATTAGGCGATGGCCAGGTATCTACAAACAAATAATAGGTACCGGCAGTATTAAAAGTGTAAGTACCTGAAGCGGTAGTACCCGAACTGGTAACCCAACCAGTTAATGCATTGGCAGCGCTGGGTGGGCAAGTAGAATGCAATGATAATATTTTGTAGGTAGCAGCGCCTCCTAAATTAAATAATAAAGTTTGGGGTACTGTAGAAATATCTAACTTATAAACATAATCTTCCCCTCCTCCATAGTTTGCATTAAAAAATGATCCCGCGGGATAATCATTCCCTGTTCCGCAAGTGGTCACACTGCCACTGCTAAAAGGGATTGTAATCGGAATTGCATCGCCACAATTATTTTGGGCGCTTGCAAATCCCATGAAAATTAAACCCAGGATAACAAGGTACAATTGCTTCATAAATTTTCTTTTTAATTAATTAAATAAACCGAATGAACGGATTGGTTTTTATAAAGGATGGATATTTCATGATTGATAAACCATGAGCAGTATGTATCAAAGATAACGGAATTGAATTTTTCTTTTGAATTTGTTACAAAAAAAAATGCATTTAATTTTTTATAATTTGATGCTTTATTTTTTTCTAAAAAATATCCTTATCGGTACTCCCGTAAAATTAAAATTTTCTCTTAGTTTGTTTTCTAGGTAATTGCGATAAGGCGCTTTTATATCATCGGGGAAGTTGGTAAAAAAAGCGAAATTGGGCGTATGGGTAGGTAATTGGGTAACATATTTTATTTTAATGGCATTGCCCCTTACCACGGGCGGGTGATAAGATTCAATAGCTTTTAGCATCACATCATTCAATTTAGAGGTAGGTATTTTCTTTACCCGGTTTGCATAAACTTCCAGTGCCACTTCTATGGTTTTAAAAATCCGTTGCTTGTTGTTTACTGAAATGAATAAAATGGGCACATCACTAAACGGGGCTAATTTTTTCTTGAGTTCATTTTCATAATCCCTTGCCGTGTTGGTTTCTTTTTCTATTAAGTCCCATTTATTAATTAATACGACTATCCCCTTGGCCTTTTTTACAGCCATAGAGAATATGGCTAGATCTTGGGCGGTAATTCCTTTGCCTGCATCGAGCATAAGCAAACAAACATCTGCTTCATCCATCGCTTTTATAGCCCGAATCACCGAATAAAATTCAAGGTCTTCATGAACTTTTGCCTTACGGCGAATGCCGGCAGTATCAATTAAAATAAAATCTTTATTAAATAGATTATACCGGGTATGAATGGTGTCCCGGGTGGTTCCGGCAATATCACTTACAATGGTTCTTTCCTGGCCTGTTAATGCATTTAATAAGGAAGATTTACCAACATTGGGCTGACCAATGATTGCAAACTTAGGCAGTTCTTCACCGGTTGATATTTCTTCATCGGTGTCTTTCATGAGATCTGTAATGGCATCCAGCAACTCACCGGTACCACTGCCACTGATGGAAGATAAAAAGAAAATATGTTCAAAACCCAGGCTATAAAATTCACTGGCCTCCATAAGCCGGGTATGATTATCCACTTTATTCACTACCAGGAAAACGGGCTTCTTACTTTTCCGCAGCATATCTGCCATACTCTCATCCAGGTTGGTGATGCCGGTAGTTACATCGGTCATAAAAACAATCACATTGGCCTCATCCATGGCAATATGAACTTGTTTGCGAATCTCACGTTCAAACACATCATCGCTCCCGGAAACAAAACCACCGGTATCAATTACATTAAACGATTTGCCATTCCACTCGGTTACCCCGTACTGCCGGTCCCTGGTTACGCCGCTTATGTCATCCACAATGGCTTTTCTTTGTTCTAACAACCGGTTGAAAAATGTACTTTTCCCCACATTGGGCCTGCCTGTTATTGCTACTGTAAAACTCATTTTTTGTAATTATTATTTTAGAGATGGTTTTTAAAAACCATCATTAATATCCATATTCTTTTAAGTAAAGCTCATTGTCTCTCCACTTTGGCCTCACTTTTACATATAATTCTAAAAACACTTTATTTCCAATAAATGCTTCAATATCTTGCCTGGCCAGGGTGCCTAATTTTTTTATCATACTTCCTTTATCGCCTAATAATATTGACTTTTGTGTTTCACGCTGTACAATAATATCTGCCCGTATTTTGGTAAGGGTCGATTTTTCCTTGTACTCCTGCACCATAACAGCAGTGTGGTAAGGAATTTCTTCATGAAATAATTCAAACACTTTTTCTCTTATTATTTCGCTTACAAAAAACTTTACCGGCATATCACTCAAATCATCACCTTCATAAAATGGGGCGCCCTCGGGGAGCAAGTCCACAATTTTGTTTAACAATACATCGAGCCCCGCTTTCTTTAAGGCAGATACGGCAATCACATCCTTGACATACGGCTGTGCCGAAAAAAATTGGGTAAGGGTTTCTATTTTTTGATTATTTTTTATAGAATCTATCTTATTTAAAACGACAATAGACGGAACTTTTAAATGCAGGTTTTTAAATATTTCATTGATTTCTTGGGGGTCATCATTTACATCTGCAATCAGCAATGCAATATCTGCATCTTCTAAACCGGATTTTACCGCTTGCATCATTTTTTCATGCAACTTATACCGGGGATCTATAATGCCGGGTGTATCAGAGAAAATAACCTGGTATTCATCCGTATTTAAAATCCCTTTTATGCGATGCCGGGTCGTCTGCACTTTATGTGAAACAATAGCCATTTTCTCGCCCATCAATGCATTCAGTAGGGTACTCTTTCCTGCATTAGGCTTACCAAATATGTTAACAAATCCTGATTTCATGAAAAATACCGGGTTTTAATCCCGGCAAATGTAAATTAGTTTAAACACAAATATGCCTTGCCTGGCTACTGTGTTACCTGTGAGATAAAAAAAGCACTTGTAAAAACAAGCGCTTAAAAATGTTGCGAAGACAAGGATCGAACTTGTGACCTTCGGGTTATGAGCCCGACGAGCTACCGCTGCTCTACTTCGCACTGCAAAGATAAGCTTTTGGTACTCACGAGCCAAATAAATAGTTTACCTGTTTCTTAAAGCAATGGTACTTGCCCCTGAACTCTCTACTTGTTTTACACCGGGATTTCCTTTGTAAAAGATACTGCTGGCGCCACTGGCCTTGCCTGTTAATTCTTTGGATACACTGATGTAAATATCCGAAGCGCCACTGGCCACTACTTTACATATCCCGGTTTTAAGCTCCATGCCTTTAATATCGCTGGCCCCACTGCAGGTTGCATTAAACTCTTCTGCACTGCCACTGATTTTTGTATCACTGGCGCCACTTGCCTCTATATTTAAAATATCGGCGTTAATATCGCCTGTAAAATCACTGGCGCCAGACAAGCGCAATGTAAAGCTGGATGCCTTTAAAGTACCGGCAATTACCACATTACTGGCGCCCGAAGCCTCCAGGTGTTCTAATGTTTTCATGGCTAAGTAAACTCTTAATTTTTTCTTTCCTCTTTCCCAGGCACCGGATATATTTTGATAAGAAATATTAAGTTCCCCGTTTTGAATAACGGTTTTGATATTTTCCTTGTATTTATCTTCTGAAGCACTCACTGCCATCCCTTCGTTTTCTGACTGGCTAATATATAAATCAATACCCCCTGAAATTTTAATTTTTGTAAAAGTTCCGCTAAGCTCACGGGGCGATGCATTGGGATCAATTACAAATTGCTTTTGAGCAAATGTTACCCCATTGCTAATCAGGATAAAAATGAATAAGCAATAAATATTTTTCATAGTTTATTATTTTAAATATTAGCTCTTTTAACGGTTCCGCCCGTTCCTGTATTGGCTTCAATATTACTTACAGAACCTTTATAATGAATACTACCCCCGCTATTGGCCCTGGCCTTGAGTGCATCTGTTACGCTAATAGTAGCTTCACCCCCACTACTGGCTTTCGCATGGCAATTGCCGGCAATCAAATCGTAACCTTTTATTTGGGCGCCGCTGCTGGCAGCTAGTGTTACCTCGTTAGCATTACCCGATATATGAATGAGGGCTCCACTGTTTACATCTATACTAAGCATTTTTGATACGAGTTTTCCGGTAGCCATAGCGCCACTTGAAAAATGAAGCTCCATCTCATCCGCATGAAAGGGGTTGGTAAAAATAACCCGTGCTCCACTGGAACCTTTTATTTTAGATAAGTCTTTTACTGCTAAATAAGCTTTTAGCTTTTTATCTTTAAATAATTTCTTTCCTAATTGCTTGTAATCAAAATAAATTTTGAGCACCCCGTCTTTTACTTCTGTTTTAAACTGGTCAGCATACATCGTATCGGCCATACTTACTGCCAATTTTATTTCATCGGCCTGGGTAATCATTAATTCTACCCCGGTAGAAACCTGTACACTGCTAAAACTGCCCGAAATGGGCCTTTCCAACGCATTTCTATCGAATTCTACCACGCCATTTTGCGCCAGGGCGGCGGTACCCCAAAAACAAAGAAGAATAAAAATTATTTTTTTCATGACTATACTTTTGTGCTATACGAATGGGACTCTGTTTTTGTTACAATAATACCCTCATCTTTTAAAAATAACCTAAATTTGCAGGTAGATTATTCACAAACCTGAATTTCCGGGGTGCTCCAGGTGTGGGGCTGAGATTACACCCGATAACCTGAACAGGATAATGCCTGCGAAGGGAGTAAATATCACACGGCTGGGCTTCATAGCCCGGAACTTCAGCAAAAATATCGGTAATATGACAAAGCTCTTCGCAGTAAGCTTTTGCTGTGCCCTGGCGGTGCAGGCAGCAGCCCAGCCCTCTTCTTTACAGGATACTACCCTCCTGCAACCGGTTGAACTCATTGCCATCAGGGCAACTGACCGAATGCCTGTTACAAAAACCAATTTATCAAAAAATGAAATTGAAAAAAATAATATTGGCCAGGACCTTCCCTTTATTTTAAAAGGAGTTCCGGGCGTGACCGTAAATTCAGATGCTGGCAATGGCATTGGCTATACCAATTTACGAATACGGGGTACTGATGCAACCCGCATAAATATTACGCTAAATGGTATTCCCTTTAATGATGCAGAAAGCCAGGGCAGTTTTTTTGTAGATATGCCCGATATCGCATCCAGTGCCTCAAATATCCAGGTGCAAAGAGGTGTAGGTACTTCATCAAACGGTTCGGGAGCATTCGGCGCTTCCATTAATATCGGCACTAATGAGATTGAAAAAAATAAAAAATTATCTATTCATAACACGATGGGTTCTTACCATAGCTTTAAAAATACATTGAACCTGAACAGTGGATTGTTAAAAAAACATTTTACCCTGGATGCCCGGCTGAGCCATATCCGCAGCGATGGTTATATTGACCGGGCGGCAAGCCGGTTATATTCATTTTTCGGTAGCCTGGCCTATATCAATCCTAAAAATTCATTGCGTTTTAATTTTATATCAGGTAAAGAAAAAACGTACCAGGCATGGGATGGTGTTCCTGAATATTTATTACAAACGAATCGCCGCTATAATAGTGCGGGCACCGAAAAACCGGGCACCCCTTATGCCAATGAAACAGATAATTATTGGCAAAACCATTACCAGCTTTTTTACAACCATGCTTTTAATAGCCGCTGGAAAGCAAATGTGGCTGCTTTTCTTACCAGGGGTAAGGGATATTATGAACAATATAAAGCGAATGCTTCTTTTGCAAAATATAAACTGCCCAATTATATACAGGGCAATGATACCCTCACACAAACTGATTTAGTACGGCAGCTATGGCTGGATAATTATTTTTATGGAGCCATCTTTTCAGGTCAGTATAATAGCTATCAAAGACAACTTATTGTAGGCGGGGCCATTTTACAATATGATGGAAAGCACTATGGAAAAATTATTTGGAATGCAGTGGGCGCCCCGGTTTCAAAAGCCTTTCGCTGGTATAATGTAAATGCCCATAAAAACGATTTTAATATTTACAGCAAATGGACTGAAAGGTTGAATACGCATTGGCAAACATTTGCAGATTTACAATACCGGCAGGTAGATTACCAAATCAATGGTTTTAGAGATAACCCGGCTTTATTTATAAATAATCAATACCATTTTTTTAATCCTAAAATAGGATTGAGTTATACCCATCTAAAAACAAATATTTACTTTTCTTATAGCCGGGCATCCAAAGAACCCAACCGGGATGATTTTGAAGCAGGCCTGCAGCAACAACCCAGGCCCGAAAAACTGAATGACTTTGAACTTGGGCTGGAACAAAAAGCTAAGGATGTACAATGGGGAATAACACTTTATTACATGCTGTATAAAGACCAGTTAATTCCTACCGGGCAAATAAATGATGTAGGTGCCGTAACCCGTTTTAATATCAAAAACAGCTACCGGGCCGGTGCTGAACTTACTTTTTCAGCAAAACCCATACCGGGGTTGTCTCTGAATGGAAACCTGGCGTTAAGTAAAAATAAGATCCCCCGGTTTACCGCTTTTATAGATGATTACGATAATGGCGGACAGATTGCAACCCATTATACAAATACAGATATTGCCTTTTCTCCTGCCGTGGTAGCCAATTTTGGCATTGTGTTTACGCCTGTCTCTTTGTTTGATATAAGCCTGCAACAATCCTTTGTAAGCCGGCAGTACCTGGATAATACAAACAACAAATTGAAAAGTATAAACCCGCATTATGTACAAGACCTCCGGGTGGATTATACATTTAAAAAATTAAAAATTACAGAACTGCATGTATTTGCCGGTATCAATAATCTTTTATCAGGTAAATATGAAGCCAACGGCTACACCTATAGTTACATAAATAACTCGGAATTAACTACCGAAAATTATTATTTCCCCATGGCGCCCCGAAATTTTATACTGGGCCTGAATATACAGTTATAAGGATGGATACTACGAATTGAAAGATTAATTTTAGCTGCAAACCTATTGGGCAAAAGCTATATTTGTATAAAATAATCTAAGTGGAACTGAATAATAAAAAAGCATATTACGAATATTTTTTTGAAGATACTTTTACCGCAGGTATTGTACTGGCGGGTACTGAAATAAAATCGCTGAGAACGGGAAAAGCCAGTTTTAATGATAGCTATTGTGCTTTTTTTAAAGGTGAGCTATTTGTAAGAAACCTGCACATTTCAGAATATGCATTTGGCACTTATACAAATCATGAACCTATGCAGGAAAGAAAACTCTTATTAAATAAAAAAGAGTTGAAAAAGTTAGAAGCAAAAACAAAAGAGAAAGGGTATAGCATCATCCCACTAAGATTATTTATCAATGAAAACGGGTTGGCCAAGCTTGAGATTGGATTGGGAAAAGGGAAAAAGCATTTTGACAAAAGAGATACCATCAAGGCGAGAGATGTGGATAGGGATGTAAAAAGAATATATGGTTTATAGCTGCTACACCATTACCCCTCTTATGTAAAATAAATTATTTACGCTTTCCAAAAATAATGGCAACATAACCCGAAAAAAAGAATTGCTGGTATTTTTGATAAATCATTTGCGGAATTTTCTTACTGTAAAATTCAGCGCTCAAGCCCACTTCAATAGCGCTTACCATTTCATTATATTTTCCATAATCAAAGCGAACACCCGATTTTACGTAAGCGCCCGGCACTACTTTCACCTGCCCCCACCCCCTGCCAAACCCGGGCCCCGAAACAATTTGATGTGTAAAATAAGTAGAACTATCACTTTCATAACTTACAAACTTGGTTCCTCCTGTTGTGGTATCTGCCACTTCTACCTGGTATGGCCGCAATAAACTCATTGCAATACCGCCGCCAATATTCCCGGTAATACTCACACCATTTTTATTGCCTTTATTTCCCAATAGAAATTGTTTTTGCAGCCCCAGTTTTACCGGGTACACAAAGTTTATTTTTCCTAAAATAAAAGGAGTTGTATTAAAATAAGGATTTTGTAATTTTTCTTCTTTAGCAGTTTTTCTTTCTGTAATTTCTAACTGGTACAGGGTTGCCCGTTTTACAGATTGCGCCCTGGCTATTTCTACCAATCCGCCATAACCATCGGTAGTAAGTTTAAATCCAAATACCAGGTGCCTGCTGTATCCAATAACCCCCTCCTCTTCCTGACGGGCCATTTTATTCATTTTCTCTTCACGCTGTTCCCGGCGAATTTGCTTTTTAGATTTGGCTTCCTGCTGTGCCGAAACAGACTGCGTAAGTAAAAGCACCAAAACTCCCATCATTAATTTCTTCATGTAAGCGATTTACAAACGTAAATTTATAGAAAAAATGTGATGTACCTTTAACTTCGTTAATAATGCTAATGAATTCAGTTGCCGCATTAAATATTTAACAATATTTAAGTTTGCCGGACTCTTACGATATCATTACCTTAGAAAAAAAACGATAAAGCCTATTTTATGTTCCCAAAAATAAATCCCACAGAAACAGAAGCCTGGAAATTATTAAAACAACATTATGAACACGCTTCGTCCTTACAGGTAAAACAATTGTTTGCAAAAAACCCCGAAAGGTTTCATAGCTTCTCCATACCCTTTGAAGATATTTTATTTGATTATTCTAAAAATATCATTACCCCCGATACCCTGGCATTGTTATTAAAACTGGCCGAAGAATGTAAAGTAAAGGAAGCCAGGCAGGCCATGTTTGACGGTGAAAAAATTAATGAAACCGAAGACCGGGCAGTATTACACACAGCCTTACGAAATTTTAGCGGTAAGCCGGTAATTACTGATGGTAAAGATGTAATGCCCGAAATACATGCAGTGCAGGAAAAAATGAAAAATTTTTGCAATGCCCTGCATAATGGTTCCTGGAAAGGGTTTACCGGCAAAAAAATAAAATATATTGTAAATATCGGGATTGGCGGCAGCGACCTGGGACCGGTAATGGTAACCGAAGCCCTGAAACCTTATTGGCACCAGGGCATACAACCCCATTTTGTAAGTAATGTAGATGGAACTCAATTAATAGAAACCCTGAAAAAAGTAACAGCAGAGGAAACGCTTTTCCTGGTGGCCAGTAAAACTTTTACTACCCAGGAAACCATGACCAATGCCTTTTCTGCCCGGAACTGGTTTTATGAAAACGGAGGCAGTGAAAATAATGTAAAGCAGCATTTTGTGGCTTTAAGTACCAATCAAAAAGAGGTGGAAAAATTTGGGATTGACCCGGCCAATATGTTTGAATTTTGGGATTGGGTAGGCGGCCGCTATAGCTTATGGAGCGCTATTGGCCTTTCTATTGCTGCCAGCATTGGGTATGAAAACTTTGAACAATTGCTCCGGGGAGCCTATGCTACAGACTGTCATTTTAAAGAAACTCCTTTTGAAAAGAATATTCCGGTTATTATGGCATTGCTGGGTATTTGGTATCGCAATTTTTTTGGTACAGAAACGGAGGCTATACTTCCTTATGATCAGTATATGCATCGTTTTCCTGCCTATTTTCAGCAGGGAAATATGGAAAGCAATGGCAAATATGTGGACCGAAACGGTAAAAAACTAACCTACCAGTCAGGGCCTGTAATTTGGGGCGAGCCCGGTACCAATGGCCAGCATGCCTTTTACCAATTAATACACCAGGGTACAGCGCTTATCCCCTGCGATTTTATAGCGCCTGCACAAACACATAACCCGTTAGGCGATCATCACAGCAAATTATTAAGTAATTTCTTTGCCCAAACCGAAGCGCTTATGAACGGTGCCGGTCATGAAAATCCCTATCGTGTTTTTGAAGGCAACCGGCCTACCAATTCATTTTTAATAAAGAAGATAACCCCCTATACGCTGGGGCAGCTTATTGCTTTGTATGAGCACAAGATATTTGTACAAGGTGTAATTTGGAATATCTATAGCTTTGATCAGTGGGGTGTAGAACTGGGAAAAAAATTAGCCAGTAGCATATTACCCCAGTTAGAAAATGAAGACCAAATTGAAACTCATGATAGCAGTACCAATGGGCTCATGAATGCTTTTAAAAGGATGAGATAAGCGTTGCCTGTACAGGTACGTATTTTTTAATGTACAATTTATTGCAACGCCCCTAATGCCTTTTTAATTTTAGCAAATCCTTTTTCAATATTAGGGAGGTTATTGGCAAAGGATATACGAATGCAGGCGGGTTCTCCAAATCCTTTTCCACTTACTGTAGATACATGGGCTTCATGTAACAGGTACATACATAAATCATCGGCATCGGCAATGGTTTCTCCGCCCGGTTTTATTTTACCAAAATAACTGCTTACATCCGGGAAGATATAAAAAGCGCCGGGTGGTTCACTGCATTTTAAGCCCGGGATTTCTTTAATAAGAGATAACACAGCAGCACGCCTTTCTCTAAATTCAGCCAGCATTTTTTGAGTGGGTTCCATGGTTCCGGTAAGTGCCGCAATAGCTGCCCTTTGCGTGATAGAGCAGGTGGCACTGGTAAACTGGCCCTGCAATTTGTCGCAGGCAGCCGCTATTTCCTTATTACAGGCCATATAGCCTAAGCGCCATCCCGTCATGGCATAAGCCTTGCTTAACCCATTGATGAGAATCACACGGCTCTTAATGTCATCAAACTGGGCAATGCTTTCATGGGTTCCCTCATAATTAATATGTTCATAAATTTCATCACTTAGGATGTACACCTGCGGATGTTTTGTAAATACCCCGGCAAGTGCCGCCAATTCATCTTTACTATATACCGCCCCGGATGGATTACAGGGTGAAGAAAACATGAATAACCTTGTTTTTTTAGTGATCGCTGCCTCCAGTTGCGAAGCGGTAATTTTAAAGCCATTTTCAATGGTTGTTTTTACCAGGTTTACCTTCCCTCCTGCTAACCGCACAATCTCGCTATACGTTACCCAATACGGAGTGGGAATAATTACTTCATCGCCTGCATCTACAATGGCAAGTACGGTATTGGCAATACATTGCTTGGCACCGGTACTTAATACAATTTGGCCCGGCTCATAATCAAGCCCGTTTTCTCTCTTCAGTTTATCGCATACCGCTTGTCGCACATCGGCATAACCCGCAACTGGGGTATAATGGCTATAATTTTCATCAATGGCTTTTTTAGCCGCTTCTTTTATATGGATAGGCGTATCAAAATCGGGTTCGCCAAGGCTAAGGTCTGTAATATCTACCCCACTTGCCCTCAGTTCACGGCCTAACTTGGCCATTTTAAGAGTTTCGGGTTCATTAAAGCGGGTGAGTAATGATGACAATGGCATAATCGAAAAATTTGTAAGGCGCAAAGGTAACTATTTCTTTTATGGCGCTGTTTTTCTCAGTTCTCTGCAGCAAAATTAAATTGATATTCAGCCAGGTTAGGTAAATATTTTTTTCTACGGTTTAATTCTTCACGGTAAATAGCGTTACCCAGGTTTTTCATAAAAGGGTATCCCAGGCCAATGTAATCATATGCATCATCATTTAAAATACCATCCGTATTACAATTGATGGTTGCAGATAAGAAGAATTCTATCTTTTTATCAAAATCAACAATATAGGCGGCATCTGTAAGCTGGCCATATGCATTTCCTGATTTATTGAAAATGCGTATTGAATTTTGAACCGGGCTTTTATCAGATCCATAATACAAAAATTTTACCCAGGTATCATAATACGATTTACCATAGGATGGATAAACTGATTCTGCCGGGTAAGCACCCATATATTTTAATACAAACAGGCGATCTTCTTCGCTAATGTTAAATCGTTGATTGGCATGAACAGATTGAGGCATTACAATACTCATCAGTATTTTATGCAGGCTTTCCAGGTTCAGCCGGTTTTTTCCAGAAAAATTCATTGGTTTTTGTTGCAATACATGGTTCCCGTCATAATAAGCATTGCCCTGCACATCATTACGTTCTTGGTATTTTGTGCGGTTATATTGCATGGATTGTTCGTATAGTAAATTCCCGGCTGTATCATAAAACCGGATAGGATTGGTGTGCCGGTTTTCATCGGCCGTAAGATAAACATCCAGGCGGTGCAAAATTTGTGCAGATGCATATCCTTTCTTATGCAACTCCTTATTAATATATTCCTGGCCCAGGAACTCATATAAGCGATTAAAAGCATCATTATCACTTACCAGTAAAATCCGTTTAATATATTGGGCAATACAGGGCCGTCCGTCGGGGGTATTGGGGTCATTGTAAGTAGCCGTTTGCCCGCTGTAACCGGCATCGGTAATCATGGAACTGTATTTAGTAATGTGTTTTGATTTAAGTTCCTGTAATTTTTGCAAAGCAAGCAGTACAATGGGCAGCTTTACAGTAGATGCGGGATAATAATAAGCAGCGGGTTCACCGGGGTAGGAATATGTATGAAAGGTAGGGTTATTCTGAGCATCCCGGTTTATTTGCGTATAAATTACCTGGATATTGTACGCTTTCATTTTACCCGGCACAAAACCCAGTGTGGTTTCATTTTCAGTAAATAACCGCTTAAAGAAGGTTTCCTGAGGAGTTGTATTTCCATTCATATTTTCAGTAGCTGTAGTATTTATGGGCTTTTGAGAAGTAACCGGCGTTGATTCGGTACGTTTGGGAGCCGTACAATGAGCTGCAATCAGCACCAGGAAAAGAGCTAAAACATATTGTATTTTATGCATTCAAGAGATTTTACTGCAAATTGAAGAAATTTTCACTAATAACTATACTTAAAGGGCAATGCCATTTTCCCTTATCTTTGCACACTTGAAAAAATTTACCGTAGTTAAAATCGAAATTTTCACATGAAACTGAAAGGTTTAGTCTGGTTTTTTACCATCGCTCTGCTTATTATCTCCGTTTGGGAATTATCTTATACGTGGGTTGTTCGCAATTATGAAAACAGCGTAAGGGCGCAAGCCGAACGTATTGTAAAAAGAGAAGCAGCCAATTTACCTGCCGATGAAAGAGAGAAGTTGGTAGAACAAAAAACACAACATATCCTGGACAGTACCAAGGATAAAGCCATTTTTCCATTGCTGGGTACTACGTACCAGAAAAGTAAAGAAAGTGAGCTGAACCTGGGTCTTGACCTGCAAGGAGGTATTAGTGTAACGATGGATGTAAGCCTGCAGGGTTTATTAAAATCACTAAGCAACAACTCAAAAGACAGTAGTTTATTAAAAGCTATTGATGCGGCAACCGCCGAAAAAGTGAATAGTGAAGAAAATTTCATTACCCTTTTCAGCAATGCTTTTATCAGGCAAAATGGGGCAGGTAAACTCAGTTCCATCTTTGCCGGCCCGGGTAAGGAAGTAAAAATGAATGATGATGATAAGACCGTTATCAGCAAAATACAAACTATTGCCGATGGTGCTATCAAGCAAACATATAAAATCCTGCAAAAGCGTATCGATAAGTTTGGGGTAGCCCAGCCCAATATTAACCTGGATGCAAACCGGGGTATTATCAACGTAGAATTGGCCGGTATAAAAGATCCTGAAAGGGTACGTGCTTACCTGCAATCAAGCGCAAACCTCCAGTTTTGGGAAGTTTACCGCATCACAGAAATATTTCCGGCCTTACAGCAGGCAGATAAAAACTTGCAAAATTATTTAAATGGTATTGCCGCCAATGATTCTGTAAAACTTCATGATACCTTACTTCAGCATCAAAATGTAAATCCTTTCTTTAAAGTGATGATGCCTATTGATGTACAAACCGATAAAGAAGGTAAACAATATTTTGCAGCCGCCGTGGGGAATGTGATGTTGCAGGATACCGGTAAATTTTTAAACTACCTGCAATTAGATGCCGTAAAATCGGCCATGCCGGCAGATGTGAAATTTTTATTTGGTATTGAAGAAAAATCTGATAAAGGCCAGCGTTTCTTACCCGTTTATGCAATAAAAACCCAACCGGGTACCGATAAAGCTCCTTTAGAAGGCGATGCGGTAGAAGAAGCCAAACAAGATTACGATGAATTGGGGCGCCCTGCCATTAAAATGCAGATGAATCCTGTAGGTACTAAAACATGGGCCCGGCTTACCGGTAAAAATGTAGGCAGACCCATTGCCATAGCGCTTGATGATTTGGTTTATTCCGCACCCAATGTAAATGGGGTAATTGATGGAGGTAATTCAGAAATATCGGGTTCTTTTACGGTAGAACAGGCACAAGACCTTGCCCAAATTTTAACCAGTGGTAAACTGGATGCGCCTGCTAAAATTGTTGCCGATCAAATTGTGGGCCCTACCCTGGGTAAAGAAGCCGTGAGAGGCGGTTTAAATGCCTTTATGATCGCTTTTGGTATCATCTTCATCCTCATGCTCCTTTATTACAATACAGGTGGCTGGGTGGCCAATATTGCCTTAATATTAAACTTATTATTTACACTGGGCGTATTAACCACGCTGGGGTTCACCCTTACAGCAGCCGGTATTGCGGGTTTGGTATTAACTATCGGTATGGCGGTAGATACCAACGTAATTATTTTTGAGCGTATTAAAGAGGAAATTAAACGGGGTAAAAATTATCAATTAGCCGTAGCTGATGGTTATAAAAAATCATTGGCGCCGGTGTTAGATGCCCACGTTACTTCTTTACTTACCGCCTTTATCTTAGCTTATTTTGGGCTGGGGCCAGTATTAGGCTTTGCTACCACGCAAATTATCGGTTTATTGCTCTCCTTATTCTGCGGTATCCTGGTATCCCGGTTAATATCAGATGTATGGACAAATAAAAACCGTCACTTTAATTATTTCACCAAATTATCAGAAAAAATATTTGCGCATCGCAATATTGATTTTGTAAAATATAGAAAAGTAGCGTACACCATTTCAATCCTGGTCGTGCTGGGAGGAATTGGCGCCCTGATCAATGGATTTGATGAAGGCGTGGAATTTAAAGGCGGCCGCAGCTTTACGGTTTCTTTTGATAAAGCCGTAAAAAATGAAGATGTTGCTGATGACCTGAAAGCCGTATTTGGCGATTTCCCGGTAATAAAAACAATTGGTGATAATAAGCATTTAAGTATTACCACTTCTTACCTGAAAGGCGTGGATAATGCGGATGAAAAAGTACAGGAAGCTTTATTTACCGGGCTTAAAAAAGTATTGCCTCCCGGAACCACGTATGCCCAGTTTAATGCGAAAAACTTCCAGGGCCGTACAACAGTGCAACCCAGTATTTCGGATGATTTAAAACGAGGCGCCATTAAAGCAACCCTGTTTTCGATCTTCATTATTTTCCTGTATATTTTCCTGCGCTTTAGAGACTGGAGATATTCACTGGGAACTATTATGACCCTGGTACATGACGTTTTTGTAACCTTAATTGTATTCTCATTCTTTAAAGATATCATGCCCTTCCCGCTGGAAATTGACCAGCACTTTATTGCTGCAATCCTTACGGTAATTGGTTTCTCTATGAACGATACGGTAATTGTATTTGACCGGATACGGGAATACAGCCGGGATCATAAGGATATGAATAAGAAAGACCTGGTGAATGCGGCATTAAATCATACCCTTAGCCGTACCATCATGACGTCATTTACGGTATTTGTAACCATACTCACCCTCTTTATCTTTGGTGGTGAAGTTACCCGTGGCTTTGCATTTGCCATGCTAATAGGTGTGGTAACCGGTACTTATTCTTCTATTTTTGTGGGTACACCGGTACTGGTAGATATGGCAAAAGATAAACCCCTTGGCGCTGCCCGGGATGTAAGAAAGAAAGTAAAAGCCCCTTCGCTTTAAAAAAAATAAATTTATATTTAAGCTCCATTGTACAATGGAGCTTTTTTTTGCACCCATATTTTTTTACCATGAAATACCTATTTAGCTTATTGTTGACTGCTTTTTTAATTATAAGTTGTAATAACAATCCAAACCCATCGCTTATAATAGGTAAATGGCGTGGTGCGGCCTGGCATGTTGCAGGAATACCGGCTGGCCGTGATGCCCGTAATGTGCATTTTAGTTTTGATGATAAAGGCCATTACACTTACTCGTATGAAGACCTTCATGAAGCCGGCAAGTATAAAATAGAAAAAGATATGCTATTTACCAAGCTCCCCAGGGAGAATGAAATGATGGTAAAGATTGTAACACTAAATTCGGATAGCCTTGTATTTGATATGAGCCGAAGCGGAACCGATGAAACTTTATTTTTAATTAGAGAGAAACCGGATTCCACGGGGAGGGTTCCCTAAAATCATGATTCAGATTATGGGTTTCACTTTACGGGCAAAAAGTTTCACTAAAACCAAACCCGCAATAAATCCGCCGATATGCGCTGCATAGGCTACGCCACCTTGTGAACCTTCGCCTCCAAACATGCTCATTCCGCTAATAATTTGCAACAGTATCCATATACCCAGGCTTACAATGGCCGGAACGGTCATTACATAACGAAAAGCCAGCACCCTTACTTTATTACGGGGGAAAAGCAGGAGATAACCGCCCAATACACCACTTATGGCACCGGAAGCTCCCAGGCTGGGTATCAAAGTATCTTTGCCTAAAGCATCGCTCAGGTAAACATGCGAAAGAGTGGCCAACACGCCACAAACTAAATAAAATATTAAATACCGTAAATGCCCCATCCTGTTTTCAAGATTATCGCCAAATATCCATAAATAAAGCATGTTGCCGCCAATATGGGCAATGCTTCCATGCATAAACATAGCCGTAAAAATTGTTTCCCACACAGGTATCGGGGTAGCCAATAATCCATTGGGGCCAATGATATCTTTCCCGGTTATAATCTCCTGCGGAACCGCAGCATAGCTCAATGTAAAGGCTTCATCACTTCCCAGGCGCTGAAAAAAAATAAAGACCAAAACATTTATGGCAATTAAGGCATAATTGATATATGGCTTAAGGGTATTCCCTGTATTATCATCACCAATAGGCATCATAACTTGCTGGTTTAAGTATCCAGAAAATTACGCATAATTACCAGTATAAAAAATCTTTAGTTACCCGTAAGCCCGTAAGGCATCTATGAGAATAATTATAAAATCATCTTCTGCATTCAATGATCCACCGGATTTATTATTTTGTTTCCTGCTGGGGGTGAGCTTGAATAAAATCCCAAAGATTGCCGTAAATATCTTCAAAAACCGCTACCAGCCCATATTCTTCTTCCTTTGGCAGACGAACAAAATGTATTTTATTTTGAACCATTTTATTATAATCATTCCAGAAATCATCGGTATATAAAAATAAGAAAACCCGTCCACCGGTTTGATTTCCTACTGCTGCCAATTGTTGCTCGTTATTGGCTTTTGCAAGCAGCAAAGTACATTCGCCATTACCGGGTGGGGCTATACGTACCCATCTTTTATCACCTGCCATTTTTGTATCTTCTACCAATTGGAAACCTAGCTTATCTGCATAAAACCGTATGGCTTCATCATAATCTTTTACAATTAAGGATAGCTGAGCAATTTTTTGTGCCATATTAATGTATTGAACGAGTCAATTTTTTTCCTTTCTTATTTTGCAAAACTCTTCAACCCTGTACTCTTAATTTATGAAAATAAATATAAGACAAGATACCCGGAATTATCCATAGCACCATGGTTAGCATCATCGGATCAAACTTACCCGATACTGCTATGCCGGAATAGATGGCAGCAACCAGGTCAAAAAACAAACCGGCATACGCCCACTCTTTTATTCTATCCCAACCGGGTATTAAAAGCACCAGGGAACCCAGCAATTTGGCTATACTGATAAATGAAATAAAATAAACCGGGTAACCAAGGCCATCATGTATTAATTGTATGCTCTCTGGCTGGGGTTTTATACCGGGTATAGCAGTAAAGATCATTAATCCCGAAAACAAGATGGTGAAAATCCAATAAAGGGTTTTTATTTTTTTCATGGAAGTATGTTTTAATCAGTCGTGAAAATAAAATCTACTTTTTAAAATAATCATTCCCCGGTAACTTAAGTTTTTAATGCTTGCTTTGCTTTTTCAATCCAATGCAAAAGCTTATGCATTTTCCATATCCCGGATATTTAATTTTTTTGATTTCAAAACCACCTGCATCACCCTTTTAGATTTTTCAGGGTCACTCATTAAATTTTCCAGGTTTGCCGGTATTATTTGCCAGGAAACGCCATATTTATCTGTAAGCCATCCGCATTCTATTTCCTTACCGCCACCAGCCGTAAGCTGGTTCCAATAATAATCTATTTCTTCCTGGTTTTTACAGGCTACCACCAACGACACTGCTTCATTAAAACAAAATGTATGATTGCCGGTTCCATCCATGGCGGCAAACAATTCCCCATTCAAAATAAAATGACCGAATTTTAATTTTCCTGTCGGCTGCTCCTCTCCTGCTTTATATAACTCACTATGCAGTGTTTTTGATCCGGGAAAAACAGCAGTGTAAAATTCGATGGCAGGTAAAGCATTGCCGTACTGCTCATTTACAAAAAGAAATGATGTGAAAATTTTTTGGCCTCCCGGTGGCATACCGCCTGTCATCAGTTGCCAGGTCATACCATATTTATCTTTTACCCAACCGTACTTTTCACTCCAGGGGTATGTATTGAGCGCCATTAAAACCTGGCCTTCCTGTGTTAGTTTATTCCAGTAACTTTCAATTTCTTCCTTATTATCACAAGTAACAAAAAGAGAAATAGAAGGATTTATGGTAAACATGGGGCCTCCATTTAATCCCATTATTTTTTTTCCTTCAATTTCAAAATTTACCACAAGCGGGCTTTCAAATATAATTTTTGAATTTGAAAATATGTCACAATAAAACGCAGCGGCTTCTTTGGCTTTCCCATCAAACCAAAGGCAGGGATAAATTGCATTATTCATTTTTCATGTTTTTAATTTTCACAAATTGATTTTAGCTTATGTAATGCCTTGGGCCAGGTTTCCATGAAATAATTTTTATAATTTTCATTGCAATCTGTATCCACCTGCAGGAGTGTACCCGTATGTAGGGAATGAAATGAATAGTTTTCCAATGCGCCCGCCCAACTATCCACAGTTTCGCCGGAGGTAATTTCTTCTTCCCCGTTTATCAATCCCAAATGCTCAATACTCACGAATTTAAAAGGTATATTTTCTTTAATCCGGCTCATCATTCCGCCTTCTTTACCATCAGCATCAGTACCCATAAATAAAATCTTTTCATTTTTGTTCCATGATCCTTTAAAATGAGATGTGGCGTTAAAGATGGAAGTCCATTCCCGGTAAGTTTTATCATGCAGCATGGTTTCATACACTTTTTCTACCGGTGCCTGTATTTCTATTTCAAAATGCAGGGGTGTATTGTTGATGTTTTTTTCAGCATAGCTTTTAAAATTATCCAATATGGCTTGCCAGCCTCCCCTTTGCATTTCCAGCGGATTTTGGGTTTCCGCATCAAAAACATTAGTAACCGTTACTCCTTTATCCGCATGAACAGTAAAGGTGGTGGTAACTTTCCTGCCATCATCCATGGTATATTTTATACGTTCGTGCGGAATGACTTCATCATAAGTCCCGCCAAAATCAAACCCAAAACTGCCATCTTTTGCTTCCATGCGGGCGCAAAACTTACCTCCCGTTCTCAAGTCATTTTCCGCATAAGTGGTTTGCCAATCCGGTGATGCCTGGTTCCAGTGCATCATGTGAAGGGGCAGGTTCCAGCGTTCCCATACAATAGGAATGGGTGCCTGCACATGAGTAGTTACCATAATTTGTTGCATAGCCATATATTTTTTTTAATATTCATTTCAATACAAATATGAGATTCTTTTAGGATTTTTAAATATTGTATAAACGACTATTTAAGGGGCTGTTTGCGACAACCATTTTGTATCTTCAGGGTATGAAAAATGTATCTATCCTGGTTCCTGAGTCTTCGGTAATACAGGCTATTGCAGATCCGCAATATTTATTTTCGGTAGTCAACCAATTTCTGGCTATGAACGGAAAACCACATTTATTCCGGGTAGAACTGGTAGCTGTTAAAAAAGAAATAAAACTCAATAACGGGATGTTTTCTGTACAAGCCCATACCCTTTTAAAAGATGTAAAAAAAACCGACCTGGTAATAATACCGGCATTATTTGGCAATATGGCCGAAGCCATACAATTAAATAAAAGGGCCCAATCCTGGATTGTGAAACAGTATCGCCAGGGAGCCGAAGTAGCTTCTCTTTGTGTGGGCGCTTTTTTATTAGCATCTACCGGTTTGTTAAACGGTAAAAAATGTAGCACACATTGGGGTTTTGCCCATGAATTCAATAAAATGTTCCCCCGGGTAACCCTGGCTGATGGACATACAGTTACTGAAGAAAATGGAATTTACAGCAGTGGCGGCGCCCATTCTTATTGGAATTTATTATTACACCTGGTAGAAAAATATACAAACCGGGAGACTGCTATCCTGGCTTCAAAATATTTTGCAATAGATATAAACAGGAACAGCCAGCTGGCTTTTACAATTTTCAACGGGCAAAAAAATCACACAGATGCAGCAGTGAAAAATGCACAGGAATATATTGAACATAATGTACAAGAAAAAATTTCAGTTGATGAAATTGCTTCCCAATTGGCTTTGGGAAGAAGAAGTTTTGAACGCCGGTTCAGGCAGGCTACTCATAATTCTGTGTTGGAATATATACAACGGGTAAAAATTGAATGGGCCAAAAGGCAGCTTGAAAACAGCCGTAAAAGCATTTCTGAAATAATGTATGCTGTGGGATATACCGACCCCAAATCATTTCGGGATATTTTTAAAAAAATCACAGGTTTAACGCCTATTGAATACCGGAATAAATATAATAAAACCAAGCTAACTGAAGATTTTTAAACAAGCATATAAGTGCCATGGAGCACCCACAAAATATGCAGGAGCCTCTTTCTGCCATAACTTGGTAAATTTTCCATGAATAGTAAATGATTTTGATTTTTAATAAATAATATTGCTGTCCACAAATAAGGACAATTTTGTCCTTATAAAAATGAAATCAGCATGGAAGATAAATTAGAAACAGAAGCCCTGGATATGCGGGTACTTATCCCCATTGAAAGGCATAAGAAATTAATACAGTTATTTAAAGAATTACCCGTAGAAGAAAGTTTTATTTTTATCAATGATCATGATCCCATCCCCCTCTTTTATGAGTTCCGGTCTATTTACGGCGATGTAGTAGGCTGGGAATATCTGAACCGGGGAGGCAGGGAATGGAAAGTAAAAGTGACCCGTTTGGAAGATTCACAAGGCCGTGAATTTACAGATATATCAACCTTACTTGATTTAAGGAAAGCAAAAGAAAATGAATGGAAACAAATTGTATTTCATCGGTATGGCATGATGGAACAAGGCGATATCATGGAGATAATATCGGCAGAAGATCCCCGGGAAATACATGGTATTTTTGTAAGCAAATTTGAAGGGCAGCATGCATGGATTTATAAAAAACAAGAACCCAATGAATACGTAGTGCATATTACTAAAAAAGTAAAAAGCGGTTTGGGTGATGATGGCTTTTCGGTAGTGAACGAGTTTGATCTACGCCCATTTCCCCCCACGGAGCGCCATGAAATGTTTTATAAAGCCTTTGCTGATATTAAGCCAGGTGAAGCTTTTGAATTTATCAACGATCATGATCCCATCCCGCTTTACTACCAAATGGAAGCAGAAAGTAAAGAACCATTTAAATGGGAATATATTGAAAAAGGCCCGGTTATATGGAAGGTACGTGTGGTAAAAACAAAATAATATACACAAAGGGAATCCTTATGATTCCCTTTTTTAATTCACTTAATTTTATTGGCCGTTTGGCTCCTTACCGATTTCATCAAAATTATAACCTGCCCTTTCCAATGCCCGCCTTGCTGCATCTATGGCAATAGGCGCCGGGTTTGGTGGGTGAACAGGCACTTCTTCCACTGCTGCCAGTTGTTGTAAGAGTTCCTGGGTTTGGCCATGCGTTAAAGCCTCACATACATCATATAAACCACCCGGTTCTTCTTCGGCTAAATCATGCTTTTCCAGCACATGCCGAATAGCATTTATAATGCTTGTAGTGGGGGGTGGTACAAGCAATGCCGTTAATGCTCCATGCTCAAGCCGGAACCTGGGTATAAGGCTTTCCATCACTTTAAAATTCGCTTTTTTAGCTGCCGGGAAAAGTGTCTTCTCTTCCATTTTAATATGCCGTAGTAAACGAACCCTAAATTGGTGATAATATTCCATCTCAATATGGCCGGGCTGTTCTGTTGCCCGATTCAACAAATGCTCTATGCGGTGATGGTCTTCAGTAAAAAATTGGTGCAATGGTTTATTCATCTTGTGTTATATGGATATGCCCCGGTTAAGAGATGGGTATGTACATGTTTTATATACTGCAAATTTATTCATTTTTATGCAGGTAACAGTTCCGCTGATTTTTTTTCTCAAAGATTGGAAACAGGCGGGAGTGCACATTTTGATAAATCATTTATAAAAAGTAAAAAAGAGAAAGAGATTGTAAACAGTATTAGAAACAGATTTACAGAACCCCCAAAAAATTACTATTTATAAACAAGGCAGCAGCAAAAAGGAAGCTCAGCACACATTTACTTTCATTTAATAGATTTTTAATACAGGAAAGAAATCTTTATTCTTAACTTTACCAGAACTTAAATCAACTTATTTTTTGCACTATAAGGCATATCAAAAGCGTTTAATCAAATACCTGGCCTACGTAAACGACTGGCGTAAAAGAAGAATTTCCAAAACAAATTTTCTTATTATGGCAGCTGCAGTGGTAGGTGTTTTGGGTGGTATTGCTTCTTCTTTATTAAAAAAACTCACACACCTGATTGCCAGTTTCCTGCAAAATGATTTTCATTGGCAATACAAATATTATCTCTATTTATTTTTTCCACTCATTGGTATTTTCTTAACCATATTATACATTCGCACTTTTATCAGGCGTAGTAAATTTCAACATGGAATACCGGCGATTTTGTATAATATTTCTCGCAATTCGAGCAAGCTGGATTTTCATAATATTTACAGCCAGGTTATTTCAAGCGCCCTGACCGTGGGCCTGGGAGGTTCTGCCGGGCTGGAAGCCCCTGCTGTTGCCAGTGGCTCTGCCATCGGGTCAAATATTGGCCGCCTGTTTGGGCTTAATTACCGGGAAACCACATTGCTGCTTGCCTGCGGTGCCGCAGCTGGAATTGCCGGGGCATTTAACAGCCCGATTGCAGGGATGATTTTTGCAATAGAAGTGATACTTCCCGAGTTCTCGATTCCCGCAGTTATTCCCCTATTGTTATCTTCGGCCCTTGCTTCCGTAATTTCTAAGCTTATATATAATGAACCGCTTTTTGCACTGGTAACCAAAGACTGGATTGTGGATGCTTTTTGGTACTATATAGCTTTAGGAATTTTCATTGGCCTGTATTCTGTTTTCTACAGCAAACTGAACAGTAAAATTTTTAAACTCTTTGAAAAAATTAAAAACCGTTATAATAAAGTATGGATTGGGGGCATAAGCCTGGGCATTATGATCGCTTTGCTGCCTGCCTTGTATGGTGAAGGTTATATTACCATTCAAAAATTATTAAATGGCGACTATCCCTCCCTATTAGCCAATAGTCTTTTTGCAGAATACCAACATATTGCCTGGGCATTGGTTTTATTTGGCGTTTTATCAATGATAGGCAAAACTTTTGCCAGTGTTATAACCATGGCCAGCGGGGGTAATGGTGGTATGTTTGGGCCTACGGTGGTTGTAGGCGGGCTGTTTGGTTTTGTATTCGCTTTTGGTTTTAACCAAACCGGGATGGTTGATTTAAATGTGACCAATTTTATTATTGCAGGAATGGCAGCTTCAGTAAGTGGGGTTATGCATGCACCGCTTACCGGTGTTTTCCTGGCGGCAGAAATTACAGGGGGTTATATCTTAATGGTACCCCTCATGATTGTATCGGCTCTTTCCTATTTTATCAATAAAGGCATTTTAAAATATTCAATTTACACAAAAGGGCTTGCAGAACAGGGTGATTTATTATCTCATGAAAATAAAGATAATAGTGTTTTGAGAAGTATTAAACTGAAATACCTGTTAGAAAAAGATTTTGTTATCCTGCGCCCCGATGATACACCCAAAAGCAGGAGTCATGATATTGTGCATACACAACGTAATATATTTCCGGTGGTGGATGAAGAGGGAATATTGAGCGGGCTGCTTTATAGCGATACCCTATTAGAACTTCTTATAAGCAGTAAAGAAGAAGACCGCAACAGGCTGATGAAGGATGTAGCACAACCTCCGCAAAAAGTAATTCATATCAATACTCCCATGAGTGATGTGATGCAAATTATGGATAGCCAGGATATCCGTATTTTACCGGTGGTGGATGATGAAGAGCGCTACCTCGGTTTTGTAACGAAGAATAGTATTTTTAATAAATATCGCACCATCCTCATTCGGCAAGCAGATTATATGCAGTAAGATAAAAATAATCCGTTTGCATTTTTACAAAAAAAGGTCTGTCTGCAGCTTCCCTTTTAGTATATCAAATATTTTATGCTTTGTGCAATTTTCCAGGCATTATCTCATGCGAAGGATAAATATCAAACAACTTCTCCCTGGTGCGTAATTATAAAACTAACCAGGTCGTCAAGTGGAATGCCTGCACGTCTGCAAGCATCATCAATTTCATCCCTGGATACATTGGCCGCAAATGATTTTTCCTTTATCCGTTTTTTTACACCTTTCAATTCCATTCCGTTATACCCGCCCGGGCGCATGAGTGAGTAAGCATGGATGAGACCTGATAATTCATCAAAAGCAAATAGCATTTTATCCATCTTCGTAATGGGTTCCACCCCAAAATGATTGGGCCCATGCGAGGCAATGGCATGGATGATCTCCGGGTCTGCATTTCTTTGTTCCAATTCTTCAATTATTTTTTTGCAATGCATTTCAGGCCATTGATCCCAGTCGGCATCATGCAGCAATCCTGCCATCTCCCATTGCCATTGGCCGGTTTCATCTAAATGTTCAAAAAGGGCAGCCCATTTTTTCATTAAGTGGGCTACTTGTTTCATATGTAATTGCAAACGAGGATTTAATACCCAATCTTCAAATAAAGAATTTGCCTCTTCCCTTGTTAATACCTTGCCTTTATTGGCCAGATACCCAAATTGATTCCTGTTTAATAATAACGACATATGTGCAATACTTTATTTATGCTCCGCCGAATTGAGCTGGTATGGTAATAAATTCATTCATTTCTTTAATAAGAAATAATAAATAACTCCCCATATGGCAAAAAAAACACATCCTGCAATAAGGTTGTTGCTGTTCTTTTTAAGATCTTTTTTAATAAACAGCCGGTACAAAATCCAAAGTATAAAAGCAACCATGAAAACAACCGGCATAATAATTCTTACTGGTGACATAAAATTTTATTGTATTGTATTTTTTGGGTAAAATAATCATTTTATGCTTACACAAAATAATTAAATGCCTGCTTTAGTGCCTTTAAAATAATTTTAATAATTCCCGGTATGTCCATTCATTTCCCTTCTCAAAAAAGTCATATGCTTTATCCCACGAATTCCCCGTTCCCCAGCCCAGCATGGTAGAAGTAATTTTTGTTTTACCATTTCCCAAATCCCTAAATTGAATAATTTCCTGCAAATTTTTATCTTCCATTTTTACCTCCGGCGGAAACTGGTTGTTCAGGTTTACTTTAAGGGTAAGCATTTCAGCATCTAAATAATTAATGATATCAAGCTGAATGGATGTGGAATCATCAGTTGTTTTATTTTTATCATAATTAGTCCTGATCCACCCTCCTGTTTTCAAATTTGTTTTTACTACAGGTGCAATCCATTTTTTCAGGCCTTCTTCAGTAGTAAATAATTTCCACACATCTGCCCGGCTTGCGGGTACAATGATTGAAAACTGCAATGCTTTCTCGCCAAAGGAGGTTATATAAGAGCTGTTGGTAACCTGGGCTTTTATGCCGTTAAATGGAATAAAAATAAACCCTAATAAAATTATTCTGAAAATTATTTTCATATCCATTTCATGTATTTGTACCCAAACCAGTTTTAAAAGAAACATAAAGATGAATAAATATATAATTTATTCAATAAATACCGGGTATAAATTACATCAATGCACTTCTTTAATCACCCGGGCCGGGTTGCCTCCAATAACAACATTAGAGGGGAAGGATTTTGTGACTACTGCATTGGCGCCCACGGTAACATTATCCCCCAGTTCTACGCCAGGCAATATGGTAACAGCATTCCCGATCCAGCAGTTTTTACCCAGCTTTACCGATTTATAGGTATAATCCGAACGATCTATTAACCCATGGTTGCCTGTAATAATGCAGAGATTAAATGCCCAAAGTGTACCTTCCCCAATTTCTAAAGTAGTACCATCAAATATGCGCATATAAGCGCCGCCACTCACTGCAAAACTGATTTTTATGGAAGTCGTATTTTTCGGGGGTAAAATAATATTTTTAAACCCCTCTATTTTAGAAGTATAATATACGGAACAGGGAACCGACCGATTAATTCCTACAATACGCTGGTGAAACCAATTCCACATCAATACATTGAACGGTACATGTAACAGATGCAATTTGTTTCTTTTGTCCAGGTAGGCTTTAATCCAAATTTTTAGTTTTTGCATAGTTTAAAATTTTCGTTAAGCCCGGAACACGGGTTGCGTATTGCAGTAAATAAATTTTATCAACAAGATTAAATTTAAGAAAACTTATAAATATCACAGCAAAATAAAGGCAGGCTGCAAGGCACAAAGCCATCATACCCCCTATATATTGATAGCCGGCATAGCACAACAGGCCGGTACCAAAACTAATCACCAGGATGATAATCAACTTACGCCAGTCATGAAAATCCGCCAGTTTTATTTTGGCTATTTTACAGGTTATCAGGGTTAGCAATACCGCTAACGACAGTACGGAGAAGAGATAGGCAATTACGGCACCCATTAAACCTAAGTTTTTTATTAAAAAGAAATTCAGGGCAAGGCTTATTAAAAAGGAGACGACATTCGCAATAAAAATATAATTGGTCTTTTTATAAACCACCAGCAAATCCTGGTAATTGGTGAAACGTAGTAATAAAGTGAGGTTAAAAACAGAGAATAGCAAACTACTCTCAATGTATTTATCAGACAAATACAATACAATAAACTCTTTACTAAAGAAAAATAAAAAAACGCAGATTGGAAAAATCATTGCTGCGGAAACAACATTGGCTTTCTTGCGCATAAGCAGCATGGGCTCTATTTCGCCTTTTACTTTAAACTTCGCAAATGCGGGCATCGTAACGGCTAAGATACTGGCCGTAATTACGGATACTAAAGGAAATTCAATAGCCCCGTTGCGATAAATGGCATAATCTTTTACTGAAAGCATATTACTGATGAATAAACCATTGGCATAAAGGATACCACTGCCCAGTAAACCGGTAAACATGATAGGCAGTGCCGGTGTAAAAAGTTGTTTGGCAATTTGCCCGTCATATTTAAAAGTAATTTTACGTACCTCCGCCGGTAATACATAATACAATAAAACACATTGCAACACAGTGAACAGGGAAATGGAAATAAAGATGGCAGCTAATGAATGTAAAACATACAGTGAATATAACATCATTCCCAGCTTAAGCACATTGGTAGATACAACAATAACGGCAATTGCCTTTACCCGGTTATAAAACAACAGGGTATTTAAAAAATAAGATGATATGCTTTGAAAAAATAAAGTGGGGAAAAAGTAAACCAGGTTTTTGTAAAAAACCTCGTTATTGAAAATAAAATTCCATGAATTACCAGCCAGTACAATGAGCAGGATTCCTGCCACTGATGCCAGGGTTAAAATGATGGTTGCTGTGTTAAATACCAGGGATTCATTTTCTTCATGCTCGGCCAGTACTACATTCGAGATGGTAGAAATACCAAAATTAAAAATCACCAGAAAGAACGCACTGAATAATAATACCTGGCTGTACGTTCCATATTCCTGGTAGGTACACACCCGGGATAAGAAGGGAACAATAAGAAAACTGATCAGGAAATTAATAAAATTGGCAATGAAAAGCACCGAAACTTTTTTGGCAGTAGATTGAGCCATTGTTAACTTAATTAGGGTTTGATGCTTTTTTATGAATCATGTTCCATCATTCTTTTGAATATCCTGCTCACAAATTTAACTTAATTTGAATTCGGTAAATTTACAGATTCCATTTTAATTAGTTGAAACCCAAATGCATTTCCATTAATAAAGAAAATGATCATTTTCAAAAGGTACCAACTCCCGCAATGCAGGGAAGGGCCTCAGCAGGAGTTTTGTTTTTGTTCTACTGATCATTTTACCGGTCTCATAATTATCAGTTTGTTTGATCTTGATGCCGGTGATCAGATTAAAATCTGTAAAATACATTTTACCTCTCCCATCAGATTGTGATTCGGAGAAACCAATAAGTTCAAAACGATTATGCTGGTACCGGAAAAAATATTCATAATGGCCTTTTAATAATTCATTTCGTATGCACAAAACGCCTTTGCGGATGGTGATTTTTAAAAAACTATTTCCGGTATAAAAACCATCCTTACCATCGGGATATTGCGGCTCTATAATTTGCGTGGAACTTTCTACTAACCGGTATTGGCCACCTGGCTCTTTAAAAAATAGTTGAAGCCGGAAGGGTGCTTTTTTATTTATTGTGTCCTGGGTAACTACCGCCTTATCCGGCAAGTGGTCTTTATTAAGGTTACCGTGTACCACTGCAATTAAATAATCAAAAGAATCTTTACAAGTATCGTTTTGAGCAAATAAAACGGTTTGTAATAATAAGCAGGTAAGGTTAAAGAAAAAATGCTTCATAGGTTCAAATTAAAATCTACAGGAACTTCAGTATTTAGGCAATACAAAATTTACAACATCTTTTTGAGTAATACTTTTGCCCGATAAAATGATGAGCCTTTCCACTACATTCCGCAGTTCCCTGATGTTCCCCGTCC
The DNA here is from genome assembly GCA_001898465.1 of Sphingobacteriales bacterium 39-19. Classification (GTDB taxonomy): domain Bacteria; phylum Bacteroidota; class Bacteroidia; order Chitinophagales; family Chitinophagaceae; genus Ferruginibacter. Next base: position 85,341 of record MKTX01000006.1, on the reverse strand, counting down.
AGGTATGTTCCTGTAAAGCTTTTATGGCTGCAGGTTCTATTTCTTTTTTGGGTTGGCCATATTCACCGGCAATCAATTCCAGGAAATGGTCTACCAGTTTAGGGATATCTTCTGCCCGATCGTTAAGCGATGGTACATGTATAATAATTACACCCAGGCGATGATATAAATCTAAACGGAAATTTTTATTTTCTACTTCTTGTAATAAATTTTTGTTAGTAGCGGCAATTACCCGTACATCCACATGAATATCTTTATCTGCCCCTACCCGGGTTATTTTTCCTTCTTGCAGTGCCCGTAAAACTTTTGCCTGTGCATTCAGGCTCATATCGCCAATTTCATCCAGGAACAAGGTTCCGCTATTGGCCTGCTCAAATTTACCAATACGTTGCTTTATAGCCGAAGTAAAAGAACCTTTTTCATGGCCAAAAAGTTCACTTTCTATAAGTTCTCCCGGAATGGCCGCACAGTTTACTTCTACCATGGGTCCGGTATTCCGGTTACTTTTTTCATGAATCCAGCGTGCCACCAATTCTTTACCCACCCCATTTTCACCGGTAATAAGTACCCTGGCATCGGTAGGTGACACTTTTTCGATGGTATCTTTAATTTCCTGCATAGCTTTGCCTTCGCCCACCATGGGCTGCACTTTACTCACTTTACGTTTGAGCACTTTGGTTTGGGTAACGAGATGCTGCTTGTCAGTTGCGTTTCTTAATGTAATTAACATCCGGTTCAGGTCCGGTGGTTTGCTTATGTAATCGTAAGCGCCTTTTTTAACAGCTTCCACAGCAGTTTCAATATTTCCATGCCCGCTAATCATAATGATGGGTGTATCCGGGTGAAGCAATTTCGCTTTTTCTAAAAACTCGATCCCATCCAATTTTGGCATTTTTATATCACAGAGAATAATATCATATTCTTTATCCTGAATTTTTTTTAATCCTTCTTCCCCATCCGCTGCTTCATCAATCTTATAACCTTCAAAACTCAAAATTTCTGATAGCGTTTTACGGATTGCTTTTTCATCATCTATGATCAGTAATTGCGTCATGTTTATTTTCTTTTTATGAAATTTGCCTGTTCCTGCGTCCCAGCTATCAAAAATAAAGATTTATGCCCTTTAAATACCATCTAATATGGTTGCTTTTCATTTCCTGCCAACAGGGGCCTGAAAATAAAATCAACCGGGTTCTTTCTCCATCCATTAGCCTTGAACCGGGCGATCATAAAATTGCAGATATTCCACTTCCGCCCGGTTTTACACGGGTTTCTTACCCGCAAAATTCATTTGCAGACTGGCTTCGTAAAATAAATATAAAAAAAGATAAAAATGTTTATTTGTATAATGGAAGGTTTAAAAATAATCAACAAGCCCAATTTGCAGTGCTCGATATAAGTATTGGTGACCGGGACCTGCAGCAATGTGCCGATGCGGTTATGCGATTAAGGGCAGAATACCTGTATGACCAAAAAAAGTTTGATGCATTGAAGTTTACAGATTACGAAGGGGGTATTTATACCTTTCAGCCACCCTATACCCGGGTTCATTTTGATAGTTACCTGCAAACCGTTTTTGGGATGTGCGGTTCGGCCTCCCTGGCCCGGCAAATGAATCTGCAAAACTGGCAATCAGTCAAGCCCGGCGATGTACTCATCCGGGGAGGTTTTCCCGGCCATGCCGTAACCATTATGGACCTGGCAAGAAATGAAAATGGAGATATTATTTACCTGCTTTCGCAAAGTTATATGCCGGCACAAAGTATTCATATTTTGAATAACCCGGCCCATGAAAGTTTATCGCCCTGGTACCGGGTAAACGATGATGCATTAATAAGAACACCTGAATACACTTTTAAAAGAGAGGAATTAAAGCAATGGTAGGAATTACTGGAGCCTGGGCCGAACCAATTCCCAAAGCACCACTCCGGCAGCGGTTGCTATATTTAATGAATGCTTCATGCCGAGTTGTGGAATTTCAATACAGCTTTTGCAGGCAGCAATCGTTTCTTCTTCTACCCCCGTTACTTCATTTCCGAATATTACAGCAATTTTATCTCCTGCCTCTACTTCCATATGATGCAAAGGGATGCTGCCCTGTACCTGTTCGATTGCATAAATCGTATAGCCGTTATCTTTTAACTCTTCAATGGCCTGCGAAGCTGTTTTAAAATACTTCCAGCTTACTGATTCCTCGGCACCCAGTGCGGTTTTTTTTATTTCTTTGTGGGGTGGTGTGGCGGTATAACCAATAATATAAATGGCTTCGAGTAAAAACGCATCTGCGGTACGAAATACACTGCCTACATTATACGCACTGCGGATATTTTCTAACACAGCTATAACGGGTATTTTATCACTTTGCCTGAATTCTTCTACCGTTTTACGGTTTAGCTCGGCCATACTCAGTTTGCGCATACCCTTACACGGTTTCTTTTACGGGTAATAATCTTTCTTTTTCTTCAGCAAATGATTTTGCAGCGGCAATAAAATTTACAAAAATTGGTTGCGGGTTTTCTACCGTACTCTTTAATTCCGGGTGAAATTGTACACCAATAAAGAATGGATGGTTTTGCAGTTCTACGATCTCTACCAGGCCGGTTTGTGGATTCTTTCCACTGGCAATCATTCCCGCATTTTCAAAATCGGCTAAGTATTTATTATTAAATTCATAGCGATGGCGATGCCTTTCACTTATTTCATCCGTATTATAAATCCTATGAGCCAGGGTACCGGGCTTTAGCGTACAAGGATAAGCGCCCAGCCGCATGGTACCCCCTTTCTTTTTTATTTTTTTTTGTTCTTCCATCAGGGCAATCACGGGGTAAGCTGTATTGGCTTCCATTTCGGCACTGTGGGCATCTTTCCAGCCAATGATGTTGCGGGCATATTCTATTACGGCCATTTGCATGCCGAGGCAAATACCAAAAAAAGGCATTTTATTTTCACGGGCATATTTCACAGCAGTTATTTTTCCCTCTACGCCACGGCTGCCAAACCCGGGTGCTACCAGCAACCCGTCCAGGTCGCTTAATTTTTCAGCTACATTTTCATCGGTAATATATTCACTATGTACATTTACGATTTGCACTTTCACCTGGTTCATAGCGCCTGCATGAATGAAAGATTCTAAAATTGATTTATAAGCATCCTGCAGTTCCAGGTATTTCCCGATAAGCCCTATCTTAACTTTACTTTTGGGGTTTTGCAGTTTTTCAAGAAAGCCACGCCACTTGCTTAGTTCGGGGGCGGCATAGCCATTGATATGCAATTGTTTCAATACAATTACATCCAATCCTTCTTCCAGCATACGGATAGGAACTTCGTAAATGGTTGATGCGTCAGCAGATTCAATTACGGCATTGGGCTTTACGTTACAAAACAAGGCGATCTTTCTTTTTATCTCTGTATTAAGCGGGTGCTCCGTACGGCACACAATAATATCGGGATGAACCCCTTCCTGGCTTAGCATACGTACACTATGCTGGGTAGGTTTTGTTTTTAATTCTTTAGCTGCTTTTAAATAAGGGATCAGCGTTAAGTGTACCACCAGGCAATCTTCTTCTGCTAGTTCCCATTGTATTTGCCGTACCGCTTCTATAAAAGGCAAACTTTCAATATCGCCCACCGTGCCCCCTATTTCGGTAATCACAATATCAAACTGGCCGGTTTCGCCCAGCAGCATCATCCGGCGTTTTATTTCATCAGTAATATGGGGAACCACCTGTACGGTTTTGCCCAGGTATGCGCCTTCTCTTTCTTTAGTGATTACAGTTTGGTAAATACGCCCTGTAGTCACATTATTAGCCTGTGAAGTAGGTGTGTTTAAAAATCTTTCGTAATGGCCCAGGTCCAGGTCTGTTTCGGCTCCATCATCGGTTACAAAACATTCTCCATGTTCATACGGGTTTAGTGTGCCCGGGTCAACATTAATGTAAGGGTCAAATTTTTGTATTGTCACTTTTAAGCCCCGGCTTTGCAGAAGCTTCGCCAGCGATGCGGCAATAATGCCTTTACCTAAAGATGATGTAACCCCTCCTGTAACAAAAATATATTTAGCCATAACGATATAAATTCAATCAAAAAAAAATGCCAAAATAAAATGATTACCATCGCCACATGAACCAGCATGGATAAATTATTTTTAGCAAATAAGCCGCTACTCAGGTAACAACTTCGTGAATCAAATCAATAGAAAACAATCTTCAGCACTTAAAGACCGTAAGGATGAAAAACACCCGAGAGGTCGTGCAAAGATAAGATGAATTTTTGGGAGTTTAATACTACCTATTCATTTTCAAAAAATTATTTTATTGAAAACGGAATAATCATCAATAGAGGTAAGCATATTTTAAAGAGTTACAATATAATGGGTTACTATTTACTCCTTTACAATTTTTTGATAGCTGGCGGCAATCCCCTTAATTAAAGATGAACTGAAGCCCTGGTGTTCCATTTCATTTAAACCGGCAATGGTGCAGCCCTTGGGAGTCGTTACTTTATCTATTTCCTGTTCGGGGTGGGTTCCGTTTTGCAGTAAAAGTTCGGCAGCTCCTTTTACTGTTTGGGCTGCAATCAGGTTAGCTGTTTTACTGTCGAACCCAATTTCGATCCCCCCCTGTATATTGGCACGAATATACCGCATGGCATATGCCGTACCACAGGCACCCAGTACCGTGGCGGCATCCATTAAATTTTCATGGATCACGGTTACCTTTCCCAGGGTATTAAAAAGATTATTTACATATGCAGCCTGTTCCTCAGTGGCATTTTTAAAACTCAGGCAGGTCATACTTTCCCGGATGGCAATAGCAGTATTAGGCATCGCCCGGAAAAGGGGCATATTCTTTTTAAGGATAGTTTCAATATCGGTAATGCTTATACCCGTAACTACAGAAACCAGAATTTGATTTGCAGAGAGCTGTGTCTTTAAACCATTTAATACTTCTGATACCTGGAATGGTTTAATCGCCAAAATAATAAGTCCTGCTCTTTTTACAGCTTCATTATTATCTGAAGTAACATGTACCCCTTTGCTTTTTAATACCGTTAATGTAGCCGTATTTCTTTTTGTGACCGTAATATTGGCAGGTTTACAGAATTTACTTATAAGCAAGCCCTCTGCAATGGCTGTTCCTAAGTTGCCAGCACCAATAATGCTGATCTTTGTGTTCATACCCGGCTTTTTAAAAGTGTTTTTTAATGGTTGCATTTTTCAGCTAAGTTCCTTTTCAATTGCTGTATCGTATTTCAATTTCCATTCATTTACGGAGCCCCAGTTTTCACCGGCAATTATTATATTTTCGCCGATTACATTACCCAGTAAGGAAAATGCAACCGTTGTTTTCTGCATAGCAGTTTTAAATTCCTTTTCAAGAGCGGGGCTTACTGATACCACTACCCTGCTTTGTGCTTCACCAAACCAAAAGGCATCTTTGCGGAATCCATCCTGCATGGTTACATTACATCCCAGGGCCCGGTTAAAACAACTTTCCATAATGGTTACCCATAGCCCGCCTTCACTTACATCATGTGCACTTTGAACTAATTTATTTTTTATTAGTACGGCCGTGGTTTGCTGTAATTCAAATTCTTCCTGCAAGTCAAAGTACGGGCAGGGGCTAAATTCCACGCCCAGTATTTTATGCAGGTATTCCGATGAACTGATATCATTTTGGCTGGCCCCGATCAAATAAATAAGATCTCCCTCATTTTTAAAATCGAGTGTCATTTTATTGTTTACATCTTCTAATAATCCCACCATTCCAATTGTAGGGGTGGGATATACCGGCCCATCGGGTGACTGGTTATAGAAGCTAACATTACCCCCTGTTACCGGGGTATTAAATTTACGGCAGGCATTGCCCATTCCTTTAATGGCTTCGGTAAATTGCCAGTATACTTCGGGGTCATAGGGGTTTCCAAAATTGAGGCAATTGGTAACACCCAGTGGCTCGGCACCACTACATACTATATTCCGGGCTGCTTCTGCCACTGCTATCATAGCGCCTTTATAGGGATCGGCAAATACATAGCGGCTGTTGCAATCTGTGGTAAGTGCCAGTGCTTTATTGGTGGGCTTGGCCAGTACAATAGCGGCATCGCTGGGGTGGTTTGTGCTTACTGTTCCGGCTCCCACCATGCTATCGTATTGCTCATACACCCATTTCTTACTGGCAATATTGGGCAATGAAATTATTTTTTCTGCTGTTTGCTTTACATCCTGTAAATCCGGAATAAGCGATACATTAAATGCCTGTATTTTTTGAAGGTATTGTGGTTTTTTCACATCCCGGCTGTACTGAGGAGCGCCGCCCCCCAGCACCAGTTCATCGGCAGGCAACAGGGCTACTAAATCACCATGCATAAAGAACTGCAGCATACCATCATCCGTTACTTCACCGATATTGCTGCAGGGCAGGTCCCATTTTTCAAAAACATCCAGCACTGCTTTTTCTTTACCTTTTTCTACCACCAGCAGCATACGCTCCTGGCTTTCGCTCAGCAATAACTCCCAGGCCTTCATACCCGCCTGGCGGGTGGGCACTTTATCTAAATCAATACGCATACCGGCTTTGCCCTTGGCACTCATTTCGGCGGTAGAGCAAATGATGCCCGCTGCGCCCATGTCCTGCATCCCAACCACAGCGCCTGTTTGAATTACTTCCAGGCAAGCTTCCAGTAATTTTTTTTCCTGGAATGGATCGCCCACTTGTACTGCCGGCAGTTCTTCGGTACTTTCTGCTGTAATCTCTGCACTGGCAAATGAAGCGCCACCTATTCCATCTTTACCTGTTGCACTACCTACAAAAAATACCGGGTTACCCTTACCGGTAGCTGTGGCAGAGACGGTTTCCCCATTTTTTACAATACCCACACTCATGGCATTTACCAACGGGTTCGTATGATAACAGTTTTCAAAATAAATTTCACCGCCTACCGTAGGTACTCCAAAACAATTTCCGTAATGGCCAATTCCATGTACTACACCGGCCAGCAGGTGCTGGGTTTTTGCTTCTTTTAAATTTCCAAATCGCAATGAGTTTAATGAGGCAATAGGGTGTGCACCCATTGTAAAAATATCCCGGTTAATACCTCCTACGCCGGTAGCAGCACCCTGGAAGGGCTCAATGGCCGATGGATGATTATGGGACTCTATTTTAAATACTACGCCATAGCCATCGCCAATATTCATCAACCCGGCATTTTCATCCCCCGCTTTTACCAGCATTTTCTCTCCATCTCGAGGGAGTGTTTTAAGCCATTTAATAGAATTTTTATAGCTACAGTGTTCGCTCCACATGCCACTAAAAGCACAGAGTTCGGTAAAATTGGGTGTACGGCCCAGTTTTTTTATAATGAGTTCAAATTCTTCTTCGGTAATACGAAGCTGGGCGGCAGTGGCAGCAGTAATTTCCATAAAAAAAGGGATATTATTTCAGATGGCAAAGGTACAGGGATGCTCCCGATCTCTAAGGTCTTACTAAGAATTATTTTAACTATCTTCCCACATAAAAGGGATCCTTTGTACTACCTGCTTTTTATTTTATACTTTATTCTTTCCGGGGTTTTATTAACCAAAAGCCGGTTCATTGCAAGTACCGGCCTCAGCAAAAAAGAAATTTTATGCTTATTCGTTTTAAAATTAGGGGCCGGTTTTGTTTATTTACGATGGATTTTATTTGCCTATCCCGGAACCAATGATTATGAAATCCTGAATGGGTATGGGCAGGAGGAATATGCCATACTATTGGATAATCCCTTACAATTCATTAAATCAGTTTTTCATTCCCATTATGCTGAATACGGTAATTTTTTTGGAAGCTTTCATTCCTTTTGGAATGATCTCAGGGTAAATATTATAGCCAAGTTTTTGGGCATTGCCAATATATTTACACAGGGAAATATTTTTTTAAACACCCTGTTCTTTTGCAGCTTTTCCTTTTTTGCCCATATGGCATTGTTTAAAATATTTCATTCTATTTATCCTCAAAAAAAATGGCCCATCCTGCTCACCACCCTGGCAATCCCTTCTTTATTATATGCGAGTACTTTACCGGGTAAAGATTCTGTAACTTTTATATTGCTTTGTTTTGCCTGCTATAGCCTTCACCTGCTGCTAAAACAGGGATTCAGTTTTAAACATTTCGTAAGTTTCATTGTAAGTGCAATTTTATTATTGCTCATTCGCAATTTTGTTTTCCTGCTGCTTGTACCCGGCTTTGTTGCCTGGATATGGACTGAGAAAAAAAGAATAACTACAGGAAAAATTTTCGTTTTAGTGTATGCATTTATTTTCATCCTCATTGCAATGAGCGCCGGCTGGCAAAACCCACTAAGCCCCTATGAAATAATAAAGGCCAAGCAAAAAGATTTTGCAGCGCTGGAGGGTACCACTACAATAAGTATGGACACTTTACAACCGGGCATACAATCGATGGCCTGGCAATCGCTAAAAAGTGTAAACCGGGTAATCATGCGGCCATATTTGTGGGAATCCTATTCCAGTCCATTAATTTTTCCTGCACTTGAAATGATCTGCATCCAAATCCTTTTGTTAATATTCCTCTTTTACGGTAACAAAGGCGCTTTATTTAAAAGTCCTTTTATTTACTTTTCACTCTTTTTTTCAATCAGCATCCTTTTTTTTATTGGTTTTATTGTGCCCAACCTGGGGGCTATTAACCGGTACCGTTCTATTTATCTTCCCTTTTTATTAACACCTTTTAGTTGTGTGATTCCATGGAAAAAACTACCGATTTTAAAATACATTAATTTTTAAAATATGTATTTTATATTTCGTGTTTAGTTGATTTTGACTTCATTTTTAAAAAAAATATTTCATTTTTCAGAATAATTGCTTTCTTTTGCCATATAAACAATAAAAATATATGGAATCATTACGTTTTACAGCCATTACCAAGTTTTCGGGTAAACTAGAAAAAACAATACCTGAGCCTATAAAAAAGACTACGGCTATATTTAATGAAAACGTATTTACGTTACAAACGGCCCGAAAGTTTTTAAGTGATGAAGCTTTTAAAAGCCTGGAAGAATCTACTTTATCCGGAAAAAAAATAGATCGTAATATGGGCAACCAGATTGCCAATGGGCTAAGGGCCTGGGCCGAAAGCAAGGGTGTAACGCATTTTTCTCATTGGTTTCAACCATTAACGGGAGCCAGTGCAGAAAAGCATGATTCATTTTTTACTTTAAAAGGCGATGGAACACCTATTGAAGAATTTGAAGGCGCCTCGCTCATTCAACAAGAGCCTGATGCTTCCTCATTTCCCAGTGGGGGGTTAAGAGCCACTTTTGAGGCCCGGGGGTACACTGCCTGGGATCCCTCTTCTCCTGCCTTTATTATGGAAATTGGAAATGGCCGTACTTTATGCATCCCCACCATTTTTGTTTCTTATACAGGAGAATCGCTGGATACCAAAACACCTTTATTAAAGGCATTGGTAGCAGTTGACAAAGCCGCCTTGGATGTGTGCCAGTATTTTGATAAAAATATAAACCGGGTTACCCCAACCCTGGGTTGGGAACAGGAGTATTTTGTAATTGATGCCAACCTGGCCATTGCCCGCCCCGACATCATGCTCACGGGGCGTACCGTATTTGGCCACGCCCCGGCCAAGGGACAACAATTAGAAGATCATTATTTTGGAGCGATCCCAGAAAGGGTCTATGCATTTATGCGTGATTTTGAAAATGAAGCTTATAAACTGGGTATCCCTTTACGAACAAGGCACAATGAAGTAGCACCCGCCCAGTTTGAATGTGCTCCTATTTATGAAGAAACAAACCTGGCTATAGATCACAACACCCTGCTCATGGATATTATGGACCGTGTAGCCAAGCGACATAATTTAAAAGTACTATTACATGAGAAACCGTTTGCAGGTATTAATGGCAGTGGTAAACATAACAACTGGAGCCTGGCCACCAATACGGGTGTAAACTTACTGGCACCGGGTAAAACACCCAAGACCAACCTCATGTTCCTTACTTTTTTCATCAATACCATTAAAGCCGTACATGATTATGCACCCTTATTGAGAGCCGCCATTGCCAGTGCCGGTAATGATCACCGCCTGGGCGCCAATGAGGCACCGCCAGCCATCATCTCTATATTTATCGGTAAATTTTTAAAAGATGTTTTACAGGAAATAGAAGAACGGGTAGGCGAAAATTTTGATGAAACGGATGAAGCTATGCTGAAGTTAGATATTCATAAAAGTATTCCTGAACTCATGCTTGACAATACCGATCGCAACCGTACATCACCCTTTGCATTTACCGGTAATAAATTTGAATTCAGAGCTGTGGGGTCATCGGCAAACTGTGCCCATTCCATGACCACCCTTAACACCATCATGGCCGAAACCCTTAAGAATTTTAAACTAGAAGTGGATGCCCTTATTGAAAAAGGAGATAAAAAAGAGGTTGCTATCATGCACATCCTGCAAAAGTATATTGTAGAAAGTAAACCGGTGCTTTTTGAAGGCGATGGGTATAGCGCCAGTTGGGAAGCGGAAGCAAAAAAAAGAGGTTTGCCCAATGTAAAAACCACCCCCCTGGCTTTAGATGCCTATGTAACTGATAAAGCCAAGCATCTCTTTGCCGCCAATGCGATATATAGCCCGGCAGAGTTAGAAGCCAGGCACGAGATTATGCTGGAAGACTATATTAAAAAAGTACAGATAGAAGCCCGGGTAATGGGTGATTTGGCTACCACTTTTGTACTACCCTCGGCTGTAAAATATCAAAATATACTCATCCATAATATTAACGGGTTTAAGCAAGCAGGATTAAAACCGGAATTATATGCCAATCAATTACAAGTTTTAGAAAAAATCAGCAACCACATCAATATCATGAGCGATCATGTGGAGAAAATGATTGAAGCCCGTAAAAAAGCAAATAAAATTACAGATACCCGTAAAAAAGCGATTGCATATTGCGATGATATTAAAGAAAAATATTTTGACATCATCCGGTATCATGTAGATAAGCTGGAGCTGATTGTGGATGATTCTTACTGGGCATTACCCAAATACCGGGAAATTTTATTCTTAAGATAAACCCGGCTGTTATTTACAGATTATAAGAGAACCCACGAATCACATATTCTTAACGAAAGGATGATTAATTTTATGGTATGACTAAATTTATCCTTATCGTTTTTTGCATGGGATGGTTGTATGCTTTACAAGCGCAACAAAAAAATTATAATCCCGTAGATAGCAGAGTGCAACAGGCAGGTGCCATGGCAGATAAAAACCTGGCCGTTATTGCAGCAACCCTTACCGGTTCTTTTACAAGTAAAGAAGAAAAAGCAAGAGCCATCTATTATTGGATTGCTAATTATATTGCCTTAGATCCCAAAGGCGTAAAAACAAACGACCAGAAAAACAGCGACCCCGTAAAAGTAATTGAACTTCGCAAAGCCACTTCCCTTGGCTTTTCATTATTGTTCCAAGAAATGTGCAGCCAGGCAAATATCCGCTGTTTGTCAGTGGATGGTTATGTAAAAAATTTCCCGGAAGAAATAAATGATATTCCCGATGAAATAAACCATTCCTGGAATGTAGTGCAACTGGGCTTAAGCCCCGAAGAATGGTATTACGTAGATGCGGCCAAAGGCAGTGGATACTTAGATAAAAAGCGTTCTGTATTCACCAAGAAATTCACCAGCGGTTATTTTTTTGCAAATAAAATATTATTTAACCTAGATCATTATCCTGATAATAAAGCATGGCAACTGGAAGATGGCCCCGGCTCTTTAAAAGAATTTTATGCGCTTCCTGTAATTGAAGCAGGTGCTTATGATTTAGGTTTACAAAAACCAAAACCTTCGGCTGGTTTACTGAAGCTGAAAACGAATGCCACAGTCCAGTTTAGCATACCCTATAAAGGTAATAAAATTGACAGTATTGAGCTTGTTACCGGAAAGGAAAAAAAATTAAACAAACCCATTCCCGTTGATTTTAAAATTTCGGATAATACCATCCTCTTTAGTTATATCTTTAAAACAGAAGCAGAATATCCGCTCCTCATTCGGGTGGATGGCAAAGAAATACTCTCTTATTTACTGGAAGTAAATGAATAAAAAAAAGTGTACAAAAAATGTACACTTTCATAAAGATTTTATGCTCTTTGTTTAGCAGGGGCTTTTTTTCGGTTTACTTTTTTAAGTGCCGCATTTATCGCCTTTGCCAGTTCATCGTAAGTAGGTTTAGCCACTAATTCTCCGTTTACAAAAAAGGTAGGTACATCTTTTACACCCCGGTCAATTCCTTCTTTTAAGTCGCCCTGAACCTGCCATCCGAAGGTAGCGTTCACCAGGTCATCAAGAAATTTTTTATTCTTAACACCGGCTTCCTTAGAATGTAATTTTAAACTGGTAGTACCCAGGTTGCGCCTGTTTGCAAATAAAATATTATGCATTTCCCAAAACTTACCATCCTGGGCCGTAGCTACAGCCGCTTCACCTGCTTTTAAACTGCGTTGGTGTATTTTAGTAAGTGGAAAATGGCGGAAGTTAAACCTGATTTTTCCATCGAAATCTATCAATAGTTTTTTTACAATCTCGTTTGCTTTCGCACAAGCTTCGCTTTCATATTCGCCAAACTCTTCTAATGTAACGGCAGCTTTAGGATTACCTACAAACACATCTTTTGGTTCAATAATTTCTAAAACCTCTTTCTTAAATGCCATAATAATTCCTTTTATTTTTAATTAACCTAAAGTAACAAATTGGTTTACAATCGGATGAAGATAATATATTTTGAAAAACAAAGCCCCACCACTCGTACAATATTTTATTAATGTTTATATTACTCAATGATTTTCAACGTATTATTAAAATAATCATTATTTATTTTCCTATACTATACGGTTTTAGGCATCTCGTTTCTAAAAACAACATTTCCATCAAAAACATCTACCAAAACGGGTTTTTGCTTGTCAATATCTCCCGCAAGGATTCTTTTACTTAATTGATTCACGATTTGCTTTTGTATTAAGCGCTTCAATGGCCTGGCCCCAAATTGAGGGTCGTAGCCAAACTCTGCCAGGTAGTCTAATGCATATTCACTAAACTCAAGTTGAATGCCATTTTGTGCAACTAATTTTTTAAGACCGTTCAATTGTATTTGAATAATTCCTTTAATTTCTTTTCTCATCAAAGGCTGAAACATGATGATCTCATCAATCCGGTTCAGGAGTTCCGGCCGGATGGTTTTCTTGAGCAATTCCATTACTTCGGCTTTGGTACTGTCCACTACCGTTTCAATATTATCTTCATTTACTTTTTCAAAATTTTCTTGTATGATATGGCTTCCCATATTACTCGTCATAATGATAATGGTATTCTTAAAATTTACTACCCGGCCTTTATTATCAGTTAAACGTCCATCATCTAATACCTGTAACAATACATTAAATACATCGGGGTGCGCTTTTTCAATTTCATCGAGTAAAACAACGGAATAAGGTTTCCTTCTTACCGCTTCAGTAAGTTGGCCGCCTTCATCGTACCCCACGTAGCCGGGAGGAGCGCCCACCAAACGGCTAACGGTATGCTTTTCCTGGTATTCACTCATATCAATCCGGGTCATCATATTTTCATCATCAAATAAATATTCAGCCAGGGCTTTAGCCAATTCTGTTTTACCCACACCGGTTGTACCCAGGAATATGAATGAACCAATGGGTTTTTTAGCATCCTGCAAACCTGCACGGCTCCTGCGTATGGCATCACTTACTGCTTCAATAGCCTCATTTTGCCCCACTACCCTGTTATGCAATTCTTCTTCCAGGTGAAGGAGTTTTTCCCGCTCACTTTGTAACATTTTATGCACCGGTATGCCGGTAGATTTAGCAATACTTTCTGCAATATCTTCGGCATCCACTTCTTCTTTCAGTAATCTCTTTTCAGATATTTCATCCAGCTGGGTGGTAAGCTCATCAATAAGGCTTTCTTTTTCTTTCATTTTACCGTACCTGATCTCGGCTACTTTTCCATACTCACCGTTTCTTTCTGCCTGCTCTGCTTCTACCTTTAAATTCTCAATATCAGCTTTTGCATTTTGAATTTTTTCAACCAGTTCCTTTTCTTCTTTCCATTTACTTTTATAGGTATCCCGTTCTACTGCCAGGTTCGCAATCTCAGTATTAAGGTCTTTTAATTTATCATCGTCGTGCTCTCTTTTAATGGCTTCTCTCTCTATTTCCAATTGCCTGATTTGTCTTTCTAATTTATCAAGTTCTTCAGGCATACTATTCATTTCAAGCCTGAGCTTGGCGGCGCTTTCATCAATCAGATCAATCGCTTTATCAGGCAAAAACCTGTCAGTAATATAACGATGCGATAATTCTACGGCTGCAATGATGGCTTCATCTTTAATGCGCACATGATGGTAGGTTTCATACCTGTCTTTTAATCCTCTTAATATTGAAATGGCATCTTCTACCGTAGGTTCATCGATCATTACTTTTTGAAATCGCCTTTCGAGCGCCTTGTCTTTTTCAAAAAACTTTTGATATTCATTAAGCGTAGTTGCCCCTACCGCCCTTAACTCTCCCCTGGCCAGTGCCGGTTTTAAAATATTGGCTGCATCCATAGCCCCATCGCCACCACCGGCGCCCACCAGGGTATGTATTTCATCAATAAAAAGAATGATCTCACCATCTGCAGCAGTAACTTCCTTTACTACAGATTTTAATCTTTCTTCAAACTCACCTTTATATTTTGCACCCGCTATAAGCTGCCCCATATCTAATGCATAAATTACTTTGCTCTTTAAGTTTTCGGGTACATCGCCATTTACAATTCGCATAGCTAATCCCTCGGCAATGGCCGTTTTACCTACACCGGGTTCGCCCACTAATATGGGGTTATTTTTAGTACGCCTGCTTAATATATGTAAGGTCCTTCTGATTTCTTCGTCCCTGCCAATCACCGGGTCTAATTTTCCTGCACGGGCCAGTTCATTTAAATTCTTAGCATATTTATTTAATGCATTAAACTGGGTTTCCTGTGTTTGAGAATTTACCGTTTCGCCTTTTCGTAATTCTTTTATAGCCGCAATTAAACCTTTAGCTGTTAACCCCGCATCTTTTAACAGGTTCGCAACAGCATCATTACCCTGTACAATAGAGAGTAATAAATGCTCGGGTGTTACAAATTCATCACCAAAAGTTTTTAACGAAGCGATAGCTCTTAAAACCATATTATTGGCTTCCCTGCCCATATTTTGTGCAGGCTCGCCCGAAACAGTGGGGAGTTTTTTCAGCAACTCACTGAGTTTATTTTCTACCAGCTTTATAGAAACATTATTCTTTTTAAGCAGGTATTCTACCGGGCTATCTTCCATATTTAATAAAGCCTGTAATATATGTTCCGTTTCAATAGAAGGGTTCTTTGCAGTATATGCAAGCTGTTGCGCCTGTTGCAAAACCTCCGATGCCTTTATTGTGAAATTGTTTAAATTCATAGCTTTATATTCTTAGTTATTCTTTATTTAAACTTTTATATACAAAACCAAGTCCAAGTGTGTAAATACTGCTATTATGTCTTATCTAAAACAATTGACCTGCCTACCTTTCTTACTTGCTGCAAGTTTTATGCTATTTTATCAGGTTGGCCTGAGCCAGCAAAAAAATACTTCACTCGACGGCTGGTTACAAGATCATGTTGAAAGCTTAGGAGGAAAAGCCGTTTTAATGATTTATAAAGACGGAAAAATATGGTATCAGCAATCGGTTAATGAAACAGGTGGAAGAAAAAAGATGATAAACCGGGTAGCGATAAAAAAAATGGCAAAAGCAAATCCCGATTTAAAAAATGATTTTAATGAACACAGCATAATTCCATTAGCCAGTTGCAGTAAATGGTTAAGTGCTGCCCTGGTAATGACTTTTATAGATGACGGCACTTTACAATTGCAGGACACAATAGGTCATTTTCTTCCAGTAATGACGCAGCATGGCAAGGGGAATATCACCATTCAACAATGCCTTACCCATACCACCGGAATTTATAGCAATGGATTAAAGGAAAACTGGGAACTGTTAAAACAAGGAAATACCATGGAAGCAGTTGCCAATATAATCGCCTTACGGGAGATGGAAGCAAAGCCGGGAACTGCCTTTCATTATGGCAGTATCGGGTTACAAATAGCCGGCGCCATTTTAGAAAAAATTACAAATAAATCATTCGAGCAATTATTCCAGGAAAGGATTGCCATACCCTGCCAAATGAGAACAGCCAGCTTTGGTAAAAACAAAGTGGTACTTCCTGCCGGTGGTGCAAAAGGTTCAGCAACCGATTACCTTCGTTTTACTGAAATGATCCTCAATAAAGGAACTTTTCAGAATAAAAGAGTGCTTTCAGAAAAATCAATTGATGCCATGCAGTACAATTATATAGGTGAATTAAAGATGATTCACCGCCCGGAACAAAGTGGCGATTTTGGCTATGGCTTTGGAGAATGGACAATGACAAATGCATCTCTTACTAAAAAGGCAATGGCCGTAACCAGCCCAGGCTTGTTTGGCACTTTTCCCTGGGTAGATTATACAAAAAAATATTGCGCCGTACTGCTGTCTTATAACCTGCAAAGCAAAGGAAGGCACGATATATATACCGGGCTTAAAAAACTTGTAGATAGCCTGCTTCCTTAGAATGCCTGAATTGGCTTAAATTTGCATTTTATATTAAAATTGGAATTAACAGGCATGCAGCATAAATATATAATCCGGCATTTATTTTTTACCATTATTCTTTTTTTACCTTATTTACTGCAGGCACAACAAAAAGGAAAGCTATTAAAAGGTATGTACATACAATGGGGTTACAACAAAGAATGGTACAGCAAAAGTAATATTCACATCAAACTCTCTAATGGCAGTGATTTTACATTGCATCATGCCAAAGCCCATGACAAGCCCGATTATGATGCTGTTTTAAAAAAGCCTTTAGAAATTTCAATACCGCAGTATAACTACCGCTTTGGCTTTTACTTAAATGAATCGCATACAAAAGCGATTGAAATAAATTTTGATCATATTAAGTACGTGGTCACCGATGGTCAAACGGTTGCAGTTACAGGAACCATCAATTCTGCTCCTGTACATGGAGACAGTGTAATAAATGCTCAGCATTTTCTTCACCTGGAGCATACCGACGGGGGAAACCTGCTGCACATAAATTATGTACAGCAACAAACGCTTTTGCTTACTCATGCTAAAAAAAGGCCGCTGGTAAGTTTTGTATGGAAGCTGGGCGCCGGCATTAATATTCCCCGCACAGACTTTACCTGGAAAGGCGACAGGCTTAATAATAATTTCCATATTGCAGGGTACAATCTTGCTGCCGAAGCAGGCGCCAGGTTATATGCCACGCCCCATGTGTTTTTTGAATTTACCGGCAAATCGGGGTATGTAAAATATCTGAATGCATTAGCCAATACCACTACCCTAAAAGGAAACCGGGTACGCCACGAGTTTGGTTATGCCGAACTGATAGGAACCCTGGGGTACCAGTTTCCCTTTTAAGCTGTGTACATTTTGTTAACCCCGGGCATCTTTTTGCTTTTTGGCAAATTGTAAAATTCATGAGTGTTACAGATAAAAATACCGCCATTGTAAAACAAACAGCAGCCCAACTGGGTTTTGATTACTGTGGAATTGCAAAAGCCGGTTATTTGAGTGACGATGCCAGGAGACTGGAATCCTGGTTATCAAAAGGAATGCATGGTACGATGCAGTACATGCAAAACCACTTTGATTTAAGGGTAGATCCCACGCTGATTGTACCCGGCGCCAAATCAATAATAACCATCCTGTATAATTATTATCCCGCAGAACAGCAGGTTGACGGCGCACCAAAAATTTCAAAATATGCTTATGGCAAAGATTACCATGAGATCATCAGGAAAAAATTAAACGAATTCCTTTCTTTATTACAGCAACAAATTGGCGATATACAGGGACGTGGCTTTGTAGACAGCGCCCCTGTACTGGAACGGAGCTGGGCTCAAAAAAGCGGACTGGGCTGGGTGGGTAAAAACGGTAACCTTATTCATAAAGCACAAGGTTCCTTTTTTTTTATTGCTTCGCTCATAGTGGATTTACCCCTTACTTACGACGATCCGTTTGCCAAAGATTATTGCGGAAGTTGTACCCGCTGTATTGATGCCTGCCCCACTGAAGCCATTTTACCTGATAAAGTAATTAATGCACAAAAATGCATATCGTATTTTACAATCGAACTAAAAGAAGAACTGATCCCCGAAAAGAATAAATGGGATGATTGGATCTTTGGTTGCGATGTATGCCAGGATGTATGCCCCTGGAACCGCTTTAGCAAACAAACCCGGCATGCAGCATTAAAACCCATCACCGAAATAATAAATTTTAATAAACAGGATTGGGATGAATTAACGGAAGAAAAATTTAAATTGATCTTTAGCAAATCTGCTTTAAAGAGAACTAAATATGCAGGGATCAAAAGAAACCTCAAATTCATACAGAAATAATGAATCAAAACGTAAAGAGGCTATATCAAATCGCACAAAAGAAATCAAGAAATATTATTGGTTTAATGAGTGGAACATCCTTAGATGGACTGGATGTGGCGCTTTGTAATATTTCGGGCCATGGCAATAATACAACGGTGAAAGTTGAAAAATTTATTACCTGGCCCTATGCCCGGGGGTACCGGGAAAAGCTACTGGAAATTATTTCAAAAAAAAATGTTGACTTAGAAAACCTATGCCTCTTGCATGAGCTGACAGGCCTCTTGCATGGAGACATCATAAATAAATGTTTAAAAAAATGGAAAACAGATGCTCTTCATGTAGATTTGATAGCAAGCCATGGACAAACCATTTACCATGCGCCCAGGCATCTTCATAAACAAAAGGATTTGCCCAATGCTACTTTACAAATTGGTGATGCCGATCATATAGCCGTACAAACCGGTATTATAACCCTCTCTGATTTTCGCCAAAAACATATAGCCGCCGGTGGCGAAGGCGCTCCTCTTGCGGCTTATGGCGACTTACTTCTTTTTAAAGAAAGCGACCGGGATGTATTTTTACTCAATATTGGCGGTATTGCAAATTTTACTTTTATACCTGCCAAAGGGAATGTTTTGAGCACCGATACCGGGCCGGGCAATACCCTGATGGATCATTGGGTACAAATGAATTTTACAGGTTTTACTTATGACGACAATGCCATCATTGCTAAGAAAGGAACCATTCATGATGGCCTTTTACATGAATTAAAATCACACCCCTTTTTTTCTTTGCCATTTCCTAAAACAACGGGCCTTGAATTATTTAATAGGACCTATCTTAAAAATGCGATATCCCGTACCGGGAAAAACAAGATCCCCATTTATGATGTAATGGCCACCTTAAACCGGTTTACAGCAGAAACAATTGTACAATCTGTAAAAAAATATATTCAACTTTCACACAAACCCATCATGTATGTGAGCGGTGGGGGTATGCATAACCCCATGCTTATGGACTTTATTGAAAAAGAAATTAGCCCGGTAAAAATGGTATCCACAACTCAAAAAGGTATTGAACCGGATGCTAAAGAAGCCGTTTTGTTTGCTGTACTGGCCAATGAAACAGTAGCCGGGCAGCCCGGCCTTTTTGCTAAACATTTAAAGGCGATGCCTGCTGTTTCAATGGGTAAAATAAGTTTCCCCACTTAAGGATTTTTTTGTAAGTATTGCTGTAAAGATTGTAATGAAGAATCTAAAGCCGGGCCCGCTATTTTCTCAGTAAAGATACCGCTCAGTTTTTCCCAGGGATACCAACGCAAGTGAGTAATAGACCTCCACTGTAATTGTTTACTACTTTCACTTTCTGCTACCGGGAGCAATATTATTCCATTATCAATATCCAGTTCCCCCTCACGGCTGATGGTAAACTTTACACTCTTAGATGTAAGATCATATAAATTTACTTTTACTTTTTTTCCACCGGCATCCCAAATTGCTGTTTGCGACAACGTACCATCTTCTATTTTTATTTGTGCACTATCCGCTTTAAAAACCGGTTGCCAATGTTTCCAATTGTGCAGGTTTCCAATTTCATTCATAATCCTTTCATCGCTAGCATGAATTTGAATCCCCCGTTCACTTACAATTTTAGATGGAATAAATAAGGATAGAACAGTTATAAACAAAGCCATCCCCACAATAACAAATAACAATCCCTTGATCGCATGCATAATTTTAAAATTTTATTCCCATTTAAAAACTTTGATCGCAATAAAATAAGTTACCAGACCCCAAAGCATTAAAATACCAATTTCAGAACGTAAGCTCCAGAGACTTAAGCCCTCAAAAGCAACCCCCCGCATGGCTTCATTTAAAAGGGTAAGGGGCATAAGTTTGGCAATGGGTTGTAACCAGCCCGGGAACACTTCAATAGAAAAAAATGTACCCCCTAATAAAAACTGAGGCAGTGTGATAATATTGGCAAAAGGCGGTATTGTACTTTCATTCTTTGCCAATCCGCTTACAATAAAACCAAAGCCCATAAAAACCAATAAGCCTAAAAAGCTTAAAAATAGTAATGCCATGAAAGTTTGAAAACCATGAACCAAGGTAAATCCAAAGAAAAAATACCCGGCCAAAATAATCACAACCGCAGTTATCATTTGAAAAATAACCCGACTTAATGCCTCACCCAATACAATATAGGTACGGCTTATAGGGGTAGCAAAAAAGCGCTTTAATACCTGTGTAGTGCGTAAGCTAAAGAACATAAAGGCAACCCCAAAAACACCGGCACTTAATAATGAAAAGCCCAACTGCCCGGGCAAAATAAAATCAATGGTCTTATATTCACGGATTGTTTGAATATCTTTTGTTTCATCAAAATGAAAATTGGCAACCACGGGCCGGGCTGAATACAGTTTATTACTTACGCCATTAATAACATTATCCAAAACATTTTTTAAACCGGGCCATTTGTCATTACTACTGGTTGTACTGGTTAAGGTAAGTATGTAAGGCGCACCACTGGAATCTGCATTTTTATAAATACCTACCGTACCTGCTAATATTCCTTTTTGCTTGGCATCTGTAAGTTCTTCGGGCGTGGTATATTGAAAAAAACGGATGGCTTTGTTATTTTTTAAAGCCGTATAAATGGGATTCAGGGTATCGGAACCTGGTTGTAAAATAATTTTAAAAGTACTACGGCCTCCTCCATTGCCAATAAACCCAAATACCAAAATAAAAATAAAAGGAAAAGCAAATCCAAAGATCACGGCAGAAGGACTCCGCAAGATAGATCGCAAACTTGCTTTGGTAATGGCTAACATGGCCCGGAACTGGCTATACTTCATCTAAACTAAACGATTTATAAAAAAAAGCAAAAGTAGGTAAGGAATGACTGAGAAAAAATTTTTTATAAAGAGACATTTGACGTATATTTACACGACAAATGGCTGAAAAAATAAAAAAATCAATCAACAAGCCGGGAAAACAAAACCCGGCAAACAAGCGGGCGCCGGCGGCAGAAGGGCTGGCTCCTTATTTGAATGCCCGTACCCTGCCCGATTTGAAAGATTTTTCATATCATGATTTTAAGCGCATTGCTGATAAGGTAAATTTTACCCAGGCAGAGTGGTCGGCCATTCTGCACCTAAGCGAACGCACATTGCAACGCTATGCAAAAAGTAACAATAATTTTGCCCCCATGAATGCAGAGAGAGCATTGCAAATGGCGGCCCTGTTAAAAAAAGGCAAGGAAGTATTAGGCAGTGAAGAAAAATTTTATCAATGGTTAAAAAGAGAACCTTATAGCCTGGAAGGTAATCTGAGCATGGAATCATTAACAACGGCTGCAGGCATTACACAAGTATTTACACAATTAGGCAGAATAGAACACGGATTATTTACATGACAGGATACCGCATCTGCAATAGCAATTATGAAGACGATATTTCGGGATATGGCGCCAAACGATACGGGGGCAGGTGGAATAGCCCGGGATTACCCATGCTTTACCTGGGGCAACATGTTTCTTTATGTGCGCTGGAACTGTTGGTGCACTTAAGGCAAAATGATAAGTCCACCCCATTTTCTCTTCTCTACATTCATATTCCCGATAAAGTACCCACTCTTTCTCTGCATGTTACCAAACTTAAAAAAAACTGGGATCAGGATATTGCTTATTGCCAGTATATGGGCGATGAATTTATAAAGGAAAAAAATGCATTATTACTTCAAGTACCGTCTGTATTGGTTCCTGAAGAATTTAATTTTCTACTGAACCCGCTGCACCCCGATATGAAGAAAGTAAAAATTATAAAAAAGACCCGGTTTCAATTTGATAAAAGGCTATTTTCTTTTTCATGAGCAAAGCATACATTTTATTAGGAGCCAATTTAGGCAACCCGGTGAAAAACCTGGAGATGGCAACCCAATATATTCATCAATTTATAGGGAGCGTAGAAAGAGTATCTTCTTTATACCAAACGGCAGCCTGGGGCCATACAGCACAGCCTGATTTTGTGAACCAGGTAATTATTGTGCAAACAGATTTATCGCCTTTGCAAACCCTGCAGGCATGTTTAGAGATAGAAAGAAAGATGGGTCGCATCAGAACGATAAAAAATGCCGCCCGAAATATTGATATCGATATTTTATTTTTTAATAAAGATATCCTACAATCTGAAGCACTCTGCCTGCCCCATCCTGCCATGCAATATCGGCGATTTGTTTTGGTGCCATTACATGAATTGTCGCCCCTTTTTAAGCATCCCATATTACATAAAACTATACATCAATTATTAAAAGAATGTGAGGATACACTTGATGTGAAAAAAATTTAATAACTCTACGGCCGATTGGGCTTATTTTGCAACCGGATGAAATATAACTTTATAACCATAGAGGGGAATATAGGAGCTGGTAAAACAACATTGGCGCATATATTGAGCAAACATTATAAAGCCAGGCTTATCCTGGAAGAATTTGCCGACAACCCGTTTTTACCCCGTTTTTACGAAAACCCGGAACAATATGCGTTTCCGCTCGAACTCTTTTTTATGGCAGAAAGATATAAGCAGTTAAAAGAATTACTGCATACGAAGGATATGTTCCAGGCAGTAACCATATCCGATTATCTTTTTACCAAGTGCCTTTTATTTGCAAAAGTAAATTTACCCGACGAAGAGTTCAGGCTTTACCAAAAATTATTTGATATCATCAATCCGCAAATTGTACAACCGGATATTTTAATATACCTGCATACACCCGTAAACCGTTTACAGGAAAACATCCGAAAAAGAAATCGTAGTTACGAACAGGATATTCCCAACGATTATCTTTTTTCTTTACAGGAAACATACACCCAGTATATCAAACAGCATAATATTAAAACCCTTTTTGTAGATGCCTCAAATGCCGATTTTATTGGAAACGAGAAACATATAAAAACCATTACAGATGCGCTGGAAAATGATTACGAAAATGGTCAATATTATATTACCTTACCTTAACCCACATGAGTGAACCTGGTTCTCATAGAAATCCATATGCTCCCCTTTATTTACCCGAGTTCCGGTATTTTATAATGGGCCGTGCCATTTTTATGATGGGCCTGCGTATGACGGTTACCATTTTAGGCTGGTGGATGTATGAACTTACCAATAGCAAATTGGCGCTGGGTTTCCTGGGTTTGTCTGAGGTGATCCCCGCATTATCACTCGCTTTATATGCAGGGCATTATATTGATTTGCATGAAAAAAGAAAAGTACTCTTAACTACCCTCTCCCTGTTTACTTTATGTGTGTGTTTTTACTTTTTATTATCTCTGCCTCAAACTCAAATGCGATGGGGGCATTGGGCAGTAGCATCGGGAATATGTGCAGTAGTTGCCCTGAGTGGTGCAATACGGGCATTTAGCGGGCCTTCTTTTGGATCTTTAATTTCACAAATTGTACCCCGAAACATTTTGCCCCAGGCTGCTTCTATCAGTTCGGCAAGTTGGCTCATTGCCTCCATAAGCGGGCATGCTATGGGTGGTTTTTTAATTGCATTTGCAGGCATTCATAATTCTTTCGGAATTATATTAGGCATCTTACTCACCGGTATTTTTTTCTTAAGAAAAATAAGCCCTAAACCTATTTATGCTACTAAAGACAGGCGTACCTGGCAAAGTGTAAAAGAAGGATTACAATATGTTTTTAAAACCAAAGAGATTGCAGGCGCCATGACGCTGGATTTATTCGCTGTTTTATTTGGAGGAGCGGTAGCCCTGGTACCGGTATTCGCCAAAGACATTTTAAAAGTAGGACCCATCGGTTTTGGCTGGTTAAATGCAGCCACCGATATTGGCTCTATCATTATGGTTACCATACTTACCATATGGCCCATGAGGAACAGGCAGGGCAAAAAATTGTTTTATGCCGCATCAGGATTTGGAATTTGTATCATCTTATTTGCCATATCCAATAATTTTTGGTTATCGTTTTTTGCTTTGCTGCTTAGCGGATGTATGGATGGCGTAAGTGTAATTGTTCGCAGCACCATTTTACAATTAAAAGTTCCGGACGAGTTAAGGGGCCGGGTTTTAAGTGTAAACAGTATGTTTATAAATTCATCTAATGAATTAGGACAATTTGAAAGCGGTGTGGCTGCCAAAATTATGGGTACGGTACCTTCTGTAATTTTTGGAGGATGCATGACGCTGGGCGTAACCATTTTAACCTGGTTCAAAGCCCCGGCTTTAAGAAAAATGCAATATTGATCAATAGGTAATAATGAGCTCGGCAGGTTTACGTAGTTTTATTTTTTGCCAGCCCGGGGCTCTTTGTAAAAGCCTGATAGCTACTGCATCACAGGCCGTACAATAAGACCTCAGTACCTTAATTCTTAGGGCGTTCCCTTGGTCATCTGTATCAAAATGCAAAATGGTTTTATTTGCTTCTTCATTAAAAACGGGTTGCTTGGGCAACTTCATACTATCATTAATAAAGGCATTGTAATTTTCTATATCACCTGTAAAAACTACATTATTTAATAATACGGCCCGGGGCTTTATCTCACTTATTGATTGCGGGGATACCAACCGGGTACTTGCTTCCTGTTTTTTTCTTTTCGTTGTGGCTGCCGTAATCACCACTTCACTCAATTCGTTATTTTGCTTTTGCAAAACAATATCATTATTTACTTTGTGTATACTTAAATCTTGTAAAGCCGTACCATAGCCTACCGCTGAAACTTTTACCAGGGTTGTAGAATCCGGCACAGCATATACAAATTTGCCTTGTGCATCTGTTTGCACACCTGTTTTATTTTTATCATTTACTATAATCGCATTGGCAACGGGGTTGCCCTGTTGATCTATTACATTTCCTTTTATAAAATTGGCTGCATTTACACCTGCTACGTTCCCCACCGCACTCCTCCCTACCGGAATTGTTTTTTTAAGATAAGGATTGGGTACACTGGCAGCCTGCCCTGCAGCATCTGCGTTTTCAAGTTTCTTTTCTGCCATCATTTCTTTTGTAATTTCAGCAGCAGGGGCTATGGTATGATCATTTGTTTTTTGATCGTCAACCATAGCCGGTTTTGCTATTTTATTCAATTTAATTACCGGTTTAGAGGCTACTTTATTTCCTGGTTTTTCTGTAACCTTAGTTTGTTCAGGCGGCTCGCTACCGGTTACCCGGTCAATTACTGAATCAATTGAATTTTCCGGCGCATTTAATTTTTCTTTTTGCACAGCAGCCAATGCAGGCCCTGCACCACTGATATCCATTTTTTGCTGGTATACATACCAGCTTATGCCTGCCAATATGATAAATACAGCAGCTATCCCGGCTATTCCCGTAAATGACTTTTGTGTAAACCAAACTATTTTACTTTTCTTTTTCCTGTTCTCAATTTTAATTTTCAAATTTTCAACATCCGCTACAGCTTTTTCAGCATTTTTGTAACCGTCAATAGCATCTTGTAAAAAAGGGTCTTCCAATGCCTGCATTTC
Organism: Sphingobacteriales bacterium 39-19; assembly: GCA_001898465.1. Taxonomy (GTDB): domain Bacteria; phylum Bacteroidota; class Bacteroidia; order Chitinophagales; family Chitinophagaceae; genus Ferruginibacter. The sequence goes on along the minus strand of MKTX01000006.1, from coordinate 59,305 downwards.
CAGTAAATGCATTTCAGCCCCGGTCATTTCTCCCCGGTGGTAGCGCTCAAAATCAGCAGCCGTCCAAACTTTTATATTCTTATCATATTGCATCAGCTCAATTGCATTTGTTTATCCATACAAATTTTAAGGTTCCGCCTTCCATTTTGAATAAGGCTTCTTACCTTTTTCCATTCAATGCCGGTTATTTCTACTATTTCGTTATAACACTTATTTTTTAAATAAAAGAGTTCAACAGTTCTTTTTTGTTCCATGCCCAGGTTATCTAAACAAAATTGCATATGTTTAAATGTATCTTCATTTGTGAAACTGCCATTCAGATGCACAATTTCTTCATTTTGCACAATTGAAATATCCACATCTGCTTTTCTGAATTTTTTATCCCGCCTGATTTGCATTAAACAATGATTTTTCGCCAGTTGGTACAACCATGATTTAAAATAGCTCACTTCATATTTTTGTAATTTAGATACCAGTTCCTCATAAATATTCATAACGGCATCTTTTGCTAAATCTGAATCTTCCAGGTATTTTAAACAAACTCCATATACCAAATCGGTATATCGCAGGTACAAGGCTGATAATACTTCTAAATCGAAAGATGATTTATAAGCCATCACCAGTTCATCATCCGTATGGTTGCTATATTTCTCGTTTTTAATAAATGACACCCGGCAAAATTAGTTAAATAAATATTGTGGTTTTATTTCCCGGTTATGGGGATTGGCAGCCGGTATTAAGGCCTGGGCTTTCTTTCAAAAACCAAAACTGCATTCTCATTTAAATTGGCTTTACTCCTTAACTCGAACCGTTGTTTGCCAGCTGTAACAACTATTAAAGCTGTGTTGGGTGGAATGCTGCCGAGATTTTCAGCATATAAAGTAATTTCATGGATATCGGTATCCTTATCAAAATCAATATCAATATTAATGGGTTTATCAGATAAACGCTGATGGCTCAGTAATAATTTTTTATTATAAAAAACAGAAACAGTATCTCCATCAATTTCGCCATTGTCATATATTTTTAAATTGATATGATCTACATCTAAAGCAATACGGCTTTGTTCCATTTGCTTCCTCTCTTTCATTTTGGTTGTAATGAGCTTATGATCCTGGGATATGGGCGCCTGTACCGGTATTTTGGGAGGCATACTATCCCGGGTTACCGGTTTTGGTGAAACCGGCCTGGGTTGAGGCTTTACCGCGGGATTGGGCTTTGCTATCGGTTTTGGTTTTACTGCCGGTTTTGGTTTTACGATGGGTTTGGCGGGAACTGATTTTTTTATGCCGGGTTCCGGTTTTACCGGTACTGCTTTTTTTAATGGAGGCCTTACCGATCTTTTGGTTTCAGGAAAACAGGGGGCCATGTAAACGGGTAAACGGTTTGGCGAGGCCGATGCCCTGGTAAGCGTTATATATATGCCATCATCAAACAAACTATTAAATGATGAGGTACTTACCCTGGCTCTTAAGGTATTGGCAGCATCACCCTGTTCTCTCCATAAAGTGAGGTACATAAAAACATGTGATCCGCTATTTTCAAAAAATTCCACCCCTTTTAAATACCATGTTTTAGATGCGGCATCCAGCCTGCCCTCAAATTTTGCCTTACAATGATCTGGCGGGTTACTTAATTCATAATCGTATGTATACCCACAAATACGCCCCCCTCTTTGATCTATATTCACTTGCAAAAATTCATTTTGCATACGACCTTCCCACCTGCCGCTAATTTTTTGCGCCATTGCGGGGGATGCCCAAAACACAGGAATTATGGAGATCAATAAAAAATAAAGCTGTTTCATTTTCTTAAAATTAATTGAAAAACATTTGCGAATCTAAATTGCCTGAAGATTCTAAAAATTTTAATAAAGATTTAGCTATATGGGATGGGTAATATTATAAAATTCCATTTTTGGCATGGAGTATGAACCGGGTATTTATATAAACACAATAAAAAATTAATATTAATTATTATGAATAAAGTAATCATGAGTTTTACAGCAGGCATCATTGTAGGGGTTTTATTTGCTCCAGCCAAAGGAAAAAAAACAAGAAAAAAAGTAAATAAGTTTTGTGAAGCAGTAAAACATGACTGGAATTCTGCTACCTCGTTTGTTGCTGCTAAAATAGATACATTTAAAAATAAAAAAGAAACCGATGCGGAATTGATTATTGCAGAGCTTTAACCTGCCAGGGCATATTAAAAATAAAATTTGTAACTTACTGATCTAAGTACAAATTCATTTGAAAGAGATTCTGTCTTATTTTGAAACATTGGATCAGCATCCTGTTCAAAGGCTTGCCATACTTGTAGGCGGCCTTTTATTTTTTTGGATATTAGAAGGCGGTATCCCCCTGTTTAAGCTTAGCTACAAAAAATCGAAAGTAAAACATGCCAGTGTAAATTTTATTTTCACGGTTATCCATTTGATCATTCATACCTTTCTGGCACTCCTCATCGTTTTATTAAGCGATTGGTGCTTAAAAAATAAATTTGGAATGGTTTATTGGTTTCAGGCCGGCGTGTGGGGTACCCTTATTATTTCTTTCTTAGCACTTGATTTTTTTGGCGGATGGCTGGTACACATTACAGAACATAAGATTCCATTTTTGTGGAGGTTCCATGTAATTCATCATAGTGATACCAATGTAGATGTTACTACGGGTTTACGCCATCACCCGGGCGAAAGTATACTGCGGGGTATTTTCTTTTTTTTGGGTATCCTGGTAAGTGGCGCCCCCATGTATGCCGTTATGGTTTTTCAAACCGTATTGGTGATTTCCACTGCTTTCACACATGCCAATATTATGCTACCTGCATTACCCGACAGGGTTTTAAGCTGGGTACTGGTATCGCCTAACATGCACAAAGTGCATCATCACTGGAAACAACCCTACACCGATCGTAATTATGGCGCCATCTTATCAATTTGGGACCGCATGCTGGGAACCTTTTCAAAATTGGATCCCAAAGAAATTAAATACGGTATAGACCAATATTATCCCCCGGATAAAGATGAAGATGTAATGATGCTGATGCGTACTCCTTTTACAAAGGCTCAAAAAATAAATACGATTAGCGGTAAGGAGTAAGAATTTCCTGTAAAAGGCTATTTAAAGCTCCCGTATTTTCCAAAACCAATAAATGTTTTCCTTCCATAATGATATGGGTGGGATGGGTATATTTTATTGGCAATACTTCATCCTGTTTTCCATGAATATGAACATAAGGTTTGGGCAAAGTTTCATTATGCCAATTTAAAATGGCATTTACTGCCCAGGTAACAAAACGAGGATCTGTATCTTGTATAACCTGGCGAATGAGTATTTTGTTTTGTGGCTGCTCCGTAGTAAAAATTCGTTTAGCAATGGATACATTTTTATATAATGCTGCCGGAATAATTTTATGGATTCCAACCCGGCCGGTCCATTTAAATAAAGGAGGGAGTTCTTTGGCAATGGGTACCGATGATATTAAAATAGTAAGCCGGGGTTGATATTTTTTTGCAATTTCTGTGGCAATCATACCACCCATAGATACGCCCAGCAACATAAAAGGGTTTTGTGTATCGATATTTTTAGCCAGGCGCAGGGCATAAGACTCCAGGGATTCTTCTTTAGCCGGAATTTCCCAATCAATATGTACAGGTTCAAACTGCGGAGGTAATTGTAAGTTTACGAAAACCCTTTTATCGGCGCCCAACCCGCTAAAAATATAAATTTTCACATTTTAAATTTACGAATAAATTAGTTTTAAATTTTACGGTTTATCAATGCCTAATAAGCAGTTTTTATACGGGGATCCACAACCCTGTAAAACCAATCGGATAAAATATTTATTACTATAAAAATGAAAGCGCTGAGTAAAACAGCCCCCATCACTACCGGGTAATCTAATTTCTCCAGGGCATCTACGGTTACTTTGCCTATTCCTTTCCACCCAAAAATATATTCTACAAAAAAAGAACCGGCGAGCAATTCGGCAAACCAGCCTGTAACCGCTGTGATTACAGGGTTTAAGGCATTTCGTAAAGCATGTACAAATAATACCCTGCTTTTACTTAAGCCCTTGGCATAGGCGGTTCTTATATAATCTTTGCCCAGTACATCAAGCATGGAGCTTCGGGTGAGTTGTGTAATAATAGCCAGTGGCCGGATACCTAATGTGAATGCCGGGAGTATTAAATTTTGCAAATTCAAATATCGTTCGCCGGTAAGTTCATCGGTTTCAAATAAACTTCCTGTAATATGCAAACCGGTATAAGGATGTAATACAATCCCAAAAATATAAGCGATTAAAATCGCCATAAAAAAAGAGGGAGCAGATATTCCTGCAATACTGGCAAATACCGCCGTTCCATCTAACCAGGTATCTTTTTTTATGGCTGCCAGTACACCCAATAAAATTCCAAAAAAACAGGCAATCAGCATGGCGGTACTTGCTAAAACAAGCGTGCCGGGTAAGGCATCTGCCAATACTTGTAAGGTATCTTTTTTAGTTTGGTAACTTTTTCTAAGGTATGGCAGTTTAAACCCCAATCGGGTACGCCCGCCTATAAAAAAACCTTTTAATGCTTTTGTTTTAATTTCATCGGTACTGTGAATCCCAACAGGAGAAACATCGTTCAGGTACAAAACTAATTGTTTCCATTTGGGCTTATCCAAATTAAGGTCTTTACGGATATTGTCAAGCGTTTTTTGATCCCCCGTTTGGCCCATCACCAGCCTCGCCGGATCACCCATTCCCTGGAATAAAATGAAAACCAAAACCATTACTCCAAGCAGCACGAATGCAGAATAAAATATTTTTTTTATGAGCCAGCGCATTCATTTACCATTTAAAATTTCACATCTGCAATATCTGCTTTACCCCATTTATTTTTTATAACACTTCCCTGCATTTCATACAAAGTGGGCGTTGTTCTCGCTGCCGTTTTAATGGCTGTAAAATCGCAGGTAAAAACATGGGGATTCAGGCTGCTGTATCGTTGAACTGTAGATTCCCGCTGCGAAGTGACAAAATAAAGGGGAATCGATTTTGAAATGATTTGCTTTGCCATATCTATATCATCATGGTACCCGGCTTTTATATCAGCAGGATTGTTTACAAATAAAATAAAATATTTTCCCGGTTGGCTCAAAAGGGCTTCTGTACTATCTGTACCATCAGCCGTGGTGAGCATAAAGTCATTGATGAGTGGTATATTATTTTTCCCTTTTTGAATTAACACTTGTTTGCGATCTACAAATTCCCAACTACTATCGGGTAATTCCGTCATCTTAAATTCTTTTTTCTCACCATTTTTTTGATAAATAAATGTATAGTCGTATTTATCAGGTATGGCATTGGCAGGCATTTTTCTTAATGCCAATATATCGTTCCCCGGTTTAAAAGGAAGGCAGTCTTTAATAGGCAAATGATCCAGTACATACCATTGCAGGAATATGGTGGCGGCAATGCAAAGGATGGCTATTGTTGCATTTATAAAAGGCTTTACCAAAGGATGTATATACCGGATACCGATGATTAGTATTATGGTAAATATTAAAAGAATAATATCCTTGGTAAATGTTTGTACCGGTGTAAGGGGAATACAATCTCCAAAACAGCCACATGCCCTAATTTTACCACTAAACAATACATAACTTGTAAGAAAAGTAAAAAACAGCATTAGTAAAAATAAGATCCATACGGTTATTTTTTTATGCCAGCCCAGCAGGAGCGCTACCCCCACAGCTACTTCCAGGGTGATCATAATAATAGAAAACGGTAATGCATAACCATGTAAGCGCTGCATTTGGGAAACCATAAATCCGCTATTACCCCAGGCTTCAAAAAATTCCTGCATCTTATAAGCTAAGCCCCGGGGATCGATGGCCTTTACCAGGCCGGAAAAAATAAATAAAGCGCCTGTAAGCACACGGATGATATTTACAATTGTTCTCATGCTTTTAATTTTTATGTACGCCTTCTTCCATTAATATCAATGCGAAAACGGCATAATTAATAATATCATAAAAGTTTGCGTCGATCCCTTCGCTAATAACAGTTTTACCTTCGTTTGCCAGTATTTGTTTTATTCTTAAGATTTTGGCCAGGCTGAGATCTACAAAACTTTGCTGGCTCATGTCTCTCCAGGCCTCGCCATAGTCGTGGTTTTTATCCTGCATCAATTGTTTGGCATTGCGAAGTGTGTTATCGTATTTTTCTTTTACCACGGCTACGCTTAATTCTTCAGGTTCCCCCGGCTTTATTTCTAACTGAATGATGCCAATTACCGCATAATTGATAATTCCCCTGAATTCACTTTGTACATCATCTTCTATTTTTTGTTCTTTTTTGTCCTGTATATTTCTTATTCTTTTGGCTTTAATATAAATTTGATCGGCTACAGAAATAGTACGATAAACACGCCAGGAAGTTCCATAATCTGCTGTTTTTTTTAAAAAAGTATCCCTGCAAATTTCAATAACCCGGTCATATTGTTCATTGGTTGTCATAAACTGATTGTATTATCTAACTATATTTATATTCATTTTTAAACTGATCAAAAATACAATTACTCATTCACATGTTCTCAATAAACTGTAAAGGTAAACTCTTAAGCCTGCAACAACCAACGGTAATGGGAATTTTAAACATTACTTCTGATTCTTTTTACAAAGGATACCTTAATGAAACGGAACAAACCATTCACAAAAAAATTCACCAGTATGTAATGGAAGGGGCCGGCATAATAGATGTGGGGGGGCAAAGTACAAGGCCGGGAAGCGCCCGGCTGAGTGCAGAAGAAGAAATAGACCGGGTCATTCCGTATATCCGGTTTATAGCAACCACCTACCCTGATGTTTTTATCTCTATTGATACCTATTCCAGCCGGGTAGCCAAAGAAGCAATACAGGCCGGGGCACATATTGTAAATGATATAAGTGCAGGTTTGCTGGATGCAGAAATGATACCTGCCATAGCGCAATTACATGTACCCTACATTTGTATGCACATGCAGGGCGTGCCGGAAACCATGCAACAAAACCCGGTATATACCGATATTATGGTGGAGTTAACCCGTTTTTTTGCAGAACGGGTACAGGTATGCCGAAATGCCGGCATTACCGATATTATTATTGATCCCGGTTTTGGATTTGGTAAAACCATCGCCCATAATTTCAGTATTTTAAAAAACCTGGCTGCCTTTAAAATATTAGGCTGCCCGGTTTTAATTGGCCTGTCAAGAAAAAGCAGCATCTACAAAACCCTGGGTGTAAGTGCAGATGAATCACTAAATGGCACTACCGTATTACATACAATTGCCTTACTACAAGCTGTACAAATAATTCGGGTACATGATGTAAAAGAAGCAAAAGAAGCGATTCTGCTAACAGAAGTGTATAAAAAAGCCGCCCTGTAAGGGCGGCTAACAAACTTTACATGCATACTATTTCACTTTTGCAGTAGTATCCCTGTGGGCCTGCTTCATGCTATCCATGAATCTTTTTTGTATTTCATTCATTTTTTTCATTTGTGCATCTGCTTCCACTTTTGCCTGTACTTTATTTAAAACATCTACCACTTCTACATCAAAAGTAAGAATTGAATTTGCCGGAATTTTAGGCGTAGGCGAATTAGCGCCATAAGCCATGGGGCTGGTAATATAAAATTTCGCTATTGCACCTTTATTTAACATTTTAAAGCCATCTGTCCAGCCTTTAATTACCGGTTGCCCCAGGCTAGGGTCATTGGTCATATTAACCAGGATGGGATCATGATTCGGAAAAGAGGGATCTACATTAGAATCAAAGATCACCCCATCCATTGTTTTTCCCGTATACTTAACTTTTATAACAACACTGGTATCAATATTGGGGCCGGTACCCGGTGTGAGAATTTCAACAAATGTTCCTTCAGGTGCTTTTAGTACCTGGATTTTATTTTTGGCAAAATAATCTTCTAAAGTTTTTATGTCTTTTTTCTCTTGTTCTTTTGATTGTTCTTTCATACGGGCTTCCACTTTGCCTTGTTCTTCTTTAAAAGCAGCTTCGGCTTCTTCTCTTGTTTTAAAAACATTTATCATTTTTACTGTGGTAACCAGGTAATGGCCTTTCTTCATAAAAGGAGGCAACCCCATGGGGTTCTTTTGCATAATACTGTCTGAAAGAATGCGAATAACCAGGCTATCCCCGTTTTTCAATTGTTTTAAAATATTAAAATATTCTTTGGGTGTATTTATAGAATCCAGTGGCTGAATGATAGCCCCACTGCTGGTGCGTGTATCAGAAAGGATGCTGTCTTTTTTACCATTGCTGTAAATTTGTGCAATTTCCATTTGCATAAATTCTCCATATTTAATGGGTTCGCCTTTGGACCCTGAAATAATTTTATACTCCAGGCCTTGCTCTCCTTTTTTAAATGATTGCTGGCAAGCAGAAAACAATAAGACTGCTGCCAATAAAAAACAGGATGTTCTTTTCATGTGAATTTGATATTTGTTATGTGTTATTTTAAAATGAATAATCGCTTAATTGGTCTTTATTATCTTTTAATGCCTGCATAAATTTATTTTTCACTTCTTCTAAACTTAGCGTGCTTTGGCCACCTGCCGCATTTTTATGTCCTCCTCCATGAAAATAAGTTCGGGCAAAAATATTTACATCAAAATCTCCTTTACTTCTAAAAGAACATTTGCGTTCTTCTCCCCTGTCAATAATGATTGCTGCCAACTTGATGCCTTCTATACTAAGCGGATAATTTACCAATCCTTCGGTATCTCCTGTTTTAATATCATATTTTATCAAATCTGCCTGGGGAATAGCAATCAAGGCTGTATTATATTCAAAAAAGACTTCTAAGCGGTTCAATAAAACATGGCCTATAAAACGTAACCTGTTTTCAGAAAAATTATCAAACAAAAGTTCATGCACTTTGCTATGTTCCAATCCCTTTTCTTTTAAACTGGCCACCATGGTATGTACGCCTGCACTGGTAAGGGGAAACCGAAAGGAACCGGTATCCGTCATTACACCTGCATATAAACATTCCGCTGACAGTACATTTATTTTATCTTCATGGCCGCTGGCTTTTATAAAGTCAAATACCATCTCAGCAGTAGAACTTTTTGAAGTATCACTGATGCCAAATGCAAAAGCATCGGTTTGCGGGTGTTGGTGATGATCTATTAAAATTTTTTCGCCTTTGGCTTTAGCCAAAACCGGTTCCATGTTTTTTGTACGGCTAAGCACATTATAATCCAGGCAAAATATCCAATCGGCATTTTCTATGGCCAAAAAGGCTTTGTCTTTATGCTGTGGTTTTTCAAAATCCAGCACCTGGTCGCATCCCGGCATCCAATTTAAAAAGGAAGCCCAGTTTGTGGGAGATATTACCGTTACGGTATGCCCCAATTGTATTAAAACATGGTAAAGACCCAAAGAAGAACCCATTGCATCCCCATCCGGCTTTTGGTGCATCGTAATCACTACCTGCTTTTTGGCCGAAGTAAGTAATGGATATATTAAATTAATGGTCTGCATAAAAACGGGCAAAAGTAGTATAAAAACATTAAAGCAACCATTTAATCATACCCGCCTGCCTCATTTTATATTAAGGTTTTCATAAAAATATCATGAAGCGTTGTTGATGCGCCTCTAAAGAAAAATCAATTTGCCTATCTTTGCGGCCAAAATTTTTAATAAATGACCAACAGAACATTTACAATGATAAAACCCGATGCTACTGAAAAGGGCTATACCGGGGGTATTTTAAAAATGATTAACGATGCGGGATTTCGTATTGTAGCCATGAAAATGACACAGTTAAGTACCGAAAAAGCAGGTCAATTTTATGAAGTTCATAAAGAGCGCCCTTTTTATGGGGAACTGGTTTCTTTTATGAGCCGTGGCCCTATAACGGCTGCTATTTTAGAAAAAGAGAACGCAGTAGAAGATTTTAGAAAATTAATTGGCGCTACTAACCCTGCCCAGGCCGAAGCAGGCACTATTCGCAAATTATATGCTGCATCTATTGGTGAAAATGCGGTACATGGTAGCGATAGCGATGAAAATGCAGCGATAGAAGGTGATTTTTTCTTTAGCCGTTTAGAACAATTTTAAAATAATAATATAATTATTTCATAAGCATTCCTGATACCGGGAATGTTTTTTTTTGCATCTTGCAGCAATGCAGACTGCCATTATTATTTGCCGGTATAGAAAGCGATATGTTTTTTTTGCATTGTTGAGTATGGCGCTTTTTAGGATTCCGTTGTTTTTTAATAAAAAGGTTCATTTTTATAAATTGATGGGCAGCGGTAAAAATGGTAGTTTCAGCAAAACACCCGACTGGCAGCAATGGGCCATCCTGCTGGAATTAAAAACAACTGTTACAGTTAGCCATACCTTAACTGAATTACTAAAAGAGATTACCGGTAAAATAATTTCTCATTGGTTCCGTTTCTTTCAATGTGAAACCTGCCTCTTTGTTTTAGAACCTGCCCAAAGCCGTGGATTATGGGACGGAAAAAAAAGATTTTTAGCCACAGGTCAACCATTGGAGCCTAACGAAAAGATTGCTGTACTCACCCGGGCCACCATTAGGCTCAATCGATTACAATCATTTTGGAAACATGTAGATGCTGTGAATAAAGAGATGCTGGCAAGCGACGGTTATATCATATCGTACGGAATTGGGGAATGGCCGCTCCTGCGCCAGGCTACCTTTAGTATTTGGCAATCGCAGGAAAAGATGATGCAATTTGCATATAAAAATAAAAACCATGCTGCTGTAATTACAAAAACCCGGAGTGAAAACTGGTATAGTGAAGATCTTTTTGCCCGTTTTAAAATTATACATTGTGCAGGAACGCTAAAGGGCAAAAATCCCTTACAAGGGAAAAACCTAAATTTGTAATATGAAAAATATAAAACTCATAGAAGTCCCATCAGAAATTGGAGCAGGAACCCGTGGTGCCAGCCTGGGAATAGATGCTATTAAAATAGCAGCGCTTGATTTTATGAGCAACTTTTTTGTACACTTCCCTTCAGAAAAAGTTAAAGTAGAAAACCAGCTTTTATTTGAGCCCATTCATACACCCTATGCAAAGCGAATACATGGGGTGATAGAAGTTTATAAAAATCTTAGCCAGGCGGTGCATGATGCGATGACAAATAATTTTTTCCCGGTTGTGCTCAGTGGCGACCATAGCAGCGCAGGCGGAACTATTGCAGGAATTAAAATGGCAAAACCGAAAAGTAAATTGGGTGTAATATGGATTGATGCCCATGCCGACTTGCATACCCCTTACACAACCCCCTCAGGCAATATGCATGGAATGCCTTTAGCGGCAGCGTTGGGAGAAGACAATATAGAAATGAAAAGCCACACCGTAGATGATAAAACCGTAAAATTATGGAATGAGCTGAAAGCCATTGGCAAAGGAAAGAATAAATTATTAGCGGAGGATATTGTATTTATTGCTTTAAGAGACTATGAAAAAGAAGAAAAGGCACTCATTGAAAAATATGGTATAAAAGTAATAACCACCAGCGAACTGCGGCGAATTGGCGCCGAAAACGTAAGCCGGAAAGTATTGCGCTACCTGAGTGATTGTACAGATATTTATGTAAGCTTTGATGTAGATAGCCTGGATTCATCTATCTCAAAAGGAACCGGCACACCGGTGAGTAACGGCCTTAAGGAAAGAGAAGCCGAAGACCTGATCAGTAAGTTCATGCAAAACCGTAAAATTTGTTGTTTTGAAATAACGGAAGTGAATCCTACACTTGATAAAGAGAATTTAATGGCAGAAATTGCCTTTCATATTTTACAACGGAGTGTGAATGTATTGCTGATGAATTAGGTTTACCACACATTTTTGGGGCAGGTATCACCATATTTATTACCCAGAACAAACCCAATCATAATCTCATGGGTGTTGCCGGTATATGCCCGCATTTTATTGCTGGTAGCTACTTCGTAAGCATAACTGAGATTGAGCGTATTGCTTATAAATACGCCTGCCATGCCACTATACCCCGAAACCAAATCGCCATACCGGTAAGCCCCTCCTGCCCAGATTTTATCCTGGTATTGTAATTTTGCGTTTACATGTACTCCCAATAACTGGGGCCGCCAGTATTGCAGCATTACAGAAGGAATGAGGTTAAAATCTTCACCTATATTGAAGCGGTAACCAGCCGTAAAAAAATAATTAGGTTCGTAATACGAAGCTTTATCATTTTTTTCAGCAAATGAAACCTTACCCGGTATTACATTTAAAACTGACAGGCCGGCAAAATAATCTGCTGAATACAGCCAAAGCCCGGCTCCCAATTCCGGTTTTATTTTTTTAATAAGCCCATTGGCTATATCCACAGCCGGATCATACGGATCACTATCTCCCCAATTTATCTTAGACCGGTCTACATTAATACTGCTTAAGCCTGCCATAAAACCGGCAGAAATAGTGGTGCGTACACCCAGGGGTTTATGATACGCATAGGTTGCAAATGCGCTCCAGCGTGAAATATACCCGGCTTTATCGTTCATGGCAATAAAACCAATCCCATGGTGTGGTTTGGGAGCAGTATAATCTTCCCAATATTGCTTTCCCCTTGGGTTTTCACCCGGCACGCCGAACGAAGTGGCACTGGTACGCAAATCTGACTTACCAATGGGGCCCTGCACACTCAGGTAGGTAGATACCGGGTGCCCGTCAATTTGATTCCATTGATTGCGGTTACTGATCTTAATATCGGTATAATTTTCAATGCCGCTGAGGGCAGGATTTAAAATGTAATTGTTTAAAACATACTGGGTATAAGAAGGCTTTGCCTGTGCCAGCGAAGCCAGGGAAAAAATCAGGAAGCTGAAATACAATAAACTTTTTTTCATATGGTCTGTAAGCCGGAATTATTATTTTAGTATGGTAACATAGCCTGTAATGGGTTTTCGGCCACTTTGGGGTTCTATTATATAATAATAGGTGTCTGAAGGAAGTGATTTCCCGTTAACTGTACCATCCCAGGGTTGTTTGTATCCTTTACTTTCAAATACTTTTTGGCCCGCCCGGGTAAATACTACCACTTTACAATCAGGATAAGTATCTAAGTACCGGATCACCCATTTGTCATGGTAACCATCTCCATTGGGAGTAAAGGTATTGGGTACCAGGGGAGCTTCTAATATCTTCACAAATACACTATCCGTTGCTGAACAGCCTCCTTGCGAAGTGACCAGTAAAATGTATTTAGTATCCTGGGTTGCAGATACAACAGGGCTTTTAATTTTATTATTATTTAAAAAACGGTTAGGCATCCATAAATAACTAAGCCCGTTACCTGTAACCTCCGGATTGATGCTGATCATTCCGCCGGAAAGTAACACCAGTGTATCCTGGGGAATATTTACAGTAGGTAACGGGTAAACAATAATATTCTTAAAGGCTGTATCAATGCAACCTGCCGTGCTGGTATACGTATATTTAATTAGATGACTGCCAGCCCCGGCTGCCATTGGGTTGAACACCCCGTTTTGCACTGCATCGCCTGAATATACGCCACCCGATACGCCGGGGCTAATGCCTAACAACTCTGTAGCCTGGTCTAAAATAAAAGCAGGTACATCAATACAAACCGGCGGAATATCATTGAATTGAATTTTGGGAGTTGCATGAACCGTAATGGGTATTAATTTATCAGAAAAACAGGTGATGCCTGAAAATGCCCGCATCCTCACCTGGTAAGTTTGCTGTGGCAAATTGGTTACATCGGGATATTTATGTTTATATAATTTATTGCTGGTGGGTTGTTCATCAGCTTCAAAAAAAGAAGGGGTATTTACATTGTCCCAGTAAATTTCCACCCGGGTAATATTACCCGATGTAATTGTTGAAGTGTTTTTTAATATTACCGTATCCTGGGTACAAATATCCTGGCCATTTTGAAATACAAAATTGGCTACCGGGTCTCCGCTGTTTATTTGTAAGGCCTGTGGTAAAGTATCCCGGCATCCTTTATCAGTAATGGCGATAAGGGTAACGGTGTAATTACCTACAGCATGGTATGTGTGGCGAACCACTCCTGCGCCGGTTACTGTATTTGGATTCCCGGGCCCTGCTGTTGCATCCCCAAAATTCCATTCCCAGGCCGATATTACATCTGGCGAACTGGCGCTGCTGGTATCGGTAAATTCTGCGTAGGAATCCAATAAACAAATTTCCGGCACTTTAAATCCTGCTTTGGGAAGTTTATGAATGGCTACTGCCCGGTTTACTACTGGGCTTACGCAACCCAGGCTGGATGTTACTTGTAAGGTAACGGTATAGTTTATGGCCTGGTTAAATGTATGCGAAGGATTGGCGATTACTGAACTATTTGCAGGCCCACTGGCAGCATCTCCAAAATGCCAATCCCAACTTGTAATGGTACCGGCATTGGCAAGAGAGTTATTACTGCTAAAATTGACGATGCTATTTCTACAAAGAATATTACTCACATCAATTACAGCCGTGGGTAAAGGATCTACCGTTATTGTAGCCGTTCCGGATTGGGCTTGCTGGCAAAGAGAGGAACCGGTATTTTCTACTTTTAGCAATGTATAAATAAAAGTGCCGGCTACATTAGTAGGGGCATTTACAGTTACCGTGCTTGCATTACCGGTAGTGCTGATGGTTTGTGGCGTTCCATTATTAATCTTATAAGTAAAAGTATAAGGTGCCGTACCTCCGCTACCCGTAAATGTTATTTGCGGTGCATTTCCGTTTTGACAAACACGGGCATTTCCTGATATGGCCGCAGCAGGCAATACCGGTATATCAATAGGAACATCAATCGTATCGCTGATACAACCTGCTGTGGTAATAGTAGAAAAACGAATATGGTGAATACCCGGGCTGGTAAACAAATGAGAAGGGTTTTGTGTGGTTGCCAAATTAGAAGCACCACTGGGAGCATCGCCAAACTGCCAATACCACAGATATAGCGGTTTTGCGCTGGGTGTGGTATCCGTAAACTGAACGGTTTCTGCCACGCAGCGGGGAGCTATAAAACTAAAGCCCGCCACAGGCGGATCGGACAATTCCAGGTCAAATGATATTTCCTGTTCGGTACCACAACCCTCGGTATTGGGGGCATAGGTAAGTAAAGTAAGTGGGAAAGTGCCTACCTGGTTATACACATAAGAGTTGGGAAGCGAATACCAGTAAATTTGTTTTCCGTTAACCACTGTCGCTGAGTCTGGCCCAGTAACAGGATTACTGAATTGCTGTATGATAACGGCCGGTATGGGGGGAACTGGCATTAAACTTAAATCCCATTTTAAAGAATCTACCAGGTAAGGTAAGGATACTTTAAATTTAAAAGGCGACCCTGTGCAAGCTGATGGATTGGGCTCTATACTATATGTATTGGTAACCCCAATTTGCTGATAAAGATCAATTACATTCGTACCGGCAGAATAAGCATAAGACTCGTAATTACTACTAAAGCCATAAGCAATTGCATTAAAGCCGCTATCAGCATACATACGATACGAACCGGGGCCGGAAAGCCGGTGCCGTAAATAAGAATAACCGGCCATTGCAGGCATGGCCTGCCAAGCTGTGGCTGGAACAGCACCATTCAACCTGAAACTGGGAATAGCCACCGTTTTCATTAATACATTTATCCATTGCCTGGTTATTTGCTGTTGCGATGATGAAAAAATGGTAATGTCTTTAATATTCTGTTCTACCGGGTTCAGGATCACCATATCGGGATCTCCATAACCACCACCTCCACAATTTAGGGCCTGGGCATACTGGGCAACACAAATGGGTTTATCGGCAGTAATATTTGCAGGCGAAGTAACTAATGCAGGATTAGAAGTAAAACCCGCAGGATAAATTTGACCCGCATTTAAAGTGGCTACCTGGATTCCATCTACAAATACTGCGGTATTATCTTCTGAAGCCATTACCCGGTAAGGGTTGCCTAAAGGATAATCACCAAAGGGTATGAATCCAAAATTTTTACCCCAGCTACTTATAGGATACAGTTGCTGAAACAACGGATCATAGGAACCCCCGGAACAGGAAAGAGAACCTAACGTATTATTAGAACTTCCTGAAAATACAGCGATGGGTAAACAACTGCCCGAACCGGTGGCAATAGATTCAATTAATGAGCCAGTTACATCCTGGTCTGCCTGGTATTGATAAATATCGCCTGCATTTGTAAAATTTATAGTAAAGGGTGTGCCGCTTACGCCATTCAGTACCGGTGTAACCCGTACCTGGGTATTGGGTTTAACAGCTATAATTTGAAATTGCGATTTTGCTATTTGGCCGCTGCCATCAGCACCATTTTGAGTAAAACTAATAGCCCTGTACTTTTTACCCAACACCATTACCGGGAGTAGTAAAGTAGCTGCGCTTCTTGCCTGTCCCCATTGCTGAGCATAGGCAACTACGGGAGGTTTACCGGCATCCACTTTTATTTTAATAGATTTTTGTATAATGGTGCCGGATTCAGCATTACTAATATGGGCAACCGAATAGGGTACCTGTATTTCCTGTAAACCATTTGCAAGAATATTGAAACTGGCATTAAAAGCACCGTTTGCCATAGTAATGGTTCCGGAACTGGCTTTATCTGAAGTGATCCAAATACTTAAAGTGGCAAAAACACCGGCGCTGGGTACATGCTGGGGAAAACATAAATAAAACTCCTTGCCTTTATTAGAAAAATTCTGTCCGATACTGGCAAAAGAAAAAAATAAGGTTATAAATAATAATGCCGGTTTTAACGCTTTCATTTTGCTTTGTTACACTTTTATTTAGTTATGAGGCTTTCTATAATTACAGAGTGGTTAGAAATGCAAAGTGCAGCATCAAAAATACTTATATTTTTACTGTAATCCGCTGCCATTTATCCCAAAAAAAAGAGCCGTATAGAAATACAGCTCTTGGTAAGAACCTTTTGGTTCTGTAACCCCCAAAGAAAACTTTTTTAGGAAGCCATCTGTTCCTTTACTTATTTTGATAGCTTTACCATATTGCTCGCAAATACTTGTTGGTCATTTTCTACTTGCAATACCCTGTAATAAAGGTACCCGGGCTTTATATGAGTAAGCTTATTTTTAAATTTAAAATGCGTTGTTTGGTTGGGGTCTTCACCCATTACATACCCAATGGTGGTGAATTCCTTTGCATCAGTACTGGCCTGTACTTCCCAATGGGCAGTTCCGGGTTTATCTGTCGCCATCCAGTCAATGAGTAGGTGATTATCGCTAACACGTGCGTTAACTGTTTTCATTTTTCCAGGGTTTTGGGCCATGCTGCTGCAAATTCCAAAAATTAAACAAAGAGAACTTAATAATATATGTTTCATTTTCATCGCTTTTAAAGTTACTGGTTCGTCACAGCAATGAATATGGGATTAAACTAAATGCTTATAAATAAGCATATGTAACAAAGAATAGAAATTATTTTATACGGATAGGTATCAGCTTTAAATAAGGCTGAACAGGTACCGGAAGAATTCCCGGAGCTACTTTATTTTGAATAATAGTAGTAAGAAGTGTAATAAATTTTTTCATTCGTTGTGGTTTATGTTTTTTTTTGGTTTAGCAGGCCGGGTGGCCGGGATATTTGAATTAAAAAAATTCCAGAATTTGAATTTACTGAGGTAATAAGCAATCATTCAATTCTGATGCAAACATAATATTGATTTTTAGAATTCCAAAGATTTAGACCGTAAATTCCGAACATTTCGAGTAATTCTAATCATTCAGATATAAGCAATTGAACATATTTTATCATTATGCCAATTTTGTTAGATTATTTTTAAATAATCATCCGCATTATAGATATCATTTACAAAATACAGCAATTCATACAAAATCATTCATATAAGAAGTAGCCTGCCATTTTTTCACCTCCCTTTTATCAAATTCAACATTTTTCTAACCCGGTGAATAAGAGGTCCTGCCTTTAAATATTCTTCGGATTGAGGACTCAATACCCATTCCTCTTAAAAATGAAAATTTAGCATATATGCATATTAATAATTTATACTATTTAAATTTATATAAATTAATTTTACAGGTATAATTTTTAATAATCTATTAATCAACAATTTAAAAAATTATTTTTCATTATTATTAAAAAATGGAAATTAAACAGATTTTAAAATTAAATTCAGGGTAAATAAGGCTCATTTTTATAAAAATAATTTTTAGGTAAATAACTTTTATAAATTAGTAACCAATATTTAATTATAAAAATGTAAACTAAGATAATTAGTTAATCATTTTATTTACTTTTGTAAATAAAAATCTTTGAATGCTAATACCCTTAGCCGCATTTAAAAATACCGAAAAACGATTTTTGGGGTAATATGTAAAGAATTGTATCTTGAAGCCAGTTAAATAGTTTTCATGAAACAAAAAAGGTACCCCCTACTCCTGCTCTCATTATTCTTATTCATTTTCATGTCATCCTGTCGTGAGCCAAGAGATTTAGAGTACCGTGGATTTAATAATCTGCGATTAGACAAGCTGGGTTTTGATGCCAGTAAATTGATGGTGGATCTGCAATATTATAATCCAAATAATTTTAGCCTGGATTTAAACCGGGCAGATCTTGATGTTTTTATTGATAGTACATTGGTTGGCCATTCAGCCCAAAACGTTCAAATTAATATTCCCAAAAGGGATGTTTTTACCCTGCCGGTTGTTATTGACCTGGACATGAAAAATTTATTAAAAAACAGTATCCTCACCCTTTTTAGTAAAGAAGTACAAGTGCGTCTTGTAGGGAAGGTAAAATTGGGCAAGGCAGGGGTTTACAAAAATTTTAAGGTAGATTATACTACCCGGCAAAATTTTTCATTATTCAGGTAATATATTTCTATACCTCGGTTTCAAATTCCAATTTATTTATCATATTTAAAGCTAAACAGCCGAAATTGCAAATATGAACAGGAGAAAATTTTTACAATGGAGTGCCTTTACAGCTCCCTTACTTGCCTACAAGACAACCGGTAATATTGAAAAGCCCATTGTAGTTTCTACTTGGGATAGTGGAATGCCGGTAAATGCCGAAGCCTGGAAGATATTAAAGGAAGGAGGCAAATCACTGGATGCAGTGGAAGCCGGGGCCCGGTATATAGAAGATGAAATTAACTGCTGTGTAGGCCTGGGTGGCTACCCCGATCGGGATGGTATAGTTACACTGGATGCCTGCATTATGGATGAAAATGCTAATTGCGGTGCTGTTGCTGCTGTGGAAAGAATAAAACACCCGGTATCATTAGCACGGAAAGTTATGGAGAAAACGCCCCATGTATTATTGGCAGGAGCAGGTGCCCAGCAATTTGCCCTGGAAAATGGTTTTGCACTGGAACCTGCCATCCTTTCTAAAGATGCCGAAAATGCTTATCAGCAATGGCTTAAAAAAAGTGAATATAAGCCGGTCATTAATATTGAAAATAAAAAAGAAAACGGCCCCTTTGCTCCTCCTTTTTTTGAAGACGGATCTGCCAATCATGACACCATGGGGCTCCTGGCAATAGATGCACAAGGCAACCTGTCGGGTGCTGTAACCACCAGCGGAATGGCTTTTAAACTGCACGGCCGTGTAGGCGACTCCCCCATTATTGGCGCCGGCCTGTATGTAGATAATGCAATTGGCGCTGCAACCAGTAGTGGAGTAGGTGAAGAAGTGATCCGTATTTGCGGTACTCACCTGGTAGTTGAATATATGCGTAACGGCTATAGCTCCCAAATGGCCTGTAAGAAGGCTTGTGACCGCATTATTCAACGGGACCGGGAAAAAGCTAAGCAAATACAGGTGGGTTTCCTGGCCATAAATAAACAGGGTGAATACGGCGCTTATGCTATTCAAAAAGGGTTTGTATTCTCTGTAAAAAACAGTAAAGAAAATAAAATTGTTCCCGCTAAATATTTTTTTGGCTAATCCAAATTATGCTTGAAATAATTGCATTTGATATTGAAAGTTGTACAACAATTGAAAAAGCCGGGGCTCACCGGATAGAATTATGCGCCAACCCGGCTGAAGGGGGTACCACCCCATCGCATGGAATGATTAAAACAGCCAGGAAGATCACACAAATTGACCTCTTCCCAATTATAAGGCCCCGGGGTGGTGATTTTTTATATTCAAACGATGAATTTGAAGTGATGAAACAAGACATCATGTTTTGCAAAAAAACAGGATGCGACGGAGTTGTGTCGGGATTATTAAAAGCTGATGGGACCATTGACAAGGAACGGACTTCTCTGCTGGTTTCTTTAGCATATCCCATGGAGTTTACTTTTCACAGGGCATTTGACCGGGTAGTAAATATGGAACAAGCTTTAACAGATGTAATTCATTGTGGATGTACCCGTATCCTTACCTCGGGGTTATATTCCACAGCTATTGAGGGTATGCATAATATTAAAACCCTGGTAAGCCTGGCCGATCATCGCATTCGCATTATGCCCGGAAGCGGCATTCGGGCAAATAATATTACAACTTTATTACAACAAACAGGAGCCACAGAAATTCACAGTTCTGCCAGGATATTAAAACCATCGGCAATGGAAAAACACAATCCCTGCTTACCAGAAAAACCGGAATCTGTTTCCGCAGACCCGGAAGAAATAAAAGAGTTATTACAGGCCATGCAATACCTTACTCATTTGTAATTATGAGAAGCATAAAGATTTTAATCCTTTTTATTTTTTCATTTTTAAATCATGCCCTGCAAGCCCAGGATTTACTGCAGGGCAAAAAATGGCAATTTAAACAAGCGGGCAGTACTCTATGGTACCCTGCTACAGTACCCGGAACTGTTTATTCTGACCTATTAAAAAACAATTTAATTCCCGATCCCTATTTCAGCAACAATGAAAAAAAAGTGCAATGGATAGACCGTGTGGATTGGGAATATAAAACTGATTTTACCATCTCACCTGCATTTTTTAAACAAGATGTAGTACTCCATTTTGAAGGGCTGGATACCTATGCTACCGTTTACATCAATCAAAAAAAAGTGCTGGAAACAAATAATATGTTTCATCCCTGGCAAATTCATATTCGTTCTTATGTACGGCCCGGTATTAATGAATTAAAAGTATATTTTCATGCCACATTAAATATCACTCAAAAAATGGCCGAAGCGGCTTTACCCCTGGTTTTGCCTGATAATAACCGGGTATATGCCCGTAAAGCTCAATTTCAATTTGGCTGGGATTGGGGGCCCACCCTTATTAATGCTGGTATTTATAAACCCGTTAGTATATGCACTAAGATTTCAAAAACAGATCCTGGCCCGGTAAAACCCATTGCCCGGTTAGTGCAGGAAACGGATTCCATAGGTTCATCATTTTATTTTACAAAAAACAATAAACCTGTTTTTATAAAAGGTGCCAATTGGATACCTGCCGATGCCATGATTACGCAAATCCGGGAAAAAGATTATCGTAGATTGTTAGTGATGGCCAAAGAAGCGGGTATGAATATGCTCCGGGTTTGGGGAGGTGGCATTTACGAACCGGATATTTTCTACCGGTTATGTGATTCCTTACATATAATGGTATGGCAAGATTTTATGTTTGCCGGTGGCATGTACCCGGGTAATGATGATTTTTTTAAACAAGTAAAACAAGAAGTACAATACCAGGTAAAAAGATTATCAAAATTTAAATCGGTAGTACTTTGGTGTGGGAATAATGAAATAGCGGAGGCCTGGCATCACTGGGGCTGGCAAAATAGCTATAACCTGCACGGAGAAGATTCTGCCCGGGTATGGAATAATTATACCCGTTTATTTAATGATAGTTTGCCTGCCTGGGTAAAAGAATTTGACGGATTACGCTCTTATATTTCTACCTCACCACTGTATGGCTGGGGAAACCCAAAAAGCTATACCCACGGCGATAGCCATTATTGGGGGCTGTGGTGGGGACTGGCAGATTGGGAAAGCTGGGAAAACCACACCGGAAGATTTGTAAGTGAATATGGTATGCAAGCAATGCCTGATTTTAAAACTGTACAAACTTACACCCTGCCTAATGAAAGAACTTACCAGGCTGATGAAGTACAAGCACATCAAAAAGCAAATGAAGGATTTAAAAAACTAAATTATTACATAAACAGGTATTTTTTTGATACTTCAAAATTACCGGCGCTAACCCTGGAAGAATATGGGTATGTAACCCAATGCCTGCAATATTATATTTTAAAAAACAGCATTGCCATACAAATGAAAAAGCAACCCCGTAACAGCGGAACCCTGGTGTGGCAGTTAAACGATTGCTGGCCCGCTACCAGCTGGAGCCTGATAGATTATTATAAAAGGCCAAAGGGCGGGTACTACGCCGTAAAAAAAGCTTACCTGCAAATGGATACTACCACAGATAAAATATATCCGAAGTATTTAAATTTACAAAAGCCGGGTATTTATATTGCACCCCTGCAAAACGATAAATTTATTTTACTCAGTGATAAAGATGCCAAATATGTAGATATCTATTGTACCGAAGCAGAATTAAAACTGAGTGATAATTATTTTGATCTTAAAGCACATGTTCCAAAAATTGTAACCATACAAACCACCGGGAAAAAACAATTTGAGCGATTACAAATCAGGTCACTATATACAATTTTCAATAAAATTGCCAACATCAAAGATTAACTTGCGGGCATTCTACTTCTTTTAATTGCAATGAATCATTGAAATGCAGGGCAGCTGTATCTTTAAAATAAGAAACCCCGTTTTTCATCATCATATCTCCATATCCTTCTACCAGGTAGCCTCCTTTTAGTTTAAATGCAACCTGCCTGACAGATTGTTTGCCTTCTGAATAAAAAGTATAATCCAGGTACAGGGTGGTACCCATCATGATGCCTCTTACCGTTCCGGAATTTTTATCTTTCTCATACAGGTTATAATAAAGTTCACCCAAAATAGAATCCTCTTTATTGGCAATATGCAGCGATATGGTATCCTTGTTTTTATGATATTCAAAACAGCTCATCGTTTTTGAAGGTCGCTCAACTGTATTGTAATGAGAATCTTTAATAGGTACAGTTTCAGCATTACGGCCTTTACAGGAAAACAATAAAATAAACCCCAATAAAAAATAATATTTGCTTGCCATATTAAAAGATTTATATATTTTTTTTGTAACTTTCGTATCCTGTTTCTTTAAAGATTTTACAAACCTAAAGTGTTTACCAGGTTAATAATATGAAAAATACCTAAATTATTCATCTTTTTAATTATTTAGGTTATGAAAAAAATTGTTTCATCCATTCTTATCGTTGTTGTAGTATTAATTTTAGCTGTAGCCGGTTATGTAAAGTTCTTTCTGCCCAAAGTAGATGCTGCCCCCGATTTAAAAGTTATTGCCACCCCCCAGCGAATTGCCCATGGTGAGTACCTGGCCAATCATGTTACCGTGTGCATTGACTGCCATAGTACCCGCAACTGGAATAAATTTTCGGGGCCCATTTTAAAAAACACGCTGGGAAAGGGCGGTGAATATTTTGGTAAAGAAGTGGGGATGCCGGGAAAGATTTATTCAAAAAATATAACCCCATATCATTTAAAAGATTGGACAGACGGGGAAATATTCCGAACCATTACTACCGGTGTAAACAAAAAAGGTGAAGCTTTATTCCCGATTATGCCTTACCCATATTATGGCAAAATGGATAAAGAAGATATTTTAGACATTATTGCCTATATCCGAAGCTTAGCCCCGCTTACAAGTGAGCAACCCTCCCATGAACTGGATTTTCCGATGAATTTTATTATAAATACCATACCCAAAAATGCACAATTGGTTACCAAACCCCCCAAAACAGATAGAGTTAAATATGGTGGTTATTTAGTGAATGCTGCCGGGTGTGCCGAATGCCATACCCCCGTAAAAAAAGGGCAAATTATTCCTGAACTTATTTTTAGTGGCGGTCGTGAATTTCAATTTCCCTATGGAGTTACATTATCTGCCAATATCACTTCAGATAAAGAAACCGGAATAGGAAATTGGAGTGAAGCCGATTTTATTGAGCGCTTTAAAGCTTACGAGGATGCCAATCATTTAAATGATGTAAAACCCTCTGATTCTAATACGCCTATGCCCTGGTATATGTATGCCGGGATGGATAGCAGTGATTTGTCGGCAATTTATCACTATTTACAAACAACAAAACCCATCGGGCATAAAGTAAATCACTTTACTATGAAAGGCAAAAAGGAATAAATAAAAAGGGCAGCCTGCGGGCTGCCCTTTTATAAACTTAATAATAAAATTATTCTGCTACAATTTTACCTTTCATAGAACCAAAATGGCCTGGGAAACTACAAATAAAATCATACACACCAGGTTCAGTTACTTTAAATGTGATGGTATCACTTTCGCCGGGGCCTAGTAATTTAGTATGAGCAATTACAGAACTTACCATTGATGGAGGAATATGGTCAGCTGATTTTTCGGTTACCGCAGCTTCTCCAAATGCCTGAACATCGGTACCCATAGCAAGGATCACTACATTGTGCGCCATACCTTCTTTTGGCATTTTGCCAATATTTTTCAAAGTAAGCTTTACATCCTGGCCGGCTTTAATTTTAAATAAAGTTTTGTCAAACTTTAATTCATCATTACCTGTTAATTCTATATTGTCAGTAACGGCCACATCGTTAATACCGGGGATATCAGCGCCTGGCTTTGCTTCTGCTGCCGGGGCTTCCGTAGTCGTTTCGGGAGCGGTTTCTGTTTCTGTTGATTTACTGTCATTTCCTCCGCATGATGCAAGGAATAATGAGAATGCTACTGCCGGAACAAAAAGTATTCTTTTCATGATTTATAGTTTATTTTTTTAATTTAGTTGCGCAAAGTTAACTTTTAAAAAGTGAATCCAAAAATTATATCAAATTTTTACGTTCCTGGTTTACATTTATTTTTATTTCTTTCATGAAAGCCTTGCGGGGCCTGCATGTAAGATCAGCAGGATGTATATAACATAAAAAAAATGACACTATTATTACATTCGATCACAACAATCATACCTTAAAATTTATTTTTAATTTATAAAAAATGAAACCCATTCTCACCCTTATCTTTTTATTTTCCTTTGAATGCCTGTTTGCCCAGGATAAAGCCAAACTGCAAAAACAGGTAATTGATATTATGACAGACTACCCCACCCATTTTAAAAATATACGTGCCCGGGACGATTCCTTCCACCTTAAATTTGAAATTTCAGGTACGGATGACCCCATGGTGCTTCATTTTCATCATTCATATTATATAGCTGCCCAAATGCCCACACCGGCCTCGGAAACCGAAGCAAAAAATCTATTTGATAAGTGGGTCATCCTTATTCAGTCACTTGACTTAAATGGGGCCAAATTAAAGGCATTTCCCTGTACACCCGATGAATACAGCGTATATTGTAAACAATGGCAATTTGATAATACAAATCATAATATTGCCCCCGATTATCAGCATTTCACCATCCGGGTAGAAATTATAAAGTTTAATTCATCCTATGCTGCCACTTTAAAATTGGGAGACCTATAAATAAAATCGCATCCGTTTTTAAGGATTCGAAGTTGAAATGAATAACCTAAAACCGGAAATTTATTTAAGAAGCTGGTATTGCCTTTTGATATGTAATAAAAGAATGCAGCTCCTCAAAATATAAATACTACTCTATGAAATGTGTTGTAGGCTATTGATGCCGATTTTCTTATTTTTGCTCATCAAATAACCACTTTTTAAACCATTTAGCTATATGAGTGTAATAGACCTGGTAATGCCCAAGCTTGGAGAAAGCATCATGGAAGCCACCATTTTAAAATGGCATAAAAAGCCCGGAGATGCTGTTGCCCTTGATGAATCTCTATTGGATATTGCAACCGATAAAGTGGATAGCGAGGTTCCCTCTACTGCCGCAGGGGTATTAGCCGAAGTATTATTTAAAGAAAATGATGTGGTACCCATTGGGGCTGTTATTGCACGAATTCGTACCCAGGGAGCCGAAAATCAATCAGCAGCGCCCAAACAAGAGTATGAAGATGCCAAAGTGGTAGAAGAAGTTCCCTTTCAACCCGCAAAACCGGTTACCCCGGCAAATACCGCAAATACAATTCGTTTCTACAGCCCATTGGTTTTAAATATTGCCCAAAGTGAAGGCATTAGCATGAGCGAACTAGAAAACATCCCGGGAACAGGCCAGGAAGGCAGGGTGAGTAAAAAAGATATTCTTGCTTATGTTGCCAATCGTAAACCAGGCCAGCCAGCAGCAGAAACAAAATCATCAGTACAGGTAATGCCGAGAAATGAAGAAACTGTGCGCCCGGAAACAGAGAACCAACCCTTACCTGCCGTTTACCAGGGGAATGTAGAAATTATAGAAATGGACCGTATGCGCAAAATGATTGCCAAGCATATGGTAGATAGTAAACGTACCAGCGCCCATGTGACCAGTTTTGCAGAATGTGATGTTACCAACCTGGTGCTCTGGAGAGAAAAAGTAAAAAAGGAATTTGAAAAAAGAGAGAATGAGAAAATTACTTATACTCCTCTGTTTATCGAGGCTATTGTAAAATGTATTAAGCGCTACCCCTGGCTCAGCAGTTCGGTTGATGGAGATAAGATCATCATTAAAAAAGACATCAATATTGGTATGGCTACGGCCCTGCCCAATGGCAACCTGATAGTGCCTGTGATTAAAAATGCCGATCAACTTAATTTAACAGGCCTCACCAAACAAGTAAACGGATTGGCCCATGCAGCCCGGAACGGTAAATTAAAACCCGATGATACTGCCGGGGGTACATTCACCCTTACCAATGTAGGCACATTTGGAAGCATTATGGGTACCCCCATCATCAACCAGCCCCAGGTGGCCATTATGGCGGTAGGTGCAATAAAAAAACGCCCCATGGTAATTGAAACTCCCCAGGGTGATAGTATTGCAATCCGCCACATGATGTATATTTCATTAAGCTACGACCACCGGATTATTGATGGCGCCTTAGGAAGTACTTTTTTAAATGCGGTAAGTAAAGAATTAGAAAATTTTGATACCAGCCGCACTATTTAACGATAAATAAATAAAACAACTCTCCGGTAGCATAATCCTGCCGGAGTTTTTATGTAAACAATAATTAGTTATTATTTCTATTCCCTCATAATACAAGTAACAGAACTTCTTACATTTGCCGAAATAGAAATTAAAAAGCAGCATGAGCAAAGAAATTACAACAAGAGCAGCAGATTACAGCCAATGGTATAACGACCTGGTGATTAAAGGAGGGCTTGCAGATTACAGCGCAGTGCGTGGATGCATGGTAATAAAGCCTTATGGCTTTGCCTTATGGGAAAACATGCGGGATCAATTAGATAAAATGTTTAAAGAAACCGGTCATGTGAATGCCTATTTCCCCTTATTTGTTCCTAAAAGTTTATTTGAGGCCGAAGAAAAAAATGCAGAAGGATTTGCAAAAGAATGTGCTGTGGTTACCCATTACCGGCTTAAAAATGATCCGGACAATAAAGGGAAACTTATGGTAGACCCCGAAGCAAAACTGGAAGAAGAATTGGTGGTACGCCCCACCAGCGAAGCCATTATATGGAGTACATATAAAGATTGGATACAAAGCTACCGGGACCTTCCCTTACTCATTAATCAATGGGCCAATGTGGTACGATGGGAAATGCGTACCCGTTTATTTTTACGTACTACTGAATTTTTATGGCAAGAAGGGCACACTGCCCATGCTACCCAGCAAGAAGCCGTAGAAGAAACAATAAAGATGCTAAATGTATATGCTGATTTTGTAGAAGAGTATATGGCATTACCGGTTATTAAAGGAGTAAAAACTGCCAGTGAACGATTTGCGGGAGCCGAAGATACCTATTGCATAGAAGCGCTTATGCAAGACGGTAAAGCATTACAAGCCGGCACCTCCCATTTTTTAGGACAAAATTTTGCAAAGGCATTTGATGTTCAGTTCCTGAATAAAGAAAACAAACAGGAATATGTATGGGCTACCAGCTGGGGCGTAAGTACAAGGCTTATTGGTGCACTCATTATGGCACACAGTGATGACCAGGGATTGATATTGCCACCCCGGATTGCACCGGTACAGGTTGTGATTGTTCCTATTTATAAAGGAGAAGATAGTAAAGCGCCTATTCATGAAAAAGTGAATGCAATCATGAAGGAATTGAAAGAGGCCGGTATCCGGGTACTGTATGATGATAGCGATGCCAGCCGCCCCGGTTGGAAATTTGCCGAGCATGAATTAAAAGGCGTTCCCATTCGCCTGGCCATTGGATTAAGAGATATGGAGAATAATGTAGTAGAACTTGCCCGGCGGGATACGAAAGAAAAAAAAACCATTTCTATGGATGGGCTTACCCATTATATTGTACAGCTCTTAGCTGAAATTCAGCAAAATATTTACAATAAAGCCCTTGCATTCCGAACAGAAAATACAAGGGAAGCCAATAGTTGGGAAGAGTTTTTACGCATGCTCGATGAAACACCCGGTTTCATTAGCGCTCATTGGGATGGTACAGAAGAAACCGAAGAAAAAATAAAAGAAGCAAGCAAAGCTACCATTAGATGCATTCCCTTAGATAATGTGGTAGCAGAAGGGGTTTGTATATTTAGCGGTAAGCCCAGTAAGCAACGGGTTTTATTTGCAAGGGCCTATTAACAAAATAGAGTTTAGCCGGCACAGGGTATGATTTAATTATTGCTAAAAATAATTTATTCAGATACTATCCCCTTATTAAATTAAGCCCTTAATATTCTATCCATCTTTTTGCCTTTAGCCAATTCATCAACCAGCTTGTCTAAATACCTAACCTGCCGGGTAAGTGGATTATCAATATCTTCAATGCGGTAACCACAAATCATTCCTTTTATTAAAGAAGCATGGGGGTTTAATTTTGCTTTTTTGAAAAAAGTTTCAAAGCTTGCTTTTTCATCCACCAGTTCCTGTATTTTCTTGTCATCAAAGCCGGTTAACCATTCAATTACTTCATGCAGTTCCTGTAAAGTTCTTCCTTTACGCTTAACTTTTGTAATATAGTGAGGATATACGGATGCAAAAGTCATGTTGGCTATTCGATCGTTATGTTCGGGCGTAACTTTCATATTACTTCAATCTTGCTAATTTACCTTTTCTTACCATTATATTTTTATAATCCCATTGTATTTCCATGGATTTTTTTAACCACCGCTTTACATCTTTTGAATTTATTTCAACAATATCATTATAAAAAACAGATGCATCTTTAAATTTAGCACCGGGTACATTTAATTTTTTTTCACCAAAACCTGCGCCGCTCCAAAACATAAGCCTTAGCCCCTTCTTTTGTTTACTGTAACCCACAATGGGGTTACCCTGTAAAAACCAAACAGGATGTGCATGCCAGATTTTATTTTCTGCACCGGTAAGTTCATTTGTAATAAGGATAGCAAGCTCATTACAAATTTCCCGGTAAACCGGCTCCTGGCTGTTATTATAAGCAATGATTTCCTTGTTCATTACAGCAAATTAAGAAAGTGTTTAATGAGCATGCCTTCTTTTTAAAATACCACCACCCGCTTCTTTTATGGTATTGGCAAAAACAAAAGCTTTGGGATCTACCCGGTACACCAGGTTTTTTATACGCCTCATTTCTAATCGGGTAATTACAGTAAAGATGATATCTACCTCGGTACTAATTTCAAAATGGCCCGGTAAAAAACCACGCTCACCTTTATACACGGTAATGCCGCGGCCGAGATGATTTACCAATTCATATTTTATTTCTTCACTCTTACCCGAAATGATGGTAACACCGGTATAAGCCTGGATGCCTTCTACCACATAATCAATAGTACGGGTAGCGGCAAAATAAGTAAGCACAGAATACAACCCGGTTTCTATGCCAAATTTAAAGGCGGCAATACTAAAGATCATGATATTGATAAAGAGGATAATTTCGGTAATGGTAAATGAAGTTCGTTTTAATGTATAGAGCGCCAACACTTCAATACCATCCAGCGCTGCACCCGTACGCATTACCAGGCCAATACCCATCCCCAGGAATATACCACCAAAAACTGAAATGAGCAGTTTATCTGTTGTAAGCGCAATTTCAGGAATCGCTAATAATACAAGACTTAGGAAGATAACACTGCTGAGTATGCGGAATGAAAACTGTTTGCTTACGGTGAAAAAACTGAATATGATAAAGGGAAGGTTCAATAAAATAAGAATAACAGATAAGTTGATGTGGTATAGTTCATGAAACAAAAGAGAGAGGCCGGTTACGCCCCCGTCGAAAAAGCGATTGGGTACCAAAAAACATTTTAATGCAAAAGCAGCAATGATAACACCCAGGGCGTTTAATGCCAGGTCTTGCACTAAATGCCGGGTAATTTGCCTGGGTTTCTTTGATACATGTTCTTTTATTTTACTATTTATCTCTGCTAAATATTGCTCTTTCTTTTGCTGCTGTTCTTTTACTGCGGTTTTTGTAAAATAATGATGTGCTTTTAAAAATGCAGATTGTGTGGCAAGCCATTCGAAACGGAATTTAATAATCCCTGTTTTTTTATATTCTTCAAATAGCAATTCGCTTATTTTAGGATAACCCGAAGAGCCCAGGTAATACAGGTCTGCATCGCACAAGATTTCTGCAAGTTTCGTCTTGGGTGATTGGGGTATTTTGGTAGCGGCTATCAGCTCGCATACTTGTTCTATTTCCCGGGGAGAATAATCAAAACGAGGGAGATGGTCCCTTGCAATTTCGCAGGAAATAGCTTCATGGTTCACATGGTTTTGTAAAAACCCGGAATCGTGCAAAAGCGCTGCTGTTTTAAGTATCAGCAAATCATCGCCGGTAACGCCCTCTTCTTTGGCAAGATGGGCTGCTTTATTGGTTACATATAAGGTATGCTGGGTAGTATGGTAAGTTAGATGTGCAGGAAGTCCCGACTCTAATTTTTGAATAATAAAGGAATAGAACTGATCAAATTGCATGATATAAAAATAAGGGGTTAATTGATAACTTCAAAGAGCATGTATTCATGCAATTTATTTTTCAGCATTTTATTGCCCACCGGTTTACAATTAAAAGATTCTTTTACAAGTTGGTAGCTCTTTTCAGTAATGGGTATTTGGTTTTCTTCCGCCACACTTTGCAGGTGCTGAGCTGTATTCACTGTGTTGCCAATTACCGTGTAATCTAATCTTTTTAAAGTTGCCGAACCAATGTTTTCGGATATCATTTCACCACTGTTTATACCTATTGAAACGGAAGGTTTAAAGCCATGATCGGCGGGTAATTCTTGTAATTTGGTTTTAATGGCTAAACAAGCATCAATAGCCCTGTCTAAATGAGTCTCCTCCTATTTCACGTTTTAATCTTTCATCTGTTTTTCCAATGGGCATGTATTGTATTTTTTTTGTTGTAATAAGGAAGACTATTTTGCCTCATTGGCTTTTAAATCCTTTAAAAAATTTCCTCCAAAATCTTGTTGATGTCTTTTTTCAGTACCCTTTTTTACCAGTACTTTATTGATTAATGGTTGATAAAGTATTGCTCATTTATTCGTTTCCGCCCTCATACTCTTTAGTTCTTTTTTCACTCCCCAGGCGATATGCCACACTTTTAAAATATTTGCTTTATTATCCTTTTCAAATATTATTTGTCGATCCGTACCATCGGCATAAAAGAAATTATTGTCGGATTCTGGTTTAAGTTCTATGTCTTTCCCGTTGAAAGGATGGATGTAAAGTGCATTGTCTTTTTCAATAATTTCCACCGGGAAATCTATCATATATGGTGGTCTCGTAAGTGGCATCATATATTTCCCCTTGTATTCAGTCAGGGGCACATTTGATCTTTTTTCTTTGTGAATAACAGGTTGGATTATTTTTTTACCAAAGGCAATGGTCGCCAAACCATCAGCAATAAATTCCGATTGCGATTCATTATTTGATAATACAATTACGGTGATATCGTCTGTCACATAATGGATGTGCATGCTCTTATACCCTGGAAACCATCCATTGTGGAAATTATAATTTCCCAATTGATTTTCTCCCACCCTCATTCCAAAACCAAATTGTACAAAAGGAAATGTTTTTTTTATAGCCTGAATGGTAAGCATTTCCTTTTGCGTAGCAGCAGAAAGCAATATATTATTTTGTAAAGCCCGGTCCCATTTTAAAAGATCTTCAGTAGTTGTTACAATCATTCCTTCTCCTGTAATGCCGCTAAAATAGCTTGCCCAATCACTATACTGACTATTTGCACAGATATATTTTTTTATGCTATCATTATAAATATAGCCTTCGGCGTAGTTTAGAATTTTGCCCGGTGGCCTCGGGAAATTAGCTACCCTTGAATTACTCATCCCAAGTGGATTGAAAATCTTATCATTCATATAATGTTGGTAGGATTCTCCTGATATTTTTTCAATGATGCAGGCTAAAAGATTAAAGCCGGTTCCGGAATACATTAAATCTTCACCGGGTTTAAAATATAAGCCTGGCTTCTTTGTTGCCAGTAATTCTAAAAGATCATTATTGGTGGCAATTTTTTTATGGTCAAAATATTCTTCAACCAGGTCATAGCCATCGGGCATACCTGAAGTGTGTGTGAGTAATTGTTGTACGGTAATATTAGAATATGGTAGTTGTGGCAATAATTTTCCGAGTGAATCAGATAAAGATAGAAGTCCCTTATCCTTTAACATTAATATACCAACTGCGGTAAATTCTTTTGCAATAGAACCAATATCAAAAACACTTTTTTTAGTTAGGGTTTTTTTTGTGCTAAAATCTGCTAAGCCAAAAGAACGTTGATAAATAATTTTTCCGGATTTAGCCACCAGTACATTTCCATTGAAACCGTACAATGCAGATTCGGCATTCAGATACTTGTCAAATGATGACCTTAAATTCTGCGCACTCAAAACTGCTGGGCTTAAAAATAATAGCAGAAGTTTCAGAGTATGATTTCTATTGCACTTAATGAATTTATACAGCATAATATTTATTTGTTAGTGAATGTTTGACTAATTTTTTACTGAGTAATCAATCTGCTTCATTTGCTTTCAATACCCTTAAAAAATTTCCGCCCAATATTTTATCTATATCTTTTTTCCTGTATCCTCTTTCCACCAATGCTTTTGTAATGAATGGATAGGCTGTAACATCATTTAACTGTTGAGGTGTAAGATTAATGCCATCAAAGTCTGAGCCCAGGCCAGCATAATCAACTCCTACCAATTTGACAATGTAATCAATATGGTCAATGAGCATGGATAATGGCGGCCGTATGGCTTCTGCTTCCGTTGCATATTTTTTATACAGGTAAGTCATCATGTACCATTCATCCATGCCGCTCTTTAAAAGTGAATCACTTTCTGCTTTATGTTCTTTTAAAAAAACGGCTTCTTTCCTGTCGAAACTACTATCAATAAACCCGGGATTAAAATTCACCTGTATCACACCGCCGTTTTTAGCGATGGCTTTTATCTGTTCATCTTTTAAATTGCGCCGGTGCGGCACAAGACTGTACACCGAGCTGTGTGAGGCAATAATCGGTTTCGTAGTTAAATGGATCACATCCCAAAAGGTTTGATCTCCCACATGGCTTACATCAACCAACATCCCCAGTTGATTCATTTTCTCCACCACCTGCTTTCCAAATGCAGTTAATCCTTTTTTTCCTTCTGCGTTTAGGCCATTTCCGATAACAGGGTTGGGATTGGTTTCATCTGCTGCGCTTGTCGCCCAGTTTGGTGACACGTTATGGGTTAACGTCAGATACCTTGCACCCCGATTGTACAAAGCCTGCAATTTGTTCAAATTATTTTCAATCATGTGGCCGCCTTCCACGCCAAACATAGCGGCAATCTTATGTTGCTTTACTGCTTTCATCAATTCGGCATAGCTGGCCACCTTTACAATTTTACCGGGATTGCGTGCCAGCACTGCATCAAGGCTATCCATTTCCCTGTTGGCATAGGCATAGGCTTTTTTAAGCGCCCCATCGCAATACACAGAAAAAACCTGCACATCCAGCCCCCCTTTTTTCCAGCGGGCAAGATCGCTGTGTGTTTTGCCGGTGAGGTCCTGATCAAATACTACTCCAATATCTGCGGCCTGCATCAGTATGTCGTTATGTGTATCAACTACAATGGCTTTGGCATGTATTTTTTGTAGGATTGGGCATATGTTGTTGTTGAAGAAAATAACAGGCAGGTAATAAAAAGTTTTGATAGTTTCATATTCCAATTTTTGTATTCGTAGTTCTACAATTTTCCATCTCTTCCATACAATACCCTCAATGTTCTGCTGAGTATAGCAGGCATTACCAACACGTGATCTTCGTCGTCAAATGTATGCGACAGGGAACAGCAACCATTCTTTGTAATCCTTCATCTGTATTTTTTATAGCATTTTAATTGGTTCTATTTTTTTACTTTTAGATATTTAATGTAACCGCTGTAAACCTGTAATTTCCCTGTATGGTTGTTTAAAAAAGTTATTCACGCCCTCGTTAAAAATCTCTTTATAAACAATAGGTGTAGAGTGGCCACTATTGGGTAGTATCCACAAATAAGATTTTGGGATTGACTCAGCAATCAGCATCGTATGCCTTGGCCGAATTACGTCATGGTCGCCGCCTATCACCAGCACCGGGCATTTTATTGTTTGTAATTGTGCAACTGTAATATGAGGTTCATGTGCCAGCAGATTAAATAGTTTTCGATTTGTCTTTACTTCCGGTGATAAGGGTAATTTATTAATTGAATCGCTGAGGAATTTTGCCCAGGTAAAAATTTCCGGTTCTACGGCCGAACTATCCGGCACTAAATTAGCGCCGGTTACCGCCAGTTTTTTCACTTTACCGGGATGACGGATGGCCAATAATAATCCATTGATGCCACCATCACTCCACCCAATTACATAGCAGGAATCTACATGCAAATGATCAAGTAATGCATTTAAATCATCTGCCATCATTTCATAACTTAATGAATCAGCATTGTCAATTGATTTGCCCTGTGCCCGGCTATCGGCCAGGATAACATGATATTGTTTTTCAAAGAAAGGAACCTGGTTGGTGAAATCATTTATGGACCCCCCATTGCCATGAATGATCAATAAGGGGGTACCGTTACCATAAGTTTCATAATACATTTTAAAGCCCCGGCTTTCAAAATAGTTCCCGGCTTTACTATTGCTGCCATAAATTATTTTTTGGCCGCCTGTTTCAGTTATTTGAGCATGTACTTGTGCTGTAAAAAGTATTGCTGCAATTACCAATACATGTTTTTTGTAATTTCTCATTTTTAATTTTTATTTAATAAGCAATCATTTCCTTCATGATTAATATCCTGGCAAACCAGGCTTCTATAAAATGTAAATTCAGCAAGTAAAGATAGTAACCGGGATGTTAAATAAAATCAATTTGGTACCCTACATTCAATTACTTTTATAACATAAATATTTACAAATTGGAACCTACCAAATTTGTTAATTGAAAATCTTTACTTGCCTGTTCTGTTTCAATTCCATTAATTCTTTCCAGGTGCTTATTCATTCTTAGGCGAAAGATAAAATATAGCGAGGTAAACGCAAATGCAGCTACCGCAAGGATCACAAATTCCCAGCCCATCCTGGCTTTTAGCGGTCCCAGCAAGGATGCCCCTACGGCCCTGCCCATATTTGAAATAGCCATATAAAGTGTGAATTGTGTAGCCGAAACCCGGCACCAGCATAGTTCCATTCCAATGGCAAAACAACCGATTGAAATAAAAACATACAACACATAATACAAAGCCATAAAACCGGTAATTATAATTTCACTATGCCAATACGCTTTTAAAGCTGCCATACCCGTAATGATTCCGATGAGTAAAAAAAGATAAATATTAAGCATCTTTCTTTTGCCAAATTTATCAGACAGGAACCCACCGGCCAACATTCCCAATAAACCGCTTACTATATTTACAATTGAAAAAATATGGGAATAACCTTCATTTGTCCACCCGGCTACCTGTATTGTGAACACCGGGAAAAGGGCATCAATTAAACCAACCCCTGCATTAAATGAAAAGAACGCCAGGCTCATTAATAAACTGGATGGCAACATAAAAACTTTTAAAAGACTTTTAAAAATTTTAGAAAAACTATTTAATTGAATTTTTAATACTGCCGGGGTTGTTTGTCCTGCTGTCCAGGGAAGTATTTTTTCTCCTGGTCTTTCTCTCAAAGAAAGGGGTACCAGCATAATGAGGCATACGGCAAATGAAAGAACAAGTATGGCTTCTTGAAAACCGTAATGATTAAGGATCCAGGTTCCGGTTACCAGGGAAAGAGAAATACCTATTGTTTTTGCGCCCCACATCACCCCATTAGCCCGGGCTTGCTCAGGAACCGGCACAATATCAATTGCCATTCCATCTGTTGCTACATCTTGAAATGCCCCAAAAAAACTCACAAAAAAACCAGCAACCATTAATAAGGATAAATGATTGAGCGGATCATGAACCATTGACATTAAAATAAAACTGATCATTAATCCCAATTGGCCAATCAACACCCAGGGCCTTCTTCTTCCCATGGGTAAATAACTAAACCGGTCCATAAGCGGCGCTACCAGAATTTTAAAACTCCAGGGCAAGCCAATGATTCCAATAAAAGCGCCAATTTCTCCGGGTGATTTACCATGCATAGCCATCCAGGCAGGAATACCAAAAAATGTCATCCCTTCGGGGATACCCTGAGCAACATATAAAATGGCAAAACTAAAATACCGAAAAAAAGGATGCTCCGAAAGAGCCGGCCATTCTTTATTTTTCTGTAAGGATTTCGTTTGGCTCATATTTTTTATTTACTTGTTTTCTTTAAAATGTTACTTTCTTTTTTAAAAACTCTTGTAATAAAAGCCTTAATCAAATGCTGATATTTATTCTTCCTGCAATTAGCGCCCTTGTATGGGATGAGGGGGCTTAACGGGTCTCATGAAAAATTTGATGGCTCATAAAAATTATGAGCCATCAAAAAACCGGGTACGAATTAGTGTAACTTCCGGGTATATTGATCAATCCCAATAATTTTACCATCTTTCATCCTTAAATCATTTACTACATCTACTGAATCTTTGCCTTTTGCTGTTTCCGCATACTCCCTGTACCAAATGGTAACATACTCAACCTTTTTATCATTGGAAATAACAGATTCCCAATCTTGCATTTTTACGGAATGGCTGATGATATTGGGTGATGGAGAAATCCATGCTTTTAACGTATCCCGGGATACTTTTTTATCTATCCCATCAAACTGCACTTCTACGGAATCGGCAAAGTAGCTTATTGATTCATCCATATTTTTATTTTCCCAGGCTTTCAGTGATTTTAATACATTCATCGTATTCTGCTGACTTCCCGTTTGCCAGTAATCCGGATGCGCAATAGTATAAGGATAATCCATTTTTTGATCACTCATGGTAACCGAAGTAGTATCTTTTCCAGTTTTTTCAGAAGATTTTCCTGCATCGTTACAGGCCGTGAGCAATGCCACTCCCATACATAAGAAGAGCAGCTGTTTGATACAATTTTTCATTTTTTTTATTTTTTAAATTTTCCTACTCATGAGGCTTTTCGGAATCGCCCCTGCAAAACCTTTGCAGGAAGGTTAGTTATGAAAACAGCGGCGATTTTATAGGTTTCCCCCGGAATCATTTCGGGGTAATATTTTTCCTGGGATGGGTGAATTTGCTTGTATAAACATAAGTAAAAGGAATGTGGGAGAAAGCCCAATCAGGACGAATGAGGTGATTTATTGTCCGAATGAGTGGATTTATTTTATAAAAAAAGGAGAAAAGAATTAAATTAAAAAATGCAGCCAATCCCGTTTTCTACATGTTGTATATAACGGTTGCGGAATATGTGATTCATAAAAAAGGATTTGGATAATGGGTATACCTTCTATTTAAAAAAATGCCCTTAAGAAGCTTATTATTTCTTCAATACATTGTTACCGGATGCTTGTATTATTACATTCCGGTCGTAATAGGATGCATAATGATCAATTTTTTTATCGGCATTAAAATGAACCGAAAAATTCATGCGTAAGCCAATGGGCTTGCCATGAAAAACCAGGGTATTGGTAAAATATACAAGATCATAAATGCCCATGGGGAATCCACCTTCCGGTTGTGAGATAACCTGGATGGGTACATGATTAAAAGCATCCATGGCCATGGATTGAATACCGGAAGTTGCCACCCAGTTTTTCCACCAGTTGACCAGGGTATCTTTCCCGTGCAAGGTAGTGCGGGTTACGGCATCGCCATCCGGGAAACTGTAAACTACGGTATCTGCAAGCATATCTGCCCAGGAATCAAATTTAAAGGCGGCCATTAATGTAAATGCTTTTTCTGAAGAATCAGCATATTGTATGGGCGCAATGGTAAAGAGAGGGTTGGTTACGGTACTATCCAAATCATTTTCCTTTTGATGGGTGCCGGTAGTACAACTTGTAAAAAACAAACTGATAACGATAAATAAGAAATAAAATAAAGGTTTCATAAGGGCAGTTTAATTTTTAAGTGTATCATACAGATTGTACCCATAACCTATTTTTTTGATTTTAAGAAATACATCTCAATTTCTTCTTTGCTTTTGGTGGGAATTTTACCCCGGCTTTCACATTCAAATTGATCTCCAATTAAAGAATAGGTTTGATGCGAAATATTGATTTTCCCCGGCATGCTGTGATGTTCTAATTGCGATGCCACGTTTACTGTACTGCCCCAGATATCATAAGCAAATTTTGTGATGCCCACCACACCCGCAATTACCGGCCCGGTATGAATGCCAATCCGCACTTCAAATTCCTGTAACCCCTGTATTTTCTTAGTGGTATTATACCCATTCATAAATTCCAGAAAATCGAGTGCGGCATGCACGGCCAGTACTGCATTATCGGTCCGCTCTGTAGGCAAACCGGCGGCACACATATAACAATCGCCAATGGTTTTTATTTTTTCCATTCCATGTTTTTCAATGATATAATCGAAACCCCGGAATATTTCATCCAGTTGTGTGATTAATACATCGGGCATCATGGTTTCTGAAATGGATGTAAAGCTTTTGATATCGGTAAACATCACGCTCACCTGCTCATGCTTACGTGCATAGGATTTACCAAACCGTTTCAACTCTTCGGCTATTTCTTCGGGCAAAATATTTAATAACAATTTTTCCGATTTTTCTTTTTCGGCTTCCAGTAAAATTGATTTTTTTTCAATTTCAATGGTACGCTGTTTTACCTTTTGTTCCAGGTTTTCGTTGCTTTCTTTTAAAACAGATATTAGGTGTTTATTATCCCGCCTGAGCCTTACGGCCTCCAAAGCATTATCGATTGTAATCTTGAGTTCATCTTTATCCCAGGGCTTGGTAATATAGCGGTACACTTTACCGGTATTAATGGCTTCAATAATTGCTTCCATATCGCTGAAACCGGTTAATATCATGCGAACGTTATCGGGCTCATCGGGTATATGCTGCAAAAACTGCACGCCCG
Source organism: Sphingobacteriales bacterium 39-19 (assembly GCA_001898465.1). Classification (GTDB taxonomy): domain Bacteria; phylum Bacteroidota; class Bacteroidia; order Chitinophagales; family Chitinophagaceae; genus Ferruginibacter. The sequence goes on along the minus strand of MKTX01000006.1, from coordinate 19,697 downwards.
TCATACCCGGCATGCGCTGGTCAGTAACGATTACATGAATATCATGGTTATTAATGATCTCCATACCTTGTGCGCCACTTTGTGCAGTATATATATTGTAGTACCTGCGTAAAGCTGCCCTAAATGAGGTAAGATTATTTTCTTCATCATCTACGTACAAGATATTGAAGTCGTGATTGTCTTTAGATTCCATTTGTTTTTATAGTGTATTTAAATTATCATTTTTTATTTGCTGAACAGGAAGCGTAAGAATGAATGTGGTTCCTTTTCCCTTTTGAGATGTTACTTCAATTTTACCATTGTGCTTTTGGATGATGCCATAGCTGATGGATAGCCCAAGCCCCGTGCCTTTACCCACTTCTTTGGTGGTGAAGAAAGGGTCGAATATTTTTTTCTTTGTTTCATCGCTCATGCCCTGGCCGGTATCAGTAATGGATATCTTCACCGTTTGCCCGGTAGCCCATGATTTAATAAATATTTTCCCTTCGCCGGGAATTGCCTGCACGGCATTTGAAATAATATTCATAAATACCTGGTTCAACTGGCCAGGCAAGCAATCTACTTCGGGCAACTCACCCAGTTCTTTTACAATTTCTACCCTGTCTTTATAGGCGCTGTGAAGTAAAGCGAGTGTTGATTCAATCCCCTCATTTAAATTCGCTTTCTTTACTACATTCTGATCGAGCCTTGAAAAATTACGTAACCCTTTTACAATTTCTGATGTCCTGGCTGCCCCCTCTTCTATGCCTTTCAACAAGCTTTTCACTTCATCAATCGAGAATAAGATGCCCGTTTCATCTTTATACTGCTCTACTTTTTCAAAATATGTTTGCAGTTTATTTTCGGCAATCACCTGGTCGTATAAATGGATGCATTGCATAATTTCTGCTAAATCTTCTTTTAAGGGTTTAATATTGGCCGATACAAAATTGATCGGGTTATTGATCTCATGTGCTACACCTGCCGTTAACTGGCCTAGTGAAGCCATCTTTTCTGATTGTATCAGTTGTTCCTGCGCTTCTTTAAGGATAGACATGGCTTCATTCAGCTCTACATTCTTTTCTTCTGTTAATTTTTTTTGCATGTCTAATTCTGCAAGGTTCCTGTCAATTACATTTTTAGCATTCTCAATATTCTTTTTCTGTTTTTCTATTTCCTGGATGCTGGCATTCAGTACATTGGTGATGGCAGCTTTATCATGTAGTGTACGGTTATATTTGAACTCAGCTACTTCCAGTTTTTTTTTAATCGCTTTTATTTCTGTAAAAAGCGATTCCCGTTGCTCCTCAGAAAGCACTAATTCATCAACAATTTTAATTAATTGCTCCAGCAAACTGTAAAATAATTTTAGTTGTTAACTTATAATTTATTTTTCCTGTAAAATAACCATTGAACAGGTTTCATTATGAAATTCGCAGGTACAGTTTTTTGCTGCCCCAATTTCGCCATATGTAAAGAAACCAATTAAGGGTTTATTCCAGATGCTTCTTATTTTATCTGCTTCATCGCCTGTCATGGGGCCTAAGGCCATGTGCCTGGCTTTGCAGGAAAACATAATCAACGCATCCGCTTCAGGGATACCGGGCTTAAGTGCACTGATTCGGTCGGCCGTTTTTTCTATCAGGTCAAACCCGGGTTGTACAGAAAATTTCACTTTGCTGCCCTGTGGAATACCGCCGGCAAATATCAGGGCCCTGCTTTCAATATCTACCATCAATGGTGCCCTTAGCACCACGTTACCATTATCTTTGGTCATTTGCAATGGATACTGGGCAAAATTTTGAGCAATGATCTCGGCTGTATTGTCAACACTTTCGGTAAACTGGAAATAGTTTACAAATACATCTACTGCCGGTTCGTCATCAATGGTGTACACCACATTCCCTACCGATTTGGTAATTGTTTTTTCGATACCGATATTGTCCCAGCCACTGGTGGCCAATCCTTTTACATTTATTTTATCGTTATCCAATATTAAACCAATGATGCCATTAGAAGATTCAAAATGATTGCTGAAAACAAAGGTTCCCTTCATGGTTAAATCGTCAGCAGCCAGGCCGCCATATAAAGGCAGTGTGGCATCGCAATCATGAACACCTTTAATGATTTGCTCTGCATCGATGGTAAGGCCACCGGAAATAACAATTACAGACGGGTGGGCAAAAGTGGCTTTCGCAAAAATGGCCATGTCATTAGAAACCTTATAAATATCTTCAGATTCTTCCGTAAATATTTTATAATGCTCTTTCTTTATATTGAGCAGCATGACCACGGTAGATTTTTCCATCACTTCCGAATCCAATATTTCACCGGCGGTAGTGGAACCAAAAACATCTACCTTTTGTTCATTGAAAAAATCAACCAATGCTTTCCTATCCTGTGTAATAGAACAAAATACTATGGCAAGCGCAGGCGCAAAACCATCTGAAATGACTTTTTGGTATTTTGATTTAATTTGATCTATATTTTCGCCGTAAATATTTTTTGCTAACATGATTGTTTGGTTTTAAAAAATTATGAAACGGATGGTTGTCCCGATTTTATATTGGCCACAATGGTATTTACATTACGTGTGATAATTTCAATAAGGGAGGGTATAAATGACCCTTGTGCTGTATTGGTAAGCCATGGATTCATTATGGTAGATATAATAAAATTGATTGCATCATCGTATCCATTGGTAACACCAAGCCTTTCCCGCAAATCGTCCATCAATACATTTCCATAATTTCCACGGGTGAAAGATGAGGAAGTTACCACAATTTCCGGTATATGTTCTGTATCGCCAGGTTTATCGCTAAAGCTAAAAGCCCGGTAAATGGCATCGTTCAAAGCATTTACTTTAGCCATATCGCTGTTTACACTACCATCATTGTTATAAAAATTATACATATAAGTGATGATGGTTTGATCGCCGCCCAATTCTTTAAACAATGCAAAGGCTTCTGTATCGGCTACCAGGGTTTCGTTGCTTACGTTTACAATCCTGTCCCTGATGAATTCATATTGCTTTTGTATATCAGCCGGGCTTAAGCCTTGTTGTATGGCAGGAATGGGTACCAGCGGCACAATAAAAAAGGGAAGCTGGGCAATATTTAAACAAACCAATGCGGCATACAAACGCTTTGCATTAAAATAACAATCGCCTGAAATTTTACCATAGCCATCGGTATTTGGCCTGATCATTTTATGGCTAAAATATACGGCTGATGCTGCAGCCCCGGGTTTTGATCCTTCTACCCCATAAACACCTACGGTAGGGTCTACCCCACCATGATACACTACGGGTGCGGTAAAAGAAACCAGGTTACGCATAGCAGAATTGCGGTAACATAAGCCCCCGGCCGGGTACGGTACATAGCCTGATTTGTGTGGATCGATGGTAATTGAATCAGCCATTTGCAACACTTTATATTGTTCGGTAACATAAGCGCTCATGGGCAGGGCCACCATCGCTTTTTCGCTGATATGTGTAAAATGAGAAGGATTGCTTTCATCGCTACTATTGAGCATTGTTTTATAATAACCGCCCCAGGCAGCATCTGCATGTATGGCAAACTCCATTCCTTTTTTACGATACGTTTCTCTTATAGCCAATACATCATTTAAAGGATCTACAGCGCTCTCTTCTGTAGTACCGATGATGGCTACCACATTCATCACCGGTATTTTTTTCTGCAGGCAATTATCCAGCATGGCAGTAAATGCAGTTAAGTCCATACGGGCTTTTTTATCAACCGGAATGCTTATCATATTTGAAGCGCCAATACCTAAAATAGCGGCGCCTTTGGGCCAGGAATAATGCCGGGTAGCTGAACATACAGAAACGGGTGTATGAAAAATACCGGGTAAATATTTTGTAAGGATATCGTGGTAACCGATGTTTTGTACAGTGTAATTGGCAATGGCATTGCTTACGGTGGTAATATCTATTTGGTATTGCGCAGCTATCTTGTTGGGTATTTTTAATATTTCGTCAATAGGAAGATTTACCAAAGACCAGTCGTCTAATGCCAGCAGAGAAACGGATTTGCCATTTAACAAAGTAACCTGGAAGCTTTTGCAATTAGCAAGAACGGGGTCGTTTTCAATGGCTGCTTTTACACTTACGGGGTAAAATTTTAAATTCCTCGCCATCCACAAACCTTCCAGGTTGGCTACAGAACCATCGCAGGTAATATGACCCCAACCGGTAACCTGGTTATCTAATAATTGAAAATCGCCGGCACCAATGGGGTTAATTTTATAACCTAACAATTTACACAATTCATTACCCACATACATTTCCATAATGGTAGTAACCGGCGAAGCTTCTGCTGCCACATTATTTTGATTGTACAGTAAAGCAGCAAAATAGCCGAGTATGCCGGGCAGCGTGGTATCCCAAAGCATGTGGCCAATAGTGCGCATACTAAAAAATGCACCAGATCCTTTTAGCTGGTTAATGAGTTTATCATACTCCAGTCCCATCATTACCATAGTATCAATAAAGGGCTGTGATTTTTGTATCTCTTTATCGAGATAATCCGGGTCGTTTGGAAAATAATTTTTACGGGAATCAATATTTCCCTGCAATGCAAGCAACATCAGTTCCTGCATATAAATAAAATTATCGCCCCGTGTGCCTGGGAATAAAGCTTCGATGCTTTCGGCACCGGAACCTTTTAATTTTATTCTTTTTTCATCGGGTTGCGCTAAATGATTTTTTAATAATTTATGGGCAAATTCGATGGCATGTTTTTTATCAGTATGAAGCATAGTAATTGTTAATTGATAATTGTGAATTGGGTGTTATGGAGTTAAATCAGAGTTAAAGCAATCCCTGAAAATTTTCCATGAACCTTCTTCCTGTTTCCAAAGCTGGATAGATTTTCCCACATCTTTATTTACGCCCCCCGGCTGGCTTAGGGAATAGGCTTCCTGCACACCTACCACATCAATATTCCCGTAAACAATGGTGGCTAATACCGTGTATTCAGTAAAGCCCTGTGCAATATATCCTGCAATGGCAGCCTGTATATTGGCACGCCCTTGTACAGAAGGCGCACCCGGCGCCATAAATTCAGCATCCAGGGTATAGCAGGCTGCTACTCCTGCTGCATCACCTTTAGCCATAGCGGCGGCAAACATTTGATTTTTTTCCTGGATGGCTTCTTTTACAGAACCCAGGCTATAATTACTGTTGCTTTGTGATGGGTTTGCGTTACTCATAATTGAAGAATTTTTTTGTTTGTATAATTTTATTTAGAACGAATAAGAATTTCATCTGCAGGATATGGCAGGCTGGTTGGTTTTAAATAAGATTTTGGAAATTATGCAAACGGGCATGCATAACAGGATTAGGGTTCATCCTTCAGCAAGCAACTTGAATGGTTAAGCCATCATGGGATGATCATTTAATTTTACTGTGTATCCATTTCGCCCGGGATGAAAATCAAACTGCTCAACCTATATAAACATTCAATAAGGTTTTGTAGAATAAATCTAAGTCATATTAAACTATGGTTATTGAAAATGAGGATGAAGTATAAGAAATAATACCCCAAGCAGGGCTTTTACTTATCCAAATATGAATAGGAGGAATGAATTTTACGAATGGCTTCAGCGATGCTTACTGGGTAATCTTTTTAAAGGCATCTGCCATATGATCAATTACATCAGTTATCATCATAGTTTCCACTGATTGGGTTTGTAAGGTTATGTCTGCTGCCATTCCATGGATGAATACGCCCAATTTAGCTGCTATGGGTACAGCATATCCCTGTGCCAGGAAAGCAGTAATCATACCGGTTAAGGCATCGCCAGAACCTCCTTTAGCGAGGCCCGCATTGCCAGTAGTATTATAAGATATTTCACCGGCTGAAACAATGGCAGTATGATGCCCTTTTAATACAATATGGATTGGGTAGTCATTTGCTTTTTGAATGGCAGTTTGAACCCGCTCTTCGTTGCTGGTATGATATCCAAAAAGCCGGTCGAATTCACCGGCATGTGGCGTGATGATGGTATGAGCGGGCACCTGCTCTAAAAGTTTTATATTTTTAGAAAGGATGGTAAGTGCATCGGCATCTAAAACTAAGGGAATTTGGCAGGAGGCCAGCACCTGAATGAGTAATGCTTCAGAGGCAGGATCAATACCCATACCCGGGCCCATTCCTATGGCTGAAAATGTGTTCATAGCAAGCTGGCTTTCTTCTCTCATAACCAACATGGCTTCCGGAACGGTTGTTTGTAATATACAGCGCTCACCGCCAGGTACCGAAACGCTTAATAAGCCTACTCCCGATCGTAAACATGCTTTCGCTGCAATTACTGCAGCGCCCATACTACCTTTTTTACCTGCAATGATCAGCGCATGGCCATAATCTCCTTTATTAGAGAAAGGGTCTCTTTTTTTAATTTCAGATTTTATGTATGGTAAATCCAATTTATCCAATGCCCATGTTTATTTGATATCCTTTTTGCCTGTCATAAAATAAAAGTTCATGCAGTAAGGCATATACAAATATCCAGAATAAAATTTGCAGTTGAAAATTTTACATAAAAAAAGCTACAGAAAGAAAATGAAATCTACCGTAGCTATTTATAGGGTTTTAATTTAATGCTTTACAAATGACAATGATTTTTGAATATTTGTTCCACTAAGCCGCAAAATATAGAAGCCCGTAGCAAGCTTTCCTACATCTATTACTTTTTGGCTACCTGAAATTTTTTGCTGCATCACGGTTCTGCCCGAAGCATCTATTACTTCCAGGAAATTATAAAGTTCTGCATTCCTGATTTTGAGTTCATCGCTTGCCGGATTAGGTAAAATAAGAATTTGTTCCTGGCTATTAAAATCTATTCTTTTAATTACACTGTAAGTAAATCGCCCGCCAATATCAATCATTTTTAACCTGTAAAAATTTGTCCCCTTTTCGGGATGTTCATCATACATTTTATAATGATGCTGCCCTATCCTATTGAAAGCAGCAATATCCCCAATTTTTGTAAAAGTTGAATTATTAGATCTCTCAATTTCAAACAAGGATGTATTGATCTCATTACTTGTTTGCCAGTTTAAAAGTACTTTATTGTTATCCTTTTGGGCTGTGAAGTTTAAAAGGGTGAGCGGTGTGGCAGAATTTACAATTTTCCACATTTCAAATCCTTTATAAAAATCATTGGCAGTAAAAATCAACATATCATTCACTACGGTTAATTCAAATGGGTTTGATCCTTCAATAAGATTAAGGTTCATACTAATTGTACCTGCTTCGGTGCCATCACTCTTCCATAATTCTGTTCTGGATACATCGCCTCTTGCTTTAAAATATAAAGTGCCATTAAAATCAGTTAAAAATTCAACATTTGAACTCAGGCCACCGGGCAAAATATCTTTTACCAATACAGTTCCTGCGTCGGTACCATCGGTTTTCCATAACTCTTTCTCCAGGCCGTTTGCAATAGCTGTAAAGAAAATCTGGTTATTCGATAATGTAAATTCTGCCGGAAACGTACTTCCGTTAGAGGATGTATATTTCACGACCGTTGTACCAGCAGCGGTACCATCGGATTTCCAAATAGCCACACCACCAAAATACATCGTGTTGTTAATTACTTTAAAATTTTTTGGGAAACTACCATTTGCACCCGTTACAAGGCTTTTAAAAAGTATGGTTCCAGCATCTGTGCCGTCACTCGTCCACAATTCATTTCCTTCTGTATTATCCGTTGCAGAAAAATATAGTTTGTTATTAAAGTTGATAAGCTGGTTTGGGATGGAGCCGGTTGTGCCGGGATAAATGTCTTTTACCCTCACTGTTCCTGCGTCAGTACCGTCGGTCTTCCAAAGTTCTTCATCGGTATTAGAACCATTTTGTGCTGTAAAAAATAGTATCCCGTTTGAAACGGTCAATTTATTAGGATTAGAATTCAATGCACCTGTAACAATATCTTTTACTATTACTGTGCCGGCTTCTGTGCCATCGCTCTTCCATAACTCACGACCGACACCCGAACTTAAAGCAGAAAAATATAAAGCATTATTAAAGACTGTTAGTGAGTTGATGCTGGAAGCGGTTGCCCCGGCATAAATATCTTTCACCAGGACGGTACCTGCAGTGGTACCATCACTCTTCCATAATTCTAAACCTGATGTACCATCCGATGCTGAAAAATATAATATACCATTTAGATTGGTGAGATAAACCGGGTCGCTGTTGCCAGTACCCAGCCTGATATCTTTAACCAAAACAGTACCTGCTTCGGTGCCATCTGTTTTCCAAAGTTCATTGCCGGTAATTCCATCCGATGCTTTGAAATAAATTATATTGCCAATCTTACAAAAGGAATAAGGATTGGAGGTACTGTTCCTTGTATTGATATCTTTTAATAAAACAGTACCTGCATCTGTACCATCGCTCACCCAGGGTTCAGCACCTGTAGCTGTAGAAGGGTATCCTGCTTTATATCCATTGTAAGTAAAAAATATTTTGTTTGGCCCTGTCATGATATCGTTAAAAGTGCCCTGACCAATTACTGCATCATTTACTTTAATGGTACCTGCATTAGTTCCATCAGATTTCCAAAGAGCATTTACGTTTCCGGAAGTTTTAAAATATAGTTTTCCATTAAACGACGTAAAGTTAGCCGGAGTGCTGCTTCCTGAACCGGGATCGAGGTCTTTAACCATGACGGTTCCTGCATCGGTTCCATCTGTTTTCCAAAGCTCACGCCCTTCATTATTGGTACCTGCAGTAAAATATAAAGTACCTCCTACAGCCAAAAAGTCTGTAGGCTGTGAACTCGAACTTCCGGGATTGATATTTTTTACCATCATGGTACCTACTGCAGTTCCATCTGATTTCCAAAGTTCGTAACCCGTTGTATTATCGCCTGAAAAAGCGGTATAAAAAATATTATTACCAAAGACATATAAATTTATTGGGGAAGCTGCAGTAGGTGATTCATCTTTAGCCATTACGGTACCTGCTGCTGTTCCGTCGCTCTTCCATAATTCACTACCCGAAGTGCCATCGGTTGCAGAGAAATATAATGTACCATTAAGATTGGTAAGATAATTAGGAGCCGAACTTGCGCTTCCGGGGTTAATATCTCTTACCATTACGGTGCCTGCCTCTGTGCCATCGCTTTTCCATAGTTCGTATCCATGGGTACCATCAGTCGCATAAAAAAAGATTGTATTACCCACAGCAGTCAGCTTGTTAGTCCCTGAAGTTGCATAATTAGGATTGATATCTTTCACCAAAACAGTACCTGCCGTTGTTCCATCACTTTTCCATAATTCGTTGCCGGTAACTCCGTTATTCGCTACAAAATAAAGCACACCATTTACATTGGTAAGTTGGGTAGGATAAGAATTGCTTGCAGCAGGATTAATATCTTTTACCAACTCAGTGCCGGCATCTGTGCCTTCACTTTTCATTAATTCATTTCCTACATTTGGTGAAGTTGCTGAAAAGTAAAGCAAGCCATTCATTTCAGTAAGTCCGGCAGGTCCGGAAGCACCGGTTCCGGGCATGATGTCCGTTACTAAAACAGTTCCTGCCATACTACCATCTGTTTTGTAAAGTTCTTTTCCAAAAAGGCCCACTGATGGTTCAGTGGCAGTAAAATATACCAGGCTACCAACAGTAGTATATTCAGCATCCCCGGAAATAGAGCCGAAGTTAGTATAATTGAAAATGTCTTTGTAAAGTTCAGGTGTTTGACTTTGTGCTATATGTACAGCAAATACAAATATTAAATACAGGAATATTTTTTTCATACAATATTTTTGTTGATTTTTAGAAATTATGTTTCCAATTCTTTGTAAGAGCGTCACCCAAATTTTGATAATTATCGTTTAAATCAAGCCCTATCCACATAAGAAAATCCTATAATTTCATAGAATTCTTACCTTACAATTGCTATCAAATACAATTGCACAACAATGAATACCTAGCTGATTAAATTTTTGTAAAAAATAATACAGAATCTTCTTCGAAAGGAAATTGAAATTAGAAATGGATAGATTCAAATAACTAACAAAATTTTGAAATTGCCTATAATCCAAATGGATTACAGGAATGGGTTTATTTAGTTTTATTCCTGCATTTCATTTTTCTGCTTAAGGATATGAAACCATTGATTTCTATATTATTCATGAACTATAGATATGGGATTTGTATTGTTTAACTTGCAAAGTATTTTTATATTTCTAATAGGTAAGAAACATATGATGGTTGGGATTATAGCATGTTTCAGAAACTTTAAACTGATGCTCTCCTATTATTGTGAAACCCATTTTAAGATAAAAACCAATTGCCTTCTTGTTGCCAACCCAGGTATATAACCACATCCCTGCCTGGTTATTTTCTTTTGATAGTTTGATATTAAAATTTAATAACTGGAAGCCTAAGGTATGACCCTGGTATTGCTGAAGTAAATAAATACGATCTAATTTGGTGACGTTATCCTGCTGAATTGCCGGGTGCCCGGCATGTAAAATAATTTTCGAAAATCCAACGGGTATGCTGTTAAAATAAATGATGTGGTAAATATTATTTGCATCATCCAGTTCTTCTCTAATGGCTGTATCGTTATAATGAACTTGCAGGTATTCACTCATATCTTTAGCGGAACAACTTTCCCGGTGTGCTTCTCCTACCGCTATATTGCCAATACTTACAATTGATTTATAATCTTGATCTGTCGCTCTTTTTATTGAGATCATCTTACATTATTCCTTTTTACGATTCAGTATTTTATGTACAGGCTTACTATTTACAGGTAAATGTACCGGCAAAATTATGCAAATTAAAAGCTACCTGCTCTTAAACATATAAAACATATAAGGCAAAAGAAAAAGGCATAAAATAAAAAGCAGCCAAATGCGGCCGGCTAAAAGATTATAGTCACGCAGCAAATAAGCCCATGATTTATGGGTGAACCGGCCCAACGAAAATTCAAAGCAAATGGTTAGTATTACCCATATGAGCCCTGTTAAAAGCGCTTGTTTTGAATTTTTAATGTGCAGGTAAGGGAATATAAACCCGGTATAAATTACACAAAGAAATATTAAAGTAATGGTAGATAACTGATGTGCCCTCATCTCACTGTAATATTTTATAAATACCAGTTCCCGTAAAGTAGCATTTGCAAATGCAATTATAATCATGGGAAGCCAAAATAAAAATTGTTTAATTACCATATACAGGAAGTTGAAAGGTGAATAAAAAAATAATTACAGTTAGTGCTGCCGTTGCGGGCTGCATCCAGGATACATACCCTATAATGGCTACCTGTACAGATAACCAAATGACCACAATCGCACATGACCCGAATGCCGCTTTTTTTGCCAGCCGGTGTTTTATGAAGACTAAAATGGCAGCCACCAACGCAGAACCGCCCACAAAAATTAAAAGTATGAGGCCGGGAAAAAAATAATCCCGGAAGGGGGAACCTTTCAACCATTCAATAGGAATATCTTTTGCACCTGCCATTCCGTAATAACCACCACCCAATGCGTTTAGTGCCAAAACTAAAAGTAATATGCCCAATGGTATTTGCACCCATCTACCAGCTTTCCGGGAGTTAGTACTTTGGCTCATTTACCATTTTTATTTTTTACATTTTTTATATAACCACAATACCAAAACTCTACCCGCCAGGCCTCCTGCTATCCCGATGATCACGGCTTCTATTAATTCGAGCGTTGACATTAGATCTGAAATTTAAAAAAATTAAAGAAATAAAAACACAGTTCAAAGTATGCTTATCTTGTTTCAAAGTTTACCATCCAGTTGATACCGAATTTATCAGTGAACATTCCAAAATAAGCGCCCCAAAATGTTTGGTTCATGGGTACCGTTACTTTTCCACCAGATGAAAGGCCTTGAAACAATGCATCGGCTTCATCTTTACTCTCCGGGGTTACCGAAACTGAAAAATTATTTCCCTGAACGAATGAAGCCGCCCAATCACAACCTGTATCACTTCCCATTAAAATTGAATTCCCAATGGGTAAACTCACGTGCATTATTTTATTTTTATCTGATTCAGGCACTTTGTATTCATCACTTTCTGGCATTTCACCAAATCGCCCGATATAGATAAACTCACCACCAAAAACAGATTTATAAAAGTTAAATGCCTCTTCGCAGTTTCCATTAAAATTTAAATATGTGTTTACAATTGCCATCTTTTTTTCTTTTAAAAGTTTACATAATTATTATTTTAAAAAATTATTTAAGGCCGGTTATCAGGAATTCCCATATTTCGATTGCAAAAATTCAATGGTTGATTTTATCAATTTGATAAGCGTTTCTTTATGAATGTCAGACAATGTTTTGATATAAATACAGGCTTTGCCCATTTTGAATTTTCCTAATTGGGTGAGCAAGTTTTCCTGGCTGGCAGCACCGGAATAAACATATAATGAAATGGCAGCTTTGCGTGGCGAAAACCCTACCAATGGCCAATCGCCCTCCTGGCGGCTTTTTTCTGATTTATAATGGTAAGACCCAAATCCTATTATACTGCTGCCCCACATCTTAGGTTTATAGCCAGAAGCGTCTTCCATCAGTTTCAGCAATTCAAAAGAATCTTTACGCTTTTGTTCAGTATCCGCAAAAGCGTTTATAAATGATTCTGCACTTTCATTCGTTTGCTTTGTTTTTAGTTCTGCCATACAATAAATTTATCAATTTTAATTGAATTAATAAAAGATTGCATTGAAGCCGGAACAGGTATTTTTATTTTGATGACCCACTGAAAAAGAATAAGCGTTTTATGCTAAATAGTGGGCTGACCAGGGCAAGCAAATAACCAATTTATACATTTAATGTTTGCGGACCGCCAAAAATATTGCCCGGATCATACTTTCTTTTTACTGCCAATAACCGCTGCAGGTTTTTACCGTAATACATTTCGGCCCAATTTTTAAAATTTATATCGGGATAGTTCCGGTATTGTGCTTTAATGCCTGCAGCCGCAAATTGCTGTTGAATGCGTTCAAAATGTTCCAGGAAGCCACGGGTTGCAGAGGCCGATTCCCAGTATGCCTGCAGTTCAGAAAAATAAATACAATCCCGGTGGGCAAAGGATGAGTTCTTTTCCCATAATGGCGATTGTATTTTGCCCCCCAATGTATTTACCTGGTACATAATACCCGGTTTCTTTTTTATTAAATTAAATACCTGTTCTATTACAGGTTCTATTTCCGCAAAGCTTTTATATAAGCCTGCGCTGGCATTTTTAAAAGTTATGGGTTTACTTTCGCCATAATAAGCTTTTAATGCCTGGCCCAGTGGCAATGCCCTTCCCCGGCTAAACTTAGTAGCATTCCTTTTAAATGTATTTATAAAATGCTGCACTTCGGGATTGCTCTTACCCACATTCGTCAATAAAATATAAGTGGAGCGGCCATTAAAAATAAAAGCAGAGAAACAAGTTAGCGGTAATGTTTTTGAAAGTGCAAACCATTGCCTGCAGATTTCAATTGCTGTGCTGATGCCCGCATCCCGGTTGCGGAATTTAAAACTTTGCATTGTGGCGGGTGCTTTTTGTACTGAAAATGTCATTTCGGTTACAATGGCCATGTTCCCGTTTCCACCTCCCTTTAATGCCCATAAAAGTTCGGGATCTTCTTTTGTATTTATGATTTGGCCTGCTGCTGTTACCCCGGTTGCCTCCAGTAAACTGTCGCAAGTAAGCCCATAATTCCTGCTCATTAAACCATAGCCACCGCCCAGGGTAAGCCCGCCGATGCCCACAGACTGGCAACTGCCGCCGGGTAAATATTTTCCTGCCGGTATCAGCTTTTCATATATTTGTTTTAGGGTGCAGGCCACACCTACCCGGATCGTATTGGCATCAATCCATTGCATTGAATTAAGAAGGGATAAATTGATTACCATACCTCCATCCAAACAGCTAAACCCCTCCATACTATGTCCTCCGCTCTTTACCGTTACCAGCAAATTATTGGCCTTAGCATATTGAACGGCTTCTACTACGCCCAGGGTATTTTTACAAAGGGCAATAATTTTAGGATATTTATTGATACGCTTATTAAACCCTTTTCTTAAAATCTCGTATTGTGCTGCATCTTTTTGAAAATAATCTACATTTTCACTTTTGTTTTGCAGGATATGGTAAGAAACCTGCCTGTTCATTGCATTTACCTTATGCAATAATAATGCAAGGCCCGTAAGGCCCATTTGCTGTATAAATTTTTTTCGGGTATGATGTAGCATGATGTACCGGGAAAATATTTTTTAAAAAAATGCAGCTACGCAAAACGTTTTCAAATATAACAAACCCGGTGCATAGTGCTTTCTTTATTTTGATGGAATTAAGCTGTATGGAAAGTGAAGAATGATACCGGCTTGATGAATGAAACCTACATGGTAAGAAATTCTTTAAGGAAAGCCTGTGGCTATATTTTTTTATTCAGGCTCCATAGGATTGCTTTTTCTTTTGTAGCCCGAAAAATAGTATTGTGCTTTTCTTTGGGTTCAGCAGCATATTTCCATTTTAAATGGGGTACATTTTCAGTTCTTAAAACATCGGCGAACTTACCTACTGTTTCAGAAATATCTACAGCGCCAGAGCCTGCAAACCATATTGTTTTTTCACCGGGTGGAAATTTGTCTAAATATATTTTTGCCGATTTCACTAAATATTTATCATTCCACCAAAGTGAAGGGTCAATGGCAATATAATGATCAAACATTTCCGGGGTTAAAAGAAAGGTTTCAACCACAAAAAGCCCGGACAAAGATTCGCCGATAATACTTTTTTCATGAGTAGTTCTATAGCGTTTGTTGATTTCGGGGAAAAGTTCTTCCTGAATAAATGCCCTGAATTTTTCAGACCCGCCCACCAGGGGAGCAATTTCTTTATCCCCGGCAACTGTTGTAGGGCCGGTTAAATCACGCCTTCTTTGTGTATTGGCAATGCCCACTAAAATAATGGGAGGTATTCTCTTTGCTTTTACCAGTTCTGCAAGGGTATTGGCAATATGGGGAAAATCCTCATCTTTTATGCCCCCATCTGCCATATACATTACAGGAAATGAATCGGTACTTGTATGATATCCCGGCGGCGTCCATACATTAATATTCCGGGTTTCAGCAACCTGTTTAGAGGATATTGCAAATTCATCATGCTGTGGAACGGGATCGTTATAGGTTTTTGTACTTGAACAACCGGTAAGTAAAATAAGAATCCATAAGCTGTAACAATAATTAAATTTCATGGTTTCTTTTAAATTCCTGTTTGTAATTTCTTATCAATTTAGTTTTTTTAAATAAAAATTAAGTATCCTGCCTTTTTAAAGAAATTCAAAAGCTTGTTTTCGTTTTAAAAGCCGGGTTATTGTTCCAATATATCAACATTTTGTAAGTGGCAATCTTTACAAATACGCCCCCACTACAAAATTGAAAAATACATCAAAACAGCCGGTTGTATTGGTATTAAGAGGCACCCTCCTCATTTTTCTCTCTTGCACCCATTATTAAAAGCCATAAACAAGTGCCGATTTCGCCGATACTTGCCGGTAAGCTGATGTATGACGAGATGCCCATATTTGCATAACCGGGTATAAGGGTATTCGCTGCAAAATTGATTAGATAACCCAAGCAACCCAGCATTAAGAAAATACCTAAAATTTTGGGCAGGAAACCCGATTGGAAAACCAAATAGCCAAACGGAAATAACCATAACCCGGAAAAGAGATGTACCATTCGCATACCATTGTTATATTGCTGCAAATACAACATAACCTGTACAGGAAGCTGATCTGCCGAAAGGCTCCACCGGCTGTTTGTACCGGTTACCAGTGAGAGGATGGTAACAAGATTCTGCAGATTTAAGAAATACATGGGCACACTTATTACGGCTAAGAGTACCATGAGTTTTGCATAATTTTCATTTACCGGTTTTAATAATTTATACAAAACTAGGGGCAGGAAAAGAAAAAAAATATAACAGAGCACCCCGCCCATAATGCCTAACCGTAAAAGCAGCGGGTAGGAAGTTATATTTTGATAAGTGAAAGCTGCATTGCCTGTAACAAAAAGTTGAGAAGGCACATACATTAACGAAAACAAGCCAGCCCCTACTACGGCCAGGTATAAAAGCCCGGCGGTTCTTGCTAATTTTTTATTTGATATTCCTGTTGCCATGATTTGCTATGGTATTTGTTTTTGTGCTGGCCAGTACCAGGCGCTATACACAATTACGACGGTTAAAACACTTTCTACCAGCGCTAAAAACACATAAAACATTCGCCAGGCTGAGAGAGAGGTAAGTGCGATTAAAACCATGAGCGCCGTAAAGAAAATGCCTAATACAATATTGAATAGCCTGTTTATTTTGGGCTTTAAAACAAGCGATAAAAAAACCATGAGCGCCGGGATTGCCATTAATATGGATGCCGCCAATAATTTTGCCGGGCTATTGAGCAGGTTGACTCCATTTACCAGCCCCTGCGCTTTTTGGGGAACGTACAACTCAAAATAATCGCCATATAAATAGCATAGTGTAACAGATGCCCAAAGCGCCGAAAGCCTGGTTTTGATATTGAGTTTTATATCTTCAAAGCCATTTGTATTTGCCATGATTTGTACGTTGCGTTTTTGAGTGAGTAAAAGTATTAAACGTTTTGTGTTTTGAAAATGTTACAGGATAAAAAAAATGATGTGAACCGGGGAACTGGTATTTAGAGCGCAGGAATGAATTATGAGTTTTTTCATTTCCCGGTTATAACTTTTTTAATACAGGAGTATTCATTCTAAATTTATGATTCCTGGTACTTATTTAAATATGGTAATTTTCTATTTCCGTTTTAGGGGTATAATTATAAAATACATTTCGTTAATATAAGAAAATAAATGATTTGGGGAGTGATTTTGTAAGCTTCGAAAATACTCGAACATTGTACGTTCATGCTATTATGCTGTGCTGTAATCTTATCATTTAATTTTATTAGCAACAACTTATTCCTGCTTGAACAGGCGGACATTTTTTTGAACCATAGCTGCAATAAACACAACAATCGTCTTTCAATGGTTTTAATCTTGAATTGCATTTTTCACATACATAAAAATAAACGCAAGATTCAGCAGGCATAATTTCAGTCTTAGCGTATCCGCAATCGGGACAAACTATTGTCGAATTGAAATCAATATCTTTTCCGTTAATTGTTATACAGGTATCACAATCTCCAGGCATCCTATTTAGTTTATAGTTCCAAATTGTAGCTGTTAAGAGTCCGATCATTCCTGCATAAATAAAATAGATCCAATTATCACTTTCGTTAAAATGATAAGCATAAAAAATGAGGAATCCACTAAAAATGGCAATCAATAAAGGATGAAAAAAGCGGTGTTTTCGATATGAAATATAAAGTCCCATAATTGATATTAAAACCATGGCCTGAAAAATCCACATTGTCCAGCCACCGAAAAGTTCAAAACTCCCCAGCCCCAAAGCCGAAGCTCCAAAGGCAAAAACCGGAAAACAACAGGGCGAAAAAATTGCAGTCAGGAAAAGTCCTACAATACCCAGTTTATCCATGCTATCTTTTAATTTAAACTTTTTCTTTTTTGTCATGTAATTTTTAGTATCGCTTTTTAGCTCACCTTCTCCGTCATAATGCGGTGAATGTTCATTTTCATTTCGGCAAAGTTAGCAAGAAGATTCATCCTCAATACTTCACTCACAATTTTCTGCTTACAAATTTCAGTGTAAGGCTCCAATTAATTCTCCATTCCCGGATTTGTCCGTCTTAATTTCCTTGTCTGTAAGAGTTGAAACCCCTGTCAAACACTCGTCATAGAAGTATTTTTCCCGTTCAATGTCGTCAAAGTGAATGGCAAAATGTGTCAATTTATTTTTCAGGTTACTTTTTTAATTGTTCATATAACTTTTCTTATGCATCAAAATATTTACTATTTCACTCTTAAATTCTTTTGGTTTGTTCCACCAAATAATATGTCCGGCATTCTCTATAAAAACAAATTTTCTCTTTAACAAATTAACATATTCATATACCCGTGAGACCTCGCCTTGGTCACATATCCATCTAATAGATACATTACAGGGTAACGCTTTTCAGGATTTGGAATTTGAGATGTTATATTTGCTGTATAAATACAAAGTGTTCTGTTTTCGTTTAGTTTTTGGGAGGTAAAGGTTAGTTTTTTACCAATGCCAATACATTCGTTGATTTGCGCAATTGAAAGGAAAGATTGCAGTACTAAAAATGATGCTATAAGTGTTATTTTCATAAATGTTTTAGCCTTAAGTTTCTTCAACATATTCCAAAATATCTCCGGGCTGGCAATTCAGTGCTTTGCAAATAGCTTCCAAAGTGCTAAAGCGTATGGCTTTTGCTTTTCCCGTTTTTAAAATGGAGAGGTTGGATAGTGTAAGACCAACTTTTTCTGACAGCTCATTAAGCGACATTTTTCGCTTTGCCATCATTACATCTAAGTTTACAATGATTGGCATAGCTTATACTGTTAAATCGTTTTCGTTTTGAAGATCAACACCTTTTTTGAATATAGTTGCAATAATATAGATGACCGCCCCCATTAAAATAAATGCTTGACTGTCTTCCCAAAACTGGTTTAGATGATCTGTAACAATATCATGATGGGTTAAATTTTCTGCTAATTGCCTTGCGATGTAACTTAAAAGCCCAATGCCAAGCGTAAAATAACTAACCAGCATAATTTGTTTGGCTACAAAAGTGCTGAATGGCTTTTTTAAATCCATGTTGTGCATAAGCCGGATAACCATATAAAACATAACAGCTTTTAAAATGGCAATGAAAAGGATAAAACTATACATGCCATAAAATGCCCATTTACTTTGTTGATACATGGCCGACAAGTCCAATTTTTGGTAAAGATTATGGACAAGGTCGGGGTTGTACAAACTAAAAAAGAAATTGACAATCAGGCCACCGGCTTCAATAGACAAGCCAACAAAAATGAGCCAAGCTACAATGTACAGGCTCCAAAATACGAAGTTGTTTGTTTTTGACATCTTTCGAAGATTTAAAATTGATGTCGCAAATATAATAATTATTTATTGTTTAGCAATAAATATGTATTTTTATTCAAATAATAATTTTTGATAGCTTAAAAGTTTAATATAGTTTATTGATTATTTGGCATCTGTTATTGCGTGTAAAGTTCTTACTATAAAGCTGCGGTTTATTGTGGGGTTGTTCTTTGTTGCAAAGATGTCTCATTACAATGCCCGCTAAAGTTTGGGGCTTGCTGCAGTACTAACTTTTATAGCTTTTCCTGCCGAGACTGAAGCCCAACAAAGACAAAATGATGAACTTTTATTCGTCCGTCAACATTGTAGTAAACCGATGTTGGCTGTTGTATTAATCAATATGCTGCAAAAATCTTTTAATCCCTTTTTTGTTTTGAATAAATATCCCTTATTAATTCGGTTGTTTTTAGAGACTCCATCATAAATAAAGGAAATTCAAAAGACACTTTCTTTCCTGCTGGTGTTTTGTAGAATTTAATCATTTCCTTTAATTCTTTATAAGTAAAATGTGTACGGTAAATCCAAATCACTGCATTTGTGTGTTGTGCCTGTAACAGCAGCATATCTTATTGCATGTACAAATGCATTTACGCTGTGCGAAACCGGCAAGCAACTTGCCTGCTACTGCGGGGTAGTGC
>MKTX01000005.1 GCA_001898465.1 Sphingobacteriales bacterium 39-19 | reverse complement strand
ATTTTTTCGTAACTCATTTTCTTGTTATTTAAACTTTGGACTTCTAAAAGCGGAGAAGCCCGAACCGCTAACACTTGCTTTGCAAAATGGCGGGTGAAGTGCTATATTTAACCCTTGTAATTCTATTGAACGGCAGTGCTATATTGAAGCTGTAGTGTCCCAAAACCGCCACTTCGCAAAGCAGATGCCGTAAGGCGCAATGCTACTACCTTTTACCAGCGATAAGTTTATTGATTCTTTCCCGATCTTCTGCCTGCAATTGGCCATACGCATACGCAGCCATAGAAACACCGTTTAGCTGATTTCCATATTGACTATGTTGCATAAATTGTCCGATATTCCCATCTTCATACCTAACGCTGTCTTTAGTTACAATAAGAATATCTGCAATCTTAAATTCCTTGCGAGCTTCTGAAACCTTTTCGTAAAATTTTTGCAGGGCCTCATTTGCCTTATCTGCGCTTTCATGAGGCTCGCTCATTTTGTAATAGTTTTCTGGATCATCCTTAAATTTGTTTGACATTTTTTTTTGTTTTTTTACTAATTATCATAATTATTTACGTTTTATAATCCGTAAGTTTACTTGGTTAATTTTTTTACTGCTGCTTTCAGCCAAAGACCGCCAATGATTGTAAAAATTATGAATTGAATAGCCATGCCGGCCAGGATGGATGGTAAATGAAACGGCCCTAAAAAACGTGTAGCGATGATCAACATCACACAAATGGCTATTCCAAAAATTGATCTTTTGTTCATAAAAATTAATTTAAAAGTTTGAAAATAGATGAAGCTTGCTGGTTATAACTTGGCTGTATCAGCAGCCGGTGTATATCCTGTATACATTGATTTATGATTGAGTATGTGAATATATCGCCCGCCTGGATTGGGATATTCCGCAACAAATAGAATAAAGCAATACATTCCGCTTCGCTCATTTTGATTGAAATATTTTCTGAATTCTTTAATTGAAGCTTTTGCAGATTTAAATGCAAACCTTCAACTAAACTCAGTAATACCCGGCGGGAGAGCCGCTCCCTGCTGTCTTCTGGCAAATCCCTGATATCTATTCGGTTGCTGTTTAAAAAACTTGGGATATACTGCAATACGGCTGTATTGAAAGCATTGAACTTATGCAACGGTAATTTTAATTTTATTGTCATGTATTTTTTTTTGGTGGTTATTTTATTTGCAACGGCTTTCAATTTTTATCATGCAGAACTTAAGCCCTCCGCTACCAGTTTTTTAAAATCCGGAAGATCCTCATACTTCACAGGCTCTGTTTTAAACACCGGCAACTGTTCTCCATCCATGCCGTGGAAAAATAATTTTATTACCGGCTCCTCAAGCACCGGCGATTGTTCTTCCTGCAACTCACCCTGGTAATACTGTCGAACCACTACGTTGAATTGATCCCCGGGAGCATTACGCATGTAGATCGTGGCGCTGCTCCATTTCCCTGCCCAGGTTTTCTCAACCAAATCTATCAGATCTTTAAGCCCTTTGTACCGGTCCAGCTCCACGTATGCCCGATAGCCGTGCAATACCTGGTTCAATGTGCAGGTGTGCTCGTTCCCGTAGAAATGCCGCTTCTTTTGTGAGAAGGCTTTTGTTGTTTGCTTAAAGGAAATATGCAGCCTAAAACTTAGCCATGGCATGATGAAATGTTTCAAATTATTTTCATGTAGCGCATTTAAAGCCCTCATTCGCTCATTAAACTTTGTTGTCGGTTTTGTGTACATTTTGGTTGATTTTTTCAGTTGGCTCAATTCTAGAATATTCTAGATAACATTCTGGTCAATACTCGCCAACTGGAGATACTAGAAAAGTTTATCAATTATTACTAACCACTTCTGTAATTAGCAATTTTTAATGTGAGGCCAAGGGGGGCTATGCGGCCAGGGAAGCCGGAGAAAAATTTTCCGTTTCATTTTTTTTGAAGTTTTTGTTATTAATGATGAGCTGATCACACAGATTCCAACGTGTTTGTTTAGCGTCTTTAAGCCACATATAGCCGTCTTTTCTTACACCTGCCTGGGTGAAGTACCGGCGGCAACGAGCATCGCTTAAAACGAATCTCTTAACCACCTTACAAATGCCCAATTTTTGTAGCACACGCTTTAAATAAGTCACAGAACGTGGATGCTTATACCCATGATCTTCAGCAATTTTTTTAACCCCACGATTCACGTCTGCCCGGCGGCTCATGATCTCATCAATGATGGCTGACCCCTCTTTAAAGGTTGTAACCTGCAGCTGTAGTAATCGCTCCTGCAGATATACAGGATCGGCTACCAAGCGCCTTTCATCGCAACCCTGATTTACCAGGCATTGCAATAGCAGATTAAGCAACAAGGGATTTTTGTCTAAATGAAATATGAGCGCTGAGCGCTGTGTTTCCTGGTTCCGACGAATCTCGTCGGCGGTTAATAAGTAGGCAAAATAATTTTTGCCTACTGTGTCGTCGTACTTTATGTTGACAGTGCCCTGGTAATCTATACCAAGCACTGATGAAGCTTTTTTGTAGGATGTGAGCTGGAGGCAATACCCGGGCAAAATTTCCACGAGCCCCAGCCGCTGCATATCTTTTAAGCGGGTGCGGAAGGTTTGCTCATTGCATTGCAGGAATTCAAGAATGTCCTGCTTCTGGCGGATCCAGTTTTGCAGCAATCCCGATGTGGTGAGCGACTTTAAAAGAAAATAGCAGGACCAGGTTTTAATATCCCGGTTAGTTTGGTACTTATTCCTAAGCTCCCGCTGGGACACCAGCACCTTAGTGGCGCCAATTATAACGGGGATGCTATGAATATTACCAGCCATTTTTATAATGGCGAGATCTTGCTATGCAACCCTTTTAAGGGCTGCAATCTTTCTAAACTGAAAAATGATCGTGTTCGAAAAACGTACCAGTGGGTTCACCATATGGGACAAGTCAAAATTAAAACGACTTGTCCCATTTTTTTTGGGCTTTAATTCCCTATCTATCAAGGATATAATGTTGATGATTTCGTTCAATCTTTTGGTTCGATGTTGGCAACCGTCGAATACGATATTTTCAGGGAACATCGAACCAACTATCTTTCTTTTAAGTTCTACTGTACCTTCTTTGTACAAAATATCAAGCTGAGCGATATTGCTAAAAGCCTTATCCCACAATGGCTCTACCGTTGTTTGAAAACTTACAGCAGCTTTCAATTTTGCTTCCAGACGATTGATCTTCTCCTCACATTCAGATTTGATTGCACGATAGTCGTCGCCTTCTATATCGCCACACAAAAGCAATTCTCTTGCTTTTACAATCCGGCTATTCACTTCCTGCAATTGCAGCTTTAAATCTTTCTGTTCATCTCTTTCACCACGTTCTTTTGATTTGTACGTTGATGTGATTACGTCTTTGCATGTTTCAAGTCTTGAAAGAGGCCATACATATTTCCTGATTTCCTCAACCATTTTGTCATTTGCCTCTTTTGCCTTGTAACGAACTCCGCAAGCAGAACTGCAATGATAATAATGGTAGTATTGCGTTCTTCCCTTCGATGCGCTGCCGGTAAGCATCCTTCCGCATTTTGGACAGATTAAGAAGCCTCTCAACGGAATATTATCGTCTGCCGTAACCTTTGTTCCTAAAATCCGCTTGCGTCCATCCAATACATCCTGAACGTCATAATACAGAGTTTCAGAAATTAACGGTTCATGCTGTCCTTTTACCAACATGCTTTCTTCTTCCTTGTACTTTGGTATAAATATTAATCCGCAGTAGATCGGATTTCTTATGGCAACCCAAAAGTTATTCTTACTGCATTTCAAGCCTTTTTCTTTCGCTTTTTTCCATACCTGTTCCGTGTTAAGCTGACTATGGGAAAGTTCCTCAAACGCCCATTTCATTATGTCTCCCTGAATATCCTTCGCAGCAATATATTTCTTGCCATTCTCAGTAACCTTATTCGCATATCCAATAGGAGCGGTTCCCATCCAGCGCCCTTCTTTTTTAGCACGGCGCATACCATGAAACACATTTAATGCCCTGCGGTCATTCTCTACTTCAGGTGCTGCGAGGTAGAACGCCAGCATCATTTTATTTTCTGGAATAGATAGGTCAAGCGGTTGTTCAACTGCCTGCGGCTCGACACCCAAACGCCGAAGGGTGCTGATCATCTGGTAAGCATCCCCTGCGTTACGGCTGAACCTATCCCATTTTGTAAACAGAATAAGGTCAGTATGTCCTTTGTGCTTACGCAGGTCGCCTAATAATCCAGTCCAAGCTGGTCGTTTGAACGTCTTTGCAGAGTGGTCTTCCAGTATCACTTTCCTGACCCGGATATTGTTTATTTCGCAGTATTTCCGCAAACGTTCCTCCTGGTCACGTTGCGAATAGCCCTTATCGGCCTGTTCGTCCGTACTTACCCGTACATAAATGTCTGCTATTTTCATACTATAAAAATTAAGTGTGGTACAATGTAAAGGTACAAAGAAATACCGGATGAACAACATTTAATAGAATTATCACTGCAAAATTTACTAAATTTGTCACATCTTTGTTTAATAGACAGAAAGCGACACGGTTTAATAGGAGGCACATCCTTTCAATAAAAATAAGATATGGCAACACCACGCGAACGGTTAGTAGAATCCCTGAAATTTCTGAAAGAATTGCAGGATAATGGGGTTGTTGGTATTCATACCGATGAAATACCCAATCGGAAATACAGAGAGATACTACTTAAAAACGGCTTTATTCGGGAAGTTACAAAGGGTTGGTATATACCTACTGACCCTGCGGAAAAAGCAGGAGAAACAACTTCCTGGTACAGCTCTTATTGGGACTTTGTTGCCAAATTCCTGAATTACAAATTTGGGGAAGAATGGTGTTTATCACCAGACCAATCCCTTCTTATCCATGCAGGAAACAGTGCTGTACCGCAACAGCTAATGTTACGTTCGCCACAGGGCAATAATAACCCTACACCCTTGCCGCATAATACTTCTTTGTTCAATTTAAAGGCAAATGTCCCGCCTGCGGATCAAACCATCATAGCAAATGGGATTAGAATGTACAATCTTCCGGCTGCATTGGTTTATAGCTCTCCAAGTATTTATACAAGAAATGCCATTGATGCCCGCACAGCCCTTGCATTGATAAGAGATGCTTCGGAAGTATTGCCTATCCTACTGGAGAATGGGCATACAACCTTTGCAGGCAGGTTAGCAGGTGCTTTCAGAAATATAAACAGAGACAAGATAGCTGATCAAATTGTTGACACCCTTAAACAAGCTGATTATGATATACGGGAAGAAGATCCTTTTGAAACCAAACTAACCCTTAGTCTGTCCTCTCGTGAACGCTCTCCCTACGCCAATCGTATCAGGCTCATGTGGGAGCAGATGCGTGAGATTGTTATTGCCAGCTTTCCTAAAGCACCAGGCATACCGGATGATCTGCAAGCCTACTTAAAGGATGTTGACGACATTTACGTTACGGACGCATACCATTCACTTTCCATAGAGCGGTATCGTGTAACCCCGGAACTGATCGAAAGGGTAAGCAGCGGCCAATGGAACAGCAAGGAGAACGAAGAAGACCGGAAACAAAAGGATGCGATGGCAGCCAGAGGTTACTACCAAGCCTTCCTGCAGGTGAAAGATACCATCACAGCTATACTGAAGGGCGCAAATGCAGGAAAGCAGGTTGACAAGGATCACTCAAAATGGTACAGGCAACTGTTTGACCCAAGTGTAGCCGCAGGACTTTTAAAAGCCACAGACCTTGCAGGGTATCGAAACCACCAAGTGTACATTGGTAATTCCAAGCATGTTCCTTTGAATGTAGATGCAATGAGAGATGCTATGCCTGTACTTTTTGAGTTACTGGAGGATGAAACTGAACCATCGGTGAGAGCAGTATTAGGACACTTTATCTTCGTTTTTATCCATCCATATATGGACGGTAATGGAAGGATCGGACGTTTTCTGATGAATGCTATGCTGGCTTCGGGAGGTTACCCGTGGACAATAATACCAGTTGAAAGAAGGGATGAGTATATGCAGGCTTTGGAGCAGGCAAGTGTAGGACATGACATTACTTCGTTTGTTTCTTTTCTTGGTTATTTGGTCAACGAGCGGTTACATGGGAAGATTGTAGCAAAGTTGCCTGACGCTAAATAGCAAAACTACATTCTGTTTCGCAATGCAGTTACGGCATGTTTGCGGTTAAGATGAACACTTTCAGCCCGATAAGTTTGGTTGCTATTTGCAACAGCTTCCTGTGGACATTTTCTGCGGGTGGTCAACAAGCTGATTGCTGCGCTAACCCTGGTGCGATGGAGCTTTACACCGTCGTATATCAGGTTATCAGGGAACATTGTACTTACAATTTTCCTTTTCTGTATGACAGTTCCGTTTTGAAATAAAATATCTAAATGAGAGACTTTGGAAATCGGAAGATCCCAAAGCAGTTCCATACTGTCTGAAAAGGAATTAGAGGCTTTTAGCTTTGCTTCAATATCAGCAATTCTTTCGCTGGCCTCTGTCTTAATAGTACGATAGTCTTCCCCCTCAATTTCCTCACGAAGTAAAAGTTCACGAGCTTTTGAGAGGCGATGCTTTATCTGGTCGAGTTGTGACATCATGCGCTTCTGATCTGTTTTTTCAACCCGATTTACGTCCATATAAGTGGCTGCAATAATTTCCCTGAACAGTTTTAGTTGCGGAACATTACGCACTTCTTCTCCGATTGCGTCTATCATCAAATTGTTTGCGTCATCTGCTTTGTAACGTACACCACATTCAGAACTGCAATGGTAGTAATGATAATATTTCTTCCTGCCTTTTGAACCGCTGCCTGTTAAAAACCTACCGCAGTTTGGACAAATCAGATAGCCCCTTAAAGGAATATCATCCTGTGAAACTACTTTTTTACTGACCGCCTTTCTCTTTCTGCCGTCCAGCACGTCCTGCACATCAAAAAATAATGTAGTGGTTATGATCGGCTCATGTTGCCCCGGCACAAGCTGGCTTTGCTCGTCTTTATGTTGCGGAACAAAAATCAACCCACAATAAATTGGATTTCTTATTGCTACCCAAAAGTTATTCTTGCTACATTTCAAACCTTTTTCACGGGCTTGTTTCCAAACTTGTTCAGTATTCAGCTTATTGCGAAAGATTTCCTCAAAAGCCCATTTCATTATTTTAGCATCCTGATCTTTCGGTGCAATGTATTTCTTGCCATCTTCTGTAATTCTGTTCAGATAGCCAATTGGAGCTGTGCCCATCCAGCGGCCTTCCTTCTTAGCACGCCGCATCCCATTGAATACATTTAATGCCCTGCGGTCATTCTCTACTTCCGGTGCTGCGAGGTAAAACGCCAGCATCATTTTGTTTTCAGGAATGGACAAATCCAATGGTTGCTCCACTGCCTGCGGCTCTACTCCAAGATGACGTAACAGGCTTATCATTTGGTAGGCATCCCCGGCATTACGGCTAAACCTATCCCATTTTGTAAAAAGGATAAGGTCAGAATGACCTCTTTGCTTCCGTAAATCAACCAACAGATTTTGCCATGCTGGCCGCCTAAAAGTCTTTGCTGAATGATCTTCAAAAATAACCTTGCGTATTTGGATGTTATTGATGTTGCAGTACCTGCGCAGCCTTTCTTCCTGGTCACGTTGAGAATAACCTTTGTCTGCCTGTTCATCTGTACTCACCCTGATATAAAGGTCTGCAATTTTCATAGCTGCTATTTTTTTTCATTTATTGCGGTTATGGCATCAGATTGCCTGCTGACAAACTGCTCCACGACAATATTTGCCATGCTGTACAAGAAGTCGAGTATAATCTGAGCTTCTTCCATATTGACGTAAATACCGTCTTTCTGTAATAGTTCTATCGCCTTGTCAGGAGTTATTCTTATCAACTTTTCATCTTCCATCTCACACCTCCCTTTTGATAACAAAAGCCCGTCACGGGCTTAGATTATTATTAAACTCTAAGTTTCAATCGCTTCTTTCGGCAAAGTAAATTTTGCTGCCTTTTGTACGATTAAATGAAGGTTCATACCTGATGTATCCATAACTGCTTAATTCTTTAACGCATTTATGGTAGGTTATAGCCGATGATAATTTCGCGATGTTCATAATCTCATGGCTGAATACCTGTATCGGATTAGTGAAACCTTTTTGCATCCGGTATTGTAACAGGGCTGCATATACACCAATATGGGTAATGCTGATGCGTGGATCAGTTCCTATGGCTTCAAAAAAATCCGATAAGTAACTTAACCTGTCCATTGCCCATATCTTTTTAACCTACTTTAATACCGTTCTTTTTAGAATGTTGTTGCTGTTGCTGCTCATTCACCTTGTGGGTTACTTTCATGGCATCCATTGTCTTATTACCTAATGCCGTATGTAGGGTTATCTTTCTGGAATGCTCGTCATAAATATTGACTGATTTAAACTGTGGATTTGCTTCAATGTAAAAGCGTTGTTCATTGCCATCCTTTATAAAACTCACAGAAATCTTTTCGCCATTCTTTAAAGCCTCTTTCAGCTTTTCCGTTTCGGCTGTATTCGTTAACTCCCTCAAAGGAAGCTGTTGTAGCACCTTATCAAGATCATATCCGTAATCGGAATGAAATTGCTTGATACGAAAGTTGCCATGCTGGTCCTTATCGTTAAGGTCGAGCTGTAACCAGGTTCCGCCGTTCTGAATACACCGGCCAGACAATAGGTTATAGGCTTCCGAAGTATTGAGATTATGCTCGTGGCGCATACTAAAGTATTGCTGGCGTTTTTCATCCGGTTTTGCTTCATTATACAAAGCCGTTTTATACCCTTCAAAATGGTATTGCCCGGATTGGTCTTTTACAAATGATAGCTGGTGATCAACTCTTTCCTTATCGTTGAGGTAATATGAAACCGGAATGGAAAACTGTTGTTGTCCCTGCCTTAGCTGTTCATCAATTTTTGCCGAAAGGTCAGGAAAGCCAGTGCGCTGCACCTGTTGGTGCAGTGCCTGGCTGTTTTGTTCTGTCTTCCTGTTATCCTGCCTAATCACAATTTGTTCCTTTACGGGTGCTACCAATAACCGCCGCAACAGCCTTATTAACAGGTTAGGGTAAAGCTGCTTCTCAATGCGGCTGCGTTCTTGCCGCAACATCCTAAGCGCAAAACGTTCGTCCAGATCCTGCGTGCCTTTGTACTTTGCCGCTATACGGTCATAGTAATCCAGCTTTTCTTTTAGCAATGCTCTGTTCGATGAAAGGTTAAAGGAGAACAGTTTGCTAAACCGTTCTTCCCTTGACCGCCATTGATTCAATTCCGCTTCCACTCTGTTCACAAGGCTGTTATTCATAACCTGATTTTTAAAGAGTACACAATTAAGGCATACTGTAAGTCACCAGATCATAAGCATAGGTGCTGCAATCGGCAGCATACTCCACATTGCCGCTCACAATAGCACCGCCTATATCACTTGTTACCGCAGCAATCCATTTCACAATGTTCTTAAACTTAAAAGCTGCCATTGGAACCGGAGGAGGGAGCGTGTTTATCCAATAATAAATGGAGTAACGTGCCACCGATGCGGTTTTAAGTGCAATACCGCGTCCTTCAGGAGTAAGCATGTCATTCTGCATTATCCTGCGCTCATAGTCCATAATAGTGGCTTTAATGACCGGATAAGGACTTTCGTTGTCTGACAGTCCCTTTATCAATTGCACCAGCGAATCCAAGGCAGCCTTTACTGGCTCTTCATAAGGACAATTCGCAATAAGGTTTTCAATGCTTTCATTGCTTTGCCGTACCGTCTGCTCCACTGCAATAAACAGCGATGCAGGTGGTTCGGGACGTTGGTTCTCCCTGCAAAAGCGGAGGATACATTGTGTTGATGCTTTTACATCCGGCTCATTGTTAGGCTGTTTGCATTCCTGCACATACGCAACGATCTCGTTATGCCAATAACCTATGCTGTCATAGGCGTTGTTGGGATTATCTGGCATAACTGCGCCTGAACCTGATCGTAGCAGCACCGTTTTATTTTCGTTCTCGGTTACTGTTGCATTATTATCCTTCTTACATGATGAAATACCGATGATGAATACTAACAGCATTATTATTTGACTTTTCATTTGACTTTGCTTTTTTGTTATAAATAGTTTCCCTTTTCACACATCCAACATAACGGCTACTTATGATAAGCTGGTCTGTTTAATCTTTAGCTGATGCTTTGCCGTTTCTTCTTTTTGTTAGATGCCTTCGGCATCTCAGGGCCATCATCTTCAGCAGGTGTCTGCTTTTCCTTTTTACCATCTTGTTTAATTGACTGGCCTTCGCCTTCAGATTGTTGTTCTTTTTTTGATTGCCGGTTATCCACCCTTTGCATACTGCTATCATAAATGTTGATTGTCTTGAATTGAGGGTTTGCTTCGATGTATTGCTTATGGTCTGCGCCGTTGATCTGAAACGTTGCAGATTGCAGGTTGCCTTTTTTGAGAGAATCCATTAGGTTAGCCTTGTATTCTTCATTACTCAGTTCCCTGATAGGATGCTTAGACAAGACAGCTTCCAGATTATAGCCATAGTTCTGGTGGTAATGCTTCAGCTTGAAATTCCCGTTATCGTCACTTTGTTTAAAGTCCATCTGTACCCAGGCATTGTACACTTGTCCTTCCTTGTTGGTGAGATCTTTGTTGACCGACCTGCCTTCCATCAGGTTATAGGCTTCTTTCAGGGTAATGTTGTTGCCTTTGTTGATGTAGAAGGTTTGATCCATTGTTTCAGCATTATTCTCCTTTTGTACATTCACCTGATAGGAATTAAAGAAGTACATATCACTTTGCTTGGATTGGCTGAAATTCAATGTTGCGTTTACTGTATCGTTGCCGTACTTGGTTTCGTAGGCTAACTTAAATTCCGGGTTTCCTTCCTGAATTTTTTGCTTCAGGTCATTTTCCAACCCTTCACCAAACCCCGTGTACTTTACCTGGTCACGCAGGTATTCAAAATTTTTCTGATTCATGACTTTTGAATTTTGATTGTTATTTAATTGTTCTCTTTCTAATCTTTCATATCGCACAGCTACCATGAGAGAAACGTCAATGACGCCATCCCTTTCAATCATTAACTTACTATCTTCCGCAGCTTCCTGCATTGCCCTGTACGCCGACCGTATTGACAAGAAGTTGTAAAAGTCTATGTCGGTGGACATTTCGTAACAGAACTCCCTGGCATCATATTCCGTAGAGAATGTATGTAGTTCTTCTTTACTGACAGGTAAACCATCATTGAGGAACGTTACAAATTCTTCACCTTCCCAACGTTTATTTGTTAGGTATTCAAGGACATCCTGATAATCGTCTTTCCTGATTTTCATAGTTCAAATTTTTAGAGGAAATAGATGCTGATTGAGATTTATGGGAATGGAATGATTGGCTTCATTACCGAATACATCCCAGCCTTCATATTCAACGTCCTGAAAAAAGCCTTCTCGACTTCTGGCAAATAGTTCAAGTCGGGAGCGATCACCAAATAGACGTTCAATTCGCTTGCGTATTTCAGGTGGCTTTTGCGAGTGCTTTCCTTTAGGGCTGATCAAAACTTGTGGAACGTTTTTGCTTGCCCGTGTTAAGGCTCTGCCTTTTGTAAAAAGCAGTACCACTTCGGCATTTGCCCGAGTGTAATAGCCCATACCGGTTGAAAGATTTTGATTATGCTGGTTTCGCTTAATCCATACAAAAGCAACTGTCTTGTAAATAAATCCCCAAGCCTTTCCTAATGCGAATGCTTCAAGTAAGCACGGAAATGTGGCCCACATAAGCAGCACACAATCAAGGTTGCATAAAGACGCAATATCCATGCAGGCGAGATAGCCTAACGATTGTGTCGAATAATGCGCTTCTGCTGACCGCTTTGAACCCTTTTTACTCCATACCCTGTATTCCCAGGGAGGGTCTGCGTAAATGATGTCGTATTTCCTACTCACTTTTTCCATCTCACAACGACCTTGATTGTTAGTCAATCGGAACTGCCTTTACAATCTTCTTATTCTTCACATGCAGCTCCAGATGCCGACCTCCATTCTTCTCCATCAATTGCACAGCGAGATATTTTTTATCAGGAATGGTGAACTTTGGTACAACAAACACAATTGTATTATCCGACTGACCTGCTACCTTGCTGGTATTATTCTGCACGAGTACAGGTAATATTTCAATCTCCTGTGTTGCTGTCCTTTTAGATTTCTTCTGGTCACGGATAAAAAGCCTCAATTGATCAATATCATAATTGATATTGGTTTGATTGGAAATATTGAAGCGTAGCAACATTATGTCCTCATGAATAAATATTCCATTCAGCTTAAAGCGAATGCCGAAAGTTTTATCCTTTATACCTCTTGCCTTCGATTTTGATTCTGAAGCCATCTTAGCAAAATGCTCCATTTGTTCCTGGTTAATGTTCTCTGAAGGAATGGAGATAATATTTTGCCTGCCTACGCCTGTGAGGGCCAAGTTGAGCACTGACGGTTGGTTGTCATAATCAACAAGAAATGACGTGAGCTTGCCGTCAGCCGTAATGATGCTGATATTGGTTTGCGGAAAACTGTCCTTTGCAGCCTTTATCTGCAAAATGTTTTCTACACCTTTCGCTTTTTGCGCCAGTACATCTCTGCTTCCTATATCTACGCTGACGATAGAATAAGGAAAGATGATGTTGGTGGTTTTGGAGAAAGCAACTGTTACATGATACGTTTCAATTGCTTTGGTTTGCCAGGTTGTGTTTGTTTGGGCCTGAGCTTTGAAAATTGTAAATAGCAGGAAAATTCCTATTGCCATTACTGGACTGATCTTTTTCATCTTTTGGAATTTTAAGTGATTGAAATATTTAGTTGGATTGTTTTTGATTTTCGTCACGCAGAAGTATCTGATACCCTGCCTTGACAGTTACCTTGATTAGCTTTACTTTTCGGCTGAAAAGCGTTTTTGCAGCTTCAATGCCTGCGCTTGCTGCCTGTGCGCCCCACGATGGATCAAGACTGGTCAGCCCGATTGTTTGCATAGAACGGTCTGCCGACTGCTTTGCAACATCCCTTGTAATCGCTCCGGGAATATAAATGCCGTCCAGGCCGTCCATGTCATATACCGATAATTCAACCGGGAATAAAGAATTGCCAAAGCGTACATTGTTAATCTTGATACTTAATCTTTCGCCACGCAGCGAGGCTATTCCAAAGAGGAAATTGTCTTTCGGAATGCGAACGCCATTTATAAAAACATCATTTACCAATCTCAACTTAACAGTTGAGCCATCTACTATGGTTTGTGTTTCATGAATAACAGCCTGTATAGCATTCTGCGAATCTTCGATAGCTGTTGCCCCGGTAAGTGAATAGAAGCCATTGGCTGTGTTGCCCGATATATGCTCGGTATCAAGCAGCGTGATACTATTATCTTTCTTTTTAGATGATACCGCAAACACTTGTCCTCGATTCGCTTCAGAAGTTTGTCTTAGTCGCTCCTGCACTCTTTCGGGATTTTGTACGTCCAATATCTTATCAAGCATACCATTCAATTGCTGCAATTCAGGATCTTCGCCATTCGACTGATTCATCGTGTTCATCATTTGTTCCAGCTTTTCCACATCAGAAGAATTTACTGTGGCACTGTTGCGGTTCTTCAATGAAGTGGGTTGGTATGTATCATACTCGTTATTGTCTGATGATGTCGGTAGTGATTTATTCATCTCCCGATCCAGTTCTGCCAGCTTACGGTAGATTTTATCAGTATTGGGATCATTGTGTCCTCGGCTTCCCTGAAGGGATGTATTCAAACCTTTCGGTTGCTGAAAGGTATCTTCGTCATTCGACAGATATTCATTGGTATCTGTCAATCCAATATCCCTGTAATTAGGATCATTCTTTATCATTTCCTGAAATTTGACAGAATCCAGTTGAGCCTGATTGTAGTAGCTCATTTTGTCCATCGACTTGTCCTCTTTTAGATTAGCGTCCGGCAGATTAATGTTAAATCCCTTTTTTGCAGATGCCTGGGCTTCCACCTTTTCAACCTTGCCACCGCCAAGCGCCCAAAAAATCATGGTCATAAAAGGCAATGCGAGAAGTGGCAATACCAATAAGAACCTGCGCTGCCTGATCTCCTTCGGAGTTTTTACTTGCTTTTCCATTTTTATTTCTGTTTTAATTGTTGATAATAATTTTCAATAAACCGCACACTGTCCATAAGTCCCGGACGATGCTGGATTATGCTGTCATAAAGAGTTTTCCCCGCAGGACTTCGTGCCAGGCTATCCATATACATCCTGAACCTCTTGATGCGGCTGTATTCAGCCTCAGACACTTCCGCTGGTTCAATATTTGCTTCTCCCGTTTCAGTTACGTGCTTAGGCTTTTTGATGGGTGTTATGGTTATTGAAGTGCTTTTTTTGCCGGTAAAAGCACTTACGCCCAGATATATGCTGTATGTGCCGGTACACAGAACGAAAAGAATAAGCAGCACAAACCATGTACGCCGTGAGAAATTCTCTGTTCGCCTCATCATCCAACTTGCCCAGCCAACTTGTATTCGTTGGTAGCCCGCTGTTATTCCTTTGGAAAGCGCATTGGGCCTTAGCTCAGCATCGTCCTTTTTTCTTTTTGGAAATAGTTTCATGATCTTGATTTTTATTGTCGCCTGCTTACTGTTTTTAAATCCCTGTTGTCAATCGTACTCCATCGCTCGATAAGGAAACCGTGTGGATTATTGTCACTGCGTGATACATTCCGCAATGCACCGTCTGTCACCAGGCTACGGGTAGTAATGCTGGTCGGTCGAATAATGCTCTGCGTAGCATAACAACGGAATTTGTATGGGTAATCATTGATATCTACCGCCACACTATCCACAACAATGGTTTGATTGACGTTGCCGGATATAAGCCCTGCATAGTACCCGTTCTCCTTCAGATCATCGTAGGCTCGTTTGGCGCTTCCGTCTGCCAGGTACAAGGCTTTGGTAATGCTTGCTGTGATTGCTTTATCATCAGGGTCAAGCGTAAAGAATAGTTTGTGGAATGTAGTTACGTGATCTCTTGCCTCTACAGGAATATTGTCTTTCCGTTCAGATGCGTAGGCTTCCAGTGCCTTGCCATTTGCAAGGATGTATATTTTGCTTTGCATCTGGGATACAAGGCTGAAACTCTTGTATAATGCAAAGCAGCATATCAGTACACAACCTATAATCACTACCAGGGTAAAACTCCTGATATGACGGAAAGCTGTATCAATGTTTTTCATTTTCTTGAACATATATCTCCCTTTTAATTATTATGAATTGCCTTTTAGCTTGTCGTTCATATAGCCAGATTTGCCACTACTGCCCTCACCGAAATAAGGATTGGAATTGCCGCTACTGGCCATGCTTTGCGTCATACGGTTTGCCGCGCTGCCCATTGCATCTACGGCCATGCCTGCACCGGCTGAAGCTGTATTGACTACCGTTCTTGAAGAACTGCCGAAAATGCTTGTGACCTTGTGGCCTAACGCGCCACCACCACCTGCATGAACAATGTAATTCGCTACGGAGGGAACAGTAAAGTATCCGACTATGCCTATTATCATGAAGACCAGGTAAGCCACATCGGTTCTGCTGAAAAATGTGTCGCCGTAATCCTGCACCTGCGATATATCCAGCTCCAGCATTTTCTCCTGTATCTTCCCTATAATGCTTCCGAAGATGTTGGCGACAGGTAGCCATAGAAAGATGTTGATATAGCGGGCTATCCAGACGGTAAGCGTATGCTGAAAACCGTCAAATACTGCAATGCCAAATACCAAAGGACCAAGTATCGCCAATACGACTAACTGGAATGTTCGTAGCGTATCAATACACAAGGATGCCGCTTCAAATAATACCCTGAGCACTTCGCTCATCCATTCCTTCACCGAATTGCGGAAGTTGTAAGAGGCTTTGGACATGGCGAACTTGATGTCGTTTCCAATGCCTTCAAAAAAGCCTTCTTCTGAAGGGTCTTCATTATCATGTGTGTATTTATACCACTTGTCCCTATCACCGCTACCACTTTCTCCCACATACATTTGCCACACATCCGTTTGCTTGATGGCTTCTTCCTTTTTTTGCAAGAGCACCGAAATAGCTTTATCTGAATTTTCTACCATTGCGGCAGTGGCTGTCACAGTAGGTTTCATTACGCCATTGATCAATCCCAAAACGGAGGGAAATATCATCACGCAAAATCCAATAACGAAGGGACGGAACAGCGGATAAAAATCAATAGGTTCCGCTCTCGATAAATGTCCCCATACCCTTGATGCGATATACCACATAGCAGCAAATCCCGCCAATCCTTGACCTACACCGATCAACTGGCTGCACAAAGGCATCATTTCATCATACAATTGTTCCAATACACCATGCATTCCTCTCATTTCATCGGCTATACCTTGTGCACGGCTTATAAAAGGCATTATCAACCCCACCACCGCCAGCCAGGCGGTCTTTCCACACTTTGCCATATCTGTTTATTTAATTGTTTAACCCATAGATCTTACGAATGGTCTGTGCATCGTTGCGTTCTTTCGCCCGTTGCACGGCCAGTATTGTAGTGTTATTATTGAAGTGCCGCAGAAACATTAATTTATCCAGCATGTCGGCATAAATCCTGTCAATGGTTTGCAGTCGTTCATCATCGCTCATACGGGCTTTGCCTGCCGTGATGACCGTGAGCAGTTCATCCAGATTACGCAGGCTCTCCTTAAACAAGTTGTCATACACCCGGCCCAAATACGCCAGCTCATCGGGATTGAAATTATTGTCCCGCCTGAACCGATCATAAGCGTTGCGGTATTCCTTAACTAAGGCGATCTGGTAGTTGGTGATATCCGCTACACGCCTGTAACT
Organism: Sphingobacteriales bacterium 39-19; assembly: GCA_001898465.1. Lineage (GTDB taxonomy): Bacteria > Bacteroidota > Bacteroidia > Chitinophagales > Chitinophagaceae > Ferruginibacter. Next base: position 175,389 of record MKTX01000005.1, on the reverse strand, counting down.
GCGCACGGTAGGACTTACACCCATTAAACCGTCAAGAAAAGCCTTGTGCAAGCTGAAGTTGCCTTCGGAAATATTCTTTATGGTGTTGTAGCCACCTTCCAAAATCTGGTAGCCCTTTTTCATGTCACTCAGGATCTGCTTGAATTGCGCCAGCTTCTCAACATTGAGTAAAAGCTGTGCTATTTCATCGGCTTGCGCAGATGCTCGGAAAGCAGGAAGCAAACCCAGGAATGACAGCGATATAATTACGATTATCTTTTTCATCGTGACTCGTTTTTAATGCCATGCAGTACACGGCTGGTTTGTACATCTGTTTTCTCCTTTAACCTTGATGCTGCAAGTGATACTGCATCATTAGAAAAGCTCTGCGAGAATGTGAGCTTATCCTGCATATCCAGGTAAAGCATATCAATCCTCTTCATGCGCTCATCATCCTTCATTTCCATTTTTCCATCGGTGGTAATTGTGATAAGCTCATCCAGTGTTTTATCACAATCATCAAGCAGTCTGCTGAAGACCCTGTGGATGTATGCCAGTTCATCATTTGAAAGTGCATCGCTGCTGCTAAGCCTGCGATATGTGCGGTTGTAGTTTTGTACAATTTCGAGCTGTAAGGCTACTATATCTGCAACCCTTGCATATCGCTTGATTTCGGGGTTGACAGATTTCAATGAATTGAAATAATCTGTATGCAGGTTAAATTCGCCTCTGGTGAAGCCCCCGATAGTTGTTAGGCCCTCTTTGGCTATATTGTACCCTTTTTTTGCATACCCGATATATACCTGAAGTGCTGCTATTTGCTGGATCAGGTATTTCTTCTGTGTCTTTTTTTGCTGGAACCATTCTGCAAAAGTTTGTGCTTTCAGATTGCTCCCTGCCGATACGAACAGTATTAGAAATAAGATTATCTTTTTCATACGTGTTGATTTAAGGAAGTCCATATAATTTTTTAACTGCCTGCACTTCAGTTTCGGTCTTAGCACGCTGAAGGCTTAGTAAGGTGTTCTGCCTGTTGAACTGTACCAAATCGGAGTAGTTGGCATCTACCTGGTCGGCTGCATTGTTGATCAACTCCAGCCGTTTGGCATCACTCATCTTCGTGGTGAAGGATTTAATAATGAGATTGATCTGGTCAATATTCTTCAAGCTCTCATCGAGAATACCCGAATACACCTTTTCCATATACATTACTTCCTTTGCTGTAAAGCGGCTGTCCTGTCGGATCAGTGCCCATGACCTGTTGTATTCGTCCACAAGGCGCAATTGCTTTTTGGTAATATCCCGGATGCGCTGGTAATAGGAGATAATTGCTTTTACTTGCGCCAACTCATCGTAATACTTACGATACTGTTCTTTTTGCTTTTCCGTCCAGTCAGAAATTTCATCCAGCTTCAGCTTAGATAAGGTGTTTTCCAGTGTCTTCTGAGCATTCTGCAACCAGATCGTTTTATTCTGCAAACGCTGAATTTTTAAGTCAACCGCCTTTATCACTTTTTTAACCGCCGCCTTGATGATTTCCAGTATGGCTATGGGTGTAGCACTTGCCTGCTGTACCGGAAGAACGGTGAAGGAAATGCAAAGAGCCACAAGCATCATTCTTACATATTTTTTCATTGCTTCAAGATTTTAGTAAATAATTCAATTGTTGTCTTTCCTTGTTCGGTTAGCTTTTCGAGGTATAGCGATTTTGAAGCTGTATCGAAAATGCAGTACCGATCACCGCCTATTTCAATCAGATGCCCATTAGAATGCCATCCGTAAGTAGCAAGCCAGGTTTCTTCGTTCTCAGGTATGTTGCTGATGTAATCGGTGCGTGTGATTTTATAAAAGCTGCCACAGGATGTTATGCTCAGCATGGTATCCACTCCTGCAACCATATCATTGTGCAATGGTTGTTTTCCATAGATACCCAACATCATAGAAATGGTGGCATGATGCTCCCTGCCGAAATGCACAATTACCTTAATTGCGCAGCACAGATCCCGTATCAGTTTTCTCAGTTTCATCGGATATTTATTAACTTTTATTCCTAATGTCTTCTGCCATTGCCGCAATGCCTTTGCGTATGTCGCCATCAAACTTTGCAGCGTATTCCATCAGCTTTACCTTCTCTGTTTGTTCAGTAGTGTATGCGAGATATTCTTCAAGACTTACTTCTGTCCGGTACACTTTACTCATCATACCGCCAAGGCTGATGAATACCTCTTTATATTTCTTAGCGGGATCATTGGACTTATTGACCGAGAGTACCAATGCTTTTTCTTTTTCCGTTAGCCCCAATAGTTCCTGTATCTGATCAAATTTGTTCTGGTACTTGCTTTGGTCGAGCAGGATTTTGCAATCACTATTATTGATGATGGCTTGCTTTACCACCGGAGAAGAAATGATGTCTTCCACTTCCTGTGTTACCACGATTGCTTCACCGAAGAATTTGCGGACTGTTTTGAACAGGTATTTGATGTATTCTGCAAAGCCTTCTTTCATTAAGGCTTTCCAGGCTTCTTCTATCAATATCATTTTGCGGATGCCTTTCATCTTCCGCATTTTGTTGATGAAAACCTCCATGATAATAATGGTTACTACCGGAAACAGGATAGGGTGATCCTTAATGTTGTCCAGTTCAAATACGATAAACCTTTCCTGCAGCAAATTCAGGTTTTCGGTAGCGTTCAGCAGGTAATCAAATTCGCCGCCTTCGTAGTAAGGGCGCAGCACATAGAGAAAGTTGTCTATGTCGAAATCCTTTTCTTTTACTCTGTCACCCTCCAGCACCAGTGTGTATTCATCCCGCAGAAAAGCATAGAAACTGTTGAAACAGGGAAACACAGCAGTATTTTTTTCCAGATAACTGTAATAACCGCTAATGGCATTTGACAGGGCAACGTATTCGCTCCGCTTGAATGCCTCATCGTCTTTCTTCCACAGTGCCAGGAGCAGTGTCTTAATACTTTCTTTCTTTTCAGTATCAAGGCTATCTCCTTCGCCTATGTAAAAGGGATTGAAGCGGATGGGATTGTCTTCGCTATAAGTAAAGTAATAGCCCTTCACCATGTCGCAAAGTCCTTTATAGCTATGTCCCACATCCACCAGCACGATATGCGTACCTTGCTCATAATAGCTACGTACCATGTGGTTGGTAAAAAATGATTTTCCGCTACCGGAAGGCCCAAGTATGAATTTGTTTCTGTTTGTGCAGATGCCCATTTTCATAGGCTCGTCGCTAATGTCCACATGAACGGGTTTCCCTGTAAGCCGGTCGCCCATGCGAATACCTATCGGACTTAAAGAAGATCGGTAGCCGGTTTCGAGGTTTAGGAAACAGGTTCCCTGCTCCGCGAACGTATCAAACGTATCATTCATCGGGAAGTCTGCGGCATTCCCAGGAATGCCCGCCCAAAATATCTGCGGAGCGCCAATGGTTTCCTGCTTGGCTACTGCATCCATCTGTGCCAGTGCAGAGGATACCATATTCTTCAGGTCTTTGAGTTCCTCTTTATTGTCTGTCCATACAAGCACATTGAAATGCGCCTTAACCGGCAACCGTTGCTGGCTGATGGCTTCGTTCAGAAAATCGTTCGTAGCGTCTCTTGCAATTAAATTCTCCCTGCTGTATGCAGAAAGAGATTGCAGCCTCAGCCTTTTACTCTCCAGCTTTTGGATGGTTTTCTGTGGATCTTCAATAAAGATGTATTGATTGTAGATATGATTGCAGGGCAAAAGCTGCCCTAACGTAGAAGCAAACCCAACACTGAACTTCGTTTTGTCTGTACTGTATTTATCGTAGTTGATGCGGCTGCCGCATAGTGCAGGAAGATCTATTGCATCGCCCAGCGTATATAACTGGCAGTATTTATCGCCCACACGCATCGCTTCATCAAAAACGATATCGCCCATCAGGAAGCTATCATTTCGCTCAGACAGGTAGCAATACTGTTCTACCAATCCCATTTTACGGCTATGGCTGCGCAGGTCCTTTTCTCTTAATCTTGTCAGCTTCACAAACCCGCTATCCTCCATGATTCGCTTGAATTGTCCCGTACTGTCCAGAAAGTCCTGTAACATCTGCGGCCTCAAAGTTTCTTCCGGCACTATGGATTTCCGCAAGAGACTTGAAAACATCGAGCTGGCTGTTTTCCGGCCTTCCGGCTTTTTGGTAAGCATGATGTAGCAGGTATGTGCGAGAAAAGGACGTTCATTAAAGAAACGTTCGCTTGCCCGGCTAAGGAAACTGGTATCTTCTTTTGAGAAATCGGGTTTATGACTGCTTTCGAGAAACCAATCCTGTTTGTGAAACACACTGAATTTGGGAAGCAGCTTAATCGCTTTTATCCATGCCTGGTGAAAGGCTTCATATTCCTGATCGGAAAGGGTAAATATTTCCGGCAGGTCTGCCTTAAAAACGACTGTTACATCGCCTTGCTTGCTCAGGATGCAGTCATGCTCCACATCCATTATCGGTAATATATCATCCAACACTTTTTCCATCTCACTTTATTTTACCTGTTGTCACTTACTGCATCCTTGCAGCATTATAGCTTTGGCCCTCTGCGTTGCCGCTTGCCAGCCTTTTGTTCTTTATCGGTTTGTTTAGGCAGCTTTTGTTGTTTATGCTGCTTATTGATATTTTCTTGTATCGTTGTTTCGATGCCTGTTTCCTTCCAATCCACGAGCTTAGCCTCGAAATGAGATTTTACATTGGTTTCTTTTAATCCGTATGTTTCATCCCAGCCGCCTTTCCGGTTATATCCTACCGGGTCTAACATACTTTCGTGAGGGAACGAAACAACGATAAGGTCTTTGGGGATAGACGTAATGTTATCGTAGTCCAGATCTTGAAATTCGTGCGTCTTTGGATTATAAGGAATGGTATAAACTTTACGGTCATCATCATAGAAATGATCAATCTGGCTTAATACAATTCCGTTGGAAAGAAAATCGTCTTTAGGACGAAGCATGTCCATGCGGATATCAACAAAGAAGGTATGACCGGCAATATTTACCGTCGGCAGTTGTCCCATTAATCTTCTCCCAAGCGCCTGCTGATCCACCATTAATGAAAAATCTGTTTTGCCCTGCATCTCGTGGGTGGAACAGCCATATTTTTCCGACATTCCAACAGGGTCAAGCTGTACCAACTCAGGTATTTTAACTGTTCTTACATCCGTATCATCACTGAACATCATCGGTATGTTCTTTTCTTTTGGACTGTAGTCAAATACATATCCATCGCCTACATCCCGCATGTCTGCCAGAGGTATTACGTTTTCAGGGTTTGCCTTTTCGCTAAGCTGTAGGTTAGCTACATCAACCACAAAGTCGGTTCCTTCGATGCTATACACCGGCAATTCTCTTTTCATGATTGTTTTACTTTTAGTCCTATAAAAATTTTTCTGCTCCGCGACTTGATGAGCTTCGGGACATGCTTACGGGCAAGGGTTTTCATCAGGCCATACTCTCCATACTTATTGCTCATGGCATAGATCTTCATGACAAGGAATGCTCCTGCGGACAGGATAAGGACGATACACAGATATGTAGGCAGGCCGATGATATACATTACCGCAAAGACGATAAGCAGGGCAACAACACCACCGCCCAGATACCAGATATACTGCGCTTTCAAACCCTTGAACTCTATGCTCTGGTTAATTCCTTTGTTGATCTGATATACACTATTTGCCATAACCATTTCCTTTAATTGGTTTATAATCTCATTCTGCTTCGGGGACGTTCTGCCATTTGTTGTGTGGCAAGTATTACTTCCTTCGGAACAGTTTGTCCATTGAGTTTTTCGTTTAGTTGAATGACAGGTACTTCAGCCACTTCGTCTGGCTGGTTTTCTGCTACCTGTTGCTGCTTCAGTTGCTTTTCCTGTATTTTAATGGCTATCTGCCTTTCCAGATTAGCCAGTTCGCTTTTCATTTGTGATAATTCTGCCTCCTGTAAAAAAGGCTTCGTAGTAAGCTGTTCCAGTTTCGGTATAGCTGTAGTCAGGTCGGCCAATGTATGTTCGTATTTATCTTTCAGGCTTTCCACCCGGTCAATGGCATTAAGGAAATGTCTTGCGGCCAGCTTAGGATTATCTGTATTTGGAAGGCCATTATTATAGGTGTATTTAATGCCCTCATTGTCCTTTTGGGCATAAAAGCTATTTGAGTAGCGGTACTCAAAAACGCCATTTTCTTCGTAGGCATCCTGTTGCCTGCGGATATACAGGTTGAAGCCATATAATGTACCCACCTGTGCAGTATGCTCACCTGCATCAGTTGGTTTCCAGTCCTGGTACAGTTTGATAATATGCTTGCCGACAGCTTCGCTATCTGATGAACTGATGTTATCCAGTTTAATGAGATTGACCTTCACTCCATCCTTATCCAGTTGAAGGACGCTTTTATACGCCGTTTCATCTGCCCGTAGCTTGTCCAGTGTTTTGACCGTAGAAGCCTGCTCGTTTTGCAAGGTTTCCAACTGGTATTTGTTACGGGACACTTCCCTGAAATGAGATACTTTCAGGCTTTCCATTACAGCTATTTTCTTTTCCAGCTTTGATTTTTCTAACAGCGATGTATCACCGGAAAGAATAGCGATGTATTCGGAGAAATTCATCCCGCTCTTTTCATCAATTGTGCCTTCATCAATAGTGCGGACATTCAGCTCACAATTTTTCATTTGCGAAATGAACGTCTGTTTATTTTTCAGGAGGTTAAATTTGTAATTATCAAGCGACTGCTCTACGGCATATACATAGTTCCGCACCTTGTTTTCATAATGCTCTTTAGCAATCAGGTTGCCCTGGCGTGCGCCACGGCCATTGCGTTGCTCCAGCTCTGAAGGTTTCCAGGGAATATCCAGATGGTGCATAGCCACCACACGCTGCTGAACGTTCAACCCTGTGCCGGCTTTTTCGGTACTGCCTAATAAAATGCGTATTTCACCCCGGTTCATTTTTCGGAACAGCTCAGGCTTTTTTGTATCTGTCCAGTCGTGTATGAATGTGATCTCACGCCCAGGAATGCCAAAGTCCCTTACGAGCTTTTCTTTAAGCGCATCGTAGATATTGAAGTCGTTGGGTTTAGGTGTGCCAATGTCGGAGAACACAATCTGCGTACCCTTATACTGCATACTTTCCTTATAGATTTCCGCAATCTTGCGGGCGCTGACGTTTACCTTGTTATCAGGATGGTCGCTGTACTTCCATTCACTAATCAGTCGCATGTCTGCGGCCATCTTTTTTGCATAGTTGGTGGCAATCAGCATCCGGCCTTTATCTTCTTCAGGCGTTAGCCTGCCACGTCCAATAAGTTCGCCGTTACCTGTTTTAGCGAATTGCATCAGGTTTTTGATGAACTCGACTTGTTCGGGTGTTGGTTTTATATTCACCAACGTTTCATTCAGATCAGGCTTGTCAAGGTTAATATGCTTCGCCGTCTTGTAGTCGGTAATTTCATTATAGAATAAAGCCAATTCCGGCACTTTAATAAAATGCCTGAAGCGTTCTTTAGCTATGATTTCATTGGTTATTGAAAACTCAAAGTCTGTTGTCTTACGTGCGAATACGGCTGCCCAACCATCAAAATTCTCAATATGCTGACGCTCCATTTCTTTCGGACGCAGGTACTTGAACAGCAGATACATCTCTGTAAGGCTGTTAGATATGGGTGTGCCGGACAGGAAGGTTACACACAAGTCACTGTTAAACCGGCTCTGCAACTCACGGACGGCAAACAGCATGTTAAGCGCCTTCTGGCTGCCTTCCATATTGCCTAAGCCTGCAACCCGGTTGTGACGGGTTGTAAACGTGAGGTTCTTATACTTATGAGATTCATCCACAAAGAGGTGATCAATGCCCATATCCCTGAAATTGATACCTGCATCTTTCTTTTCCTCTATATCTTTAAGCACTCCCTTCAGCTTGCCTTCAAGGTTGTTTTTGCGTATCTCTAAGCCTTTAAGCATTTTCTTAGAGATTTCACCACTAAGCTCTTTGACCGTTTCCAGATCACGTTCTACATTGTCCAGCTCTGCCTGGAATATTTCTTTTTGTATCTCTGGTGACTGTGGTATTTTTCCGAATTGATCATGTGTAAGGATGATACAATCCCAATTGTTATTCTTTATTTCATGAAAGAGCCGTAGCCGCTGTGCTGGTGTAAAATCGTTTTGTCCGGGAAACAGTATGCGGGCCTTTGGATAGGCTTTTTTATAAGTTTCGGCAATCTGGTTAACGTTTGCCTTCAGTGCAACGATCATGGGTTTATGTACAATGCCCAAGCGTTTCATTTCCTGAGCGGAAACGATCATGGTAAGCGTTTTACCTAACCCCACTTCGTGGTCAACCAAAGCACCCCTGTTCTGTATAATGCGCCATGCTGCATTTTTCTGACTGCTGTATAGGTCTTCAATGCCCAAAGTCTTTTTATCAAGTCCGGGAAAGTTCAAGTGAGTGCCATCGAACTCCCGTAATACATAGCAGTTGAACGTATCGTTGTACAGATTTTCTAAGTGCTTTTTTTCTGTATCGGGCAATTCATTCAGCCAGTTGATAAAACCGCTTCGAATCTGCTCAATCTTTTGGTGAGCCAACTGTATGGCTTCATTATCCGGCAGCCTGATGGTTGTATTGTTCGGCCCCTTTACTTCATAAGTAAAGAAGGGAGTGGTGTTCTCCAGTGCATGTTCCATCAGCGTGTAGCCGTAAGTTGTGCGACCGCTTTTAGGTGTAACAGCAAACTCCCTCGATACTTTGATGTTCATCCCGATGCTTACTTTGAAAGCATCCAGCGAAGCGAAATAATTGATAGTAGCGTCCTGTTCAAACAATGCTGTTGCGAAACGCTCATAGTAAGAAGTGGGTATCCAGCGTTCACCTAAATTGAAATCCAGTAGTTCAAATGGAATACGCTCCGGCTGCACCTTTAATATGGCCTCAGCACTTCGTTTATATTGCGGATTCTCAGGAAATTCATTAAACAGACGTTCTGCCTGTCTTAGTTTTTCTACCACATTGCCGCTTAAATATTGATCGGCAGTTTCCCATTCATTGCTGGCAGGATTCATGTATACATGGTTGCCCAGGCGACCGATCACCTCGTTTTCTTCCAACCCCATTGCGGCGCTGATAAACCCTACATCTACCTTGCCTGTATCATTAAGACTGTGTGCCAGCGCTTCAATGGGATCATCGGTAATGAACCGTTCTTTTACATAATGAATAGCGTGAGTAAGAATGTCGGCTTTTACAAACCTTTCGCCATCCCTGCGTTCGAGAGAGGAAAGCGTAATAACACCAAAGGCGGTATCTTCCAGGATGCGCCTGCGATTATCGGAACTATTTAAAAGCCCGTATTCCGCAATGAACTTTTCATAAGTAGTGTTAAGGCTGTCCCTGTCAACATCGGTGATGGTTTCCCCTGATACTTCCTTGCCGGATAATTCGAGATAAGCATCGCGTAATGCGGTGTAATTTTCATAAAAGCGAATATTACCTTGAAGACCGAGAGGCTGGAAAACTGCCTGTTTATATTCTGGATCTGGACTGCCTATAGTTCCGACGCTGCCTATGTGCACCACCAATGTTCCTTCCTGGTAATAAGATTTTAGGCCAATAAAAGGAAGTGGTGTTTTTTGCTCAAAGCGGAAAAAACCTTCCAATGTTTGATCGCCTTCATATTTGAAACTGTGATCAAACTGTTTAAGGTAATTGGAAATACCTGTAAGTTCATGCCCCAATAAGCGGGCATCCATCCAGTTTACAGACAGTTGATTTACTTCCTTGACGTTGGAATAGAGCTTATATAAAAATCGGTTGCTTTTATGCTGTTTTGCTGTAAGCAATACTACATTTTCGTGGCTTGGCTTATCAGTGGTACGGATTGTACCGACAATACGAGCTGTTGTTTTTTGTACGATGGTTTCATCGAGCGAGTTGATATAGGCCATTGCCCGGTTGATTTGTTCTGCCGGTGCGGTATCAAATAACCCTAATTGTACTGACGGAATTTCTGCCTTGCTTTCCGGCATCGGCAGGTAGGTCAGCTTTTTGCCTTCGTTTTCTGAAACTGGTAGGGCGAATGCTTGTGTTTTCGCAAACAGTTCGGTGTTGAAGCGATTTTTTAATTGATGGGTAAGGCTGGCATAAAGGGCATCCCGTATCTGGTTAATATCACCGTCCTGCCATACTACTTCTGAAGCCCTGCCGTATTGGTTTTTTCCGGGCTTACGCACATTGCCCATGACAACATCATGATCATGCGTAGATATGAAGTAGTTATAAGGAAAGCGGCCAAACTCATTCTCCCTCTCACGTACATCATTCAGCCAATCTTCTTCCCAGCTTATCTTTTCCTTTGCTGTATTTTTCTGAACGATCAACAGGTGATTCGGCGCTTCTGTGTTACCTGTATCTTTCATCAGGTTGTCCGGCATTACAGCCAGGCCCACGAAGTTTGCCCGCTCAAACAGGTATTCCCGTGCCGCATGGTTAGAAGAGCTGTTCAAAAAGGCATCCGTCGTAATGAATGCCATAAGGCCGCCTTCGGCCAGTTTATCCAGACCTTTAGCAAAAAAGTAATTGTGAATTTTGCCAGATATTTCCTTGTCAGGAAATGCTTCGTCATATACCGAGAAGTTTCCGAAGGGAATATTGCTTACTACAAGGTCATAGCCGCCATTGTCTCTAACCGGAGCTTCTTCAAATCCCGTGATGTGAGTAGCTGTTTTAATAGGGAGTGTACTGTTAACCGCAGAAAGCACCAATCCGGTAAGCCTGTCTTTTTCGACTGCGGTGATCTGTTCCAGTTCAGGAAAGGCTGTTACAGCCTCGCTTATAAATACCCCGGAACCGGCAGAAGGCTCGTATAACCTTTTAGGCTGTATGCCTTGGGCTTCAAGTACACTATACAATGTTTGGGGTACGACCTCTGGTGTGTAGAAAGCGGTCAGAACGCTATGTCGTAATGAAGCGATAATTTCTTTATAGGCTGCGTCATCATAGTTTTCCCTGAGCAACTCATGTAATTGCGTAATACCCTGGTGGTGCTTCAGGTCTTCTTTGGTAGCCCCATTAGCCTGCCATTCCTCTGGCGTGCCGTAAGGATATAAAACGGCCTTGATGCCGCCAAAACCTGCGTATTTTTTCAGGCTGGCGACATCCTCCGCTGTAAGCGGTCGACCGTTCTGATAATCCAACGCTATTCGGATAGCATCAAGATTATCCTGCAGCTTTTGAGAAACATTGTAAGCCATAACCACACGTTTTCTTTCTTCACTTTTCCTTTTGGCTTAGGAGAGATAGTCATGCACCTGTCCGATGATGGCATATCTCAAATGCCTGTTTGCTTCATTTTCACTGTTAAAATCAAAATCACTGAAGATGCTTTTGCAGGCTTCAATGAGGTTCACTACTTCATAGGTGAGTGTTCCGTTTTCCTTCAGCCGCAGATAGTCATTATTAAATTCTTCCTCGATAACTGAGCGGATGTATTGATAGCGGGACGGCTTTAAATCTTCCGTCATAGCTTGAAGGCACAATTCCTCAATAATGTATTGCGGCTTTTCTTCGCTAAGAAACTGCGCTGCCATAGGCATTACTGCGGCTACCTTGTCCTCCAGGTAGCGTGTAACTGAATAGTCCTCCTGTAAGTTGAGTATCAGGTCAGGGTGGTTGTGGACGATATACGCCCACAACTTTTCCGTTAGCATACTTTGCATACGTCCTGAATTTTTAAACTCCAAAGAAGGATTGAATGACTGTGGCTACCACTACCAGGAAAATGCAACTGCCAAACCAGGCTGCTGCTACCTTTCCGGTATCCTGATCGCCTGCATTCCATTTCTGATACACTTTAACTGCGCCAATCAAACCGAGCAATGCGCCCACTGCATACATCAGGTTAGTACCTGCTGCAAAATAGCTTCGCACCTTAGTGTTGGCTTCGTTGATACCCTGTATGCCATCCTGAGCAAACGCCCCATAATGGATAGCCAATAGTGCCAGAGCGGCACAGACCATAATAACCCTTTTACGGTTATTTTTTTTTGTTTTCCTGCTGCACATTTCCATAACACACGTTTATTAAAGTTTGAAATCAACTAATTAAAAATGGAGTGGCTTCGCCGTCACACGTCCCGCTTATTCCTACCACACTTCGCCCTTACGCACCGGGAGGGACAGGGAAGCGCACTCCATTAGGTCTGCTACACTGCTTCTTTCCACAGCAGTTCCACTTCATCCTCGTTAAGTGTAACAGCACCATATTTTTGACACTCAGATACGATCAGTTCATTGATAGATGAACGAAGGGGAGAGTATCTTACAGAAGGGTATTCTTTCAGCACCATGCTGAGATATTGCTTAAATTCCTGGGGAATGAGTTTTCTGCGGGAAGCATCTGCTATTACCGCTTTCAGGCGTTCGATAAGATGCTCAACTTCTGAAAATTCGTCATCCGTGGTTTTCTCAAAACCACTGATTTCCTGAAGGCTTTGCTCATTGTCCGGATTATATGCAGCATGATCGTAAGGAACGGCTGCTCTGAACTTCAATTTTCTTTTCCCGGATAGAAGATCCTTGATCTCACCAGAGAAATACTTCATACCTACAAAGAGGTAATAGATGGCTAATAGTATGGCAACTGCAATAATGTAGTCTGACCATGAAATGTTTTTTAACATACGCTTGCTTTTTTCGTTTACACTTTTCATCCCGGCTTTGAAAGCCGTTGTATTCTGTTGTTTCTGATAGCAAAAAAACGAAGACGAGCAAGGCGTTTCAAGTCCAACATTTCTTGCATTGAAAGTTGTACCCCTTGTACCCCTATGATTATCAGCTATTCCAGAGGCTGAAAACCGATTATTTTTTTTAAATTAGTAGTCGGAAATATTGATTGACCATTATTGTTGAATAGCTAAAACAGCATTGTTATGAAAACAGTAAGTGTATTAGGGCTTGCCATTTTACTCATGGCATCTTGCAGCCAGACAAAGCTGGAGAAAGAAGAAGCAGCGTCGGTTATACGTTCTGAAAAGAATTACCCGAAGGTGTACGAGTATGAGGTTAATGTGAGTGATCCGGCAAGTGCCAGGAAGCTATTAGAGGCAGGATTGGAGACAGAAGGATTGGTAACTATAGATAAAACGCAGAAGCTAAAAGACGCGGGACAACCTATTGTCCATTTTACGGAGAAGGCAAAGCCCTACCTTATTCGCATAGATGAGAAGTATGATAATGTACAGGTGGTGAAGGTGGCAGATATGGACTTAGCAGAAGTTACGGGCATTCAGTTGCAGGAAGACGACAAAAGTGCTACTGTGGAATATACTATCGCATATAAGAACATCACACCTTTTGCCAAGCTGATGAAACGTGACCTTTCCGAAAAGAAAGTTGAACGTGCAAGCCTTTCTCATTTTGACACGGGATGGAAACTGGATAAGCAGCGCTGAGGTTTCAATATTCATTTATTCTCTTAATCATCTGTTGAAGCGTTTCTACGACGATCTGTTTATCCCTTGTTTCTGCTGAATAAGATTTGCTTCTCATGCTATCATACGATATATTTTCCTGGTAAGGAGTTGATAGGTAGGGAACAATATTTTTAAATACACTGTTTAGAGAGCGTGCCATAACAACTTTCAGGTCGTCTGCTGCTCTTAATATCAATGCCATTTGATCAACCGAAAGTATAGACAGGAGCTTGGGCTTCTCTTTCTGAACAACTTCTTTAGGAGCGGCAACTCCCTTTATGGGCACGATTGAATAATGTATCTGCTTCTCAAGGTAAAATACCTCCTGTGTAAACCAATTGGAAACTTGCTTGTGCAACTCCGCGTCTTTCCGATTAAATACTATTCCGGGCCTTTTGTGGTATTGCTTAAACAATTTGAGATAGAATAAGAGCCTATCCATTTTTTCATCGGGTTTTTCAAGGTCGTTAATACTGGCTGCTAACCTCTGTGTCAGGCTATAAATGTAGGTTTTGCTATTGAAGTTCATGCTGATGAGTAATTCATCAAGCCTGGAGTAAACAGCAGCCTCATCCACTGGTTCGAGGTGTTCCAGTTCCAGACATAAGTCTTTTATATAAAGTATTTCCTGAAAGATATATGTATGCTTATTGGATGGCTGAGTTAGAAACTTCTCTAATTCCTGTTTTAATATTCTAAAGGCAGGCAGATACATGCCATAATCACGCAGCTTTCTATCTACCGCCGATAGCCTCTTTGTCAATTCTTTTTTGAGAACAGCAAGATAGGTAGCCGGTACTCTTTCGTCTACACTTAAATAACTTGTAAATCTGTGCTCAATTAAAGTGAGCAACTCATCAATGCAGACAATTATGGTGTCTAATACCTGCTTTAAAGGAATATTGTCCTTAATGAGCGCCAGGTCTTCTAATGCCTGATCTAATAACGTAATCAGGCTTGAATGATATTTCTTTATCAAGCACCTGATTTTTGCTTCGTCATTAAGGGTAAATACGGTGGACTTAATGGCAGTTTGAACCTTGTCTTTTTGAGTAATTACCTGGTCCGTGATTTTTGAAATATCACCGGACACGGCAATATCTATTTTACTTTTTACTGGATTCAATGTTACAGTAACCAAAGTATCCAGCCACTCTAATACATAACCTTCACGCATATCCCTTACTTTAGTTTTAGCGACTATTCGCCATTACAAAGGTAGGATTGGCTATTAGGGCAACCTATACGCAATTCCTACTATTTTCGTACTTAATTAGTAGTAAATCAATGATTTGTGGCTATTTACTCAGCTTATTTATAAGTTCTATCTTATTGGAAACCTCGGCTTTCGCAAAGATGTTTTGGATATGCTTTGTTACGGTTTTCTCAGATATGAACAGTTCCCTTGCTATGCCCTTATATGTTTTCCCTTTAAATATTAGCCGGGCAATTTCTGTTTCGCGGGTCGTTAGATGAAATAGCTTACAGTTCTGCTCAAATTTTGGAATCGAAGATTGAGCCACATTGTCTGGGTCGTGGCTTTTGCCTGTTTTTAAAGCGGCAATGGATGTGTTAAATATCGCCTTTTGCTGCTTTAAGATATTATCAAGTATGGTTTCAATTTTCTGGCTCAATTCCTCAAATGAAAATGGCTTTGAAATGAAGTCTATTGCGCCAAGCCGCAGGCCCTTCAGGCGGTCGGTAGGTGTTGATTTAGCGGTTAAAAATACAATGGGTATGTGACTGTATTTATCTTGCTCTGAAAGAGTTTTTGCGAAAGTATAACCATCCATTTTATCCATCATGACATCGGATAGTATGAGATCTGGCATCACAGGCATTCCAAATAGTTTCTTTAACGCTTCGGAGCCGTTATGAGCAACAAATACATTATAGCTAACCCGGAGTTTGTTGGAAAGGAAATTAGTCATCGCAAGGTTATCCTCTACCAGTAGTATTGTTCTTTTTTGCGAATCGTAATCAGTATCATTTACTTCATCGTAATTGAAGCTATAATTGAGTTTATTCAATGTTTCCACTTTCTTTACAGGTCTGTCCTTTTCGGTGGGTGTGTACCTGGGTAGCGTAATGATAACTTTTGTACCCCGCATTTTAGCTGGATTGCTCTCGATAGATACGGTGCCGCCGATTCCTTCAACTACTTTCTTTACTATCGGTAAACCAAGACCCATGCCTTGTAAGCTGGTATGTTTATACCCGATTTGGTAATAAGGGTCAAAAACTTTCTTTTGCAAATCTTCCGAAATGCCTATGCCCGTGTCCACTACTGAAAAGATTATCTCATTCTCCTGACCACTTAACGAGATAAGCACTTCGCCGTTGGGATCGGTAAATTTAATGGCGTTCTCGACAATATTATTTACTATCCGGTGAATCGCGTTGGAATCTGCCTTAATAAAAATATTCTCGTCAATACACGTTGAACACTCGATTTTATGTTTAACACAATAATGCTTGAACAAAGGAAGGCTATCCTGAAGGATGCCACTAAAGTCTGAAACATGGTTATGCTTATATGTATCAATTCCCTTTGAAAAACGTTCAATATCGAATAGGTTGATTACATCAGCAGTCAGTTTATCTACCCCTCCCTTTATAATATTCAATTCCTCGCCAGTGCCATATTTACTGATGTACTCATCCAGATAATTCTTTATCAGTGTTAGAGGCGTTTTGGTTTCATGAACGAGGTTGATAAAATTATTCGTTTTTTGTTCATTGATTTTCTCCAGTTCCTTAGTACGCTTATGAACTTCATCTTTAAGATCAGTATTCCAGCTTCTCAGGCGCTGCTCTGATTCTATCAGTTTTTCATGCTCTGTTCTTAGCTCTTTAATATTCCTTATTACTTGCAATCCAAACAAAAGTAGGAACCCTATGTTTGTAACTAAAGCCTCAACTGCCTGACCTAAAGCAAAGTAAGTAATGATTGGTAAACCTATCCACGGTGTTAAGCTAAACAAGAACACAACCATTTCCTGCCTACCCTTGATGTTTGAAAGATCGTAATTGTATTTATGATGAATAGCTTTAGTTAAGGAGACAATTACCCAGATGCCATACAGTACAGGAAAGATCAATAGATTTTGCGTCTCCCTCAAATCCTCTGTAAACCAAAAGACCAGAATGAAAATACAGTATGGTAAAATCAGAAATAAATAGACGCCCTTATAGGCATGAAATTTCATCTTCGTTAAACCAAAGACTTTATAGACATAATACGGAAAGTAACATGGTGTGATGAAACCGGTCGCATACGCAATTACGTTCTGCAAGAAATATGATCCAGGCAGGTTAGGATCGGGAAGCAGGCCTCCTGTGATATTGTAGGTAAGCAGTAAAAAAATAAGGATAAGGTTAAGCGTAGTGGTCTTATCATCCGGACGGGCTAAACGAAATATTACCAGATAAAGAAAGATAACTATCTCTATACTTACAAAAAGAAATGTGACAATGTGCATTTGTGTTCCAAAGACCAGCATCTATTCTACCTTTTATCAAACTCTCTTTTTAAAAAGAATAACTTATAGCTTAAATCAAGTTCATGATATATCTGAAAACCGAATTTTTTATACCAGGGCAAATTTTTTAAGGTCGAGGTTTCCAAATAGATTGGTCTTTTCTTATGCTCGCTATCCTCTATAATTTCGTCCAACAGAATACTTCCAATACCTTCATTTTGATATTCCGGATCAACGCCAATAAACCATAAATAATACTTTAGCTCATTTGGCTGTATCTTGTTTATCATTGCCTCCCTTGCAAGTGTTTTCTTTATGTTTTTCAGACCAACTGCAGAAAGGATTAACTTAACATCCAGTAATATAGATTTGAGAGTTGTCTTTTTCTTATCGGGATACGTTATCAGCGCACATGCTTTTTTATCGTCCGATAAAAACACGTCTCCGAATAAATAACAGACCTCAAAAGAGTAATCCATTAAAGAACGAACCCGCTGTATTCTTTTTTTATCTTGTTCTACGATGTAGTTAACGCTTTGATTTGCATCAAATGATTTGGCAAGTATATCTACTGCCAATTTTTTATCACTGTATTGAGCTTTTATCATAGGTTACTCATTTAATTTGTTTACTATTTTACAGAAGTTTAGAACTCATATTTTTCTAACCTTTAACAAGCTGGCATTGATTGCCACAATAACAGTACTCAAGCTCATAAGTACTGCACCCATTGCAGGACTTAATGTAAAGTATGGGTACAATACACCGGCTGCTAAAGGGATTGCTATTACGTTATAACCCACTGCCCAAGCCAAATTTTGTATCATCTTTTTATATGTTGCCTTGCCAAAAGAAATCATTTGTACCACATCTTTAGGTTTGCTATTGACCAGGATAATATCGGCTGTTTCTGCCGCAACCTCGGTTCCTGAACCTACAGCTATACCAACGTCTGCCTGAGCTAAAGCAGGCGCATCATTCACTCCATCACCAGTCATCGCCACTATTTCTCCTTTGTTCTGAAACTCTTTTACTTTTATTTGTTTTTCGTGAGGCAGCACATTTGCCAAGTACCCATCCATCCCTAATTTGTTTGCTACAGCAGCAGCAATCTTTTCGTTATCTCCTGTAAGCAAAAAGGATTTAATGTGCATTTGCTTCAGTCCGTTTACTGCTTCTGCCGATGTCTCTCTTATGCTATCCGCCAGAGTAATAATGCCTACGGGTTTATCATCAATCAGAACAAAATTTACCGTTTCTACATCTTGGTCAACAGTTTCAGGGATAGCAGGTAGTGAGACAGGACTTTGTTTAAAATAATTTGGACCTGCGGCTACCACACTCTTATCATTTGCAATTCCAGTAACCCCTACACCCTGTATGTATTTAAAGTTTTCTGACTTCCATAGAGGCAGGTTCTTTTCCTTTAACTTCCGCATAACCCCATGTGCAATATGGTGTTCTGAATTTTGCTGAATGGCTGCCGCATATTGCAATATTTCATCAGCAGGGAAGCTGTTATCCAATGCAATTACTTGTTGTACTTCGTGCGATCCTTTAGTAAGAGTTCCTGTTTTATCAAAAATGATAGTTGTGAGCTTCTTTGCATTCTCAAACGCTGTGCGGTTGCGTATCAACAAGCCATGTGTTGCAGATAGGGTAGTTGATATGGCAACTACTAATGGAATAGCTACACCCAAAGCATGAGGACAGGAAGTAACCATAACGGTTACCATTCTCTCTAATGCAAACGATAAATCCTTCTCGACATTATACCAATAAATAAAAGTGGCTACACCAACTATGATAGAAATAATCGTAAGCGATTTAGCAACTTTATCGGCAAGGTTCTGCGTAGTTGATTTAGCATCTTGTGCGGACTGAACCAGATTGATAACTTTATTCAAATAACTATCACTTCCGGTTCCGGTTACTTTAACTCTTAACGAGCCATCGCCATTGACAGCGCCGCCTATTACTTTCGCATCTTTTTCTTTTTTCACCGGGGCACTTTCACCAGTGAGCATGCTTTCATTTACATAACTATTACCCTCTAACACTACTCCATCAGCAGCAACCTTTTCTCCTGGCTTTATTAGAATAATATCATTGCTTTTTAAATTCTTTAAATCAATATCATGAACTTCGCCAGATCTTTCTACATGCACTTTGGAAGGAAGCAATGCTACCAAACTTTCTAAGGCCCTTGATGCTGCCATTGTAGAACGCATTTCCAGCCAGTGCCCAAGCAACATAATATCAATCAGCGTGGCTAATTCCCAAAAGAAATCCATGCCCGGCAAGCCAAATACAACTGCTACACTATAAATAAAAGCAACCGAAATGGCTAAAGCAACCAATGTCATCATCCCTATTGCTTTGTTTCTTATTTCACTTATCATTCCGGTAAGGAATGGCCAGCCGCCATAGAAGTAGATAACGCTGCCCAGCGTTAGCAAGACGTACTTGTCACCCGGAAATTTTAATTCGAATCCTATCCATTGCTGTATCATGTGCGACAACAACAAAACAGGGATCGTAAGGACAAGACAAATCCAAAATCTTTTTAGAAAGTCATGCGTATGATGTCCTGCATGCTTATCGTGAGCTGAATGCCCCTTATGAATTTCCTCATCAGTATTGATGGTATGGTGTGCATGTTCAGTATGATCATGTTCGGGGTTTACTACTACATTACTTGCTGCCGTTTCCACAGGCACCAAATCCACCCCGCATTTCGGGCATTTGCCCGGTGCTGGCTTCAGTACCTCAGGGTGCATAGGGCAGGTGAACATTTGTGTCCGTTGATTTGACTGATTGTGATGAGCATGGTTCATAATGAATTATTTGACGTTAGGTATTGCATGGCTTCGCTTTTTCAAGGGTGGCGCTATAAATCGTATTCTCAGTTAATGAAAATCCAGCATTATCTTTAGCTCTCATAAATTATTTCCTATCCCCTGTAAATTTTACACAATAGATGTTGGGGTTAAAAAAGAATTGTTTCATTTTATAGTTTAAATTTTTAAAATACCTTTTCTACCATATCATTCTTTATCAGGCAATCATTGATGTGCCACGTATTTATTCTTTGATTGTAAATGGAAACTCAATTTTCACCTTTTCCCACGCCACAACAATTTTTCCATTATTGCTTTTAGTGTGGTCTATGAAGTATTGCAGTCGTTCTGTATGGGTATTTTTCACTGGTTTTACCCTCAATCTTACAGCATCTTCTTTTTCATCATATTCAGTAGCCAAATGTTGTTTCCACTGTCTATTGATGATCACAGTCCATTCATTTTTACCCGGAATAGTGAAGATAGCATACTTGCCTGCGGGAATTTTCTTTGCCACCTGCGATAAAAGGTTTTTCAATTTCAAGCGTAGTAGCATCATGTGCTCCGGTTACCCACACCTCATCGTATGGCACAAGTCCACCCCATATAACTCTTTTACGGATACCGGGTGAATGGTACACTATCTTAACGCTGTCGCCATTGATTGTACCCACAGCCATAGATTTTATACTTTTCTTACTGGTATCTTTTACTAAGTTTGGGTTGTAGCAAACCTCTTCATTTTTTTGCGCCTGTGCTGTAACTGACAGCAGCGTAATTGTAATAAGCAGAGTAAGTAAATTCATTTTCTTTTGCATTGTAAACGGCTTAGTTGAGATTATACATTGTCATAAACTTTATTTTTTCGGGGTGCCTTTTAAGTTGATCTTTTTTGTATCAAATGCTTAGGCTGTTCATCAACCTTAAAAGATAAAATACCGTGCAGCTATGTATAACTGCAACAGTATTTTAATATCTTTTGTTATCATCTGTTGGCAATTAACCAATCTGACAGTTCCTGAATTTCCATTGTTTGGGCTTTGATGATATTGTTGGCAATTGTTTTTAATTGTGCATTATTCCCATGATGTAGGTACCCTGATGCATCGTCTATTGCAGACTGATGATGCCAAATCATCAATGTTGCAAAATCATTGTCAATATCCCCTGTTATTAGCTGTACATCAATGGCTTTATCCATCTTTTTCATCCCCTCCATTTGTTCCATCATGTATTCCATATCTGTATTATCTACAGTAAGGGTAGCAAGGATTGCTTGAAATTGTTGTATTTCCATTTGTTGATCTCTTATGATTTTTTGGGCCGTTCGTTTCAGGCTATCATTTTTACCATCCTGCAATTGCACATTCGCCATGTTCATAGCCCCCTGATGGTGCATAATCATCATTTTGGAAAAATCAATTTCGGGGTCATTGGTCATCGGCATTGCCATCATTCTATCCATGATTGCATGCATGGTATCCATCATGCGGTTATCATCATGAGGTTGCAGATACTGGTTGTTGCCGTTGTCTTTTGTGCAGGCTGTTAATAATAGAACAACAGCACTTGCTAATAGAAATATTGTCTTTTTCATACCCTTCTTTAAAAGTTTTTAAAATTCGATTTATCAATAAAGGTTAATCAAAAGGGTGGCTTTTATTAATTATCAGCCACCCTTCTGAACTAAGCTGCCATTTTGCGGCATTCTTCGGCACATGTTCTGCATGCCTCTGCACATTCGCGGCAATGATCCATTCCATGTTGCGCATGCTTATCACATTCTGCTCCGCATGCTTCACAGATGTCGGCACAAATACGGCATAAGCCTTTTGCCTTATCGCTGCCCAGGCTCATTAATTGTGCGGCGGCATGGCATATAGCTGCACATTCCATGTCTAACTGAACGCAGCGTGCCATCATTTTTACATCATCTTCCTGCAAGCAGGCAGAAGCGCAATGATTACAGATGGAAGCACATCTAAGGCATGCTTCGATACAACTTTTGTACGTGTGATAACCGGTCATAATTGTTTGGTTTTTTATATGAAGAAATAAGTTGGTATTTATGATGTTTAATAGATGATGGCGATACCTGCACCTAAACCCATATCACTATCGTAGTGAGTAGATAAGGCAAGCCATTTTCTTAATACATATCTCAAGCCTACGGCATATTCTTTATCGGTATTCCACATAAAGTTTCCTCTTAAACGATTGGTAAGCGGTATGTCTTCTCTGCCCAACTGGAAACGGAATTTGCCGTCACCATCTACTCTTGCATCCGCCACAATCAACATGGGAAGAGTATATTGCAAACCGACCACAAAAGTTTTACGATTGTTTTTATTACTTGTTTGCCCAAAGGAATTTTTTTCAATTTTCTCCCCTTTGACTTTATTATAATGATAGTCAAACCCAACATACGGAAATAACCACTGCATCTTTCCCAGGTATCGCCCAAAATTTACTTCTACTTCTCGACCCTGTTTGGGTTTGAGCCCCAGATGCCACAATCCCTGTAATTCAAACCGATTGCCTGCCACCTGAAATGTTGCATCGCTGCCATTGCTTTCTAAACCAATAGTTGCCGTTGCAAGGGTCATTCTTTCGCTGCGTTTGAATTGCCGCCAGGCTAATGCTTTATTGGGTAATTGGGGATTTGGCGGTGAGTTTTGGTAGCTTAAAACATTACCCATACCTGCCATCATGTGGTATAAAATATGGCAGTGAAAAAACCAGTCGCCGTCTTTGTTAGCCGCAAATTCAAGGGTGTCGGTTTCCATTGGCATGATGTCTATCGTATTTTTAAAAGGTGCATATTCGCCTTGTGCACCCAGCACCCGGAAGTCGTGTCCATGCAGGTGCATGGGATGCCGCATCATAGAATTGTTGGTTAAAATGATCCGTACTTTTTCACCTTGTTTAATTAAAACTTTATCCCACTCACTCAAGGTTTTATTATTGATAGACCATACATAACGGTTCATGTTTCCTTCCAATGTAAAATGCAAAACTTTGGTGGGCATATCCGGCATCGTTGTTTTGACTGGTGAACGAAGCATGGCATAATTAAGGGTTACGATGCCCGTGCTACTGCCCATATTCATACCGCGCATGTCATGCATCTTCATGCTGTTTGAAGTATCCATTTTGCCGTTGTCCATAGCCTTCCTGTCATGCATCTTTCCGGAGGTAGTGGTATCAGCTTCCTTATCCTTCATTCCATCCATGTTCATGCCGTGCAGATCATGCATTCCATTACTGCCTTTTTCTTCTTCACTGCCGGTAATTTCAGGATACATTACGCTATTCATATCCATTGTTTGCAGGCTCATTTGCATGCCCGGCATTGGCTTCATATCGCCATTCATCTTCATCATGCCATTCATCATTTTCATACCCTCGAAATATTTCAGCTTTGGTAGGGTTGGTGCAGGCATTTTCATGCCGCTTCCCAGCCACAGAGATGTATAGCCGCTACGGTCTTCTGGTGTGGACCGAAATTCATAGCTCATGTTGTCTGGAATGGTTACAACTACGTCATACGTTTCTGCCACGCCTATTATCAACCGATCCACTTCTACGGGTTCTACATTGTTTCCGTCATTAGCAATAACCGTCATTTTACCACCGGCATATTGCAACCAGAAATAAGAGGATGAACCGCCATTCACCACACGCAATCTGACCTTATCGCCTGCCTTGAACTGGGACGCCTCGGCTTCGGGCTTGCCGTTGCTTAAAAATTTTTCATAATACACATCACTCACATCCATTGCGTTCATTCGCTTCCATTCGTTGGCAAGTTTTGTGGTAAAATACCCTTTGCGAATGGCTTCAGCGTAGCCCTGCACACTTCCTTTCTTAATGGCATACCAGTCGTTGGCAGCTCTTAGTCTGCGTTGCACCTGGTGAGGGTGTTCATCTGTCCAGTCGCTTAATACCAGGGGCAGTTCCGCCGTGTAGGAATTGTCCATATTTCTCATTTCATTTTCACTTTTATTTACAGTATCTTCTTCCCTCACTTTAAATATCAATGCGCCGTAGGTGCCCACCTGCTGTTGCAAGCCTGAATGCGAGTGGTACCAATAGGTTCCATTTTGTACCACTTTGAATTTATACAAATGGGTAGTGCCACCGGGAATGACAGAAGTGGTTAAAAACGGAACACCATCCTGCTCGTTTGGTAAAATAATACCATGCCAATGGAAAGATGTTTGCGTTTTCAGCCTGTTGTGCAGATAAACTTCAGCCGTATCCCCTTCAAAGAAAATGAGTGGTGGTGCAGGAATAGAACCATTAACCGCAAGCCCATGTCTTGGCTTACCGGTATAGTTCACCATTGTATCGGTTACGTATAAATCGTAACGAACGGTTTTGCCCCCATTGATGATTACCTTACCTCCAATCTGGTTAATGGCATTCCCTTCCGTATGATCCATTTGCATTTTATCATGCGTGGGCATGTTCATATTCATATCTTTCTTCTCATCTATGCCCGGCATTTCTTTCATTTCTTTTTTAACGGGTGGGGTACCTGCCTGCTTGGTAGGCTGCTCCTTTTTTTTACCATTTTTTGGCTGCGTTGCTTTAATTGTTTTTTTCACCAATGTCATTCCGCATTTAGGGCAGTTACCGGGCTTGTCCATTTTCACTTCCGGATGCATTGGACAAGTATACACAACCTGTGTTTGTTGTTTTTGTGCCTGAATATCAGGTGCAAAAACAACAAGCAAAACCAATTGCATTGTGAGGAGTAATATCTTTTTCATTTTATTAAGTTTATTGACAACACTTTTTCTTGCGAAGAAAAATTGCCTTTAGAATAGTGAATATTACTTTTTGTATTTTTTTCATTACGGTTTATTTTGCTCAAGGTTGTCTTTTGCTTGCAGTGCCCAATTAATGATTTCCTTTTTATCTGTTTCAGTAAGCCGGGCATCTTTGTGTAGCAAGAGGTATGATGACAAGGGCATCGTACCATCCTTAATAGTATTTTCAATAGCACGAAGCTTGTTAGCCTGCCGCCTTGTTGAGTATGCGCCAAACTCACTAAAATTCAATTCAGTTTTGCCTTCCTTAACGTGCCTCGCTAAAAGCCATCCCATAGGCTGCACATTGGCATACCAGGGATAGCGGGTATTGTTGCTATGACAATCGTAGCAGGCTGTTTTTAAAACAGTTTGTACGCTTTGCGGAACGTTAGAAACCTTTACGATGTCCGTCTGCAATACCTGCCCGCTTGTATTGCGGGCAGGTTGTATAAATTGAATAACAATCAGTATAATTAGGATAGCTAACAACATCTTTTTTATGCGGCTCATGCTCACTGTTTAATTTCCTCTTTCACTTCACCGCACGTAGGCATTTCTTTGCCGAAGTAGGGGTTCTTTATTTCCTTTGTTTCACTAATCCAGTAGGCTCCTTTGTTATCGTTATACATCGGGCAAAAGGCGTGGTACAAGGTTTGACCCGTCCCAAATGATTTTACCAGGTCATACATATCCTTACTAAGCATATCAAAATGTTCTCTCTGATGTTTGATGTTACCGGCATTGCTACCAATGTGCTCTGCATGTTCTTTGGCATCTTCCTCTACATCAGCATACAATTTCATTCGATCTTCCGTTAAAGATGATTTATCTATCTTGTTCATTGCTTCCACAATTGCATTTCCCGCATTAGCTGCATCTTTACTATTGTCGTTAGCTAACGCATTTTTTAGACTGAGGTAGCCACTTACAATTCCTTCAATAGGAGTTGCCTCTGCATTTGGGTTTGAAGAAGGTGTTGTTTCTGAAGCGGAACGTTTGTTGGTTTCTGCGTTTTCATCAGATTTGTTATTGCCATTATCACAGGCTGTAAAAACAACAGAGGACATCATTAAGGCGATTGCTATAGTTTTCATTCTTGTAATACTTTAAAGTGAATAAATTTGAGGTTTACAAAAGGCAACCTCAACAGTGCTTTGATTTTGAAAAAGAGTTAGTTGAAAGTTTCTGTTACCTTACCACAGGTAAGCATGCTGCTACCGTAATATGGATTTTTGATTGTCTTTTCACTACTTAACCAATATGCCTTTTTCATTGGGCAATATTGTTGAAAAACAGGCTGGTCAGTGAGTTTTACCGCTTTAGCTACGGCAGACATATTGGTGGAGAGATTGGCAAATAGATTACGTTGCTGTTTGATGTCTTTGGTTTCGGAAATCCGCCCAGCATCTTTAAGCAAAGCGTGAATATTGCCTTCCGAAATTACTTTATAATCTATGCTATTGGCAGTCTTTACAAATTCTGCTGCTTTAGCAGAAGCGACAGTGGCGTTGTCCGCAGCCAGGGCGTCCTTTATGTTATAATAGAAAGTAAGTAATTGCGAGAGATTTTGATTATCACCCGCATTAATAGTCGAAGTTGAAGATTTAGTCTTATGGCTGCCATGGTCGTGTTGAGCAGATGCTGACACTGAAATAAAGCAAAATAATGTTGCTATTACGATTAGCTTTTTCATTTGAAATGATTTAATGTTTACAAAAAATAAGTGCAGGCATGGGCAAATAATGCCATGCAGAAATGAAACATTAAATCAAATCTGAAAGCTCTGAATGGCTATGCGAATGTCCGGTATGGGAGGATGGTAACTTCGGACAAAATGCTTGATATTTGGAACAGCCTGCGAAGTAAATAAAAGGTCAACATCAAAGTATATAGAAAGAAATGCTGCAAAGAATACAGGATTAATTACAGCATTTACGGATTGGGGGACGGTTTTTTCGAGATGAGCAAATTTCGTTGCTTTTTCATTACAGCAATTGTCTTTACCATCTTTTGAGTTATGCTGATGGCTTGTTTGGTTGTGGTTTTTCTCTTGATGATTATGTTGATGGTGATGCTGATGTTTTTTACCATCACCGTGCACATGTGTTGAAGATTGAGTTGCTTCCTCATGGTGATGAGTAGCGTTAAAACCTAAATCCAAACCAAGAGAACAAGCAAATCCAATAACCGTATTTAGTGAGAACACGATTAACAGAAATGCTGCTTTTAGCTGTATGGATTGATTTTCTTTCATCACAGTTTGCCCAAGACTAAGTCATATACAAAGGTAGCCAGTCGAAAGCTGCCCACTGTTATATTATTTTTATTAAGATTTACATAATTTTTAGATTTGCCGAAATAAGTAAGCTTCTATCTCTGCCTTAGCAAACTCATCCTATGCCGAATTTTTTGACTTCATAGTGCTTTTCTTCTTAAATCCCAAAAACATTCTTATTTAATCGTTTCCTGCACTTCGCCGCAACCCAACATCTTTTCACCAAAGTAAGGATTACGAATTTCCTTGCTGCCACTGATCCACGAAGCGCCTTTGTCGTTAAAAGCCATTGGGCAATGTGCCACATATAATTCACCACTGGATAAACCTTCTTTCTTAATTAAGGCAGTCATATTATTACTCAATGTTTCATAGGCAGCTCTTTGAGCTTCGATGCCTGATGCAGCAGTAATTTTTGAAGCTGCTGATGCAATAGTGTTTGCGCCATCTATATCTTTTGCACCGGCTTCAATTGCATTGGCAGCAACTTTAGCTTCTGCCATATCATCATTGGTAAGCGCGGTTGTTAAATGAATGTAATGCTGGTAAACGGCATTGAGCTTATCGTTTTTTAGAACAGGTGTTGAACTGGCGGTGCTTTGCATTTGTTCTGTGGCAGCATGATCGTGGCTGTCTGTTGTTCCGGCCTTGTTTTCGGAACTGCTGTTGCCTCCACAGGAGGAAATAATAAGGGCTGCTGCGAAAGGAATTACTGTTTTCAATAAATGTTGCATTGTTTTTTGTTTTTAGATGTATGATTGAATGTTTATTAATGATTATGCCCTGCCATCGGGTTTTTGCCCTTTTTTAATACAAACTCACTGTATAGTAGGTAGGCACCGGAAACCACTACCACATCACCTTCTTCTACACCTTTGGTTATTTCTATGCGGTTAAAGTTTTCAGCGCCTGTTTCTACCATTTTTGGTGCAAACTTTCCTTCGCCTGTTTCTACCCAAATATGGGCCCCTTTACCATCATGAATAACTGCATCTACCGGTAGCGTAAGGGCTTTGGAAGTATTGGCAACAGGCAATTGTATAACTGCCTGCATTCCTGCTTTGAGCTGATTATTAGAATTAGGTATGCTGCCCCTGATAGTAAGCAACTGGCTGCCTGCCTGTAGCGCCGGCGCCATAAATTCAACCCGCATTTTTTTGGGTTCGTTTTCAAATCCTGCTACGGTTACGTTTACTACATCGCCTTTCTTTACAAGGCTTGCTTCGCCAGAGTATAAATCGGCTTCCACCCAAATGGTATGATACGCTTCAAGACTCATAATGGAAGAACCTTCTGCCACGTATTGACCTTCTGTAATAAATAGTTCAGACACAACGGCATCCGCCGGAGCAGGATATGTAACATAAGGGCTGGTTTGCTTTTTATTTCTTAGCTGCTGTATCTGCGCTTCTGTTTGGCTATATAAAAGCAACTTTTGCTTTGCTGCATCTGCCAATTGTTGAAACTTGTTGTCGTCCGGAAATTGGGCTGCCTGCGCTATGGTTATGAGATATTCCTGTTGCAGCGCCGCTAATTGTTCCGAGTAAATTTTATACAAGGGCTGTCCCTTGCGAACCGGAACACCAGTTTGTTTCACATACAAAGCTTCAATCCTTCCGGCTACACGGCTCGATACGGCTTCGGTTTGCGAAGGGTCCACTGTAAGCCTTCCGTTTAATTGTTTGAAGGAAGAGAACGAACCGGTTTTAATGGTATCGGTCGTAACATTTGCCAATGCCTGTTGCGGTTCACTTAATGTGAGGTAATCGGAAACATTGCTTTTGTCAAACAGCACCAGATCCATTCCGCAAATAGGGCAGGTGCCCGGTTTGTCGCTAATGATTTGCGGGTGCATAGGACAGGTATAGGTTTGCTTGTGCGTTGTTTCCGTATGCTGTTCCTTTTCTCCGTCGTTGCAGGAAGGAAAGCCCAAAAGGGCTGTGCCGGCAAGCAGAATAACGGAAAGTATTTTTAGTGTCTGTTTCATTTTGAATTGTTTGAAGTCAGTCGGATAAAGCTTTCGTTGTCCACCAGGAAGCTGGCATTCTTAGCTACATGCCAGTCGCCAATGAAGTCTATTATTTCTACCATGCCATTTACTTTAATACCAGTTTGTACTTGTTTCGGAATGTAAACACCATTCTCTTTTTTGAAAACGACGGCTTTTGTTCCCAATTGTAGCACTGCTTTTTCAGGCAGCCAGTACGCTCCGTTTTTTACAACAGGTATATTTGCAGTAAGCAATTGTCCCGGTTTTAAGTCGGTACCAGATAAGTACACACGGGCAACCGTAAAGCTTTCACCATTTCTTTGGCTTGGTTCAATCAAACCAATACTTCCGGTTTTTACATCGTTAGGGTTGGCAACGGTATGAAACACCAGCTTTTGCCCTCGTTTGATTTCAGCAGCCAATGAAGGGGCAAAAGAAAATTCTGCCACCATGCTGTTATCCTTGTAAATGGTAAAAACCGTTTCTCCTGCACCTACATATTGCCCCTCCCTAATCATCACTGGTGTGGGGCTGGGGGCAGCCTGGGGTGTAGGGGTAGCCGCAGCGGAAGCATCACCACCCATGCCACCCATTCCAACGGAAGAAGCTGAAGATGAAGAAGGCATGGCAACACCCGAAGAGGCAGCATTTACTGCTACATTTTTTTCTACAATATAACCGCTAACGCTGCTATAAACCGGCACCCGGTATAGCGGCTTTCCGCTTTTAATTACCTGGTTAATTTGTGCCGGCTGCATACCTAAAAGGCTAAGGCGTTGCCTGGCTTTTTGCAGTAACGAAGGATTGTTATCACTCCTGCTGATATAAATTAATTCCCTTTGAGCAGCAGCCAAGTCGGTAGAATAAATTTCCATGATAAGCTGTCCTTTGCTTACCGGTTGGTAATTGTATTTGATATACATTCTTTCAATTCTTCCGGCAACACGACTGGAAATGCTTTCCTGGCTCCTGGTGTCGTAGGTAACAATACCCTGCACCGGCAAAGAGAAAATCCTTGAGCCGCTTTCCGCTCTAATAGTTGGCATGGAAGAAACCACCTGTTCATTTACCGGTTTTAATAAAGGCAATAAACTGCTGTCAACATGCAATTCGTGGGAACTGCTCATAGGCACTAAGTCCATGCCGCAAATAGGACATTTGTCGGGTTGATGCCGGACGATTTGTGGGTGCATGGGACAAGTATATTTAGTTGCTTCGCTGTGGTTATGCGTTGTTTCTGTCGTCCTGGTTGTTTCTGTTTTCTCCTTGCAGGAAAACAACAACAGAACTGTCAGCAGCGGTATGAGCAGTTTACCTGAATAACTCTTTTTCATAATCAATAATCATTTGAAATAATTTTTGTTTCTCGTCCAACACATCAAGCTGCATCATGTTCAGTGCTTCCCAGTTGTCAAGGACAATGGTAAGGGTAAGCTTATTTTCCTGGTACGACAAAAAGCTGGCATCTAAGGTTTTTTGCAAGGCAGGTATCACTTTCTGTTCTAATGATTTGATACGCTGCTGCATGGTTTGTATTTGCGCCTGCATACCGTATAACATGCCCTGCGTTTCCTGGAGCATTGCAGCCCTTTCGCTTTCCATTGCACCGATGTTTGACTGCATAGCTTTAATTTCGGACTGGTACATTTTTTTTGACCAGGGTGCAATGGGAATAGACATCATGCCCATTACGCTATATGCCTTCGGCATCATTCCGGTGAGCGGCGTCATGTGATCAAACTGAATGCGGAAGGTTGGTTTTCGATCCAGCGCCATAGACTGAATATTTAGCTTCATGGAACGGATGCTTTCATTCATTTGCAGCACATCTTTTCGTTGGGTAGCAAGGCTTGCCGTATCGTAAGTAACTGATGCGACAAAGCGTGGTTCGTAAGTGGTATCAATACGAAAATCAGCGTTGCCCGGACGGTTCATTAATGAGTTGAGATAAGCCTTTGCTTGCGCAATGTCGCCCTGTGGCATCAGTAGCATGTTGCGGTTCTTTTGTATTTCGGCTTCTGCTCTATAGACTGTGCTTAACTGCGACTGATTGTACGGATACCTCACTTCTTCAATTTTCTTCATCATTTCCAGTATCTTTTCATTGGCTTCAATTACTTTGATTTTTTGCGCCGCTACCAGCCAGTTAAAATACTGCCCCTTTGCCTGTGCTTTTAAGTCATTCAGTGTAACCGCACGGGTAGCCTTTTCAATATTCCCTTGCGACTGGATATAGTTTTTTCTTGCCTGCAATTTCTTTCCGTTGGGAATTTCCTGTTCCAGCCGGAGCATTACAGAACCCTTATCGCTGCCGTCCATCACTTTTTGAAACGGGTAAGGCGTCATGAATGTGCCTGCGCCTACCATTGGCGGCATCCAGGCAGTGGCCGCATCAGCGCTGTATCTGTAACCTTCAGCCCGTAAGCCGTAAGTTTTAAGCAGAATATTATTGCTGTCTATCTTTTGTATGATTTCCGGCAGGCTCAATACTTCTTTTTGCTGTGCAAATGCACTAACCGGAAGCAGTAAGAGCAAGAAGAGATATTTTTTAATGTTGCACATCGTACACCTCCAATTTTCCGTGTTTGCGTAATTCGTATTCCTTTGCCATTAAGAAGATGAGCGGCGTTACCAGCAGGATATGAATAGCGGAAGTAAACACGCCGCCAATCATCGGCAATACCACCGGTTTCATCACATCCGTTCCTACACCGGTTGCCCATAGCACCGGGACCAGACCAAACAGGGAAACGCAAACCGTCATGATCTTAGGACGTAATCTTTTTGCCGCACCATGAATAACGTATTCCTGCAGGTCCGCCTTTGTAATGGTTTCCCTTGAATTTCCTTTTAGCTTGATGAGTTGTTGCATGGCATCGTTCAAATAAATAACCATCACAATGCCTGTTTCTACTGCAATGCCAAACAAAGCAATGAAACCAACGGCTACT
Organism: Sphingobacteriales bacterium 39-19; assembly: GCA_001898465.1. Classification (GTDB taxonomy): domain Bacteria; phylum Bacteroidota; class Bacteroidia; order Chitinophagales; family Chitinophagaceae; genus Ferruginibacter. The sequence goes on along the minus strand of MKTX01000005.1, from coordinate 143,570 downwards.
GCTACCGAAAGATTGACACCCCAGAAGTAGATAATGTAAGCGCCGCCGATCAGGGCAAACGGAACGGTGATAAGGCTTAGGAATGCTTCACGAATGGAATGAAAAGCAAAGTATAAGGAGAAGAAAATAATGACCAGTACAATTGGTGCAATCCACATGAGTGTTTGCTGTCCTCTAATGAGGTTTTCGTACTGTCCGCTCCATTCCAGGAAGTAACCGGCAGGCAAAATCCCTTTTTGCTGGTTGAGCTTTTCCATTGCTTCTTCTACCGTGCTGCCCAAATCACGGTCTCTTACATTAAACAAGACAGCGCCACGCAACAAAGCGTTTTCAGAATTAATCATCGGCGGTCCATCTTCAAACTTAATATCCGCTACAGCACTTAAAGGCACTTCGCCAAAACCTGCTGATTGAAGCGGTATTCTTTTGATTTGCTCTACGCTGTTTCTATAATCCTGCGCTAAACGTACATTGATTGAAAAACGCTGCCGGCCTTCTACCGTTTGTCCAATAGGAGCGCCGCCTAAAGCAGTTTCCACGGTTTGGTTTACATCATCCACATTCAAGCCATAACGACCCAGGTCGGCACGACGAACATCAATAGAAAGGTATTTACCGCCGGTTATAGGTTCAACGTATAAATCTGCAACACCGGCAGTGCCTTCAAGGGCTGTTTTTACCCGTTCGGAAACGGCGGCAAGCGTATCAAGACTTTGCCCATACACTTTAATACCCACATCGGTACGGATGCCGGTAGATAGCATGTTGATGCGGTTGATGATGGGCTGTGTCCAACCATTTACCACACCGGGAATTTGCAGCTTGGCATCCAGTTCTTTAATGATGCCGGCTTTCGTAATGCCTTCCCGCCATTCTTCACGTGGTTTTAATGTAATGATGGTTTCAATCATACTGATGGGGGAATTGTCTGTTGCCGTACTGGCTCTGCCTGCCTTGCCTAATACCTTGTCCACTTCAGGAACAGATTTGATGATTTTATCCTGTACCTGCAATATTCTCTTTGCTTCCGCATTGGAAACGTCAGGCAATGTAACCGGCATAAACAAAACGCTTTGTTCGTCGAGCGGCGGCATAAACTCAGTACCCAGGCTTCGTAGCAGCGGAATGGAAATGAGCAGTGCAAGTATATTGATGGCAAGCGTTGTTTTTCGCCATTTCATTACCCAATGGATAATTGGGGTATAAACTCTTTCCAAAAACCGGTTTACCGGATTGGCATTGTCGGGCCTGAATTTTCCTTTCATAAAAAAGGAAATCAGCACCGGTGCCAACGTAATTACCAGAAAGGCATCCACTATCATGATGAATGTTTTGGTATAGGCTACCGGGTGGAAATATTTTCCTTCCTGACCGGTGAGTAAAAACACCGGAAGAAATGAAGTGATGATGATAACAGTTGCAAAGAATACGCCCCTGGATACCTGCTTGCTGGATTTTTCAATAATGGCAAGCCGTTCTTCTTCGGTAATCCAGTTTTCTTTTATCTTTTTATTTTTTCTACGCCAGATCATAATTCGGTTTTGTTTTTTTGTTCCTGTTGCCAATGTGCATAGCGGTCTGCCAGGTGTTTGTAAGCATTTTCACTCATGATAATGCCATTGTCCACAATGACCCCAATTGCCAGTGCAATACCGGTTAGGGACATGATATTGGAAGAAATGCCAAAGGCATTAAGCAAAATGAAACTGATGGCAATGGTGATGGGAATTTGGATAACAATGCTAAAGGCACTGCGCCAGTGAAACAGGAAGATGATAACGATAAGCGATACCACAATCATTTCTTCAATGAGGGTGGTTTTGATAGAAGAAATGGACTGATTAATCAGTTCGCCACGATCATAAACAATATCAAATTTTACACCTTCAGGAAAACCTTTTGCCACTTCCAGCATTTTAGCTTTTACATTGTCAATCACTTCATCGGCATTTTCGCCATAACGCATCACCACAATGCCGCCTACTCTTTCGCCTTCTCCATTCTGGTCAAAAATGCCCAGCCTTGTTTCACCGGTCATTTGCACACTGGCTATATCAGCCACTCTTACAGCAATGCCATTATCGGTTTTCAGGGGAATGTTTTGGATCTCTTCTATGGAATTTAAGTAGCCGGAGGTTTTAATTACATAGCCTATATCACTCAACTCAAATTTGCTGCCGCCGGTTTCGTTGTTATTGGAACGAACAGCGCTGATAACATTGTTTACAGAGAGTTTGTAGTATAAAAGCTTGTTGGGATCGAGTGTGATTTGATATTGCTTTTGAAAGCCGCCAAAGGAAGCGATTTCGCTTACGCCTTTTACGTTTTGCAAACCAAACTTGATGTACCAGTCCTGCAAGGCTCTTTGCTCGCCCAAATCCATTCCAGGAGCATCCAATGTGTACCAGAGAATATGCCCTACGCCTGTTCCATCAGGACCTAACTGCGGGCTTACGCCTGTTGGTAAGTTGCGGGAAATGGTGCTTAACCGTTCCAGCACTCTTTCCCTTGCCCAGTACACATCAACATCATCTTCAAAAATGACGTAAATAAAGCTCATGCCGAACATGGACGTGCCCCTTACATATTTAATGCGTGGTAAGCCCTGGAGGTTTGTAACCAAAGGATAAGTTACCTGGTCTTCTATCAGTTGGGGTCCACGCCCCATCCATTCGGTAAATACAATGACCTGGTTTTCTGAAAGGTCGGGAATGGCATCAATGGGATTGTTTTTTACAGAAAAAGCACCCCAAACAAATAAGCCTGCCACCATTATCAAAACAATGTAGCGGTTGCGCAACGACCATTCTATAATACGATGTACCATAATCTTACTTGCTTATTAGTGATGCTGTGAATGATCCTTTTTTGCTTTAACCTTTCTTCTTTCGTATTGGCAACAACCGGGCAGCTTATCATATACTTTATCATCAGCCTGGTACTTGTCGGTATCGTGCCCTACGGCAGCCACCTTCTTATGAATGTCATCGTTGCTGATTGTTTTTGGGTTGTAGGTTACGGTTAACAACTTTGTTTCCATATCCCATACGGCAGCAGTAATGCCATCCAGTTTCAAAACATTTTGAATACGGCTTTTGCACATGCCACATTCGCCATACACTTTTATGGTATCTGTTTGTTGCTGTGTTGTTTGTTGGGCAAACGAAGAAGATGTTACTATTGCAAATAGCGCAATGAGAATAAATTGTAGTGATTTCATAAAATTTTTGTAATAGAAATAAACGAGAAACAAAGGCATACAGAAATGCCTTTAGCCCGACAGTGTGCTGCCCGGCTCAAAAAGAGAGGTAAACTTTAAATACGGAAAACGCCGTTGCGCTTATAGATGGCGATGCTGCTACTTCGGGGTGGCGCATTGCTGGTGGGATTTTCTTCAGTAATAGAAGAAAAAGCTATTTGAGGAATTTCGATGAAAGAAACAGGTATAGTTACGGCAGCCAATTGCATTGCCTGAAAAGCAATATCGGATGTGTAATGGTCGTTTTCGACCTTCACTTGCTTGTGTTCATCCTTGCAACAGCGTTTGTCGGCTTGCTGGCTGTCATCCATTCCGCATTTGCCGCATTGCTCTTTTTCAGTGTACCAAAGGTTTTGTTCAACCAGCTTGCCCATGCAATAATGCAGGTGTACAGTAGCCCCAGTGGTAGCGGCTAAGTACAGAATGGCTAATATGGTTGCAAGAAACTTTTTCACAGCTTGTGATGCAAAGGTAATAAATCAAGAAAAACTATTTACACAAATTTGGAAAAGATTTATAATCTGATTATCGAATACCTTAACTTATCTTAAGGATTTACGCTATTGTTATTTCATTATCCAAATACACATCCTGTATTGTCTTAAGCATATCTATTCCCTCCTTGAATGGACGTTAGAATGCCTTGCGCCCGAGAATAAGCCCCATACCTCCTGCACGTTTGTTCACCACGGCGGTAATGACCGCTTCCTGCAAGTCACTATCTCCCAGGCTTTCGCCACCGCTGTTAATTAAACCTACCCGCCCGCTGTAGCAGTTCAACACCTGATAACGGGTTAAATCAATAGGATGATCGGAGGTTAGTTTTTCATATACCAGCTTATGGGTTTTACCATGTTTGGTAGCTAAATAGCCTCCATTATTAGTAGGCAGCTTTTATTTTATTGTATAATGTCTGCCTGTATAGTAACGCCTAAATGATTTGCTTGTCCGGTTAAGTCGGCAGATGTATGATAATCTGTTTCATTTACTTTGAAACCGTTATTACGGGTATAGCACCATAAGATAGTTACCATGCCAAGTTCATGTGCCATTTCAAAAGCTTCAGCTACTTCTTTCAATTGACGCCTGCTTTCCGAACTTCCCCAATAAATAGTATCGCCAACGCCCATAGCACCCATGTTCCAGGCACTTTTAATAGTGCCAAAAAGGGTTTGGTCATATGTGTTTGGAAGACTTAGAAATTCGTTATGATTGATCTTTATAATAAAAGGGATTTTGTGTGCATACTTACGGCCCATGATGCCCAGAACTCCAAATGTAGAAGCAACGCCATTGCAGCCGCCCTCCATTGCCCGCCTAATGCTGTTTTCGGGATTGAAATAGATAGGGTTAGGAGCAAATGCAGAACCTGCACTGTGTTCAATACCCTGGTCAACGGGAAAAATACTACAATAGCCTATGCCTCCTAAACGTCCATGACCTAATAAAGATTGAAAGTTTCGCAATACCTGGTTATTTCGGTTACTGTTAACCCAAATGTTTTCTATAATATCAGGAGAAGGAAGGTGAATACTTTCTTTATCAATGGTACAGGTATTATTTAAAAGACCCTCTGCTTTATCTCCTAATAGTTCAATGGTTCTGCTGTTTTTCATAATATTTAATTCGGCTTAAAACAAAAAAGAAGAATAGTCTTTTTACAAACTTGCACTTCACTAAAGAAAGTGCGAAAAATCACTAACATCAAACCTCATCAAGCGGTTTTCGCCTGATTTTACCAATGTTTTTAAAATGACTGGGTGTTTGGTTAGTTACCTTTTTAAACTGAGCAGAAAGATGTGCAATGCTGCTGTAACCTAATTTGTCAGCAATCTCACTCAGCGATAACTGCCCATAAACAAGCAACTCTTTCACCCTCTCAATTTTTTGGTTGATGATATACTTTTCTATGGTTATGCCTTCCACTTCTGAAAACAGGTTGCTCAAATAGCAATAATCCCTTTTTAATTGTTCGGAAAGTATTTGTGAAAAGTTGTATTTACTTACTTTATCACTATGGTGTACTTCAGTAATTATGATGTTTTTAATTTTTTCAGTTACCAGTTTTTTGCTGTCATCGAGCAGTTCAAAGCCAAGGGCAGCGATGTTGTTCCTAAACTTCTCCAATTGGTTTTGAGTTGGGTCTTTCGCTAATACCACTTCGCCAAGTGAAATGGCGGTAGCTTTTAATCGTACCTTCTTCAATTCCTGGCTTATTACCAATATACAGCGGTTACAAACCATGTTCTTTATAGCTAACTTCATAGAAGCATGTTGAATTATTTTACACGTAATAAGACGTAATAATAGTGCTAACAGATGTAGCACAACAAAAAAGCGAATAACAATTAAGGTATATCAAGCCGTTGAGGCAGATAGGATGGACAGAGAAGGTCCTGCGACAGAGGAGAAAAGCTAATTAAATACGGTAAACGCAGTTGCTGATGTATATTGGAATTTTGCCCGTACCCGGCGGAGAGTTGGTAAGCGGATAATTGATGATTGGATGACAATACGCGATTAAGGTGTAGTTATTCCAATCATATTGTGGGAGGTCAATAAATATTTTTAAAGGATGGAAAGTGGCTGTCTGAAAGTTGTACTTACTTTCAATCTTAATAGTTTGGTGTCTATCCTCGCAGCAGCCTTCCTTTTTAGTCATGCTGCAATTATCACATTCATCTTTCTCTTCGTGGCTATGCCATAATGCCCAGGAAACCATCTTGCCCATGCAAAAGTGCATGTGAATAGTAGCTCCTGTGGAGGTTATGAAGAATAGAACTGCTAATATGGTTACTAAGCACTTTTTCACTGCAAAAGCCTTTCCCCTGTTAGGGGTAACATTATGCGATACCTACAACAAAGTTAATTTTTTACACCTAATAAAAGCCGGATCAGTTTACCTGACCCGGCTTACCTCTAATTTTAGGCTGCTTCCTGCGCCTTGAAACCTGCCTTTTCAACTGCTTTAATTACCTCATTTTTATTAACTCCCGTGCCCGAAATAGTCAATATTTTGTTTGGGTTTTGGGTATCTACCTTCCAGTTGTTTTCACCTACCGTTTCATTTAGCGAAGGCGTAACCTTGGCAACACATCCGCTGCAATTAATGTTTGTTTTTAATTTTAGAGTTTCCATTTTATTCTGTTTTATTGATTAAAGAATTGATTTGAATTTTAAACGTAAGCTGTTACTTACTACACTTACTGAGCTTAGTGCCATAGCTGCACCAGCTATCATGGGGTTGAGTAAAAACCCATTGATAGGATATAAGATGCCGGCAGCAATGGGGATGCCTATAATGTTGTAAATAAATGCCCAAAACAAGTTTTGCCGGATTGCCGTCACTGTGTACTTTGATAACTTGATGGCTTGCGGAATTTTGGAGAGATCGGATGAAATGATAGTCATTTTGGCTACATCCATTGCAATGTCACTTCCTTTTCCCATTGCAATACTTACATCAGCTTGTGCTAAAGCATTACTGTCATTAATGCCATCACCAACCATTGCAACAATTTTGCCTCTTTGCTGCAATTCCTTTACGAACGCTGCTTTATTTGCAGGCAACACCTCGGCTTTAAAATTTCTAATACCCGTCTGTTCTGCAATAGCTTTTGCTGTGCTCTGATTATCACCTGTAAGCATATAAACTTCTATACCTAATTGTTGTAATTGTTTTATCGCATCAATGGAAGTAGCTTTTACTTTATCTGCAATGGCAATAACAGCGAGGGCTTCCTTATCATTTGCGAAGTATATAACTGTCTTTGCCTCTGCTAACCATTTTTGGGCAGCTTCATCCAATTGACCGACAATGGTGACGTTGTTATTACGCAGTAAAGAAGCATTACCTACATAAAAAATTTGATTGTTTACCTGTGCTTTGGCACCAAAACCTGTAATGCTTTCAAAGTTGTGTACAGGCAAGTGTTCTATATTGCCCAAATGTTTTACAATCGCTTCGGCTAAGGGATGCTCTGAGCCTTTTTCAATGGAAGCTAAAGCCGGTAAGCCGTTTTTATCATTGTTGAGCCAAAGTATGTCAGTAACAACCGGCTTGCCTTCCGTGATAGTGCCGGTCTTGTCAAGAACAATGGCATTCACTTTTTTAGCCACTTCCAGGCTTTCGGCATCTTTAATCAGGATGCCGTTTTCAGCACCTTTGCCTACACCTACCATGATGGCGGTTGGCGTAGCCAAACCTAAAGCACAAGGGCAGGCAATCACTAATACTGTAACCATTGCTAACAAGCCCTGTGTTAAGCCGTTTTCTCCACCCAACATCAGCCAGGCAATAAGGCTAAGAATAGCTATTAGAATAACGACAGGAACAAAGATACCTGCCACTTTATCTACGAGCTTTTGCACTGGTGCTTTACTGCCTTGAGCTTCCTGCACCATCTTAATGATATGCGCCAATACCGTATCACCGCCTACCTTGTCAGCCTCAAACTGAAAACTTCCCTTTTGATTGATGGTGCCAGCAAATACTTTTTCACGCGCCTTTTTCTCAACGGGTATCGGTTCACCACTTATCATGCTTTCGTCAACAAAAGAACTGCCTGACTTCACCGTGCCATCTACGGCAATCTTTTCACCCGGTTTTACAAGAAGTGTATCACCAACCTTTACGTTTGCAATAGGTATTTCCATTTGATGACCGCCTTCATGAACGACCGTTACTGTCTTGGGTTGTAAGCCCATCAGCTTCTTTATAGCCGATGAGGTGTTTCCTTTGGCTTTTTCCTCTAATAACTTGCCCAATAAGATAAAAGCGATTACGACTGCCGCCGCTTCAAAATAAACATGGGCATGCAAGCCTTTGCTGTGCCAATAAGAAGGAAACAAAGTATTAAATACACTGAATAAGTAGGCGACACCGGTACTCAGAGCCACCAACGTATCCATGTTGGCAGAACGATGTTTGGCTTGCTTCCAGGCGTTGACAAAAAACTGCTGACCAAAGAGGAGAACCACAGGAGTAGCCAATGCCCACATGATGTAGTTGGCATAAAGCATATCCATAAAGAACATACCTATAACAACCGTGGGAATGGATAGCAAAACTGCACCAATCGTCTTATTCTTCAGTATTTGATACTTCTTTTTGTGCAGATCCTCTAACGCATCTTTTGCCTCATCGGTTTCATCAATCATTAAATCATACCCGATAGCCTGTAAAGCCGCTTTTAACTTTTGTGGGTCGGTGATAGTAAGTATATATTCTACCTGTGCAGTAGTGTTGGCATAGTTTACTGCAACATTTACCACACCCGGTTGATTTTCTAATATGCTTTGAGCACTGCTGGCACAAGAGGCGCAGGTCATGTTAAGGACAGGAAAAGATTTTTTTACCGTATCAACATCATAGCCCAAGTCACGTATAGCCTTTACCGCTTTAGGTACAACCTCTACTTCATCCGATGTACTAATGACTGCCCTATGATTATTAAGTTCTATTTTATGCGAAGTAATTCCCTCTACTTTTCCCAACCCTTTGTTAACTATTAAGGCACAATGTTCACTTTCAACACCTTCAAGGGGTAAGTAAACAGAATGGTTATTTTCATTTGCCATATCTAATATATTTTGATACAGCAAAGCTACTATAGCGTTAACCTCTGGTTGTTACACAATTATGGAAATGAGTTATAAGATTTTGTGGTACTCTTGAAGCCATTACTGCAGTTGCCAGAAGCAAATAAAGTTGTAAAGGATAATTTCTTACTATTGTAACGCTTTAATCCGAACGAGAAATCATTTAAACTTTCTCATAAGCAGTTAGTTTTGGTTCGGCCCCTGTTTCTACAGGGGCTTTTTATACCACTAAAAAGAAGAAAGGACATTTTATTTGCAAACAGGGCACGGTGGAAACTCCATTGAGGTATCAAAAAAAGAAGTTCCGGTTCCGACAGGTGCAGCAGCGGTTTTTCTACCGGAAGCGCAAGAGGCTGCAAATCCAAGAATGGTAGCTCCTGCTATATGCGACAAAAATTCGCGACGAGTAGTGATGACATACGTTCCGTTTTAATTATGAATAAGTATTTTAAATATCGGCTGCTTCCATTGCCGCTTCGGTTCCTGTATTGACCCCGTTCATAAAAACTAACATTGTCTTAGTTTTGCAGGCTGCATGCAACAGTTTGTACATTACTTCCTTCACTTGGTATTCCCCGCTGTACTGGCCTTGTTTATTAACAAGGATCGATGGGTTCGTATATACTTCATTTTACTTGCTACCATGCTCGTGGACATTGACCATTTGCTGACCTCGCCGATCTTTGATGCCTGCAGATGCAGTATCGGTTTTCATCCTTTGCACAGTTATTTTGCGGTGATTTTATACATCCTGTTGCTTATTCCTAAGTTAACAAGACTGGTAGCGGCAGGTCTGCTCTTGCACATGCTGGCGGATTATATCGATTGTTTTTTTATCCGCCAGGCATGTATATAGAGCCATCGGTTACAAACTGTACTGTCCTTTAAGCCGGATGGTTACCACTACATCATTTTGTCCGTTGTTTCGAAAAAACCAGCCATGCTTACCTTCAAAGGGCGAAAGAAAGGTCCCAACCATATTATCGGCATATGCAAGCGTATAGCTTTCATAATAGGTATCTTTAGCGGGTTCGGCCTCGTTCACTTCTCCATGAAAATCGATATATAATACATCCTTTTCCGTGGACCATTCATACTTCATTTGACCGTGCTTAAGCATATAGACCTTGTATTCAATTCCTTTACCTGCCGGTACCGTCACCTGCACACTATCTTCTCTGACGTCATATTGTTGGGTGGGAGGAGGATTATCTGCCTCTATAGGTTTTTTAACGCTTGGATCAGATCCTGCTTTTTCCATTTTCAAACGGGGATAAGACATCCGGACAGTAGAGGCACCTGCTTCACTTGAGGAAGCGTGAAGCCTGGTAAATCCGAGAGCCTTGCCGACCCCTGTAGGGTCTATGCCGTATTCGGCGGGTAGGATAGCGCAAAATACCAGTAAGGCTCCAAGAAATAATGCTATGATTACCGCTCTGATAATTTTTCTGCTGCTTAAAACGGGATGATATATTTCTGCCATTTTTTTATTTGTTTAAGTTGAGTTAGCGGTAAAGAAAATAACCGGTTAATTGATAGCCCAGTAAAGCGAATCCGGCCGCCATTAACAATGTGTTCGTAAGCGTTGAAAATTTTAAGAAGCTGCGTTTTTTTCGCCATACAGCAATAAGAGAAAGCACGAGCGCCAATGCGATAAACTGGCCGATCTCCACACCTATATTAAAACCGATCAAATTTGCAACAAGTCCATCCCTGTCAAATTTGAATTCCTGTAATTTGGTAGCAAGACCAAATCCGTGAAATAGTCCGAAGATCAGAACAGCAGCTTTGGTATTGGGTTGTGTTCCGAAGAAACGCTTAAAACCGCCAAGGTTATCAAAACCTTTATACACGATGGAAAGTGCAATAATTGCGTCGATAAGATAAGCGTTGACACTCATATCGGCTAACACCCCTAACAGTAAGGTCGTGCTATGTCCGATAGTAAAGAAGCTTACGTAAAGTAATATCTCTTTCGTGCGATACAGAAAAAATATTACTCCGACCAGGAATAGCAGGTGATCATACCCGGTAAGCATGTGTTTGGCGCCAATGTATAAAAACGGCCCAAATGCAATTCCGGAATTGCCGGACAGAAACGCCTGAGTGTCGTCATCTACTCCATGTGCCTGAACAGTTTGCCAGATACAGCAGCAAAGGAGTGTTATAAAAACAGCCAATATTTTTTTTATAGTCATTGTCTAATTTTTTTAAGGGGCTCTCTCCCGCCTGTGGAAGGCGAAAGCCACTGCAATCGAAATCAAAACCACAGCCTAAATCTAGGCTGATTAATGTTCGTGTCCATGCGCTTTTTGAGCATCGGAAACTGAGTTTTTGAATTTTGTTGAAAATGTTTTGCCGTCTACCTTAAACGTCGCCGTACAATATTCAAAAATGTTTGCTTTTGGAAGCGGTGTGCATAAGCCACCTGCTTTACAGGAAACAAGTTTAGTGGTAGACTTGGTCTTGTTGCTGAATTCAAATTGAAGGCTACCAGTTACTGCTTTAGAAATGGTTTTATTACTACCATCCATTACATAAAAACTAAGTGTGTCTTTGGTTTTTACCATCTCGATGTGATAACCACCGGCCTCTTGCAGTGTTCCTCCATGTGGAGCATCGTGAGAATGTTGAGCAGATGCTGAAGATAAACCAGCAAACATAATGGCGAATGAGGCAATGATTGTTTTGATTCTTTTCATTTTTGTTGATTTTTAAAATTAATAAACCGTTTAATTGATTTTTACTCGTAATAATTTAATAGAATTCAGGAATACCAGTGTGTCAGGCAACAAATGTATGGCCGCCGCTTCCACAGGCCCAAGTATTTTGAGTAATACAAGCGTAATTCCAACCACATGTACCACGCCAACACCAACGATAATGTTTTCTTTGATGGTGCGAAAAGCTCTTTTACTAATCGCTCTTGCCCTGGCTATTTTTTCCAATTTGTCCTGCATCAACACAATATCGGCTGCTTCCATTGCCGCTTCGGTTCCCATAGCGCCCATAGCGATGCCAATGTTAGCCTGTACCAAAGCCGGGGCATCATTAATACCGTCACCAACCATCGCTACTTTATTGCCCTTCCCCTGTAGTTCCCGAACCATTTTGATTTTATCTTCGGGTAGTAAGTTGGCTCTATATTCTGAGATACCTACCTGTTCGGAGACATGCTTGGCCGTTTCGGGATTGTCGCCGGTCAGCATAAGGATATTGGGCACTCCTCCTTTTCTTAATTCTTCAACCATTTCTTTAGCGCCTTCACGTATAGCATCCGAAACATAGAAGATACCTGCAAGCTTATTGTCTATTGCAAGGAAAATGGAGGTGTCGGTTAAGTTATTCGTAGCCCTTAGTACCGATACGCCACGGTCTTCCATTAAAGCCTTATTGCCTAAGAAAAGTAATTTGCCATCAACAACTGCACTAATCCCCCTTCCTTTGATTACTTCAAACTGCGTAGGATTTCCAAACGATAAATTTGACTTTCCAGCATAGTTCAAAATTGCTTTTGCCAACGGGTGGCTGGAACGCCGGTCGGCAGCCGCCGCTAGTTGCACCAACTCGCTCTCGGTATATTTTTTATCAATGATTTCAATACTGTTAACGGTGGGACTTCCAACCGTGAGCGTTCCAGTTTTATCAAAAACAATCGTGGTAACTTTTGCCAGTTCCTCTAAAAAAAGTCCTCCTTTTACAAGAATGCCTTCCCGTGCAGCACGGGCAATAGCTGCAATAGTTACAAGGGGAGTGGCTAAGCCTAATTCTGCGGGTGACATGAATATGAGCAATGCAATAACCATCCTAACATCGCGGGTGAAGAAATACACGACACCCACAAAAACGAATACAATGGGAATAAGATAAGAGGCCACTTTGTCTGTAAATTTTTCGATAGGCGCTTGCTGGCTTTCAGCTTCTTCAACCAGAGAAATTATGCGCGAAAAAACAGTGTCTTTCCCTGCTTTCGTCATCTGAATATCCAGTGCTCCCAGTTCAACTATTGTTCCTGCAAAAACATCACTCCCCGCTATCTTCTCCTGGGGCACACTCTCGCCGGTAATAGGAGCCTGGTTAACGGAGCCGGAGCCATTCATTATTTTCCCATCAACAGGAATTTTTTCTCCTGCTTTTACAAGAATTATATCGCCAACTTTCAGGTCATCAATTGGAACTGTCTCTTCTTTATCACCTCTTTTTACAATAGCCGTTTTGGGAACAGAGCCAATCAATTCCTTAATGGAAGCTCTTGCCCGCTCACCGCTAGCACTGGCGATGTATTCGGCAATAAGGATAATCATTAATACAACAGAGCCTGCCAAATACTCCTTGCCGAGGACGGAAATAACTACGGCAATGGTAATAAACAGTTCGGTTCCTATTTTTCGCTCTCGGATAAGATCGCTTGCGGCTGTCTGTACCAGCGAATAAAGGCCAAAAGCCATTGCGGCTAATAAAACAGGAAGCGGGATCAGATTCAAATAGTATAAAAGGCTGGCTATTCCTACGGTTAGGATTCTAACGATTTCCCAGAGAAATTGGCGGGAGAAAAAGGTTTGAGCGTAATTCATGATAAATAGTATAAAGGTTAAATCAAACTGAATAAGCATCGTGCTGTCCAAACGCTAATCATTCTCCACTCTTGAGCCTGACCGCCACAGCATTTGCATGTGCAGGCAATTGTTCCGCAATTGCCATTTGCGTGACAATACCACCAATATTTTGTAAGCCTTGTACTGTTGCTTGCTGAAAGGTGATCTTTTTGAGAAAGCTGTCCAGGGAAACCCCGCTATATGCCACCGCTGAACCGTTTGTGGGCAGCGTATGGTTGGTTCCCGAAGCATAATCACCAAGGGACACTGGCGTATGATGCCCAATAAATACCGAACCAGCATTTTCTACTTTGCTTGAAATGCCCATTGCATTATGTGTTGAAATAATTAAATGCTCGGGTGCATATAAATTACTCAGTGCAATGCCATCTTCCATATCTTTCACCAAAACCAAGCAGAAGTTATCTACTGATTTTTGTAAGTGTCTGTTTCCTGAAAGAGATGTTAGCTGTTTCTCAATCTGAAGCTGAACCTGATACAATAAAGCGTTTGACGTTGTTACCAATAAACAGTGGCTGTCTGTCCCGTGTTCTGCCTGCGCAAGCAGATCCGCTGCTACAAAGGCAGGGTTTGCGCTGTCGTCTGCAAGGATTAAAACCTCGGAAGGACCTGCAAATAAATCGATGGCTATCCCATCTCTATTTACCAACTGTTTAGCGGCAGCTACATATTGGTTACCCGGTCCAAATATTTTAAATACCTGGGGAACAGTTTCAGTTCCATAGGCCATTGCAGCAATGGCTTGCGCTCCGCCTATTTTAAATATCCGGTGCACCTCAGAAATTTCCGCCGCATACAGTATGGCAGGGTGTATGGTTCCGTCTTTTTGCGGCGGTGTACAGATGATAATTTCCGAACATCCTGCCACCATTGCAGGAACGGCTAACATAAGAACCGTAGAAAACAAAGGCGCATTGCCACCAGGAATGTAAAGCCCCACCTTTTTTATGGGAACAGATTGTCTCCAGCAATGAACACCCAGCATGGTCTCTATATCAACTTGTTTTTCTCTTTGCGCCTCGTGAAAGCGTTGAATATTTTCTTTTGCCTGTTTGATTGCACCTTTTAAGCTTTCATCCAATTGTGATGGTCCTTGGATTTTTTCCTCAGTTGTAACTTCTAATGAGTTCAATTCCACCTGATCAAATTCTCTTGTAAAGTGTCGGATGGCCGCATCACCTTGCTCCCTAACGGCGCTTACTATTGGGTTGACTTTTGCCTCCAATTCAGCTAAACTTGTAACAGGCCTGACGACAAGACTTCTGAGATCGTCAGAAGTTATTCTCTTATATACTTTCATATTTGCCTCAATAAGCGTAACCATTAATATTTTCAACCAAAAAACATCCCGCACACTCACATCAAATCATTTTTTAAATGTGAGGGGAACATTCACTTTTATACTAAAATTCCGCCCCATGTTATATACTCCCCTTCTGCCAGTTACATTGTTTACCGCTGTATATTTCAATCGGCTCAAATGATTTTGATAGGTGACATTCGCAATATTGTTGGCGGACAAATACAAGCTAAATAAAGTCCGATCTTTGCTTAGCACATCACCTCCCAAACCAGCGTTTAATATGGAATAGCCAGACGTGCTTGTTTCTGTGTTAAACCCTGTAAAAGGGTTGTTCTGGGCAAAGGAGTTGTCTAATTCTATTTTTGCGTAAGCATTTTTGAAGTTTTTATTCTTTTTTGCAAATTCTCCTTTCAGTACATTTATTAATCTTGTAGCGGGGATGAAAGGAAGATTTCTGCTGCCGTCTTGTTCCTGATTCAGTCTTCCTCTTACATGGGAAAAAACACTTTCAATGTGTAACCAATCCAAAGGGTGCGGATGAATGTCAATACTAAATTCAGAACCAAATAGGCTTGTCTTGTTTTGATCAAATCGAAAGGCAAAAAATTGTTCTGTGCCATTTATGATAATTGAATCACTTCCAAAAGAGGAACTTAATCGTCGGTAATAAATAAAATTCTTGAGGCCGTTATAGAAGACATTAGCTGAAAATACCACGTGCGGTGACGTTACTTCTATGCCGCCATCAATCTGAAAACTGGTTTCTGATTTTAAGTCTTGCTCTCCATACTCGTAGCGGTTTGTACCTTCATGCGCACCATTACTGGAGAGTTCCGGGATGCTTGGTGCCCTGAAACCTCTTGCTATATTGTATTTTAGAGTAACCGCTTTTGACGCTTCATAACTTAGCCCTGCACTGCCTGAAATATTAAAGAAGTTTTTCCTAAACTTTTCAAATTTCACCACGCCGGCGTCTTGTAGTTCCTGGGAATTAATTGACCGGTTGTCAAAGCGGATACCGCCACTTAATGTGAGCTTTTCCATTCTTTTCTGGGAGTATAAAAAGACCCCCACATCAAATGAGGAGTATTCCGGAATCAGCGCCTCCATTCCTCTATTTTTGTTTTCTTGCTGCATTCCGTTTACACCAACGGAAGTTTTCCAGCCAGCATTCTCAGCTAAATGAAATTGAAAATTATAGTTAATGGTATGTAAATCAAAGTATAAAGCCCTTTCTTTAGGGGAGAGCACATTGCCAAATTCCTGTCGTTGATTTCGTTGATAAGCAAGGGTAAGGGTAAGCCGTTTATTGCCTAAATGAAAGTTGTTGTCAGCGGCAATTTTAAAGTGCTTGATTTGCTGATAAGGATGATATGGTTCAGTAGAACGGAAATCTTTTGCAGTTGCCAGCACTACGTCTTCCATTCCATTATTATTCACGATTTTAGAGAAATTGCCGGTGGTGCTGTCTCTTTCGCCCTCAATCAATCCTACCCGCTGGTTGAATTGAGAAATGTACCAATGCGTAAAGCCCCAGGTTTTGTTCAGTCCTGCGTAAGCACCAAAATTCCTTTCGTTGAATTTTGAATTGAAAACATAACCATCATAATTGTTTTTGTAGTCCGCCGCCACCTTATAAGAGCCATATGCACCCCAAATAAATCCGTTGGTGTTTCCGCTAATATCTCCATGTAGGCCGCGTTGCCTGTTATTCGTTTGATAGTTGCCGAACAAATTGCCTTTCACTGTGCCTTCGGCTACCGGAACGATGGATATGAAGTTGATGACACCCGCTAATGCGTCACTGCCATACATTAGAGACGCAGGGCCTTTTAAAACTTCTGCCCGGCTAACATTATATTCGTCAATTTCAACACCGTGTTCATCTCCCCATTGCTGGCCTTCCTGGCGTATGCCATCGTTTACTACCACTACCCGGTTATAACCCAATCCCCGGATAAAGGGTTTTGAAATAGCGGCACCTGTGGACACCTGAGCGACACCTGGAGTTTTTGTCAGCGCATCTATGAGATTGGTGGACGTTCCCCGGTTTAATTCCTGCTGCCGTATAATATTTACAGGTATTGGCGTTCGCTTTACAGATGTAGCAGCAGAAACACCTGTAATCGTTACATTTTCAACTTCGGCATAAGTTGGAGACAGGGCAAAATCTTTCTGAACATTTCCCTGCAAATGAACGGATTCCAATATAGAACTAAAACCAAGAAAACTAACCTCTACCAAATATCGGCCTTGAGGAAGATTTTTTATTGTATATACACCCAGTGTATCAGAAGTGGCTCCCATTCTTAAATCAGGAAAATAAATTGAGGCACTTGCTAAAGGTTCGCCTGTTTGGCCATTGATGATTTTGCCAGACAGCAGTACTTTTTCCTTTTTTTGCGTTTTGTAGGATGCTTTGACCGTAGTGTCTTGGGCATAGGTTTTAATTGTAAACCCAAAAGAAGCCAGTAGTATACAACAATAAACAGGGATAGCTTTCATTCTCTTTTTTTGTGGTCCCCGGCAGGAGAATGACCTCCTGATTATTAGAATATCATTGAATGACATTAAAATAGTTTTACGTTTAAACTACCGGGGATTGGCTTTTCATTTAATATGCTTTGTAGGTGCTATTCTTCTACATTTTTCATAGCAGATAAAACAGCATACGCACCTTTCACTACAATCCGAGCGGCAGAAGCGTCAAACCCTTCCGGAAATGTAACAGCGACATATCCGCCTTCTTCCGTTCCTTTCACCACAGGGATCATCTTGAAATTGACTGTGCCTTGGGCAGTATCTTTTTGAACAAAAATGTAGTTTTTGCCATCTGACTCTACTACTGCTTCTATAGGCAACGCATTTACATTATCCGTGCGGGTTTCAATCAATGCCTTTACATACATGCCGGGCAACAGGGAAGGATCAGTTGATGAAGGCAAATGGCAGTGTACCGGTATGGTGCCGTCTGCACTCGTAGCCTTGCCAATTAAATAAACAGTGGCTTGCCTATTATACTCGGTTTCGTTAGCTAAAGCAAACCGTATGGGAAGTCCTACTCGTAGTTGGCGCACGTCTTTCTCAAAGACGTTCAATACCAGATGCATGTCGCTTTTATTGGAAAGCTCAAATAACACATCTGTAGGTGCCACATATTTGCCTCTGTTGACATTGCTTGCAGTGACAAAGCCATTGATGGGAGAATACAAATTGGCAGTACGGGCAATTTTTCCCGGTGTAAGCGAGTTGGCATTAATACCAATAAGTGCCAGCTTTTGACGAAGCCCTGCCATTTTTGCAACCATCATATTATACTCGGACGAAACTTGTTGAAGTGTTTTGGCAGCATTCACATCTTCCTTGCGTAATTCCTGTTGGCGTTTTAATTCCTGCTCCAAAAAAATCATTCTGCTTTTGCTTTCCAGGTATTCTTGCTGCATATCAACAAACTCCGGATTTTCGATAACAGCAAGCACCTGCCCTTTGTGTACTGCTTGTCCTGGTAGTAATCCAGAACTTCTTAAATAACCTCCCATTGGAGCGGAAACCGACACCGCATTTTGCGGTGGCACATCCAACACGCCATTAACTTTAACGAGGCTGCTTAGATTACGCTGTTCTACGATGCCTATTTTGATTTCTGCTACCTTGTATTGTTCCGTTGTTAACACAACTTCATCTTTTACAATAACAGAATCTTTCGTTTCTGCTTCAACTTTCGTTTCTTGCTTATTGGTATTACCACAGCTTGCCATCAGGAAGACTGCAACCATTAACATGCTTATAATTAAAGAACTTTTCATTATCATTTTTTATTTGAGTTTGAAAACTTAATTGCCGAGTAGGTATTCAATGGATAAAATGGTTTGGTTAAACTGGTTCATTGCCTCCAGGTAATCCGTCTTAATCTTAATGGCCAGTGTCAGATTTTGCTGATATTGTATGTAAGGAATTTCTCCACTCCGGAAAGCCCGTTCCGCATTTTTGATCAGCAGATAGGCATGTGGCAAAGCACTCGTTTCATAATAGTCAAGGGCACTTTTATATTTCTGATACTGAAAAATCAGTACTCTCAGGCGACTTTGCAGATTAACCTGTTGATATTGAAAATTGGTCGTTGCAATCTGCTCATTGATTTTAGAGGCGGTAATCCTTGCCTTATAATCAGAGGGAAGAATAGGTATTGCCACACCCAACTGGAAACCGTGGAAACGATCCGTGCCGGAAAATTTTCGTTCCACTCCGTTGACATTCATATAGCCCCGGTATGATTGATTGATATAGCCAAGGATAAAATCGGGTAACCTTTTGGACTGCTGCAGTTCTGTTTCTCTCTTGTTTACTTCAATTTGTTGTTGATAAAAGCGGAGATAAGGAGTTTGTGCTAAAGCAACACTGTCAACAAACATCGTTGTTTCCTTCCTGTTGAATGCCGTATCGGAAACGGTAACAGGTTCCGTTACCTGCAGCAGTGTTTGTAATTGCTGTTGGGCAATGTTAATGTCCGCAGCATTTTGTACAAGACTGTTTTTTACTTCAAGGAATTGTGTTTCAGACGTTGTCTTTTCAAGCAACGTGCTTTCCCCGGTTCTATAGCGCAGATCACTTGCTTTCACAAGATTGGCATACAAGGTATCCTGGGCGCTTAATAACAAGCGCCTTAGCTTTAGATAGACCAGTTGGTAATAAACCTCCTTTACACTTCTTTTTAATTCAGCTTGACGAACAGCTAACTGTTGCTTGCTGCTTTCAATGCGTGCATCGGACAAGCGTGCCTGATTTTTATACACGGTGGGAAATTCTATGCGCTGGCTCACACTGAAATAATTGTCCCAACTGATACTATTTACTTGCCCTTGATTGGTGGTAATTATGGTTTTATCCAGGTTCCTCGTTCCTTTTCTAAGTGCTGTTTGGAGATCTACTTCGTAGCTGGAAGCTCTTATGTTCAGATTGTTCTTTAATGCGAGGTCTAATGCTTCGGGAAGCGTAATTGACCTTGCATTTAGAACATCGGGATTTGTAATTTGCGCTATAGATTTTGCAGGGAATAAACTTCCGGCTATAAAAAATATAATCACTCCTGCTACAGTGGTTACCGATTTCATGTTTTTAGGTTTATTCTTCTTTTCAAACATTATATAAAGCACCGGCAACACCACAAGGGTTAAAAAGGTGGCTGATATTAAGCCGCCAATTACTACGGTTGCTAACGGCCTTTGTACTTCTGCTCCGGAGGAATTGGATAATGCCATTGGCAAAAAGCCAAGCGAAGCCACTGCAGCCGTCAGTAAAACAGGCCGGAGCCTTACTCGTGTACCTGTGAGAACCCGCTCATTAATGTCGGTCATGCCTTCCTTTTTCAAGCGGTTAAATTCTGCGATTAACACAATGCCGTTTAATACAGCAACACCAAAAAGAGCAATGAAGCCAACCCCTGCCGATATACTAAAGGGCATCCCTCTTATCAACAGGGCAAAAATTCCACCAATGGCAGAAAGCGGTATGGCTGAAAAAATCAGCAATCCTTGTTTAATGGAACTGAAGGTGAAGTACAGCAACAAAAAGATGAGTAAAAGGGAGGCTGGAACTGCTATGGCTAATCTCTGGTTTGCTGCTTTTAAATTTTCAAACTGTCCGCCGTAGGTAACATAATATCCGGGAGGGAATTTTACCTTGCTATTTATGATCGCTTGTATATCTTTTACGATGCTTTCTACATCCCGGTTTCGGACATTGAAACCAATAGTGATACGCCTTTTAGTATTGTCCCGCTGGATTTGATTTGGACCACTTTTAAAATCAACCGTTGCCACTTCATCCAATGGAATTTGCTCGCCACCGGGTGTTGGAAAGTATAAATTCCGCACGTCCTGCAATCGCTGGCGGCTTTCTCTGTCTAACCGCACAACCATATCAAAGCGTTTTTCGCCTTCATACATGATGCCGGCCGTTTCACCTGCAAAGGCGGTTTTGATGACACGGTTAATATCCTCTATATTCAAACCATATTGAGCGATTTTGTCCCGATTATATTGAATTTGAATTTGCGGAAGGCCCGTTACTTCTTCAACATAAAGATCTTCTACACCCTGTACAGATTTGATTAACGCACTTACTTTAGCCGCTTCGTCTGTCAGCACATCAAGATCATCCCCGTAAATTTTTAACACCACATCTTGCTTGGCACCCGTTATTAGTTCATTGAACCGCATTTGAATAGGCTGCTGAAAACCAAACGTGACACCGGGTATCACCGATAGTTCCTTAGCCATTAATTCTGCCAGTTCAATCCTCGTTTTTGCCTTCTTCCATTCACTTTTATCTTTTAGGATAATCATCATATCACCGGCCTCAATCGGCATCGGATCGGTTGGCACTTCACCGGAGCCGATTTTATTCACTACTTGCTTCACTTCATCCGGGAACTTCTCAAGAATAATTTTCTGGGCTTTTGTGGAAGCTTCCAGTATCTGGCTGATGGAACTTCCCAGCAAGACACGAGTTTCTACGGCAAAATCACCTTCGTCTAACTGAGGGATAAATTCACCCCCCATGCGGGTAAAAGCGAAAATACTGACGGCAAAAAGTGCAACGGCAATCCCAATGACCAATAGCTTTTTCCGAATAGCATTTACGATTAATGGATTGTACAATCTTTGAAAGAAATCCATCATTTTATCTGAAAAATTTCTTTTGTGCTGTGTCTTCTTGCTTAAGAACAAGGCCGACATCATTGGGACATAAGTAAGCGATAGTATTGAAGCACCCAAAATGGCAAACATAACTGTTTGTGCCATCGGTCTAAACATCTTTCCCTCAATACCAATCAATGCCAAAATAGGCAGATAGACGATGAGGATAATAATTTGCCCGAAGACGGCAGAGTTCATCATCCGGGACGCAGCCCCATGAACTTGTTTGTCCATCTGCTCTTGCGTGAGCCTGTCAATATTTTTTTGGCGGTAGTGATATATGCCGTGCAATACACTCTCTACAATAATTACGGCGCCATCCACAATCAAACCAAAGTCAATTGCCCCCAAACTCATTAGGTTGCCGGATACTCCAAAGAGGTTCATCATAGCAATGGCAAAAAGCATCGAAAGAGGGATGACCGAGGCCACCACCAAGCCCGCTCTTAAGTTCCCTAAAAAGAGAATTAATATGAAGATTACAATCAAGGCGCCTTCAATTAGATTTGTTTCCACGGTACTGATGGCATTATCCACTAACTTTTTACGGTCCAAAAAAGGCTCAATCTCTACTCCTTCAGGCAGTGTTTTTTTAATCTGCTCAATTTTTTCTTTTACGTTTTTGATGACTTCAGAAGAATTTGCTCCTTTAAGCATCATTACAATACCCGTCACGATTTCACCCTTCCCATTTCTGGTTGCCGCACCATAACGTACACTGCTTCCAAACTGAACTTTTGCCACATCCCTTATCAGGATTGGCACACCACTTTCTGTAGGTTTAACAACGATTTTCCCAATCTCGTCTACACTTTTCACCAACCCTTCACTCCGTATAAAGTAGGCATTTGGCTTTTTATCTATGTATGCACCACCGGTATTTTGGTTATTTTTTTGGAGAGCGTCAAAAATTTCAGAAATCGTGACGTTCATGCTATGAAGGCGGTCAGGGTTTACGGCGATTTCATATTGCTTTACAAACCCGCCAAAGCCACTCACTTCTGCCACTCCTGGCGTACCCAATAATTGCCTTTTAATGATCCAATCCTGTATAGTGCGCAGTTCCATCGCATCATACTTCTGCTCATACCCGGGCTTTGGATGAATTACGTATTGGTAAATTTCGCCCAGTCCTGTTGTTACAGGCGCCATTTCTGGTGTGCCTACACCTTCTGGAATTTGTTTGGCTGCATCTCCTAAGCGTTCATTGATTTGTTGTCGCGCCCAATAAATGTCTACGTCTTCATTGAATACAATAGTTACCAACGATAAGCCAAACCGTGAAAATGAGCGTATCTGCTTAATGCCAGGAATGCTGGCCATCGTTTGCTCGACGGGAAATGTAATAAGCCGTTCTACTTCTTGTGCGGCGTAGGAGGGTGTTACGGTTATCACCATCACCTGGTTATCGGTAATATCGGGCACTGCATCTATCGGCAGTTTTGAAGCAGAATAGGTTCCCCAAATGATTAAACCAAGAGTGAAAAGACCTATGATTAGTTTGTTCTTTATGGAAAATTGAATGATTTTATCTAACATCACTTATTAGTTAACGGAGTGAAATTGGCATTAAACAGCACCAGCTATTAATACCTGCTCGGTGTACAAAAAATAATTATTCAGCTATGCGCAGCCTAAATCATGCGGCTAACTTGCCGCTAACGTACTAAGGCAGGAAATAAATGTAATTACATCAGCAATGCCGCATGAAAAAACAGCAGGAATGCGGGCACTCCTTATTGAAGTAATTGCAATAGTACGATGAGGAATTAACAGGAAGGGGGACCTCGAAAGGAAGAAGATGCTAAGTAGTGATGTAGCGGTGGTATATTATTTTCACGAAAGCGGTGCTTTTTATAATTGGCATACCACAACAAAGACGACAGGGAAGAATAAACAAAGGTGAAAGGAAGAGCAGTTTTGATCTTGAAATCTGCTTTCTTTTCAACAGATTGCAAATAAACTAAATGGCGTTGCGCAGGGCTGTGCTGAAAATGGCTAAAAAAGTTGTCGAGGCCCGATTGCGGAGCAGTTGAAGATAAAGGCACTGTAGCCGAGTGATCGCATAGCTCCATTTCATCCTGGTGGAGGTGAGGTACAATGTCATGCCCCATCATTACCAGGAGGGATAAAAAGAAAGCTATGTGCCTGATTATCTTCATTATGCCATTTGAAAGGATGTTTAAAACATCTGCGAATATAGGAGAAATTAACCAACTCGTTTACAATACTTTCAGTTTTATCTGTTTTTAAAACAAGGGCGTTGTTCCTCTGGGTATCAAATAAGTGCAATGACAAAGTAAAACTGCTTAGCTTGGCCTGTCTTGTTTATAATTTTTATCAGGCGTTTCTTTTCAAACATTTTTTAATTCATTTCCATAACATAACAGGCACCTACTTAAACAAAAGCTTGACGTGTTCATAAATAAACAGAACCATTGCAACAAAAATTATGAAACAGAAGATAAAAAGGAGAATGTCTTTCCAGGTAAAGGAAATTCTTTTCTTTTTCGGTTTCACTTTAACTCCCGGAACATTTGGTCTCCCATGTGTTTGCTTAATTCTACCCGTTGAATGATGCTTCTTCATAATTTATGACTTTACTTAAGTCTTTACAGTAGCGAATGCGCATTCAGTTAAAAAATATGACGATTTTTAAGTTACTTCTTATTCCTTGGCAAGTTACCTAATCTGAAAAGTAATTCTGTTTGCCGTTACCCTTCGGGCCGGGCTTTCCGCTTCAATCTTCTTTGAAGGAATTTTCGCTTCAATCCCTAACGGATAGTATAAAAGAGATTAAAGGTTTGCTTCACCACAGCAAAAGCCACTCGTTCCTCATGGACTTGCTTTTTGCTCGACTTTCTTTTTCACCGTTATAGACACAAAATGTTAGATGCAGTTTAACTTTATTTAAGCATTTGCTTAAATACTTATTCCAATTATCTTTGCCACATGGACAATAACACCTGTATAAGACTTTTTGCAGACCAGGAGCAGATAACAAATTGTAAAGACAAGCTAAAGAAAGCACAGAAGTCATTTGAAAGCCTTTCGTACATATTGGCTTTGGCAGGTAATGAAGTACGGCTAAAGATTGTTTACTTATTAGAAGAAGAAAAGGAATTATGCCCATGCGACCTTGCCGACATTTTAGGCATGAGTATTCCAGCCATATCACAACATCTTAGGAAACTGAAAGATGGGAACATTGTAGAAACAAGGAAGGAAGGACAAACAATTTACTACTCTCTTACACAGGAGAACCTGAAGATTTTAAAGCCGTTCTTTAAACACATTAATGTACAAACTCAAAAACTGGAAACAGTATGGTAAGTATAAAATCACCTGGTACATTCACAAGTGCAGGGCTTCTTTCAGCCTTTGCTTCTTCGCTGTGTTGTATAACTCCTGGGATAGCATTACTTGCCGGCAGCAACAGCATAGCTCCTAACTTTTCGTGGATAGAACCTGCAAGACCTTATCTGATAGGATTGTCAATTGCTGTATTAGTATTTGCATGGTTTCAGAAACTAAAACCCGCTAAAACAAACGATTTGGATTGCAATTGCGAAACGACTAAGAAGGCTTCATTCCTTCAAACAAAAACATTCTTAGGCATCGTAACAGTATTTGCCATACTGATGATAACATTTCCTTTGTATGCAAAAACGTTTTACCCAAAGCCGAAAGTACAAAGTGCAGTTATTGCAGCAGTAGATAACAAACAGCAGATAAAGTTCACTATACAGGGCATGACCTGCGAAGGCTGCGAAGAGCATGTAAACAATGAACTTGCTAAAGTAAAAGGCGTATTGGCTTATAAAACTTCCTATGCATCCCGGAACAGCTTAATAACTTTTGATAAATCAAAAGTTGATGTAAATACAATTGAAGCAGCCATTAATAAAACAGGCTACACAGTAAAAGATTATAAGACCGTTACTCCGACAAACTAATCATGGAAAAAACACTAACACTTCAGTCAACAATCACTTGTCCTAATTGTGGTTTTGATAAAGAAGAAACAATGCTTACAGATGCTTGCCAATACTTCTATAAATGTACCAACTGCGAAACAGTATTAAAACCAAAGCAAGGTGACTGTTGCGTATTTTGTAGCTATGCTACTGTAGCTTGTCCACCAATACAAATGAACAAATCTTGTTGTGTATAGCATTCATTAAAATAGTATCATACATTATTATCCTTTTAGGAATAGTGAATATCAGTTTTGCATTTCCTCTACACATCAACACCGATACACTTTGGTTTGTCGATGCAGGTATGGCTATCATATTTGCAGGACTGCTTAACCTTGTTGCAATAGACAGGGGCGGTTCAAAATTTAAAAAATCAATAGTCATCATTACAAAAGCATTTAATTGTGCAATGTTCGGCTTTGCATTACCCATTCTCAACGAACCACAAGTTTATGTAGGCATCACAATCTTTGCAATCACAAGCATAGCCTTCATCATTTCTCTCCTAAAGCAAGCCGAAAGGCAATAAAAGTAAAAGAGCCGGCTCCTGCGTTACTGAAAAATAATTTTGCTGATTTAAAATGCTATCGTAATATTGCGATACAAAGACTATGGGAGCAACTAAATCATACGAGTTCAGCACAAGAGAAAACAGGTTAGCCAAATATGCTAAAGCATTGGCACACCCGGCAAGGATTGCCATCTTGAAACTATTGGCGACAAAGGCAACCTGCCAGTGCGGAGACATAGTTGAAGAACTACCGCTATCCCAAAGCACCGTTTCACAACATTTAAAGGAATTGAAGGAAGCAGGACTGATTAAAGGGGAAATTGAAGGAGCAAAAGTTTGCTATTGCATTGAGGAGAAAGAGTGGAAGACTGCACAGGCTTGGCTTAATCAATTATTTGATAGTTATAAAGGCGGCAGCAATTGTTGTTGACTTTTTTTTGCTTATAATCATCGTAATATTCCGATAATATAAAAAATATAAGTACAATGGAAACTAACGAACAAGTAAAAGAACTGGTAAGGCAGAAGTATTCAGAGATTGCTTTACAGGACAAAGAAACCAACCAGTCTTCATGTTGTGGGGCTGGTGGTTGTAGTACCGAAGTTTACAACATCATGGCTGACGATTATACACAACTGGAAGGTTACAACCCTGATGCTGATTTAGGCTTGGGCTGCGGGCTTCCAACACAGTTTGCCAAAATCAAAAAAGGCGATGTTGTTATTGACTTGGGCAGCGGAGCAGGTAACGATGCGTTCATAGCCAGACATGAAACAGGTGAGACAGGTAAAGTAATCGGCATTGACTTTACACCGGCAATGATTGAAAGAGCAAGGCAGAACAATGAAGTAAGGGGATTTAATAACGTAGAATTTAGGCAGGGAGATATTGAAAAGATGCCTGTTACTGCTAATACCGCCGATGTGATTGTAAGCAATTGTGTTTTGAACCTTGTACCCAACAAAGACGGAGTAATAAAGGAAATATACAGAGTGCTAAAGCCAGCTGGTCACTTCTCCATTTCTGATATTGTTTTAGAAGGTCAGTTACCTAAAGAAATCAGGGAAGCTGCCGAAATGTATGCAGGTTGCGTAGCTGGTGCTATTCAAAAACAGGTGTACTTAGAACTGATAGAAGCAAACGGTTTTAAAAACATTACAATGCAAAAAGACAAGGCAATCATTATCCCTGATGATATTTTAAGCAACTACCTGACAGCAGACCAAATTGCAGAATTTAAGCAATCGGGCACAGGTATCAGAAGCATTACGGTTTATGCAGAAAAGCCTACAAAAGAAGAAAAAGCTTGCTGCGGTACTGATTGTTGTAATTAATCCAATTCACATTAAAAAATCTATGTCAGTAAACAATTGTGCTCCGGCAAACGAACGAAAGCGGTTAAGTTTCTTAGACAGGTATTTAACCCTATGGATATTTTTAGCGATGGGTGCAGGAGTAGCCATTGGCTACTTCTTTCCCTCGTCTTCAACATTTATTAATTCATTTTCAACAGGTGCAACCAACCTTCCTTTAGCCGTAGGATTAATACTGATGATGTATCCTCCTTTTGCAAAAGTGAGATACGAGAAGCTGAGGGAAGTATTTAAAAATACAAAGGTTTTAGGAGTATCCTTACTGCTGAACTGGATTATAGGTCCAATTCTCATGTTCATCCTTGCTATCGTGTTTCTACATGGCTATCCTGAATACATGATTGGGCTTATACTCATTGGTTTGGCTCGTTGCATTGCAATGGTGATTGTATGGAACGAATTAGCAGAAGGTAGCAGAGAATATGCAGCGGGTTTAGTAGCATTAAACAGCATTTTTCAGGTTTTGCTTTATAGCGTTTATGCTTATGTCTTTGTAACCTTACTGCCGCCACTCTTTGGCATTACAGGTTCAGAAGTTAATATTACCATTGGACAAATTGCGGAAAGTGTTGCCATCTATTTAGGTATTCCTTTCGCCGCCGGAGTTCTCACCAGGCTCATTCTTCGCAAAGCAATGGGTGAAGAGTGGTACACAAAGAAGTTTATTCCGGCTATCTCCCCAATTACATTGATAGCATTACTATTTACCATCGTTGTCATGTTTAGCCTCAAAGGGGAATTGATTGTCCAGATACCTTTTGATGTAATTAGAATAGCCATTCCTTTAGTCATCTACTTTGCCATCATGTTTATTATCAGCTTCTTTATCGGCAAGAAAATGGGAGCAGACTACTCAACCAACGCATCAATAGCTTTTACGGCGGCAGGTAACAACTTTGAATTAGCTATTGCGGTTGCAATAGGTGTCTTTGGCATCAACAGCGGTCAAGCCTTTGCCGGGGTTATTGGTCCATTAGTAGAAGTGCCTGTTCTCATTGGTTTGGTCAATGTGGCTTTTTGGCTGAAAAGAAAATATTACAAAAAACAACGAGTCACTATATGACACTTTTAATTATAGTTGTCGCCTTAGCTCTAATCTTTGATTTAATCAACGGTTTTCATGATGCCGCCAACTCGATAGCTACTATTGTATCAACAAAAGTACTAACGCCTTTTCAGGCTGTAGCATGGGCCGCATTATTCAATTTTCTCGCGTATTTGGTTTTTGGTCTCCACGTGGCAAATACTATCGGCAAAGGCATAGTTCATCCGGAAACCATTACGCTGCAGGTAGTGCTTGCAGGGTTAATAGGTGCAATCACATGGAATTTAGTAACATGGTGGTTCGGTATTCCTTCAAGTTCATCCCACACACTAATAGGTGGCTTTGTGGGTGCAGCAGTTGCTCATGCAGGGTTTTCAGTTATTTTTTTAGGTGAAGTGCTTAGAATAATTGCATTCATATTTCTTGCACCCGTAATAGGTATGATGACATCTATACTTATATCAGGTATTGTAATCCTGCTTTCAAGAAATCTTGCCTACGGGCAGGCTAATTCTATTTTTAAAAGGTTGCAATTAATTTCTTCTGCAATGTATAGCCTCGGGCACGGCGCTAATGATGCCCAAAAAGTAATGGGGATAATTTTCGCTTCTCTTATAGCAGCAAACATGGCAAATGCCACAGACCATATTCCTTTTTGGGTTGTTCTTTCATGTCAAAGTGCAATGGCAATTGGAACATTGATGGGCGGATGGCGAATTGTAAAAACAATGGGTACACGTATAACACATCTTCGGTCTTTTGAAGGATTTAGTGCCGAAACTGGTGGGGCAATAACACTTTTCGCAACAGGCATGTTAGGTATCCCTGTAAGTACCACACATACTATTACAGGTGCAATCATTGGCGCAGGGCTCACAAAGCGGTTAAGTGCTGTAAGGTGGGGTGTTACAAAAAGTATAATTATTGCTTGGATTATTACTATACCGATTACTTCTTTTTTATCAGCCTTTGTTTATTATCTCACTAAATTAATCTTATAGATATGCAAACTTTTAAAACGTACATAAGTTTTGTAATTCAGTCAGGCGACCAACATGTACACGCCTTTGAGATTGCAGACCTGAAATTACCTACGTTTAATTTTTACGCCGACAATACATCCCAAGAAGTTTTAGAATGGGCAGAACAAAAGCAAAAAACTCTAAATCAGGATGAGAAACTTATTATTCTGAATTACTTCAACATTTCAAACGTAAAATAATCTATCATTATGAAAATTGCACTCTTTTCAGATATTCATGCAAACCTTCCCGCCTTGGATGCCTGTTTAAAAAGCATTGAAGAACAAAAGCCCGATGCTATTTATTGCCTGGGTGATTTAGTAGGGTATAACATTTGGGCAAACGAAGTAGTAAATGACATAAGAAGAA
The DNA here is from genome assembly GCA_001898465.1 of Sphingobacteriales bacterium 39-19. GTDB lineage: Bacteria > Bacteroidota > Bacteroidia > Chitinophagales > Chitinophagaceae > Ferruginibacter. The sequence continues at coordinate 113,792 of MKTX01000005.1, read as the reverse complement.
GGGGCATACCAACCATTGCAGGCAACTACGACCAGGGCATTGGTTTAATGAGTGATGAATGTGGTTGTGCCTACAAGACCGAGCCTGAAAAAGACATGGGCAAAATCTCCATCAGCTTCACCAACTCTATTGTGAAGCCGGAAGAAAGAAAATATTTAAGAACGTTACCGGCACACATCAAAGTAGAGTTCCAGTTGAATAACGATAAGCTCAACCTGTTGTTAGTTCATGGCAGTCCAAGAAAGATAAACGAATACCTGTTTGAAGATAGAGACGAGAAAAGTTTATTGCGGATAATGGAACAGGCAGATGCAGATATTATGTGCTTCGGTCATACACACAAGCCTTATCACAGAATACTGCCAACAGAGCCAACCGAAAACACACATTACCGTCATGCAATTAATACCGGTTCAGTAGGCAAGCCAAAAGATGGGAACCCAAAAGGCTGTTATGTAATGCTGACCATCAATGCGGACAGCAGCATAACGAACAAAGATGCAGTACAGGTAGAATTTATCAGGTTCGACTACGATGTAGAAAAAGCAGCAAAAGCAGTTGAAGAAAGCCCTTTACCAAACGAATATGCTGATATGTTGCGGAAAGGTTATTAACCATCAAAACTAAATAAAATGCAATTTCCAGCCGACTACAAATACTCAAAAGAACACACCTGGTTAAAGGTTTTAGATAACAGCGAAGCATTAGTAGGCATAACCGAATTTGCACAAAGTGAATTAGGGGAGATTGTTTACATTGACCTTCCCAACATTGGCAAGCAATTCAGTAAAGATGCAGTGTTTGGTTCTGTAGAAGCAGTTAAAACAACATCAGATTTATTTATGCCGGTAAGCGGTGAAATATTAGAAGTCAATACATCTTTAAAAGACCATGCAGATTTAGTAAATACAGCCTCATTTACTGACGGATGGATGATAAAGATTAAGCAATTAAATGCTTCAGAAGCCACTACGTTGATGGATGCTAAAGCATACGAGAGTTTAGTTAGTTAAAACAATAAGTAGCAATATGCTATTGCGAATTGCCATAGGCTTGTTCCTCATATGCAACCTTTTAGGATGCAGCAAGGAGAATATAACAAAACCCTATGGCTTTTTAAATTTAAGAATAGAAGGACAGGAAGAAGACATTAAGTGGGAAACAGTAATAGCTAAATGGATTGACACCTTAGGAAATGCAGATTTGGAAGCTACCAGCTATTATTTTGACCGCTGCAACATTCATCTAAAAAACATTACCGGTTTGGGCAATGTTAATCCATTAACATTAATGCAGTTTTATTACACGGATGGTTTAGATTTTCAACCCTATGCCATTTCAGGTACGTTGTCAATAACGGAAATAAGTGATAAAGCAATTAGGGGGACGTTTAATTTGTACTTAGACAACAATTTCAATGGTGCTTCAGGCAGGAGAATAACAGGGGATTTTGGTATTATTAATGCAAAGTAGCCTGATTTTTTATAATCCTTATTGCTACTGCAAGTCAATAAACACCCTGACATAATAGTAGCATACATAGAGCAGAGCCACACCGCTTACTATTTGAATACTTCTTCTCAACCACGTTAGTTGAGCAAACTTTGTTACTGCACCGGCAAAGGCACTTACAATTAAGAAAGGCAAGCCCCGACCAATGGCAAATACAAAGGCAAGGAGAAAACCATAAAAAGGATTAGCTGTTGCAGCCGCAACAGACAGGAGTAACAACAAAGGAGCAGCAGATGTTCCCAAACTAAATATCAATCCATAAGCAAAAGAACCGCCTACACCCGGCTTACGCAAAGCCGCAAGTTTTGTTGTCGTTAGTCTTGGACCGTAAAAAGCAAACAGGGCAGCCAAAGCAGATATGGCAGCCATAGCTAAAGCCCAATACTGCCCAAAGGTTTCAGTAAGAAACACACCTAACTTACCTGCTAAAGCTCCCAAAATAGAAAGACAAACAACAATGCCTGCAAAGAAGGCAAGTGCTATCATAAAACCTCTGTTTGACTTACTTGCAGTATTGCTGCTAACCAACCCCGCAATGCCAAGTCCAACAGGTAAAGTGCAGGGGCATACACCAGTAGTAACAACCCCTGCACCCATTGCAATCAGCAAGCTATAGGCAGAACCATTTGCCAATGCTTCGCTGAATTGTTGTACAAATTGTTCTAAAGTCATTGCTTTACTTCAACTGTTTTTCCGGCAGTAAATCCTTTGTCGTTTACAGCTTTTTGCACTTGTTCCAGTTTCACTTTAGAGGGGTCATAAGTGAAATAGGCAAATTTCTTTTCAAGGTTTACTTCTACATCTGCAACACCATCTACAGACTTGATTGTTTTCTTTACATTCGATTGGCAAGCATTACACACCATACCATCAACAGGCATTTTCACTTTTTGCATTGCTACAGCTTTCGTTTGTTCTTTCGGAGTATTTTGTTCTGTTTTCTTGTTATCCTGGGCACAGGACGTAATGGCAAGTGCAACTACCATAACCATTGAAATGGATAGCTTCATAATCGTTGTTTTCTTAATGAACATGAGTTAAGTATTTTATTATTTATATTGATTGATACTATACTTCTACCGCATTAAAACCTTCTTTTTCCAGCATCTTTTTAAGCTCTTCCTGCTTCACTTTATCGGGATAGTAATTGACCTGCACCTGCTTTGAAATTACTTTTGGCTTCACTTCCTTCACACCAGGCATGGCAGTTAAAGCAGTAGTTATCTTTTCAGCACACCCTTCACATACCATATTGGTTACCTTAAATCTTGCTTCCGTCAAAGATGCTGTTGCTTCAACGTTTATCGTTTCAAGCCTTAAGGCTCTTATACGAATCGTATTGATTAAGATAACAAAAATACTTACAATCATTACGGCAATAGCCAGCATAGGAGTAATGAAGCCAAGTGTAGCAAGCAGCATTCCCACAATATTGAATAGTACGGCTACAATCACATTTCCTGTCATGGTTTTATAGCTTGCCTTGCCTAATATCACTGCATTCAATACATCAATCAACCTGTCACCAATCAATATAACACCGGCAGCTTCTATTGCAACATCAGTTCCTGCACCTATGGCAATGCCTACATCACTTTGTGCCAAAGCCGGAGCATCATTTATTCCATCACCAACCATTGCAACCTTGTATCCTTTCTTTTGCAATCCATCAATAGCGGTAGCTTTTTCACCCGGTAATAATTCAGCCTGCACTTCATCAATGCCTAACCCTTTTGCAATTGGCTCCGCCACCTGTTTTGCATCACCGGTAAGCATCACAGTCCTAATGCCCCGTTGTTTCATTTTCTCAACAACCTGCTTGCCGGTAGGACGTGGTGTATCTTGTAAGGCAATTATTCCAATCACAACACCACCTTTAGTTATCACAACAGCCGTTTTACCATCATTGCCAAAATCATTGATTGAACGTTTAATAATATCAGTAACAACCACACCGCTTTGTTCAATAAACGAAGGTTTACCGGCTAAAACAACTTCACGGTCAATCGTGCCAGTAACACCCTTTCCAGGAACCGCTTTAAAATCATTTGTTGATAATTTCTTAGCATCTTCCTTTTGAGCAAAAAAGGTAATCGCTTGTCCTAACGGATGTTCAGACTTACTTTCCAATGCTTCAGCAACAGATAATAGTTCAAGAGCATTCCCATTTAGTGCATGAACATCAGTAACGGTAGGCTTGCCATAAGTCAATGTACCTGTTTTATCAAATACAATCGTATCAACTTTTGACAATCCGTAAAACACTTCACTTGCTTTTACCAGAAGTCCAATAGATATTCCTTTACCCCCTGCGATGGCTGCAAGCATGGGGGTTGTAATACCCAATGCACAAGGATAACCCATGATGATAGTAGTAAGCAACACAAGTGTTGCCTGAATGTAATTACCAGTGACCAATCCCCATACTACAAAGGCGATGGCAGCGACAACAAAAACAACAGGACCATAATAATTCATTAGCTTATCTGCAAGCAGTTCAACAGGCGGTTTCTTTTCAGCAATGCGGCTCATTAAACTTACTATCTGACTAAGAAAGCTATCCTGACCAACCTTCGTAACTTTTATTTGTAGAGCACCATCAAGATTTAGCGTACCGCCGATTACAGTAGAACCAGCTTCTTTATTGGCAGGTGTGCTTTCACCTGTAAAACTTGCTTCATCAACACTTCCATTTCCATTTAATACAACACCATCCAAAGGGATGCGTTCACCCGGTCTTACTTCCACAACTTCATTTACCAATACATCTTTCGTCAATACATCAACAAATTGCTCACCCCTCAACACCCTTGCTTTCGCAGGTTGCAGGTTAATCAATTTGCGTACAGCATCCGATGCTTTTTTTCGGGTATCCAACTTAAAGTAACCAAAGAATAAATGCAACGACATTAGCCATGCAGCAACAGGTAGGAAGTTTGGCAATGCCGGATTAAAGAGAGAGAACACACCAACAATAAAAGAACCCCATGCACCGGCAGATAACAATACATTGGCATTAATTACCCTTTGCCTTACAGCCATGATTGTTTTGCGAAGGATTGGATAACCCACCCAAAACAACACGAAGGCAGCAACAGCCAAACTAAAGTAAGCACGGTATTGCCCAGGCAAGCCAAAAAGGTTCAACGGGTCAACAAGCAAATCAATAGTAGCAGCCAACATTCCAATTGTACCACGTTGCTTAATCAATCCAAACAGTTCTTCATCCGTCTTATATTGCTGCACTTCCGTAGCAGATACACTATAACCCAGCTTCTCTACAGCATCAGCCAATTGTTCACGGTTCATCTTAGCAGTGTCAGCTTCAACCAATACGACTCCATGAACAAGATTTACCATAACACTTTTAATGGCAGGATAACGTTTCAAAGCCTTTTCTACACTCATCGTGCAGAAGGAACACATCAGCCCTGAAACCTTCATTTGTACACTTTCTATAGCCATAATATTTGAATAAAAAGAGTGATTAAAAATAAAGCAGCATCACATCAATTTAACACAGGCAGCCCCAACCCGGCATTCCGAAGTTCTTCAGCCGAAATACCTCTATTCTGACAACAAGATAACAGCCTACCATTTACTGCAATAGCAGGCAAGGCTTTTATCCCATACGTCTTAACTTTTTCAAGGCACTCTTTCGTTTCACAAGGATTGGATAAGTTGTAAATCACAACATCACAATCACTGCAAGCCATTCCTTTAACCATTTCAACTACAGGTTCACAAACAGCACAACCGGCAGTGAACAGTTCAATTTTTCTTTTGTTTATCGTTTCCATCACCGTTTATTTTTTTATTGAACTGTAAAGGTCAACCGGCAGGTGGGGTGTCTTCCAAATCTTTGTTCAAAATATTTTTATTATGTTTTTCCAGCCGTTTATCAATGGCATTTATTTCTTTCATATTCGTCGTAAGCTGGTCAAATTCAAGCATCGGGAACTGTTTTTTCATGTACTCTATTTTCTCTGCATCCTGACAATTACCCGGACAGGCATTCATAACCTGAACAAGTTTTAAAGCAAGACTTTTCCTGAATACCTCATCCATCATCAGGTAGTGAGCTTTTTGCAATCCCTGGTCGGCAGCCTTGAATTGGTTGAGTATCTTATCCGGGTCACTATCTGCTTCAAGCATCTTTATTATGCCTCCAATCTGGCCTTGTATTGAGCTAAGCCGCACTTGCAGATCCTTGATTAATTCTTTTGGTAGCATATTGTTACTTTAACTTGCAAATATCAAATATCATAGGGGGTGCTCACAAAATATATTCTCATATAATTTACAACCTAATGTCTATAAATCTATTGTGGTGATCTGAACTTGCAAGAAAGGCCATCGAAGCGCGGCTGAAAGGCGGCTGAACCCGATACCTTCTCCCAAAAGCATAAAGCTAAGGATTCAGTGGCCTTTTTAGGATTATTCAGAAGGTTAAGTCTAATATAACTGCAACTGGTAAAGTAATTTGCTTTGATGCGATACTTGGAAGTTGGAAGGGAAAAAGTAAATCATGAAGAAGTTCCGGCCTGTAAATTATTTCCAATACTGTGTATAATGTGCATTTTAGGTAGTGAATTACTACCTGAAATTGATACCTTTGCAACAAGATATTCTTGAAGCGTTTAAGCTTTAAGTCCCGTACTGAAACTTAGGAACTTTCAAATGGCAATGGGACATAAGTGAGAACGCTCATGCTACGGCGTGGGCGCACTTATCGTTGCCGGGTTTCCTAAGACCTCAGTGCGGTGAGCTGTTGCCTGCGCTCTTTTTTGTGCAGGCAACAGTCAGAGGAAACTAACTAAAAGCAACAGACCATGACTTCAGCCGATCACTACCCCGAATTTCAATACCCTGCGGGACAATTATCGAAGTTTCTTGCTGCAAGCGACTTTTTCACCATTATGCTAAAAAATGGTGACATCGTTCATTTTACCCCTAAAGACATGCCTGCTTTCAAAAAATGGTTAGAGCAGAATAATATAGCAAACATCAGAGGAGAGCAGGGATGGGTCATAACTAAGAAAACATAAGAACTGCTACAATATTCCGCAGCAACTACGCCCCATTTACTTCCCAACTACCATCTATTCAAAATGCTAAGCAAAAATCACCGTACTTATGAAAAGCAAGTTTTTTTTATTGAAAGATTCGTACAAAATACCGCTCATTTTGACCAGCGTAGTATTACTGTTCACTACAACTATTTTCATTACGACATATTGCGAAAAGCGGGCAGATATATACCTGCTACCTGAAGGCTTTAATGGCACTGCTACCGTATTCTTTAACGAGCCTGCCGGAACACCTGAAAACCGAAGTGGTGAAAACCGCACTTTGGTAAAAAGGTAACTGTTACTACTATTATTGTAAAACGCAATTATTGACATCATTTTTAAATTACAACATAAACAAGCCACTTGAAGGATCAGCGTTTATATCTTTAAACATCCATTCTCTCCAAGTAGCTTTCTGACGTTACCCCTGCCTATTTGGTACTAAGTGCTTTTAGTTTTTCACTTAGTTCGGTTAAGCCTGCTTTTGTAAGATAATCATCAGCAATTACATGCAATTCCTGCAATGCTTCTTGCGGAATACTTTCCAGCAACGCAGACGATTTATCATCATCTTTCGCCATCAGCCCACGTTTGAGGACACTGTGCAATAACAATACATTTTTGCGGGAGATTCTCATGTCAATCTTCACTGTTTCACTCATGCCAGGGATACTGAGAATAGTATCATACACTTTGGCTACATCACTTGTCGTTAGCATAATCACACGATTTTAATTAAACAATACTCACTGCACAAAAGTAAATAACACGGCTCTCTGCATCCTCATCAAAATATGATGAGGATATGTGAATTCCATATCGCCTGTTTAACTTCGCTTAGAAGAACTGAATGTGTGTTTGATAAATGCGTGGTTATGGATTTCAGTAAAAACAAGCTTTCGGTTAGCGAAGCCAAAGAAATAGACATGGTTCATTTCCTTGCGGGCTTAGGTTATGAACCAGCGAAGATCAGGAACAACGATTATTGGTATCACTCCCCTTTACGGGATGAGAAGACACCTTCATTTAAAGTTAACAGGAGGCTAAACCGATGGTACGATCACGGTCTTGGCAAAGGTGGCAACCTGGTCGATTTTGGTATCCTATTTCACGGGTGTACCGTGTCCGAATTACTCCAGAATTTAAACGGTAATTTTTCCCTTCAAAAGCCCGTTTTCCAACAATCATTTGCGAGAGAAGAACAGGAAAAGCAGATAAAGATTTTAGGCGATTTTGTTCTGTCTTCCAGCGCCCTTTTAAGGTACTTGCAACAACGGCAAATACCCATTGATGTAGCTGACCACTACTGCCGGGAGGTCCGTTATGAACTTAGCGGAAAAGTCTATTATGGTATCGGCTTCAAAAATGATTTGGGAGGTTTTGAAATACGCAATCCTTACTTTAAGGCCAGCAGTTCCCCTAAAGGCATTACGAGCTTTGATAACAATGCCAATGAGGTCATCGTCTTTGAAGGTTTTACCGATTTCCTTTCTTTCACGGCCATCCATCAACAAGACCCCGAAGACCGCTTTGATTTTGTAGTGCTGAACTCTATTTCCTTCTTTGAAACTGCACGTCCCTTTATGGAAAGACATAAAGCTATCAAGCTCTATCTGGACAGGGATGCAACCGGACAAAATTGCAGCCGCTATGCACTTTCCCTAAGTGCCAAATACAAAGATGAAAGCAGCCTTTATCAAAACCATAAGGACTTCAACGACTGGGTAATGAATTTCGGTAAGTTTGAGAAGAAGCATATAAGACACAGACTTAGATAAGTAATAATGAATCTGTAAGGCAGGCTTTAGTTCATTTGAAACTGTTGTTTCCTTACATACTCCGGAGCCCTTGAAATGTCTTAAAGACGTTCACAGGGCTGAAAGATTGCAACTTTCCCGCAATCGGCCAGATGAACGGTTGTTAAACAACCGGATCTGGCTGCCCAACACTCGGAACTCGTGGGCAGGGCGTCTGAAAGGTGAAAATGAGTTTGAAAACGTTAAAATGATTAGTGATGGAAGGACAAAATTCAAACAGGACACGCATTATCGGCTTGCGTTTAACGCCCGATGAATATGCAAAAATTGAAAAGAAATGGAAGGCTTCTACCTGTCGTAAGCTAAGCGATTATGTACGTCGCAGCATCTTCGACAAGCCCATTGTTACGACCTACCGTAACACCTCACAGGATGACTTAATGGCAGAACTTACACGGCTTCGCAACGAGCTAAACGCAGTTGGAAACAACTTCAACCAGGCCGTTAAAAAGCTGCATACGCTTAGTCAGATCGCTGAATTTAGGAGTTGGTTGATTGCTTACGAAGTAGAGAAAAAGATCCTTAGCAATAAGGTGGATGAGGTCAGGAGTAACGTAAAAAAAATACTGGAAATATGGTTGCTGTGATCAAAGCCGGTCACTCAATGCACCGTATTTTCAACTACAATGAAAACAAGGTAAAGGAAGGTGTAGCGGAGTGCATCGGGGCAGAAAATTTCCCTTTGAACGCTGATGAAATGAGCCTGAAAATTAAGCTGGGCTACCTGCTGAAAAGGGCAGAATTGAACGAGAATGTTAAACGAAACAGCGTACACATTTCGCTCAACTTTGACCCATCTGAAGCTCATTTGGGCAAAGAAAAACTGATGCAAATTGCCAATGTATATATGCAAAAATTAGGCTTTGGGCAGCAGCCTTATCTTGTTTATCAGCACCACGATGCAGGCCACCCCCATATACACGTAGTTACCACCAATATTCAGCCCGATGGCAAGCGAATTGACCTGCATCACTTAGGTATTCGCAAGTCGGAACCGGCACGTAAGGAGATTGAAAAAATTTTCGGTCTTGTAGTAGCCGATGCACACGCAAGACGGGAGGCGTTCAGGTTAAAGCCGGTAAATGTAAAGAAGGTACAATACGGACGTACTGAAACTAAAAGAGCCATCACAAATGTGCTGGATGCGGTGCTGGATAAATACAAATACACCAGCTTGCCGGAACTGAATTCGGTTTTGAAACAGTACAACATAATGGCTGATCGTGGCAGTGAAGAATCAAGGATTTTTCAGGGAGGCGGACTTGTTTACCGGATACTCGATGAAGAAGGAAAACCTATCGGTGTACCTATAAAAGCCAGCGACTTTTACAACAAGCCTACACTGAAATTTCTGGAAGAAAAGTACAATTCTAATGATGCCCAACGCCAGCGGTTCAAAGCCCGCGTAAAAACTGAAATAGACAGGTTGTTTGTTGGCAAAACGCCCACGCTTGATGAGTTAGTCGCACAACTTCAAAAGAAGGGCATTCACATTGCTTTGCGCAGGAGCGATACAGGTTTAATCTACGGGATAACTTACGTGGATCACCAGACCAGGTGTGTCTTTAACGGTAGCGCATTAGGAAAGCAATACAGTGCCAAAGCCATACAGGAAAGATGCAGTTCCCCGGAAGCTCTCAAACAAGACCTGTTACCAAATGCAGGTCAAAAAACAGGACGATCCTCATTGCCTGCCCACAATACTAACACAAGTCTTCCATCCACCTTACACAACAATACTAATCCGGCTGATAAAATGCCTAAAGACAATATGCTGGATGCCCTTATACAGTCGGAACAGGCAGCCGATTATATACCCGGCCAGCTAAAGAAAAAGGGCAGAAAAAAGAAAAGAAGAAAGAACATTTCCAATAACCAATAAACCATAAAGCTATGGCAGTACAGACAGGTGAAAACGAACAGGCGCTGAGGAAAATTCTGGACATGACCAGGTTGATCAGTATCGTTATTTTAGTGATACACTTCTATTATTATTGTTATGCTGCATTCCATGAATGGGGATTGACAAGCAGTTTCAGCGACCGGATTTTAGGTAATATTTACCGCACAGGCATATTCAGCAACTTCGTTAAAAGCAAGCTGATTTCTTTAGGCTTTTTGGCTATCTCCCTGCTCGGAGCAAAAGGCCGCAAAGATGAAAAACTGAGCTACAAAACAGCATTCGCCTATCTCATTACAGGGCTATTGCTATACTTTGCCAGTTATCTTTCCCTGCTGCTTCAGTTAGAGGCACAGGAGAAAACAATCGTTTACGCAGGCATAACTTCAATAGGCTTTTTGCTGGTGCTTTCAGGCGGCACATTGCTTTCACGTATTATCAAGAGCAAGTTTAACAACAAGGACATCTTCAATAGGGAAAACGAGACGTTTCCGCAGGAAGAACGCTTTCTGGAGAATGAGTTTTCGATCAATCTTCCGGCACGTTACAGGCTGAAAAATAAGGTACGCAATAGCTGGATAAATATCATCAATCCCTTCCGCGCGATCATGGTATTGGGCACACCAGGAGCAGGTAAATCTTACTTTGTGATCAGGCACGTCATTACCCAACATATCCGCAAAGGATTTACGATGTTCGTGTACGATTTCAAGTTTGACGACCTTTCCAGGATCGCCTATAATTCGTGGTTAAAAAACAAGCACAGGTATCCTAAACCACCAAGATTTTTTGTTATTAATTTTGACGACCTGACAAGAAGCCATCGCTGCAATCCTTTAGAGCCGTCTGCCATGACGGACATTACCGATGCCGCAGAATCAGCACGTACAATTTTAATGGGACTAAACAGGGAGTGGATAAAACGCCAGGGCGATTTTTTCGTGGAATCACCAATAAATTTCCTGACTGCGGTGATATGGTATCTGAAGAAATACAAGGACGGTGAATTTTGCACGTTGCCACACGTTATCGAGCTGATGCAGGCCGACTATGATAGCTTGTTTACGCTGTTCAGAACAGAAGCCGCCAAAGAATGCGAGGTATTGATTAATCCCTTTTTGAATGCCTACCTGAACGATGTAATGGAACAGCTTGAAGGCCAGATAGCATCCGCGAAAGTGGCAATGGCAAGGCTTTCTTCGCCTCAACTATACTATGTTCTATCCGGCAACGATTTCAACCTCGATGTAAACAATCCCGACGACCCCAAAATCGTGTGCATGGGTAATAATCCGCAGAAGATACAGATCTACGGAGCGGTGCTTTCTCTATATGTAACCCGTCTAGTAAAACAGGTCAATAAAAAAGGAAAATTAAAAAGCAGCCTAGTGTTTGATGAGTTTCCTACAATCTATCTGAACAACATGGATAGCCTGATTGCAACGGCGAGGAGTAATAAGGTTTCTACGTGCTTAGGCATTCAGGATTTCAGCCAGCTTCGTAAGGATTATGGCAGGGAACAGGCCGATGTAATCATGAATATCACAGGAAATATTGTAGCTGGACAAGTAACAGGAGATACAGCAAAGCAGCTTTCAGAACGCTTCGGTAAAATCATGCAGGACAGGGAAAGCTATTCTATCAATAGTGGTGACACATCTATTAGTCGTTCAAAGCAATTGGAAACTGCTATACCTCCCTCAAGAATATCTGCACTGAGTTCCGGTGAATTTGTGGGAATGGTAGCTGACGACCCGGACAACAAAATTGAACTGAAAGCCTTCCATTGTGAAATTATTAACGACCATGAGGCACTGAAAAGAGAGGAAGAAGGCTATAAGGATATAGAAGTTATCCGTAAGCTCGATACCAGTATGGTACAGCGTAACTACTTTCAAATAAAGCAGGATATACAGGATATTATTCACTCTGAAATGGAACGTCTGTTGAATGATCCGGGATTGGCTCACCTGGTTGTTAAGAAAGGATAGTTTGTGTAACTGTAATGTATTAAACCGAAGCGAAGTCTTCGGTTTTTTTATGGCATGTCCCTTCGGGCCGGGTCATTCCAGGGTACGTTTCACTTCCGTCACTCTTTCATCGTGACCGGCTCGTTCCTCGCCGCCTTACACCCCCCTCATGCTTTATGATAGAAGCTACCGTCAAGGCTGTATTGGCTGAGACTGCCATCCAGCCTGCTATTGCATTTTCCAACGAAACGGGTAAAAAGGCAGCTAAGATAGTTACGCCTTCGTTACTACGAGCGCATAATGCTGCGCTTCGCTTGCACCCTTCGGGACTTATAGCTCTCCGTGCCTTCGTCTCCACTCTATCGCTGCTTTCTTTTTTCCCGTTTTTTCTTTTGGAAAAATGCTTTTAGGGCAGGCGGGTGAAAAAAAAAACAAAATGGTTTCACAATTAAAATTAAAAATCATGAACATCATTGGCAGATTAACGAGGGACGCACAAATCAGCACCTTGCCGAGCGACAAACAGGTAGTGAACTTTTCCGTAGCGGTAAACGACAGCTTCCGTAACAAACAGGGTGAACGGGTGGAACACACCGAGTATTTCAACTGTGCCTATTGGGTTTCAACGAATGTAGCTAAGGTTCTTACTAAGGGAACATTAGTAGAACTCACGGGCAGAGTAAGTGCAAGGGCATGGATTGGGGGCAATGGCGAAGCACATGCAGCACTCAATTTTCACACTTCGCAAATCAAATTGTACGGAGGTGGCAAGCGACCTGAAACCGTAGCAGGTGGTATCAGTAACAATTCCGCAGTACCTGCTAACAATGGCAAAGACGATTTGCCTTTCTAACAATCAACTTTCATTTATCAACTTTTAAAAATTACAATCATGGCACATAATCTTAATTATAACGAAGGAACAGGCAAATACAGCTTCTTTAGTGTACAGCAAAAGGCTTGGCACAACTTGGGACAGGTAGTAGAACGATATCCCACAAGTGCCGAGGCTATTAAATATGCAGGACTTGATTTTGAGGTTATCAAATCACCATTATATACTCGTGGTGGTGCAGGTATCAGCATAGGCGATGATGGTGAAATTAAAGAAGGTGGCAACATCTTACTGCCTGACAATTTCGCAACCATGCGTACCGATACTAATACGGTTTTTGGCGTAGTAGGTAAGGATTATCAGATAGTACAGAACGCAGATGCCTTTGCATTTTTTGATGCTATCGTAGGTGGTGGTGATGGCATTCTGTACGAAACAGCAGGAGCATTAGGGAGCGGAGAAAGGATATTTATAACCGCTAAACTTCCTGACTATATCCGTGTGGGCAATGGTGATGATATTACAGAGAAGTACATCTTTCTGACAACCTCCCACGATGGTACGGGAAGCATTACCGCAGCCTTTACACCTGTACGCATTGTATGCCAAAACACCCTTAACGCAGCATTGGGTAATATGTCCAATGTGGTACGCATCCGCCATACATCAGGTGCAAAACAGCGTTTGGAAAATGCTCATAAGGTAATGGGACTGGCTAATCAGCTTAGTACCCAGCTGGAAGGAATATTTAACCAATGGACACAGGTGCGTATCTGTGATGCAGAAGTAAAGAAACTTATTCAACTGGCATTTTGCCCCAATAAGGAAACATTGGATGCACTTAAAAAGGGTGCAGAGGATGAACTGTCAACCGTATTCAAAAACACCGTTGAAGATGCTTTTGCCTACGCAATGATGTCAGATACACAACAGTTGAATACTACCAAAGGAACTGTGTTCGGAGCATACAATGCAGTAACAGGCTATTATCAGAATGTACGCAATTACAAGGATGATGAAAGCAAACTGCAATCCATTGTAATGGGTGGTACAGCACAGGCTAAAGCACAAAGGGCATTTGAACTATGCAAGCAGTTTGCAAAGGATGGTGCAGACGTGCTTATGCTGAATTAACAACCAAAGGACAGGCGGCAATGTCTGCCTGTCCTTATTACTCACTTTAAACTCAGGTATTATGAAACCTTTAGAGAATTTGATAAACGTAGAGAAAGCGAGGTTACTGCATGAACTGTTTCCGCAGGAAATTCCCGCCTTATTGGAATATGTTAACGATATGTGCCTTACCATACAGGAGGATGAACAGTTAACACGAAACCAATGGGAAAACGGCTTACTAACCGTAGAAGCATGGCTATCCTTTGTCGAAGAAGTCAGGAATAAGATAGAGAGGTACGGAAAGCGAATGCACAAGCAGAGCAGATTATTTGCCGACCAGTTGTTTGATGGTTATATCACTATATATATGGTGCATTGCATGACCTTGTACACCACTATACGGAAGCATCCTACTCATAAGTTTTCGTTAGCTATTGACTTACTTTTTAACCCATAAATACAAGGTTATGGAAGCATTAATAAAATTATTGCAGGCTATGACTTTCCCAACCATGTTCTTTGTCGGTTTGGCAATAAGGCTATTTGTCGGTATGCGACAATTCAACCGTAGGGGCTTAGGTGGGTTACAGCATTTTGATAACTATTTCGTGGGATTGATTACACTTTTCATTGAATGGGTATTGAAGTGGACAGCTTTTGCCCTGATGCTGTGGGGACTGTGGGGATGGCTCTTTAAATGAAACGGTACAGGACAGTACAGAAATTATTTAATCAAAAATATTGAACAATGGAAACAACAAATTTTTTCAGCAATGTGGCCGCATTGAACATAAAAGGCGACTTGCAACTGACGATACGCAAGGGAGCGGAAAATAATTGGATAGTATCGGTCATGCTCAATAATGAACAATGTGGTGATGATGCAAGAAAACCGATACCGCCACTTAATCTGCGAGGTACTACCGATGAACTGGATAACGGTTTCTTTGAACGAATTACAACGCCTATGCAGATTGCTTCAGGTTTAATGGTGGATATGGAAGGTTTTATGAAACAGGTGGAAGAAGCAAAGAAACAATCTGCTATGGAAAAAGAAAAGACAGATAGGGGACGAAAGGAAAAAGAAGCGAAGGAAAAAAAGTACAAAGAGGCAATGCAAAAGGTTGATGAACTGGAAAAGGAGGGGAAATACAGGGACGCTTGGATGAAAGTGCCTGACCCGACTGAATATCCTGAACAGGCTGAAACTATCCGCGAAAGAAAATCTGCATTATCGGCAAAGTTTGCACCTGATTTATTCGGCGGTACTTCAACGGCAGTTGCTAATGAAGAATCACAAAGGGAAGATGTAGATGCAGAGGAGGAAACAGAACCTGAAGAAGTACCTGAACTATCCGAAGACGACAATTAACTCAATTATTAATCTGTAAAACGAAAGGTCATGTTAATAGCAAAGCAATTAGACAGGGTTTTCCTGCTCACAGAAAACGGAACGGATTTAAGACTAACAGACCCCGAACCGTCATGGAGTGTTGAAGCGGTAATGAACTTCTATTCCAATACTTATCCTATACTCACTACCGCCAAAATATCAGCGCCACGCATCGAGGAAGATACCGTACAGTATCGTTTTGAAAGTGTAATGGGAACCAAAGGTTAATCTTAAAACATAAAGCAATGGAATATGCAGCACAATATTATATCAGGCATAATTCAAATGCCCCAAAAGCAAAAACAAAGAAAACTGTACAAACAGTTGAGCGAGTTCACAGTATTGATACAACACGCAAAGGATGCACACGAAATAGGCAAAGACAAACGGAAGTCCGTTCCTGTGCAAATGTTGCCGATGCTTTTCTGAAAACAACTTTTCTGCCTAAACTGGAGATGATGAAGTCTGTACAATCTCCTATGGAAGTGGAGAAAATAGAAAGAGACTTTTATCACTCCCTTTGTGAAGTAGCCAGGCATTATGATGGCTTCGAGCCTATGGATACGAGAACTTTCGGCTACCCATACAATTTAGCCTTATCTGTTTGGGAAGTAGAAACCCATTTAAAGCGAAACGTTAGGAGCTGGAACAGCTTGCGACTGGTGCAGGATAATAAGGGAAAAACTTTCTTTATTAGTGAAGAACAATACTGTACAGGAGCGACCTTGTACTATATCCCTGTCGTACCTCTGTATAAGATGCTGAGGAATAAGCAAACAAAAAATACTGCCCGGTTACTGCTTTCTGTTTTCGCCTACCTGTATCATATAGCGGATATACCTTATTACAGGCAGGAAGATGCCTACATCTATTGGCAGTATGAAATGATTACCGATTGGATAGAGCAGGATGATGAAACCGAGTTAGATAGCCGTAAGGACGAATTAAAGGTAGCGAAATGGTGCGGTGACAAAGTAGAGCAAAAAATCTTTAACCGTAAAAACCTTGATGTTTTTGCGGAACGGCTAAAGTCATTCAGACCGATAAACGATTTTGAACAGGAGTGCCTGAATATAGCAAATGACTTTTTCACCCTATATAGTGACTATCCTGCAACAACTGTTTTCCAACATGCCATGTGTGCTAATGATGATGCAGAACAAGAAGACGAGGTAATTGCCATGAACAAGTATATCTCCTTTATAGCAAATGCTAATGGATGGCTTTATGAAACGCTTGCTGAAAGTGTCAATAATGAGTTTAATGAATATGGCACAACCGAGGAACCAACGATAGTAAAAACATTTAGCGGAGCAAATATTACTGATTGCAATCTTGATTTTGAAAACAGGTTATTTCCCCTGATAGGTGAGTTGTGCTACCTGTTGAATAATCATTAAATGAAATTACTATGAAAGATGTAATGAAAAATATCGGCACACTTTATCATCCCAAAACGGCTTTGGTTTTTTACGAAGCTAAAGGGACGAATACAGGGGTTTATGTAGAGTATTTTGATATGGATAGGAATGGCAATCCAATTAATGCACATCCTTTGACTGTTAAGGAAGCACAGTATTTATCAAAAGCATTGGACACCACAAAGGAAAGGAATAAGGCTTTCTTAAAGCCTAAAAGCATTATAGCAGGAAATATCCTCTATACAGACCCATCTGAAAATGGCTTTGCAATGTGGTTTACAAAGGCAACAAGCAAAAACCTTTTCTTTATTGATGGATTGAATATCTCTAATGGCGGAGCGAGTGTGCCCGCCCTGCTTTGGATAGCCAGTAAGCAGAAATTATATATCTACGCTTTGAAAAGTGACAGGAAGCCGACTGAACGCACACCGCTTTACCATGCTCCCTTTTTCAATGTGTATGCGGATGGAAATGTATGTATGGGTTCGGTAGATGTAAATATCAGAAAGTCTGCGTCATTGGAGGAATTTACAGCAGCATGGGAAACCTATTTCTTTAACAGCTATTTCAGCCACCTGATGCAAAATCATAATCCCATACAAGGTAACTGTGTTAGCCTATGGAAGAGGCTACGCAAAACGGGTGAGCCATTCCCAAAAGACGTATTGAAGAAAGCTAATAGGACAATCAAAAATATACTAAAATGAAAACGGATAAAATAAAGGTACATTTTACAGACAATGATCTGATCGCTCCCACCAATCCTATTGAATTAAATCTTATAGGAGCTGGTGGAACAGGTTCAAAAGTGCTGACCGCATTAGTGGAAATGAATTATAGCCTGAATGAATTAGGACATGCAGGGTTATCTGTCAGGCTTTGGGATGACGACATAGTAACCGATGCCAATTTAGGCAGGCAACGATTTGCCGACTGCGAGGTTGGGCTATATAAATCGGTCGCCCTGATAAACCGTGCTAACAGGTGGGCGGGTACAAACTGGAAAGCCGAAACCCTGAAATTTGGAAAAGACAGTTTAGGCAGGTTGCCCGAACATGCACAGGCAGCTATCTACATTTCCTGTGTGGACAGCGTGAAGGCAAGGTTTGAGATTGCAGAAATTCTTAACGAACTGGTTGATTACAGGGCTTTTCGCAACCGAGCCAAATACTGGATGGATTATGGTAATAGCCAAGCCACAGGGCAGGTGCTATTGTCCACCATTGGAAATATCAAGCAACCGAAATCTGAAAAATATGAGGCGGTCGCCAACCTGCCCTTTATAACCACTATATATGGCGAACTGCTGAAACAATCCGAAGAAAAGGATAATACCCCAAGCTGTTCACTGGCTGAAGCATTAGAAAAGCAAGACCTGTACATTAATTCCTCTCTTGCTGCAATGGGTTGCTCCCTGCTATGGAACCTTTTCCGTCACGGAATGACCGAAAATAAGGGCTTCTTTCATAACCTTGACAACTTCACTACCCAACCGATAAAGGTCGCTTAAAGCCCTCCGAGGGCGGCGCATCGGCATTCCTTTCCCCGTAGGCGGAACACCGCTGCGCGGAGAAGCGGTGTAGCCACTTACCCAAAGCGGAATCCCCACCCACAATATTCCAATAATCCGCTTTGGGCAACAGGCTACGGCATTATTCCCGTATTTCACAGGATAACCTAACACATCCAAGTAACTGGAAGATAGCTGGTTCATGTATAACGTAGCGTCCACCATGTAAGAAAGTTGTAGATATATTTCACTTAATTATAAAGTGATTTATATCTTTACGCCGTAATCTCGGTCAAGAGCTTTAAATCCGCTAAAAAGTGGTTCGAGTTTTGTACCACAGGGTTCACTAACCATCGAATATAATCGGTGGTTTTTTTGTGGGTTAAAATCTCAGCAGGCAGGTATCCTATTTTATCGGGTGCGTCTTGGCTTTTCATGAACAGGCCGCCATCAGCAACACAACAGGCAACAAACCTAATAACTCTTACCTAGCAGGATAGGTAAATTGCTTAAAGAATAAAAATTTATTGCGGAAAGTTGAAAACTGCCCTTTATTGATCACCCGAAGAGACGCTGCGCTTAACGCTTCAGAAAGCGAGCGTAAGATTTTATGAATGTTCCTTTATAAGTGCCCTCCAGCCTCTGGTAGGGAGACGCAAGCAGCTGCCTGCATACGGGATGATCACATTCGGCGGCAGGAGCGGCAGGAATTCCTTTTACCCTTCTTCATAAAATTCGGCCAGGCCGGCAAAATAAACTTCATCCCAACCCCGGCTTATATCTTCAAATGCTTCATTGGGGATATTGCTATGCCTTAACTCTACAGAACTACCCTGCTTATGCGGGTGAATTAAAATCACTACTTCAGAAGCTTCTTCCTGTTCTCCAAAATCCCAGTGCTGAACAATTTTTTTATTGAGTTCAAAATCAATATTCATACCCGTAATGCTATCATCCCACAATGAAAATGGCGTATTGGGCAGGGGTTCCATAATGGCTTCTTCACCCGTCCACAATTTTAATAGAGCAGCTTGTGTTAACGCTTTATATACATCCTGGGGCGGGGCCGGGATAATGTAATATTTTTTATAATCTTTCATATGAGCCATTGAATACCAAAGCTAAGAACAATTAACATTTACCAGGCCTTGTTTGTATTATTTTTGATGTAATTTTCTTTCTTGATAAACCACCAAATGGGAGCGTTATGAAATTTTTCTTTTCATTTTTATTTTTCCTGGGTACTATATTATTTGCCCATGCCCAGGCATATAAATCTTTTACATTAAGCCCTAAAGGAGATACCCTCAATGCGATTACGCAAGAGGATAAAAAGGTGGGTAAATGGGTGATACATGTAGATGAGCTAAGGGGCGAACCGGGTTACGAGGAAGAAGGTGTTTACAGTAAAAAAGGAGAAAAAGATGGCGTATGGAGAAAATATAATTTACAGGGTGATATCATTGCGGTAGAAAATTATAAAAATGGTGGTAAAGATGGCATACAGCAATACTTTACGCCACTAGGAGATTTAGTAAGAGAAGAAAGCTGGAAAGGCTACGACCCCGAAAATCCTTATGATACCATTGCTGTATATGGTACCGGCAGTGGCGAGATATTGGATTATAAAATTGTACAAGCAGAACCTTACAGTGTAAAACACGGGGAATGGAAATTTTATGATCCGGCTACCGGCGAACTCATAAAAAAAGAAGAGTATAATTTAAATGTACTGGTGGTTCCCAAACCCAAAACAGAAGCACCCATAGTTACGAAAAAGAAAGAAGTACCCAAAACAGCAGAAATGCTGGAATGGGAAAAAAAGAATAGCGGTAAAAAGAAAGCGCTGAGAGAAGGACGTACAGGTCTGTAATATATGGCTGATCTTATAGTTGTATAAAAAATATTGAAACCAAAACCCGCTACAAACTAAAATATGCTCACAGAAGTACATCCCAAGTTACCCATGAGGAATAAAGCCGTTACAAAAGAGTTTTATATTACTAAATTGGGATTCCGGCAGTATGGAAATTTGGAGTATGAGGGATACCTGATGCTGGAAAAAGATAATATCTCAATCCATTTTTTTGAATATAAAAATCTGGTGCCCGAAGAAAACTATGGCCAGGCATATATCCGTACCGGTGATATTGACGGGCTCTATACATTTTTCCTGGATAAAAAAGTGGCTATTCATCCCAATGGGCAGTTAGCCCTAAAACCCTGGGGCCAAAAGGAATTTTCGATACTTGATCCCGATTATAATTTACTCACTTTTGGGCAGCAACTTTAGAAAATTCATTTAAAATAAAAAATTTTATTTCGTAATTAAAAAGGATAGCATCCAAACCTTACACCCAATCCCCGGTAAAACCAATAAAAAAATTGATGCAGCAAAATACCATTTTATAAAAGAGAACCTGCTCACCATTTTATCCGGCTCAAATCCTACGCATACAGAAATGATGGAGGCTTTATATACCAAAGTAAAAGATGATTTTGAGGGTGGGGTACAATGGTATGGAGAAACCGTGAAATTAGATTTAGAAGCCAGGAAAATAATAGAACGGGTACCCGGGAAACAGGTAAGGTATAAATTAAAATAACAGGGGTAGGTTTCTGCCCATTATTTTTGTTCCCAAACAGCCCTGAAGAAAATCATTTGGTAGGGAAGACCGGTGGTCCAATAGTTCCAGCTATGTATGCCTGTTCTTTCCATATAGCTATGCCTGATTTTCAATCGCATTAATTTTTCATGCAGCCGCCGGTTTTGCCTGATAAAAATATCACCGGTACCGCAATCAATGATCATTGGAAATTTTTTATTGCTCAGGGTATCTGCCAAACTGTACACTGAATAAGAGTTCCATAATGAAAGCTGTGTAACCGAATCGCCAATTAATTTTTCGGCGCCAAACCGGGCCACTTCTTTTGTGAGTTCTACAGCGCCACTCATACTGCCGGCTGCTCCAAATACATCCTGGTGCCTGATGCCCAGCATTAAAGCGCCGTGCCCGCCCATACTCAACCCGGTAATGGCTCGTCCCTGTATGGTTGCATTTGTTTTATAATGAGCGTCAATATAATTTACCAGTTCCCGGCTTATAAATGTTTCGTATTGTATGCTGCTATCAATAGGGCTATTTACATACCAACTGCTAAAGCCTCCATCGGGGCACACAATAAATGCATTGAATTCCGTTGCCAGTTTTTGAATACCGGGCATCTTTATTGCCCAACTATTATAAGCGCCACCATACCCATGTAACAGGTAAACCACAGGTAATCCTGATTTTGTTTTTTTATACCCATCCGGTTTTATCAACACCACTTTTACATCTTTATTCATGGCAAGGCTAAAGATATTCAGGGTGTCAATATTATTCCGCTGTTGGGCATACAGGCAGGCAGAGGATATAAAAAAAAGAGAGATAAAAAATAAACGCATAGTGAGTGTGTTAAAAAAAAACTACCGGAAACCGGCAGCCTTAGTTTTATTTAATTTCTTTTTGCATGGGATTATTTCCCGTGCTGGCGCCTCTTGGCATGAACCTTCTTGCTTTATACAATTGAAATTTAGAAGGTTCAGATTTTATATGCCATCCATTATTGCTTTCATCTATATCAGCCGTTTCACGCATGGGATCTAAGAGGATAGATTCGACTTCTTTATTTTTGATAAATGTTTTTACTACATTGTTTTCATTCTTTCGCCACACCTGTACTGCTATACGGTCTGTTTCTTTACTGCCATCTTTATAGTTCCATTCAATAATAATGGGCATTACCAATCCTCCTTTGTTAGAGAAACTTAATTCATACATATATTTATTACCGGCAATTTCTCTTTTTTCCTGGGGCGTTAACGTATCGGTATTACCCGGGTAAGTAATGGTGGCAGGTGTATCATCTACTTTGGCTAAGCCCCGGTCGTAGCGCCAGTAAAAATCACGCAGGCTGGTATCGGCATCTGTAGCAAATACAATATTCTTATCTTCCCTGTTTCTTATTTTAGAGATATCATCAAAAGAATTTAAAATGGGTTTAGAAACCCTTGATGTGGTATTTACATCTTGTGTGCCGCGGTTCACAGCATCGGCATCTACCACAGCCCACCGCACAGAATCTAATGAAATATCGCAGGGGTCAGTATTGTAAAACCAGCCTCGCCAGAACCAATCCAGGTCTTCGGCTGTGGCATCTTCCATGGTGCGGAAAAAATCTGCAGGTGTAGGATGTTTAAAAGCCCAGCGTTTTGCATATTCCTTAAAGCCGTAATCAAAGAGTTCCCGGCCTAAAATGGTTTCCCGTAAAATATTTAACCCGGTGGATGGTTTGCTGTATGCATTGGGACCAAACTGGATGATGTTTTCACTATTGGTCATAATGGGTTCCAGCATATTTTTAGGAAGCTTCATATAATCTACAATCTTGTAAGCAGGTCCCCGGCTTACGGGAAATTTATTATCCCATAATTCTTCAGTAAGGTATTCTACAAAAGTATTCAGCCCTTCATCCATCCAGGTCCATTGCCGTTCATCACTATTGATGATCATCGGGAAGAAGTTGTGGCCCACTTCATGAATTACTACACCAATCATTCCGTTTTTTGTAGCTTCACTATAAGTACCATCAGGCTCACACCGACCGTAATTAAAGCAAATCATCGGGTATTCCATACCATTAGCGGCTTCTATACTTTGTGCAACGGGATAAGGATAGGGTATTGCAAATTTTGAATAAGATTTAATGGTATGTGCCACAACCTTGGTACTGAATTTACGATACAGGTTATAAGCCTCTTTGCCATATGCGCTCATGCACATAATTTTTTTCCCTTCTACAAAAGCGGGCATGGCATCCCAAATGAATTTACGGCTGCTGCCCCAGGCAAAGTCACGCACCATATCGGCTTTAAACTTCCAGGTTTTTGTAGATTTTGATTTTGTTTTTTCTTTTGCTTTTGCCTCATTAAGGGTTACTATTTCAGTTACCTCTTTTGCTGTTTGTGCTTTTTGCCAGCGGCTCAATTCTGTTGCGGAAAGTACTTGTGCATAGTTTTCACATTGACCTGTAGCCATTACAATATGATCGGCCGGCACCGTCATACTCACTTTAAAATTACCAAAGGTTAATGCAAATTCACCCGATCCTGTAAACTGGTGATTTTGCCAGCCCTGGAAATCGCTATATACACATAAGCGAGGGTACCATTGCGTCATGGTAAACAGGTCGTTTCCATCTGCTGCAAAATGTTCGTAACCGCCACGGCCACCGTATTTGGTGCGTTCAATAATATTGTAATTCCAGTTTACTTTAAATTTAAATTGTTGGCCCGGTTTTAATGGTTGCGGCAGTTCTACCCGCATCATGGTTTTATTGATTGTAAACTTTAAACGGTTGCCCACTGCATCTGTAACGGCTGTAATATTATCTCCATATTCTTTATCATAAGGATTGTCTTTAAGTCCATCTACACTAATGGAAGAAGGCATCCCATTACTGGTTTCATATCCTGAATTATTTTTTAAGCTGTGTTGATTTTCATCCAGCTGCAGCCATAGGTAACTGAGAATATCTGGTGAGTTATTAAAATACGTAATGGTTTCTTTCCCGGTTAATTTACGGTTTGGCTCATCCAGTTCACATACAATATCGTAATCACAGCGTTGTTGCCAGTATTTTGGCCCGGGTGCGCCACTGGCAGTTCTGAATTCATTAGGCGTGGGGAGAATGGTGCCAAGCTGTTCAAAACGGTTACCATGGTTGCTACCGGGATTATTCCTGATATCCTGGGCAGACAGAAAAAGGCATAAACAACTTGTAAACAAAGTGAGGATGAGATTTTTCATAAAATTTGTACTATAATTTTTCTTCATTAAAGATATATAAAATATTAAAGAGGCCAGCGCTCAATACACATTTCTGTGGCAATGAGTAATGTTATCAATGACAATCCGGCTACCCAAATTCTTCGGTTTAGCCTTAGCTTATCTACAATAATCCAACTTGCCAGCAGGATGAATATTACCACAACGATCTGCCCTGCTTCTAAACCCAGGTTAAAACTCAATAAAGGAACCAGGATGTCCTGTGACTGGGCCAGCATAAAACGAATAGAATTGGCAAAACCCATACCATGTACCAGGCCAAAGCTAAGCGCTAAAAAATAATTTAGCCGAAGGCTTTTGGCATCTAATTTTTTCTGTAGCAAATTAAACAGGGCCGTGCTTACAATAGTAAGCGGAATTAAAAATTCAACCCAGTTATTATTAAAACGGATTACATCATATACACTTAATGCTAAGGTTAATGAGTGGCCCACAGTAAATGCTGTTACCAGGATAAGCACTTGTTTCCAATATTTTAATAAGTATAAAGAGGCCAATGCCAAAATGAAAAGCAGGTGGTCGAGGGCATTAATATTTATAATATGATGCCAGCCAATATTAAAATAAAATGTAAAATCGCTCATGCATATAAGATTGCTATGATAACTTTGTAAATATCCGGTATTGATTGTAATTAAAAAAATGGAAGGGTTTAATGGTAAATAAATACTTTAAATGGTTGTTTGGTTTCGTTTTGCTAATGGGCATATTTTCTTTTGGAAAGCATCCCATTTATGTAAGTGTAACAGAAATAAACTGGAATAGACCAAAGAGCACACTGGAAGTAAGCTGTAAAATATTTACTGATGATTTTGAAAAAACATTACGAGCTGCTTATAAAACACATGTGGACCTGGTAAACCCGGCTAACCGGGCCCATATGGACAAGCTGGTGAATGATTATATACAAAACCATTTCAGCTTAAAAATAGATGGTAAACCAGTTACTTTAAAATTCCTGGGATACGAAGAAATTGAAG
The DNA here is from genome assembly GCA_001898465.1 of Sphingobacteriales bacterium 39-19. Lineage (GTDB taxonomy): Bacteria > Bacteroidota > Bacteroidia > Chitinophagales > Chitinophagaceae > Ferruginibacter. Next base: position 88,375 of record MKTX01000005.1, on the reverse strand, counting down.
AAGGTATTTATAGCTATTTTGAAGCAGATCATATTCAGGAAGTGCATACCGTTTCTATTTTTAATAACCTGCTTTATGAATACCAGCAACAGCAAATGGGCATCATGCATGTAATTATAGATGGGCACCGGAAAAGTACCAAGCTCAATAACCCGGACAGTAGTACAGACCTTCGCTTTTAATTGTTTTTTTTGCCGGGCCGATATTATGCTTCTTCCAGTTCTTCTTTTAGTTGCTGCGAAATGGTAACTAAAATCTTATCAATCCGTTGCCCGTCCATATCCAGGATTTCAAATTTAAAATCTTTCCATTCTATTTGTTCACCTTCATGCGGAATATGTTCCAGTTCATGTAATACGAACCCTGCCACGGTATCAAAATCATGTTCACCTTCATTCATCCAGTCGGCTCTTTCAAAATAACTTAAGAAATCATAAAAATGAATTTGAGCATCTACCAGGTAGCTGCCATCTTCTCTTTTAATAATTTCATATTCTTCCTGGTCAGTTTGCGGCACATCGCCTACAATGGCTTCCAGTATATCGTTCAGGGTAATCATGCCCTCTAAAGTACCATATTCATTTACAATAAAGGCAGTATGGATTTTAGCGCCTTTCATTTTTTCAAGTAACTGGTAAGCTTTATTGTTTTCCGGAACAAAAAGGGCTTCTTTTATGAGTTGGTTTAATTTTGTTTCGGGTGTTGCTTTCAGCAGGTCTTTTACATACACCAGTCCTTTAATATTATCGATGCTTTCTTCGCACACCGGGTAAGTGTTAAAAACAATGGTATTTAATTTTTGTTTTATTTCCTGAACGCTGTCATTAATATCGAGCCATACAATATCTGTACGGTGCGTCATAAGTGAAGTGATATTGCGATCGCCCAGGTGAAATACCCTTTCAATAATTTCCTTTTCTTCTTCATCAATAGAACCATATTCACTCCCTTCGGCTACCATGGCTTTTATTTCTTCTTCAGTCACTGCATTATCGGTAGAGGCTTTAATATTAAATATCTTAAAAATAAAATTGGTGCATTTAGAGAGCAGCCATACAAAAGGCATCATTAGCCGGGATAAAAAATTCATGGGGGTAGCCGCAGCCCTGGCAATTTTTTCTGCCCTTAGCAGCCCGAATTTTTTAGGAATCAATTCACCAAAGATGATGGAAAAAAAAGTAACAATAATAACAACAATGGCAGTAGCAATTTGCCCTGCATAGGGGCGAACAATTTCTATATTTTCAATAAATGGTTTTAAATGGCCGCCAAATTTTTCGCCGGTGTACACACCCGTTAAAATAGAAATAAGGGTAATGCCAATTTGTACTGTACTTAAAAACCTTTCGGGGTTTTCTGCAAGGTCCAGGGCAGATTTAGCCTTTCGGTCCCCTTTATTGGCCCAGGCTTCTAAGCGGCTACGCCGGGCGCTTACCAGGGAAATTTCTGCAATTACAAATAAACCATTTAAGAATATTAGAAATAAAACAATGAGTATCTCTGTCATATTATATTATCTGAAACCGCATTTTGTATTAAACAGTCTTGCCGGCAAATATCCTAAAATAAAGCCAATAACAGCGCCGCATATCACATCTAATGGGTAATGAACACCCACATACACCTGGCAGAATATGATGATAAATGCCCAAAACCAGAATAAAAGCGCCCATTTCCCCAAAAACATTTTTAAGGTATAATAAAAGAAAGCAGCCAGGGCAAAATGATTTACAGCATGTGAAGAAGTAAAACTAGAACTGATGGGCCGGTAATTGAGCAAAAATCTCATTTTACCCGCAAGTTCAGGATCATTACAGGGCCGTACCCGCCAAATGTTATTTTTAATTAGGTCGCTACTTATATAATTAGCCAATACTGCCAGTGCGATTACAAAAAGGATCCATAGTAATTTGTTTTTGCAGGCATTTACCAGTACAAATACGATGAGGAAGAGGTATAAGGGGGCCCAGGTAATGGGGTTACGGATTACAGGCGCCAGCCAATCTAAAAATGGATTGGCGCATGTGCTGTTTATAAAATGAAATAATTGTTTATCGAGTGCAATAATGGAATGCATAGTATATATAGTAAGCAAAAATACTGATTCACTGGGGAATGCCCGGTTTTAGCCTTCTGTTAATTTTAGCAAAGGCATTTACCGGGCTGGTTGCTTTAGTAATGAATAATATTAACTTTGCCCCGTAAATTTTATACTCATGGCAGTAAAAAAATATGGAACCCCGCTGGTGCGATGGATTGGCAGCTTTTTGCTTTTTTTACTGTTGTTCATGACGCTATACCGTTTTTTATTTTTCTTTTATTATCAACCTCCTAACCGGCCTTTTACAGGATCGGCATTTTTACTGGGCCTTCGTTATGATGCAAGAGTATTGTCGGTACTGGGTTTGGCGATGCTTATATTATCTGCCATTCGGCCGCTGAATCCTTTTAAAAATAAAAGCAGCCGCTTATTTTGGAAAATATTACTAAGTATCATCGTATTGCTGTTGCTTATTTTTTATGGCACTGATTTTTATTATTTTGATTATTTACACGCCCGGTTAAATGCTTCTGTGGTAAACTTTTTACAAGATGCTGCCATCTCATTTAACATGATGTGGGAAACGTACCCGTTAATAAAGATCTTGCTGCTGTTTTTTATTTTCATTGCGGGTTTCATTTGGATGCTAAATGGCTGGTTTCATAAAATCGATCGCAGGCAAACAGCAGATTTGGGTAAAAGAAGCAGGTGGGTATTATATACCAGTATGGTGCTGCTGTTTGCGGTTCTTATTTTTGGCAGGCTGGGCCAATATCCCTTGCGCTGGAGCGATGCCTATTCCCTGGGCGACGATTTTAAAGCCGCTACTGCATTGAACCCGGTGCAAAGTTTTTTCAGCACCCTGCAATTTAAAAATTCAGGATACCAGCTTTCTGCCGTAAAGAAAGATTTTCCGTTAATGGCTCAATATTATGGCCTGCCCCTGGCTGATTCTGCCACTTTAAATTTTAGCCGTACGGTTCATTTTGCCGATACCCTGGTTGATAAACCCAATGTAGTATTGGTAATTTGCGAAAGCTTTAGTGCCTATAAAAGTTCTATGTTTGGCAATGGATTAAATCCTACCCCCTTTTTTAATTCACTATGTAACCATGGCGTTTTTTTTGAACGCTGTTTTGTTCCCGCATTTGGCACGGCAAAAGGAGTGTGGGCGGTAATTACAGGGGTACCTGATGTGGAGCAAACCAAAACCGCCAGCCGCAATCCCGCTATGGTTGATCAACATACCATTATCAATGATTTTAAAGGGTATGATAAGAATTATTTTATTGGCGGCAGCACCAGTTGGGCAAACATACGGGGCTTGCTTACCAATAATATTAACGGGCTGAGGATTTATGAACAGGATGATTTTAATTCTTCTAAAGTAGATGTATGGGGAGTGAGTGATAAAAATCTTTTCCTGGAGACCAATAAAATTTTAGCCACTAAGAAAACCCCGTTTTTTAGTATTATCCAAACGGCCGATAACCACCGGCCGTATACCATTCCGCATGAAGACCTGGAAGAATTTAAAAAAGTAAATTATCCGGATGATACCCTTAAGAAGTATGGATTTGATGATAATGGCCAATTGAACGCTTTCCGGTATAGCGATTTTTGTTTTCAAAAATTTATGGAAGCAGCCGCAAAAGAAAAATATTTTAAGAACACGATTTTTATTTTTGTTGGCGACCATGGCCTTCGTGGAAATGATGCCGGCGAAATGTTTCCCAAAGCCTTTAGTAAGCAGGGTATTTTGGCCCAGCATGTACCCTTACTGTTTTATGCACCCGCTTTATTAAAACCCCGGCGAATAAAAGAAGTATGCTCTCAATTGGATATTTTACCATCGGTAGCCGCACTGGCCAAAATTTCACATACCAATACCGCCATGGGTATTAATCTTTTTGATACCAGCCGGAAAGTACCCCGCCTGGCTTTTATTGCCGATCCTAACAAAAGCAATGAGAGCGTAGTAAGCGACCGGTATTATTTTACACATGATTTTAAAACCGGGGCCGAAGACTTTGTATCCGTAATTGATAACAGCATTCCCCAAAACGACAGTGCAAAGAATTATATGCGCAACATGTCCCGTGCATTTTATGAAACAGCCCAGTACCTTTTGCTGAATAATAAGAAAAAGCCATGATCATCGTTTTTAATCTTTTTATCTTCGCATCCCAACAACGGAATTTATTTTGAATAAATTATTACAAAAATGGCTGGTTCCTAAAACCGTTCAATGGCTGGTGAAGCTCTTTGTGATTTATGTGTGCATATTCACAGCCTTCCGTATTGCCACCGTCATTTTCTTTAAGCCTGCAGATATTCCGGTACTGGATCTCTTCCCCGCTTTTTGGCTTGGTTTAAAATATGACCTGCGTTGGATTGCTATCATTTTATTGCCCATTTCAGTACTTTCTTTATATCCCAAATTTTCTCCCTTTTACAGTAATAAAATGAAAAGGGTATGGACGATTTACCTGGGTATTACCACCTTGCTTGTATTGTTTTTTTATGGCGCCGATTTTGGGCAGTTTGCGTACATTAATGCAAGGCTGAATGCCGATGCACTCATTTTTGCAGAAGACCCTGCAGAAAGTTTAAAAATGGTTTGGCAAAGCTACCCGGTTATTTGGATTTTGATCGGTTTGGCTGGCGCTGTATTAATGATGACCTGGATGTTCCGGAGAACGCATGTTCATGTAAGTGACCGGAACATGGATATTCATAAATTTTCTTTTCGCAGGCGCTGGCATGCACTGGCATTACTTTTACTGGGTTGGTTTATATATGGTTTTTTTATGTGGAAACCATTGAATTTTTTCAGGGCATTTAGTTTGAATGATGAGTTTAAAAGTAACCTGGCTTTAAACCCGATGCAAAATTTTTTTACTACCCTCCGTTTCAGGGAACCCGACTATCACACCCATGCCAACGAATATTTCCCGGTAATAAAATCTTTTTTGGGTTTAGATAGTGAGGCTACACAATATACCCGTATTGTGGGGCCCAGTAGTAAAGCCATTGAAAGCCAGCCCAACGTAGTTCTCGTAATCTGTGAAAGCTTTAGCATGTATAAAAGCAGTATGAGTGGCAACCCTTTAGAGACAACGCCTTTTTTTGACAGCTTAACAAAACGGGGAATATTTTTTGAAAGATGCTTTAGCCCCAGTTTTGGTACCGCCCGGGGTGTATTTGCCACTATTACCGGCATTCCCGATGTTCAACTGAGTAAATTCTCAACCCGTAATGAAGCTTCTGTAAACCAACGTACCATTATCAATAATTTTGAAGGTTATAATAAATATTATTTTATTGGGGGCCGGAGCCAGTTTAATAATTTCAGGGGGCTTATCAATAATATCAATGACGTAAAAATTTATGAAGAAGGAGATTTTAAAGCCCCGGTGGTAAACGTGTGGGGCATCAGCGATAAAAATCTTTTCCTGGAAGCCAACCAGGTCTTAAAAAAAGAACAAAAACCCTTCTTTGCCATCATTCAAACGGCAGATAATCATCGCCCATTTAATATTCCTGCCGAAGACAGTGATTTTGTATCCCGCAATATAAAGCCGGAAGAACTGGAAAAATATGGGTTTGAATCACTCAAAGAATTTAATGCATTTTCTTATACTGATTATTGTTTTAAAAAATTTATGGATGCTGCTGAAAAAGAAAAATATTATTCAAATACCATTTTTGTTTTTGTTGGCGATCATGGGGTAGAAGGCGATGCTTCGGCGCTTTACCCCCGTGCATGGACCGAGCAAAGGCTCAGTGATGAACATGTACCCCTTTTGTTTTATGCCCCGGCTTTAATAGCTCCGCAACGCAGAACAGAGGCCGTATCTCAAATAGATATTTTACCTACCCTGGCCGGTATGCTGCAACAAACTTATATTAACTCTACCCTTGGCCGGGATTTATTGAATCCTGCAAAAAAAGAAAATGCCGCATTTGTTATTTATCATGCACCAGGATGGATTGGCCTAGTTACAGATGATTATTTTTACCGGAAAAATATCAGGATGAATAAGGAAGAAATGGTGCCGGTAAAAACGGATTCGCTTCATTTAACAGCCGTGCAAAGAGATTCGGTGAAGCATCATCTTTCCACTCTTACTTCGGCCATTTACGAAACGGCAAGATGGATGCTGGTAAATAACCGGAATAAGTGAACTTATATTTTTTTTGCTCTTATAAGCAGGCGGGGCGATTTTCGGATATCATAAGAACCCAGTTCATAATTTCCAAATACTTCTTGTATCTGTAAGCCCTGGTAAGACAGCATTTCCGTAAAGTCTCCCAATGAAAATTTAGCTACTTTTTCGGTAAACTCCATGGGGCCGGGTTCCGAAGGATCAGTAACCGTTATTTTTTTAAAGAAATAATGATCATCATACCATTTATCTACTGAAAAATGAATTCCCTCTGTCTCTTTTTCTGTATGGGCAACCAACCGGTCTTCTGCGTAATGCATATTTAAATAATCTATAATCAGGATCCCGTTCTTTTTTAGCGCCTTCGACATGCAACGCATGGCATCATCATGTTCCCGTTGGGTTCTGAAATATCCAAAACTGGTAAAAAGATTGAAGGCATAATCAAAATAATTAATCCAAAATAACAAGCGCATATCATGCCGGTAAAAATGCAAATTATCAGTAGCAAATTGATTGGCTGCTTCAATACTTTCTACACTCAGGTCGATGCCGGTTACATCAAAGCCTTTGGCTGCTAATTGGCGGGCATGGCGCCCTTTACCACAGGCAATATCAAGCATCAGGCTGTTGGCTGCCGGGTTTTCGTATTGCACAAGCTTATCAATAAATGCGGCTGCTTCAGCCCTGTCCCTATTTTTATAAAGCAAATGATAATAAGGTGAATTGAACCAATTTTTAAACCAGGTATTTTGCATAATTGCAAAGATAAGTTAAGATGTAAACGGGAAACCATGGAATTATGCGTAATATTTTACGGTGGGTATCAAATGGGCAATGGATCATTTTAAAACCTACAATCGGCCGGGGTGTTGTATATTTGCAATTCTAAAATGATACCGATTCATGTCGCTGATTAAAAGCATTTCTGGCATTAGAGGCACCATTGGTGGCGAGCCCGGCCAAAACCTTACCCCTCTTGATATTGTGAAATTTACAGCTGCCTATGCAGGCTGGTTGAAGAAAAAAACAAAAAAAAACAATAATACCGTTGTAATAGGGCGGGATGGGCGTATAAGCGGTAGCATGGTGAAAGAACTGGTAAGTAATACTTTAATCTCATTGGGAATTGATGTAATTGACACCGATTTAAGCACAACACCCACGGTAGAAATGGCGGTTGTTTTTTTACATGCCGACGGAGGCATCATTCTTACAGCCAGTCATAATCCTAAAGAATGGAATGCCCTAAAACTATTGAATGATAAAGGTGAATTCATTAGTGCCGAAGATGGAAAAATTATTTTAGATAAGGCAGAAAAAGAAAAATTCATTTTTTCAAAGGTAGATGCGTTGGGTACTATTACAAAAAATGAAGATAGCCTGGCTAAACACATAGACGCTATTGTACAGTACCCACTGGTTGATGTAAAGGCCATTCAGGAAGCTGATTTTTCTATTGTGGCAGATGTGATTAATAGTACCGGGGCGCTGGCCTTGCCTGCTTTGTTCCGGGCACTGGGTGTTTCGAAGTTTACTTTATTGAATAGTGAGATGAATGGAAAATTCGCTCATAACCCCGAACCATTACCGGAAAATTTAACCGGTTTAAGCCGTGAAGTAGTAGCTCAAAAAGCATCTTTGGGTATTGCCGTAGATCCTGATGTAGATCGCCTTTGTTTTGTTTGCGAAGATGGCTCTTTTTTTGGTGAAGAATATACCTTAGTGGCCGTTGCCGATTATGTATTGAGTTGTAAAAAGGGGAATACGGTAAGCAATATGAGCAGCACGAAAGCGCTAAAAGAAATTACTTTAAAACATGGCGGGCAGTATGCGCCCAGTGCCGTAGGAGAAGTGAATGTGGTAAATAAAATGAAAGAAACCCAGGCCGTTATTGGCGGTGAAGGTAATGGCGGTATCATTGTACCTGATTTGCATTATGGCCGGGATGCTTTAATTGGAATTGCACTTTTTTTAACCCATTTGGCAAAAAGTAAAAAAAGCATCAAACAACTTCGCAATACCTATCCCGAATATTTTATTAGCAAAAATAAAATTGAGCTTAAGCAGGATGTAAATGTGAACGAGATATTTGAAAAGATAAAAGCGAAATATAAATCCAATCCCATCAATACCGAAGACGGGTTGAAAATAGAATTTGAGAATGATTGGGTACATTTAAGAACCAGCAATACCGAACCCATTATTCGTATTTATTCTGAAAGTAATTTTGAAACTACGGCAAATAATATTGCCATGAAACTGATAAAAGATATACAGGAAGTTTTATAACTATTATCCGCAATGAAAAGAATATATTTTGATAATGCCGCCACCACTGCAATAGATCCGGCTGTAGTAGAAGCCATGTTGCCCTACCTTACAGAAAAGTTTGGAAACCCTTCTTCCATTTATTCTTATGGGCGTGAAAGCCGTATCGCCATTGAATCTGCACGAAAATCAGTAGCGAAACTGGTGAATGCACACCCGGCTGAAATATTTTTTACCAGCGGGGGCACAGAAAGTAATAACACGGCCATCATTGCTTCGGTACGGGACCTGGGCTGTAAACATATTATTACTTCACCCATTGAGCATCATGGCGTGTCGCATGTAATTGAATATTTAGATAACCAGGATTTGGTAAAAGTGAGTTATGTAAAATTATTACCCAATGGCCATGTAGATGTAGAAAACCTGGAAGAATTACTGGCTGCTTCTGAAGAGAAAACGCTGGTGAGCCTGATGCATGCCAACAATGAAATAGGCAATATGCTTGACCTGCATGAAGTGGGTAACCTGTGTAAATTATACAATGCCATTTTTCATAGCGATACCGTACAAACGCTGGGCCATTTCCCCCTTGATTTACGTAATACCCCCGTGCATTTTATTACCGGGGCTTCACATAAATTTCATGGCCCGAAAGGGGTGGGTATTTTATACATCAATGAAAATATCAGGATAAAACCTTTTATGCATGGCGGTTCGCAGGAAAGAAATATGCGGGCCGGTACTGAAAATGTATATGGGATTGTAGGTTTTGCGAAGGCTTTGGAATTATCAATGGCCGATTATGAAAATGATAGCGCTTATACAGGTACATTAAAATATTACATGCAGGAACAATTAAAAAAGGAGATTCCCTGTGTGAGTTTTAATGGCGATTGTTTGGGCCGCAGTTTATATACAGTACTCAGTGTAAGCTTTCCTAAGTCAGAAAAAACAGAGATGCTTTTATTTAACCTGGATATACAAAATATTTGTGCCAGTGGCGGAAGCGCCTGCACTTCGGGCGCCGAACAGGGAAGCCATGTAATCCGGGCAGTTAATAATAATCCCAATCAAATTACGGTACGCTTCAGTTTTTGTAAGCACAATACAAAAGATGAGGTAGATACGGTGGTATCTAAATTAAAAGAATTAATTTAATTTCTTTCTTCCTATATGGATCCGGTACAAAAAAAGCTAAGCTTTTTTTCATTTAAAACGGGTACCCGGCAATCTTTATTCATTACAAATTATACCCTAATTTTCGTGTAAGTACGGCTGGTAGTTTAGGTAATTTTTTTGTGTTGATTAAAAAACTATTGAGTTGGGTAATTTCCCTGAAAATAGTATGCTTATCCATAGCGCCCTGTAAATATCCGGCACCCGAACTGCCTCCTGTACCAATGCGGCTGCCAATCATCCTGCGTACCATATTAATGTGGCGATACCGCCAATTACCCAGTTGATTATCTATTTCTATCAGTACTTCCAGTAATTGGAACGGAAGTTCCAGCATGGGGTAACCCCTGTATAATAAGATAAATAATGCGGCCCGGCATGCTTTTGCACTTAACCCCCGGTTTTCATTTTCTGTATAAAAAACATTTTTAAAGAATTCAATATTATTTCTTTCACCTTCCATAAGTCCTTCGGTATAGATGCGCTGGTATTCTTTCCAGAATGGATGTTGATCTGCATTATTCCCGATAATTTCGCCTTCCCAATATTTATAATTATCAAAAAAAGGCATTCTCTCCAGCCAGCGGTTTACTAATTGTAACAGCGAGGCACCATCTTCGGCTCTTTTAATGATGTCAATTTCTTTTTGTTTTAATTGTGATGTGTAATATTCTTTTCCAAACCGATCATCAAATTTTAAACCCAGTTTGGCTTCCAGTATTTTAAATTGCCAGCTTTGAAAACCTGATGCAGGCCTGAGCATATCCCTGAACTCAAGGAATTCCATGGGGGTCATGGTTTCTAAGATATCTATTTGCTGTACCAATATTTTTAAAATGGTTGCGCTGCGGTGCAAGCGGTGAACCACTGTTTGTAATTCAGATGAATTATCGTTTATTGAAGGTTGGTTCATGATGTCCAGTACAGAGCTTACCTCAAACAATACCTGCTTAAACCATAATTCATAAGCCTGGTGAATGATGATAAAAAGCATTTCATCATGTGCCGGTGTTTGTCCTTCTTTAAAACTTTCAGGAAACTGGGCATCAATGATCTTATCTAATTGCAGATATTCTCCATAATAAACGGGCGTATGACTCATAATGGCAATTTTGTGCAAAAATACTGGGTATATTTTTGAAAACTACGCTTGCAGGTGATTTTGAATAAAATACTTTTATTCAGCTTATCTGATTATTCCGGTGTAAGCGGGCTTGTTTTTTTTAGATTCCCGGAATGGGCCTTAGCGAATTAAAATGACGGTACCCTTTTGTTCAACTAATTTTTTAGTATCCGCATGAACATAGCGTAAGGTCCATACATAGGTTCCGGGATCTTGCTCATTGCCTTTGAAACGGCCATCCCATTTTTGCGTCCAATCGGTAGTATAAAAAATTTGCTGCCCCAAACGATTATACACAGCAAACTGCAGGTTGTTTGCTTTATAGGCATTGAGTGGATAAAAATAATCATTGAGCCCGTCTCCATTGGGTGTAAAAGCGGCCGGTACGGCAATAAAACAATTATTAATCACTTTTATATATTGCGTAGCCGTATCATAACAGCCATAGGCATTTGAAATAACCAGGGTTACCGGTACTTCAATCACGGTATTGGGGAAATTATTTGTAAAAATTTGAGGCGGTGGATTTTGTAAGGTGGAACTTGAGGAATAATTAAAATTCCAATTCCAACTGAGGGGGCTGTTAGAAACAGACTGATTTTTTATTATCGCTTTTTCGCCCGGGCATACTAAGGATGTAATTTCAAAACTGGCTTTCATATAATTATTGAAAACCAGGTTTATTTCTGCGGTATCGCTGCATACCCCATTGGTTACAATTAATTTTACATTCTTAGGGTTAAAATCATAATAATCTTTTACGGGGTTTTGCAGTGTAGAAGTTTGTATGTTATCAAAATTCCACAACCATTGCGTAATGCCATTTTGGCCATTATGAAAAAATGCTACCTGGTTTTTAGCACAACCAAAATTTGTATGGTAACTAAAATCTGCATTTACTGTATCTTTTACAATAAAGTTTAGGCTACTGGGTACCAGTGTAGCCTGGGCACATTCATCTAAAATGGGGTTGCCATCCGACCCGTTTTTTAAATGCACCGTGTATACGCCGCCTTTTTGTATTGGCTTATCCAGGGTGAGGGTAATTGTAAAACTTAACCCATTTTCACAATTACCCCGGGCGCCTGTAATAAGGATGGGAGAGGGCCCGGTTATCGTAAAATCAGATCCATCAGCGGCAATACTGTTACACATCATTCTTTTTCTAAAAACCAATTCTACAGTTTGGGGAGCGCATGATACCGGAACTATACTATCCATGGGGGTGGGATATAAGGGATATACGGTAAACTGTACACTGTCATCTACATTAATTTCATGATCACAGTTATCTTTTAAAGTATTGTTATCGGTTCCTATTTTTGCATACAAAGTATGTGTTCCCGGTGGTAAAGGCATATTTACCGTTAATTCCAAACTATCAAAATCAAAAGATGAACTACATTTGGCAGCATTGGCAGCAATGATAGCGGCACCGGGAATATTTAATCTAAAATCACTCCCATTGGCAGCCAGAGTATTGCATTTAATGTCTTTATTAAAAGTTACTAAAATTTTTGTACCATCGCAGGGAGCCACGGCGCTTTTAATGAGCGGAAGTTTAGGATCTGTAATGATGGCGCTGCCTCCATTAAAACTTAATGAATAGCCGCTTTGTGTTTGTGTAAAATGACTTACTAATAATAAATATTGGTGGCCTTGTACCAGGTTGGGCATGGCGGCAAAGGTAGATGCGCCTGCAGCGGGGTCACTGGCACAATGAATATAATTTAAACCACCGGCTGCAGTACCTGTGGTACCATAAGTACCCGCCCAGTTACCGGTTACAATAATGTTATGATTACTGAATACTGCTTCGGGAGGTAAACCCGTAATATCATATAATTGCCAGTCGTAATCATCATTGGGATCATTGGGCGTAATTAAAAAGCCCAGGGTTCCGCTTTGATAGCATGTAAATTTATACCAGAAGGGGTTCGTATCCATATAATTTGCACCATCGGTACAACCCGGAACAAATAATGGCGTTAGTCCGCAGATAGGAACTGTTTGCTGATGAAAATTGGTAGTACCGCAAACGGGGAATGCCGATGCCGGCGTTTGCCCTAAAGTAGTACACACTTGCGTAAAACCCAAACTGCTAAAAAATAAACTGAGTATTAAAAAAAAGATATGTTTTGCACGAATCATCATGTTAAAAAGAAAGACTACACAAGTAGTAAAATTGTTGCACAAGATATTATGGCCGTTTCTATTATTTAATTTTATTCTTTATTTCCTGCAATTTTAACAAGGCTTCAACAGGTGTAAGCCTGTTTATATCTACCGAATCAAGCAATTGGCGTATTTCCTCAAAAGTAGCGGAATGTGCATCAAAAATACTGAGTTGCATTTTGGGCAATGCTATTTCTTTTATTTTATCTTTTATATTTTCCTGTTGGCCTTCCCCATTTTTTTCTTCTAACTGGGCAAGCACTTCATTGGCCCGGTTAATGAGGCTGGGTGGCATGCCCGCCATCCGGGCTACATGAATACCAAAACTATGTGTACTGCCACCCGGTGCCAGTTTTCTTAAAAAAATCACTTTATTCCCCACTTCTTTATTGGTAATATGATAGTTTTTTATTCGGGCAAAGCGATGTTCCAGTTCATTCAATTCATGGTAATGGGTAGCAAATAATGTTTTCGGTTTATGGGGAGATTCATGTAAATATTCTGCAATGCTCCAGGCAATGGAAATACCATCGTAAGTAGAAGTGCCCCTGCCAATTTCGTCTAATAATATTAAACTTTTGTAAGAAAGGTTATTGATGATGCTTGCCGTTTCATTCATCTCTACCATAAATGTACTTTCGCCGCCGCTCAGGTTATCGCTGGCGCCTACCCGGGTAAATATTTTATCGGTAAGGGGTATTTTGGCCGATGCGGCAGGCACAAAACATCCCAGGTGTGCCATTAATGTAATGAGTGCTGTTTGCCTGAGTATGGCGCTTTTACCACTCATGTTGGGACCGGTTAAAATAATAAGTTGCTGCGTTTCGTTGTTCAGTGTAATATCGTTGCTGATATAGTGTTCGGTTGCGGGCAGGTTCCTTTCTATAACCGGGTGCCGGCTATCTTTCAACTCCAGCTCATTGCCTTCATGCAAGAGGGGCTTTTTGTATTTGTATTGTAAAGCAATGCTGGCAAAACAGCAAAGGCAATCCAGTACTGCCATTACATGGCCATTAACCTGCATGGGTGCAATATAATCCTGCAATTCGTTGAGCAATTCCTGGAACAGGTCCTGCTCTATTTGTAATATTTTATCTTCGGCGCCCGTTATCTTTTCTTCATATTCTTTCAATTCTGGTGTAATATATCGCTCTGCATTGGCCAGTGTTTGTTTCCTGATCCAGTTTTCGGGTACTTTAGATTTATGCAGGTTTGTTACTTCCAGGTAGTAACCAAATACATTATTAAACCCAATCTTTAAAGAAGATATACCGGTAATGGCGGCTTCTTTTTGTTGCATCTGGATTAAATAATTTTTTCCTCCTGTTGCAATTTCTCTCAGTTCATCCAGCCCGGCATGTATACCGGGGGCAATTAGTCCTCCTTTATGAATAGCAACGGGTGGGTTTTCATTTATTTCTTTCGTAATCTTTTCTAAAATATAGGAACAGCCATTTAGCGATGAGCCCAATCTTTTTAAATGCGTATTTGTGGCGGTATCGCAAATTTCTTTTAAAGCTAAGGTTTGCTGCAATCCCCGGGCAATTTGCAACACTTCCCTGGGATTAATTTTTTTTAAAGGCACTTTTGCAGCCAACCTTTCCACATCACCGGCAAGCTTTATATGTTGGGTAATTTTATTTCGGGTATCTGTTTCTTTAATCAGGTACTCTACGGTATCAAGCCGCTCATTGATGCTCATAAGGTTATTGAGAGGCATCAGCAGCCAGCGGCGAAGCAACCGGGCACCCATGGGAGATACGGTATGATTGATGGTTTTAAAGAGCGTATGAGCATCTGCATGATTGCTGATGAGTTCCAGGTTACGGATGGTAAACCGATCCATCCATAAATGATCATCCCGGTTTATACGTTGTAAGCTGGTAATATGCTGCAGGTTGGGATGTTCGGTATCTTTCAGGTAATGCAATATGGCTCCCGATGCAATGATTCCCATTTCCATTTCTTCTACCCCAAAACCTTTCAGGCTATGGGTACCAAAATGCTTTAGCAGGTTTTCTGCTGCATATACCGGGCTAAAGATCCATTCATCTAATGTATAAGTGAAAAAGTGGGTACCAAAATATTCTTTAAATAATTTTTGTTTGTTCCTTTCAAAAATCACTTCGGCCGGCTGCAGGCTTTGTAATAATTTATCCGTGTATTCCCGGTTGCCTTCTGCAATAAAAAATTCGCCGGTTGAAATATCTAAAAAAGCGCTTCCAATGAGGTGATCAGAAAAGTGGAGGGCAGCCAGAAAATTATTATTATTATGCTCTAATAATTTATCGCTGGTTGCTACACCCGGTGTTACTAATTCTGTTACTCCTCTTTTTACAATTCCCTTTGCTGCTTTGGGGTCTTCTAATTGATCGCATATAGCCACCCGGTAACCCGCTTTTACCAGTTTGTGTAAATAGGTATCCAGGCCATGATGCGGGAAGCCGGCAAGCTCTGCAGACCCTGCACTTCCATTATTTCTTTTGGTAAGGGTAATGCCCAGCACCCGGGAGGTGATGATGGCATCCTGCCCAAATGTTTCATAAAAATCACCTACCCTGAAAAGCAGGATGGCATCAGGGTATTTAGCCTTGATAGCATTGTGTTGCTGCATTAATGGGGTATCGCTACTCGCTTTTGCCATAGTGGGCAAAAATAAGGAATTGCTTTCTCGTAATTAAAAGACGCCGGTAGTTGTGCATATTTAATTTTCCTGCCGGGTTAAGATATCTCTTTTAATTTTTTCCCAAAAGCCGTCAAAGCTTTGATGGTTCTCATCCCGCCAGCGTCGGCTAAATGCTTTTATTTTTTCATACCGGTCGGCCTGGGTGAGCGAAAAAAAAGCACTGATGGTTTCTTTATCATTTTCAAACGCCATTTGATTATAGGCTTCTTTCAATAATTGCTCCCGGTGTATATTATAAGAGGCCATTTCAATTTCCATTTCTTCCCGCAATTTTACTTTTTCATCGTAAGTGCCGGCAGGCAATAGGGTCTTTGCAATCACGGGCATGAGTTCAATCAGCATTAAAATACATACAATAAGATAATACCGGTATTGCAATGCTTTATTTTTATCCAGTAAGTGCGTCAGCGCCTCAATACGGGTTAAGAAACCATTATTCATCAGGGCGTCAAACCGGGTTTCTTCTTTTTTAATATGATCGGCGATAATGCCCAGGGCCCTGTCAATGGAATCGGTTTTAATTTTATTTTCCATTGCCAGTGCCCGGTATGCTGAATCTGATTTCTCATATTCTTTTTGCTTTGCTTTGGCAATGGTGCTAATCCCGATTTTTCCGCTGCCCCCGCTGCCATCGGTTTCTGCAAGAAAATGATCTTTTGCCTCCAGCATTTCCTGGTAGCGGGTTTCATTTTGTAACAGGAGTTTATTTTTAGTATCTGATAATTCTGTTTTTTGATTTTTAAATAAAGAATCAAGTTCTGACCTTTTAGCGATCTTTTTATTTTCATTATCAAATGAGGTTTGCACTTTTATTTCTTTATCAAACATATACAATACGGCAGGTTGTGCCATAAAGCTCCCAATGGTTAAAGCCAGTAATCCCCTCAGCAAGAGGGGCGTTAATTTTCGTTTGTTGTTTTTTGTGATTCCTTTTATCAAAGCTCGGTCAATACTCAGTATGATGAACCCCATAAAGAATCCCAGTGAAATATAAATGATCGGGGCCGTAACCATGGTGCTGAAAAAATAGGTCCATGTTGCGGTTGCAAAAATCCAGGTACCCAATACCGTCATACCAATAATCCGGTAGCGGTTGCGGTCGATGAGGGCATCTGTAATTATTTCTTTTTCTGCAGTGGCCAGCCACCATAAGAAATGGGTACATGAAGATGGGGTATAACTCTCCCTTTGGGATAAGGCAATATTCTTTTCCATATGATGAATGAATTATTTTTTTTTTGATTTAGCGTTGAATCAAAAAGAAGAGTTGTGTTGAAGTATTTGCAATTTAAATATTCATTTCAAAATAAAGGATTTGTAACCCTAAAATAAAAGCGGCCGGCTTGGTATTAACAGTTTCTTATCTTTTTTGATTAAACATGCGGATGATAAATGGGTCTTATTCTTATCTTTGCAACCATTTTAATGAAATGAATAATCAATGAATAAATTATCCCTATTAGTTTTTTTATTAGGAACTGTTTTTTATACACAGGCCCAGGTGCCCAAAGGAATGGGCAGCAGTGACCCGGAGGCAAAAAAGATTTTAGATGCAGTAAGCGCTAAGTTTAAAACCTACAAAACCGTACAGGCCAATTTTTTACTTAAAATTGAAAACAGCGCCGGAAAATCTTTAGGTACTAAAACGGGTAAAGTATTTATGAAAGGCACTAATTACCGGGTAAGTATCAATGGCCAGGAAATTTATTCTGATGGATCCAATGTTTGGACCTATGATAAAGCATCCAATGAAGTGACCATTACAAAAATAGACCCCAATGCCAATTCCATTACACCTCAAAAATTATTTACCAATTTTTACGATAAAGCCTTCTTATATAAATTAAACGGCCCGGTAAAAATGAATGGTAAGAATATGAAAGAGGTGGAGCTTACGCCGATAGATAAAACAAAACCTTTTCATAAAGTTTTAGTGTACGTGGAAAATAATGTAATAAGCGCAACCAAAATATTTGAAAAAAACGGTAACCGCTATACTTATAGTACATCGGCATTAAAAACAAATGGCTCTATTACGGATGCAATGTTTGTTTTTGATGCAAAAAAATACCCGGGTGTAGAAGTGGTTGATCTTAGGTAATGAGTTTTTGCAAAATATAAATGAATGCTACCCCGGGTAAAAAACCGGGGTTTATTTTTTTTGTGTACCCCACCGGTAAGTATCAATGGCTATTCCTGCCAGATCTAAAACCCGGTCTACCACGGTGGCTACGATTTCATCTGCCGTTTGTGGCTTGCTGTAAAAAGAGGGGGTCGCCGGGCATATAATACCCCCGGCCAAAGTGATGGTTTCCATATTGCGTATATGCACTAAGTTGTAAGGTGTTTCCCGGGCTACACAAATTAATTTTCTTCTTTCTTTTAAAATTACATCAGCCGCCCGGCTAATTAAATCATTGGAAATGCCATGGGCTATGCGGCCTAATGTACCCATGCTGCAGGGTATAATTATCATGGTTCCAAAATTTCCCGAGCCCGATGCAAAGGCGGCCGAAAAATCAAAATTACTGTATTGTGTAAATGGTATCTCCTGGTAGCTGGTATCTCCCAATTCTGTTTTCCATACTGTTTTTGAATTTTCCGTCATTACAACGGCTACTTCCAGTTCCTTTGGCTGTATACGCTGTAATTTTGTTAATATTTGCTTTGCATATATGGCGCCACTGGCACCTGTGATGGCAATCACAATTTTTTGCATTCCTTTGCCGTTTTATTGATGCTGTAAGCTACAAAACAATTTAGGATGCAACAAAGAAAATGGACATGGGCTACTGTACCCATAATAATTTTATGCTTAGCCTGGTCATGGGCTCCCAAAGGGAAAGTGAATTGGATTGATATTCAGGAGGCAGACAGTTTGTATGTGAACGACCCCAGGCCTGTTTTAATTGATGTATATACCGATTGGTGCGGCTGGTGCAAAATAATGGACAAAAGCACTTATAAGGATAAAAGGGTTGCAGATTATATCAATGCCCATTATTATGCTATAAAATTCAATGCCGAATTTAAAAAACCGGTGAAATTTAATAATACTATTTATAAATATGATCCTGAAAATAAAGTGCATGAACTGGCGGTATATTTAACCCATGGCCAACTTGAGTTTCCCAATACTATTTTTCTTTCTTCGGTATCAGCCATACCGGCACCCATTGCCGGCTATATGAAGCCTTCAGAAATAGAAGCACCCTTAAAATATTTTGGCGAAAAAAAGGAAAAAGTACAAACCCTCAGTGCATTTGAATACAGCATGCAGAGGGCATGGTAATACCTACCATACCCGGCTTATGTTTCCATTGAATGCTTTTAAAAAATACAGGTGTTTGTTTTCAAAATAATCAGGAACTTTTGACGACCGGTTTAAGAAAACGGGCATGAAATTGAAGTCACTAAAAACTTTTACACCAGAATCGTTTAAATGGCTCATGTAATCATCGGGGTATTTTGTAAGCAACTGTATAAACCGGAATGTGGTTTCATATCCCTTAAATACCAGTTCTGAAGGGTTGCCCTGGTATTTTGTACGGTATGTATCCTGCACCATCTTGCTTGTATTATCCCATTTACCGTTATAATAAGAACTGGTAAAATATACCGGGTAATCTTTTAATGGTTTATTATTAATGAAAGTAAAATTCTCCCAATTCGGCATCCCAAATAAAAGGGATGGATATCCCTTATTTAAACTACTGCAGGCAGTAGCCAGCCGGGTAGCAAATGCTTCAGATAAGCTACCTCCAATTATGATATTTTGTTTGTTGCTGTCTAATGCATTTTTTAAAGAAGAAAAATCATCATTGTCTATGTTCAACACGTTCAGTTTCAAAAGAGGCTTTCCGTCCGGTGTATTAATATTATCGAAATAAGCAGCTACCTTATCTTCCTGGCTGCCGGGTTTACGAACGAGTACAATATTTTTACTGCCGTGATTCTGTAAAATATTACTGAATATGGCTTCGCAATGGGCTTTTAAAGTGGGGTTCATAATCACTAAAAAAGGATTGTGGGTAATACCGCCATCATTCGGGTACGTAGCAGATAAAAAGGGGATGTTTTTTTGTTGTGCAAAATCGGCAAGCTGGGTGTAATCTAAATCTTTTACCGATCCTATAATTAAGTTTACGCTATCCAGGGCATGGTTTTCTATAAGCATATCCACGGGTTGGATATATGATTTGGAATCATAAATACTGGCCGTAATATTGTTGTTTGTAATGCCCAGGCTATCCAGCGCCATTTGAGCGCCTTGTATAAAATCAAAGCCTTGCAAAGTAAACCGGGGAAAGTTTTTGGCATACCGGTAATCATTACCATTGAATGCAGAGTCCAGGTACAAGGGGGCAAATATGGCAATATGGTAACTGTTAATGGTATGGGCAGGTATTACGGGATCACTTTTTAAAACAAAAGGTTTTACAGCCGTGTCTGTTACCTGTGCTTTGCTGAATGTAAAAGCAAAAGTTAAAAAAAAGGCAAGTGCAATATATTTCATTGGGTTTATCATATTTTTTTCAATTTACTCCCATTCAATAGTGGCCGGGGGTTTACTACTAATATCATATACAACACGGTTAATGCCTTTTACTGTGTTTATAATTTCGTTACTTACATAAGCCAGGAAATCGTAGGGGAGCTGTGCCCAGTCTGCCGTCATACCATCTACCGAGGTAACTGCCCTTAATGCTAATGTATATTCATATGTTCTTTCATCACCCATTACACCTACACTTTTTACCGGTAATAAAATGGCTCCTGCCTGCCATACTGCATGATATAAATTATACTTTTTTAATGCCGATATATAAACATCATCAGCATCTTGCAATAACCGTACCTTATCTTCTGTAACTTCTCCTAAAATTCTAATAGCCAGCCCCGGGCCGGGAAAGGGATGCCTGCCAAGCATATTGGGTGGGATGCCGAGCTCGGCACCAATCCTGCGTACTTCATCTTTAAATAAAAGCCTCAAGGGTTCTATTAATTTAAGTTTCATGGTTTCGGGTAATCCTCCTACATTATGATGGCTTTTAATGGTAGCCGAAGGGCCATGAACAGATACCGATTCAATTACATCAGGATAAATAGTGCCTTGCCCTAAAAAATCAATACCGGAAAGTTTATGAGATTCCTGGTCGAAGATTTCTATAAAGGACCGGCCAATGGCTTTTCTTTTTTCCTCGGGCATTGTTTTCCCTGCCAGTGCAGTATAAAAGTGCCTGTGTGCATCAATACCTTTTACGTTTAAACCTAATTGTTTATAATCTGCCAGCACTTGTTCAAATTCGTGTTTGCGTAAAACGCCATTATCTACAAAAATACCATGCAGCCTGTCGCCAACCGCTTTATGAATAAGGGTGGCTGCTACGGTACTGTCTACTCCGCCACTTAAGGCCATCACCACTTGCCCGTCACCAATCTTTTCCTTGAGTTCCTGAACAGTTTGAGTTATAAAATGAGCCGGGGTCCAGTCTGCCTGGCATTGGCAAATTTCCAGCAGGAAATTTTTTAAAATAGTTTTTCCTTCTGTGCTGTGATATACTTCAGGATGAAACTGTAATCCATATAAAGGATACCTGGAAGACATAAATTCAAATGCAGCCACAGGAATGCTTTCGGTATGGGCAATAATGGAGAAATCAGGGGGTAATTGCTGAATGGAATCACTATGACTCATCCACACCTGGCTATTGCTGTTTATGTGTTTTAAAAGTAATGAAGACCGGCTGATGAGCAATTGTGCCCTGCCATATTCCCTTTTATTACTCTTATTTACCACCCCGCCATATAATTTGGCACTGAGTTGTGCGCCATAACAAATACCCAATACCGGCACTTTTTCTATGAGCCGGGGAATATTTACTACCGGCGCTTCTTTTTCATTTACCGAGCAGGGAGAGCCGGATAAAATAATTCCTTTTAAACCAGGTGTAAAATCAATATTTTTATGATAGGGGATTATTTCGCAATACACATTAAGTTCCCGTATTGCCCGGGCAATTAATTGAGTATATTGAGATCCAAAATCGAGAATGAGAATTTTATTTTGCATATTGTCTGCAAATGTAAATTAAATCCTTAGATGCAGGATGGGTGTAAAAGTTGTATTTAATTATTTTATTCTTTAAAATAAAAGTAAAGTAGGTTATTATGAAAAGAGTTATTTTCATTTTATTAGGTATCCTCCTTTTTTATGGCTGCCGGTACAAATCCGGTAGCGGCAACCTGGTAAAGCAAACCCGGCAGGTAAGTGATTTTAAGGGGTTAAAGGTTTCGGGAGATGTAGAGGTAATCCTTACCCAGGGCAATACCGTAAGCGTGGTAGTAGAGGCCGACGATAATTTGATAGAAGATGTATTAACCGATGTGAGCGGTAGCACCCTGAGTATTGGTTTTGAAAAATACGTAAACCTGCGTAATGGAACTTGTAACGTATATATTACTGTACCGGAATTAAACAAGATTCAAGTAAGTGCATCAGCAGAAATAAAAGCAACCGGGGTTTTTAAAACTGCGGATGCATTTTTTATCAGTGCATCCAGTTCGGGTGAAGTAAAAATTAATGCGAATGCGCCATCCATTAACCTGCAAAGCAGCAGTGCCGGGCAAATTAAAATCTCAGGTCGCACCCGCACCCTTACCGCCCAGGCTTCGTCAGGTGCAGAAATACATGCCAGGAACCTGTTGAGCGAAAATACTGATGCAGAAGCCAGCAGCGGCGCAGACGTGGATGTATATGCCAGTATGCTTTTAAATGCCAATGCCAGTAGCGGGGGTTCCATACACTACAGCGGGAAACCTCAAGTGAATAAGAGAGAAAGCAGCGGAGGTAGTGTAAAATAAATTTGAATAAGGCACTTTAATTTTAATCTCGGAAGAGAAGAAATTGTTTAACTATTTCCTTTCTCAAAAATTCTTTAAGTAATAATTATCATTTGATGTAGATTTTATCCGCCAGGTAAACTGCAGGAAAATTTCCCCACTCGGAAAGGTTTCTAACCTGTAACTTTCTTTTTTGTTCCAGGCTTTGCCACAAATTAGATCAATAGAATATTGCTGGAAATGATGGTAGCCTCCACCTGCTCTTATAAAATGAAGGGGACTGATATCGCTCCAAATAATACCAGATGCTTCAATATACCCCCTCCATTTTTCATTAATATGCCAAACAGGTGATACAGTATAAATATATCTTTCTGGTGACGGCCAAGAAATCCAGTTAATACCGGTACTATAATCTAGTTGAAAATTATCAGATAACCTGTTTTGAAATGAAATGCGAAAATTTCCACCATTTATACTATCAGAACTGAGACGTAGATTTTTATTTATCCTATAATGTGCAGTAAAACTCACCGATGGGAATTTTTTTTTCTCTTTAAGTAATTTTATTTTTCCTCCAATTTCAATAGGACCAGAACCCCATGTATTTCCCTTACTATCTTGATTGGGGGTAAAAAAATGATAACGGCTATAAGCTATTCCTGTAATGAACCTCGCCTCCACCTTATTAGTAAGACCAAATCTAAGAAGCAAACTGGGTAGAGCATACCTTGTTATTTTCTCAAATGATTTTTTATTGATTTTTATACCTAAGCCAGTTTCAATTTGAAACCAGCTTTTAGGAACGCTATTAACTGAAATAGTTTGGCGAGGCATATCATTCATTAAATCTTGAGCCGTTACTGAAATAAATTCTAAAACTAGAATTAAAACCAATATTAAAATCCTATTTAACATATAAAATCTTTTAGTTTCTTTAGGAACGAATTTTACTAAAATTAATGGAATTAGCTATTTAATCAAATTTTACAAAAAAAATTTAAAAAACATTTACCCGGTATTCCAATATCCATCTTATGCCACCGCTTTCACTTATCTGCATGGTATAACTTAAGCGAAAAACTGTGCTGTAATACCAGTCTTTTATTTTAGGGTTCCTATTTTTGAAAATGGCTTTATTCAGTTAATCAATGGAAATAATACCCTTTACCTACCGTGGCATTCATACCTGGAGTTTTAACTTTGTACGTTAATCGTTTTGATAATAACAAAGTTTTTTTTGTATTTTTAATTGGCTCATTTCATTTAACAGCCCTGCAGTACCTTCTATACCGGGATTTGGGAATACTAATTATTTTACTGCCAGAATCGTTTTTCAGTAATATTAAAATTTTAAAATGAAAATTATTACAGTTCTTATATTAGGATTTTTATCGGGACTTTTTTTCAGTAATACGTTAAAGGCGCAAAATGGTATAGACCGGAATGCCGATAATATTAACGAAGAAATCACTATTCGTTCTATTAAAAACTGGTTGTACCAAACAGCCGAAAAAGATAGCGGTAGTAAGAAAAAATTCATTCAGCAAATTGCATCGAATTTAAGTGATAATGATCTGTCGGTTTGTATTTTCAATAGTAGGTCTGCTTCAAGTGGTAAGCTAATAACTATTCCCCTGGCTGGTAATACTTTCAGCAGTATTATTCCAAAAGACAGTGTGGCAGACCAGATTTTTGAGATTCGTAAATCTAAAAATGGATTTTCTGGCGCTAAACTGATATTAATTTCCCCGAAAAATAAAATGCATAATAGCATTCAAATAAGTTGTAATGATATAAAAAAAATATATCATTCCAATTATTTCCCCATTGATGGAATAGTACAGGTGGTTAATTTGGGAGATACGCTAATACGTGAATATAAATATGAAAATCATGTAATGGTTGAAGAAAGTTTTTTAGAACCCGAAGAAATTATTACTTTTTCTGCTGATCGAAAGAAGCTAAAAGGGAAAATGTATTTTTGGAAAACAATTAATTATTTACCTGGCAGTAAAATTATGGAATGCAAGGTTGAAAAGTATACAATCTATTAATAATTGATTTTTTAAAAAATTCAGCTTCAATATATGTTTACCGGGCAGCCCAGTTTGCTTTTTTTACCAGCAGTAAAGTTATTGCCCAAATTAAAACTCATTCTAAAAACGGTGGTATAATACCAGTCTTTAATCTTTGGGTTTCCTCTTTGCGAACCGGCTGCGGGGTAGGGTGGCGCTCCGTGTATTTCGCTTCCCCGGTAAGCAAACTCAATGGCCTGGGCTCCTTTGGCTGCAAATAATGTAGCAGAATCTACATACGTTGTACTTACATCATCTAAATAATCAGTAAATAATTTACGCAAACCCAGTTCCACTCCCACAGTTATTTTGGGGCTTATGGCTAATTTTAAACCACCACCAAAAGGAATGGCGATTTGATTGTTTTTATAGGGTTTTCGATCCGGGTATGCCGCCAGGCCCTGGCCTTCGGTACTTAATGATCGTAAATACACTTTAGTTCCCAGGCTGTCGAAAGAATAGGGGTTAAAGTGAAATGCAGCAATACCTGCAAAAATATAAGGGGTAAAGCTTCTTTCCTGTATATTAAATAATTGGTATTCCACTGCCAATTGAGCCTCCCAAATCTTAGATGTAAAATTGAGGTTGCGATATAATATCCCGGTAGCTTTTGTGTTATTTTTATCGTCACCCGATACCGTCATGTAATGGGCGGCGCCCCTAACCAGGAAATGGGGCGTAAAACCATAGCTTAAGCCCAGGCCTATACTGGGTTTAGATTGTTCGAATGTAAAACGGCGCCCCTGTAAGTCGCCCTGGTAGTTGGCTACCCCGGCATACAGGTCCCATTGAAAATTTTGAGCAGCCAGGTAAAAAGGTGAATAAAACAGCAAAATGGCCAGGATATATTTCATAATGGTTTTTTATAGTAATGATACATTTCCAAAAACCGTTCCCGAACTTGTTTTTGGGTATAAATGTTTCAAAAAATCCCGGTAAGTATAGCTCCTGATCCCGGCAAGTAAAAAAAACTTAAAAATTCTTTCCCTATTTCTTTTGCTGATATTAAAATTGCCCTTACCTTTGCACTCCAAATTTAAAAACGGATTTTTTAAAGTTCTTTGTTTATGTCACAACGCATTAGGATCAAATTACAGTCTTACGATCACAACCTGGTAGATAAATCAGCTGAAAAGATTGTAAAAACAGTACGCAGTACCGGAGCCGTAGTAACAGGACCTATTCCTTTACCTACGCATAAGAAAATCTTTACCGTATTGCGTTCCCCTCACGTGAATAAAAAAGCCCGTGAGCAATTCCAATTGTGTACGCACAAACGTTTGCTGGATATTTATACCAGCAGCAGCCGTACCGTAGATGCTTTAAGTAAGTTAGACTTACCAAGCGGTGTGGACGTAGAAATTAAAGCCTGACGAACCGTCTCTTCAGTTTAACTTGAAGAGAAAGGCGCCAGAACAGTTCTTAGGTTATATAAACGCTTAACTCCTTATAACAGCATTTTAGTAAATGCTTGAAAAAAATAAGTTATAAGGAGCGCTGGGCACAAAAAATAAGAGATGAAAAGTATTATTGGTAAGAAAGTTGGCATGACCAGCATCTTTGACACAAACGGCAAACAAACTGCCGTTACTGTTATAGAAGCAGGGCCATGCGTGGTTACACAAAAGAAAACCGTTGAAACTGACGGTTATAATGCGCTCCAAATCGCATTCGGCGACAAAAAAGAAAAACACTCCATCAAAGCCGAAATCAACCATTTCGCAAAAGCACAAACAGCCCCTAAAAAAGTAGTAAAAGAAATTCGCAATGGCGAGTCAGATAAAAATGTAGGTGACAGCATCACCGTAGAAATTTTTTCTGAAGGCGACAGCGTGAAAGTAGTGGGTACTACTAAAGGAAAAGGTTTCCAGGGTGTAGTAAAACGTCATGGCTTTCATGGCGTGGGCGAACAATCTCATGGCCAGCATGATCGCCAGCGTGCACCCGGTTCTATCGGTAACTCATCCGATGCTTCCCGGGTTTTTAAAGGGATGCGTATGGCCGGCCGTATGGGTGGCGACAGGGTAAAAATGAAAGGATTGAAAGTAGTAAAAATTTTCCCTGAAAAAAATTATATACTTATCAGTGGTTCGGTTCCCGGCCATAATGGTTCCATCGTTTTAATTCAGAAATAATTATGCAAGTAGATATAGTAAATATAAAAGGAGAAAAAACCGGTAGAACCTTAGATTTACCGACTGAAATATTTGGTATTGAACCCAACGACCATGTTATATACCTGGCCGTAAAACAATACCAGGGTGCACAGCGCCAGGGTACACATAAAGTGAAAACCCGCATGGAAGTGAAAGGTTCTTCTAAAAAGTTACACAAACAAAAAGGTACCGGCGGCGCCCGTAAAGGCAACCTGCGTAACCCCTTGTACAAAGGCGGGGGTACTATCTTTGGGCCAAAACCTCACGGGTATGATATAAAACTGAACCGGAAGGTAAAAGACCTGGCTAAAATGAGCGCTTTATCTTATAAAGCTAAAGACAACGCAATAGTAGTTTTAGAAGATGTACAAATGGATGCGCCCAAAACAAAAACATTTGCAGGTATTTTAAAAAGCCTCAACATTGCCCAAAAGAAATCTTTATTTGTAATTCCGGAATATAATGATAACCTCTACCTGAGCCTGCGTAATGTACAAGGCGTTACCGGTACTGTTATTAGTGATATGAATACTTACGATATACTCAATGCAAATGTATTGGTGATGTCTGAAACAGCAGCTAAATTATTTTCAGAAGAAGCAAAAGAAGCATAATAACCGGCAGCGGTTGTAAACTATCAAATTAAGAGATTATGAAACTGTCAGATGTATTAATAAAGCCTGTTTTATCTGAAAAGGCAAATAAGCTTTCAGAAAAATCAAATCGCTATACATTTATTGTAGATCGTAAGGCAAACAAACTGGAAATTAAAAACGCTATCCAGGAATTTTACGGCGTGCAGGTAGAAGAAGTAAACACTTGCGTATCCCCGTCAAAATTAAAATCGAAATACACCAAAGCCGGTTACGTAGTAGGCCGTAAGCCTGCCAGGAAAAAAGCAATTGTAACCGTAGCAGAAGGAGAAACTATTGACTTATACGAAACAGTATAAGTTACAAAAATTGTAAAATGAATGGTACACCTGCTACCGCAAATGCAGGAAAATAGAAATTAAAAATGGCACTTAGAAAATACAAACCAACCACAGCAGGAACCCGATGGAGAATTGGTAATGCCTATGTAGAAATTACAACCAGTTCACCCGAGAAATCTTTATTGGAAAAACAAAAGAATACTGCCGGCCGCAACAGTTCGGGCCGTAGAAGTATGCGTTATATGGGAGGCGGAAACAAAACCATGTACCGTAAAATTGATTTTAAAAGAAATAAAAAAGATATTCCCGGCACTGTAAAAACAATTGAGTATGATCCCAATCGTACTGCATTTATTGCACTGGTTGCTTATGCCGATGGAGAAAAACGATACATCATTGCCCCGCAAGGTTTGCAGGTAGGACAAGCCATCGTAAGCGGTGATAATGTGGCACCCGAACTGGGCAATGCATTAATGATGAAAAATATGCCCCTGGGTACCAATGTGCACAATATAGAAATGCAACCCGGCCAGGGCGGTATTTTAGTAAGAAGTGCAGGTACTTCAGCTCAATTGAGCAACAAAGAAGAAAAATATGCTATTCTTAAAATGCCTAGCGGGGAAATTCGCAGGGTATTGGTAAACTGCTACGCCACGGTAGGTGTAGTTAGCAATAGTGATCATAGCCTGGAAAGAGCAGGTAAAGCCGGCCGTAATCGTTGGTTAGGTGTACGCCCACGTACCCGGGCAGTGGCAATGAACCCGGTAGATCACCCGATGGGTGGTGGTGAAGGTAAAGCTTCAGGCGGGCACCCCCGCAGCCGTACCGGTAAATATGCTAAAGGCCAAATTACCCGTACCCGCAGCAAAGGATCCAATAAAATGATCATCCAGCGTAAGAATGGTAAAAAATTAAGTAATAAGTAAACAAGACTGTTAAAATATCCGGTAGCTCCGGAAAATAAACAAACAAAAAGAATATGAGTCGTTCATTAAAAAAAGGCCCTTACATCGAATCGAAATTAGAAACAAAAGTGCTTTCGATGACAGAAGGGAAATTAAAAAAAGGGGTTATCAAAACCTGGAGCCGCAGAAGTACTATTTCTCCGGATTTTGTAGGCCATACTTTTGCAGTTCATAACGGAAACAAATTTATTCCCGTATATGTTACTGAATTTATGGTAGGCCATAAATTGGGCGAGTTCGCACCTACCCGGAACTTTAAAGGACACTCAAGTAAAAAAATGTAATCATGGTATTTCCTGTTTATGAATAGCTTACACACAGGTAACAAAAATTCATAAACAAGAAAAAGAAACTAATAAAAATGGAAGCAATAGCAAAACTGAATAACTACCCCACTTCACCCCGTAAAATGCGGTTATTAGCCGATTTAATACGTGGTATGGAAGTAGAAAAAGCATTGGCTGTGTTACAACACAACCCCAAGCACCCGGCAGTTCCCCTGCGTAAGCTGGTAATTTCCGCCATCAGCAACTGGAAACAAAAAAACGAGGGCGCTGATGAAAACGGGTTGGTAGTAAAAACAATATTTGTAGATGGTGCAAGAGTAATAAAACGTATGCGCCCCGCCCCACAGGGCCGTGGATACCGGGTACGTAAACGCAGCAACCATGTAACCGTAATAGTGGATAACAAATAAATTTTAAAAAGGTGCTGTAAAAAATGGCACCAGCAAATAAAAAATATGGGTCAGAAAACAAATCCGGTAGGCGCCAGGTTAGGAATTATCAGAGGATGGGATAGTAACTGGTACGCACACAAAAAAGATTACGCTGTAAAACTGATTGAAGACGATAAAATCAGGAATTACCTGAATGCTCGTATTAACAAAGGTGGAATCTCTAAAATTGTAATTGAGCGTACCCTTAATAAATTAATCGTTACCATTCATACCTCCAAACCGGGTATTATCATCGGTAAAGGTGGTGGCGAAGTAGACCGTATTAAAGAAGAACTTAAAAAATTAACAGGGAAAGAAGATGTTCAGATCAACATCCTTGAAATTCGCCGGCCGGAATTAGATGCAACCATTGTGGCAGATACGATAGCCCGCCAGTTAGAAAACCGAATTAACTATAAAAGGGCTATTAAAATGGCAATTGCTTCTGCCTTACGTATGGGTGCAGAAGGAATTAAAGTAAAAGTAGGTGGCCGCCTGGGGGGTGCCGAAATTGCCCGTAGCGAAGAAATAAAACAAGGCCGTACCCCATTGCATACCCTGCGTATGGATATTGATTATGCCAATGTATTTGCCTTAACGGTATATGGTAAAATAGGCATTAAAGTATGGATTTGTAAAGGCGAAGTATTGGGCAAAAGAGATTTAAACCCCAACGTATTAGCCGGTGGTAAAAATGATGGACCAGACAGGCCCGCAGGCGGTTTTGGCGGCGATCGCAGGGATGATAGAAGAGGAGGTGGAAACAGGAGAGAAGGGGGCGGACACCGTGGCGGCGGCAGAAGATAATCGGCAACAGCAATATTACATTCAAGAATTGACAAATTTAAAATAAGATGTTACAACCAAAAAGAACCAAACACAGGAAAACACAAAAAGGCAGAATGAAGGGCAATACCAAACGTGGTGCTACCCTGGCCTTTGGAACCTTTGGTTTAAAAGCAATGGATAGTGTGTGGTTGACCAATCGCCAGATCGAGAGTGCTCGCCAGGCGCTTACCCGGCACATGAAGAGAGAGGGTAATGTATGGATCCGGGTTTTCCCTGACAAACCCATTACAGCAAAACCAGCCGAAGTGAGAATGGGTAAAGGTAAAGGTAACCCCGAAGGATGGGCAGCTATTGTACAACCCGGACGTATTATTTTTGAAGCAGACGGTGTGCCTGAGCAAGTAGCTAAAGAAGCTTTTGCATTAGCCGCTCAAAAACTGCCAATCCTTACAAAATTTGTTGTAAGCAGGGATTTTAATGCTTCCCATTAATTAAACTCATTAACTGAATATCATGTCGAAAAAAATAGATTTTTTACAAAGCATAAGTACTCTTAACGAAGCTGATCTCATTGCTAAGATTAAAGAAGATGAGCAAAGGTTAAAAAAGCTGAGCATTGCACATTCTATTGCTCCCCTTGAAAACCCGCAAAGTATTCGTTCTTTAAGAAAAGATATAGCCCGCTTGAAAACCTTATTAAAGAAAACTCAAACAGCCGGAGCATAATCCTGCAATAAAAAGATAAAGATGGAAGCAACAAACACATCAGTAGAAAGAAATTTAAGAAAAACCAGGATCGGCGTAGTATCCAGCAATAAAATGGATAAATCTATTACGGTAAAGGTAGAGCGTAAAGTAAAACATCCGCTGTATGGTAAGTTCGTAAAAAAATCGAACAGTTTTCATGCACATGATGAAAAGAATGAGTGCAGCATTGGCGATACCGTAAGAATTATGGAAACCCGCCCGCTCAGCAAAACAAAGCGTTGGAGGCTGGTAGAAATAATTGAAAAAGTAAAATAATATTAACTATTTGTACGAAGTACCATAAGGTACGTAAAAAATAATAAAATGATTCAGCAAGAAAGCAGGTTAAACGTAGCAGATAACAGCGGTGCAAAAGAAGTATTGTGTATCCGGGTATTGGGAAACAGTGGCCAGGATTACGCTAAGATCGGTGATAAAATTGTGGTAACCGTAAAAGATGCCATGCCTGCTGCCGGTGTAAAAAAAGGAACTGTAAGTAAGGCCGTAATTGTGCGTACTAAAAATAAACTGCGTCGTAAAGATGGATCTTATATCCGCTTTGATGACAATGCAGTGGTATTATTAAATAATGCTGACGAGCCCCGGGGGACCCGTATTTTTGGCCCCGTAGCCCGTGAGCTTAGGGATAAGGGGTATATGAAAATTATATCACTGGCTCCCGAAGTATTATAAATGCGTTTGTACATCTCGTTACCTGTTATCAGAAATATATAACGGAAAACGGGTTACAAAGCAAAAACAAAAAGTAAAACAGGCACCTGCAAATTAAACAGGCGCTAAAAGAAAAATACAATGAGTACAAGATTTAAACCCAAGTTCAACATTAAAAAAGGCGACCTGGTTGTTGTTATTACCGGTGAAGATAAAGACCTTAAAAAACCACGCAAGGTTTTAGAAGTGATTGTAGATAAAGCCAGGGTATTGGTAGAAGGTGCAAATATTGTAACCAAGCACACAAAACCAACTGCTCAAAATACAAAAGGGGGCATTGTAAAAGTAGAAGCGCCTATCGCCATCAGTAATGTGATGCTTTGGGATGCAAAGAGTGGTGGCCCAAGTAAAATTAAGCGTAACCGTGAAAATGGTAAACTAGTTCGTATAGCAAAAAAATCAGGGGAGGTAATTAAATAATGAGTACAACTATTAACACTGCAAGATTAGCAGATAAGTACAAAAAAGAAGTAGTACCTGCATTAATGAAAAAATTCAGTTACAAAACTGTAATGCAGGCTCCAAGGCTTACTAAAATTTGCCTTAACCGGGGTGTAAATGGCGCCGTTAACGATAAAAAATTAATTGATATCGCTATTGACGAATTAACAAATATCACCGGACAAAAAGCAGTGGCTACAAATTCTAAAAAAGATATATCCAACTTTAAGTTACGTAAGAATATGCCCATTGGCGCCAGGGTAACTTTAAGGGGAGTAAAAATGTATGAATTTTTAGACCGGTTGGTTTCTGTTTCGCTACCCCGTGTAAGAGATTTTAAAGGTATAAACGATAAAGCATTTGACGGCCGTGGGAACTATACCCTGGGTGTAACAGAGCAAATCATTTTTCCTGAAATTGATATTGATAAAGTAAATAAAATTACCGGGCTGGATATCACTTTCGTAACCACAGCAAATACAAACGAAGAGGCATATGAATTGTTGAAAGAACTGGGCATGCCTTTTAAAAACATAAAAAAATAATTTAAAAACACTACCTGCCCGGCAAGTAGGTTTTAAAAAAGAATAACATATAACATGGCAAAAAAATCAATTGAAGCCAGGCAAAGAAAAAGAGAAAAGGCAGTAGCAAAGTATGCTGAAAAAAGGGCCGCCCTTAAAGCAGCAGGAGATTATGCAGCCCTGGATGCACTCCCTAAAAACGCATCACCGGTAAGGCTTAAAAACCGCTGCCAGCTTACGGGACGTCCAAGAGGCTATATGCGCCATTTTGGATTGAGCCGCATCATGTTCAGGGATATGGCTTTGCAGGGTAAAATACCAGGGGTAAGAAAAGCGAGCTGGTAAAAAAGAAGGGCTGAGCGCCTGGTACCCGGTACGAATACCTGGATATCGCATTGTAAACAATTTATTAAAATCAATTAACTAAACATAACAATGGTTACTGATCCAATTGCAGATTATTTAACAAGAATTAGAAATGCACAAATGGCAAATCACCGCATCGTGGAGATACCTGCCAGCAATCTAAAAAAACGCATCACAGAAATTTTATACGATAAAGGATATATCCTGAAGTATAAGTTTGAGGAAAATAATAAACAAGGCATCATTAAAATTGCATTGAAATATAATGCGGTTACTAAATTGCCCGTTATTCAAAGCCTGGAACGCATAAGCCGCCCGGGGTTGCGTACCTATTCTAAACCCCAGGATTTCCGCAGGGTGAAAAACGGGTTAGGCATTGCTATCGTTTCTACCAGTAAAGGGGTAATGACCGATAAAGAAGCTAAAGCACAAAATGTAGGCGGAGAAGTACTTTGTAATATTTATTAAAATAAAAAAGACTGTATTTTTTTTGAAAATGGATACAGTGGCTTTATACAGATTGACAATTAAGCCTTTTATACATGGCTGAACACAATCTCTAAAAAAATACATTTTCAGTTAAAGTTCGTATAAACAAAAACAAATTACAATGAGTCGGATTGGTAAAAAACCTGTAGATGTTCCCAATGGCGTAACCATTTCTGTAGGTAAGAATAACGAAATATCGGTGAAAGGGCCTAAAGGAGAATTGAAACAAATGATTGACCGGGATATTAAGGTAGAAATAAAAGATAATACCGTAGAATTGATCAGGCCAACAGAACAAATACGCCACCGGGCTTTACACGGGCTATACCGTTCTTTGATCAGCAATATGGTACAAGGGGTAACAGAAGGGTTTAAAAAAGAACTGGAATTGGTAGGGGTAGGTTACAAAGCCGCAAACCAGGGTAATGTTTTAGACCTTGCATTGGGATATTCTCACAATATTATTTTTGATTTGCCAAAAGAAATAAAAGTAGTAACCGCCCAGGAAAAAGGTAAAAACCCGGTTATAACTTTAGAAAGCATCGATAAACAATTGCTGGGTCAGGTATGTGCTAAAATACGCAGCTTACGTAAGCCGGAACCATATAAAGGGAAAGGGGTGAAATTTGTAGGCGAAGTATTGAGAAGAAAAGCAGGTAAATCAGCAGGTAAATAATAAATCATTCAAATTAATTTCCGGCAGTATCGGGAATAAAAAATAATAAAATGAGCAACAAAAAAGCAAGTGCAAGACAAAAAATTAAATTTCGTATCCGTAAAAAAATAAGCGGTACGCCTGCAGCACCACGCCTAAGTGTGTTTAGAAGCAATACGGATATTTATGTACAATTGATTGATGATAGCAATGGCGCCACCCTGGCAGCCGCTTCATCAAAACAAGCCGATATTACTGCACAAAAAGTGGCAAAGATTGATAAAAGCAAAATGGTGGGTGAAGCTATTGCCCGTAAAGCCGGGGAACTGGGCATAAAAAAAGTGATATTCGACCGTAACGGATATATCTATCATGGCCGGGTAAAAGCAGTAGCAGAAGGCGCAAGAGAAGGCGGATTGGAATTTTAATATACACTAACTAATCATCGTAAAACGAAATAATGTCAAACGTAATTTCTAACAAAATAAAAGCCGGAGACCTGGAACTTAAAGAAAAGGTAGTGGCTATTAATCGTGTGGTAAAAACGACCAAAGGCGGCCGTGCATTTAGCTTTTCTGCCCTGGTAGTAGTAGGTAATGAAGCGGGCGTGGTAGGCCATGGCCTGGGTAAAGCAAAAGAAGTGCAGGAAGCCATTACCAAAGGAATTGAAGATGCTAAAAAGAACCTTATTAAAGTTCCTGTTATGCATGGTACCATTCCGCACGATCAATACGTAAAAGATGGCGCTGCTAAAGTTTTAATAAAACCAGCCGCTGCCGGTACGGGTGTTATTGCAGGAGGCAGTATGCGTGCTGTATTAGAAAGTGCAGGCATTACCGATGTGCTGGCTAAAAGCCTGGGCTCTGCCAATCCGCACAATGTGGTAAAAGCAACCATCAAAGCGTTGGCTACTTTGCGTGAACCCATTGCTGTGTCAAAAGTGCGCAATATTTCTTTGAAAAAAGTTTTTAACGGATAATCTAAGCATGCTACGCTAAATGATTTAGTGAAGCGCTGTAAATTTATTAGGATGAAAAAAATTAAAGTAACTCAAGTAAAAAGTGTAATTGACAGGCCGGAGCGTCAAAAACGCACCATGCTGGCATTGGGTTTAAAAAAACTAAACGCCAGTGTAGAATTGGAAGCTACCCCGCAAATATTGGGCATGGTTACCAAAGTAAACCACCTGGTAAAAGTGGAAGAAAGTAAATAATCCTGTTCTTAAAAAAAATAATTTTTTAATGCGAGCCCCGAATGCTTTCGGGGCGTAAGTTTAAAATAAAAGCAAAATGAAATTACATACATTAAAGCCTGCAACAGGCGCTACACACAAAGACAAACGCCTGGGCCGCGGTGAAGCGAGCGGTAAAGGAGGCACTTCTACTAAAGGTAATAAAGGCGGACAAAGCCGTGCCGGTTATAAAAGCAAAAAAGCACACGAAGGCGGGCAGATGCCTATCCAGCGCCGTATTCCAAAACGTGGGTTTAAAAATATCAACCGTGTAGAATATAAAGTTTTCAACCTGGGGCATATTGATCACCTGGCTGAAAAATATAATTTTACGGAAATAACACCCGAAAATTTGTATATCAACGGGTTAATTAGCCAAAACGATAGAATTAAAATTTTGGGTAACGGTGAAATTAAAGGTAAATATAGCTTTAGAGTGAACGCCATGAGCCAAAAAGCAAAATCTACCATTGAAGCCGCAGGCGGTACGGTAGAAATAGTAAAATAATTTGCCGATATTTGCCAACGCATTTTAAAAATGCGTTTTTTACTTTTTAGAGGAACATTTAAACAGCATTGATTCTGTGAAAAAATTCATAACAACACTTAAGAATATCTGGAGCATCGAAGAATTACGGAGTAAAATAATTTACACCTTGATCCTTCTTTTTGTTTATCGCTTAGGATCATTCATCGTTTTACCCGGTATTGACCCCAATAAATTAGATGCCCTGCACGCCAGCACACAAGGTAGTGGTATGCTGGGCTTACTGGATGCCTTTGTGGGAGGCGCTTTTTCCAAGGCTTCTATATTTGCCCTGGGTATTATGCCCTATATCTCGGCATCTATCTTTATGCAATTGGTTACCATCCTGATTCCTCAAATGGCCAAAGTGCAAAAGGAAGGTGAAAGTGGCAGGAACAAAATTAACCAGTGGACCCGTTACCTTACTGTAATCGTAACGGTTTTCCAGGCGGCAGCCTATATCGGCTATTTGAAAAGCCCGGCAAATGCTGGAGCCCTGATACCGGCTTATGGCGCTTTCTTCTGGATTTCTACCGTGATATTACTTACCGTGGGAACATTGTTTGTAATGTGGCTGGGTGAAAAAATTACGGATAAAGGATTAGGCAATGGTACTTCTATTATCATCATGATCGGAATCCTGGCTCGTTTACCACAGGCATTTATGCAAGAGTGGAGCTCACGAACCGCCGATGGTGGCGCAAGAGGCCTTTTAATTCTCTTATTAGAAATCTTATTCCTTATCATCGTAATATTAGGTTTAATATTGCTGGTACAAGGAACCCGTAAAGTACCTGTGAATTATGCCAAACAAATAGTAGGCAACAGGCAATTTGGCGGAGCCCGGAACTTCTTACCATTAAAAGTAAATGCTTCTGGTGTAATGCCTATCATCTTTGCCCAGGCAATCCTGTTTTTACCAACCTTCCTTACCGGCTTTACCAATAGCGGGTGGGCACGCTATTTTACCGATCATACGAATGGGGTTTATATGCTGGTGTATAGTGGATGTGTAATTGCATTTACATTCCTGTACACAGCGCTTATATTTAATCCCAAACAAATGGCCGATGAACTAAAACGAAATAACGGCTTTATTCCCGGTGTAAAACCCGGAAAGGATACAGCTGATTATATTGGTACCATTATGGATAGGATCACATTCCCGGGCGCTATCTTACTGGCACTGGTGGGTATTTTACCGGGTTTAGTAGAACTGGCATTTGTAGGGATGCAATATAATTTTGCAACTTTTTATGGCGGAACTTCATTATTGATTATGGTAGGTGTAATTTTAGATACCCTACAGCAAATAGAAACCCAATTGCTCATGCGCCAGTACGATGGCTTAATGAGTGGTGGCGCCAGGTTAGCAGGCAGGGCGGGTATTCCTTCCGGCATGTAAAAAAATAAATAAATTCATTTTTGTAAACCCTGACGTTCTTCGTTAGGGTTTATATTTTAAGATGGTGATACAATGATTCAATATAAAACAAAAGAAGAAATAGAAATAATGCGCCACAGCTGCCTGCTGGTAGGCAGTGCCCATGCTGTTGCCGCGGCTCAGTTAAAACCGGGCATCACTACCCAGCAGGTAAATGATTGGGTAGAAACCTTTATTTTAGATAACGGGGGTCTCCCATCTTTTAAAAATTATGGCGGGTTTCCGGCAGCTACCTGCATATCGGTAAATGAAGCGGTTGTACACGGTTTCCCCGGCTCGTATGTATTAAAAGAGGGGGATATTATTTCACTGGATATAGGCGTTTATAAAAATGGATTTCATGGTGATAGTGCCTATACTTATGCAATAGGAAAAGTAAGTGATGAAGTAAAAAAACTGCTTAAAGTAACCAAGCAATCGTTATACCTCGGTATTGATAAAGCCCGAAAAGGAAACAGGATTGGCGATATTGCTCACGCCATCCAGGAATTTACTGAAAAGCAACATGGATATGGGGTGGTAAGAGAACTGGTAGGCCATGGCCTGGGCCGTGAATTGCACGAAGACCCCCAAGTACCCAATTATGGAAAAAGAGGAACCCGGGAAAAGTTAAAAGAAGGGATGGTACTTGCAATTGAACCGATGATCAATATGGGTACAAAAAATGTAGATTTTTTAAAAGACGGCTGGACGGTACTTACAAAAGACCGGAAACCTTCGGCACATTTTGAACATGATGTATGTATTACCACCGGCGACCCCGATATTCTTTCCTCGTATGCCGAACTTGAAAAAGCAGAAAGAGCCAATATCAACCTGAGCTGGTGCCACGATTAAGCGAATTGTAATTAATTTCGCAGCAATACATGAAAACAAAATCACTTGTGGTAATTGGAGGAGGTGCTGCCGGTTTTTTTTGCGCCATTAATGCAGCCCGCAGGCAACCGGAATGGCAAGTGATTATTTTAGAAAAAACAC
The DNA here is from genome assembly GCA_001898465.1 of Sphingobacteriales bacterium 39-19. Taxonomy (GTDB): domain Bacteria; phylum Bacteroidota; class Bacteroidia; order Chitinophagales; family Chitinophagaceae; genus Ferruginibacter. The sequence goes on along the minus strand of MKTX01000005.1, from coordinate 50,115 downwards.
AAAAGCTTTTATCCAAAGTAAAAGTAAGTGGAGGGGGCCGCTGCAATGTAACACATGCCTGTTTTAGTATTGCCGAAATGGTTAAAAATTATCCCAGGGGCGCTTCTTTTGTAAAGAAATCTTTTCATCAATTTTTTACACCCGATACCATCCAATGGTTTTTAGAAAGAGGGGTACACCTGCATACAGAGCCGGATGGCCGCATGTTCCCGGTTACAAATGATGCGCAAACCATTATTGCATGCCTAGTTGCCGAAGCCAATAAATACCAGGTAGAAATTCGCACCCATGCCGAAGTGAAATCCTTGAAAAAGGAGTCCGGTATATTTACAGTAGAAATGCAAAACCAGGTAATACTACAAGCAGATTTTGTTTGTGTTGCCTGTGGCGGTTTTGCAAATGCTGAAAAATTTAATTTTCTTACGGCTTTAGGTCATCATATACAAATGCCGGTACCCTCTTTATTTACCTTTAATGCAAGAGAAAAAAAAATTACAAGCCTGATGGGAATTGTGGTAAGCCAGGCCCAGGTAAAAATAAACGGAACCCCGCTTCAGCAAAGGGGCGCCATCCTGATTACCCATTGGGGACTGAGCGGACCGGCAATTTTGAAATTAAGTGCCTGGGGAGCCCGTATACTGGCAGAAAAAAAATATGATTTTACAATATCGGTCAATTGGTATCCTTCATTAAATGAAAATACAGCCATAGAGAAATTGCAGCAATTACGTTTTGAAAGGGCCGGGCAAAAATTAATAAATAAAAACCCATTTGATTTACCGGCAAGGCTATGGGAATTTTTAATACGGGAATCGGGCCTGGATACGTCAATCCGCTGGGCTGATGTACCGGCAAAAAGGCAAAATCTATTGGCAAAAAATATATGTAATTATGCTATTGTTATCCGGGGGAAAACTACTTTTAAAGAAGAATTTGTAACCGCAGGAGGTATTGATTTAAGTGAAGTAGATGCCCATACCATGCAAAGTAAGATTATACCGGGCCTCTATTTTGCCGGCGAAATTTTAGATGTTGATGGCATTACCGGAGGGTTTAATTTTCAGCATGCATGGACCAGTGGCTGGATAGCAGCAAATAGTATGGCTACTTTTAACGAAATGAAAAATAACGGGAGCAATAATTAAATTATCTTTCAGGCCAGTAATGAAAAAAATAGATCAATACATATTGGGTAAGTTTCTTACTACCTTTTTTTTCTGTATTATTTTATTTACCGTAATTATAGTAGTAGTAGATATAAGTGAGAAAACCGATGATTTTGTAAAAGCGAATCTTTCTGCATGGCAAATTTTTTCTCAATATTATATTGGGTTTATACCTCGTATTGATGCCATGCTGTTTCCTTTATTTGTTTTTTTATCGGTAATTTATTTTACATCCAAAATGGCCGGCCGGTCAGAAATAATTGCCATACTAAGCAGCGGCACCAGTTTCAGGCGCATGTTGGTTCCATATATGGCCGGCGCCTTTATCCTGGCAGGCATATTATGGATGGGGTATCAATATGTAGTACCCAAAGCCAATATGAAATATGGCGATTTTAGTAAAACCTATATTGATGTAAACAGGGGTATGCTTAATACCAATAAGAGTTATATACAAAACCTGTATTTTAAAGTAGATAAAAATGCATATGTAGGCATCCGGGGTTACGATACCGTTACCAAAACAGGGAATGGATTTTTTTATCAAAAATTTGATGACAGCAGTAAACTGCTTTATAATTTAAGGGCCTCTACATTTAATTGGGACACGTCCAGTTTAAAATGGCGATTGAGCAATGCTGTAGAAAGGAAAATATTTCCTATTTCCGAACAGGTAAGCCATGCCCGGCAGTTGCTGATGAATTATAATTTTAAACCCATTGATCTTCGTAAAGATGAATATTTAAAAGATCAAATGCCTACCCGGCAATTAGATGCCTATATAGAAAATGAACGATTAAGAGGCTCAGAAGGGTTGAATGATTTATTGGTAGAGCGGTATAACCGGGATGCCATCCCGGTATCAGTAATCATTTTAACGGTAATAGGTATGGCGCTTGCCTCCCGTAAAGTAAGAGGAGGAAGCGGAGCGCATATTGCCATTGGCGTGTTATTGAGTGTAACTTATATTTTATTCAGCCGCTTTAGTGTGGTATTTGCAACCAAAGGCAGTTTCTCGCCTTTACTGGCCGCCTGGACGCCTAACTTGGTATTTGGCTTGCTTGCTTTTTATATTTACAAAACAGCACCCAAATAAGGGTTGTATCGCTTGGCTTATTAATTTTCTTTATTGAGATTTGTTTTCCAGTTACAGTCATCGTAATTTTATACCAAATAATTTACCTTTTATAATGATATTGACATGGGAATAATGAAAGACAGGTTTGTAGCTAAATCAGATAAAGTTGCTGCCGAATTTAAAGAGATATTAAAAGAACACGGTTCAAAAGTAGTTTCAGATTATAATTTGCTCCAGGTTTTTCAGGGAATGCGGGGAATCACAGGATTAATAACAGAAACCTCCTTGCTCGATCCGCAGGAAGGGATCCGCTTCCGGGGCTATAGCATACCCGAATTACAGGAAAAGCTACCCAAGGCGCCCAATGGTAATGAACCATTGCCCGAAGGCCTTTTATATTTAATGCTTATTGGCGACCTCCCCAATGCAGAAGAAGTAAAACATGTAACCAATGTATTGCAACGCAGAAGCCATGTACCCAATCATGTATTTGCAACTATTGAAGCCATGCCGGTTTCTTCTCATCCAATGACGCAATTTGTTGTAGGCATCATGGCTTTGCAAACTGAGAGTGAATTTGCAAAAAAATATGCCAAAGGCATGAATAAAAAAGATTATTGGGAAGCTACTTTTGATGATGCCCTGATCTTATTAGCCCGCCTGCCCCGGATCGCCGCCTATATATATCGTCGTAAATATAAAAACGGTGATCATATTCAGCCAAATGGATTGCTGGATTGGGCTGGTAATTTTGCACACATGCTGGGGTTTGAAGATAAAGGATTTAGAGAACTGATGCGTTTATACATGACCATCCATGCCGATCATGAAGGCGGGAATGTTTCTGCCCATGCTACCCATTTAGTGGGTTCTGCATTAAGCGATCCTTACCTGGCATTTGCAGCAGGTATGAATGGGCTAGCCGGCCCGTTACATGGGTTAGCAAACCAGGAAGTGATTAAATGGATTTTTGATATGCAGGAATCTATCGGCAGCAAAAACCCAAGTAAAAAACAAATACAGGAATACGTTGAAAAAACATTGAGTGAAGGTAAAGTGGTACCGGGTTATGGCCATGCGGTATTACGCAAAACAGATCCTCGCTTTACTGCCCAAATGGAATTTGGTAAAAAGCATATGCCAGATGATCCCCTGGTAAATACAGTGTGGAATATTTATGAAACAGTGCCGCCCATTTTACAATCTATTGCAAAAATCAAAAACCCCTGGCCCAATGTAGATGCCCACAGTGGTGCTTTATTGGTGCATTACGGCATGGTGGAATATGAATTTTATACCGTACTATTTGGTGTAAGCCGTGCACTGGGCGTATTGGCCAGCCTTTGCTGGGATCGGGCCCTGAACCTGCCATTGGAAAGGCCTAAATCTGTTACTACCGATCAAATAAAACTTTGGTTAGAAGGGAAAGAAGAAATTTAAAAATATATTAATTACAAATGCAAATAAGATCCCGATAAGTACTTCTATCGGGATTTTTTTACACCCTCATGTATTGCCAAAATAAAGAAGGCCTTACATGTATGTAAAACCGCCTTTCGACAGCGCTTTTTATTTAAGCAAATCCAGGAGTTGCCATATTTTTTCCCGGGAACTGGTTGGGCTACCATCAATATTGTTTACGATAATGGCAAATGTAAAATTTTCTCCTTTTTTGTTTTCAATAAAACCGGTATATGCCCGGGCACCACTTATGTACCCGCTTTTCATTTTAATACCATGTATTACCGGTAAGGCATCATAAAAGCGGGGGAACCAGCTCTGTTTCCTGGCATATGAAAGTATGTTCACCAATGCTTTTGCCGTTACCCGGTTGGCGGGTGATAAGCCACTGCCATCTACTATCTTCAATGTGTTTTTTTCAATTTGTTGGGCTGCCCAAAAATTACGGATGATATGTACGCCCGAATCGGTGAGACCGGGTTTATTTTTTTCAATTGCCATCATTTTTAAAAATGCTTCTCCAAACAGGTTTACGCTTTTTTGCAAAAACCAATAGTTAATAGAATCTAAAATGGGGGAATAAAGCGTTTGTAAAGTATCTGCCTGTTGTGGAAAGGGTTCATTTTGCAAATACAGGTACCCATATGAACGATATAATGCAGGGTGAGAAATACCGGCATCGGTTAAGTAATTTCCCAATACCTCAGCAAAAGTTAGGGCAGCATCGGGAAGGCTTCCTTTTACATTGAAATTATTTTTAGCCGGGGGAATGGTTCCTTTAGCAAATATTTTATTGTTATATGGTGTTGAATATAAATAAGCATTATCGCCACTGTTTTTTTCGCCGGTGCCAATTGCGTTTATCATATTTCTGGCTATACAAGGAGGTGCTGTTTTTATAAGGGTTGTAGGTCCCCCTGCTGTATCTGCTGATTGTAAGAATAAATCAAACTGGTTTTCGTGCCAGTTAAAACCACGTGCTCCTGCTCCATAATAGTTTCCAATATCCTGCCATATCCAGCCATCGGGTATGGGGTCATAACCCCATTTGAGATCGTTTACAAAAATACCCCCCGTAATTTTTTTTATTCCTCTGGCTTGTAAAAGGGCTGCTATTTCTTTTTCAGGATGTGAAGTTTGTTGCCATCTGTCACTGCCAAAGCTGGGATCTCCGTATCCGGTAATAATTAAGTTACCATCCAATACATGCTTCGTAATTTTCCCGCTGTACCCAATAGTTGTTTTAAATCTATAATCTTTTCCCAGCATCTCAAAAGCAGTGGCGCTGGTAATAATTTTTAAAGTACTGGCAGGCGCCAGGCCTGTATTTTCATTTTTAGAATAAATGATCTTACCGGATTTGGATTCCAGCACATAAAACCCGATAATGGCTGATGAAAATTGGGGGTCTTCTTCCATCTTTGAAAAATATTCTGAAAGGGTAACAGGAAGTTCCTGGGTAAGGCCAGCCTGGAAAGAAGTTATAAAAACAAGAAGGAGTAAGGCTTTCATAAACATATTTATAACTCCAAAGCTAAATGAATTAATTTTGTTGTGCCCGGAAATGAAGTTGTATTTTCTGCAGATTCAATAAGCGTATTGTTCCTGGCCTAATTTAATTTTAAAGTATGATCCCTGTTTCAATCATTACCATTGGCGACGAATTGCTTATTGGCCAGGTAGTAGATACCAATAGCGCCTGGATGGCTCAGGCATTAAATAAAGCAGGTTTTGCGGTTATTCGCAGGGTTGCTATTGGCGATAATAAGCCGGATATTATACATGCCCTTGATGAAGAGAGAAAACAATCTTCCGTGATATTGATAACTGGTGGATTGGGGCCTACAAACGATGATATTACTAAGTATGTATTGTGCGCATATTTTGGAGGTAAGATGATTGTAGATACTGAAGCGTTAAAGAATGTAACATATTTATTTGAAGAAGTTTTTAAAAGGCCCTTACAGGAAATCAATTTAAAACAAGCCGAGGTGCCGGATTGCTGTACTGTATTGCTAAATAAAAGAGGTACTGCCCCGGGGATGCTATTTAAGCAGAACGAAAAAATATTTATTAGTATGCCGGGCGTGCCTGATGAAATGATGGGTATGATGGAAGACGGAGTAATTCCATATTTGATAAAGGAGTTTGGGATGGAGTGCATCGTACATCAAACTTTGTTAACGGCGGGTATTGGTGAATCCTTCCTGGCAGAAATGATTAATGATTACGAAAAATCATTGCCCTCTTCAGTACGCCTGGCATACTTACCCGCCCATGGGATGGTTCGGCTCCGGCTTACTGCTACCGGGAAAGATAAAGCGCAAACATCTTCCTTGTTAGATACACTTTTCCGGCAATTGAAGCAATTGGTTGCTGCATATATGGTAACGGATAAAGATGAAACTTTAGAATCAGTAGTAGCTCATTTACTTACCCGGCAAAATGCCAGTTTAGCGCTTGCAGAAAGTTGTACGGGCGGTTATATTTCTCATTTAATAACATCCATGCCAGGTTCTTCTGCCTATTATAATGGGGGCGTGGTTTGCTATAGCAATGCGGTAAAAGAAGAAGTATTATCAGTGAACAGTGAAATACTGCAGCAATACGGAGCTGTGAGTGAGCCGGTAGCAAGGGAAATGTTAACAGGTGTTTTGAGTAAATTAAAATCTACTTATGCGATTGCTGTTACCGGCATTATGGGCCCCGGTGGAGGCTCAGCAGAAAAACCGGTAGGCACCGTTTGGATTGCGGTAGGCAGTGCATTGGATATACAAACTAAAAAATTGAATTTGCGTTTTGACCGGCAAAAAAATATACAATTAACAGCTATGCATGGTTTAAATATGTTGCGCCAATTTATTTTAAGTCAATAGAACTCATTTCATAAAGGGGTAATGGGGGGTAAGTTTTTTGTAAAAAAATAAATAAAAAAAGGTTGTTTAATTAAAACAACCCTGTAAATACATATTCGTAATGACAATTAATAAGCCCGTTTGCGTTGGCTGCTATGCTGTCTTCTGCCCTCATCAGAGGGTCTTTTAAATCCGCCATCCGCTTCATTCATACGGATAATACGATTATTGAATTTTTTGCCATCCAAAGATTTTATCATTTTACCTGCGTTTTGCTGATCTACTTCTACCCAGGTATTCATATCTCGCATATCAATTTTGCCAAGCACTTCTTTATTTAAATTACTTTCATCTAAAATGAATTGTAAAAAACTGGCTTTATAAAAACCATCTTTTGTTCCCAGGTTTATAAATAACCGGGTATATCCATTATCCCGCCGGTTGTAAGATCCCCGTTCCCGGCGGCCTCCTGTTTCCCTGGATTCATTACGGGGGATACGTATTTCTTTAGAATTCAGATCATCGGCATTGTTGTAATATTTTAAAAATTGATTAAACTCCAAAGCCGCCACCCGTTGTAAAACTTCTTCCTTACTTACATTTTCAAATTTTTTGATCAGGTCGGGTAAATAATTTTCATATTCGCCGTTTGATATATCTACCGCATTTAATTTATCCATAAAATGAAAAAATTGTTTTCTGCAGACATCACTACCGGAAGGTACATCCAGTTTATGAAAAGAAGCATTAATTAGTTTTTCTATCGAACGGATCTTGTACAACTCCCTGCTATGGCAAATAGAAATACAGATTCCACTCTTTCCGGCACGGGCTGTACGTCCGCTGCGGTGAGTATATACTTCCAAATCGTCAGGTAATTCAAAATTAATAACGTGGGTAATACCATCTACATCAATACCCCTGGCGGCAACATCGGTGGCAATAAGCAACTGTAATGTTTTGTTGCGGAAACGGCCCATTACTTTATCTCTTTGTTGTTGGGTAAGGTCGCCATGCAATGCTTCAATATCGTAACCACTACGGGAAAGTTTTTCAGCTATATCCTGTGCATCGGCTTTTGTCCTGGTAAAAATAATACCATACATACCGGGGTTAAAATCGATCACCCTTTTTAGCACTTCATACCGGTGCTGGGCCGGCACTACAAAATACTGGTGAGCAATATTTGCATTCCCGCTGTTTTTCTTGCCTACGGTAATTTCTTTGGGTTGGGTCATGTAATTTTTAGAGATGGCCCTTACTTCAGGCGGCATGGTGGCACTAAACAACCAGGTACTTTCCCGGTTAATAGTGTTTTTCAAAACAAAATCTATATCATCTCTAAAACCCATATTCAGCATTTCATCGGCTTCATCTAATACTACATACTTTACTTTTTGCAGATCGATGGCTTTACGTTCTATCAAATCAATCAGCCTGCCTGGTGTGGCTACTACTATTTGTACGCCTCTTTTAAGGTTTCGGATTTGCATTACAATAGAGGCGCCTCCATACACGGCTTCAATGTGCATACCCTTGCTGAATTTCGCAAAAGTGGTAATATCGTTGGTGATTTGTAAACAAAGTTCACGTGTAGGGCATACTATTAATGCCTGCGGAAATTTATCTGCCGCCTGGATGAGTTGTAAAAGCGGTAATCCAAAAGCGGCAGTTTTACCGGTACCGGTTTGGGCAAGGCCCACAAAATCGGTGGTTCCTGAAAGTAAGATGGGGATCGCTTTTTCCTGTATAGCGGTAGGTTCGGTAAAGCCTAATGCTTCTACTGACTTTACGATGTTTTCGTTAAGCCCTAATGACTCAAATAAGTTCATGTTATAATGTTTAATATAAAGTGACGCCCTGCATTTGCGTTGGCAATAACATGTATCATCACAAAAAATTGTTTCTGGTTACATGTAATGCCCCGGCCGTTGGAGAGAAAAAAAAGAGGAGATAACTCTTACACTGTTATCAACAGCATCTTAGCACGTCATGCAATTCTAAAATTGTAAAAACCGCCGCAAAGGTATGCTATTTCATGTTATTAACAAACCTTATTTTAAACTTTTTGCAAGTACAGGCATCTTATAATGGAATGCTTTATTGTTTTTTTAACAAGCTACTTGGCAATCAATATTTAATTTGGTACAAAGATTGGCTTTACAGGAAAAACCATTATCAACACAGAAAATAAATTTTCATGAAAAACAAAATGCTCACCCTGGTCTTTGCTTTCTCTTTAATAGGTGTTACCTGCCTGGCACAAGGCTTTCAATTTGGTGTAAAAGCAGGTACGGATATTCAAAAAATAAATAGCAAAACTTTTAGTGAACAATTTTCTTATGGTTATCACCTGGGGGTATTTACAGAAATTGGTATTTCTCCCAAGTTCTCTATTCAACCCGAATTTCTATTCAGTTCGGTAAATATTGACAGCAGCAGTAATTATAGTGATGTATATAAATTCGGGAATATGAAAGGCGCTCAACTGAGGTATTTTAAAATCCCTTTGATAGTAAATTACAAATTGAACCCCTTTATCTATTTACAGGCAGGCCCCCAGTTTGGTATTTTAAAAAGTGCCGATAAAAATTTACTGCAAACAGGCCAGCAAGCTTTTAAAGAAGGTGATTTTAGTATGCTCGGCGGGGTGCAGGTAAATGTTTCTAAATTTAAAATTTACGGCCGGTATGCTTTGGGTTTAACCAACCTGAATGATATTGATAATAAAGAAAAATGGAAAAGCCAGGGTTTTCAATTGGGGATCGGCATTGCTTTCTAAGGGCGTAAAATTACAATTTTTCCATCTTCATCAATGGTTACTACGGTGCTGGGCCTGGCCATGGTAGTATCATCCTGCCGGTACTGTACAATATAATCAACCCCGTTTTTAATTTCAATATCTATATCCCTGAAATAGGTAGGGGGAGGATAGCCGCTGATGTTGGAGGATGTACTTACAATGGGCTTGCCAAAAAGATCAATTAATGTTTTACAAAATTTATCTCTTACGATCCGAATCGCAATACTCCCATCGGAATTTACCAGGTTTTTAGCCAGGTTTTTAGCTTCTTTATAAATGACGGTAACCGGTTTTGCTACATCTTTGATGTAGTCATACACTTTAGGGTAATCCTGGTTACTATATTGAAGTATATCACTTTCCCGGCTTAGTAATATGATCATACTCTTATCCTGCTGCCTTTTTTTTAACGCATATATTTTTTGAACGGCTTGTTCATTGGTTGCATCGCAGCCAATACCCCATACGGTATCGGTGGGGTATAAAATAATTCCTCCTTTTTTTAATACAGACAGGCAAGTTGCGATATCGTCTTCAAAAATCAATTCTTATTTTTTAATAATTGTAATGCGGATTCCGCAATTTTGTTTTCATCCAGTTGTAATAAGCATTCGGGTATTCCATATATTTTGCAAACATTATTCATACAGGGTTCGCAAGCTAATTTACCCAATCGAATTACACAACTGTTATTTTTATTAAAGGGGCCTGTGTTTTTTTCATTGCCGGCGCCAAACAAAACCAAAGTGGGTGTACCCAGCGCATAGGATACATGTGCCGGGCCACTATCGGTAGTAAGCATTATTTCTGCATGAGATAATAAACCGGTTAATTCAGCAATACTGGTTTTACCAGCTATGGATATGATGTTCGTTTTATTCTCCAGCTGGGCATAAACTTCGTTTACAAAATCGCTTTCCTTCGGACTTCCAATAAGCAGGATTGTATCTTGTGTAATGGTTCTTATTTTTTGAATGATACTAACGGCTTTTGCAGCAGGCAAGCGCCTTGAAGAGGCTTCTGAATTGATATTGATTACCCAGTAGGGCGCTGTAAATTGAGGAGGCAAGGGTGCCGTAACTTTTAATTCTACCGGAGGCGTATTTAATTTTTGTTTTGTGTATTTCTCCAGAAGGCACATGTATTCTTCTACCCGGTGTTTGCCCCTGGGTTTTTTATATGCATCGGTTAAGAGCAGTTGGCGCATTTCTTTGCTGAATCCAATTCTATTTTTTGCATTTGTGGCCCTGGCCATTACGGCCGATGAAAGCGAATCGGGCATACAAAATAATAGATCATATTTCTTTTGTTTAGAAATTTCTTTTCCAAATTTCCAGGCACCTGCTAACCCCGGGTAAGCTGCTTTATCAAATGAATAGGTATGCTGATGCGGGGGAAATGAATCCAATAAAAAATCGATTCCTTTTTTGGCAATCACATCTATAGTAGCATCGGGATACTGCAGCCCGATCGCTTTCACCAATGGCGTAGCCATTACCATATCTCCCAGCCAGTTGGGCAACCTGATGAGTATGTTCTTTACCGGGTGCATGCATTGCAAAATTGAAGGTTTTTATTGATTAAGTTTGCAAAAATATATTCATCATGAGTTTACAGGAATTAATTTTGGCAGCCTGGGCAGAGCGGTCGCTATTGCAGCAGGAAACATATGCGAATGCAGTAAAAACGGTGATAGAAGAAGTGGATAAAGGGAGGTTGCGTACTGCCGAACCCATGGGGCCGGGATGGCAGGTAAATGAATGGGTGAAACAAGCTATCTTATTATATTTTGGTATACAGCAAATGCAAACATGGGAACTGGGCCCTTTTGAATTTTATGATAAAATGTTGCTTAAAAAAAATTATAAAGAACTGGGTGTCCGTGCTGTTCCACATGCCATTGCACGCTATGGATCGTATTTGGCAAAGAATGTTGTTTTAATGCCATCTTACGTAAATATTGGTGCTTATGTAGATGAAGGAACCATGGTAGATACCTGGGCTACGGTAGGCAGTTGTGCACAAATAGGCAAAGCCGTTCACCTGAGTGGCGGTGTGGGTATTGGGGGAGTGCTGGAACCCGTACAGGCCAGCCCGGTGATTATTGAAGATGGTTGTTTTATAGGAAGTCGTTGCATTGTGGTAGAAGGGGTGAAAGTAGAAAAAGAAGCCGTATTGGGCGCTAATGTGGTACTTACCCAAAGTACTAAGATTATAGATGTAAGTGGTAACCAGCCTATTGAAACAAAAGGCGTGGTGCCGGCAAGAAGTGTGGTAATACCCGGTACGTATAATAAAAAATTTGCTGCAGGAGAATATGGTGTGGGTTGTGCTTTGATCATTGGAAAAAGAAAAGAGTCAACCGATTTAAAAACAAGTTTGAATGATGCCTTACGGGATTTTAATGTGAGTATTTAAATGAACAGCATTATATTGAAGTGCCTATCCCTAATTTGGTAAAAGCGTTTTGATGATTGTTTTATTTTTTTAATTGCATTTGCATTTTTAAAATCCGGTCTTCTAATTTTTCTGAACTAATATGTTCCCGCATACTATCTACTTTTATAGGAAAACAGAAGGGGGTTAACTGGTCCGGGAATCGAATGATGATTTTGCCATGCTGTATTCGCTTTAGCATGTTTCTCAGCCGGGGTTCATCCATCTGTTGTTCCATAACTTCATTATATGCCTGCCTCAATAATACATTATGGGGATCATATTCCTGGAATACATTAAATAATAAGGAAGCAGAGCTTTGCAAATGCTTTTGCTTTGTATGCTCGCCGGGCATACCTTTAAATACCAGGCCGCCAATTACGGCGATATCCCTGAACTTTCGCCTTGCCATTTCGCTGGCATTTACACTCCTTTGTATATCATACAATAAATTTTTTTCACTGAACAGTTCATATACATTTGTATCGTTTAAAGGAATGGGTTGATCACTCAGTAATTCAAAACCATAATCATTCATAGCAATTGAAAAACTGATAGGGGTAATTTGTGATAATCTAAAAGCCAGTAATGCTGCCATGGCTTCATGTACCAGCCTTCCTTCAAAAGGGTACACAAATAAATGGTAACCGTCTTTGGTATAAATATGTTCAATGAGCAGTTCATCCTGCAAAGGTACATGCGATAATTTTTTTTGCAGGTCAAATAGCGGTTCCAAAGCCGTAAGTTCTTTGGCATTTTTGTTATATTTTTTTTCGGCTGCATCATTCAATTTTTTTCTTAACATAAAGCCAAGGTTAGCGCTTAATGGCATTCTACCCCCGTTCCAGCTGGGTACAATTGATTTGGCGGCATTGCTTTTACGTACCTGTACCGTCATGTCTTTAATGCGGATAAATTCTAAATTCCGGCCTGCCAGGGTAAACACATCACCCGGGTTTAGCCGGCTGATAAACCATTCTTCAATAACACCCATATAGGAACCGCTTATTAATTTTACTTTGAGCATGGCATCGCTCACAATGGTACCAATGTGTAAACGGTGGCGCATCGCAATTCGCCGGTTTGTAATTTTATATCGTTCATCTATAATCTCCACTTTTTTAAAATCATCGTATTGCTGTAATGCTTTTCCGCCCTGTGTGATAAAATGCAATATTTGTAAGAAATTTTCATACATCAATGTTGCAAAACAATGGGTATGGGTTATTTCCTGGTACACCTCTTCTTTGTAAAATCCATCTCCCACCGCCAGGGTTCCTAAAAACTGAATTAAAACATCGTAACACAATTGTAAGGGTTCACGGCTTTCTATAAAATGGGTGGCGATAGCCTCTTTTAAAGCGGCAGCCTCTAATAATTCTAATGAATGGGTAGGTAAAAATATAATTTTGCTTGTTTCGCCCGGTTGATGGCCACTGCGGCCGGCTCTTTGTAAAAACCGGGCCACACCCTTGGGTGATCCCACTTGAATCACCATTTCTACGGGCCGAAAGTCAACACCTAAATCGAGGCTGGCGGTGCATACTACGGCAGATAAAGTACCCCTGTGCAATGCTTCTTCTACCCATATACGTATGCCAGGTTCAAGGCTGCCATGGTGCAGGGCGATAGCTCCGGCAAGATCGGGTGAAATACTTATCAGGTGCTGGTACCATCGCTCACTCATACCCCGGGTATTGATAAACAGGAGCGTGGTTGTATGGGTATTTAAAATGGGTAAGAGAGCGTCTGCCAGGTGTAAACCCAGGTGGCCTGCCCATGGATACTGTTCCATAGAACCTGGAATAATAGAATCCAATTCTATTTTTTTATGAATGCTGGCTTTAATGATTTCGCATTCTTTATTTTCTCCCAGTGAAAAAGTTAATACCTGCATGGCCTGGTCTAAATTTCCAATGGTTGCCGAAATTCCCCATAGCAAAGGTTTTGGGAGATTTGCTTTTTCTTTTAATTGAACCAGGTGGCTGATGGCGAGTTCGGTTTGCACGCCCCTTTTCGTTCCCATCAGTTCATGCCATTCATCAACCGCTATACAGCCTAATGTATTAAATAATGAGCTGTTATTTTTTTGGGCAAATAATAAATGAAGGCTTTCCGGGGTAATGATGAGAATCTCCGGCATATTATTTTTTTGTTTCAGCCTTTCTGAAGCAGATGTATCTCCATTGCGAATGGATACTTTCCAGGGGATTTCCAGTTCTGTAAGTACTTCTTCCATGGCACGGCCAATATCTTTAGCTAATGCTCTTAAAGGGGTAATCCATAATAATTGTAAACCATTTTTACTTTGGGTACGATAGGTATGGGGATGTTGATTTATAAAATGAATAAGAACACCCAAAAAAACAGAATACGTTTTTCCAAACCCGGTAGGCGCATTAACAAGCCCCGATTTTGCATGGGCTATAGATTGCCAGGTTTGTAATTGAAAAGGGAACGCTTTTCTTTGATGAGTATCCAGCCACTGTGTAATGATAGGGAGGCCAATAGGGGTATTTATTTTTGTCTCCTTCAATTTTCAGCTTTTTTATAATTAGGTAAGTGGGTTAAAGATGAGTATCCATTATTCGTTTTGATAATCTATATAAGGATCCGGCAATTCATGAAAGTTATCAAATAAAAGCGGGGAACCATTCGGTTTTTGTAAAACAATTGACATTAGAGCATCCTGATTTACACGATTGAAAATTTATTTTAAGAATAAATGGTTCCATCTCCCTTTTTAATGTTAAAATACAATAATTTCGTAACTCCTAAAAAGCAAAATTAACATGAGAAAATCTTTACTATTTTCAGTATTGTTCTTGCTGGTATCTATATTGACGTATGCGCAAAAAGATACTTATTGGTCAGCAAACATGGCCCGGCCAGGAACAATAAAAGCGAACCATGCAGTAAGCAGGCAATCGTTTCCAAAAGAGTTTAAGTTATTTACTTTAAATCTGCAGCCCCTAAAAGCAGCCTTGTTCTCCATTGTAGGAGATCATCCTGCAAGCCGCTCTACGGTGATTAGTTTACCCAATGTAGCAGGTAACGTGGAACAATTTGAAGTATTTGAAGCTTCTAATTTTGATCCTGCCTTACAAGCCCGGTTCCCCGAAATAAGAGCTTATTCTGGCAGGGGGGTAACAGATAAATATGCCTCATTAAAAATCAGTATTTCGCCACAAGGCATACAAACCATGGTTTTTAGAACCGGTAAGCCGAATGAATTTATTGAACAATATTCTGTAGACGGATCGGTATATGCTGTTTTTAATCCCAGCCGCCAGTCAGGTCCTTTGCCCTGGACTTGTTCTACTGTAGAAGAAAAATTTACAACAGAATTAAATGCAAAAGTGCTTAGTAATAACTATACCAATAGTTCTGCAGGTGAATTAAGAACCATGCGTTTAGCCCAATCTTGTAATGCAGAATATTCCAATTATTTTGGCGCTTTTAATGCCTCACAGGTTGGTTTGGTGTTAGCTGCTTTTAATGCAACCCTTACCCGTTGTAATGGTATGTACGAAAGAGACCTGGCATTACACTTAAATTTAATTCCCAATACTGACCAGGTTATTTATTATGATCCGCTTACGGATCCGTATTCAAACAATTTAGGATCCTGGAATGCACAATTACAAAGTACATTAAATACAGTAATAGGATCTGCAAATTACGATATTGGCCATATGTTTGGCGCTTCCGGCGGTGGTGGTAATGCCGGTTGTATTGGTTGTGTATGCGGTACCAATAAAGGAAGTGGTATTACATCTCCTGCAGACGGAATTCCACAAGGAGATAATTTTGATATTGACTATGTAGTACATGAAGTGGGCCACCAATTGGGTGGTAACCATACTTTTTCAATGAGTACAGAAGGTACAGGTGTTAATAAAGAAGTGGGTTCTGGTATTACCATTATGGGATATGCAGGCATTACCAGCCAGGACGTTGCCCCTCACTCCATTGCGATGTATCATGAAACTACTATTGAGCAAATACAAAATAACCTGCAATTGAAAACCTGCCCGGTTACTACTAATATTACGGCAACAAATGCAACACCTGTAGTAGCGCCCGTGAATAATTATACTATTCCTATCAGTACACCCTTTGCGCTTACCGGCTCTGCTACCGATGCCAATGCCGGCGATGCTTTAACATATTGCTGGGAACAAAATAATGATGGTACCGGCCAAACAGGAAATAATAGCCGGGCTTATATCACTAAACCTACGGGGCCAAACTGGCTTAGCTTTTTGCCAACCAGTTCACCCACACGTACTTTCCCCCAGCTATCAACTATTTTAGCAGGGCAGTTTGTTACAGGGCCTTTACCGGGTGGTGATGCCATTGCAACAATTGAAGCCTTAAGTTCTATTGGCCGTACTTTAAACTTTAGGTTGACGGTAAGAGATAATAGCCCTTATATTTCTACCCCTCCTGTAAGTGTAGGTCAAACAGCTTATACGGATATGGTGGTAACTGTAACTGCAACCTCGGGACCATTTAAAGTTACTTCACCCAACACCCCCGTTTCCTGGTTTGCAGGTTCCTCACAAACCATTACCTGGGATGTGGCCAATACCACGGCGGCACCGGTTAGTTGTAGTAATGTAAATATATTATTATCTACCGATGGGGGATTAACCTTCCCTGTTACCCTGGCAGCCAATACCACGAATGATGGATCAGAAGTGGTTACCTTACCGGGAACAATCACAACAACTGCCCGTGTAAAAATTGAGTCTGTTGGTAATATATTCTTTGATATATCAGATGCTAACTTTTCAATAACATTACCCCCTAGTGGATTCACATTTACCACACCTGCTGCAGTAAACATCAGTTGTGGAGCAGGGGCTAGTGCAAATAGTACCGTTGCAACCGTTGCAACAGGCGGGTTCACTACACCCATTAATTTAACCATAAGCGGCGCTCCTTCGGGAACAACTGCTTCAGTAACACCCAACCCGTTAACACCGGGTAACAGTGCTACCGTTACTTTAACCGGTGTAAATACATTAACTCCCGGTACATATAATATTTCTTTAAATGGTATTGCCGGCGTATCGAACCAAACGGTAATTGTACCTTTTGTTGTACAGCCCGGTGCAGCTCCTACCATACAAACTGCACCTGCAAGCCAGGGCATTTGCGAGGGAAACAATGTGAGCTTTAGTGTAACAACTACCGGTGCAACTGTTACCAGCTACCAATGGCAGATATCTACCAACGGTGGCGTAAGCTGGAGTAATATTGCCGGCGCTACCAGTAGCAGTTACAGCATTACAGGCGCTACATCAGCACTTAATAATAATCAATACCATGTAATTGTAAATGGCCAGTGCGGAACGGTTACTTCTGCAGCAGCAACTTTAACCGTGAGTCTTTCTCCCGTAATTAGCGCCCAACCACAAAATGTACTGCAATGTGCAGGTTCAGCTGCCAGCTTTAGCGTAACTGCTTCAGGCGCTGGGCTCAGCTATCAATGGCAACAAAGTACTGATGGGGGCGGAACCTGGTCAGATATTCCGGGCGCTATAGCGGCTACCTATAATATTACTTCTGTAGCAAACGGTATGAACGGTTATCAATACCGGGTAAATATAACAGGTACTTGTTCTGTTACCGCTACTACTTCAGCAGCAGCAACTTTAACGGTAGGAAACGCTTCCAGCATTACAAGCCAACCAGCATCTACTGTTTTATGTGCGGGCGCAAATGCCAGCTTTACAGTAGCAGCTACCGGCACTAACTTAACATATCAATGGCAGGTAAGCACCGATGGCGGAACTACCTGGACAGATATTACAGGCGCTACTGCTGCTGCCTTATCATTAAATGCTGTAACTGCAGGTATGAATAATAATCAATACCATGCACTGGTATATAGCTGTACTCCCGTTCCTATTGTATCTAATGCAGCAACACTTACAGTAAATACACCGGTGAGTATTGGTACACAACCTGCTGATGTAACTATATGTACAACAAATGCAGCTAGCTTTACTGCTGCTGCTTCGGGTACCGGATTAAGCTATCAATGGCAATATGCAACCAGTTGTACGGGTACATTTAGCGATATCGCAGGCGCAACTTCAGCTACTTATAATATTGCTTCGGCACAAGTGAGCAATGCCGGCGCATACCATGTAATTGTAACAGGAGCATGCGGATCCGTAACTTCTAATTGTGTGAACTTAACAGTAAATACACCGGTGGTAGTATCTGCTCAGCCGGTAGATGCATCTGTTTGTTTACCAACCAATACAACTAGTTTCTCAGTAACTGCTTCAGGTACAGCTGTAAGTTACCAATGGCAGGTGAGTATCAATGGAGGTACCGTTTGGACCAATGTAATTGGTGCTACATCAGCAACGCTAAACCTTTCCGGTTTAACGGCAGCTATGAATGGTTATAAATACCGGGTACAATTATCTGGCACCTGTTCTGCAGCATTCAATTCTGCGGTAGCTACATTACAGGTAAACAGCCCTGTAAATATTACCAGCCAGCCGCAAAGTGCCGTAAGGTGCTCCGGAGATGAGGTAAGCTTTAGTGTAGCGGCTACCGGTTCTACTATTACGTATCAATGGCAGGTAAGTATCAATAACGGGCCGTTTGTGAATATACCCAATGCGATCGGCACCAGTATATCTTTCACCAACCTAAGTACACTGCAAAATGGTTACCGCTACCGTGTTATTGTATCTGGTGTACCTTGCGGTGCCGTGATCTCTGATATTGCTTCATTAACTGTGAATCAAACACCAAGTGCTGTGTTAACACTTGCTTCCGGAAATACGATCAATCCTTATATCCGGGCTGGTTTATACGTAACTGTTGCTCCTGCAATGGGTAATTACGGGTATAGCTGGATTAAAGAAGGACAACCCTGGCCAGCTTTTAACGGTTCATCGGTTGATTTAAAAGGGGATGATTTTGGTAGCTACCGTGCCGTAGTAACCAACCTAACCACCGGATGCAGCACCACTACAAATGAAGTGACCTTAAAAGCGGCAGGAAGTGATTTGGTATTCATTTATCCAAATCCTACCAAGGGCCAATTCCTGGTGAGATTTTATAATAAAGTAGGCAACGATGTATCTGCTGAACGTTTTATAAATGTTTATTCATCAACAGGACAAAGGGTTTGGTCAAAAAAATATAATGTGGTAGGACCTTATGGCCGAATGGATGTTGACATTAGTAACCTAAGCGCAGGAACCTATATGGTAGAAGTGAAAGATGCCAATGGGAAGAAACTGGGTGCAGGCAAAGTGTTTAAGCAATAAGTAAATAACAAACTTTTATAAGGCTGCCCAACCGGGCAGCCTTTTTTATGCTTGAAAATGAGGGGCTTGCATTTGTGATTTTTTTTACAAACAGCGGGCTTTTTTATGCAGTATTTTCTTACCTTTGCGCCGCTAAATGCCCGTGCTGGTAGATGGTGGCACGGCAATTTAGCATATTATGAGAGCAGCAATACTACCATATAACCTCCCCCTTAGCCAATAAGCTTATTGCCGGGAGAAGATCAGCAGCGATGCGCCGTACAAGAGTGCGACGCCTATAAAGATGATGAATGATTTACTGCTGGTAACAAAATAATTAGAAAACAAATCATGGGGGGAGACCCCAATAAAAATTTTACACTTTAAATATTAAATAAAAAACGATGGCAGATTTACGTTATCAACGAAATTTTGGAATTGCTGCTCATATTGATGCTGGTAAAACCACTACCACCGAACGTATATTACGTTACACGGGTATGATTCATAAAACCGGGGAAGTGCACGAGGGCGCAGCAACAACCGACTGGATGGAACAGGAAAAAGAAAGGGGGATTACCATTACATCGGCAGCGGTAAGTTGCCAGTGGAATTTCCCAACTGATAAAGGGAAAGTAATTCCTGAAACCAAAAAATATTCATTTAACATTATTGATACGCCCGGTCACGTGGACTTTACCGTGGAGGTAGAAAGAAGTATGCGTGTATTAGATGGCTTGATCGCATTATTTAGTGCGGTAGATGGGGTAGAACCTCAAAGCGAAACCGTATGGCGCCAGGCAAACCGATATAAAGTTCCCCGTATTGGTTTTGTAAATAAAATGGACAGGGCAGGGGCTGACTTTTTAAATGTAGTAAAGCAAGTAAAAGAAATGCTGGGTGCAAAAGCAGTTCCGCTGCAATTACCCATTGGCGCTGAAGATAATTTTACCGGGGTAGTAGATTTAATTAAGAATAAAGGCATTATCTGGCATATGGAAACAGAGGGGATGACTTTTGATGAAATAGATGTACCGGCTGATATGGTAGAAGATGTAAACCATTGGAGAGCGGCATTGGTAGAAGCTGTTGCCGAATATGATGATATGCTGATGGAAAAATTCTTTGAAAACCCGGATACCATTACGGAAGCAGAAATGCATGAAGCGATTCGTAAAGCAACTATCGATTTGAGCATTGTTCCCATGATGTGTGGTTCTTCTTTTAAAAATAAAGGGGTACAAACTGCATTAGATGCAGTATGCCGTTATTTACCAAGCCCAGTAGATATTGAAGCGATTGAAGGCCTGGATCCTGATACCGGTGAAACCATTAGCCGCAAACCGGATGCAAAAGAACCATTTTCTGCACTGGCATTTAAAATTATGACCGATCCTTTTGTGGGCCGTTTGGCTTTCTTCCGTTGCTATAGCGGGCACTTGGATGCGGGCTCTTATGTTTTGAATGTGAGAAGTGGAAAAAAAGAAAGGATAAGCCGCATTATGAAAATGTTTGCGAATAAACAAAATCCAATTGACTTTATTGAAGCGGGTGATATTGGCGCTGCCGTTGGTTTTAAGGAAATTAAAACCGGGGATACCCTTTGTGATGAAGACCATCCCATTACCCTGGAAAATATGTTTATTCCCGAACCGGTTATTGCCATTGCCATTGAACCCAAAACCCAGGTTGACGTAGATAAAATGGGTATGGCTATTGCCAAATTGGTAGAGGAAGATCCTACATTACGTGTAAATACAGATGAAGATACCGGCCAAACCATTTTAAGAGGTATGGGCGAGCTTCACCTGGAAATTATCATTGACCGTTTGCGCCGTGAGTTTAAAGTAGAAGTTAACCAGGGAGCACCCCAGGTGGCTTATAAAGAGGCATTTCAAAATACAATTGAACACCGTGAAATTTTGAAAAAACAAACCGGTGGACGGGGTAAGTTTGCCGATATCATTTTTGAAATAGGGCCTGCTGATGAAGAATTCCTGAAAGAATCAGAAGGAAAGAAAAACTTCCAGTTTGTAAATGCCTTATTTGGAGGTTCAATTCCTAAAGAATTTGTACCTGCCATTCAAAAAGGTTTTGATACAGCTATGACAACCGGTGTACTGGCGGCTTACCCAATGGAAAGCATGAAGGTAACTGTAAAAGATGGTAGCTTCCACCAGGTGGATTCTGATGCCATGAGCTTTGAACTTTGTGCTAAGCAAGGTTTCCGTGAAGCAGGCAAAAAAGCAAAACCGGTATTACTGGAACCCATTATGAAAGTAGAAGTATTAACCCCCGATCAATACATGGGTGATGTAACCGGTGACCTGAACCGCCGCCGGGGGATGCTGGAAGGAATGGATAGCCGTGCTAATTTACAGGTTATTAAAGCAAAAGTTCCTTTGAGTGAAATGTTTGGATACGTAACCCAATTGCGTTCATTATCCAGCGGAAGGGCTACTTCTACCATGGAGTTCAGTCATTATGCTCCTGCACCTACTAATATTGCAGAAGAAGTAATGGCCAAACAAAAAGGTAAATTGAAAGTAGAAGATTAAGCATTGCTGTTTTTAACAAGCGAATAACTCAAATGCCTCATTTTTATAATGAGGCATTTATTTTTTAGCAAAAAATATACCGTGCCGGTAGCATTTTTTCTCCAAATTATACGTCTTACTATCAGACAATGGGGTCTATTATACATGTAAAATTGTTCAAGCCGTTGGCACCTGTGAAAACACCTATATTTTACAGTGCAAGCAAAATTATGTTGAATTCATACGTATTAATTTTCTTGAACATTTTCGTTAAAAAGCCTGTTTTATAAAACAGGCTTTTTAATTATCTTACAACTACTGCTCAATCATTTCTCGTAAATAAAGCCGGTTTAAAACTTAGTTTGTTATTTTTGGAGTGGTTAAAATTTCGGGCAATGCAAAAATATCTATTCATCTTCCTGGTTTGTATAGGATTCTCAGGAGCCGCCTATGCCCAACGAATTCCTTTAAAAATGAACCATGAAAACTTTTTTCGGTTTGGTGCAAAAGCCGGCGTAAATGTAAACAGGATAAATGGGCAAAGCTATACATCAGGCTTCCATTATAATTATCAGTTGGGCGGATTTTTACAATTTAATATTACAAAACGATTGGGCATACAGCCGGAAGTAAACCTGGTACAGTCGGCTGCATCCTTCAGCAAAGATCCCAATGATATTTATGAAGATATTTTTTATGCCGGCAGTCAGCGAAAAGGGAAACTCAATTACCTGGAAATTCCCCTGTTATTAAATATAAATATAGGGCCTTCCAAAAGAATAAAATTACAGGTGGGGCCGTCTTTTGGGTCTTTGTTAAAAGAAACCCTGGATAGTTTGCAATACCCGGGGAATGTATATAAAAAAGCAGAGTGGAGTGCAATCGGTGGGTTATGGATACAACTTCCCCTGGTACATATTGGCGCCCGGTACAAGCTGGGTTTCACCAATATAAATGCCATTGATGATCTTCAAAAATGGAAAAGCGAAGCCATCCAGGTTTTTGCTGGTATTACATTCTAGGGATGGGTAAAGCCATTTTATTAAAATAAAATTTTGTATTTTAACAGTAATAAATATTTGTTATGATGCACATCCGTACAGAAGATATTATCATTATTGATATTGAAACCGTATCAGAAAAATCATCTTTTACTGAGTTGGAAGAATACTGGCAACACTTATGGACAGATAAGACGGTACGTATTTTACCCGAAGAAAAAGATGCGGCAGCATTTTATAAAGAACGGGCGGGGGTAATGGCTGAGTTCAGTAAAATTGTATGCATTAGTATGGGATATTTTATGAAGGAGCCTCAATTAAAAATGCGGGTAAAATCTTTTTATGGCCATGATGAAAAAAAGATACTACAAGACTTTTTAGCCACCATGCTAAAAATAGAAAATCATAATAATAAATGGTGTTTTGCGGGCCATAATATTAAAGAGTTTGATATACCATTTATTTGCCGCCGTTTGCTGATAAATAATATACCCATTCCCGGGTTTTTAGATTTTCAGAATATGAAACCCTGGGAAACGAATTTGATAGATACATTTCAATACTGGCGGTTTGGCGATTATAAAAATTTTACTTCTTTAAAATTATTAGCGGCTGCATTACAAGTGCCTTCACCTAAAGATGATATTGATGGCAGCATGGTAGGAGAAGTATACTGGGTTCAAAACGATTTGCCCCGCATTGCCGTGTATTGCCAAAAAGATGTGGTAACCGTGGGTAATATATTTTTAAGATTAAAAGGAAAGCCAATACTGCACCCCGATGATGTGGATTATGTAGCCTAAACTACTGAAGGCAACGTTTATATAATTGCACTGTATTTTCCAGCCCCAGGTAAATTGCATCGCAAATGAGTGCATGCCCAATGGAAACTTCCAGCAATCCCTCAATTTCCGATTTAAAAAACCGGAGGTTTTGTAAATCCAGGTCATGGCCTGCGTTGATGCCCAGCCCTAATTCCATTGCTTTCTTTGCAGCCAACCGGTAAGGCAGTATGGCTAGTTCTTTATGATTTTTTGTGTATTCATGGGCATACGATTCCGTATATAATTCTACCCGGTCGGTACCGGTTGCCTTTGCTGCCTCTACCATCTCTACCACTGGATCTACAAATATAGATACCCGTATGTTCGCATTTTTAAATACGGAAATGATCTCTTTTAAATAGCCGGCATGCTCTAGGGTGTTCCAACCGTGGTTGCTGGTGATTTGTCCTTTGGCATCCGGCACCAGGGTTACTTGTGTGGGTTTATTTTCGAGTGCCAGTTTTACGAAACTTTCTTCGGTGGGGTTGCCTTCAATATTAAATTCAGTTTTTATTACTTTTTTAAGTGCATATACATCAGCATACCGGATATGCCGTTCATCGGGCCGGGGATGTACCGTAATACCATCTGCACCAAAAGATTCAATGTCTTTGGCTGCCTGTATAATGTCAGGATTATTATGGCCTCTTGCATTGCGAAGAGTTGCCAGTTTATTAATATTTACTGAAAGCTTTGTCATGATGATATTTTAATTCAGTTTAAATTTTTCGCCAATTTGTTTTACTTCATCTTTCATTTGTTGTAATAAAGCAAACTGGTGCTGAATAAAGCTATTATCTTCTAAGCGGCCTACCACCTGGTTCATTTCTTCTGTATTGTCATAAACCATCTTCCTGAAAGGGTTGGTATAATCTTTTGCACGGGATTCTAAAATATGCTGGCACATCCATTCTTTGATGCGGACTGTATTTTTAAGTACATTCTTTAAGCTGGCTGGAGTAAATTGGGCGCCGGTGATGTTTTTTAACTCTAAATAACTGGTATAGGCATGCTGCAGTTTGTCTTTTTCGTATACATTGCCCATATCCCGGTAATACTGGTGCATGGCGTCCCAGGTTTCTATCTGGCCTTCATTTATAGATTTCTTTAATTTATCTACTGATTTTTTTTGAATCAACTGCCCGCCAATATTTTGCCACACACTACGGCTTATTTGAGAGGGCAGGCTTTTTTTAAGTTCTGAAAAACTTTTAGTTTTATGTTGTATAATATGGCGAATTAGCAAGCTCCCAAAATAAAATACAATTAGTTCTTTAAATATCGATACGGCTTTGGGTACTTTAATAATTTCAATGAGGCGATCGGAATTTTCCCAGCCTTGTACTATGGCCGAACCTTCTTTATCGGTTTTTAACGACTGTAATATTTTTAAGGCGTCAAATATTTCATTGATCGTATCGGGCGCCAGGTATTCAAACTCCAGTTTCTGCAGTTTTTCAGTGCGCCTGTCCCGGTCTTCATATTTCCATGCATTACGTTCCAGGGCATACATATTATACATAAACCAATAGGCCGGCATCAATACCAGTTTATTGTTGCTCACATCATGATGCAATAAAGAAAACGGGATGGGGATATTGAGTTCAGCAGGAAAATCGCCTTTGGCAATTATAGAGAAGGAAGCAAATTTTGAATTGTGTTTTAAACTAACACAAAGCCCTGGCCAAAAGCCACGCCCGGCAATGATTTCACCATCTGCACTGCGGCTATTATGATTGCTGCCAATCGTTGCGCCGGCGGCAATATTGCTTTGCCCCATGATTAAAGAAGCGCATAAAAAAGAATTGTTATGATGTTGTTCATGCGAAGGGAAAATTAAGGAATTGAGTACTTCGCAACAGGAAATGGTACTATTATTTCCCAGGTATGAATTGATGAGGCGTGCACCATATTTTAATTGAGAATGAGATGCCATTACAAAACGAACTGCTTTTACACCATAAAAAAGACGGCAGCCGTACCCTACAATGCCATTCACCAGTTCGCAACCTTCGCCCACCTGCGATTTCCGGTTTTCATCGCTGTTAATGGTTACATTTTTTATTTTATTGGCACCTTTTAAATAGGCATCGGAACCTATCCAGATGTCTTTTAAAATGCCACAGTTTTTAATAACGGTCCGCTGGCCTATTTTTCCGTAATACCCTCTTTTTTTATCGAATTTTTTTTGTGTAAAAATTTTAAACTTTTCAAGAAGCGCTTCATCATCCCGGTACTTACTCCATAAATAGGCATCTGCGGCCAGCATGCCATTAAATGGAATGATGCTCCTGCCTCCGTTTTCATTGCATACTTCTAACCATATCCTGTGTTTTTCTTCTTCTCCCTGCTTTATGATGCCGTTCCCAAATTTAGCAGTGCCTGTAGTGGCAAGCTCATTTACATTGGCAATCATTACATCGTCTTCAATTACAAAATGACTTAGGTAATTTACATTGTTAATGCATACATTATTGCCAATATCGGTACTGATGATGGTACTGTTGTATAACCCTACCGGCATACGCAGGTTATGAAACTCTTTATAATATGATTGCATGTAACCAATACGCACGAGCCCGAAAAAGTTACAGTTTTTTACCAGGTTCGCATCAAATTTTTCTGATACCAGTATATTGTTCCAGTTATCTGAAGTATTGTTGTTTTTTATTAAAACTTCTAATTGGTCGGCACTCAGCGCCCTGTATTGAATACCGGAGCGATTTTGTATATCCCTTAAATAATATTCATTTTTATTTTTTGGGATATACTTTTCATCTATAAAATTATAGCCCAGGTTATTTACCGGGTGTGTTTGTATAATATTCATATCTGCAGTTAAGCTTTTGCGTTTAAGAATAATTATTTCCCCATATTGGCCGGCCGTTTTAATTATTCTACTGTTACACTTTTTGCCAGGTTCCTGGGTTTATCTACATCAATACCTTTTGCAATTCCTGTATAATAAGAAAGTAATTGTAATGGGATCACGCTGAGTAATGGAGCAATCAACTCATCGGCAGGGGGAATACTAAAGCAGTCATTACTTAAAGTAGGGCTGATGGTATCGCCTTCTGTAATGATGGAAATAATTTTTCCTTTACGGGCCTTTATTTCCTGCATATTGCTTACAATTTTTTCGTGGTAAGAATCTTTTGTGGCCACAAAAACGACGGGTAAATTTTCATCAACCAGGGCAATGGGGCCATGTTTCATTTCTGCAGCGGGATACCCTTCGGCATGGATATAAGAAATTTCTTTAAGTTTTAAAGCGCCTTCCAGGGCAATGGGAAAATTATACCCCCTGCCCAGGAAAAGAAAATCTGTTGCCTCTTTGTACTTTTCTGCTATGGATTTTATTTCTGCCGCATTTTTTAAAATGGCATCTACTTTTTCGGGTACGTCATTCAGCTCTGTTAATAATTTTTGATAATATTCTGCTGTAATGGTTTTCTTTTCATGGGCTATTTTAAGAGCCATCATCATAAGTACAGCCAGCTGGCCTGTGAATGCCTTGGTAGAAGCCACGCCAATTTCGGGGCCTGCGTGTGTATATGCGCCTGCATGGGATATACGTGCAATGGATGATCCTACGGCATTTACAACCCCAAAGATAAAAGCACCATTTTCTTTAGCCCGGTCAAGCGCCACTAAAGTATCGGCGGTTTCACCGCTTTGAGAAATGGCAATAATCACATCTCCTTTATTTACGATCGGGTTGCGGTACCTGAATTCCGATGCATATTCAACCTCTACCGGTATGCGGCAAAGTTCTTCTATTACATATTCTGCCACCAGGCCCGCATGCCAGCTGGTTCCGCAGGCGATGATCATAATGCGGTTTGCATTTTTCAGTTGTTCAATATGTTCCTGAACACCGCTCATGGTAATGGTTCCGGCCTGGGCATCCAGGCGGCCACGCAGGCAATCATGAATGGTACTGGGCTGCTCAAATATTTCTTTGAGCATAAAATGATCGTAGCCGCCTTTTTCAATGGCTGCTAATTGCATATCTAATTTGGTGATATATGGCGTTACCTTTTCATTACCCAGGTTTTTTAAAATAAGTTCACCGGGTTTTACTATGGCAAGTTCATAATCGTTTACATATACTACTTCTTTGGTGTATTCAATAATGGGAGAGGCATCGCTGGCTAAAAAATGTTCTCCTTTGCCAATACCAATTACTAAAGGGCTGCCTTTGCGTGCGGCAATTATGGTTTCGGGATTATCCTGCTCCATTAATAAAATGCAATACGCCCCGGTTACCCGTTTTAAAGCAATGCGTAAGGCTTCTTCCAGCCCGCACTCATTATTCGTTTGTATGTATTCTATAAAGTTTAATAAAACTTCGGTATCGGTATCGCTGGTAAACTGGTAGCCATTTTTAATAAGTTCGTTTTTAAGCTGGGCATAATTTTCAATGATCCCATTATGGATCATCGCTAATTTTCCATTGGATGAACTATGGGGATGTGCATTTCGGTCATTGGGCTCCCCATGGGTTGCCCAGCGGGTATGGCCAATTCCCATATGGGCATCTAAATTTTTACCTACCAGCATTTCTTCCAGCCCGGCTACTTTTCCTTTCTTTTTGTAAACATCTATTTTACCTTCATGCAAAAGCGCCACCCCGGCACTATCGTAGCCACGGTATTCTAATCTTTTTAACCCTTTCAGTATTACGGGGTATGCTTGCCTGGGGCCGGTGTAACCTACTATTCCACACATAATTTCTTTTTCTGTTTATTGGTTAAATGATAACCTGTAAAATTATTGATTTTTATGGGTTAATCATATTTTAAATTTTCGAATAGCCATTCTAAGTTATCCCTGTTTTTAAAGAGGATATTATTTAAAGCAATATTCCTTTTAAGAAAAAGTAAGCTACTGAAAAATAAATAACAATCCCGGTTACATCCACCAGGGTTGCCACAAATGGAACCGATGAAGTGGCAGGATCCATTTTAAACCGTTTTAAGATCATGGGTAACATAGAGCCCATCAAGCTGCCCCAAAGTACGATGCCTAATAGGGATACTGCCACTGTATAGCCCACCAGTTGCCAGTGAGGCCCATAATCGTAGATATGCAGGTTTTGCCACAGCACAACCCTAAAGAAACCGATACTTCCTAATATAGCCCCCAGCGCCAATCCTGTAATGATTTCTCTTTTCATCACTTTCCACCAGTCTGCCAGGGTAAGTTCACCCAGGGCCATGGCCTGTATAATTAATGTGGAAGCCTGGGAACCGGTATTTCCGCCACTACTCATAATAAGCGGGATAAATAAAGCCAGTACGGTTGCGGCTTCTATTTCATGCTCAAAATATTGCATGGCAGTTGCGGTAAACATCTCTCCAAAAAATAATAAGACTAACCAACCGGCCCTTTTCTTTACTAATTTAAAGATATGTATATCTCCATAGGGTTCATCCAGGGCATCGGTACCGCCTATTTTTTGAATATCTTCTGTAAATTCTTCCTGGGCTACCCATAAAATATCATCAATCGTTACAATTCCTAAAAGGATATTTTTTTCATCAATTACAGGCAAAGCCACCCGGTTATTCATTTTAAATATTTCACTGGCGATTTCCTGGTCATCATTTGCATGTAATGCAATGAAGCGGTTATCCATCAGTTCACTCACTTTTACATCGGGGGCGGCCAGTAAAAAATCCCGTATCCTGATATCATCCAGCAATTCACCTTTTCTGTTAATTACATATACCACATCAATGGTTTCGCAATGCGAACCATCGTGCCGAATGCTTTCAAATACTTCAGAAACGGTATTGTATTCGTACACAAAAACATAATCGGGTATCATCAGTCTGCCCACGCTGTTTTCAGGATAGCCCAGCATTTCAAGTGTAATCTTCCTTTCTTCGGGGTTTAATAATTTTATTAGCTCTCTTACGGTACCGGTTGGCAGCTCTTCAATAAAATCTACCCGGTCATCTACCGAAAGTTCATTGAGCAGTTCTGCCGATTTTAAGGGAGGCAGGTTCTTAAATATCCTTTTTTGTTCGTTTAAATCCAGTATTTTAAATACACTGCTGGCCCGGTGAATGGAGAGGTTTGAAACAATCTGTGTTTCAAATTCGGGAAACTCGTATATTAAGTCTGCAACATCACTAATGTTTTGATCGTTTAAAAATTCTTTTATTTGCAACTTATCTTCGGCTGCAATAATATCTTTAAACTGGTCGGCTAATGATATACTTTTTTCTAAATCCATTTACATAATGGCTAATGATTAATTTAGTGATGCAATTTAATGTATATCGGTTAATGAAAGGTTATGCAAAAAACTTATTTATATATTGAGCAGGTGCCCGGTAAGGGCCGGGGGGTTTTTACACATTGCCCGATTGAGGCAAATGAAATAATAGAAACGGCTCCTGTGATTGTGATGAGCGGGGCAGATCGCAGCCATTTAGATAAAACGCTGCTGCACGATTATATTTTTGAATGGGGAATCAATAAAGATCAATGTGCCATGGCATTGGGTTATATACCCGTTTACAATCATAGCTATAACAGCAATTGTGAATATTTTATGGATTTTGATAACGCATCCATGTGGGTGAAAACCATTAAGCCGGTTGCAGCCGGTGAAGAATTGACCATCAACTATAATGGTGATTTCGATAATGATAAATCCATTTGGTTTACTACTCAATAAAATGATATGATACCTTTTATATTATTTGCTTTTATTGTTTTGGCCAGTATCTATTTTTTTGTAAGAAGGAAAAAGATAAAAGCGAATGTATTTACCATAGATAAATCATTTCTTAACCGGGAAGTCCTATTTTATAAAAATTTAAATGAAAAGCAAAAAGCTCAATTCATAAGGGATATAACCGATTTTTTAAACGGCATTAAAATAACCGGCATCAATACCACCCTCAGCAACCAGGACCTGTTGCTGGTTGCGAGCGGGGCTGTTATTCCTGTTTTTAATTTCCCGGCATGGAAATACAGGAACCTGAAAGAAGTATTGCTGTATGCAGACACATTTAACCGGGATTTTGAAAGTGAAGGCAATACGGACAGGAATATTCTGGGGATGGTAGGCACGGGTTACCTGGAAGGTAAAATGTTATTATCGCAACGGGCGCTTCATGATTCTTTTTTAAACCAAACAGATAAGCACAATACCGTGATACATGAATTTGTGCATTTGATTGACAAAGCAGATGGTGATACAGATGGTGTGCCGGCTGTATTATTACAACAGCAATATATTATTCCCTGGCTGGAGATGATTCATACTGAAATGGAGAAAATAAAAGCGGGGCAATCTGATATTGACCCTTATGCCTATACCAATAAAACCGAATTCTTTGCTGTGGTGGCAGAGTATTTTTTTGAACGGCCCGATTTACTCAAAGTACAGCATCCCCAATTATTTAATATGCTGCAACAAATGTTTGGTACTATACCCAAAAAAACCGGGAACTAACCCGGTTTAATGTTAAGCAAATTTTTTGGCATCTTCCAGGAACTTCGCAAGCCCTATATCCGTAAGGGGATGCTTTAATAATCCCATGATAGAATCTAATGGGCAGGTGCAAACATCTGCCCCGGCTTCGGCACATTGTATTATATGCAGGCTGCTGCGTATGGAAGCCGCTAAGATTTGTGTTTTATAACCTTGTATAGAATAAATTTGGCTGATTTGCTGAACCAGTTCCACGCCATTCCATCCACTGTCATCAATACGGCCAATAAATGGAGACACATATTTAGCCCCGGCTTTAGCAGCTAAAATGGCCTGGCCGGCAGAAAAAACCAATGTGCAGTTGGTGGCAATTCCATGATCGGTAAACCATTTCATGGCTTTTACGCCATCTTTAATCATGGGTACTTTCACCACAATTTTTTCATGCAGTTTCGAAAGATGCTTACCTTCTTTTATTATGCTGTCAAAATCGGTAGAGATCACTTCTGCACTTACATCCCCGTCTACAATATTGCAAATATCAATATAATGTTGTTCTACCGCTTTTTTCCCTTTAATACCTTCTTTGGCCATTAAAGAAGGATTGGTCGTTACACCATCTAAAATCCCCATTTCATGCGCTTCCTTTATTTGGCCAAGGTTGGCAGTATCTATAAAAAATTTCATATTAAAATGAATTAAGAGGTTAAAAATAAAATGGCAAGTTACTTATATCACACCGCTCAACCACCTACCCTTGCTGCCTTCCGGCCCTGGGGGAGTTCAGCAGGAGCTGGTCGTATAAGACTTGCCACTGCAAAGATAAAACAGTTGCATCAAAAAGAAAAGTGAACTTACGGCGGCAGCGCTGTAAATGTTAAAAACTAAAGCCGGGCCTGTCTTTCCGGGAGTTTAATTGTCCAATGCCAATTAACTGATCTGCCCGGTCAGTAAATGATTTGTAATAAATGAGAATGGCATACATATTTTCTGTTTCCCAGTAATTGCCCTCCATGGTTTGGGTTTTTTCGGGGTTGGCCTCATTTTTTAAAACGTATTCATAATTGTAATAGCCCTGCTTTAAAAAGGCCGTACACTCATACATTAATTTTTGTTCGTTCCATTTCATTTTCCAGGTGCCTGATTGGGTGTCGTAATTTGTAAAAGCGCCATTTAAATAAAGTGAATTTCCATCGTATGGCTTCCCATCGGCTGTGGCGAAATAAAAATGTACGGTAGCATAGTCGCCCTGCCAATATGGATTAATGGTTTCGTAAGTACTTATTTGGTACATGCCATCGTAATCAGGAAAATACACGTAGCGTTGTGCCCGCCGGTCCACATCGGGTTTCAAAAAAATCTCAGTAGAATTTTTATTATAAATCGCATTTTCAATCCGGTCGCTTTGCAGCCGGAAACTTCTCAAATCCAGCCAGCGCCATTCTTTACCCCCGGCAAACAATCCTTTAAATTCAGAGGTATAATCTAAAGTATTGCCTCTTACAAATGTGGGCAAAATATCCCGTTGTGAATTATCCCAGCGATTATTTTGCAGGATTACCGCTTTTACTTGTTGCGAGGCGCTGAATGCATTCAGGTCTTTTGAAAGGAGTACATTAAAATTTACACGTTGATGGGTAGGAAAATATTGGGCCGAAAAAGGTTGTACAATTTCTGCTGCCACGGTAGATTTAATATCGAGAACCAATAATTGTTTTGTGAAAGCCAGCTTTGAAGTATCACCGTCTAAAAAAACTTTTAACAAATAATTTCCTGAGCGGGTGGGTGCTGCATTCCGGTCGGGCAATATCGCCTGGTAATGTGTGTACCGGGTGTAGGCTAAACTGGAGTACCGGTAGGTGGAAATCCGGTTCATGGTAAATCCTTTCATATAATCAAAAGGGCTAAGATTTACAGGTTGCCAGTTATAATCGCAAAGTTGATAACTATAATAATAATTCTTTAAACTACCCTCCAGGTCGTCAAACTCAAGCTGCATGCGGTCCTGGCTGTTCAATATATAAATGGGTAAGCCTTGCTGGTTACCATAAGCATGCAATTGGGCTGTTGCAATAAAAGGTTTGTAAATTTTTTCTACCAGCTGGCACCGGGCAATGGAAATGCTGAAGCAGGATAAAATGAGCAGGAAGAAAAGCTTAGTCTTCATTTAATACATGAATTCATTTACTTTTGAAAGATACTAAAATAAGCTGATTGAATATATCGTACTTTATTGCAAGGCGTATTATTTCGGTAAAGCGGGGAAGTTTTAGCCGCTTTATTGCCGGGCTCGCCATTACCGCTACCACACTCAGTGTGATGGTAATGATCATTGCTTTAAGTTTTGCCAATGGTTTCGATAAAGTGATCAGTAATAAAGTGTTTAGTTTTTGGGGACATGTAAGGGTGCAGGAAGGATTTGCTGCAAACCAGGGCACCACAGAAGATTTCCCGGTACAAGAAAATAAAGAGGCAGAAAAATATCTACGATCCATTTCGCAGGTGCAGTTTGTTGAAAAGTATGCAACCAAATCTGCCATATTAAAATATGAAACCAATATTGAAAGTGTATTGCTAAAAGGCGTTGACAGGGATTTTAATTTTAACCGGATGCAGGATTTTCTGCAGCAGGGTAAATGGCTGGCATTCCCGGATAGCGGGTACAGTATGCAAATTGATATAAGCCAGTACACCGCAGATAAATTAGAAGTAAAACCGGGAGACCCTTTACTGGTTTATTTTTTTCAACCTGATGGTACCAAAAAAGCCCGCAAACTTACAGTAGCCGGCTTTTTTAAAACAGGATTAGAAGAGTATGATAAAAATTTTGCCATTTGCGATATCAATTTAATCAGGCGGTTAAATGACTGGGGACCGGATGATATTGCAGGGTACGAACTTTATTTAAAAGATTACCGGATGGCAGATTCCGTATCAGCCATGGCCTATAAACAACTTCCACAAGGATGGTATAGTAAAAGTATAAAACAAATTTATCCTAATATATTTGATTGGTTAAACCTGCAACAACAGGTAAGATCCATACTCATTGGGATTATGATTATTATTGCTGCTGTAAATCTCATTACCTGTCTTATTATTATGGTACTGGAACGGGTACGCATGACCGGCACCCTAAAAGCACTGGGCTCTACTGACTGGACCATTCAGAAAATATTTTTATACAATACCGGTTTTATTGCCTTATCCGGAATTTTACTGGGTACCATCCTGGGCATTGGCATTTGTATTTTGCAACTGCAAACAGGCTTCATCAAGCTCAATGAAGAGTCTTATTTTATTTCTACCGCAGCCGTAGATATAAACTGGATGCAGGTGTTAATAGTAGATGGCCTGGCTTTTATAGTTTGTATTGCCACACTTATTATTCCTACTTTACTTGTACGCAAAGTAAACCCGGTTACGGCCATCCAGTTTCGTTAAAGAGAGTATTATTTTAAAATTAAAACATTTCCTTTCTTTAGCATTTGTTTTCCTGCATAAGAATAAGAAGCTATCCATGTATAATTATAATTGGCTGATAATTTTCCATGGTATTTTCCATTCCATTGTTCATAAGGATCCCTTGTCTCAAAAACCTTTTCACCATAGCGGTTATATACTTGTAAAATATATCCTTTTACCAATGCTAAATTGGATTGAGGGCCCGGCCCAAATGCATCATTCTTACCATCTCCGTTGGGCGTGAAAATAGTGGGAAAATAAATGTCAGGCCCTGCACAATCAGCCGGGTTAGCGGCTTTCAGGAACGCAATGGGATGGCTGGAGATACAGGATGTTCCTATATAACGGGCAGTAACCGTATATCCCCCCGGCAACAGGTTCGTAAATGCGGTAGCCGTTTGATAGGGACCTCCATTTAAACTATATTCTAAATTGGCGCCCAGGGGAGAGGTGATGCTTATACTCCCGGTAGTATTTGTACAATTTGCATGTATAATATTGAATTCGGGTATTTGAGGCGCCCCTGTAGCTACCGGCATGATAATGCTGCCGGGTGCAGATATACAAAGACTTGTTATGTGTTGCACAGTAATGCTGTAATTGCCTGCGGGCAGGTTATTAAATACGGGTGATGATTGGTAAGCGCCTCCATTTAATGCATATTGCAAATCAACGCCCAGGGGTGCTGTAACCGTAATACTCCCCACCGGCGAAGTGCAGGCAGGCGCCGTTGAAATTGAAAGGACGGGTGTAGCCGGCGCAACCGGTGCCGCATTAATAGTTGCCACAGCTATGGGAGATGTGCAACCGGTTACAATATTTTGAACAGTAACATTATAATTGCCCGGGGCCAGGCTGGAGAATCCTGTTGATGCCTGGTAGTTCATGCCATCAATACTATATTCTAAATTGCTGCCAACAGGGCTTGTAATGAGTACAGTGCCCGTAGCCGATATACAAGTGGGTTGGGTAATTGTAAATTGGGCAGCCGCCGGTGCAGTAGGTATTGCATTTACTGTAACTGCAGTTGCAGATGAAATACAACCCGATGGCAATTGCTGAACAGTAACAGCATAATTTCCCGGCACGATCCCATTAAATACAGTACTGCTTTGAAATGTTGTACCATTTATACTGTATTGAAGATTTGCGCCGGTAGGTGCCGTTACGGTAATGGTGCCGGTGTTGGTAATACAGGTAGGTTGCGTGGTTACACTTACAGTGGGCGCTGCCGGTGTGATGGGCGCTGCATTTACAATAAGCGCCATAGGTGCAGAAATACAACCTGTAACCATATTTTGAACTGTAAGGTTATAATTCCCGGGTGTTACATTATTAAAGAGGGTGCTCGTTTGATAAGTAGTACCATTAATACTGTATTGCAAATTGGCACCCGTAGGCGCCGTAAACATAATAGTACCTGTGGGCGTAGTGCAAGTGGGCTGGGCTGTTACCGATGCAGTCGGCATGGCCGGTGATGGAGGCAGTGCATTTACTGTTATCACTGCAGTTGCAGAAATACAGCCGGTAGCTATATTTTGAACTGTAAGATTATAATTTCCGGGTGTTACATTATTAAAGATGGTACCCGTTTGATAAGTAGTACCATTAATACTGTATTGCAAATTGGCACCCGCAGGCGCCGTAAACACAATAGTGCCTGTGGGCGAAGTGCAGGTGGGTTGCACGGTCACCGATGCGGTAGGTATGGCGGGGGGTGCAGGTATGGTATTTACAGTAACAGGAGTTGTAGATGATATACAACCTGTTGTGGTATTCTGAACATATATATTATAAGCTCCCGGTGACAGGTTTGTAAAAACACTGCCGGGTTGGTAATTTGTTCCATCCGCACTATACTGTAAGCCGGCGCCCAATGGTGCCAAAATGGTAACTGTACCCGCAGGAATCGTACAGGTAGGTTGCGTAGTAACGCTGGCAGTGGGCGCTACCGGTGGGGCGGGAACCGGGTTTACGGTTATTGTACTGGCATTTGAAATACAAGTACTGCTTGTATTCTGAACGGTAACATTATAATTGCCCGGGGCAATGCCTGTAAAGCTGGGGCTTGTTTGATAGGTGGTTCCTCCATTTATACTATACTGGAGATTGGCGCCTATAGGAGCCGTAATCGTTATCGTACCGGTTGGAGTTGTACAGGTGGGTTGTGCAGATACGCTTACAGTAGCAACTGCCGGAACTACAGGCGCCGTATTGATTGTTACACTTGTTGCAACAGATTTACAACCGGTAGCCTGGTTTTCTACAATTACATTGTAATTGCCCGGGGCTACATTATTAAAAACAGTACCCGCCTGGAATGTGCTGCCATTAATACTGTATTGTAAACCGGCGCC
Organism: Sphingobacteriales bacterium 39-19; assembly: GCA_001898465.1. GTDB lineage: Bacteria > Bacteroidota > Bacteroidia > Chitinophagales > Chitinophagaceae > Ferruginibacter. Next base: position 13,396 of record MKTX01000005.1, on the reverse strand, counting down.
AATGGGAGAAGTAATGGTAATACTCCCGGTGGCATTGCTGCAGTTTGGTTGTACACTGGTAATAGTTGCTGCTGCCGGTAGCGGGTTAATGGTTACGGTAACATCTTTTGTAAGCGGGCAACCGGTAGCAGTTGTACTGCTAATGGTGTAAGTGGTAGTTGAGGGTGGGTTTGCTGTAACGGTTGTACCCGAAGTGGCACTTAAAAATCCGGCTGGTGACCAGCTATAAACTCCATTACCGCCACTGGCAGTTAAATTCACACTACTGCCTGCACATATCATCGGGTCTGCCGGGCTCACATTTAAAATATTTACCCCGGTATTTGCCGCAATAGTAAAAGTGCAATGATCACTATTAAAGCCATCAATCATTAAATAATAAGTATTGCCGGGTGTAAGGCCCGATGCAGAAACAATGCTGATGATGGGTTGCCCCGGTGTTTCATACGCTAAAATATGAGGATAACAGCCAAAGGTATTTACCGTACTGGCATTACAAGGTCCGCTAAAGAATAACATCTGGATGCCCCCTAAATTATATGTATTCTCTGTGGTGGGCACCCACACTGAAAAAGAAGCTGTAGTGGCCGATGCAATAAACTTAATGAACGAATTATTTTGCAATCCAAAACAAGCTGCGCTGGACAAGCCGGGCCAGGTTTGCGTGGTGGTGCCGGCGGTACTTCCGCATTGCCCGTTAAAATCACAGATAAGGGTTGCCGTAGAACAGGAGGATGTGGAGGGTAAATTGTTGGCACATGCTGGCATAGCAGGCGGGGCAGGTGCCGGGGTATTATTAAAACTGATTGACCAATTTAATAAGGAACCCGCATTTCCACTACCCCTTCTATCCTGAATACATAATTGCCAGGTACCATTTGCATTTTGGCCATTGTTAGCAGCACCCAAATAACCTTCGGGCAAAAAGCTGCCGGTAAAAGGAGCTGTGCCGAATTTGATGGGTGTGGAAGCTGTAGCCGTAAAACAGGTATTAGTATAATTATTTCCACTCCCCCCATTTTGAATACTAATGGGTATGGTAGTACCATCCGGCGCTTTTAATACAATTTCTAATTCATCATCATACGGATGGGTAATATTTAAGCAAAGCGAAGCCAGGCCATAGGTATTATTGATGTTTCCTACGCCACTTACATTTATGCTAAAGCAGGTACGTGTTGTACTTATTCCCGGAATGGTTCCACCCGTGCCTGTGAAAGTTTGCGAAGCAGCAGGTAAAGAAAATAATAAGATGGTGAGGAATGTAAAATAAAATCTCATAATTGGGTTTTTCATTCAAAAAAAAATGAACAGTTAGCACATTGGGTAATCTGTAAAAATAGTAATATTTACCTGCCGATAAAGATAAGGAATGGTTATCTTATTAACAATGTTGCAAAAAATGTTAATGAAATCTGCAAATTATTTAGCAGGTAAAAAAAGTTTATAAAGATGCTCATTGCCTGTTTTACATAGTCACCCCTCCGTGATACTGCCTTTATTCGCCATTCAAAGAATGGGAACCGAATTAAAAAATGAACACATAACCCTACCACTATCGCATAAATACCCACAGTAGGGTATGTTTTTAATAAGATAAAAATTTGATATTTATAGTGTTTTAATCTTTGTATATAATTGAGTTTACCCAAATAAATACTAAAACATGAAAAAGCTAATGGCACTGCTCATTTTTACATTAGCAGTAACAATTGTAACAGCACAGTATTTAACAACTCAACCCGCTGTTTATTCTGCTTCCGAACAAAAAGCGATAAACTTATCGAAACAAAATATTGATTGTATATGGGGAGATTGTGTAAATGGTAAAGGCCGTTTATTAGTGACCAATAAGTTTTCAAAAAATGCACAAAGAAATGAGGAGCGGTATTCCATTGAAGGGGAATTTAAAGACGGGTTTTTGAATGGGTTTGGTAAAATTACCTTGTATTATGGTAAAAATTTCCCGTTGAAAAAGGCAGTCCCTTTTGATTCTCTGGAAGCAGTAAATGAGATATATAATTCTCTGGATTGGATTAATAATTTAAAAAACGGAACGGGGCATGAGGGTTCATTCGGTTTTTTTAAAAATGGAGTTCTGTTAGAAGGTACTTGTATTAATGGCTATAGAAAAGTTATGGCAGGAATTTTTTACCGGAATGAATTAATTTATGGAAGCATAAAAGAAGAGAATGCTGAATTAGAATACAAGGGGTTTACCACCAGTTCTGGTACCGGCCTGGCCATGAAATACAAAAAAGATTCAGTAGAATTTTTCCCACATCGGTTTCAACAAAAAATAACAGATTTTAGACCCCTGTCTGTATCGGAATATAATATGGGTACTACATCGGTTATAAAAATGCCTTTTGAAAATGGCTTGTATAGTGGAGAAGTATTTGAAGGATTACCCGAAGGGCTTGGCGAATGGATTGGTAGTGATCACCAGCATGTGAAATTTGGGTATTTCAAAAAAGGAAAACTGCATGGTTTGGCAGCACTCAACTTTAGCAGGGGTGATAAATACAACAGCATGGATTTTGTACTTGGGGAATTTAAAAATGGCGTTATACAAAAAGCATCTGTTACCGAAGAGGGTGATATTTACGTAGGAGAAGTAAATGAGAAATATTTACCTGATGGCTATGGTACCCGGTACAAAAAAGAATGGGATAAGCAAATTGTGTTTGAGTCAGGAAATTTTAGTGTTGGTAATTTAAATGGGCATGGCACCCGAAGATTCAGCAATGGGAATACGCAAAGCGGAAATTTTAATAATGGTACGTTCACCAGCGGGGATGAAATAATTACCGTTAATTCATTGCGGTAAGGTGATGTGGTAAAAGTGAACGGAAAAAAATTAGCCGTTATTGAAGAGCCATGGGATGAACATACTTTTTCAAAGAGCTACAGGGGATGGGTTATTCTTTCTGATAAAACGAAACTTAAACAGGGAATGCCATTTGAAAAACTTAATGAATCGAATGATGCTTTTTATATGCTCTGCCCTACATGTGGGGGCAGGGGAATAATAGACAATTACGCTACAGTAAAAGTATAGGTTCAAGGCGGCACATACAGTACATACCAGCAATATACCGGTACTCATACTGCACCTAAAGAAGTTACGGTGGCATTGAGTAATCCGGTTTATGAAAATAAAGTTGTAGCAAACGGAACGGCTACCTGCTCAGTTTGTAATGGGAAAGGTAAAATTCCAAAGTAATTTTCACCCCCACTGGCGCATCAGTACCAGTGGATGATACCGATCAGGGAGAAAAACACGAACCTGGCAGATAATAAGGAGCAGATACTTCATTAAAAATTTTGTAATAAGTATTAATGAAATCTGGCATTCTATTAAAAATGTTTATAAAAACGCTCATCCGCCAATTCCATCATTTCTTTATCCCCTTCGCTATCGCCATAGCAATATATTTTACTGAATGATGAAAGGGTAAAGTTTTCTTTTATTCTCCTTTCTTTTTCGGGGCCATTGCAATTATTCCCTTTTAATTTCCCGGTAATCATTCCTCCCTGTACTTCTAATTCACTGCATAGATAGGGGATATCAAAAGCATCGCACCAGGGGCCAATCCAGTTTTTTGCTGAAGCAGATACCACCACTACCCGGTGATTGTTTTTCTTATGATTTAAAATAGATTCCATAGCAGCCGGGCGAATATCTTTTGGTAAAAATACCTCGCAAAATAATTTCCCTTTTTTATTCAATACGGTTTCCGGCTCTCCTTTAAAAAAATAGGTAAGAAATTTTTCCTTTGTAGATTTTGCATCCCGTATTTTCAGTTTATACCCCAATAGCCAGGGCAACAAAATAAACATGCCCGCATAATACCGAAACCTCCCTTTATAAAACCGGGTAAACGCCAGCATACTGTCGTGCCGGGTAATGGTGCCATCAAAATCGAAAAAAGCAATTTGTTGCAAATGCATTAATTAAATAAATTAAAATCCTTTACGTACAGGATCACGTAAAAGCAAAATATCCATAATAGGATACAGGCTTGTATAAACCTGTCTTTATATAAAATCTTCACCGGCGACTGAGAGTCCCGGTGTACATATATTAATTGCAGGTACCGCAGTAAGCCCATAATAACAAATAAAGTAGTATAATAAATACGGTAAGTGCCTAACCGGTGTTTTACTTCGGGCGACATAGTGTACATAAAATAGGATACAATCATTACGGCACAAATTACAGCTGTGGCCACATTTATAAATTCAAGGTTATACCCACTGGCGGATTTACGCATCATTTTCCCCGATGCTTTTTCAAGCATTACATCATCACGCCTTTTGGCAAAAGCCATAAACAGCGCCAGCAAAAACACCATAATGATAAGCCACTCACTTAACCCTATTCTTGCAATAACCGACCCGGCCTTGATGCGCAATACAAACCCAATTGAAATGATCACAATATCCAAAATGGGAATATTTTTTAACCCCAGGCTGTAGGCCAGGTTGAGCATAGCGTATAAGCCCAGTACAAATAAAAATTTATCCCGTATGAACCAGGCCCCTGTAAGGCCGGCGATCATTAATAAAACAGATACAAACAATGCCATGCTTACCGGTATGGCGCCCGATGCTAAGGGCCTGTCTTTTTTTATTGGATGAATACGATCATCTTCTATATCCCGGTAATCGTTAAAAATATAAATACTGGAAGATACCAGGCTAAAGCAAATGAAACCTGCCAGTAACGGCAACATATAATCATCTTTAAAGAATTGCCCGGAAAAAAACAAAGGAATGAATATGAACAAATTTTTTGCCCAGTCTTTTGGTCTTAATAATTTTATCCAGGCTTTCATATGATCAGTTTATTGCTGTTTGTGTTTGTGATTTACGAATGATATCATTTTCTACCCAATACAATACCATGGGTATAAAAATCAGTATCATGGGTACCATGAACAGCCGTGTTTGATACGCTACTACCGAAACATAATGCACCCCAAACCACACGGGAACCAAAAAGATAAACCATTTTTTTAACAGGTGCGGAAAACTTTTAAATTTATACAAAATAAGCAAGGGCAACATGCCAAATGTACCAATCAGTTCCAGCCAGGCTTTTACACCTACTGCACTTAGTAAGTTTAATTTAAGCATGGGTAATCCTGCGGGTACCTTCCATACCTGTTGCGGCCGGTAACCAAAATACCAGCGTAAATAAATAAAAATGCCCATGAACAGGATGTATAACACAACCGTAAATACCCATGTTTTTATTCCGGGGAATACCATGTTTTTAAAGCGGAACGGCTTTTGTGCAAGGGCAGTAAAATCGGTTTTAGAAATAAAATATAAGGCAGGTATCAGCAAGCCGGTTTCCCGGTTTAGTGCAGCCAGTATCGTTATAGGAATAAGCCAAAGCGGGTTTTTATGATATAAGATAAGAAGGGCTGTAAGCAGGTAAAAAATAATATCCATATAGGTATTAAAAGAAAGGTCTGCTGCATTAACCGCATTGCCAAAACTAAGCGCCAGGAAATTGATCCCTAAAAATATCAGCCAATCACTCTGGATAAAATATTGTAAAAGCTTCCAGGTTAAGTAAAAGATCAGCATGTGTTCCAGCCACCGGAATAGGATAAAGATCAGCATGTATTTTACTGCCCCCGGTGTTTGCATCAGTTGTACAAAGGTATCCGTCTCGGCACTGGTGCCGGAAGTACTTTCTATATTAAAATTAAATTTTTGTTCAATGGGAAACACTTTATCAAGGGTATGGTTATAAACCCAAAGGCCTGCTTCTACCAGGTACGGACAAAGCACCCGGTATTGCCAGGGGTTATAGAATTCAGATCTTTTTTCAATTACAGCCCGGTGCCGCTCATACGTAAGCAGCCCATTGCTATAATAAAAATTACTATAGATGGGATATACTGATAAGAGGGCAAAACAAATAAGGATAAACCATTTATTCATTTGCCTCTTTTTCTGCGACAATGCTGTAGTGCGGATAAACATACATTCTTTGTTTTCTTTGTTCAACAATACGAAGCCCGTTTTTTTGAAGCAGCGAAACAGCTTTGGCCAATGATATCTCATTTCCTATTTCACCGGCAAAAATCATATCGTGCAGTTTATTAAAATATACAAAAGGGCTTGCCTTATCAATATCTTTAAGCACCAGCCGGGCGCCGGGTTTCATAGCACCTGCCAGGTTTTTAATAAACAGCTCCCTGTTTTTATTTCCTACATGGTGCAATACATCAATCAAAAAAAGAATATCCATTTCCCGTAAATTTTCAGGAAAATGAATGCCATCATACACTGAAAATCCAAAATCACTGTTTGCCCTTTTTTTAAAAAGAGCCCGGGCATTGCCAACCAGCCTTTCAGAAATTTCAATTCCATATACCGATTGGGGTTGGGCAAATTCGGTAGCCAATAATAAAAATTGCCCCGAACCACAACCTACATCACCCACTTTATCACCCGGCTTTATGTGCTGCAACAGGTTTATAAACGGGCATATAAGAGAACGGTATTTTATCTTAAGCCCTTCTATAAAACCGGCAGAAGCATAATTTTCCTTTAGGAAAGAAATGAGTGCAGCATTAGTTAGGGCTTGGGGCATAATGATTTAGCTTCTGTTTTGGAAGATAAAAATACGCATTAAATGGCAAATAGCGGGTAGGCCATTTTGCGTATATTTTTTATGTATGTAATTGTGTAATTTTATATATACAATCTATTGCAGAAGGCACAGGGTGCATCAATCTTTCTTAAAACTAATTACACTCCATGAAAAAAAATATACTTCTTGCAACTCTTTTATTATTCTTTTTTTTAGATAATACCCTTGCACAAAAAAGGATTTGTGTATTGGGATCATCCACTGCAGCAGGTAGCAGTGTGATAGCGGACAGCAGCTGGCCAAACCGGGTGAAAAAATATTATAAAGACCTGGGGCTAATTGATACGCTCTTTAATTTAGCCGTACCCGGTACCGATACCTATTCCGCCATGCCATCGAGTTATACGCCGCCTCCCGGAAGAAATCAACCGGATGTAGATCATAATATTACCCGGGCCGTAAACCTGGTACCCAAGCCCGATGTTATTATTTTAAATTTTCCATCCAATAATTTTGGCTGGCTATCTTATCCCGAGATCATGGCAACATTTACAACCATCCGGGATTCTGCATTGGCTAGTGGCATCGCCTGCTTTATCAGCACTACCCAACCGAGGGATGATTTTAATGCTACTGACAGGCAAAAATTAAAAGACCTCAAATTTTTAATTGAATCTACTTTTGGTGCTAATGCTATTGACTTTTGGACTGATGTTACTGAAGAGCCCTCTTTATTACGTAAACCCGAATATGCTGCCAATGGTGATTTAATTCACCTGAACGAAGCCGGGCATTTACAATTAAAAAACAGGGTGATCTTAAAAAGTATTCTCACCGGGGCTTTGGCTTGCAGCTTCCAGGATGTATCTGCTATTTATAAGAATGATCATATCCTGTTGCAATGGTCAGTGTATTGTTCTTCTGAAAGTTTTGTAGTGCAATCAAGTACCGATGGGATAACATTTAAAACCATAGCAACAGATGTGCCCGCACAAAATAATTACAGGCTCAAATATGCGGTTACAGCAGATCCTCATCCTGCACCCGGCATTAACTATTACCGGGTAATGGCAGTAGATCCATCCGGTTCATTAAAATATTCTCCTGTAGTAAAAGTTTTAAAAGGGGCTGGCAGCTTCCAGGCAAATGCCTATCCCGTTATCACCGGTACAGGCACTACGGTAACAATCAATAATCCGGCAGAAGAAAATGTAGCTGTGCTGGTATATGATGCATCGGGAAAAGTATTGCAGCAAAAAGAATTTCAGCGCAGCAAAGCCGTATCCCATTATATCAACTTATCAGGCTATGCTAAAAATGTGTACTATATCCGCATTCACAAAGGCAGTGAATCCAAAACAATAAAAGTGGTAAAGCAGTAATACCTGTCAGGCTTTTGTGATGTAGGCAAACTTATTCTTAAGTTGTAAAAAATACGTTTCAAAATACTGGTAACTTAATTTAGCTATGATGATTGACAGGCTGAGCGCTATGGCCGGCTGTAAAAGAACCACCTGCCACAAATGCTGGTTTAGCCCCAGTTTATTAGCCAGGCCTGTAACGGCAGAAATGATGATGAAATGAATACAATATAACCCGTACGTTATGATCCCCAGTGCAGATAGAGCCTTTGCATTGGCCATCTTAAAAAAAGATTTTTCGGCATAGCATTGCTCTAAAATAATAAATAAAAATACCAGGGCAGTAACCGAGCGTTCAAAAATGCGGGTATAATAATGGGTGATCATCAGCTCTTGCCGGAACAATAAAATAAAGGCCGCAGAGGCATAAATCAATATAATTGAAAAGCGGGAGAGATGCTGCACCCATCTTACAAAAGTAGGTAAAATACTAAGTAACCAGGCGCCGGTAGCGCCAATGGCCATATCGCCAATACAACTTAAGGTATGCATCTCATGTACAATGGGTATATCATGGGTTGCCCTGAATACCCAACTCCCCAGTATAATTACCGAAAATGGGATCCATAGTTTTTTTATGGGAAAGAGAGAAAGTACCACGGGCCACACTAAATAAAATTGCTCTTCAATGGCAATGCTCCATAATACCCCCAGCCCCGGTGAATCGGGCATCCCTTTTTGTATATAATCAAAATTGCTGGCAAAGCCCAGGTAATAAAAAAGATTGGCGGTTTCGGTAGAGGTACCCCCGGCCATTGATTTGGCTAATGGAAAAATAAAAAAGCCAAACAATACGCATACGATATATAAGGGCCAAATACGTAAGATGCGCCGGATCCAGAAATTGGGGATATCAATTTTGCCCTTCCATTCTTTTTCTTTTATAAGCAGGTACGTAATTAAAAAACCACTCAATACAAAAAACGCATTTACCCCCAGGTTCCCATTATGAAACAGCCTTTCTTTTAAAAATCGAAACAGGAATGAATTATAAATATGGGGCTGTTCTGAATAAAAACTGTGAAAGAAAAAAACTAATAAAAAACAGAAAAAACGCAATCCGTCCAGGTGCGGAAAATATATTTTGGGTTTTGTTGACATTTCTCTTTATGTGCATAATCAAATACTTATTCTTTCAAAAAGAATAATAATATTTGCAGTAAGTTTAAGTATATAAGGCTAAGATAACACGTTACGCTTATTATACCTTCATAAAAACAGGATTGATTTTTGCTTTTATAATTTAGCAGGGTATAAAAGGAATCAATATTCTACACAAAGTATGAGTAAAAAAAACAGGCTTTTTATTAAATGGGCGCTGGGGTTCATTTTTATTTGGGGGTATTCCCCCGCATTTGCCCAAAGTGGCAAATCATTAAGTTTCGATGGGCTGGGGAGTTATGTATCATTACCGCTTCCCTTACAAGGTTCTTATACTAAAGAAGCGTGGATATATCCGCTGGAATTAAGTTTTGGATACCCGCAAATATTTACGGGAACAAATACCGCTTTGTTTTTTTATGGCAATCAATTATCAGCCGGCCATATATCCGGCGGCTTTTTAGAACTCAGGGATCCCATACCCACCCCTGTTTTAAACTGGGTACACGTAGCCGTAAGTTTTAATGCGGCTACCGGCAATATGAAATTATATAAAAACGGGATCCTGGTATCTTCAGCCAGTGGTGTATTGCCCGAAACGGAATCAAGTATGGAGCTTAGCCGCTTCCAGGGAACCAATTTCTTTAAAGGATTGATGGATGAAGTACGTTTTTGGAATACCGAGAGAACCGCAGCAGAAATAATGGCCGATATGAACTGCGAGCTTACCGGCGATGAACCCGGACTGGTTGCTTATTATAATTTTAACCAGGGCATTGCAAATGGGAGTAATAGTACTGAAACCAGTTTACTGGGCCGTACCCATGCATGTGATGAGTTTACCGGCACTTTATATAATTTTGCATTATCAGGTAACGAATCTAATTGGGTGGCAAATAGCCCGGTATTAAGCAATACCTGCGCCGGCAATTATCCTAATATGGTAGTAAAATGGGTTTCGGTTTGCATCAGTAATGGAGAAAATATGCCTTCTTCTGCCAATGGCACTTATTTTGGTGATTATACAGCGCCCGGTGTTTTCAGGAGTTATTTAATTACCAATACAGGCAGCGCCAATTTATTGCTCGATCCCCTTTATATAACAGGACCTCATGCTTCTGATTTTTCAATTGCTTCTAACCCTGCCATTGTAAACCTGTCGCCGGGCCAAAGCACTTCATTTACCATACAATTTAATAGTACCGGCCCGGGGGAACGCCTGGCTCAAATAAATATACCCGGTAACTTAAACTATGTTTTTAATTTTGCCATACAAGGCACGGGTGAAGATATAACCCCAGTTCGGTATACCTATTTTACGGGTGAAATAAAAAATAAATCTGCTTATTTATACTGGAAAACAAGTTTTGAACAAGATAATTCTGGCTACACATTACTGCGTTCAAACGATGGCGGGGCAAGCTGGACGAATATTGCATGGGTACCCTCAAAGCAAGCTGCCAATGGCGCCCTGTATCAATACCACGACCTGCAATTAAAACCGGGCAACAACCTGTATCGCCTGGCACAAACAGATAATAGCGGGAAATTATATTACAGTGAGTGGGTTCGGTTATTTTTAAAAGGAGAAACAAGCCCGGTAATGATATATCCTAACCCGGTTACAGATAAAGCGGTTATTGAATCTGGTGCTGCTTTACAGGAAACCGATGCCCGGGTTTGCTCCCTTACAGGAAAAGAAGTAATGAAGATTCATTTAAAAACAAAAAAGCAAACCGTTTATTTCAACACACTTTTGCCGGGTATTTATTTCATTAAGTTTGCCAATGGCGAAACGGGTAAGATGCTAAAAAATTAGGAATGCCATTGCCCTGAAAGCCATTGCATTTATTTGTATTCCTGTTCATGGTCGCCTTGCATACGGGTAAATATTTACCTTTGTAAAAATAGCTTTATGTCAATACAAGAACAATTAAGAGGAACCGGGGTAGCCATCATTACCCCATTTACTGCCGACGAAAAGGTAGATTATGAAGCCTTGGGTAAAGTGCTGGATCATATTATTGATCATGGGGTAGATTATGTAGTAACATTGGGCACCACGGGTGAAACACCGGTACTTTCAAAAGAAGAAAAGATAAATATAATTGAAGCAACGTATAGCCATGTGAATGGCCGCATCCCCGTAGTGGTGGGTATTGGCGGCAATGATACGCACCAGGTAGCAACCGATTTACAAACGCTGCCCTTAGCAAAAGCAACAGCCGTATTAAGCGCCAGCCCTTATTATAATAAACCTTCGCAGGAAGGCATTTTTCAGCATTACCGGTATTTGGCAGAAAAGTCTCCCAAGCCCATTATTTTATATAATGTACCCGGCCGTACCGGTAAAAATATGGAAGCGCATACCAGTTTACGCCTGGCTACCGAGGTAGAAAATATTATTGGCATTAAAGAAGCCAGTGGAAATATGCAACAGTGTATGGAGATATTAAAAGACAGGCCAGCCGGTTTTTTGGTAGTTAGTGGCGATGATGCATTGGCCTTGCCGCAACTGGCCTGCGGAATGGATGGGGTAATAAGTGTTGCAGCCAATCCTTTTCCAGGTGAATTTAGCAAAATGGTAACATTATGTTTGCAGCAGGATTTTAAAGAAGCCAAAAAAATAAATGATGAACTGATGCCGGCCTATAACCTCATGTTTGCAGAAAATAACCCGGCCGGTGTAAAAGCATTCCTGGCAGAGATGGACTTAATAAAAAATGTACTGAGGTTACCGGCAGTACCGTTAAGCGGCGAACTTCATCAACAGGTAAAGAGTTATTGCTCAAAATTAGTATAAGGCAATGCAAAAATTATTTGTAAGTTTCCTGGTTTCCTGGGTTTTCCTGGCTGCTGCTTACAGCCAGTCAAAACACATTGTACATATTACCGTAAAAGATAACGGTGAATTTGCGCAACATGAAAAAATATATGCTGCCGGCAATTTTAATGGCTGGGATCCTGCCGCTACCGCATTGCATTTTGATTCTTTAAAACAGGCATGGGTACTCCGTATAGAATTACCTGGCGGTAACTACGAATTTAAATTTACAAGAGGCAGCTGGCAAAAAGTACAATGTAATAAAGAGGGTGCAGATATACCCAATAACGAGATCAGGGTACAAACAGATACAGCTTTTCAATTCACAATTGATGCCTGGAAGGATCATTTTACGCCCCGGGTAAAGAAGCATACAGCCAGTAACCATGTAATGGTAATGGATACTGCATTTTCAATACCACAGTTACATACCACACGCAGAATTTGGGTTTATTTGCCACCGGGATATACAACAAATAAGAACCGGTATCCCGTTTTATATATGCAGGACGGTCAAAATGTTTTTGATGCCTATACTTCCGGATTTGGCGAGTGGGGGGTAGATGAAAGCCTGGATTCATTAGCAGCACAAAAAAATATTTCCACTATTGTAGTAGCGATAGATAATGGCCCCCGCAGGCTTACTGAATATAACCCATTTAACAATGACCGTTTTGGTAAAGGAGAAGGAAAAGAATATGTGGATTTTTTGGTGAATACCCTGAAACCATACATAGATGCACATTACCGCACAATACCAGATAGTAAGCACAATATGATTGCCGGAAGTTCAATGGGTGGCCTTATATCTTATTATGCATTCATCATGTATCCGCAGGTGTTTGGCAAAGCAGGTGTTTTTTCCCCTTCTTTTTGGATTGCCCCGCAAATGGATAGCCTCACCATTACGCAGGCGAATAAAATAAATGGAAAATTATTTTTTTACATGGGTGGCCGGGAAGGCGAAGAAAATATACAAGATCTCCAAACGATTGCCGAAAAATTAGCCACCCGTTCATCCGGCTTAATTTATACGGTTATTGATGCAGAAGGCCGGCACAATGAAGAAGCCTGGCAAAAATGGTTTCCTGAATTTATCCGTTGGATCATGGCAGACTGGACAAATTACCCCATTGATTAATAGATAATAGCAGTTTAAAATTTCGTTTACCGGTTTAAGAGCGCCAACTGGCAAGTGTTCCCTATTGCTACTAAAAGCTATAATCATTTATATACCCAACTCCCCCCAATAAAACCTTACCGTAAACAATACCATGTTAAGTAGCATTACAAACGCCCATGCTACCAGGGAACAAAAGATGATTAAAGCTGTTTCCCGAAACCGGGCTGTATATCGGTTTCGGGGGCCTTTTTTTGTTCCTTTTTTGGGCAAGCAAAAAAGGAAATTACAAAATGGATCAAAAAATAAAACGG
>MKTX01000004.1 GCA_001898465.1 Sphingobacteriales bacterium 39-19 | reverse complement strand
GATAAGGCTCCATTTTCCTCCGGTATCTTTTGCCCGGATGAACACACGGTGTACACCGGGCGTAAGGCCGGTAATATTAATATTGGCGCTAAGGTTAGCCATATCTGTTGCAGGTGTAACGGGAATTTGTGTGCAGTTACCAAAGCCCATATCGTTATTATCCAAAAAATATTCTAGCTGTACAATATTGGTTGCAGTGGGAGCTGATGCATAGATGGGTAAATTAAAATTGTCGAAAAAACTATTATTGCTAAGACTCCAGTTACCATTTGTATCTTTTGTTCTGAAGTAAATTCGGTGAAACCCGGGTGGTAAGCCGGCAAGATTCATTGTGCCGCTAAAACCACTGATATTTGGCGAACTTGTAAAACCTGTTACAGGAGTTCCGCTACCCTGTGCAGTGTTGGCATCTATAAAATATTCTATTGCCGCAATATTGCCCGGTGCCGGTGGAGCCGTAGGGTAGGGTTGCTGGGCGTGCACAAACAGGTAGAAGATACTTACAGCAATGGTTGTAATAGCTTTTTTCATTGTAAAGTTTTTGTAGCAAACTTTTTATGTTTGTTTTTTTACAAGCAATGTTGCATAGTAATACAATGGTACAAGTGTGCGACGCAACAGTTGCTTAATTGAGATCTTAATGCCGGGTACATTATTTTTTAATCATCAAGCCGGGGTTCAGCAATTAACCGGGTATTTTATTAATTGTTACTTCGGGTGCTAATGGTTATTTGCATAGAAGTAGCATTGCTGGGAACACTTGCCGGTACCGTGAGTGCATAAATGGCAGGAATGGCAGGAATGCCGCTCAATACATAAGGATCGGCTGTACCAAAAGCGCCACAATCCGGGGTAATGCCGGCTATTGTTTCACCGGCACCAATGGCAGCGCTCCCTGGTTTCAATCGCCATTGTCCATCGGTGCTATTACCGGTGAGGCCCTGGAAAAGAGCAGCGTCACTTTGCCCGTTGAGATTACCATTACCGGCAGGTAAATTATTGCCTGTAGAAATATTATTTTTTATGGTTGTGTTTACCATGTAAGTGGTATTCAGATTAAAGGTTACGATATTATTTGAAAAGTAGGCGCTGTATAAATCTACAGAACTCCTTATTACATTATTTCGGATTAATAAATTGAAATTCCCGGAATTTCCGAGAGAGGCACTACTGTTTATGATGTTATTGGTAATTTGCCAGTTCTCCAAAACCTGGCTATTAAAACCGAAAGAGGATATATAGCATTTATTGATTACCCAACCCGTCATTTTTGTATTGGCAGTATAACCATAATATTGACCAATATTCCCGATATAACACCTGGTTACAGTGATATTATCAGTTGCTGATCCAAGGTTTGGGCCAATACCTATATTTATCGAATTTAAACCCATTAAGGTTGAGCCGGATCCGGTTGAATCCAATAATATTGTGGCATTTCCAAAATAAGCACCTGTGGGATCTGCCTGTAAACCAGGATTGCCATTTGTTCCACTTAAGAAATAACCGGTACCTATCAAAACGAGCCTTTTAGATAAAGTAAACCCCTGGTAATTGTTCGTGCTGGGTTCAAAATACAGGGTGTCGCCATTCACTACGCTTAATGATGAAATGGCAGCTGCGCCCTGGTCAAAATCTGCGGTTACACCTATGTTGCTATTGATACGCCAAACTTTTGCCTGGGTTTGTGTTCCTGTAATGATAAGCAAGCTTAGTAAAATTATGTATTTCATTTTTGTATGTTTTAGGGTGTAAAAATATCTTTTACCTGCAGCTTTGCTATCCCCTAAAAAAGGGAGTTTTTAAAAAAAATTAAAATTCCCGGGTAAAGAGATTTTATACATATCGCTTTAAAGGTTTCGGGCAAACAAGCGTAAAACAACTTATCATTTAATCATACATTTGATTCCGGAATATGATAATGGCCATGCTACTTAAATACTTATTTTATTTTTTACTGTTTACAATTTCGCTTGCTGAAGCCATTGGGCAAGGTAACGGGGTGGCAGAGCAAGAAAGAAGGATAATGCAACTGGCAGATGATACGGTAAAGATTAACCGGTTAAATGCCTTTGCAGAAAAGATTCAGTTTTCTCAACCTGCCGTTGCCATACAGGTAATCCAGGAAACGATACGGCTTGCCGAAAAAATAAATTATCCCCTTGGTCTTTCTATTGCGTATGGTTTGCGTGCCGGCTTATTGTTTTATGAGATGAAATTAGATAGTTGCAAACTGCTATTGGATAAAGCTTTTGTATTAATTCATAAGAATACGGATAACGCATCAAGAAACCAGCAGGCTAATTTAATTAACTTATATGCAGCCATTGATCAGCGTAATCAAAATTATGTTTCGGCCGTATCGCAATATTTAAAAGCAACAGCCATTTTTAATGAAATGGGCGATGAGCCTAAAATTATTAATTCATATTATAACCTTTCGGGGATCTATAAGTTTTTGGGAGATACCAGTAAGGCCTTTTATTATGCAAGGGAAACCAACAGACTTGCGATTCAAGTGAATAATGCGGCCTTACGTGTAAGGGGGCTTATTGCACTGGCAGATGTATATAATTTCATTCATCATTACGACAGCCTGAAATTCATATCAGATAAGGGGCTTGCATTGGCCAATAAAAATAATATGACCTTTGCCATTGGCATCTTTCACAATTTTAATGGATTGTATTTTACCAATAAAACAAAACGATTCGATTCGGCGCTCAGGCATTATGAAATTGCATTGAATGCTTTTAAACAAATAAATACATCTTATGACATTGCCCTTGTTTTACAAAATTTAGGAAACCTGTATTTAAAAATGGGGGATGATGTAAATGCGATTACATTTTCAAAACAGGCCAGGTCGCTTTCCCGTGAATTCAATTTTGATCATGTTTTATATGCATGCCTTCAGGATCTGGTTGCTGCAGAAGAAAATTTGGGTCATATAGGAGAGAGTTATAAATACCTTAAAGAGCTTGTGGCTATTAATGAAAATATGATTAATAGAAATAGTGAGAAGAAAGTGTATGAGATGGAAGTAAAATATCAAACTCAAAAAAGAGAAGATATGATGCAGGCACAACAAAAGCAGTTGCATCAAAAAAATATTCTGAATTACTTGCTTGCGGCGGCTGTACTATTATTATTCATTATTGTTTTACTGTTATATATAAATTACCGGAACAAGCAAAAATTACAACTACAGCAAATTAATAAATTAGAAACCCAGCAACAATTAACAGCTACAGAAGCCGTTTTAAAAGGAGAAGAACAAGAGCGGTTAAGGCTTGCAAAAGATTTGCATGATGGCCTGGGCGGGCTGCTTAGCGGAATTAAATATTCATTTAATGGCATCAAAGAAAAATTAACAATGAATGCCGAAACCGCAAGTGCATTTGAACGCAGTATGGATATGCTGGATGGGTCTATTATTGAAATGCGGCGGGTAGCACATAATTTAATGCCCCAATCGCTGGTGAAATTTGGATTTGATGCAGCGCTTAAAGATTTCTGTAACCAAATCAATCAAACGGGCGCTTTGCAAGTATCCTATCAATCTTACGGCATTGATTCCGAAACAATAGAAGAAACAAAATTAATCCTCATCTACCGGATCATACAGGAGTTAATTAACAATACACTTAAGCATGCAGGGGCTGCCCATGCGGTGGTCCAGGTAATGAAAATGGGAAATAATATTTCAATCACCGTAGAAGATGACGGCATTGGCTTTGACCCCGTTTCTTTGCATACAAGCCGGGGAATGGGGTGGAATAATATGCAAAGCAGGGTAAGCCTCCTAAAAGGGAAGCTTGATGTACGATCCGAAGCAGGTAAAGGAACTTCGGTTTTAATTGAGTTTAGTATTTAACCGGGTAAATACGATTGCCAGGATGGGATAAGGAAATATCCCTGAAAAAAGGGAATATATTTTAAAAAAATATCATTTTATTTGTACCATCCATTCATTTCGGTATGTTTAAGAATTAAAATATGGCAACGAAATTATTTATTGTAGATGATCATTACATGGTCATTGAAGGTATTCATTCAATATTATTAAATGAAGACGGTATGGAGTGGATGGGCCATGCCAGTAATGCAGATTCTTGCCTGGCATTTTTAAAAAATCAGCAACCCGATGTAATCTTAATGGATATTAGTATGCCGGGCATGAGTGGGATTGAATTGTGTAAGCTGGTGAGGGAAAATTACCCGGCCATATATATTATTGGCTTAAGCACTTTCAATCAACTAAGTTTTATTCAAAAAATGATAGATGTAGGCGCATCGGGTTACTTGCTCAAAAATGCTACCCGGCAGGAATTGGTATTTGCTATTCAAACTGTATCAAAAGGGAAAACCTATTTTAGTGACGATGTGGCTACTACCCTGCGGTATAATGAAAATGGACAAGTGCCCGTGATTACCCGAAGGGAAAAAGAAGTGCTTGAATTTATTGCCAGCGGTTTAACCAATAATGAAATTGCTGAAAAACTTTTTATCAGTGTTTCTACAGTAGATTCTCACCGGAAAAATATCCTGGCAAAATTTGAGGCCAAAAATATTGCCTCGCTGGTGCGAACAGCCTTACAACTAAAGATTATAGATTAGGAATGGCAGAACTTATTTTTGTATAATAGCATTCTGCCAAAATACATAGATGCGGCCAGTACCACAGCTTACATAGATTTCCATCTTAATTTAAAATAGCCTGTAAGAAATCCCCCTTACACAATGCATATTTTTTTATAAGATACTAATCCAGTATCTCTTTTATTTTATCCAGTACCCATTGCTCGTTTTTATTCTTATTGCGGTAGGCCCCGGCAATGGCTGTTATGGTTTGTATAATATTATACCTGATCTGTGGGCTAAACTTTTCTTTATTTCCTTTATAAAATTCTTCAAATGTTTCGAGTGCCTTGTTTGATACATTTTCTGATTCTTCATAATCAAATGAAAAATTAATAATGGCCGATTGATCTGTACCAAACTCATCTACCGAATCTTCTAAAGGCATCCATTTACTGGTAATGAGCTTTTGTAAAGCTTCCCGTTCTGCTGGTTGTACTTTTCCGTCAATACCGGCTGTATAGTAAAATAATTTTCCTAATACGGTATATAATTCCTGGTAAAACATATTTTATATTTTAATGGTTCTTTGAATTGGGTGTATCCTGTTAATGGGTTTGGATGAAGTCCTTTAGCCTGGCGGATGAATAAGGAGTGGCTTCTCCATCATATATGCCAGGTTTTTGGTATAGCTCACCGTACGTAATTTATGGATGAAGCTTTTATTCTTACGAACCAGTGCCAGCATATCGTAAGGCGTATGGTTCATGAGTGTTTTAATTTTTTCTTCTTTCGCTTTTGTTTCAATAAGTTGAAATTTTAAATTTCGCCGGTTTATTTTTCTTTGCATGTAATACGCATACGCTTCAAAATCATTTTTTATTTTTATTTTTTTCTTTTCATGGCTGTGCCCGTCCATCACATGCGTTACCGTTACAGTACCGTTTTGTAATTTCGCAAATGAAAGTGTATCATTTATAGCCTTTTCATCCCAGGGTGTAAAATCTGTTGCAAAAACAATTTCTTTTAAGCAATTCGTATTACATTTTTCAGGGATTAATAATACAGGCAAGTCCGATTTTTGTGCAACCTTTGCAGCAACTGAACCGAGTAAAATCTTTTTAATGCCGGATGCTCCTTTTGTACCCATTACAATCAGGTCAATATGGTTATGTTCGGCAAAACCTAGGATATTATTGATGAGGGGCGACCTTCCGATGATGGTAGAAACTGATATTTCATCTTCCTTTTTTACTACCTTCTTTTTAAAACGATGAAGTTTTTTAAGTATCCTTGTTTCGGTTTTAAAATTATGTGCTGCCCTTTGTGTTTTATCACCAATAAACGGGTTTTCTAATGGGATATAGGTATGATAGAGAATAATAGTGCCTTTAAATAAGGTAGCCAAATACATGGCAAACCTGAATGCCGTTTCAGCATTTGGTGAAAAATCGGTGGGTACTAATATTCGCTTCATAATGTTCTGCTTTCATTTTAAAATCCGGTTCAGGCGCCAAAATCAATTGGGATGGCAAGTAAAGGGATATGTGTATGGTAACTCATTTTTTTTGTAGCGCTGGGATTAAACAGGCGATCCCAATACTTATGCTGATAGGTAATCATAATGACCATATCCATTTCATTTTCTTTTACAAAATCCTGCAGGGTATCTTCAAATTTATCGCCGTATAAATGCATCGAGGTTAAGGTTTTTTCATGAAAAGTTTCTGTAAGATAACTGGCATATTCGGCCAGGTTCCTTTCATTTTCCAGTAAGGTGGCTGCATTGTCTTTATTCTCATCGGTAAACACAGCTACTTGTACATTGGCCATATATAAACCCGCCAGTTCAAAAATATAATTAAGTATTTTCTTGTCTTTTTCAAATTGGTTGCTTGCAAATAATATGTTTTGCGGTTTTTTCCATTTATAGTTTTCAGGTATAGCCATAATGGGTAAGCCGGATTTTTGGATGGCTGTAGCGGTTCTGCTGCCCCATAATTTTTCAATAATCCCTTTAGCGCCTTGCGTACCCATGATAACCAGGTCTGCTTTTATGGTGTTAGCCGTTTCTTTTATAGCAGCCAGTAATGAATCTTTTGAAACGCATGTTTCAATCTCCAGCCCTTCTTTTGCGAGTGTTTCTTCTTTTATTTTCTTTAGTTTCATTTCTGCATCGTCTAAAATGGTGCGGTTAAATTCCCTGTTTGCACCCATATAATCCGTATAGATATTATCAATAACTTCAAATGAATGCAGTAAGGTGATTTGGGCAGGAAGTATTTTTGCGCTTTGTATCGCAAATTCAAGTGCATTGTCAGCACATGCCGAAAAATCTGTAGGAACTAAAATGTGTTTCATAATATTTATTTATTTATATGTAAAAATTAAATAGGCAATCATTATTTATTATGCGCAATAAATAATACCGTGTCTAATTCCTTGATCAAAATGTCTGCCATGCTGGTTTTAAACCACCTTGAAATTTCAGACCTCCGGTAAGCGCCCAATACCACCAGTTCATTTTCTTTGTGATTTCTTAAATAGCCCACAACCTGTTCCTCGGGGTTTCCCTTTGCTACAATAAACTTTGCTTTTGGGAAATGCCTTTTAATAAATTCCTTCATGAGTTTGTGGTGAGAGAGAGGGGAAGAACCGTTTTTCTCTTTCACCGTAAAGACTTCTACCGGTAAATTTCCCATCCCATTAAAAATATAGCTGAACATTTTGATGGCAAATACTGAAGAAGGTCCACCATCGTACAGTAAAATGATTTTATCGATGGCTATAAATTTATTGGGCACTACCAGTACCGGGCACTGAACATCAGAAAGCAGTTCTTTTATAAAGCGGGTAGGCGAATCTTCAGCAACCCGGCTGAAAGTTTCGCTATCATTAATAATAATTAAATCTGCAAAAATGCTTTCTTGTTTTAATTCATGGATGGCAATATCCGTATTGCGGTGAAATGTATAAGCAATACCTGCCTGCCCGCATGCTTTTTGAAATTGCTTTACCGCTGCATCTCTTTTTTCCTGGTCTTTTGCATCCAGTTTCAGTAATATTTGCTCGGCATTCTTATAAGTCTTTAATATTTGTAAGGTATTATAAGACCGGTAAAAAGATTCATCCAGAAATACGCCTACCAAATAGGCGTCGGCCTCTTTTGTTAACTGGATGGCATACTCTAATGTACTTTGCGAAAATTTATATCCATCAAATACAGCAAGGATTTTTTTTGACCTTTCATTTTTTGAGGTAAGCGATTTTTTTTCAGGGCTGTAATTGAATTCTTTCTTAATTATTTTTTTTGTTATCTCTTTCATGGTTTATAATTGAATGAATAAAGAGCCATTTATTATTATTTTTTAAAATCCTGTCTTTTCATTCTTTTCAATGAAACTGTGATATGCAGAACTGATATGCACAATCTATATAATACTATTGATTATTATAGTGAGCATGGTCAATGTATGATATGATATATATCATGGGTCGTTAAAAAATGTGAATTCTTCTATGCGCTTTTCACTCAAATATCTTTGCTTTCAATATGTTATTTATCTTGCAGTATATGAGATATATATACATGCTTTTACTTTTTTTATGCAATCTTACTGTATCAGCTCAAAAAAGGGGAGTGATTGTAGGTACTGTTACAGACCAATTTACAATGGAGGCCCTTCCTGGTGTTACGATTACCATGGGCAATGGGATGGGTACAACGATAACGGATTCCCTGGGAAATTATAAATTAATTTTACCGGTAGGAACATTTAATGTAAAAGCGAGCTCTAGTGGCTATAAGACATTAACAAAATATAATATTGTGCTTACTACCGGTAATTCTCAAATTGTGAATTTTGAAATGATACCTGAAGTGTCACGGCTGGATGAAGTGGTGATTAATTTGAACCCCAATAAAACCGCTATAGCGGCTGATATGGTTACACCCCTGTCTGTTCAGCAATTGACTACAGAAGAAATTAAGAGTAACCCCGGTGGGAATTTTGATGTATCGAAAGTAGTGCAAACTTTACCCGGTGTGGGAATCAGTAATGGAACCGGTGATCGTAATGATATTATTGTGAGAGGGGGCGCTCCTAATGAAAATGTATACTACCTCGATGGAATTGAAATCCCTGTTTTAAATCATTTTCAAACACAGGGAAGTTCCGGTGGGGCGCAGGGATTATTAAATGTGTCTTTTATAAAAAGCTTAAAACTCAGTTCATCTGCATTTGATGCACGTTATGATAATGCGCTGGCTTCCACTTTTATAATTAAACAAAGAGATGGCAACCCCGAGCGACTGTCTGGAAATATTCGGGTAAGTGCAACGGAATCAGTTTTCACACTGGAAGGACCTTTATCAAAGAAAACTACCTTTTTAGCTTCTGCAAGAAAATCTTACCTGGATCTTCTTTCTAAATTAATAGATTTACCGATCCGGCCAAATTTTTATGATTTTCAATACAAGGTTACCCATAAATTCAATAAAAAAATAACCCTTACATCCATTGGTCTTGGCGGTATTGATGATTTCCATTTTGCCGCACCTAAGAAAGCATCTGCAGAAAATATATATGTGCTCCGCTCTTCACCCTATATTAATCAATGGAATTATACCGTGGGATTTAATCTTAACCAAAGAATTAAAAATGGGTATATTAATTATATTATAAGCAGGAATATGTTTACCAACAACATTGATAAATTTGAAGATGAAAATCGGGTTGATAGCCAACGCACCATGTCAGTACGGTCCAATGAAATTGAGAATAAGCTGCGATGGGATATCAACAAATTTGTTAATGGTTGGAAATGGAGTGCCGGTTTTTCTGTTGAATATGTAGGTTATAATGGAAAAATATTTACCAAAACAAGCCCCACCGGGAACATACAATTCAATAGTGAAATTCATTTTTGGAAGTATGGGGCTTTTGCAGAAATCGCTAAAAATGTTTTTCATGATAAATTATTGATCTCTGCCGGAACCCGCACAGATATGAACTCTTTTACGACTGGGGGAGCTAATCTTTTAAAAACATTTTCTCCCAGAATTTCTTTTGCATATCATGTGAATCCTCAATTTGATATTACCGCTTCAGCAGGTACTTATTTTAAAATACCCACTTATACTGCTTTAGGTTATAAAGGCATGAATGGAATATTTGTAAATAAAAGTATGAGCTATATCCAGTCTTCACATTACGTGGCAGGCATACAATATCTACCCAAAAATTCACTTCGTTTTACTGTAGAAGGGTTTTATAAAAAATATGCTCATTACCCGGTATCGCAGCAAACGGGGGTTTCACTCGCTAACCTGGGCAATGAATACGGATCTATAGGAAGTGAAAAATTATTAAGTACCGGTTTGGGAAAAACCTATGGCTTTGAGTTGTATGCTCAGCAAAAACTCATCAATCATATTTTTTATGTAGCCAGTTATTCTTTTATCCGGAGTGAATTCTCAGGAATTGACAAAAAATATATTCCCTCCTCATGGGATGTAAAACATTTATTTTCTACCACCATTGGTTATAAACTACCAGGGCAGATAGATTTAGGATTAAAATACAGGCTGGCCGGGGGGACTCCTTACACGCCTTTTGATCTGGCATTATCTCAACAGAATTATATTGTAAAAGGTACAGGCGAACTGGATTACTCCCGCTTGAATACTGAACGATTACCTGCGTACAGCCAACTCGATCTTCGAATTGATAAGCGGATTAATTTCCGAAAAGCAACACTTAATTTTTACCTGGATTTACAAAATGTATTCATGCAAAAATATCCCGATCTTCCCAAATATACATTTGTTCGTACTATGGATAATAGCGGGTTTGCAACAACAGATGGTGAACCTTTACGAAAAGATGGCGCCAATGCTATTCCATACATCTTAAATACAAGCTCAGGTAATTTGTTGCCCTCCATTGGATTCTCTTTTGAATTTTAAATCAAAATACGCATTTTCTAAAATAACTTTAAACCAATTCTTGCAACCTGACTACACAATCATGAAATACATTATTACCCTCTTATTTATTTTTACAACTTCTCACATTCAAGCACAAGCTAATACCTGGCAACTATCTACGCATATTCTTGATATAGGAAAAGGGATGCCTGCCACGGGCGTTACTGTAGAATTAGAGAAATTAAATGAACAGGATAACACATGGACTTTTATGGATAAAAAAGAAACAGATAGTAATGGAAGAATAGGTGAGTTTTTACAAAAGGATAAGAACAATGAAGGTATTTATAAACTGATTTTTAAGGTGGCTGATTATTTCAAACGTGATAAAGCAGAAACATTTTATCCCTTTATAGAAGTAGTTTTTCGTATCCAAGGATACGATCACTTCCATGTACCTATAACTCTTTCTCCATATGGATACTCTACCTATAGAGGTAGTTAAGCTTATTTAAAGTATTTAATTTCTCCTTCTTGTTCTTTTAAAGTAAATTTTAAAAATAAAAGATTATATTTTTATATAAATTTAACCATTTATAAATCAGTAATTTATAAGTGATAAACAGGTCCTATATTAAATAAAATAACGAATACATAATAAAATATTTGGTAATTATATCGGATACGTTATATTTGCATTTCATTTTAAAATATTATTTAAAACCTCTTAAAAAAAAATTATGAAACAACGTTTGAACTTAATGCGGTCAACATTCTTCTTTGGCGCACTAATTCTCCTGGTATCATTTAGTGCTTGCAAAAAAGATAAAACCATTGTTGCGGACAATACTATAAATGGTATTGTTTCTTCCACTTCGGATTTTTCGACCTTGAATAGTGCAGTAACAAAAGCCGGATTGGCCTCTACCTTAGGCAGCACAGGTCCATTTACTGTTTTTGCACCAAATAATGCTGCATTTACAGCTTCCGGTATTACTTCTTCTGTTCTTGCGGGTTTAACGGCCGACCAGGCAAAGGCCATATTACTTTATCACACCATCCCTTCCAAAATTATGGCTTCACAGGTACCTGTGGGTCCTAATGCCGCAGTAACAACTGCCAATGGAGGAACAGTGTACGTTACTAAAAATGCAAATGCTGTATTTATAAATGGTATCAAGGTAATTACTGCCGATGTGAATGCAAGTAATGGCGTTATTCATGTTATTGGAAATGTATTGATGCCGCCTGCTGGAAATATTGTTGAAATGGCACAGGCAAATCCTAATCTTTCTTTCCTTGTTGCTGCGGTTATAAGAGCAAATTTACAAGGTGCATTATCAGGTGCGGGCCCATTAACTGTATTTGCACCAACAAATACTGCCTTCCAGGCTGCCGGTTTTCCAACTATTGAATCGATTCAAACTGCAGATCCCGCCACGCTGGTAAATATTCTTACTTACCATGTAATTGGTGCCAGGGTTTTCTCATCTGATCTAACCAATGGAGAACAAGTTACCACGTTAAATGGCGGAAAAGTTACAATTGGTCTTACTTCAGGTGCCACTGTTAAAGGCAATAGCAACGCATCTGCATCTAATATTACAGCTACCAACATTGTTGCTGGTAATGGTGTAATTCATTTGATTGACCAGGTTTTATTGCCATAGAATAAGAATCCTATTCTATGAAATCTTTAACCAGTTAAGAGGTTAAATACGCATGAGAAAACCGTATCGAAATTTCGGTACGGTTTTTAACCTTTACGCTATTAAAGTCAAATCTTCTTAACTTGGTACTTTGTTTAATACTTACCAAACATTTTGCTTAACATGACGGAATGCTACGATGATATAATTCTGGTATTATCTAAGTGGAAGGATTTTCGTGAACTAAAAAAGGACGGAGATTTAAAAAATTTTGCCAATTGGATACTATTACATGAAAATAAATTGGTTGCCAATCAATCAGAACAGGAAGATTTTATTGTGGCCCAGGTTGATAACATGGATGAAAAAGAGAAAATTCCGGATTTAGCCAACAGGGCGGTAATGGGTCATTTAATTGCAAGAATGAATTTATTTGTCAAGAATTATGCAAAACAACCATTCCAGGAAATAGATTTGAGCAGCCTGGAAGAATTTCGGCTCCTGCAAATGATTGATAGGGTAAAGAATATTAATAAATCTGAATTAAGTAACGAATCCTTAATGGATTTCTCTACGGTAGTTGATATATTAAAACGTTTTATCAACAAAGGCCTTATCATTCAGGTAAAAGACGAAAATGATAAACGGGCGAGCCAGTTGCAAATAACCCAAAAAGGGAAAAATCTTTTATTAACTAGTTATAAAATTTTAGCTCAAATAAAGCCAAATATTGCTGGTGATTTAACTCAGAAAGAACAGGAAACATTAATAAACCTGTTGCTTAAGCTTAATAATTTTCATACGCATTTTTATGAGGAGCATTATGTTAACAAAAAGAAGAAATCATAAAACATACCTGTTATTTAAAAAATTGGGTTACCTCTTAATGCAGAAATGATTTTGGCTAAGTACAACTGAATAAACCATCCTGAAAGATTTTGCAAACCGTAAAGTTATTTTAAATTGTGATATACCTTTTGTACATCTTCATCCTGCTCCAGGTTGTCAACTAATTTTAATACTTCCTGGGCCTGCTCTTCCGGGAGCTCTACGGTATTTGCAGGTATGCGGGTAAGCTCGGCGCTTTCTATGGCGATACCTTTTTCTTCCAGCGCTTTACTCATGTGGCCAAACTCATTAAAAGATGTACGGATGATAATATTCCCTTCTTCATCTTCACCAATTTCTTCCAAACCATAGTCAATTAATTCCAGTTCCAGGTCTTCTAAATTAAGGGTGGGGGTGCTTTTTATTTTAAACTCGCCCATGCGTGTAAATCCAAAAGCAACACTCCCACTGGTTCCTAAGGAGCCGCCACTGCGGGTAAAATGCATGCGAACATTGGCTACGGTACGTGTGGTATTATCGGTTGCAGTTTCTACTAAAACGGCTACCCCATGGGGCGCATAGCCTTCATAAGTATGTTCTTCGTAATTACTGATATCCTTGCCCATGGCCCGCTTGATTGCGGCTTCCACCCGGTCTTTGGGCATATTCACACTTTTGGCATTCAGGATGCAACGGCGTAAGGCTGGATTATTGTCAGGGTCCGGGCCCGCAGCTTTTACTGCAATAGCAATTTCTTTTCCAATACGGGTAAACTGCTTGGCCATTCTGTCCCACCGGGCAAACATGGTACTTTTTCTTACTTCAAATATCCTTCCCATAATAAAGTTGTGTATGATAATTTCAGGCTGGCAAAGTTACAAAGTATATCTTAAAAATAAAGAAGCCATGCGGTATAAAATAGCAAAACCCGCTGCAAGGCGGGTTTTAAAGATATGCGTATATAAAATTTATTTTACTACAATAGAATCATTTAATTCTTTATCAACTAAAATGCGGCCGCAATTTTCGCATACCATCACTTTTTTACGCAGCTTTATTTCGCTTTGCTTTTGGGGTGGAATGGCATGATAACATCCGCCGCAGCTATCCCTTTCAACGGGTACTACTGCCAGGCCATTCCGGTAGTTTTGACGAATCCGGTCATAACTTACCAGTAAGCGCTCATCTACTTCCTCCCTTGCCTCATTAATATGTTTGTTAAAGTGCTTTTCTTCCTTTTCAGTTTCGGCAATTATTTTTTCCAGTTCACTTTTTTTACCAGCCAGGTTTGTTTCTTTTGCTGTTACTGCTTTTTTCGCAATTTCAAGCATCTTTGCTTTTTCCCCAATTTCTTCTGTAGCATCCTTAATGTGTTTCTCATTTAATTTTTCTTCCAGTTGCTGCATTTCCATCTCTTTGTTGATGGCCTCAAACTCACGGTTGTTTTTTACATTATCACTTTGCTTCTCATACTTTTTAATGAGCGCCTGGGCTTCTTTAATGGCTTCTTTCTTTTGTTCTATAAATTCAGTGATGCCGTTGATCTCTTCTTCTATACGAGTCTGGCGGGCATGAAGGCCTTCAATTTCATCTTCAAGGTCTTTTACTTCCATAGGAAGTTCGCCTTTTAAGATTTGTATTTCATCTAACTTGCTGTTTATTTTTTGCAAGCGAACCAAAGAACTCAATTTTTCTTCTACTGAAAAATCTGCAACTTTTGACATAAGAATTTTTATTTATTATTGAACCACAGAAAGCTTCAATTTATCCTGGTATTTTTTTATAAATACTTTACAGGATTGCTGTTTACTGCAGTTTTTAGGACGGCAAAGTTAGGGAAATTTTGCTTCAAAATATCAAAAAGGAGTTCAATGGTGAACTGCTCACTTTCGTAATGCCCTATATCGGCAAGTACCAGTTTATCATCAGCATCAAAAAATTCATGATATTTTACATCGGCCGTAATAAATACATCGGCGCCGGCACTTATAGCAGTACTTATTAAAAAGCTACCGGCACCCCCGCAAACCGCTATTTTTTGTATATTTTTCTTTAATATCCGGGTATGTCGAATGGCAGGAGTATTGAAAATACTCTTTAATTGCTTTAAAAAAAGGCTGGTTTCCAATGGTTTATTTAAAATTCCAACCAGGCCACTCCCTGTTTCCTGGAAACTATTGGCTAAAGGGTATAAGTCGTATGCCACTTCTTCATAGGGATGCGATGCCTTCATTGCTTTTAAAACGGGCCCTGCTTTCCAATGCGGAAAAATCACTTCTACCCGGGTTTCGGCTTCATAATGCCGTTCTCCTTTTTTGCCCGTAAAAGGGTGGGTATCTTCGCCAGCTTTAAAACTGCCGGTTCCGGAACTGCTAAAGCTACATTCAGAATACCGGCCAATATTACCGGCCCCCGCTTCAAAAAGTGCATTAGAAACCTTATCTGCATGGGTTTGGGGTACAAAAACCGCCAGTTTTTGTAATTGGCCGGCCTTGGGTTGTAAAATCTTACAATTTTTCAATTTTAATTTTTCTGCAATAGCGCTGTTTACACCTTGTAGTACATTGTCTAAATTGGTATGAATGGCATATATGGCGATATCATTTTTTATGGCTTTAATGATTGTTTGTTCCACATAATTTTTTCCTGTTATTTTTTTAATACCCCTAAATAAAATAGGATGGTGGGCAACTACCAGGTTACAACCTTTTTTTATGGCATCTTTCAGTACTGCTTCGGTAACATCTAAACTTACCAGGATGCCGGTACAGGGCCAGGATGCCTGGCCGGTAAGTAGGCCTGTGTTATCGTAATCTTCCTGCAAAGCTGGAGGAGCAGTATTTTCTAATACCCGGATAATATCTTGAATGTACATGATTGTTTTTTTTTGATTTTGCTAAGTTAATTAAGCCATTTCATACACAAATACCTGCCTGCCCGGTAAAGAATATTATTATTCATTATTATATAAATGAATACAACATAAAAAGCCGGCTGCCGTTATAAAAGAATTAAAAAATGCAACAGAAATAGTAGTTTTATGATTCCTGATTATAAAAATGAATACATGCCGCATAATAGCCGTTTTATAAAAGTAGTTTTTAAATGGCGCCTGCTGATTGCTATAATTTTTGCACTTACCATTTTATACCTGGGAAGTTGTAAAAAAAAGGACCCGCTTACTGGCGAACAAATTACCCTGGCCGCCCAATATTTTGAAGCGAATATTTTAAACCGGAATTTTGTGGTGGACTCCGCTTATGAAAATGGGATAGATATTACAGCCCGCTTTGCAAGGGATACATTTATTTTATATAAAAATACGCTGGAAGATGGGCCTATGAAGGGTTTTAATGCCGATAGTGTCTATACAGGTTCCTGGCATACTTCAGAAGATTATGGAAAATTAAATATTCAAATTAACCAACCTGCCCTGTTAAACCGGTATGTATTTTTTAACCGGGATTGGCGATTTATTGAAAAAAATATCCCCGTGATGAAAATTTCACCCTGGGGTAGTCTGGCGCTTACTAAAGTATATATGCGAAGGCTTTAGTTATCACCAACTGTGGATAACAAAGAACTCAGAACTTAAAATAATATCCGTTTTTCTGCGTTTAATACCTGCAACCTATTGTTATAATCCTTTCATTGAACACCTAAAATTCATTGCATGGTATCGAAAGTTATACAACATGTTTTTATCTTACATCGTATTATAACTTCTCATCCCCATATTTATTTATTATAAATTTTCAGCAATCCGGCTGTCACACACATGATATGCCCAAGATTTGTTTTTATGGATTGTTTGGATAACAGGGGCTCTGCGAAAGCAGGGCCTTCTGTTTTATATCTCCTCTTGTTTTGTGTTATCTTTGGGCTATTAAACGAATCGAAATTAAATTATATGCATATTAAAGTAGGACAAAAAGCGCCGGATTTTACACTTTACGATACCGAAAAGCAAACTTTTACCTTAAGTGAATGGGAAGGTAAAAAAAATATATTGATACTGTTTTTCCCCATGGCATTTACGGGTGTTTGTACCAAAGAGCTTTGTAGCATAAGGGATCAGTACAACCATTATAACACCGATCATTTACAAGTGATTGGGATTTCTGTAGATTCGGTTTTCAGCCTACAGAAATTTAAGGAAGAACAGCATTATCAATTCCCGTTATTGAGTGATTTTAATAAGACGGTATCTACCGCTTATGGATGTATTTATGAAAGTTTTACGCCCATGGATATGAAAGGAGTAAGTAAGAGATCGGCTTTCTTAATTGATAAAAAAGGGCTGGTTCAGTATGCAGAAGTGCTTGAAAATGCCGGAGATCTACCTGATTTTGAAGCTATTGATAAAAAAATAGCAGAATTAAGTTCATTTCTTTAAAAGGGATACAATATTTTCTGTATTAGTGAGTTCTATTATCAGCAAATTGTTATATTTTAGGGTGATTATATGTATTTTTAAGAAAAAGTATTAAATTTACTTATTGAAAAGAATTTTTTACATACTTGTTTTATTGATAGGAATAAGCTTTGGCAGCCAGGCACAAAATCGCCTGGGAAACCCGTTGGCGCCACAAAAGCTTATTAATTCTTATCCCAACCCGGCATCTTCAAATATCAACTTTGATTTTCAGCGGGGTTATGATAAAACCTATACCCTTGAAATATATAATTTCATTGGTAAAAAAGTATGGGAAGTAAAAAATATAACACCCAGGTATAATCTCAATCTGGATAATTTCTACAGGGGTGTGTACGTTTACCAGCTGCGGGACAAAAATGGGATTATTATAGAATCCGGTAAGTTCCAGGTAGTTAAATAAAAATAAGATACCTAATTATGTAAGCTTGCATTCATTGCAGGCTATTTTTATGCCTATTCCTCACTAAAGTATTGTTTTAGTGTCATTTTGGCTGTATTTTTTCGCTTGGCAAAATGTTTGACTACTGTACCTTTGCAGCCTTTTACAAAAAGTAAACTGGAATACTATCCTGCAAACATTTGCTTAAAAATAAAGTTATATGAAAGAAAAAAAACACAGGCACGAAGAAAACAATGCGGAAGAGATGGATATAAACTCTGATTCTGATATCCCCGGAAGTAATCACCTGAGTAATCCTTTGAAAAATACAGATGATGCAGGAGCCGACGAAAATAATAAAATGGCCCTGGAACTGGAAGAGCAAAAAGATAAATACGTTCGTTTGTTTGCCGAATTTGATAATTATAAACGCCGCACAGCAAAAGAGAAAATTGAATTGATACAATCTGCCAATAAAGATCTTGTTATTGACTTATTGGAAGTATTGGATGATATGGACCGTGCCGAAATGCAAATGGCTGAAACAAATGACATAGAACAGGTAAAGTCGGGCAATGCACTGGTTTTTGCAAAATTTAGAAATATTTTACAGCAAAGGGGATTGGCCTCCATGGATAGCAAAGGTTCCGCTTTTGATGTGGAAAAACATGAAGCCATTACTGAGCTGGAAGCCGGCCCTCAAATGCAGGGAAAAGTAGTGGATGTATTACAAAAAGGATATACCCTGAATAATAAAATCATTCGCTTTGCGAAAGTAGTAGTAGGAAAATAATACCTGGAATTTAAAACCCTTAAAAGGCAGGGACTTAATACATATATGAAAAGAGATTATTACGAGGTGCTGGGTGTAAGCAAAACAGCCACGGTAGAAGAAATAAAAAAAAGTTACCGTAAAGTGGCCATGCAGCACCACCCCGACAGGAACCCGGGAGATAAGGCCGCAGAGGAAAAGTTTAAGGAAGCGGCTGAAGCTTATGAAGTATTGAGCGATGCTGATAAAAAAGCACAGTACGATCGTTTTGGTCACAATGCATTTGGGGGTGGACGGGGTCGTTCTTATGGCGGCGGCGGAATGAATATGGACGATATCTTCAGCCAGTTTGGAGATATCTTTGGCGAAGATGGATTTGGCAGTTTCTTTGGCGGTGGCAGCAGGCGCAGCAGCCGGGGTACTGGAACCCGGGGCAGTAACCTGCGGGTAAAAATGAAATTGAATTATGAAGAAATTGCTAAAGGCGCCAGTAAAACCATTAAAGTAAAAAAATATGTACTATGCAGCACATGCTCGGGCAGTGGCGCAAAAGATAAAAAAAGTGTACAAACCTGTAATACCTGCGGCGGCAGCGGACAGGTACGGCGGGTACAAAATACCTTTTTAGGCCAAATGCAAACCGTAACTACCTGCCCCACCTGTAATGGCGAAGGTACCAGCATTACCAATAAATGCACTTCCTGCCGTGGAGAAGGCAGGGTATATGGAGAAGAAACGGTGAGCATGGATATTCCTGCAGGTGTAAGTGAGGGTATGCAACTGAGCATTACCGGGAAAGGAAATATGGGCGAAAGAGGAGGGGCACCCGGAGATTTGTTAGTAGTGATTGAAGAAGAAACACACCCATACTTACAAAGAGAAGGATTGAATGTTGCTTATGATTTGCATATTAGTTTTCCCGATGCAGTATTCGGAACCCAAATAGATGTTCCCACTATTGATGGAAGAGCCAAAATAAAAATACCGGCAGGTACCCAAAGTGGTAAAATTTTCCGTTTAAAAGGAAAAGGATTTCCACAGGTACAGGGTTACGAAAAAGGAGATCAGCTTATTCACGTAAATATTTGGACGCCACAGCAAGTAAGCGAAACTGAAAAAGGGATACTGGAAAAATTACAACAGTCGCCAAATTTTGAACCTAAGCCTGAAAAATCTGAAAAATCATTTTTCGATAAAGTGAGGGAAATGTTCAGCTAAACCCTGATTGCTTTCGGGAGCCTGGTAAGCCTTTCATTTTAAAGACCCAAAATCGGCGGCATCTATTTTGCTTATACCAGTAAATAGAACCTGGGCGGCACTTTGCCAAAACAATTTTAAAAGGCATGATGCATTAATTGCCTCCAGGTGGCTTTTGTGTTTTCGAAATCGGTATAATGTTTTTTTACTCTTTTTCTGTAGCTTTCAAATTCCACCAAAATTTTATGGAATTCATTTGTATTAAAATAGGCGCATAATTTTGGAATGGTATATTGTAAGCTTTCTTCCATGTTTTGCATAATGGTTTCAAAATGGGGCCTGTCGGTTACATATACTAATAGGGGTTTATATCTCACCCAGCCAATACAGGCATTTACAAACCGCATCAAAATATCATGGCTGGTATTTTCTATGGGTAATAATTCAACAGGCAGTACCCCATTTAGCAGATGGTTATACATGGAGAAACCATCATGAAAAGTATAGCATGGAACCCTTAATACTTTTAGCCCGGTTAAGGCCGTACTCATGAAAGTATCTTCGCCCCTGGCTCCCGGCGGATTATAAAAAGGCGGGAGCTTCTTATAATTTTTTAAATTAAAACAAAGATTGGCGCCGGATATAAACTTCATGCCATTGGTCTCTTCTACTTCGTAAGCTTGTGCGTTATTTAAAATCTCTTCCTGGGCATAGGTTACCCCTTTTTGTTTAATGATTATTTGCTTCATTTTAGCCCAGGTAATAATATCGTTACTCAGCGCTTCAATAAATATTTTAAAATCATTTTCAGTAAGCAGGGGATTAAACTCAAGATAAGGGATGGGTGAAATATAGCCACAATGCAAGCCATGTGTTACATCAGCCTCATCATTATATTTTAAATGGGTGCTTAAAATACTTTGCCCCAGCCACAATAAATTTTCCTGTTTGTTTTTATACGTCGCCAAGGGGTATTCATCATCATCTATAAACAAGAGTTTATCCATTTTAAGTTTTATGGCAAAGTAGGTTACGATATTTCTCTTTTTTGCATAGCCCTCTCCAAAAAGTAAATGACAATCTTTTTCATCGAGTGTATTGTCTTTTTTTACCAATTCTGCTATTTCCCGGTTCACTTCATTTACGCCATAAAAGTGTATGGAGTCAACTAATTTTTGTAAAGCCGGCGGAACATTCTTGTAATCGTTGGTATTGGTATTTTTATATCGTAAATCATAAGATACCAATACATGAATGCGAACATTGTTGTTTTCTATTAATCCATGTTCTATCCAATTATTAATATAAGTCTTTAATACATTTTGAAATAGTAAACGGCCTGTTACAAAACCAATGGCAATGTTTACCGTTTTTGTTTTACGCATGTTTGTATTTTCCTTTTGATGTTATAAAGTATATTAAATTCCTGATATTTTACTAATATATTTTTTTATTATTTTCCCATTCTTAATTCAGGAGCATGTAAACATGTGGAAATGTCTATCTCAACTTATTGTACTTCTTTTTGTAAAACCAATTGATCTAACTGTGTTTGGTACCATGTAGAAACACTATCAGTAGTTTGTGCTAATAACTGCATAAGAATTATCTTACCTGATATTAGATCCAGGTAACCGGCTATAGCAATACAACTTCTTCCTCCAGGCCCATCTGTGTAAGTGCTAAATGTGATACCCTGCATGGTGAATGCAGGCTGTGATGCAAAAATATCTGTAAAGCCGGCAACCGGGTATTTGTTTCCATTGGGGTAAGTAATTGTTCCGGAAAGTTGAGTTTCACCGGCTTCATCAAGTTGTAAACTAATTTCAATGATCCCTCCGGCAGTTTTGCCAATCCAGGTTCCGGTTATACGATCTGTAACTGTTGCCATTGCTCGTTCTGCTGATACAATGTCATTCTTAACAACAGCAGTCTCATTGTCTGCAGCAGGGACGAAAATTAATTTATCAGGATAAAATCCAGTTTGGGGAGTTGTGACAGGATTGGTTTCTACAAACAGATGCAGGAGTTCCAGGTTCTCTGTTTTACTCATTGCCACTACCTGTCCGGCCATGCCCGATACTTCATGACTGGGATCAGATTTCCCCCCATCGTTGGAACGCCACAATATTGATATGGCCATTGTTTGCCCTGCGGCAGGAGTGGCTTCCTGCAAAGAAGCCCAACCTAATACATCATAAGTGCCCGTGCCTCCTGTGGTAGAAGCATAGGTTCCTTTAAGCAAGCCGGTAACAGGATCCTGATATAATTTCATCAATGAATGATACGAATTGATCCAGGCTTTTGTATTATTCATACTTTTAAATATTATCATTTACTAAAATCATCATTTAGGTTCTGCAAGGCAAATACATCTGTTATCAAAATCAAAAACGGTATAAACAGTTTCCAGGAAAGTAGTTCCTACCAGAAATTCATTTTCACAATCGGCAAGGAAATGAAAAGCAAGGTGCCATTCATCCTCAGAAACCTGTATAAAATATTTTTCAGGAGGGAGTTTATAAGAAATTCCATTGAGCACCAGTTCAAGTACCGGGTATGGATAATCGCTAACTTTCCCGGGTGATTGAATGACCTCAGGATATTGGCCATTATTAGTAATAACCTTTTTTGCGGCGTTTATAAATTTTGGATCACCTTTAAATTGTGATGAACCCGTATCAAGGGCAAAGGCAACATTCGTTAGCATATTTCTGGTTGAACCATCTGCAAACAACCCGTTCAGGCTATCTAATTTCACGATCCAACATTCCTGGTCTGGCGGAAAATCCATCAGTTCAATAACATTGAAAGTGTCTTTCTTGAATTTATTAATATTAACGCCACCGAATTGAACTTCTCCTTTTAATGTTTCCCGGTCATACCAGAATGAAGCAATGGTTGCAGGAATAAGTCCCTTCTTACTTAGCAAATTGAGGATAAGGGTTGAATTAGGTCCTGCAGGAATATGACAAGGAATCCCAATTCCACCATCGCAAATTAATTCCTGAAACTGCGAGCCTGTATAATGGGTAGCCATATCAAATGCTATTTCCACAGCATCAGCAATACCGGGCAGTGTGATGAGATCCTTAACTGGCGTAACTGTCATGGATCCCCATGCGCCAAAATCAATCGTCTCCGGGTTCCCATCTTTTTTATAACTGCCGGAAGCAGCAGGGTCAAATTTTCGGTGAGGTGCGCAGGCAGAACTGCTGCAAAGATTAGAAGTGATCCAGGTATTCTTTGTACCGGTATCAATCATAAAACGCAGGTTTGATTGGACTGGTGTTCCTAACCCGACTTTTGCATACCATGAAGTTGCTCCGTTATCAGGTTCATATATGGGCCGCTGCAATGCAAAGGTTAATAAGTTATTACTGTCGGGTGTTTTATTGATATAAGATGTAAGTTCTTTATGCATATACTTTTCTTTTATTAAAATTATTTTTTTGTCATCACCTCAATCATCTCATCATCCGGGGGAATACCATTTTTTTCATATTTTATACATCGCTCTAAATATAACTTAGCAGTAATATCGGCTGGGAAATTATTTAAAATGGACTGAAACATGCTTTGCGCTTCTACGAATTTTTTATCATGATATTTCCCAAGGGCTTCTGTAAAAGCAACGGTATTGCTTTCCTTCAGGTGAATGATATTCATTGGGTCAATATCAAAAATTTCAATAATGGTTACAAAATCTTCTTTCCCTTTCACTTTCACTTTATCAAGTTTGCGATGATGATAATCATGAGGAGAAGTTAATTTTTCAAAAGTAGATTGAGTAAGCAATAAAGAAACCCCATAATATTTCGTAAGGCCTTCAAGCCTGGCAGCAAGATTTACGGCATCTGAAATTACCGTACTTTCCATTCGTTCCCTTTCACCGATCGTGCCTAATATCATCGGCCCTGTATGGATACCCGTACCTGTTTTAATGATGGGCAGCCCAAGCTGTGTTCTATTTTCGTTGTACGCTGCCAGTTGTAACCCAATTTCTACTGCAGCTTTTACAGCATCATCAGGACCATTAGGAAAAAGGGCCATGATGGCATCGCCAATATATTTATCGATGAATCCATTATTGGATCTTATGATTGGCCCGATATGCTCCAGGTAACCATTTAAAAATTCAAAATTTTCCTTGGGTGACATTTTTTCCGACATCGATGTAAAATCACGGATATCCGAAAACATCACTGTCATATCATATTGAATCTGATCGCCCAGTTTGATATCGATTATATTTTCTTTTTTAAGAAGTTTTAAAAACTCATTGGGTACAAAGCGGCTATAAGCCCTGTTGATGTGGGATAAACTCAGGTGTGTTTTAATTCTCGTTAGCAATTCTTTTTTAGAGAATGGTTTTACAAGGTAATCGTTTGCACCGGCAGCAAAGCCTTCTGTTAAATCAGATATGCGATCTTTTGCAGTTAGTAAGATGATGGGCATATTACTGGCAGGATATATTTCACGAATTTTTCTGCATACATCAAAACCCGACATCATGGGCATCATAACATCTAACACAATCATATCCGGCTGACCTTCATTCTGAATTAATGATAGTGCCTCTTCTCCACTTAAGGCTGTTTTCACTCCGTAATTATTCAACTTCAGGTGATTGGTGAGCACCTGGAGATTGATTGGCTCATCATCGATCACTAATATTGAATATTGTATGTCAGATGCTTCCAGAATAGGTTCCGTTATCTCATCTTCAGGAATATTTTCTGTTTTAAATTTTGACCTGATCTTTTCAAAATCCGGCTCCGGCCTGGTTGATTTAGCGGATTCATGTCCTTTGGGAAAAGTGAGCCGGAATATGGATCCTTTTCCGGGTTCAGATGCTACTTTAATTTGCCCACCATGCAGTTCAACAATTTTTCTGGAGATAGACAGGCCCAGGCCGGTACCCTGGTAAGACCTGTTATTGGAAGAGGTTTCCAGTTGTTCAAAACTATTAAAGATATCTTCTATCTTATCTTTTGGAATGCCTATCCCTGTATCTGAAACAGCGATTTCAATCATATCTCCTTTCACTTTTCCACTCACCCTTATCTCCCCGGAATGTGTAAATTTTATGGCATTGCCAATAATATTAAACATCACCTGTTCTATTCGTTTATCATCACCGTGTACAGGTGGCAAATCATCTTTAATATCGTTAAATATCCTGATTGGTTTTCCCGCAATGAGCGGGCTGGAAAGCGCAATTACCAGGTCAGTGATTTTAATCATATACACTGCGTCATAATACAGGGTAAGGTTATCATTTTTTATTTGAGAGAAATCCAGGATATCACCGATCAGGTTGGTCAATCTTTTTCCGCTATTTACTATCATATCCAGGTTATTAACCATGGATGGCTTCAATGGCCCGGAAGCGCCGTCTATCAAGGATTCGGCAATGCCGATGATCCCGTTAAGTGGCGTGCGAAGTTCGTGAGAGGTATTGGCCAGGAACTGATCTTTTAATACATCCAGCTTCGTAAGCTTAATATTTTTTCTTTCTATCTCTATGTTTTTAACGTCGAGCACTTTTGAAATTCTCTCAAATTCATTATTGGCATTAATATATTGGTTGATTACAATGATACCCATACCGGATAAATAAAGAGGTATTGCTATGGGAGCTGAATACGGTAGGTATAAATTAAAGACGTCGATCAGAATATCTGAAGTGGATAATAATATTAAAATGATAAAAGAGAAAAGAACAATCCGTGCATATGGAAC
This sequence comes from Sphingobacteriales bacterium 39-19, assembly GCA_001898465.1. Classification (GTDB taxonomy): domain Bacteria; phylum Bacteroidota; class Bacteroidia; order Chitinophagales; family Chitinophagaceae; genus Ferruginibacter. The sequence continues at coordinate 181,103 of MKTX01000004.1, read as the reverse complement.
TTTACCCCTGTTAGCAGAGATGATCCAGAATGTAGTATAGCTTCCAAGTACAATGAGTGTACCCAATAGGGCGATCTTTCTGAAGAATTCTAAAGTTTGAGGTGACCAGGCAATGATTAAAACGAGCATGGTTATCACCAAAAACACCTTTACTATGCGAAGCTGCATCTTATATTTATAACGATTCAAAAATGCGTACAAGAAGATTGAATTATAATATCCAAATCCAAATAAAGCAATCCAGAGAATTTTGGAAAATAACATTGAATCAAAAAAGGAAACGTCTGATAAGAAGGGGAGAGACCATATATAATGATAGGTGCCCCAAATTGAAAAAGAAAATATCGCAATTGAAAAGTAGAGAAAATGCCTGTCTTTCTTGCGCTTTAAAAATATAATAAAGAAAATAATGCTGGCAATAAAACTAATTACCGAAGATATTCTATACGTTTCCACATAATAAAACGTTCTTAAATTTGAGAAATCAATTAAATACCTCCGTTCACCAATTACCGGCATATCAAAGATTCCGCCTCTTCCCGTTTCAAAATAAATTTTTACCCGTAACTCATTTTGTCCTTTTTTAAGAATCTCACGGGGAACTGCATATAAACGATTTATGTTCCATGGGTTTGTCACATTTGGCGGAAAATTACCAGTTGCCCCAATAAAACTATTATTCAGAAATGTGCTGTCTGCTTTTACGACCCTTCCCAGCATCAGCGAAATGGGTATTGATATTAAGGAATCAGGCAGGGTAAATATCTTTCGTAAAACGATCACCCCTCCGGCAGGACTTGCAGTGGTAAGATCAGATATTTTTTTTACTGGTTTGAAAACGAAACTGTCTGCATCTATAGTTGAGATATTATTCCCGGGTATTGTAAATTCCCATCCGCTTTTTAACCGGATAACTTCGGTATTTTTAATCTTGCATCCAACTATTAATAAGATAAGCATCAAACCATAAAAACAGTGATATAGGGAGAAAGATTTTCTCATACAAAAACAGGTATCTGATTTTCAGAATTATTTATTCAACTGCATTTCACTAATATCAACTGCTGTGCAAATAGTTTCTACATTTACCAGTTCATTTTTACCATAAAGTCCGTTTGAAATAAGGTTGAATGATGCGGGAAGTATATTGTATTGTATTTTGCCAGGATTCTTCACCACTATTTTTTCAGCCTCATCAAAAACAGTTTTAGCCGATTCCATGAACTCACTATAGGCATCCTGATTGGATATTATTCCTCCTGCCATAATCGTATTCCATTTTTCACTAACATCCAGTAATGTATAAACAGCCAGCATCTCAGCAGTTGGTGGTTGAGAAGATACAGAGAGTTTTGCCAGATCAAATGCTTTCATATCCATATCTATCAATGATTGTACCTCCTGGATGCCTTGAAGATTAGCTGTCTTATTTCCTGTTCCACCAAAAATGGTTAGTAAAATATTATAAGTTGCCCAAAACCATTGACTCTCTTCCCAGGAAGGGGCAGGTATTGCTGCAGCACCGGTTCTTGCATATTCATACGCTAATTTTTGAAAAATGCCCAATGCATATACAAGGTATTCAATTTCGGGAATGCCGGTTCTCTGCAACACCGGTTGCTTCCAGCCCCAAAGTACGCCGAGTGTAGCAAGGGGGCCTGCGTCATAAGGATCGGCATAGATCTGGATGAATTCATAAATGAGATCTGCTGTTGATTGTGCCTCACATACTACTGCTTTTGGAGCAGGCACAGGTTCGGGCCCATTATAAGGTGTACCCTCTCTTCTATGTTGGTCATATGCATTGTATTGTTGAATAGTAAAGGGGGTGATATCTTTAGCAGAGAGGCCTTCTTGTTTCCAAAGAGGTATAAAATCAGTTTCTAAACCAGGGTAATAGTCAAAACTAAAGCCGGTTACATTTGTGTACCTGTTCAGAAATTGATTCCAAAGCGTAGTGCCTTCTGTTTCTCCATATACTTCCTGGAAAGATTTTAAATTATGTGGTAGGTTACAGGCAATATTTAAAACGGTGAGTTTATTGGCAGCGCAATAGAAATACCATGTTGGATCATTTATCAGGTAAGCTTCCTGCATTAGCCAGTCCCGGTAGTACATTAATGCGGCATTTACAAAAACTGGCCTGAACATAGAGTCCTGGTAGTTTCCCGGAAATTCAAGTCCGTGTCCTACCAGCATATCTACCAACTGACAATTGCGGTTAAAAACACTCTGGTTCACTCCTTTTAATCCAACAATATGGATATTACATGGATACCCATAATTGGTTCCGATGACACCGCCCCAGGCACAACCAAACCGGTGATCATGATAAGCAACGGGAGAATTACTAGTAATCCCTTTTCCAATATAGGCACCCATGTGTGTAAAGCCAAGCACATTTTTATCGGTTTGAGACAACGCCTGAATGCTGCCTGAGTTTAATTCCGGATGCATATAAGAGATCAATGCATATATATCATCGGTGGGTCCAAGGCCGCTCTTGCTTCGGATAAAATCATCCACCATCTGGCTGCCAGCTACAGGATTCCCGTTAAGGTCAATTACAAATGAATTGTCACTTACAGGTAGAAAATACATACCAACAGCAGTGACATTCCCATTGGCATCTTTCGATACTGCATATTGATAATCCTTTACGTTGAAAAGATCATCCTGGCTTAAAATGATATTTGTGCTGCCGAACAATTCACGGGCAACTCCATAATTTTTTAATGCCTGGTCAGTAATGGAATAAGGACTATTAAATGTAGATGGGCCATGAAAATGATATACCGGATTTCTGTAAGAGGGTGAAATGGAAATCATGATAATTAGGTTTATCAGGTAATCAGTTGCACATATTCAGCAATTAACAAATATAACAATAATTTGATTGAATCATTTGTTTTTATAGGAGGCAACAATTGAACACAACTGTTCTCAAAAGACTTTAAAAAAAGATAGGAGCTTAAAGAAGAATAGCATTACTCATCAAATATCTGATAAATAAATGCAGCTACATAAAGCCAGTATTTTGATTGTATAGTAAACTATAGTTTCAAAATTAAAAGAAGTGCGTTATGTTCAAAGAGCACCCCAAGTGACTGATAAACATTTCAACACTAAATGATTTGTAACATCAGTCACATCTCATACATCGCATTCTCACCGCTTCTTCCGTTAAAATCCTCATAATTAGCCATTTCAGTTATATCAAAATAATTTATCTTTACATACAATAAAATTTTCATGGAAATTACGCCTGGCCCTCTCTTAGCGAATATTAATAACCCGGATGATTTAAAAAAACTGGGTAAAGATCAATTGGTTGCAGTATGTAATGACTTACGTCAATATATAATTGATGTAGTGAGCATACACGGCGGTCATTTTGGCGCCAGCCTGGGCGTAGTGGAACTTAGTGTGGCCCTGCATTATGTGTTCAATACGCCTTACGATCAGCTGGTGTGGGATGTGGGCCACCAGGCGTATGGCCATAAAATACTTACCGGGAGAAGGGATAATTTTATTACCAACCGCAAGTACGGCGGCCTCAGTGGCTTTCCCAAGCGAAGCGAAAGTGTATATGATACTTTTGGAGTGGGCCATAGCTCTACTTCTATTTCGGCAGCCCTGGGTATGGCCATGGCAAGCCATTATAAAGGTGAAAAAGACAGGCAGCATATTGCCGTAATAGGCGATGGATCGTTAACAGCCGGGCTGGCATTTGAAGCCATGAACCATGCCGGTATCGAAAACTCTAACCTTATCATTATTTTAAATGATAACTGTATGAGTATTGACCCCAACGTAGGGGCGCTTAAAGAATACCTTACCGATATCACTACCTCGCAAACATATAACGATATGCGGGATAATGTATGGAAGGCATTGGGCAAACTACCCATAGGAAAAAACTTTAGCCGTGAAATGGCAAGCAAACTGGAAGCCAGTATCAAAGGGGTGGTAAGCAAGAGCAGTAATTTATTCGAAGCTTTAAAACTTCGTTATTTTGGCCCCATTGATGGACATAATGTAGTGAAGCTGGCAGAAACCCTCGCTGACCTTAAGAAAATTCCGGGCCCTAAATTATTACATATAAAAACGGTGAAAGGAAAGGGCTATGAACTGGCAGAAAAAGATCAAACCAAATGGCATGCACCTGGCCTGTTTGATAAAATTACCGGCGAAATAAAAAAGAAAGTTTACGAGTTGCCACAGCCACCCAAGTACCAGGATGTATTTGGCCATACCATCATTGAACTGGCAGAAAAAAATAAAAAAATTATGGGCATCACCCCGGCAATGCCAAGTGGGTCTTCCTTAAAGTTTATGATGGATAAAATGCCTGACCGTGCTTTTGATGTGGGCATTTGTGAGCAACATGCAGTAACACTAAGCGCCGGACTGGCCACACAAGGGATGAAGGTGTTTTGCAATGTTTATTCTTCTTTTATGCAAAGGGCTTATGATATGGTAATACATGATGTAGCCATACAAAAATTGCCGGTTGTTTTTTGCTTAGACCGTGCCGGCCTGGTAGGCGAAGATGGACCCACGCACCATGGCTGTTACGATATAGCCTATATGCGCTGCATACCCAACCTGGTTGTAAGTGCACCCATGAATGAAAAAGAATTGCGCAACCTCATGTACACAGCACAATTAGAATCTACAAAATTACCCATGGTAATCCGCTACCCAAGGGGAGAAGGCGTGATGCCGGAATGGCGCACCCCATTTGAAGAAATACAAATAGGCAAGGGCCGAAAAATAAAAGATGGTGAAGAAATAGCCATACTTTCTTTTGGCCATCCCGGAAATTTTGCAGCCTCCGCAATTCGCACCGTAAAAGCAGATGGCATTAACCCGGCGCATTACGATATGCGTTTTGCCAAACCTTTGGATGAAGAATTGCTGCACGAAGTGTTTGGCAAGTTCAAAAAAATAATCACGGTAGAAGATGGAACAATAGTAGGTGGTTTTGGAAGCGCCGTACTGGAGTTTATGAATACACACGGATATAAAGCCGATGTAAAAATAATGGGCATACCAGACAGGTTGGTAGAACATGGTACACCCAAAGAACTATATAAAGAAATTGGTTTAGATGCGGAAAGTATTGCAGCCGAAATCCGTTCTGCAGTTTCTGTAAAAATATTGCAGAAATAATTTTATCTAAATAACAAATGTATAAGCCATTGATTTTTCAATGGTTTTTTTGTACCGGCATACCTGCATGAAGCGGCTGCATTGGCGACGCTCCGTTCAACAGCCTGCCTGCCTGAGCTAAATAAAAGATAAAAATAAAATTTCCTATAGTTATTTTGTAGGTTTTGGTACCGGGGGTTCTATAAAATCTTCTAATGAAATTTGAAGTACTTCTGCAATTTTAAATGCTGTGTCCATTTTTAGGCCGTTTTTCCCATTTTCAATTTTAGAATAGGTTGTTTGTTCCATAAATAGTAATTCAGCAATAGCAATCTGGCTAAATCCTTTGGCTATCCTTATAGATTTTAATTTCTTCGTATTTACTTTATACATAAAAATAGGGATTAAAAAAGTTTAAATCAGGGTGTTTGTATTGTAAAATAATAAATAAAGTTCCAATCTAAATATTTTTTTTAGAGTATGCTTAATTAGCCTATTTCTATGCTTATAAAGCCTGAAAATATATATATAACAATAGCAATTTTGTTGATTCTAATTAATCTAAGGGGTAAGAGAATTAATTAATTAATTATTTAACAAAACTAAAGAGACATTTATGAAAAAAATTATTTTCTTTATTATGCTATTATGTTTTCTCCTTCCAACAGCTTATTTTGCATATAGTTTTAATTCTGTGCCAGAAAGAAAAACTCAAAATATGGCTAATTTTAAAAAGCCTGCGAAGGATAAAGTATTTATTATCAAATCAAAATCACCTTTAACTAAAAATGACTTTACCAAGTATCTCCAAACTACAATTTGCTTTGCAGATGAGCCGGTTTTAGAGAGTGTAAACTGCAATACGCCAGATGGTTCATGTATTTATACTTATACCATTACAATTAGGTGTTATACATTTAATTTAGCGGATTAATATTTGATTTTCTCTTACCCTTTTCTTAAACTAATTTTTTAAATGAAACAATTATCGTCTTATACAATTTACCTTTGTTTTTTTATCATCTGCCAAGTTAGTGTTTTAGGCACTTTTGCTCAAACAAACAGGTATAAAATTATTTACAGGCATTGTTTACAAATGGACACAACCAAAGTATTGGCTGATACTATGGGTAGAGAAGCAGTTTTAATAGGGGATAACAATGCCTCAAGTTATGTTTTTGCAAAACTACCTGGAAATTTGACTCCAAAACCAGAAGGGATAACCATGGAAAATATTCTAAATGAAAAAAAGAGTGGTACCAATAAATATACAATCGGGTCTGGAAAAAGATTTGACACTATTGGTAATATCGTTTATTTCGATAAAACGAATGATTCAATTTTTGTAAGGGAAAAGATGATCAATGATTATGTAATTACTAAGGAGAAGTTACCGCAAATAAATTGGAAAATTTCGATTGAATCTAAAATCATTCAGCAGTACACATGCATGAAAGCAACTTGTGATTTTAGAGGTAGGAGTTACATCGCATGGTTTACAAATGAAATCCCCATTAGTGAAGGACCCTGGAAATTTAAAGGCTTACCCGGTTTAATATTAGAAATGGAAGATACTAAACAACAGGTAAAACTTTATGCTACTGAGATTGAGTATCCTACAAAGGAAACGGTTACTCGTTTTGTAGAAAGTGGCATACCTATTAGCTTGCAGAAGTATATGGAATACAGGAATGAAGAAATGCATCAACAAATGAAGGGAGTGGAAGCAGCCCTGCAAAGCCAGGAACATAGCGATAAAGTAGATTTAAATACAAGGGTAAAAACCAAAATTGGCCTCTATGGATTGGAAATAAGGCAAAACTAAAAACTAATTTTTCATTCTGTTGTTTTGAAAACCTACACTCCTATTAAATTAATACTTATTTTTTTAAGTTCATTTTGTTTTTATTTTAATGTAAACGCCCAAAAATGTATAAAATTGTCTGGGGTAATATATGGGCCTAATAATAACAAGCTGTCATCTGTAATTATTACTTTAAATATTCCTCAAAATAATTTATTTTCTATCTCAAAACATGATGGGTCTTTTCTATTGGATGTCTGTAATTTAAATGATTCGCTAAAGCATAATCCAATAAATCTAACTTTTAATTTAATTGGTTACTTTGAAAAATCAATTTTGCTAAATGATTTGCTTTCTGATAAAAATTTACATTCAATAATTTTAGATCCAAAGACTATTCAACTCTCAGAAGTTATTGTTCATACAAAACCCATTATTGTAAATGGCGATACTACAATTTTTAAAATCAATTCATTTCAAAATAAACTGGATAATAACCTGGAAGATGTGCTTAGGAAAATGCCTGGATTTGATGTGGATGCAACGGGTAATATTCTGTTCAATGGTAAGCCGATAGAAAATGTTTTAATAGAAGGAGATGTACTCACTAAAAATTATAAGCAAATTTCTAAAAACATTGAGCCGGGAATGATAGATAGGGTGGAGATTATAGACAAATATAACAGTAACTCTCTTTTAAAAGATTTATCTAATAGCAATAGGCAGGTTATGAACTTAAAACTTAAAAACCCTAAAAAATTGAAAACTTTTGGGAGTTTCAAAGCTAGCGCTGGTATAAAGGATAGGTATAGTTTTACGGGAAACATCTTTGTGTTTAATAGCTTTATAAAAACAATGGGCATTGCCAGTAAAAATAATATCGGCGAAAGTCCTTACAATGAAATTTTGGGTACTGAGGAATTTGACCAGATAAAAGATAATGATTTCGACAAGAGTGTAATGCCAAATTATATAACTGAAGATAAGCTATTTACCAGGCCCTCTTTTCAAATGCACAAAATACTTTGTTTAATAGATCTCAAATGCTGGTTTTAAATAACAGTATCAAATTAAATGAGCATCTAAATTTGAAATATTTTGCAGATGTTTATTCTGATAAAATATCCCAGTTTAAAGATGTATCTGTTACCAACCTCACGAATTCTAATTTTTCGTTCCTGGAAAATTCTAATAAATTATTTAGTCCTTTATTTCTAAACAATCATTTGCAATTCACCTTTCAAAATAAAAAAAATCAAATCCTATTTGCAACTGCATACAATAAGAAAAAATACAATATGGGAGAACTTATATTGGCACCTGTTAATTACGTAACTGAAGTAAACAATTTATTTAATCGATTCTCAGCAGGTGTTTTTTTTACTCATAAGATAGATTCAAATAGGGCACTGCAGGCAATGGTACAAAATAATTATGATACTAAATTTGAGAAACTAACCATAGAGCAAAATGAATTTAGGGATATTGATTCTGTCTATAAAACAAATATGCAAAACCAGGCTGTGAATAACCGTATTAACTACAACAAATTGTCACTTAAATATTTATTCAGAAGGAATGATAGGCGTACTCACTCGCTAAGTATTTCAAATACAAATATTAATTCAAAGCTCAACTCAACATTAGGGTTAAATATTGAAAATGGCCAGTATGTTTTACCAGGTACATATTTGAACTTTGCTTGTTTGCAATCAAATAATACTATTTTAAATTATAGTAAATCATATTCACTAAATAAACTAAACATTACAGTAGATGCCGGTGTATCATTTTTTCAACAGAGATTTAATGATTTTTCGACAAAAACTTTAAAGAAAAATTCTGCGATAAATTTCGTGCCTAATATTAACTTGTCTTATAATTTTAATAGTTTGCATCAAATTTCAGTAAATATTGGATATAATAACGAACTTCCTAATTTAGCCATGCAGACTCTTCATCCTGTATTAGCTTCGTATCGTAGTTTTAATTACAATGAGGATATAGAAGGAAGGTTGAATAATTTAAAATTAATGGTATCTTATTCATATCGGAAATTTGAAAAGGGCGCTAGCTTTATTTTGTCTTGGTATCATTTTACACAGTTTAAAAGCCTAATTAGTAATATTTCTTTTGCTAAAGATTTTGATTACTATCAACAAAGCTTCACACCTGCAAATCAAGATTTAGATCATCTTTATTTTAAGTACGATAAGTACATATATAAAATCAATACAGGCATAAGTGTTAAAAACAGTTTATTGTTATTTTCTAACCCATCTATAGTAAATGGCCAGATTGCAGACAGAAAAAATCTATTTTACAACACGAACCTTTCTATAAGGCCATCCATTGGAAAAAATGTAAATACTTCTTTTGGCATAGATTATTTATTCAATCAGGATTTAAATGCGAATGTTGGCACTTCTACTTTTAATCCCTTCGTTTTATTTTCTTCTACTATTGGTAAAAAAATGGCTATAGGAACTAAATTAAATTTTTATAAAACAAATTATTTTGTTCATAATCAAAATTATTATTTCGTTAATACATATTTTTGGTATTATATAAAAAGAGATAAAGTCAACATGAAATTGAGCTGCATTAATATTACCAATACTACAGCTGTTTACAATGGGTATAAAGGCGCTTTTATTGAAAAGTCAATAATCAATAGAAATTTACCCCGGTATGGTTTGCTTGAAATTAGTTATAAGTTCAGGTAACAAATAATGCAGTCAGGCTAATTTTTATAAAAATAGAAGCCTCTTTTTAATTCCAATTTGTCCAGTCTTCCGGCGTAAGTACTGTCGTTTGGTCTTCTTCCCGGTTTTCATTCCATTCAATAATAAAATTATTACGGCCTTCGCCTACCAGGATACCTATATATTTTTGCTGCACCAATTCTAATAAATTCAGGAAAATAAATATTGCGTGAATCCGGTTTTCGCATTGGTCAAATACTTTTTCAAAAGCCATTGTCTTTTGTTCTTTCGCCATACTGAGCATTGCATCCCGGATGCCTTCCATAGTATAATTATACTGTATTACCGTATGAACGGGTTTGTTATTACGTTCCTGTAATTTTTGTACTACTTTTTCAAAAGCTTTCATCAGCCTGAAAAGGGTTACCGTTTGTATTTCGGTACCTTCGCCTGCTTCTTCGCCAATGGCAGATAGTTCTTTTTGCAGGTTTCCTCTTTTTATCATCATGAGCCTTTCTGCTTCCATCTCGGCCAGTTTTGCTGAAGCTTCTTTAAATTTTTTGTATTCCAGTATTTTGTCAATCAGTTCCTGGCGGGGATCTATTTCATTGCCCTGGTCGTCTATTTCTTTTCGGGGTAATAGCATCTTTGCTTTAATACGCATAAGGGTACTGATGAATAAAATAAACTCACTGCTCAGCTCAATATTCAGTTTTTCGGTTTGGTGTATATGATCCAGGAAATCATTGGTGATTCTGGTTATGGGGATATTATAAATATCCAGTTCATCTCTTTCTATAAAAAAAAGCAAAAGATCGAAGGGGCCTTCAAACTGGTCTAATTTTATCTGGTAGCTGGGTGCGTTCACAAAAAATGTATTAGCTGGTAAAAGTAAATAAAAAAGCCTTGTAACAAAGTGCATACAAGGCTTTGTGGAAAAACGGTGAGTAGCTTAATTTTTAAAATGATAAGCAAAGCCAATACCCATCATTTGCAGTATTTGCGGGGCAGGGCCTTTTTTAGGGTCAATATTTTTAGTATCATCATCATAAATCACATCTACATTCAAATTAAAATTGATGTATTTGGTTATTTGGGCAGTAAACATATTTGCCCAGTACACATCAATATTTTGCGGGTTGTGTTTGTAATTAGAGAATAAATCCAGCTTGCTTTTAAAACCCAGGTTGGTATTGAAAGTAGCCTGATAATTTGCAGATGCAAAAGCGCCCATTTCACTTAAGGCCGGTTTGTTTACGGGTACTCCATAAAACGGCCGCAGGTAGGCACTGCCTACGATTACCCAACGGGCGGTTACAGGCGATACAAAAAGTGAAAAATTATCTTTTGGCCGCCAGTCGATCCCCGGTGATAATAAAACATATGCAGGCGCAAAAGTTTTTGAGGTAAGGTAGGCCGAATCTACACCCAATACATTTTTAGCATAGCCATAGCCGTTGGCAAACTGGCTGCGTAAGTTAAAAAGCCCCGCCAGGTTTAGCTTTGAATTTAATGCATAACCATATTTGGTCAACAGGTCAATTCGGTCGCTGGCTTTGCGCTGACCCAGGCTGGTGGTATTTACAAAACCATAGGCCAGGCCCAGGCTATTATCCCAGCTATGTTTGCCTTTTTTATAAAATGCATACAAATCCAGCATGGAGTTAAGAGATAATGAGAATTTGTCGCCACCCGCTGCCCAGTTACTTAGCGACCCCTGGTTTAGAGTTAAGGCAAAATTCCCTCCTTTTTTCCAAACTTTCAGGGTAGTATCTTTATCATCTTTTTTTATGGTTTGCTGCGATGCTTTTTTCAAGTCATTTACGGTGCCATCCTGTGCGTAACAATAACAGGCGCTAAAGACGCATAGAATAAAAACTGCTTTTTTCATAGTGTTATTTACTTATTTTTTTGCTTACAATACGAAAATAAAAAGCCATGCGAAATTCGCATAGCTTTTTAATAAAAAGTTCAATTACTTTCTCTTCAACTCATCCCTGATTTCTGCCAATAATTTATCGGTGCTTGAGGGCCCTGCAGGCGCTTCTTCTTTTTTGCGTAAAAGTCTGTTCATGGCTTTTACCAACATAAATACAACCAGGGCTACAATTAAAAAGGTAATTACGGCACTTAAAAATTTGCCCCAGTAAATACCACCGGGCGCCCAATTTTCAATCTTATCTACACCGGCCGCTTTTAAAACGGGTGTCAGTAATAAGGGAGTAATTACATCTTCTACCAATGAGCTTATAATTTTCCCAAAAGCAGCGCCAATAATTACGCCGATAGCAAGATCCATTACACTGCCCTTGAGTGCAAATTCTTTAAATTCTTTAATAAATCCCATTGTATTTTCTTTTAGGTGAAATACAAATATAAAAAAAACATCAAAAGAAATTTTTATATAATTTTCAACAAAGGCATAAGATACAATCATACTTTTGCAGGTCTCATAACTAAAATGATCTAAATGCCCATCAAATGGCTTTTGTTTATAGTGCTTTCAATCATTTGGGGTAGCAGTTTCATTTTAATGAAATATGGGTTAGAAAACCTGGGAGCCTGGCAAGTGGCGTCTTTGCGGATTATCTGTGCAGCATGGGTGCTTATTCCTTTTGCGCTTAGGGCTACCCGGCAAATTCCAAAAAACAAATGGGGCCTTGTTTTTCTTTCGGGATTATTAGGAAGTTTTATACCGGCCTATTTGTTTTGTATTGCAGAACAGGAAATAGATAGTTCGGTAGCCGGCATTTTAAATGCATTGACGCCTATTTTTGTAATTCTTTCGGGTGTTCTTTTCTTTCATCAAAAAGTGCCGTTCAATAAAATATTGGGCATTGCGGTTGCTTTTACTGGCTGCATCCTCCTATTTTTATTTCATGCAGCGCCTGCAAAAGAGTCGGGCTTTATACATGCTTTTCTTATTTTACTGGCAACAATATGCTATGGCATCAATGTAAACCTGGTGCATAAATACCTGCATAGTATTTCGTCTATTTTGATCGTTTCTTTAAGTATGCTTATGAATAGTATCGCTGCCACTATTTTGTTACTCAGCGATGGTTTTTTAAATCATTCTTTCACAGGCAAGGCTATTTGGGGTTCGCTGTTAGCCGCTTTTTTACTGGGTACTTTTTCAACTGCGCTGGCTTCCATTTTATTTTATAAGCTAATACGTACTGGTGGTACCGTTTTTTCTTCGATGGTTACTTACGGCATCCCCATAGTGGCCATGTTATGGGGATTGTTTTATGGAGAAAACATTGGGCCGGGCCAGGTATTTAGTTTGTTTGTAATATTGGCCGGCGTGTTTATTGCCAATAAAAATATTACTAAGCATTTAATTAAAGAGTAAGCGGTTCCGAATGCCGGGATACACATCAAAAAATACAATTTCCTTTTTGGTATGGCTGATCAATGCTTTTTTGCCTAACATTTTATAAGCTTCCTTATTATAAAATTTTAATAGTAAAGTATCCTCTTGTTGGGTATAGCGGCCGGGGTAATGTGTATTTTTCAGGCTGTCGTACAATTGGCAATAAAAATCGGTAAAACCATTTTCTTTTATTTCAAAATAGCAATCATTTAAGTCGTCTATCGCTTTAAATTTTGCCTTTACTGCCGAGCGGTCAAAAAGGGCTTTGTCCCGGTTAAATGAGGGGCTGCAGGAAACCAGGATAAGTACTAACAATAAAAAGAGAATGCTTTTGCTGATCATAATAAGGTAAAAATAGGTGATTATCATAAAATCGAATAAGGGATAGAATTTCCACCCACGTTTATATCCGCTTCATCATATAAATTTAGGCACTTCAATATACAAAAGGCCAAAAGGATTCAGGCCCACACCCAATGGCTATATTTTTTCTAAAAAAACGTACTGCCAATTTTTATATACAGTCTTGTACCCTTACCTTTGCGGCTCAAAATTATAAGTTATATTTTTTAAATATTTGTTATGGCCAATACTGGTAAAATCAAATCAATCATCGGCGCTGTAGTTGACGTACAGTTCGATAACGATTCTAAACTTCCTGAAATTATGAATGCGCTGGAACTTACCCGGGATAACGGGGATAAGTTAGTACTGGAAGTACAGCAGCACCTGGGGGAAGATAGTGTGCGTACCATTGCGATGGACGGTACCGAAGGTTTGGTAAGGGGTACCCAAGTGATAGATACTGGTAAACCAATTACCATGCCCATTGGCGAAGAAATTAAAGGCCGCTTGTTTAATGTAACCGGCGACGCCATTGATGGATTAGCCCAGGTAAGCAAAGCAAATGGCCGTCCCATACATGCAAAGCCACCTCTTTTTGAAAACCTCACTACCGCATCAGAAGTTTTATTTACCGGTATTAAAGTAATTGATTTGATTGAACCTTATGCCAAAGGGGGTAAAATTGGATTGTTTGGAGGTGCCGGGGTAGGCAAAACCGTATTGATACAGGAGTTAATTAATAATATTGCCAAAGCCTATAGCGGGTTATCGGTATTTGCCGGTGTAGGTGAACGTACCCGTGAAGGGAATGACCTGATGCGTGAAATGATTGAAGCGGGCATTATGAACTATGGTGAAAAATTTAAACATAGTATGGAAGAAGGAGGTTGGGATTTAAATGCCGTTGATATGGAAGGGCTTAAAGAATCTAAAGCCACTTTTGTATTCGGGCAAATGAACGAACCCCCCGGAGCCCGTGCCCGTGTGGCGCTGAGCGGCCTTACCCTGGCTGAATATTTCCGGGATGGCGAAGGTGACGGGCAAGGAAAAGACATCCTGTTTTTCGTAGATAATATCTTTCGTTTTACACAAGCAGGCTCCGAAGTGTCGGCATTACTTGGCCGTATGCCTTCAGCAGTAGGGTATCAGCCTACCTTGGCTACCGAAATGGGCCTTATGCAGGAAAGGATCACATCTACCAAAAATGGTTCTATCACTTCGGTGCAGGCCGTATATGTACCTGCCGATGATTTAACCGATCCGGCGCCGGCTACTACATTTGCTCACCTGGATGCTACAACGGTATTGAGTCGTAAAATTGCCGATTTGGGTATTTACCCGGCGGTAGATCCTTTGGATTCTACTTCCCGGATATTAACACCACTCATTGTGGGTGAAGCGCATTATAATTGTGCCAACCGGGTAAAATTAATATTACAACGCTATAAAGAATTACAGGATATTATTGCCATTTTGGGTATGGATGAATTAAGTGATGAAGACAAACTGGTAGTAAAAAGAGCCCGTAAAGTACAGCGCTTCTTATCACAGCCTTTCCATGTTGCCGAAGCATTTACCGGTTTAAAGGGGGTGTTGGTACCCATTGAAGAAACCATCCGTGGATTTAATATGATTATGGATGGCGAAGTGGATGATTATCCCGAAGCCGCTTTTAACCTGGTAGGTTCTATTGATGATGCTATTGAAAAAGGAAAGAAGCTGATGGAAGCTGCAAAAGCGTAAGGAAAAAAGTATTTACGTATTCCCCGGTGATTGTAAAAGAGGATAGCGGGTTTTCATACGGATACTAAAATCTACATATTATCATGACATTAGAAATATTAACGCCAGAAGGAAAAGTATTTAGTGGAGAAGTGTTTGGGGTACAATTGCCCGGTATTAGTGGTTTATTTGAAGTACTAGACCGGCACGCACCCATTGTAAGCGCCCTGCGTAATGGTAAACTAAAAGTGCTGAAAGATAAAAATAATACTAAAAGCTACGAAATACAAAGTGGCTTTGTAGAAGTAATGAATAACAAAACCATTATTCTGGTAGAAGGCGCTGCTGAAATTTAATGATTCTTGCACACATCTTACGGGCCCCGTGTTTTTAATGCGGGGCTTTTTTATATTTACCGGGCACCATTACCCTTAATTGCAGCCATGCCCAGGCACAAAAAGGCATAAGAGGAAACAGGGCGAATGACCACCCGCTATGGGTTAAAATAAAAAACAGGGTAAAAACCAATAACTGGTAAAGCGGGTAAATAAAAAATAAAAGCCCTACCAATATAGAATCAAAATGCCCCGATTTTGCAAAGCGTTTTTGAATAAGGAATAAAGCAGAAACATATAGTGGTAAATGAATAAGCCAGCCCAGTAAGGCAGGGATTGCCAATGCTGCTTTTACAAATAACGGGTGCTCTGTATTAAATAATTGTTGCCGGCTCACATAGTCTTTCTCATTTATTTCATATACTGATTGGGATAATGCATGGTATAGTTTTTTATTAAAATCCTGTATGGCCTTTCCTTCGCTCTCATACAGCGGGATGCCTGTTGACGTAATTGGATCTTCAAAATGAATGTGGATATTTTTTCCAAAATACCGGAACGAGCTATAGTTGAGGCCCACGGGCATTACCTTTAATGGAATATTTTGTTTCCAACTATTAATAGCCAGTCGGGCCGTACCTTTTTTTAATGGCCGTAAATGCCATTCATTGATGCAGAGGCCTTCACTAAAAATGAGTACAATACCATTGCGTTTAAAAATTTCGATACAGGCATTAAATGTGGTGTAGTTGTGTTCCAAATTTTCCACGCCTTCGCTGGTGCGGTACACAGGGAAAATATACAGTGACTTTAAAATAAAAGCGACCCATTTATTTTTAAAAACATCGCCCCTTGCCAGCGAATACACCGGTTGCTTAAACAGGGTACAAAGAATAATAGCATCTAAAAATGAATTGGGATGGTTGCAGGCAATGAGCAGGGGACCCCGGCTGTTTAATGCCCCGGGAGCATTTATTTGAATACGGCGGCAAAATAAATGCAACACAATTTGGGCAGGAAACTTAAGCAGCCGGTAAAGCAATGGTTTTAAATTTTACTGAAAGTAAGATTTTCTGCTTAAAAAATACACCGGGTACCGGGTTGCCAATTCTACGGCCTTATTTCCTGATCCGTTTGTATTGATGTGATGAGGACTTTAATTTTCTAAATCATCTGCATAGATTTTGTAAAATTCAGGTTGGGGAACTGATCATTAATTCAAATGCGGATCTATGGGATAATTTGCCAGCAGCTGATATTTACCACCCATTTGTTGCAGGCTCGCTTTCCAGGTTTCTTGCGGTGAAGTTTCAAATATCAGGGGGGCGGAAGCGGGCGCAATCAGCCAGGTATTTTCACTGATTTCCGCTTCTAACTGGCCGGATTCCCAGCCGCTATATCCCAGGAAGAATTTTATTTTTCCCGGATCTATTTTCCCGGCGTTCATTAAAGTTTTTAAAGTATCAAAATTTCCGCCCCAGTATACACCTTCAATAATTTCTTCTGCATCATCAAAAAATTCAGGATACTGATGTACATAATGTAAAGTATCCATTTGTACAGGCCCCCCGGTAAACAGGGGTATATCCATACTCTGGATGTCAGGGAAAAATGAATGTAAAGAATGTGTATGTTGTTTGTTTAATGTGAACCCAAAAGTACCCAGCTCTTTATCATGCCTGCATATTAAAACTACAGTTCGCATAAAGTGAATATCCTTTAAAAAGGGTTCTGCAATTAAAAGGGTTCCTGTTTGGGCGGCTATCATAATTCTAAATGTATGAAAAAAAAGCACGCAGCCAAAAAGAGCCATAATGAGAAGAATAATACCGGAATAGGCGTTAATATATTTGCAAAATACTTATTTTGTAATGCACCCAATAGGCTTTGCCCCTACATTTGTAAAATAAACAGGGTAAAAGCTGCTGTACATGAAAAAAATTTTCCCCATCATTACTATACTTATCACATTAAGCCTGCTGGGGCTTATCTTTTTTCAGTTTTTATGGTTAAAAAGTGCTAAGGAAATAAAGGAACAACAGCTTAAAGAAAACATTATAAAAGCTTCGGGTGATGCGGCTATCCGGATGGCCGATGAAAACAAAATGATGGTACCCAAAAAAAAGGAATTTAATTTTCCAGCCGATAAGCTAAATCTTGAGTTTAGCAGGCAATCTACCATTAAGCGGTTTAGTAAAGATGAAATGCGGGACATTATCCGCTCTTCCTTTGATCGTAATTTCTTAAAAGATATCCCATTTGAATTTGCCGTAACAGAGGGCACACTCATGGGAGACCAGGTAGAATCAGAAAATTTTTATCGCTATTACAACGATACATCCAGTAACCTGCAAAATGCGGTGATTATACAGGCGCCCAGCGGGAGTAGTTTAGAGAGCCTGGTACCCGATGAATTTTTAGTAGTGATTGTGCCGCATCAAAAATCAATTATTTTACATGAGCTTATTTTTTTTATAATAGGAGCCATCTTATTTACCATCATCATCGCTACTGCCTTTTACTTAACCATAAGAACCTTGCTGCGCCAGAAAAAATTAAGTGAAATTAAAAATGATTTCATTAATAATATGACGCATGAGTTTAAAACTCCACTGGCTACCATTTCGCTTGCTGTAGATGCCTTAAAAAATGACAAGGTAGTGGGCGATCGGGAAAAATCTAACTACTTTACCGGTATTATAAAAGAAGAAAACCGCCGGATGAATAAACAAGTAGAAACCATACTGCAAGCGGCTTTGCTCGATAAGCAGGAAGTACAATTAAATTTAAAAAAGATTTCTGCCCACGAACTTATTTCAAATGCCCTGAATAATATGACGCTGCCGGTTGCAGATAAAGGAGGAAAAATAATAACACATTTTGATGCTGACAAATGCACGGTAATGGCCGATGAAGTGCATTTCACCAATTTTATTAATAGTTTATTGGATAATGCAGTAAAATATTCAAACGATCACCCCGTCATTACCGTAAGTACAGCTAATGTAAATGGCCATATCCGCATTAAAATTGAGGATAATGGCATTGGTATGAATAAAGAAACCCTGAACCGTATTTTTGAAAAATTCTACCGGGCTCATACCGGTAATGTACATAATGTAAAAGGTTTTGGCCTGGGCCTGAGTTATGTAAAAACAATGGTAGAAGCCCATAAAGGAACTATTAAGGCCGAGAGTACATTGGGTAAAGGAAGCATTTTTACCATCAATATCCCCGTGGTAAAATAGTTTCGGGAACTTCACTATTCACATATATCCACATCAATTCACATTTCACGCAGTAGTAATCCACATCAAATCGTGCAAAAACATCAGTATAGTTACTGAAATCAACCTTTTTTTCTGTGGAAAAATAAAAAGGTGGTAAAAAGTGGGTAGAAGTGGTTAAAATCGTTTATTTTGTACTGCTTTATACTTAATAAATTGATTTTCCATTCATGATCAGCTTTTTAGGAGAATACGAATCAACTGTAGATGCCAAAGGGCGTTTTCTTTTACCGGCAGGTTTTAAAAAACAACTGTCGGGAGAGCAAGCCGCCCAATTTGTCATAAACAGGGGCTTTGAAAAATGCCTCACTTTGTATCCCCTGCAAAGCTGGGAACCCATTTTTGCAAATATTTCTGCATTAAATGATTTTGATCCCAAAGTTCGTGAATTCAGGAGATTTTTTTTAAACGGGGCCACCCAGGTAGAATTAGATTCTGCAGGAAGGCTGCTCATCCCTAAAAATTTATCGGAACACGCCCAGCTTGATAAGGAAATTGTTTTGGTATCGGCGCTCAATAAAATTGAGATATGGGACAAAACCAAGTATAAGGAGTTCTTTGAGTCGTTTACTGCTGAATCATTTAGTGAATTGGCCAATGTGGTGATGAATAAAAAACCGGGAGACTCCGGCGCATAAAAAAATCGCTCATGATGCCTGAGGAAAAAAAATCAATGAATGCGGAGCCCCAAAAAGATACCGCTGGCGCTAATGCATATCATGTACCGGTATTGCTGCAGGAAGCCGTAGAAGCCCTGCAGGTAAAACCCAATGGTACTTATGTAGATTGTACATTTGGGGGTGGTGGCCATAGCGCCGCCATTTTAAAACAATTGGGTACCTCGGGTTTATTAATTGGTTTTGACCAGGATGAAGATGCCCGCAAAAATTTGCCTGCCGATGATCGTTTCCTGTTTATTCCTCAAAATTTCAGGTACCTGCAACGATTTTTACGCCTGCACCAGGTAAGCCAGGTAGATGGCATTTTGGCCGACCTGGGTGTATCCAGCCACCAGTTTGATGAAGGAGAAAGGGGCTTCTCTACCCGGTTTGATGCAAATTTAGATATGCGCATGGATAGCCGTAATAACTTAACAGCGGCTGTAGTGTTACAAACCTACTCCGAAAACCGGCTTCACAAAATGTTTGAGCAATACGGAGAAGTAACCAATGCCAAAACTTTAGCTAAAACCATTGTAGCCCAGCGGGCCATTAGCCCTTTGAATACCATTAACCAGCTTAAGCAATCGGTACAGGCCATTGTAAAAGGAAATCCGCACAAATATTTTGCTCAGTTGTTCCAGGCTATACGCATCGAAGTAAACGACGAAATGGGGGCGCTTAAAGAAATGCTTGCCCAATCGGCCACGGTACTAAAACCCGGGGGAAGAATAGCCGTCATTACTTTTCATTCCCTGGAAGACCGGCTGGTGAAAAACTTTTTTAAGCAGGGGAGTTTTGAAGAAGTGCCGGCAGATGAAATATATGGAACCCGGCCTGCCAGTGCATTAAAACCCGTTAATAAAAAACCCATACTGCCCGCACCAGCAGAAATGGAAAAAAATAAAAGATCCAGGAGCGCTAAACTAAGAGTGGCAGAAAAAAAATAAAATGGCAAAAGAAAAAAAAATAAAGGAAAATGGCAACTCTATTAAAACAGAGTTACGCAGGCTGTTCAACTATCGTTGGATGGTTCGCAACATCCCCTTCTTTCTTTTCTTAAGTGTGCTGGCAGTTTTATATATCTATAATGGCCATCATGCCGATAAGCTCATTCGTAAAATTGCGACAACCGAAAAAAATATAAGAGAACTGGAATTTGAATATAAAACCGTAAAGAGTGAAGTCATATTCAGGAGCAAGGCGAGTGAATTGGTGAAAGCTGTAGAACCCCTGGGCCTGAAAGAATTAAAAGTACCTGCATTTATTTTACAAGATTCATCACAACCAAAAAATACGCAATAATATAACAGGCATTGGAAATTAAGAAAGACATATTATGGCGGGTTTACCTCTGTTTCCTGGGTATTGTACTGCTAGGGATCATGATTTTGGGGCGTGCTTTTTATATACAAAGGGCGCAGGGAAAATTTTGGATTTCCATGAGTGATAGCCTTCATTTAAAATATTTACCCATTGAAGCAGAAAGGGGCACTATTTACAGCGAAGATGGAAATATGCTCAGCACATCGGTACCTGTTTTTGATGTGTATGTTGACTTTGGTGCCGATGGATTAAGAGATAAACAAGGCAAAAGGTTTAAAGATAATATTGATTCATTGAGTATCTGCCTTGCCCAATTATTTAAAGATAAATCCGCAACTGCTTACAAAAAAGAAATGCAAATAGCTTATAAGGATGAACAAAGATATTATGCATTAAAGAAGAAAATCTCATTTGATGAATACCGCCAATTGAGAGAATTTCCGCTGGTCCGGCTGGGCCGGAATAAAAGTGGTTTTATCATTGATCCCCGGGATAAAAGAATCAATCCCTATGTATTGCTTGCCAATAGAACCATTGGCTTATCCCGCTCCGATGCCCGCAAAAATGTAGGGCTGGAACTTACCTATGATAGTGTTTTAAGGGGTACTACCGGCCAGCGGTTAATGCGTTATGCCGCCGGTACATATATACCGGTTGAAGGTTCAGAATTTGCACCGGTTAATGGTAAAGATATTATATCAACAATTGATACCTATATACAAGATGTAACCCAAAGTGCATTGATGGAAATGATGGTGGGCAATAATTCTACCCATGGCACAGCCATTGTAATGGAAACAGCAACCGGTAAAATTAAAGCCATTGCGAACCTGGGCAAGCAAGCCGATGGCAGTTATATTGAAGATTTAAATTATGGTATTGGTAAAGCCACAGAGCCGGGCTCTATTTTTAAACTAGCTACGCTATTAAGTTTGCTTGATGATGGGTATGTAAATAACGAAAGTATTGTAGATGTAGAAGGTGGGGCTATGAAGTTTTATGGTTTGCGTATTAAAGATTCTCACCTGGGTGCCGGGAAAATTTCAGTAAAAAAAGCATTCTTTACCAGTAGTAATGTTGCCTTTGCTAAAATGGCCAACCAGTTTTATGAAAATCAGCCCAATAAATTTATAGATCATTTATCAAAATTTCATTTAGATAAAATGACGGGGATTGATATCGTAGCTTCTTCTGGTAAACCCACTATAAAAAGACCTTCAAACAGGAGCTGGTCAAAAACAACCATTCCTTTTATGGCCCATGGATACGAAGAGTTGGTTACTCCCCTGCACATGCTTATGTTATACAATGCCGTTGCCAATAATGGCAAAATGATGCGGCCTTACCTGGTAAGTTCTGTACGGGAATATGGCGTAGAAATAAAACATATAGAGCCGGAAGTAATTGTAAATAGTATTTGTAGCCCACAAGCCCTGGCGCAAGCTAAAGAATGCCTCAAAGCTGTGGTAGATAGTTTACATGGTACAGGTCATAAAACCTTATTCGATTCGCTATACTCTATTTCCGGTAAAACCGGCACCGCCGTAACTGCATTAGACAATAAAGGATACAATAAAGGAAATAAAATTTACCAGGCCTCCTTTATGGGATATTTTCCTTCTGAAAATCCAAAATATAGTATTGGGGTGGTTATTCAAAACTCCCGTGAATCAAAATTTATTTATGGGGCTGATGTAGCAGGTAAAGTATTCAAGCAAATTGCGGATCGCATTTATGGCCGCTATATCAATAATTATAAATTAGAACAAAAGCCAAATATTCCCGATAGCAACATCTATAATATTGTAGGCGCTAAGCATGACCTGCAATCCATTTTTACTTTCTTACAAATTGGTTTTACAGATTCATCCAATTCCGGTAACTGGAGAGAAGCCCGAATGGTAAAAAATCAGGCGGGCATGGTGGCACCCGCCGGATTAAATGAATCGGGTAATGTAATGCCGGATGTAGTAGGCATGGGGCTAAAGGATGTTGTTTATTTATTAGAAAATAAAGGCTTAAAAATATCATTGTTGGGTAAGGGTAAAGTGATTTCGCAAAGTTTACCGGCAGGTACCCGTTTTATAAAAGGGCAGGAAATTTCATTAATGCTCAATTGATAAAAGATATGCTGTTACAGGATTTACTATATAAAACTAAAATTGTTTCAGTACATGGAACTACGGCAATACCCATTACGGCATTGTATAGTGATTCCCGTGTGGTTACAGAAGGCTCTTGTTTTATAGCTGTAACAGGTACCCTTACCGATGGGCACCAGTTTATAGATGCTGCTATTGATAAGGGCGCTATAGCCATTGTATGCGAAACGTTGCCTGGTAATACCCGGCCCAATATCACCTATGTACAGGTAACCGATGCTGCAACCGCTACCGGTTTTATGAGCCACCTGTTTTATGGAGAACCCTCGTTGCACATGAAATTGGTAGGAGTAACGGGTACCAATGGAAAAACAACCGTTGCCACTCTTTTGTTTCATTTATTTTCCACGCTGGGTTATCGATGCGGGCTTATCAGTACTGTACAAAACCAGGTGGGTAACCATATTATAGAAGCCACACACACCACGCCGGGCGCCATTGCCCTTAACCAACTGCTTCATCACATGAAAGAGGAGGGATGCACCCACGTTTTTATGGAATGCAGCAGCCATGCTATACAGCAGCAGCGCCTGGCTGGTTTATTTTTTACCGGTGCCTTATTTACCAATATTACACACGACCACCTGGATTATCATAAAACTTTTGATGAATATATCCGGGTGAAAAAATCATGGTTCGATGGTTTGCCGGCCACAGCTTTTGCAATTAGTAATGCCGATGACAGGAGAGGAAGCGTAATGCTGCAAAACACCGCTGCCAAAAAATATTTTTATAGCCTGCATACCCTGGCCGACTTTAAAGGAAAGATTTTAGATAATAGCCTTTCCGGGCTGCACATGAACATCAATGAGATGGATGTTCATTTTAGGATTATAGGTGAGTTTAATGCATACAATGTACTGGCTGTATATGGAGCCGCCATTTGCCTGGGCCTTAATAAGGCAGATGTATTATTGGTGCTAAGCAATTTGAAAGGAGCCGAAGGCCGTTTTGAATACAGCATGAGCCCCAAAGAAAAAATAGTAGGTATTGTTGACTATGCACATACGCCTGATGCCTTGCTGAACGTATTGGCAACCATTAAAAATTTACGGCAGGGCGATCATAAAATTATTACCGTAATAGGCTGTGGTGGAAACAGGGATAAAACCAAGCGGCCCATCATGGCCGAAGTGGCATGCGAACATAGCGATAAAGTAATATTCACCTCAGATAACCCACGGAAAGAAAACCCGCTTGATATTATAAAAGATATGGAAAAGGGCACCAATGCAGTTACCCGGAAAAAATATATAAGTATAGCCGACCGGCGGGAAGCCATAAAAACAGCAGTGAGCCTGAGTGAACCTGAAGATATCTTATTGATTGCGGGAAAAGGACATGAAAAATACCAGGACATTGATGGGGTTAAATATCCTTTTGATGATAAAAAAGTATTGCAGGAAATGTTTGAAATGCTAGAAAAATAAAAATTATGTTGTACCAGTTTTTTAAATGGTTGTCAGAAGAGGGTTTCCGGTTTCCCGGTAGCAATCTTTTTCAGTTTATCACCTTCCGGGTGTTGCTGGCGCTCATTTTAAGCCTGGTGATTACAATGCTGTACGGTAAAAAGTTAATTCTTTTTTTACAGAGAAAACAATTGGGCGAAACAGTAAGAGACCTGGGCCTGGCCGGCGAGCAGCAAAAAAAAGGAACTCCCACCATGGGCGGAATCATTCTACTGCTGGCCATTATAGTGCCTACTTTGTTTTTTGCCAATATTGATAAAGTATATATCCGGCTCATGTTGTTATGTACCGTGTGGATGGGAGCAATTGGCTTTATTGATGATTATTTAAAAATCCGTTCACGCAAAAAAGCAAAAGAAAAAGGAGTAGAATATAAAAAGAGTGACAGCGACGGTTTGGCCGGTAAATTTAAAATTGTAGGCCAGGTGGTATTGGGCCTTATTGTAGGATGCACTTTATATTTTAATCCCAATGTGGTTGTAAAAAGAGAAGTGATCAGAACAAACCAGGCAAGCCTTCCCGCATTTGATAAAGAAGGCCATAAAATATTGTATGATTCCATAAGCACCGATGGCAAAAAGCGGTATTTCGTAAATTCAAAATCAGTAATTACAACCATTCCATTTGTAAAAAGCCACGAGTTTAATTATGCCAGGTTATTGCCTAAAAGCTGGCAGGATTATACCTACCTGTTATACATTGGGATAGTAATTTTTATTGTAACAGCAGTTTCTAACGGGGCCAATATTACCGATGGGTTGGATGGGCTGGCCACCGGTGTGAGTGCTGTAATTGGGATTTGCCTGGGCATTTTTGCTTATGTAAGTGGCAATATCCAGTTTGCTGAATATTTAAATATTATGTACATCCCCAACCTGGGTGAGCTTTCTGTATTTATAGCTGCATTTGTAGGCGCCTGCATTGGCTTCTTATGGTACAATGCATACCCGGCACAAGTGTTCATGGGCGATACAGGCAGCCTGGCGCTCGGTGGTATTATTGCCGCTTTGGCCATTATTGTACGAAAAGAATTATTGATACCCATTTTTTGCCTGGTATTTTTTATTGAAAGTTTAAGTGTGATGATACAGGTGAGTTATTTTAAATACACCCGTAAAAAGTATGGTGAAGGCAAACGGGTTTTTTTAATGAGCCCGATTCATCATCATTATCAAAAACTGGGATATCATGAAAGTAAAATAGCAGTGCGATTCTGGATCATTACCATACTCTGTGTGGCCATGGCCATTGTAACACTTAAGCTGAGGTAAAATATTATTGTAAGGAAGCCATGCAGCAGGGCTGTATTCTTTTCTTGCAAAGTCCGTGATGATTATGAGGCCCCATTAAGTTCTATGCTTGTGAAAAACATTTTTAAAAGAGTTGGGCTAAAAGTGGATGTTTATTTTGCCCATTAAGTTCTATACTGTTGAAAAACCAATTTTTGTATTGAGACCACCGGGAAAAATCTTGTCCTGTAGCCCCAATACCAGTGAAGAACCTATTTTATTTAACCGGGAACCTGTTACAGGGTTCTCTTAAAATGGTAAGCTTAAAAATAAGCATGCAAAAAAAGATCGTCATATTAGGTGCTGCCGAAAGTGGTGTAGGGGCAGCTATCCTGGCCCGCAGCCAGGGTTATGATGTGTTTGTGAGTGATGGCGGTAAAATAAAAGAGAATTATAAAACAGAGTTAGACGATCATCAAATTCAATATGAAGAAGAAAAGCATAGCGAAGAGAAAATACTGGATGCCCAGGAAGTGGTAAAGAGCCCCGGTATCCCGGAAAAAAATGAATGGGTTCATAAACTCAGGCAGGCAGGTATTCCTATACTCAGCGAAATTGAATTTGCCTATCGCTTTACAGGCGATAGTAAAATTATTGCCGTAACCGGCAGCAATGGTAAAACAACTACAACGGCACTCATTTATCACATCTGCCGCCATGCGGGTATGGATTGTGCAGTAGTAGGAAATATTGGTTTTTCATTTGCCCGCCAGGTGGCTACACAACCGAGGGCCTTATATGTGGTAGAAGTAAGTTCTTTTCAATTAGATGATATTAAAACCTTTCGGCCCGATGTAGCCATCCTGATGAATATTACGGAAGACCACCTGGACCGGTATGAATACAAAGTAGAAAATTATATAAAATCTAAATTCCGTATTGTAGAAAATCAAACGGCAGAGGATGTTTTTATCTATTGCGCCGATGATGAAACTACCATGAAATACATTAACCATTATTCCATTAAATCAACACTTGCACCCATGTCAATTAACCATGAACTCCCACAAGGGGTATACCTTACCAATGCACAAATGCATTTAAAGTGGAAAGGAGAAGAAATGAAAATGAGTGTAAATGACTTTGCATTAAAAGGAAAACACAACCAATATAACAGTATGGCAGCAAGTATGGCCGCTACCGCAGTGGATATCCGCAAAGAAAAAATAAGAGAAGCGCTTCAAACTTTTGAAAGCCTGGAACATCGGATGGAGCCGGTGGCCAATATTAAAGGAATCGAATTTATTAACGACAGTAAAGCCACTAATATAA
This sequence comes from Sphingobacteriales bacterium 39-19, assembly GCA_001898465.1. Classification (GTDB taxonomy): domain Bacteria; phylum Bacteroidota; class Bacteroidia; order Chitinophagales; family Chitinophagaceae; genus Ferruginibacter. Next base: position 154,198 of record MKTX01000004.1, on the reverse strand, counting down.
ACAGTACCTGGTTTGCCTTAGAAAGTATGACCAAGCCGGTGATCCTCATTTTGGGCGGGGTAGATAAAGGCAATGATTACCAGTTACTGGCAGAGCTGGTGAAAGAAAAAGTAAAAGCGATTGTGTGCCTGGGCACTGATAACCGTAAAATACACGAAGCCTTTAAAGACATGGTATCGCTAATGGTGAATACTGATAATGCAGAAGATGCTGTGAAAGCCGCTTTTCATTTCGCAGGAAAAGGCGATGTGGTTTTACTGAGCCCCGCCTGTGCCAGCTTCGATCTTTTTAAAAATTATGAAGACAGGGGCAACCAGTTTAAACAAGCTGTAAAAAATTTATAAGTTGATGCAAATAGAAAATGGCAGATAACTTTAACATAAAATCAATTTTCTCTCCCCATATTTCTGAGATGGGAGGAAACCTGGTACGTAAAACAAGGGGCGACAGGGTAATCTGGGCCATCATTGTAATTCTTACCCTGGCCAGTTTATTGCTGGTGTACAGCAGTACCGGTTCATTGGCCTATCGCATGAGCCGCAGCAATGAAAGTTATTTATTTAAGCAATTCGCATTTATCATCCTGGGGCTAATCATTATTTATTGGGCACACCGCATAAATTATACAATCTACTCCCGGGTAGCCCTGATATTATTTCTTATTTCCATTCCATTATTATTATACACACTTTTATTTGGTGTAGAATTAAATGCCGGGAGCCGCTGGATTAAACTCCCGGTGATTAATATGACGTTTCAAACTTCTGATTTGGCTAAGCTTGCTTTATTTATGTACTTAAGCCGCCAACTAAGCCGCAAGCAAAAAGTGATAAAAGATTTTAAGAAAGGATTCCTGCCAATCATCATCCCGGTAGGAATCATTTGTGCATTGGTAGCACCCGCAAATCTGTCTACCGCTATTTTAATAGCCGGTACCAGCCTTATGCTCATGTTCATCGGGCGGGTAAGTACAAAACATATTTTGGCAACCATTGGCCTTGCCTGTATCCCCTTGATCTTATTGATAACAATTGCCGTATCTACTTATAATACAAAAACCAATGAACCCAATAAACTGCCGGCCCTGTTTTCTGCCGGGCGTATGCCTACCTGGATTAGCCGGATTCAAACATTTGTATATGGAAGTAAAAATTTAGACAGCGAAAAAAGTTACCAGATTAACCAGGCTAAAATTGCAATTGCTAAAGGAGGAATACTCGGCCGTGGCCCGGGTAATAGTGAACAAAGAAATTTTTTGCCTCATAGTTATAGCGATTTTATTTATGCCATTATTATAGAAGAATATGGTTTGCTGGGAGGGGCAGCCATTATTGCTATTTACTTATTGTTTTTATACCGGTGTATTCGTACGTATAAAAAATGCCCTTATGCTTTTGGTGCCTTCCTGGCTTTGGCATTGAGTTTTACTTTAGTCATACAAGCCATGGTCAATATGGCGGTGAATGTAAATCTCTTTCCCAATACGGGTGTCACACTACCCCTGGTAAGCATGGGTGGCAGCAGTTTTTTGTTTACCTGCCTGGCTATCGGTATAATATTAAGCGTAAGCCGGAATGTAGAGCAGCAAGAAGGAAAATTAAAAGCAGTGGCTGTAGATATTGAAGAAAATGCTAAAGAAGAAACCGAAGAATAAAAATTGACAAAAGAAAAAAACATATCAACCCCGGTTGCCAGGCAAATTATTATTGCCGGTGGAGGTACAGGTGGGCATATTTTTCCCGCCATTGCCATTGCGAATGCAATTAAAGCAGAAGCGCCTGCCACAAACATTTTATTTGTAGGGGCAAAGGGTAAAATGGAAATGGAAAAAGTTCCGCAAGCAGGTTATGAAATTGAAGGGCTAAATATTGCCGGCTTCAACAGGAGCTCTTTGATTAAAAATATTTTCCTGCCCTTTAAGTTGTTAAAAAGTTTTTTCCAGGTTCGTTCTATTTTCAATCGTTTTAAGCCAGATGCCGCCATTGGTGTAGGTGGCTATTCAAGTTTCCCGGTATTGAAATATGCACAAAATAAAGGAATCCCCACTTTTATTCATGAGAGTAATTCCTTTGCCGGCAAATCCAATAAGATGCTGGGGAAAAAAGCTACCCGAATTTTCACAGCAACACCCGGCATGGAAAAATTCTTTCCGGCAGAAAAAATCCAGGTAACCGGTAACCCCGTAAGGCAGGTGATAGAAAGAATGAATATAAGCCGGGATGAAGCGATCCATTTTTTTAAATTGAATCCTTTAAAAAAAACAGTACTCTCCCTGGGAGGAAGCCTGGGGGCGCAAGCCATTAATGAAGCCATCGCCAGGCATCTTGATGCCTTTGAAAAAAATGACCTTCAATTGATCTGGCAAACCGGGAAATCTTTTAAAGAGAAAGCAACAGAAATGGCCGACGGGTATAAAAATATTTATGTAAGTGATTTTATTATGCAAATGGAATATGCTTATACCGCAGCAGATATTGTAATTAGCCGGAGCGGGGCTATGGCCCTTGCCGAATTATGCCTGGCAAAGAAACCGGTTGTATTTGTTCCCTATCCCTTTGCTGCAGAAGACCATCAAACAGCAAATGCCAAAACTTTGGTGGATAAGAGTGCAGCATTGTTAGTTGCCAATCATGATGCCATGGAAAAATTGGTACCGGCCGTAATCGCTTTAAGTAAAGATGAAGCGAAGCAACAGGCTATGAAAGCGAAAATAGGAAATGAAGCCAGGAGGCATGCCGATGTAGAAATAGCAAAATCAGTACTCAGTTATATAAATAAGAATTAAAACTATTCGTGGATACTAAAAGTAAAATATCAATAACTCAAAACGTGAAGCAGGGGCAAGGGCCGGTGTATTTCCTCGGCATTGGCGGTATTGGCATGAGCGCCCTGGCCAGGTATTTTATAAGCAGGCATCGTAAGGTGAGCGGGTATGATAGAGCTGCTACTCCGTTTTCAAAAAAATTAGAAGATGAAGGAATGTACATTCATTATCATGATGATGTAAACTTACTGGATCCACAGGCAGAACTGGTGGTTTATACACCTGCTATTCCGGCCGATCATAAAGAATTAAATTTTTATAAAAACAATGATTACCTGTTACTAAAACGCAGTGATGTATTAGAAGCGGTTACAAACGGATGTTATACTATTGCAGTAGCCGGCACACATGGTAAAACTACTACCAGTACCTTAATTGCACATATACTGCGGCATAGCGGGTATGGCTGCAATGCATTCCTGGGGGGGATTTCAGCGAACTATGATACTAATTTTTGGAAAAGTGATAATCATACTTGCGTGGTAGAAGCAGATGAATACGATCGCAGTTTTTTAAAATTATTTCCGGATGTTGCCATTATCACAGCGATGGATGCGGATCACCTGGATATTTATGGCACCGAAAAAAATATGCAGGATGCTTTTATCAGCTTTACTGAAAATATAAAGGACAAGGGATTATTGATCTATAAAAATAATCTCCACCGGGATACTGAGTTGCTGGCAAGTAATAAATGGAGTTATGCGGCTACAGATGCACAGGCCGACTGCTACGCCAGGAATATTACGGTACAAAACGGGGCTTATTTATTTGATGCAGTGATAAACGACAGAACAATACAGCAACTTACCCTGCATATGGGGGGGCGCCATAATGTAGAAAATGCAGTGGCAGCGGTTGCAGTAGCCTTGCATGTAGGAATTCATGAAGAAAAGATCAGGGCTGCCCTTTCAGAATTTAAAGGCGTGAAAAGGCGCTTTGAATATATTGTAAAACCATCGGCTGGTAATACAGGAATTGTAATGATAGATGATTATGCCCATCATCCTGAAGAATTGCGTGCATTAATAATGGGAGCCAAAGAACTATTTCCCGGTAAGAAATGTACCCTTGTTTTTCAACCCCATTTGTATAGCCGTACCCGAGATTTGGCAGCCGGATTTGCAGAAGTATTAAGCCTGGCAGACGAAGTATTGCTGCTTCCCATCTACCCGGCGAGAGAATTGCCCATACCGGGGGTGAGCAGTAATTCCATTGTAGAAAACATGAAGCATCCACATGTTTCGGTAATTGAAAAAGATGCATTACCAGGTTGGGTTTTAAAGAATGATGTACAGTTATTAATTATGAGCGGCGCCGGTGATATAGATTCCCTGGTAGAGCCGGTTAAAAAAATAGTAGAAGCCAGGTAAATGAAGTTTAATAAAAACCATATTAAAAATGTATTGCTGGCCTGTTTCTGGGTAATCCTGGGAACTGCCTCAATCGTATTGCTGGTAGCTGCTGTAAAGCGTAAAGACAGCCGCCAATGCAACGGGATTGAAGTTAATATCAGGGGCGTGAATAATAATTTCTTTATTGATAAAAAGGATGTGCTTGAAGTGATAAAGCAGCATTCACAAAGCCAGGTAGTAGGTGGGCTGATGGAAAATTTTGATCTCCGTAAAATGGAAGAAGAGTTAGAAAATGAAGTATGGATAAAAAATGCAGAACTCTATTTTGATAACAACAATACATTAAATGTAAATATTGACGAACGGGAACCCGTTGCCAGGATATTTACAATTACCGGTAATTCATTTTATATAGATAGCAGTAATATGATCTTGCCCTTAAGCCTTAAATTCTCGGCAAAAGTACCTGTATTTACAGGTTTTACAGCAAACCCTAAAGGGCTTACAACAAGGGATAGCACCCTGCTGAATGGCATTAAAGAAATAAGTTTAAAAATTGAATCGGATCCTTTTTTAATGGCCATGATTGACCAGGTAAATATAAATGAGAAACTTTGTTTTGAATTGATACCGAAAATGGGAGACCAACTGATTTTATTTGGAGATGCCACCGATATTGATGCTAAGTTTTACAAATTAAAATTGTTCTACAAAAAAGTAATTGAAAAAGTGGGGTGGAATAAATATAGCACCATTAACCTGCAATACAATAACCAGATTGTTGCCAAAATTAAAGGCAAAGAAGATATCGCTGCCGATTCATTACGAACTATTGAACTTATGACCTTGATGGCAGAACGGGCAGAGAAAATGGCTGCCGATTCTCAACTTATGCTTAAAGGAAAAATGAATATAGAGAATGATAAATCCAATTACGATAGCAGCCTGATTGAACGATCAATAGAAAGGGATGATGAACCCGCTGAAACTCCGGTAATAGAAAATGAACCTGCTCCCCTGAACCCAACCGCCCCGGCAACCATGCCCGCTAAACTCCCGGAAAAACCGGTCCCAGTGAAACCTGCAGATAAAGACAAAAAACTAAAGAAAAACGAAATCATTAAAAAGCAAATAAAGACGCCGGGTTCTCAAAAAGCATTACCCGAAAAAGTGAAAAAGCCACCGGAAAAACCAAAAGCAGTAATGCCGGCAAACGATTATTAACTTTTTGTAAACCTTCAATATTTTAATTTATAAAAATCTTTATCACAGAGAAGTAAAAACAAACACACACAAAAACATACAACTATGAACAAGGAACAACCCATTATTGTAGGCCTCGATATTGGAACCACTAAGATCGCTGCCATCGCCGGGCGTAAAAACGAATTCGGCAAGTTAGAAATATTAGGTTTTGGCCGTGCTGCCAGCAATGGCGTACAGCATGGCATGGTACTTAATATCGATCAAACCATTAAAGCCATTGAGAAAGCCCTGGAAAACTGTTATGCCAGCAATCCCAATTTAGAGATCAGTGAAGTGTATGTAGGCATTGCCGGCCACCATATCAAAAGCCTTCAAACCCGGGGTGATATTGTACGCCAGCAAAATGAAGATGAAATCAAGCAGGACGAAATTGACCGGTTAATTGCAGACCAATACCGTACTTACATACCGGCCGGTGACCAGATTATAGATGTAATTCCGCAAGAATTTACCGTAGATAATTTTCAAAATATACCCAACCCCATTGGATACAGTGGTGTAAAAGTGGGCGCTAACTTTCATATTATTACCGGCGATAAAACTGCCATTCGCAATATAAATCGCAGCGTAGAAAAATCAGGGCTAAAAACAAAAGACCTGGTGCTTCAGCCCCTGGCTTCTGCTGCTGCTGTGATGTGCGACCAGGACCTGGAAGCTGGTGTAGCCATTGTAGATATTGGCGGCGGTACCACAGACCTCGCCGTATTTTATGAAGGAATTTTAAAACATACGGCAGTGATTCCATTTGGTGGCGAAAACATTACTACTGATATTAAAACCGGATTAGGCGTTTTAAAAACCCAGGCCGAACAAATGAAAATTCAATTTGGCAGCGCCCTGAGCGATGAAGCCAAAGCAAATGCCTTTATCACCATTCCGGGTTTAAGAGGTATGGCACCCAAAGAAATTTCAGTAAAAAACCTAGCTTCTATTATCCAGGCCCGCATGAGTGAGATCATGGATTTTGTAAGCTACCATTTAAAACAGGTGGGTCTGGATAACCGGATGCTGAATGGCGGCGTAATTCTTACCGGTGGCGGATCGCAGTTAAAACACCTGCTGCAGCTTACTGAATATGTTACCGGCCTCAATGCCCGTATTGGATATCCCAATGAACATTTAAGCGGGGGGCATATAGAAGAGCTGGCCAAGCCCATGTATAGTACCTGCATCGGCCTGATATTAAAAGGATATAATGATTATGAAAATAAACAAAAATTAGACGGCAACTTTATTAAAGTTACCGGTAATAATGAGGCAGAAGAAGAAACTGAACAAAAAGAAATGGCAACAGCAGAACTGGAAACAGAGCAAGTGAGCAAGCCAAGAAGAAAAACCATTAAATCTTTTATGGACAGTTTTAAAAACAATTTAATAGAAATATTTAAAGAAGAAGAAGACGCTCAATTGTAATCTTTCTTTTTTATACTTATAGAACACATACTTACTAACACAACAAACTTACACACAATGATTCAATTTGATCTCCCCAAAGACCAGTCCTCCATCATCAAGGTTATTGGTGTGGGCGGCGGCGGTGGAAATGCCGTAAACCACATGTATAGCCAAAATATAGATGGCGTGGACTTTATTATTTGTAATACGGATGCACAGGCAATAGCACAAAGCCAGGTACCCAATAAAATTCAGCTGGGCCCGCATCTTACACAAGGGCTGGGTGCCGGTGCAAATCCTTCTATTGGCCGCCAGGCAACAGAAGAGAGCCTCGAAGAAATTCGCCGTATATTAGAAGTGAATACCAAAATGGCCTTTATCACGGCGGGTATGGGTGGAGGTACCGGAACCGGCGGCGCACCTATACTGGCAAAAATTTGTAAAGACCTGGACATTTTAACCGTAGGCATTGTAACCACCCCTTTTTCATACGAAGGAAAGAAGAGAATTGCGCAGGCCGAAGAAGGAATTATGAATTTAAAAGATCACGTAGATACTTTGCTGGTGATAAGTAACGATAAGTTAAGGCACCAATATGGTAACCTTAAAATGAAAGAAGCTTTCAGCAAAGCCGATAATGTATTAGCAACTGCAGCTAAATGTATAACCGATGTAATTAACAGTACCGGCCAGATTAATGTTGACTTTGCAGATGTATGTACGGTTATGAAAAATGGAGGAGTTGCAATTTTAGGCAGCGCCCAGGCCGAAGGCGATGATCGGGCACAGCAGGCCATTGAGCAGGCATTGGCTTCCCCTTTGCTTAATGATAACGATATCCAGGGCGCAAAATGGATCCTCATCAATATTAATTCTGCCGAAGGCGAACATGAATTTACCATGGATGAAGTAGAGGTAATTCAAAACTATCTTACCAGTAATTCAGGTGAGGATACGGATATTATTTTAGGATTGGGATATGATAATACGCTGGGTAACCAGATCGGCATTACACTCATTGCAACCGGTTTTGAACATAAAGATCCCTTTGATAAATCCAAAAAAGAAAATGAACCGGAGAAAAAGGCAGATGAAAAAATTGTAATGCCGTTGGAAATGCCCGAACCTGAAAACAAAAAAATTGAAATTCAGCTTCCTATCGATTATGCTGAAAAAGAAGCAGAAACCAAATCAACAGAAGATACGCAAGCCGGGCAAATATCGCTGGAAATAAATAATCCCGAAGAACCGGAAGCAGATCCTATGATGCCGGTAATGAAAGAAACAGAAGAGGTAAATCCACTAAGTAAAATTACTGTGGAAAAAAATGAAGAAGCAAAAGATGATAAACCGGAATTTTTTGAAATATCTTCGGCAAACGATCAATCGTCCGTTATTACATTCGACCTTGATATTCCCAATCCGGTACCTGCAAAAGAAACCCAACCTACCAGCGAAGACAAATCGAAGATTAACCAGCAAAGTAATCAAGATGCTAGCAATAAAAGTGCCCTTTCGTCAGGGAGCTTTCTGGCCAAGCCAAAGCAAATTTATGCTGAGGACGAACCGGTAAATACAGAATCCAATTCGACAGAGGAGCCACTGCCTGTGCAAATAATTTCGGCGGAAGACGAACCCCGGGAAAAAATGCAACTGGTGGTTAAAGAATCCCAGAAGGCGGCGGAGGAACAGCCAAATATGCAACAGACTCAGCCCATCATGATGTCGAATGTTGAGGAACCTGCGCTGCAGGACGAAACAGAAGAACTCAGGCGCCGGGCTATGGAACGCATTGCGAAGTTGCGTAACTTGTCTTTTAACATCAACGCAGCAGATCCGAATAATGAGTTTGAAACGGTACCGGCTTACCTTCGCCGCAATATGGAAATTCACAACCAGATTGCAGATGTAGAATCTTTTTATAGTAACTATACCGTAAAAAGCGATGATAAAAATCAAGCGGACATAAGCGGCTTAAACACATTCCTGGAAGGAAAGAAACCCGATTAAAATACAGCCGGGCTCTCATGGGCCTGGCCTTTTTGTATTAAACTACAGTTTACTACAATATAAATGTTGTGTTTGTAATTACAGTTTGTATGTGGCCCCTCTCTTTGAGAGGGGCTCTTGTTTTATAAAAGACTATACCGGGAAAGATTATGTATAGCGTATTCGCCGCAGGAAAAACTAACCCACGCCTTCATCGTATTCATTACGCTCTGTATTAAAAATAAAATCTCCCGGCATTTCATGCGCTGCCTCTTGCATCAATTGAAGCAGCGCTTTAAATTTCTTTTCATGGTATGGGCTTATCCCTGTAAAGTGAATGGTAATGGGCAATTCCATATCTCCCGTAATATAATCCCAGAGGGCATCTAAATTATTACCAAAGTATGCCGGTAAATTCAATTTTTGTTTGCACAAAGTATAAAAAGTATGATAAGTATATATCTTACTGAAATTAAAAATTATCGGGTCTTTCATTTTTCTTCAACAGTTTTATAATGATCGTAAGTAACAAACAGGAGCCTGTCGCTGCTGAATAATACCCGGTGGGCATTGCGCCGGCCACAAGCATAATCCAAGTCAGCTTCATACCAGGTTCGCCCTATTTTTACGGGTAATAAAGCCTGCCTGTTTGTAAAAATATCTCCCCCTATGGCTTTACCTGCTGCCACCTCACAAAGATTCCCGGTTGATGGATTCCATCCCAGGCGCCGGGCTTCGCTTTTGGTAATATAATAGGGCGGTAATTCGCCATGCGCTTTTATATAGTTCACAACAATGTCTTCACGGGTTAATTCATCAATCCGGCTTGTGGTATTGTCTCTTTCTTTTTTAGCACCCGCTTTTGTATTGGATACCTGCCCGCTAACGGCTATATCCCGGGAACGGCCAAACTTTTTAAAATAAAAAAATAAGCCTGCCAGCATAATCAGCATTATGAACAGCAGGCGTGTTTTTCGGTTAAATACAGCTTCTTTGTTAACCTTCATAACACTAACTTACAAATATTAATACGGTACAAATGAAAAATATTTTTTGTTTCCGGCATTTCATTTTATCCCGGCCGGGTTGGCGTCGCACACGGCAACCCGGGTGCTATATGGGGCTTTACCCGGCAGGTATAAATTATTTTATTTTAAAACGAAACCCGGCGTATATAAGCCTTTCATTTACGGGCCCCCATATTAAGGAGGCATCAAAATAATTACTAAAAGGATTATCTGCCGATAAGATCATTTTTTCCTGTACATAATTGGTAATATTTTCTGCACCCAGGTATAGTTCCCATTTCTTACCCAGTTTTTTACTTACCTGTGCATTCAGTTGCATATAAGCAGGAGACTGGGAAGCCATTTGCTTGTCTGCCGGGTTCATTAATGTATTGGGAATTCTTTTGGGCCCATACCATTGGCTGGTTACATCAAATTTCCAGTTTGTATGTGTACTGTAAGCCAGGTTTAAAAATCCACGGTTTTTGGCAATCAGAGGTTTTTCTAATACACCGGTCTTGTATTGGGTTTGTACATCTAACCAGCGGTAGGCAAGCCTTATTTCAAAATTATAAAAAGGGCTATAATTTATTTCTGCCTGTAAACTGTTTGAAAAAGATTTTCCCTGTAAAGGATAAAATAATATTTGTTGTGTACTGGCATCTATATCTACAACCGTTTGATCTGTGAATTTTGTATGATATGCATCTAAGCTAATGCTGCCATGATTTTCGCCAATATGAAAATTGTGTACCAGGTTCAGTCCGTAATTCCATGCTTTTTCATAACCCAATCCATATCCATATTTATTTATGGGATCCAGTATCATGTAGTCTCTTGAACTTATGAACAGGCCCGTATTTTCTGCAAAGATATTCGCCGTACGAAAACCACTGCCGGCACTTAAACGCAAATTGGTTTGGGGGGTAAAATCATATTTTACATGCAGGCGTGGCGTAACCATCCAATGATAGTCATTATGGTAATCAGCACGGATTCCGGCGACTATCGAAAGCTTTTTTTCACCACTATAATTGTATTCAAAATAAGCGCCCGGTACTGTTTCCCTGCGTTGATACGGGCTGGCATTAAATTTCTCTTTAAAAGTTTCATTGAGGAAGCTGATACCCGTTCTGAATTTATGAAATGAATTACCGATGATGTTTTGATAAATTAAATTACTGTACAAGGAACCTTGCTGAGCTTCGTAAGGCCGTAAGCCGTAATATGAGTTGTTATTTAATTTTACGGCAGTTACAATCCAGCCAATACTTTTATATTTATGATTGGGAAAAACGTAGCCTACTTTACTGGTAGCAGCATATTGTTCAATATCAATTCCCAGCCCATAGGCATGGGTGGTAAGCTTGTCTTTCTTTTCATCAAAGTTTGTTTGCCCGGCAATTCTTTTATCTGATAAAGCCTTTAGCGCCAGCTGTATGATCCATCCGTTGTGGCCTTCATACTTCCACCGGTTTACAATATTAAACTGGCGGCCGGTAGGCATATCTAAAAATCCATCTTTATTATGATCATTTTTTACCGGTGAGCCATTTATATTGGTGAGTAAGCCGGTACTCCATTTATCGTTTAATTTTTTAGCCAGCATGATGTTGCTTTCCATCCTGCCCGTACTGTTGATATAACCATTTATAAAAAGTTTTTCTGCCCGGTCTGGTTTTTTTTCTTCAATATTTATTTGTCCCGTCATACTTTCATATCCATTTACAACGGTACCAATGCCCTTGGTTACTTCAATACTTTCAAGCCAGGGGCCGGGCACAAAGCTTAATCCAAAAGGGCCTGCGAGCCCTCTTATTTCTGAACTGTTTTCGGTGAGTAACTGGCTGTACTGGCCGGCCAATCCCAGCAGTTGAATCTGTTTCATACCCGTAACCCCATCCGTATAACTCACATCAATGGATGGGCTGGTTTCAAAACTTTCACTCAGGTTGCAGCAGGCAGCCTTGGCTAATTCCTTCGATGTGATGATCATCGTGTTTAACGGGTTGATGGAAGAAACATAAGTTGAAAAACGTTTTGATTGTACTACCACTTCACTTAAGTTTCCGGTACTGCCATTTTTTAAAATGATTTTAACTTCGGAAACCTCTTTAATGGCGATGGTATCGGTTTTAAAACCTACATAACTTATCTGTAATTGAGCGGGTACTTCTGTAAATATTTTAAAGATGCCAAAACTATCGGTACTTACCGTTCCGGGTTGGTGCAGGTTGGTAATATTTGCATGGTGTACGGCCGTGAGTTTGCCTTTTGTATCTTCCTGTAAAACAATGCCGGTTATCCATTGTTTGTTTACGGTTGTAAGCGCCGTTTGCGAACGATCGTAATGGCAACATGCGGGTAAAGCTTCATACACTTCATCATGGGCAACAAGGTCTTTGGTATCGTGCCCAACGGACACTAAAGCCTGTTCAATTTTTTTTCTGTCCATTTTAGTGCTGTCGTACGAAACGGTGAGCATGTGACTGTTTACGTCCCAGTCTGCAAAGCGTACCCTTAATTTATTAACGGTTTTTTCAATGCGGTCTTTACACATTTCGCATTTGCCATTTACAAAGAAGGTTTCTAACTTATTATTTTTTTGTGCTGATGTGATATGGGCCAGCAACATGAATAGGAAAATGAAAATACATTTCATAATTGATTTTTTTAAATGAAATAAATAAAATTCGGCACCCGGGGAGGATGCTCATTATTTCAATAAATCAAATACGAAAAACACAAAAAAGGATATTTCTTTTTAGTAAAGGGGGCGGGTTGCCATCATCTAAATAGCAGGAAGAAAGGTTTTGAGGAGCATAAAATATTTGTTGCGGATACCCCGGATAGGCAGGTAAAGAAAAAGGGCTAATATCAGCTTTTACATATTTTACCAACTGGTTTGCCTGGTCTACTGTAATTTTAAGGGTAAGCTTTTTATTTTCACAGCAGCCTTTGCGTGGCATGGGCATGCAACTCTTTTCTGCACTCACTTCGGTAAGCGATACCGATTTTAATTTACCGCAGCAATAAAAGTAGTTAATGCTCACGCCAAAGCTGGCGCTGCAATAACATACCAATACCAATGCTGCTATAAATTTTTTCATCACGCAAAATTATCTAAAATCCCCGAAAAAAGAAACAGTTTACGGGATAACGGTTAATTTTGGCTTAATTATATGTTTATCTCCCGTTTATTATATCAGCTTTTTTTATTTTTTTACCGTTTGGGTATTCTAATAGCAGCCCCGGTAAACCCTAAAGCCAGGTTATGGCTACATGGGCGTAAGCAATTGATACCAAAAATAAGAAAAGCATTGGCAGGCAATAAAAAGCCTGTTATTTGGATGCATTGTGCCAGCCTGGGCGAATTTGAACAAGGGAGGCCTGTACTCGAAAAATGCAAAAAACAATATCCCGAGGCTTGCCTGGTAGTAAGTTTTTTTTCACCCAGCGGTTATGAAGTGCGTAAGGATTTTAAAGGAGCCGATCATGTTTTTTACTTACCCCACGATAGTAAAAAAAGGGCAGCCGCATATATACAAGCTATAAACCCTTCTTTGGTTTTATGGGTTAAATATGAATATTGGTATTATTATTTAACTACGTTGAAAAATAAAAACATCCCGGTGATCCTGTTTTCTGCTTTGTTCAGGCCGGGTCAGCCTTTTTTTTCGTGGTATGGTATGCTATGGAAAAAAATGATAAGTTGTTTTCATCACATATTTGTACAGGATAAAGAATCAAAGCTGCTCTTGCAAACAATTGGAATTGACTCGTCCGTTTCGGGAGATACCCGTTATGACCGGGTTATTGCAACAGCCGAAAATTTTGAACCCTTGCCTGCAGTTATTGAAAGGTTTTGTAATGCCGAAAATGTAATGGTTGCCGGGAGTACCTGGGCCGAGGACGAAGAAGAGCTGCAGCATTATACCCGGCTTCATCCGCAAAAGCATTTTATTATCGCCCCGCACGAAACCGGCTACGCCAATATGGAAGAAGTAAGGAAGCGGTTTCCCGGTTGTATTTTATATTCTGCTTTAAAAGGGGATGAATATATTTTTGAATCGCATGTATTAATTATGGATAATGTAGGGATGCTTTCCCGCTTATATAAATATGCGCAGGTATGCTATGTGGGGGGTGGGTTTGCAGGAGATGGTTTGCATAATATTTTAGAGCCCGCAGTATATGGCCGGCCGGTTATTTTTGGCCCGCAACATGAAAAACAACCTGAAGCTGATGCCTTGTTGCAAGCCGGCGGCGCTTATGAAGTTACCAATGCATTGGTGCTGGAAGTATTGCTGGATAAGCTTTTTACGCAACCCGGGCTGATGCAGGAAACAGGATTGGCCGCCAAAAAATTCGTGTATGATAACAGGGGGGCTACTGCGCAGGTAATGGAATATATTTATAAAAACCTGCGTTTTACCAAATGATCAAATTGCTTTACAATTTCATTTTTTTCGTTCCAGCCCAATTTTAATTTTAATTCCCGTTTTATCCAATATTCCGCTTCGGGGTAAATTGAAAACCCATTGATGGTTTTTATACTTCTTTCATACATGGTTTCATCGCCCCTGAAAAGTTCATTGATAAAAAGAAACCGATCGTTTATTCCAATGGCTTTTCTCAGGTCTTTAATGGGTAATTCCTGTAAACTGTCTGACAGTTCCATTTTTGCCTGCTTTAATTTATCATTCAAAGAAGCCGTTTGCTGCGTGGGGAGAATTTCATGCAGTTCTTTTTTAGGCTCACCGGTTACGGGTTGCTGGTGCGCCATAGTCGGAATATCATCAATAGGATCGAATAACAATTGAGGTTTATTTTGTGCGCTGATTTTATTCAGCGCTTCTGCATTGCGTTTTATTTCTTCTAATTCTGCTTCCAGTTCAGCTTCATCTACCTGCAGCACTTCCACTGTTTTTTCTTCCTGCTGAATTTCATTTTTTGGCAGCAGGGAGGCTTCACTATTTTCCCGTTCTTTATTTTTTTCAAACTCGTTTTCCTGCTGAAGGTTCTCTGTAACAAGAGTGAGTGATGGCGTTTGGTTAATTACAACATGTACAGGAGAGTCGCCCGTGGTTTGCTGCATGTGAAGTAATTCTGATTGTAGCATTTGCACGGTAAGCAAAAGCCTGGCGGCATCTGCTTTTTCTTTTAATTGTTGTACCAGTTTATCCGTAAGGGTCTGCACCCGGTCCATACGCTGTATTTAATCAATATATTAAGTATGCATTGCCTAAAAATAGTTTTGTCCACTGGCGCAAAACCATAATCTTTGCAAGCGAATTGCCTTAAAGTTAATAATAGAAATTCAAAATAATAAGTAAATGTTCATAGAACCGAATATTCGTGCAGAAAAAAAGGGATGGATCGAAGTGATTTGCGGCAGTATGTTTAGTGGAAAAACCGAAGAACTGATTCGCCGCTTAAAAAGGGTAAAGATTGCCAACCTGAAAGTGGAAATTTTTAAGCCGGCTATTGATACCCGGTATGATGAGGTGAAGATTGTAAGCCACGATACCAATTTTATAAACAGTACGCCAGTAAGCAGTTCTCAAAATATATTATTGCTTGCCCAGGATGTAGATGTGGTGGGCATTGATGAGGCCCAGTTTTTTGATGCCCAAATTGGGGATGTGTGTGAGCAATTGGCCATGAGGGGCATACGGGTTATTGTGGCGGGGCTGGATATGGATTATATGGGTAACCCTTTTGGCCAGATGCCGGCTTTACTGGCCAAGGCAGATTATATCACCAAGCTGCACGCCATCTGTGTTATATGTGGCTCCATCGCCAATATTTCGTATCGTAAATCAACCGATACCAACCAGGTATTGCTGGGAGAAAAAGATATTTATGAACCCCGTTGCCGCAGTTGCTGCAGCCTGGGCCCCCATGCTAAATCACTCATTCAGCCTTAATGACCACTGCTGCTAAAATACTCACCCTCGTAAAAAAAGACCTTTTGCTGGAACTTCGCCAGCAACATAATTTTTATGGGGTACTCTTATATATTGCCTCTACCATTTTTGTACTTTACTTATCCTTGCCTGATAGTCCCGAAGCGAATGTATGGAACAGTTTATTTTGGGTAATCCAGCTCTTTGTATGTGTAAATACTGTGGCTAAAAGTTTTATTCAGGAGAACCGGGGCCGTATGCTGTATTTTTATTCTATTGCTTCCCCCATTGAGTTTATTGTTGCCAAACTCATTTTTAATGCCATCCTCATGTTGCTGATGAGCCTGGTAAGCCTGGTTTTATTTTTTATGTTTTTAAGTAACCCGGTAAGTAATACTTTATTGTTTTTTGTAATTACATTAGCAGGCGGGCTCAGTATTAGTTTGGTATTTACGGTTATGAGCGCCATTGCCGCAAAAGCACAACAAAATGCCGCCTTAATCGCTATTTTGGGATTCCCGGTTATATTACCCTTATTATTATTATTAATGCGCCTGAGCAAGTTGGCATTTGCTGAAGTCTTCAGGGAATCTGCCGTGTGGCAACTCATTGGCTTAATTGCCGGGCTGGATGCATTGGTAATTGTGCTGGCCATTATCTTATTCCCCTTTTTATGGAAAGACTAATTTTATTTTTCCGTTTTTTATAAATGTAAGGGCGTTGATTAAGCCATTAAAAGGATGGGTTTTGTGTACCTTTGGCGTTTTATATTTTTTTAAATGTATAATGTAAAATAATGCGAAAGAAATTTGTTATCATAAGTGTATGGGTACTGGTAATCTTAGCTGTATTATCTGTGTTTATATCTTCCCGGATTTGGTGGGTTACCGGCATTTTTTTTCTTATTTTTTTATGGGGTATTTATGATATGCTACAAACCCGGCATTCCATCATAAGAAACTTCCCGGTTTTTGGCCGCTTGCGATGGCTTATGGAAGCATTACGCCCCAAAATGTACCAATACTTTATTGAGAGTGATACAGATGGCAGGCCCATTAACCGGATTGACCGGAGTACCATTTACCAGCGGGCAAAATTAGAACTGGATACCATGCCTTTTGGGACCCAAATGAATGTATATGAAGAAGGGTATGAATGGATGACACATAGCATTGGCCCGGTTGATTTTCATAAAATGAATCATGACCCACGGGTTATTTTTGGAAATAAAGATTGTACACAACCCTATAATGCCAGTGTTTTTAATGTGAGCGCTATGAGCTATGGGTCATTAAGTAAAAATGCTATTGAGGCCCTGAATGGGGGCGCTAAACTGGGAGGGTTTGCCCATAATACCGGTGAAGGGGGCATAAGCCCCTATCATCTTAAGCAGGGTGGCGATCTTATTTGGCAAATAGGAACCGGTTATTTTTCTGCCCGTAAGCCCGATGGCAGTTTTAGCGATGAAGCTTTTACTAAAAATGCGGCTTTACCACAGGTAAAAATGATCGAAATTAAATTATCGCAAGGGGCAAAACCGGGGCACGGGGGTATTTTACCGGCCTCTAAAAACACGGCAGAAGTAGCCGCCATAAGGCATTTAGAACCCGGCACCACCGTATTATCGCCCCCCTTTCATACGGCCTTTACAACACCCCGGGAAATGGTGGCCTTTATTGCCCACCTCAGAAAATTAAGTAATGGCAAGCCCATAGGTTTTAAATTATGTATTGGCCATAAAAGTGAGTTTATTGCTATTTGCAAAGCCATGGTAGCGGCCGATACCTATCCTGATTTTATTACGGTAGATGGCGGGGAGGGCGGTACCGGGGCGGCACCGCAGGAATTCAGTAATTATGTAGGCGCACCTTTGCTGGATGGTTTGGCTTTTGTTCATAATATACTGGTGGGCATGAACATTAAGCAACATATTAAAATCATTGCATCGGGTAAAATGATAACCGGTTTTCATTTATTGAGAGCCATTGCCCTGGGGGCCGATGCCTGTAATAGCGCCAGGGCTATGATGATGGCTTTGGGATGCATACAAGCCCTGGTTTGTAATACCAATAAATGCCCTACCGGTGTGGCTACGCAAGATCCTCAATTGGTAGCGGGCCTGGATGTAACCGATAAAAAAGTAAGGGTAAAAAACTATCATAACGAAACCGTAAAATCATTGGTAGAACTTATGGGAGCAGCCGGTATTGAGCGCCCGGATCAGTTAAGGCGCTTTCATATTTACCGCCGGGTGTTTATGAACCAGGTTACCACTTTTGAAGATATTTTTCCCCCGGCTGAACCCGGATCCATGGTAAATGACCATATTCCCGAAAGGTATAAAAATGATTTTGCCCGGGCTGATATTGATAAATGGAAATATTTTTAATATTCTAAAATGAAACGCCCATTACCGGCGTTTTTTTTTGTTATTCATTTTATAACATAAAAAAGCACCAGTTTTATGTTTTCATCATTTAAAATTTCTTTATTTGATGTTCATGAAACTGGCGCTCTCTTTAGAAATACAAATCAACTACAGTTTATTTGTATTCTTATTTGAAGCCCTGTTATCCTGGTGATAACCGGGTAAATCAAAATTGCAAGACTAAGATAAGATTCAGTGAAGGCCAAATCCAAATAAAAGCGGTGAATAAAATGCACTTGTTTTGCACCCTGTATTCAGGTATTTATGCACAGCCTGTTCATTAACCCGGGTTCCCGGGTATTAAAAAATTCCTGATTGCGAAACACGGTTAAAAATTCTTTTTACAAAATAAAAGGTTTGTATGCTGCACCATCCTAACTTTGCGCCACATCATTAATGGTCGTTTTATTAATGCGAAAAAGTTGGTGGAAAATATTAGCCCTTCTCTTACTCATTTACACAATTACAGCCGGTTTTTTATGGGAAGTACCCCGCCTCCCCATACTCAATGAAACCATCCGTAATTTGTATTTCCATGTTTGTATGTGGTTTGGTATGATGATCATGTTTATCATCAGTTTTGTATATAGCATTAAATACCTGGCATCTAATAAATATGTGCATGATATATATGCCCGTTCCTATGCTTCGGTGGGTACCGTACTGGGTATTTTGGGATATGCAACGGGCGCCATGTGGGTTACCGTAACTTGGATGCCCGACCAGCACCAAAGCCTGGGTGCAGTGCTTAAAGAACCCAAACTTATTGGCGCTGCTATTGCCTTATTGATATATGCTGCTTATTTTGTATTGCGTAGTTCTTTTACCGATATGGATAAAAGAGCAAGGGTAAGTGCAGTGTATAATATTTTTGCCTTTGTAATGCTTTTCCCCAGTATTTGGATCATTCCCAGGCTGGTGGGCAGCTTACACCCGGGCTCCCCGGGCAGCGATAGCGGTAACCCGGCTTTAAATAAAGATGATATGGATGCTACCATGAGAGTGGTTTTTTATCCTGCCGTAATCGGGTGGACCTTACTCTCTGTATGGATTGCCACTTTACGAATACGTATTGAATTATTAAAAGAAAAATCGTTACTGGATGCAGCATAAATGTAAAACCATAATCGCAAAATTGGGTTTCCTTTTTTTAATGATGACCCTGGGGCTTACCAATGCCCTGGCGCAACAAGAACCCGTAGAAATGGCTGATGTAATGAGGGGGAATGGAAAAATTTATGCTGTAGTAGCCGTTTGCCTCATCATCTTATTTGGATTGTTCTTTTATGTATTTACATTAGACAGGAAAATAAGTAAATGGGAAAAGGAAAATAAATAATTTCGAATTGCCAGGGGATGAGCCCCACTTTTATTAAATAAAATAAACAGTTATGAACGCCAACCAGGAGTACAGTTTTTTTCAAAGCGTTGAAAGAAGCTTCGACAAAGCCGCAAAATTCACCAAATGGGATAAGGGAATTTTAGAACAAATAAAGGCTTGCAACAGTGTTTACCGTATGCGGTTCCCCATTAAAAGAGATAATGGAACCATTGAAGTAATAGAAGCATACCGCATACAGCATAGCCAGCATAAATCACCTTGTAAAGGAGGTATCCGTTTTAGTGACGAAGTAAACCAGGATGAAGTAATGGCCCTGGCAGCACTTATGACGTATAAATGTGCCATTGTAAATGTTCCTTTTGGGGGCGGAAAGGGAGGCATAAAAATAAATCCTAAAAATTATTCAACCTACGAGTTAGAAAAAATTACCCGCCGCTACACCGCCGAACTGGTAAAGAAAAATTTTATAGGCCCGGGCATTGATGTACCTGCACCCGATTATGGAACCGGCGAAAAAGAAATGGCATGGATTGTAGATACGTATGCATCGCTTAAACCCGGTGAAATTGATGCAGCAGGTTGCGTAACAGGCAAACCCGTAACCCAGGGTGGGGTAAGAGGCCGTAAAGAAGCCACCGGCCTGGGCGTATTTTTTGGTATCCGGGAAGTATGCAATATGCCTGCTGTGATGGAGAAACTGGGCTTAACCATGGGTATGACAGGGAAAAGAGTAGTGGTGCAGGGATTGGGTAATGTAGGTTATCATTCTGCCAAATTTTTCAGGGAAAGCGGGGCCATCATTATTGCGCTTGCAGAATATGAAGGCGCTATTTTTAATCCGGCCGGATTAAATGAAGAAGAAGTTTTTCAACACCGTAAAAAAACGGGTTCTATCTTAAACTTTCCCGGCTCTACCAACCTGGCAAAAACCGGCGATGCCCTGGAATTAGATTGTGATATCCTGATTCCGGCAGCGCTTGAAAATGTAATTAACAGCGACAATGCCAACCAGGTAAAGGCAAAAATTGTTGCCGAAGCAGCCAATGGCCCCTGTACACCCGATGCCGATGATATCTTTTTACAAAAAGGAATATTATGTGTTCCCGATATGTATTTGAATGCAGGCGGTGTAACTGTAAGTTATTTTGAATGGCTTAAAAACCTGAGCCATGTTCGTTATGGCCGTATGGAAAAAAGGTTTACCGAAAATATGAATACCAAAATTTTGCAGCAAATGGAAATACTTACCGGTAAAGACGTAGAAGCGGGCGAACGCCGTTTCATTATGCATGGCGCCGATGAGCAGGACCTGGTGCATAGCGGTTTAGAAGAAACCATGATTACTGCTACCCAGGAAATTATGTTGGTATGGCAAAGCAACCCCGATATTCCGGATATGCGTACAGCCGCTTATGTAAGCGCCATCAACAAAGTAGCTACCAGCTATGCCGAACTGGGCATTTTCCCATAAACAAAATATTGGCAAATATCTGAAACCGGCTTTAAGCCGGTTTTTTATTTACATTTGGAGCAGATCAATTTCGTGGTTGCAGAAATGGATAGCTATCATTAGCATATTTGCAATACGCTGACGATACTTTATTCAATCTCTATATTTTATCTCATAAAACAAGCCTTTAACAATTTATACAAACTAAAAAATAAAACCGTGCAAAAAATACCTTTTTTATTCATAGCCTTATTTATTAGCCATTTAGGAATGGCTCAAACTGACACTGCACAAGTGGAACAATATTGTGAGCTTGTAGCACAGGGAAAAATATTCTCAAATAAAGTTACCATAGATGTAAATTTTGGAGAAACACGTAAATTTTTTGGAGGAGATACCAGGCTAAAAGATGAAATTACGGGAAAAATAAAAAAATTT
This sequence comes from Sphingobacteriales bacterium 39-19, assembly GCA_001898465.1. Lineage (GTDB taxonomy): Bacteria > Bacteroidota > Bacteroidia > Chitinophagales > Chitinophagaceae > Ferruginibacter. The sequence continues at coordinate 132,795 of MKTX01000004.1, read as the reverse complement.
AATTCAGTAACGGATGCCTTAAATTATTTAGGGCTACAAGGATGGTCGTTGGTAAATGCATTCCCTATTAGTGAATCATCCGGACCTAAGGTATATCACTTTTATTTTAAAAAATTATTTGATAAAAGCGAAATTCTTAATACAAATGAGAACTAACTCTACTAATCACCTCCGGTTTGATAATATATTGACAGAAGGAAGGCTTACATGCTTATAGAATCCATTTTTCTTCCCAGGCTCTTACACGATTTCAATAGAAAAACTTATCTTAACTGCTGAAAATAGATTTTACAAATGTAGATGAAAATGTAGATGAAGCTAAAAGAATTGAAACCAAGAAAGGCACTCAATAAAGCCTTTTTAAAAGTAAAACCGAACAGGACTGAAATTGAAAGTTTCAAGACCAATCTTATTCAGCTGCTCAATAGAACAAATGACACAGAAAGCGAAGAATTTCATAAAAACTTAGTTTCCGACTTTCTTAAAGACACATATTACAAGCAAAATCATTTTATAAATACCAAAGGTAGAAACGACCTTGTTATTCATAACGGACAAAATGCAAATTCGACAGTTGGCGTAATTCTCGAAGCCAAAAAGCCGACCAACAAAGCCGAGATGATTTCCACCAAAAAAATAAATGCGAAAGCATTTCATGAATTGGTATTGTATTACTTACGGGAGAGAATCACGCACAAAAATCTTGAAGTAAAACATTTGGTGGCGACCAATATTAATGAATGGTTTATTTTTGACGCTACCCTATTCGACAGGCTTTTTGCCCAAAACAAAAATTTGGTAAAGCAATTCAACGACTTTGAATGTGGACGATTAGCAGACACCAAAACCGATTTTTTCTACAAACAAATTGCCGAGCCATTTATTGATACCATCACTGCTGAAATTGAATTTACCTATTTCAACATTCAGGACTTTCAAAAACCGCTACGCAATACCGACAAAGCAGACGATAATGCGCTGATTGCTTTATTCAAATTGTTGTCGCCAGAGCATCTTCTAAAACTTCCGTTCACCAACGATAGCAACAGCCTTGACAAACGCTTTTACAGCGAGTTGTTGCACATCATCGGCTTGACCGAAACCAAAGAAGGAAGCAAAAAACTGATTCAACGGAACCAAGCAGGTGAACGACACACAGGAACAATTCTTGAAGATGCCATCATTCAGCTCGACAGCTTGGATAAGCTAAGCAGACTTGAAAAACCAAACCAATTCGGAAACACGCAACAGGAAAGACTTTTTAATGTTGCCCTTGAACTTTCAATCACCTGGATAAACAGGATCCTGTTTTTGAAATTGTTGGAAGCTCAACTTATTACCTATCATAAAGGCGACAAATCGTATTCGTTTCTCAATCCTGACAAAATCAAGAATTATGACGACCTGAACAGCCTGTTTTTTCAGGTGTTGGCACGCAGGTATGACGAGCGGAACGAAGATGTAAAAAAGGCATTTGAAAAAACACCTTATCTCAATTCATCGCTTTTTGAACCAACCAGCATTGAGCAGGTTACTTTGTTTATCAGCAACCTGAAAGACGATAAAACCATCCCGATTTTTTCGCAAACCGTGCTGAAAGATCAGCATGGCAAAAAACGGACAGGCAATATTCTCACACTTCAATATTTATTTGAGTTTTTAGATGCTTACGACTTTGGTGCCGAAGGCGGAGAAGAAATTCAGGAAGACAACAAAACACTCATTAACGCTTCCGTTCTCGGATTGATTTTTGAGAAAATGAACGGCTATAAAGACGGTTCGTTTTTCACGCCCGGATTCATCACCATGTATATGTGCCGTGAAACCATTCGCAAAGCCGTGCTGCAGAAATTCAACGAAACCAAAAAATGGAACTGCACAGCGCTTGAAGAACTTTACGACAAAATTGAAGACCGAAAAGAAGCGAACAAGATTGTAAACAGCATCAAAATTTGCGACCCTGCTGTTGGTTCAGGACACTTTCTCGTTTCGGCACTCAATGAAATGATTGCCGTTAAAAACGACTTGAAAATTCTGCAAGACCGTGATGGCAAACGACTGAAAGAATACCAGGTGGAAGTGGTAAATGATGAACTGATTGTAACAGACGAAGAAGGCGAACTTTTTGAATACAACCCAAACAATAAAGAAAGTCAACGCATACAAGAAACGCTTTTCCACGAAAAGCAAACCATTATTGAAAACTGCCTTTTTGGTGTGGACATCAATTCCAACTCCGTAAAAATTTGCCGTTTGCGTTTGTGGATTGAGCTTTTGAAAAACGCTTATTACAAGAACGCAACAGAATTAGAAACACTTCCAAACATTGACATCAACATAAAATGCGGAAACTCTTTGGTGAGCCGCTTTGCTATTGATGCAGACCTGAAACAAGCCTTGAAAAAAAGTAAGTGGACAATTGACAGCTACCGGATAGCTGTGGACACTTACCGAAATGCTGAAAGCAAGGAACAGAAAAGAGAAATGGAACGGCTGATTGCCGATATAAAATCGGATTTCAGAAGTGAAATATCGCTAAACGACCCTAAAGTAAAGAAGCTACGAAAACTTTCAGGCGACTTGTTTCAAATGACCAACCAGGGGCATTTGTTTGAAATGAGCAAAAAGGAAAAAGCCGGTTGGAACAAAAAAGTGCAACAACTCACCGAAGAAACCAAGAAACTGGAGACCGAAATTGAAGAAATAAAAGCCAACAAAATTTTTGAAAACGCTTTTGAATGGCGTTTTGAATTTCCCGAAGTGCTGAATGATGATGGTGATTTTATGGGCTTTGATGTAGTAATTGGAAATCCGCCTTACGGTGTTAAACTTTCAGAATTTGAAATTCACTTTTACAGAAATAAATATGAATCAATAATTGGACATGCAGAAATCTATTATATGTTCATAGAGTTAGCATTAACTCAGATTCTAAAAGACAAAACCCACCTTTCATATATTATTCCAAATGCATGGCTATCTAATAAGTATGCTCGTGGTATTCGTGAATTAATTCTTAAAAACTTTAAGCCTATTGAGATAATCAATTTCAATCAAAAAGTAGTTTTTGAAGATGCCCAAGTGGAAACTTGTATTTTAACTATTGAGAAAACAAAAGGCTTAAAACCTGTAGAGGTTGGTCAAGATTTGGATGTTAAATTTACTTTTAATCCAGAAACATGGTTAAATGATGATAATCTCATTATTAATTTTTCTGAAAGTCCTGCAATACAATCCATTCTCACAAAAATTAATAGTAACCCTAAAAAACTTAATGATATATTGGATATTTCTAATGGTTGTAAACCGTATCAAGCAGGTTACGGGAAGAACCTCAGTGGACAACCTCTAACCACGGAAGATGTTAAGAACAGAATTTATCACTCTAAAACAAAAGAAACAGAGAATTTTTATTGCGAACTGAAAGGCAAGCATGTTAAACCTTATTCAATAACTCAATCAACTGATTTTATCAATTGGGGTGATTGGCTCATGTCCCCAAAGGATTCTCATTATTATTTTCAGCCGAAAATATTGATTAGGCAAATCATAGGTAAGAAATTCATTTGCTCAATAGATAATTCAAATGCCATAGCTGACCAATCACTTTATATTGCTGTTCCATACGAAGGCAGAGAAGCGAGTTTAGAAGCAATTTTAGCCGTCCTTAATTCAAAATTATATGGGTTCTATTTTAGAAAATTTTACTCTGAAGAAGACGACTTATTTCCGAAAATTAAGGTAAATGAACTTAAAAGATTGCCGTTTAAGCAGCCAAGCATTAAAATAGAACAAAAGTTAGCTGATTTTACTAGGAAAATATTGGAAGAAAAAGAAAAGAACTCAGGTTTCGACTCCTTGGTCATAGAAAACCAAATAGACCAATTGGTTTACCAACTTTACGAATTGAACGAAGAAGAAATAAAAATTGTGGAGCAATCTTGATTCACGAACACCATTAAAAAGCAAATAAAAAAAGTGAGCAAATAAAAATTATTGAGAATGCATACAAGACAAAAAGTGGCAATGCATGGCTGCAACATATATAAACTCTTTTTTATTGCGAAGACAAACGGCGATGTTTGTATTTAACTTGGGCACAATAGTAACAGTTTTCAGCAAATCATTCCTGTAATAAAACCCGTTTGTAAAATCTGCACTGTGTACAACCCCTGCCTTCAGCTTTACATTTTAATACATAAAACCATTAAATATTTGGATAGCCGGTTTATTTTATTTTACTTTGTAATCCAAAGTGCTTTTTATGACTCATCAACAACAACCCTTAGAGGATTTGCACCACATTAAAACGATGATGGAGCGCAGCAGCCGTTTTATAAGCCTGAGTGGGTTAAGTGGCATTAGCGCCGGTATTTGTGCATTAATAGGGGCCTGGCTGGCATATCCTTACGTGTATGGCCAAAAAGATTATATTATAAATAGTGAAGCTGCCCTGGCACAGGCGGTAGCAGAAAGTTATACCATTATTTTAAATACCTGGTTATTCTGGATCGCACTGGGTACTCTGGCAGCGGCATTGATACTGGCTTTTATTTTTACTTATTTGCGAAGTAGTAAGCAGGGTATTCCAATCTGGAGTAGCAGTTCCCGGCGTTTGCTTGTGAGCGTAATGGTGCCGGTATTGGCAGGCGGATTGTTTTTATTCAGGCTGGTACATTTTGGTACTTTTGGTTTGCTGGCACCCGGCTGTTTACTATTTTACGGGCTTGGCCTGATTAGTGCAGGCAGATATACCCTGGGTGAAATTCGTTACCTGGGTTTTATACAACTCTTCCTGGGCATCATCTCTATGTGGTTTATGGGATACGGGCTTTATTTTTGGGCATTTGGCTTCGGAATCATGCATATTGTTTATGGTGCTTATATGTGGATTAAATATGAACGAAATTGAGAGCGGGTAACGACCTTTTAAGAAACAAACAGTATGGCGAATTTTATTCAAAACTTAAATAAACTTTTTGACAGCAGGGTAAGGCTGGGCATCATGAGTACACTTATGGTAAATAATGAAACTAATTTCAATGAATTAAAAGAACTCCTTCAAATTACTGATGGTAACCTGGCCAGCCACTTAAAAGCGCTGGAAGAAAATGATATGATTAAAATTAAAAAAGGATTTATTGGCCGCAAAACCAATACTACGTATAGCTTAACAAAAAACGGGGAAAAATCATTTAAAGCGCATATTGAGGCCCTGGAGAAAATGATCAAATTCAGCCGGTAATTTTTTTTAACCCTATACTTTGAAATACAAAGTACTTTTAAACGAAAACAAAAATATGTATCCTTTCATTATTAAAATCCGATCGGCCTTGCTGGTTTACCTTACCCATAAGATGGCATTGCCCTTATTGAAAATTATAAGAAAGCCCGTTGTATTTCCGTACAGCTATGAAGATCTACAGTCTTTTCCCAATGATACATTGGGAAAAGACCTGTATTTTTTCTTATGGCACAAAAAATTAGATTTATTACCTTACTATGCAAAGCATGATGTAAAGCACATTTTATTGGGTTACGATACCACGGATGATGGTGAAGTATGCCTGCAATGTTTTATGCTGGGGAATGGACATCTTTCCTTCCCGGTGCTGGCAACCGTTTGTTACGGCTTTGTTACCATGCCCGAACATTGGGCATTGTTTAAAAAAGCATGGCAGCGGGGCCGACGGGCTAATGATATTCGTAAATGGGAATGGGTTTCTATCTTGCCCCTGTTTACACACGATTTAAAAAATAAAATTGATCGTTTATGATAAAGTTTATGCACTCATTTGGGTATGCGGCCCGGGGTATAGCGCATTGCATACGGAAAGAACAAAATTTTAAAATAGAATTTGTAATGGGCCTCATTACGGTTATTGCCGCTGCCGCATTGGGCGTAACCGCAAACGAATGGATGATTATTTGTATTTGTATTGCAATGGTGCTGGGCGCAGAAATGTTAAACAGCGCTATTGAACATTTATGCAACCTGGTACAGCCTGATGAACACCCCGGCATAAAAAAAGTAAAAGATATTGCAGCCGGAGCCGTACTGCTTTGTGCAATGATAGCGGCTGTTATTGGGCTTATTATTTTTATGCCATACCTCCTTAAACTTTTTTAAATTTTTTATGATGCGTACTTCAAATTCATTTAATCGAATGCTTACCGGTTTTATTTTATTAATAACTGCCATGGTGGCTATACGAATTATTGTTTATGGAAACATTCGTTATCTCTCCATACTTTGGAACTTATTCCTGGCCTGGATCCCATTTGCCATTGGTTTTTATTTTAAAGAATTACCCATAAAAAATAAAGTTCAGCAGTTGATTGTTTTTTTTAGCTGGCTTATCTTTTTCCCCAATGCCCTGTATCTTGTTACAGATCTTATTCATTTAAATCAAGGTAGCGTGGTGGTGCCTGTTTGGTTTGATGCGGCATTATTATTTAGTGCTGCTTTTGTAGGGTTGTTAATGGCTTTCGTTTCTCTTGCCCGTGCAGAAAATTATTTATTGTATCACTATAGCCGTAAAATTGTGAGAAATATTTTAATTCCGCTTTTACTATTTGTATCTTCTTTTGGGGTGTACCTGGGCCGGTTTGAACGCTGGAACAGTTGGGATATTATTACCAATCCATTTGCCTTGAGTGCCGATATTTTACATTTTGTTTGTAAGCCGGTAACTAATTATAAAGTATGGATCATCACTTCAATCTTTTCTTTACTTTATGGCTTTTTTTACTTTAGCCTCAGGATATTGCCATTACTGTTTTATGAAATGCGGCTTCCTCATAAAAAATAAACCGGCTGTACAATTCTTTTGTATTGAAATTCCCGGCCGGGTAAAGACCCCCCCATCAGGGTATGATTCCTTTACATTCGTATTTTATAATTCTTTACCTTGTGGTATATAAAATTATTTCGGGATATTAATACGACAACCATGTGGATACCGCTTACCAATTGCAGTAAACAAATCAGCCTTCATTCTAAATTAAAGGAAAGTGATGAAGGCTTTATCAAAATTTATGAAATAGTGAGCATCGAGTTTGATCAATATAAACTTAAATTACTTGAAAAAAATAATGTACCGCCCACGGTAGAGGTGGAATTAAATCTTAGTTGCAACCAACTCAGGGAATTTCGTTTTGAGGTAGAAGATAGTATGGCAGCTTCCCTTACGCATACTTAAAAAAGAATCAATCATGCCGGGATGAATTTGTTCCTGTAGCCGGGTGATGCAATGTAAATTCCTGGTTGCTGAAAGGTACGGTTTCCGGGGTTTTCACAATATTAAAAGCAAAGCCCGTTGCCCGGTGGCAGCTATTGCAGGTATTGGTAAGTATATGGTAGCTGCTGTTAAACTGCACCTGGTTTTTATTACGAATGGCCGCATTTACACTATCTAAAGAAGGGCGTATCATATCTATCATTTGGCTTTCCTTTCGTTCTTTCTGGAATTTTTGAATATCGTCAATGTTTTCCATGATCTCATGAATTTCAAAATCGGCCAGGTCCCAATTTTGATGTAAACCGGCAAACCATAGTTTATTGTGATGCACCTGGATGCTGCTCATAAACTCGCCAAAGCCCGGCTTATAAGTGTTTGCTAATTTCTTTTCTAAACTGTCAACTTGTTTTTGCAAATGCAGGGTAGCCTCTTTTTTTGTATTACAACCGGCCAAGCCCAGCGCCAGGATCATTATTTTTAAATATTTCATTTTATAAGATTTAATAAAGACAGCGTTTCTAATAAAATGGCAAAGGGCATGATGGGGAGAAGAAGCGAACGGGGAATTTGCTTAAGTACTTATGCCTTTTTTACAAATTCAGATTTTAATGCCATGGAACCAAAGCCTTCAATTTTGCAATCAATATTATGGTCACCTTCTGCGAGGCGTATATTTTTTACTTTGGTGCCAGCTTTAATGGGTTTAGGAGATCCTTTTACAGGAAGGTTTTTTATAGTAATTACCGTGTCGCCATTCTGAAGTTCATTCCCGTTTGCATCAAGTACTTTTATAGTATCTGTTTCCGTTTCTTCATTCACATTCCATTCATTGCCACATTCAGGACAAGCATAAATTTCACTCCCTAAAGAATATCCATAAGGTGATTTACATTTTGGACAAGGTTTCATTTCTTCTGGCATATTTTATTTTTCTAATGATATATGTTTGATTACCGGGTTTTAAAAATCAAACCCAAGCGCTAAATATAATATGGGTTTGCTGTTAAAGAATCCTGACATGGGCCAGCCCGCATCAAACTTTATGAAATAGCCCAGCAGGGTGCTGCGTGCGCCAAATCCATAACCGCCTGCAAAGGGTCCAATACCACCGGCTTTTGCTTTTACCAATACAGTATTGGGATCATTGATGTTTCCATACACAATTTCGGGCCTTTTAATACCATTGTAAGCGCCATTCCAGGCAGTTCCCAGGTCAATAAACTGGGTAAGCTGGAAGTTGCGGAGGAATGAATTGTTGGGTATTTTATCGAAGAATGTAGAAAAAACAGGTAATCTCAATTCACTGTTTATCACCAACGCATTATTTCCGTTGGCAACGTTTTGCAGGAAGCCACGCATATTTACAGCCAGGCTTTGAAAGCTGTAACTATTATCATTGGCCGGCCTTACCGATTCATTAAAATACCGGTAACTGCCATCACTCTTTTGATTGTTGCCAAACATGAGCCATCCATCTACCCCGCCCAGGTAATAAATGAATTTTTGTTTACCCCAGCTAAAATCACCGGCGGCACGGCCAGCCCAAATAAAGTCACGGAAAATAGGATAATAATAACGGGCATCAAAACCCACGTTAAAGGTAGAAGCGCCTTCTGTAAAAGTATTTTTATTCAACTGCCTGTTGTATTCACCATAAATTTTATAGCGCAACCCGTTCCAAATATTCATAGACGGGTTCAGGCTGTTGTCATAAATATATTCAAGCCTGGAGATTGAATAAAACTGCCGCTGATCCGGGCGCCCCAGGGTGTACTCATCAATCACTTTAAAGGCTTGTTTTTCTACCCTTATGCCGGTACTGAAGCGAATGCTACGGGCTTCGTCAAAGGGATAGGAGATATTGCCCTGGTACAGGTTGGTAATATTTCTTACGGGCAGGTAAGTAAATGTAACCGTATCAGGATAATCAATGGATTGTGCATTGCGGTAATAAGTAAGCCCCCAATCAATTCTCTTTTTTAAATTTTGAAAATTTAAAAACCATTCATTGTCTTTTAAATTCGTACCAATTTTAAATGCGCCATTTATACGAATGTCTTCCATAAGGTCGGCCGTACCCAGTTTAATGAGCCCGTTCAATACGGTGCCACTATTGAGCATAATGGGGCCGGAACCATACATATAAGGCTGGTAGCGGTTTACCAATACATTGCTGTTAAAGGCTGCAGACCCAAAGTCGGCAGAAAATTTAAGGGGTTTATACCTGAATAATTTGGCTTTGGATAATGGGTTTTCGGCTGCTTGCGGGGGCAGTAGGGCAAGGGGTTGGGATGGCGCCGGGTTTGTTTGTAACCGGGTACTGTCATTTTCTTCTGTTTCAAATTCAGTTTGAAAAGTGGTTTCTTGTTTTTTAGATGAGCTATCGGCGGGCAAAGATGGCTCATCTTGCCCAGCCGGTAAAATGGCGGGCTTCATTTCGGTAAGCATACTTTCCTTCATTCTTTTTTTTGCGTACTCAGTAGGAGGTGCCGAAATATTTCTGCGTTGCAGCGTGTTCTCATCTATTTTTAATTTGTACAAAGTTTTTTCATCACTCTGGCGGGTAACTTCACTCACCTGGTTATTCTCCCCGGCTATACGGCTTTCGGCCAGGTTGCTGGGATAGTTAGAGAGCGGGAATGTATAAGCAGAATCTGCTGAAATAGAAACCACAGCAATTGAATCTACATCTGTTTTTTTATACACTTTTAAAGTACTGTCTACTTCTGCTGCTGATGGGTTTCTTAAAATATCATCACCAATAAGCACCAGGGTGTCTAACCCCAGTTTGGTACTGGTAAAGAACCCGGCATAACGGTTCGCAATACCGTTTTCATCGCTTACAAAAGTAAAGTGGCTGCTGTTATAAGGAGTAGGGTAGCGGGCATTACCATATTTTAAATTAGAGAGCTGTGTAATTTGGTTCAGCTCGGGCTTATCTCCGAAATCGGTTACTAAAAAAATATTGTAACGGTTGTTGCTGGGCAGAGAAGTATCTCCACCCTTTGTAGTAGCCCCTGGGCGGTTACTGCTGAATAGAATACCGGTTTTGTGCGGAAATGAAACAAAAGTGGGATCTATATCATCATATACATCGTCAGTAATCTTCCTCGATTTTTCATTTTGCAGGTTTAAAGCATAAATATCGGTATGGCCATTTTTAACGGCAGATAAAAGTAAAGTGCCGCTATTGATCATATACTTAATGTCCTGTACCTGGTCGAACTGGTCAGTAAGATCCAGCACCGGGTTTTTAATACGGGTTACCAAATCATAAACAAATAATTTTAAGCGGCCTTCTTTACTGTATAATACGGCCACCCTTGTTCCCTTGGGATCCCAGGCCATCATGGGGTAATTAGGATTCATGCTGTTTTCATAAGTACGAATACCGTATTTTAGTAAGGTCTTAAATTCAAAATCATCATAAAGGATTACCCGTACAATGCCTTTTTTAAATTGGGTAACCACATAAGCATTACTTCTTTTATTGGGGTTTACATTAAAGCGGTAATAATTTAATCTTTTACTAATGTCGAACCCTTCTATATAATTCCCTTTGGGATATGCTTTGCGGCGGCTGATATCTTTGTAGTATTTATCTTCGTTGTACTCCATAAAATCTTTAAGTACATCGCTGAATTTTTTCTTGGTGATTTGCTGGCTGGCTTTATTTAAATTTTTATAAGTGCGTGCCAGGTATAAAAAATAAGTAACATTTTCTTTCTTGTATTTTTCTTCAATATAATACCAAAAAGCATGGCCTGCTAAAAGGGGGCGATGAAAAGAAAGGCTTTTAAAACTATTGTAATTCCCGCTTAATATCTCGCTGCGCAAGTCATCATCTAAATCAGTACTCCAGTTCTCACCAATATATGCCACGTATCCGTCAGTAAGCCATTCGGGTAAATCGAGCAGGGTTTGGTTGCCGGCTACTTCACCCAGGTCGTCGCCAAATAATACATTTTTGGTAATAATATCGGCAATGCCCTGCCGTATTTGTTTTTTCATATTCGCATGGTCAGCATCAAAATAAATTACCATTTTATTGTTTACCAGCCGGGTTACACCGCCTTCAGTAAGTACACTGTTATCCAAACCTACATTGGTTTGGCGCATATCATCGTAGTTATTATATACCAGGATATTGGCACGGCGTTGTAAACTGTATTCGGTAGCGGATTCTATTTGGGGTAGTTCCTGCTCGGCTAATTGCAAAGCATATTTTGCCAGTTCCTGTCCGCCATCGTAAAAATATACATTGAAATTATCAGATTGGTAAAATTGCCATTTCATTTTTTTGAATTGTAAACGGTTTTTACCAAATGTTACGGAACTTACTTGTGCGTTAAGAGATAATGAAATTCCCGAAATAATGAATGTTATAAAGATTATTCTGCAGACCTTTGCCATACTGTTACATTAGAATTGAACACTAAAATTAACTTATTCGTACAAATACTTAAAATCAAATTCATTTTAACAAATGTTACACATAAAATCCTTTGTTTTTAGCCCATTTGCAGAAAATACATATATCATTTATGATGATGCAAAAAATGCACTGATCATTGACCCCGGCTGTTATGATACTGAAGAAAAAGAAAAATTAAGCGCATTTATTAAAGAGATGGAATTAAAACCCCAAATGCTGCTTAATACCCATTGTCACCTGGATCATATTTTTGGTAATAAATATGTAGCCGAAACCTATCATCTAATACCCCATTTTCATGCACTTGAAAAATCAGTAATGGATTTTGCCCCGGCTGCCGGATTCATGTATGGCGTTCCTTTTGATAATTATACCGGCCCGGTACAATTCATAAATGAGGGAGAAACGGTACCCCTGGGCGATGTGGTTTTAGAAACTTTATTTGTTCCCGGCCACAGCCCCGGTCACCTTTGCCTGTATTATGCAGCGCAATCATTTTTAATTGCCGGCGATACTTTATTTCATCGCAGTATTGGCCGCACCGACCTGCCCGGCGGAGATCATCATCAATTGATAACGAATATCCGTACAAAATTATTTGCATTGCCCAATGATACGGTTGTATATAGCGGGCATGGGCCGGTAACTACTATTGGAGAAGAAAAAGCAGAAAATCCTTTTGCAGGAGCTTCCCTTATTTAATATACTGCTCAATATCGGCCGGGGTTACCGGGGCATTCTTATCATCTAAATTCAATACAATAAAATAACCATGGGGGCCGCCCGCTTCTTTAATGGCATTTACCAGTTTTAACTGCCCGCTTTTAATAAGCATACCATTCGTTTCGGCCCACCATTCTTCTGTGGCTAAGCAGCCCGCTGTGGGCGTAAAGGGATAATAAGGTTCATCCTTATAATACAAGGGATTGATGGTTGTACCATGTGCGATAATTTCGTTTCTTCCGGCCATGCCGGCGTAGTAAGATTCATACATGGGCCGGTAGCCAGCAAAATTTTTTGGCAACAGCGTTTCGTATTTTGCGATGCTCCAGGTAGAATCTTTGGGGTTGTTAAAAAAATGGGAGGCTTTATATTCAAAGGGCATCGTTAATTGAATATTGGGTGTGGGGCCTATAAAATATCCTTTTGAAACATCAAACCCATCCATTCGGAAAATACCTTGTGGGGTATTGCCCAAACTAATTACCGGGGGCATATTGCTTGCACTGCGGGCTAGTTGGCCCACATAAAAGAGACTGGAATCCGGGTTTCTTACAAAACTTCCATCTGCCCGCCTCACTATAGCAATCCCTGCATAATTCCGGTTATGCCGTTGCAGGCTGATGACCAAAATTTGGCCTGGTAAATACTGAGCTGAAAAAAAGCCAGCCGGGTTGGGAAGGGTTTCGGGCTGATGCCAATGATCTGCCCGGTACAGCATTTCTGTGAGGATGATATTGCCTGGCCAATCAATCAAGGCATCCTGCAAAACAAATTTTACAAAAGGAATATCCTGGCTATTGCCCGATTGCAGGATATAATGTGCAGCCATACCCAGCAAGGCAGCATCCCGTAAACTGTCCTTTAAAATAGCCTTTACCTGTTGAATATATTTACCGGGATAATCACTATTGATGAGTTCTAAAAATGCTTTTTTAAATTCAGTACTGCGGCCTGTTAAGTGATGGGCAACTGAATCTATTTTATGACGGGTAAATTCTGTTTTATATTGTAATAAATTGATGGCTGCAAATGCTGAAATCCATTTCTCTTCATTATCATTATTTAATGTACTATTAAGATGAGCCAGTATGGTTTCATTTACCGTACGATTAAAAAAATTAACACGCCGGGCAGATAAAGCGCCATTGAAAACCGGTAAAGCAGGTTGTGCTGGTTGCGCCCATAAGCTAATGGGTAAAAAACAGCAGGCAAGTATGCTATTGAAAATTTGCTTATGGCACATATTGATTTAAAAACTGTTGAATAAGATCAAACGAATTTACAAGATTTGTGCCTACCCAGCCATGAGATTCTCCCGGGTAAATTTTTAGCTGGTTCGTTACATGAAAACTATTTAATGCATTATGTAAAGTTTCCTGCTGATAAGCGGGTACCAGGGGATCTGCACCGCCTTGCAGGGTAAGGGTGGCAGGCGATTGTGCATTCACAAAATGAAGCGGGCTGCTTTGTTGGTATAGCAAGGGATTGGTTAGGGGGGTGCCACTCATTAATTGCCGTATCAAACTGGTATCTACAAAAGAAGATGCGGGGTGATTATATAGATCTGCCATATCCGAAGGGCCAAAAAAATTCACAATAGCTTTTGGTTTTAAGGGTACATTGTATTTATATCCCTGTAATAAAGATAAATGTCCGCCGGCACTGGCTCCCAGTAAAACCCATTTACCGGATATCGCATATTCATTTCTTTTGCTGTATATATATTCTAAACATGATTTTACATCATTTTCCTGTGTTGGAAAAATATGAATGCCCGGGAAAGTGGCCAGCCTGTAATTTATGTTGGCAAATGCCCAGCCCGGGAACCTGTTTTTTAGCGTATCAATAAAGGGGTTAAAATCAGTTTTATCACCTTCATTCCAGCCGCCTCCATGTATTAAAATGATAAGCCGGGTTGTTGCCGTGGTTCGGTTTGCGGGCAGGTAAATATCAAAATTTTGCAAAGCATCATTCCCATAATTCACATTGAGCAGGGTAGATGCTGTTTCAGCAGGCAGTACTGGATCAACTGGTTTGCTACATGAACTTATGATGAAGAGGCTGCCTAAAACCAGGATTATATATTTCATACTGTTTTATTTGTATGCATACTTACAATAACTATGCTAATAAAGAGGGTTTGCATGGTAAAAATAAATGTATGAAAAAAGCAATCGGTTTACAATTGCTTTTTTATAAAAATAATTCAGTGAGGGCGCATACAGATTGCCGGTTTAATCTTTCTTTACCTGTAATTGAATTTGTAATTCATCTAATTGTTTTTCATCAATGGCCGATGGGGCATCTATCATTACATCTCTGCCGCTATTGTTTTTAGGAAATGCAATAAAATCCCGGATACTTTCACTTCCTCCCAAAATAGAGCAAAGCCTGTCGAATCCGAAAGCAATACCTCCATGGGGTGGCGCTCCATACTCAAAGGCACCGAGTAAGAATCCAAATTTATGTTGTTGTTCTTCTTCATTCATACCCAGGGCAGCAAACATTTTTTGCTGTAGCTCTTTTTGGTAAATTCGAATACTGCCCCCTCCAATTTCGTTTCCATTTAATACCATATCGTATGCATTTGCCTTTATCGTGGCATATGGGTGTTGCAGGTAATCGGCGGCATTTGTAATTGTGGGTTCGTTCCGGATCATGGTATCTATATCAGCCGGCTTGGGCGATGTAAAAGGGTGGTGGCGGGCAACCCAGCGGTTTGCTTCTTCATCATATTCAAACAAAGGAAAATCTACAACCCATAATAATTTAAACTCATTGTCTTTTCTTAATCCCAGGCGTTTGCCCATTTCTAACCTGAGTTCACTGATGGCTTTCCGGGTACGTTCTTCTGTACCCGCCAGTAAAAGAATAAGATCGCCGGGTTTTGCCTGTACCGATGCTGCTATTTGTTTCAATGCATTTTCATCATAAAATTTATCCATGCTGCTTTTGAAACTCCCATCGGTATTACATTTTATAAATGCCAGGCCTTTCATACCTATTTGAGGGCGTTTTACCCATTCCACCAATTCATCTGTTTGTTTCCGGCTGTATTCACTGCAACCGGGTACGGCAATACCAATTACGGTTTCTGCTTCATCAAATACCGGGAAGCCGTTAACCGGAGCTACAGCCTGTTTATCTTTTATTTCAGCGAAAAGCCGGGCCGGGTATTTAAAATTACAGAGTTGCATACCAAAACGGGTATCTGGTTTGTCATTCCCATAATGCCACATGGCTTGCTCCCAACTCATGCGCTCTACCGGTTCTTTGTAGTCAATATTTTTTACATCTTTAAAAATACGCTTTACCATATTTTCAAAAGTATTGAGTATATCTTCCTGCTCCACGAAACACATTTCACAATCTATTTGGGTAAACTCAGGTTGCCTGTCTGCCCGTAAATCCTCATCCCGAAAGCATTTTACAATTTGATAATAGCGATCATAGCCGCTTACCATCAGCAATTGCTTAAAAGTTTGGGGGCTTTGGGGAAGTGCATAAAACTGGCCTATATTCATTCGGCTGGGCACCACAAAATCCCTGGCACCTTCGGGCGTGCTCTTAATTAAAAAAGGGGTTTCAATATCCATGAATCCATTTTCATGCAGGTAGTTACGGGCACTTCGCCCTACAGCATACCTGAGTTCGAGGTTTTTCCTGATGGTATTTCGCCTTAAGTCCAGGAAACGATATTTCATGCGCAGGTCGTCTCCGCCATCGGTATCATCTTCAATTTTAAAAGGAGGTGTGATACTTTTATTGAGTATGGTAAATTTCTCTACTTCTATTTCAATATCGCCGGTGGCTATATTTTTATTTTTATTACTTCTCTCGTTTACTTTCCCGCTTACCTGTAAAACATATTCCCTGCCCGGGGGATTTTTTTCCAGCGCTTCATTTAATGATTCGGAAAATAATAATTGAGTAATACCATACCGGTCTCTTAAATCAATAAAAGTAATACTGCCGAATTTGCGAATGGTTTGTACCCATCCTGCCAGGGTAACTTCTTTATTAATATCAGCGGCATTTAACTGGCCGCAGGTATGTGTGCGAAACATGCGTTTAAATTTTAAGCACCGTTTTCGGGGAAATATTAAAGCTTTATGATTCGGCATTTTTTTCCGCCCGGTGGGTTGCAAAGATAAGCGCAACTGCATTTATTTTGAAAACTGCATTTTTAGGTTATTCCTGCCAGTTCCAGCGATCTCCTGCTTATTTTTTTGTAGTCAGCATCCGGGGTTATGGGGTCTGTGCAGGTAACCAGGGATACTCCGGGCTGTCTCCACCAGGTATCTTCCCATAATTTTTGGGCAAGAATCACACCGGTTACGGCGCAATATCCGTATTGGCTTTGGGATTCATCTATATATTCAAAGGCGTGGCTTTTGATCTTTGAAAATGCATCAGCACTTACATACACTTTTATATAATAATCATTACTTAGTTGTATGCTGTTTTGTGTGCTTATCTTTTTGTATTCATATTTATACCCATAGCGTAGGGCTGCAATATCGCTTAATACAGCCGCAGCAGTGGGGAGTGCACCTGCACCCTTGCCCTTAAAAAAATGTTTATCAGTATAATGGCTTTCGGTAATCAATCCGTTAAACTCGTTATGAATGTCTGCCAGTTCATCTGCTGCTTCAATGAATTGGGGAAGTACAAAAGCAGCCAGTTTTCCGTTCTTTAATTTTTGGGCTTGGGCAACCAGTTTTATCTTTTGTTTTCTTTGGTTTGCATATTTCACATCATCTCCATGTAACTTACTGATGCCAGCATACAGAAGAGATTCGGGTTTTATTACACAACCAAACGCATGTGCCAGTAAAATAGATAATTTATTCGCAGCATCGTGGCCGTCAATATCAAGCAGGGCATTCGTTTCGGCAAAGCCTAATTGTTGTGCCTGCAAAAGGGCTTCGGTAAATGGTAATGCATCATCTTGCATACGGCTTAAAATAAAATTTGTGCTGCCATTAATGATCCCCCTGATTTTTGAAAGCGCATCTGTATCATAATATTCTTCCAGGTTACGAATAATGGGAATGCTGGCGCAGCAAGCTCCTTCATATAATAGCGGTGTACCTGTATGTTTTTGCAGCCGCCATAATTCATCAAAATGTGCAGCAATCATTTTTTTATTGGCAGTTACCACGGCTTTGCCCTGCCATAAAGCGTCTTTTACAATTTGATATGCCACATCTGCATCATCAATAAGTTCTACAATCGTATGGATGCAGGGGTTATTAAGTATTTCACCGGCATGGGCAGTGAATAAACCTTCGTTTATATTTCTTTTTTTACCGGGATCTTTTATGCCAATTTTTTCAATACTTGCCTGTAAGCCGGGTGTATTTTGAATTATCCCGTACACGGCTTTGCCTACGGTTCCATATCCAAATAAACCGATAGATTGTACAGGTTTTTGAAAGCTCTCTTTTTTTATGGGTAACATGAGTTCTATTTTTTTAATAAAAATGATTTGTGCTTTATTTTTTCAAATGCTTGTTCAATGTCATCAATTAAATCCCCGGCATCTTCTAAACCTACACTTAGCCTCACCAGGCTATCTGCCACACCAGATGCTTTTCTTTTTTCTGAAGGAATACTCTTATGGGTCATGGTGGCCGGGTGGCATAGCAGGCTCTTAATGCCCCCCAGGCTTTCTGCCAGTTTAAAATAGTGGGTAGATGTAACAAATGCAATCGCAGCCTCTGTGGTATCTTCTTTTAAACTGAATGAAACGATTCCCCCAAAACCGGAAGCTTGTTTTTTTGCAATTTCATGATTGGGATGATTAGTGAGCCCGGGATAATATACTTTGTCAACAGCCGGGTGGGAGCATAAAAACTCAGCAACGGCCCGGGCATTACTGCAATGCTTTTCTATTCTCAGGGGTAAAGTTTCAATTCCCCGAATCACCAGCCAGCTATCAAAAGCGGGTAGAATAGCACCTGAAGCATTTTGTATAAATTTTATTTTTTCACCCAATTCTTTTTCTTTGGTAATTACCAGCCCGGCAATAAGATCAGAGTGGCCGCCCAGGTATTTGGTAGCGCTGTGTACAACAAGATCAGCTCCCCATACAAGTGGTTTTTGTAATGCCGGTGAAGCAAAAGTATTGTCTACGCAAAGCCAGCAGGAATGTGCTTTTGCAATTGCTGCGATGGTTTTAATATCACAAATTTTTAAAGTGGGATTGGTGGGTGTTTCAATCCAGATAAGGCGGGTGGCAGCTGTAAGAGCATTAAAAACATGTATCGGATCCGTAGCATCAACATAGTGTACAGTAATGCCAAATTTTTCATACACATGTGTAAATAAACGAAAGGCACCTCCATAAATATCATCTACGGCAATAATTTCATCACCGGTTTTAAGAAGTTTTAATACTGCATCTATGGCTGCTAAGCCACTGCTGAATGCAATACCCGTATGGCCTTCTTCTAACTTTGCGGCAAGATCTTCTAACGCAAAACGAGTGGGATTGCCGGTACGGGCATAATCATAACCTTTATTTATGCCGGGGGCTTCCTGCAAGAAAGTACTGGTTTGATAAATAGGTACACTGATGGCACCTGTTAATGGATCGGTAGGAATACTGTGGATCAGTTTTGTTGCGTTGCTCATTGTTTTTTTGTTTTATAATTTATTAAATACTCGTATCAAAAAAAACAAAGAGAAATTCCTGTGCGCTTTTGTGGGGTTACAAAACAAAAAAGCTCACCCGGTAAATCAGGTGAGCTTTTAAAAATATGTTGTCTTATTTATTGAAGCGTTTCATCTGACTCATCTGCCCCGAACATATCGGGATGGAATTGGCACCTTATTCAAACTTTTATTTGAACAGGTTGTCAAGGCTTCATCGGGCCATTACCCTCTGCCTTTCTTGATAAGAATAGTGTTAAAGAACTGCTGCAAATATATATTTATAAGATTTAAATCACCAAATTTATTTTATTAAAAATCAGCTGGCCGGGTTGTTCTGTTTATTCAACAACCAACCTTATACCCTCGCTATGACTGGAAAATTCCGGTGCATACATACATTGAATTTGTGTAATCCCATTACTAAACTCACCGGCATGGGTAACAAATAAAGGATATTCAAAAACATAAGTACCTTTTGGAAGCCAGCCAAAAAAGAAATGGGTACTGGCATCTTTTGTACTTTCATAATACCCTAATCCGCCCTGCCATTTGTAACTGCTTAAAACATTCACCGGTTCCAGGCAGGAGGCCCGCATGTCTTTCATATGTACATATTCCATGTCACGGTCGGCACGTAATTCAATACGTACTTTTATTTTATCGCCTACATGAATTACATCCCCATTTTGTATCGCCTGCAATACGGGGCCTGTTGCCGTATTTTTCTCTACATAAAGTTTCTTCACTAATGTAAGAGGTGTTTCTGCAGTTGTAATTTTATCTAAGTCTTCAAAGTATTGCCAATACACAGCACCCCAGCTGCTGGAGCTGCTTTGGGAATCGGCCTTATCAATTTTTACATTGATATGCCCCATACCTTGTTGTACTTTTTCGCCGGGTATATTTTGTTTAAAATATCCCGTTCCTGCCTCAGTTTTTACATCGGTACTACTGAGTGTGGTATTACCCAGTTGTATGGTAACTTTATTTTCTTCTGTAAGCCAGTTGCTCCCTTTCAATAAAAGGGCATAACAGGCTTCTGCAGTGGCTTTGGTAGAATTCCATTGATTGGTTTGCTTATTCGTTAAGAGCCATGTTTTTACATCATCTACCATTGTATCATCCCTGGTTACTTCACTAAACGCTTCTATCATCAATGCCTGGCTTTCAACAGGTGCCTGGTACCAATAATATCCCCTGTTTGCAAATTCTTTCCAATAGGTTCCCATCCCGGCATTCGTTACTGCATTTTCTTTTAAAGAAGCCATGATTTCATGGGCGGTTTTTAATTCTCCTTTTCTATACAAGGTAAGGGCAATCATAGCCTGCATATATTTGGATTGAGGAAGCCAGTATTTTTTGGCCAGGTTAAAATAATATTGATATGCTTTCTTTGATTTATCATTTATTTTATGATCTTCAAAAAAGCTATTCATATATAAGTATTGTATGGCTATATAAGAAAGATTGTTCTGGTTTAGTTTTATTTTATGTGTAACCAGGTAATCATAATCTTCTTTTATACGTTCATCAAGATATACCAATCCTTTATCTGTGATAGGTTTCAGCAGGCCGTAATCTATGGATTGCAATGCATTTAGTTTTATAAGATGGCCTATGCCGGTAAGTATATACTGCGTCATATAGCGGTCATCTCTTCCTCCTGTAAACCAGGCAAATCCTCCATTGGGTAGTTGTGCCTGGTTTAATTTGTTGTAAGTATTTGTTTTTTCTTTTGCCATTCTTACCATATCGAACAATAGCCCGATATTCTTTTTTTGCTCTTGCTCATTTTTTGCTTGTAATACCCAGGGGGTCTCCTGGAGTAATGCTGATTTTAGTTCTTCATTTTTTTGAAGATTGCTAAGCAGGGCAGAGCTGTCTGTATTTTTCCATTGATCAAAAATGGCCTTTATTTTAGGCGTACTATTACTGATATAAGACGCCAGCACATTCGCATAATAACGATTAAAATTTTGTTCCACACAATCATAAGGATATTCCATTAAGTAGGGCAATGCCTGAACGGCGTACCAGGCAGGATTACTGGTATATTCTACCGTAAGCGATTGGTTGCTCAGGCTGCTGCTGTTACCCGATTGTAATAATTTTTGAAAAGTGAAATTTTTATTGTTTGTATGGCGCATGTTTAATGGCATACTTTCTGTTACCAGCATGCGTTTGCTCAATACCGGGAGGGCCATTTCCTCACCATCAGAAAAGGCGCCGTCTTTGGTTACTGCTTTTATGCGATACAGCATGGCGCTATTAAAATTTGAAGGAATACCGATGGGGAATTTTACCAGCGTACTTTGGCCTGCGGCTACCGTAAAATATTGGTTGGGAAATATATTTTTAAACCATCCATCAACGGGTTTATTGTTTTTGGCATCTATCAATTCAAGTGTGGCGATGCCCGTAAGCTCTTTATGTTCCAGGTTTACAATTTTGGCAGTAAATTCCATTTGGTCTCCTTCTCTGAAAAAACGAGGGGCAAAAGGCTGCACCATAAGTGGTTTTTGAGTGATCACTGTTTTTTCATCATATACGCTGGCGAGTGTTTTATCATAAGCCAATGTCATCATTTTCCACTTCGTAAGCGCTTCCGGTATGGTAAATGAAAATTCTACATCGCCATTTTTATCCGTTACCAGGTCGGGGAAAAAGAATGCGGTTTCATTAAAGTTTTTTCGGACCTGGATTTCGCCCTGCTCATTTTGATTAGGTTTTTCAGTATTCGTATCCGCATTTTGTTCTACACTTACCGGGGTAACCTTACCGGGTATGCTCTTTTCCAAAAAGTGGCCACCCGGCATATCTTCCGACTCATAATCCATAATGCTTGATGATGCTGCAACCATTCTTTTTACACTGTAAGAAATATCATTTAACCATACATTACCTAATAGCCTGTTATATACTTTGTCCGGCACTTGTTTAAAAGGCTGTAATACCCGGTTTAATTCTGTAGAATTTTCGACACTAAAATTGGCATTATCCCATTGTATATAGTTTGTATTCAATGGCCATAAGGAATAAAGAGAGGCCCATTGATGTGGCTTAAACTGATCGAGTGAAGCATCGTACATACTAATGAGGGTTTCGGCAGTTACCTTATCTGCCTTTGGCCCAGTTATTTTTATCTTCCATTTTTCCTGGCTGCCGGGTAATAAATTATCCCTGAAAGTTTCATATTTTACTTGAAGTTGTTTATTGCTCCAGGGTACCGGTACCGTGATGGCTTCATGATATACCCGGTTGTTTTTTACAAAAGCATAATCAAAATAAATACCACCCCGGTCGGCCTCTGAAATTGTGATTTGATTCAGCAAGGGATTGTCTTTTTCTAAATAGGTATATGATGTATTCATTTTTTGAACAACCCTTGTCCATTTTTGAATCAGCCAGATCTTATCAAAACCGGTATGGCAGGCAAGGGATACTGTTTCGCCGGGTTCCATTGGTTTTTTATTTATATCTACCAGGATCGCTGTGTTTTGGGCAGGATTATTTTTATTCATAATACAGATAAATTTTTCAGCTCTTACTTCTTCTCCATATTTATCTGTTGATGTGGCTATTAATTTATACCATCCCGGTTTGAGGGAATGAGCTTTTATTTTAAATGAGCCATCTTTTCGGCTACTGTCATTTATTTCCATTACGGCAGGCCCGGCACCCCAATGGGTTATTAAGTCTTCATTGGCATACGCAT
The DNA here is from genome assembly GCA_001898465.1 of Sphingobacteriales bacterium 39-19. Lineage (GTDB taxonomy): Bacteria > Bacteroidota > Bacteroidia > Chitinophagales > Chitinophagaceae > Ferruginibacter. Next base: position 110,021 of record MKTX01000004.1, on the reverse strand, counting down.
CGTAAGGGAAAAAGCTATAATATTCTTCTTTACTCATCACAAATTGATCTGGGGTATCCCAATATCTTTCCCTGAACATTTTATTCGGGCTATTCAGCGGGTACATACTCAACTTCACTTGTGCAGGTTCGTAAATGCCATTACCGTTAATGCTGCGGATCTTTATATTTTTTAAACTATCAGCAGGTATTTTTTCATCAAGGGCAATATTGAGCTGGAAAGACTGGTAACTTACGGCTATATTAGAAGAAGCAGAACGGGTTTCTCCATTTATATCCGTAACATCGGCAGATACTTCATAATAAAAAATGGGTTGATCCTCTTTGCTGATCGTTTCATCGGGGATGGCTTTAAATTGAATTTCAAACATTCCATTTGTGCCGGTTGTTGTAATTCCATTCGTTATTTCCATTTCCTCCTGGTTATCAAAAGGTGGCCAAAATTTTGACCTGTACCCCCAGCCCCACCAAACGGGGTATTGTGTTTTACGCACTACCCGGTAACTTACTTTAGCGCCATCAATCGTATTACCGGCATAGGCTTTGGCATTTCCTGAAATATGGATACTGTCATTTACCCGGTAACTGCCTGTTGGTTTTTGTATTTCAACTGCAAATTTTGGCCTTTTATATTCTTCAACTGAAAAATATTGTTTGCTTTTTGTGGCCGTATCAAAAATGTAAAATTTTCCATTTAAGCCGGCTTCGGGCAATTGAAAACTTCCATGATAAGATCCGTAATCATTGGTTTGGAGGAATAATTTCTTTACTTTTTGCCTGTTGGCATCATATAAAATAACATGCGTTTTATAATTGGGTACAATCGAGGAGTTCCCGGTCTTCTTATTTTGTGTAACAACAATTCCCTTAAAATATAAAATTTGGCCGGGGCGGTAAATACTTCTGTCGGTAAAAAAGAATGTGTGTTTGCTATCTTCTTTTCCGGTTACTTCACTATACCGGCTTAGGTAATTTTGGTTTAAGGTATGTAGTTCATCGTTTTTATAATTGATCTGGATATTATTGTCATAATAATTATTTTCATTTGTAGCCAGGGAGGCTAAGCCATTTTTATCGGTTTCATAATGCCTTGTTTTTGCATATTCATATTTTCTTGTAGCAGAATTATAATTTTTGGTCCATAATTGTACCTGGGCTTTATCAATAGGTTCACCTGTTGTTCTGTTTAAAACATACAATTCATTTTTTGAATTGAGGATATAGCTGATATCACTGATATAAGTCAGTTGACTGGCAAGAAAGTTATTGCTTAATTCAAAATTAGGGCTTTGGCTGGCAAGGATTACATACATGCCATTGGGCAGCCCATCTATTTTTATTTCAGCAGCATGATTTTGTAAATCATTTGGATTTGGGAAAGACTGCGACCAGCTTTTAATAACTTTTGCATTTAATAATTGTTTCCAGCTTTTATCTGATTCCTGGATTATCCAATCATTCCATTCCGGGTAACTTGTTTTTATAATTCTTAAATAAATGGTTGAAAGGTTTTTATATTCTACAAGGGTTCTGAATGGCCAATTGGACACATTTACATTTTCAGTTACCAAGCCCAGGCTGGGTGTATGTAACGTAATTTCCAGGTTATAGCAGTTTTGCGCCCCCGTAGAGCCGGGATATTTGGCAATCGTTTCCTGGCATAAGGCATCAGCTTCTTTTAATTTGAACTGTAATTCTTTTTTGGTGACCGGGTTGTATTCCTTTCCCTGTTTAAAATATAAATTGGCCCTTGCAAACATGGCATCTGCTATCATGGGATTAGCAGCATAAACATGCTCCATTTTTTGTAAGGCCGATTCGAAAAGGATATCTTTTTTAGCAATAATGGTATTATTATACACAAAATTAATTCTTGCTATATCAGCATCTATCAATGCATCCGTATTCTTATCCTGTAAATGAAAACGGAGAATATCTTGAAATAAAATGAGTGCATGATATAAGAGGGAACTTGAATCCTTGGTTTTAAAATGGGTTTGTACAAAGGTTGTGGCATTTGCAAATGCATTTTCGTCATCAATAAGAAATGAAAAATTGGGGGCACTTACATCGCTTTCCGTATTCATAAAATAATCCAATGCCCGGTGTACCAGGAAGTCGTATAGCGTGGGGCGAAAGCCAACGGTGGTTTTACCTTTATCTAAAATATCATCAAAATCTGTGATGGGTGTGTTCTTCAGGAGCTCCGTGTTTTGCAATGAGGCATTATATAATTTTTCAATTTCTGCATTTAATTTTTTTAAGCTCCAGGTATGTATATCAGCGCCTGTTTCATTTTCAAGTGCTGTACGGTTATATAAGCGGAACCTGTTATTGTTTTTATATGCCTGTACATATTCGGCCTGCATACTCAAAAGTATATTCTTAGCCGGCGCTTTTGTTTTATTAACCAGGCTGTCAATGTAGTTATAATTCATTGCCATGGCTTCTTCATCACTCAACATAAAGTTGTATTTCATTTCATACATGGCAGCTTTTAATTGCTGGGGTTCATTATGTGAAGCAACAGCCAGGTCAAATATGCGTTTTGCTTGTTGCGAAGCGCTTTGTGTGAGTCCATTTTTTTCAAAATCCCGGACTGAATTCCAGGCTGCATCAAAATCGGTTTTTTGAGCCATAGCAGGTAAAATTAATATTGAAGATAGAAAAAGCAGTACAATTGCTTTCATGCTAAGTGGTTTTTTGATTTGCAAATACAAGTTAATCCATTTTATAACGGTAGTTATCAATTGGCCAGGGCCTGTGCTTATCATGGCATACATACGTATTCATTTTTTAGTAAGATGATTTATAGAATCAAATTACACAAATACCAGGCTAAAAATAGAAGTTCATTATTTGGCAAGTATAAAAATGCCGGCTGCAGGCAGCCGGCTATTGAATGAATTTAAATTTATTATTTTTTCAGTACTTCAGCCATGGTTTTGCCGATATCGGCCGGGCTGGCTACCACATGAATTCCGCATTCACCCATTATTTTCATTTTTGCTGCGGCGGTATCTTCGGCACCCCCTACAATGGCACCGGCATGCCCCATCCTGCGGCCGGGAGGTGCTGTTTGGCCGGCAATAAAACCTACTACCGGTTTTTTATTCCCGGTACTTTTTATGTATTCTGCGGCTTCGGCTTCCATTCCTCCACCAATTTCACCAATCATTACAATGGCATCTGTTTCGGGATCATTCATAAATAATTCTACAGCCTGTTTGGTAGTTGTACCGATAATAGGATCGCCTCCAATACCAATGGCAGTAGAAATACCCAATCCCGCTTTAGCTACCTGGTCGGCTGCTTCATAAGTAAGCGTCCCCGATTTAGATACAATACCGATACGCCCTTTCTTAAAAATGAAGCCGGGCATAATCCCTACTTTGCATTCATCGGCAGTGATAACCCCTGGGCAGTTTGGCCCAATAAGACGGGTATTTGATTCTGCTAAAATATTTTTCACATTCACCATATCTTGTACAGGTATGCCTTCGGTAATACATACTACTAAAGCTATTCCTGCATCTGCTGCTTCCATAATAGCATCTGCTGCAAATGCCGGGGGTACAAAAATGATACTTACATTCGCTCCTGTTTCTTTTACCGCATCGCTTACGGTATTAAATACAGGCCTGTCTAAATGGGTAGTGCCACCTTTACCGGGTGTTACTCCGCCCACTACCAGTGTACCGTATTCGATCATTTGAGTCGCATGAAAAGTTCCTTCTGTACCGGTAAATCCTTGTACTATTACTTTTGAATCTTTATTTACTAATACTGACATAATTTATTTTTATAGTATATTTTGTGTTGAGTTGCCGCAAAGATAAGATAGTAGAGTTATTGTGAAAAATGGGAATATCAGTTAAGAAAACGTATCCATTGGATTATACCGTAAAATACCTGTCCAACGACAGGTATTTTTAATGAGAAGAGATTTTTAATTAAAGTTGATCACTTTGTTTTTCGGATATTTGGCAGCATAACTTATTCTCAGTTTCTTGCTTTGCCCGGGGTCAATATTCAAAATCCAGGTTACTACGCCTATTTCTTCATTTACGGTTCCTCCACTGCTTTCCAGTAAATCAACTTCAATTTCTTTGTTACTGCTAATGGGGTATTGATCTTTTACAATAATCTGGATGGCTTCTTTCTTATTATTTTTCACCGTAATATCATAAGCCAGGGTTTGCAGTTTGTTTGATCCTAAAAACTTAGTACTGCTATAATCCACCAGTTTTTCTCTTTTTACAATCACCCGTTTATCGGTGCCTAATGTAAAGTTTAACGTATCACTGGTGCTGGCCGGATCAATAAAAGATTTACCAATATAAGTTCCTTCAAAAATAATATTGGCTTCGCCAGGGAGTAAATTCAGTGTTTGCCAATTGGCTATTTCTGCCAGTAAATACACATCCCTGTCTAATTTTGGAACCGTATAATATTTATATAAGGCTGGTACCGAGGTTTCTTTTAATGTGGCGATTTGTGGTTTACCTGTGGTGGGTACATCGTAAGGTATATCTATATCATATGTTATATCCAGGGTGCTTTCACTTACCGATACATAATCATCCAGGCCATCTTTTAATGTAACAATTACGGCTCCGCCACTTGCCATGCCGCCATATATGGCCATCGCATCTTGTGATGACAGTGTTTCGGTACTTTTAATAGCTTGCGGCGTAAATTTTGAGAATTCTGATTTGCTCATTAAATTTCCATTCACTACATACACAATGTCCTGGGCAGGCTTATCATTTCGGTATCCGGTAATTACCACTTCGCTTAATTGAGAGGAGGCGCCTGCAATCCCGGGTATAGTATTCGTTTTTTTCAGGCTGTTATTCATTGCCCGGTAAGGATTAATATAACTTAAGAACCATGTTTTTAAAAGGGGGGCATTGCCAAAGCTCGATGGGGTAGAAGTGGATAAGGAAAGTTTTACTTTCTTCCAGTCTATTCCTGTAGTTTGAGAAATTTTTGCCTTATAAATAAATTTTAAAGGGCTTTTAATATTTTCTGTTTTAATATCATAATAGGGCGTCCAGTAAGCATTACGGGTAATATAACTGATGTCGAAATTACTGTTCCCGGCAGCGGAAACATATAATTGCAAAGTAAGCCTGCCTCCTGTTTTTGTGTTCTTATTTTGCTCTTCATTTATTTGTTGAGATAACCGGTTTTGTGTTTGTTGTAATTTGCCTTTTTTGCTGTTATTAAGCAGCAGCCGGTTTCTTATTTCTATACTTTTTAATTCATAATAATCCATCAGCTTTACCAGTTCTGTTACACTTAGGCCGGCCTGGCTGCCCTTTACTTCCTTATTTGTTTTTAAAACATCCAGCAATTCATTTTGCGATAAAATGAGAATATCTAATTTCTTTATTTCATCACTTACCAGGGTAAGTGAATCCTTCCATTTTTTTACACTGCTTACATCTTCTTCTTTTAAATAATCATTTCCATACTCTAAACTAAGAATGGTAATGGTTGATGGGCATTTAACCTGGATGCTGTTAAGGTCCGGGTAGCTGCTGATACCATCTATTTTAAATTCTGTATTGCCTTGTTTTAAATAGGCATTTGCAGTATGGTTCATTTCAGCGCCGGCCCTGTAAACGGTAACGCTTTTAAGCGATGAGGAGGTGCTAACTTTTTCATCGGGTTGGGCAAATGCTTGTAATAAAAAGATAAGTGGCAATAAAGCCATACTAATTTTTTTCATATGTAATTGTTTTGCATGTTTGGTAAAGGATGACGTAATGAATCCTTTTACATAAATTGATTTTATTTATTTTTTTTATGAATACGATGATCCTGAATAATTTAAGTTCTTATTTTTCGCAGAGCCTTATCCATACTGTGTTTTATGAGCAATAAGGGCAGGCTTTTATCGTTATGATTCTGCAGGATTGGGCAGCCCGAAACCGATTTTTGTAACTACAAATTTTCTGTAGTTTGAACTACAAAATGATTTCTGTTGCATTTGCAGTTTTGCATGGTTCTTGTTTTGAAACACCGCTTATCTATTTCTTATGAAACCACGTTCCTTTTTGCTAGCCTTATTTTTAATGACAGGCTTACCGCTATTTTCACAAATAAGTTTTAATGCACAAACCCGTGTGGATGCCTATACCGGCATTTTTGGGTATGGCGTAAATTTGGGTTGGTATGATGGCTCATGGGACGACCAGGCCATGTCGAACATTGCGGTAGGCAATCCTTCACTGAATATAAAAGGGGCAGGAGCCAATACCTTGCGCCCCAAAGTGTATGAACAATTTACAGAGCAGTGGGGAATTGGTATTTTAAACGACCGGTTTCAGCATTTCAGTTCTATTGGCGCTTCTAATCTTACTTTGTTTGTTGATTTACCCGTGGCTGCTTCACATGCTGATAATAGTTTTTATGAAGGATGCAGCAACAGCTCGAAATTATATGCCAATATGTATGAGCCCATTTGGGATGGCGGCGCAAATGGAACCCCGGTAAATGAAAATAATTATTATGCAGTTTATATATACAACCTTGCCAAAACCTATAAACAGTATGTAAAGTTTTGGGAGATTGTAAATGAACCCGACCAGGATTGGGGCTTAATTGGCTGGAGGCCAAGTGGTGATCCGCTGGGTAACTGGTGGGATCATGCACCCAAAACATGCGAACTTAAAAACATATATGTTCCTATTTACCGGTATATCCGTTTACTGAGAATTAGTTACGAAGTAATAAAATCGGTAGATCCTTCAGCTTATGTAACACCCGGTGGCATTGGCTATCCAAGTTTTTTAGATGCATTATTGCGTTATACCGATAATCCTTCGGATGGTACTGTAACAGGTTCCTATCCCAATAAAGGAGGTGCCTACTTTGATTGTGTGAGTATTCATTGTTATCCTTACCTGGATATGGGTGTTATCAATCGCCATTCCGATAAGGCCCTGGAATTTTATGCAAGTAAAATTGATGGAATGAACCAGGTGCTTGCCAATCGTGGATATAATGGCGTAACATATCCCCGGAAATTAATGATTACAACAGAAATCAATACATCCCGGAAAAACATCAATGGTATATTTGGCGGCGTGGAAGCCCAACGAAATTTTATGATTAAAAGCCTGGTGGAAAGCCAGAAAAAAGGATTATGGCAAACCCAGGTTTATTGCCTGGGCGATTATGATAATTATGGCAGCGCCACTGACCCGTTTAGCCTGATGGGTTTATATACCAATTTAAAAGGAATTGGCCCTTTATGGAACGGGGGCCAATACAACCAGCAATTTTCAGAAGGTGGCCTGGCTTTTAAAACAACGGCCGATTTACTAAAGGGGTATCATTTTGATTCTGGCTTTACACGTACTTTGGCTTTGCCCGCCAATATTGATGGGGGGGCATTTAAAAACGGGGTTGGAGAAATCATCCTGGTATTATGGGCAAAAACAAGTATTGATAATTCAGAAACAGCTTCGGCAGTTTATAATTTCCCTGGCGGTATAAATGTAAATGCTGTATTATATAAATTCGATTGGAATTATAGCAGTACCGGGTTAATGAATAGTATTCCAAAAACAAATATTAACCTTACAGGATCTCCCATTTTCTTAAAAAGTAATTTTGAAGTATTGGCAATCAATAACCCGGGTACGGTAACGCCTGCGGTAGATCGTGTTTTTTCCTGGAATGTTTTTCCGAACCCGGTACATGCGAATGCCCAATTACAGATCAATATTCGTAAGCGGGTTCAACTCTCGGGCGATTTATATGATGCAGCCGGAAGATATATTGCACGGGTATTACCTGCTATTGGTTTAAGTACAGGCAGCCATACATTGCCTTTACAAATACCCGCTTCATTGGCCCGGGGGATGTATATATTTAAGCTTAATGCAGAAGAACAAAGTTATAGTATGAAATTGCAAATTGTAAAATGATAAGAGCACGGATTACCTGATTTTTAAAAAACGCAGTTTTATAGCCTGCGTTTTTTTTATAACTCATTAGCATAAAAAAACCTCTTCAATTTTTTTTTGAAGAGGTTCCAATTATTTAATAACAGAAAGTTGATTAATAATCTCTTGATTCTCTGTTGCCGCTGTAGCCACCACGGTTTCCACCGCCATAACCACCGCCACGACTTCCGCCGCCACCGTAACCGCCACGACTTCCGCCGCCGCCGCCACGATTACCGCCGCTGCCAAAACTACCAGAGCGTTTTTTAAATTCTCCTTCAGGACGTGGTTGTGATTCATTAACCACAATTTTGCGACCCTGAATTTCAGTTTCATTTAAGTTAGCAATAGCAGCTTTAGCTTCTTCATCGTTTTCCATTTCTACGAATCCGAAACCTTTACTACGGCCACTCATTTTGTCTTTAAGAATTTTTGCACTTGATACAGTTCCAAACTGTATAAAAAGGTCGTTTAGGTCGCTGTCAGTCATTGACCAGCTCAAATTACCTACGTAAATGTTCATTGTAATACTTTGTTTAAAAAAATGTTTTAAAAACCATAATGACTTAGTGTGAAACAATGAACTGAGGGTTTAATACAACATCAGCTAACTGTGGCAAAACAAAAACCATTAAAGCACCGCAAATTTAATATATTATTTCATATAGCAATGATTTTTTACCGGATAAATTCACATTAATAAGCTTTTTTTAGCATAAAAAAAGACCGCCAGCTGGCGATCTTTTGTAATTAATTGATAATTAGTGTATTACTCAGAAACTACTTCAAATTCAAGTTCGGTTTCATTTCCGTTACCAAAGTCAACTTTAGCCTTAAAAGTACCCAATTCTTTTACTTCATCTAAAATGGTAATACGGCGACGATCTATTTCGTAACCTTTTTGTTCTTTAATAGCACGTGCAATTTGTACACTGGTTACGCTACCAAATATTTTACCACTGGTTCCTGTTTTAGCGCCAATTTTTAATGGCCCATCTTGTAGTACTTTAATTACGCTATTGATCTCTGCTAATAATTTAGCTTCTTTCTTAGCGAATTGTTTCATCCTTTCGTCTAATTGTTTCAGGTTTGTAGGGCTTGCTTCTACCGCCAATTTGCGGGGGATAAGAAAATTACGGCCATACCCGTTCTTTACGGTTACCAGTTCATTGGCGCCGCCCAGGTTGTTTACATCCTGAATTAATATTACCTGCATCGTGTTGCATTTTTACCCAATTCCGTTTTTACACAGAACTTTCTCCATTGAAGGATTAGGGTGGTGAAAAATTTATTTTAATAAATCGGTTACGTAAGGAAGAATTGCCATTTGGCGTGCTTTTTTTACAGCTTCGCTTACTTTACGCTGAAACTTTAATGAGTTTCCGGTAAGGCGGCGGGGCAATAGCTTTCCTTGTTCGTTTAAGAATTTCTTCAAAAAATCTCCGTCTTTGTAATCCACATAGCGGATTCCCATTTTTTTAAAACGGCAGTATTTTTTTGGACGCTTATCAGCTTTAATCGCTGTAAGATATTTTATTTCATTGTTTCTTGCCATGATTATACCTCCGCAGTTTCAGTTTTTGAAGATGATACGCCACTTCTCTTTTTGGTATTGTACTCCACGGCGTATTTGTCGAGTACAGTAAACATGTGACGCATTACATTTTCGTCACGTAAAAGTTGAATTTTCAACTTTTCATTGAAGCTGGTTGGCGCACTGTATTCCATTACCCAATAAATACCTGTAGTCTTTTTGGCAATGGGATACGCCAGTGATTTTAGTCCCCAAGGATTACTGTGCAAAACAGAGCCACCGTTTTCTTTTACAAGTTGCTCAAATTTATTCCGGGCGTTTTTAAAATCGTCCTCAGAAAGCACAGGGGTAAAAATCACCATCAATTCGTAGTTGCTCATTTTCCCTGATTTTGTTTTAAAAATTTGTTTATAATATCCCGCCTTCATTTAAAAACGGGTTGCAAAGGTAAATCATTTCAGCTTGATTTGTAACGGCCCGGGTGAAATATTTTGAAAGAATAATTAAAATTATAAATCGTTGAAATTTAATTAATTATATTTAATTAAGCCGGGTTCATCGTTTTTTATTTTATCGTTCTACCCGGTATACAGGGTATTGCTTAAATGCATTTTCAAAATAAGGAGAATGGCGGTATATAAAATCCAGGATGGCGGTACTGTTTTTTGCAAACAGGGAATCCTTGTTTTTTCTTGTTTCAAGTGCCTGCTGCAATGTGCTGTCTTTTTGTAAAACCCCGGCAGCCAATTCGTCCCAGCGATAATCACTATACCCTTCTTTTTGTTGTAAAATAGCATCAAAAAAATTCCAGGAGAAATAACTGTCATCGCCGGTAGGTTCCAGCATTTCAATGATAAACCGGTTTGCCGGCTGGTTAAGGTCTATCATAAAATCTCCTTTTAAAAATTGAACTGACTGTGTGCGGGATTGTATGGTTACATTATAGTTTTTGTGGTGCTTTTCGTATGGGCTGTTGTAACTTTTGTAAGATTCAACCTGGTACGAAGTTACAAGCATAGTACTATCATTTTGTAAGGTTCGCATTTTTACGCCATTTAATGCCATCAAATCGGCTACCTCGTAATATCCTCTTTTGATGATATAAGTTTTGGGTGCAGCAATCCAATTGGCGGGGTGGTAACTATTATAAAATGTAATATTGCGGGTAAACGGTTTCCGGTGGTTGTAATACATTTTCATAAGCCCGGTTGCCTGGCTCATCATACTGTCACTTTCGTACCCTTTAAATTCAATTTTTACCGATTGTGAACTATCGCATTGCCAGCTTAGGGCAAATTGTTTTTGTGCGGAAACCCCCTCATTTGCTTTTTTTCTCATTTTTAGTATCGCTTCTGCATTTTGCGATGTTTTATCTGCCAATGTCTTTAATAAATCGTAAGTAGCCAGCACCCTGTCTTTAAAGGGTTTCAGCATATGTGTTTCAGAAATAAAACCAATGGTATTAAACAATGCTGCATAACCCGACGAATACCGGGGTGTTTCATAAAACATTTTCATGCCTTTACTAAAATCGGTATTTCCAAAATCTACATACGGGATCAGGTCCCATTTCTTTTTTTTCATATCCGCATATATACCTGGTTCAAATTCATTTTTTAACCATGAGCCCAGTTCGCCACCCAGTTTATCGTACTGGGTAGTAATTAAGGTCATCGTATGCTGGTAATCTGCCCCATCACTTACATGTGTATCAATAAAAACATCGGGTTGTAAAAATTGAAATATTTCAATAAACGATTTTGCATTCCGGCTATCGCATTTTGTAAAATCCCGGTTTAGGTCCAGGTTTTGTGCATTGCCTCTAAAGCCGTATTGTAAGGGCCCATTTTGATTTACCCGGCTGTAAGCATTTCGGTTTAAGGCGCCTCCAATATTGTAAACAGGAATGATGGCGATAACTACATTAGACGGGAGTTTAATTTTTTGTTTTACGTAGTCACGGGCCAGCATCATAGAAGCATCAATGCCATCCGGTTCGCCGGGATGAATGCCATTCAGTATAAAGTAAATTGCTTTTTTTTGTTTTTTCCATTGGCGGGGTTCAAAGCTGCCATCGGCACTCAGCAATACCAAATGTAAGGGGTAGCCTGCATCTGTTGGGCCCATGGTCATTATTTTTATTTGCTTACTTTTTTTTGCCAGTTGCCGGTACCAGTCTATGGCCTCGGTATAAGGGGCAGATTCTAAACCGCCCGATTTTTCGAATCTTGTTAATTGTGCTAATCCAAATTGCCAGCTTGCGTTTAAAATGAAAAGTAAAAGGATCGGTTTCATATTGCTTTAAAATTAATAAGGCTCCAAAATTATGGAGCCTTAAGGATGTAAAAATTCTTTTTATTTATCAGGGCCTTATCAATACAAAACTTTCATGGATTAGCTGTAACTCGTTATAAATTTTTATGAAATACCTGCCTGCAGGTAATGCTTTTACATTCAGGGTTACACTTACATTTCCCTGGGGCGCTGTGGTTTTTAAAACCATTTTACCGGTTACATCGGTTATTGCAATTTGGCTTTGGGCTGCTAAACTTTCAGATAATCTCACTTGCAGGTCCTGGCCATAATTGGGATTGGGATATATAATGGCCTGGCCTATTTTATTATCTAATTTAACAGGAATAATTTTGGTGTAAGAAAATTTACCATCCAGGTCCATTACTTTTAAGCGATAGTAAACCATAGCAGTATGGGGTAAATTAAAATCAGTAAAATCATAATTATACCGGTTATCTCCATTTACAGTTGCAAGGTCATTAAAGTCAATACCATTTGTACTGCGTTGTATAATATAATTTCTAAAATTTACTTCCTGGGTTGCCTGCCAGATTAAATTTACTTTATTATTATTTTTAGCAGCTGTAAAATTTACAATGGTAACCGGAATTAAACCGGTGCACTGCCAAATCATGGCGGCATATTCGGGGTGATCTACAAAAGGGTTTCGGTTATGTTGAATAGTGTTGTAATAAATCGCATTATTCCGGTCAATTTCTTTTTGGCTTACGGGGTCCTGGGCCATCCAGGCAAACAAGGTTTTTAAATACCAGGCATCATAAATTTGGAGCCGCCTGCCTGCTGCATCCAGGCCTTCTTCGCCGGCTTGCAGCATGGCCCTGTTTGCTTCTGTGCCACCTGCCCAGTTATTGGCAATGATGCGGTCTTCGTGGCGGGTTGCCATGTAGAGCGCTATCCTGGCCAGGTCTCCTTTAAATGCAGCAAATGGTTCAAATACGGTTCCTGTATATCCAAAATTATTTCCGGTACCCAATTTACTTTGGTTATCTATAGAAGTGTATGTTGCGTTGGTAACATTTCCGTAAGGATAATTACCTCTCTTATTATTTACCCAACCATCGGTAGGGAGAATATGATGAATATCGGTGTACATGGGGGCAGCATCATTAAACCAGGAAGCAGGAGTGGTATGTTCCCGGTTATAACAGTCTCCTTCAGAATTATAATTTCCACACTGATTGGTAATATAAGTGAAATTAAAAGTCTCAGGTGTGTTGGGATCATTATCATCCGTATATATGTCCCATATTAAATTGGCAGATCCCGGTTTAATATCCGTTACGCCATAAGCATTCCAAAGGCCCGGGGTGTAACTGAGCTGCCCGGTTCCTGTATTGGTTATTGTTTTTAAAGCCGTTTTTAATTCCTGGCAACTGAGGCCGGTGGCTGCATCGTAATAGCCGGCAGGTATTTGTGCAAAAGAACTGAGTGAAATAAGAAGGGTAAATACGCAGAGGTGTAATTTTTTAAGTAAGCGTAGGTTATTCATTTTCGTATGTGTTATATCTGAAATAAGAACTTTATTATTAAACTACAAAAGCCCATCAAAAGTTTATTTGAGGGGCTTTATAAAAAATAATAATACAATTACAGAGCAGAACTATTTGTCTAATCTGTTTATTTTCAAAGCTAATTTTCTTTTTAAATTAGCGGCTTTATTTTTATGAATGGTACCTCTTTGAGCCAGTTTATCAATCATTGATTCAACGGTAGGAAGCTTTTCTGAAGCAGCTTTTTTATCGGTTAATGTCCTGATATCACGTATAGCGTTACGGGTCGTTTTACCGTAATACCGGTTTCTCTCGTTACGCTTGGTACTCTGACGTACATCTTTTTTGGTTGCTGCATGATTTGCCATACTGAAATCTAAATTTTGGGTTGCAAAGATAAGGAGATTCCTTAAAACTATATCATTTTTAAGAATATATTTTGCCAGCTTAATTTTTAGGATTTTATGGAATGCCTGTTTTAAAATGCCATATTTTATTTTTTTGTTATAAAAAGGGGTTTTATAGCTGTTTTTTGTCATTATCGCCTGGCTGCACTTACCTTCATATTTTGAAACAACATTGAAAGCCAGTAATTTGGGTGTATAAATAATAAATGGTAAAATGTACTTTAACAGGGATATAAGTTGGCTGGGTTTTAATTACCGGGTTTTGATGGAAGCCAAAGACCCTTCCGTTCCCCTTTATGAAAGAATAAAATTCCTGGCCATTTTTTCTTCTAACCAGGATGAATTTTTCAGGGTTCGTTTCCCCGCCTTACAGGCCCTCTCTAAATTAAGTAAGAAAACCATTAAAAAAGAAAAGACTGCTCTTACTAAAAACCTGGCTCAAAAAGCACAGGGAATTATCAATAAACATGTAAAAGAGTTTGAACAGGTTTTAACCCGGGATATTATTCCGCAATTGAAAATACATAACCTGTTTTTTTATTACCAACAGGCCATTAGGCCGGAACATACAGCAGCGGTAACAGAAATTTTCTTGTCCGAAGTATTGTCGTTTATTCAACCCGTTATTTTAAATGTAAAAGCAAAGGATAACTTTACACCTCAAAACAATTATTTATATTTTATTGTAACAATAAAAGATGAAAGCACAGAAAAAGTACAACATGTTGCCGTAAATATTCCCAATAAAAAATTACAACGTTTTTACCAGCTTGCCCCCATTGGCGGAATGCATTATGTGATTTTTATTGATGATATTATTCGTGAAAATATGCCGATGCTTTTTCCGGGCAATGAAATAATAAAGATAAACAGTGTAAAATTTAACCGCAATGCCGACCTGGTACCCGATTATGATTTTACCGGCGATTTATTAGAAAAAATAGAGAAACAAATATCTAAAAGAGATTTTGGGTTAGCTTCCCGCTTTTTATACGAATCCGGTATGGATGATGAATTGCGTACTTTTTTGGCAACCATGTTCCAGGTAGAACCCGCTAATATGTATGAAGGGGGCCGGTATCATAATATGAGCGATCTTTTTGAATTTCCCTGCCCGGATACATCTTTATTATATCCCCGGCAGGAGCCTATTTTATATCCTTCATCCACCGTGAGGGGAGAGATTTTTGAAGCGATAGACGAAAAGGAGATTTTATTGCATTTGCCATATAATTCCTATGTGCCGGTGCTTGCATTTTTTAACCAGGCTGCTATAGATGCCGATGTACAGGAAATTTATATTACACTATACCGGGTGGCGGTAGAATCGCATATCGTAAATGCATTGATCAGTGCGGCAAAAAACGGGAAGAAAGTAACCGCATTCATTGAGTTAAAAGCCCGTTTTGATGAAGCCAATAATATTAAATGGAGCCGTATTATGAAGCAGGCGGGCGTCAAGCTGATCTATAGCAGCCCTACTATAAAGATTCATTCTAAAATAGGGTTAGTAAAGAAAAAAGTTAAAAATGAATTGAAAAATTATGCCATTTTAAGCACGGGTAATTTTAATGAAAATACTGCCGGCTTTTATACCGATCATGTATTGTTTACTACCGATAAAAGAGTATGTAATGAAATGAATACTTTGTTTTTATACCTCACTAAAAACATATCGCCTTTGCAAAAAATGAACCTCCGTTTTAATGATCTTTGGGTAAGCCAGTTTAATATGAAAGACGAGATTGAAAAAGCAGTGTACAAAGAAATAACAAAAGCAAAAAAAGAAGGCAAGGGTTTAATCCGTATTAAAGTAAACAACCTGGAGGAACCCAAAATACTGGAACTTTTTAAAAAAGCATCCCGGGCCGGTGTAACCATTCAGCTCCTGGTGCGTAGCGTATGTTGCTTAGTACCCGGATTAAAAGGAGAAACAGAAAATATTACCATCCGGCGCTTAGTTGATAAATACCTGGAACATAGCCGGCTTTTTATTTTTGGAGAAGGAGAAACAGCTACTGTGGTAATGGGGTCGGCAGATTTAATGATTCGGAATATAAGAAGAAGGATTGAAGTTGCTATAAAAATAAAAGATGCCCGAAACCGAAAGCAAATACTGGATTATTTTGACCTGCAATGGAATGACACTACAAAACTGGTTCAATTAGATTCTAACATGAAACAAACTTTTATAACCGGCCCGGTTAAAAACAATGCCCAGTTACAGATTTACCGGTATATAAAAAATTTGAATTAATATATTCCATTTTAAAACATCGCTTCCATCAATTCTTCGGCTGTAAAATTTATAAAATAATCATCAATTTGGTATTGATTTAAAATGGCTTTTATGGCTTCTTCATTATGTGCTGTATGCTCCAGGGCCCTTTCGATTTCTGATATATCTTTTTTATTAAAAAAATCACCCAGTATTTTTACCCTTTGTATAACTCCTTTCTCCACATCTAAATTCATTTCCAGCGTACCGCCCTTGGTTCTGATCCCCTTTTTAAAACTATAATCCGGCGAGTAACCATAATTCCAGGCATCCGTTGCATATTTTTCATCTTTTATTTTACCAATGGCCTCCAGGTCGCCGGGGGTAAATGTGTACATACGGGCCTGCGGATTGGTAGCTACAATATGAGCCATAATCTTTTCTGCAAATTCATCTATCGTAATGGGTGTATTTAAATATTGGGCAATATTGGTTACTCTTTTAGGGATAGATTTTACCGCTTTATCTACATATTTCAAGGGGTTAATGCGCAAAGCTTCGCTGATATTTTTCATTTCAGAAGCAAAGAGTAAAGTACCATGATGAAGTACTTTATTTTTAAATATATGCTCAGCATTGCCCGAAATTTTTTTACCCTCTACACTTATATCGTTACGTCCTTCAAAACGGGCATTTACACCCAGGCTTTGTAATACTTCTATTATGGGCAGGGTGTATTTCTCAAAATCCATTAAAGACCCTTCATCGCCTGTTTTGGTAAAAGAGAAATTAAGGTTTCCCATATCATGATACACGGCCCCGCCCCCCGAAAGCCGCCTTACCACATGAATATTTTGGGCTTTTACATAATCATAATTTATTTCTGAAAGCGTATTCTGATGTTTGCCCACTATAATCGCATTATCGTTTTGCCAAAGCATGAAACAGTCTTCGGCTATATGTTTAAAGATATATTCATCCGTAGCAATATTAAAATAAGGATCTGTAGAATGATGATGAATACAAAGCATACAATTTTATATTTTAGGGGCACAAAGATAAGAAGCGGTAGGAGCAATTTGAAATTTTAAGGAGATGCGGCGGGTATCCTCTTTTTTAATTTCGATTTAACCAATTCCCCTGTTTTTGTTCAGTTTAAAAGCCGATATTTGCAGCCATTATTAAAGCCAAATTTTAAAAAATTCTTTTATCATGAAGGATTTTCAATTCATAACCGGTTCGCACCCCGCCTATATAGAGAATTTATACCACGATTTTTTAAAAGATCCTGCCAGTATTGATCCCGAAATGCGCAAGTTTTTCGAAGGATTTGATTTTGCGGTGAGTACGGGCATTCCTTCTCAAAATGGTAAAGCGCCTGCGGCTACAGGCACCCCGGGTAATTTAGACAAAGAATTTTCAGTATACCAATTAATTGCAGCGTATCGAAAAAAAGGGCATCTTATTGCCAAAACAAACCCTATCCGGGAGCGTAAAGATCGTAAAGCAAACCTGGATCTTTCTTTTTTTGGCTTGTCGGAAGCCGATTTGGAAACTGCTTTTGAAGCAGGTAAATTTATTGGCTTAGGTAAAGCATCCTTAAAAAATATTCTTGACCGGCTTCAGAAATCATATACCCGGCATGTAGGTATCGAAATAGAATCATTGAACAATGCTGAAAAAATAGAATGGTTAACCCAGGCAATGGAAGGCCGTTTTCATGATACCGTACCGATAGAACAAAAAAAACGGATACTGGAAAAGCTAAACCAGGGTGTGATGTTCGAAAAATTTTTACACACCAAATTTATTGGCCAAAAAAGATTTAGTTTAGAAGGGGGAGAAACAACCATTGCCGCACTGGATGCAATCATTAATACCTCGGCCAATAGCGGGGTAGAAGAAGTGGTGATAGGTATGGCCCACCGGGGTCGGCTGAATGTACTTGCCAATATTATGGGTAAAACTTATGCCCAAATCTTTAATGAATTTGAAGGCGCTGCCCCTACCGATACAACCATGGGCTCCGGGGATGTAAAGTATCACCTGGGGTATGGCAGTGAAATTGAAACAGTAACAGGTAAAAAAATAAGTTTAAAACTTTGCCCCAACCCTTCGCACCTGGAAGCGGTAGACCCGGTGGTGATGGGCTTTAGCCGTTGTAAGGCCAATGTACTTTATAATAGCGATTACGATAAAATTTTACCCATCCTCATTCATGGAGATGCTTCTTTAGCCGGCCAGGGTGTAGTTTATGAAGTGCTTCAAATGAGCGGGCTCCCCGGATACTATACCGGGGGTACCATTCATTTTGTTATAAATAATCAAATAGGGTTTACCACCGATTATGATGATGCCCGTACCAGTGATTATTGCACTTCACTGGCATCAATTGTACAGGCCCCGGTATTACATGTAAATGGCGATGATGCAGAAGCCGTGGTAAAAGTGGCAGAAATTGCAACCCAGTACCGCCAGGAATTTAATAGTGATATTTTTATTGATATGCTTTGCTATCGCAGGCATGGCCATAACGAAGGCGATGAACCCAAGTTTACCCAACCCATGCTGTACGCCATCATCGAAAAGCATTTAAACCCCCGTGAAGTATATACTCAATACTTAATTGAAAATGGCGAGCCCGATGCCCGTGATTTGGCAAAAGAAATGGAAAAAGCATTTTTAGACGGGCTGCAGGAAAGGCTTGATGAAGTAAAGCAAAACCCGCTTCCCTATAGTTACCAGTTACCCGAATTATGGTGGAAGAGTTTGCGTACCGCTGTAGATGCTGATTTTATATCTTCCCCGGTAACTGCAATTACGAAAAAGGAATTTACTCTTTTGTTCGACGGACTGATGAAGACTCCCGATGATTTTAAACCATTGCGTAAAATTGAAAAATTACTTAACGATAAAATAAAATTACTGCATGATGAAAATAAAGTGGATTGGGCAACGGCAGAATTGATGGCCTATGGCAGCTTACTGGTAGAAGGTAAAGATGTGCGCATGAGCGGGCAGGATGTAAAACGGGGAACTTTTAGCCATCGCCATGCCTGCTTAAGAGATGAAAATACCAATGAATCATACAACCGCTTAAATCATTTTACAGAAACACAGGGCCCTTTTCGCATTTTTAATTCTTTACTAAGTGAGTATGCAGTGCTGGGGTTTGAATATGGTTACAGTATGGCAAACCCCAATGCCCTGGTTGTGTGGGAAGCTCAATTTGGCGATTTTTGTAATGGCGCACAAACCATCATCGATCAGTTTATTTGTGCAGCAGAAACCAAATGGCACCGGATGAACGGACTGGTTTTATTATTGCCCCACGGCTACGAAGGCCAGGGGCCTGAGCATAGCAGTGGCCGTATGGAACGCTTTTTACAAATGTGCGCCGAATTAAATATTATTGTAACGAATATCACTACTGCTGCAAACTTTTTTCATGGTTTACGCCGCCAACTGGCCTGGCCATTCCGCAAACCCCTTATTAATTTTTCACCTAAGGCAAACCTGCGCCATCCCGGTAGCTACAGCACTGTTACCGAATTTACCACTGGCGGTTTTAAAGAACTGATAGATGATCCTGGCGTTACAGACCCTTCTGCCATTACCAAAGTTTTACTCTGTAGCGGCAAAATATATTTTGATTTGGAAGAGAAAAAGAAAAATGAAAACAGAAAAGATATTGCCCTGGTAAGATTAGAGCAACTCTACCCTTTACCCCAGCAGCAATTGGTTGAGTTATATACAAAATACAATAAGGCAATATGGTATTGGGTACAGGAAGAACCACTCAATATGGGAGCCGCTACCTATCTGCGCATGAATTTGAATACCGTAAATTTTCATATTATTAGCCGTAAGCCAAGTGCGGCCACAGCTACTGGGTATGGCAAAATACATAAAGTAGAACAAGCCGCTATTTTAGAAAAGGCATTTAGTATTTAAAAATATGTAGCTATACTTATATTTTTTTTGCATATCAATATTTTGCAACCCTTTCATATAAAAAACGACAGCTACAGGAATTAACAGTATAAGCCACAGTTGGCAGTTGAGCCAAAAAATTGTATGGCAGCATTCATATTTTGTGCCCATATTAAGTGCTCATATGCCAGTCTGTCCTGTTCATTAGCGTGACAATTACTTATGGATTGAATTAAAAGAATATATTCAAATTATAAAATTCAATACCTGTTTAAAAACATACATTACACAATTATCTTACTTTTGCAGCCAGTCAAGAAAAACAGCTAAAGATACACTCAAAACTATGTTTAATTCACTCAGCGAAAAATTAGAATCGGCATTTAAGAATATAAAAGGAGAAGGCCGCATAACCGAACTCAATATTGCCAATACCGTAAAAGATATTCGCCGGGCATTGGTAGATGCGGATGTGAATTATAAAATTTCAAAAGATTTTACTGACAGGGTAAAGGAAAAAGCCATTGGTTCAAAAGTATTGCTGGCAGTAAACCCCGGCCAGCAAATGGTAAAAATCGTAAAAGACGAACTTACCGAATTAATGGGGGGAACCGAAAGTGAATTTAATATACATGGCAACCCGGCCATTATTTTAATAGCCGGGTTGCAGGGTAGTGGTAAAACTACCTTTAGCGGAAAACTGGCTCATTACTTAAAAACAAAAAAAGGAAAATCGCCTTTATTGGTGGCTGCCGATATCTATCGTCCCGCCGCCATGGACCAGTTAGAAGTATTGGGTGAACAAATACAGGTGGATGTTTATGTAGAAAGAGAAACAAAGGATGCGGTGCTTATTGCTCAAAATGCAATTAAAGAAGCCAAAGCAAAAAATAAGAATGTAATCATTATTGATACGGCGGGTCGCTTAGCTGTAGATGAAGTAATGATGAATGAAGTGGCAAATATTAAAAATGCAGTAAAGCCACAGGAGATCTTATTTGTGGTGGATAGTATGACGGGTCAGGATGCAGTAAACACAGCAGCAACCTTTAATGAACGGCTTGATTTTACAGGCGTGGTACTTACAAAGCTGGATGGGGATACCCGGGGCGGGGCGGCGCTTTCAATAAGAAATACCGTAAAAAAGCCAATTAAATTTACCAGCAATGGTGAAAAGATGGATACCCTGGATGTGTTTTATCCTGAAAGGATGGCACAGCGAATTCTAGGCATGGGCGATATCGTTAGCCTGGTAGAAAAAGCCCAGGAACAGTTTGATGAAGCAGAAGCAGCCCGGCTGGAAAAAAAGATCCGTAAAAATCAATTTGATTTCGAAGATTTTAAAACTCAACTGCAGCAAATAAAAAAAATGGGGAATATTAAAGACCTGATGGGTATGATCCCCGGCGTGGGCAAGCAAATTAAAGATGTGGATGTAGATGATAAATCTTTTATAGGCATTGAAGCCATCATCAATTCTATGACGATCCAGGAAAGGCGTAACCCCGACCTTATAAATCCTTCCCGAAAGCAACGTATTGCTAGAGGCAGCGGAAAAGACATCCAGGAAGTAAATCAATTCATCAAACAATTCGATCAAATGAAAGGGATGATGAAAATGATGAACAAAATGCCCATGGGGCGAATGCCGGGTTTACCCCGCAGGTAAAAGAAGGTTTAGTAACCAATCGGTTACCTCTATTTCATCCAAAATCGGACGTATTCTAAATAATTGGCTTAAAAGCAATTAAGATTTGGTTTTTCATTACATGCTTGTTATCTTTGTCCTCCTTTTTTTAAAGGAAAGTAAACCCTATTTATTCACAACCAAAAAAATGTCTATTTTTTATGGCTGTTAAAATGAGATTGCAAAGACATGGCTCCAAGAAGAGGCCATTCTATTTCATCGTAATTGCGGATGCCCGCAGCCCCAGAGATGGTAAATTCATTCAAAAACTTGGTACGTACAATCCACTTACAGTTCCTGCTACTGTACAAATTGACCGGCAGAAAGCATTGGATTGGCTACAGAAAGGCGCTCAACCTACCGATACCGTTAGGCGTATTCTTTCTTACAAGGGCGTATTATTTCTTAAGCATTTGCTAAGAGGTGTAAGCCTGGGTCTTTTTGATGAAGCTACTGCTATGGAAAAATTTACCAAATGGAGTACAGAACATGATGCTAATTTGGCAAAACGTCAAATTGCTCATAAAAAAGGGCGCATGGACAAGCGGAATGCACCCGTGGTAAAAAAAGTGGCTGAAGCTGAAGTACAGGCAACTGCCGCACCTGCTGCTGACGCTCCTGCTACAGAAGCGCCTGCTGAAGGATCAGAAAATGCTGAATAATTCTTTGCATCTTTCCCACAACTACATTTCAGCCCTGCATTTTTGCAGGGCTTTTTTAATTTCGCTTATGAACTTTGTTATCTTTACAATACATGCAGCATTATATTAAAATCGGGAAATTTGTTGCCAGCCATGGTATTCATGGGCATCTATTATTAGCCCATAATTTGGGTAAAAAAACCTTGCTTAAAAATATACAGGCTTTATTTATAGAAGAGAAGAAGGATCTTTTTTTACCTTATTTTATTGAAAAAGTAAGTGTAAAAAATAGCGATGAGTTGCTTGTAAAATTAGAAGGTATTGAAACCCTGGAAACAGCCCGGAAACTTACTCCCCGGCCGGTGTGGCTTACACAAAACGATTTTAAAAAAGTAGCAGCCAAAGAAGCGCCTATCTCTTTATTGGGTTTTATGCTGGTAGATGGCAAAACAGAGTTGGGCGAAATTATTGAAGTTATTGAGCAGCCACACCAATTACTCTGTGCTATACAATATAAAGGTAAAGAAGCATTGATACCGGTTCATGAAGACAACCTGGTGAAACTAGACCAGCAGAAAAGGAAAGTGATCGTAAATATTCCGGAAGGATTATTGGAAATTTATACTTAAATATATTTTATATTCATTTTGAGTTCCCCGTTACGCACCATAGCCCATTACGATCTCGATTCATTTTTTGTGTCGGTAGAAGTGCTCAATGACCCTTCCTTAAAAGGGAAACCGGTAATTGTAGGAGGCGGTCAGAGAGGGGTAGTGGCAGCATGTAGTTATGAAGCCCGTAAGTTTGGGGTACATTCTGCTATGCCTTCTAATAAAGCCAGGCAACTTTGCCCACAGGCCATTTTTTTAAAAGGGAGTTATACTGATTACAGTAAATATTCCCGCTGGGTTACAAATATTATGAAAGCCGAAGCCCCCTTGGTTGAGAAAGCTTCGGTGGATGAATTTTATCTTGACCTGAGTGGAATGGAGAGATTTTTTGATCCTTTACAGTGGGCCATCAAGCTACGGGAAAATATTATGAACCAAACCGGCCTGCCTATTTCCTTTGGTTTATCCAGCAATAAAATGATGGCTAAAATTGCAACCAACCAGGCAAAGCCAAATGGTTTTTTGCAGGTGCCACATGGGCGTGAGCAGGAATTCCTGGCCCCCCTTTCTGTAGGCGAAATTCCCGGCGTGGGCCAGCAAACCCAATTGATATTGCAAAGTATGGGCATCTTTACCATCCATGATATTTTTACAACAGGCAGTAATGCACTGGAAGAAAGATTGGGAAAAAACGGGCTTGATCTTTGGCAAAAAAGCCAGGGTATCCATCATGGCCCCGTTATTGAATACCATGAAGCTAAATCCATTTCATCTGAAAATACTTTTGATGAAAGTAAAACAGGTATCGTCTTTTTACAGTCAGAATTAGTAAGGCTCACAGAAAAAATTTGTTATAAACTAAGGCAGGAAGGTAAAGTGGCAGGTTGTGTGGCCATCAAGCTCAGGTATGCCGATTTTGAAACCGTAAGCCGCCAGGCAGCCATTCCTTTTTCCTGTGCCGATGATGAAATAATACCGGTAACGAAAACACTTTTTTCAAAATTATATCAAGGATCAAAACCAGTTCGATTATTGGGTGTACGCCTGAGTGAACTTACCCAGGATGCTATTCAAACCAATTTGTTTGATGATGTAAACCGCAAATCACATTTGTATAAAGCCATTGACGGAGTGAAGAACAGGTATGGTAAATATGTAGTAAAACGGGCTTCTTCTAATTAAGAAAAAATATACATATTATTTTTTAAGCCAGGCTGGTTTTTGTTTTATAACCCGTTTATATATTTTGCATGTTTCCACGTGTGCCCCTGGCAAATACCCAATGCTCATCAAAAATTCATTTACAATTTCTCCCCCGGTAAATTTAAAATATTGTTTAAAAACTTTTACCCATTCTTCTTTTGATTTTGGATGATGAAAGGCGATCCATTTTTCAAAAGAGCCATATTCCTTTTGTAACTGTAAAATGGCCTTAGCATTTTCAATGGCTGCCTGAATCTTAAGCCGGTTCCGTATGATGCCGGGATTTGACATTAATCTTTCAAAATCAGCCGTGTTGTAAGCAGCTATTTTTTTTATATTGTATTGGTGGTATGCTTTTTTAAAGGCAGGTTCTTTTTTTAAAATAGTTTCCCAACTTAGGCCTGCCTGGTTAATTTCCAGGATAAGCCTGCCAAATAATGCATTATCATCATGTATGGGGAATCCGTACAGTTGGTCGTGGTAGGCTTTATGCAGCTCTTTTCTTTCACCGCTCATATTTTCTATGGCTATGCAATAAGACATCTTTACCTTTTTAATGTTTTACAAAAAAGCAGCAACGGTTGTACCGCCTAAATAATTTTGGAAAAAATAATCATATTAATTCCTAACTTGAAAATTCAAAGATATTCATGGATTCATAACCAGGGCTATTATTTTTTAACACTAAAATGACTTGCTTGAAAAATTTATTTTTATGCCTGCTATTAGGTCTTAGTCACCTGGCATTTAGCCAACCCGATAAAAAAGAAGTAAAGAAATTGCCGCCTTCCCCAAGCCGGGTACTTTCTGTTGATTCCAGCGTAGTTACCAAACATTCCATAATGATAAAAGGGCAAAATATTGCCTATACAGCAACAGCCGGTACCATACCGGTTTGGGATGAAGATGGCAGGCCTGTTGCCGGGGTGTTTTATACTTATTATGAGCGGGATGGAATTTTAGATAAATCGAACCGGCCGCTTGTGATTTCATTTAATGGAGGCCCGGGTACTCCTTCGGTATGGATGGAGATTGGCTATACCGGCCCCCGGATTTTAAATATTGATGATGAAGGCTACCCCGTACAACCTTATGGGATGCGGAATAATGAAAATTCTATTTTAGATGTAGCCGATATTGTTTATGTAGATCCTGTGAATACCGGTTTTTCCCGCATCGTGGATAAAGAAATTCCCAAAGAAAAATTTTTTGGGGTAAATGCAGATATTAAATACCTGGCAGAATGGATCAGTACTTTTGTAACCCGGAATAACCGTTGGGCTTCTCCCAAATTTTTAATAGGAGAAAGTTATGGAACTACAAGGGTATCGGGGCTGGCCCTGGAATTGCAGGAATCACAATGGATGTATTTAAATGGTATTATCCTGGTATCGCCTACACAACTTGGCATTAAAAGAGAGGGAGCCCTGGAGCAGGCCATGCGGCTGCCTTATTTTGCAGCAACAGCCTGGTACCATAAAAAATTACCTGCCCAATTACAGCAAAAAGATTTACTGCAAGTATTGCCCGAAGTAGAAAATTTTACCATGAATGTATTGTTGCCTGCATTGGCAAAAGGCAGTTCATTAGATGCAACAGAAAAACAAAAAATTATTTCGCAATACGCCCTGTATAGTGGTATTACCCCAAAAGTAATTGAGGAAAATAACCTGGATGTGTCCTATAATTTATTTTGGAAAGAGCTCTTGCGCAACCAGGGATTTACAATTGGCCGTTTGGATAGCCGTTACAAAGGAATAGATAAAAAACTGGCAGGCCTGGGCCCCGATTATAATGCAGAATTAACTGCATGGCTGCAGTCTTTTACACCTGCAATACATATTTATATGCGGGATGAGTTGAAATATAAAACCGATCTTAAATATAATATGTTTGGACCGGTACATCCATGGGATAATAAAAATGATCAGACTGGTGAAAACCTCCGGCAGGCAATTGCACAAAATCCTTTTTTACATTTATTGGTACAATCCGGGTATTACGATGGTGCTTGTGATTATTTTAATGCTAAATATAATTTGTGGCAAATGGATCCATCAGGGGTATTAAAAGACAGGATACAATGGGAAGGATATAAAAGTGGTCACATGATGTATTTGCGAAAAGATGATTTAGCTACTGCCACCGATCATCTGCGTACATTTATTAAAAATGCAATTCCTGGCCCCAGGCAACCTGCAAAATATTGATGCTATATCCAGGTAAATATTTTACACGTCCGAAGAACTTACGGGTTGTAATTTGTTTTTTTTGCTAACTGCTGCATAAGGGCTTTAAATTCTTTGGGTAATGCTGCTTGCAGGGATAGTAATTCCCCATTGCTGAGTGTAAACGAAAGCTTATGTGCATGAAGCGCCAGGCGGCTAATTAAAGGGCGCTCTTCTTCAAACTTACCCAGGTTGTATTTCTTTTTAATAGAAGATAAAAATACAGGTTTACCATCGCCATACAAAGGATCGCAGGCAAGCGGGAAACCCCATTCTTTGGCATGTACTCTTATTTGGTGGGTGCGGCCGGTAAATAATTCAAAGGCTACCAGGCTATAAAAAGGGGAAGCTTGCAACACCCGGTAACCCGTATGCGATGGCTTGCCTTTGCGATGTACTTGCATGATACCTTTGTGCATCGGGTGTTCAGCAAGCGGCGCTTCTATATCGCCTTGTACTTGTTTAGGGTTGCCTATTACAATACCGGTATAAAATTTTTGAACTTTTCTTTCTTCAAAAAGTTGACAAAGGTATTTATGGCTTTCGGCATTTTTAGCAAATAGTACAATACCGCTGGTATCTTTATCTAAGCGGTGAACAGTAAATACCTGGCCGTATCTTTCCTGCAGCATTTCCTTTAGGGAGCGTTCAGATTGTTCCCGGTCCGGAATACTGAGTTGCCCTGATGGTTTGTTGATGGCAACCAGGTTATCATCTTCGTAAATGATCTCAATTTTTTTTGTTGCCAACCGTTGTTTTTTTTGAGGCGTTCAGGTATTTTAATAACCGTATTTCTTTTTCACTCAACATCCTCCATTTACCTCTTTCCACATTCTTTTTAGTGAGTGTGCCATACATCACCCGGTCTAATCCTTTTACATCGTATCCTAAAGATTCAAAAATACGGCGCACTATGCGATTTCGGCCGCTGTGAATTTCAATACCGATAATGCTTTTATCCTTACTGTCAGCGTATGCTAAGCTATCTACCTGTACCGGCCCATCTTCCAGTTTAATTCCTTTTAAAATTTTTTCAAAATCAGCCTTTGCCAATATCTTATCTAATTTTACTTCGTATATTTTTTTTACCTCGTAACTGGGATGCGAAAGTTTTTGGGTAAGGTCGCCATCATTGGTAAGCAAAAGTACACCCGACGTGTTTCTGTCTAGGCGGCCAATGGGATACACCCGTTGATCCGTTGCATTTTTTATAAGTTGTAAAACAGTTTTCCTGCCTTGTGGATCTTCATTCGTAGTAATATAATCTTTGGGTTTATTGAGCAGGATATACACCAGGTTTTTAGTTACAAATAATTTTTTGCCGTTAAATACAACTTCATCGGTGGGTTGTACTTTATAGCCGGGCTCTGTTACCACTTCTTTATTTACTTTCACTTTACCGGTGGTAACCAATTCTATAGCATCCCTGCGGGAGCATACCCCGCAATGTGCCAAAAACTTATTGAGCGGCATGGCAACCTCCGTTGTTTTTTGCGGCTTCGTATCTTTTTTAGGAACTTCTGCTTTTTTTGCAGGATTTGCAGCAGCCTGGCGGGCCAGGTATTTTTCTTCTTTTACTTTATCAAAGTATGCAGCTCTTTCTTTTTTATATTTTTTCTTTTCCTGGCGTAATTCTTCTTTTACTACGCTATTTTTTTTCTTACTTATAAATTTTTGAAAAGGCGCCTGGCTCATGGTATTTTTAATTTTTGCTGTTTTTCAACAGGGGTACAAAGATAGGTTTAGAAATTTAGAATAAAAAAAGCCCGGATCTACCGGGCTTTTCCTGGGGTTGTGCAGGTAATTAATTTTGAGATACGGGTTTAATGTTATTGGCTCTTCTCTTCCCTTCTCTTTTTTTATGCATTTCTTTCATCTTCTTTTGCTGTTCGGGAGTAAGTATTTCTTTATTCTCTTGTTTTGTAGACTTCAAGATTTCTTTAATCTGGGCTTTCTTTTGATCTTCAGTAAGGGTACTATTATTCCTGATGGCTTGGATCTTTTCTTTATTTGCTGCAGCATTGGCTTTCATTTTTGCTGATTGTTCATCTGTAAGATCAAGTTCAGATTTCATTTTTTCAGCTTTTTCTCTTCTTTCTTCCATTTTATCTTCTTTCTTTTCTGCTTTCTTTTTTTCTAAAGTAGCTTTTTGTTCGGGAGTAAGAATTTTATCGAGGTTGGCTTGTCTTTCTGATTTAATGGCCTCCATTTGTTTTTGTCTTTCTTCAGGAGTAATATCCTGGCTTCTTAAGGCCTGCATTTTTGCTTTTAAGGCTTCATTGCTTTTTTTGAGTTCGGCCTTTTGTGCATCTGTGAGGTTAAGGTCTTTTAATTGACCCGCTTTTTCGTGTTTCATGCCATTGCGGTTATCAAAAGTTTTAGGAGCATTCTGTCTTTGTTGCTGTGCACTTACAGAAAAGCTAATGCTGGCAAAAATGAAAGCGAGGAAAAGTATCTTCTTCATGTTATCTTTTTTTAATGGTTATACATCATAGACTGCAAGAGGAGTCCCGGGTTTAAAACCCCGTTATAAAACAATGTTAAAGGAAAGATAAGAAATTTTACAGCTATATTTTATTCTTTATTGGCAAGCTGGCCACATGCAGCATCTATATCTTTACCCCGGCTATGCCTTACTCTCACATTTACCCGGTGGTTTGCCAAATAGCGGGTAAAGGCTTCGGTAGTATCTGCGCCGCTGGTGGTAAAAGGAATACCGGCTACGGGATTGTATTCTATTACATTAATAAGGTGAGTGGGTATTTTTCTGTAAATCTTTACTAATTCAGCGGCATCTTCCAGGCTATCATTCTGCCCTTTTAATAATACATACTCCAGTGTAATATCATTTTTGGTTTGCTGGTAAAAATAATTTAAGGCATCTACCAGGGCCTGTATATTATTAGTTTCATTAATACCCATGATCTGGTCTCTTTTTTCATCGGTTGCGGCATGCAGGGAAAGCGCCAGGTTGAAACGAACTTTATCATCGCCCAATTGTTTTATTTTTTTAGCTACCCCTGCGGTAGATACCGTGATGCGCCTGGGGCTCATATTCATGGTATCGGGCGAAGTAATACGATCAATTGCCAGTAATACATTTTTATAATTCAGTAAAGGTTCGCCCATGCCCATAAATACAATATTGCTCAAGCTGCGCCCATGTGTTTTCTCACTTTGTTCATTAAGGATGGCAACCTGGTCGTAAATTTCATCAAAGTGTAAATTACGTTTACGCTCCATAAGTCCGGTTGCGCAAAATTTACAACTTAGGCTACACCCAATTTGAGAAGATACACAGGCCGTCTCCCTTTTTTCGGTAGGAATGAGAACGCCTTCCAAAAAATGGCCATCATAGGTTTTAAAGCGTGTTTTCACGGTGCCGTCACTGCTATATTGGGTACTTTCTGCTTCTAATGCCGGTAGGCTAAATTGCTGTGCCAGCTTATCACGCAATGCAAGGGGTAAATTACTCATTGCTTGAAAGCTGCGGGCATTCTTTTTCCATAGCCATTCATAAGCCTGTATGGCCCTGAATTTTTTATCATCAATACTCACAAAATAATCTTTTAATTCCTGCAGGGTGAGTTCCCGTATGTTTTTTAAAGAAGGCATAGCGGCAAAGGTACAACGATTTGGCGGAGCATCACCTGTAAAATGCAACTTATAACAGGGATTTTAGGGTTACAGCTCTTTAAAATCATATAACTTGCAAAAAATAGATATTACGGGCATTTAAGTATAACAGATACTTTTAATTTTAGAATAATAAAATGAATATGAAAACAGTATATGTAGTTGACGCTGTGCGAACCGCTATTGGAAAATATGGGGGTGTTTTAAGTAGTATAAGGCCAGATGATCTGCTGGCGCATGTTATAACTGCAATTGTTCACAGGAACCCGGGCATAGATGTAAATGCTATTGAGGATGTACTGGCAGGTGCCGCCAACCAGAGCGGTGAAGATAACCGGAATGTTGCCCGTATGGCTGGCTTATTGGCCGGCTTACCGGTTACAGTGGGCGGGAATACTGTAAACAGGCTTTGTGCCAGCGGCTTACAAACTATCATGGATGGTAGCCGAACCATCGCATGCGGTGATGCCGAATTGATAATTGCCTGTGGAGTAGAAAGTATGAGCCGGGCTCCCTTTGTGATCGCAAAAGCCGGTACAGCATTCGATCGTACCATACCTATGTTTGATACTACCATGGGGTGGCGGTTTACCAATAAAAAACTGGCAGAAAAGTATTTTCCATATGGCATGGGTGAAACAGCCGAGAATGTGGCGAAACAATGGAAAATCAGCCGCCAGGCACAGGATGAATTTGCTTTTGAAACACAACAAAAATATGCATCTGCATGGGAAGCAGGTCGTTGGAAAGACGAGATTATTGCGATAGATGTACCAGTAGGTAAAGAGGTACATACCATTCAGCAGGATGAACATCCCCGCTTAAGCACAATGGAAAAACTGGCCAGCCTGAAACCGGCATTTACAAAAGAGGGTACGGTAACCGCAGGTAACAGTAGCGGCATAAACGATGGCGCTGCAGCAACATTACTGGCCAGTGAAGAGGCCGTATTAAAATATAATCTTAAGCCATTGGCCCGGGTGGTAAGTATGGGAGTAGCGGGAGTAGATCCGGCCATAATGGGCATTGGCCCGGTGCCGGCTACTAACAAGGCTTTGCGAAGAGCCGGTTTAAGCATTCATGAGCTGGACCTGGTGGAACTCAATGAGGCTTTTGCTTCACAAAGCCTGGCTTGTATTCAAGACCTTGAATTAAATACGGCCATTGTAAATGTAAATGGAGGCGCAATTGCACTGGGCCACCCCCTGGGCTGTAGTGGGGTACGCATTACCACTACTTTGCTTCATGAAATGAAAAGAAGAAAAAGTAAATTTGGCCTTGCTACCATGTGCGTGGGGGTAGGCCAGGGGGCTGCGATAATTTATGAAGCACTTTAGGTGCAATATTACTGAAAAACAGACTGCTTATTTAATAACAGTTTACCAGGCACTATAAAGGTCTGGTATTTCAAAGTTTTTTATTATTTGTTCAAAACCAAAGCTTGATCAAAAGATAGCTGGTGAATCTTACCAAGCTTTACTATTGGCGCTAGAGCAACTTAATTCTGAACAACCAGAAATTGAAATTGAAAAAACAAAGGAAAAAATAAAAATTCCTATAAGCACCCTAAAATTGCTAAGCGATATTTTAAAAGCCATGGGGCAGGGAAAATTAATTTCGCTTGTTCCTGTGGCTGCTGAAGTAACTACCCCGGCTGCAGCCGAAATCCTTGGCTGCTTAAGACCTCATTTTGTGAGATTACCTGAGGATGGAATGATTGCATTTACAAAAGTTGGAAAGCACAGAAGAATAAAATATGAAGATATTCTGAAGTAGCAAAAACAAATGAAGGGGCTGCAGAAAAATAACATAATTGAAATAATGAATTTAAACGAAGAAACGGGTTTGTATGATTCATAGTGTTCGATTCATAGCTGTGTTATATACAAATGTTGTTTATCCTGTAATTATCCGGGATCTTTTATTTTGGTTTGCATACTAAGATTTGTATACACCCAAGTAGAGTGAACATATATTTGATGAGTGGAAAATTGTAATGATAAAAAAAGATGTTTAGGAGGAAGAGGCAGATAAAAGAATAGCCAAAGCTAATGCAGCTTTTCCCGAGGCTTTAGTTCGTAATTACAAAGGTTTAATTGAATACCCGATAAGGATGATTGCCATGTATTGTCGGCGGCAATTAAAACAAATGCTAATCTTATTGTAACAAATAATATCAAACACTTTCGAATGAACTATTTACAATCTTTTAGCTTATATGTAAAAACGGCTGACGACTTTTTGACTGGTAATATAGATTTCAATTAAGAACAAGCTATTGCTGCTTTTAAAGAAATGGGATTGAATAAAAAGAATCCGGTACAAGATGAATTTAAAGTGCTTGGTTTATTGAGAAATGCAGGACTTAATGACACTGCAAATTATTTGCATGCTTTATTGTAATGGTTGTACATGATTTTTATCATTATAGTTTGTACAATAATTTTTTAATCAGGCGATAGTTGATTACAATACAAAGTACAAAAAGGAATAGGGCCAATCCTGCAACGGCCCCGTGCAGCCAGGGAGACAAACTGTCCTGTGCACTGATAAAAGAATGCCGAAAGAAAAATTGTGCTATTTGAGCAACCAGCAGGGCAACGCCAATTATGATCCCATATACAGGGATCCATTTATAAGAAACAGTTTTGCTCAACCAGCCGGGTGAATACCCCAGGGTAATAAGTAGTTGCAGGTTGTCTTTACTGCGTGCAATCATTAATTGTAAATAAAATGAAAAAAGCAGCATGGCTAATATAATAACCAATATGGCAAAACTTCCCAACCCGGTTACAATCGCCTGCAGTATTTGCTTTACCCGCCCAAACTTGGTTTTATCTTTATTGATGCGGTAATCCTTTTCCTGTAAAAAATTAAGCAATTCGCTGCTGTTGGCATCCGTGGTTTTTATGAATACCCGGGCTGCCGGCACATTTTCAGCATTGCCATAATGTTTATTGGCCCAGGTTAAAAAACTTTCCGGTACCAGCACCGAGTTGATGCGATCGCTAATAGCCACGATATTTCCTTTAAAAGTTTGAAATCCATATGGGGCATAACATTCCAGGTTTATATTTACCGTGCTAATCGTGGCGGCGCTCATTTGCGGTAAGTCTTGTGCTGGGGCAAATACATTATACATTTCCAGGTAATCTGCCGAAAAGATGATGGGAACCATTACCTGCCCCTGGTGCCAGCTAAAATTGGGGGGTAATGTATCAATAAAATCATTTTGTATGGCTTCTAAAAAAAGATCTGTGCTAAAAGGAATGATATTGCCTGCGCTTGCTTTTACCCGGAATTGGTTACTTATTAAAGGAGCGGCATCGGTAATAAAGGGTTGTTTTTTTAATTCTGCAACATCAGCAGGGGTAAAGCGGTTATCCTGCCCCATGTTTTGGTTGGTTATATTTTTTGTGATAGAAATATAATCAAACCCATTTTTACGGGGGTTTTTGTCTTTAATTAATTGGTTAATATTAATAAACATTTGTACCGCTACCAGCAAGAGCAAAACGCCCAGGCAAAGCCCCAGGTAACTTGTAAATTTCGATCTTTTTTTACCCCCGGTATCTATCAGTGTGGCAATGGTTTGATATGAAATAGAACGGTTCATTTTTTATAAATATAAGGTACGGTGTGGCTTGAAAAATTCAATGGGTTTTAAATCGGCAAGGATCAAACCTGCTTTTCTTCGGTTAGCTTCCTCTTGTAAAAGTTGCATAGATTTTTGCCGGTTCATTTCATCTAAATGACTAAAGGGTTCATCTAAAAACAAAAAATCGAAGGGTTGCTGCAGTGCCCTTACCGTTGCTATACGTTGTTTTTCGCCATAACTGCAGGTTTCTGTTTTTTGCTGCAACTTGTTCTGGATACCCAGGTCTTTTGCCATAAGGATCATTTCGCCGGCATTATGAAATGGTTGTAAAGCTCTTTTAATTTCAATATTTTCTGCCCCGTTTAGTTGTGGGAATAATCTCAGGTCCTGGAACATTATGCTTATTTTTTCCTGGCGGTAATACGCCCAGTCTTCCGGTGAAAAATCTTTTATGTTTTTTTTATCAAAAAAAATATTTCCTTCATAATCGTTTCGCAGCCCATATAAAAAATGAATTAAAGACGTTTTACCACTACCGCTGGGGGCTACAATTTGTATGTTTTCCGATGCAGAAAAGCATACTTCTTTTGTCCATATTTGAGAATGACTGATAAGTTCTTTATCTAAAAAGGAAGGATATACTTGCTTAAGTACAATGTTCATAAAACGTAAATATAATAAAAGCCGCCAAAGTTTATGAGGCGGCTTTTACGAAATAAATTAAAAAATTAATGTTTTTCGGGCATATCCATAGCCGGTGCAACCGGAGCCGTGGTGTCAGTATCCGGAGTAAAGGTTACCGTATTCAAATTTTTATACCTCATTTTTTGTAAGGTTGACATTTGGTTCAGATAGGTATTGAGTTGCTGTAGGCTGTTTGTATTTTTATCAACCAGGTTTACCTCAAAATGTCCCTTCATGGCATCGCCTTTCATATTGCCTCCCGTCATGATGAGATTGTCCCACATTTTTATAGAAGCATCGAACATGGCTTTGCCAATACTGTCTTTTGGAGAATCTTCTTTGATGCCGTTGAAAATACTTTGAAAATTTACATAACCTGCAATGGGGTTGCCGGATACTTTATCTAATAAAGCAGGCTTACTGTTTTGATTACTGGCAATATATTTATTGATAAAATCCTGTTTGTTGCCAATCGCAAAATATTGATCATTGCTATTAAAATAGATTTTGGGATCCCTATCGCCAAAAGCTTGCCCGCCCAGGGTTTTACCTGCTGTAACTAATTTATCAAAAGCGGTTTTATCACCTATAGAAACTGCGAAAACAAAATTGGCATTGGGCCTGTTTACACTATCGGCATGTACATCGGTTGCTGCCAAAAATAAATCTCCTTTATTTGCTTTTATAAAATCATCCAGGGTAATTCCAATTTTAGATGCACTCATATTTGCCAGCCCATCTACTCCAATCAGTTTCAATAATTCTGCAATGCCCTGGGGTTTGTAATTCATTGCCAGCATACCGGCAATATTTTCTGAGGGTAAGCGCTTGATCATTTCCTCATCTATTTTATTGCCACTGTATTTTTTCCATAAGCTGGTAATATCACCGGATGCATATGAATATGTATCTGCTTCAATTTTACCATTATCAAAATTTACAGCACCACCAGTTACAGCGCCTTTATAAAGTTTACTTAAATTCATCATGCTCATCATATTATCTTGTAAAGCAAGATCAGCAAAGGCTTCAGAATTTATCCAAAAATGAAGATCACCGTTTAGCGACATTACGTCGGCAAAGCGGCTGTCTTTAGCCAGGCTTTCACTTTCTGTAAGATTATATAATTTGGCAATGGCAGTATTTAAATCCCTGGTGCTAACAGGTTTTGTAATTACCGGGCGGGTGGTATCAAAGGGGTCAAAATCATTTTCTATTGCCCGTTTATTAAAGCCGGGAATATCATTCATAATAATGAACCTGTCTTTTTTCCAGGAAACCGACATATTGGGTAATAATGCATATTGGATACCTTCTTTTTCACTCAATGTGGCAGCGGGGTAGCTTTTGCCTATAAAGTCTTTAAACTTGCCGGCATCTTTAAGATTGCCTTCTACAACCGAATACCCACCCGTCGTATCGGCTACAAATAAGAAAAGAAAATCATTTTCTATATCTACGCCGGTATTTTCGGGGTTTTCAAAAGCGGCTTTTGCCGATTTTGATAAGGTAGAATCATTGAGCATTTCTTTAAAAGCTGCATTGTCTTTAAATTCACTCCAGCTTACTTTTTTATTGAGTGCCTTTCCATCTATATGTAATGCAACGGCCGCATTTTTGGGTATAAACAGGCCTGTTTTATTGGCTTTTTTACAAGAGTTAAAAATGAGTAAGAAAAGGATACTCACTAATGATAAATAACGAAGTTTCATAAAAGGAATTTATTTTATTTATTGCTAAAATACTCAACCAAACGGGTAAGTTCAACTTTTTCTTGATGGCCGGTAGCCAAATCTTTTACCAGCGCTACTTTTGAAGCTATTTCGAGGGCTCCAATAATAATGGCAAAAGGGATATGTTTCTTATCAGCATACCGCAACTGTTTATCCAGTTTGATACTTTCAGGATACAATTCACAGGCAATACCTGCTGTTCTTAGCGCCTGGGCATATTGAAAGGCCTGGTCAGCTTCATGGGCTCCCATATTTATTAATAATGCTTTTACAGACTGCTGAATGGAGGCTGGGAATAAATTCATTTCTTCCAGTACATCATAAATACGGTCAATACCAAAGCTAATACCCACCCCGGTTATACCGGGTAAACCAAATAATCCGGTAAGATCATCGTAACGGCCGCCGCCCCCAATACTTCCTATCTTCACCTCTTCGGGTGCCTTGGCTTCAAAAATAATCCCGGTATAATAATCCAGTCCACGGGCAAGGGTAAGATCCACATCCACGGGTAAGCCGGGGGTATGCTGCAGTACGTATTGTATTTCACTGATACCTGCTGCTGCCCATTCATTATTTTCAAACAGGTGCTGTACGGCTTCTAATTTTTCTTCATTGGATCCGCTAAGTTCCAGGAATGCGGTGGCTGTTTCTACTTGTGTATGCGTAAAGCCACGACTAAGGAGTTCTTCCTTCACCTTTACCAGTCCTATCTTATCTAATTTATCAATAGCAATGCTAAGCGTATTTATCTTTTCGGAACCTCCGCATTTTTGAGCCAGTGCAGTTAAAATTTTCCGGCTATTTATTTTTAACCGGTATTGGGGAATGCCCAATTGCGTAAAAGCAGTATGATAAATAAGGGAGAGTTCCACTTCATTAATTAATGAACGACTGCCAACCACATCTGCATCACATTGTGTAAACTCCCGGTAGCGGCCACGCTGGGGCCTGTCGGCACGCCATACAGGCTGCACCTGGTAACGTTTAAAGGGCATTGTAAGGTTACCAGAATTCATGGCTACATAGCGGGCAAAAGGAATGGTGAGGTCGTATTTTAATGCTCTTTCGGTAAGGTCAGATGTGTTTTTCCCCTCCATTAATTTTTCGAAACCGGCTTTTGCTTTGGCTGCATTTTTGGGATCATGTAATCCGTTGTTGAGTACTTTAAAGATAAGTTTATCGCCTTCTTCGCCATATTTTCCCAGTAAGGTATCTAAGTTTTCCATGGCCGGGGTTTCTAATGGTTGGTAGCCATATAGCTTCATTACACCGGTAATGGTATCCAGTATAAAATTTCTTTTTCGCACCGTTTCGGCTGAAAAATCCCTCATGCCTTGTGGTAAACCGGGTTTTGCCATTATATGTTTTGTATTTTGGGTGATACCAAACTTTGTTCTATCAATTTTGTGCAGGTCGCATCTATCAGGTCATACACTTCATCATAACCGTCTTCATCCCCATACCAGGGGTCGGGAACATCTTTATTTTGAGATGGGTACAGTATATTTAAAAAATAATCCACTTTCCCGGGATCAAAGTCAGATCCGCTTATTTGTTTTACATCTTCCATAACATCCCGGGCCATCACATAAATTTTATCGTAATGATGCATGTCCTGTTTTATGAATTTACGGGCTACTTGTGAACCAATATCCAGGCCATGCTTTTTGGCCACTTTTTGGCTTAAGTGATGGGGCGCTTCACCTACGTGAATACCATTGGTACCGGCACTGTCAATTGTAAATTGTAACCCGGCAAGTGCCGCTTTGTGCTTTAAAATGCCCTCTGCCAGCGGGCTGCGGCAAATATTACCCAGGCATACCATTAAAATTCTCATGCCGCAAAGATAAGATACCCTGTTTTATTTATGGAGTTTGTAAACCAGTGCATCTTATTCTTAATAATACCCCGTGATACTTTTTGTTTTTCATCTTAAAATACAGAAGCATGCATCCCGATAAAATTTTGCAGTCCGATTGGTTAGATATCTTATTTGATAACCGGAATAAATTATATGGCGCTTATCCTTTACGTAAACATGAAGATAAAAGAACAATGCTGGCGCTCTTTTATATATTTTTTGCTGTTGCCATATTTGTGGCCCTCACTATATTTTGGAAACCATCTGAAAGACTAAAAAAAATCAGTTTTGACGGGCCTTCATTAAAAAGAATTTATACCACTCCTTATGAAATGCCCAAGCCCCCCGTTACGAATATAAAACCCCAAAAACAGGTAAATACGAGACCGGTGGCCACGGGCAGTAAAATAAAACTGGTAGATGATACATTCATTTCAGCGCCGGTATCCGCCATACCTGCCGATCCTGGCCTGGTTTTGCCCGGTTCGGGCTTAGTGGATGTTTCAATACCCGCCGAACAAAAGGTGCCTGGTATAGTAACCCAGATTCCAGAAATTCCTCCGTCAACTACGAAGAATACCGCCAGCCAGCCCTTATTTACAGCTGAGCAAATGCCGGAATACCCGGGGGGCATTACAGCATTAAGAAAATTTTTAAAAAACAATTTGCAAAACCCCGATGTGGATATCAATGAAAATGTAACGGTAAAAGTTCGTTTTGTGGTGGGGGTTGATGGGCATTTAAAAGGATTTGAAATCATAGAAAATGGAGGGGAAGCATTTAATAACGAGGTAATCAGAGTATTGAAAAAAATGCCTCAATGGATAGCCGGAAAGAGCCGGGGACAAAACGTATCGGTGTACTTTACATTACCTGTAATATTTGCTTCAGGTAATCTTTAAGGGGTTTTTTAGTATATTGCCAGCACATAAAAAAAATTATGGCTTTAGAAGAATTTGAAAAAGAAAAAATGAGTAACCGGGAAATGAACTATGCCCGAATGCGCAGCCTGATGGACTTTGGTATGGGCTTGCTGTGGACTGCCATGGGATTATTCCTGCTGCTTAAAAATCGTTTAAATAGTTCCATTCCCATCAATATGGATGACGGGGTGGCCCAAATATTTGGTGGCGTGTGTTTAGTGTACGGCGTTTTTCGGATTTACAGGGGCATTAAAAAAAATTATTTTAAAAAATGAGCGGGGCTTTCAGGGGGGTGATATTTTTATTATTGAGCGCCAGTATATGGAGTATAAACAGCTGTAAGCCGAAGCATAAAACCCATGAATATACCGATACGCCCAAGTCTGGCACCATTCATATTAGTGTAGATGAATCTTTTAAACCGGTTATAGAAGCCGAAATTGAAATGTATGAGGCATCGTACCCCGGCACTAAAATAATAGCGTCATACAAGCCGGAAGCAGAGTGTTTGAAAGATCTTTTTTTTGATACTGCCACCCGTATGGTGATTGTAACCCGGGGGCTTCATGATAATGAAAGAAAATTCTTTTTAGACTCTTTGCATTATGTGCCCGCAAATAACGTAGTGGCCCTTGATGCAGTTGTTTTGCTGGTGAACGAAAAAAGTAAAGACAGTTTATTTTCAATGCAGCGGTTAAAAGACCAGTTACAGGGAAAAATAAACCGGCAGCAACAGATTATTTTTGATGGCCTCACAACCACCAGTACGGTTAGGTTTATTGAAGACTCCGTTTTAAAAGGACAGCATTTTGATACTTCGGTGGTAAAAGGGATAAAAGGGAACCAGGCGGTAATTGATTATGTGGCTACCCACGAGAATGCAATTGGATTGGTAGGCTTTAGCTGGATTGGTAACCCCGAAGACACCCAGCAGGTAGCGGCATTAAAAAAGGTTAAAATAGCTTATGTGCAGTGCGACCTTTGCAAGGATAGTCCTTATGTGAAACCGATGCAGGAAAGTATTGAATCGCATCGGTATCCTTTGGTACGGGGTTTGTTTTATATTGTGAAGGAGGGTTCTTACCTGGGGTTGGGAACCGGTTTTTCAACTTTTATGAAATATGAAAGAGGCCAATTGATCTTTAAACGGGCATACCTGGGTACGGTAATGCCTTTTGGAATCAGGGATGTAAAGCTCAATCAAAAAGTTCCTAA
The DNA here is from genome assembly GCA_001898465.1 of Sphingobacteriales bacterium 39-19. Lineage (GTDB taxonomy): Bacteria > Bacteroidota > Bacteroidia > Chitinophagales > Chitinophagaceae > Ferruginibacter. The sequence goes on along the minus strand of MKTX01000004.1, from coordinate 70,140 downwards.
AGATTAAGGATCTTTAACGCTTTATTATATATATATTTAACCCGGCGAGAGTCAAAGTAAAAACAAAAACCAAATGATGATGAATAAGTTCAAATTGAGTATGCTCGTTTTTGCTTTGTTTCTATGTGGTTCCATGTTTGGACAAAGCATAGATCAAGGCAAGAAGTTTATGTATTATGAAAGGTATAAAAGTGCCAAAGAAGTTTTTCAAAGCATAGTAGATAAAGAACCCAATAATGAAACTGCGATCTATTATTTAGGCCAGGCTTACCTGGGCCTGGAAGATGTAGCCGCAGCAAAAAAATTATACCTGGAAAAAATGGCTGCCAACCCAAACAGCCCTTTGATTTTGGCAGGGGTAGGTGAAATAGAGCTTATGGAAGGTAAAAAAGCAGATGCCCGTAATCATTTTGAAACGGCCATTTCATTAAGCGGGGGAAAAAGAATTGATGTATTGAATGCAATCGGGTATGCCAATGCAAACCCCGATTCGAAAAATGGGGACGCCAATTATGCTATTGATGTGCTTAAAAGAGCCACTCAAATCAAAAAGTTTAAAGACCCCGAAGTGCTTACCAACCTGGGCGATGCCTACCGAAAATTTGCAGATGGCGGCAATGCGATCTTGTCGTATAATGCGGCATTGGCCATAGATCCTAACTATGCCCGGGCAATTTATCGTTCAGGCAAAGTTTATCAAACCCAGGGAGTAGCTCAAGAACCCCTATATATGAAGTATTATAACGAAGCCATTGCGAAAGACCCTGCTTATGCACCGGTATACGGAACATTATATAACTATTATTATAATACAAATGTGAGCAAAGCCGCCGAATATTTAGATAAGTGGCTCGCTAATTCTGATGATGACCCCAAAGCTTGCTTTTACAAAGCATCTATGAAATATGCCCAGGGCTTATTTGCCGATGCCATCCGCAATGCAGATAATTGTATTGCTTCAGAAGGAGCCAATCCTTATCCTAATTTGTATGGATTAAAAGCATTGGCATATAATAGGCTGGGCGATTCACTCAATGCAAAAACTTTTTATGAACTCTATTTCCAAAAACAAAATCCCGATAAAATAGGTGCCGGTGATTATGCTTCTTACGCCAGCATACTATTAAAATTCCCGGGCAACGAAGATAAAGTAGCCCAACTGGTAAATAAAGCAGTAGAGTTAGATACTTTAGAAGCCAATAAAGTAAGTTACCTTAAAACTCTGGCGCAGGCCTTTGATAAAGAAAACCGCACTTTAGATGCAGCTAAATGGTATGGAAAAGTGCTGGATGTAAAGAAAAACTATACCAATGTAGATATTTATAATACCGGGTATGCCTATTTCCGGGCAGGCCAATTTGATTCTGCAGCCGCTAAATTCAAATTATATACTGAAAAGTATCCTGATGATATTTTTGGATATTATATGGAAGGTAAATCTTATGCAGGCATTGATACCACCGGTGAACTGGGTTTAGCCGTTCCTTATTATGAAAAAGCAATAGAAATTGGTGAAGCCGCCCCCGATAAATCAAAAGTAAAGAGCCAGCTCTCAGGTGCCTATCGTTACTTTATTGAGTATTATTATAACGTAAAAAAAGACCAGGTTACTGCTTTATCTTATGTTGATAAAGCCCTGGTATTGGAACCTGCTGATGAGCAATTACTATCTAACAGGGAGTTTATTTCTAAGAATGATCCCAATGCTCCTCCTAAAAGATCCAGTGGCACCAGAACAAACAATAAAAAATAAGTATAAGAGAATTTTAGAATGTAAGCTTGCAGTTTTACTGCAAGCTTTTTTGTGAATTTAAAGAGTTGATATACCTGGTTTTAATATTTTAATAAAAGCCTTTCGTAAAGATTTGTAGCGGAATATCCCATTTAAATGAGTTCTATTCCATTTTATGTGCAGGCCTAATAAATGATTATGGAAAATTGCCTTTGCTGTCTTACTTTTGTTAATAATTCCGGAGGAAATTGAATATGGATTTTATTTTATTGCAAACACAGGTTTCTAATACGGCACATAATTATATCCCCATTGCGCTTCAGCTAATCTTTGCTGCAGGCTTGGTAGCTACCATGATCCTCGGGTCAAGTTTATTGGGCCCCAAGAGGCGCACCGCAGATAAACTTCAAAATTTTGAAAGTGGTATTGAAATAAAAGGCAATGCCCGCAGGCCTGTTGCCATTAAGTACTTTTTAGTAGCCATCCTTTTTGTGCTGTTTGATGTAGAGGTAATATTTTTCTATCCCTATGCAGTAAACTTCCGGCATTTGGGTTGGGATGGTTTTATTGCAGTTTCCATTTTTATTAGCCTTTTCTTAGCAGGATTAATTTATATCTTTAAGAAAGGAGCTTTAAAATGGGAAGAATAAAAGAAAACCCATTGATTTTTGTCAGGAAAGCAGCAATGGGGTGATTGTTTAATTATTAATTTAAAATTATGGCTCGTCCGGTTCAATATAATACTACCATTAAATACCAGGGCATACCCGAAGGATATATGGGCGAAGGCTACATGGCTACCAACTTAGAAAAAGTAGTAGGCCTGGCCCGCAAAAATTCACTTTGGCCCTTACCCTTTGCAACCAGTTGCTGTGGTATAGAATTTATGGCCACCATGGGCAGTCATTACGATCTTGGCAGGTTTGGTGCAGAAAGAGTAGGATTTTCTCCACGCCAATGCGACCTGCTGATGGTTATGGGAACGATCGCTAAAAAAATGGGCCCTGTTTTAAGACAGGTATATTTACAAATGGCAGAACCCCGTTGGGTTATGGCAGTAGGGGCTTGTGCCAGCAGTGGGGGTATTTTCGACAGCTACTCCGTATTGCAGGGTATTGATCAAATAATTCCGGTAGATGTATATGTGCCGGGTTGCCCGCCCCGCCCCGAAGGTATTTTAGACGGTATTTTAAAAGTACAGGAACTGGTACATAACGAAAGCCTTCGCCGCAGGCATAGTGATGAATATAAAAGCCTGCTGGCCGGATATGGTATCGAATAATTAACAGGATCATTCATGTAGAAAAAAAATAAATTATAGAGCAGCACATCATTTCATTGTCTTTATATTTTCATATATCCTTATGGCATTAGCGAACGATACAATAAAAACCAGGCTCACTCAAAAATTTGGTGAAGCGCTCTCCCAATGGGAAGAGCCTTATGGCATGCTTACCTTTACCGCTCCCAAAGATTTGAATTTAAAAATCTTGCAATTTTTATTTGATGAGGAAGAACTCAGGTTTCGTTTTTTAACTGACTTGCAGGCCGTTCATTATCCTAATGATAAAGGGCGGGAACTGGCTGTTGTATATCATTTGCATAACCTGGTAGATAATGTACGCATCCGCTTTAAAGTATTTGCAGATATCGAAAAACCCGATGTGTTCAGCGCCACAGCGCTTTACCAAAGTGCCAACTGGATGGAAAGAGAAACCTTTGATTTTTTTGGGGTAAATTTTATTGGCCATCCCAATTTAATCCGGGTATTGAATGTAGAGGAAATGGATTATTTCCCTATGCGCAAACAATACCCTTTAGAAGACCAAAGCCGTGTGGATAAAGATGATGATATGTTTGGACGATAAAAATGAAAAATAATGAAATCTTTTTTTCAAAAATATAAACTCTTATTTGCCATACTCTATGTGGTTGTATTTTTTGTAATAGGCTTATTGAAATATATGGAATGGAGAAGCACGGGAGATATTTTATCATTGGTAATTACCATTATGTCTTTAATACTAGTTGTAATAAAATTTACCACCGCATATAATATTATTAAAAGCAAAAGGGCACATACTCATATTGATAATTAATAATGACAGATAAAACCACAGACCATATCGCATTACCCGAAGGCAGTATAGAAAAGAAAACCAATACCCTTAACCTGGGTCCTACACACCCGGCTACCCATGGTGTATTTCAAAATGTATTGGAAATGGATGGGGAGCGCATCATCAGTGCAACCTCTACCGTGGGCTATATTCACCGGGCATTTGAAAAGATTGCCGAACGCCGGCCTTTGTACCAGATTCAACCCCTTACTGACCGTTTAAATTATTGCTCCTCTCCATTAAACAATATTGGCTGGCAACTTACCTGCGAAAAATTATTAGGTATAAAAACACCCAAGCGGGTAGATTATTTACGGGTAATTATTATGGAGCTTGCCCGCATTAGCGATCATTTAATTTGTAATTCCATTGTAGGGGTAGATAGTGGCGCTTATACCGGTTTCCTGTATGTAATGCAATACCGGGAAATGATTTATGAAATTTATGAAGAAGTATGCGGCGCCCGGTTAACCACCAATATTGGCCGCATTGGTGGGTTTGAAAGAAATTTTACACCCAAAGCATGGAAGCGTTTGGAAGATTTCCTGGATGAAAAAACAGGCTATCCTGCCCAATTAAGAGAATTCGAAAACCTGTTTACCCGGAACCGTATTTTTATGGATCGTACCATAGGCTGTGGACCCATTTCGGCTGAACGGGCTTTGAATTACGGCTTTACCGGGCCCAACTTAAGGGCAGCGGGGGTAGATTATGATGTAAGGGTACATACGCCTTATAGCAGTTACCAGGATTTTGATTTTACCATACCTGTAGGGACCACAGGAGATTGCTATGATCGCTTTTTAGTACGAAACCAGGAAATGTGGCAGAGCTTACACATTCTGAAACAAGCCTATAAAAAAATACAGGAATTTAAAGGTGCAGAAGCTGAAGTGTACCATGCGGATAGCCCCGAATTTTATTTACCCGATAAAAAAGATGTGTACACTAAAATGGAAGCGCTCATCTATCATTTTAAAATTATTATGGGTGAAACAGAAATGCCAAAAGGAGAAGTGTATAATAGTATTGAAGGAGCCAATGGAGAACTGGGTTATTATTTAATCAGCGACGGCGGTCGTACTCCTTACCGGCTGCACTTTCGCAGGCCCTGTTTTATTTATTACCAGGCTTATCCTGAATTAATAAAAGGAGGTATGCTGAGCGATGCAGTAATAACCATGAGTAGTTTAAACCTGATAGCTGGTGAACTGGATGCATAAATGGAGGATTTTAAATAAATATGTTTTATGATAGTGTTTAGTGATCAAAAATTAAAGGAAGTGAAAGATATTATTTCACACTATCCGGAAGGCAAACAAAAAAGTGCTTTATTGCCTGTTTTACACATGGCGCAAGAAGAGTTTGGCGGCTGGTTGAGTGTAGAAACTATGGATTATGTGGCCGGCTTGCTGCAATTAGAACCTATTGAAGTGTACGAAGTAGCCAGCTTTTACAGTATGTATAATTTAAAACCGGTAGGTAAGCATTTATTTGAAGTATGCCAAACCGGCCCTTGTATGCTCAATGGCAGCGATGATATCATTGAGTATATAAAACATAAGCTTAACATACAGGTGGGAGAAACAACGGCCGATGGTTTATTTACTTTAAAAACGGTAGAATGCCTGGGTGCCTGCGGCTATGCCCCCATGATGCAATACGGAAAAACTTACCGGGAGCATTTAACCAAAGAAAAAGTGGATGCCATTATAGAAGAATGTAAAGCCAAAAGCAATTAATAAATATTTCATGGAAGCCATCATACCAAATTTGAACTTTAACGGGAATGCTGCCGAAGCGCTCAGTTTCTATGTCAAGGCACTCCAGGGAACTGTAGTACATTCTTCCACATTTGGTGAATCCAATATGGCCGGCGAAAATGAAGCGTTTACAGATAAAATTTTGCATGCCTTATTCCGGGCAGGTGCTTTACAATTTATGGTAAGTGATTGCCCACCCGATGTTACTGTAAGTTCCGGCGACCAGGTGAGCCTTGCTTTACATTTCTCGGATCTGTCAGAAATTGAAAAAATTTTTGCCAACCTAAGCGAAGAGGGCATCATTACCATGCCATTACAAGATACTTTTTGGGGCGCCCGCTTTGGTATGACCAAAGATAAATTTGGGATTCACTGGATGGTGAATTACGATTACCCTAAAAATGAAAACAAAGAGGCCTAAATAAAATATAAGCAAAGCGCAAGGAGCTATGACAAAGAAAATATTATTAGAAAAAATAGATGTTCCCGGCATAAAGAATTATGAAGTGTATCGCCGGGAAGGCGGTTACCGGAGTGTGGAAAAAGCGCTAACCATGAAGCCCGAAGAAATTGTGGAAGAAGTAAAGAAAAGCGGGTTAAGGGGACGTGGTGGTGCCGGCTTCCCTACCGGGCTTAAATGGAGTTTTATTGCCAAACCCGAAGGCATTCCCCGGCACCTGGTGGTAAATGCAGATGAAAGCGAACCCGGTACTTTTAAAGACCGTTACCTCATGGAATTTATTCCGCATTACCTCATTGAAGGGATGATTGTTTCGTCCTTTGCACTGGGCAGCAATGTTAGTTATATTTACATACGGGGTGAGTATGCATGGATTACCGATATTTTAGACCAGGCCATTGCAGAAGCAAGGCAACAGGGATGGTTAGGAAAAAATATTTTAGGATCGGGTTTCGATTGTGAAATTTATACACAACGAGGAGCCGGCGCCTATATTTGCGGCGAAGAAACCGCTCTTTTAGAATCCTTAGAAGGGAAACGGGGAAATCCCCGCATTAAACCCCCTTTTCCGGCAGTAAAAGGAGTTTGGCAAAGGCCCACCGTAGTAAATAACGTAGAAACCATTGCTGCCGTTGTTCCCATAATCAACGAGGGGGGAGAAGCGTATGCTAAAATTGGCATTGGTAAATCTACCGGTACAAAATTAATATCGGCCTGCGGCAATATTAATAAGCCCGGCGTATATGAAATAGACATGACCATTTCGGTAGAAGAATTTATTTACAGCGATGAATATTGTGGCGGTATCCCCCAGGGCAAAAGATTAAAAGCCTGTATTCCCGGCGGATCTTCTGTTCCCATTTTGCCGGCTAATTTATTATTAACAACGGCAAAAGGCGAAAAGCGGTTAATGAATTATGAAAGCCTTTCTGATGGAGGCTTTGCAACAGGTTCCATGATGGGCTCGGGTGGTTTTATTGTACTGGACGAAGATCAGTGTGTAGTGAAGCACACATACACATTGGCCCGTTTTTATCGTCATGAAAGTTGCGGGCAATGCAGCCCTTGCCGGGAAGGCACAGGATGGATGGAAAAAATATTGAAAAAAATAGAAACAGGAAAGGGAGAGATGAAAGATATTGACTTACTATGGGATATTCAGCGCAAGATAGAAGGCAATACAATTTGCCCCCTGGGCGATGCCGCAGCCTGGCCGGTGGCAGCTGCTATCCGTCATTTTAGAGATGAATTTGAATGGCATGTGAATAACCCGGAACTTTGTTTACAACAAAATTATGGGCTGGCACATTATGCAGAAGATATCCGGGTGCCTGTTGCATAAATACAGCGAAGTAGCAGGAAAAATGAATTTATTTTTCATTCACTAAAATGAAAAAAACTATGGCAGAAGAAAATAAAAAGATTAAAATAACGATTGATAATATTACGGTAGAAGTAGAGCCCGGCACTACCATTGTAGAAGCTGCCCGCTTATTAGGAAGTGAATTTGCACCTCCTACCATGTGTTTTTATAGTAAGCTGGAAGGGAGTGGGGGTAAATGCCGTACATGCCTGGTAGAAGTTGCAGCAGGTTCTGCTGCCGACCCCAGGCCCATGCCAAAACTGGTTGCCAGTTGCCGTACCCAGGTAATGGAAGGTATGGTGGTGAAAAATATTACCAGCGAACGAGTGTTGGATGCCCGCAATGGAGTGGTAGAATTTTTATTAATTAATCACCCGCTGGATTGCCCCATCTGCGACCAGGCAGGAGAATGTTATTTGCAGGACTTAAGCTATGATCACGGTAAAGTAGGTACCCGTACCGAATTTGTGCGCCGTACTTTTAAAAGAGAAGATATCGGGCCGCTCATTCAACTGCATATGACCCGCTGTATATTATGTTACCGCTGTGTGATGGTGGCAGACCAGCTTACCAATAAAAGGGTACATGGTATTGTAGACAGGGGCGACAAGGCAGCCATTTCTACCTATATTTCAAAAGCTATAGATAATGACTTTAGCGGGAACATGATTGATGTATGCCCCGTAGGCGCCCTCACCGATAAAACATTCCGGTTTAAAAACAGGGTGTGGTTTACCAAACCCGTAGATGCCCACCGGGATTGCGAAACACCCGGTTGCTGCGGAAAAGCAACATTGTGGTTAAGGGGTGAAGAAGTGTTTAGGGTTACTTCCCGAAAAGATCCCTGGGGCGAAGTGCAAAGTTTTGATGGAAAACCGGGGTGGATTTGCAATGCCTGCCGTTTTGATAAAAAGAAAACAAGTGACTGGGTAGTAGAAGGGCTCACACAAATTAGCCGCCACTCAGTAATTGGTGCCAATAAATATAAAGTACTGGATGTACCTAAAGAAACCATTACAGAAGTGATGGATGGCAGGGATCCCAAATTATTAATGAACATTCATAGTGTAAGCGGGGTAAACAGGCCGGAAATAGATCTTAGCAAATTAAACCGCCCGGCCCATTCGGACGATTTTGAAAAATAAAGAAACAAACAGCAAATCAAATGAACGGCATTTTATTAAATATTGACTGGCCATTTTTAATTGAAAAATTAGTACTCATTGCCATTGTAGTTTCTATTTCGCTGGTAGTGGCCATGTACACTACTTTTGCAGAAAGAAAAGTAGCTGGTTTGTTGCAAGACAGGCCGGGCCCCAACCGGGCAGGCCCTTTTGGCATTTTACAACCCCTGGCAGATGGCATGAAATTGTTTTTTAAAGAAGAAATTATTCCTAATTTTTCATCCAAAGCATTATTTGTATTGGGGCCCGGGCTGGCCATGCTTACAGCCATTATGACCAGCGCTGTAATTCCCTGGGGCGATAAAATTATTTTACCGGGCGGCAGGGAAATGCAATTGCAAATTGCAGATGTAAATATTGGCATCCTGTATGTATTTGGCGTAGTAAGCCTGGGGGTATATGGCATCATGGTAGGAGCCTGGGCAAGCAATAATAAATATTCATTAATGGGCGGCCTGCGGGCAGCTTCACAAATTATCAGTTACGAACTGGCATTAGGCCTTTCACTCATAGCATTGTTAATGTTTACCGGCACACTCAGCCTTAAAGAAATGGTAGTGCAGCAACAGCAAGGCGGATGGGGTGGCCTATTAAGCTGGAATATTTTAAAACAACCATTGGGCTTCTTTATTTTCTTAGTATGTGCTTTTGCAGAATGTAACCGCACCCCCTTTGATTTGCCGGAAGCAGAAAATGAACTTATTGGCGGCTACCACACAGAGTATTCCTCTATGAAGTTGGGATTTTACCTGTTTAGTGAATATGTAAATATGTTTATCAGCAGTGCGGTAATGGTAACTTTATTTTTTGGAGGGTATGATATCCCCTTTTTAAATGAAGCAAACCTGGCTGTGAATACCGCCGCTATTTTAGGAGTTGTCGCCTTTTTCATCAAGATTGCCTGTTTCCTGTTTTTATTTATTTGGGTTCGATGGACCATACCACGCTTCCGCTACGATCAGCTTATGCACCTGGGATGGCGTGTGATGATACCATTGGCCCTATTTAATATGATGGCTACAGGAGCGGCAATATTATTTTTTAATAAATAAGATTCGATTAATCATATTTTTGCAAACTTTAACCTTATGCAGTCATTAACAAACAGAGTTCAGCCGGTAGACAGGTCGCCAATGACGATTTGGGAAAAAATGTATCTTCCTGCCATTGTAAAAGGGATGGGAATTACTTTTAGCCACATTTTTAAAAAGAACCCAACCATCAATTTTCCTGAAAAAACCAGGCCCTTTAGCCCGGTGTTCAGAGGTTTACAAATTTTAAACCGGGATGAGGAGGGAAGAGAGAATTGCACGGCTTGCGGATTGTGTGCAGTAGCCTGCCCCGCAGAAGCCATTACCATGGAAGCTGCTGAAAGGCTGCCGGGTGAAGAACATTTATACCGGGAAGAAAAATATGCAGCGAAATATGAAATTAATATGCTGCGTTGTATATTTTGTGGTTTTTGTGAAGAGGCCTGTCCTAAAGATGCCATTTATTTAAGTGAGTCATTTATGCCTTCAGATTATTTACGTTCGCAGTTTATTTATAAAAAAGAAGATTTGCTCATACCCAATCCGAAAGAAGACCCCGAAGGATATAAAAAAGCATTGGGAAACCGGGCAGCTCAAAAAAAACAAAAAGACTAAGCGCATTATTTTCAGAAACCAGATATGAATATTCAAACTATATTATTTATTTTATTAAGCGTTCTTTCAGTAGGCAGCGCCCTCATGATGATGCTGAGCAAAAACCCGGTGAAAAGTATTTTGTGGCTTATCGTGGTGTTCTTCTCAATTTCTGGTCACTATGTTTTATTAAACGCTCAATTTTTAGCCATCGTAAATATTATTGTATATGCCGGGGCTATTATGGTGTTATTCCTTTTTGTAGTTATGCTGATGAATTTGAATGCAGATAATGAACCCGTAAAAAATTACCGGCTGCGCCTGATTGCCCTTATTTCGGGTGGCAGTTTACTGTTGGTATTATTATCGGCATTTATGAATGTACAACAAGCCCAGCCGGTACTGTTAAAAACCGGCGATGGCGGCCTTATCCATGTTTTAGGAATGACCTTATTTACCAAATATGTATTGCCATTTGAAATTAGCAGTGTATTGTTTTTAAGCGCTATGGTAGGCGCCGTGGTCATCGGGAAAAAAGATTCTTAATTGTAAATTATACAATGTGAAAAAAATAATCTGTTTATGCTTAATTGCATTTTGTGCGGGTAAAACGGTATCTGCACAAATTGATTTGAACAAGATAGATCTAAATAAAATAGATATTAGCCAGATTAATATAAATCAGATATTGGGAAAGGTTTTGAAAGTAGATAAAGGATTTGCTCCCAAATTTAGCCTGGGGAAGCAACCCATTGAAAAAATATTTAAAGTAGCAGAGATTATCGGGTTAAAGAAAAATGATAAAGCAAATAAGTTGTTCAATACCTTTCGTACAGGCAGAACCATTTATAAAGTAGCTGCCTATACCGGCGCTGCTATTACTACTTATGCCACCATACGTGCCGTAAGTAAAGCAGCTAAAACTGATTATCAAACAGCCCTGGCAGCCGGCTTAAGTAGCATCGGATCCGGGCTTATTGTAAAATTCCTTACAAAAGGAGCTTCGTATAAAGCAGTAGATATTTTTAACGGAGTGGTTACAAAATCAATTAAAGATATTTTATCAGTGGGCCCTGCTTCGCAAACGGTGGGTGTGGGCCTGTATGTGAAATTATAATTATGGACATTAAAGCATATATCGCCTTATCGCTTGTATTATTTACCATTGGTATTGTAGGTGTATTAATTCGCCGGAATGCAATCCTTATATTTATGTGTGTAGAGCTTATGCTCAATGCTGTAAATCTTTTACTGGTTGCATTTTCTAAAATGCATGCTGTGAGTACGGCTGCAAAAGCTTCGGTTACGTATGCCAGCGATGCACAAATTTTTGTGTTTTTCATTATGATTGTAGCAGCGGCAGAGGTAAGCGTGGGATTGGCTATTATTGTCATGTTATACCGGAATATACATTCTGTAGATGTAAATTTTTTAAACAGGTTAAAGAACTAACAGCCGGCCATCTCTGTACATAAAGAGGTACCGGTTCATTATGCTTATGAATAATATTTTTGATTTTGCCTGGCTGATTCCTGTATTACCACTCATTGGTTTTATAATGAATGGTGCAGGAAGAAATGTATTGTCTAAAGGCCTGAGTGGTTTTATAGGAAGCGCCGTTGTCTTTCTTTCTTTTGTAATAAGTATTTTGGTTTTTTGCCAGGTACTGAAAGGCCAAACCGCCACTATCCATTATTTTAATTTTATCAATATTGATAATTTAAAGATCGGGTTCGATTTTAAGCTGGACCAGTTAAGCAGTTTATTCCTGCTGATTATTAGCGGTGTGGGTTTTTTAATTCATGTGTATTCCACCTCGTATATGCATGATGAGCCTGCAAAGGATTTTGCAAAATATTTTTCCTTTCTCAACCTGTTTGTGTTTTCCATGCTGCTGCTGGTATTGGGCAGTAATTATGTAATTATGTTTATGGGGTGGGAAGGGGTAGGCCTTTGTTCTTATTTATTAATTGGGTATTGGTATAAAAATAAAGATTTTACAAAGGCCGGAAACAAGGCTTTCATCATGAACCGGATTGGCGATTTTGGGTTCCTGATTGCTTTATTCTGGATGATTGATAAACTGGGAACGGTGAGTTACGACCAGGTATTCTCTCCTGAAAACCTGGCCAAACTTACGGTAACGGATATTAAATGGATTACCCTGTTTTTATTATTAGGCGCAACCGGCAAAAGCGCCCAGATCCCTTTATATACCTGGCTTCCCGATGCCATGGCAGGCCCCACCCCGGTAAGTGCTTTAATACATGCTGCCACCATGGTGACTGCAGGTATTTATATGATTGCCCGCAGTAATATTTTATATAGCCTGGCTCCCGTTACCATGGGTGTAGTAGCCGTAATTGGGCTTACCACCGCAATCCTGGCAGCCAGCATTGCCTTACAACAAAATGATATTAAAAAAGTTTTGGCATACTCAACCGTAAGCCAGTTAGGATATATGTTCCTGGGCCTGGGGGTAGGTGCTTATGTGGGTTCGGTATTTCATGTAATGACACATGCATTTTTTAAAGCTTTATTATTTCTTGGAGCAGGAAGTGTGATTCATGCGATGGGAGGTGAGCAAGATATGCGTAATATGGGCGGCCTGAAAAAGCATATGAAAATCACGCACATCACTTTTTTAATAGCTTGTTTTGCAATTGCCGGTATTCCTCCTTTTTCGGGTTTCTTTAGTAAAGATGAAATTCTTGCCGGCGCTTATGGGGCACACCCGGCTTATTGGGCCATTGGTGTGTTAGGCGCAGCCATGACGGCTTTTTATATGTTCCGTTTGTACGGGATGACTTTCCTGGGGAAATTCAGGGGTACACCGGCACAGGAAGATCATTTGCATGAAAGCCCCGCAGCTATTACCATCCCGTTAATGATACTGGCAGCTTTATCTATAGTGGGAGGCTTTATTGGCATCCCGGAATTTATGATGAAAGGGGGGCATACACTGCAAACATTTTTAAACCCCATCTTTAGCGAGAGTAATAAAATATTAAAAGAACATCCCATAAGCCACAATACAGAATATTTACTTATTGGCATTTCGGTAGGAGTAGCGCTGGTAATGCTGGTATGGGCTTGGGTGAAATATAGTAAATATCAAAAAACAACAGAAGAAACAAAGGGACTGGCCAAAGTGCTGGAAAATAAATGGTATATCGATGAAGCACATGATTCCATTTTAGTAAGGCCTTTATTTGCTTTTTCTCAATTTTTAAATAATATTTTTGAAAAGAAAGGAATAGATGGATTGGTGAATGGGGTGGGCAAAACAATTACCTATGGATCCCGGCAATTAAGGTGGTTACAAAGCGGGCAGGTAGGGGTTTACATCTTGTTGATGGTTTTGGGTATGCTGGCATTTTTTATCATTCAATTATTTCTATAAACAATTAGCGCATTGGGAACTTTTATTACTTTTCCGGAACTATTAGTATGGCTGCCGTTTCTTACGGGCATACTTTGTTTCTTTATTAAAAAAGAAAATACAGTACGGCAAATAGCCTTATTTAGTACGCTCCTTATTCTTGCTGTATCGGTTGCAAGCCTGGCATATACTGGCAAAGAATATTATGCTTATAATAATGTAGTGTACTATTGGTTAAAATACCTGGGTGCCAGTTTATATTTTGGTTTAGATGGTACCGGTAAGTTGCTCACATTACTTACCGCTTTGGCCTACCCCCTCATCTTTGCATCGAGCTATCGTAAAAAAATTAAAGATGCATCGGCTTATTATGGACTCATGCTGCTTTGCATGTCGGGTATTATGGGCGTATTTGTTTCCATGGATGCGCTTTTGTTTTATTTCTTCTGGGAGCTGGCTTTGATACCTGCATATTTCTTATGCAGCCGCTGGGGCGCCGAACGCAGGATTCAAACAACATTTAAATTTTTTGTGTACACCTTTGCAGGATCCCTGTTAATGCTTATCGGGATCATCTTTGTGTATTTGCATACCCCGGCAAAAACTTTTTCTGATGGCACCTATGTATCTCACTCTTTTGTAATTGATTCTTTTTACCAGGCGGTATTAACACCCAACCAGCAAAACTGGATGTTTTGGTTATTCTTCCTGGCATTTGCCATTAAGATGCCTGTATTTCCTTTTCATACCTGGCAGCCCGATACGTATGATCAAAGCCTTACGCCCACTACCATGGTTCTCAGCGGCATCATGGTAAAAATGGGTTTGTTTGGTGTCATCCGTTGGTTGTTCCCCTTGTTCCCGCAGGCAAGTGAGCATTTTTCAAAAATAGTGATCATACTTTGTGTGGCAGGAATGCTGTATGCCAGTTTACTGGCCATGGTACAGGATAATTTAAAAAAATTAGTTGCTTATTCTTCTATAGCCCACGTGGGTTTAATGTGTGCAGCCTTATTTGCCATGAATGAGATAAGTGTAAAAGGGGTAATGGTACAAATGTTTAGCCATGGTATTAATATCATTGGTATGTGGATGATTGTAGAATTCCTGGAACGTAAAGTGAATGTGCGAAAAATGAGCGAACTGGGCGGAATTGCCAACAAGGCGCCGGTACTTACCATTTTTACAGTGCTGATTGTGCTGGCAAATATTGCCCTACCCTTAACCAATGGTTTTGTGGGAGAATATATGATGTTTAGCGGTTTATTTATTTATGGTAAATGGTATGCCATTGCAGGCCTGGTATGCATTATACTGGCGGCGGTTTATTCTTTGCGGATGGTAAGGCAAATATTTTATGGAGAAACTTCGCCTGCTGCTGCCCATATGACCGACCTGGGAATTTATGAAAAATTAGTATTTACAATAGTAATCGTAGCCATCTTTATGATCGGGATTTATCCTGACCCCTTCTTTGAATTGACCAAAGAAGCTGTGAAGATTTTGATGTTGAAGGCTATATAATGAGTAAACATTTGGAAAAGTAAATTATGAATGCAATTGTATTTTCAGCGCTATGGGGAGTGGTTTTAATGTTTGTAGGCGCATTTGTAAAGAATAGGGCATCGGTAAAATATATTGCCGTAGCCGGGGCCGTACTGGGTTTGGTGCTGAGTGGTATGGAATTATATAGCGGGCTGCCTTTATTTGATATTGATAAATCAAATATGCTGCGTACCGGCAATTTCAGCCTTACGTTTATTTGCATTGTTTATATATGCACCCTGGTACTCTTTTTACTTAATGGAAAAGATTTTGAAAAAATAGGAAACCATACGGCTGAATATTTTGCACTGATCTTTTTTGTTTTATGCGGTGTTTCTTTGTGTGCTACATTCGACACGTTATTATTACTCTTCCTGGGTATCGAAATTATGTCGATACCCTTATACATACTTACCGGCAGCGATAAATTAAATTTAAAAAGCAATGAAGCTTCGCTTAAGTATTTTTTAATGGGGGCATTCTCTACCGGATTGCTTTTAATGGGTATCGCATTTATTTATGGCGCCAATAGCAACGGTTCATTTTACCTGGAGCATATACAACCCGGTAAAGAACATCTTTCGGTGATGATGACGGTAGGCATTGTTTTTTTAATTGTGGCTTTAGGGTTTAAAGTGTCGGCGGCTCCCTTTCATTTTTGGACGCCCGATGTATATGATGGGGCGCCAACCGTAATTACTTCTTTTATGGCCACCATTGTAAAAATAGGTGGGTTTATTGCATTTATCCGTTTGTTTGAAGGTTCTTTTGGAGCGATACAAAAAGATTGGCAAATTTTAATTGTGATCCTTACCGTGCTTACCCTGCTCATCGGCAATATCACTGCCATATTTCAGCAAAGTGTTAAGCGTATGCTGGCCTATTCCAGTATCGCACAGGCAGGTTTTATGTTACTGGCTATTTTTGCATTGAATGGCCCCGCTAAAGAGGGTTTATTAATTTACAGTGCCGCTTATAGCTTAGCCACCATTGGCATTTTTTCGATCCTTATAAAGCTTAATGATTATACGATTGATGGATTTAATGGCCTGGCCCGTAAAGAGCCGCTTGTCGCATTTGCCGGGGCCTTATTTTTATTTTCTCTCACAGGTATTCCGCTTACGGCAGGTTTTACAGCAAAGTTCTATGTATTATTAGCTGCTTTGCAAAATGGACATTACCAGTGGTTGGTAGTAGTAGCTGTATTATTTGCAGCAACCAGTGCTTATTATTATTTTAGGGTTATTCAGGCCATGTATTTTAAAGAACCTGCCGAAAACCGGGTGTTTACCGATGAAAAAATACCGGCCACTTTTAAGTTCATGTTACTGGTTACCTGTGCACTTATCCTCATCATTGGGGCATATCCCGAAATTATTATTGGCTGGTTGTATCATTAATCTGGTATAAAAATATAAAGCCCGCATAGCCGGGTTTTTTTGCCCCCATTGCATGCATCATTTTATAGCAATTCCCTATCTTTAGGCATATTACATTTATGACGATTAACGACACCCTGGCATTTTCCTGGAAAAACGTAAAAGGAAATAAATTGCGTACCGCTATTACGGTAATCATTATGGCTTTGGGCATCTTTGCGTTAATCCTCATCATTACTGCCATACAAGCGGCTACCAATAGCCTCACTACCAGTTTTTCCACCATGGGTGCCAATGCTTTTACCATCCGGTATAAAGATCAAAACAATCGTTTTGGCAGGCAGCGGAATGCTTCTTCGGGACTCGAAAAAAAATCTTCATTAAAAACAAAAAGGTCTAACCAGGGGCTGCCCTTAACTTTTGACCAGGCAAGTACATTTAAAGAAAGGTTTCATTTTCCGGGTTCTATTGTTAGTATTGCATTAAGGGGTGGTGGCGGCATTGTGGCAAACTATGGAAATAAGAAAACAAACCCGGATGTAAACATTTTTGGAAGCGATGAAAATTACCTGGAGATTAATGGATATACCATACAAAACGGAAGAAATTTTACACAAACAGAAATCAATTCAGGCTCGCCGGTTTGTATGATCGGGAGTGCGGTTGCTGAAAAATTATTTCCCGAAAACCCGGCAAAAGCGGTAGATAAAGTAATTAATGCCGATCATGTGCCTTATAAAGTGATAGCCGTTTTAGAAGATAAAGGATCCAGCGCTTTTTTTAATACCAGCCGCATTATTATTATTCCCTATAATAATGTGAGGCGTATGTATGCTACCAGCAGAACTTCTTATACCGTATCGGTAATGGTAAAAGATCTCAAGCGTATGGATATGGCAATAGGTGAAGCCACCGCTGTAATGCGGCCCATCAGGGGTTTACCGGTAACCGATGAAGATAACTTTGAAATTATTAAAAGCGATAGTATTGCCGAATCTTTACTTACCAACCTGGGGTTCTTAGAAAAAGGTACCATTGGTATCGCCCTGATTACATTAATCGGCGCTGCCATCGGACTCATGAATATTATGCTGGTGGCCGTAAATGAACGAACCCGGGAAATAGGATTGGCGAAAGCATTGGGCAGTACCCGGCGGGATATTCAGCTGCAATTTTTGTTTGAATCCATTTTCATCAGTATCATGGGGGCAGTAGCAGGAATTATTGCCGGCATACTGGTAGGAAATATTGTTGCCGTTTTATTGAAAACCGGGTTTGTAATTCCCTGGGCCTGGGTAATAATCGCCATTTTTGTGTGTACAGTAACGGGGCTGGTGGCTGGGTTATACCCTGCTTACAAAGCCTCAAAATTTGATCCTGTAGTAGCCTTACGGTACGAATAGGTGGATGGTTTTTAATAAACGGAATACTTCTTTATAAAAAAGTTAAAAAAATATTTTTTATTACAATGGTTCAACTTTGGAATATTTTATTAACTTGTTGGCTCTATATCCAAACCGATGAAAATAATGTATGTATTTAAACCTAACAGAAATTTAACGAACAATTTAATTTTCACTTATTAAAATTTGAATTTTTATGGCAGACATCAAACCAACTGCAACAGTTAAACCGGTAACTACGGTTCAGGCAAAAAAATCGAGCAATATCATTTCGCTCCTCGCACCCGTTATTTGCCTTATCATAGGCTACATTTTATGGAGATTTGTATTGGGCAACCCGGATAACTTTGGACATGGCACTGGGGGTGGTTTCTGGCCAGATAGGGAAGAACCCAAAACTGTATTAAGCCGGATGTACCTGGGTGGTATTATTGTACCCATTCTGATAGGTACATTCTTAACTATGATCACCTTTGTAATAGAAAGGTTTCTTACAATTTCAAAAGCTACCGGTACAGGAAATAATGCTGACTTTATTCGTAAAGTGCAATATAACCTGGCCAATAAAAATGTGGATGCCGCAATTGCAGAATGCGATAAACAAAAAGGCTCTGTAGGCAATGTAATGAAAGCCGGCCTTTTTCGCTACCGTGATATGATCTCAAATAATGAACTTTCTACCGAACAAAAAGTATTGGCTATTCAAAAGGAAGTAGAAGAAGCCACAGCACTGGAACTGCCCATGCTCGAAAAAAACCTGGTTTTCCTTTCTACTATTGCCTCAATTGCAACATTAGTCGGCCTGTTGGGTACGGTAATGGGTATGATTCGTGCCTTTGCTGCCCTGGGTGAAGATAGCGGGGGTGGCGCTGCAGCCAGCAAACTATCTGTAGGTATTGCAGAAGCCTTATATAATACAGCCCTGGGTATTGGTACCTCGGCAGTAGCGATTGTATTCTATAATATATTTACTACTAAAATTGATGGTATTACATACGGTATTGACGAATCCGGTTTTACGCTGACGCAATCTTTTGCATCTCTTTACAAATAATATTTGTGAAGAATCCCTGGAAATGCATCTTAATAGTAAATACTAATAAATAATTTATAATGTCAAGACCTAAGCTACCCCGTAAGAGTACGACAGTAGATATGACGGCAATGTGTGATGTAGCCTTCCTGCTTTTGACTTTCTTCATTTTAGCAACAAAGCAAAAGCCACCGGAAGTACTTACCATCACCCCGCCCAGTTCAGTTTCGGCTGTGGCTGTTCCGGATAAATCAATTATCATCACACTCACTAAAGATGGCAGAACCTTTTTAATGTTTGGTGAGAATACTAAAAAAGATGAAACCCTGGAAAACCTGAACCTGACACAGGGAATGAATTTAACAGCATCTGAACTTACCAAATGGAAAAAACAACTGTTTTACGGTTTGCCGTTAAACCAGGTAAAATCAGGACTCGGTATGGAATTAGACCCTGCTAAAATGCCCGGTATCCCTACCGATTCGGCCAAAAATGAATTAACGACCTGGCTTAGGAGCATTACCAATGTATATGCCGGGGGCGATCAAAGAAAACTGGAAGAAACATTATTGGTAAAAGGCGATAACGATGCCCTTTACCCCGGTTTCAAACAAATAAAACAAGCCTTTAAGAATAACCAGTTATACAAATTCCGTATTGTTACCAATGGCGAGCCCGTTCCCGTAGGTTCTGAATTGTATCTCAGGTCACAAAAGAAATAAAGAAAACATTATTCGCTTAACGATTAAAAAAAATTGAAATGGCAGAAATAGATACCTCGTCGGGTGGCGGTAAAAAAGGCCCGGGCGTAAAAAAATCGAAGAAGCTTTCTACCCGTGTGGATCTTACACCCATGGTAGATCTTGGCTTTCTGCTGCTTACCTTCTTTGTGTTTACCACTACCATGAGCCAAAGTACGGCCATGAATATGAATGAACCCAAAGATGATGATACCACGCAACAGATAAAAGTGAAAAACTCCGGAGCCATGACTTTGCTATTGGGAAAAAATAACCAAATTTATTATTACTACGGCCAGCTTGATCCCAATACATTGAGTGAACAATTTAAAAGCACCAATTTTAAAGAAATCCGCAAGTTGATCCTTGAAAAAAAGAAAGCAACACCTATTGATGACCTGATGTATATTATTAAATCAGATAAAGATTCAAAATTTGGCAATGCGATCAATATCCTGGATGAAATGAGTATTAACGACATCCCCCCGGGACACTATGCGGAAGTAGATATAACTGATACAGAAGCCAAACTTATAAAAGATACAGAAGAAGCCAACGGGATTAAATAACCGTATGGAATTTTTACAATTTTGAATCTCATTATTAAAAGATTACAATGGACGTAAATAAAATTTTAAGTGCCGATCTCCTGGATATCATTTTTGATGGCAGGAATAAAAAATATGGAGCTTACGAATTGCGTAAGAACTATAAAAAAACGATGATTAAAGCATTGTTGGCAACCGGTATCATTTTACTGCTCCTGTTTTTAGGAACTGTGCTGGCAAATGTTATCAATAAAAATAAAGGAAATGAAAAAGTAAATGTGCTGGAAACCCAAATGGCAGATGTGAAAACGGATGAGCCACTTCCACCGCCACCACCACCACCGCCACCACCGCCTACGCCGCCACCACCACCACCGGTAAACCAGGTAAAGTTTACGCCTCCTAAAATTGTAAAAGATGAAGAGGTGAAACCCGATGAAAAAATCCAGGAAATAAAAGAAGATCAAAAAATAAGTACCGAAACGGTAAAGAGCGAAAATACCCAGCAAATTGTACAGGCGCCTGTAGAAGATAAGGGTACGCAGGTAGTGGAAGCGCCAGTGA
Organism: Sphingobacteriales bacterium 39-19; assembly: GCA_001898465.1. Classification (GTDB taxonomy): domain Bacteria; phylum Bacteroidota; class Bacteroidia; order Chitinophagales; family Chitinophagaceae; genus Ferruginibacter. Next base: position 49,299 of record MKTX01000004.1, on the reverse strand, counting down.
TTAAAGAAGATGAAAATAAAGTATTTAATAAGGTAGAAGTAGAAGCCAGTTTCCCCGGTGGGCAAACCAAATGGGCTAAATACTTACGGGATAATTTAAACGCCAATACACCGGCAGATAACGGGGCGCCTCCCGGCACCTACCAGGTTGTTGTTCGCTTTATTGTAAGTAAAGATGGTAGTATAAGTGATGTACAGGCCGAAACCAAGCATGGTTATGGTATGGAAGAAGAAGCCATGAAAATTATACGCAAAGGCCCTAAATGGACTCCTGCCCTTCAAAATGGCCGGAATGTAAATGCGTATCGCAGGCAACCTATTACATTTATTGTAAGTGAAGAATAAAAAGGATTGAAATATAATTTTAACCTCCTGCAACCAGGAGGTTTTTTTATGTATATTCCTGTTCATAAAATGGATGACAGATAGGATTATCTTTGCCGTATGATGCATACATGGATGGACTGGAATGATACGATTGTTGCTATTGCCACGGCCCCGGGAGCCTCGGCCATTGCTGTAATACGCTTAAGTGGCGCAGATGCCATCCCTATTGTAAATACTTTGTTTCCTCAAAAAGACCTGGAAAAACAGCCCAGCCATACCTTGCATGTGGGCATCCTGCAACATGAACAAACCCTGATTGATGAAGTGGTAATAAGTTTATACCAGGGAAAAAAAAGTTATACCGGTGAACCTGTTGCAGAAATCAGTTGTCATGGCAATGCCCGCATTCAGCAGGATATTATACAAGCTTGTATTGCGCAAGGTGCCCGCTTAGCTAAGCCGGGTGAATTTACGCAGCGTGCTTTTTTGAATGGCAAACTGGACCTGGCACAGGCAGAGGCCGTGGCCGACCTGATTGCTTCTGATACAGAAGCAGCAAGGCAAACCGCTTTGAATCAATTAAGGGGCGGTTTTTCAAAAGATCTTACACATTTAAGAGAACAGTTAATTTATTTTGCAGCGCTTATTGAACTGGAACTTGACTTTTCAGAAGAAGATGTAGAGTTTGCAGACAGGACACAGTTTATAAAATTGATTTCCGAATTAAAGAAAGAGACAACTTCTTTATTAAATTCATTTGCCCTGGGCAATGTTATTAAAAATGGTGTTCAGGTTGCCATCATCGGCAAACCCAATGCCGGTAAAAGTACCTTGTTAAATGCTTTATTAAATGAAGAGCGGGCCATTGTAAGCGATATTGCAGGCACCACCAGGGATACCATTGAAGAGGCGATTAATATTGCAGGTATCCTATTTCGGTTTGTTGATACGGCAGGTATCCGCTCGCACAGCAGTGATATAATAGAGCAATTGGGTATTAAAAAAACATATGAAAAAATGCAAAGCGCCGGGATCCTTTTATACCTGGCAGATGCCCAGGCAGAGAATCCCGAAGATTTAGCCTATGCTTTACAAAACGTGAAAACATCGGGAAAAATTTTAGTGGTACTTAATAAAGCCGACCTGTTAAGTCCCGCCCGGCTGGAGCGCTGGCAAAAAGAAAAAACTAGCATTCCGTACCCGGTGCTATTCCTGTCCTTAAAAGAAAGAAAAGATAACGTAGCAGCCCTTGACGAACTTTGTAATCTTTTATACAAACAGGTAGCCAATGAAAAAATGGCACCCGACGCCAGCATTGTCACCAATGCCCGCCACCAGGAAGCGTTACAAAAAATGTATGAAAGCCTGCTATCTATTGAGCACGGCATGGCACAGCATCTGAGTGGCGATCTGCTGAGCCCCGATATCCGGAGATGCCTGCATTACCTGGGCGAAATAACCGGTGAAGTAGAAATTGATAAAGATATCCTGGGAACCATTTTCGGAAAATTTTGTATCGGAAAATAGCCAAGCCACGGTAGCAGCGGATTTTACGCTATTATAACACATACTCAAGCAGTTATTCTTGCCGATTTTATGTCTTTTTCTGCCTTTAGTAGCAGTTTTACATTTATTAAGTTGGATACTATTTCAAAAATCATGGATTTTATGCGGACAAACTGAAAAGTTGATACGAAATGATAATCAATGATACAGTTTGATACGGAATGATACATCTAATAATCAAAAAAATCAATGATGAGTAGCAACATGAATATTCTCAAAAACTGTGCGTATTGCAGAATTGAATTCTTTGCAAAGAAGACAACTACAAAAACATGCTCTGATAATTGTGCAAAGCGATTGTATAAACAAAACCAAAGAAATCAAAAGATTCAGCATACTGAAACTATTGCCGAAATACAAAGAAATAACAGCACTCTGATTACGGAAGCAGATATTAAGGTGATTCAATGCAAAGAGCATTTAACTTTAAAAGAGGCGGCTATTTTAATAAATATATCTGCACTCACTTTGAGAAGGTGGGTTTTAGCGGGTAAACTCAATTCTGTAAAGGTTGGCAAAAAACATATGTTTAATCGATCAATTTTGTCTGCATTTATCGATTCCCAGATTTAACCTAACCAATGTGTTTATTACCGGTTTAAACCGCCTAGATTCCATTTCAAACCTTATTCGAATAATACGGTCAGTAAACTTAAACACTTCAATTAAAACGTAAAAATCAGGTTACTTTCTGTCAGAGAAAGTAACTTGGATACTTATATGATTAAAATACCCGCAATTATGGCGGGAACTGTTGCCAAAATGAAAAGTACGGCGGATGGTTACATAAAATTTAGTAACCAAAAACAGTAAAATCATGCGTATTTATCTTAGAAAAAGGAAAAGCCAGTTATCAGAAAGAAATGAGAAAAACGGCAGGCAGCGAAAGGAAAGTCTATACTTATTATATGTTGATGGCAAAAAACGACATTATGAGTTTTTGAAATTATACTTATTTGAAAAACCGAAAACGAATATTGAGCGTGAGCATAACAAAGAAACGCAGAAACTGGCGGAAGCTATTCACGCAAAAAGAATATTGGATCAGCAATCAAATGCTCACAGTTTTGTAAGCAGCGTTCGTTCTAAAGTTGGATTTCTTGCTTACTTCAAAATGCTGGTAGATAAAAAATATGATTCAATTGGAAATCATGGTAACTGGCTCAGCACATATAAACACTTGGTTGATTTTCTTGGCAACAATGATATTGCTTTGGAGAAAGTTGATGATCGCTTTTTGGAGTCGTTTAAAGATTATCTGCTGACTTGTAAAACAAGAAAGGGTAATAAAACTACTAAACTGAATCAAAACTCAATACTGTCGTATTTTAATAAAGTGAGGGCTGCGTTACGGGAAGCTTACAACAATAGAATGATAAAAGAGAATCCGGCCGTACGGGTTAAGTCTGTGAAGGCTGCAGACACGCATCGTGAGTTTTTAACCTTTGAAGAGTTACAAAAGTTAGTCAAAACACCTTTTCATTTGGAAGAAATGAAGAAAGCATTTTTATTCAGTGCTTTAACTGGGTTGAGATGGTCTGATATCAAATTACTCAGATGGGAGAATATACAACATAGTGAAACGGACGGGTGGTTTTTAAAATTTACTCAAAAGAAAACAAAAGGAGCGGAAATCCTGCCGATAGCCGAACAGGCGGTTAAACTACTTGGTGAAAATTTAAACACTCATTCGGAAGTAATTCCAAATCTTACATACAGTGCCTGGAACAATATTCAATTGAAAGAGTGGATAAAAGATGCAGGCATAACAAAGAATATTACGTTCCATTGCGCACGCCATAGTTTTGCTACTTTACAACTTTCAATGAATACCGATATATACACAGTTTCAAAATTACTAGGGCATAGGCATTTAAAAACAACCGAGATATATGCGAAAGTGATTGATAAAAAGAAAATAGAAGCGGCAAATAAAATTCCAGAATTGATAGCCTTATGAAAAGTTAAAATACTCCCTCTTTTTGCACAGTAATTATTTTTGATTACATTTGGTTTACACAGGTCACTTTTGCACTGTTGATTTGAATATTTAATTATTCAAACTACTGAATCTTTTTTATTGAAATAAAAAGGATATCCAGCACAACAAAACACAACACAAACTCCAATTCAACATTTCTCAACCGATGTGAAATATATCGTTAGATATATTCCCTCATCATTATATAATCTGTCAAAAACAGACTACTGATATTGTATTGTTCAAAAAGTAAAATAAAAGCGATGAAAGAAAATGAATTTTTGAGTGAGTTGCGTGAAATCAGAGAATTACTTCAACTCCAACAACCTATTTTAACCTTACGACAGTTCTGCAAGTTTGCAAATATTTCGGAGGACTATGCTTATAAGCTAACCAGTAGCGGTAAGGTTAAGTATTACCGTCCTACGGGGAAAAAGATTTATATCGATAGAGAAGATGCAATTGAGTTCTTAAAACAGAACCCTGTAGCTAACAATAAAAAGGTAGATACATTGACTAACAATTATTTTATAAAATCAAAAATTTAGCAAAATGGAAAAAGTAAAAATGAATACAATGCAAAAAGTAAATATCAGAAAAGATCATTTTTTAGAAAACAGTAATGATGGATTAGACTTCTATGAGCATGTCATAGGTAAATTAAATCTGGTTCATAATAATAGATGTGAAAATGTTTGTAGCCCCTTTTATCGTGACACTAATCCTTCATTTAGTATTTTCTTTCATAACGAGAAATGGAAATATAAAGATTATGGTAATCCCGAAGATTATGGTGATGTGTTTAAATTCGCCGCTACGCATTATGCTATGGATGTAAAATTGGATTTCTGGCAAATTCTTGAAAAAATGTATGACGACCTTGGAATTGATAAGCCTTGCCGTGAAATAGAAGTAAACAAGGTAGTATATGATCTCGGTTATTTATTCAAACAAGCGCATAAAGAGAAAGAAGAGGGTAGAAAGAAGGCTCATGAGTATTTTCGGCAGTTTGGTATAACTGCAGATGTATTAAAGCGGTTTAATGTTTGGTGTCCAGCATCATATGTCTATGTCAATAAATATGGGGAGCTGAAAGAATGGTATTCAAGAAAAGACGAGCTTACAATTGCGTATGAGGATATTAATCATACAAAGTTTTACCAGCCATTCAGTGATAAATTTAAATTTTTATATAGAGGAAATAAGCCTGATGACTTCATCTTTGGTCAACGTCAAGTCATTCGAGATATGATTAAAACCAAACGTTGGGTACGTGATATATTAATCATAACGAGTGGAGAAAAGGATGTTCTAACACTTACTTCTTTGGGCTACGATGCAGTTTGTCTTAATAGTGAGACTGCTACAACAATCCCTCAACAGTTTGAAGATAGCATACTTGGTAATTATCGTTCCATTGTAGTGTTATATGATTTGGATTCTACTGGCAAAAAGTGTGCTGATGAATTGAAAAAGCGATATACATTTAAAGTCTGCACTTTGCCAGGAGAGTTGAAAGAGCGAGGCGGGAAAGATGTTTCCGACTATGTAAAATTAGGATTAAACATTGAGAAGCTTCGGACATTGATAAGTGAATCCGAGAAGCAGACGGTCAACTGGATTGGTAATATTGATGGCAAGATTCGTATTATAAAAATTTCCAACGGGTATGTCAACAACAAAAAGGAGGTAGTTAGTTTTGATGCGATTGTTGAAGAAGTAGAAGAAGTTTCTATAATCGATCAGGTGGGCCAAGCAACTAATGGAGATGACTATCTAGCAGAACAAATAGATGAAACAGCTGATAATTTAACCACGCCTTTTTTACCAACTTCGTTATTTGACAAGCTTCCACATTTATTAAAAGATATTTGCAAGCACTTTCCCGACAAAAGAGAAAGAGATTTGGTCTTTTTATCCAGTATAGGTATTATTAGTTCTGTTATACCCACAGTTAAGTCTATTAATTCAGGAAGATTAATAGGCGCAAACCTAAATCTGTTTATCTCTGCACCTGCAGCCTCTGGTAAAGGGGTTGCAAATTGGGCTAGAGAAATCGGTAGTGGTATACAAAAGCATCTTAAAGAAGAGTACGAAAAAGAGTTAACGCTTTTTAAGGCTGCTAATTCAGGAGACAGACAGCAAAAGAAGACAGATGACGAATTTGAAAAGCCAGTAAGAAAGTCTTTGTTTATACCTGCCAATACCTCTATTTCAAAAATGATCGAGATGCTTGATGCAAATGGCAATTTTGGAATTATGTTTGAAACGGAAGGAGATACTTTAACGGGTGCCTTGAAAACAGAATGGGGTAATTTTAGCGAAGTTATACGGAAGTGCTTTCATCATGAAACTGTTTCATTGGCAAGGCGTGGCAACGATGAGCATCTTGAAATTGAAAAACCTCATCTTTCTTTGGTGTTAACAGGAACACCAGATCAGTTGCCAAGATTAATAGATACAGTTGAAAATGGTTTTTTCAGCAGGTTTTTCTTTTATGATTTTCAAAATGAAGTAGCCTGGAAAAGCCAATTTGCCAGACAGGATAATTCATTATTAGATTTTTTCAAACAAGTGTCGGAAACCATGCTCCAAATTTGGCTGGGCAACCAATCTGCCTCAGATTCTTTAATGCTTTTTAATCAAGATCAAATCAGGAAAGTAGATAAATTCTTCGCTAGTAAGCAAAAAAGCTTAAATAGTATTTACGGAAAAGACATTTTAGCAAGCGTTAACAGGTCATGTATAATATGCCAACGCTTTTGTATGATATTGACGGCCCTACGTTTTTTAGAAACGAATAAAAAGTTACCAGAGCGTCTCTATTTCGATGATGAAGATTTGAATATTTCTCTTGCACTCATTGATACTCTCTTGAGCCATTTGGAAGTGGTTTTTTCCAGAATGCGAACTTCGGACTCTACAAAAGACAAACTAAATAGCCAGCAAAAAAAAGTTTTCGACCTGCTTCCTGAACAATTTTCTTGGAAAGCTTATTGTACTATTGTTGAAGAATTGGAATTACCATTTAAGACCGGTGAAAAATATTTACGTGATTTTCGAAAACTGGATATGGTTAAGAGAGGAGAAAAGCATGGTCAGTATATTCGACTTGTTGAATAAAGATCAATATCCGACAAATCCTCTAAATCCTCTGTATCCTCTATATCCTTTTTTACTAATAGCCTCCTATAAGTGGAGGCTATTTATATTGGCTCTTTTGGAAAAAAATCTCTTGGAGAACATTCAAAAAGCTTTGCTAATTCATTTAAATGAATGGTGTTATATTTTGCTCTAAACTTCGGGCTTTCAATATGACCAACAAAGCCAACTGACAAATTTAAATGCACAGCAATATCCGTTTGAGTCAGATTTCGCTTTAGCCTCATCTCTCTAACCTTACTTATGATAAATAAGTCAATATCGCTCTTGGAAACAGAATTTGCCACTGTTTGCAAGGAAAGAAAATAGTCTAATTTGTATTCCTATACAGGTGTATGAATAAGGTTATTATTTGTATCTTCAAATAGAACAAAAAATTCCAAAATGATAAAAATATTTACGACATCATCTAGAAGGTTTTTACCAATAATCTTATTATGCTTGTATTCATTATTTAGTTGCCAAGGAATAATGCCGAAACCGTTTGATGCCAAAGTAATCTCAGTTATGGAAAAGAATGATGGAAATGGCTATGCAATCGTATTGAATTCAACTTCTGATCCAAACGTTTGGGTTGCTGCATCTGTAACTAAAAAAGTGGAGAGAGATGATATACTTGTTATTGATAAAGTAGATGGTAAAGTGAGTTACAAAGGCAAAATGATTGGGCGAATTATTGATCGACGTTAATCGATTGATTATATAGATTACAAATTACTTTCCTCTACATTTATTGGATAAGTATACGTTTTGTGTCGTAAAGTATAGAAAGAAGAAGATTTAGCAGATTCGTAGGATTTTTCAAATACAACATTGAACTTTCCAATGCCAAGAAATTGGCAGGAGGTTATGCTGTATTTTGTTGCTGGCATTCTTTTGAGATGGTTTTCGCTCCTTAATCAGTAAAACCACTGAAAACGTAAAGTCAGGATTGCTAAGGAAGGGCCCTGAATTAGTATTTACAATTTAAATAAACTTTTATCCTATTCTTGCTATTTCGTATGTTGTAGTAAATATGATACTAATATTGATACGCTTCTCACTTAGTTGCCAAAGTTTAAATCGAAGACCTATATTTCGGTATATATGGTACAGATTTGACTATATATTTTGCTAGATAACCCAACTAATTATATCGCGACAATGACAAGGAGTTGGCTGTTCTCTAATTTATTATCCCAAACAAATTTCAGGTCGGCAGTAAAGACCGTTTGCGTCATGTGTGATGAGATAAGACCGACCCATGCAGTAGCCTCGGTGATCTCAATATTCAAAATATCTGATTATTTATCTACCAGTTATTCAGTTATTAATGTTTTTAAAAAACAATGAAAAAAAACTTTTGGTATAATTTAAATTTTTCAATTAATTGTTATTAACTTGTTATTATTCTCTTGGCCATTCCTGGCTCCAATTGATGCAAATCTGTTTTCTTTGTCGCAACCTTAATCCCTAAAACTGTTTATGAGTACCCATAAACTATTGTTTTTAGTCCTGCTTATTTACCCCGTGTGCCAATGTAGCGCCCAGGCAGATAGTGCCTTTGCCCTTACGGAAAAGCTCTCTCAAAAATATCTCACTCATACCTCAAATAAAATAGACCTGTACAGCAAGCGGGTAAGCAACAAAACAGAAAAAACGCTTGTGAAGCTCTGTCGGTGGGAAACTAAAATTCAAACACTTTTACAAAAAGCCAATCCCGAAGCTGCGGAAAGATTATTTGCCAATAATAGCATCAGCTTTAAAAAACTATTGGAAGAATATAAAAGAAGCGAAAGCCAATTGCAAAGCTATAAAGCAGGCTACGATAAATACCGGGATGATCTGCTTACGCAATTAAAATACATAGACAGTAATAAAACGGTGCTCACCAAAAAATCGCAGGAATTACTTACCAAAGCAAAAGACAATGCTTCGCAATTAGAAAATGAAGAAGCCCGCAATGAGGCTTTTCAAAAAATGATAAAGGAGCGCAGGCAGCAACTGATTGCCGAAGCCATGAAATACATGGGCAAAAACAAATACCTGCAAAAGATAAATAAAGAGGGTTGGTACTATGTGGAAACGCTGAAAAACTATAAGCAGCTTTTTAATGAGCCGGGTAAGGCGGAAGAAACGGCTAAAAATATACTCAGCAAGATACCGGCATTTAAGGAGTTTATGCGGAGGAATAGTATGCTGGCCTCGCTGTTGGGCATATCTGCCGATGCTGCAAGTTCGCAAAGCCTTGCGGGGCTGCAAACCCGCTTTGCTGCTAACAATCAAATGCAATCACTGGCAACAGCAGGCGGCCCTAATGGTGCGCAGTACATGCAGCAGAATATGCAAACTGCGCAGGCAGAACTGAACAAACTAAAACAGCGCATAGAAAAAGTAGGAAGTAGCGGTAGCGGTGAACTGCCCGACTTTAAGCCCAATAATCAAAAGACCAAAACATTTGCGCAGCGCCTTGAATATTCAGCAGACATTCAGCCGCTAAGGGGAAATGCATGGCTGCCCGGTGCATTAAATACAGGAATAAATGTTGGGTACAAGCTGAACGATAAAAGTGTGATAGGGGCAGGCATGAGCTATAAACTTGGATTGGGAAGCATACAAAAGATAAGATTTAGCAATCAGGGTATTGGATTCAGGAGCTTTATTGACTGGAAGCTAAAAAAACAATTCTTTATCAGCGGAGGATATGAATTAAACAAAATACCTGCCAGCCCACAGCCAGGTTTTATTATAGATGAATGGCAAAGGTCGGGCCTTGTAGGATTGAGCAAAAAGCAAACGATTGGCAAAAAAAGAACGGTGAAAACCCAACTACTTTGTGACTTTTTGAGCTATCAACAAATACCAAAAACACAACCTATCCTTTTCAGAGTAGGAATTTCATTGAAGTAGAAAACCATAAATTAATATGAAAACAGTTTTTCTTTTTATTGGCATTTTATTTAGCTGTGCAGGCATTGGCCAGGTAAATCTTCAAAACGGCAGCGGTTATTATCAAATACCCATATTTTCTTTTGCCGATGGTAAAAGCGGGTTATCCTCTAATGTTTCATTAAACTATTCTTCCGGCAATGGGCTTTTGGTAAGCCAAAAGGCATCAAATGTTGGCCAGGGATGGGCGTTAAATGTAGGGGGCGTTATTTCAAGAAAACAGATAGGTGAGCCTGACGATCAAAATTCCACATCTACATTTCCAATCATGCCAAGTAATAACTATCGGGGATATAATATGAATATAGCGTATTACGATGAAGATCTGCGCTCAATAGATTACCCGGGTGATTGTTATTCAAGAGATTACATTGATAATTATTATCCAAACGGATTTATGTATTCAGAATTTCTGGTGGATATGGAAGATGAAGATGTTAATTTTCAGTTGAGCTGGCATGCGCCAAGAGAACAAATAATAATGCCAAGGTTTAAATCCAGCATGGATAAGAAGTATAAACAAAGCAGGAGATCTCTTGCTGATCGTGAGCAGGATATTTTTACTTTCAATTTTGGGGGCATGTACGGTGAATTTGTGATAGGCAAAGACGGTAATGTACAATTGCTCAATGATTCAAAACTAAAGATTCAATACAATACGGAAGATCTGACCGGACAAAATATCAGGACAAGGATAAAAGAATTTATCATAAGAGATGAGGCAGGCATTGAATATAAATTTTCTGCCTATGATCTAAGCGAGGTGTTGATACCGGATGAAGTAGCAAGCTATGGGATACCTTCTTTTACCTACAAAATAATGGCAGGCACCGCTACCGGTAAATACATCATATCTCAATGGCATCTCACCGAAATTATTAACCCTGTAACAAATGAAAAAATAGTTTTTAACTATGAAATGTATGAAGTAAATGAAACTGTGAGTCAAACACCTCTTTATCAAAATACAGTAGGCGAATCGGCGGAAACAGTGCAAATGATGGTGAATATAACAAAGGGCAAACTAAAAAGGGTTTCCAATATTCTTTTTCCCGATGGTCATAAGCTGGAATTTAATTATAACAGGGGCTTTGGAAGGCCGGATTTTATAGATGATGATCCTCTTTGGAAGATTTTATTAACGTACAACAATGAGGAGAAATATACTTATACTTTCGGCCAGGGCTATTTTCACCGTAAGGAAGTGAAAGATATTACTACCATAGCACCTGTTGCAGATAAAAGGTTTACCAGGTACTGCTTGAAATCACTTCAGAAGTCGTATAACGGCGTGCCGGAACCGGCTTATAACTTTACTTACTATACCGGCAGCGAATCAAGCGATCCCAAAGATATTGTTCCCCCATTTGATTGCCTTGCAGAAGATCACTGGGGCTATTATACAAAAAATACTAACCTGGATATAGAGGCTGCACTTACAAAGGAGTCTATTAAAGAACTGTTGCTTAACGCTGCTACTTACCGGTTGCCTACAAACGGATTGGCTGCGTTGGGACTGCTTAAAAGTGTAGAAACGCCCACCGGCGGCAAATTTACTTTTGAGTATGCACAAAATTATTCAAAGAATGCTGACAACCCGAGCCAATCATTAATGTTTGGAGGTGTAAGCGTATCAAAAACAATTTTATCAGATGGAGTGAGTTCGGACAATGATATTATAACTAATTACTATTATAAAAATGCTGATGGGACCACCTCGGGTTGGGGCTATGAGAACAACGAATATTTTTCATCCAGGACTATTAAGGTTTGGAATAATGGAAACATAGAAGGATATACGAATGATGGAAAAAATAAAACAAACATATCGGCATTTGTTTCCAGGATAGCCAGTTTCATATCACAGTCAAGTAAGGTTGGAATGTTTAGCGCAGCAGCGAAAGAAGGCGTTAAGAAAAGTATTTTGCCACCTCTGCCTGCTGCACAGGCTTTATTATTTAAGTTGATCTTGGAAGGCTTTATGAAAAGAGTTTTTGTTCTTTTTAATCCGAGCGATACCTATACCACCAATATATATCACTTTAACTCACAACAGTATAGAAACCCAATAGGTGTAAATTATTCAAGAACAGAAGTTGTCAATAATTCCATAGCAGGCGGAACTGGAAAAGCAGTGTATGAATTTACTGCGCCGACAAATGTACGGACAGAAATACCTGTATTGGCTATGCCTTATGCGGATAAAAAGCGGTTCCAGCCGTGGAAATATGGATTGCCCCTAAAAACAAAGATTTATAATCAATCCGGCACCCTGTTGAGTGAAGCAACTAATCAGTATAATCTAGTTGAAACAGAAATTAATAATGTAAATCATAAATCGTGTAAGGTGGAGGTACATAAATATCATTCTGCTGCCTGCTTTAATAGTAATGCGCATGATCCCAATGCGCCAATACAAGATATGACATGGCAACATTATTTCCCTGTGCGTGGCAGAGCTGACTTAATTAGTACTTTAACCACAAATTACTCTCCCACCGGCCTGCAAAGCCAGGCTACTACGTCCTTTGAGTACAATGCAGACTATTTGCTTAAAAAAGTTACCACTCCAAAGAGTAACGGCGACCTGCTGGTACAGAAAACATATTATGCCAATGATTATAATAATAGCGTAAGCACGGCCATTGCAGAAATGAAGCTGCGTAATATGATTGGTATTCCTGTATCCACAGAAACATGGTTGGTAAAGCCTAACGCAGCGGAATTGCTGGTAGATGCCACTGTTAATGAGTTTTTTATTAATACGAATAATGAAATCAAATTATACAAATCATATAAGCTGGAAGCTAAAGAACCACTTTTAAAATATTTGATTGGGGAACAAAGCGCAACAGCGCTTGTAAGGAACGCTACCTATTTTAAAGAAAAAGCCGCATATAAATATGATGACCAGGGCAATTTGAGAGAAACTTTTACGCCGGACGGAAGATTTAACACCCAGATATATAATTACAATGGGCGTTTTGTGGTGGCAAGCGTATCCAATACGCACGAACATGAAGAAGCAGATTACACATCTTTTGAAACCACCGAGCATGGGCATTGGAGCTTTGGTGGGGCTACTATCGTTGCTGCTGCCGATGCTGTAATGGGCAAAAAAATATTACGCCTGGCGCAAAAGGATGCAGATTATATGACTAATTACTGGCGATCTGAAAGAATTAGCCGATTGTCATTTTGGGAAAAAGGAAATGCGGCTGCTGTACTTCTTACCAACACGCCATTAACACCGGTAAAAACCGTACCTAACACTTCTACCGGTTGGACCTATTATGAATATGAGATACCTGCGGGAAGCGGAGGTACACAGATACTAACCATTACCAAAGCATTAAACGATGATAATTTTGTTTACTTTGATGAGCTTCGCATATATCCTAAAGATGCAAAAATGGCTACCATTGCGTATGATCCGCAGATAGGTAATAAGACCAGCGAATGCGATATCAATAACCGGATAGTTTATTACGAGTATGATAAATTTAACCGGCTTATTCATATTAAGGATGAGCAAAAGAATATCTTAAAGAAGATCTGCTACAATATTGCAGGAGAACCCGAAAATTGTATAGATGCGCAGGATACCAGCCCTCAATGGCGGGATGATGGCACTACCATGTGCGAAGCCTGTCAGGCAAATCCTGCATACAACTCGGGCGTAAGGCTTAAAAAGCAGGTTGACCGAAATCCTTTAAGCTCTACTTATAATCAATTCCAATGGGTAGTAGACAATTCGGGTACCTGTCCGGTAGCTCCCGATTGGTACCAAAGAACCGATATTGCCAATTGCGAAGTGAACGGTTATGGAGTGCCGACAGGTAACTATATCATCCCTACGGTAGATATTAACCCCTGCAGCCCGACCTATAACCAATGGGGGACGCCGGTTATAATTCCCAACCATCCGGCTTGTATTCCCTGCAATCCGGCATGTAATGCGCCGGAGTATAAGTGCATTAACGGCACTTGCGTACAAGGAACGTGGGGAGTTGTAAAAGTGCGAAGGATAGACAAGTTCACATGGCAGTGTACTTCGGCCTATTGCTTCCCCGATGGAACGATAAGCGACTATACGCAATCGGTGATCACTACAACGGCTTGCACAGCTATATGTCCATAATTAAACCATAAAACTTAAATCAAAATATTATGTTCAGCATATTCACAGGAATAATATCATTCTTTATTACCAGCTTTTACGCTCTCTCATTTGAAGATGTGAACGGCAATATGGTGCAAATGAGCAACTTCCAGGGCAAAAAGGTTTTAATATCCAATATTGCAACAGGCAGCCCCAAAGCAGGACAGCTGGCAGCTTTTCAGCAATTACAGCAGCAATACGGAGATAGCTTAGTGGTGATCTTATTTCCAAGCAACAGCTTTGGGAGCGAACCTCGTGCCAATGCAGCAATAAAAATGTACTGTGATACCAGCCTGCATCATACATTCATCATTGCAGCTAAAACAAATGTTACAGGCTCCGGTTGCCATCCTGTTTTTACATGGCTGGCCAATCAATCACAAAATGGACAGATGAACGCCGTTACCCAGGCTGATTTCCTTAAATTCCTAATAGATAAGGATGGCACACTGATCGGCTTTTTTTCTTCAAAAATAAGTCCCGATGATGCAGACATCATACAGGGTATTACGACAACCTTTTAATATCACTACCCCAATAAAAAAACGACCATGAATAGGATAAACCATTTATTTACCATTCGTTTTTGCTGGATATATTTTTGCAGCATTTTCCATTTGTCTGTACAGGCGCAGGTGGCTCCCTTACCAGCTTCCGTAGGGTCCGGTAAAAAGATACATTATGTACGCACTTTTACAGCAACTATACCGGAAAAAAATCCCAATGTGCTGGTGAGCAAAGCTACCGAGTTGGGAGGGGGCGTACAGCAAACCACGCAATATTTGGATGGATTGGGGCGGGTAATTCAGCAAAACGATAAAATGGCCTCGCAGCCCGGTGATGGCAGCACATGGTTTATTCCAAAAGATATTGTCAATATAAGGCGGTTGGACTTTGACGCCAGCCAGCAGCCCCAGGTGAAAAATTTATCATATCTGCCTTTTACTAATACAGGTACAGGTAGTGATTACAGCAATGGATTTTTGAGTATGGGTTTTGTTTTGCAGGAAATGTTTTGGCAGGCAAAGCACCCAGACGAGCACTATTATTACAACGAAACGAGAACAGAGCGCTCACCTTTGGGAAGGGTGGAAAAAACATTGGATGAAGGTGATGCTTTCGTAGGAAACAATAATGGCGTGTCGGTACAAAATGAGCTCAATTCTATAAGTGAGAACATAAGGCTGTGGGAAATTGTATCGGGTACCGGTTTTATACCGCCTGCATCTTCACAATCTTACTCTACCGGTAAGCTGTCTAAAACAATAACGATAGATGAAAAGGGTAAAAAAATATATACTTATACCGACTTTGGTGGTAAGGTCATTCTGAAAAAGGTACAAGAAAAAGAAAGCGGCGCTGGCCTGGACGAAAACGGACATGAGGGCTGGCTATGTACTTACTATGTATATGACGACCTGGATCAGCTAAGAGTGATTATACCTCCCAGAGCGGTGAAATACCTGCAAACTACCGGTTATGTTTTTTCCAGTAATGATGTGTACCAGGAGCTATGCTTTTGGTATGAATATGACGAAAGAGGCAGAAACAGCATCAAACATTCTCCTGCTGCCGGTACAGTACAAATGGTATATGATAATAAAGACCGGTTGGTTTTGTCGCAGGACGAAAACCAGCGAAACAGGGTAGGAAAGCAATGGACTTTTTACCTGTACGACAACCAGGACCGGATGATTGCCACCGGGCTATATGATAAGGATGCGACGAGGGATGCAATGGTCACTTTTGTAAAAGCATTGAATAATGGTGTGGTTTCTATCAATATCTACACCGGCAGCCCCGAAGCGTTAAAAGCCGACAATCCCGTAGCGGGATCGTCAACCTATTGCAATAGCTGTACCAATACAGTTATTAATACAGTGAGCTATTATGACGATTATGCTTACCAGGGAGCAAAGGCGTTCAACAGCAATTTTACTTTTGCTCCTGTTGAAACTGCTAACTGGAACTCACCCAACCAAAACCTCTATGTGGAGGCAGTAGGCCAAAGCCCCCGTACCATAGACTTTGTAACTGGCACTAAAACCCGTGTTATAGATAACAATTATGATGACGGCAACCCTGCCAATGATCTGTTCCTTACTTCTTCTGTATATTATGATGACAAAGGCCGTACCATTCAGGAACTGTCAGATAATGTGAAAAATGCCGTAGATTATACCACTACCCAATACGATTTTGCAGGCAGGGTAATTGGCGTATGTGAAAAGCACACTATGCCCGGTACTTCCATAGATAATTTTACCACTATCACTAAGTTTGATTTTGACTGGCTGAAAAGGGTAACAGGTGTTTATAGAAAATATGGCAGCCAGGACTATAAAAAGCTGGTTGGCTATACCTATGATGAATTTGGGCAATTAAAATCAAAAAAACTCTCTCCCGAATATAACAGTGGAGCAGGGTTAGAAACGCTTACTTACGATTATACCATAAGGGGCTGGCTGAATGGCATTAATAAAGACTATGCACTATCCAACTCCTCTCTTGGCCAGTGGGACCATTTCTTTGGTATGTACATGGGCTACGATAACAGGGATGCCCGCTTTACCGCTGCCCAATACAACGGCAACATTACCGGTGCTATTTGGAAAACACAGGGCGATAACATGCCTCGTAAATACAACTACGAATACGATAATGTGAACAGGTTTACCAAAGCGTTATTTACCCAAAAGGAAAAGCCGTCAGATGTTAGCTGGAGCAGTGCCAAAATGGACTTTTCGGTAACAGACATACAGTATGATGAAAATGGCAACCTCAAACAAATGTATCAGAAAGGAGTAATACCCGGTAATAATGCCCC
This sequence comes from Sphingobacteriales bacterium 39-19, assembly GCA_001898465.1. Lineage (GTDB taxonomy): Bacteria > Bacteroidota > Bacteroidia > Chitinophagales > Chitinophagaceae > Ferruginibacter. The sequence goes on along the minus strand of MKTX01000004.1, from coordinate 32,347 downwards.
TGTATATATTGACAAATTGACCTATGAGTATAAAACGGTGTCCACAGGTCAGTGGAGCAACCAGCTGAAAAAAGTATTTGATCAGCCGGACCTTACCGCTACCAATAATGGCTCCCTTGGCGATTTTAAAGATGAAACCTTTGGCACCAATGGAGATGATTATACCTACGATTATAATGGAAATCTTATAAAAGATAACAATAAGAAAATAAGGATAAGCGGTAACGGTGGTGTTCAATACAACTATTTTGAAAAACCGCAGAAGATTACCATTGAGGGCAAAAGCGTAACTGAATTTACTTACGATGCAAGCGGTGCCAGGCTGGCTAAAAAAGTAACTAACACAGTTACCGGCATTAGCGTTATCACTTGGTACATGGGAGCATTTATTTATGAAGAAACAAATGGGCAGACCAACCTGCAAATGATATTGCACGAAGAAGGCAGGATAAGAGTATATACTCCCACTAATAATCCCCGGTTGAGCATCGCCGGTAATTTTGATTTACCAGATGGTAAAAAGGGGGCTTATGACTTTTTTGTAAAGGACAACTTACAGAATGTAAGGGCTATCCTTACCGAAGAAACGCACAGCGAATTTAACAACTGTGCTATGGAAGATGCTGCTGCTTATTACGAGGAAAGAATGTTTGGCCAGGTAGATGCCAACGGCAACCCTGTAAATGGTAGCAACGAGGTAAGCAGCACCAGAGTGAACAAGAGCGAAGCAGCGGGCTGGAATGCCAACACGAGCGATAAAGTGAGCAAGTTGGGATATTTTGGCAAAAAGGTAGGCCCCAATATGATACTGAAAGTAATGGCCGGTGATAACATCGCCGCCCGTACAGATTACTATTATACCGGCACGCCCGATAACAGTGCTCCCAACAATATATTGCCCAATATTGTAAGCAGCCTGCTAAGCTCATTGAGTTATAGTGCCACATCCTATAACCTGCACGGCGCTTCCACTAATATTACCAATAATATCACCGCAAATCCCGGCGACTTTGGTACCTTTTTAACCAATCAGAACACAGGCAATAACAGTACGCCGCAGGCTTACATGAATATATTGTTCTTTGACGAGAACTTTAATTTTGTACCCTACGACAATGTTACCGGCCTGGGTAGCTATGCCTGGCGGGTGGGCACTGGTGGCGATGGACAAAGCATACCGGTACAAATGAGCAAAGCACCTAAGAATGGCTATGCTTTTGTGTACCTCAGCAACGAAAGCAAGACCTATGTATATTTCGATAACTTTGAGGTAACACATGTAAGGGGTAGGCTAATAGAGGAAAATGCTTATTATGCGTATGGTTTGAAAGCGGCAGGTATAAGCGGAAAAGTGTTTGATGCCGTTGCCAATCAATATGGATATCAAAGTGATTTTAATGACTTTGAGAATGAAACAGGTTGGAATGAATTTCGATTAAGAACCTATGATGCGCAACTTGGGCGTTTCTTGCAAAATGATCCTTTTAATCAAATCTCTACACCTTATGGGGGTATGGTTAATAACCCTGTGAACTCTATTGATCAAAATGGGGGCTGGAGCTGGGGCTTAAATATGATTACAGGTGCAGCAATCGGTGCAGGAGCAGGAGCGCTATATGCTAAATCACAAAATCAAAGCGTATTCAAAGGAGCTATAACTGGAGGCATTATTGGCGGTGGAATTGGAAGCATTGCATCATCCTTTATGTATGATATGTCTGATTTAAGTTCTAATGCTTTTAAAATTTTATCCAAAGGACTTAATCAGGGTATGATGAATGCTTTTACAACTATGATACAAAATGGAGATATGGATGATGTATTTAGAAACTCCATTATTGGTGTTGCTTCGGGTAGCATTGCAGGTTATATTAGTACAAGAAACTTGAGATGGAATAAAAATCTAAGGTTTAAAGACAATGAAACTTCTATTGTATTAAATTCTGATGGAATTGGAAATATTATCGGAAAAACCTTAAATGGTTTATCTATAAAAGGGGCACAGGCAATTAAGGATAAGAGAAGTACAAGGGATATTTTGTTGCATACCTTGCATGGAGGACTTGATGGTTTTGTTGGAGCCACAATTTCTGAAATGTTATTTAAGGAAACGATATTGCCAAAGGAAATACTCAAAAAAGATTTATCAGGAAGTGCAATTGGCAGTATTTCTGGAATTGGCGCATCTGCAATTCAGGTTTCTTCTATTTATTTAATGGAAAGTGCAGCAATGTTTGGCGATGATCTTACCGGCCTTCAACGTGTAGGATTTGCCGGAGGAGGTTTATTATTCAGATTTTTGAATTTGAATAAACACTTTCAAGATATTGGTTACAAAAACTACATGATTAAAGATTTATACCAATTACTATTAGTTCTGAAAAAAAATTAACTATGAAAAAGATAATCTTATACTTTATTAGTGGACTGTTATTTTGTTCTTGCACGAGGTATCAAAGTGCAATTAATGCAAGTTCACCTAATACCAATCATTACACGCTATTGTTAAAAAATGTTAGCTCAGACAATAATATTATGTACTCTTATCATTTAGATAACATGGTAAAAGAGAAAAAGGTTGCGAGTTATACTATAAGGGATACAGGTAATTCCAAAATAATCGACATCGTTTTTTCCAATAGAGATACTATTGTAATAACAAATATTTTGCGATTAAAGGAAAAAAAGAAAAAGCCATCAGAGCAGTTGCTTTTGGCAAATTATACCGATAAGTTAGATACAGTATATTTAAGGAGTAATGGCAAAGTGCTTTCAAACAAATTTGTAATGATTTCTCAAAAGAAGCCTCTTTACGGATATAATTTTTATCCCGCTACACAACAATAGGTTATTAGTTACATTAAATAGCACAATCTAAAAGCCCGCTAAGCGGGCTTTATTTTTACGCATCGTAGTACAATTGCTCGCCATATTTCTGCTCGAGGTGCGCAAGCTGGCGGGTGAGCCAAGCGTGTAGTCCTTTTACAGTAGCAGGGTCGTATTTGTCGAACTTGGGGGTGAGCACTTTTATATGGTAGATACCGGCTTTAAGGTGATTATGTAGTTAAATATTTAAAGTACATTCTGATTTACTTAATATTCATTTTTTGTTGCTAAATCTAGTATATTATACTAAAATTGTGCCTCTCTATATTCTGTATCGGAAAGTAATTTCTATAATCAAGTAATTTTAATGATCACCACTTTATTCCTGCAAGTAGTTTGATTGTTTTTTCAGGGGCCGTTTCATTAAGCCAGGTTTGGTTTCCATTACCTTCCCGTTCGGTGTGGCCATTGCTGTATTGAAGAATTAGTGCGTTCCGGTCGCCATTTTTACCAATGCTGAATGTGTAGATAACCGTTTCTAATTTTCTGCTACTTGTTTTTAGCTTTTTCCCCCATGTTTCATTGATGGCGCTGTTGGTAACATCGCTGTTGCCATTGGAGGTTTTGCGAATTTTACTCCATTCCTCATTTTATCTTTTTGTGGAAGTAACTGTGAGCTGGTTGACGTTTATAGTATAGGTTCCTGTTTCGTATTGCAGCGATTTGATATCGGTAAAATGTGATGCGGTTACGCTAACAAAGTAAAAGGTCCCGTCGGTATTGAATTGGTATTGATTGGTGGCAAATCCTCCGGTATTGTAGCTGGTACCACCTGCATTGGAAAATTTTTCTGTTGTGCTACCTTCCCATATTTTCCCGGTAAGGGGTGAATTAATGGTTACGGCAGCATCTTTTTTTATTGCTGTAGTAATCGATTTTTTTCAAAATCTGTTTTAAAGCCCGGTGGATTATCTATCAATGATTCTAAGTCCCGTTTTGAATAATAAAATTCATAAGGATCCCCGGGAGCATTGAATTTTCCTCCATCTCTTGCAGTAGGTTTGCCCGGTTTAAGAATTATTTTGTCGCCATAATCGGGGTCGTGTGTTATTTCAAAGATATAGCTGGTTTTTTCTAAAGTAAAATCGGTGGATTTAATAAACTTACCCCATTCTTTACTGCTTGATGTCTTTCCCCAGAAACCAGCTTTTCCATTCTTAGGCGTAATAGTTAGTTGATTGCCGTTTACAGAATAAGTGCCGGTTTCATAAATAAACAAAATATTTGCTGTTTTCGTAAGCCATTGCTTATTCCTGAATACATAAGTACCATCCGGATAAAATGCATATTCTTTTCTCAAATAGCCCGCAGTGTATTGCGGCATACCATTAACATTGTATCCTGTAGTTTCGAGTGTGTAATTTGTCCATAGCCCTGCAATGGATGATGAACTGGTGGTAATTGTTTTGCCATTACTATCCGCTGTGTTTTGGTTGCTATTGCCTGAAGAACCAAACTTTTCAAGTGTTTGTGCTTCCCATATTTTCCCTGCAAGGGGAGCATTATCATGGTCAACAGTGCTGTTATTGTTTTCGTTTGATGTATTGTTTTGCTCAGTTGCCGGTTCATTAATTTCTAAACTGTTTACAAAAGCCAATATTTCTTCCTGATATTTATTAGTGTTTGTAAAGATTACTACATTGGCCATTTTCTCATTGCTTGTTGCTGTTATTAATGTTACCAATCCTTTGGCGGCTCCATCGGTATAATTGGCCTGGCCCGTAATAACGTTCCAGCCTTTTTCAATTCCCATATCAGACATGGAAGGAGCTTCTGTTACCTTCACAGTTCCTTTTACCAGATTTCCCCAACTTTTATTAAAATTTTCCCTAGCTGAGGCGTTGGACGAAACAGAGCGAACTATTACCATAGCGGCATAGTTGCCTTTACCATCGTCTTTGGTAGAAAGCTGAACACCATTCTCTGTAACAGTCTTATCCCAACCTTTGGGAATGTCAAAAGAAACCATATCGAAGGTTTGCTTCTGGGCAAAGCCAAAAATGGTTATTGCTAAAAATAGATTTATAAAAATGATTTTCTTCATAGCTCTTACAATTTTTAATTTCCTCGCTTTGGTAATACTTTATTTTCAAAACCAGTTATAAGCCCCGGCGGATTATTAATAATTGATTTCCCTTTATCAAAGTGATAAGAAGTGTACTGTCCATTGCCTGCAGGGTGGTCGCCATCTCTTTCGGTTGCCTTGCTATAGTTAAGTAGCAGGTTTCTGCCATAGTCGCTGATTTGTAACTCAAAAGTATAAGTTGTTTTCTCGAGGATATATTTAGCTGCTTTTTGATAGGCTCCCCATTTATCGGTTGTGTTGCCAATTTTATCTTTATTCCACCAACCTGCTTTGCCTTTATCAGGTGTAATGGTTAGCTGGTTTCCGTTAACCACCCATTTCCCTGTTTCGTAAACAAAGTAGATATTATCCCTGGATGCCAGCCAGTCTTTTTGCCGGAAAATATAGGAGCCATCTTCTTTAAAAACATATTCCTTTTTCATATATCCGCCTGTGTACATACGATACCCGTTTATAAAACCTCTATCTTCCCTAAAATTATTAATCCATGCCCCCACAATGGATGATGAACTAGAGGAAGTTGTTTCGCCATTACTATTCGTTGTGTTCTGGTTGCTATTGCCCTCATTATTCCCTGTATCTTTTTGCTGAACAGGTGTAGCATTTACATCCAAATCAATACTTGCAATAAAATCTTTCAGATTTTGCATATAGGGTTTGGCGGTTCCATTCCACAACACACTTATGCATATATTTCCATTGGAGTATGTAGTAAGCAGTGTCGCCACATTGGTGCTATTATATTGCCATACGCCACTATAGCTCATTACCTGCCATCCCTCTGCAGATTTTGCTGTGGTTTTGTCTTCGCTTTCTACCGTGTGCACTGCTAATACAATGTCTTGCCAGTCTTTCAAAGCATCTTCTTCAATGTTTCCGCTGCTTTGCCTGCTTTTATATACGGCAATCTGGCCCCAGCTTGCGCCATCAATCCGGGAGAAGGAAACAAAATCTTCTTTTAGTTCTTTAGTCCAGCCATCCGGCGGCGAAAAACTTGCAATGTCAAAGCTTTGTTTTTGTGCTACCGATGAAATTGCTGAATAAAGCAAAACGAGGGATAGAAATATTTTGTTCATCATTTAATATTATATGAAGTGAAAGTAGAGACGAAGGAGTAGGAGACCAATCATTAAAAAAGATGATTTTTTTATTTTATAAGATTCCGCAGTGCAGCAAAATCAAACTTTTCACTGAAGTTATTCATAAGCTTTAAGGAAAGTGGCATACTCACATACCGGAAGGCTACGGTCATTAGCTGTGGAACGGCAGCACCGGCTTTATTGGTTATAAAATATTCAGGATTTATTTTAAAGAGTGGCTGACTTTTATTTTCGCCATCGTGGAATTTCCAAAAGCGATTGTAGTTGGTTCTTTCTTTTAAGCCTGCTTTATAGGTTTGTGAATTGTCTTCTATGCGATTAATTACCGCTTGCCCCGACAACCATTTTTCATCATGCGTTTCCAATTCTTTTTTTACAACAGCCATTTTATCCGCTACATCTCCTTCCCAGTTTCCATAACTATGCTCAATGCCCTTGTCGTGGTTGGATGTTAATTCTGTAATCAACTTTGGGAAATACAATTTCTCTCTTTCATAATATTCCAACAGGCTTTGCAAATATTCTTTTCTGCTTACCGGCACTAACACAGGAATCTCCTTTTTCTTAATAAACCAGTATCGGTAAATGTAATTGTTACGGTTGTTGGGTTTGATATCTTTTTCGGCAACATCCTGAAAGTAGCCTTCGCCTGAATTAATAGCATTGATGAGGTGCTCATTATTACAGGAGAAATAGTTAAACAGGCTAATCAGCGGGTCATTTACATTTACTGATTTGTGATTTTTCCAATCCTGGAATTGAAATCCAAAATCATAATCACCCATACTGCTGCCAAAAGGATAATTTAAAAAACGGCTGAGGGTATTGGTGGGAATGGCATTTACATAAATCCGCAAGATGGTTTCTGCCTCATCGTTTCTTTTCAATTTACCATTCATGCAAAAATACTCATGCAGCGAAGATTCAAAATTGTATTGGGCCAATTTTACTTTGCCATAATAGCCATATCCTTTGGTTGAATAATAATTCTCCAAATTGCCACCAGTAAGATTGAATCCGCTATGGTTTTTTGCTTCTATATTCTCTATTTGATTCAGCGTTTGCTTAGCAACTGCCTTATCTGAAGCCGAAGTTAAATTCTTAAAATATTCTGCTCGCACTGCAGGCCAGGGATATTGGGATGCTGTGAGGTATTTTCCCGGTGTGTTGTCTAAGTCGGCATTGGTCTTGCAATCCTGCGCAAAACTTTGCTGGGCTAATAAAAATGCAATCGGGATCATTTTGAAAAATGTCTTATTCATTTTGCTAATTTTAGTTTGGAGTATTTACAAAAACATTAGTGGAGGTATTTCCTGATATTAAACTCATTCTTCCATTTACGCCAATTTCTATTCCTTTATCACTTAGTTGTGCATCGCCCATGCCGGGCTGGCTTTTATCGCCACCGTTGGCATCTTTGATGTGTTCGTCGAATCTGTCTATCAAATTTGATTTTACCTCTACCGACGCTTGCCCGGTTACATACACATCCTCCACGCCACGGCTGGTAAACTCTACGCCCATACCCGCTTTTACATTGGCACCAATTTGAATTGGGCCTTTTTTTATAGAGCCGCCTGCATTGATAAGAGTCGCTTCTAACGTGCCTTTTACAAAGCGTGTGTTTCCATTGTTATCCATGTAGAAATTTAAATTTCCGTTGAGTTTACCGGCATCAAATTCTATACGAGACCACCCACACTCAAATATTTGTTTATAAACCCCAAAATCCAGCGTACTAACATAACTGCAATGCATTTCATCAAAATCTGTTAGTTTATACCGGCTTTCTTTTTTCTGCTGCGGAGTGCAATCGCCATAAATTTTAGTTGGCAAATACCTGGTGCTGCCCAATGCGTCCAACCATTCTTTTTTAGTGGTTATTTTAGTGGCTTCAAAGGTTGCATTGTCCTGCGTAAATTGTTTCCAGTACAACTCTTCGCTGATTTTTAATCTTAATTGGTGCAGGTAATTTTTGTATGCTTCTTCCAATGGCTTATTGTATGTTGCGTACACCCATTCACTGTAAATCTTCTGAACCTTGCAATTATCAAATCCAATATTTTCTCCTTTTTTTGACAGTTCAGTTTCCTGCGTGGCAATAATGCTGTTTTCCTTCTCAATTTTTTTTCGTTGAAGCAGGTCCTTTGCTGTAAAATCTTTTCTTAATGAATCAATGATAGCCTTTGCTTTTTTTAACCGAAAGCCAATGCCACCATCTTTGTTCATTTCTCCGAGGTTAGTTTCTGCTTGTTTTCTGTAAATATTATCAGGAGTAACCAAACCTGATTTCATTCCGCTAATTTCTTTTGCTGTCTTATTATTAAACTTTTTGTATGCCTGTTCAGCATTTTTTGCAACCGCCTGCTGGTACGGCACCAGGTCTTTTGCCAACTGCATGCTCTTATCGTTTATTTGTTTTTGAAAAGCATCCCAGTCTGCATGTAACCGTAATTCGTCTGTATAGGATTCAGGTACATCCGGCCTTGTAAAATTTTGTAATCCCAAAGGATTGGGGTCAGGCCGAAAAGGAATACGCATATCACTTCCTTTAATTTTATATCCCAGTTTTCGCAGCATATTTATTTTATCAGGAGAAAAGCTATATGCCAGCGAGTTTTTCATTTTCTCTATTGCCTTTGCTGTGTTGCCTTTTTTTTGCTGAATCAGGCATTGTGTATAGTTGGCCTGCGGGTGATAAGCAAAAGCCTTTACTACTTTATCCAATTGAGCATTGGCTTTATCTGTTTCGCCCAGGTAAAACCATGCTTGCCCCAGGTTGTTGAGTATGGTAGTATTATCAGGATATTGCTTACTTAGGTATTCCAGCAGCGGTATAGCCTTGTGGGGTGCTCCACCCATACTTAGCATGGCTGCAAAGTTGCTCAGCAAATCTGCATCTGCCACATTATCTGTACATGCTTTACCTGCCATATAAACTGCAATGGCAGGATATCCCATACTCCAAAATCCTATGGCTTCATTGCCTATCATTTGCGCATCGCACTTATTATTTTTAAAATAATTATATGCATTTTCTCCGTTAAATCGGGCATCATCCGCAAGCCCTTTTTGAATATAATCATTCAACGATTTTATATAGGATGGTAGCGTTGCCGCTGTTAGTGTTATTTTTGGAATAGCAGCGATGAGTGTTGCATTTTTTGAAGGCACACTAAAAGCATCTCCCCCTAAAGCCGTTTTTACATCAGCATCGGTAATTCCGGTTGGTAGGGATGGATCCGTAGTTGACATGCCCATCTGTTCCATCATTTTCTTTTGTTCAGGACTGAGTTTATCTAATTGTTGCTGCGCTTGTTTTATTTTATCCTGGATTTCTTTGTTGGAAGTAGGGTTTGTCTGTTGTGCGGAAATGCTTCCGGCAAGCAATAAAGCAATAAATAAGGCAGAATTGTATTTTATCATCATGATATGAATTAGGAATTAAACATTATTCTTTGGGTAAAAGTATTGCGTGAAAAGGGGTGCGGCAATCATTAAAAAGGATGATTATTAATTCCCCAAACCCAATGCATTGGCTACATATCCACCGGCAGTTACACCGCCGTTCACCGAAATATTGGTAGAAACAATATTTGCTACTCCGCCTACGCTTCCAATATTTCCACCAGCCCCAACTCCAGCGGTAATGCCCCAATCCGTAACCTGAATGCTTCCATTGGGCCCGGCACCAATAGTGATATACTCCATTGCAGATGCGCCTGCAGATATTGCTGTTATATTTTGATTACCTATATGCCCTTCTACTCCTATGCCTGCACCAATAGTTGCTTCTTTAAACGTGCCGTTGTCATTAAAATTAAGGCCCAACTCACCTACAAAACCTTCTCCACCTGATATGCTCATCGAATTGCATGACCAGTTCATTTTTGCAGGGCCAATACCAATTGTTCCTTTAAAGTTGGCACAATATTCATCTTCCCATTCTTTTGGTTTGCGGGGAGTTTTGTCTTCTTTTACCGGTTGAGGTGGATAAACACAAGGCTCTAATTCAGTGTACATCGAAAGGATTTTTCTTATATCTGAAATATATTTTGCTTGTGCATCCAAAAACCAGCGGTTGCTGTTGTCAAGTAATTGCATAGGCTTCCAGTTGGCATAATCCCGGTAAAAAATCCGGCTCACCAATTCACTTTTTTGCGCAAACTGATTGGTAACTTTTGCCATGTCTGAAAGATAGGCTTCGCTTTCATTATTTAAATCCTGGCAACGGGCTTTTTTCAATCGTTCCATTTCTACTTCCTCATCAACTTTGCCTTCGCCTCCTTCTAATTTGTTTAACTGTGCATTATATTTTTTGTTGATACCGCTTGTTGTTTTATTATAGGCTGATGTCAATACTTTTTTATCGTAGGTAAATATTTGTTCCAGGTCTGATTTCATTTTTGCATACCAAATTGCACTTTGGTTGAGGATATTGCCGGCTTTTACCATCATCATACCCATGCTTTTGTTTTGGCTAAGCATGGCAATTGTTTGCTTTGAATCAAATTCTCCCAGTTTTTTATAAGCTGCTTTAATTTCATCTTCTGTATTTAACAGTGAATTTTTTTCTTTTTCTAAAAACTCATTAAAGGATTTCGCCTGGGACAAATCATTGTTCATTGATGGCATTTCCAGGCGGCGGAGCATGGGAAATTCTTTGAAATTGGTATTTACAAAATCATTTTGTTTTTGATGATTACCTTCTATTTTGTTGAGCAATTCTGATGCTTCATTATCATAATGCGATTTGAGTGCCTGTTTCAGGCAGCCAATAGCTTTATCAGCTTCGGCTTTGTTATTGGTTTCGGATGCTTTGTTTAAATGTGCAAAGGCGGCAACTTTATTCCCGTTTGCATTCAGGCTGTCTTTAGCAATGCTTTTTTCTGCAAAACTTAAAGCATTGTTCATATCGCCCAGGTTGTAATAACCAACAGCCATATTGGCTAATACATCAGGATTGTTATTGGTTTTACTGTTTGCATATTGCAAAACAGGAATGGCTTTTTCTGAATAACCATACGCATTGAGCAATGAAGCCATGTTATTAGCCGTATTCATGTCACTGTAATCTGCCTGCAATGCTTTGCAAAATAAATAAAGTGCTACAGTAGGTTTGCTTTGCAGCCAAGCATCAATGGCAGCGCCGCCAATAGCTTTAGATGTAGAAATCTTTTTTGATTTGAGATAGCCATCAATTTTTTTAGTATTATCTCCGTCTAATTTTAAGGCAACTGTATTTTTTAAATCATCAATATATTTTTGAAATGCGCTGTTATTCATTGTTGAATTTGACAAGCCATTTAATAATGCCGAACGGGCAGGAGTTTTAAAAGCGGGCAAAGCGGCCACTGCTTTGTTTGTTCCTTCGGGCATTGCAGGGATGGTGCTTTTAAATCCTGAAGGATAATTTACCGGAGGCATATTGTCTATCTTTTGCAGCGGCTTAAATGCATAATCCGATGTTTCAAATGTGGCAGCATCGGGTGTGGTAGATTTTTTATCTTTTACTACACCAGCAAATTTGGGTTCTTTTGGAATATTATTTTGAACAGGGCTATTGCTTCTGATATAAATATTGCCCAGCAGCATATTAGGATTGCTACAATACCAGCCTACCCGTTTGTAGGGTTGATCTACGGGAAATGCCTGGTCGTTGCTGATTACTTCTTTGCCGTTTACTGAAACAGATACTACAGTTCCGTTAACAGATACGCTTACATGCGCCACATCTTTTTCTTTAAAACCCGTAATTCTTATCTCTTTATACAAATCCTTATATTGGCCTTTACTGTATTTAAAATCAGTGGCGGTTTCACCATTCATGGCAATGCTAAAGTCTATTCCTTTGTCAATAGCGCTACCCATGTTCATCGGCTGTGGATATTTATCTTTTGGGTTGTAAGAATCAAGCCTGAAATGATGCAGCACTCTATTATTTGAAATACCCGGCCCAAAATATACATCATAACTTACCGTATAGTTCTGTGTGAGCGGAATATTTAAATCGGGATAAAAAGTAAATTTTTCAGGAATTACTACCCATTTGCCGTTTTGCCCACTCACATTTACTAAAGAAGAATTGGCAAAACCATATCCTGCTGTATGCCATTTTTTGGAAGATATTTCACCTGCAGGATAGCCATCAAAATCTTCATACAAAATAGTGTATGGGTCTTTATTTTTTGCGGATGCTGTTGCAGAAACAGTGGTTGGTGTTACCGCATTATTGCCTGAATATCTTGCTGGGGCTTTAGCCGGAGAATAAACCATGCTTTTTCTTGCATTCGGCTGTACCAGCCATTTGGCCACAAAATCAAAATTGAAATTATTCAATAAAGAATTCACCATGTGCGAAATTCCCGTGCCAAACTTTGTATCAAATTTTGCAGGATTGCCCTGCAAGGTTACATTAGTTGGTGTAAGATTAACATACACCCAAAGCGGATCATCTTTTTTTGTTTGATCAACAGTTTGTTGGGTAGTACTTACCAAAATGTTGTATTCGGGAAATGTTTTACCGATAGATTTTCCATTTAGAATGGCTTCGGGATTGAGCAGATAATGATTGTTGCCATCATTGATTGCGTTATCATAATTATAATTGACATTTAATTTCGCTACTTCATTATAATAGGGCTTCAATCTTTCCAAAGCTTTTTTTACAGGTTCTGCCGAATAGGGATTTTTTTGCATGATACCCGGGTAAGCAACCATCTGCTGTTGAATATACGCCACTGCATCTTTTACCAAAACAGGCTTAAAAGGCCACTCACCATTTTTAGCAACTACCACACCCATTTTAAAAACCTGTTGACCATTGTCGTGATAATGATCCAGGTAAGTGCGATAGCCATATAAATTAGGTTGAATTTTTTTATCAATCCCTTCTTTGGAAAGTTGAGCTTCATCATCGCCGCTTGTAAACTGCGCATGCTCTGCAAAAAAATATAAACCACCGGGATTAAAACCTTTGATGAATGTACCGGGAAAATCATTGAACCCTGCTACTAATCTTTGTCCCTGTTCGCAACATCTCAGATCAATTTTTCCATTGGCAAAATGAGTTTCGTAGCCCAAAAAATCTACACCGTAACTATGCAGCGGGCCATTCTCATACAAAGACCATCGTTGGTCATTTTTAGCAATGGTACGCATCACCAACCCACGGGGCAGGTAAGATTGCTGTATCCAGTTGATGAGCATATCCGAAGCCTGTTGCTGCCAGGCAGTATAGGTATGATCATATTCGCCTGTGCTTTTTTTTATGGGCTTGTAAACTGCATTGGGCCTGATAGGATTGCTAACATACTGCCAGGCAACCACCGAATCACGGTTGAGATCTACATCGCTTTGTGCAAATGAAGAAATTACCAGGAAGAAAAATACAGAAATGGAAAAATATTTTTTCAAATGCATTGTTATATTTAAAATTTATTGTGGGTTATAATATTTATTTTTTATCTCGGGAATCAACGCTGATAGTTTTTTAATTCTTGTTTCATCCGATGGGTGCGTAGATAAAAACTCCGGTGTTTTATTTTTATTTCCGGCGCTCATTTTTTGCCAGAAGGGGATCGCTTCTTCTGGATCGTAACCGGCCATTGCCGCAAAAATTAATCCCAGTTTATCGGCTTCGCTTTCCTGCATTCGGCTATTGGGCAATGCCAGCGCAAGGTTGCTGCCAACTAAATATAAACCAAGAAACAAAGCTTGTGTTTGCTGTTCCTTTTCCTTTAGCGCTTCTTGCAACACCAGTCCACCGAGGTTAATCAATAAGCCCTGGCTCATGCGTTCATTGCCATGACGGGCAATGGCATGCGCTATTTCATGCCCCATCACTACGGCCAAGGCATTTTCGTTTTGTGTATAAGGCAGCAGGCCGGTATATACCACAACTTTGCCGCCGGGCATGCACCAGGCGTTCACTGTTTTAGCGTCAATGGTATTATAATCCCATTTAAAATTTTTAAGCTCTTTGCTTATATTATTTTCCTGCAGGTAAGTTTCAACTGCATGCTGAATTTTTGTTCCTACCCTTGTTACCATCTGTGCCCTTGTATCATATTGGGTAAGGGTTGCACTGTATTTTACAACCGAGTCGTATTCGGATAATGCCATAGCAGTAATCATCGCATCCGGAACCAGGTTTATTTGCTTGCGGCCAGTAACGGGTACGGTTTTGCAACTACTTCCAAATAGCATCGTCAGCAAAAAGCTCAAAACAATAAGATGTATTATTTTCATTTTATTACAACGCTTAAATAATGAAGTTAAAAGATCATTTGTGTTGATTGGAAATTATTCCATGCAGCACCTGTTGCAGTATCCCATCCCGATTTACTGAGCGACGACACTTTCCACCCACCGTCTCTGTTTACATATACCCATCCAATACGTGTTGCTTTGAATTTTATTTTGGTTGTACCTGCTGCTATATTTTCTGTACAACTTTCTACTATCGCATTTTCTAATATTATTTGCCGGTTAATAAAAGGTGTGGCACTCCCGCCATCTCTTTTTACGGTCATTGAAATTTCTACTCTTGAAATGGGCGATGCAGTTAATGTAGCTGAGTTTATCGTTCCTTGTGGCGCAACTTTTATTTCAGTGCCTGTAGGTTTTACAATAGTTGGGTTAAGTGGTTTTATAGCTGCTGGTTTAACCAGTACAACGTTTGTATTCACCATATTGCGAAATGTAGCAGTGTAGCCACTTGTGGGCACTTCCAGTTCAACAGTAGCAGTATTGTCTGCCCCGCCGGATAAACTTTCTACTATAAAGAGATTTTCGTATCGATAGTCAACAGATGTGCCTTTAATTGTGCTACCATCTGCTTTGGTAATGCTGGCGTAAGTGCGCCCAGGAGTTTGTGCAAAAAGGCTTACGCTAAAAATTGTTGCTAAGAAAATAAAAATAGCTTTCATTGTTTTAATTTTTTATGGAGTAAAAGTAGATGACATATAAAGGCAGGGCAATCATTAAAAACGATGATATTATCAATACAATCGCAAGATCAACCACTATTTCACAACAATACCAAAAGCGCCGGAACGCTGGTTGGTTGATAAAATTGTTTCCCCCCCGTTTTTATAATATTTTGCCTTTTCCAAAGACATGTTGTATTCGGTTACAGCCACATAAACATCGCTGCCGTATATATAGATGGATTTAGCTTCAGCAGAATAAGGGCTGGTAGCGGTAAAGCTGGTTCCGTTGCCATTTTTCCAGTATTTAGCCGAAGCATTTTCATATCCTGCTACATATACATCATTACCGGATACAAAGATGGAATTGGCACGGGAAGTATTGGATGCAAGAGATGTTGGTGTCCCGTTTTTCCAGTATTTCGCAATTTCATTAGTGCCATTGAACTCATACCCGGCCACATATACATCATTATCAGATACAAATATGGAATTAACACGGGAATAGTTTATACCGTTAGTAAGAACAGTTCCCACACCGTTTTTCCAATATTTTGCTACATCTCTGCTTCCATTATTTTCATATCCTGCCACATATACATCGCTGCCCGATACATAAATAGCATTTGCCGCAGCATCATTTGTGCCATTTGAGATGGATATTGGAGTGCCGTTTTTCCAGTATTTTGCTACGAATTTTGAACCATTGCTTTCAAAGCCCGCTACATACACATCGCTACCGGATATAAACACCGAATTGGCACGGGAGTTTGATGTGGACAAAATCGTTGCTACACCATTTTTCCAAATTTTGGCATTGTCTATTCCACCTGTAAAATCCCAACCTGCTGTATAGACATCTCCTGCATTTGAAACCGCAATACCCGACGCATAAGATCTTAATGTGGTACTTGCTAATAATGCACCGCTTCCATCTGTCCATAGGCTCGCATGATCATTTACAGAGACCTGCTCATATCCGCATACATAGATTTTTGCCACTGATGTGGTAGTAATACTAATATCGTTTCCATAGGCAGTGCCTACGCTGGATGTAGCATAGGCTCTTATATGGTAAGAAGTATTTGGCTGCAATCCGGTGACGGAAGAAGAGAAAGAACCTATGCCTGTACCCTCGTTGGTCTTGGTGCTTAGGTCAATAGTGGGGTTGACACTTGTGCCCCAAACAACACCTTTCGCTGTAATGGTGCCGGAACCCTGCGAACTTATATTACCACCCGTGGTAACGCCGGTAGTAGAAATATTTGTAGCGCCAGTAGTAGTTACGGTGGGTAATACGGTGGTTGGAGCATTATCTTTTTTGCAGGAAGGCAATGCAAACAGAAATAATACAACTGCTGAGGCAGTAAGTGTATTAATTAAGTTTTTTTTAATTGGTTTCATAATAATTACTATTTTGTTTGAAAGAAATCATGCTGTAAAAGTAGATTGACATGTAGGCAGCATCAATCATTAAAAAAGATGATTTTATTTTTGTAATTCAAAAAATCATTAAAAAGAATGAGAGAAAAAAAATAGCTTTATTCCTTATTTTGTAAACAATAAAACGGTTTAAAGTCTCCTTCATGAAGAAGTTTGTATTATTTTTTATTGGATTCCTGGTTGTGATGAACGGTATGGCACAATCATCTTCAAATAAAGACAGCCTGGCCCGAATATTACTTGCTGCTAAAGAAGATACGGATAAAGTGATACTGTTTTTGAATGTGGGGGAACCATTCGAAAATTCGGACCCCGAAACGGCGAAAGAATATTACCGGCAAGCACTGGCACTGAGTAAAAAGCTCGGGTATAAAGCCGGGGAACTTAAATATGCTTCTTATTACAGTTCGGTTTTAAACATACAGGGCTTTTTTGATTCTTCACTTGCTGTGAATTTAAATGCTTTGCAAATGGCCAAAAAAATGAAAGATTCCCTTGCCATTGTAAAAGCATCTTTTAATGTAGCCAATTCATATACTTTTTTAAGTAAAAATGATTCCACTCTTTATTATTATTTTCAAGTGCTTCCTTACCTGGAAAAACAAAAGGACAACCGGATGCTATCCATTGCCTATAATAATTTGCAGGATATATACCGGAGATTGCACCAATATCAAAAAGGAATTACCTATGGAAAAGCAGGCGTAGCGATGAGCAGGGCTAATAAGGATTCCTTAAAGCTGGAATACGGCTTAACAAATTTAGGGACAAACTATGCTTCTTTACATTTTATGGATACCGCATTAGCCTGTTATAAAGAAGCTTTTGAAATAAGTAAAAAGATAGGCGATCAATATGGTGAATCTGCGGCATGGCTTAATATTGCAGATATTGATTACCAGCAAGGAAGATATGAAGCAGCAAAAAAAGGTTACACAAAGGCTTTAAAAATTGCAAGAGAATTGGCATTAAATGAAACGGCAACGATTGCTTTAAAAGGCCTGGCGATGTATTTTTTGCAAATGAAAAATTATGCTGCCGCCCGGCAATATGCAGACTCCTCACTGGCGCTTGCCGCACAAAATGAAAACAGGGAGCAACGGGTAAAAATATACAAGATACTTTCCAATATCGCTTATGGAAACCAGGATTTAATTTCAGCAAAAGAATTCGATAGTAAAGCAGACCAGCTAAATGACAGCATCAATAACGATAATTTATCTGAAATAACCACACGGTATGAAAAGGAATATGAAACTTCAAAAAAGGAATCTCAAATAAAACTTCAGCAGGCGCAGCTTAAACAAAAGTCAATACTTAATTATTTTCTTATTGCAGGCGCAGCCGCATTGCTGATCATTTCATTATTAACCTACCGCAACCACCGTCACAAACAAAAACTCCAACAGGCAAAGATTGATGAATTAGAAACAGAAAAACAACTCACCGCCACCGAAGCGGTACTCAAAGGCGAAGAACAGGAACGTACCCGCCTTGCCAAAGATCTGCACGACGGATTGGGCGGCATGCTCAGCGGTATAAAATTTTCATTAAGCAATATGAAAGAAAATTTAATCATGACGCCTGACAATGCACAGGCTTTTGAACGCAGCATTGATATGCTGGACAGTTCCATACAGGAAATGCGCCGGGTGGCGCACAATATGATGCCCGAAATGCTCGTAAGGTATGGACTGAAAATAGCCCTGGAAGAATTTTGTAATGAAATTAACCGGAGCGGCGCCATTCATACCAACTATCAATTTATTGGTACCCATACCACTTCAATAGATCAAACCGTTGCTGTTACCGTTTATCGCATTGTGCAGGAACTGGTAAACAATGCCATTAAACATGCTTATGCACAGAATGTATTGGTGCAGCTTCATGCATCCGAACAGGAAAAATTATTAACGATTACAATAGAAGATGATGGAAAAGGGTTTGATAAAAATCTCCTTACCGTTTCCAAAGGAATGGGATGGAACAATATTCAAAACCGGGTTGATTTTCTAAAAGGAAAAATTGATGTCAATTCAGAACCCGGCAAAGGAACTTCTGTGTTAATAGAAATAAATATGTAATGAAAATAAAAGTATTTGTAGTAGATGACCATTATATGGTAATTGAAGGGATCCGTTCGTTATTGCAAAATGAAAATGATATCGAATGGATGGGGCATGCTACGAATGCAGTTTCCTGCCTGGCTTTTTTAAAACAACAACTACCGGATATTATATTAATGGATGTTAACCTGCCTGATGTAAGCGGTATTGAACTATGCAAACAGGTAAGGCAACTATATCCTTCAGTATTTGTATTGGGGTTAAGCACTTTCAACCAGCAACCTATTATTAGGAATATGCTGGAGAATGGCGCATCGGGTTATGTATTAAAGAATGCTACAAAAGAAGAATTACTGGAAGCGGCTAAGGCAGTAATGGCCGGTAAATCTTATCTCAGTTTTGATGTAGCCCTGTCTTTACGTAAAACCGATGATGAATTGCCCATCATCACCCGCCGTGAAAAGGAAATTTTATTATTGATAGCCGACGGGCTGACCAATGCAGAAATGGCGGCCAAACTTTTTATCAGCATTCCAACTGTGAATACACATCGCAAAAGCCTGCTCAACAAGTTTAATGTAAACAATACGGCAAGCTTGATAAAACTGGCAGCGAAACATCATCTTATATAGTATCCCATTTGGTTATGGGTTCTTTATAACTCTCTATTTGCTCTCCCGGTAACCGGATTTTATCTCTTTGTCGATCAAAATCGGCCATTCAGTAATTGTTTTTTTGCTTGAATCAACTTTTTGCGCAATTTGTACCTAAATAATTACAAATGCAGTCAAGCTGGAATCTATATCGCCGGTTACCTAATATTCAATCCTGGCGTATTCATATACGATTAATCCTTACTGCTTTTTTCATTTTTGTGCTGCTGTTGTTGCTGCTTGCTTACATCAATACAGGATCGCTGGCCATGATGAACAATTTCAAGGGTATTATGCGTGAAGGGAAACTCATTTTCCTGGGCATTGCCGTGGCTGTATATTATGTATATTTTCTCACCCGTTATTTCGACCGTATTTATAAAGATAATTTACTGGCCATTCAGCGCTATGTGTACGAGTTGCTGATGGTGATTGCCGGTGGTTTTTTAATCAACTACTTGTTTCATTTTCTTTTTATAAAATGGGTGGTGGTGCCAGAAACGGATGTACAGGCTTTGAATAACAAGTTAAACAACTTATTGATGGTTAACCAAACCATGATGGTGATCCTCTATGGCGTTATTGCAGCTTTTAAAACCCTCAGTAATATAAAAGAAAAAGAGAAGGAGATAGCCCGGATACAAAAGGAACTCCTGCAATCGCAGTTTGAGGCCCTTAAAAACCAGCTGAATCCGCATTTCCTGTTTAACAGCCTCAGCATACTTACCTCATTGGTGCATATAGATGCCAACCGGGCAGAATTATTTATTGATAAATTGTCTAAAACCTATCGCTACCTGCTGGATCAGCGAAAAAAAGAGGCGGTAACATTAAAAGAAGAATTGAACTTTCTGCATAACTTTTCTTTCCTGCTGCAACAACGTTATGAGAAGAAAATTCAGTTTCATATCCATACAGATGAAGATCAGCAAAAAGTTTACCTGTTGCCACATAGTTTTTTAATCATCCTGGAGTATATTATCGCCACACAAAGTATGTCAGTAACAAAACCACTTATGATTGAGATTGCACAAAAAAATAACTATTTATTCATCAGGCATAACCTGTCACCTAAGGATACGGCAAATGTACCCCTGCAAACCCAGTGGCATGAATTACAAAAAAATTACGGGCTGCTTGGCAAAACAGCTACAGTAGAAACTGATCTTTTTACACAAATAGTAACTTATAAAATAGCATTATTCACTACCCATGACTGATACGGCCCCCATAACACGTAAACAATTTCCCATTCTCCGTTTCAGCCTGGTGCTGAGTATCATCATTAGCGTGCTTTACCAGGTAATCATTACCTATATTTTTACCGAAGATTCTCTGCGTAGTTTTATTATAGATATGTTACTCACCATTTCTGAAGGTATTTTTTTTACATTGGGAATTTATTATTTCATCCAAATCAATAACCGGTATGCCAGCGCCCTTAAAATGATGAGGTACCCGATAGAATGGGGTTTGCTGGTAGTTGCCGGATTTTATTTTTTGTACCTGGCCTACTGTTTAAAGTCGGGCCATTTTACAGCATTGAATCATTTGCTGCAGCAAGGCGCCTATCGGCTTTATATCTGCATCAACCTGGTAGGCATTTCATTTTTATATATCCTCATAATCGTTTTTAGTTTTTACCAGCAAATCCTGGAAAAAACGGCAAAGGCCGAACAGATGCAACATGAGTATGCCAGTGTTCGGTTGCAGGCTTTAAAAAGCCAGGTAAATCCACACTTTCTCTTCAACAGCCTGAGTGTATTAAGTTCACTGCTGCACAGCAGCCCCGAACTGTCAGAAAAATTTATCATCCAGCTATCAAAAGCATACCGGTATATTCTTGATCAGAAAGATGCAGAACTGATTTCTTTACAACAGGAACTCGACTTTTTAGATGCTTATTTCTTTTTAATACAAATTCGTTTTAATAAAAAAGTATTGCTGCAGAAAGAAATAGATCCTGGTGCATTAAACCTGTTCATACCACCCCTTACTTTGCAGTTATTGGTTGAAAATGCAGTAAAGCATAACAGTATGTCGCTGGCGCAGCCATTGGTTATTCATGTGCAAGTAAGTAACGGCGAGCTCCGGGTAAGTAATAATATCAGCAGGCGGGAACAGTTAGTAGCGTCAACAGGCATCGGCCTGGAAAATATTCGTAAGCGATTGAAGTATGTGAGCGAAACACCCATACAGGTTTATCAAAATGACAGCCATTTCAGTGTTATTATTCCATTGATAAAAAATAAAGTAAACATATGAAAGTTGTAATTATTGAAGATGAGTTTTTAACAGCGCAGCGTTTAGACAGCCTGTTAAATAAATATGATCCTACCATAGAAGTAATGGCAATACTGCCTTCGGTAGCCGAATCGGTTAAATGGTTTAAACAAGATAATGATCCTGACCTGGTCTTTATGGATATTCACCTGGAAGACGGCCAGAGCTTCAGTATATTTGAATCTATCAACCTGGATGTACCGGTAATCTTTACTACCGCTTATGATGAGTACATGATCAAGGCTTTTAAAGTAAACAGTATCGACTATTTAATGAAGCCGGTAAATGCCGAAGAGCTGGCACAAGCCATCGATAAATTTAAAAGAGTACATGGCGAAAAAAATGATGATGAGCCTGGCAGCATCAGCGCCTTGCTGCAGAACCTGCAAAAAAAAGAAGCAGAATTTAAAGAACGCTTCCTGATTTCGGCAGGCTCCCGCTTAAAAACAATAGAGATTGCTGAGGTAAATTATTTTTACAGCGCCGATAAAATAACATACCTGGTAACCCGGGATAGCCAGCGTTTGCCCATAGATACCAGCCTGGATAAACTCATCGGGCAACTAAACCCAAAAGAATTTTTCCGGGTAAACCGACAGCTGATCGTAAAGTTGCCGGCCATTGAAAATATTCATGTGTATCCTAAAAGCAAATTGAAAATTGACCTGCAGCCTGCCATGAAAGAAGATGTATTTGTAAGCCTGGACAGGGTTGCCGAATTTAAAGAATGGCTGGGAAAATAATCTATAAACAGAATAGGTATGTTTAAAATCATTACAGGATTTATCATTTTGTTTTCTTTGTATCATGGGGCAGAGTATATGATCATGAAGGAAAACAGTGTCCAGGGATTCCTGGCTTTGCAGGCGGTATTCTTTTTTATGGCGTGGCTGCTGGCCCGCTGGCAAGGGTTTAAGGGGTATAGTGCCTGGGGCATGGTATTCGAAACAAATGCATTGAAAAACCTGCTGGCAGGGTTGCTTGTAGGTGGGTTTGTGTATGGGTTATATTTTTTTACCAGTCTTTGCTTTCATTTTGAAGAAATAACTTCCATTCCACCGCCTGCTAAATTCTTACCTGCATTCCTGCTCTTTACATTCGGAACTTTTTTTTCATCACTTTCAGAAGATGTGCTAACCCGTTCTTATATCTTTCGGCATGGTTCCGGTAAAATTCCCGATGGTATTTTGTTGCTGTTCTCATCAGCCTTATATGTAGCCAATCATATTTACCGGCTGGGCGATGGGTACCTCGTTTTATTATACCTGTTTGTAATTGGGATCTTCCTCATGCTAGCCCTGATGATTACAAAAAATATTTGGCTCACACTGGGTTTACACTGGTCGGGAAATATTTTGTACCAGGTAACCCAACAAATAATACAAACCCAATCGCATGGCAGTGCAGCTGCCCGTCTCTGGTTATACATTGGTTTCTTACTTTTGCTGGTGCCCGTAACTTATATATTAGCCCGGTTTCTCAGGCAAACCAAAACCGGCTCTTAGCAGGATTCGTCAGCTGTTTTGGGTTGTTCATCTTATTTTATTTTTTTCAGGGAAGGGTCAATATTTTCTTTGTGTTATGAAAAAGATAACCATCCTATGGCTGCTTTTTATGGTAGCCATCGCAACAGCAAAAGCTGCAGATTCTTCATTTATTTTAAAAACAAGCGATAACGTTTCCCTGTATGTAAAAATTTCCGGTAAGGGAATACCCTGTGTTTTTGTACATGGTGGCCCCGGTTCCAATGCTTATTACTACCAGGCATTCCAGCAAGCCGGCCCCATAGAAGACCAGGTGCAGATGATTTATTATGATCAGCGGGGATGCGGCCGCTCTTCATCACCTGCGAATGGCGATTACTCATTGGGCCGGATGGAAAAAGACCTTGAAGAAATACGTCAGCACCTGGGTTTTACAAAATGGGCTGTGATGGGCCACTCCTTTGGCGGAGTCATCATTACCAGCTATGCCCATCATTACCCTTCCCGGGTTGCCGCACTTTTATTGATCCATTGCACACTGAATGTAAATTATTCTATGGAGAGCCACATACATTCCGGTATTCAAATACTGGGCATTGCTGACAAAACGCCCTACCTGGATACCACTAAACCCACGATGCAAAGGGTAGGCATGATCCACGATCTCTTAACCCAAAAAAAGCTTTGGTATAAACTCATGTTCCGTAATCAATACGAAAAAGACCTGAATGATACAATTGATAACCCAATCGGGAAAAGTAACCGGGATTTTGCCAATGCAGTGTGGAATATGCCCGAATACATGAAAGACTTTACAGCGCTAACAAAAGACATCCATTGCCCGGTTTTGATCATGGCCGGCGATAAAGATTATGCCATTGGCCCGGATCATTACAAAAGCTTTGCGTTCCCGCATACAAGCATTGTAATCTATCATGGTGGCCATGCTCCTTTTCAGGAAGAACCGCAGTGGTATGCCGAAAAAGTAATTGGCTTTTTTAAACAGATCAAATACTAAAATAAATACTAATGAAAAATAATTTATCAGATCCGGCGAGTGTACAGCAGGTTTGCAAACGGTTAGACAAACTTACCCAGGGTCATAAAAATTTGTGGGGACGAATGAACCCAACGGAGATGTTATTGCACTGTAATCTTTGTAACACGCAATTGCTGGAAGCGCACTATGATGTGAAGAAGCCAACAGCAAAACAATACATCATGAAACTGCTGGGCCTGTACCTGAAACCTCATTTTCCCAAAAACAGGAAAGGAGCCACCCGCAATGATACAGCCGGTACCGTGCTGGCTATTGATTTTGATGAACAATTATGCCGTTGTAAAGCCATCCTCAACCGGATTCCCCGGCACAGGAAACCCATTACTTTGCCACACCCGGTATTTGGTTCCTTAACCAATAAAGAATGGGGAAGGGCGGCCTGGAAACATATGGATCATCACCTGCGGCAGTTTGGAGTATGATCTTTTAAAATCTTTCAGACGGAATTAATGTATTTTAAAGTTGAAAAAAATGAATAACCATCCTTTAAATCTTGCCTTACGTTTTATTTTAGAATGGGCAGCATTGGCAGCCATTGCAGCAGGTACTTATCAAAGTTTTAATGCCCCATGGAGGCTGTTCATGGCAATCGGGATCCCCCTTGCCCTGGCAATCATGTGGGCGGTATTCCGGGTACAAGGCGATCCCGGGCCTGCACCGGTAGCCATTCCGGGTTGGGCAAGGCTCCTGCTGGAAGGGCTCCTGTTTGGTATTGCCTTATGGATGTTGTACAGGATGGAGTACCGTTTGTTATTTATTTTCATGCTGTCTATGCTCTTGATTCATTACCTGGTTTCTTACGACCGTATTCTTAAAATACTGGAACATGAATAACGGCCTTTTATTAAATTCATCAACCCATTTTATTCTTGTTTTTAGCCTTTCATCCACGCTGAGTTTTGCAGCCTTCATCCTGTTTTTTCTGTTATTCATCCAAAAAATATTTTCCTGTTATTTATATTTTATTCCCTTTGTGTTATGAAAAAATTAGCCATTATAACCGTTCTGCTTAGCCTGTTTTTTACATCTGTACAGGCACAGCAAAAATTTGATTCTGCTGCCTATGTTCAGCAATTCAAAAAAATATTTCCGGCATTTGCTCTTGATACTGCCCGGCAAAATGACGAACTATCCAATGAACAAAAGATTGAAGGATTGAGTAAAGTTTGGTACGAAGCCAAATTTAATTTTGCCAATTTCGACCTGGTGCCACAATTAAATTGGGACAGCGCCTACCGGGCTTTTATTCCCAGGGTATTGGCTACTCATGATATTCTTTCTTATTACGGAGAATTAAAAAAGTTTAACCAGTTATTGCATGATGGGCATAGCCGGGTGGTAGAACCCCTGTATTATTTTATGAAAAAAGGAATGCTGCCATTCGTGTTTGAGTTCCTGGATGGGAAAGTGATTTTATCTTCTGTTCTGAGCCATGATCCTGAATATACCAGGGCACAAATAGGCTGGATCGCTACGGCTATTGAAGGGGTACCCATACAGGATTATATTAAAAAAACAATCTCTCCTTATTTGCATTTTTCCACCCCGCAGGACAGTATTTCACGTATCTACCGCTACGAACTATGTGCCGGGAAACTTACCGATAAAGTGAGTATCCGCTTTATTACAAAAGAGGGGAAAGAGAAAACCCTTTCTTTTAAAAGAATGAAAATAGATTTTGATGAGGACCCGGTACAATTCAAATTATTGCCCGGTAATATTGGCCATGTAACCATCAATAGTTTCAATACCCCAAAAACAGTGGCCATCTTTGATAGCCTGTTTCCGCAAATTTCAAAAACCTCGGCACTGATCATTGATATCAGGAGCAATGGCGGCGGCAACAGTAACAATGGCTACGAGATCATTGGTTACCTGGTAAACAAACCCTTTTACACCAACATCAGTGTAATGCGCAAGTACAGGCCCAGCTACAGGGCATGGGGATCGGAACCGGTTACCATTGAATTAAACAAAGATGACTGGAAGCCGTATAAAAATAAATTATACAGCAAACCCGTAGTTGTAATAACCGGGCCGGCTACCTATTCTGCTGCTGAAGATTTTACCGGTGCATTTAAAACCACAGGCAGGGGTAAAATTGTAGGCGCCACTACAGGAGGCAGTACCGGTCAGCCTCTTGGATATAAATTACCCGGCGGGGGCCTGGGATTTGTATGCAGCAAAAGAGATGTTCTAAGCGACGGAACCGAATTTGTGGGCATCGGCATAAAACCTGATGTGGAAATACATCCCACCATTCAAGGCATTCAGCAGGGCAGGGATGAAGTGCTGGAGAAAGCGGTAGAGGTATTAAAAACACAGGAATAATAGCAATATAAAAACCGGTATCGCATCATTTTAAAATTTTAATAAAGTGTATAGTATGTTCATCATTCAATTAACCTACAAAGTACCCCTGGCAGAAGTAGATCAGTACCTGGAAGAGCACAAGTTATTTCTTAAAAAAAATTATGCGCAAGAGGTTTTCCTGCTCTCCGGCAGAAAGCAGCCAAGAAATGGCGGTATTATATTAGCCCAAGCTGAAAATATGAGCGGCATCCATAATATTATTGGGGAAGATCCTTTTTACCGAAATGGAATTGCTGAATACCAGGTTACCGAGTTTTTACCCAGCATGGCAAACGAAGCATGGCAAACCCTTATACAATAAAAAAAATGAAACAGGTACACGTTTTTATATTTACAATAGCCTTCACACTTCTGTGTAATTACGCCCATGCTCAAAATAACGACACGGTGAGCATTTCGGCACCTACTCTCTATTCAAAAAATATTCCTTATGGTAAGATCGATTACCTGGTGTACAATAAGCAAGCTAAAGACAGCCCGGCACAAGGTCTTTACCTGGTTCAAATACATGTGGAAAGGATATTGTACAAAGGCCAGCCGGCCATTGCCATTTCGCAGCAATGGGATGGCAGGGATACCGTGCTTCACCGGGCTTACACTGTCTTAAGCGCAACAGATTTTTCTACCCGCCTTCATCAAACATCCTGGAAAGGCCTGGGCTATAGCAGCCGTTTTGATTTTGATGACCGTACAGTGATTTTTGAAGGAAAGATTGCCGATTCAAACAAAACAAAAATAATCTCAGCTTTCGATGCATCTTTTGCCGGCTATAATCTTAACTGGCATACCGACCTGTTTATTTTTACCCGGTTGCCATACCGGGAAAATCGTTCATTTCGTATTCAATTTTACGATCCCGGTTTTGGAAAGCCGTCCGAAGAAATATATTCCGTTACCGGCAGCGATGTATTGCGTACGGATGCAGGTAAAAAAATAAATTGCTGGGTAATGGAGCATACAGGCAAGGCAGCTGGCAGTTATCAAAAATTTTGGATTGATAAAAAAACCAGGCTGGTGTTAAAAGAAGAAGACCTTTTCAATAACAGGTATCGTTTTAAACGAAAACTGCAGGTGGCCGAAAACGGTTAACAGCAATTGCTTATTCCCCAAAACTATTGTGTAAAAATATTAGAAAACAGCTGCGTAGTATGAAATCATTATTTTTCAATAAAAAAGGCCCGGCAGCAAAAGTGTTGCAATATGGAGATACCGGTATTGGCGATCTGCTCCCCGGTGAAATACGGTTAAAAATGCTGGCAAGCCCCATCCATCCTGCCGATTTTATGTTTATCGAAAAAACCTACCGGGTTACACCGCAATATCCGCAGGTTGCGGGTTTCGAAGGAGCCGGCCGCATTGTTGATAATGGCGGCGATCATCATTATCCTTTGAATGCATTGGTTGCATTTCGGTATAAAAATGCCTGGGCCGGGTATGTGAATATACCTAAAAGCAAAGTGATTTTACTGCCTGCTCATATGCCCATTGAAAAAGCTGCCCAGCTTGCTTTAAACCCAATAACCGCATGGGCGCTTTTAGCCGACGTAGCTGCCAGGCCAGGCGAATGGATTATTTTGTCGGCAGCGAATTCGGCCCTGGGAAAATTGATAATTCAATTTGCAAAAAGCAGGCACATCAAAACGATGGCCATTGTAAGAGAGAGTAGCCGACAGCAATCCCTGCTCAGCCTGGGCGCAACCGCTGTATTGCAGGCAAATGACGGAGACCTCCAAACGCAGGTAAAAACCCTGGCAGGCAATGAAAAAATTGCAGGTTTTTTAGATGCCGTTGGCGGAGATCTTGCTTCTGCAATCATACAAGTGATTTCTGCAAATAGCAAGATCATACACTATGGATTATTCAGCGATAAGCCGGTAATGTACCACAATGCAGATGTAATATTTAAGAACCTGGTGATTACAGGATTTGGTATTGATGCCTGGCTGCAAAACAAAACCGAAGGGGAACGGGAGAAAATATGGAGCGAAATGATTAGTACGGTGATAGATCCCGGTTTTAAGATGGACGTAGCTGCAAAATTTTCATTACCCGATTTTCAAAAAGCCATGGCAACCGGCAAACCTGCGGATGAAGGGAAACTGCTTTTTTGGATGCATGAATAATTCATACTTAAATCAATTGGTAGTTTTATTTCGTTGTATTTACCAAACATAATTAAAAGTGCAAGATGGAAAATAAAAATAATAGGGACAAGAACCTGGCCATAATAAAACAACTCTACGATTGCTTTGCCAGAAAGGACATACCTCGTTTACTGCAATTTCTGCATGAAGATGTTGAATGGGGTGAGCCGGAAAATCCTTACAATCCTGCCGGAGGAACAAGAAAAGGTCATTCAGGTTTTTTGGAGTGGATCAATATTGGAAAAAACACTGAAGAGATTCTGGTATTAAACACGCATCGATTTATTACAGATGCGGATTCAGTAGCAGTAATTGGCCACATGAAATGCAGGGCAATCAGTACCCAAAAAATTTATGAATCTGATTTTGTTCATTTGATCATTCTGCGTCATAACAAGGTTTTGAAATTCCAGGAATTTTTTGATACCTATCTTGCAGGTGAAGCTTTCCGGTAAATGTTCTGCAGACGGGCTTTTTAACGATCGGGTAACTGAGGAAACCAGATCAATCAAAACGGGTAAAGATTTTTGTTGGAGATAGATTGATTGTGTTTTAGGGTTGAATATTTTCTTTTAAAAACGATATACATTTACTGGCATGAAGATTACCATCCTGGATGACTATCAAAACATCGTAAGAAAGCTGGATTGTTATAAAATACTGAAAGGCCAAAATGTACAGGTGCTTAACAAAACAGAGAAAGACGTAAATCATTTAGCTAAAAAATTAGTGGATACCAGCATCCTGGTATTAACCAGAGAAAGAACAGAAATAAATGAACAGCTATTGAGTTTGCTTCCTCATCTGAAACTGATCAGCCAGACGGGTAAGATATCCAATCATATAAACCTGCAACACTGCACAAAATACAAAGTGGCTGTTGCCGAAGGAACCGGATCGCCCATTGCTCCGGCAGAACTAACCTGGGCATTATTGATGAATACAGTCAGGCAAATACCACAAGCGATAGAAGGAATGAAAGAAGGTAATTGGCAGACGAATATCGGGTCTGCTGTGCATGGAAAAACCATCGGCATTTGGGGTTATGGAAAAATAGGCCGGCGAATTGCCCAATACGCCAGCGTGTTTGGCGCCACTGTTCTGGTTTGGGGAAGTGAAGCCTCCCGCAACAAAGCCGTGGAAGATGGTTTCGAAAAAGCCGATTCAAAAGAAGATTTTTTCAGGGAGGCAGATATCATCACATTGCATTTACGGCTGAATGAAAATACATTGGGTATTGTAAAAGCAACTGATTTAATGATGATGAAGCCTGCCTCTACATTGATCAATACAGCCCGGGCAGCGCTGATAGAAAAAGGGGCGCTGTTACAAGCGCTTAGAGCCGGTACACCTGCTTTTGCGGGCCTTGATGTGTTTGATGAAGAACCTGTTTACGATAAAAACAATGCATTCTTAAACTTACCCCGGGTAGTTTGCACGCCGCACCTGGGCTATACAGAACGAAACAGCTACGAATTGTATTTTGGAAAAGCATTTGAAAATGTACTGAATTTCATAAACGGCAAGCCCACCCATATTGCCAATCCCGAAGTATTCTAAAAGGCCCGGAACCCCGCATCACCGGTTCCATCCCCCGCAACGGCTGTTGTATTTTTTTTGCTGGCCCGTTTCGCATGGGCCCCTTTACAGGCTTTCGCTCCCCGCCCTTTACCACAGCCAGGCAATTCCCCTCTTTTCTTATATTTGTTGAAAGGAGGGGGGGTAAGAATCATTGTACAATGAATTTTGAAATATTATATTAACTATGGCAAGAGAACAGGAAAGGGATGAGTTGCACCGCACCATCTGGCAAATAGCAAATGATTTACGGGGTAGTGTTGACGGATGGGATTTTAAATCCTACGTGTTAGGCATGTTGTTTTACCGGTTTATTTCCGAGAACCTTACCTCTTATATTAACAAGGAAGAACAACGCACAGGCCACAAAAATTTTGACTATGCATCTATTTCTAATAAAGATGCTGAGTTTGGCAGGGCCGACACCGTTAAAGAAAAAGGATTCTACATTCTGCCCTCAGAATTATTTGTCAACGTTCGTAGAAAAGCCAAGACAAATGAAAACCTGAACGAAACCTTAAGCCGGGTTTTTAAAAATATTGAAAACTCAGCAAAAGGCAGCGACAGCGAAGACGATCTGAAAGGGCTGTTTGACGATATAGATGTAAACAGTAACAAACTTGGTGCCTCGGTAACAAAAAGAAATGAGGTGCTTGTAAAGATCCTTGATGCCATTGGTGATCTGAAATTGGGTGAATACCAGGAAAACACCAATGATACTTTTGGGGATGCCTACGAATTCCTGATGACGATGTATGCAAGTAACGCAGGCAAATCGGGGGGAGAATTTTTTACACCGCAGGAAGTATCTGAACTGCTGGCAGAAATTGCTGTAGTGGGTAAAAAGCAGGTAAATAAAGTGTACGACCCTGCTTGTGGCTCCGGTTCGCTGCTATTGAAGTTTGCAAAAGTGCTGGGCAAAGAAAATGTAAGGCAGGGCTTTTATGGCCAGGAGGTGAATATTACTACCTTTAACCTTTGTCGCATCAACATGTTTTTGCATGATATCAATTACGAAAAATTTGATATTGCACACGGTGATACATTGACTGAACCAAAGCATTGGGATGATGAGCCTTTTGATGCAATAGTTTCCAACCCGCCTTATTCTATAAAATGGGAAGGTGACGCCAACTCACTCCTGATAAATGATCCCCGTTATTCGCCTGCGGGTGTATTGGCGCCTAAGAGCAGAGCCGATTTAGCATTTACGCTGCATATCCTCCACTGGCTTTCTACGGCAGGTACGGCTGCTATCGTTGAGTTTCCGGGAGTGTTATACCGGGGTGGTGCGGAACAAAAAATTCGCAAATACCTTATTGATAATAATTATATAGATGCGGTAATTCAGTTACCGCCCGATTTGTTTTTTGGAACCACCATCGGCACCTGCATTGTAGTATTGAAGAAAAGCAAGAAAGATAATGCCACTTTGTTCATTGATGCTTCTGCCGAGTTTGTACGTGGGGGAAATAAAAACAAACTAACCGATGATAACCGGAAGAAAATACTGAAAGCTTATATTGAACGGAAAGACCATGACCATTTTGCAAAGCTGGTATTGAATAAGGATATCGCTGATAACGATTACAATATTTCCGTAAGCAGTTATGTAGAACAGGAAAACACCACCGAAGAAGTGGATATTGATAAACTAAATGCGCACATTGCAGAAATTGTAATGAAGCAAAACAAGCTGCGTACTGCTATTGATGAAATTGTTGCAGATTTGGAGGGAAGAAGTTTATGAATAAGATAGATAAATTAATAGAAAGGCTTTGCCCTGATGGGATTGAGTTTAAAAGAATGGGTGATGTAGGTGAGTTTGTAAGAGGGAGTGGCTTACAGAAGAGTGACTTTACAGAAACAGGAGTAGGTTGCATACACTATGGGCAGATATACACGTACTATGGCACTTTTGCTGAAAAAACAAAATCGTTTGTATCTCCTGAACTTGCCAAAAAATTAAAAAAAGTGCAACATGGTGATTTAATAATAGCATCAACAAGCGAAAATATTGAAGATGTATGTAAGGCTGTTGCGTGGCTTGGTGAAGAGGAAATTGTTACGGGAGGACATGCTACTATATTTAAACATAAAGAAAATTCAAAGTATTTATCTTATCTCACACAAACCGATTTGTTTTTTGATCTAAAGAAAAAATATGCAAAAGGCATTAAGGTTACTGATGTTTCCGCAAAGGACATGGCAAAATTTCAAATTCCGGTTCCCCCTCTCGAAATACAAGAAGAAATAGTAAA
>MKTX01000003.1 GCA_001898465.1 Sphingobacteriales bacterium 39-19 | reverse complement strand
ACGCTAATATACGCTTGTTTTATAAATTAACAACTTTTCTAACGCTGCTTATTACCAGTATATTATGAAAAAAAACGCATAAAGGATGGGGTTGCATAAATACAACTATTTTAAATCTAGTGAATCGAGCGGACTGATAATCTTTAGCAGGTCTTTATTGCTGGTATGCAGGTATATTAAGGTCGTTTTTAAATCATTATGACCTAATAGCTTTTGTATCATCGTTACATCTGTCCCCTTTTCTATTAAATGGGTAGCAAAACTATGACGTAAACTGTGTATGCTTCCCGGCCGGGTAACCCCAGCCAGCCTTTTGGCGGTACATAATACCTGCTGCAAACTTCGGGTACTGTAAGCACTCCCCTTTTCGGAGCCTGCAAATAAATACCCCTTTTTATCGGGCTTATACACTTTTGCATATTCCCTTAACATCACCAGCATTACAGGGCTTAAGGTTACGATCCTGTCTTTTTTACCTTTTGCCTGGCTTATGAAAATGTTCATACGCTTACTGTCAACCTGGTATGTTTTTACAGATACTACTTCACTTACCCGCAACCCGGCACTATATGCCAGCATCAGCATCGTTTTGTGCTTTAGGTTGCGCACATTGTTTATTATGGATGCAATATCTTCCTGGCTAAATACCCTGGGTAACTGCTGCGTTTTTTTAGGGCGGGGTATCTCACAAAAGAATTTTTCTTTGCCCAACACTTGCTCAAAATAATATTTCAATGCATTGAGCCTGCTATGGGCTGTATTTTCGCTGATCTTCTCACGGCTTAGCAAGTAATGCATATAATCCCTCAGATCATCTGCCGTAAGGCTATGCACTGGCTTATCTTTTAATCTTTGCAATAATTGTAAAAACTCATTGCGATAGGTATGAATGGTACTGTTACTGTATGCATGCAGCGTTAAGTGCTCCACATACCTTTTTAATGCTTCCAGGTTTTGATTACTTAATGTAAAAGCAGTGGTTTTTGATACCGGCACCCTGGCCGGCTCTTTAGAAACCGGCGCTAAACTGGCTTCTACTTCTCTCTTTTTTTGTAACCACTCCTGTAAAGGGGTCTTATTCACTATGGCTTTATGCCCAAACGCCGAAATAATATGATTATAATTTTCCCGGCTCATTGGCAAATACCAGCAATGATTCGTTTGGCTCCATTTTACCTGCTTTATTTGTCTAACGCAGCTATAAAACGGACTGCTTTTTTCAAAACTAATGGCAATATTTTCGCCCCCTCTATGCAGCAACGGGTATAATGTAATCGTATTCATACCACTATTATTTTAAGATTAATATGATGGGTAACTGTATGGCTTCGCCGTTCCTTACTCACAGTACAGATTAAAATTGAGTATCCAAAGTGGCGCTTTTTTCAATTTCCTCATATGTACACATTTACCTGGCTCGTGGCCTTTCGCTAAAGCAGCGAGCAGAGGTTGCCTATTGATAATGGGTTATTTTGTTGTAAAAATTTTGGGCATTGTTTTATTAAAAAAGGGCTAAAAAGGATTCTCTTATTTAAAAGTAAAAAAAAATTATTTCATTTGAATGATTATGGTACGCATTTTTCAAAAAAAAAGTAAACAAGTATTAACAGGAATAAATGAAGGCTAAAATGATTTGAGCCGTTATCTTTATCTTCACTCTTACAAAATAAAACCGGGGTATTTTATAAAATGATGAGAAAAATATTCACTCTTGTATTTATTACTTTGCTGTTAGCTTGTGCTTATATTGCCTGGCTTGTTTTTGGCCCCACGGTAAAAGCTCCCGAAGGCAAATTCTTTTATATAC
This sequence comes from Sphingobacteriales bacterium 39-19, assembly GCA_001898465.1. GTDB lineage: Bacteria > Bacteroidota > Bacteroidia > Chitinophagales > Chitinophagaceae > Ferruginibacter. The sequence continues at coordinate 210,470 of MKTX01000003.1, read as the reverse complement.
ATACAGGCGCATCTTACCAGCAGGTAAAAGAAGATTTGCTTAAAAATAAGATCATTCGTAATGGTTTTATATTTGATCAGCTCTCAAAAAAAGCCGGGTACCCACAAAATACCAGGCCGGGCAAATACGAAATTAAAAATAGAAGTAGCCTTTATAACTTAGTGAAAATGTTACGTTCCGGCAGGCAAACACCTGTTCGCTTAGTGATCAATAAACTCCGCACCAAGGAAGACCTGGCACAAAAAATAGCGAATCATTTTGAAGTAGATTCTTTAGATGCGATTAGATTTTTATTGAGTAACGATTCTTTAAAAAGATTTGGTTTGGATACCAATACGGCGATGACCGCCATCATTCCCAATACTTATTTATTAAAATGGAACAGCTCTTTTGAGAAACTGTTTCAAAGGCTGGATGAGGAACAGGAAAAATTCTGGACCCCGGAACGCAGGGCCAGGGCAAAAGCCGAAGGGCTAAGCCCAAGAGAAGTATATACGATGGCCAGCATTATAGAAGAAGAAACCAATAATGCAGCGGATAAAGCAAAAATTGCCAGCGTGTACCTGAACCGCATGCGCAAGGGTATGCGGCTGGAAGCAGACCCTACCGTAAAATATGCACTCCGCAATTTTGCATTAAAAAGGATTTTACGGGGCCACCTGGATGTGGCTTCTGCTTATAATACTTACCGCAATAGCGGGTTGCCTCCCGGGCCTATTTGTACCCCTTCTGCCAATACCATTGATGCCGTATTACATGCCCCGGAAACTAATTACCTGTTTTTTGTTGCCAGCCCCAGTTTTGATGGTTCCTCTAACTTTGCCGAAACCTATGCTGAGCATTTAATTTATGCAAGAGCTTATCAAAAAGCATTGGATAGCCTTATCTTAAGCCGTAAATAATGTTATGAGGTGCTAAAAATACAACGCATCATATTAAACTGGGCGCCTGTTGCCTTCCTGCTAAATAAAAGCAAACATATATACCTGCCGGGTTTCCAGGGCCTGCCTTTATACGATGTATTAAGATTTTACAGCCGTCAAATAAAAAAACAAAGCCTTACCGAAAGGGCAGCAGCCATCTCTTACCATTTTATCATGTCGCTGCCGCCTTCGCTGCTTTTTATATTTACGCTTATCCCCAACCTGCCTTTTATATCCCGGCGCAATATTAAAATACAGCTTCACCGGCTTATTTTTGATATTATACCGGCCAGGACCTACAACCAGGGGGTTATTGAGTTTATTGATAGTTTTATTGATAATAACCGCATTGGCCTATTATCATTTGGTGTGGTATTATCGCTGTTCTTTGCCTCCAATGCTATGATGGGGATTATGCGTTCTTTTAATAAAGACTACGCAGGTTTCACCAATCGCAAGGGGCTTCATAAACGGGGAATTGCCATTCGGCTATCGCTGGTTTTGTTTGGCTTGTTGCTGGCTTATATTGTACTGCTGGTATTACAAGGCAATGTGCTCAACTTCCTGGTGAAATCAAACTGGATAAAAACACTGATCCAGTACAGCCGCTGGGTGTTCATCATATTGCTGGTATTCTTTGCTATAGGCTTTATTTTCAGGTATGCACCGGCCGTTACCAAAAGATGGAATTTTATAAGCCCCGGCGTTATACTCACCACTTTTCTTTGCTTACTGGCAACCCTGGGATTTGCCTTTTTTGTAAATAATTTTGCCCGTTATAATGCATTGTATGGCTCTATTGGCACTATTATGATGGTGATGGCGCTTATCTTTATTAATTCCCTGGCCCTGCTCATTGGTTTTGAACTGAATGTGAGCATCCATGCGCTTAAGAGCAACCGAACCGATAAAGCGGGTAATTCCTAAAAGCCCTTCTATTTTTTCATAAACCGGAATCGGCTAAAATATAACGGGAAAAAATGTAAAAATTCATTACTTTTATTTCCTTAAAAACTTGATATGAAGAAATTTTTACTTACACTGGCGCCAATTTGTGCACTGGCCCTTTTATCATTTAATGTGGGTGAACCCCTGGCTATCGGGTCTAAACTTCCTGAAGCAAAATTCCCGATGATGGACATTTCTACCGGGTATAATATTACCATTAAAGAAGCTGCCAAATCAAATGGTGTTTTGGTAATGTTTAGCAGTAATGGCTGCACAGATGTAATAAAAAATATTACCCGTACTAAAGAAATTGCTGCTTATGCAAAAGCGAATGATATTGGTTTTATCATGATAAACAGCAACGAAGCTCAAAGAGACGGTGCCGACAGCTATGAAGCCATGAAAGTATTTTACGAACAGGAAAAATATAACTGGAGTTATGTATTGGATGCAAAAAGTGTATTGGCCAATGCGTTTGGCGCAACACGTACTCCTGAATGCTTTTTATTTAACAGCAGCCTGAGTTTAGTTTACCATGGCGCTATTGATGATAGCCCTGCTGATGCTACCCTGGTAAGCACTAAGTATTTAAAAGATGCGATGGATGTAATGCTTACCGGAAAAGAAGTGAAACCTGCTACCAGTAATGTAGTGGGATGTGCTATTGCCACTGTTCATTAAAATTATTGTTAAATAATTATATTTAAATGCCGGGCTTGTTCCGGCATTTTTTACATGAAACGGTTTTAGATGCAAGCAAGAGCCTGGTGAGGGCGGGGTAATTTAAAACATATTGCTGTCAGCCTGAGCTTGACGAAGGCGGGGGTTATTAAAAATTATTATGCCACAAAAACCCGGGTTCGGCGGGCTCACCCATAACCCAATGTCAGCCTGAGCTTGACGAAGGCGGGGTTTATTAAAAATTATTATGTCACAGAAACCCGGTTTCGGCGGACTCACCCATAACCCAATGTCAGCCTGAGCTTGACGAAGGCGGGGGTTATTAAAAATTATTATGCCACAGAAACCCGGGTTCGGCGGGCTCGCCCATAACCAAATGTCAGCCTGAGCTTGACGAAGGCGGGGTTTATTAAAAATTTTTATGTCACAAAAACCCGGGTTCGGCGGGCTCACCCATAACCCAATGTCAGCCTGAGCTTGACGAAGGCGGGGTTTATTAAAAATTATTATGTCACAGAAACCCGGGTTCGGCGGACTCACCCATAACCCAATGTCAGCCTGAGCTTGACGAAGGCGGGGTTTATTAAAAATTATTATGTCACAGAAACCCAGGTTCGGCGGACTCACCCTGGCAAAATGAGCAATGAATCCCCATTATTTTTTTATATGCGCCATTTAGCACATCTTTAACAGCAACTACCTGAATTTAATAGTCTTGTAACTAAATATTGAGGAACTTTATAGCCGTTAAAAGTTTAAAAAAAGCCATCATGAAAAAACATTACTTATATTTTGCGTTGCTTGCAGGAATATTATTTTCTGCCTGCACCAGTTCGTATAAAAGTACCCAAATGGTAGATGATGTATATTATTCACCTGCCCGTAACATCAATACCTATGATACCCGCCAGGATGATGTAGTGCGATATGCCGATCCGGATGAAAGAATCATCAGAATGCGTACTTATGACCCACGCTGGCGTTACCTGGATTATGATTATAATTATTACGGTTACAATTACGGGTATAATTATTACGGCCACAATTACAGTCCTTATTACTATGGCTATAATACCGGGTATTATTACAACCCGTTTTATTATCCTGTACCGGTATATACGTATAATCCTTATGCCTACATTACCCCCAGGAATACAGCGATCAGGAAATCGAACCTGGCCGTATATACACAGCCCCGTAGTACATTTAGCGATCCTAAAACAAAGTCACCTGCCGTAATCAGTTCAAGGGATTTGTATAATAACAGCAACAGCAGTTATAACAGGCGGGTAATTTTACCGGAAAGCCGCAAATCAAGAAATACGTACAGCAGCCCCGATAATAGTACCCGGAGTTACGAACCCCGTTCCTCCACCCCATCGTCTTCTTCGGGCAATAGTTCCGGATCCTCTTCCGGCTCAGTGAACAGGCCTGGCCGTGGTAACTAAAATCTTTTTACTTAAGAACTCATCATTATAATATGAAAAAAATTATACCGGTAGTAATATGTTTATCCATTACATTTTCTACCCAGGCGCAAACCGTAGAAGATGCAAAACTGTACAGCTGGTATCCGCAAAATGGTACCGCCCGCATCCTGGCCGTAGGCGGCGCTATGGGATCTTTGGGAGGTGATATTTCGGCCACTTTTGTGAACCCTGCCGGGCTGGGCTTTTATCGCACCCGGGATATTGTAGTATCGCCCCAGTTTTCTTTTTTACAAAACAGCGCCGATTTTAGGGGTACACATACTTCTTTGAACCGGAATATGATCACCCTGGGGCCCAGTGGTTATGTATCGGGCATAGGCCCCAATACCCGGGGCCGAAAAAGTGTGGCGCTTGCCATTGCTTTTACCCAAACGGCCAATTTAAATAATTATATCAGCTACACCGGCCTGAATAACTATAGCTCATATGCCGAGCGCTTTGCAGAAGAATTTGCAAAATCCGGGTTGAGTATTGACGAAGTGCTTAATACCAATTCATCCATTCCTTATACGGTTGCACCTGCTTTATATACTTACCTGATAGATACCGTACGGGTAAATGGCGACCTGCAAATAAGGGCCGCTACCGAGAACCTGCTGGATGCGGGCAATGCACTGAAGCAACAGTTCAGCAAAGAAACAAAAGGGGGTATTTACGAACTGGGTATTGGCGCTGCTGTAAATACCAACGATAAATGGCTTTTTGGCGGAACCCTTGGCTTACCCATTGTAAATGTAAATACAACCACCACGGCTATAGAAACAGATACCTCCTCTTCTACCAGCAATGGATTTAAATCTTTTTCTTATACCGATCATTACAAAGTGATTGGCGGGGGCGTAAACCTGAAGCTCGGTGTCATTTTTCGTCCAAGAGAATATATCCGCATCGGGCTTGCTTTACATAGCCCCTCCTTTATTTTCACCAGCGAAGAACACAGCAGCAGTTTAAGCACCCAGTTAGAATCGCCATCCGGCGCAGCCGAAAATTATTCTGTTTCATCTAATACATTTACCAATGGCAAACCCGGCGAGGCAGATTACCGCATCTCCAATCCCTGGAAAGCCATCCTGAGCGCTTCTTATGTATTGCGTGAAATTGCCGATGTTTCTAAACAAAAAGGATTTATTACTGCCGATATAGAATTTTTAAATTATGGCGCTTCCCGGTTTGGCACATACACATCTACTGTAGCGCCCGATGCCAAACAATATTATAAAGACCTGAACCAGGTGGTAAAAGATTATTATAAATCTGCTTTAAATTTCAGGGTAGGTGGCGAACTGAAATTTAATACCATTATGACCCGCCTGGGCTTTGCTTATTATGGAAACCCTTATAAGGACAATGCCCTGAAAGCCAGTAAAACATTGCTAAGCGCCGGCCTGGGTTACCGGGATAAAGGCTTTTTTGCAGACCTTACTTATATTTATAATTTAAGTAAAGACAATGATTTCCCCTATTTATTGCAAGACAGGCAAAATACATTTAGCCAATTAAAAACAACCGGCGGTAGCATGGCTGCTACCATTGGTTTTAAGTTTTAAGCATATCTATCACTGATTTTACATCGGGGTTGCTGAAAAGCATCCCCGGTTGCTTTTTAAACCAGGTATCCTGCCGTTTTGCGTAGTTGCGGGTATGTTGCTTTATTAATTGTACGGCATGCAGCAAACTTATTTTTCCGTCTAAAAAATCAAATAACTCGGAATACCCTACTGTTTGTAATGCATTTAAATGCCGGTATGCGTACAAAGATTTTACTTCGTTTACTAATCCCTGCTCCATCATAGCATCTACCCGCCGATTAATTTTTTGATATAAAATTTCCCTGGGTAATTGCAGGCATACCTGCACAATATTAAAATCTCTTTTTTCCCGGTTTCCTTTTTGTAATTGCTTAATAGAAACACCCGTGTGTACCATTACCTCTAATGCCCGTAACATACGTTGCGGATTTTTCATTTCACCTTCGCTTGCATAGAAAGGATCTTTTTCCTGTAAGGCTGCGGTTAGCCATGCCAATCCTTTTTCTTCATATTCCTGTTGTAATGTGGCTCTTATCTTTTCAGGTATAGCAGGCACGGCATCAAGCCCCTGGCAAAATGCCTTTATGTAAAGGCCGGTACCGCCTACCATTACGGCTACCTGTTTTTGTTTAAAAATATCATTTACTTTTTCTAAAGCATAGCGCTCAAAATGGGCAGCGGTAATATTTTGATGGATGCTATGTGAGGCAATAAAATAATGTTTCACTTTATGCAATTCCTCCGGCGAAGGGCGGGCTACCCCAATATTGAGTTCCCGATAGCATTGCCGGCTATCTGCCGAAATAATGGCTGTATTAAAATGGGTTGCCACATCAATGGCAACGGCAGTTTTCCCTATTGCTGTAGGGCCACAAATAATAATGCAGGTTTTTGGCTGCAAGTAACTTTAGTTTTGGAAAATGAAATGAATTTATCAAAGTCCGGCATTAATACCCATCGTTGCCGGCATTACCATCATCAGCAAGTTCATCAGATTCTTCGGTTTCCTCGTTTACTTCATCGCCTTCGCTACCATATCCTTCTTTTAAGGCATCGGGTTGCAGGTCGTATTTTTCTTCCATTTCGGCCAGGCGTTTATCTACCAAACCTTTGGTACCATATTGCGAGGGAGCCAATCCTTCTTTACGAACGCAAACCGGGTAATCTAATTTGCCGTTTTCTTCTTTTTCTACCAGTATCAGCTCTACCATGAAATGCCAGTTCTTATTAAAATCGTATTCGTAAATGAATTTCTGATTGGGGTCTGCTATTTGCGAGCCAATGGTAGTTTCGGCCATAATAAGCGGGTCTACTTTGTATGGCTTATCATATTTTTCCACGCTGATTTCACGGCCCCGCTGCCAGTTATCATTACTGCGAAAAAATGTTGCTTTGTGTTTATTGTCAAACTCGAAAGATTTTAATATTTCCAGGTGCAGGTCATAAAAATTCTGCAAATGCTTAATGGCAATATCCCGGTAAACACTTTCGTCTTCTTCCCAATATATTCTAAATTTTAAAATAGCCATAAAGTAAAGATAAAGATTAAAAATGGAATGAATGCCTACTCCCGGTAATGAAAATGTAACCTATTTTATATCCTGGCCGGTAGGTTGGTAACCCATACCTGCTGCCACTTTGATCATATATTGGTAGGCCGCCTCATAATCGCCGGTAACGGCTCCATCTAAAATGGCATTCCGTATGGCATCTTTAATAATACCTACCGGTTTTGAGGGAGGTAAATGAAAAGTTTGCATGATGATTTCACCTGTAATGGGAGGTTGCCAGTTACGGATATGGTCACTGGCTTCCACTTCGGCACATCGCTGGCGTACCAGTTCAAAATTTTCTAAATACCGTTTTACTTTTTGTTTATTCTTGCTGGTGATATCTGCTTCGCAAAGTAACATCAGCGATTCCAGGTCGTCACCGGCATCAAACAATAACCTGCGTATGGCAGAATCGGTTATTTCGTCCCGGCTCAGGCTGATGGGCCTTAAATGCAACTCTACCATTTTTCTTACAAAACGCATTTTTTCATTTTGCGGCAACTTGAGCTGGGCAAATATTTTAGGTACCATTCGCCCGCCTACCACTTCATGCCCGTGAAAGGTCCAGCCATGGCCTTCTTCAAATTTTTTTGTGGCCGGCTTGCCAATATCATGCAACACAGCAGCCCAGCGCAACCAAAGATCAGGAGTGGTTTTTGAAATATTATCAATGACCTGCAGGGTATGATAAAAATTATCTTTATGCCCATGCCCATCAATATATTCGGCCCCGGCCAGCGCCGTCATTTGTGGGAATATGATTTTTAATAACCCGGTTTTATATAAGAGGTCAAACCCGACAGAGGGTTTTGTACTTAGTAATATTTTATTGAGTTCGTCGGCAATTCGTTCTTTGCTTATTATTGTTATCCTATCGGCCATCCGGCTAATGGCTTCGCAGGCTTCGGGTAAGATTGTAAAATGCAGTTGTGCAGCAAAACGGATGGCCCGCATCATCCTCAGCGGATCGTCACTAAAAGTTTTTTCCGGTTGCAAAGGAGTGCGAATGATTTTTTTTTCAAGATCCGCTACACCATTAAACGGGTCTAACAATTCGCCATAATCGGGCTTATTTAAACTTATGGCCAAAGCATTTATAGTAAAATCTCTGCGGTCCTGGTCATCTTTTAAACTGCCGGGTTCCACGTTGGGTTTCCGGCTGTAATGGCTGTAACTTTCTTTGCGTGCACCTACAAATTCAATTTCTATTTCTTCGCCATCACCGGCAGGAATCCTTATTTGAGCCGTTCCAAAATTTTTAAAAAAGCTCACAGAAGATACTGGTGAAAATTGTTTGGCCACCGTATGTGCCAATGCTATACCATCACCCACGCAAACGATATCCAGGTCTTTGGTAGGCCGCTTCAATAATTTATCTCTCACAAAGCCACCTACTACAAAGGCAGGAATACCCAGGTTTTCGGCTGCCTGGCCAATGGTTTTAAATATATGCTGTTCATGCGTGGTAGTCTCTATTTTCATCCCGGCAAAAATAATGTTTACCCTTCATTCAAAAAGGCCTTCTTTAAAAACAAAAATGTAAATTAGACCTGCCTTAGGAAGAAATTGAATTTTAAAAAACCTGAAATAAGATTATATGTGGAAATACTATGCATTGCTCTCTGCATTTTTTGCTGCTCTTACAGCCATACTGGCTAAGCTGGGGGTAAAAGGGATTAGCGGCAACCTGGCTACCGCCATCCGTACGGTTGTGATCCTTTTTATTGCATGGGGTATTGTTGCTTTTTCGGGAGAAATAAAAGAGATAAAAACACTGAGTAAAAATAATATGATCTTCCTGGTACTTTCCGGTATAGCAACAGGCTTATCCTGGATATTTTATTTTAAAGCCCTGGAAACGGGGCCGGTATCTAAAGTAGCGCCAATTGACAAATTAAGTGTAGCAATAGCCATCGGCCTTTCTTTTATCTTTTTAAAGGAACCTATGGATGCAAAAGTAATTTTGGGCGGATTGCTGATTGTGAGCGGTACCCTGGTATTAATTATGTAATGACAGCCCGGCAATAGAATCTTTTAATTCACTGCAATCGGGCGCCAGCCCACCCATATAAGGATTATCAGGTTCATTTATATTGGTGATCCAATTTGCCCCCTGGTTATTAAATGCCATATTGCAATGATAGAAATATAACCGTGGCCCTTCATACTTTACAGCGCTAAAAAAAGCAGGGTACATCATATCGGTCATGGCGCTAAAATCTTTTCTCATTTCATCAATACTGGTTTGGCGCAATAATGATTCAGCATTTGCTTTTACATCTTGAATGCTTGCCTGGGCAGTTTCTATAACCGCATTAGAATCTTTGGCCAATTCTTTCATATCAATAAGATCCAGGGCTGCAATCATTTGAGTAGTTCCCATTTTGGCTGCGGCAGTATCATTTTTCGTTAAGCCATCTTTCGCCGTTAAATAAGCGGCAATTACAGCATCAACACTTTTATTAAAAACAGCCGAATGGTTTGCCTGGGCTATAGGTGTTTCACTAGTATCCGCTTTGCTTGCCTTTTTACTCCTCAGCATAAACCAATACACACAAAAACCAGCTATTAAAATTAAAATCAGGGCCAGGGTCTTTTTCATAGTCTTATATAAATTTCCAATTTTTACAAAATTACAGAAAACCCTTATTTATCCCAAATATAGCAATGGCAAGCTTTTACCACTCATCATTTAAAAAATTGTTTATATTGTTTTAAAAAGCATTTAATATAAGTGAGTTTACAAACTTTAGTGCAACTTTGCGCTTTTATCGCTTAAAATTAGGGAATATCATGTTATTAGGTCTGCAGGATGTAACGTTTGAATTTGGTGCAAGAACCATTGTGGAAGATGCCACCTGGCATATACAGCCCAATGAACGAATAGGATTAATAGGATATAATGGAACGGGCAAATCTACTTTATTAAAAGTTTTAACGGGCCAATACAGCCCCGCCAGGGGAACAGTAGAAAAAGGAAGAGAAACCACAATTGGCTTTTTACACCAGGACCTCCTGGGATTTGATACGGAAGATTCTATTTTAGAAGTAGCCATGGGCGCATTTGAACGGGTGAAACAATTAGAAAAAGAAATGGAAGTACTGGGCGAAGAACTGGCCCGTACCGGCGATGAAAAACTGGCGCATGATTATGCCGAATTGCTGCACGAAATGGAAGTGCTGGACGGATATAGCATACAACACCGCACCGAAGAAATATTACAGGGCCTGGGTTTTGAAAATGCAGAGCTCAGCAAGAAATATAAAAATTTTAGCGGCGGATGGCGGATGCGGGTATTGCTTGCCAAAATGATATTGCAAAAACCCGATGTACTGCTACTGGATGAACCCACCAATCACCTGGATTTGCCCAGTATTGAATGGCTTGAAAAATACCTGGTACATTACCCCGGTGCAGTAGTAATTGTAAGCCACGATAGGTTTTTCTTAGATAGAATGGTAACTAAAATTGTAGAACTGTACCAGCAACAATTACATATTTACAGCGGTAATTATAGTTTCTATGAAACTGAAAAAGCATTGCGTATAGATATTCAAAAGAAAGCTTTTGAAAACCAGCAGGATTATATTCGCCAGCAGGAAAGGTTTGTAGAACGCTTTAAAGCCAAAGCCAGCAAGGCAGCGCAGGCTCAAAGTATCGTAAAAAGATTAGAAAGGCTGGATCGTATTGAAGATGTGAACCTGGAGCGGCCCAATATGAAAATAAATTTTGCAGTAGAAAAACAACCCGGTAAAATTATTTGCACATTAAAACATGTGAACAAAAGTTTTAAAGACGTAATCATTACCCAAGATGCTTCTGCAGAGATTGACCGGGGCGATAAGATTGCTTTGATAGGAGCCAATGGAAAAGGAAAAAGTACTTTACTCCGCATTATTGCCGGCACGGAGCCTTTTGAAGGGCAAAGAGAATGGGGACATAATGTGGTAGAATCCTTTTATGCCCAGCACCAGTTAGAAGCGCTCAATATGGATCATAACCTGGTAGAGGAAATGCATGAAGCCCGCAGTGGAAAAAACGACCTGGAGATCCGCAGTTTACTCGGGGCATTTTTATTTAGCGGCGATGCCGTAGATAAAAAAATAAAGGTATTAAGCGGTGGCGAACGAGCCCGGGTGGCCTTAGCCAAAACGATTGCCAGTAAAGCCAATTTTCTCATGCTGGATGAGCCTACCAATCACCTGGATATCCACTCGGTTGACCTGCTGGTAGAAGCGCTTAATAAATATGAAGGCAGCCTGATATTGGTAAGCCACGACAGGTATTTCATAAGCCGTATTGCAAATAAAATATGGGAAATAGAAGATCATAAAATTGTAGCCTTTAAAGGCGACTATGCGGGCTGGGAAGAGTGGAAAAACAAAAGAATAGCGGAAAGACAAAAAGCAAAAAATGAAAAACCGGCAGATCCGGTAATGAAAAAAGAAATGGCAGATACTGCAAATAAACAAATACAACCAGATCATAAAAAGGAACTGCAGCAATTAAAAAATAAATTCCGAAAATTAGAAGAACGCACCACGGCATTACAACAAGAAGCTACCCAATGGGAAAAACAATTAGCTGAGCCCGGCACTTATTCTGATAAAGAAAAATTTAAAAAAGCAGAAAACAATTATAAAAATGCAGTGAAGGAATTAGAAAAAGTGAATGCAGAGTATGAAACGGTATTTGAAAAAATAATGGAGCTGGAGGGATAAGCATTTACGGATACAATTTTTCATGTACACATACCCCCTCACCATATTGCCAAATACATTTTTATCCCTGCCTGATAAGCAATATTTTTATACGGTGAAAAAAATCATCATCCCGCTTATCTTCATCGGCATTGCAACATTCCTGTTACTCCGGGGCAGGCAGGATCGCAGGGAAGCAATGCCCTTATCGGACGGATCGGAAAAAATAAAAGTTATACACGTAATAAACCCTACCCTTACCGGTAATGAAAATGCTTTTATTGATGAGCAGGAAAGCAATGTGCAAATAAATGATCAATCCAGTCCGGATGAAATACCTGAAAAAAAGATAAAAGAATGGTGGAATTTTGCTGATGCCGCTACCAGCAGCGCCCTGCAACTTGAATACCATCCATACCGCATCGAAAATGTACCGGGCCCCGTTAGTTACGAATTTCAATTTGATGGTTTATATACTTTAACGAAAATATGTGTTTACCTGGCCCCTAAAAAAAGCAGTCGCCAGAATGAATTGCTCTTTAATACTGGAACCCCTTTTCACTATAATACCACAGCAGGGCGTATCCTGGATGACGGATCTGTAAGTCATTCGCAATGGATTGACTTACCCCTCCATACCGATACCCGGTTTGTGCAATTAATATATGGCAACCAGGCAGGCATGATAAAAGAAATTGTTTTTTATGGTAAATTAAAACAAAGGGATATGCCTGAAGTATTGCATCAGCCACTCGCCCCCATTACCGTAGATAGCAGTATAGGAACCAATATTGTTTTTCAAATGGGACAAAGCGCCGATGGTAAAAATTACGACGAAGGATGGACAGGCGGACTTCGTTGGTTTGCTGCCGCATGTTACCTGTTCAATAAAGACCTGAGTCTTAAACACCCTTCAGGCACTGCCGGTGATGTAGAAGCCTCATTTAATGAAAGAATTATAAAAAGCGGTTCTGTATTACATTATGTATTGGGCAGCATGACAGATAGCAGCATGGTGAGCCCCACCAACAATAGCGGTGGAGATTGGGCAGGCCAAAAACCCATTCCCAGTAATTTAATAAATGAAAAAACAGCAGACCGGTATAAGGGTATATGCACTTTTAATGAGATTGCAGATAAACCCGCCAGTTATGCCCAGGCAGCCTGGAATTTAAAAAGATTGGCAAAGGCATTCTATGTATTGGGGCATCGCAGTATTGAACCCGATAATGAAAGAGACCTGAACTTTAAAGGCGCTGGTTTTATGTATCCCTACCAGCAGGCTGCTATGATGAGCTGCTATTTTGATGGCCATGATAATACGGTACAATTTAAAAACGAACCCGTGGGCATTAGAAACAGCGGGCTAAATAAAGATCAAATGAAATTGATCTTCCCCGGGTTGGCCAATGTGAACCCTACCTACATTCGTGCCATGTGGTGGTGGTGGAAATATAACCGTAAAAACGGCGATATACCTTTTGATGTTTTTAATATACACGCCTACCCAACCAGCTTAGGCATGCAAGGCAGCGGGAACAGCGGCCAGGCGCTGATGCCCGAAAATAAAAGCTTTAACCTGGAACAAAAATTAGATACCGCTATTTATTTTGCCAGGCTTTTTGGAACCCCACTCATTAATACCGAAAGCGGCTACGATGCCTATACCGAAAAAATGAAACACCCCAGTGCATATTGCAATGAAGCCACCCTTTGGGGAAATAGCTTTATGGCCATTCACAGCTTTGCACAAAAAACCAGTGAGCAAATACAATCTGAATGGTTATTGCGGAACTGGTTACTCCATTGCAGCCGCGGTATTATTTTATACCAATACTGGCTGGCCGATCAATATGCCGATGGTACTACCTGCGGCACTTTTAATGCCAGTGGATTATTAAAATATGATTCCGTGTATAAATGGAAACAACAATATATTCCCCGCCCGGCCTGGTATGCTATTGAAACTTTTAAAACCCGGTTACAGGGTTATGTTTTTGAAAAAGAACTGATAGATGATGACTATCGTTTGCAATATTATCAATTAAAAGAGAATTCCCACAAAAAAGCAATCGTCGCCTGGTTACAAACCCATAGTGGGAAAGAAGAAAATAAAATCCTTACTTTACCTGCACTTATTCCTTATCAGATTTTAAAGCCTGCATTAAATACCCATGGAAATATAATAAATGCTACCGGCAACACCGTTACTCTGCGGGTTACTGAGATGCCGCAAATTATTTTTTATTAAATTCGTTTTAATTTAGTGTAAATAAAATTGCTGAAAGACCACACGTATAAAGTTACCATCACCTGGACGGGCAATAACGGCAGAGGCACTGCTTCTTATCATGCCTATGAGCGAAGCCATACTATACAGGTAACAAATAAAGAAACCATCCAGGCTTCTTCTGACCCGGCATTTAAAGGTGACTATACCAAACACAATCCCGAAGAACTTTTATTAGCATCGGTTTCAAGCTGCCATATGCTTTGGTTTCTCCATTTATGTTCGGTGGCAGGCATCGTAGTATTGGATTATACAGATACGGCTACCGGCACTATGACAGAATTAGAAAATGGTTCCGGAAAATTTACAGGCATTACATTACATCCCCGGGTTACCATCCGGGATGCGGCACAGCTAAGCCTTCTGCAAAATTTGCATGCAGAAGCAAACCGGTTTTGTTTTATTGCCAATTCATTAAACTTTACAGTACATCACCAGGCCGAGGGGAAAGTAGTTTCTTCATTTTAAAATGCAGATATTTGTACCCTCATGAGGTTACCACTTTTTTTTAGTGTGCTGTTTTCCTTTTTTTGTTTAGTAAGCCGGGCACAATTATGTAATGGAAGCCTGGGTGACCCCATCATTAATATCAATTTTGGATCCGGTACAAACCCGGGTCCGGCGCTGGCTGCAGCAGCTACGGGCTATCAATACCTGGCAGCGGATTGTCCGAACGATGGGTATTATACCGTAATAACAAATACTCAAAACTGTTTTGGCAGCAGCTGGCATACACTCAATAGCGACCATACTCAAAATGGGAATGGATATTTTATGCTGGTGAATGCTTCCTTGCAACCCAGCGCTTTTTATGTAGATACGGTAAGGGGTTTATGTGGAAACAGTTTATACGAGTTTGCGGCATGGGTTATGAATGTACTAAAACCCAATTCCTGTAATGGCGCCGGTATAGAACCCAACCTAACATTTACTATTGAAAGTTTAAGCGGAAATATTTTACAATCATACAGCAGCGGAAATATACCGGGTACAAATAATCCGCAATGGAATCAATATGGTTTCTTTTTCAGTACCCCTGCCGGTGTGCATGATTATGTTTTACGCATTGTAAATAATGCCCCCGGTGGTTGCGGCAACGATATAGCTTTAGATGATATTACTTTTAGAAGTTGCGGCCCTAAATTACAAACTTCTATAAACGGTTTCCCCGGAGATACCCTGAATCTCTGTGCAGGTGATACCGGGCATTTTATGATTTCGGGCACGGTAGGCCCCGGGTATAATATGCCCGAATTTCATTGGCAAAGCAGCTACAATCAGCAAGCCTGGCAAGATGTACCAGGCAATGCTACCCTGCAATTGCCGGTACCTATTGTAAGCAATACGCTTGCTGGTAGTTATCGTTACAGGCTGGTGGCTGCAGAAATGGGCAATATCAATGCGCCCGGTTGCCGTATTTATAGCAGCCCCATCGAAATCATCATTCATGAAAACCCCAACGCTTCTATTACTAATTACGGGCCTGTGTGTGCGGGTTCTAATTTATCTTTACAAGCTACAGGAGGCATCCAATATAGCTGGGCGGGGCCAAATGGATTTACTGCACAGGGAGATTTTATTGTTATTCATGCACCCCTGCCGGGCAATTATACGGTTACAGTAAGTAATGAGGCAGGCTGCCGGGTTCTTATGCAAACCCATGTGAGCCTGTTACCCCTTCCCCATTTGCAAATTACAAATAACGCATATCGTATTTGCGAAATGGATTCAGTAAAACTGCAGGTGGCGGGAGCAAGCCGGTATAAATGGGTACCGGCATTCGGTTTATCGAATGATAGTATAGCTGCACCCTTTGCATCACCCCAGCAAACAACAATGTATCACATAATTGGTTTTAACAGCCAGGGGTGTAGCGATACGGCAACAATTTCAGTAACTGTTTTTGCAAAAGCAACGGCTGATGCAGGCCCCGATAAAGCGGTAATGAAAGGAGCCTATATAAACCTGGAAGGATCCATAAACGGTGAATATGTCGATTTTTACTGGACTCCTTCAACCGGCTTATCCAATATTCGTTCCCTTACCCCATCGGTATATGCTATGAATGATATCACCTACCAACTGATCGTAATATCAAAAAATAATTGTGGCAGCAGCATCGATACAGTAGCCGTAAAACTATACAACGATATTTATATTCCCAATGTGTTCACCCCTGATAATAATGGAATCAATGATACCTGGAATATCCCGGCACTCAATGCTTTTCCTCAATTTGAATTATGGGTGTACAACAGGTATGGACAGTTAGTTTACCAGTCAGGCAGGCAAAACATACCCTGGGATGGAAATTATAAAAATACCCCCATGCCGGCCGGCACGTACACGTATATTATTCAGTTAAATAATAAAACCAACGATATTTTAAAAGGAACTCTGTTACTACTTCGCTAGCCTGTTATCTCAACCGGTTTTCAGCATTTGCTTTCACAAAATCAGATACTAAATAACTGATGAGCTTACCGGTGACATGATCTTGTATACCATTTTGAATGCAGGCTCCTTCACAAATATGTAAATAGGCGGCCTTGGTATCGGTAGCAACGAAATTTATAAACTGCCGGGCATGCAGGCTATTTATACCGCATGGGGTACGGGCACTGCTGAGCGCCCCCTCAATACTGTCCAGGTCTAGTTCTATGCCCGTAAAGGTATCTTCGGTAAACCCGGTTGCCTGGGCCACAGCCTGTATGAAATTTTTCTTTTCATGAATAAAAATATCTTCGTAGGTATTGTACTGTATAAAATGATTTTGATGAATATCATTCAATACATTTTGCTGTATATAATTTTCATGAATCCCCACAATGGCATATCGTCCCAGGTAACCATCGTTTTCGGCATAGCGAAACGGGTTTCCACTGTGCCGCCCTTCCAATGGACGATAATCAGTATGGGCATCCAGGTTAATACAATTTATTTGGGCAATATGGGTAGCCCCGTTTTTATGTAATCCTTTTGCAACAGCTTTAATAATGGGATAGGCATTATTATGGCCACCGCCCACTACAATGGGAATTTTATTGTAAAATGCAATCACTTTAAGAATATTCTCCACCTCTTCATCAATACTCACCACGGCATGGCGATAGGCATCTATCAATTCATCGGGATGATATGCATGATTTTCGATCAGGTATTTAAGATCGCCAAAATCAAAATGACCAAGCAGTAAAATATCTTCCCCGGTTAAAAAATCGTTACTCTGGATATTTAAAAAATGATTAAGAAAAGGGTACCAGCAGGTATCGGCTCCCGGCTGCCCGTAATTTGCCTGTACCCCAATATCTTCCGGGATGCCCAGCAATACATATTTAGCAGGTGATTGCTGTAAGCTTTCCGGCCATCCGTTTTCTTCAGGCAATACTTGAATACGCTCACCTAGGTGTGTTTCGAACCGGCGAATTTTTGTAAGCGATAAAATATCTTTCTTATTGTAAAATTTAAAATGTTTCATTTGTAAATGAATATTTTTTAAAAATGTTTTCATCTTACCCATAAAAGATTAAGCTATGCAGTAACATACTTATGGATAAAACGGCTGAAACCATTTTGTAATAATGGCAAGCAAAATACCTAAACCCGATGGGTTAATCAAAAAAAAGAAAAGAATGCCTATACCCAACTACCCCGTATCATTACTTTTTCTATATGATTCAGCCCAAAACTATAAAAAAGATAAGCCAGGGATGGGATGGGTTTTAAAAGAATGAGGTTTGCATTTTTGCCAATGGTAATACTGCCCACTTCATTTTGCAGATCCATGGCATAAGCGCCATTGAGCGTAGATGCATTAATTACTTCCTGGGGAAACATTTTCATTTGAATGCAACTGATGGCATTTACCAGGTTCATATTTCCACTGGGTGAGGATCCGGGGTTATAGTCTGAAGCCAACACCACCGCAGCATTGGCCCCAATTAGGGCACGTGCAGGCTGGTATGGCATACGAAGGAAAAATGCAGCGGTTGGTAAAAGAGTACTACATCCTTCAAATTTGCCCAGGAGGCTGATCTCTTCTGCTGTTAAGGTTTCTAAATGATCGAGTGAAAGGGCATGTGCCGCCATACCGGTTTGTATGCCCCCAATACTATTGAGCTGGTTCACGTGCAATTTAGGCCGCAGCCCGTAACAGGCGCCGGCCTTGCATATTTGTTCGGTTTCAGCGGGTGAGAAAAAACCGGTTTCACAAAACACATCAATATAATCGGCTAAATTTTCTGCCGCAATTACAGGCAGCATTTCTTCTAATATTAATTTAATATAACCGGCATGATTATTTTTAAATTCTTCAGGATAGGTGTGGGCGCCTAAAAAACTGGCTTTTATGCTCAGTTTACTTCTTTGCTTTAGTTGTTTAATAACCCTTAGCATTTTCAATTCACCGGCTACAGATAATCCATATCCACTTTTCATTTCAATAGCGCCCGTACCCAGTTCGGCCACTTGCTGTAACCGGATTTCAGCTTGTTTTAACAATTCCTCCTCACGGGTTTCATTTAATTTTTTGGCTGAGTTTAAAATACCGCCACCTTTTGCTGCAATTTCAGCATAGCTTAATCCCTGCAGTTTAAATATAAATTCATTTTCACGGCTGCCTGCAAAAACTAAGTGTGTATGACTATCGCACCAGCAAGGTAAAATATATCTACCCTGTACATCAATAATATTTTTGGGTAGTTGCGGTAGTTTTAATGCCAATTCGTACATGTAACCATAATCGGCTATTTGTTCATCTTCCACCAGTAAATATGCATCTTCCATACAAGGGAGGTCGGCCAGTTGGTGGCCTCTTAATAATTGATGCGTATCTCTTGTGCCGGCCAGTAAACCAATATGGGTAAATAAGGTTGTCAAAATATTTGTAATTATAATTGTTGCCAGATTTGTTCACTAAATTGTTCCAGGCTGGGGTCCCGGGCTCCCATGAGCAACAAAACATTTCCTGCTGCAAGATGGGGGCGAACAGATGCTAAAAAATTATTCCTGTTTTCAACAAAAAAAGCCTGCTTACCGGTTTTTTTAATATCCTGTATAAGATCATTGGCAGAGATATCTTTTATTGTGGTGCCTCCTGCATAAAAAATTTCGCTCATCCAGATTTCATCCTGCGGCCGCAAAGCATCAGCAATTTCTTTTACAAAATCGTGCCGTAAAAAACGGGTGGGTGCATACCCATGCGGCTGAAACCAGGCAACTACTTTTTCAGCTACATGCTGACAAGCTTTTATGGATGCCGCACATTTGGCCGGGTTGTGAGCGTAATCATCAATGACCCATATTCCGTTTTTTTTACCCAGCACCTGGTGGCGGCGATATATTCCTTCATAGGTTTTAAGCGCCCCGGCACAAGTAGCCAGGGGTATGTTTAAAAGACGGGCTGCCGCACAAGCTGCCAGTGCATTCTCCATATTATGCCTGCCCATGCTGTGCATAGTAAAGGGAACTTCATTAATTGTAAATGAAATATCCAGGCCCTGTTGGCGAAAATTATTTCCCTGCAACCCTGCAGGCACATCTATTGAAAAATCATTTTCTACCCGGGCCGATAAGCTTGCAGAAAGCGCATGGCTCCTGTTTACAATAAAATGCTCTTTTGTATTTTGCTTAAACTTTAAAAATATTTCAACCAGTTCCTTAATTTCCTGGTGGTCTTTATCAATATTCAATAAGATTCCAATGTGGGGATGGTATTGCACAATAGAACCATCACTTTCATCTGCTTCAATCACCAACCACTCTCCTTTTCCCACTGCTGCATTGCCTATTTTTCCTTCCTTAATTATGGAAGTAAGCCCGGCCCCGGTAATGATACTGGGCTCAAAGCCCGCATATTCAAGTATATGGTAAAGCATGGCGGCTGTTGTACTTTTTCCTGATGTTCCGCCGATTGCAATTGTTTTTTTACTATCGGCAATGAATGCCAGTAATTCACTCCGCTTTAAAACAGGAATATGCAACGCTTTTGCTTTTTGAATTTCAGCAACGGTATCTTCAATGGCTGCAGAAGCCACTACCAGTTGCGTTTTTTCAGTAATACCCTGTCCGTCTTGCTCAAAACAACGAATGCCTGCCGCTTCCAGTTTGTCCCGGGTATCATTCGGTTCACCGGCAATAAAAAAGCGGTCGCTGCCACACACTTCTTTATTAATCCCTTTTAAATATTGTGCTAAAGCACTCATGCCGGCGCCGGCAATACCAATAAAAAAAACATGTTCAAAATCGTTAACCGATTTTATCATAATCATTTGTTTATGGCTGCTAATTTACAGGTAAAAAAACGGTTGCAGAAAACTAGTTTCCTCTTTTGTTTACAACCGGGCAATTGCATCCTTATATTCAAATTGTAAGTCTTCGTGCAGGGAAGCAAGGGCTTTATTTATTTTTTTTACCCGGGCATTATATAAATTTTGCAATGCTGTACTTTTATTTAGGTCAATGGGTAACTTTCTTATACCGGTACAAACAGCCATTTCTATCTCAATTTCTACAACCGGTGAAGCAGCATATTTTATATACCGGTTGGCATACCTGGCAATTTTACGGATTGTTTTTTTAGCAAAATAAAGATTCGAAACATTCACCCGGGTAAATAAATCTTCTAATTCTGCTTTTACTGAATGAATAAAACCAGGTTCATCCTGCGCATCGAATAATAAATAGGTAATTAATTCTTTATTCTCTTTTTTAAATTTTGCCAGCCGCATGATGAATAAAGAGAGTTCATGGGCAGACATTAATTCAATTTCAGTTTTAATGTCTTTTAATGACGCTGGTTTCATATAAGCAAGTAAACGATATACCAGCAAAAAACCAAATCTGTATTTAATAAAAAAAACCTTCTTTGGGGAAGGTTTTTTAAAAAGCCGGTGAGGGGAATACAGGGTTCACTCATTTTAGTTTCAGAAGTTATTGCAAAATGAGTACACAAATAAATAAAATATCAGTGAAAAATCATATGAAATAATATAATTTTTTATAGAACGGAAATTTACCAGGTAAATCTACGTTTCATTCACAGCCTGTTAATTACTTATCATTCATCAATTAAATACATTGGTTTATTATTGCAATTAAACCCTTTACAAAATGAAAAAAATTTTGCTTACCCTATTTTTTGCGGGCCTGTTATCAATCAGCTATTCCCAGTTTTATAAAAACATAAGCGGTAGCCCGAAAGGTTTTTCTGATTCCTTGAATGCAATTATAAAAGCATATGCATCAAACTACCGTGGCATCCAGGGCGAATTGATAGAAATGCAAAATGGCGTGGAAATATATAAAGCATTTGCTGCCATACCGGGTGCACAATCGGCCCGTATTTTTCGTTTTCAATCTAAAGTAGATACTACGGCAAGTTGGCAGGCAATCATGTGCAGTGGCGTAAGTTTTAAAGATGCTTCTAAAATTTACCGGAATCTTTATAACGCTGTAAAAAAAGCAAAAATAAATTTTAATGAACCTTCGGCGGGCGGTTTTTATGGCGAAATGCAGCCACCTGAAGAGAGTATGCGTTTTATACAAAGTGATTTAAGAAGTTCCTCAACCGGGAAAATATACCAGAAGCTGGTAGTGACTATTGAACTCACGGGTGAGTTTGATGAATGGGAGGTAAAGATTTCCATTTCTCATAAAAGAGATGACAGTCATTATCTTTAAGATACAAAGGTGGCTAATCGTTTGCTTACTTTAGTCATATCTTTAACCAAACTGTAAATAAAGATAAACTGATCAGTAATTGATTTGGTGGCCACCAATTCTTTTTTCGTTTCGGTTTCTAAAATCCCAATGCTTACTTCTTCCTTTCTTTTTTTAAGAATTTTATTACTGTGGGTAAATACGGGATTCAATACGGCTTGATCTGTATCTACCACTAAACCGGGCGTATGCTCCAGGTGATAATAAGCATTGTTCAATTCATCGAGAATTAATTTTGCAGATGGCTCTAAATCTACCGGTTTAAAATATTCTGAATTGTTATATAAAAAATAGGATAAGCTGGCTAAGTGAGATGAAAGCAATTGGTTTAATGCCACATAGCGATGAATTTCTTTAATGCCAGCCTGGTACCTTTTGGGTTCAGATAACATACGATTAAAAGCTCCCGAACCATTGGCCAATGCTGTAAAATTTGCTTTCCTGGCCACTTTGATGGCTTTGTTATCAGGCATCCGGTTATTAAAACCATCGGCTATTATCTTAAAATAATGAGTGGCTGCCCGGTTCATTTTAGATAATACCCGTAAAATGGAATCTTGCTCCCATAGAGGCAATAAAAACAAGCTGCACAGGTAAGCAATTACCGAACCAATGGCAGTATCAATAAACCGGTCGGCCATTAAATTGAGGAGATTTACCGGGTGCAGAAAATAATAAAACAATACCAGGTAAGGCGTAAGAAATAATACGCTGATAAAATAATGGGTGCGTAAAAAAGTATAGGTTAAAATCATCAGCAGCACCAGCAGAAACAACAGCGCCGTATCATTGCGAATAAAATATACCAATACAAAGCCCAGCATCAAACCCAGGAAAGTACCAGCAATACGGGCTTTATTCCTTTGCTTGGTAAGGCTGTAAGCGGGTTTTAGTATCACCACAATTGTAAGCAGTATCCAGTAACTATGGCCAATTGTAAAATAAAGCGAAATGAGATAACCCATTAATAAGGCAATGGCAACCCGTAGTGAATGTCGAAAAATATTAGAACTTATATTAAAATTATTAAAGAAGAGAAACAACTCATTTTTTTGCTCCGCAGAATAATTTACTTCTTCAGCATCTTTAACTTTTTTCGCTTTCTTATCAAAACGGGTATAATATTGCAGGTCTGTTACTTTTTGAGTAAGTATGCGCAGGTTGCGGATAATGGCCCCCAACCCCACATAGTGTTCCAGGTTGTTTTCATTCATATCATGCTTCCTTAACCCTTCAAATTTATCTACCAATTCATCCAGGCCTTCTAAATAGGTAGTAACTGGCATGGCGGGGCTTCCACTCTTTACTTCGATACCGATATGTTTCAATTCCATAGCCAGCTTATCAATTTGCTGATGGATCATGGGCAGGATACCGGTATAATCAAATTGCTGATGCAGCAAATGGTAATCCTGGAAAGAAGTAATGATGGACTCAAACATTTCCGCTACATCCACATACATTTTTAAAAGTCCGCGGCTCATAACCGAAGATTCCCTGGTGAATTCTCTTGTTTTAAACAACAAGTCGCTTACCAGGGTTTGCTCCTCCAGCAGTTTTACCTGTTGCTCCATGAGGTTATTGGTAATTTTATCAATATCCGGGTTGGGTTTATAAAAATCGCCCCTGCCCTGCAGGTAAGTGCCGGTATGTATAATAAAATCGCCGAGGGTTTGCTGAATGATCCTGTATGGGCGTAAACTATATAAGGCCAGGCTAAAAAACATATACCAGGTAGCGCCTGCAAAGATGTACAAGGCATACCACAATACATCTAAGCCGGTACGTTTCGTTTCCAGGTTCAGCACCATGATGATCAGCGCAGCAATACCGATGGCAGAAATACGGGCTCCGTATACGGATAACATGGAAAAAATAAATCCAAATATAAATATGAGTATTGCCAGTAAAAAAGGAAAATGAGATGCATAGCCAATAATAATGGCAACCAGGCTTATGAGTATATTGCTAAAGAACATGCCGTTTCTGCGGTAATGCACGGGGCCGGGTGTATCGGCAATGCTCCCGCAAAGCGCCCCCAAAGAGATAAGTATCCCCGTTTGCAACTGGCCAAATGCCGAAGCAATAAAGGCGGGTAATATAATACCTGCCGTCATGCGCAGGCCTTCATTGAGGAAACGGCCATTTACAAAATTCTTATATGTGGTAATCTGATCCAATAAAATGATGATTCGTTTACAGCAAGCAAAAATAGAGTGCTTATATTATTATTCAGATAATAAAATAATATTCTTATGCATAGATCTTTTTTTAAAACAAAGAATCCCATCAAATACCTTAATTTTAAAAATAAAACGATGGCAGCATGTAATTTTTCTTTTCCATTTACCGGTAACCCCGATGAAATTTTAAACAAAGCAAAAACAACTGTGGAGTCGGCGGGTGGTAACTTTACCGGGGATGCCAGGGAAGGCCAGTTTCACATAACGGTAATGGGCAACACCGTTGCAGGAACTTATTTGGTAAATGGATCATTGCTCAATATTACCATTGATGATAAACCTTTTTTTGTACCCTGCAGTACCATCGAAAGCTTCCTGAAAAATAAGATCTGTGGATAATTCATAAACAGTTGTTCTTATGCTTATGAAAAGGCTGCCCAAAAAACAGCCTCATGCCGCAGTTTCAATGGCATAAAAAAACGCATACTATTTAACCGGCCCGGTTAAACGGAATGCGCTTACTTATTTTACTTGCTTAAACTAAGCTGCCTTTAAAGCCACTTTAAATGCCAGGCTGCAATAACTAAATGAGGTATGCTGCCCGTTTACGGAAAACTTCCATTCTTGCCCGTTTGTAAGAGGAGGGTTACTGGAGCTGCCCATGGCTTCACCAATTCCTATGAGGCAATCGTGGCTTACTAATTTAAAACCATAATGCTTGCCTTTTACCAAATGACAAGATGGTACATTAAATTTCATCCAGCTACCTTCATCCGATTTTTTTACTTCTACTGATGTAGTACCAATCGCATCGCTCCACTTTTTTTCAAGCGGATCAAATTGGTGAATGCTCAATTCTAAATGACCAGGTTTTGTAATAAGATTAGAAAACACTTCAATGCTTTCTAAGTCACCTTCCGTGTGTGTTTCAAAGGTTTGTCCTTTGCTGATTTCAAACGCCTGTATTGGAAACAGGCCAACCCAACTGGTGGTGTTATTGTGGGTTTGCTCAGCAACAGATACAGCATGTAAATACTGTAATTTGCCAGTGTCCATGTTATATTTTTTTAAATTGTGAAAGAAAAGTAGAAGGTAGAAATCAAATCATGCCATAAATTTAACTCTTAGATTAACTTATTATTGTAAAAGGAGTGTTATTTTTTTTTAACAATCACAACTTCTGCACATTTTAATAGGCTACTGTTTACCTACTTAGATAAAATGAGATTCCTGATTTCTGCCGGGAAAACATTTTGTAAATACCTGTTTACTCTTTATCCAAAAAAGAAATAAGCGTATGAATAATAATATTATTTTATCAATAACATATTACAATACTATTTGTTGTAAATGTATTTAACCCAATAAAGGAAGATACTTTTCCCGGATGGTTTTAAAATGCCAGCGCTGGTGGCCCGGCATAATGAAACCTATATCTGCCACGCTATATTTACCTGCAAAGCCATGCCCCTCCTGCCCCAGCATATGCGGTGTAAATGATTTATACATCAATAAAAAAGATTGATGGGAGATGATCAATTCTTCAATGAGCGACAGGATACCCCGGTTACTGGCGCATGCTTCCAAAGCGTAACTGTTTTCATCCATTCCTATCATGGTTTGCTTGTCTTTACGGGCAAAACATAAAGCCCGGTAACAAAAAACCCTTTCAGTATCAATTAAATGCTGCAAAATGTCTGGAATGGTCCATTTACCCGGTGCATATACTTTATTACCCAATGCTTCCCAATCTTTTACGGGCGCTTGTTTTAATTCTGTAATGCTGGTTTGGATGGCTTCAACAATATCTGCATCATCACAAAGATTAATATACTTATCAAAATAGGCAGGTAAAATTTTTAATTCTGATCGCAGCATGATTTTAATTTTAATAAAATTAATTATATAAAATAATTTTTACTAAAAAATGATTAAAACCATTTAGCCCGGATGTTATATTTTTGCAACCTAAGATGATAAATAAATTTAATTCATTTACAGGTATCCCGGTTTCCACTTCATTACAAACGCCGCCGGAAGAAGAGAAACATTTAAAAAACGAACCACATCCCAAAAACAGGATCCTGCGTATTTCATTTTTTGCCATCGTGGTGGCGGCCTGTATTAGTGTAATTGCAAGATTTTTAGTAGATCTTATTTACCTGGTAACCCATATTTCCTTTTTTGGCGAATTCAGTACTACCCATATATTACCCCAGGATAATCATTTAGGCTGGTGGGTTATTTTTATTCCAGCAATTGGCGGAGTCATTATTGGGTTTATGGCTTTATATGGTTCTAAAGCCATCCGTGGGCATGGCATACCCGAAGCAATGGAACAGATTCTTACCAATGATAGTAAGATTAAGCCTACTATTACCTATTTAAAACCATTATCATCGGCCATTGCAATTGGCACGGGTGGCCCGTTTGGCGCAGAAGGCCCCATCATTGCAACGGGTGGTGCCTTAGGTTCTACCCTGGGGCAGGTTATGAAAATTTCGCACAATGAACGAAAAATATTATTGGCTGCCGGCGCCACGGCGGGTATGGCCGCTATATTTGGCAGCCCGGTGGCAGCTATTTTTCTTGCGGTAGAACTTTTATTATTTGAGTTTTCTCCTGCCTCTATCATACCGGTGGCTTTAGCTTGTATAACCGGTGCAGCAGGGCATCATGTATTATTTGATCCCGGTCCTGTATTTCCTATTGCCCATGAAATTGCCATGCCCGGCAACCAGGCATTATTCTTATACAGCATGATTGGTTTGGCTATCGGCTTATTATCTATCCTGGTTACTAAAATTGTGTATTGGCTGGAAGATCATTTTGAGAAACTTCCCATCCACTGGATGTGGTGGCCTGCCATCGGTGGTTTATTTGTAGGTATTATAGGGTATATAGACCCCCGTACACTGGGGGTAGGATATAATAATATTACCGATGTATTGGCCGGCACACAATCACTGAAAATACTGGGTTATTTATGCCTGTTTAAATTTTTATCCTGGTCTGTAGCGCTTGCCAGTGGCACATCGGGCGGTACACTGGCGCCCTTGCTTACAATTGGAGGAGCGGCAGGAGCCGTAATAGGAATTGCATTACAAAAAATTTTCCCGGGGGTAGGTATATCCATCTCACTGGCTGCCTTAGTAGGGATGTCTGCTATGTTTGCCGGGGCTTCAAGAGCATTTTTAACATCTATCATTTTTGCCCTGGAAACCACAGGGCAGTTTAATGCATTACTCCCCTTGCTTGCTGCCTGCTCTATTGCCTACCTTATTTCTTTTTTCCTGATGGAGAATACCATTATGACGGAAAAAATTGCCCGGCGGGGCATTAAAACACCGGAAACCTATACGCCTGATATTTTAGAACAGTTTACGGTACAAAGAATGATGAATGAGGAAGCCCTGGTTATAAATGATTCAAATTCTATTGCCGAGCTGAGGGCCTGGCTCAAAGAAAATCCTTCATCGGCAGCCAATTATTATTTATTGGTTAGTGAAGATGATTTATTTTCAGGTGTTATCAGCGCCTCCAATTTATGGAGTGAGCAACACCCGGTACAACAACCGGTATCCACACTGGTAAAAAGAAGGAATATGCGGGTAAGAGCCAATGATACTTTAAAAACGGCGGTTCAAATTATGGCAAAAGAAAATTTGGATCTTTTGCCCGTAGTTGACGAGAAGCAGGAAGTGATTGGGTCTATCAGCTATCGAAATATTATGGATGCTTATAAAATTACAATGGAACAAGAGCAACATTATGGAAGTAATATTTCAATAAAAAGACAGTCTTTAAAATTATTGGCCAAGGGGCAAAGGCTGGTACAAAAAACCTGGAATAAAGATTAAATTAAGGCATCGCCAATACCCGGTTCATTACAAAACTCACAACCCTGTCGCATTTAGAAAGATGAAAATCATATACATGATGATTCATATAACCGCTTAAACTTTCTTTAAGCATTGTTTTGGCCCTGTTTAATCTCACTTTTACATTCGGCACTTCGATGCTTAATACCTCTGATGTTTCTTTTACTGAAAGATCTTCAATTTCACGCAATACAAAAACGGTACGATAAATTTCCGGAAGCTGGGCTATTGCCTTTTCCATAACATTTCCTAATTCTTTATTTACCAATAAAGCATCGGGTGAAGATGAAGTGGCTGTATGGCCCGTATTTTCAACCTTCATGGTATATTTTTTTTGTTTACGCTTTTGTTCAAAACATTGATTGATCATGATCCTGGTAAGCCAGGTACTAAAAGCGCTCCGGCTCTCAAACTGCTGTAAATGTTCGTAACAACTGATATAGGCATTTTGCATCGCATCTTCCGTTTCTGCTTCATCGGCCAGTATTGACATTCCAATGCGGTACATCCTTTGGTTATACCTTCGCATGATAATTTCAAATAATTCCTTTTCACCGGTTTTTATACGATGAACCAATTCTCCATCGGGAGTCATATCGGCTAATGCAATAGATTGACCTATCATAATGCGTTTAGATTATTCAAAGATAAAAAGGTTACAGCTTTTGCCAATTTATTCTGTAACCTTTTGTTTTAGGATTGCTCTAATGAAGTAAGAAGATGAATGTAAACACAACGTGAAGGTAAGGATACTTATTCAATTGAATCCTGTGAAACAGGATACCCTGTATTGTGCAGCACAAAAAATAAAAATATAATATATACGATGGATATTACAGATTTCACTCCTGCAGTTAAAAAAGAATTTACGCCAAATGGTAAAATAATAAATGCCGTATTTACTGATAATAAGATGGATATTTCATCGCAGGAGAAAAGTATAGAATATCATTTTTCTAAAATCATGGAAGCTCTGGGCCTTAATTTACACGAGGACGGCCTTAAGGATACAGCCCGGCGGGTTGCGAAAATGTATGTGCAGGAAATTTTTAAAGGTTTAAACCCGGCCAATGAACCGGGAATAACTTTATTTGAAAATAAATTCAAATACAATGAAATGGTTGTGGAGAAGAATATTCCAGTCTTTTCTTATTGTGAGCATCATTTTGTACCATTTATAGGGAAAGCCCATATCGCTTATATTTCAAAAGGAAAAGTAATTGGGTTGTCAAAGCTAAACAGGATTGTAGATTTTTATGCCAGGAGGCCGCAAATACAGGAAAGGCTGACTGCACAAATTGCAGATCATATAAAAAAAGTATTGCAAACTGAAGATGTAGCTGTAATTTTAAAAGCCTCTCATTTATGCATTGCATCAAGAGGAGTGGCACAGCAGGGATGTGAAACGATTACAAACAGCCTGCATGGCAGTTTTATCAATACAGTGAATAAACAAGAATTTTTTACACTTATAAACTTATAAATATCACAAAATGGAAACCATATTAACGATACAGGACATTCAGCAAGTAACCCATGATGTAAGACGCATAAGGCTTGAAAAACCGAAGGGATACGAATTTGTTCCGGGCCAGGCTACCGAAGTAAGCATTCATAAAGAAGGCTGGGAAAAAGAAAAACGCCCTTTCACTTTTACATCCCTCAATAGTGACCCTTACCTGGAGTTTACCATCAAATGCTACACCGATCATGATGGGGTAACCAAACAAATAGGATTATTGCAACCCGGCGACCAATTGATTATTGATGATTCCTGGGGTGCTATTGCGTATTCGGGAGAAGGTTATTTTATTGCAGGCGGTGCCGGGATTACCCCTTTTATTGCCATATTGCGCCAATTGCAAAAAGACCATTCCATTGGAAATAATAAATTATTCTTTGCCAATAAAACATCAAAAGATATTATTTACCGGGAAGAATTAAAATCGTTGCTGGGTGATAATGCCATATTTATTTTAGATACTGCAGAGCCCGGCTATCCGCATGGCCGCATAGACCAGTCCTTTTTAGAAAAACAAGTGGAAGATTTTAGCCGTCATTTTTACATTTGCGGCCCCGATCCCATGATAAAAAGTATCGAAAAAATTGTAGAAGCCAAAGGGGCCAAACCGGAAGCCGTTGTTTTTGAAAAATAAAATGGGCAGGTTATGTTATAAAAAAGGAAAGAG
Source organism: Sphingobacteriales bacterium 39-19 (assembly GCA_001898465.1). GTDB lineage: Bacteria > Bacteroidota > Bacteroidia > Chitinophagales > Chitinophagaceae > Ferruginibacter. Next base: position 180,383 of record MKTX01000003.1, on the reverse strand, counting down.
AATTCGTTCTCTTATGGTGATTTTTTAATTAGGAATATCCATCCTTGTTATAAAAATACATGGCCTCTTATGAAGAGGCCATGTATGCTGAAGAAACTCTTTATATTAACCTTTTACCGGTTTTGATATTTTTGATTTGGGCAGCCGTTTTTTATCTTTATGCTTCAACATGGGCTTTTGCATATCGCCTGCATATTTCACTGCTTCATACGCATCTACAATACCGCCGGAAACTGAAATATCGCTGAGTGAAACCATTTCATCGGAACCGGGTTTATTTACCTTACCTGCCGGGGCCTGGGCCGTTTTTTCGATTATTGTTTTTAATTGTTGCGGGGTAAGGTTCGGATAATATTGCAAAGTTAATGCGGCAATACCCGCTACAATAGGGCCTGCAAAGCTGGTACCATTTGATTTACCAAAACTGTTATTAAAAGGGGTAGTAGAATAAATGGAAACGCCGGGGGCAAATACATCTGTTTCTTTTTTACCATAATTGCTAAAATCGGCCAGTGCGCTGCCCAGTTTTTTATCGCTGCTGGCGCCTACCGTAATGATATTACTGGCCCTGCCGGAACCATCGGCATATATGGGGTTTGGGAAATTATAGGCAGTATCAATATTTTTATGGTCATTACCTGCAGCATGTACCAGTAACACACCTTTACTTTCTGCATATTTAAAAGCATCATCTACCCATTTCTTTTCGGGAGAAAAATCTTTTCCAAAACTCATGCTAATAATTTTCGCCCCATTATCTACCGCATAGCGAATGGCCAGTGCAATATCTTTATCATGTTCATCTCCATCGGGTACGGCACGAACCGCCATGATGCGTACATTATCTGCTATACCGGTAATAGATTCAGGGTTTGTGCCTTTTACCCCTGCAATAATACCGGCACAGAAAGTGCCGTGAAATGGCGTATTTGCCATGATATCATTATTTCCATAATAACGGTCGTTAATATCGTTTTCATTATCTTTTACAATATCGCCCCTAAAGTTTTCGGGTGCATGGGTGGCCGCATCTGCTTTGCGGATCTCACCATCAATATAATCCAATAATTGCTGGTTGCTGATATCGTCGGATTTATTGCCCTGGCAAAAACCCATTAAAATAGATTTGGTGACTTTGGCATCGGCATTTTGTGTTGAAAAATCTTTCAGGTCTTTGCAGGCATATTCTTCTTTACCCAATTCTTTACGAATAATGGAATCACCTTTAGCAAAGCGGGGTTTTAACTGGCGCAAGAAGGCTACCTCATTTTCATTCACATCGCCTTGTACTTTTTCTTTTGCCCTTTTGTAGGTAGCATATTCTGCTTTATCATTGGTATTGAGCGTATTTTCGTCAATGGTTTTGTTTTCCCATTTATCTTTTAAAGCATAAAATACCCGGGCTGCTTCATAGCTGTCGTCTTTTACATTCCGGCCATCTTTACCCCCAATAAAGTTCCAGCCATGCACATCATCAATGTACCCGTTTTTATCATCATCAATACCATTCCCCGGTATTTCGCCGGGGTTGGTCCATAATATGGGTTTAAGGCTGGTATGCGTGGTATCAATGCCGCTATCAATTACGGCAACAATTACCCGGTGGCTTTTTAAGTTTTTAGATTTTAATAATTCCCGGGCTTTATCCAGGCTAATGCCTGCATACCCACTGGTTGCAGGATCCAGTTGAAACCAGTTATTGGGCACTTCCTCTTTTTTGGGTTGTGCAAAAGCCATACTGCCTATAAAAAGGAATACAGCCAACATTGAAAAAATTTTATTCATTGATGTAAATTTCATAATAACGAAAATAAAAATATTTAAAAATTAAGTGATACCGTTTACATGAATTGCAATAATATTAACGATTGAGTATTACAGATCAAATCGGATGCCCTGTGCTAACGGCAATTTATCTGTGTAATTAATGGTATTGGTTTGCCGGCGCATATACACTTTCCATGCATCGCTGCCGCTTTCCCTGCCACCGCCGGTTTCTTTTTCGCCTCCAAATGCACCGCCTATTTCTGCACCACTGGTACCAATGTTTACATTGGCTATTCCGCAATCGCTTCCATTTACAGATAAGAACATTTCTGCTTCACGCAGGTTATTGGTAATAACCGAACTGCTTAATCCCTGTGGCACGCCGTTTTGTAATGCGATTGCTTCCTGCATGGTTTTATATTTCATAATATATAAAATTGGTGCAAAAGTTTCATGCTGTACAATTTCAAAACTATTTTTCACTTCTGCAATGCAAGGTTTTACATAGCAACCACTTTCAAAATTTTTACCTTTTACCAGGCCACCTTCTACAATAAATTTGCCCCCTTGCTGCTTACATTTTTCTATTGCAGATAAATATTGAGATACGGCATCTTTATCAATCAGCGGGCCTACATGATTTTTTTGATCTAAGGGATTGCCGATTTTTATTTGCCCATACGCTTTTACCAGGGCTTCTTTAAATTTATTATATATTTTTTCATGAATGATTAAGCGCCGGGTAGTTGTACATCGTTGCCCGGCGGTACCTACGGCACCAAATACCGCAGCCGTAATGGCAATGGAGAGGTCGGCTTTATCTGAAATAATAATGGCATTGTTTCCACCCAATTCCAGCAGGCTTCGCCCCAGTCGCTGAGCTACTGCAGTTCCTACTGCCTTACCCATACGGGTACTGCCGGTGGCAGATACCAGGGCAATGCGGCTGTCTGCACTTAACCACTCACCTGCTTCATGCCCACCGCATATTAAATTATTTACCCCTTCAGGAACATTATTTTTCTTAAAAACCTGTTGTACAATTTTTTGACAAGCTACTGCACATAAAGATGTTTTTTCGCTGGGCTTCCAAATACACACATCGCCGCAAACCCATGCCAGCATACTATTCCAGCTCCAAACGGCTACCGGGAAATTAAAGGCAGAAATAATAGCTACAATACCCAACGGGTGATATTGTTCATACATGCGGTGCCCCGGCCTTTCACTATGCATGGTAAGGCCATGTAACTGGCGGCTAAGCCCTACCGCAAAATCACAGATATCAATCATTTCCTGTACTTCACCCATTCCTTCCTGCAAACTCTTACCCATTTCGTAACTAACTAACTGGCCCAGGGGTATTTTATTCTTGCGGAGTTCTTCACCTATTTGTCTTACAATTTCTCCACGGCGGGGTGCTGGCCAATTTCGCCATTCAGCAAATGCAGCTTCTGCTTTTTGCACTACTTTTTGATAGGATTGCTTATCTGCACTTTGAATATTTCCAATCAATTTTCCATCTACCGGGGAGATGCTTATTAATTTTTCTCCTTTTGATTTTATCCAAACCGCACCGGTTGATACGCCATCATTTTGCGCCTTTAAACCTAAGGTTTTTATGAAATTCATAGTATTTGTTTTTGGGCTTGCAAGGTAGGCTTATTTTCACGGATTTCAAGGCAAACACTTTGAATAAAACGGGTGCTATTTTTCATTGTATGCTACGCCAGCCCATGTTTGCATGCATGAATATAAAATATAAAGAATACCCGTTTATGCTATCTTGATAAGGGGATTTCATTTCAGCCATTCAGTTGCCACTCAAGCATACCGCCCACTAAATTTTTTACATTAGTAAATCCCATAGACTCCAGCATCAGGCAGGCTTGCATGCTCCTATTGCCGCTTCGGCAATAGCACACTATTTCTGTTTCTTTCATATCTTCTATATCCTCTATCTGCATGGTCATTATATTTCCCAATGGGAGGAAAACACCCCCGATGTTGAATTCTGCCCGCTCATCTGCTTCCCGTACATCTAATAGTTGAATGGCTTCCCCATCCTTTATGCGTTGTTTTAATTCTGAAATACTGATTGTTTTCATTTTTATTAATTCTGTGTAGTGCTGTCTTTTTGTACTTTGGGCGTTGGAGATAACCATAAGTCCATTACCTGCCCGGATTGTATAAACATTCTTTCATTATTATCCGATAAACGGGGTGGATTTTGTTTATAAACAAAGGCCGCAGCCGTATCACTGATGCCTGCATCGGCAATAATGGCTCCAATGCTCACACCATCTGTTTCCAGTATTGATTTTGCGTCGGCAAACGTCATTCCCAGTAAATCCGGAACAGGAATGCGTAAATCTACCAGGCCACCGCCGATGATTAAATCTATTTTACTGCCCCATTGTACTTTGGCACCCGGGTTAATAACAGTACCATGATAATGTTGTTCTAATACGGATCCCATCATAAAATCGGGCCGAAAAGTAGTATCCCCTAAATTTAAATGAGAGCGCTTTAAAAGTTCCAACGCATAATTTAATGATTTGCCTTGTAAAGAAGGCATATCCACCATGGGCAAGGTTACCCGGTTTACAATGAGCAATACAGAACGATTTACTTTTACGGTGCTATTGGGATCGGGCAGTTGTTTTAATACCGTACCCCGGCTTGCCGTATCGGTATATACGGAATCCTGGATGACCACATCAAAGCCTTTATCTTCTAAAATCTTTATGGCTTCGGCCGTATTCTTCCCGGTAATATTAGGAACCGTTAAATATTCCCCATGCTTGGTAATGAGACCTAATAATTGTAAAAAACCAAAAACCAGTAAAGCAGCCAGTACAATGGCTACCAATAAATTTACCCAAAATGGCCTGGCCGTTATAAATTTAAACACGTAGTATTTTTTAGTTAACTAATATTGAAGTTAAATATTTAATGAAAACATTCTTCAATTAATGCAGAATAAAATTCTTTGAGGCTCCAGCCCATGGCCTTAACCTGCTGGGGAACCAGGCTGGCTGCACTTTGCCCGGGCACGGTATTTATTTCCAGCATCACAGGTTGCCTGGCTTGTTCGTCATAAATAAAATCAATTCTTACAATTCCCCGGCAATTAAAAATTTCGTAAGCATACCTCGCTGCCTGCCTAATTTTTTCAGCTATTGTTTCTTCTACCCGGGCGGGTGTAATTTCATCGCTGGCGCCTTCATATTTTGCTTCGTAATCAAAAAAATCTTTTTTAGAAATAATTTCAGTGATGGGTAATGCAATAATGTTTCCTTTACTTTTAAATACACCAATGGTAAACTCCCTGCCGGCTATAAACTCTTCTACTAAAACCTGTTCATCTTCTTTAAACGCTTTAGCAATGGCAGCAGGCAGGTCTTCTGCTTTCATCACTTTACTCATACCAATACTGCTCCCCCCGTTATTTGGTTTTACAAAAACCGGTAATTTTAATGCGGCAGCTAGCTGCAGAACTGTTGCATCGGGGTTTTTAAATAAGTGTACCGAACGGGCTACATGGAGCCCGGCAAATGCCGCCACCGCTACGGTGTATCTTTTATTAAAAGTAAGCGCAGAGGTTGCTGCATCGCAGGAGGTATAGGGAATATGGAGGCAATCAAAATATCCCTGCAATTTTCCATCTTCACCGGGTGTACCATGCAGGCCTACCAGTACAGCATCAAAAATGATTTTTTTTCCGTTAACGGTTATAGAGAAATCATTTTTATCCACCTCAATTTTTTCTCCCACTTCGGTTTTATAAAACCATCCTTCTGGATGAATGTCAACCAGGAAGCATTCCCATTTATTTTCATCAATATTGGCAAAGATGGTTTCTGCACTTTTATAAGAAATTACAGATTCGCCGGAATAGCCGCCCGTTACCAGGGCAATTTTTTTCTTCATTGTATGTACGTGAAATCGATTTATTTAAAAACTTATTTCCCGGGAGATATCCCTTCATTTCCCGAATCTAAAACAAATTTCCATTTTCCATTTTCCTCTTTTTTCCAGATGCTTACATAGGTGCCATATAAAATGGTATCTGCATTATGTGGATGAAGCGCATAGATGCCATATGTATATCCCATATCAGCCGATTTTGAAACATAGGCATTTTGGGGTTTCCATTGCAAACTAAAATTGCTATCATTGGTTTGCAATAAAAAATCGATGGCGGTAGCTCCAATTAAAGGTACCGAGCCGGGCCTCAAGAGTACGCCATTGCTATCAATATATTCCATAAAGGCAGCTTTATATCCTTTGGCTACACTCATATCAGAAAAGGATTCATCGGTTTTGATTAAGCCCAGTTTTTCTTCAGTAGTATTTACAACATCCTGGCGAGGCGAATCATTACAGGAGATGAGAATGAAAATGAGTATGCCGGCAAGTTTCCACATAATAAAAATATTTCTTTTTCGTAATGCAGCAAATTTTACAATTCCTGCCTGCTGTTTACAAAAATATTCTTTTATTGTTAATAGAAATTAAAAGTTAATATAATCTGGTAAAACAAAAGGCGAAAGTAATAAGTACTTTCGCCGTTGTGCAGGAAATATCACCTGCTTAATTAAGCCTTACGGCTACTAAAAAAATTAAAAGTGCATTTTTTCTTTTTTGGCCAGTAATTCCTCCACCGTTTCTTTGTAATCATCATCCGGCACGCAACAATCCACGGGGCATACGGAAGCACATTGCGGTTCTTCATGAAAACCCTGGCACTCGGTACATTTATCCGGCACAATATAATAAGTATCTACACTTACGGGTGCATTTCGCTGATCGGAATCTAATGTAGAACCATCCATCAATACATAAGAACCTTTTAAACTTGTTCCATCACTCATGGCCCATTCTACCCCTCCTTCGTAAATTGCATTATTAGGGCATTCCGGTTCACAGGCACCACAATTTATACATTCATCTGTTATCTTTATCGCCATCTGTTGTAATTTTACTTGCAAATTACTAAAAGCATGATGAATTTGCAAAACCGTTTTTTGCTTCTTGAAAAGCTGGGGTCTCATATTTTAAATAAGAATGATGAATGGGCTCAAACCATCCAAAAAGCATATCAAAAAAATACCTGGTTTACCCCTTTCTTTACAACATTATCTGCCCGCCACATCGCTACTCATTATTTACAAAAAGAAGCCCTGGAAAAATGGGTAAACAGCTATACCGTTCCGGATGATTTTACCCCTCAAAAAATAGGGATTGTAATGGCAGGAAATATCCCGCTGGTGGGGTTTCATGATTTTTTATGTGCTTTTATGAGCGGGCATAAACAAGTCATAAAATTATCATCTAAAGATGATGTGTTGCTCCCCTACCTGGTACATGTAATGGCACTTGAAAATAAAGAAGTAGAAAATGAAATATTATTTGCCGACCGTTTAAATGGTTTAGATGCCTACCTGGCAACCGGGAGTAATAACAGCAGCCGGTATTTTGAACAATATTTTGGTAAATTTCCTCACATCATTCGGCGCAACCGTACTTCTGTAGCAATTTTAACGGGCCATGAAAGTGAAGATGAACTCGAAAAATTATCAGATGATATTCATCTGTATTTTGGATTGGGATGCCGAAATGTAACCAAAATTTATGTACCTGAAGAATACGATTTTGTGCCCTTCATAAAAGCAATGGACAAGTATAAATATTTTGAAGATCACCATAAATACAAAAATAATTACGATTACCAATTGTCTTTATTGCTTTTGAACCATCAATTTTATATGACCAATGGCACGACCCTGCTTACAGAAAATAAAAATATATTTTCACCCATCAGCACCGTACATTATGAATATTACCGGGATGCCGGGATACTGGCCCAAGCATTAGAACAAAATGAAGATGTACAATGTATCGTTGGGAACAGGTACATCCCTTTTGGCCAGGCACAGCAACCCACTTTATCACAATATGCCGATGGGGTTGACACGATGGATTTCCTGGTAAATTTACAGCAAGTACGAAAGTCTTACTAATTTAATGTTAAACCTGTCAGCAGGATACCTGCATTTTGACAGACCATCGTTACTTTGTATGAGCAGGCACAGCATTTGAGGAATTGATAAAAGTAAAGTGAGAACAATTTAAAAGAATAAAATCATGAAATTGAAACAGGTTTTAGCAACAGTATTAATTAGCGCCCTCACCACATTTGGCATGATTTGGGGCTATGGAAAATGGAATCAAAAAGATATGTATGCGGGGCAACAGGCAACGCAGGTTCCCGGCAATTATAAATATGCCGGGTATAATGATGACGGCAGCTTACCTCCCGGCCCGGTTGATTTTACGATACCGGCACAAGCGGCCATCCCTACGGTAGTACATATCCGTACAAAAACAAATGCGAAACAGGTAACCAATAACCTGGGTCGCCGCCAGGATCCCTTTAGTGATTTTTTTGATGATGATATGCTCAACCAACTTTTTGGAAGAAGAAATAATGTAATTCCCGAACAGCGGGCATCCGGTTCCGGCATTATCATCAGCAGCGATGGATATATTGTAACCAATAACCACGTGGTAGAAGATGCCGATGAAGTAACGGTAACTTTAAGTACAAAAAAAACATACAAAGCAAAAGTAATAGGAAGAGATGCGTCTTACGACCTTGCAGTAATAAAAATTGATGCCACTAACTTGCCCTTTTTATTATATGGAAATAGTGATGATGTAAAGATTGGCCAATGGGTACTGGCCATTGGTTACCCCTTAGATTTAGAAACTACGGTAACAGCAGGTATTGTAAGCGCAAAAGCACGCCAATTGGGCTTAAATAAAAGTAAAGCCGGCGCCTCTGCAGTAGAATCTTATATACAAACCGATGCTGCTGTAAACAGGGGAAATAGTGGTGGCGCATTAATTAATACCGAAGGAAAATTGGTAGGTATCAATTCTGCTATTGCTTCGCCCACCGGTTTTTACTCAGGCTACTCCTATGCAATACCTGTAAATATTGCCAAAAAAGTGGTAGATGATATTATCAAATTCGGTACCGTTCAAAGAGCATATTTAGGAATTTCTTATTTGGATGTAAGTGGCTTAAGTAACGAAGAGAAAAAAGCAAATGGTATTCCTGAAAGCGCCTGGGGCATTTATACCCAGGATGTACCCAAAGACGGGGCTTCTTATGCAGCCGGAATCAGAAAAGGAGATATTATTAAAAGCCTGAACGGCGTGATCCTGGCAAGCGGCGCCGAAATGCAGGAACAAGTGAGCCGTTACAAACCCGGCGATAAAGTAGAACTGGTATATAACCGCAATGGGAAAGATATTACCACCACGGTTACATTAAAAAATAAAGTAGGCAACCTTGAGATTGTAAAAAAGGAAAAACTGGTAGATCTCCTGGGCGCTGACCTGGAAACCTTAGATCCCAAAAAAGCAAAGGAATATGCCATTAGCGGTGGTGTAGTGGTAAAAAAGATAAAAGAAGGTATTTTAAATGACCAAACCAGGATGCGGGATAATTTTATCATCTTAAAAGTAAATAACAAAGAAGTTACAAGTGTAAGTGATTTAAATGATGCGATAGGAGATAATAAACAAATTACCATCAGCGGATTTTATCCCGGCTACGAAGGGTTATATGAATACCCCATCAGTTTTGATAATAATTAATGTTTGGAGTTTAGTTATGAATATAAAAAAGCCTGCAAATTGCAGGCTTTTTTTCTGGGTTATTATTCTTATGCTTGTTTAATAAATTGAAGTTCTCCGCTTATTTTCACTTCATCACTTACCAATACGCCACCGGTTTCTAATACTGCATTCCAGTTTAATTCCCACTCTTTACGACTTAATTTACCTTCCAATGAAAAACCGGCTTTGCGGTTCCCGTAAAGATCATTTTCCACCCCGCCAAATTCTACTTGTAAACTTATTGGTTTTGTAATTTCTTTAATGGTGAGGTCCCCGGTGAGTACAAACTCATCATCACTGGTTTTGCTAAAAGATGTTCCTTTGAAAGAAAGGGTTGGATATTTTTCAGCATCAAAAAAATCGGCGCTTTTTAAATGCGTATCCCTGTTATTGTCATTCGTAAAAATAGATGCGGATTTTACTTCAGCAGTTACTACGGCCTGGTTAAAGTCGTCGCCTGAAGATAAAATTTCAGCAGAAAATTCCCTGAATTCACCTTTTACATTTGCAATTTTGAGATGGCGAACTCTAAACATCAGTTCGCTGTGTGCCGGATCAATAGTCCATTTTGTTGTATTTGCCATGATAATTGTTTTATATGGCAAATTTCCTGCATTTCTGCCTAATACAACTTAATATAGATTAAGTTGCGCTATCTTTCATTTTTTAAAAAGAACATCCTGTAATTCGGGCTTCCTGTCAAAAACCGATTTAGCGAATTCACAAACGGGAAAAATCTGATACCCTTTTTCACGGGCATCCATTACCGCACCCAACACTAATTTTTTACCAACCCCCTGGCCTCCATACTCCGGGCCTACTTCTGTATGATCGATGATCATAAGCCGGGGTTGCTCCCAATGATACGTCATAAAACCCGCCAGCTTATCCTGGTCTATTGCTTCAAAACGTTCTGGCAATTCACTTGTTGATTGTTTAATATTCATACGGCTTCATTATTTAAATAGTAAGATAATGCGCCCGATGGGCATTGCTTTACCTGGTTAATAATTTCTTTGGTACTTGCATTATATGGACGAATCCAGGGTCTTTCTTTTGGATGATACACCCCGGGCAATAATTTTACGCATATGCCGGAATGAATACATTTTGAGGCTGTCCATACGATGGTTACTTCATCATTTGAATATTTTTTTGTTTCCATTTTTCATGATTTTAAAATTTTATTCTTCCTTTTTTAAACCAAAATGATTGATACTTTTCTGTTTAATATGTTCTATGGCTTCATCTACCGAATTGGTAAAGAGGCAAAGGTCCAGGTCTTCAGGAGAAATAGTTCCATTCTCTTTCATTTTTTCTATATGGGCCATAATATCTTTGTGGTAATCCGTATCAAATATTATAATAGGAAATTCACTTATTTTTCTGGTTTGAATTAAAGTTAATGCTTCAAAATATTCATCCAATGTTCCAAAACCACCGGGCATTACTACAAATGCATACGAGTATTTTATGATGAGTGATTTACGAACAAAAAAGTATTTAATGTCAACCCATTTATCCAGGTATTTATTTCTGAATTGTTCATGGGGTAAAATAATATTACAGCCCACACTCCTGCCCCCCACATCTTTTGCGCCCCGGTTGGCTGCTTCCATGATACCGGGGCCGCCGCCCGTCATAATCGTAAATCCCAATTTTGCAATTTCAGATGCCAGGGCCCTGGCTTGTTTATAATATTTGTGATCTTCTTTAAAACGGGCAGATCCGAAAATGGTAACACAGGGCCCTACAAAATGCAAACGCCTGAACCCCCTGATAAATTCTACTAAAACTGAAACCGTAAATAAAAATTCTGATAACCGGCTATGAGGGCCTTCTAAAAATTTTATCTCTTTCTTTATAGCATCTTTTGGCATAGGGGAATGTATTTGATTTTATTGCTCTTTTTTATTGCTCACTGTGCAAGCCTTCGCTTCCAGCTGGTGGCTTTATGGATAGTTGTTTTTAAGATGCTCTTTTGCTTTATAAAAAAAGCCAATGCCGCCATAGCGGCCGCTTCTGCAATGGGTTGTTCTGCCTCTTTAATAGCTTCGGCGGTGTAATAAGCAGGCACAAACTGAGTGGTAAAATTCCCCGAAATGAAAGCTTCATGTTCAAAAACAAATTTTCCAAATTCTTTTGTTGTTAATACGCCTTCTATGGGGTAGTTTTTTATGGCTTCCAGCATTTTTTCAATGGCCTGCTGCCGGTTGGCTGCATGTACAATTAATTTTGCGATCATGGGGTCATAATATACTGGGATCTCCATCCCCTCCACATAGCCATCATCTACCCGAATACCCTCCCCTTTTGGGGGTTTATATACTTCTAAAGTGCCGGTAGAAGGTAAAAAATGATTCCGGGTATCCTCTGCATAAATTCTTAATTCCAGCGCATGGCCCCGGATAGATAAGTCGTCCTGGGTAAATGATAATGATTCGCCCCGGGCAATTCGTATTTGCTGTTCTACCAGGTCGATGCCGGAAATCATTTCCGTTACGGGATGCTCTACCTGCAAACGGGTATTCATTTCAAGAAAATAGAAGTTTAAATTTTCATCCATTAAAAATTCTACAGTACCCGTACTGGTATAATGGCAGGATTTGGCTACCATTACTGCCGCTTCTCCCATTTTTTTTCGCAATTCCGGGGTAAGTATTGACGAAGGTGATTCTTCAATCACTTTTTGATGGCGGCGCTGAATGCTGCATTCCCGTTCAAATAAATGAACTGTATTTCCTTGTTTATCGGCCAGTACCTGCACTTCAATATGCCGGGGACGGGTAACTAATTTTTCAATAAAAACAGAGCCATCACCAAAACTCGATGCGGCTTCACTGATTGCCCGTTCCATTTGTTCTTGTAATTCTCCTTCATAGGTTACTGTACGCATGCCTTTGCCACCGCCACCTGCTGATGCCTTTATTAAAATAGGATAGCCCACTTCAGCCGCAATTTGCCTGGCCCATGTAACATCGGAAATGGCTTTATCAATACCCGGCACCATGGGAATATTATATTTTTTTACACTTTCTTTAGCCGCCAGTTTAGAACCCATGATGCGCATTGCCGAGGCAGCGGGCCCAATAAAATTAATACCGGCATCTTCTACTTTTTGTGCAAAGTCGGCATTCTCACTTAAAAATCCATAGCCCGGATGCAGCCCATCTGCCTGTAACATTTTACAGGCTTCAATTATTTTATCGCCTTGTAAATAGGATTGTGAGGAAGCCGCCGGTCCCAGGCACACAGCTTCATCGGCATATAATACATGCGGAGCCAGCCGGTCTGCTTCAGAAAATACAGCTACGGATTTGATGCCCATTTTACGAATCGTTTTCATAATTCGCAAAGCGATCTCCCCCCTGTTCGCTACCAGAATTTTCTTCATTTAATTTTATTATTTAAGAAATGGAATCCATATTAATTTATTCAAATTCTACCAGCAACTGGTCTTTTTCTACCCCCATTCCCGGAGTTACATGAATTTGTTTTACCCTGGCATCAGTAGTTGCCAGGATACTGTTCTCCATTTTCATGGCCTCTAAAATAATGAGTTTATCACCCGGCTTTATGCTGTCACCTTCTTTTACTGCAATTTGTAAAACAAGCCCAGGCATGGGCGCTTTTATTTCTTTTACCCGGGCTGCCTGTGTATTGTTAAACCCAAGCGCTTCCAGCATTTGCTGAAATTCATCTTTAATGAGGATATCATAACGCTCTCCATCTGCTTCTACCTGTATATGGTTGCCTGATGCAGAAAGGATGCGAATTGATTGTGAACGGTTATCTTTAAGAACATGATAGATGCCGGGGCCGGTTTCTGCCACATGGGCATTCTTTAAATCTTCTTCTGAAAATGAAAAAACAAAATCCCCGGTATGTATTTTCCATGATTTATTTTCTGTACCCATCATTCTTTTTTTTATTGGAAAGTTAATTCATTTTAAACAATGAGATCCCCGTAAAGCATAAATGTACCTGTACACATTATGCTTTATAGTTTGTTACAAAAAACCGAATCGCTGCCATTATTTCTTCTTCGCTTTTATCCTGGGTATTTGTTAATGGTATTTTTGAAATAAAACTTTTAGGAAATCCCGGTTTAAAATATTCAATAAACAATACGAAATTGTCTTGTATGGTCCAGGTTTTTTCTTCCTGGTCATAACGGGCGGTAATAAAATTTTGCCAATTGGTTAATAATTTCCCCTGGTAAAAAAAACCATATTTATTAATTACCATAATTTGCTTTTTTACTATGGCCTTATAAATAAAGTAGGCCCCGGGTACGATAAAAAGGTATAAAATATAAATTTCTACCCCCACGTTAAAATCAAAATGATTGTAGTAGAGCGTGAGGAAAGAGAGCATGGTTAAAAAAATGCCAACAAATAAATTGATTCCTCTTGATTCACTTACAATAAATACAGAGCCTGTATCCTGCAGTGTTTCCTTCCTGAATTCAATCATATTATTTTTTACCATGTAGAAGAATTATATCATCCATTTTTTTTGAGCCGGGTAAAATAAAAAAGTCTGTCAGCCATAAGCCGGATCCTGTGATCCCGGTTTGCACCGGAATGGTTACCATTTATCTGGTTGAAACATTACTGTTTCAATCTAGCTGCTTACCCTCCGGCCTGTTCATTACTGAAACTTGGGCGGGCACCCTCAAAGGCCGGTTTACATAGCATTTCAGCGCATAAGGTTTACCCCCATTACCCGTTACCGGGAAATGTTGTGAGCTCTTACCTCACATTTTCACCCTTACCTGCACAGGGTGTGCAGGCGGTAATTTTCTGTGGCACTTTCTCCCCTCCCATTTGTTCAGGGCCGGCTATTAACCGGTATGCTTCCCTATGCTGTCCGGACTTTCCTCTTTTATTTAAAAAAGCGGTAACCGGCTGACAGAAATACAAAGCTACGATATCCCGGTAAGTATCCTAAATGGTTTTGCTAATATTCATGATTTATCGTTAATTTACAACATTGAAGCAAGCCGGAATCCCCGGCATTTTTTAACGAATGTATGTTATGAGGGAAGAACTAAAATTGGTTTACGAAATATTTGACTCTTCTGATGCATTGAATGAAGAAGATAAAAAATTGGTAAATGAAGCCCGGGCTATTACATCAAATGCATATGCGCCGTACAGTAATTTTTTTGTGGGCGCTGCTGCCCTGTTAACGAATGGGCAAATTATAAAAGGGAGTAACCAGGAAAATGCATCTTACCCGGTAGGCACTTGTGCTGAAAGGGTGTTACTAGGTACTGCCGCAGTAATGTATGCCGGAATGCCCATTAAAACAATGGCAATAAGTTATGATAACAAAAACGGAGAAAGCAATCACCCCATCAGCCCCTGTGGTATGTGCCGCCAGGCATTAAAAGAATTTGAAGACAGAACCGGGAATTATATGCGATTAATCCTTACCGGCAAAACGGGAAAAGTGATCATACTAGATAAAGCCGTGTCCCTGCTCCCGCTTTCATTTGGAAGTGCAGATCTTAAGTAAGCCTGAGATTTCTTAATGTATTCGGTCTCCTCTTACGGCTTCGCTTTTCATCAATTCCTTTTCATATTCCAACCATTGTTTCCAACGCTTTCGTACCGCAAGTTTATCAATATAATGTGCTGCCAGGGTTATAAATAATGTATAATGGCCGGCCTCACTTTCCATAAAGCGGCGATAAAATTTACGGAGATAGGCGTCTTCCATTCCTTCACTCAATCTTTTAAAACGTTCGCAACTGCGGGCTTCTATTAATGCCATGGTAAGCATTTGATCTAAGAATCTTTCGTTTGGGCTACCCCCTTTTTTCTGAAATTCTATAAGTTTATTTACATATACATCTTTTCTTTGGCGGCCCAGGGTAAATCCCCGTTTGTAAATTTCAGCCAGCACCATTCTAAAATGCCCCCATTCTTCTGTAACAATAGGGCTTAGTGATTCAACCAATAATTTCTTTTCAGGATTTTTTTGAATTAACGAAATACAAGTGGTTGCCGCTTTTTGTTCACAATACGCATGATCCGTTAATATTTCAGAAAGGCTTATGGCGGCCAGGTTTACCCAGCGTGGATCGGTAGGTAATTGCAGCCCCAGGATATTTTTTACATCTTTATTCAGGAACATTTTTTCCATAATGTAAAAATAGCATAATCCATCTTTTAAATTTTGCTAACTTACAGTTTTAAACATTGCTATGAGACTTATATCCTTTTTAATATCCAGTATTCTTACGATGGGTTTGATCATTTTATTAAATACCAAAATGGTATTACCGGCACCGCTGGGTAAACTCCTTGCTCCCCAATCGGGCCTCTGGCAGAACGCAGATGATGCCAATGAAGATTTTTCAGGAGATTTTAATTTCCCGCAATTAAAAGGCAAAGCCTCTGTGTATTTAGATGAACGCTTAGTGCCGCATATTTTTGCGGAGCAGGAAAATGATGCTTATTTTATACAAGGGTATTTACATGCTAAATTCCGGCTTTGGCAAATGGACCTGCAAACCCGTGCTGCTGCAGGTGAAGTAAGTGAAGTAATAGGAGAAAAAGGCCTGGCACACGATCGGGAATTCAGGCGCCTGGGCATGGTATATGGTGCAGAAAATGCATTGAAGGAAATGGAAGCCAACCCCGATACCAAGGCAAGCTGCGATGCCTATACTGCAGGTGTAAATGCATATATTCATTCGCTTACAGAAAGTACACTGCCATTTGAATATAAACTCATGGGCTTTAAGCCCCGAGAGTGGAGTAATTTACGATCAGCCTTATTCTTAAAATATATGTCGTACGATCTGGCATCATATGAAACCGATTTTGAGATGGAACATGCCCGTAGTTATTTTGATTCTACCGATATGAATTTACTTTACCCGGTATTCCAGGATTCTGCGGATCCTATTATACCAAAAGGCACTCTGTTCCCCGAACCTTCTATACATCCTAAAGCGCCTGCCCATGTAGATTCTGTTTACCTGAAAGGGGACATAGATGTAATTGAAAATGAAAAACCCAACCCGGCCAATGGCAGTAATAACTGGGCCGTAAGCGGAAAAAAAACAAAAAGTGGTTTCCCTATTTTATGTAATGATCCGCACCTGGGATTAAACCTTCCTTCCTTATGGTACGAAATACAAATCAGTACACCGGCTTTCAATGCATATGGGGTAAGCTTCCCGGGCGCACCGGGTGTTATTATTGGATATAATGATAGTTGTGCATTTGGTTTTACCAATGGCGGACGGGATGTGAGGGATTATTATGAAATTACATTTAAAGACAATAGCCGCCAGGAATATTGGTTTAATAATGAATGGAAAAAAACTACATTTAGAATCGAGGAAATTAAAATTGCTGGCAAACCAGTTTTTTACGATACGGTTGCCTATACAATTTTTGGCCCGGTAATGTATGATAAATCGTTTGCCGGGAAAAAAGATAGCAGCAAAAAAAATTATGCTGTAAGATGGAAAGCCCATGATGCCAGTAATGAGCTGCTTATTTTTTATAAATTAAACCGGGCAAAAAATTATGAAGATTATAAAGATGCCTGTATGAACCTGGAAGTGCCGGGGCAAAACGTAGCTTTTGCCTGTAAAAATGGCGATATCGCCATTCGCACACAGGGTGCATGGCCGGCAAAATGGACTGGTCAGGGCGATTTTATTATGCCGGGGCAAGATAGCAGTTATATGTGGCAGGGTATTATTCCGCAAACCGAAGTACCCTATCAATACAATCCCGAAAGGGGGTTTATAAGTAGTGCCAATCAAAGGCCTGTACAAAATAATTATCCCTATTACCTGGGACGGAATTATCCTTCATCCAGAGGAATTATTATAAACCGGTTATTAAGCAGCATGGAGCAAATTACCCCGCAGGATATGATGCAAATGCAAAATAATAATTACAATGTGTTTGCCGAAACGGTAATGCCTGTGCTTTTAAAAAATATAGATGCCACTGCACTCACCGGTAAAGACCAGGAGTACCTGAATATATTACGAAATTGGGATTTGAGAAATGATGCAGACTCAAAAGGTGCAACGGTATTTTTTATATTTTGGAATCAATTTAAAACGGCTGTTTTTGGCGATGAATTTGCTAAAGTACCCAATGGTGTTTTATCGCCCCAGGAAAGTACATTAGAAGAAGCGATCTTACGGGATAGTACTTATAAGTTTATTGATAATATCAATACCCCGCAAAAAGAAACCCTCAGCGATATTACCACACAGGCATTTTTAGCGGCCGGCAAAGAATTAAGAACTATTGAAATTGCAAAAGAATTGCCCTGGGCTCTGTATAAAGGAACAGAAATAGATCACTTAACTAAAGTGATACCGGCATTAAACAGGCTTAACCTGCCTATTGGCGGGGGAGATCATATTATAAATGCTACCAAAAAAAATCATGGCCCCAGTTGGCGCATGGTGGTAAGCCTTACGCCGCAAACAGAAGCTTATGGAGTATATCCCGGCGGACAAAGCGGAAACCCCGGCAGTAAATACTATGATAATTTTATTAACCAGTGGGTGGCTGGAAAATATTATAGTTTGTGGATGATGACAAAAGAAGAAGTAAATGACAAGCGCATAAAATGGACAATGCATTTTAGCCCCAAAAAAGCATAACCTCTATAAAAAAAATATTCATGAAATTTATATCATCCCTTTTACTAACTGCATTATTAAGTTATGCTGCCTGCTTATTTTTACCCTGGTGGTCCATTGCCCTAGCAGCATTTTTAGTTGCCTTTTTCATTTCTCAAAAAATAGGCTGGGCATTTTTAAGTGGATTTTTAGCCATCTTTATTTTATGGTTTGCACTAAGCCAATACATTAGTTCAAAAAATGAAGATATTCTGGCTCATAAAGTTTCGCAAATTATTTTACAAACGGATAATCCCTTTATGCTCATGCTGGTTACCGGGCTGGTAGGCGGCATAGTAGCGGGTTTTGCTGCTGCTGCAGGTGCTTCTTTACAAATGAAAAAAATTAGGAATTCGGTTTAATTTGATCCTGCATAAGCATGACCCCGGCCCTTAATTCCTCCTTATATTGAAGTAATTTTTGATATACCTTTTCATTGCTGCAAGCTAAAATTTGGGCAGCTAAAATACCGGCATTTTTGGCCCCGTTTAAAGCTACGGTTGCTACGGGTACACCGCCGGGCATTTGTAATATGGAAAGTACAGAATCCCACCCATCTATTGAGTTCGATGATTTTACAGGCACGCCAATCACGGGCAGGCATGTGTAAGCAGCAACCATACCCGGTAAATGAGCTGCTCCGCCGGCACCGGCTATTATAACCCGGATACCCCTGTCATACGCTTCGGTTGCATAGCTACGCATCCGGTCGGGTGTACGATGGGCAGATACAATCATCATTTCACATTCAATTCCAAATTGCTTCAGGATATCTCCGGCTGCCTGCATAACAGGTAAATCACTTTGGCTTCCCATAATAATTCCTACTTGTGCGGCCATATTATTTTTTATATGCAAGTTAAATAAGATTCACCATCTTTTTTGTTATCCCCCGCCTGATTTTGTAAACACGGTATTTACTATTCTTCAGGCATGTTGTAAATTTGTAAATAGTATTTAAAAAAAATGAGATGAATATACCCATCGGCTTTTCTCCCTGCCCCAATGATACTTTTATTTTTGATGCCCTTGTAAACAAAAAGATAGATACCGAAGGAATACATTTTTCACCGGTACTGGAAGATGTACAAACCCTTAACGAATGGGCAATACAAGGAAAATTACCCGTTTCTAAAATTAGTTATGGGGTGCTACCTTTGGTTATAGCACAATATAAAGTTTTAAATAGCGGCAGCGCACTGGGCAATGGAGTAGGCCCATTGCTGATCGCAAAAAATAAAGTAAGCGATGCGGAATTATCAGTAAAAACCATTGCCATTCCCGGTGAAAACACAACGGCTCATCTCCTTTTCTCACTGGCTTATCCACAACATAAAAACAAAATATATTTACGTTACGATCAAATAGAAGATTATGTACTGAGCGGTAAAGGCCCCGGGGTTATCATTCATGAAAACCGTTTTACCTACGCAGAAAAAGGCTTGCATAAAATAATAGACCTCGGCGATTTTTGGGAACAACAAATAAAAGCACCCATACCGCTTGGTGGCATAGTGATTTCAAAAAAAACAGACAGATCAACACAAATAAAAATAGACCGGCTCATAAGAAAAAGTATTGAGCTTGCCTATGCAAATTGGCCGCAACTGAATGATTATATACGCAGCCATTCGCAGGAAATGAGTGAAGAGGTTATGCGAAAACATATTGAATTGTACGTAAACGATTACTCCAAAAACCTGGGGCTCACCGGCCACAAGGCCGTGCTGCGCCTAATGGATGTATATGGGCAGCTAAATAATATTTCGCTAAATCGGGAGGGGATTTTTGTAGAGGAAAAATAGCTGGAAAGAATATCTTATTTACAAATTATAGAAATGCTGCGCCCCGTTCGCAGACCGGTTTTTCAAAATATCAAAACTGATTCTGCGGAACACCTGCCAAAGTAGGAATATTTAATGAGGAATGTGTACAGGGAAAATAATAATTTTAAAATATAAAGAATAATCCA
Organism: Sphingobacteriales bacterium 39-19; assembly: GCA_001898465.1. Lineage (GTDB taxonomy): Bacteria > Bacteroidota > Bacteroidia > Chitinophagales > Chitinophagaceae > Ferruginibacter. The sequence continues at coordinate 160,281 of MKTX01000003.1, read as the reverse complement.
CTACTTTTTACCCTCAGCTATTTTGTAATTTCCTTTTTGCTTGCCCAAAAAAGGAACAAAAAGAGGCCCCCGAAACCGATATACAGCCCGGTTTCGGGAAACAACTTTAATCATCTTTTGTTCCCTGGTAGCATGGGCGTTTGTAATACTACTCCACATGGTATTGTTTATGGCAAGATTTTAATTGGGGGGATGTGGGGTATATAAATGATTATAGTTTTTAGTAACGTATGGGAACAATTGCACCAGTGGGGTTTAAAAATAAAAATTAAGTAGGGAGTTGAAATTTAATGTTCATTAATAATATTCCTGTTTTTTGCTTCATTATAAAACCAGGTATTCAATATATCTTTATTTGATTTGATAAATGAAATCACATCAGGCTGAAGCACATTATCGTATCTATTATCCATGTATTTCCCTCTAGAAAATATTATATTTCTATCAGTTACAAAATATAGAATACTATCCCTATTATTTTCTTTAAATGCAACACCATAATTTAAATTAAAATAATTTTTCAAACTATTTACATCACATAGTATTGTGTTTTGGTAAAAATGGCCATTCCAGAAAACCTGATTGAACTAAAAGCAACATTCGAACAAAAAGATAATATTACCTCCACTTATTCTCCTTTTGTTGGGTCTGAAAATTTGAAAATAAAACTGTATTAGTAAATAATTTATGGGAACTATCAATTAATAACATTTGGAAGCGCTACCTGGAATATATCCATAAAAGTTTACTCATAACAGTAACAATGAATTAATTATGTGTAATTATACCACATAAATTGAATTCATGAGTATTCCAATATGGCGGATCAAAGGATACCCATACATTCACTTCCATACAGCTTAGCTGCGTTAGCTCAAGTATGTTTTCCTGAAAAGCAAAAAACACTTGTGCCATTATGCGCATACTTATTGCATCATCCCAATAAAATCATCAAATAAATAACGGCTATCGTGCGGACCGGGTGTAGCTTCGGGGTGGTATTGTACGGAAAATGCTTTTTTATTTTTTAACCGAATGCCTTCAATACTATTATCATTTAAATTCACATGCGTGATCTCAATATTGGGATTGGCCTTTACTGCATCGGGTTGTACTCCAAAACCATGATTTTGCGTTGTGATCTCACATTTACCCGTTATTATATTTTTTACAGGATGATTTAATCCCCGGTGACCATGATGCATTTTAAAGGTAGGAATATCATTTGCCAAAGCCAGTAACTGGTGTCCCAGGCAGATACCAAAAAATGGTTTATTGGTATTTAATATGTTTTTTACTGTTTGTACCGCATATGCCATGGGTGATGGATCCCCGGGGCCGTTACTAATAAAATAACCGTGCGGCTCAAATGCTTCCAGAGTTTCAAAATTTGTTTTGGCAGGAAAAACTTTTACATAGGCACCCCGGTCAACCAGGCAGTTTAAAATATTTTTTTTGATCCCGAAATCCAAAACTGCAACACGGCAGGCGCTAGCGGGGTTGCCTAAAGTATATTCTTCTGTTGTACTTACTTGCGATGCCAGCTCCAGGCCATTCATATCAGGAACCAGGTTTAATACATTTTGCAATTCATGAATATCTGTAATTTCTGAAGAGATAACACAATTCATAGCGCCAAAATTTCTTACATGTGAAACGAGGGCACGGGTATCTACCCGGTCAATGGCTACTACATTTTGTTCTTCAAAATATTCCTGTAATGATTTATCCGATAATTTACGGCTGTATCTTTCCTCCAGGTTACATCCAATTACGCCTTTCACTTTTACACTGTTACTTTCTACGTCTTCGGGTTTTACGCCGTAGTTGCCTACATGCACCGCATTCATAATAAGAATTTGGCCATAATAACTGGGATCGGTAAATACTTCCTGGTACCCCGTCATACCCGTATTAAAACAAATTTCACCAGTACTGGTACCTATTTTACCAAATGCCTTACCGGTAAGTGTAGTTCCATCTGCCAATAACAATATGGCTTGCTTCTGTTGATTCATATTTTCAAAATTATTACAAAGAAAATAATTTGTTGCCATGGGTTTTACCCCGATTACCAACATCACAAAAAAAAGGCAAACTGAAAGAGTTTGCCTTTATATTAAGAATTATTTTTCATTATGCTTCTTTTCCGCCTTTTAAATCTTCCTGCCAGGCTTTTAGCTCATCAAACTTGCCATCAGCGGCCATTTGTGCTTGCTGTGCCCAGGTAGTAGTATCTGCTGCATTAAAGTGGCCTTCGGAGGCATCTAAAATTTCTTTAATTTTTTCTGCAGATGTTCCGGCCAGGTCAGCAAATGTTTTGATGCCTGCAGCATGTAACACTTCTTCTCCTTTAGGGCCAATTCCTTCAATGAGTTTCAAATCATCGCCTTTAGCTGCTTTTTTACGGGGCGCTTTTTCAGTTCCTTCAGAAGCTGTTTCAGTTCCTTCAGTTTTCTTTTTGGCGCTGCTGCGGCGTGTTTTCTTAGCAGGAGTAACTTCTGTGCTAATCCCTTTACCGTATATTTCATTAAAGTCAACCAACTCAATCATGGCCAGTTCAGCATTATCACCTACACGGGTTCCTAGTTTAATAATGCGGGTATAACCCCCGGGGCGTGCGGCCACTTTGGGCCCTACCACGGTAAACAATTCTTTTACCGCTGCCTTATCGTTTAAATGACTAAAAACGATACGGTGATTATGAGAGATAACGGCAGCGCTGCTGGTGGCTTTCGTTTTTGTAATAAGTGGCTCGATATAAGTACGTAAAGCTTTTGCTTTTGCCAAAGTAGTTGTAATCCTTTTGTGTTCGATCAACTGGCTGCCCAGGTTTGCCAATAAAGCTTTTCTATGTGAAGCTGTGCGGCTTAAATTGTTTTTTTTGTTTCCGTGACGCATGACGTTTTAGTTTTTATTCCCTCACACCGGGTCAGGAATTGTGAGGTACCTGATAAAATATTTAATTTATGGAATGATCAATGAAATCCTATTCATCATCTAATTTAAGTTTGCTGAGATCCATACCAAAGCTTAAACCTCTTTCTTGTAATACCTGGTCTATTTCGCTTAATGATTTTTGACCAAAATTGCGGAATTTCATCAGATCTTCCTGTTCGTACTGAACCAATTCACTTAATGAATTTATTTTAGCTGCTTTTAAGCAATTAAATGCCCGTACAGAAAGGTCAAGATCTTCTAACGGTGTTTTCAGCATTTTACGCAACTGCAGTGTTTGTTCATCAACCAGGTCTTCTTTTTTATCTTCTTTTGTATCGAAAGTGATATTTTCATCCGTAATGATCATGAGGTGCTGAATGAGAATACGGCTGGCCTGTTTTACGGCTTCTTCGGGATGAATGGTACCATCGGTGATTACTTCCATCACCAATTTTTCAAAATCGGTGCGTTGTTCTACCCGGGTATTTTCAATAATGTATCTTACATTTTTGATGGGGGTAAAAATAGAATCAACGGGGATATATCCAAAATGGGTATTCTTTTCTTTATGTTCTTCTGCAGGTACATAACCACGGCCTTTGCCAATGGTAATTTCAATATCTAATTTTGCCGTACTATCTAAGGTACAAATCAATAATTCCGGATTCATTACTTCAAAAGCGGGTGAGGCTTCGCCAATCATACCTGCTGTAAATTCTGTTTTATTTTTAATAGAGAGCGAAATCTTTTCATTGCTTACTTCATTTTCTACTTTCGATTTAAAACGTACCTGTTTCAGGTTTAAGATTATTTCTGTAACATCTTCGGTAATTCCTTTGATGGTCGCAAATTCATGATCTGCCCCGGCAATATTGATTCCCGTAATGGCATACCCTTCCAGGGAGTTCAGTAATACCCTGCGAAGAGCATTACCAATCGTTACACCATATCCCGGTTCTAGCGGGCGAAATTCAAATTGCGCTTCAAAGTCATTTGCTTTTTGAAGAACAATTTTATCGGGTTTTACAAAATTTAAAATGGCCATATTAAATTTTTAGTTGTTTGTGTGTTAAATGTGATGCTATGGAGCAGCAACCAAAAGCTGCTGCGGTAAATTACTTACTATACAATTCCACAATAAGTGATTCCTTAATATTTTCAGGAACGCTTTCTCTTTCGGGATATGTAATAAAAGTACCTTTCATTTCTGTTTCATTCCAGTCAACCCAATTAAATTTTGGATTTTTACCTCTTACGGCACTGGTAAGCGAGCTGTTTACAGCACTTTTATTTTTAAAAGCGATCACATCTCCGGGTTTGCAACTGTAAGATGGAATGTTTAATACATCGCCATTCACCGTGATATGCTTGTGGCTTACCAACTGGCGGGCTGCCTGGCGGCTGGGTGCAATACCCATTCTAAAAACGGTATTGTCTAAACGGGCTTCTAATAATTTAATAAGGTTTTCGCCGGTAACCCCTTTTTGTCGGCTGGCTTCTTCAAATGTTCTGCGGAATTGTTTTTCCAATAACCCGTAAGTATATTTTGCTTTTTGCTTTTCTTTCAGCTGCAAAGCATATTCACCTAAGGTTTTGCGTTTACGGGTAGCCCCGTGTTGCCCGGGCGGGTTACTGTTTTTAGTTAACCATTTCCCGTTTCCTGTAATTGGCTCCCCAAATATGCGGGAGATTTTGGTCTTTGGACCAGTGTAACGTGCCATAATTTTATCATTTCGATTTTTTTTGTAACGGTGAAACAATCAGTAAAAAATCGTAAAAAATGAATTGTCCACCCTTTGTTAAAATGAATCGTATGGCGATTCAATATGTTGTTGCCTGCGTTGCTGCAGGTAAATTATACTCTTCTCTTTTTAGGAGGCCGGCAACCATTGTGCGGCATGGGCGTAATATCTTTAATAGAAGATATTTCGATGCCGTTTTGAGAAAGCGAACGAATAGCGCCTTCCCGGCCACTGCCCGGTCCTTTTACTAATACATCTACTCTTTTTAAGCCTGCATCCAAAGCAATTTTAGCGGCATCGGCGGCTGCCATTTGAGCTGCATAAGGAGTATTTTTCTTACTTCCTTTGAAGCCCATTTTACCGGCAGAAGACCATGATATGGTTTGGCCTTGCTTATTGGTTAAACTAATAATGATGTTGTTGAAACTCGCTACAATATGAGCGTCTCCGTGTGCATCCACTTTTACTACTCTTTTTTTAGCGGCCGCTTTTCCTGTTTTAGCGCCTTGTGCTTTTGCCATAATTTTAATAAATAGGTAATCTTTTTAAAATAAATCCGATAAAATTATCGAACAGTACCAACCCTCCTGTGGGCTTACACGATCCGGCGCTGGTGCTGAAAAATCAAGCCGTATATTTAAAATGGGTTCTTATTTCCGGCAAAGCCAAAAGTAAAAGCCCCTTATTCAAATTATTTTTTAGCCACTTTCTTTTTACCCGCAACTGTTTTACGCTTTCCTTTACGGGTACGGCTGTTGGTACGGGTACGCTGGCCACGAACCGGCAATCCTTTACGATGGCGAATACCCCGGTAGCAGGCAATATCAAGTAAACGTTTAATGCTCATTTGAGTTTCACTCCTTAAAGCACCTTCTGTTTTAAACTCACTATTAATGATATTACGAATTGCAGTTTGCTCATCATCATTCCACTGGTTCACTTTTTTATTTAAATCAATCCCTGCTTTCGTTAAAATATACTTAGCAGTAGAAGGACCAATACCATATATATAGGTAAGCCCTATTTCTCCTCTTTTATTTTTTGGTAAATCTATACCGGCAATACGAGCCATATTAAATATTAAGATTAAATAATTTAAAAATTACAATTACCCTTGCTTTTGTTTAAAGCGTGGATTTTTTTTGTTGATTACATACAGGCGTCCCTTTCTCCTCACAATCTTGCAATCTACACTGCGTTTTTTTATTGAAGCTCTTACCTTCATGATTTCTGTTTTACTTGTTATACTTTAGTTATCAAAAAAAAATATCTTTTATTTATACCTGAAAATTATCCGGCCCCTCGTTAAATCGTAAGGACTCATTTCTACCCCTACTTTATCACCCGGTAAAATACGGATGTAATGCATCCTCATTTTACCTGATATGGTGGCCAGTATTTCGTGGCCGTTTTCCAGTTTTACTTTAAACATAGCATTGCTCAATGCTTCTATTATAGTACCATCTTGTTTGATTAATGCCTGTTTAGCCATAATTTTCGGAGCGCAAAGATAGGGAGAAATATTTAATTTATTCGAAAAAAAAGCGGATATTAGTCCTTAAAAAGTAAATATTTTATGAAAAAATCATTATTAATCCTCTCTTTAGCCCTTTTTGCAGCCGCATCCTGCTCAAAAAAAGACGATACCCCTCAAAATGAAACGCCGGGTAATTATATGTCGCTTACGGCCAATGAGGCAAGAACTTATCAAAATACGGATAATAGTACCGGTACTGCAATTGTTACAGAATATACATCCACTTCTACCAACCGGGATAGTACGGTAGGTAGCCGCAATTACCATGTTTTTACCAATTCTGCTACCCAGGGTTCAGAATATTATGCTATTTCGGGGAATGATTATTACAACCTGCGTGCCTTACCTGCCGAATTAGGAGGCAGCCTGGCAGAAGTACTTTATTTGAAAACCAATATTGCCGTAGGAACGGGCTGGGATCAAAATTTTAATATCAATTTTTCGGGAGTTCCTATCACCGCCACTTTACATAATACCATTGTGGCAAACGATCTTAGCCGTACCGTATTTGGAAAAACTTACAATCATGTGATCCAGGTTAAAACAACTGTTTCTGCTACTGCCATCCCCAGTAATAACCTTACCAGCAATATTCAAAATTATTATGCCCCCGGTTATGGTTTAATAGAAAGTAATTCATTAATTGATTTGAATTATCTCGGCATCACAAGCCATACGGATATGGTAACATTACTAAAATCCTCAAATTTTTAAACTGCCTGGCACCGTAAAAACAAATATGGTTTTCCTGTATTGCTTTCATTCCATGCATGATCCTTAACCTTTTTACATTATCCCTTATGAAATGGTATCCCTGTTTTATTTTTATTTTTTTTATGAGTGCCATAGGTTGCGGACAGCAAACTACCCAAAAACAGGAAGCCGCTTCCCCTATAAAACAGCACTCAAATAACAACCCGGTAGAAACTAAGCCCCCCAATACAACCTACAACCCGGCATTTGAAGGCCAAACCAGGGTAGCTGCAATAAAAACCCACACCCCTTATACCGTAACCCTGTTAGCAACAGGCCTGGGGCGCCCCTGGGGTATGGCACAACTACCCAATGGGCAATTTCTCATTACAGAAAAATCAGGGTTCATTTACCTGCTGGATGAAAATGGAAAACAGCTTGAAAAAATAACGGGGCTGCCGCCGGTAGATCATAATGGACAGGGCGGATTATTGGGTATTGCCATTGATCCGCAATTTGAAAAAAACAGGATCATCTATTGGTCGTTTTCAGAAGCCGATGCACAAGGAAATCACACGGCAGTTGCAAAAGGAAACATTTCAAATGATGAAAAAAGTATACAAAATGCCAGGGTTATTTTCAGGGCACTGCCTTCCTTAAAAAGTAATTTGCATTTTGGTTCCCGCCTGGTTTTTGACAGTTCAGGCTATCTTTTTGTAAGTACCGGTGAACGGTCCATTTTAGAAGGCCGCAAACAGGCACAGTGGCTTAATAGTGGCCTGGGAAAAATATTTAAAATCACAAAAGAGGGTAAGCCTGCCCCCGGCAATCCATTTATAAAAAACAAACAGGCAATACCCGAAATGTATGCGTATGGTATTAGAAATGCCCAGGGCCTGGCCATACACCCGCAAACCGGTGAACTTTGGGAAACCGAATTTGGGCCTTTTGGTGGCGATGAACTAAATATTATAAAAGCAGGCAATAATTATGGGTGGCCAGTTATTACCTATGGACTGGAGTATAATGGCAACAAAATCGGGGATGCCATCACTCAAAAACAAGGTATGGAACAACCGGTATATTACTGGGATCCTTCTATATCACCCAGCGGATGCAGCTTTTACAGCAGTAACCTAATTCCGGAATGGCAAAACAATCTTTTCATAGGTTGCCTGAGTGGCCAGCATATTATCCGGTTACAACTGCAAAATAATAAAGTGACCGGTGAAGAAAGATTACTTACTGATAAAAATGAACGGTTCCGGGATGTACTGGCATCGGCCAATGGAGCTCTTTACAGCATAACCGATTCTGGAAAGTTTATTAAAATAAGTAAACAATAAAAGGACGCCATTTTAGTTTAATAAAAAAAATAATACCTCAATATTTAGCGGATTAATCTTTTATTTGTTGATAAAATAATTTTACCCATGGCCCAAACTACTTTAGGAATTGGCACCCGCTTACAACACACGCTGTATGGCCCCGGCGTAATTGTAGGAATCCGGTACGCCAGCTACTTAATTTCGTTTATTAATACAGGTATAAAAGAAATTGATAAAACAGATGAACAACTGGATGAGATAATCCCGGAAAATGTTACTGAAGAAATAGAAACCCTGGCAGAAGGTGAAAAATCATTATTAAAAATTTTACGTTTATGGGGTGGCATCCAGGAAGATGTGGCACTTGGCGATCGCTGGACAGGCGGTACCCTAAGCCTGCAACCTGCTGATAAAAGTTTAAAACCAAAAGAACTCCCGATAGAAGACTTCTTCCATAAAATCGTAATGCTCAGGGACCGGTTAAGGGTACTTGAACAAAATATCAACAGCCACAAAATTCTTTCAGATGAAGAAAAAATAAACTTACAGCAATATATAACCCGTTGCTATGGCTCTTTAACCACTTTTAATTTGCTCTTTAAAAATAAAGAACAATGGTTTACCGGAGATAAATCAACAAAAGATAATTAAAACTCAAACTTAATTTATGAAAGTTTCCATGTTGAAATTTACCTTATCATGCATTAGCTTTTTGGTAATGGTGATGGGGGCATTGGCACAAAATTTTGCCGGCTATAGTACCGGGAATTTTACCGGTGTAAATGCCGTGTTTTTTAACCCCGCAAATATAGCAGACAGCCGCTACCGGTGGGATGTAAACCTGGCATCTGTCAATGCGACCCTGGCAAATGATTATGCAACCCTAAAGTTAAAAGGCCTTTCCAGTTTAATAAATGGGGATAGCCTGGATGCCTATCTGAATCGCCGGGTAGGAAAGAATGCAAACATCATGGCAGATTTTGATGTTTTTGGCCCTTCTTTTATGTTTAATATCAATTCCCGGAACAGTTTTGCAATATCCACCCGGGCCCGGTCGATGGTAAATATTGATAAATTACCGGGTACCTTGTTAAATGCTTTGGAAGATAATAACAGCCCCATTACCTACCCCACGGCATTAAACCAGGATAAATTCATCATCTCCTCTAATATATGGTCAGAAATCGGGCTAAGTTTTGGCCGTGTAATATCCAACCATAAGCAACATTTTTTTAAAGGTGGTATTACTTTAAAATATTTAATGGGCGCTGGTTCGGGTTATTTTGGTTTATCTAACCTGAAAGGTACGCTGGATGAAAACTTTTTTGAAGATAAGATATTAAGGAGTACCACCGGCACCATTTCGTACGGATCGGCGGGCTTAAGTAATTTTGATGATTTTAAACTGGTAGCCAACGGGTCGGGTATTGGCGCAGATCTTGGTTTTGTATATGAATTCAGGCCAGGCTATGAATCTTATAATAAAGCAGACAATAGTTTTAGAAAAGATATTAATAAATATAAATACAAGATAGAATTGGCTGTACATGACCTGGGTGCCATAAAATATAAAAATAGTAAAATTCATGGCACCTATGTTTTAAATACAGCGCTAAACCCCAATGGGCAAGACACGTTAATGCTTAACCGCTTTGAAGATATCAGTGATTTCTCTGACCTGTCACAGGCGCTGGATGCCGCCAGCCCTATGATCACAAAAACATCATCAGGTGGCAATAGCTATACTTTTAGTTTACCCACTTCCATCACGGCATCTTTTGATTATAATTTTAATAAAGGATTTTTTGTAAACCTGGGCGGCATGTTTGCAGTAAACCAGGGCAGCACCAATGCCCGAAAAACACATACAACACATTATATTATGGTAACCCCCCGCTATGAAGGGAAAAGTTTTGGTGCTTACCTGCCCATTAGTTACAATAATATTTCCGGGTTTAATTCAGGTATTTCTTTAAGGGGCGGGCCTCTCTTTATTGGGTCGGGTTCAATACTTTCCTCTTTAATAAGCGGTAAAACCAAACACGTGGATATGCATATGGGTTTACGGTTTGGTATTTTACAAAAAAATAAAAAAGTAAAAGAGCTACCCGTGGCAGAAGCCCCCAAAATATTAGATACCGATGGCGATGGCATCAATGATGAAGAAGATAAATGCCCCACTGTAGCCGGTATTGCCAAATATAATGGTTGCCCCATACCCGATACCGATGGTGATGGCATCAATGATGAAGAAGATAAATGCCCCACTGTAGCCGGCATTGCCAAATACAATGGTTGCCCCATACCCGATACCGATGGTGATGGCATCAATGATGAAGAAGATAAATGCCCCACTGTAGCCGGTACTGCCAAATATAATGGTTGCCCCATACCCGATACCGATGGTGATGGCATTAATGATGAAGAAGATAAATGCCCCGACAGGGCAGGTACCCGGGAAAACCAGGGATGCCCTGAAATTAAAAAAGAAGTTATCGAAAAAATAAATGTAGCCGCAAGAAATATTTTTTATGCTACCGGCAGTTTCAAACTCATGCCCAAATCCTATACATCTTTAGACGAAGTTGTTGCATTAATGAAAGAGGATGCCAGTTTAAAATTACAAGTAGATGGTTATACGGATGCACAAGGAGATGAAGCGAAGAACCAGGTATTATCAGAAAACAGGGCAAATGCTGTAAAAGAGTATTTATTGCAAAAAGGAATTGATGCAGGCCGTATTAATACATTCGGCCATGGAGAAGAAAATCCTATTGCCGATAATAATACCGCAGCCGGAAGGGCGAAAAACCGAAGAACAGAATTAAAAGTTACCAATTATTAAATCACTAAAAAAGAAAGAGGCAATGCCTCTTTCTTTTTTATACGCCTGCAGGCCAACAGGAAATACCTTTCCAAAATAATATCCCTGCTTAACTTTTCTTTCCGCCTCTTAACAGCGCCACAAGCAATAAAATAAATACAGCCCCTCCTACTACCCATACCCAGGGTTGGCGATACCATTCCGGTTCCTTTTTACCAATATTGATATCTACATCTAAGCCTTTATCTTGTGCAATTGACTGTAAGGTTAAAAAGCCGGTTAATAAGAAAAATAAAATGCGTTTGAATATTAATTTCATAAAAGTGGTTTTAATAAAAAATCTATTGCAATATGTTAAATCCTTATGTTAAAACCATGCCAAACGGACAGGATATAGGAAGGCGTATAATAAAGAAAAGGAATGGGAAATATTTTCTACTAATCAAACCGGGAAGAAATAGGGTATTGAGCGTATATAAAATGTTTAAAAAACAGGAAGCCTTCCTGGTCAATTCAAAATAGGGTGCCGTTTAAATTCTTTGTTCCTGTCAAAAAGATAACGGTAGGTTGTTAATAAACGGCTTTGATGAGCACCGATATGTTTAGAAATATTGAGCATCTTAGGGTTAAAATCGCCTTGCCATTGAAGTTCCAGCACTTTGTAGCCGGTTTGCTGTTGCATTACTTTTGCTCCTTGCATAATCATATAATAATCTACTCCCATTCCCTGGTATTCCGGCGATACCCCAAAAACAATTCCTGTAAACCGGTCATTTTTGCCTTTCCATTTCATCCAGAGAAAACGTAATTTTTCAATGAGGCCAAACTTGCCATTAAAATGCCTGAACAACTGGTTTAGTTCGGGTAAATTCAGCCAAAAAGCGATGGGTTCATCTTTGTAATACACAAACCAAATGAGTTTTTCATCCATGACGGGTTTCATAGATTGAAATAATTTTAAGGCCACATCTTCTTTCATTTGCTTGTTACCTTCATGGCTTGCCCAGGCTTTATTATATACTTTCGAAAAATCATGTGCAAATTTCCCTGCTTCATTCTTTCGAATATACCGGGCAGAATAATCAGGATCCTCTTCATATTTTTTATTCAATATGCTGAACTTTTCATGTAACGTAGTATGCACATCCAGCTCCCAGCAAACCTGGTTAAAAAAAATCCGGAACCCATAATTTTCAAATAAAAATTTATAATACGGCGGGTTATAATTCATTAAATAAATGGGTGGTTTAAATCCCTCCACCACCAATCCCCACCAGCGATCCCTTTCTCCAAAATTAATAGGTCCGTCCATTGCCTCCATGCCTCTTTGCTGTAGCCATTCTTTTGCCTGATCAAAAAGCATATGGGCTGCTTCGGGGTTATTAATACATTCAAAAAATCCAATCCCACCGGTTTTCTGGTCATCTCCTTTATTTTTATATTTTTTATTTACAAAAGCGGCGATACGGCCAATGCATTGATCATTTTCATCCAGTAAAAGCCAACGGTCTGCTTCGCCATGCCGGAACGCTTTGTTTTTTTTCTCATCAAATACCTCCTCAATATCCTTATTTAACGGCCGGATATAATGGGGATCATTTTTATAAATAAGGGCAGGCATTTCCAGGAACTTTTTTTTGAGTATATTATTGGAAACAGGTATTAAGTGCATTTTAAATATTTTAAGCACTCTTTACAAGGAATGCTTGCCAGGGGGTTTATATACACTTGCAAAATTAAGTATAAATAGGATGAAGTTCCTGAAATTACAGAATTGTACACAGATGTTAAAAACCGTTGGCAAATATTGTAAAACGCCTTATTTATATTTGTACAAATTGCAAAAAAAAGGAAAATAAATATGGCAGAAAAAGAACCGATGAGTTATACCGAAGATAATATACGCAGCTTAGACTGGAAAGAACATATCAGGCTCAGGCCGGGTATGTATATCGGTAAGCTGGGCGATGGAAGCAGCCCGGATGACGGGATTTATGTGTTATTAAAAGAAGTGATAGATAATTGCATTGATGAACATACCATGGGTTTTGGTAAACATATTGATGTGGATATACAAGGTAAAACCATTACTGTAAGAGATTATGGCCGGGGCATCCCATTAGGTAAAGTGGTAGATGTGGTAAGTAAAATGAATACAGGCGCTAAGTACGATAGTAAGGCTTTTCAAAAAAGTGTGGGATTAAATGGTGTAGGTACAAAAGCCGTAAATGCATTAAGCACCGCTTTTAAAGTAACTGCATACAGGGATGGAAAAGAAAAAACAGCCGAATTTTCTAAAGGCGTGCTCATTAAAGAATATAAAGAAACAGCAACTAAAGAACCCAATGGCACTTTGGTTGTGTTTAATCCCGATGAAGAAATATTTAAAAATTTTAAGTTTGTCCAGGAATATTTAGATAACCAGTTTTGGAATTATTGTTACCTGAATGCCGGGCTGGTGATGAACCTGAATGGGAAAAAATATTTGAGCAAAAACGGTTTGCTCGATTTATTGGAACGCAAAACCAATGATGATGAATTACGTTACCCGATCATCCATTTAAAAGGAGAAGATATTGAACTCGCCATTACCCACGAAAATACCTATGGCGAAGAATATTACAGTTTTGTGAATGGCCAGTTTACCACACAAGGCGGCACCCACCTGGCGGCTTTTAGAGAAGGATATATAAAAACAATCCGGGAATTTTATAAAAAAGATTATGATGCTACCGACATCCGGGGCAGCATTTGTGCAGCCATCTCCGTAAGGGTACAGGAACCGGTTTTTGAAAGTCAGACAAAAACAAAACTCGGCTCATTAAATGTATATGATAAAGGGCCCAGTATGCGCAATTTTATTGGCGATTTTCTGAGCCGGGAATTAGATAATTATTTGCATAAGAACCCGGCTACTGCAGAGGCGCTTAAAAAAAGGATAGAACAAAACGAAAGAGAAAGAAAAGAACTGGCAGGTATTAAGAAACTGGCAAATGAAAGAGCTAAAAAAGCCAATCTTCATAATAAGAAACTAAGGGATTGTAAATTTCATTATAACGACGAACCGGGTGGTAAAGACAAAGAATATGTGTTAGAAAAACAAAAAGAAACCACCATCTTTATTACAGAAGGAGATAGCGCCAGCGGGTCTATCACCAAAAGCCGGGATGTAAATACCCAGGCCGTTTTTAGCCTAAGGGGAAAACCCTTGAATTGCTTTGGTCTCACAAAAAAAATTGTGTATGAAAATGAAGAATTTAATCTTTTGCAACATGCGTTAAATATCGAAGACGGCTACGATGGTTTGCGCTATAATAATATTGTGATAGCCACAGATGCTGATGTTGATGGCATGCATATCCGGCTGCTCATTATGACTTTTTTCCTGCAATTTTTTCCCGACCTGGTAAAAAATCAACACGTTTATATTTTAGAAACTCCCTTATTCAGGGTGCGGAATAAGCAGGAAACTATTTATTGCTACAGCGAAACAGAAAAACAAACAGCGATAGATAAACTTTCCGGGAAACCTGAAATCACCCGCTTTAAAGGCCTGGGTGAAATAAGCCCCGAAGAATTTGCCGGTTTCATTGGTAATAATATGCGTAAAATGCCCGTAATTTTAGAACAGGGTGATCATGTACAACAACTTTTAGAGTATTATATGGGAAAAAATACACCCAACCGCCAGGATTTTATAATTGATAACCTGAAAGTAGAATTAGACCTTGTAGAAGAATAATTCTTTACAAATAATATAAAAAAAAGTTCAATGCAGGTTGGGCTTTTTTTATACCCCACCTCATTCATCTGTGCATTGGGTTACGTAACTTCAACTAAAATAAAGATTGCCTATTATGAAAGATAAAACAGAAATACTAAAAGCAAAACTCAAGGAAGGCAAATTAGGCGGTGGTCAGCAACGCATAGACCAACAACATAAAAAAGGGAAATTAACCGCCCGGGAAAGAATTGAATGTTTACTGGATGAAGGCTCTTTTGAAGAAATTGGCGCTTTGGTTACACATCGTACAATTGATTTTGGCATGGGTGAACAACAATATTATGGCGATGGTGTAGTAACGGGCTATGGCACTATCGAGGGGAGGCTGGTATATGTTTTTGCCCAGGATTTTACAGTATTTGGGGGTGCCTTATCAGAAACCCATGCTGAAAAAATATGCAAGATTATGGACATGGCCATGAAGAATGGCGCTCCCATGATTGGCTTAAACGATTCCGGTGGCGCCCGCATCCAGGAAGGTGTACGGTCGCTCGGTGGCTATGCCGATATTTTTTACAGGAATGTACAATCCTCCGGCGTTATTCCACAACTATCGGCCATTATGGGGCCCTGTGCCGGAGGTGCCGTTTACTCTCCTGCCATTACCGATTTTACCATCATGGTAGAAAATACAAGTTATATGTTTGTAACCGGCCCCCATGTGGTAAAAACCGTTACCAACGAAACCGTAACTTCCGAAGAACTGGGAGGCGCCTCCACCCATTCTACCAAATCGGGTGTTACCCATCTTACAGCAGCCAATGATGTGGAATGCATCACCAAATTGAAAAAACTTTTAAGTTATATTCCGCAAAACTGCGAAGATGTTGTTCCTAAATTAGCATACGATCTAAAAGATGAAATGCGTGAAAAATTAGAATCGGTTATTCCGCAAAATGCAAATCAGCCTTACGACATGAGGCAAATCATTAATGGCATTTGTGATGAAGACAGTTTTTTTGAATTACATGAACAATATGCACCCAATATTGTAGTGGGTTTTGCAAGGCTGGCCGGGCGCAGTATTGGGATTGTGGCTAACCAACCCATGTTTCTTGCCGGGGTACTGGATATTGAAAGTTCAAAAAAAGGCGCCCGGTTTACCCGCTTTTGCGATTGCTTTAATATCCCCTTACTGGTATTGGTAGATGTACCCGGTTTTTTACCCGGAACCGACCAGGAATGGAATGGCATCATTATTAACGGCGCCAAATTATTATACGCACTCAGCGAAGCTACGGTACCCCGCTGTACTGTAATAACACGCAAAGCCTATGGGGGTGCTTATGATGTAATGAATTCAAAACACATTGGCGCCGATATGAACTTTGCCTGGCCTATTGCCGAAATAGCCGTAATGGGCGCTAAAGGTGCCAGTGAAATTATTTTTAAAAAAGAAATTGCAGAGAGTGCCGACCCTGCAAAAAAATTAAAAGAAAAAGAAGCCGCCTATGCTGCCCTTTTTGCAAATCCCTACACGGCAGCCGAAAGAGGGTATATAGATGAAGTAATAGAACCCCGGGAAACACGCCGCAAATTAATAAAAGCCTTTGCCATGCTGGAAAATAAAGTGGCTAAACGGCCCAGGAAAAAACATGGAAATATCCCCTTATAAGTACCCTTTGCAGAATTCTTTCACCCGGCGTTAACCCTTTCCTAAATGTAGGTTTAATATGATGGTGAAATAAAGCTTTATGGCTATCTTGCCGCCTTAATGAAAAAAAATTACTGAATGAAGAATGCTTCCTTATTATTAAATGCCATACTCATTTTGGCAGTTGGTTTTTTATATTATAAAGTATTTAACGATAAAAAAACAACCCCTGCCCCTGCCCATGCAGCAAAAAATATTCCCGCTTCAGAAAATACAGCCCGCCCACCCATCGCCTATGTAGAACTAGATTCTCTTAATGAGAATATCACGTACATAAAAAATAAAAGGAAAGAACTGGAAGCAGAACAAAAAGCAATTGAGAACGAATGGGAAAACGGCTACCGGGGATTAGAAGCAAAAAAAAATAATTTCATAAAAGCAAAAGGCAATAATATTACCCAGGAAGAAGCCGAAAAATTTCAAAATGAACTGTTGCAACAGCAGCAACAGATTGATATGAAAAAACAAAATGCAACCCAGCGGTTGAGCCAAAAAAGCTTAAGCTTTATGGAAGATATTCAAAAGCACCTGAAGGATTATTTAGATGATTACAATAAGGATAAAAACTATATGTACATCCTTACCACCGGCACGGGATTAGATTATATGGTATATAAGGATTCTACGCTCAACATTACCAAAGAAGTAGTAGATGGAATGAATGAAAAATTAAAAAATGCAAAAGGCCAGTAACCCTTCCTGTTAATCCATTAAAGGCAGCATTTTTTCGGGATGTGAGGAAGCATAAGAATAAATACTATTCCGTATAAAATCATTATCATGATAGGGCTCCAGGATTTCCTTGAGTATGGATTTATTGATTTTTTCTTTTGCAAGGCTGATATAGCCCATACCCCAAAAATTTCCCCGGTCAATCAACATGCATAATGTTTGATTTTTGCCCGGGTCTTCTTCCAGCAAAGCAAAACTGGGTAATTTTTCATCTAAAGATGCTAGCGCTTTTTTCACTTTGCCATTATAAAAAACAGGTTCTTCTAAAAAAGCGAAATCATTTTGGGTTAAAGCGTTCCGGTTCAAAAAACATAATTTTTCATCCAGTTCAAAAGTTTCTGCCATTTTACGAAGCATACTCATTCCTTCATGCAATAAATTAAAACTATACAAAGCCGGCAGGTTCTTTTTCTTTTTATCAATAGCTAATCGCAGGTATCCCCTGCTATCTTCAAAACAATACAAGGCAAATTTTTGTACCGGCTGCTTTTGGCTGGAATTATATTTGGGCCACAGCCTTCGAATTTCGGCGCTTTCCAAAACCAGTGCATGTAATTCATTGGCGCAGGATACATATCGTATATCAGCTACAAAACGTAAAAAACGCTGCCGCTTACTGCCCGCATCATTATGTGTAAAATGGCTGCTCACCCTTTTTTTAATATTAATGGCCTTGCCCACATAAATGATTTTTCCTTTCTTATCACATAAATAATATACACCCGGGCCGGCAGGTAATTGATTAATTTTATCTTTTTCTAATTGGGTAGGGATCCATTGCTCAGCAGAACTTCTTTTTAGCATAGCCTCAATATGGGCGATGCCATTATTTTGTAATATTTTTTCAAAAAGTAAAACGGTGGCGGCCGCATCGCCTCCTGCCCGGTGCCTGCCCGTGAGCGGAATGTGGAGGCTCCTGCATAAATTCCCCAGGCTATAGGAAGGTAACCCTGCAAATACTTTCCGGCTCAGCCTAACGGTACATATTTTTTTTACCCTTAGGTCGTATCCACAATATTTTAAATGATGAAGCACAAAAGAATGATCAAAATTCACACTATGGGCAACAAATATTTTATCCTGCAATAACCGGTAAATTTCATCTGCTACTTCTTCAAAAGCAGGTGCTTCTTGTACCATTTCATTACTAATACCGGTAAGCGCCGTTATATGCAATGGAATATGCTGGCCCGGATTGATGAGTGTATTGTATGATTCTAACAACTGGAATCCATCGTGTATAAAAATGGCAATTTCTGTAATGCCATGCGAAGCTGCATAACCACCCGTGGTTTCAATATCTACAATGGCATACAACTCCTTTTTCATAATAACGTTTCCTGGATAAAAATGAGGTATCAAATATACTAATTATTTTAGCTTTACATCCCTTTCCTATATTTTTAAAAGCCGGAATTTTATTCATATCCGAAACCCTTATCTTAGTGCCGATGTTTTTTATATTCTCAAAAATTTTTAGTTTTTTATTTGCTCCATTCAACTGGATGTTGCTGCTGCTGATACTGGCCGTCTGTGTAAAAAATAAGGTATGGAAGAAAAAACTATTTCAATTAGTGGTGGCCAGCTTCCTTATTTTTTCTAACCCATTTCTCATTCACCAGTTAAACTTACAATGGCAATCGCCCTATAAGCCATTGACCAGAAATGAGAATTTTGAAACCGGTATTGTACTGGCTGGTTTTATTTCCTTTGATACACAAAATGGGAATGCCTATTTTGGATCGGCTTCCGACAGGTTTATACAGGCTTTGCGGCTGTATAAGACCGGCCATATCAAAAAAATAATGATCACCGGGGGAAGTGGCAGTCTATTTCATCCCGAATTTAAAGAGGCCGATTATGTAAAAGATATTTTATTACAAATGAGGGTACCGGCCACCGATATTATTACAGAAAACCAAAGCCGTAATACCTTTGAAAATGCAATCTTCAGCAAAAGAATAATAGATAGTATGCAGTTGCCCGGGCCGTATGTACTTATTACTTCGGCCATGCATATGAAAAGAGCCGAAGCCGTATTTAAAAAAGCAGGTTATCGGGTAAGGCCATTCCCGTGTAACTATTACGATTTACCCCATGGACAATCTTTCCTGGATGCGGTAATCCCCAGCGCAGGGGCCATAGATGCCTGGGAAAAGCTGATAAGAGAATGGGCAGGTTACTGTGTGTACCGCATAAGCGGAAAAGCCTGATGCCGAATGATTATTTACAATTTGGCTCCATAAACTATTTTGTAACTTCGCCCACCAAAACAGGAAAAGATTCATGGAATTGAGTAAAAATTTTGAGCCTGCTACCGTAGATGCTAAATGGTACAGCCATTGGTTAAGCAAAGGATATTTTAACAGTAAGCCCGATGGGCGGGAGCCATACAGCATTGTGATACCGCCACCCAATGTAACGGGTGTATTGCATATGGGTCATTGCCTCAATAATACCATCCAGGATATTTTAATCAGAACGGCCCGTATGCAGGGAAAAAATGCCTGTTGGGTTCCGGGTACCGATCATGCTTCAATTGCCACCGAAGCAAAAGTGGTAGCTATGTTGCGTGAAAAAGGAATCACTAAATCCTCTTTAAGCCGGGAAGCATTTTTGCAATATGCCTGGGAATGGAAAGAAAAATACGGAGGCATCATACTCGAGCAATTAAAAAAACTGGGATGCAGCCCGGACTGGAGCCGCACCAGTTTCACCATGGACCCGGATTACTACCAAAGTGTAATAAAAGTTTTTATTGACCTCTATAATAAAAAACTCATTTACCGGGGCAAAAGAATGGTAAACTGGGATCCCGAAAGCTTAACGGCTGTAAGCGATGAAGAAGTAATATTTAAAGAAGTAAATGCTAAATTATATTTTATACAATATTATTTTGCTGATGATAGCGGCAATGCAATAACCGTTGCCACCACCCGGCCGGAAACCATTTTGGGCGATGTAGCCATTTGTGTAAACCCAACTGATGACCGGTACCAAAAATATATCGGTAAAGAAGTGATCGTTCCTATTATAAACAGAAAAATACCCATTATTGGGGATGAATATGTAACTACTGATTTTGGAACTGGCGCCTTAAAAGTAACACCGGCACACGATAAGAATGATTATATGCTGGGCCAAAAACATGCATTAAAAGCAATAGATACTTTAGATGAAAGCGGAAAATTTACAGTTGCAGAATTAATGGAAGATAACCCGGGGGCACAGGTTTTACATTATGCAGGAATGGACCGGTTTGCATTGCGAAAAAAGATTATTGAAGACCTGGGTGCCATGGGCCAGGTGGTGAAGACAGAAGAATACAAAGGGCAAGTGGGTACAAGTGAAAGAACAGGCGCAGTAATAGAACATAAACTCTCTATGCAGTGGTTCATCAATATGAATCAATTTTTAGCGAACAACCCAGCCGTATTAAGCGCTGTAATGCAAGACGAAATTCAATTTCATCCGGCTAAATTAAAAAACACCTATAACCACTGGCTCGAAAATATAAAGGATTGGTGCATTAGCCGCCAACTCTGGTGGGGGCAACAAATACCTGCCTGGTATAACGATGCGGGAGATTATGTAGTTGCTGCGAACCTGGAAGATGCCAAAGAAAAATTTGCCGCTGAACATCCCGGTAAAGATAATGCTCATATCCGGCAAGACGAAGATGTGCTTGATACCTGGTTTTCATCCTGGCTATGGCCCATCGAAGTTTTTAAAGGTATCAGCCACCCGGCAAATGAAGATTTTAAATATTATTATCCCACCACCACCCTTGTTACCGGGCAGGATATTATTTTCTTTTGGGTAGCCCGTATGATTATGGCTGGATATGAATATACACATACAAAACCTTTTAGCGATGTATATTTTACCGGCATGGTACGGGATAAGCAGGGACGTAAAATGAGTAAACAACTGGGTAATAGCCCGGACCTGCTAATGCTTATTGAAAACTATGGAGCAGATGCCGTACGCTTTGGTATTATGATTGCTTCACCGGCAGGTAACGATTTATTATTTGATGAATCATCACTGGAACAGGGCCGCAACTTCAATAATAAAATGTGGAATGCGCTGAAGCTGGTAAAAATGTGGGAGAAACGAATGGATGCTAACAGCGAAGTGGATGAAGGTGCTGTCTTTGCCATGGCCTGGTTCCAAAACAGGTTAGCCCAGGTACGCTTAGAAGTAGAAGGCTTACTGAAACAATTTAAATTAAGTGAAGCGCTTAAAAATTTGTATTCGCTTATTTGGGACGACTTTTGCAGCTGGTATTTAGAATGGATAAAACCCGGCTTTGAACAACCCCTGCCTCAAAAAGTATATGACCGTACCATTCTATTCTTTACAGAACTCATGCAGGCGCTTCATCCATTTATGCCATTTATTACCGAAGAAATTTATCATGAATTGGCAAACCGGGATAATGATATTTGTATTTTACGTTTTACAGAAGTGGAAAACCCTGATCCTACTGTTTTAGAAAGTGGAAAAAAGTTAAAAGATATTATTACCGGCATCCGGGATGTACGCAATAAACAACAAGTAAAACCAAAGGAGGCCATCCAGGTAACAATGGATACAGCCGATGCGGAAATTTTTAAAAAACTGATTTCGCTTTTATCTAAACAGGTAAATGCCAGCTCCGTTACTTTTTCTGCTACGGCACCTGCTGAAAGCATAACCAGCGTAATGGGTAAAGACAAAATTTACATAGTAACTCCCCAGCCCCTGAATAGTGGCCAGCAAAAAGATGACCTGGTAAAAGAACTCAACCACCTGAAAGGATTTTTAAACCAGGTAGAAAAAAAACTCAGTAACGAAAAGTTTATACAAAATGCACGCCCCGAAGTTTTGGCGCTGGAACAAAAGAAAAAAACGGATGCCGAAGCAAAAATCAGGATTATTGAGGATAGTTTAAGCAAGTTATAAGATACCCTGATCATTTTGTTAAATTAATATAGCGGTTGATAATATCGTTGTAGATTCGTAATAAAATATACACACTATATGAAGATCATTCGCCTGTTTGCTTTAATGCTTATTTTGATTCCGGGGATTATCAATGCTCAAAAACCTGCTGTAGTAAAGCCCTACAAAGTACCGCAACTGCAAACATATCTTTCTACCTATACAGATTCCACAGGCATTAGCGCACAGGTTGCTACTTCTCTTATAGCAATGCCCCTAAAAGTTACCGATGCCAAAAAACAGGATTATAAGATTATGCATTACCAGTTGAGTTTTAAAAAATTAGGCGTACGGGAAGATGAAGTTACAGGAAAGATGATCCCTACTTATACCATGTCTGCAGAGGCATTTACCAAAACCCCCGTGAGCGCAATTTGGATAAAGACAATTCAAGATCTTATTAAAAAAGGAGATGAACTCCTTTTCTTTGATATCATTGTAAAAGATGCACAAGGCCGTGTGATGTATGCCCCTAATATAAAATTCTCAATTTTATAATGATTATTAAAAAAGCAGGTATTGCAGATATAGAAATTATCCGCTCACTGGTTTTTAAAATCTGGCCCGTAGCCTATAAAGAAATTTTAAGTGAGGCACAAATCCGGTATATGCTGCAGTTGTTTTACGATGCAGATGAACTTAAAAAACAAATTCAATCACCCTGCTGTCATTATTTAATAGGTTACCAACATAACCTGCCCATTTCATTTGCAGCTTATCATTTTTATCATGAGGATAAATTAAAATGTAAATTAGATAAAATCTATATTTTACCACAACAACAAAATGCAGGCTTTGGCAGGCAACTGTTACAAGCTGTGATCAGGGAGGCAAAGCAGGAAAATGCAATTTCACTCACCCTACATGTAAACCGGTATAATAAGGCTTTTGATTTTTATGTAAAGATGGGGTTTCACATCATCCGGGAAGAAGATATGGATATAGGGAATGGCTTTTTTATGAACGATTATGTAATGGAATTGAAAATTGCATAAAATAATATTATCCTTTAAAATATTGAAATTCCTCTTCCAGGTTAATTCCGGGATATTGCTCCTGCAATACCAGTAATTTTTGGTAAGTAAGCGCCAGGAATTTTTTATGCGCTTCCGATTCGGGGTTGAATGCCCGGTGATTTTTTGCCGCATTAATCTCATTCACCTTTTGCATGAACAACTGCGATGGTTCATCAATACAACAGGCAATAAATTTTTGCCAAACATATTGAGTTGCTGCATAATTGGGATGCACCATGTCTTCAGCATAAAAGCGATAATCCCGCAAATCATCAATCACCAGTTCATAGGCCGGAAAGTAATAAAGATGGCTGAACTGCTCAATTATTGAATGCACGGCATGTATCAGCAACGCCTTGCTCCTGTTGTTTTCTACAAACCCTTCACGCAAATGCCTGACGGGGCTTATGGTAAATATAATTTTAAGCAAAGGATTAAAAGCCTGTATTTTTTTTACCAGCTGCCATAAAATCTCCTGCAACTCGCCTGCCCCCAGCAACCTCCTGCGAAACCAATCGGCGGGTGCTTTATGGTTGTTGGCTGCCACCCTGCCCGGTATGGCTCCTGCCGCCTTTTCTGTAAGTTCATATACCCATGCAGAGCCTAAGGTTATAATAACCACAGCATCCGATTGTAAAAAATGATGTGCTTTTTGTGTAGAAAGATTAATTTGTTCAATTGTTTTTTTTGGGTCGGGCGATGAGAATCGGCTATGGTGTTGCCAACTATGCCAGCCATCTTGCAGATAGAAAATATCTTTTTCATCAATTTGCCTGTTGCTGATATAATTTTCAACCGCCTCTTTTACACTCACGGGGTTAAATAATATCCCATTGGGATTTTGCAATACATTAAATTTATGCTGTATTAATTTCTCACCCATATTCTCGGTAAAACAACTTCCCAGCAAGAGAACAGGTTGCCGGTAATTTAATTTATCCGGCATTTTCCCGGGGGTAAAAGCTAAATGAAAATCCATGTATGTAAAAAATAAATTTATACAAAAATAGAGGCTGCCAATGCACTGCACCGGGCCAGGGCAGCTTCGTTCATTTGAGATAACTGTGCTTTGCCTTTAAAAAAGGGGATCATCAGTTCTGTATCCATATTACCTACCAGTACATCATCTGCCATGGGGCAACCGCCAATTCCTTTCATAGCTCCATCAAACCTTTGGCAGCCTGCCTGCCAGGCCGCTTCTATTTTTTGTTTCCAATGGAATGGAGTTGAATGCAGGTGTACACCTACCTGTACAGCAGGCAACTCCTTTATTAAATAAGAAGCTACCCGGCCTATTTGTTCTGCTTCTGCCAGGCCTACGGTATCTGCTACAGAAATGATTTTAACTCCCATAGTTGCCATCTTTTGTGCCCAGCCAAATACAATTTCTTCGTTATACGGGTCGCCATAAGGATTACCAAAGCCCATGGAAAGATAAATAACCAAAGATTTATTTTTCTGTACACATAGATTTTGAATTTCTGCTACCCTCGCCAGCGATTCCTGAATGCTGCTGTTGGTATTTCGTTGTTGAAATGTTTCTGAAACAGAAAAAGGAAAACCAAGGTATGTGAGCTGCTCAAAATGCACAGCATCCCGGGCACCCCGCAGGTTTGCAACAATCGCCAATAGTTTTGTAGTTGTATCCTGTACATCCAGTTTACTGAATACTTCGGGGGTATCGGCCATTTGCGGAATGGCTTTTGGAGACACAAAACTACCGCAATCTAAAGTATGAAATCCCACTTGTAAAAGGGATTGAATATATTCTATTTTCTTTTGTGTGGGAATAAAATGAGGCCAGCCCTGCATGGCATCTCTCGGGCATTCCACCAATTGGAATTCTTTTTTTTCTATAGGCAGTTGCATGTGTTACCGTTTTTATTTTTTCTGGCGTTGCCTCACTGCTTCGTATAAAAATATACCGGTAGCTACTGACACATTCAGCGATTCAAAATTACCGGGCATGGGAATACTGCAGGAGGCATCGCAAATCTTAAGCAAAGCAGGATATATCCCGTTTTCTTCACCTCCCATTACAATGGCGCAAGGTTCTGATAAGTTACATTCATAAATTAATTTTTTTGCTGTCATTTCAGTAGCATACACCAGGATGCCATTGAGGTGAAGCAGGTCCACCGCCTTCATTAAACTAGGTACCCGGCATACTGAAATATTTTCGAGTGCCCCGGCACTGGTTAAGATGGCATCTTCATGTAAGGCACCCACTCCTTTATCGGGTATAATGATGGCCTGGGCGCCTAACGCATAAGCGCTTCGGGCAATTGCGCCAATATTACGGATATCGGTCACTGCATCTAACATTACAAACAGGGGCACCTGCCCTTTTTCTACAACAAAAGAGATCACTTGCTGTAAATCCTGGTATTGTATTTTAGAAATCAAGGCTACACAACCCTCATGATTGCTCACGTTCAGGTTGTTTAATTTTTCTACCGGCACTTTATTGATGGGCGCCTGCTGCAAAGTGGCCAACCGCTTAATCTCGTCAATTAATTCGCCATGTACATTGGCCTGCATATAGATTCTTTCTAATTGTTTGCCGGCTGTTAATGCCTCTATCACGGCCTGCCTGCCTACGATCAATAAATTTTTCCGGGGCCGGTGGTGCTGGTGCCTGAAATTTTTCAATTGCTTAAAATTATTGCTGCAAATTTACATTTATTTTTCGGTGAATCTACCTTGCCCATGCTATTGAAATGGCTGTAAAATGGTTCAATTAAGGGAAAGGATAATTATCTTTAGGCATGTTTACAAGTAAAACCAAAATACGGATCCATTATGCACTTACTGACCAAATGGGAATCGTATACCACGGCCATTATGCCCAGTTTTATGAAATCGGCAGAACGGAAGCCTTCCGGTCATTGGGTTATGTTTATAAGGATATAGAAGCCATGGGAATTATTTTACCCGTGGTAGATATTCATAGTAAATTTTTAAGGCCTGCAAAATATGATGATTTAATTACCGTAACTACAACCCTTAGGGAAATCCCGGTGCATCATAAAATTGTTTTTCATAGTGAGATTCATAATGAGCAAAATGAATTGCTCAATATGGGTGATGTAACTCTTTATTTTATGCAGGCCGATGGTATGAAAAAAATAAATATGCCCGAAGAACTTAAAGAAAAATTAAAAAAATATTTTTAAGTACCCGGGGCCAAAGATTGCAGGAAGTGATCTATTGATTGGGCCTGCTGTACCGGGTATTTTCCAATTCGGGTACGCCTGAGTGAACTTAAATATGCACCACAACCTAAATGCTGCCCCATATCATGCGCCAGGCTGCGAATGTAAGTTCCGGTAGAACATACCACTTTAAAAGATACAACGGGCAAATCAATATTTGTAATTTCAAACTCCCGGATTTGTACCGGCCGGGCTGTAAGCTCCACTGCTTCGCCACGCCTGGCTAATTTATACAGCGCCTCCCCTTCTTTTTTTATGGCCGAATAAATGGGTGGTAATTGCATAATATCTCCTAAAAAGAAATGAGTTGCTTTTTTTATTTCTTCTGCCGTAATCCCATCAAAAGGTTTTAGATCGGCGGGCTCGCTTTCCAGGTCGTAAGTGGGGGTAACCGCACCTACCGTAAAAGTTCCCGTGTATTCCTTTTCATCGGCCATGATCTCATTTATTTTTTTTGTGAATTTACCGGTACAAACGATTAAAAGGCCTGTGGCCAGTGGATCTAGAGTGCCGGCATGGCCTACTTTTTTTATGCGTATGGCATTCCTTATCTTTCTTACCACATCAAATGAGGTCCAGTGCAATGGCTTATCAATAAGTAATACCTGGCCTTCCTCAAATACGGCCTTCATTTCATCACTAATAGGGAGGGTGTGCTTTATTTGCGGAAGGCCTTCGCCTGTATCCCTAAGCTTTTGCTTATGTTTTGCCCAATATGATTCTTTTTTTGACATGCATACAAAAATAGGCAGCTTATTGTGATAAACGGTACAAAATAAAAATGGCTTATAAAATTTGACGGGCTTTTATTTCGAGGTATTTATTTATGGCATTTACGGTTACTTTTTCAGGCGCAGAAAGGAGTGTATTTATTCCATATTTCTGTAACTCTTTTACAATTAATTTTTTTTCAAAAACCAATTTTTCAGCAATGGCTTTTACGTACACATCGTCTATATTACTTGCGCTGGCCTGTGATAGTTTTTTTAATTCGGTGTTTTCAAAAATAACAACCAGTAATAAATGATGGCGGGCTATAGAACGCAAATAAGGCAATTGCCTGTGGAGGCCGCTTACCGATTCAAAGTTTGTATATAAAATAAGTAAGCTGCGTTGTTTTATTTTGTGACGCACCCGGGTATATAACAATTCAAAATCGGGTTCTTTAAAAGATGTTTTCTCATTATATAAAGCCAGCATGATATTTTCTCTTTGTATGGGCTTCCTGTCTGCCGCCAGCATAGTACCCATTTGATTTGAGAAACTCATTAAGCCAATCTTATCCTGTTTTTTGATGCTTACCTGGCTAAGCGCCAGTACGCTGTTAATAGCATAATCCAGCAGGCTCAGTTCAGCAAAAGGCATTTTCATTAACCTGCCTTTATCAATAATACAATAGAGTTGTTGCGATTTTTCATCAACATATTTATTCACCATTAACCCGCCTTTTCTGGCTGTAGCTTTCCAGTTTATCGTTCTTATATCATCGCCGGTAACATAATCTTTTATTTGTTCAAACTCCATGCTTTGGCCTATTTTATTCAGCCGCTTATTACCGGTTTCGGTTACTACATGCGTAGCCGCTAATAGCTGGTAGTTACCCAAATGCACAAATGAAGGATACACTTTTACTTTTGCATGGGCAGGTATGCGGGTTCTTTGTTCCACCAGGCCCAGCATACTTCTCATAAATAAATTAATATTGCCAAATTCATATTCGCCCCTTGTTACCGGCCGTACTGCATAATTAATCCAATGGGATTGCCCGGGTGCAAAAAAAGCATCGATTTTAAAATCCCTTTTTTGAAATTGAAAAGGCAATTCATCAATCAGGGTGATGTGTACACCAAAATTATTTTTGTTTTGCACAAATAGCTTTACCGGGTTTTCATCACCATTACTAAACCTGTCAGTTAATTGGCGGTCTGCAACCGGCCGTTTCCCCATAAAAAATAAGAATACATAATCTGCCAAAACCAAAGCCAGGAATGTATATAAAACAACTTTTACAGGCTTATATAAAGCGGGAAAATAAAATGCCAGGATAAACAAAGCAATACAGGCGCCTGCTCCCCGGTAAAAGCGGTTGCCTATATAAAAATCACCTATATATTTTTTAATAATTGTCACCAATTTTTATCGGGGCAGTTCTACTGTTTTTATAATGTTTTCAATAAGATCATCAGGTGTTATGCCTTCCATTTCTTTTTCGGGAGTAAGCATGATGCGGTGCCTCAGTACAGGGGTTGCCATTTCTATTACGTCTTCCGGAATTACAAAATCTCTTCCCCGTAATGCAGCTGTTGCTTTGGCTGCCTTCAGCAAGGCCAGCGAAGCCCGGGTAGAGGCCCCCAGGTATAATGAAGGGTTATTGCGGGTTTCATTAATTATGCGGGCTATATATTCAATGATCCTGGTTTCAATATTTATATTTTGAACAATAGTCCGGTAATGTTGTATATCTGCTGCCGACAAAATTTTATCTACCGTTAAAAGCAGTTCTGCCTGTTGTTTTCCCTGCTGGCTCATTAAAATACTTACTTCTTCCTGCAGGCTGGGATAATGGATGATGATTTTAAAAATAAAACGATCGAGTTGGGCTTCGGGCAGGCGGTAGGTGCCTTCCTGCTCAATAGGGTTTTGTGTAGCCAATACAATAAAAGGATATTGCATAGGATACGTGGTGCCGTCAAAAGTAACCTGTCTTTCTTCCATCACTTCAAATAATGCAGATTGTGTTTTAGCAGGTGCCCGGTTTATTTCATCTATTAAAACAATATTGCCAAATACCGGCCCGGGCCTGAACGAAAAATTACCTGCATTGGGGTTAAATACAGAAGTACCTATTACATCACCCGGCATCAGGTCGGGTGTAAACTGAATACGGCTAAAATGGATATCCATAATTTTAGCCAATAGTTTGGCCAGTAAAGTTTTGGCAACACCGGGAACCCCCTCTAATAATATATGCCCATCACATAAAAGGCCCGTCATTACCAGGTCTACCACCTGCTGTTGCCCCACAATCACTTTGCTTATCTGTGCCCTGATATCGTTTAATTTTTTATTTAAAGCGGCCACTTCTGAATTTTCCTGGAAAATATTTTCTTGCATCATTATTTTCTTGATTTATAAAATTGTTGAACCAGTTCGTTTAGTATCAACAAGTCACTATCCGAAACCTGGCTAGCGTTTTGCAACTTGTGTATATGTAAAGATAAATTTTGTACCCATTCTTTTGCCACACCGCTTTTACGGCTGAGCGCTTCATTAAATTCAGCCGTGCTTATATTGGCCTGCATAAAATAATGAGCCCGGGTATATTCATTAAAATACAGGATCATTTTTTCAGCAATGGTTTTATTATCTTTTTGATTGAGATACAAACCAGCAATGGCTTCGGCAAATTTTACCGATGCATTTTCAGGAGCTTTTATTACGGGTACAATACGCTGCCGCCGTTTAGCGCCTACCAGCATATAAATAAGCAATAAAAAAATTAATAAAATGAAAGCCATTGCCAATGCAGGTAAGGTAAATAAGAATGCCAGTCCACTGCCCGAACCATCTTTGCCGGCCACGCTATTTCGCCGGTAAAAATCATCCCAGTATATTACGGAAGGGTTTTGCGGCATCCATTGCATAAGCCTTGTGAAGTACTCAGCATTATTACCCGACAATAAAAAATAATTACTCATTGCACGGGCATCACAATGTAAATACAACCTTCCTTTACCCCAAAAAATTACAATACAGTTGGGCTTATTAAACTGGTTATACCCCAGGGTTCGGGAAATAATGGAATCGGTTTTAGAAAAGTAAGAAGCAAAAGGCAGATAAAAATAGGAATAGGTATTTTTTGCTGAACTGGTATCTTGTAAATGAAGGCTTGTTTTAGTTAAGGAGACGGGCATCATGTGTGTAAATATTTCGGCATGCAGCATGTTACTATACATGCCTGCCAGGAAGCTGCTATCCATTTGTATGGCAGAAATAAATGCAGTATTGCCATCGGCAACAAAATTATAAATCGCATTGAGGTCGGCATCTTTTGGAAAAAAATAATGGCTAATGCTTATATACAAAGATCCTGTATTACTCGTCCAGCCTAATGTTTCAGATGCGGTACGGGTAGATACCTGGATGTTGGTATTTGGAAAACATGCTTTCGTTAGTGAGAATGCCATGGAAGTTCCAAACGGAATATCATCTTTTGATGCAAAAGTTTCTCTTAAAGATGGCATTCCATTCTTTGCGCTGCAAGCTGCCAAGATCACAACCAGAATAATATATGCGATTCCTTTTTTCAAATTTTTTATAAGCGTGAAATGAATCTTTTACAAGTATTTTCAATTTCTAAAAAACTGTTTTTATCAATTGGTTTATTGCCATACCACACATATTCATAATGCAAAGCGATGGTAGAAAATTCGGGTTGCAGCGGTACCGGCATTTCGCTGAGATAAGCCGCATTGGTTTTTTCTGTAGAAAAATGAATATGCTGCCGCTCATGTAAATGTTGCAAAATTTTTAAGAAATAATACCGGGTAGCCAGCCGGTAATTTCCTGCTACCAGGCATTTATCAATAAGCGAACTATAATCTGCAGCGCTCAAAATTCCTTCATCTCCCGGAAATTCCTGTTCCGGTGGTTTTGATGTATGGGGCCGGAACACAGCACCCGTTAAAAAGAAACGATAGAGCAGGTACAGTACAAACAGGATGGCCATTGACCACATTAAAATTTGAACCAGGCCGCTATTCATAAACCTTTCAAAGAGGCTTAACCTCCGGCTGCTTTCCGGCCCTGCTTCTGCCGATCTTTTCCATGCCCTTAAAAGGCTATCCAGGTTTTGAGCATATTTGTAGGTTGTCTTTTGTTTTATCCTGGCGAGGCTATCCCTGTTTATTAAAATCAGATGGCTGTATAAAACCGTATCGGCTACATCTGAAATTTTGTGCTGAAAATGATCTGTATTTTCCCGTGGGATGGCGGGGTCTTGCACATATTCAATCGTATCTGCCGGCCGGGTTTGAGCCAGGGCTGTATTTAAAAGTAAGCAACCAATAATAAAAGATTTCTTATTCCCCATCTAATAACCGGTTAACGATTCCGTTCTTTTTAATATAATACCCTTTACTGTGCAATTTTCGTGGCCAAATAATAAAATACCAAACAATAAGAAAGAGCGATGTTGCCAGTATGATGATACTGGCCCAAACAGGTAGGCCGGCCGAATGGCTTGCATCAAAAGTAGTACTCATCAGGTGTGTTACATAACTCTCCAGGAAAGCGGCTATAATAAAAAAAGGCACCAGGCAAATCATAATTTTTGCTGCATCAGAAGCGGCACGCCTGAACGATTCCAGCCGGCTATAGGTACCGGGGAATAGGAATCCCCGGGCCAGGATAAATCCTGCCGTTCCGGCAATGACAATAGAAGAAATTTCAATGACACCATGTATCCATATAACCAAAATGGATTGTAAGCCCAGGCCATGTTCAAAAAAAAGATATTCAAAGCTACCCAGCATAAGGCCATTGTCCCATAAAATTTTAAATGTAAAAATCCCCAGGCTAAGCCCGCCCAGGAAAGTGATAAATGCTACTTTAATATTATTAAAAGCAATCCTCACAAACATATTAAAGTAATTATCGTCTTTATAAATTCCGAAGGGGTCGCCATTGGCAATATTTTCTTCGGTATGGTTTACATAATTATCGCCCAATATACTGCGGATGAATTCGGGATTACGGGCAGCGGCATATAAACCAATAAATACAAAGAAGCAAAACAATAAAACCGTAAATAAAAATACGGGATGGTATTTGCGGAAAAGTAAGGGTAATTCAAATTTCCAGAATTCAAAAAGCCGTGAAAATTTTTGTCTTTTGTTACGATATACGTTTTGGTACATGGAAGCCGTGAGGCCATTTATCCACCGGGTGACTTTACTTTTGGGATAAAATGTTTTGGCATAAGAAAGGTCATCTATAAGGGTAATGAAACGATCGGCAGTTTCATCGGGGCTTACTGCTTGCTCATGCTGGTAGGACTCCCATTTTTCTACATTTTTTTTTATAAACATTGCTTCTCTCATAGGCCAGTACAATATACCAGGTGTTGCGATACAAATGTAATATAAGATTATTTTGAAAAACTAATACCGGGGCCCTTATGATAATGCAATATCTATTACCTGCTGCACTGTTTTTACATAATGAAATTTGATGCCCTTTATAAATTGGGGATTTATTTCGCTCACATCTTTTTCATTGAGCCAGCATAAGATAATTTCTTTTATGCCCGATCTTTTGGCAGCCAATACTTTTTCTTTAATGCCGCCTACGGGCAATACCTGTCCCCGTAAAGTAATTTCACCGGTCATCGCCAGGTGCGATTTTATTTTACGGCCGGTAAATGCACTGGCTAAAGAAGTCATCATGGTAATGCCGGCACTGGGCCCATCTTTGGGCGTGGCCCCTTCGGGTACATGAATATGGGCATCCATTTTATGAAAAGTTTCCTTAGGTATGTTTAGTTTTTTGTAATTGGCTTCCAGCCAGGTGTAAGCTGTGCTGGCACTTTCTTTCATCACATTGCCCAGGTTACCGGTTAATTTTAATTCACCCTTACCGTCGCTTACCTGTGTTTCTATAAATAAAATATCTCCGCCCACGTAAGTCCAGGCCAGCCCCACTGCTACGCCCGCCATATTAGCGGTTTTGTAAATTTCATTGCTATACCTGGCCCGGCCTAATATTTTTTCTACATCCAGGCTGGTAATGGTAGCTTTTAATTTGCCTTTCATCACCAGTTCTTTTGCCTGGTAGCGCATTACGCTTGCCAGCTGGCGGTCCAGTTCCCGTACGCCACTTTCCCGGGTATAATCAGAAATTATTTTTTCTAAAACCGGGTCACTTATTTTAAAACCCTGGTTTGCGAGCCCATGCATTTCTTTTTGGCGGGGCAGTAAATGCCGCTTTGCAATTTCAATTTTTTCTTCCACGGCATAGCCACTCAGGTCAATAATTTCGAGCCTGTCTCTCAGAGCCGGTTGAATATTATTTAAACTATTTGCGGTGGCAATAAATAGCACCCTGCTCAAATCGTACTCCAGCTCTAAATAATTATCATAAAACGTACTGTTTTGTTCGGGGTCCAGTACTTCCAGCAAAGCGGATGATGGATCTCCCCGGTGATCGCTTCCTACTTTATCAATTTCATCCAGGATCATAACGGGGTTGCCCGATTTTATTTTCCGGATAGATTGTACAATACGGCCCGGCATAGCGCCAATATAAGTTTTGCGATGCCCCCGTATTTCGCTTTCATCATGAAGCCCTCCCAGGCTTACCCGTACATATTTACGGTTAATAGCGGCTGCAATACTTTTCCCGAGGCTGGTTTTACCAATACCGGGCGGGCCCACAAAACAAAGAATGGGGCTCTTCATATCTCCTTTTAATTTCAATACGGCAAGGTATTCCAGTATGCGTTCCTTAATTTTATTCATCCCGTAATGATCCCGGTCCAGTATTTTCTTAGCTTTTTTAAGGTCATATAAATCTTCGGTATATTCTCCCCAGGGCAAGTCCAGCATCAGGTCCAGGTGGTTGTACACCACAGAATAATCGGGTGTAGAGGGATGCATACGCTCCAGTTTTTCTACACCTTTTGTAAACATTTCTTTTGCAGCAGCAGGCCAAATTTTCTTTTCGGCTTTTTTCTGCATTTCTTTTACTTCTGCTACATTTTCGCCACCCAGTTCATCTTTGATGGCTTTCATTTGCTGTTGTAAAAAATATTCCTTTTGTTGCTTATCCAGCTCGGCTCTTGTTTTATTGGTAACCTTATTTTTTAATTCTGCGTATTGCAGTTCAGTATGCATTAAACTCATCAGGAGTTCGGCACGGGCCTTCAGGTTACTTATCTCTAATAATTTTTGTTTTTGCTGCAAATCGCTATTGAGGTTGCTGCTTACATAATGAATTAAAAAAGACGGGTTCTCAATATTTTTTAAAATGATTGCGGCTTCGCTGGGCAAATTGGGAGACAGGTTTATAATTTGGGCAGCAATATCTTTAATGCTGCCTACCATGGCTTCAAAATCATTATCGCCCTGCATGCTTTCTTCTTCCAATATTTTAATGCGTGCTTTAAAATAGGGATCTTCTGAAATGATTTCTTCTAACTTAAATCTTTTTCGCCCCTGCAAAATAAGGGTGGTTCCCCCATCGGGCATTTTGATCAGCTTGATCATTTTAGCAACGGTACCAATATTTTCAAGATCACTCACCGTGGGTTCTTCGATGCTACTTTCTTTTTGTGCCAATACCCCTATTAGCTTATCTTTTTTATAAGCATCATTTACTGCCTTTATACTTTTATCTCTGCCTACCGTAATGGGTATTACCACACCCGGGAAAAGTACCGTATTTCTTAAGGGAAGGATGGGAATTTCATCGGGTATTAACTGGTCATCGGCTCCCTCATTATCTTCGTTAATGGGTATGATTGGCATATATTCCATATCCTCTTCAGGGCCTTCGGGTAATAAAAATTTTTTATTCATATTGTCTTTCTGATAAACAAAATGCAAAATTAAACCAATTAACGAATTATTGAAGCAGAATATGCCAAACTAGCGGAAAGAATTTAGCCCCGGGGAACCGGCGATCCTTGATTTTCATGATTCCTGAAGATCAATCTCAAATTTTGATCATGTGTAAAATAGCTATATAACCAGTTCATAAAAACAAAGAATTTATTTTTTACGCCCAGTATGAGCATTAAATGCAGGCTCATCCAAATAAACCAGGCAAAAAATCCGCCCAGGTGTATTTTAGGTTTTGGAATATCTACCACAGCCAAGTTCCTGCCTACGGTAGCCATTGATCCTTTGTCGTTGTAAAAAAATTCTTTTTTGCCGTTCTTTGCTTTTACTTCTTTTAAAAAATTAGTGGCCAGCAGGTCCGCTTGCTGAATCGCAACCGAAGCCAGTTGCGGATGGCCATTAGGATAGGCTGTAGTTTCCATAAAAGCAATATCTCCTATGGCATACATATTTTCACTGCCCTGTATTTTACAGAACCTGTCAACCTTTATACGATTTCCCCTTGCTATAAGAGAAGCATCAATGCCTGCGGGAATATTTCCTTTAATTCCTGCGGCCCAAATACATAAAGCCGATTCTATAAGTTCATTATTTGCCAGAAAGGCGGTATGGCCGTCGTATGTTTTCAGGAGCGCATTTGTTTTTACAATTACACCCAGTTTCTCAAGATAACGCTGTGCACTGGCGCTGCTTTTTTCGCTCATTGCAGCTAATAATCTGGGGCTGCCTTCCAGCAGGTAGATATTCATTTTTTTAAAATCAATTTCAGGATAATCCTTAGGCAACACATAATGACGCATATCTGCAATAGCGCCACTGAGTTCTACGCCGGTTGGCCCTCCCCCTACAATGATAATATTTAAATGCCGCTGCCGGGTGGCTTCATCCGGGGAGGTAAGGGCATGTTCAAAATTACATAGCAGCCGCTCTTTTAAATGAAGAGATTCAATACTACTCTTCATCGGTATGGCATATTTTTCAATTTCTGCATTTCCAAAAAAATTGGTGCCTGCACCCGTTGCTATAATCAACCGGTCATATTCAAATTCACCAATATCAGTAATTACTTTTTTATCCATTTCATGAATAGATTGCACGGTTGCCATTCTAAAATTGATATTGGAACTTTTATGAAATACTTTACGTAATGGAAATGAAATATCACTGGCATTTAATCCTGCTGTAGCCACCTGGTAAAATAAGGGCTGAAACTGGTGATGGTTAAATTGATCGATCAGGGTAATGGAAATCCCTTTTTTATTGCTTAACCGGCGGGCAAGCCTTAAACCGCCAAATCCCCCTCCCACAATTATTAATTTCATATCATCGGATTTAAGTTGCAAAGATATGAATTTTCAATTATTTTTGAAACATCAGAAAACATTATTTCCCAATTCAGTAAAGCATCCGCACCTTGATTGTTTCGGGTACACTTTTGAGCAATTCAACAGCTGTTTTACTTAAACTCCTGTCCACATCTAACACTACATAGCCAATAAGATCATTGGTTTTAAGATATTGGCCCACAATATTTATTTTATTTTTACTTAATAAAGTGTTGATTTGGCTGAGTACGCCGGGTACATTTTTATGTATATGTAATATGCGGTGCGTATTTTCCTGTGGCGGTAGTGCCAGTGCCGGAATGGTATGCGATCCCAGCGTGATCCCTTTTTCCAGGTAGTTAAATAATTTATGGCTTACATCTATACCAATATTATTTTGTGCTTCCTGGGTACTGCCCCCAATATGGGGCGTAATGAGTACATTGGGTAAGCCCTGCAATATGCTTTTAAAATCATCCCCGTTTTTTTCTGGTTCCACCGGGAATACATCAATGGCGGCACCTGCTAAAATTCCTTTTTGCAAAGCGTCTTTTACAGTATCAAGGTCTACAACTTCTCCCCTGGCATAATTTATTAAAACGGCATCTTTTTTAAAACTCCTGATATTGTTTTTATTAACCAGGTTTTTTGTAGAAGGTAATTCAGGCACATGTAAGGTAACTACATCAGATTGTTTTAATAATTCTTTTAATGATTTACTGTCTTTTGCATTGCCCAGGGGAAGTTTGGTTTCTGTATCGTAAAATAAAACTTTCATCCCCATGGCTTCGGCCAAAACACTTACCTGGCTTCCAATATTTCCGTAGCCTACAATGCCGATAGTTTTACCTCTTAGCTCATGGCTGCCACTGGCATCTTTCATCCATTTGCCTTCATGGGCCGCTTTGTTTTTATCAATAATTTTACGAACAAGCATAATTGAGGCGCCAATCACCAGTTCGGCCACGCTGCGGGTATTGCTATAAGGGGCGTTAAAAACAGCCACCCCCCGGGCAGTAGCAGCCTGTAAATCTACCTGGTTCACACCAATGCAAAAACAACCAATGGCCTGCAATTTTTTTGCTTCGGCCAGAATTTCGGCTGTCATTTTCATTTTACTGCGGATACCTAAGATATGAACCTCTCTGATGGCTTTTTTCAATTCCGCTTCGCTCAATGCACCCGTCATTCTTTTTATGGATGTATACCCATTTTCTTCAAAAAAATGAACTGCTGCATCACTGATATTTTCTAAAAATAAAATGTTTATTTTTTCTTTAGGATAACTCGTTGGTTTTACCTGTTTCATACCTTCTATTGCCATTAAAATTTTGCACAAATATATCCCATCAAAAATTAATACCTTTATTCCTATATCCACATTCATTCAATGAAAAATACAAAGCGGGGTACTTACCTCATCATCGCTGTTGTTTTATTCTCTATTAATTTAATGGGCTGTAATGCTGTTTCTAAACCCCGCAATATACCCGGGCAGGGTGACAGCAGTACACTTGTATATGCTTTGCCCAAGCCGGGCCACCTGGATGCTGCCGAAATGCAGCGGTTACGGGCTGCCTGCAGCCGCTGGTTTGACAGCGCCCTGGGAAATACAGTATTTAATGGTGGCCTGCTGGTTGCCCAAAAGGGAAATATCATTTTTGAAAAATATAAAGGCACTGGCCACCTGGATCAGCAGGATACCATTACGGCTGCTACTCCTTTTCACCTGGCATCAGTTTCTAAAACTTTTACTGCCATGGCCGTACTGGATCTTTGGCAGCAAAAGAAAATAGGATTAGATGATGAGTTTAGTAAATATTTCCCCGCATTTAATTACCCGGGGGTTACCGTAAGAAATTTATTAAACCACCGGAGTGGTTTGCCAAACTATGTTTATTTCCTGGAAAATATGGGATGGAATATAGAGCAAAAAGCAACCAACCGGGATATTTTAAATGAGCTCATCACAAAAAAAGAGAACTTAAAAGACATCCGTACGCCGGATACCCACTTTTCTTATTGTAATACAAACTATGCTTTACTTGCCTTGCTTATTGAAAAAATAACCGGCCAGCCCTACCCGCAATACATGCAGCAGCATTTTTTTGATCCTTTGGGTATGACCCATACCTATGTACTAACCCTTGCAGATTCAAACAAAGTACCTCCCAGCTACGATTGGCGGGGCAGGGAAATTGGACTTAATTTTTTAGACTATGTGTATGGCGATAAAGATATTTTCAGCACCCCCAGGGATCTTTTAAAATGGGACCGCTTTCTTAGCAGCGGGCTTTTATTTACAGCAGAAACATTAAACCAGGCCTATACCGGGTATAGTAATGAAAAACCCGGGATCAGGAATTATGGCCTGGGCTGGCGACTGAACATTTATAATAATAATAAAAAAATGATCTACCACAATGGATGGTGGCATGGAAACAATTCAGTTTTTATAAGATTATTAGATGAAGATGTTACCATTATTGCTGTGAACAATCGTTTCACCCGGGCTACTTATCATGCCAACCAACTGGCCAATATTTTTGCATCCTATTTTGCCCCGTCCGATGAAGAAACGGAACAAGCCATAATTGACAGTTCCAAAATGGAAAGCAAAGATTCTACAAAGAAAAGAACTCCGGTTCCAGAAAAAAAACACTAAAAAATCCGCAAATAACCCTGCAATTACCTGCATTATCCACTTATTCTATCCTTAAATGTGGATATTATTTATTTGATTTTGCGTTTTAATGCAAGTTTTATGTTAATTTTAATTAACATTTACTTTTCGAAAATATAACTGATTGCTTAAAAGGCCATGCTTAAAAAAGAAAGACAAGCCTACATTTTACACCAGGTAAACCTGCACAACAAAGTAGTATCTGCCACATTAAGTGCAGAAATTGCAGTTTCGGAAGACACGATACGCAGGGATTTGCAGGAGCTTTCAGAAACAGGTAAGCTGGTAAAAGTACATGGAGGCGCCCTTTCTGCCGCATTTTACGACAACCCGGTTATGGAATCAAATGTTTATGCCCAAACAGATAAACAAAGAATCGGGAATAAAGCAGCCAGTTTGGTAAAAGATGGTATGTTTATCTTAACCGGAGGGGGTACCACAGTATTGGAATTTGCCAGGTGCCTGCCATCATCCTTAAAAGCCACTTTTATATCAGGGAGTATTCCTGCTATATCAGAATATATGAATCATCCCAATATTGAAATCATCGTATTGGGAGATAAACTATCCAAGACATCCAGGATCACTGTAGGCGCCGATGCAGTGAACAGGATAAAGAATATAAAAGCCGACTTATGCATACTGGGTATAAATGCCATAGATACAGAAAACGGGGTAACCGATAATGACTGGGATGTGGTACAAATAAAACAACAAATGATTGCTTCTTCACATAAAACAATTTGCCTCACTATATCAGAAAAAATAAATACGGTACAGCCTATTCATGTTTGTGGGCTTGATAAAATTGACAGCCTCATTACCGAACTGGATCCCGGGCACAAATTGCTTAAACCTTTTAAAGACGCCGGAATAACCATTTTATAAACAACTATATCATAAACCAAAACGAACAATTTATTCAAAAACAAAACTTAGTGCTATGAAAAAAATGATGCAGCTTATTGCGTGTTTTTTGCTATTTCTTTTTTGGACGCATAATGCCATGGCCCAGCAAACGGTAACAGGTGTTATCAGTTCAAACAACAGGCAACCCATAGAAGGGGTTACTGTAATAGTAAAAGGCAGCAACAGAGCCACCAAAACAGATGCCAGCGGCCGGTTTAGTATACAGGCTGAACCCGGTCAGGAACTGGTATTTTCTCATGTGAGTTTCGATACCCGTACTTACCGGGTAAAAGCAAACGAAACCATTAATATCCAAATGTCAACATCCAATACCCAATTGCAGGAAGTGGTAGTAACAGCCATGGATATACGCAGAAATGCAAAAGAGTTGGGTTATTCAGTACAAACTGAAAAAGGTGCCGATATTAAAGAAACACAAAGAGAGAACTTCATCAATGCCTTACAGGGTAGAATTGCAGGCCTTACCGTAAATGCAACAAGCGGTGTGGCAGGTGCCGGAAGCCAGGTGGTTTTGCGGGGTTTTAATTCACTGGCGCTTGATAACTCTCCCCTCTTTGTAATTGACGGTATTATTGCCGATAACTCTACGCCCAATGAAACCAGCGATGGGGGCGCCCTGGGCCTGGCATCTAACCGGGCAAACAGGGGCAATGACTATACCAACCGCATGGCCGACATTAACCCAAATGATATTGAAAGCATAACCGTACTAAAAGGCCCCGAAGCTACCGCCTTATATGGTAGCCAGGCCAGTTCCGGCGCAATCATCATCACTACCAAAAGAGGACGCACCAGTAAAGGTTTAAAAATAAATTACGATAATAGTTTCCGTATATCCAAGCAAATAAGAAAAGTAGAAAACTTCAGCAAATACTCAGGCGGATCAAATGGGGCGCCACAAGATATTTTTACCGCTTTTGGTCCGGCATACGATCCCAACACACCCGTTTTTGAAAATGAAGATTATTTTTTCAGGAATGGTTTTTCACAAACACATAACCTGGCTTTAGAGTTCGGTACGGATAAAAGTAATTTTAGGGTATCGGGAGCCAGCTTCAATCAAAAAGGGGTAATTCCAAATAATGATTATAAAAAATATAATGCTACCCTTTCTAATTATACAGAGATTGGTAAGTATATCACCATTCGCCCATCGGTAACTTATTCTTCTTCTGAAAATCAAAAAGTATTAAGAGGTGCCAGTTCCTATTTATTAAATTTATTGGTTTGGCCATCCTTTGATGACATCAGGAATTATGCGAATGAAGATGGTACTAAAATCCCAATCTTTGCTGCCAATCCAAACGGGGAATTAGATAACCCATTTTTTAATGTTTATAAAAACCCAAGTGAAGATAAAAGCAGGAGGCTTATTGCCACAATGGGTATAGATATTAAACCTTTTAACTGGCTAACCCTGGCCGGCAGGTTTGGTTATGATACTTATAGTACCGACGGCTATACCCGTTTCGATTCAATGAGTTATTATGTAACCCGCCAGCAGAAAGGATACCAGGATAATTATTACAGGGATTATTATGGATATAATCACACCATCACAGCAACTGCTGTAAAGGATTTTAATAAATTCAGCACCCGTTTAATGGTGGGTAATATGTGGCAGAATTATAAAACCGAGCAGTATGCAATATCCGGCAGTAACCTGGCCAGCCAAAGCCGTACCGACAGCGGCAATATAGACCCCGTTACCCGGGTAAGATTATCGAATGCCTTAAATGGATTGCCTAACTATTCCATCAACCGCCAGTTGGCATTCTTTGGTGAAGCCATGATCGGGTATAATGAATTTATATACCTTACCTATTCACACCGCTTTGAAA
Source organism: Sphingobacteriales bacterium 39-19 (assembly GCA_001898465.1). Classification (GTDB taxonomy): domain Bacteria; phylum Bacteroidota; class Bacteroidia; order Chitinophagales; family Chitinophagaceae; genus Ferruginibacter. Next base: position 118,433 of record MKTX01000003.1, on the reverse strand, counting down.
CCTCATCTATCTTCCCGGCCAAATCAAGGGAATATAATTATCCTGCTGCCAGTTTAAGTTTAATTGTAAGTGATATGATCCCGGGTTTAAAAGGCAAAATTTTAAGTTTCTGGAAACTTCGTGGATCATTAGCCAATACTGCCAGGTCGAGTTCGCCTTATGCAAACCAATCCGTATTTAACCAAAATACCGGTAGCGGCGGTGGCTTCTATTACGGGTTCACCAACAATAACCCCAATCTTACTCCCGAACGCCAAAAGACTTACGAAGTGGGTACCGAAGTAAGGTTGTATAATAATCGCTTTAGCATTGATGCTACTTATTATAATACTGAAAACAAGAACCTGATTGTAGAAAACACAAGAGGAAGCTATGCTACGGGCTTTGTATTAAATACATTAAACTATGGCGCCACCCGCAACCAGGGTGTGGAAGTAGCTGCTAATTTTGATGTGGTACGTAATCCCAAGTTCAGGTGGAGTACCCGCATGAACTTTAATAAAATGTGGAACAAAGTACTTTCTTTGCCCGACAATTTACCTGAGTTTTACATCAGCGATACCTGGCTTGCCTATAATGTGAGAGGAGGCCTGGTAAAAGGAGGTTCTACCACTACTTTTACTTCTTATGGATATCAACGTAACAATGCCGGCCAAATTTTAGTGAGCCCTTCTACCGGTTTACCATTAATTGATGCCACATTTAAAGTACATGGAGACCGTAACCCCGATTTTACTTTAGGATGGTATAATAATTTTTCATTCAAGAACTTTACCATTAGCATGCTTTGGGATCTTAAAGTAGGCGGCGATATTTATAATGCTACAGACCTGTACTTAACCCGCATGGGCCGTAGTTTACGCACCAAGCTGAGAGAAGTACCCATTGTAGTAAATGGCATATTGGCCGATGGACTTGAAAATACGGCTACCCCCACACAAAACCATATTTCAATAACTCCTTATTACAATAACAGCTATTACACTACGATGCCGGAAGAAGAGTTTATTGAAAAAGATATCAATTGGTTCCGGTTGAGAGATGTTACGTTCAGCTATAATTTTTCAAGCGCTATTAAAAATGTAAAATTCATTAAAACATTATCTGCTTTTGTTACTGTAAACGATCCGATTTTAATTACCAATTACTCCGGGGCTGATCCGCAGGTGAATGGGAATACAGCCGGCACACGGGGTGTGGGTGGTTTTGGAATGGATTATGGAAACCTGGGTTTACCCTTAAGTGTTAATCTTGGATTCCGTGCAGGATTTTAATTAATTGAAAAATTTTATAAAAAAAATTGATATGAAAAAGATATTTTCAATAACGTTACTGGGCTCTTTGCTACTCCTGGGGGCGTCTTGTAAAAAAAGCATTGACGAAGCTTACCAAAACCCCAATGCACCTGTACGGGTACCGGTAAATACATTGTTACCCCAAATCATTTCTGCCATGGCAGCAAACTATGCCGGCCATGGCCCCATGAATGATGCCCGCTATGCAGGCGCTTATATTCAAAACTGGCAATATTATTCTACCAATAGTTATTTTGACCAGATGGGTTATAATAATGGTGCAGGAGATGTGGCACAAAGTACCTGGCGTACGCATTATTATGATATTGGCCAAAACAATCAAAGAATGATGCAATGGGCCGCCGAAGAACAAAGATGGGATTATGTAGGTGTGGGAAAAGCCATAGAAGCCTGGGGCTGGATGCTGGTGGCAGATTATTATGGTGAAACGATTGTAGAAAATGCATTTAATACCAGTATGCTCACATTTGCCTTTAACCGGGAAGATACAGCTTATGCCCGCATTTTAAGCCTCTGCCGGGAAAGCCTGGAAAATTTAAACCGTACAGATGGGCAGGTTGATGCGGCCTACCTGGCATCGGGAGATACTTATTTTTACAATGGCGATGTATCTAAATGGAAGAAATTTACCAATGGTATATTGGCCCGTTATTATAATCACTTTAGCAATAAAGCCGATTACAAGCCCGACTCTGCCATTTATTATGCAAAAGCGGCGATGCAAACCGTAGATGAAATTGCCAGTGTGAAATTTATAGGCAATGCCTTATCTGCTACCAATAATTTTTATGGCCCACGACGGGGTAACCTGGGTGGAGCTTCAGCAGCTAGCCCTACTGCCGTAAGGCAGGGTGATTTTATTGCAAAACTAATGACGGGTGGTAATGCGGCTTTCCCAGGCGTATCAGATCCTAGAGCATGGTACATGCTTAGAGGAAATGCCAATGGAACCATTAAAGGAGTTCCTCCTGTGGTTGGCCAAAATGCTTTAGCCGCCAATGACCGCCCCGAAAATTTTTGGGGAGTAAGCCAGGTTACTGCCAGTAATACAGCCCCGGCTAATGATGATAATTGCAGGTATATCTTTAAAAACAATGCTCCCTACCCTGTAATGACACCGGCAGAAATGAAATTCATTATAGCCGAAGCAGAGTATAAATTAGGTCATCGTTCAAATGCATTAACGGCCTACCAGGAAGGTATTAGCGCAAGTTTTGATATGCTTACCTCGGTGTATAATTTAAGCATTCCTGCAGGTAAAGAAATTACACCTGCCATCAAAGCCAGCTTCCTGGCATTGCCCGATGTGGTTCCTGCAAACCCAAATGATTTAACCTTATCTAAAATCATGTTGCAAAAATATATTGCCATGTTTGGTTACGGGGTATTGGAAACCTGGATGGATATGCGCCGTTATCATTATACTGACCTGGATCCCGAAACAGGAAACCAGGTATATACTGATTTTCAAATTCCATCTTTATTCGCTGATAACAATGGTGAATATATTTACCGGTATTACCCCCGGTATAATGCAGAAAGAGTTTGGAACTTTTATGAACTGCAACGTATAGGCGCCACTTCAAATAATTATCATACCAAAAAACTTTGGATCGTACAACCATAACCTTTTAATAAAAAGATATGAAAAGAATATTAATCACAGGGCTTGCATTATTTACGATAATGAGTGCCTGTAAAAAAACAAATTATGCAGACCCCATAGCCGATGTGGATTATGCTTCCTCGGGAAATACAGCTTACTTAAAAATAAATTTTCTTTCTGCTTATAAGAGCAACCCTTCTGTACAAATAAAAGTGAATGGTGAAAGAGTAAGTAATTTAATTACTTCCCGCACCCCTTTTCCCGGCGGGGGCTATAATACAGGCGGGGGCAACTACCCCGATTTCCTGCCTGTAAAAAGAGGTTCTAATGATCTTAGTATTTCTATTCCCAATAAAGGAGCCAATACCGATTCGGTAATATTATATTCCGGCGTTGTAAATACACCGGAAGGCCGTAACCATTACACAGTACATATTACCGATACGGCGGCAATGGTAAGAGCCGTAACATTTGAGGAAGCAACCGAAGCGTATGATACATCCCGTCCGCTTTTTACATTTGTAAATATGATGCCGAATGTACCCGCCATTGATTTGTATTATGGAAGCATCCTTGTTGCGTCAAATGTTGCCTACTTAGATCGTTCTACTACTTTTTGGGTATCGCCATTAGCGCCGCAATCTACCTGGGCTATACGCCAGTCAGGATCAGCGCCGAGTTCTACCGCACTGGCCACTTATTCCAGCGCTTCCACCATTACGAAAGGAAAAGTTTATACGGCTTTTGCTTCGGGTTATAAAGGAGCCACCGATACCCGTAAACCCTATATTTCTTTCATGTTAATTCGCTAGTTCGTTTGGTTATTACTAAAAAAGCTGTTTCTCATAAGGAAACAGCTTTTTTATACCCTTTGTATTTAGCCAAAGAATAAATAAGCTAATAGAATAGATGTAATGATGCCTACCAGGTCAGCCAATAGCATAGCGCCTACAGCATACCGGGTATTTTTTACAGAAACGGCGCCAAAATAAACTGCAATCACATAAAAAGTGGTATCCGATGATCCCTGTAACACACTGCTCAATCTTCCGGCAAAAGAATCTGCGCCATAGGTATCCATTGCGCTCACCATCATCCCCCTGGCAGCCCCGCCACTAAAGGGTTTTACCAGGGCAGTAGGCAACCCGTCTACAAAACGGGTATCGGTACCCAGGAATGCAAAAAGGCTTTTCATGCCGTCAATAATACTGTCGAATGTACCACTGGTACGCAATAAACTTATCGCTACTAACATACCCACCAGGTAAGGTATAATTTTTACAGCCGTTTCAAATCCACCTTTTGCACCATCAATAAAAGCAGAAAAAATATCTACCTTTTTATAAATTCCTCCCAATACGATGATAATAAAAATAAACAGGATCAAACCACTGCTTAAGGTAGAAGAAAAAATTTGTACGTCTTCGGAGTTTAATGATTTAATATAAACAATAAGGGCTGCTATAATTGCAGAAATACCCCCGATCCATAACAGGATAACCGGCTGCATTACATTTATTTTTTGCTTAAATGAAACAATAAGCATCGCCGCCATGGTGGCTGCAAAAGTGGCGATCATGCAGGGAATAAAAATATCCATGGGGTTTGCCGCCCGGGCTGCTGCTCTTAATGCAATAATACTCACCGGTATTAAAGTAAGGCCCGATGCATGCAGCGAAAGGAACATGATTTGGGCATTAGAAGCAACTGCTTTATTGGGATTTATTTCCTGCAAACTTTCCATGGCCTTAATGCCAAAAGGTGTGGCTGCATTATCCAGCCCCAGCAGGTTGGCGCTAAAGTTCATCATCATATGGCCCATGGCCGGATGCCCTTTTGGTATTTCGGGGAATATTTTTGAAAAGAATGGGCCAATAATGCGGCTTAGTAAATTGATGCCACCTGCTTTTTCGGCAATGCCCATAATACCCATAAATAAAGCCATAATACCTATTAGTCCTATACTTAAATTCACGGCGGTTTTACAAGTTTCTATAATGCCGTCGGCATGTTGTATTTTATACGTTTCATACACACCTGCCCCTTTTTTTACAGTAATAATTTCCTCCTTTTGTAAGATCGAAAAGGAATCTAAGTAAGCTATTACAACTGCATCTGTATGGGCAGCATCCGTTGTTTTAATATGAATGCTATCGCCGGAGCGCCCGCTTACCATACTGCTAAATACCGATTTATTATTTTCCCTGAAGAAAACCAGTTTAATACTCGCCACCAAAATGGCTACGATGATAAACGCCGACCATATTCTGCTTAATGCCATATATTTTTTAAATAAGAGAGTTGAAAGTACTAAAATATGATGAAGTCACCATCAACCGGGGATGGTGAATCGCCAGGCGGAATCTCTTTTAATACTTCTAAAACCTTTGGAACACTGGCTTTTGAAGCTTACCTTTGCAGCCAAATTTTAAAATAGCAGCGCTGCTGCAATCACCTAAAACAGGATTCACATGGCACTCCAGGCAGGCATTGTAGGCTTACCCAATGTGGGCAAATCAACACTCTTTAATGCGGTAAGTAATAGCGCAAAAGCACAGGCAAGCAATTACCGGTTTTGCACCATTGAACCAAATACCGGGCTGGTAAATGTACCCGATGAAAGGCTTATTAAATTAGAAGAATTAGTAAAACCAAACCGGGTGGTGCCTACTCAAATAGAAATTGTAGATATTGCCGGCCTGGTGAGAGGTGCCAGCAAGGGCGAAGGGCTGGGTAATAAATTCCTGGCTAACATCCGGGAAGTAGATGCTATAATTCAAGTGATCCGTTGTTTTGAAGATGATAATATTTTAAGAGAAGAAGGCCCTATTAACCCCGTGGCCGATAAAGAAATAATAGAGACAGAATTGCAATTAAAAGACCTGGAGAGTGTAGATAAAAAAATTCAAAGAACAGAGAAATTAGCCAAGACAGGCGATGCCAAATTAAAAGCTGAATACGAAGTACTGCTGCAGTGTAAAGAACAACTGGAAAAAGGAAAAAATATTATTTCTTTAGGATTAAGCAAAGAAGAAAAAACAGCTATCGCCGATTTATTTTTACTCACTGATAAGCCCGTACTGTATGTAGCCAATGTAGATGAAGCGAGCATGCACACTGGTAATAAATATTCACAAGCGCTTATAGAGGCGGTAAAAGATGAGGGCAACCAGGTAATCATCATGACCAATGCCATAGAAGCGCAAATTGCAGAATTTGAAAACCCGGAAGACAAAGCCATGTTTATGGAAGAATATAAAATGACCGAACCTGCGCTGGACCGGCTTATCCACTCTACTTATAAATTACTGAACCTCTCTACTTACTTTACGGCCGGGGTACAGGAAGTAAGAGCCTGGACCATTCATAAAGGCTGGAAAGCGCCGCAGGCTGCCAGTGTAATACATACCGATTTTGAAAAAGGCTTTATCAAAGCAGAAGTAATAGCTTACCACGATTTTGTACAATATGGCTCTGAAGCTGCATGCAGGGAAAACGGGAAATTAAGAATTGAAGGAAAAGAATATTTAGTACAGGATGGAGACATTATGCACTTTCGGTTTAATGTATAACCGGGTGTTTAATTTTTTACATTACACATACATACATTCCACCCGGCGTATTAAGAAAGCCCGGTATGACTGTTATTTAATTATTCTCTCTTTTCATTTATAGTTCATTCCTGCTTAGCTTCTCCTAGCTAATTTTTCAATGCTGAGCCCCTGCACCAGGATGCTGAACAATACACAAAAATAAGTGGCCACTAAAAGTAAATCTTTTGTTTCGTTATTGGGCAGGGATAATACCAACGCCAGCGAAAGCCCGCCTCTTAGCCCTCCCCAGCTTATTATCCGGGCTTCTTTGTTAGTCAACTTTAAAAGTTTAGGATGCAGCACATGAGGCAGGTACACAATAATAATCCTGGCAAACAGCACAATAAAAATTGAAATAAGGCCTATCAAAATATATTTCAGATTGAAATCTATCACAATGATTACAAATGCGATGATGATGAATAAAATGGCATTGAGTATTACATCCACCAACTCCCAAAACTTATGTACATATTCCTGGGTTACGTCGCTCATCGCAAGATCTTGCCTGAAATTACCCACCATTAAACCCATTACCACCATGGCAAGAGCCCCGGACAGATGAAAATAATTAAACAATTCATAGCCTGCCATTACAAATGCCAGGGTTAATAAAATTTCAGTTTCGTAATGGTCAATAGATTTTAATAATAAATAAAGTAAATAGCCAAAAATAAAACCTACTACAATTCCTCCAATGGCTTCCTGGATAAACAAAAAACCAAAATGTGAAAAACTAAATGAACCGGATTTTAATGTATCCAGCAAAGCAATGAATACCACTACACCAATGCCATCGTTAAACAAGCTTTCACCTACAATAGTATATTCAGTTCTTTTTGGAACTTTAGCCCTGGTTAATATCCCCAATACTGCTATGGGATCTGTTGGTGAAATTAAAGCGCCAAAAATAAAGCAATAAGTTAAATCAACCGGTAAATGAAAAAGCTGTGTGATGCCGTAAAGAATAAATGCAATGATGGTGGTTGACAATAAAACCCCTCCTACTGCAAATGTAGCTATCTGTCTTATTTCATGTTTCAGGTTATTCCAATTGGTATGCAATGAGCCGGCAAAAAGTAAAAATCCCAATAAAACATCCAGGATAATTTTTTCTATATGTGCAAATTCAATATAGCTCTTGATTTTATCAACAGGTATATCTAACCAAAGCCGGGAACTTATAACAAATAAAGAAAGAATGGTTGACAATAAAAACAAACCAATTACAAAAGGCAGTTTTAAGAAACGTTGATTCAAATAAGCAAAACCGGCCGAAAGGCATATTAATAGGATAAGCGCTAAGTATAAGTTCATTATTATTTTTTAAACAGGCCAAATATCATTCATAATTGATAATTAAATTGACTTACCCGGATATTTTATTCCTCCGCATACGTTTCAGTTCAAATAGAAACAATCCGTTGTAATTCCCAAGCAAGTCAGGGTGATTTTAATTTTGACGATTTACGTACCGTATAGCATCTTTAACTTTATACTTGGCAAGTAATATACAATTCAATTTGGTTTTGAATATTCATATCCGAACAGGAGTTGTTGATTTATTTATTTTTTACAATCTATTATTTTTCGGGATTATATTCTATGATCCATTCTATTCCATACTTGTCTCTAAAACAACCAAAATAAGATCCCCAGGGGCTATCCCCAATAGGGCCTTCAATTTGTCCTCCGGCCGACAGCCCGTTAAATAATTTATCAGCTTCCTCCCGGCTTTCTGCCATGATTGATATTTTAGACCTGTTTTCGTTTTCATTTGTTTTCCCCAGGCTTTCGGGTACATCATTGGCCAATAAAAAGTTTTTACCAATCGGCAGGGCTATGTACATGATCTTATTTTCTTCATTGGCCGATACCGGGATTCCAAAACCTGCCAGGTCTTTAAAGCGGATAATTTTTGTAAACTCGCCGCCAAAAACTGATTTGTAAAATCCGAACGCTTCTTCGGCATTGCCATTGAAGTTAATGTGAGGATTGATGAGTGCCATAATTTTAATTTTTAATTTATAAAGTAATGTAATTGGGTAATGAAATTTATTTCCCCGGCAAATTTGCCAACAACTCGTCTAAGTTTTGTAAAGACATTTTCATGCCCTGTGTAAAACCATCTAAAATCCGCTCTAACCTTTCCAGTGACTCATTGTAAATAGTGATGTTTACTATTGTTTTACCATTGTGCTCGCTAAAAGTATGATCCCATTCGGAGCCGGTTAATTCCGGGTTTTCATCTTTGTCTGCAAAAGCATTATACATTTTAAAATGAGTCTTGGGTGTAATGGATGTATATTCCTGTAATGACCAATACTCCTGCCCTTCGGGGCTTACCATGGCATAAAATCTTTTACCGCCCACTCTGAAATCCATGTATTTGGTTTTACATTTTAATGGTTTCGGCGCCAGCCATTGATCCAGTAATTCCGCTTTGGTAAATGCATCCCATACGATTGATAAGGGCGCATCAAATGCACGAATGATGGTAACGGTTTTGCTTAATTTATCTACGGTAAAATCAAACAAGGGTTGGTTGCTCATTTTTTCTTTTTTTTATTGATTAATAATATTTGGTCAAGTTGATTAAACCGGGTTTCCCATATTTTCCGGTATTGTTGTAACCATGTATCTATTTCTTTCATTTTGTCAATATCAAGGGAGTAATAAATTTCCCTGCCCTGGAATTCCTGTTTTACAAGCTCACATTCTGTAAGGATGCGTAAATGTTTTGATACGGCCTGCCGGGTTGTGTGGAAGTTTTCGGCGATGGCATTGGGAGTCATCGCTTGTAAAGCAACCAGGGCAATGATGGCCCGCCGGGTAGGGTCGGCAATGGCCTGGAAAATATCTCTTCTCATTTCTTATTAATTTATGAAACTATCCGGTTGCAAATATATATGCAACTTTTTGGTTTCGCAAATTTTTTATCTTTATTTTTTTTATTTTTTTTGAGGGGCATGGTTGGTTATGGCCGGCATAGCTGCTAAAAAAAACACTTCAACTCTGTGATGTAGCCCCGGCAGGCGGCGTATAAAATGCTTTACCTTTCTATATTTATTTTTCCGGGTACCAGTTACGAAGCCGTACTTCTATATTTTTATCTTTTGCCTCTACCATTTTTTTAAATTCTTGAATATCACTGAAGCCTTCTTTTCCCCGATAATGATAAGGGTACACAATTTTGGGTTCAAAATCCAGCACCGCATCAGCCGCTTCCTGTACATCCATTGTATACGGTAAATTCATACATATAAAAGCAATATCTATATTTTTTAATGACCGCATTTCAGGTATACCTTGCGTATCGCCGGAGATATAAATATTCTTTTCACCCATTGTAAGTACATACCCATTTCCCCGGCCTTTTGTATGCATAGCCGAAGGGCTTTCCGGCAAATTATACATCGGTATAGCTTTTATGCGAATGCCCTGTTTTGTTACCTGCTCATCATTCTTTAATATCCACATATTTGTTTTATCACTTTCGGGCAATTTATCGGCCACCACTTGGGGTACAATAAGCAAGGTTGAGTCTTTTTTTACAGCTTCAATGGTTTTAATATCAAAATGATCCCCATGAATATCGGTAATCAAAATAATATCCGGTGCTTTCTCATTTTTAAAATAGTCTATACCCACGGGATCGGCATAAATAGTAAGTGCAGCTTGCGTTAATATTAAGCTGGCATGATGAATGGGTTGAATGAGGAGATTCCCGTTTTTAGTGGCTACTACATCGGCTGTGCCGGGCTGAGCCATAGCCGGGCCTGCCAATAACGCCCATGCAAGATTGAATAATGCTTTCATCATAATGGTATTAAAATTCAAATTAAAGGTAAGCAGGCTTTATATAATATGCACGAAATAAAAGAGCGAAACTTTCTCATTAAGAATAGATAGATTCGTTAGTTGCCCGCAAGATGAAATTAATGATTTACTGAAAGGGATGCAGAAAAGTTTTATACCAATGCATCTATCGTTGCATTGATATGGCGATCCAGGATGGCTTCACACATGGGCTGCACTACATGCAATTCCCCTTTTTTTACAATGCATTTTCCTTTATAGTGGATCAGCAGGCTGCATTGTTCTGCCTGTTCAGGAGAATGAGCACAAACTTCTACCAGGGTTTCTATTACCCAGTCAAAAGTATTAATATCATCATTCCATACAGTAAGTGAATAACCGGCATCGGTTTCGGTGAGTATATCAGCAACAGGAGCCGGTGTGCTGAACGTTTGATTTGCCATGATTAAATCCTCCATTACCCGCAAATTTACAGATTCCTCCTCTTTTTAAAAAGAATGCATGATTTTTTATACTGTTTTTCACAAAATTATTTTGCAAATTCCTATTAAGCCCTATCTTTGCCGTCCTTAAATGGAACGGGAGTTTAGCTCAGTTGGTTTAGAGCATCTGCCTTACAAGCAGAGGGTCGGCGGTTCGACCCCGTCAACTCCCACACAACCCCGGTACAGCCGGGGTTTTTCATGTGTAACTGGCAATAAAAAAATTTATTTAAATGGCAATACGCCGGGTTCTAATTCATAGGGTATATTGTGTTTTTCAAATACCCGGCAGCTATGAAAGCCTTCCAGTTTAATATCTCCATGTAATAAACGTAACCAGCTGCCTTCTCTTAATCCAATAACCGGGGTATCATTTTGGGTTAAAAATTCTTTGATGCGGGTTTCTCTTGTTTCCCCATTATGTTGTATGCGTGGATCGGGATCTAAATAATGTGGATTGATGTTAAAGGGTACAATGCCCATACAATTAAAAGAAGGCGGGTAAACTATAGGCATATCATTGGTGGTTTTCATATTAATGCCTGCAATATTTGATCCGGCGCTTGCACCCAGGTAGGGCATCCCCTGTTCTATTCTTGCTTTTAATGCGGGGAATAAATTGAATTCATACATCGTTTTTACTAACAAAAAAGTATTTCCACCGCCTGTAAATACCGCCTGTGCCTCTTGCAGGGCAGCTAAGGGATCATCAAAATTTTCTAAGCCCGCCACATCAATATCTAACATATTGAAGAATGATTTTACTTTAAAAGTATAAGCCTCGCAGCTAATTCCCGAAGGCCGTGCATAAGGTATAAATAATAACTCTTTAATATTATTGAATAAATCCCTGATTTCATTTTGAAGGTAGCCGAGATATTGCCCACCATATAAAGTAGAAGTACTGGCTAATAATACATTTTTCATAACCGGGGGATTTAATCAATATAAATGTATATCAATTTTTATAAATATCTTTTCTTTTTTTAATATGCAACTGCCGTTTTGGTTTAAAAAAATAAAACCCGGTAATACCGGGCTTTTATGAAATGAAAAGATATGATTTACTCAAAGAGGCTTGCCTGTGGTGAATTACCTTCTTTTTGCTCCCACTCCATTTCTACGGCTTTTGAAAAATCGACCAGCTTTGTGCCTACTGCTTTCCAGCCGGTAACTTCTACAAACTGGGCAATTTTATATTTTGCATTATTTATTTGTTGCCCCCGTCCGGTACGTACTTTTAAAACAGGTTTTTCTTCGGTAGTTACTGCTTCTACCCGGTTGTTTTTGCCTTCTTTGATAAACAGGAATTTATTATTAAGAGTAGAGGTTTCTATTTTAAATCGCTTAATATTAAACTGCAGTTTTTCCTGATCGAGATATACGGCTGTAATAATTTTTTCGGGATCAAATCGCTCTATCAGTAATATTTTATCCGGTTCGAATCTTTGTGTAAGCTCCTGCCCCACTATTTCATAATAGCCATCCTGGTAAATAACCAGTAACCTGTCTTCGGCTTCAAACTTACCCAGGTACTCGCCGTTTTCATCGGTATTCAGCCGGCCAAATTTATTATCGAACCAAAACTTTTTAGCATCTAAAGTAGAGCGGCCGGCATCTTTAAATTTTACTGATTTAATGGGATACTTGGTTACCTGGTTACCGATACTGCCACGGCCTTTAATTTCTAATTCTTCAAAATAAAATTCTAGTTCTTTCTTTTTTGCATTGCAATTGGGGCTTAGTACAATTTTTACTACTTCCGCTTCACCATTGGGGTTTACGCTAAAATAATGCACTTTACTTTTATCGGATCCCCGGGTAAGATTATATTCTTTATCTCTTGTAATACCGGTAACATTAAACCGTTTGGCATAGCTTATCCCGGATTTACCATCTGCATAAATCATGTTATAAGTGGTACGATCATCAGTTTTTTGAAAAATGGCTACATGCAAAATATCTTTACCAATAAATGTTTTATCGGCCACTTTTACTACTTTCATAATGCCGGCACGGGTAAATGCAATTACATCATCCAGCTCCGACACTTCGGTTACCAGTTCATCTTTCTTTAACCCGGTTCCTATAAATCCATCACTATAGTTGGCATATAATTTTATATTGGCAATGGCTACATCTCTTGCCTGTATGGTATCAAATAATTTAATTTCTGTTTTGCGCTCTCTTCCTTTTCCAAACTTTTTTAGCAGGTTGGTATAATAGTCCACGGCATAATCTACCAGGTTTGCCAGGTGATGTTTTACTTCCTTTATTTCGGCATTCAACGATCTGATCTGTTCATTTAATTCATCAATATCCAGCCGGTAAATACGGCGTACCGGTTTTTCGGTAAGCTTCAGGATATCTTCCCGGGTAATTTCCCGTTTCAATTGTTTTTTAAACGGGTCGAAAGCTTTATCAATGGCTGCAATTACTTTATCCCAGGTTTCATATTTTTTCTCCAGTTCTTTATAAATTTTTTCTTCGAAAAATATTTTTTCCAGCGAAGTATAATGAAGTTTTTCCTGCAGTTCGCCCAACTTTATTTCCAGTTCCCGTTTTAAAAGTTCCTTGGTAGCATCGGTAGCCTGCATCAGCAAATCCCGCACCCCCATAAATACCGGTTTTTGATTTTCAATTACACATGCATTGGGTGAAATGCTTACTTCACAATCAGTAAATGCATATAAGGCATCGATGGTAATATCGGGAGAAATACCGGGAGCCAGTTCTACCACAATTTCCACCTGGGCAGCCGTGTGATCGGTTACCTTCTTCACTTTTATTTTACCCTGGTCATTGGCTTTTACAATACTTTCCATTAATTGAGACGTAGTAATGCCAAAGGGTACACTGGTTATGATAAGTGTTTTTTTATCCTGCTCAGCAATATCGGCCCGTACTTTAATTTTGCCACCCCGCTTTCCGTCATTGTATTGCGTTGCATCCATACTGCCCCCGGTTAAAAAGTCGGGAAGCAATTCAAATTTTTTTCCTCTTAAATATTTAATGGAAGCATCAATGAGTTCACAAAAATTATGGGGTAATATTTTTGTAGCCAGCCCCACTGCTATACCTTCTGCACCTTGTGCCAATACCAGGGGAAATTTCATGGGCAGGGTTACGGGTTCGTTCTTACGCCCGTCATAACTCAGCTTCCAGGTAGTGGTCTTTGCATTAAAAGCTACTTCCTGTGCAAACTTGCTCAGCCGGGCTTCAATATAACGGGGAGCTGCAGCTTCATCGCCTGTTCTTACATCGCCCCAGTTTCCCTGAGTTTCTATTAGCAGGTCTTTCTGGCCCATATTTACCAGGGCATCGCCAATGCTGGCATCGCCATGCGGATGGTATTGCATACTTTGGCCGATGATGTTGGCTACTTTATTAAAGCGCCCATCATCCATTTCTTTCATGGCGTGTAAAATGCGCCGTTGCACCGGCTTTAATCCATCTTCTACCGCCGGTACCGCCCTTTCTAATATTACATAACTGGCATAATCTAAAAACCAGGTTTTATATTGGCCGCTTACGCCGGTAGAGCTGTGTTCGTATTCTGCTTTATTCTTATTCTTCGCCATATTTTCTTCTTATCATTGAGAACGGTTCAAATTTCTGAAAAAATAATTTGCTGCCCGGATAAATTTATACACGAAAACAAATTATTTCTTTTTTCGGCAAATATAAATGAGGGAACTGCAATTTTCAGTTTGGGTCCAGGCTTTAAAATTAGATAACAAGCCGTACATCATGCCCCTAACGGCAGCAGCGGCATGTTCTTTATATTTTTCACTAAGCATGCTCACATAAAAACTATCAAACCACATAGGATATATTTTCTTTACCTGCAAACCATGAGCTTCCATGAGCATACGCATACTTGCTGGCGTAAAATGATAAAGGTGGCGGGGTACATCATAAGCCGCCCAAAAGGGCCCATAGTTTTTAGCATCGGCACTTTGGGGGTTTGGCACAGCTATGAAAAGGGTTCCCGATTCATTCAATAATGAAGTAAGCTGGTTTAAATAATTATGCAAATCATGTACATGTTCCAAAACATGCCATAAGGTAATGGCATCAAATAACTGGTGGATTGTAAATAGCTCATCGGCCGGCAATGCTGTAATGTGATGCATCTTTTTTGCATTTTGGCGGGCATGCTCATCTCTTTCTATGCCACAGGTTTGCCAGCCTGCCCGGTTCATGGTTGCCAGGAAAGCCCCGGTGCCACATCCCAGGTCTAAAATACGGCCGGTTAATTTACCGGTTTCCTTTTGAACCAGTTTACGTTTTGATTGTAAAGTATGGTTACGCACTATATGATATAAGCGGTTGATGAGGCCTTGCTGCGTTTCGGTATGCGAAATATAGTTTTCAGATGAATAATAGGGACCTATCTCTTCTTCATTTGGAATATCGTTGGTGAACATGCCGCTACATGCGCTACACTTATTTATAGGAAATGTTTTTTTAGAAACAGTAAAATCTTTTACCTGTAAAAAGGGTTCTATGGTATGGCCTCCACAAATTGGGCAATGCGTATAATGAATCATGCAGGTTGAACTTTCTTTAATGCCACAGGTAATTGAATAATATTTTTATTTTTGCCGGTAAGGCATCGTGTATGTTTCGGGTGTAACGGTTTTACCATTGCCGCTATTTACATTGGCATGATCACCGGTAAAATATATAACTATTAAAATAGCTGCCAGGGCTGCCAGTACCAGTGCCCCGATCCACCCTTTGTTATTTTGTTTTTCATCGTCATGTGCAAAATACTCCTGCATGGCCGTATTGGTAGTATGGGTATCGCCTACGAGCATAGGATGTGCTGTATGGGGATGTATGACCCGTTCTGCATCAATATCGGGGTTAAAAATGCGGGGGATTACCAGGGGGCGAAAAGAAAGCCGGCCATGAGAATTGATATAAAAAAAACCAGCATCGGCCAAAGCTACTTCCTCTCCCTCGGTTTCTATTTGCAAAGTATGGCAATAGCGGGTTAACCATTGCCGGGCTTCGGCCTCCGGTACCCGGGCAGCTTTTGCTAAAAAATGAATACACTTATCTTCTGGAAATTCTTCTTTACTAAAATGGATAGAAGGCACCGGGGCATACATCTTCTTTTCTGATACTGAGGCGAAGGCACCGCCATCCTGTACTTGCAGCGAGCCTATGCCAGGCAAAGGGCAACATTTATTACTGAATAAATAAGCCGTTAAATGCTTCTCCATGCTGCAAACTTAAGATTAAAAGCGTATTAAAATACCGGCCATTACATTAAAGCCATACACCGGGTAGCCATGCCAGCGCTGATATTTATCATTGAAAACATTATTCGCATCCAGCCAGGCACTAAATTGTTTGTTAATCTTATACACTGCCCCCAAACTCAGGTCGCTGCCTCCTTGCTCATCGTTAGGAATATTTCCTTTAGCCAAATACTTGGTAAGGCCAAACATATAAATATCTCCTTTAAGCATTAATTTTTTAATGGGCCACCAACTTACATTTCCTTTAGCTTCCATGGGCAGGGTTCCCCAGGCCCGGGCATTTGATTGTAAGCCGGTATATCCATTAAGCGTTAAGGCTGCATTCATACTCAATTTGTCCTGCAGCAAATATGTGATGCTGCCATGAATACGCAAATTGTTTACTGATTTTTCATTAGACACGATGAATCCTTTATTATCAAAAGCAGTATCATTTATAAAAAGGGCAAGATCTTTATAGGTAACAAAACCCAGTTTGGCATTAAACACCAAATGCTTTCCGGCACTTGTTTTAATACCCCCGTAAATTTCTGTTTCAATGGTATTATGCGGCGTGTTGGCGTTGAGTATATATGGATTTACAGAACTCAAATATTGATACGTGTTTTTTATATAATTCCCTACCAGGCCGGCTTGTATTATAAAAGCCTGATCCTGCACATGGATCTCACCAAAAATATTGGGTAAAATAGTAGACTTACCTTTTGCAAAAACCGGTGTAACCCCTGCATTTAAGTAAAGGAAGGATTTTGTGAATTGTATAGAAGGAGAAATACTTATGGCATTATTATCATATGAATAATTATTGGGTATAATACCCCGGGTTGTATAGCTGCTGAGATCGGCATTAACTTCCAGCTTGGCAGAAAATATTTCGTTTATGAATTTCTGCACCGGCAGGTTAATTTTTAAATTTCTTTCTCTTACATGATCAATATTTGAGAAGAAACTAAGCTCAATATTGGGATCATAATGAATACCAAAGGGGCCTTCTGTATTATTTTTTACACCAGCCCTGATCGTTACATCCTGAAATTTTTGAGCAATATCACTTTTAGTATATTGATAAATGTTATGATCGTAACCATACAAGTTATAATCATTTTTAGAAAAAGAAAGGCTGCCATAAAATTCCTGCCCGGCTTTAAAATAACTTCCTGCTGCTTCCAGGTTCATCTGTGCATAATCCTGGTGTTCTATGTCTTTTCCTTTGGATCCTATGTAATTACCGGTGAGGTTTAGCAGGTATTGCTTCCCGTCGCCCAGGCTAAAGCCTACATCAGCAAAAGGCGTGGAATAACTGCCAAAGCCGGCTTTTACATAATTGCGGTTGCCAAGGTAAAGATTTGTATCCATTTGCAATGCCAATGGTTTTAGTGAAATAGGGCGGTAGGCATAAAAAAGATTTTGAGCCGGAATATGATAGGGCGCTACATTTTTTTCAGTATCAGATTGCAAAGCTGTGCCCGAAAAATTTATTTTACTGGCATAACGCAGCACCGGCTTGTAGGAAGAAGTAATGGTAATGCTTTGGGTGGTATCCCGCTGCGCCATGGCTGAAAATGAAATTAAAAATCCAAGAGCGATAAATAATATTTTGTTTTGCATAATGCGATATTTATGAGCGGGCTTTAATTAATTTTTGATTCTTGTTTTTCTACTTCAAAGGCATTGTCTAATTTCCGCTTTGCTTCATCTCTCAAATCCTGTATGGCAGCATTCTTATATACACTTTCAAAAGTTGCTTTTGCATTGAAATAATCTTTTTGTTTCATAAAAATATCCCCCAGTAAAATATAGGCTTTGGTCACCCACAGGTCATAAGAACCGGTTTCTTTAATTACAGCCATGGCCGACTTTTCAGCGGCTTTATAATTAGCCGTGGTAAACTGGCAATTGGCCAATTCATAACGGGCCTCTGCACCCCAGGCAGATTTATTTATTTGGGCAGCAGATTTAAAGGAAGTGATCGCAGCGGTACAATCTCCGCTTTCCTGTTGTGATTTTCCCAATACCAGATAAGCGATTGATTTATCATCGGTATTAATTCCTTTTTTTGCCAGTAATTCTTTTGCCGCTTCATTGGCCTGGGTATATTCTTTAAGCAGGTAATAACTACGAACCAGTCCCCGTAAGGCTTCCAGCAGGTTATCCTGGTTTACGGTATTTTTTTGTAAATCCTGGAAGTATTTTTTTGCAGCGCTATAATCTTTTAATTCAAAATAACTGATGCGGCCTGCTTCTAACGTAGCATTTTCATAATATTTATTTAACCCGGCGGCATTCAGGTAAGCATATCCTTTTACAGCATTGGCCCAATCATTTTTGGCCCGGTAACATTCACTGCGGTAAAAATAAATTTCAAGTATATGCAATCCTTGTGGATAGGCTGCTATATAATTACTGAGTGCAGGAATTGAAGCATCACAATTGCCGGCTGTATATTTTTGCAGGGCCGCTTTATAATTAAGTTCTTCGGCCTCTGTTGCTGAAACGGTTTTTCCCATTTGTTTCATCAATTGCACATAATCGTTGGGCTTGCCCTCTTCTACATAAATGTCTTTAATGATGGTCAATGCTTCATCTGCTTCGGTAGATTGCGGATACTTTTTTATTAACTCCTGGTAACTGCTTAATGCCTCCCTGTTATTGTTGCTGTTGTAATAAGCCAGCCCTTTACGCAGCAGGGCCTTAGGCTTTAACCCTTCATTGGTGGATAACAGTATTTTATCGAGATAGGGTACAGCATCTGAAAATTTTTCATCGGCAATATAGGTTTGTGCAATCTCCATATTTGCATCCTGAATTAAATTACTGGCAGAATATTGCTTTTGCAAACTATTAAGCAACTTTATTTTTTCTGTTCCGCTCTTGATGCCGGCTATCAGTGCTTTTTGATAAAGTGCATAATCTGACTGGGGCAAAGCGGCTTGCATCACTTTATCGTACATAGCGGATGCCTGTGAAAAATTCCTGAGCATAAAATAACAATCTGCTGTACGCAAATAGGCATCTTGCTCTATACTACCCGAACTGGCCGACACCGATTTTGTAATGAGCTCAAAATTATTTTTGGCTTCGGTATAGTTTTCTTTTTGAAACCAGCTATAGGCAAGGTTATAGCGGGCCGTATTGTTATTGGCTTCGCCTTGTGCAGGAACCTGGGCCTGCAAAAATGCATTGCTGTATCGTATGGCAGCATCAAACTGGCCAGAGCGGTAGGCAATTTCACCTTTCCAATAATTGGCATAAGGCAATACCGGGCCGGCATTGGGTAAGGAGAGTATCTTAGTGAATAAGTCATCGGCTTTGTTTAACTGCTGATCATTTATAAACTCAATGGCCCTGCCATATAATATGCGGGGATACGCTTTTTGCATACCTGCCGTAGGTTTGGGAAATGATTCATAAAGGCCAAGCGCCTCTTTAAAATTATTACTGTTCGTAAGCAGGTTCACTAAAATTTCTTTGGCTTCTGTATCATACGATGACCCGGGATAATCTGTAAGATAACTTTGCATTTCCTTTAATGCCACATCCTGGTAACCCAGTTCGTAAGAGAGTTTTGCATACGTAAACCGTGAAATTTGCTGTTGCCGGCCATTACTGCTATTGTATGCACTATATTGAAAGGCATTTCTTGCATTTTCTTTTTGATTGGTTTTAAGGTACAAACCACCCAGCAGGTACATACTGTTCTGCCCCATACTGTCTTTTTCATTGCTTAGTTGCTTAAACCCTTCTATTGCTTTTGCATCCTGGTTTTGCATATAGTAACAATAGCTCAGTTCATACAATACCTCTTTGCTTACCTTGCTTGTATTGTTTACATAATCTTCCAGCAAGGGAAGTGCTTTTTCATAATTCTTTTTTTCAAAGTACAATTGGCCAATGAGTAATTTCAACTGTTTATCATAATACAATACTTCATGAGAAGCAAGGGCCGCTTCGCCATAGGAAAGCGCTTCTTCTTTTTCGCCCCGGAAATAGTAGATTTCTGTAATGTAATACATCACTACACCTTTATATTCCGGGTTTGTTTCTACCACTTTAAATGCTTTCAGGGCTTCCTCGTATTCTTTATCGTAATAGGCTATAAATCCATAATAATAATTAGCCGGTAAATAATATTTATGGGAAGGCAATTGATGAATTTCATTAAATAAGGGTTTCGCTTCTTCAAATTGCTTCAGGTTGAAATAAGCATATGCTTTTTCAAATTTTACATCGGCAATTTGTTCATTGCCCAGGCTCTCTACACCCGATTGATTAAAATAATAAACAGCCTTAGCATATTCTTTATTCAGAAAATAATAATGCGCCAGGTGAAAACTCATTTGCTGGCGCCTGGGTTCATTATTTATCCTGGCAATATAATCTTCTGCCTGTTCTACTGCCGAAGGCTGCATTAGCTTAAGGGCACAGAGTACATAATAATAATTGATGTCATCATGGATATATGTAAAATCAGAAGCATCATTTTCCGGATATTGGGCTTTTAATTCTTTTACCAGGGTATAGGCAAAAGCATAATCTTCACGGGCAATAAAATCTTTTAATTTTTTATATTCTTTTTCATTATCGGTTACGGTATGTGTAGGTTGGGCAATCGCATGGGTTATTGCAAAAAAAGCCCAGCACATTAAAATCAGCTTATGCATTAGTAAGGGGTTGATTTTTTAGATTTACAAAAATAAATCCATCATGTTGCATCAAATACCCAATTGTGGATATGTTGATAACATTCCCTGTAAACAAACTGATTATTTTTGCAACTTGCTGTTAAAGGAAACCTAAAACGGCATCCTCATTCCTAACTAAAAATATTTTTTTATTGATGCGAAAATTACTCTCTGTAAAATACAATAACACTTCTTTTAATATTGCTATTTTATTATTGCGCATTACAGCCGGCGGGCTTCTCATGCACCACGGGTATTACAAACTGGTAAATTTTGGTGGGCTTAAAAATAAGTTCATGAATTTTTTAGGAATGGGATCTACCCTATCCCTTACGTTTGCCACTTTTGCCGAATTTTTTTGTGCATTATTTGTTTTATTGGGTTTGTTTACCCGCCTGGCCGCTATACCCGTAATAATTACCATGTGTGTAGCTTTATTTAAAGCAAATAATGGCGATTTTTTTGGAGATGGAGAAATGGCAGCACTTTACCTGGGGGCTTATTTGGTTCTATTATTCGTAGGCCCTGGCAGAATAAGTATTGACAGTATGTTTGGTAAATAAGAATTTCATAATACAGGGAGATATAAAATAAAAACCTGATACCAAAAAAAATATAATCCTGTGCAGTATTTTTTCGCTATTTCTTGTCTATATTCTTATACTTGTAGTATCGTTGAAAAAAAATAATGAAATATCAGCCTTATTGCGTCTTATAGATGACCCGGATGAATATGTATATCATACCGTAAGTGAAAAATTAGTGTCGCTGGGAAAAGAGATCATACCCAGCCTTGAGAATTTATGGGAAACCATCAGCAATGAAGAAACCCAGGAACGTATTGAAATGCTTATACACCGGGTTCATTTCAGGGATTTAAGTACCGAGTTCATCCATTGGAAAAATAATAAAGGAAATTTAATGCAGGGCGCATTACTGGCAGCCCGCTATCATTATCCTGACTTAGAAGAGAACATAGTACTGCAGGAAATAGAAAAAATTCGCCGAAATACCTGGCTGGAACTGAGCAGTTACCTTACTCCCATGGAGCAGGTAAACGTGGTAAATAGTATTTTCTTTAATTACTATAAACAAAAGGGTGTGGAAATGAGTTATGATAACCCCGATCATTTCCTTATTAATAAAACATTAGAGACCCATAAAGGCAATGCCATTGGCAATGGTATTATTTATTTAATACTTTGCGAATTACTGGATCTTCCGGTGAAAGCCATTCATATACCCCGCCAGTTTATTTTAGCCTATATGGATAACGAGTATGAAGCTTTTAATCAAAAAGGGCATTCTTCTGAACAAATAAAATTTTACATTGATGCGCTCAGCGGGCAAATGTATGCGCATAAAGATATTGAGGCTTACTTCAAAAAAATGTCTGTACACCCGGCATCATCCTACTTCAGGCCACAGAAAAATGAAAAAGTGATTCAATTTTTATTAGAAGAGCTTAGCAAATGTTTTGACAATGACCGGAACAATTACAAAATGGATGAACTCCTGTCTCTTTCCGCTATGCTGGATGATTGATCACCTTTTACTTTATAGCTATGATACAATGGGAAGATTTTGAAAAAATAGATATCCGGGCAGGAACCATCATAGAAGCTATCCCTTTTACCAAAGCCATCAAACCGGCTTATCAATTAAAGATTGATTTTGGTACCTTGGGTATAAAACAGTCTTCTGCCCAAATTACCGGTTTATATACACCCGAAGCCTTACGAGGGGTACAAGTGGTCGCCATCATAAATTTTCCTGCAAAACAAATTGCCAATTTTATGAGCGAATGTTTAGTATTGGGTGTGTATGGCAAAGAGGATAAAGTAGTATTGTTACATCCCGGTATGCCCGTGCCGGATGGAGCAAAAATCGGGTAGGTCAAACCATTGAAAACTGGTCAATAAAAGCGCTGAGCTTTTTAAAGTTTTCTTTATTTAAAGTAAAGAAATTATTCCTTCCTTCTTTCCGGCATTCTATCAAATCGCTATCCATTAATAATTTGATATGATGGCTGCAGGTAGGTTGTGATAAGCCGGTAAGCTCTACCACATCGCAACAACGGATATATCCCTTATTCAAAATTTGTTTCAGGATACTCATGCGGTATGCATCCGCCACAGCAGACATCGCCTTCTCAATAAATTTTGTATCAATATTTTCAGTACTTCTGTTCACTGTTACAAAGATACAGCTATACCTGCAGTAGCCATAATTTTTGTATTTTTAAATATGGATATAAATACGTATGGATATGAGAGTCCCCTGGGTGTATTGAAAATTTGCAGCAATGAAGACCACATCATTTCAGTTGAATATGCGCATGAAAATATCCAAAGTCTGCATAAGGAAGAAGAACCTGCCCCGGTTATACAGGAATGTATCCGCCAGCTTGATCAATATTTTTCCGGTAAAGAATTACATTTTACATTACCCTTACAGCAAGCAGGAACGGCATTTCAACAAAGTGTATGGAGCTTATTACTAAAAATAAAACCCGGCGAAACATATAGTTATTTGCAATTGAGTAAGCGCCTGGGAAATCCAAAAGCAATCCGTGCAGTGGGTACAGCCAATGGGGCCAATAACATTGCCATCATAGTACCTTGCCACCGTGTAATTGGCAGTACAGGAAATTTAGTGGGTTATGCGGGTGGATTGTGGAGAAAAAAATGGCTCTTAGATCATGAGGCAAAACATTGCCATGGCATACAAGCCTTATTTTAACTCACCCCATCCACTTCCATTTCTTTATTTATTTTTTGTACTAATCCTTGCAATACTTTACCCGGCCCGCATTCTGTAAACCGGGTAGCGCCATCTTGTATCATGGCTTGTACACATTGCGTCCATTTTACAGCGCCGGTAAGTTGCTCTACCAGGTTTTGCTTAATTTCCAGGGGATCGGTAACGGCCCTGGCCACTACGTTTTGATAAACCGGGCAAATGGGCTTTTCGAATTTTGTATTTTCAATAGCTGCTGCTAATTCTTCTTTGGCGGGCAACATGAAAGGGGAATGGAAAGCACCACCTACCGGTAATACCAGGGCTCTTTTTGCTCCTGCTTCTTTCATTCTTTCGCAAGCTACCTGAATGGCATGCATGCTACCACTTATTACCAGCTGGCCGGGGCAGTTATAATTTGCAGGTACTACTACTTCTCCTGTTTCTTCACTCACCCTTGCACAAATCTCTTCTACTTTTTCATCGGGCAGGTTAAGAATTGCCGCCATGGTAGAAGGGTTTATGGCACAGGCTTTTTGCATGGCTTCTGCCCTTACCGAAACTAATTTTAAGGCATCGGCAAATGGAAGGGTTTTATTTGCCACCAGCGCAGAAAATTCTCCCAGTGAATGACCCGCTACCATCTCTGGTTGTGGGTGATCCAGACTATAGAAGGCGGCAACAGAATGGATGAATACCGCAGGCTGGGTTACATTGGTTTGCTTCAAAGCCTCGTCTGTACCGCTAAACATGGTTTCAGAAATGGGGAAACCCAGGATATCATCTGCTTCTTTAAAAATTTGTTTAGCCTTTTCATTTTCGTCAAAAAGGTTTTTACCCATTCCGCTAAACTGGGCCCCCTGCCCCGGAAAAATATATGCATGCATCATAATGAATAAAAAATATTAAAAACTTTTAATAAAGATAAAAGATTAATGCAAATTGGCGCTGATCAATTTCATAAATTCACTCCGGGTTTCATCTTTTTCAAACTGGCCGAAAAATGCAGAAGTGGTAGTTACCGAGTTTTGCTTTTGTACGCCCCGCATCATCATACATAAATGAGAGGCTTCAATTACTACGGCAACGCCCAATGGGTTGAGGGAATCTTTAATGGCGTGCAAAATCTGGGTAGTTAACCGCTCCTGCACCTGCAACCGGCGGCTAAAAACATCTACTACCCGGGCAATTTTACTAAGCCCCGTAATGTAGCCATTGGGAATATAGGCCACATGTGCTTTACCAAAAAAAGGTAGTAAATGATGCTCGCATAAGCTATACAGTTCTATATCTTTTACAATCACCATCTCACTCACCTCTTCATGAAATTTAGCAGAATCTAAAATAGCAACCGCATCCATTTGGTATCCCTGTGTTACATATTGCATGGCTTTGGCAATGCGTTCGGGTGTTTTCAGGAGCCCTTCCCGGTTAACATCTTCTCCCAATAATGATATTGAATTCTTATAATTTTCAATTAAGCCTTCGGTTATTTTTTCGTCGTAAGCTTCTTTTTTTTGATATGCCATATTTGTTTATTTATCAAACTAAATTATGCAGGATATTGCACAAAATTCCTGGGGGTTTCATACAGGGTAATGCTGAGGTCTAAGTGAGCGGCAATGAAGGGCCGCAAAATTTCATAAATCACTTTTGCAATATTTTCTGCCGTAGGGTTCAGCGTTTTAAATTCGCTGCAGTCTATATTTAAATTTTTATGATCAAATTTATCAACAATATGCTCAAGTACCAGGTCGCTCAGTAATTTCACATCCATCACAAAACCGGTTTCGGGGTCAATTTCTCCTGCCACTTTTACCACCACTTCATAATTGTGCCCATGATAATGTGGATTGTTACATTTTCCAAATATTTTTTCATTGGTTAATTCACTCCAGGCAGGGTTGTGCAACCGGTGAGCCGCATTAAAATGTTCCTTTCTGTACACTGCAGTTTTCATAATATCATGATTTAGGTATGCTTCTCATACAATTTATCCTATTTACAGGAATAAATAAAATACAAAGTTAACAGGATCGGTTTTATTATATTGAATAGTTTAACGAAATTCGTAACATGCACATTTTAATTATAGCTGCCACCCCCCAGGAAGTTGCCCCCTTTGTTCAGCTTCATCCCCATACAGAAATACATATAACGGGGGTTTCCGTTCCGGCAACATTATTTTCACTACAACAAAAATTATTGAACAAACAGTATGATTTTATTATACAGGCCGGTGTTTGCGGTGCATTTACCGATGATTTTGATTTGGGCCAGGTTACCCTGGTAAGTACCGATCGCTTTGCAGATACCGGCGCAATGGAGACAGATGGTTTTAAAGATGTTTTTGACATGAAACTTGCAGATGGCAATGCGTTTCCTTACCGGGATGGTTGGCTCGACAATAACACACCCCTGCTGCATACCCTTGATTTACCCAAAGTAAAAGCGATTACCATCAATACCATCCATGCTGATAAAGCTTATAATGATGTGCTTCATAAAAAATATAATGTAGATATTGAAAGCATGGAAGGCGCTGCTTTTCACTATTGCTGCCTGCAGCAAAAAATTTCTTTTTTACAATTACGGGCTATCAGTAACTACGTGGGAGAAAGAAAAAAAGAAAATTGGAAATTAAAAGAATCCATTGCCCACCTGAACAGGGAATTAGAAAAATTGGTAACTATTTTACTAAAATAATGCTTTCTTATACCAATTGATGTGTTTCTTTAAGAATTCCCATCACAAAAACGCTCTGCAGGTTTCCCATATTTTCCATCTGGCTTAATTTATTTACATGAAAATCGTAATAAGCATTCATATCCTCACATACCACTTTTAACATAAAATCAAACTGGCCGCTAATATTATAACATCCTATCACTTCATTGAGTTCATGAATAGCTTTAATAAATTTACTCCCGGCATTTTTACTATGTTCTTTTAAGGAAACATAACAAATAACCATCAGCCCTTTTTTCACTTTTTGATAATCCAGTAAGGTTACATATTGTTTAATCACCCCGTTTTGTTCTAATCTTTTAATTCGTTCATGAACAGGCGTGGTACTCAAATGCACCTTTTCTGAAATTTCTTTTACCGTAATACGGGCATTTTGCTGCAGCAATTTTAATATCGCCAAATCGCTGGCATCTAATATTACGTCACTTTGTGTTTGTTCTTTTTGATTGGTTATTTTGGCCATGATATAGATTATTATACTATAAATATATACAATTATATACTTTTATTCTAAATATTACAATCAACTTAGAATATTATTCTATATAATTTATCTTTGGTGCTTAAAACGATTAAAAACTACATTATGTCTACAACTACGCAAAACGCTATTGATTTTAACCTGGCGTATAAAGTGAAAGATATGAGCCTTGCAGAATGGGGCCGTAAAGAAATTAAATTAGCCGAAGCAGAAATGCCCGGCCTCATGAGCTTACGTGCAGAATATGGTTCCAGCCAACCCCTCAAAGGCGCCCGCATTGCAGGTTGCCTGCACATGACCATCCAAACTGCCGTATTAATTGAAACCCTGGTGGCCCTGGGTGCCGAAGTAAAATGGAGCTCCTGCAATATATTTTCCACACAAGACCAGGCTGCTGCTGCTATTGCCGCTGCCGGTATTGGTGTATATGCCTGGAAAGGACAATCTCAGCAGGAAGCAGACTGGTGCATTGAACAAACATTGTTCTTTGGCAGTGCCGACAAGCCTTTAAATATGATTTTGGATGATGGTGGTGATTTAACCAATATGGTTTTTGATAAATATCCTGAACTGATTGCAGGGATAAAAGGGCTGAGCGAAGAAACCACAACCGGCGTTCACCGCTTGTATGAAAGAATGGCCAATGGAACTTTACCGATTCCTGCCATTAATGTAAATGATTCTGTTACCAAATCTAAATTTGATAATAAATATGGATGTAAGGAATCATTGGTAGATGCCATTCGCAGGGCAACCGATGTAATGCTTGCCGGTAAAGTTGCTGTGGTTGGCGGGTATGGCGATGTAGGTAAGGGATCGGCTGCTTCTTTGCAAGGTGCAGGTTGCCGTGTAATCGTTACTGAAATAGATCCCATATGTGCTTTACAAGCCGCAATGGATGGTTTTGAAGTAAAAAAAATGATTGATGCCGTAAAAGAAGCAGACATTATTGTTACTGCCAGCGGATGCAGGGATTTAATTACCGGCGAACACTTTAAAGTAATGAAGGATAAAGCCATCGTTTGTAATATCGGCCACTTTGATATTGAGATTGATATGGCCTGGTTAAATAAAAACTACGGCAATACAAAAGATACCATTAAACCCCAGGTAGATCTTTATAATATTGATGGTAAAGATATCATCATTCTTGCCGAAGGCCGTTTAGTAAACTTAGGTTGTGCAACAGGACACCCATCATTTGTAATGAGCAACTCCTTTACAAACCAAACCCTTGCTCAAATAGAATTATGGACCAATACCAGTAAATATAAAAATGAAGTGTACGTACTACCCAAACATTTAGATGAAAAAGTAGCCCGCTTACACCTGGCAAAAATTGGTGTGGTATTAGATGAATTAACCGCTGCCCAATCTGCTTATTTAGGTATTCCTGCAGAAGGCCCCTTTAAAAGCGATATGTACAGATACTAATAATTTTCTCTTATGAAAAATAATAATAAGGCCCGTTTCTAACGGGCTTTATTAATTATAAGATATAATTTTATATACGAAAAATAGCTTCTTTACCGAAGCACTTTTTTTATCAATATCCCTTTGCCATCCAGAGGTTCATGAATTTGTAATCCCAATAACCTGGCTGCCAGGGGATATACTTCTGTATTTTTAAAAGCTTTGATTATTTTACCCGATTGTATGCCAGGTCCCCAGGCAATAAAAGTAGCCCGCATATCGGGTTCCTCCTGAGGATCAAAACCATGCTCCCCAATAGACAGTTTTTTTCCAAAAAAATAGGGCGTTTCTGCCAATAAGATAATATCCCCTGCCCGGTTATACCAATCATCGCCAATTCCGTAATGATATTTTAATGGAATATTAGTTTTCGTAAAAATTTTATAGCCCTTAGGGCTGAGCGTGAGCCAGGATGCATAAATAGAATCAATTTTTGTATCATCCTTTAAATAATAATTTACGGTAGATCCATCTACTACCATATCACCTATAGAAGAATCTATTTCCGGCGCTTTCAAAGGATTTTGCTGGTCAATGGCTTTCATCCCATGATCTGACATGAGCATATAATTTACCGGTATCCCCGTAGCCTCAATAGCCTCATATAGAACATGGATAAAACTGTCTACCTGGGCTACGGCTGCCCCGGTTTCGGGGGCATCTGGCCCAAAACGGTGTCCTGCATGATCTACTTGCGGGAAATATAGCATCAATAAATGCGGGCGTGTAGAATCGGGTAATTTCATCCACTCAACAATATCATCCAATCTTTTTTCAAAAGAATTTGCTTCAGTATAATGAAAATAATAAGTTGGCAATATGCCCTGTATTTTTACATCGGTGAGCGGCCAAAAATAATTAGCGGTAAGCATTCTTTGTTGTTCTGCTAAAACCCAAAGAGGCGTCCCCCCATACCAGGAAGCATCATGCACCTGTTTATAATCGCCCATTTTATATCGGGCACCAGTTATACGGTTAAGCATTTTATTGCCTATTAATCCATGATGGGCAGGCAATAAACCGGTAGCCAGTGTATAATGATTGGGAAAGGTTTTTGACGGGAATGAGGGATACATACTTTTTGCCCTTACCCCGGCCGATGCCATTTTTTGTAAGAATGGAGCATTATATTTATCAAGATAGTCATAGCGAAAGGCATCTATAGAAATCATAACCAGGTATGGCTTTTTTTGCTGCAAGGGAGAGTTTACCCGGTTTTCTGTTATGTTTACGTTTTCTACTTTTTGGGCACCCGATACAAAAGATAAAAACAAGCCTATGAACGTAAGCAGGGAAGCCGAAATTATTTTTTTCATAAAATAAATATTATTAACCTGTCATGCATATTCAAAATTATTAAAGAACAGGCTTATTATCTAATATATTTAACTACGCTATATTTGCCTTACATAGGAATACAAGATGGGGTGTAATGCAAAAGTTTTTAAATAAATTAAATGGCCAACGGAAAATTTGTAATCTCTCTCGACTTTGAATTGATGTGGGGTGTAAGAGATAAAAAAGATAAAAATAATTACGGAGAAAATATCCTGGGGGTGCATTCGGTAATACCTAGGCTGTTGCATACTTTTAATAAGCATCAAATAAATGGCACTTTTTCAACAGTAGGCTTCTTGTTTTTAGAAAATAAAGATCAATTCTACCAACACATGCCTGCCCTATTACCCGATTACCAGGATAAAAATTTAAGCCCTTACCTGGGCCATATTAACCAGGTGGGTGATGATGCCACAGCAGATCCTTATCATTTTGCACCACAGCTTATAAAACTAATTCAGCAATATCCCGGCCATGAAATAAGTACACATACCTATTCTCATTATTATTGCCTGGAACCCGGGCAAACCCCCGAAGCATTTAAAGCAGATTTGCAGGAGGCCATAATTGTGGCAGAGAAGTATGGCATTCAACTACAGTCACTCATATTTCCACGCAACCAGTTTAATGAACAATACGTAAAACTGTGTGCCGATTTAGGTATTTCCAGTTACCGGGGAAATGAAAATTCCTGGATTTATAAAGCCAAAAATGCAAAAGATGAAAATCTTTTCA
Source organism: Sphingobacteriales bacterium 39-19 (assembly GCA_001898465.1). GTDB lineage: Bacteria > Bacteroidota > Bacteroidia > Chitinophagales > Chitinophagaceae > Ferruginibacter. Next base: position 88,148 of record MKTX01000003.1, on the reverse strand, counting down.
GGAGAATGTTTCGCCTGGTAGATGCCTACATCAATATTTCGGGGCACCATGTGTATGCTGATGCGTATATGGCATCTGAATTCCCCGTGAATATACCCTCCAGCCGTTTCTTAAGGCCTTATATGCCTTCTTTAAAATCATTTGAAAATTTGCGCTTACAAAGAATATTAAAAGGAATGAGTTACGCCGCAAAACACAACAAAACTTATCATTTATGGTGGCATCCGCATAATTTTGGCACACAACAGGAAGAGAATTTTAATTTCCTGGAAAAAATTTTAAACCACTACGACAAGTTGAAATCAGAATTTCATTTTGAAAGTATCACCATGACCGGGTTAGCAAAAAAGTTAAGGGATGGAAAATAAAAAAATTTTATTGTTAGCCGGCAAACATACTGCCACCCATATTGTGTACCATTATTTACAAAAATATTTTACCGGTATTGAAGTAATCCTGGAAGAAAAAGAAAATACAAAAAAGTTTTTACGCAGGCGCATCCGTAAATTGGGATTAAGTAAAGTAATTGGGCAAATAGCCTTCCAGCTTTGCATTGCAAAACCGATGGCCTTACTTTCACAAAAACGGGTAGATGAAATTTTACTCAAAAATGAAATGGATGCCTCCCCCATTCCGGCACCTGTAATACATGCCGTGCAATCTGTAAACCAGGCAAAAACTGTGGCACTCATAAAAAAAATAAATCCCGGGCTGGTTATTGTAAATGGCACCCGCATCATCAGCCAAAAAGTAATAGAGGCTGCCGGATGTAAAATGATAAATACCCACGCTGGTATTACTCCAAAATACCGGGGTGTGCATGGTATGTATTGGGCATTGGTAAACCGGGATATTGAAAATAGTGGCGTAACCATCCATTATATTGATGAGGGGATCGATACCGGAAATATTATTGACCAGGCCCGGGTGAAACCCACAAGCCAGGATAATTTTATTACTTACCCCTTGTTGCAGCTGGCGGCGGGCCTTCCTTTATTAAAGAAGGCCATTGAAGATTATTTTAATAATGAAATCCAGGTAAAAGAATCAAAAACGGAATCGGCATTATGGTATCATCCCACTTTATGGAATTATTGCTACAACCGTATATTTAAAAAAGTGAAATAAAAAAACCGCCTTTTTGCAAAGGCGGTTGAATATAGTCAAAACAGAATTATGCTTCCGGGGTAAGGTATTGTGCATAAGCATACCCTTCTTCTCCATCGGCTGTACGCACCTGCCACCATTGCTCATTAGCACGGCTTACTAAAGTAATAACTTCACCATGAGCCGCTTTGCCTACAATGGGCTGATCGGTACCGGGGCCTTTCCGGATATTCAGGTTGCTGCTTTCTGTGGTTACTTTTACTTTCGTAACATTAGCGTCAATAGAAGTTTTAATATCCAGTACCAGGTCGCCCCCGGTAAAGTTTGGATCTATCTCTCCGTATTTTGCCCATAGTTGATCTTTTACTTCTCCATTGGGAGCAACGCCATCAATATATAATACGTTATCCTGTTCTCTCACTTGTAGATCAGATACGCCTGAAGCTGCAGCGGCATCAGTTAATGGTTTATATTTTTCTGTAAGTGTCATAGTTTATATCCTCCAGTTTTTATTTTACGGTTAATTTGTTATCAATACTTTTTGGATTCAGGCCATTGAGCGCCTGCATTAATTTTACCAGCTTCGATTTTTCGATGGTACCGGTTAACGAGATCACGCCATCCTTAACCGTTGCCATAACGCCGGGATAATCTTTGGTTGCATCTTTTACAGCGGCAGTAAGCGGATCATCAGCAGCGATTACAGGAGGGGCGACCGGGGCAGGCACAACTGTGTTATTTACTACTGATTTTACCCCTTTTACATTTTTTACTGAAGCTTCAAGGGCTGCTTTAGTAGCATCATCTTTTACTTCACCCGTTAAAGTGGCTACCCCATCAGTAACGGTTACCACTGCATTTGAATAGTCAGGGTTTATTACAAGCACTTTATCTACCGACGCTTTCACATCAGCGTCTTTTGGTTTGCAGCTTACAAAGCTTACCGTTCCGGCTACCAGTAAAGCCAGGAATACTTTTGTCATTTTCATGTTGTTGTTTTTTTTTTGATGATGAGTGAAAATTTCGAAAAATTTCAGTTATGAAATATTTCAGCTAGTTTATATTCTAAGAACGGTTAAAAGTAACCGATTTATTTATTTAATTTTTTTATAAAGCCCCTAACCGGCCTCCATCTACCGGTAAATTGATACCATTGATATAGGAAGCAGCAGGGGTACATAAAAAGGCAACAACCGCACCAAACTCCTCGGGCTTACCCATTCGCCCAGCCGGTATCTCTGCCAGCATGGAACTTATTACTTCAGATTCCGGCAAACCGGTTTCGGCAACTTTTTTCTTAACCACATAATCGGCCCGCACCGTTTGTGTGAGGCCCGGTAATACATTGTTCACGGTAATGCCGAAAGGCCCCAGTTCTGCAGCCAGAGTTTTACTCCAATTTGCCACAGCCGCCCGAATGGTATTACTTACTCCCAGGCCCGCAATTGGCTGCTTTACTGAAGTAGAAATTATATTCACTACTCTTCCAAATCCATCAACTTTCATGCCCGGAACAAGCGCCTGAACCAGGAAGTGATTACAAAGTAAGTGACTCTTGAAAGCTTGTGTAAATTCTTCGGCCGTAGCGCTTAATGCCGGCCCGGCTGCTGGGCCGCCGGTATTGTTTATTAAAATTTGGGCGGTATTTTTAGCAGCATAATTATCTATTTCCGTTTTCACAAGGCCGGGATTGCTAAAATCTGCCACCAGGTAATTGTGTTTTTGATTTTGTGAGAGATCTAACTCTTGTAAAGCACTCCTTAATTTTTCTTCATTTCGGGCAAAGAGTACAATATTGGCACCCAAAAAAGCCAATTCTTTTGCACAAGCCAAACCTAAGCCCTGGGTACTCCCACAAACAACAGCCGTTTTTCCGTTAAGATCCAGATTCATTTGTAAAATTTTGGGAGTGGCTAAGTTAATGCTTTAAAGACGATATTTTTTAAAAAAAGTTTTTTGAATACCCGGCTTTTATACTGGCTTTCAAATATTTTCTGTAAAACTCCAGTTTAGTTTCTTTTTTAGTTCCTCTATTACATTATAAATGATGGGGCAACGCCCATAATGCATCAATGTACCAAATAACCTGTTTTTAAAATGGGGTTTATGCAGGTGCGGAAACTCCCGGCATTCAGTAAAACGGTTGGCATAAATGCTACACTTGCTACCTGCTAAAAAATGACAGGGAATTTGGTTGATGATAAAATGGCCTTGTGCACTTTCTTCAATATATTTTGCTTTAAAATCGCCGGGGAGCATTCCTAATGTTCGAGACAGTTCTTTTACTTCTGCCCCTGTTACATTTATCATTAAAGACCGGCAACAGGCGCCACATAAAGTGCAATCAATAGCTGCACTTACCCTTTCATTCAATTTAAAAACCAGCTCATCCAAACTATTTTGATCCTTGCCGGATAAATAATCCCGGAACCGGCTGTTCTCTTCTTCTTTAATTAAAGCCTCTTTTGCTAATATAGAAAGATCCGTTTCATACATGTAAGTTGCTTTTAATGAAGCAAAGCGTATAAGTTAAAGATTTTTTTTAAAACATCACCTGAAATGAAACGTAATAACATTTCACAAGGTATATTTGTTCTTACTAAAGCTAAATTGCTGATGAAAAATATTTTTTTTGGCGATTTTTTTACCGGATTTGGCGATGGTATTACAATCCCCCTATCACTGGTTACCCTGTTAGCCAGTAGCTCCTATACAAATGTGCAGGTATTTAATGCAAGCCTTTTCGTGTGCCTGGCGGGGGCAATCCTGTTAGGCATCAGTAGCTGGCTCACGCAAGTGCATGAAAGCAGCGAATCGTTAAAAAAAAGACAGGAAGATCACTTGCAGCAAATACTGGAAGAATATGGCTTTACAGAACAAATGAAACAGGATGCCATTGATTTACAAAAACAGGATGACCGGGCATGGAACCAATTCGTTACCCAATTGAACTTGCAGGAAAAATCAACATACCCGCCGCCTTATGCCGGATTGATAACGGCATTTTCATTTTTTATGGGTGGCATGATCCCATTAATCCCTTTTTATATTTTATTAAGTCCAAAAAATGCTTTTCTCTTTTCAATCATCAGTAGTTTATTGCTGCTCTTTATTTACGGGTTTTATAAAAGCTTTATCACCGGTAAATTAAAAACAATTGATAAGATGCAACCCCTGCTTATTGGAATTTTAGTAAGCCTTGCCACCTACGGGGTGGGTAAATATATCCTGTTCCCTTAATGCAAAGCTTTCCGGGTGAAAATAAAAAAAAGTTCCTCTCCTTTTCGGGGAATAATTGAATTATAGCAGGGTTCTATCGATTTGATGATAAAATGTTCAGAAAATAATGCGATGTATTCATCAGCCGATCCGCCATAAGGGGGGTTCACATCAAAATGCAGGTTAAAAAATACGCCTGCATAAGTACCCCCGGGTTTTACAAGATCTGCTATTTTTTGGGCAAATGCTTTTCGCCTTTCGGGAGAAACCGTTGTAATAAAAGTTTGTTCCAGCACCAGGTCGTATTGGCCCTGATAATTAAAAAAATCAGCTTGTATAATTTTTATTTGTGGTTTAAATTTTTCAAACCGGCTTTGTAAATGCTTTACTGCTTCAGATGAAAAATCAAGCAAATGAATATGGGTAAATCCTTGTTGCAGCATGAACCCGGCTTCATAACCATTCCCGCAACCCGGAATTAAAACAGCCTTATCTTTATTTTTAAGTTGTCTCACATATTCTGAAATCGGCGGTGTGGCATAGCCCACATCCCAGCCGGTTTGGTTATGTGCATAGCGGTAATCCCAATATGCCGGGTTCATTAAGTCCTGCTCATCCATTTCAATTTTATTTAAATTCCTTATATAAAAAAAGCGGCAAGCCGCTTTACCAGTAATTCCATGATCTTATTAATCTTTTTTTACCAGGCTGCCGTTTTGTATCATACGGTTAAGTACCCGGGTAGATTCGTCAATGTAAATATCTGATCCCACTGCTTTTAACCATACTTTATTTTTCTCAATTTTATCTTGTGCCGTATTGATAGAAGAAGTATCTGCAGCCAGGTTATGTACCTGCATGGGAGCAGGAAGTTTATACAAGTCTTCAATTTTCTTGTACACTTCTTTTAATTGCTTTTGATTTTGCTTGAATTTCTCGTAGTTCAAAGAATAGGAGCGATTGGCATTTTTACCCAACCAATCAACTTCTGATTTTATTTTATTAAAAGTTGGGTTTTTATTTACTTCTTCATTGGCCGCATTTACAATTGATTTTTCTGCTATGGGATCCATCCATGTTTTATAATCTGCTTTTTTTATTTCATCCCATTTTAAAGAATACGGGTTATCTTTCTCCCTGAATTTTACAAACTCCAGCCGGTCGGGTATTACCACATCGGGAATGACTCCTTTTAGTTGATTGGAGCCCCCGCTGATACGATAAAATTTTTGTAAAGTGAGTTTTACCGTACCCAGGTCTTCGGAATTTGAACTGCCAAAAATGGAATTCTCTCTTTCGGGATTTAGGGCAATGTTTCTTTGTACGGAACCTTTACCGTAAGTAGAAGTACTGCCAATAATAATACCTCGTTTATAATCCTGGATGGCTGCAGCAAATATTTCAGATGCAGAGGCGCTGGTTTCATCTACCAGTACGGCCAAGGGGCCCGTATATAAAATGCCTTTATTATTATCTGGCAAAACCTGCACTTTATCGCCACGGCCTTTTACCTGTACCACAGGCCCGTTGCCCACAAAATAACCTACGGCTTGTATTACATCGTACAAGGATCCGCCCCCGTTACCCCTCAGGTCAATTAAAATACCATCTACATTTTCGGCTTTCAGTTTTTTAATTTCTTTGCCAATATCTTCACCGGAGCGGGGGCCATTAGCCTTATCAAAATCGGCATAAAAATCCGGTAAATAAATGTACCCGATTTTATGTTCGCCATTTAGGATGGCAGATTTTACGAAAGTATCCTCCAGTTTTATATCATCACGCTTTAGTATAATCACTTTTATGCTGCCGTCAATATGTTTTACTGTAAGCCGCACTTCTGATCCTTTTTCGGACCCCCTGATAATTTTCACAGCATCCTGTACGCCATAACCGGTAACATCTACGGGTTCTTCGGCCCCCTGGGCCACTTTTAGTATTTCATCATTTTCTTTAAGCTCACCACTCTTCCAGGCGGGGCCGCCGCTTACTAAACTGGCAATTTTAATTTTTCCATCATCTTCTTTTAGTAAAGCGCCAATACCATAAAATGAGCCTTTCATCGATTCCTTAAAAGTACGAAGGTCAATGGGTGGAAAATAATCGGTATGCGGATCCATAATTCCGGTAATGGCATTAATAAATACACTAAAATTGGCATCTTCGGTTTCCCGGTTCATTTTAGTGGTGTAGTAACGATCCATTTGTTTACGAATAAGGTCCCTGGCTTCTCTTTCGAGCGTACTATCCGGCTTTACCACAAAATCTTTTTTTGATTTATTTTTTTCCCTCTCTTCCTGTAAGCTCACATACCGGTCCAGCACCAAATATTTTAATTGCTTGCGCCAGCGATCATTTCTTTCTGCTATGCTGGCAGGAGCCGAAAGCTTATCGGCATCTTTCTCCAGGGTTTCGTCTTTACTAAAATCAAATGGCCTGGCCAGGTAATCGGGGTATAGTTCAGACACTTCTTTTACCCTTTTTAAATACACCGTATTCATAGCATAAAAGGATTCTAATGGTGCCCCTTTTATTTCATCATCTATCCGGTTTTCATATACTTTGAATGCATCCAGGTCGGCTTGTATAAAAATATTTTTATCGCCATCCATATCCTTCAGGTATTTTTTCATTACTTCCCGGCTAAAGGCATCATCAATGGCACGGGGATGCACATGGCCCTGTTCAAGCAAGATGCCCACGTTTCTTAATATCCGTTCATTTTTAGCTTTGGGATTTTCTTCATTCTCGGTACTACCCTGTGTACGGGAAGCAATAAAAATACTAATTGCGGTTAGCGCAAAAACAATAGGTAGGAATTTTTTACTCATAATAAAACTTGCAATTTTTTGCATACCGTAAAAATAATACAAAACAATTAGTGCAATGCCGTTATAACGAAATGTACACAATAATGTTTTGTTAAACAGTATATAGATTAATATAGATGTATAAGCAGTAGGAAACATAAAAAAACCTCCCGAATGGGGAGGTTTTGGGTAGCCAATGGGGCTCGAACCCACGACCCTCAGAATCACAATCTGATACTCTAACCAGCTGAGCTATGGCTACCATTTTATGTGAACCGGCAGCAAAAATAGGCAAAATACATACTCCCGCAAAAAGATTACAATGCATTTTTTAAATTAGCAGGACCAAACCCGGAATCGCAATTTCCCATTCCTGCGTTTTATTCTTTGGTGAAAGAATAGCCATTCTTAAAATCTTCCTTTTTATAAACTGGTATTTTAGCTTTATTTTGCCAAATATAACTGCATGAATACATGAAAAATTTCAGTTTCAAATCGCTGGTGCCCCATTTAATTGCCATTGGTATTTTTTTACTGGTTGCTTTTATAATTTCAAAACCCGCATTTCAAAGCGATACCATTCTTAAGCAATCGGACCTTACCGGCTGGCATGGTATGGTAAAACAGTCAGAAGAGTATAAAGAAAAACATGGCCATTTCCCCATGTGGTCAGTAAGTATGTTCAGCGGTATGCCTTCATACCAAATAGCCATTGATGGTACCCCTACCCCCATGCATTATTTAGATGGGTTATTTCAATTGTGGTTACCGAAACCCATGAATTGGTTTTTTCTTGCCTGTATAGGTTTTTATATTCTTACCATTTGCTTAAAAATAAAACCTTATGCCGGTATCATCGGTTCATTAGCCTATGCCTATTGTACTTTCTCACCGATCATCATTACGGCAGGCCACGAAACCCAAATGTATGCACTTGGGTATGCACCCGCTGTAATTGGTGCCGTATTGCTGCTCTTCGATAAAAAATATATGTGGGGTTTTGTTCTCACGAGTTTGTTTACCTCATTACAGATATTTAAAAACCACCAGCAAATTAGTTACTATTTATTTTTAGTATTGCTCATCATGACCATCGGGTTGGGTATTCAATACATAAAAAAAAGGGAATTGGCGCATCTTGCCAAAACGCTGGGTTTAATGCTGGCAGCCGCCGGCCTGGCGCTTGCTTTAAATGCAGTGATCTTATTTCCTACTTACGATTATGCAAAATATTCAAAACGGGGCGGGCAATTGGTAATGAACGATGGGAAAACAAATGAAAGTGTAAAAGACGGAAAAACCACCGGCCTTAGTAAAGATTATGCCTTTATGTGGAGTTACGGAAAAGCAGAAACCCTAAGTTTACTGTTTCCCGGCGTAAAAGGCTATGGCACCCATTATGCAGAAAGAGATGGGGAACCCTATTTATTTCCGCAACTGGGCGAAAACTCGCATACGGTAAAGTTCTTAAAAGAAACCTTGCAGGTGCCTGATGCCAATGCAGACCAGATTGCCATGCAAATGAGTACTTCATTGTATTGGGGTGATCAGCCATTTACCAATGGGCCGGTATACCTGGGCGCTGTTATTTGTTTCCTGTTTTTGTTTGGTATGTTTTATTTAGATAACAAACATAAATGGTGGATATTGGCTGCCATTGTATTTAGCATTATGCTGGCATGGGGCAATAACCTGGCAGGCTTTAATTATTTTATGTTTGATTACTTTCCCCTGTACAATAAGTTTAGGGTGCCTACCATGGCATTGGTGATTCCGCAATTGCTGGCTCCCGTGATTGCCGTTTTGGTGATGGATAAATTACGTACTGCAGACCGTAGTGACCTGTTTGCCTGGAAAACTTTTAAAAAGGGAGTTATGGCAACGGGTATCCTGTTTGTATTGGCATTGGGTTATTATTTCACAACCGATTTTAGCAGCGAAAACAGGGAACGTACTACCGCTTTTAACCAATTCATTACAGACCCCAATGGCGCCGCTAAACTGGAAGATTTAAATAACCGGTATAAAGCACAAAAGGACAACCAGATTTATGAAAATATGGTGCAAAACCTTAAAGGAGATGTGGGTGCACAAAAAACTGCCCGGGAATTTGTAAATGCATTGCGGCAAGACAGGGCTTCCTTATTCCTGAATGATATATTTCGTTCTTTCCTATTCATTATACTGGGTGTAGGCTTAATTGCACTTTACTTAAAAAATAAATTAAAATACAATATGATGCTAGCCGGTGTAACCCTGGTGGCATTGATTGATCTTTTGCAAATAGATATGAAATATCTAAATGACAAAAGTTTTGACAGCAAAGAAAAATACGAGGAATCAGAGTTCCCGATGACGAATGCTGACAGGCAGATATTGCAGGATAAGGATCCCAATTACCGGGTTTTAAATTTAACGACCGGCGACCCCTTCCAGGATTCAAAAACATCTTATTATCATAAATCAATTGGCGGGTACCATGCGGCCAAACTGGGCATCTATGATGACTTAACGGCGTATCAATTATCCGGATCATTAAACATTGGCGTTTTGGATATGCTGAATACCAAATACGTAATTCAAAATGGAGATAAAGGCCCAGAAGCCCACCTGAACCCTGGTGCCCTGGGCAATGTATGGTTTGTAAAAGCGGTACAATTTGTAAATGGCCCATCGGCAGAAATGAAAGCTTTAACCGGCTTTAACCCAAAAGATACCGCAGTGGTAGATGAGCAGTATAAATCGCTCACTACCGGCTATACACCAGCTGATAGCAGCGCCAGCATTAAGCTCACTAGTTTTGATAACGATGATATGGTATATGAATCAAATACCACGCAACCCCATATCGCAGTATTTAGTGAAATATATTATAAAGACTGGAAGGCATTTATTGATGATAAACCAGCCGATTATTTTAAAGCCGATTATGTTTTAAGAGCCATGCTGATCCCGGCGGGAAAGCACAAAATAGAATTTAAATTTGTGCCGGATGTGTATAATAAAAGTATAAAGGCTTCTCATATCGGTTCAGCTATCTTTATATTGATGCTCTTACTTGCCATCTATTTTGAATTTAAAAAAAATAAAAAAACAAGCCTAAATTAGAATCCCGTTAATGAAACTACCGGGATCTTTTATGCTTTTGATACTGCATTGGAAAAGCCCGTAAACATTGCTGTCATTGTTCCCTACGCCATTTATCCTGCAAAAATGGGTGGACAAAAAAGTGTGGCTTTTTTTTACCGCTATTTAGCCGACTTAATTCCTGTTTCTATTATTTCTACATCAAACAATGTATTGCCACCCGTATTAAATGCCCGTTTTTTCCCGGCGCTGGGTTCTTCATTCTCCCGTTACTTTAATCCATTTCTCATTTTTAAAGTGGGCCGTATTATAAAGAAATATCCATTTACCCATTTAATTATTGTACACCCCTATCTGGGCTGGCTGGGCCTTATTTTACAATGGCTTTATAAATTGCCCTTAATTGTACATTCTCAAAATATTGAAAGCACCCGCTTTAAAACCACGGGTAAAATGTGGTGGCCTATTTTACAATTTTATGAAAAATGGGTACATAAAAATGCCGCCTGTAACTTTTTTATTACCGAAGAAGATAAGCAATATGCAATTCATCATTTTAAATTAAACCCGCAACAATGTTTTACCATTACGTATGGTTTCGAAAACAGGAACCTGCCCGATGCTAAATGGGTACAACAATGCCGGAAAAAAATTATAGAAAAATATAACCTGCCCGAAAATAAAAGAATCCTTCTCTTTAATGGCACCTTAAGCTATGAACCCAATTTAAAAGCGCTGGATATTTTAACCGGCAACATTAATAAAAAATTGATGCAAGCCGGGTTTGAATATACAATCATCATTTGCGGGAAAAACTTACCCGAATCTTACCAGGGCCTTGCCGAATACAAAGATCAAAATATCATTTATGCAGGATTTGTAGATGACATCAATACCTATTTTATGGGAGCCGATGTTTTTTTAAATCCCGTAATAGAAGGCGGCGGAATAAAAACCAAATTGGTAGAAGCTTTAGGCTATGGCCTTCAATGCATCAGTACCGAATCTGGTGCTATGGGTATTCCCACTGAGATTACAGGCAGCCGGCTTATTAAAATAAAAGATGGGGATTGGGATGCTTTTGCCAACGCCATCATGCAGCCGATAAGCAACCAACCCATAACCGATGTTTTTTTCAATTATTTTTATTGGGGGCATATTGCAGAACAGGCGGCAGGCATATTAAAAAATCATTGAGGATGTGCTATTGTTTTTATAATGGCATGATATAATTCTACCGCTGTATTATGCCAGTTATATTTTAATTTTTGTGTATTGCCTTTTTCAACCAGTTGATGCCGCAAATCTTCATTACCGTCCAGGCTGGTCATCGCTGCAGCTATTTCATTTATATCAAAGGGGTTTACCAGTAATGCCGCATCCCCTGCCACTTCGGGCATTGAGCTGGTATTACTGCAAATAACGGGTACACCGGCCTGGAAAGCTTCTACAATAGGTAATCCAAAGCCTTCGAATACCGGTACAAATACCAGTGCCCGGGCCGCCCCCAACAAAAGTTTTAATCGCTCATCATCTACCCTGCCGGTAAAGATAATCTCGTCTTTATATTGTAATTTTTGTAAGCAATTTTTTATTTCTGCATTTTGCCACATAATATTACCGGCCAAAATCAATTTGGTATTCGATTGATTTTTCATTTTAAATAAATTGAAAGCCCGTAATAAGCGTACGATATTCTTACGGCGGTGCATGGAGCCTACAAAGAAAAAATAGGCTTCCCCTTTACTCCAAGTATCCCGGCAATGCACAATCTCTTGTATAGATAAAGGGCTAAACACATTTTTGGCACCCAGGGGAAGAATAGAAATTTTATCTTCCGGAATTTGATAGGTATTAATAATATCTTCTTTTGTAAATTTTGATACTGCCAGCACCTGCTTGGCTTTGCGGGCAAATTTTTTAAAATAAAAACGATAATACAACCTGTTGCGAAGCGGCAAATCTTTGGGATAATGTTCAAAATTAAGATCATGGATAATGGCAAGCTGCGGAATTTTACTCCGCAGGGAAACAAACCCATCCATACCAACCAGCACATCGGCCTGCTGTTTTTTTAAAAAGCCCGGTAATACAAAATCCATGTACCCCATATATAATAGCGGGTGGCGAAAGGGCGGAAAAATATAATGATGGCTCACATTGGGAAAATCAAAATAAAAATTATTAAAATTTTTATCGCATAAGATCATAAAATGATGCTCGGGGTGATCTTTTATGAGCAGGGGTATTGTTTGTATAATGACGTTACCTATTCCATCGGGGTTTTTATTTCTTAATATCCAGCAGTTAATCGCTATTTTCATGAATGCATTTTGAACAAAAGAAATAGAATAAGGAGGTTAAAAAATATTATCAAAAAATTATATCCCCTACATTTGCGAAAATAATTAAAATTAAACGATAAATGAAAACCGCCTTAATTACGGGTATTACCGGCCAGGATGGGGCTTACCTGGCTGAATTATTATTGCAAAAAGGATATAATGTGCATGGTGTAAAAAGGCGCAGTTCTCTCATCAACACAAGCCGTATAGATGATATGTTTTATAACAAATCATTTGCGGATCGTTTTCATTTACATTATGGCGACCTTACTGATAGCAGCAATCTCATACGCATCATACAACAAACACAGCCCGATGAAATTTATAACCTGGGTGCCCAAAGCCATGTACAGGTAAGTTTTGAAACACCCGAATATACTGCTAATTCCGATGCCATGGGTGTACTCCGCCTGCTGGAAGCCATTCGTATTTTAGGGCTTGAAAAGAAAACCCGTTTTTACCAGGCATCCACTTCTGAATTATATGGGAAAGTACAGGAGATACCCCAAAATGAAAAAACCCCCTTTTACCCCCGCTCTCCTTATGGTGTTGCAAAACTATATGGGTATTGGATTACCGTAAACTACCGGGAAGCCTATGGATTATATGCGGTAAATGGAATTTTATTTAATCATGAAAGCCCGTTGCGTGGTGAAACTTTTGTAACCCGTAAAATAACAATGGGTGTTGCCCGTATTGCTAAAGGTTTAGAAACTACGCTTTACCTGGGTAATTTAGATGCCCGGAGAGATTGGGGCCATGCCAAAGATTATGTAGAAGGTATGTGGCTGATGCTGCAGCAAGATGCCCCGGAGGATTATGTTTTAGCTACCGGGATCACTACTTCTGTAAGGGATTTTATAAAAATGGCTTTTTTAGAAGTGGGCATCAGCATTGATTTTACAGGGAGAGATGAAAATGAAAAGGCCCTTGTGGTTTCCTGCGAGCACCCCGATTACCAATTGCCAAAAGGCCAGCAGGTTATTGGCATCAATACCCGGTATTACCGGCCCGCCGAAGTTGAAATTTTAATTGGCGATGCATCTAAAGCTAAAAATAATCTGGGTTGGTCGCCTAAATATAATTTAGCAACTATGATTAAAGAAATGATGGCAGAAGAATTGAACTCGCTGAAATAGAATCCTATTTTTTTCGAATTAACCGAAAAAGATTTCTACTCCAGTTTGATTTATCCAGTTGCAGGGCAGCCCATATTTTTAATTTTTTAGCGGGTTCAAAAGGCTGCGGAATTCCCAACATTTGTGCATACTGCTTACACTCATTGATAAATTCTTTTACAGAAAGGCGGTTTGCCGGGGGCGACTTTAATAAACGGTGCGATAAACTTTGGCAGAAATACATTAAAAAAACGTATCCATACTCTTCAACCATTTGCTTTACCTTAGGTTTATTAACCATATAGTCTTTTAAAAAATGAATATATTTTCCAAAAGCAAGCCGGTAGTTTTCTGCTGCGGTAGTAATAGAAAGACTTTGGTGTAAGCGGTACCCAAAGCCGGTTTGGGGAGATATGGCCAGGTAGCTTTTACCTGTTAATTGTACCCATAGCTGGTAATCTGCAAAGATCAGGTTAGGATAGGATGCCGAAAAGCCACGCAACATATCAAAATCTTTTGAACGCATCATATAACCCGTACCCATGCTATCCATAGTTTGAAGAAATTCAGCTTTTAAAAATCCGGCATCGTCCATTTTTGCAGGCATGGGAAGGCAACTCCTTACTTTATTTCCATTTATATTAATATAATCAAAATGAGTTTGATACAAAGAGGCATCCGGATTAAGCTGAATAAGATCATGCATTACCTGCAGGTAACCCGGGTACAGAATATCATCATGGCCAATAACGGTAATCCATTCATTTTTGGGAGCATCCAGTATCCTGGCCCAGTTTTGCGGCATCGAGAGGGTTTCAGCGGAACGAAATATTTTAATCCGGTTATCGGTAATACTGCTGATCCACTCATATGTTCCATCATCACTATGATTATCTAAAATTATAAAATCAAAGTCACTATAGGTTTGTGATAAAATACTTTGAACACATTCTTTTACGAGTTCGCCGCCGTTTCGTACCGGTAATATGATCGTAATTTTTTTCATTGTCCCCATGCCAGTTTAGTCAACATTTTTTTATTGGCTTCTGTAGCCTGGTCATAAATCCGGGTTTGATTGTCAGAAATTAAAAGATTCTCCTGGTTGTGAATCCAAAAGGTATTGCTATTGGGCCATTGAGAAACGGGATAAGCCATACCATTTTTTCCCAATACAAAAATATCCATCTGTTTCTTTAAAAAAAAGGCGGTAAGCCCCTTACGCCCGCTTTCAAACTGGTAAGCCTTAAATTTTGTAGTAAGCACACCGGGGTGTATTGATAAAAGATGATGCTTCTTAAGCATAAAGGCGTTTGTGCGAATATGTGGATTGGGAAAAGATTTAAAAAACAGGTGCCAGTAAAAAAATGATTTAGCAAAGAGTTTATATTTTGTAAAATGATGATGAATTCCTTTTCCGGGTTCCCATCCCCATTTATTTTTAATAAAAACAGCGCTTGTATAACTCAAATAAGAACCGGATGCTGATACAAGCCCTGTATTTGCATGCTCTAGAAAAACAGTTGTATATTTTTTAAGCCAGTCGTTGGCCAGGATTCGGGAAAAAGTATTCAAAAACAACAGGTATTCACTATCCAGTTCCCGGGCGGCTTTATAATAAGCTTCAATGTCCTGGCCACTTTGTAATAGCATGTACTTTACCGGGTAACCTAACCGGTTTTGGGCATATTGTAAAAAGGGTAAATGTTCTTCTCCCTGTTGTACCCCATTAAATACAATAAAAAGTTGATGCCCGGCTCCTGCATCATATTGCAAATATGAATCTAAAAAACCCTGTATCTCTTCAATACCATAAGGTATCCAGGATAAGTATATAATGGCAGGCTTACCCATTTATTTTTTTTGCAACCACCAGGTAGTTAAGTGTAAGGATATCATCAAAATACTTTTTATCGAGCCAAACGGCAAATTTATTGTAGAAATAAATAAACCGGAAAGTAATGAAAAAATGTTTAATGAATTTTGACCTTAGTGTCCCATATTTTCTTGCAGAAAATAAAGTATTTAAAAACAATTGAAAGATTGCCGCCCACTTGCCCCCATTTGATTGAATCTGCACAATTTCGAAACCATATTTCTTAAACAGGTATTCGATTCCATACTTTGAGAATCTGAAAAAATCATAGGGTTCCTCATGTAATTCCCAACTAAAAGGAATTGTAAAAATAGCTTTGCCATTTAACTTTAATACTCTGTTTGTCTCTGCCAGCATTTTACGATGATCGTCCACATGTTCGATTACTTGTGTAGAAAAAACGGTATCAAAAACACCATCCTCAAATTTTAATTCAGTGGCCGGGCAAATTACATCTACCAGGTTCCCGCTGCTTTGAATTATATCACAACCTATATATTCAGTTACCGGGAATTTAAAAAGTTCACGGTAAGGTTTATTACCACAACCCAAATCAAGTGTTTTTCCTGTAGCAAATTTTTGCAGTGCCCATTTTATATCTTTAAAAAGAAAATAATTGATGATGTAATGCTGATTTAAAACGTGTAAATCTGCATTTGCCAGCCTGTTTAAATTTTTCTGCCGACCACTCATTTTATTTACGTTTTAAATATTTGTATTTAAATACTACCCACTTCCAATTGATCAATCCCAAAAAGGTACTCGTTTCCTGTAATCTTTTTCTCTTTATATTATAAAGATCAGGATGCAGCCGGAATAAAAAATGGGGGTTTACGGTTTGGCTGTTTTGTTCTAAATAAGGAAAAGAAGACAGCTTATTTTTATAAATAAACATGAGCATGTTCTGCTTATACCAATATTCCACACCCGGCAAATTCCACAGCAGTGGCCGCAAAAAATCTACCGGTAAAAAATTAAACTTTAAAAACAAGGCAGCCCAAAACTCAGGATATTGTTCATTGATATGATAGGTTCCTTCCTGGCCGGGCAATGCAGCAGAAAATAATACCACATCACTTAATAACGTAAGGCTTTTTACATAGTTTTCAGATACAGCTTCAGGTAAATGCTCACCCACTTCCAGCGACATGGCCAAATCATATTTTCGGTTTTCAGTATACGCTTGCTTCAAATCATGCAGCACCAATTTATCGGGATCTATTTTTATAAATTCGTTTTTCACATAGGGACCCTCTACGCCTTTATAATCAGTAATACCAAAATCTGCCGACCAGACTTTTAACCACTCCCCAGTACCGCATCCAATATCAATTACCGATTTTGGATGTACCTGTTCGTTCACAAATGGCAGGATCGCTTTTGCCGATTTATACGAATTGTTCTCCAGCTCTTCATAAAATGCGGCTGTATATTTCTTTCTCTCAATCATAAATAAAATGCTTTCTTATTTTGTTTTTCCCGGTAAGCCGGGCGAAATAGCTTGGAAAATATTTCTTTAAAAAAATATGCGTGAAAAATAAAAATGGTTTTTTCTTGATTTGATAAAGTACATGATCAAATACAAACGGAAAATCCAGTTTATCGGCATATTTTTCAAGGAAATAAGTTTCTATTTCATTCTGGCGATCCCTGTTTTGATTCACATCTTTCATCATAGAATCTTTGCGTACCCGGTATTCAAAACCGGTTTCATCCAAATAATAAAATCCATGGCTGGCAAAGGCCAACTTTAACCAAAGGTCCCAATCTTCATAGCCCATGATCTCCATCTTATCATACAAGCCCACTTCCAGCAGCGCCGAACGCCTGATGATTGCACAGGCATCAATATAATTCCCCAGCATTAACCTTTGCAAATTAAATTTCCCCGGTTTCAAGATGCCCTCTTTATCTCCAAAATAATTTGCATTAGAATAGAGAACGGAATAACCAGGTTCCTTATCCAATATTTGAACAGCCCGTTCTATAAAGGAAGCGATTATCTTATTGTCAGCATCTAACGGCAAAATATAATCTGTAGTGGCAACCCGGATACCTGCATTACGGGCAGCACCCAGACCCTGGTTTTCCTGGTTTATAATGCGATATCCCTTTTTGGAAAGATCTGCCAGGATACTTTTTGTTGCATCATCAGTAGAACCATCATTCACAATAAGTATTTCTGCAAAGTGAGGGTTACAACTGCTGATACTTGCCAGGGCATCGGCCAAATATATACCCTGGTTGAAACAAGGTATTACTATGGTAACTCTTTTGTTCATTGCAGGATGGATAATAATTTGTGATTGTTTCCCCAAAATTCCATAGGCTCAAAATCCGGGTAAGGATAATATCCCAGGTTGAGACCAATATGCTGATGATTTTCCTGTAAAAAGTTTTCAATAAAATCTTTTACACGTACGGGTTTATTACTGCTAATATTAATCACGCCTGTTATTTTTGTTTGTAAAGCTGCTTCTACAATATAGCCGGCTACTTTTTCTACGGCTAAAAAATCCCTCACCTGCATACCTCCACTCATATTAAACACTTTTTCCTTTTTTTGTAATGCCTCTTCTAATTGAGAAAATAAAGACCGGGCATTTTGCCCTTTACCATACATATAAAACAGGCGTAACCATTTTAAAGAAAAGGGATAATCCCGCTGCAGGTTTTCCAATTGTAATCTTAATTCATTTTTGGCTTTCGCATAATTATTATTGGGCATTGCTTCCATCTCTTCGGTTAATTCACCTTGCTGCATGCCATATTCAAAACAAGTGCCCGTTACAGTCAGGTCTTTCAATCCATGCCGAAGCAGGTTCGATAAAAACAGGAGCTGTGCCGGTAATTCTTTTTCCAGGTGAAAGGATTCTTTGTAATTGGGCAAACCCTGCCAGCTTAAATGAATACAAACATCAGGTTTTTCGAAATATTCGTATAAATTCTGTGATGAAAAATTGGAATGAAGATCAAAAGGGATATACTTTACTTTTTCATACCATGGCATTAAAACCGCTTTCTCTTTTAGATGAGAGTTTGCAATAACAGTCATTTTTTTTTGCAACAAATTTTCTATTACATAATTGCCAATAAAACCTGTTGCACCGGTAACCAGTATTGTTTCAGGCATATTAAATAATTTGCAAAGCAGGTATAGGTATTACAAACTTACCTCCCCATGTTTTAATATATTCAAGTTGCGACATTACTTCTTCCTTCAAATTCCAGGGTAAAATAATAACATAATCCGGTTTCTGATCTTTTAAATATTGTTCTGCATAAACCGGGATATGACTTGCAGGCATAAACTTATCTTGCTTATGCGGGTTGGCATCAATTACAAAATCTACCAGGTCAGCCTTTACACCACAATAATTTAATAATGTATTCCCTTTGGCGGCAGCGCCATAAGCAGCTACTTTTTTGCCTGCTTTTTTCTGGCTTATTAAAAATTCCAGTAAAGCCAGTTTTACCTGCATGGCTTTTTGCTGAAAATGATCATAATATTCCATATGCAACATACCATGATCTTTCTCTTTCTGCAATAATTCTTTTACAGCGGGTTCTGTTTTTTTGCTGTTATCTTCTTTGTGCTTTGCAAAAATCCGCAAAGATCCCCCATGGGTAGGTATTTCCTGTACATCGAACACCTCCAGGCCTGCTGCTTCAAATATTCTAGTTACGGCATTAAAAGATATATAAGAAAAGTGCTCATGGTAAATAGTATCAAACTGGTTTTTTTCTACCAGTTGCAGCAAGTGGGGAAACTCCATGGTAATAACACCCCGGGGTTTTAAAATAATTTTCATGCCACTAACAAAGTCCACAATATCCGGCACATGCGCCAGTACATTATTGCCTAATAACAAATCTGCCCAGGTTCCTTTTGCAGCTAAATCGGTAGCCAATCGAACCCCAAAAAAATCAATTACCGAGGGAATTCCTTTCTCTTCGGCTACCCGGGCGGTATTGGCTGTGGGCTCTATCCCAAGAACAGGTATTTTCTTCTCTTTAAAATATTGCAACAAATAACCATCATTACTGGCAATTTCAACTATTAAAGAATTTTTATCAAGCTGGAATCTTTGCTCCATTTCTTCTGTATATTTTTTGGCATGCGCCAGCCAGCTTGTGCTATACGAAGAAAAGTAAACATAGGTATTATCAAAAATGGCATCCGACTTTTTATACTCATCTACCTGTACCAGGAAACAAGAAGGGCAGGTAAATACTTTTAAAGGATAAAATATTTCGGGCTCGTTTAACTGCTCTTTTGTTAAAAAAGAATTAGAGGCAGGTGAATTGCCCAGGTCAATAAAAACATTTTGTAATGCTGTTTTGCAAAATCTACAATTCATAAATTAATCTTTTATAGGCGCATGATTGCGGTCTCTTACTGATAGTTCAGTAACCGGCAAAGGCCATTGAATATTCACTTTAGGATCGTTGTATAAAACACCGGATTCAAATTCGGCATTATAGAAACCGGTATGCGCATACACAATTTCAGTATTGTCTGCCAGTGTTTGAAATCCATGAGCAAAACCTTCGGGTATATAAAATGACTTTTTATTTTCAGCACTTAAGGTGGTGCCCACCCATTGCAGGTATGTTTTACTGTTTTTCCGCATATCAATAATAACATCAAAAATGGCCCCGGCAATACACCGTACCAGTTTTATTTCGGCATGCGGGGCATGTTGAAAATGCATTCCCCGTATGGTGCCTTTTTGCCGGGTGAATGATTGATTCATTTGCACCCATTCTTTTGTATGCTGTATTGCTGCAAATTCTTCCTTACAAAATGTACGCATAAACCAACCCCTGTTATCACCTAAAATAACAGGATCTATTACATAACTACCTTTTAATATGGTTTCAGTAAATATCATTTTTGCATGTAATCAAAAATTTGTTTGGTAGAAAAAGCATCCACCTGGTTTTTTGCATTTTTATACCAGTTCATGGTTAAGGCAATGGCCTGCCGGGCATTCAGCTTGGGCTGCCATCCTAATTTAGTTTTCGCTTTTTCTATACTCAGTTTTAAAATACCGGCTTCATGGGGCTGGGTACTATCCCCGGTATATTTCCAGTTTCCCGTTCCTAATATGGCGATGGCTTCTTCTGCCAGTTGCTGTACGGTAAGATGATCTTCGGGTTCAGGCCCCAAATTATAAGCGCCCGAATATTGTATATCATCATGCAGCAATCCTCCCAAAAGCAAGTAGCCACCCAATGGCTCCAGTACATGTTGCCAGGGCCTTACCGATGCCGGGCTTCGTAACTCCACTTCCCGTTTTTCCATAATGGCTTTAATGATATCTGGCACCAAGCGGTCTTCACTAAAATCTCCTCCTCCCATTACATTGCCTGCCCTAACCGTTGCAATTGCTTTTTGATGGTGCCGGTATTCAAGGGTATTAAAAAAAGAATTCCTAAATGCACTTACAGCTAATTCTGTACAGGCTTTACTGGCGCTATATGGATCATAGCCGCCCAGGGCATCTTCTTCTGTGTACAAAATATCTTTTTCTTTATTGAGATATACTTTATCGGTAGTAATAATAATGACTGTACATTTATTTTGCAGCGCCTTCACGGCTTCCAGCAGGTTGGCGGTACCGGTTACATTTATATCGAAAGTTTCTGCAGGTATGCGATAACTTCGGCGAACCAGTGGCTGGGCAGCCAGGTGAAAAATAAAATCCGGTTTAAAAGATAAAAGAGCGTGGGTTAATTTTTCTTTATCCCGGATATCGGCAATTACATCCAATGCCGGTGAAAATGGGTTTGCTTGTTCATAAATGCCGCCGCCATACTCCGGTGCCAGGGCGTACCCTTTTATTTGAGCGCCCAGTATTTTTAACCACAAGGAAAGCCAGCTTCCTTTAAACCCGGTATGGCCGGTGATAAATACTTTTTTACCGGAATAATATTTTTTTAAAGAATCTTCGTTTACCATTTTTTCCATTTTGCATTACCGGTCTCCCATAAGGTTTCAAATTCCATTTTATCTCTTAATGCATCCATGCATTTCCAAAATCCAAAATGACGATATGCCTGCAATTGCCCCCGGTTGGTTAATTTTTCCAGGGGTTCATCTTCCCACATCGTATTTTTCATATCGCCCTCAAGCAAATCGAACACCTGGGGTTTTAATACAAAAAAACCGGCATTGATCCATTTTGTTTCATCTTTTGCTTTTTCTCTAAAGGCCAGCACTTCATTGTCTTTACTTAAATCCATACCCCCAAAACGAGCTTCTAACTGTACCGCAGTAACCGTTGCTAATTTACCATGTGATGTATGGTAAGCTAACAGTTCCTGCAAATTAATATCACTTAAACCATCGCCATAAGTAAGCATAAAATCTTCGTTACCGATATACTCTTTTACGGCTTTAAGCCGGCCAGCGGTTTTGGTTTCTAAACCGGTATCAACTAAAGTGATTTTAAAATTTTCTTTGGTGCGGCTATGGAATTCCACTTCGTTTTTTGCAATATCGATGGTAAAATCGGCGTTGTGTAAAAAATAGTTCATGAAATATTCTTTAATCACATATCCTTTATATCCCAGGCAAATAATAAATTCATTAAAGCCATAATGACTATACATTTTCAGAATATGCCAAAGGATGGGCTTGCCGCCAATTTCTACCATGGGTTTGGGCCTCGAGCCGGTTTCTTCAGCAATTCTTGTACCCAGCCCGCCAGCAAATATCACCACTTTCATAATGTAGTTTTAAGTTCAAAATAAAGCAAACTATTCTCAATGCATTATATTTAGGCCTTATTTCGTATAATTTCGCAAAAATAGTTAATAAACACACTTAACTAATTACTAATTCATGTCGCAAATAAGGAAAAGCAGTTTAAAAGCCACCTGGTGGATTTACCTGGGCTTTCTCGTTGGCGCATTGAATGTGTACCTGCTTACCCACAATGGGTGGTTTACACCGGAACAATATGGACTTACCACCTCGTTAAGAGAAATAAGTTTGCTGATCTGTGCCTTTTCTACTTTTGGCGTAACTTCTTACCTGGTAAAATTCTTTCCTTACTACCAGGATCATACCCTTCCCAGGGACAATGATGCCCTGGCATTGGCGCTTAAAGTGGCTATGGGCGGCTTCGTAATTACCTGCCTGGTGTTTTATTTAATGCAACCTTTAATTATCCGTAAGTTTAATACGAACTCAAAAATGTTAGTAGAATATTTTTACTATACATTACCCATGGCATTTACGATCTTACTTTTTAATATCCTGGAATCTTATTCGTATGCATTCCAAAAAGGGGTACTCACCAGCTTTTTAAAAGAATGTGCATTACGTGTATTTACATTGGCCGTAATTGTTTTAAAAGTTTTAAACATCATTAGTTTTGAAACTTTTGTTTTCTTATTCATACTCCAGTATGGATTTATTGTACTCTTACTGGTCTTTATATTATATAAAAAGGGTGAGCTATGGTTAAGTTTTAAAAAAAGCAGGGTGACGCATAAATTTCGGAAGAAAATATTCAGCATTATGCTCCTTTCCTCTTTTGTAGTTATTGTAAGTGTTTTAAGATCGGTTATTGATACCCTGGTGCTGGCTTCTAAATTAGATCTTGCTAAAGCCGGTATTTTTGCATTTTCAATTTACCTGGTTTCGTTGTTACAAGCGCCCTACCGAAGCATCATCGCCATTACCATCCCGGTATTATCCCGTGCCTGGAAAGATAAAGATCACCATCAAATTAGTAAAATATACAAAAGATCTTCTATTAATTTATTAAGCTTTGCTTTGTTTACTTTTTTTTGTATTTGGTTAAATTATGAAGATGCCATTCGTTTCTTTAACATTAACCCGGAATATTTAGAAGGCAAATGGGTATTTTTCATTATTGGAATGGTAACCATTATTGAAATGGGAACAGGCGTAAATTCACAAATCATCGGAACGTCGGTATATTGGCGTTTTGAATTATGGACAAGTGTGTTGCTAACGGCATTAATAATACCTTTGAGTTACATTCTCACCGTTAAATATGGAATCATTGGCCCGGCGCTTGCAAACCTGGTTTCATTTACCATTTATAATGCTATTCGATACTGGTTTCTTTGGAAAAAATTCAGGCTGCAACCGTTTAGTATAAAAACATTGGAAATAATTATTTACTCTTTTATAGGATACATAATAACTTACTATATTTTCAATAATATATTTGGACTTAGTGGGTTAATAGGACGAACTTTATTCTTCATTATATTTTTTATAATTATCATTTATTCTAGAAATATATCCCCTGATGTAAGACCGATTCTCACCGCTTTGAATAAAAGAATTAAAAAAATTATTGATAAATAAAATTTCATACATGCGAGCATTAATCTTTGCTACATTTTTAATATCAACTACTTTGTGTGCTCAAAATAATTCTACTTTTAGAAATAATCATTCTAAATTTAACCTGGCTTGTAATAACTGGATTCATTTTACAACATATTCTTCATTTGCAGAATTTGGGGATATCGATATTCCGGGAAATCAAGTTACTATAGAAGCAGTCGTAAACAGAGATCAGCCATATATTCCTCATGCCGCTAATGATAATATTGGTGATATTGTTTCAAAACATCTTAGTCCATCAGACGCCAATTATTTGTTGCGATTAGATGGCGGTTACATTACAACTTCTAATGGTTTTTTTGCTACACCCGATGTATGTGAACCAACACTAAATAAAACATATCATGTTGCAATGGTTTACAATGGCGCTACTTTAAAGTTTTATAGAAATGGTTTTTTAATGAGCCAGGTCAACGCAACCGGTAATTTATTTCAAAATGATTTTCCTACCAGGGTTGGGTTATACAGTGGCGCATTTATCGAAAATTTTAAAGGTTACATCAATGAAGTCCGCATTTGGAACGTTGCAAGAACACAATCAGAAATAAGGGCTAATATGGCCAATTCACTGCCCAATCCCACAACCCAAACGGGGCTTAAAGCTTATTATGTTTTTGATAATTTGATCAATAAGCAAGGAAATACTCTTTACAACGGAACACTTTCGGGTAGTGCAACCATAAATTCTACGAACCCTCAATGTACACTCATTGTGGATAGTTGCATAGTGACTCCACCAGATACAAATATTATAAATGATTATACCCCTGTTATCAGTAAAATAAGTTGCTCAAACAAATTTGAAGTAGAAGATGCAACTGCTTTTAATGTGGGCGATACCATCCTCATCATTCAAATGAAAGGCGCTGTGATTGACAGTACCAATACAAACCAGTATGGAACAATTACAAACTATACAAATAGTGGGAATTACGAATACAATTATATTAAATCAAAAGTTGGTAATACCCTGGAACTAAAAAATGATTTATTAAGGCCTTACGATATTCCCGATGGCAAAGTTCAATTTGTGAGGGTACCTTACTTTAGTAATTACAGCACAAGTGCTTCGCTTTCCAGCTTGCCCTGGGATGGTAGTAAAGGGGGTGTATTAGCCCTCAATGTTCAAAACACTTTAACCTTAGGCGCTGATATCAATACCAGTGGAAATGGATTTAAAGGAGGCAAAGGAATTAATACCCTTCTCAGTTCTTATGTCTGTAATATTTTAGATTATTATTTGCCAAGTTCTTCTACTTTAGCAGCATTAAAAGGAGAGGGAATTGCAGATTATTCCTTATTAAGAGCCAGTGGCCGTGGCGCACCTGCCAATGGGGGTGGCGGCGGATTAGATCATAATTCCGGTGGTGGCGGTGGGGGTAATTTTGGCCAGGGCGGTAATGGAGGAAATCAATGGGCTACTTGCCCCGGCCCCGGTCAAAATGGAGGTGTTGGCGGGTATTCATTGAACTATTCAGCCCTACAAAATAAAATATTCTTAGGCGGTGGTGGAGGCGCCGGCCATTGTAATAATTTAGGTTTTAATTCTGATGGTGGTAATGGGGGTGGAATTATAATTATTAATTGCAATCAACTTATTACAAATAACCACGACATTATTTCTAATGGCGATAACGGAAAAGACTGTGATCCCTCGGGCCAGGCTCAATATTATTGCCATGAAGGCATGGGAGGCGGTGGTGCTGGTGGAACCATTTTAATAAATACTCAAAATTTTGCTGGTAATACCCATGTATCTGCCCAGGGTGGCAAAGGAGCCAATATGACCGGAGAGGCGCTGGGCGCTCTTGGCCCGGGTGGCGGCGGTGGCGGCGGCGCAATCTGGCTAAAAACTGCTACTACCCCGCCAAATATTATTCCTGCCATAAATGGCGGGCTTAATGGTATTAATACAAATAATGGTAATACGGCAAATGGCGCATTGCCAGGAAACCCTGGGAATGTTTTGTTTAACCTAATGCTTCCTGTTTCTTCTGTTGCTTATACGCCCAATATAGATTCAGTACGATTTACTTCAAGTGCGCAATCCTGTAATACGTACAACTTTAACGGGAATGTTTATTTTAATCCTATTGGCAGCATAAGTTGGCAGTGGTATTTTGGAGATGGGGGCACTGCTAATACTCAAAACACTTCACATACTTATCTCAGCAGTGGCAACTATACCATAAAATTAATAGCTACCGATATTAATGGCTGCAAGGATAGTTTTAGCAGGGTACTAAATGTATCTCTTATTACTGCAAACGCAGGAGCAGATACCAGTTTTTGCAGTAATACAACCGTAATACACAGCTTACAGGGAAGCGGCACCGGCACATATTCCTGGAGCCCTGCTGCAGGTTTAAGTAATCCTAATATTGCAAATCCTGTTGCTGCCATTACCCATACAACTACTTATTATCTCACTGTTTCTGATGGCATGGGTTGCTCTGCTATAGATAGTGTAAAAATTACGGTAAACCCATTGCCGAACGTCAAAAGTATAAATGATACTTCTATATGCAATGGTCAATTACTTTTACTTACCACTACGGGTGCACAAACATATAGCTGGTTGCCTGCCACTGCTGTAAATAACCCGGGAATTGCAAACCCAATTTTTACCGGGAATACTTCGCAAACTGTATTTGTTACTGGTACTGCTGCCAATGGCTGCAATGCAAAAGATACAATCATCGTTACCGTAAAAGCAATTCCCGTTGTAAAATCAATACCGGATACTGCCATTTGTAAAGGACAATCCGTAACCCTTACCACAAGCGGGGCAAACACATATACCTGGAGCCCGGCATCAGGATTAAATAATCCAAATATAGCTAGCCCGGTATTTACAGGGAGCTCAGTAGGGTCCTCTTTATTTATTGTTACCGGTACCGCTACCAATGGATGCAAAGGGAAAGATTCTGTAAAAATTACATCAAATGAAATTAAAACATTTGTACAACCTCCAGCAAAAGAAACTTGCCAGGGCAACAGTGTAATATTAAATGGAGCAAATGGGAATAGTCCACAGATTAGTTATCAATGGAGCCCATCAACGACATTAAATGATGGTACCTTACAAAACCCAACTGCCATTCCTGTAAATACTCAAAATTACCAGGTAATTATAACTGACCATATTTGTCCTCAAACCAAAACTTTTATAGTACCTGTTACTGTAAATCCCTTGCCCAATGTAAATGCAAAAGCATTTAATGATGCAAAATGCAGTATTCTGGGAATCACCCTTTCTGCATCGGGCGCTAACTCATATATATGGCACCCGGGAAATAGTTTGGATGATTCTACTGCTGCAACAACCAATGCTCATCCCGACAGATCAATGTACTATACCGTAATTGGAACGGATCTTAAGAATTGTTCAAATACTGATACCGTATGGGTAAAAGCTAATAATAGTCCCTCAGATGGGGATATTTATATGCCCAATATATTTACTCCTAATAAAGATGGAAAAAACGATTGCTTTGGATTGAAGGTTACAGGAAATCAAATCAAAGAATTTAAATTTATTATTTACAATCGCTGGAGTAATTTGGTATTTAGTACGAACGATCCATCAAAATGCTGGGATGGTAAATATAAAAATACAGATGCCGATACAGGAACTTATATCTACTACATATCTGGCATATCGGAATGTGGATACTTTATGAGAAAAGGAAGTATCATCCTGATGCGCTAAATTCTTTTTTACAACATCTCTAAAAACAAATTCAGCCCTTCTAATTTTTTTGCATCTAAACGGTAATCAATATTTTTTGTAAAATAAGTATGCAAATCGTAATATGGACAGGGGTTTGCTTTTACAATGTCATCAATATGCTGTAAACCCAGGCCGGTTGCCTCATCAAATTGGGTTATAAAAGATTCGGGTATTTGTTTATTGGCCACCCAGGCTGCAAATACAAAGGGGAGGCTCGTCATTTGCATCCAGGCTTCTGCCAAATCATAAATATAATTATTGCGCTGTCTTTGTTGCAAAGCCCTGTCGCCAATGATCAGGGCAGCCGTATGGCCTCCAAATTTTTCCTCAAAACCCGATTGTGCATCTATAAGCAAGGGATGTTGCTTCCAGTATTTTTGCAATAATATTTTCAGCAAAGCGGCCGAAGTGCGGCTTTGATAATCTACCAGCACTTCTTTTACTTCTTCAATAGGTACATCGCTAAAAAGGCATACACTGCAAACAGGGCTACTGGCTCCAATACAATATTTTGAAATGATGTGTGCCTCTTTTAGTTTTGGCATTACCGCCACCGGTACCAGTCCTACATCAATTTCATCGCCCATGAGCATACCGGCTAAATGTGCCGGGTATGCTTCTATTAAGTCCATTTCATTTTGGAGAAGTCCCTTTTTAAATCCATCAATCAGCGGCAATGTATTGAGGTAGCTTACGGCTCCAACCCTTATTTTTCTGTCCAATCGCTTTCAATTAAATTTGTACAAATTTACTTCTTTACATTTTATTACCATGCAAATATCTACACTCCAGGCCATCTCGCCCATTGACGGGCGGTACCAGCATTTTACACAGCCCCTTTCGGCATATTTTGCTGAAGAAGCGCTTATCCGTTACCGCCTTTTTGTAGAAGTGGAATATTTTATTTACCTGGGAGAGAAAAAATTCTTTCCTATTCCTGCTTCTTTAAAAAATAAATTAAGAAAAACCGTACTTACATTTTCACTGGCTATGGCCGAAGAAATAAAAGCAACTGAAGCCATCACCAACCATGATGTAAAGGCAGTAGAATATTTTCTTAAAAATAAATTAGAACAATGGGGAGCATCTCATTTAAAAGAATGGGTACACTTTGGGCTTACCTCACAAGATATTAATAATACGGCTGTTCCCCTTTTATGGAAAGATGCCCTGGAACAATATTACCTGCCATTATTACTCACTTTACAGCAGCATCTTAGCCAGCTGGCCAAAGCATGGAGAAATATACCTATGCTGGCACGCACCCATGGCCAGCCTGCCTCTCCCACCCGCTTAGGAAAAGAAATAAATGTATTTGTAGAAAGATTACAAAACCAGGTTCAATTGCTTTCTCATATTCCTTTTATGGCAAAATTTGGTGGCGCTACCGGTAATTTAAATGCCCATGTAGTTGCTTTTCCAAAAACAGACTGGGTAAAATTTGCCAATAATTTTGTAGATAAAAAACTGGGTTTACAAAGACAGCAATGTACCACTCAAATAGAACATTATGATATGCTGGCTGCTCATTTTGATTCTATCAAACGCATCAATACCATCCTTATTGATTTGTGTCGTGACCTGTGGACATATATCAGTATGGATTACTTTAAACAAAAAACGAAAAAGAATGAAATAGGCAGCAGTGCCATGCCCCATAAAGTAAACCCGATAGATTTTGAAAATGCGGAAGGAAACCTGGGAATAGCAAATGCATTATTTGAACACATCGCAGCCAAATTGCCTGTTTCCAGGCTACAGCGGGACCTTACCGATAGTACGGTGATAAGAAATATAGGCGTTCCCTTGGCTCATACGGGTATAGCCCTGAATGCGATTGAAAAAGGGTTAAATAAATTAATCCTGAATCCTATAACCATCCACAATGATCTTGAGAAAAACTGGGCGGTGGTAGCAGAAGCAATACAAACTATTTTAAGGCGGGAAAATTACCCGGCTCCCTATGAAGCACTCAAAACATTAACGAGGGGAAAAGCCGGCATTCAAAAAAAAGACATCCATGCTTTTATTGATAAATTAAAAATAAGCGCTGTGCTGAAGAAAGAATTAAAAGCCATTAGCCCCCAAACCTATACGGGAATATGATCTTAAATTTCTACCGGTTGCATTTTAGCAATGGATTCATTTAAAAAGTTGGGCAAAATATGTGCATAGGTATGCATTATTTTATCCGGGTCATTCAGGTTACCAATCATGTTTTGCCATTTTTCAAATCCATAATTATCTACCACCGTTTTCTTTTTTTCCGGAGATTGCAGGTGCAGGCTCATTCCTATGGCATCGGCTTCGGGATGAAATTGGGTGCCAATCATGTTTTCATTGAACCTAAGTGCCATCATGGCCCTTTCGTAAGGTACATGTGGCCGGGCTTTTTCAATTGCCAAAATTTGCCCCCCCATTTCCTTTATCTTATTATGATCGGGTTGTATTACCTGGAAATCCCGGCTGTCCACTGCATAAAAAGGATCTTTTAATCCGGCAAATACGGGTTCTGTTTCGGCACCCGGCAGGTAGTGAACGGGAAAAACGCCAAATGCAGTACTCTTCCTGGGGGTTACATTTCCCAATCCCAATTGCCGGCATGCCAGCTGGAATGAGTGGCAAATAAAAAATACTTGCTTCTTTATAACATGGGCATCATTTCGGTTGTATGCCTGCACATCCTCTAACCAGTTAAAATAAACTTTCTCCCATTTGTTGCCTTCACTTTCTAGCGGGCTGCCCGGTCCGCCACTTGAAATATAAATATCGTAATCTAGGCCCGGCACTTCATTTTGTAAGCGCACATCAAATTCATCCTTATGTAAATTGAGGTGATGGAAATCTGCAAATTGATTTAAGATTTCACGTAAGCATCGCATTCCCTGGTTTTCAACACCTTCATACAGGTCTAAAATTGCAACACGTATTGATTGGTTTTCATTCCAACTCATTCTGCAAATTTAATAAATAATATTAGTTTATGAAACATCCAATTCTATCACCTCACAATTTTTTATATCCATTTTATCAACCAGGAAGCGTATAAGGGTTCTTTTTGTATGCCATCCTTGTTTACCGGCTGCACCGGGATTCATGTGCAGGCAACCTAATTTTTCATCATACATAATTTTTAAAATATGTGAGTGGCCGCTAATAAAAAGATGAGCCTGGTGTTGCATGATATTTTCTTTTACACCCTTTGCATACCGGCCCGGGTAGCCCCCGATATGCTGCATATAAACGAGAATATCTTCACAATGAAAAAAAAGTTTTTCTCCAAATACTTGCCGGGTTTTGGCATCGTCAATATTTCCATACACCCCCCTTAGTGGTTTAAAGGCCTGTAACGTCCTGGCCAGTTCCAGGTTACCGAAATCACCTGCATGCCATATTTCATCGCAGGGGGAAAAATGTTGAAAAATGGTTTCATCTAAAAAACCATGGGTATCTGATATTAAGCCAATTTGTTTCAAATTATGAGTTCTTAGCCGGGAAACTAATGTGGTTATAAAAGTTGTAAATTTGATGTGAAGATAATATGATTTACGAATTATGCTATTGTACCGGAATTTTACTTATTGGATAGATAAGCGAAAGTGGAAATATATTTTCCTGCTAGCTACGCTCAATCTCTCGGGCTATGTAAGGTGATACCCATATCAATACAATCTTTAGCCAAATTATTTTTTACTTAAAAAAAGTACCATGCCACATTATTATAAACTCGGAAAAATTCCACATAAACGTCATACTCAATTTAAAAAGCCTGATGGGAGTTTATATTCCGAACAATTATTTTCTACTGAAGGGTTTGCAACAGAATACTCCATTTTGTATCATGCCCACCCCCCTACTCAAATTGTGAAATGCGATGAACCGGTAAATGTAATGCCCAAAATTGCAGAAGAAAAAATGCTGAAGCACCGTAGTTTTGAAGGCTTTAATATAAAACCGGAAACAGATTACTTAGATAGCCGAAAAGCGGTATTGGTAAATGATGATTGCCAGGTCATACTGGCTGCCCCCCGGCAGGGAACGGGAGATTATTTTTATAAAAACGCAGATGCCGATGAAATGATTTTTGTTCATGAAGGCAAAGGCACCGTTACCACCTGCTATGGCCAATTACATTTTGGCTATGGTGATTACATCATGTTACCCAGGGGCACTATTTATCAAATTCAGTTTGAAGATGAAAAAAACCGTTTGTTCATCGTTGAGTCCCATCATGCCATGCGCTATCCTAAAAGATACATGAGCCGGTTTGGCCAGCTCATGGAACATTCGCCTTATTGCGAAAGAGATATCCGTACACCGGATAACCTGCAATCGTATGATGAGAAAGGTGATTTTGTTATTAAAACAAAAAAGCAAGGCTGGTTGTATGGTATTCATTATGGCACCCATCCTTTTGATGTTGTTGGCTGGGATGGCTGCTGCTATCCTTATATTTTTTCAATTCATGATTTTGAGCCCATAACCGGCAGGGTACACCAGCCGCCACCTGTGCATCAAACTTTTGAAACCGATGCCTTTGTGGTATGTTCTTTTGTACCTCGTTTGTACGATTACCACCCGGAAGCTATACCGGCTCCATATAATCACAGTAATATTGACAGCGACGAACTTTTGTATTATGTAGATGGTGATTTTATGAGCCGTAAACATGTTACCAGGGGTATGATTACCCTGCACCCGGCCGGCATTCCCCATGGCCCGCACCCGGGTGCCGTACAAAAAAGCATTGGCGCTAAAGAAACAAAAGAACTCGCCGTAATGGTAGATACTTTCAGGCCTTTAAAGCTTACAGAAGATGCATTAGGAATAGAAGACAAGAATTATATTATGAGCTGGGCCGAATAAGATTTTTTTTATCATTCCAAAAAAATCTTAAATTGATGCATTAATCATATAAAATGAAATATCGTTATGCTTAAATTCAATGAAATTAAAAAAGGTGATTTTTTAGTGGCCGATAATGAAGGAGACCTGCGCCGGGGTGAAGTAACCAATTTGAATGGAGATGAAAAACAGGTTTGTTTAAATAACGGCGTACAGGATTTCTGGTATGAAACCAATCAACTCTTTCCCCTGGAAATTAATGATGAAGAATTAAGCAATCTCAAATTTCATAAACAACAAAACGAAGATGGAACGGTAAAGTACAGCAAAGGGGCTTTTCGCATGTTAATTCCCAAACCAGGCGATTTTTCTCATTTTGAACTGTGGTACCGTGACGAGAAAAGGCATATTATGGAGCCTATACCGGTGCATGTATTACAAAATCATTTTTATGAAATGACCAAGGTTCACTTAAACACCGAGTCATTTGACTAAACAGGCCTCCCCCTATTTTTAAAACCCCTGATAAAGGGGTTTTTTATATTTTATAAAAATAATATACCCCGGTTCATATTTATTCATATATAATGACATAGTTTTATAGAGATTTAAACAATTAGCAGGAAACCTTATTCCCTTGACAATATCAACGGAATTAGAATCAAGACTTTTAGCATATCCATCATTCACTAAAAGCATATTTTATTATGGCTAAATTAAACACAGCTGAAACCTGGAAAAAAGTAAAATTTGATTTCAAATTTACTAATACTTTCCGCCTGGAAGTTTCAAACCTGGGAAGAGTGCGTTCCTTTAATAAACAATCGGATGGCAATATACTTAAAGGATCCACGGTAAATGGATATAAAATTATCAGGTTAAAATTATACGCCCCCCGAACCGATAAAGATGAAAAGCAGGTGACTAAAATGAAAAAGCAAATGGCTCAAATGAGCCAAAAACTAAAAGCACTCCACAGCAATAAGGCAAATGCTAAGGAGCTTAAAGAATTACGTTCGGCGATGCATAAACAGAAAAAGGAATTAAAAGATTTTTTTAAATCCAATGCAAAAGAACGCACCATTAATCATCATTTTTTAATACACCGCCTGGTGGCCCAGTATTTTTTACCTAAGCCCGGAGCCAGGCACGAAGTAGTAGCGCACCTAAACCACAATAAACAAGATAACCGGGTAACTAACCTTAAATGGATGACTTTAGCAGAAAACTATGAACATCAAAAAAAGAGTCCCCTGGTAATAAAAGATAAAATTTTAAGGCGAACCCGTGAAAGAGATTTAACCAATACTGCCAAGTTATCGGTAAATGATGTGAAAAAATTAAAGAAATTATTAAAAAAGCCAGGGTCATTAGCGCCCTTGGCCAACCGGTTTAATATTACTGAAACCCAGGTATTACGCATTAAAAGGGGAGAAAACTGGAAAAATATTCCCGCAGCAAAATAAAAGAATCAAAAAAAAAGCAAGGATTGAGTTGCTATTTTATTTTTATATCATTGTAAGAATGAGCGGTATTATTCTTTTACCTTTTCGCCGGTTTCTGCATTTTTACAGCAAGGAGGCAGCTTGGCATAAGCGCCGGGTTCGGCAGTTACATCATCGGCATCAAAGCCAATATTCGCAATTTCAGTTTTTATATTTTCAATATTTGTTCTATCCTTGATCCAGGTAACTGTTGTTGTTCTTTTTTTTATATCCACTTTTACCGAAGTAACCCCTTGTGCCCTAAATAAATATTTTTCAATTTTATCTTTACATGCATCACATTGAGCTGCTGGTGTTTTTATAACGGCTTTATCGGTAGTTTTTTGGGCTGTAGCCAGTAAGCTAAACCCAAACAGTACAAAAATAATCAGGAACGCTTTTTTCATAACCTTTCTTTTTATATCATCAAATTTACACTAACCCTGCCATTCTGATGGGTTTTCCCTCCAGTTTAACAGCGATTTTAACTCCTCACCGGTTACTAAACCTTTTTCCCGGGCCAGTTTAATTAAAACCGGGTAGTTACTCAACGAACGATAGGGAATGCCTGCCAATGTAAAGGCGGCATCTGCTTGTGGAAACCCATAATTAAAAATAGAAATTACACCCAGTATTTCGGCACCGGCATTTTTTAGCACTTCGCATACCTGCAAAACGCTTTTACCGGTTGAGATTAAATCTTCTATCAATACAACTTTTTGTCCTTTTTGTAAATTTCCTTCTATTTGATTGCCCAAACCATGTTCTTTGGGTTTAGGCCGTACGTATAAATAAGGAAGTTTAAGCTGATCGGCAGCCATGGCCCCCCATGCAATACCGGCTGTAGCTACACCTGCCAGGGCATCGGCTTGCATGAATTCTTCAAAAATCACACTGCACAATTCACTTTTCACATAGTCCCGTTCATAGGGAAAAGAAAGTAATTTCCTGTTATCGCAATAAATGGGGCTTTTCCAGCCACTGGCCCAGGTAAAAGGCTTTTCAGTATTTAACTGTACAGCGCCGATATGCAAAAGTTTTTCGGCAATGGCAGCTTCATTTGTCATATTTAATATTATTATGTGATACAAAGTTAGTTGCCAGCATTTCAAAAAAAAAACGGTTACTTTTTATTTTAAAATGGGAACCGGCACAGCCGGATATAACCATCGTATTCATTTACAAAAGCCTAAATTTACAACGTAAATTGCCAGCTATGCAAGTAAAAATATTTTTTGGAGAGAAACCCGTATTTCTTTGCGATACGCTTACACCGGAACTTACTGAATTACTGAAGCACCCCGATACGGTATTTATTGATGAAACCAGCACAGCCGCAATACATAGCCTGTTACACGAAATAAAAAAAGAAACATTTCATGCAGGCATTTTATTAGATCATGATTTAGATAAATTACAAAAATTGTTTTCACGCCAGTTTACCGTAATAGAAGCAGCGGGTGGTTTGGTTCAAAATGAAGATAAAGAGATCTTATTTATATATCGCCTGGGCAAATGGGACTTACCAAAAGGTAAAATAGAGAAAAAAGAAACCGCACAAAAAGCGGCCACCCGGGAAATAGAAGAAGAAACAGGATTAAAAAAACTGGTTCTAAAAAATAAAATCACCGATACCTGGCATACCTACGAAGCCTATGGTAAGCATTATTTAAAAAAAACGCACTGGTATTATTTTACGGTAAAAAAACAGCCCACCCAACCACAGTCCGAAGAAGATATTACAGAAATAAGATGGTTTAAAACAAAAGATATAAAAAAACCGGTAGCCAATACCTATGAAAATATAAAAGAGATTTTAAAAATATTCTTTGACACACCTTAGTAACTTTTGACAATCCATTTAAATTTTAATAAAAATAACAGAACCGGTAGAGAAAATTACATTTTGGCGTTCAGCTATTAGCGAGTAAATTTGCAGGGATTTTTTATAAAAACACAGTAATATTATGGCATTCGACGTAATCGTTTTAGGAAGTGGCCCGGGAGGCTACCCCGCAGCAATCAGGGCCAGCCAGCTTGGTAAAAAAGTTGCAATTGTAGAAAAAGAAAGCCTGGGCGGCATCTGCCTGAATTGGGGCTGTATTCCCACAAAAGCATTATTAAAAAGTGCCCAGGTATATGATTATGCAAAACATGCCGGCAATTATGGCATAAACGTAAGCGAAGTTTCCCAGGATTTTGGCGCAGTAATAAAACGCAGCCGGGGTGTGGCCGATAAAATGAGCAAAGGGGTGCAGTTTTTAATGAAGAAAAATAAGATTGAAGTCATCATGGGTACCGGCAAATTAATTGCCGCCAACAAACTGGAGGTAACGGCAGCAGATGGAACCAAACAAACACTGGAAGCTAAAAATATTATTATTGCTACCGGGGGCCGTGCCCGGCAATTACCCAGTATGCCTGTAGATGGTAAAAAAATAATTGCATACCGGGAAGCTATGGCATTACCCGAACAACCCAAAAGCATGATCGTATGCGGAAGCGGTGCCATAGGCAGTGAGTTTGCTTATTTCTATAATAGCCTGGGTACTAAAGTTACCATGGTAGAATTTATGCCAAGGCTTGTTCCTGTAGAAGATGAGGAAATAAGTAAAGAATTGGAAAAACAATTCAAAAAACAAGGGATGACGATACTCACATCCAGCGAAGTAACCAAAGTAGATACCAGTGGAAATGGGGTAAAAGCAACTATAAAATCTGCAGCTGGTGAACAAGTAATAGAAGCCGATATTTTATTGAGTGCGGTGGGTGTAGTTGCCAATATTGAAAATATAGGGCTGGAACAATTAGGCATTAAAACAGAAAAAGGGAAAATAGTAGTAGATGCAAACCAGCAAACAAATGTGGCCGGAGTATATGCTATTGGTGATTGTACACCCGGCCAGGCTCTTGCCCACGTTGCATCAAAAGAAGGCATCAATGCAGCCGAACACCTGGCTGGCCTTAAAATTACACCCATGGATTATAACAATATTCCCGGCTGTACTTATTGTACACCCGAAATTGCAAGTGTAGGCTTTACAGAGAAAGCAGCAAAAGATGCAGGATACGAAATTAAAGTAGGAAAATTTCCATTTATGGCCAGCGGCAAAGCAAGTGCAGCCGGTGCCACAGAAGGTTTTGTAAAAGTAATTTACGATGCCAAATATGGCGAATTCTTAGGTTGCCACATGATTGGCATGAATGTAACCGAACTTATAGCAGAAGTGGTAGTAGCCAGGAAACTGGAAACCACGGCCCATGAAATTTTAAATGCCGTTCATCCGCACCCTACGATGAGCGAAGGAATAAAGGAAGCAACCGCTGTTGCTTATGGAGAAGCCATTGACATTTAACACATCTATAAAGATTTTAGATAGCCGGTACTTACCGGCTTTTTTTATTTCATTTTTAAAATAGCATTCCCAATACTGCATTGCAGGCAACGCTTATGGTTGCAATATTCATTTTTCAATTGTAAGTAGGCCTGGCTTTCACTAGCTTTTACACAACGTAATCCCAATATTTTAAATCCGTTTGTAATGCTGTTTTTTTCTGCGGGCAATTGCTGCATCCAGGTTATGGCTTTTTCTTTTATTTTCTCATTTTGATGATACTGGCCATAAGCATACAATATGGGTATTACGGTATTGATGAGAATCCCATGTATCATTTGCCTGCCTAACTGCTTTTCTTTAAAAGGAGTTTCTTCGCCAAACCGGTAATGATAATGCCAATAATCATTGGCGGTAATAGTAAATAATTGCTGCACCTGCTGCACATCTGTAGCTTCCCGTATTTTAGAAAATAGTTTTTGGCTCTCATTAATCAAGGCAGCCAGTTGTGCCAGCCGAATAGTAGGAAAATTGGCCGGGCGCATCCTTAAGAAATGAATCGGCAAACCAATGCCGGCCAAAGTATATTTCTTTTTTAAAAAATGATATTCTTTGCAGAGCATGTTTTGGTAAGCATCCTTTGTGCCGGCTGATAATAACCCCGCCTGGCCCATGAGCAGCGCCTCTACCTGTACTAAATTATGCTTATGCTTTGCCAGTAAAGAAATGGGTAAAGTTTTTGCTATAGCTTCAAAGGCGCTTTCATTCACTTTAGTACCCAGGCTCCGGCAAAGGGTTTGCCAAAATACTTCTTCCCAATGTGCTTTATTATTTTGCAGGGATGTTAATATACGATCCGCTCTTTGTTGCAGTCGTTCTGCCAGCATACTATCTATACGGCTAAGGAGAATAATTTCCGGTACTTGTGATATGTTTTTTTCGCAGGCTATAAAACCCTGTTCCTTCATCAACTGATCGTACCTGTTTAAAAACAATAAAGGCACTCTCCCACCCAGCACGAAAGTTGGAAATGGTAAGTTTAAATCTGCATCGTGTTGCCATACCACATGCAAAATAATATTTTTGTAATTGGGGTCATCATCATGCTTATGTAATTTCCATTGAGAGCTTAATACGTGCAACTCAATATTACCGGCCCAGGTGGTTCCCCTGCAATGTATCCTGGCATTTAAAAAATCGGGTCCCTGGTTATTATTTAAAGTACCGGGATGAAGTATTTGTAATGGGTCGCCATCTTCTGTTTGTAAATGAGCCAGGTCAAAATGGCGGAACTGCCAGATAAATTGAAGTAATTTTTCAGTCATGGGGCGGAATCTTTCTGAAAATTACAAATAATTTAAAATTTAATCAAAAACTCATAAGGAAGAAAGAGCCTGCATGACACGGCTAACCGGGAGGCCCATTACATTATAAAAATCACCTTGAATGGCTTTGATCCCGATTACGCCAATCCATTCCTGGATGGCATATGCCCCCGCTTTATCATAGGGTTTGTAATGCTCCACATAAAACTGTATTTGATCCCGGCTTAGCGCATGAAAAGAAACAATCGTTTCATCGGCAAATGAAATTTCTTTTTTTCCATACCGGATTACCACGCCGGTAATTACGGTATGGTTGGTACCAGACAATAATTCCAAAAAGTGAATAGCTTCTTCCCGGTCTTTGGGTTTTCCTAAAATACGCCCTTTACATACCACGATGGTATCAGCTGCCAATACCGGTATGTTTTCCTTTACCTTTTCTAAAACGGCAAGTGCTTTTTGCCTGGCAATATATATGGCCGTTTCATGGGGAGACAATTTGCCGGGCGCTTCTTCGGGGCAATGGCTTACTATTACATCAAATTCTTGGGCTGCCCACTCTAATAACTGCTTTCGCCTTGGCGAAGCTGATGCCAATACAATTTTTTGCATTTTGATTATTTGAGGATAAGAAAGAATAACATGGATAATATGCCGGCCAGCATCACCAGCTTGAGCATTGAACTGATTTTATGATACGCTTCGGGCGCCCCGGCTTTACCCAGGGCAAACAGGATCATAAAAAGCGGAATTAATATGGCTATGGCTATATACAGCGACGCCACCCACCAGCCACTTAAACCGGCATAAATCAAAATAGCGGTAAGCATACCCACACACACTACCAACCAGATGGCGGTATATACTTTAGCGGCAGGCACACCCCACACAATGGGCATGGTACGGCAGCCATATTTTATATCACCCTCCAGGTCTTCCAGGTCTTTCACTGCTTCTCTTATTACCGAAAGTAAAAATGCAAACCCGGCATACAAGATAGCAAATTTGTAAAGCCTTTTTACATCCAGTGCCAGGTCTGGCGATTGCCATTTACCTATGCCGGTACCCACAAAAAAATAGATAACGAGTATTACCCAAGCAGTTAAAAGCGAAATAAGAATATTGCCCCACAATATTTTCTTTTTAAATGTAGTACTGTAAAACCAAAGTAATAACACACAAGTGATGTTGGCAGCCAGGATATGAAATTTGTTTGTTTTATAACTAATATAGGCCGTTAACAATATACCCAGGCCAGATAAAAACCAATGCCAGATAATGGCCCATCGGCGTTTGATTACATTATCAATCACCACTTTTTGAGGTTTATTGATAGCATCAATATGAAAATCGAAATAATCATTAATGATATAACCGGCAGCAGCAATACATACCGAGGCCGTTACCAAAATCCAAAATAAAACATCAAATGATGCAGGAAGCGGGTATTTCAACATGGGTTTAAATACACAAAAATAAAACAGGCTTTGGGTAAGGATAATAAAGAAAAGATTGGGCCAGCGAATGAGTCGTAAAAAAGCTGCAATTAATCTCATTTGGTAAAAATAGGAAAAACTCTATTGAGAAGTGATGGGAGCATCGTGTACCCAATGGCTGTTCAGTTTAAGTACTTTTTCTATCACATCTCTTACACAACCCTGGCCACCATTAAATGGAGATATATAATGTACCATTTCCTTTACTTCCGGTACAGCATCAGCGGGGCAACAGGGAACCCCCACGATTTGTAAACAACCCATATCGGGCATATCATCACCCATAAATAAAACTTCTTCGGCACGCAGGTTCAGTTTTTTTATATACTCCTGCAACGTAGCTACTTTATCTGTAATTTCAGCATACACATCCTCTACACCCAATAATGCCAGGCGATGAATAACTGAAGTTTGCCGGGCTCCTGAAATCACCAGGATATAATACCCTTTTTTGATGGCCATTTGCAAGGCATAGCCATCTTTAATACTCATTTTGCGTACTTGCTCTCCATTATCCATTAACAGTATATTGCCATCAGTTAAAACACCATCAATATCAAATACAAATAGCCTGATGGGTTTAAAATCTGAAAGCATATTCATGATATTTTATTTTTGATTATCCCGCCATTCGTAAACCCAACTGCTTTGTATCATTTCCAGGTGCCCTTCGTTACTATCTTCCGGTTTGCCTTCAAAATGCGGAAGGGAAAGCACCCATTTGTGCAGGTCAGTAAAACGAATACGATAAATTTTGCCCTCGCCAAATTCATCTCCAAACTTTTCATACAACTTTTGGGCAATATCCTCATAATCATTCCAATGAATGGGGGGTTCATAACTCATAAATATAATCAATTTTTAGTATAAGTAATAGATTTTTTATTGCTGCTGCAAAAGAATGATGCTGTTATTCACCCAAAAACTGGGTTTGGTCAGGTAACCTTACAATAATTTCACCGGTGCCCTTTTGCAAAACACATTGACAACCCAAACGAGAATTTAACCGGGGATTAATGGCCCGGTCAATAAAATCTTCTTCTGCATCGCTTAGCTCTTCCAAAAATTCTTCGCCTTGTTCTACATATAAGTGACAGGTACTACAGGCACATACTCCCCCGCAATTATGATGTAAATCAATATCATTAATCAGGGCTACTTCTAAAATAGATTGTCCATCTTCCACGTTTTTAATGGTTACCGGCTCTATTCCTTTCTGTTCAAACTTAAAGGTAATCGTATACATTGTGCAAATTTCGGTTTGCAATCTCAA
The DNA here is from genome assembly GCA_001898465.1 of Sphingobacteriales bacterium 39-19. Classification (GTDB taxonomy): domain Bacteria; phylum Bacteroidota; class Bacteroidia; order Chitinophagales; family Chitinophagaceae; genus Ferruginibacter. The sequence continues at coordinate 46,703 of MKTX01000003.1, read as the reverse complement.
TGAGGATTACTATTTGCGAAAAATATTAAACGATAAGTATTAAAACAATCGTTTATTTTGCAATACTTGTGTATAAACATCCTCTTATTTCAATTAAAAATATACCCCGTATGAAGTTCCTCCTCCTGTTCATCATCATCCTGTATAGTTGTATGATCTCAATAGGTTGTAAAAATAAAAGCAGCCATCCTTCGGCTCAAAAAGATAGCATTAAACTTCATGCCCCTGTGGTAGATACCCTGGATAAAGCCCGGCAATTAAAAGCCCCTGTGATCAATATAGAAGATACGGTTACTGCAAAACAATTTATTTTGTATACCAATGACAGTGCAACCAATATGGCATCAGTAAGTAAGAAAATTGAAACCAGCCTGTCGGGTACCTTATTGTCATTTTTAAAAGCAAATAAAATGAAGGCGACAGGTCCGCCCATGGCCTGGTATAAAACCCGTAAAGCCCCTTATTTTTTTGAAATTGGTTTTCCTGTAGCAAAGAAACCGGCCAAACTTTCTAAAAATATTTTCACCCGGGAAATAGGTGCCGATAGCGCACTGGTAGCCCATTTTTTTGGGCCTTACGAAATTACGGGTATTGCTTATGAAGCTTTACAGGAAAGGTTATCATCACAAAACAGGAAAGCGATTGCAATTCCATATGAAATTTATGTGAGTGACCCGATTGATGAAAAAGGGAATGTAAAAAACCCTTATAAGGTACAAACAGATATAGTGATGCCTTATAAGAAGATAAAATAACCAATTAAGGGTTCATAATACTATCTGTAATACGTAAATAAGTTGTACGTAATTTGGGATAGGCATTTAATAAACGTAAATGCTTATCGAGTGTTTGAATATCTTTTCGGATAGCGGGCCCGGTTTGTACATTGCCGGGAGAAAACAAAGTGGCCCGTTGTGCTGTTTCCAGGATAAGCGGGTGTAACAAGGTAAAATTTACCCCCTCATCAATACAATACTGCTCTGCCAGTTTATACATATAATTCGTAAAATTGCTCGAAATTACGGCAGCCAGGTGTAGTTTACTGCGCTCTTCATCATTTGCCCGCTGTACCTGGTGTGAGAGTGTTTTGGCAAACCCTTCAATGAATGTGTACATATCATCAGTGGATCCATCTACTAAAAAAGGAATTTCCGGGATCGTTGTCATTTCTTTACGTAAAGTTTGTAAAGGATAAAGTACCCCGAAAACATCGGCATATTTTTTTAATATTTCTATTGAAACAGATCCGGAGGTATGAACTACGGGCTTATTCCAGCTTTTTACATTGGCATGAATATTTTCCAGGCCCGAATCTGAAACGGATAATATCACCAGGTCGCAATCCGGGGTTATAGGTTGCTTGCAATGAGAATAAGTACAATTTAATTCATTGGCGAGTGTGGCTGCATTCTCTACGTGTGGGCTAATAACATGGGTAACGGTATGGCCATTTTTTATAATAAGCCTGCCTAGTACCGTGGCTACGTTTCCGGAGCCAATCAATACAATCTTCATAAGCAATAACTTTGGAGCATGAAAATACAAAAAAATATCATTTATAGTTACATTCGTACAAAACTGTATTTACTAGACGTATTGGGTAGCCGGTATAGTGGCGCTTATGCATTTAAATTATTTTGTACCCCCTATACCCGTTACAAAGGCAACGGGGTTGATCTATTTAATAAGGGGGAACAACTGCAGTTTCAATTAGATAGCTGTAAAATTTCGGGATGCAGGCTCAACCGGAACCAATCAAAAAAAGCTTTACTACTTCATGGGTTTTCATCCAGCTATCATAAATTTTCAAATTATGCCGAAGCGCTTGTGCAAAAGGGATATGAAGTACTGGCTTTTGAAGCGCCCGCTCATGGAAAAAGCGGTGGTAAAAGAGTAAATGCCCTGGATTACAGTAAAATGATCAAAAAAATTATTGAATTATATGGCCCAATTGATACTTACATCGCCCACTCCTTTGGAGGCCTGGCAGTTTGCCTGGCTTTAGAAGAAATAGCAGAACTCCAAAAAGATACTAAATTGGTATTAATAGCACCAGCTACGGAAACCAATACTGCTATTGAGGGGGCATTTAATATTTTAAAATTACCCCAGCCAAAATTTAAAAATGCACTAAGAGAAACGATTTTAAAAAAGAGCGGTAAACCGGCTGAATGGTACTCGGTAAGAAGGGCTTTACATCATATACAGGCGCAAGTGATATGGGTTCACGACCAGGATGATAAAATTACCCCTTACCGGGATGCACAGAAAATTTTAGAAGATCATTTACCATATGTTCATTTAATTACTACGCAAGGGCTGGGTCATCAAAAGATATATAAAGATAAAAATGTACAAAACCGGGTGATGGAATACCTTTAACGCCCCGGTGGTTTTTAATTTGCCTCATTTTAATCTGGAGTTGATTAACACCATAAAAAGCCGATCAAGCCATAAAAAGGCAATGAAAATTTTGATTTTTTAATTTTAAACTAATATTGCAGAAATCTTATTCTTTTTTTTGGCATCCTTTGTCATATAAAAAAAGAATAAAATAAGTAGAGAATAATAAAAGGATTATGGCAAAAAATTTATTGATCGTTGAAAGCCCTGCGAAAGCAAAAACCATTGGTGCAATCCTCGGGAAAGATTTTGAGGTAAAAAGTTGTTTTGGCCATATCAGGGATTTAGAGAAAAATGATATGGGCATAAATATTGAAAACAATTTTGCCCCCACGTATATAGTACCTCCCGAAAAACAAAAAGTAGTACAGGAACTTAAATCACTGGCTAAGAAGGCAGATGAAGTATGGCTGGCATCGGATGAAGACAGGGAGGGAGAAAGTATTAGCTGGCATTTGGCAGAAGTATTAAAGCTAAACCCGGCTACTACCAAAAGAATCGTATTTCACGAAATTACCAAACCGGCTATACAAAAAGCAGTGCAAAACCCCCGTACAATAGATATGAACCTGGTAGATGCACAACAGGCACGCAGGGTAGTAGATCGTATTGTAGGCTTTGAATTAAGCCCGGTATTATGGCGTAAAATTGGTATGCAAGGCGGACTGAGTGCCGGCCGGGTTCAAAGTGTGGCCGTAAAACTCATTGTAGAAAAAGAAAGGGAAATAAATACATTTAAAAGTACCAGTAGTTTTAAAATAGAAGGCTTATTTGCCGCTACCGATTTAAACCAAAAAGAAGTATCCTTTAAAGCCGAAGGTGAAAAATACAACCAGGAAGCAGATGCAGAAAAGTTTTTACAATCTTGTATTGGCGCTGCCTATTCCGTAAGAGACATCCAGGTGAAACCGGGTAAACGAAGCCCGGCAGCCCCTTTTACCACCAGCACCCTGCAGCAGGAAGCCAGCCGTAAATTAGGATATGGTGTAAGCAAAACCATGATGATTGCCCAAAAATTGTACGAGAGTGGAAAGATCACTTATATGCGTACCGATAGTGTAAACCTGAGTGACACTGCCATGCAGGGAATAAAACAGGAAATTATAAAAAGCTATGGCAATAACTACGTAAAAGAACGCCGTTACAAAAATAAAAACGAGAGCGCCCAGGAAGCACATGAAGCCATCAGGCCTACTTATATTGATAACCACCATATAGATGATCCAGAATTAAGCCGGTTATACGAACTGATATGGAAGCGTACAATTGCTTCGCAAATGAGCGATGCTGAATTTGAAAAAACAATTGCTAAAATTCAAATTCATGCAAAACAAGAGCAACCCGCAGATCTCACCGCTACCGGGGAAGTATTAAAATTTGACGGTTTCTTAAAAGTTTATTTAGAAAGTACCGATGATGAAGATACCGGGGACGAACAAGAGAGCCGCTTACCCGATTTAAAACCCGGGCAAAAACTGGGCTTTATACAATTAATGGCTACAGAAAAATTTACACGCCCCGGTGCCCGCTACACAGAAGCATCCCTGGTAAAAAAATTAGAAGAACTGGGTATTGGAAGACCCAGTACCTATGCCCCTACCATTTCTACCATCATAAAAAGAAACTATGTGGTAAAAAAAGATAAGGAGGCCATACAAAGAAAATACCGGGTACTTTTATTAAAAAACGATACCATACAAAAAGCCACAGAAACAGAAAATACCGGGGCAGAAAAATCAAAACTTTTTCCAACTGACCTTGGCCTGGTAGTAACAGATTTTTTAAACCAGCATTTTACCAATGTAATGGATTATTCCTTTACTGCAGAAATAGAAAAAGATTTTGATGAAATAGCGGATGGTAAAATGAAATGGAATAAGATGGTTGGCGACTTTTACGGTCCTTTTCATACGGGTGTAGAACATACCCTGGAAACGGCAGAACGGGCAGTAGGAGAACGATCTCTCGGCAATGCCGAAGGGAAACCCGTAATTGCCCGCATGGGCCGGTATGGCCCGATGGTGCAGATCGGCCTTCAATCGGATGAGGAAAAACCAAAATATGCCCGTTTAAAAGCCGGGCAAAGTATTGAAACCATAAGCCTGGACGAGGCCATGGAACTTTTTAAACTTCCCTTACAATTAGGTACCTACCAGGAGCAGGAAATATCTGTGAATATCGGCCGTTTTGGCCCCTATGTAAAATGGGGCGAACAATTTATTTCTATCCCCAAAGGAGAAGAACCTACGGATGTGGATCTGCAAAGAGCCATAGAGATTATTGAAGCCAAGCAGGCAGAAGATGCCCCCATTGGTTATTATAATGAAAAACCCATAACCAAAGGTAAAGGAAGATTTGGCCCTTTCATAAAATGGAATGATATGTTTATTAATATTCCCCGTGCTTATAATTTTGAAAACCTTACCCAAAGCGATTGTGATACCCTGATACAAAAGAAAATTGAAAAGGAAGCCAATCGCTACATTCAACAATGGCCCGAAGAAAAACTTGCTATTGAAAACGGCAGATGGGGCCCGTTCATCAGGCTGGGTAAGAAAATGTATAAGATCACGCAAAATAAAGAAGGTAAAAAATATAGCCCCGAAGAACTGGCTTCAATTACTGCAGACGAAATTAAAAAAATGGTATTGGCACAGGACCCAAAAGCTTTCGACAAAAAAGCACCTAAAAAAGCAGCAACCAAAAAGAAACCGGCAACCAAAAAAGCAGCGGCTAAAAAAGCAGCTCCCAAAAAGAAACCGGCTAAAAAATAAAAAAACGCAGGTACAAAAAAATCCCCGGAAATTAAATACCGGGGATTTTTTATAATATAATAAATTCAATTAAGCAATTACTTTCGCATGGGCCGAACGGCTGTATAAATAGTAAGAACCAAATAATACGGCGCTAAACAGAACAGTAGCTGCCATTGTATTTCTAATAAAAGGAACCCCCGCAATCATGCATTGCTTAAAGCCGGCCCAATTACGTGCATACATGCCATAGCTATCAAATAACCATACAGAAGCGTTACTTAACAAATAAAATAAAAGCGATGAACCCATTGCAAATCCCAGTACCGAAAAGACGGATATTTTTTTAATCGCTGATCCGCCAAGAACAATGATAGCCAGGATGCCATATCCAATCAATTGTCCCCATCCCCAGAAGCCAAGGCCCATGCCCGAGATTTCAAAACCTAAGTCAGAAATAAACATGGCAAATAAAGGCAATGCGAGTGCATATTTTTTATCTTTAATTACAGCGCCTGCAAATAAGGCCATGGCTATTACCGGGCTAAAGTTTGCCGGGTATATTACCAGGCGTAACAAGGCAGCAATAAATATCATAATTACGGCTATCCAAAAAAGAGAATTAAATTTTTTCATCATCTTCAAAGTTTCAGCAAAAATAAGCAATAATTTAGTTTGCGACTTACTGCTCCTTTTTAAGCGTTATTTTTTTCCGATACCGTAACTTTAAACAGATGGCTAAACATAACCATACCGGCAAATTGGGCGAAACCCTCGCCACCGAATATTTCTTAAACCGGGGCTATACAATTTTGCATACAAACTGGAGGTCTGGCCATTGGGAAATAGATATCATTGCAGAAAAAGACCGGGTGCTTCATTTTATAGAAGTAAAATGCAGGCGCAGCCTTCGTTTTGGGCATCCCGAAGAATCGGTAAGTAAAAAAAAGATACTGAACCTGATGAATGCTGCAGAAGCATATTGCCAAATAAACGAAACGCCTGACCGCAAACAATTTGATGTATTGGCAATAACCCTACTGGATCAAAACAATCCTGGTTATTTTTTAATAGAAGATGTATATGTTTAATTAAACCTGTGGCAAGCGGGCTATCATTTTTTCTACCATGCTATACGTAGCAGGGCAATAATCAATATTTTGCTTGTGTACGTGGGCGTATTCTTTCCAGCGTTTTTTTGACAGATGGGGGAAACCGGCACAATCGGCAGGGCGAATTTCATAAATGCTGCACTTATTGTCTTTTACATTCAAGAACTGGCAGGGTTGTAACTTATTCACCCAATCTTTATTTTTATCTTTCTCCAGCCATTGCTTTTTAAATGCTTCCGGGGTTTGATTAAAATGAGCAGATATTCTTTTTAAATCTTTATCCGTAAAAGTGGGTGTCATTTTTTTACAACAATTGGCACAGCTCAGGCAATCTACTTCCTGCCAAACTTCTTTTTCAATTTCCGGGGTAAGTTTATCAATACCTCTTACTGTTGTTTTTTCTGTTTTATTTAAAAAACGACGAAAAGTTTTACGATGATAAGAGAGTTTGCGTTTAAACGATCTTAAGTTAGTGGGCTGCATACTGGAGTTGATATTAAAAAAACTGGCCACGAAATTAATACATTCAATCTCAAATCCCGGGAATCTTTTAAATTAATACACAATTTTAAAATCTTGGTAAAGTTCTTGTTTAAAACAAGATAAACATCCTGTATAAAAATGATTAAATATATCCCGGTAATTTTAATGGGTATCTTATTGGTAAGCTGCGGCAAAAAAACAGTTCCTGCCAAAACCGAAGAACCTGCAAAGCCGGCAGTGGTAAAACCCATAAAAACTCCGGTTCCCAAAGTAATAACGGTAAATGATAATGCTGCCCGAAAATCAGCAGAAGGCAGGTTATACTACGACCTGGAAGGCAAGCGGTATTGGAAAAACAAAAAAGACGGAAAATACTATTTGTATCATAAAGGCATGTTTGAAAATAAGGATTTTCAAAAACGATAACCTATATTAATAGCCCAGGATTTTAAGCATACTTTGTGCCGTTTGCTGTTTTGCATACAGCCAATCGGTAAGCTTACCATTTTTATCGTAACTCACAATTACATGTTTTGGCGAAGGGATAAGGCAGTGTTTAATGCCCCCGTATCCACTTATTTGATCCTGGTAGGCACCCGTATGGAAGAAACCCACATAAAGCGGTTCTTTATTACTCTCCTCTGCCCCATCCGTATTTTTTATTTTGGGTAAAAACACTTCATTGATATGTTCTTCAGAATCGTAATAATCATGGCCATCGCAGGTAATGCCGCCCAGTACTACCCGCTGGTAATCATTAGCCCATTTATTTATGGGTAACATCAGGAATTTTTCACCAATACCCCATGTATCTGGCAATGTGGTGATAAAAGAAGAATCTATCATATACCAGGTTTCCCTGTCATTTTGCATTTTTTCTCCTATTACGCTGTATATATGAGCCATACTTTCCCCTACGGTATAGCTGCCAAACTCGGTAAAAATATGAGGCATGGGCACTTTGGCTTTACGGCATGCTTTTTTAATATTGCTTACAATCTCATTTACCATAAACTGGTAATCGTAATTAAATGCCAGTGAATGTTTAATGGGAAACCCACCGCCAATATTGATGGAATCCAATTCCGGGCATATTTTCTTTAACTGGCAATACAGGTTAATGCTTTTCTGTAATTCTGACCAGTAGTAAAGATCATCTTTAATCCCTTTATTTAAAAAAATATGCAGCATTTTAAGTTGAAAACGATCCTCATTGCCTTCTATTTCATCTACATAATATTCCAATACATCTTTGGCTTTAATGCCCAGCCTGGATGTATAAAAGGGAAAAGAAGGTTCTTCTTCTGCTGCAATGCGAATACCGAGTTTAAAAGGCTCCTTAGAACGTATGCTTCGTTTGTACATGGCCAGCTCTTCCTTATTATCCAGTATGGGTATTACATTTTTGAAACCGGTATTAATAAGCCTGGCAATACGGCTGGTATAGTTTTTTTGTTTGAAGCCATTACAAATAATATAAGTTTCTTTATTTATTTTACGCCGCTTGTAAAGGGCATTGATGATCTCAATATCGTAGGCATAAGAAGTTTCCAGGTGAATGTCATTTTTTAATGCCTCCTCTAATACAAAACTAAAATGTGAACTCTTGGTACAATAGCAATAATGATAATCACCTTCGTATTTATGCTTTTTTATAGCCGATGCAAACATGCGCTTCGCCTTTTGTATTTGCATACTTATTTTGGGCAGGTACGAAAGCTTTAATGGAGTACCATATTTATCTATTAATGCTTTTAAATCAAGATTATTATATTGCAGATATTCATCTTTTACTTTAAAATCTTCCTGGGGAAAATTAAATGTCTGTTGTACAAGATCATTGTATGTATTATTCATGCCTGATTACCTGTGTAATGAATGAACTAAAAATTTGTGGAAGCAAATATATCATTTAAAATAAAAAACCGCCTTGAAAATCAAAGCGGTTTTTTTCAGTTGGTTTGGGTAAATCTATTTTACTGAATCAACCAGGCTTTTAAAAGCTTCTGGTTCATTCATGGCAAGATCAGCCAATACCTTACGGTTTAGGCTTATATTCTTACTATTTAATTTATGGATAAACTCGCTGTACGTAAGGCCTTCTGCCCTTACAGCTGCATTGATACGGGCAATCCATAATGTACGATAATCTCTTTTTTTGATTTTACGGCCTACATAACTATATGTTAAGCCTTTTTCCATTACATTTTTAGCAACGGTATATACGTTTTTACGCTTACCATAATATCCTTTGGCAGCTTTTAATATTCTTTTGCGGCGGGCCCTGCTGGCTACTGCATTTACTGAACGTGGCATATCTTAATGTTTTTAAAGTTAAAGTTGTGCTTTTGTGGACTATTTCATCCCCAATAAACGTTTTACAAAATGAAGATTGGCATCTGCAACCACACCGGGTTTACGCATATGGCGTTTACGTTTTGTAGATTTTTTTGTGAGAATATGGCGTTTAAAAGCTTTTTGGAAAGTGATTTTACCTCCACCTGTAACTTTAAAGCGCTTCTTGGCGCTACTGTTGGTTTTAACCTTTGGCATTATATAACTTGTTATCGTTACTCCCTGCTGGCGTCCCGAACAGACGGGAACTTTTTGGGCCTTGTGGGAAATGATACGAAAAGAATATTTTTCTTTTCGGGTCGCAAAGGTAAGTGATTATCCCGTATTTACGCTATCATTATTAAAAAAAATACTTTTCTTAATACATGAAGGCTACCCGGCACTTAAGACAGATAAATCTTCTAATACAATGGATGCCTGCAAGTTATACTTTTTTATAGCATCGGGTAAAATCTCCTTCCGGATGACCAGCAACAGTTTTCCAAAACCACTATTTAATCTATATTTTTCAATAATGGCAGAAATAGCCGGTTCCAGCCCGGCGTTTTGATATACTTCCAGCTTACCTACTTCATCTATAATTAACCACTCTTCTTTACCGGAAGCATTCATCAAAATTTGACGGGCCTGCTGTATCACATCAGCCGAAAAAATGAATCTTCCAATGGATATTTTAGCTCCCGGAAAATCATTATCTACTTGCAGCAAAGTAAACTTTTTAGAGCCAATATCATATAACATTCTCTTTCCCTCTACATCGGGGGTAAGAATCCCGGCTACCTGTTCCCTATTTTTTATCCATTGCTGAAGCCCGGTAGTTTTACCCGTTCGCACCGGGCTGCTAAAAATATATATTTGGGATGGTGGTAAATACAGAGTTAAGATCAGCAAGTTTTGGATAAATAAAAATAGCCGGGCGAGCGGGTTCTTTTTTGCCGTCATTTGCCAGGCCGGTAAAATATATTTTTTAAGGCCCTCCATTTGAAATAAAAGAGTGGCAACCTGTTCTTTATTTTGCTGAGAAGTTTTATTTAAAAATCTTTTAAATATAAATAAAACAAGGGGCCGCAAAACCAAAAATAAGAGCCCCAGCATAGCAGCAGCCCGGGCTATAAAATAAATAAGGGTAGTAGGAGTACCTTTTCCCGGTTTCATAAATAAAATTACAAACCCTACAAAAACCAGGATCGATATTAAAAAAACAAAACGCTTCCTTTTGTTGGGTTTCCCAAATACCATTTCCTGTGATCCCGGTGTAAACTGGCGATACGCCGCAATTACACCCTCCTTTCTAAAATTTAATTTTGCCGGCAAACTTACCGCCCAGGCACCCAGGAATATTCCCCACAAGGCATGCAATAAAACATACAGTGTAATAATATACCAGCTAAAATGGGCAGACCCGTTAAAATCCTTCATCAGTGTTTCAAAGAAAGTATTCACCGCAAGCCAGAGTGAACGACCAAATACAATTGTTAACAGCAATATCTTTTGTAAAGCGCTTTCGGCCATAGCAAAGAAACCAAGCAATATAGCGGCCATTGCCCGATTGGGCAGCAAATAAAAAAACAGGGCCCCGGTAAAACCCTGGAAACTTACAGCCAGGTATGCTGTTATGGGTGCGTGCGGGCTTACCATCCCTTTTATCAATAACACCAATAGTGTGCTTTTTATAATTTGCTGTGCTGGATCTTTACTAAAACTTGCCAATAAAATAATAATGATAATGGCAAAACCGCCCACAAGTAAACCCGTTAAAGGAATCTTTAAGGCAAATAAAAAACCGCCCAGGCCGGATTCTACTAAACCCCATAAAGCAGTAAGACTTAAAACGGCTCTTTGATTTTGTTCTGAAGTAAGATTTGCCATAAAGCCTCAAAATTAGAATAAAAATCAGGCAACCTTACCCGGCCCATGGCAGGATGAAAAATTTGAATAACAGCCCGGGGCACTAATGTGTAAATTGTACATATAATTAGTTAAAGCAGAATGATAGTATTATTTTTGCCTCATCATGCATATTGTGAAGATCATACAGGACTCAGTAATTAAGGTCTTGGAAAATTTATACCAGCAGCCATTTATACCATCCGATTTTCAAATTAACCAAACCAAAGCGGAATTTGAAGGGGATTATACGGTTGTTTTATTTTCTCTTTTAAAAAAAACGAAACTGAGCCCGGCCAAGTTGGGAGAAGATTTAGGCGGAGCTTTAATAGCAAATCAACCTCATATTTACGCCTCTTACAATATCATTAATGGCTTTTTAAATATCACCGTGGCCAATGAATATTGGCTGGACTATTTAGCAAAAAACAGTTCAAAAGACCAACCCGGCAGGCAGGAAGCCAATGGTAAAAAAGTGATGGTAGAATACGCCTCTCCCAATACCAATAAGCCGCTGCACTTGGGGCATTTGCGCAATATATTTTTAGGCTGGAGTATTGCTGAAATTTTAAAATACCGGGGCTACGAAGTATTGAAAGGTTGCATCGTAAATGACAGGGGTATCCATATTTGCAAAAGTATGATTGCCTGGCAAAAATTTGCAAACGGGGCTACGCCCCAAACGGCAGGCATAAAAGGAGATCATTTTGTAGGTGAATACTATGTAAAATTTAATGATGAATATAAGAAACAGGTAAGCGAAGGCCTGGCCCGGGGATTAGATAAGGATACAGCAGAAAAACTAACACCCATATTATTAGAAGCCCAGGATATGCTGCTAAAATGGGAAGAGGGTGACCCCGAAGTAAAAACACTCTGGGCCAAAATGAATGGCTGGGTGTATGAGGGTTTTGATGAAACTTATAAAAAAATTGGAAGCGATTTTGACCGGGTATATTACGAAAGCAACACCTACCTGCTGGGAAAAGAAATTGTACAGCAGGGAATTCAAAAAAATGTGTTTTTTAAAAAAGAAGACGGCAGTGTATGGATTGATTTGGAAAAGGAAGGCCTGGGAGAAAAATTAGTTTTACGCAAAGATGGTACCTCCGTTTATATAACCCAGGATATTGGCCTTGCCCAGCAGCGCTATGAAGAAGAGAAAATTGACCGCTGTATTTATGTAATTGGCGATGAGCAAAACTACCACATGAAAGTGCTGCAGCAAATTGCCAAACATATGGGACTACCCTATGCCCAGGATATTTACCATTTAAGTTATGGTATGGTAGAATTGCCGGGCGGTAAAATGAAAAGCCGTGAAGGAACTGTGGTAGATGCGGATGATATTATTGATGAAATGGAAAATGTAGCCCGCATTAAAACAGAGGAACTGGGTAAAGTAAAAGATTTTACAACACAGGAACTGCAAAACCTTTATCACATCATTGGTGTGGGCGCCTTAAAATTTTTCCTGTTACGGGTAGATCCCAAAAAGAAAATGATCTTTAACCCCGAAGAAAGTATCGATTTCCATGGTTTTACCGGGCCATTCATCCAATTTAACCATGCCCGTATAAAATCTATTTTACGTAAAAATAAAATAGATGAAGATGCAAAGCCATCGGGCAGTTTTTTACCCCTGGAAAAAGAGTTGCTGGTATTGCTCGAAAGATTCTCTACCACCGTAGCCCAGGCCAGCGAAGAAATGAACCCTGCTGCCCTGGCCATCTATATTTATCAATTAGCCAAAACGTTCAGTTCATTCTATAATGAACATTCCATTGCCGCTGCCGAAACAGAAGCAAAAAAGCAATTACGCTTACTGTTAAGCCGGGCAACGGCTAATACCATTAAAGCAGGTATGAACTTATTGGGTATTGACGTACCCGAGAGAATGTAATTAAAATATAAAAAAGAAGCAGTTAAAAATAAAAAAATGACATCTAAAGTTTCCAAAATAGGCGTTTTATGCAGTGGGGGCGATAGCCCGGGTATGAATGCCGGTATTCGGGCAGTGGTGCGTACCGGCCTTTACTATGGTTTAGAGGTTTTTGGAATTATGAGAGGCTATACCGGGATGATTGAAGATGATATTTTTCAAATGGATAACCGCAGTGTTGCCAATATCATACAAAGGGGTGGCACCATTTTAAAAACTGCACGGTCGGCAGAGTTCATGACTTACGAGGGCCGCAAAAAGGCATACGATAATTTAAAGAAAAGAGGAATTAATGGTTTGGTGATTTTAGGTGGCGATGGAAGTTTCCGGGGAGCGCAGGCGTTTAGTAATGATTTTGATATTCCCTGTATTGGCCTCCCGGGTACGATTGACCGGGATATAGCGGGTACCGATTTTACCATAGGTTTTGATACTGCCGTAAATACTGCAGTTGAAGCCATCGATAAGATTCGGGATACTGCCGATGCCCACGACCGATTATTCATCATAGAAGTGATGGGCAGAGACGCCGGTTACATTGCCTTGCACAGCGGTATTTCTACCGGTGCTGAAAATATTTTAATACCCGAACGAAAAACAGATATAGAAAACCTGGTGGCTTCTCTCCAGGAAAAAGAAAGAAGAAAAAAATTAGTAAACTTAATTATTGTTGCTGAGGGAGAAAAAGGAGGCGCTGAATATATTGAAGAGGTAATAAAGGCAAGAATCCCCGGATTGGATACCCGGGTTTGCATATTGGGCCACATCCAAAGAGGGGGCGCCCCTACTTGTATGGATCGGGTAATGGCAAGCCGTATGGGATACCATGCCGTAGAATGCCTGCTGGAAGGTAGGCATAATGTTTTTGTGGGCGTACTGCAAAACAGGATGAATTATACTCCCCTCTCTGAGGCGGTAAAGAAAAAACAACGAATTAATGAAGAATGGATGAAAATAGTACGGATCCTGTCTTCTTAGTGATTATGATTATTAAATAAAATGATGAAGAAAACAAAAGATATAAGCAAGTACCTGCATTTGCACATGGACAATGAAGCTGCAAAAGCGCATGCCATTAAAAAAACAAAAATTGTAGCTACGGTAGGGCCCAGTTGCAATAGCTATGAAATGTTATTGAAACTGGTAAAGGCAGGCGCCAATGTATTCCGGTTAAATTTTTCACATGGGAACCACGAAGAAAAAGTGGAAATCATTAAGCAAATTCGCAGAATTATTGAAGAAGAACCCTATAACATAGCCATATTGGCTGATCTGCAAGGCCCCAAATTAAGAGTGGGCGACCTGGAAAACGGGAGCCTGGTGCTAAAACCCGGTGATGAATTAATATTTTCCTCAGTGAAGCAAATGGGTACTCATGAAAAAATATATGTATCCTATCCCAACCTTTGCAAAGATGTATCTCCCGGCGAAAGAATTTTTTTAGATGATGGCAAAATGGAAGTGCAGGTTCAAAAGATTTTAAATGACCATGAAGTAAAAATCAGCGTAACCCTGGGCGGTACCTTATTGCCCAATAAAGGAGTAAACCTCCCCGATACTACCCTATCCATGCCCTCGCTCACAGAAAAAGATATAGCCGACCTGGATTTTATACTCGACCAAAAACTGGATTGGGTGGCTCTTTCATTTGTGCGGCGTTCTATTGATATTGCCGAATTAAAAGAGATCATCAGGAAAAGAAATGGCAAAACAAAAGTGATTGCTAAAATTGAAATGCCCGAAGCGATCCGGAACCTGCGGGACATTATTTTAGCAAGTGATGCGGTTATGATAGCCCGGGGAGACCTGGGTGTGGAAATTCCGGTGGAACATGTACCCGTTGTACAAAAAGATATCATCAGGAAATGTATGCGGCGGGCTAAGCCGGTAATAGTGGCTACCCAAATGATGGAAAGCATGATGGATCGTACAAAGCCCAACCGGAGTGAAGTTACCGATGTAGCCACGGCTGTATTAGAAGGCGCCGATGCAGTAATGTTAAGCGCTGAAACGGCTACCGGATCTTATCCTGAATTAGTGGTAGAAACCATGAGCAAGATCATACAGCACATGGAAAACACAGTATATGAATATAACCGGGACGATATTTTAGCACCTCAACCACACTCCCCCTCTTACCTTAGTGATGCTATTTGCTATAGCGCCTGTAAAATTGCACAAGACGCAAATGCCGATGCCTTAATCGGCATGACCCAAAGCGGTTATACCGGTTTTATGCTGAGCAGTTACCGCCCCAAATCGAAATTATTTGTTTTTAGTAAAGAAAGAACACTTATCAATCAATTGGCGCTGAGCTGGGGTGTGCGGGCATTTTATTATGCCGAGGAAGAAAGTTTTGATGATATTATATTCGACCAGATTGAAATCTTAAAAGAAAGAGGATTTATAAAGAAAGGATATGTTGCGGTGAGTACAGGCAGTACCCCTGTAGAATTACATTTAAATACCAACACCATAAAAATTACCAGGGTAGAATAATAAGAAACCTGCTTATTTCCAATAAAAAAGTCTCCGGGTTGGAGACTTTTTGTGTAAGACAGTTGATGTTAATATAAACAATCCTGGTTTTTCACGGAGAAATATTGACTAAGCGGCATTTAAAATTTTAGACCGCTTTAAATAATTCGGTTGGTTACTATAAATAAAAAAACAACTTCCATTTCTTATTTTGCTGATGATGGGTTTATTTAATTCTTTACTTACAGCCGGGCACCCCCAGCTCCTGCCCAGGCATCCATTGGCACGGATGTATCCATCGCTCACATAATCTGCGCTATGCATTACAATAGCCCTGTCCATAGCCAGGTCATTAATCCCTTTTTCAATACCTTCTAATTTCATACTATAACCATGCTTACCATCATAAGTGCCGGAGGTAATATAAAAACCGGGGCTGCTTTTCAGGCTTTCAGGGCGGTTAGAAAAATCAACTGCCATTTCTTTACCGGAATTGGCGCCATGAGCCACGTACGTATTATAGAGTAATTTCAGGTTTTTAATGTCAATAACAAATAATCTTTTTTGATAAGAAGGTTTTGAAAAATCAGCAATCGTAATCACATTGGGATTGGTTAATTCTCCTTTACTTTTTAAAATGGCATATCCTTTTAATGCATAATCAAATGCCTGGCGGGATAATCCCTTCACCTCTAAACGAAGGCTATCATACGCAAAGGAAAGGGTATTTACCTGCGATAAGGGGGCAGAGATGCTTTGCTTTACTAAAGGTTGTGTAAACTTAAATTCGTTACTCTTTGCAAAAGCAAAAGGCAAATGAACCATTAAAAAAAGCACCACAAAAAATAAGAAATAAATACGCTTGAGCTTGAACATCGGCAAATACTTAAAGTGTTATTCAATAACACATTAACGTTAAAAAATAATTTTAAGTATAGGTATCCTTATGGGAGTAAATTAAAAAATTGCTTGAAGTAATAACCCTACAAAGGTAAAATGTATAAACCGCTTAGTAACTGTTAAAATTGTTAAGATATGTATAAAATAAATAATGTTGGTTATCAGTATAATACTCTTTAGTTTATTTTACATGTCAACAAAATATGTAATAAAAATTTTGATTTTGTTTACGAATAATTTCTTACATTGCTTACGAAATACATCGTAATCGTTATGAAAAATAAAGTTAGCAAACCTACAGAAAGCGAATTGGAAATACTTACCGTGCTTTGGCAAAAAGGAAAATCATCGGTTCGTACTGTGCATGAAGAGTTGAGTAAAACCAAAGAATGTGGTTATACCACCACGCTTAAACTAATGCAAATTATGTTTGAGAAGAAATTAGTAAACCGGGATAGCAGCAGCAAAATTCATATTTATGAGGCTGCTGTAAATAAAGAAAAAACGCAAAGATTATTTGTAAACAAGATGATACAAAATCTTTTTTCGGGATCATCTTCTCAAATGATTTTACAGGCTTTGGGCAACCATACAGCCAGTAAGCAGGAATTGGGAGAAATAGAAGCCTATATTGCAAAATTAAAAGCCGGCCATTAAATTTTATGAAGGAATTAGTTTCTTATAGTTTCATTGCAATGTTACTGCATAGTATTTGGCAGGCAGCATTGTTCTATGTTATCTACAGGATATCTATTTTTTCGTTTCACATTCAATCCCCTCATACCCGGCGGAATGGATTATTATTAATTTTCCCATTTTTACTGGCCTGCTCTTTACTTACATTTTTTTATTATTTTTTCAACATCAATATTTCAGCTTTTAGTGATGTAAATTTCCCGGAAAAATTAGTATCCATAGATAAATCTTCACTTCTATCCTACTCACCCTATGTGCTGCTGTTTTATTTCCTGCTCCTTTTGATAAAAGGGAATTATATTTTAATGAGCTGGAGAAAAAATAAAATAAATTATCAAAAATCATTACAAAAAGCGCCTGCAGCTATCCGGCTGTTTACAAAACAGGCTGCCCATCATTTTGGAATTAAGAATGTACAGGTTTGGCTTAGCAATACAGTAGTAATACCTTGTACAATGGGTTTTTTAAAGCCAGTTATTTTATTTCCCCTGGCTTTGGCATCCAGCTTAACCGCCGATGAGATAGAATCCATTTTATTACATGAGTTAGCCCATATCCGCCAAAAAGATTATTTTTTCAATTGGCTGATTTTATTTGCAGAGACAATTTATTTTTTCAATCCATTTGTTTATATCATAAGCAGGCATGTAAAATTAGAAAGGGAAAAATGCTGTGATTTGCAGGTTTTAAATTTTGGTTACAACCCCATTATGTATGCCACTGCATTATTTAAAACGGCTCAATTTAACCAGCGGCATTATGCATTTCAACTGGCGGCAAGTTCCAGCAAGCCTTTATTATTAAAAAGAATCCATTTTTTTACCGGTTACAATAACCTTTCTAAAGGCAGGCATCATTTCATATTTCCACTGGCCTTTTTGTTCCTTACCACCCTTATATCGATTGTTCCGTTTACAAAAACCGGTAATCATACAAAATACCCTACGGCCAAAACAAATATCCTGATTCCTGTAGCGATGACCCATACCACCCCTGTGAACAGGGAGGAAGAGGATATCAACAAGAAATACATAGAAAACCATGCTAAAAAAATTATTACCCGGCAAATAGCAAGTACCCAACCAAGGCCATTCCGGGAGGCAGAGATTAGAACTCCAAATAATAAATTTGATGATCCTCCTGTTTACAATCAATCTCTCTTTATTCCCGTTTCACTCACTGCCCACTCAAAAGACAGTGCAAGGGAAGTATTTGTAAGAGAGCAAACCAATAACGGTACCATCATCACAAAATGCTACAAAGTAAGTTTCAGGAATGATGAATGGAACTTGACCTTGTTATGGATTGCTAAAGAGAAAATTAAAAATATAAAAGATACCCTTATTACTGGCAGAGAAGATACCCTTCGGATGCCTGGCAGCAATATACAACGGGTTCCTAAAGAAAGTCAAAAGCCTATTGTTGATATAGATGAATAGGACCTGGCTTATTTTTCCATTACTCAATAAATGTAAACAATGCCTGCCTGGGGCGGCGAACTTTTTTTAAATTCAATGCCCAGTCATTTTCTTCATCCCGGTAACCCAATGCCAGGATACAATCACTCTTTAAATGTTTTTCCTGAAAGCCCAGTAATTCATCTAACTGGGCTGCATGAAATCCTTCCATGGGAGTGCTGTCAACTTTCTCTACAGCGGCTGCCACTAACCCGAAACCCAGGGCAATAGCAGATTGCCGGGAGGCATGCTGTACATGCTCCTGTTCTGTTTGCTGGGAAAAATTTTTAATAATTCGCTTCCGGGTAACATCGGTAAGGGTATCATCAATATTTCGTTCCTGGTTATTCAATAAAAAATAATCGTTGATCCTTTGCTCAGTGTACGCATCCCAAATGGCAAATACCAATACATGGCTTGCCTGGCCAATTTGAGGTTGATTAAAAGCAATGGGTTGTATTTTATTTTTTAACTCCCGGTTACTAATTACAAAAACTTCAAAAGGCTGAAGCCCCGAAGAGGATGGCGCCATGCGGATCGCATCTAATATCCTGTGTAATTTACCAGGCGGAATTGTATTGCCATTCATTCTTTTCACTGCATACCGCCACTGTAAAGCTTCCGCTAAATTCATAATAAAAAGATTCTTGCAAAATTAAGATGGAAAGGATTCATCCCCAATTTACCATTTGCGATATCGGGAGAAACCTATTTATTAAAACAAAAAACTGTCCTTACAGACAGTTTTTTAAGAATAGAATTTTACTTTTATCCTTTTTTCAACCAAACCGCTACAAATGCAGGATAGCCTCTTTCATTGTTTTGTGTAAGAGCGGTAAACTTGAGCTTATAATAATTTGCATCTGCGTCTTTAATAATATAATACCTGTCGGTACGTACATAAGGCAGCGTTGTAGGCCCACCGCCGGAGCGCCAATCGGCTCCTATTGCATTTTGTGCAGTTGAAAAACTTAATCCATTAATATCATCAGCACCAAAATCATCAAATCCTTTAGCGGTTACCATCACTTTCGAAACACTTACATCCTTATTAATAAGAATAAAATCCTGGTATAAATAAGGAACATCGGTACCCATATAAGAAAGTACATTTGAAAAATAAGTCCAGGCAAAATCCCATTTATCTTTTTCGGGTTCTACATTTAATAAACCATTATCAAAAGAAACATAATTAAAATACCAGGCATCTTGTTTTGGAATTTCTAAAGTAGCATAGGTGGGCGAACCGATATCGGCATATTGTAAACTATAGCCCCCACTTGCATTTCTTAATATCCTTATTTTTTTCCAACCCCGCCCGGGAGCCGGGTTTCCTACACCGGTTCCCCGGTTAATAATATACACTTTATTTTCTGAAGGTGTAGCAAAAACGGGGGAGATAGCGGTACGGCCCAGGTCACCATCAGGATAATCAATATAAGGCAAGGCTGTGGGAGAAGGATTGGTAAGGCTAAAGGAAACCTCTGAAGCAAATCCCAGGGTATCGTTTGCCGTTACCAGGCTCAAATCATTTTTATTTATTTGCTTTGCCATCATGGCCGTAGATGAATTAAGAATTACATTAAAGCCCGGGCCGGTATAAAAACCCAAATCCCAGTTGGTACGCAATACCGGGTTTTGCCGATTTGCGCTCAGGTCAATAAATACTTTATTCGGAAAATCGCCCCCCCCTCCATTTATTACGGCAGACACATTTGTGGCTATAATTTCACCAAAACTAAGTTCCAGTTTTTTTACGGCACCAATAATTACCGGCTGGGCTGAACTGTAAATTTCTAAATTTAGTTTTTCATCACCGGTATAAAAAACACCCGGTTTCTTTTTAATGATGAATTGTGCTTCATTATTTCCAGCCGGTACAATCACTGTTATTTTTCCTGCTGCCAGGGCAGGAACAGAGGTATAAGACTGATCATATTGCAAATGGTCTTCATTTACATTGATGATTACAGGTACATCTACCGGGGTAGATGATGTAAGTTTTAATTTAATTAGGATACTATCTTCAGCAGCAGGTATTCCCAATGTATTGGCTTCAAAATTTACAAGAACATCAGGAGCTGCTAAATGATCTTGTTTGCGGCAAGCGATAAATAAAATACTGCTTAGCAGAGTCAAGATACATGCAACTTTCATTTTTTTCATCATCATCGTTTTCATTTTTAAATTTTATTTTGCCCAGTTAAAAGTAAGTCCTGCAAAATACCCCCTGCCGGTGGCCTGGTACATTCCCTGGAATGAAGTATTAATACTGCTATTGGTAACAGAAGAATTACTATTTATACTGGTTACATTAAACAGGTTCCGAATACCCATATTCACTTTTAAATTTTTACCCAGCTTTTTATTTAATGTAATATCGGCCATACTGAAGGCATCATATTTTGTAAGCACTAAATTTTGATCATTATCAAAAGCATAAATGGGGCGTTTACCGGTAAATTTATAATACAGGTTTATATCCAATGCTTGTTTATAAAAGTGATAACCCCATGTAGTGGTAGCTTCAGGAGACCATAACATTCGGGACAGGTTTTTTTCAGTTTCAGCATATTCATTATTAAAGCCTGTATAAGCAGCGCCCATGCTGATATTCCAATTTTTGGAGGTAACGGTTCCCTGCCAGTTGATACCGGCAGATTTACTGTGTGAAACATTAATCAATGTTGTTTTTCCCGGTTCACTTAAAGAGGCTGCATAATCAATCAGGTTTTTCACATCATTATAAAACCCGCTGATTACGGCGGTAAAAACGGTATTTGCATTTTGAACTTTATTCCAGTTTATTGAAGCATTAAAACTATTAGATACCTCTGCTTTCAAATCGGGGTTACCCAGGATGGTATGATTGGCATCTATAAAATTAAAATAGAGTTCCCGCATGGATGGAGCCCGGAATCCGTTTCCGTAAGATGCCCGAATATCGAAATTTTTATTTACAATAAATTTACTGTTAATAGAGGGAATGAGTACCGGGGCATTATAGTTTGAATTTTTGGTAAAACGCAATCCCGGCTTCAGGCTTATCTTTGGCGATGCAGAAATTTCTGAAGTTAAAAACAAAGCATAATCATTTATCCTGTTCTTCCCGGCTTTTAATCTTTCTCCATCCCCCGTTTCCATATTAACATCCACACCCGGCTGAAAAGAAAATATATGATTCAATTTATAAATCATCATTGACCTGAAAGTAAAGCCGGTAATTTGCTCCATGGAGTTTGCACCTGGTGCATTATTTTCCCTTATTGCCCCGGTTTTTTTACTCACTGTACTGGATACTACCTGGCGGCCATATACGGTATATGCTGATTGCAGGGATAAAGAAAGCCGGTCATGGAAATGATAGGCAGCTTCCAGTTGCTGCATGGCCCGTTGCGTATAATATTCCTGGTCGTTTGCCAATGTATCATTAGAAGCTACCTGGGGACTAATAAAATTTCCGGGATTTGTAATTTTTTCATCCAACCCATCAAAACGATAATTAAAATGAAACCTTGCTTTTTGAAAATGTAAAAATCCTGCGCCGGTAATTTGATCTTTTTTATGCCATTCTAATTCACGGCCAACCTCTTCACCTTTCCACCCGCCAAAATAATGATAACCCAAATTGCCCCCCATACTCCACTGTTTATACCGGTAGGTAGCACCCAGGTTTTGCTCATGTATCCCTTTTTCGAAAAAGCTATACTCCTTACCCACCGTTTCTTCGTGTATTTTTGCAGTTACTGAAAAAGCAGCATTACTTATTTTTTTTGTAATGATGTTGATCACACCGGCTAACGCATCTGCCCCATAAATTACTGACATGGGTCCTTCTACAATTTCAATCCGGTCAATTGTATTTAAATCAATTTGATTGATATTAAATTCGTTTGACATGCCCTGCCTGCCTACAATGGGTATTCCATCTAATAATATTTTTACATTTTGCCCTTTCATTCCCATCATGGTAGTATTGGTGCCCCCGGTTGCCAGGTCTTGTGCAAACCTGATATTTAATTCGGAGTTTAATACATCCTGTAGTTTGGAAGCTCCTTGTTTTTCAATTCGATCGGCTGTGATCACCCGGGTTTGATAAACTGATTTTTTAATAGACTGTGGCCGGTATTGACCTGTTACAATTACTTCATCTAACTGTTTTACAGCAAGGGAATCCTGTGCAGCAGCTATAATCACAAGGAGTAAGGCAGATGCGAGGAGGCTTATTTTCTTCATTTAGTTTTGTTGATGTGTTGTATTTTTAAAATACCCCAAAGCGGAAGGGATGCCTGCAAACAGGCCAGGTTATATTTTAAAAATATTTTGGCAAAGTTATTTTCGTAACTCTTCTCTTCTCTTTTTTAAAGCATTTTTATTGTCATGTAATTGCCATATTTATTTTATAGAAAAATTACAATCACAATTAAAAAAAAGCCTTCCGGGTTATGAAAGGCAAAATGAATGAAAGCAATGCATTGAACAAATCAATAAAACACACCGGGGCAGGCATTATGCAGGGCATTTACCATCTCAACAACTTTTTTATTTTTATAATCGTAACTACCCACATGGGCTATCCAGCGGATATTAAAAATAGAATTACTAAGAAACACTTCATCAGCGCTGTATAACATTTGTTCCGTAATTTGAGTTTCCTCAACAGGATAACCCAATACCGGCAAATGTTGTATTAAAAAATTCCGCATTACGCCGGCAATGCACCCTTCTGATAAAGATGGGGTGAAAATTTTTTCGTCTTTTATCATGTACACATTGGCGATACTACTGTCGCAAATGCGCCCGTAATTATTCAGCAATAACGCATCATTACTAAATTGTTCTTTTGCATATAATGCTGCCATACAATAGCAGAGGTAATTATTGTGCTTTACATTACAGAATGAATCACAGGATTTCCATCCATCCCGGTAAATGCTTAATACAAGGCCATTGCTATTAAGCAGTTCAATTTTCTGGGGCAATTGCCAGCTTTGTATAATGTAATTGGGCAAATGATTTTTAGGATCAAACATGCCGCCCTCTCCCCGTACGATCGCCATTCTAATCCTGGCCGATGTATGCTTGTTTTTTTGTACTGTTCTTTCTATTTCATTTTTCAATAGCTGGGGGGTAAACTGTGCAGGGATATCAAATTTCAATAATCTCATACCCTGCCATAAGCGGTCAAAATGTTCTTCTTGCAGCAGCAACTGGCCATTTCGGTATTTAATGGTTTCAAACAAACCATCGCCATAGCGTACTGCCCGGCTATTGGGGCCTAAGGCGGGTTCCTGTTCGGGAAAAAGTTTTCCATTAAAATTATAATAGTTCATTTGAAATACATTAAAAAACCCCAGTGCGTAAAGCGAGGGGTTTATGAAAAAAATATACAAGCGTCATCCGCTAAATTTCTTCGATTATCTTATGTTTCACAGCATACATAATTAAGCCTGCTGTACTTTTTGAACCCGTTTTTACTTTTAATTTATCCCTTATGGATTCTACGGTACGGGGGCTAAGCTCTACAATATCGGCTATTTCTTTGGTACTTTTTTCTTCGCACATCAACCGAAGGATGGTGGTTTCCTTTTCATTCAATACAGCTTCCTGTACCATTAAATGGGGAGGCACTACATTATTTTTTTGTTTCAGGCTGGTAAGCATGGCCTTATTGGTAAGGTCGTTAAAATAATATTCCTGGCTTACACAGGTTTTAATGGCTTCATAAATCACTTCGCTATCACTGGACTTAGAGAGGTAACTGTTGGCACCCAGTTCCATTAATTTAGATATCATACTGTTTTCATCGAGCATAGTGAGCATGATGATTTTTGTTTGCGGGCAAAGTTTTTTAATCTCCGGTAAGGCATCAATACCGCTCATGATGGGCATTTGAATATCTAATAAAATGATATCAGGAACCTGTGCTTTTAGTAAAGTGAGTAAGTGCATTCCATTATCTGCTTCACCGATTACACGGATATCTTCTTTTAAACTTAAAAATGCTTTTACGCCGGCACGGAATAACACATGGTCATCGGCAATTATAACTTTTATTGGATCTGGCATATTGTTTTTCATAAAAACGTGAAATTAGTAAATTTTTGGATCAGTAAGATTACTCATTCA
Source organism: Sphingobacteriales bacterium 39-19 (assembly GCA_001898465.1). Taxonomy (GTDB): domain Bacteria; phylum Bacteroidota; class Bacteroidia; order Chitinophagales; family Chitinophagaceae; genus Ferruginibacter. Next base: position 22,108 of record MKTX01000003.1, on the reverse strand, counting down.
ATAACGCACATTTTACTATTTAATTACGAAAGATTTCAAAATTAAGCGTATTTACCCTAAATAATCAATGAGGAATTTACGCAATCCGCTTCAAATGAGCAGATTTTTTTTATTTCGGAATATTTCTTGAGTAAATTGCTATCCAAATAACTATATAAACAGAAGATTACTAATTAGAATATAATCTGCAACCGGCACTTAATTTTTTACAGGATGCTCATTCGGAATGCCTATATTGATGACCTTCCCTATATAGTAGAAATTTATAATTCTACCATTGCAAGCCGTATGGTAACTGCCGATACGATGCCGGTAAATACGAAGGATAAAGAGAAATGGTTTTGGGCACATACAGGTAATCGCCCGATATGGATTATTGAAGATGATCTTCAATTTTCTAAAATCGGTTGGGTAAGTTTCAGCGATTTTTATGGGAGGCCTGCCTATTCCGGCACTGCAGAAATCAGTATTTTCCTGGATGAAAAATGCCGGGGAAAGGGGTATGGCAAGGCGATATTAAGTGAATGTATCAAGGAAGCGCCTGCTTTAAAAATAAAAAATTTACTAGGGTTTATTTTTGCCCATAATTATGCCAGCCTTTCTATTTTTAAATCCCTGGGCTTTGAAACCTGGGGGCATTTACCGGATGTGGCCAGTATGGATGGCAAAGAATTTTCACTCATCATCATGGGTAAAAAAACAGGATAAACTCAATGGAGAAAAATAAATTTAACCTGCATTTGAATTTTCACCCCTTCCCGGTTTTACATACCCGCAGATTGCTGTTAAGGCCCGTTGGTATAAAGGATGCGCAACGTTTGTATGCATTACGCAGCAGCCCGCTGGTATTAAAATATATTCAAAAAAAACCTTTGCAAAATATAAAAGAAGCCCGGGCAATGATAAAAATGATTGAGCATAACTGGTTTGAAAATAAAGCTATTTTATGGGTGATTGCATTAAAAGAAGAACCGGAAATGATGATTGGAAATATAACATTCTGGCGAATAGATGCCGAGCATAAAAGAGCAGAATTAGGATATATATTAAGCCCTGATTATTGGCAACAGGGCATAATGCAGGAAGCCGCAAAACCCGTAATAGAATATGGTTTTAAGAAAATGAACCTGCATGGTATAGAAGCACACATCAATCCTGAAAACAAAGGAAGTGAGCACCTGTTACAAAAAATGGGATTCCAAAAAGAAGCCCATTTTACAGAAAATTATTATTACGAAAGTAAGTTTTACGATTCGGCCATTTACTGCTTACAAAACCCGGGTTAATCTACGTCGCCCCGCTCCTGTTGTCTTTTTGTACGCCAGTCTAATTCTTTTTGCTGGCCTAAAGCCTGCATCATACCTACCAAAAACAAGGTAAATACCGAGCCGGCAAGCAACCACATACCAAATCCCATATATTTATCTATTTCTGTATATTGATACCGGGTGAATGTGATCACATCTTTAATTAACACATACATCCAAAAACAACTGATGGCGCAAAAAATAAAAAAAGAGAGGTACCTGATCCATTTACGGGGATAAAGCCGGGTACGCTTATAGTAAATATAAAACACCGTGATAAAAAATATGGAAGGAAATATAATTAAGCAAGCCATAAAAAAATAACTTATCCAGGGAACATAGCTTAATATGCCAAATAATAACCGAATAAGAACTAAGAGAATGGCGATGGATAATACAAACCCAATTACAGTGAGCATAAGCCCTGTAGTAAGTTTTATATATTTAGAAAAACGATCTTCCATAAATTTAAAAATAACTCAGGTTGGTTTTGGGGCTCAGCGCTAATAATGTTTCGTACATTAATTTTATGGTAAGTTCTATATCCCTTTTATGAAGCATTTCTACTGTTGTGTGCATATATCTTAAAGGAATAGAAATAAGTACCGAAGGACAGCCATCATTGGCATAAGCAAAAGAATCAGTATCAGTACCCGTACTGCGGCTTGCGGCCCGGAGCTGCACTTCAATTTTATTTTTTTCCGCCACATCCTGCACCAACCCTAATAATTTATTATGAACAGCGGGGCCAAAACTTAATACAGGACCTTTTCCGCAAACACAATCGCCTTCTATCATTTTATTGATCATCGGGGTTGTGCTATCATGGGTAACATCGGTAATGATTGCGACATTGGGTTTTATACGCCGGGCAATCATTTCTGCGCCCCGGAGGCCAATTTCTTCCTGAACGGCATTTACAATATATAAGGTATAGGGAAGCTTCTTTTTATTATCTTTTAATAAGCGGGCTACTTCGCCAATCATAAAACCACCAATGCGGTTGTCAAATGCACGGCCTATTAAAAAATCATGCGCCAGTTCTTCATACCCATCTATATAAGTGGCTACGGCACCTACATGTATGCCCAGCGCTTCCACTTCTTTTTTATTTCGGGCCCCGCAATCTAAAAATAAATTTTCTACTTTTGGCTGTGTTTCTTTTTCTGCACCGCCAATACGGGTATGAATGGCGGGCCAGCCAAATACCGCTTTTACAGGCCCTTTTTTTCCATGGATAATGACTCTTTTACTGGGCGCTACCTGGTGATCTACTCCCCCGTTTCTTTTTAAATATAAAAGGCCTTCGGGAGAAATATAATTTACAAACCAGCTAATTTCATCGGCATGGGCTTCAATAACCACTTTAAAGGGATGGCCTGGATTGATAACCGCTACTGCAGTGCCATAGGGGTCAGTGAAAAATTCATCGGTATAGGGTTTTAAATGTTCCATCCATAATTTTTGCCCCCGTGTTTCAAACCCTGTGGGAGAGGCATTATTAATATACTTTTCTAAAAATTGATAGGAAGCAGGAGTAAGTATAGATTTAGATTTTGCTGCTTTAGCCATAGTAAAAATATTTTGTGCAAAAGTAACTAAAGCTTTGGTTCCCGGTTAATAATTTAACAGATCGGCTCCCCAGGTAAAAACAGATGAGAGGAGCATAAGGCCATCTACAACAAAATAATAGAAAAAATAACCTCTTTTTTTAAAGGACATTTCAAAAACGATCCATACTACAGCGCCGGTTAGTGCAAAAGCAAAAACCTGGGGCGTATCTCCAAAATGTATTCGCACAAAAATGCCTGCCATCATATAACAAAACAGCGTTACATACATTAAGGCCCTAAGTGTGCGGGCAGGAATATCGGTAGCCATACTTCGTAAAGAATGAATTTTATCTATTTCGGTATCCCGTTTATCAAAAATTACACACAACATGAGCATAAAGAAAAAACGGGAGGCAAATAATAGTGCGATAGCATAAGCTTCACGCTGCAAAATTTCAATAGCAGGCAATACGGTTGTAGTATATGCCCAGGTAAATGCCAGCAAAGTTGTTTTTAAAAACCCGGCTTTTTGTGCCAGGCCTGCCAAACGGCGAATGGGCCATAGAGGCATGGAATATAAAGCGGTAAGAAAAATGGAAATAATTAGGTAAGGCAAACTATAGGGTACCTTTAAAAAAAAGTAAAAGGTAAGCCCGGCGCTTATTACAGCTACACTAAAATAAGACCTGGCTATGCTAATAAATTTAAAAATTGAAGTGGAAGTGCTAAAGAAAAACTTACTCAAAAACCAATACACATTGTAACCGGAGAGGGTAGAAAAAAATACAAGGCCAATAATATGAATATTGGGTGGTATATGCAGCAGGATATAGGTTTGCATACACAATGCTGCTGCACAAAAAGAAATGAAGATAGAATGTGATAAGATGAATTGTAACCAACGCATTAATTTCGGATATAGTATAAAGGGCCCGCCTGCTCTACATTACTTTTATGCCCTGCATTGTCTTTTACATAAATCTCAAAATATAAAGTATCTGTATAAGGCGCAGGAATATTACTGGGTTTGGCGTCCCGTAAAATATTGGCGGTAACTTCCACATCCAGGTTTTTGCGGCTAATGCCATTTAATACAGGGAATTTAAATGAATCCAGTTCCTGCGATGTGGTAATGTTTTTTACATATACAAATGAAGAATCCTGTCCTCCTCCCACACCAAAATCGCCTTCGGCATCTTTTAATTGAAAAGTAAGATCAATTTGGCCGGGAAAACTGGAATTACTAATCACATTGGGCGAAATAGAAGTAAACTTAATTTCGGGAACAGAATTAAATTTATCCTTACCACAAGAGAAAAGTAAAACTACAGTACCCCCCAAAAGAAAGGCTTTTTTTATATTCATTATTTGCATAGCCAAATTTAACGACAGATTTCTAAATAACCTCTTAATAAAATAATCCTTTTGAAAGGAATGAAATTTTTTACGGAAATTTGCAGCTTTCAAATGCCCCAACTGGATATTGATATTATAAAAGAAGTATTTCATGCGTCGAATTTTAATTTTGACCCCCTGGCAATTCAAGTATTCCGGTATCAATATGCACATAATTCCTTATACCGTGAATATTGCGATTTACTAAAAAAGGGGCCCGGTAATGTGCATACAATCCTGGATATCCCCTATTTGCCGATTGTTTTCTTTAAAACACATACCCTTATTTCAGGCGCCCACCCGGTACAACTCATTTTTGAAAGCAGTGGCACTACGGGCATGATCTCCAGCAAGCACTATCTTACAAATGAAGAAATTTATAAAGAGAGTTTTTTAAAAACCTTCTCCCGGTTCTTTGGCGATCCTGCTCAATATTGCATCCTGGGGCTATTACCCAATTATTTAGAAAAAGGGAATTCTTCGCTGGTATATATGGTACAGGAACTAACCCGGCTGAGCAAGCACCCCAACAGTGGCTTTTATTTACATGAATGGGAAGCCCTGGCTAAAACCTTAATTGAAAATGAAAAAAATAAAATTAAAACAATCTTATTTGGCGTAACCTATGCCTTGCTTGATTTTGCAGATAAATTCCCCATGCCCTTACAATACTGCCAGGTAATAGAAACCGGCGGCATGAAGGGAAGAAAAAAGGAAATTACCAGATCGGAAGTGCATACAATTTTAAAAGAAAAATTTCATCTGAAAGAAATTGCTTCAGAATATGGAATGACAGAACTTTTGTCGCAGGCTTATGCACGCAAAGATGGCCAATTTAGTTGCCCGCCCTGGATGCAGGTTTTAATACGGGCAGAAGATGACCCTTACGCCGTTTCAACGGTACCGGGCACAAGCGGGGTTATTAATATCATTGACCTGGCGAATATATATAGTTGTGCATTTATTGCTACCGATGATGTAGGGCATATTACAAACACGAATCATTTTGAAATTACAGGCAGGTTAGATGTTACCGATTTACGAGGATGCAGTTTACTTACTGCCTGATTAACGGCGTGAACTTTTTAAATACTTATCATGTATTACTTTTTGAAGAGGTTCATTGTTTACTTTACTTTCCAGCCATGAAACAATATCCAGGTAAGCAAATGCCCGGGTTTCAAAACGGTTAAATTCATAGTGTTTTATTTTTTTCAAAAAAAGGGTAAGCTGGGGTTGCATTTTATTTACCGGTATAAAGAAAGATCTTTCTAAAAACTTCAATACTTCGGTTTCTATCATAGATAAATTATCCATTTTGGCCATGTAGCGGTAAACCGATTTTACCAACGATTCTATAATCATGGTATTCCCTAATTCATAATGAGCAATTAAATGTAATAAACGGGAATAACATTGCAAGTCGCTCCTTAAATCATCTACCCCATTAATGATTCGATGTAAGTAATCAATACAAGTACTATAATCTCCCGCTCCAAAATACAAGGTTGCTATTTTATAATTAAGCACCAGGATACGGTGCCTATCTAAGTATAAAGAATATTGGGCGAGTTTTTTTTCTGTATCGGGTACCAGTTCCAACCCCTTTTTAAAAGTACCGGTACTGATATGTTTATTAATTTTTGCACTTACCAGGTATATAAAAGTTTGTACCCGGTTGTTATCATGCTGCTGTGCAATTTTAGATTTTGAAAAGAGAATAAATTCCTGTAAAGTTTCATCAAATTTTTGATAATTGTGTAAATCAAAATGGGCATTCATCAGGTTATGCATGCCTTTAATATAGTGGCCGGTTTCTATCCCAATCATAAAGGGTTGATCCGTAAACAGGTTTACCCATTTTTGGGTATATCGGTAATACTGTAAAAAATCCTGCCGGATAAATGCAAGCCAGCAATAGCTTTGGTACAGGTACAATCTTTCGTAAAAACCTGTAAAATTTTGTGCCCCGGCTGGCAGGCTGGTGGTAAAAAAATGTTTTACAGCGGCGCCCTCTTTTTCATTCCTGGCATGGCCATACTTAATATACCAGCTATACATTTTAAGAGCCAGGTTCGAAAGCCGTGTAATATTCCTGCGTTTTCTATAAATTTCTTCTGCTTCGCTACTCAATTGTTCTGCCCGGTTTTCCATACTTCGGGTTATATGCAGGGTTTCTATTTTTTTTTCGAGTGAAATAACTGGTATTAACAGGCTGTCCTGGTTGTTAGCAATGGCCAGTTCCTTTGCTTTCTCTAATATTTTAAGGCTTTGGTAGTAGAGCCCTTTGTTATACAATATTTTTGCATAATCTAACTGTTCGTGTAGCTGTAAATCTATACTGTCTGCAATTTTTATGAGCCTAAGGCTGGCCAGCAATTGTTTATATAAATGACTTTTTACATTGGCCAACTGCGGTTTTTTTATAGAACGTAGTTTTTTAAAGAGCAGCTTCTCATCATACTCTTCCAATTTATCTAAGGCATCAAAGAGTTCAATAATTTTTAGATCGGCGTTCCCCGAATTTCTTTTTATATAAAGTTTAAAATTCCTTTTTTCCGCCTTTTCCAGGGAATGTACAAGTTGAAATAATATGTCGGCAGATCGGTTGGGCATAATAAAAGAGATAGGCTACAATTCTTATCTATACTGCATTATAAGGGTACAGGCATTGTTTTAGCATCATATATTGGCTCATAATCTGGTATTTACAAATGCCTTCATCCAGGTACATTTGCTTATTGTTTTACAATACAGGTTTCATATTAGCGGGCAATCGAAAAGGGAAAGCAATCGGAAAGGCCAGGTTTTAATAACCTAAAAGCAAGATAAATATTTTTTACAGCATTTTGCTGTTTAGTTTTTTTCATATGGCAAGCAATCGAAAAGGTCGCTCCGTTTCTACGGAGGGACCCTTTTTTTTATGTGCCTTTAATGAATGCTCTATTAAATGCATGCCACAAAAAAGCCCAACCGATGTTGGGCAAATATATTGTAAAGCCGGCCTTATTTTAATCCAAATTCTTTTTTTACGTCTTTCACGGCATCCAGCTTTTCCCAGGTAAAGAGTTCAACTTTTTTCTTAATCGTTTTACCATCCGGAGAAACAAATGTTTTATCAACAGTTTCATTTTTACGGCCCATATGCCCATAAGCTGCGGTTTCGCTATACATGGGGTTCCGTAGTTTTAACCGTTGCTCAATAAAGAATGGGCGCATATCAAAACATTTCATTCCCATGATCTTTTTTGCAATTTGGCCATCTGTAAGTTTTACCCTGGCAGTACCATAGGTGTTCACATTTATACTGGTAGGTTGTGCCACGCCAATGGCATAAGATACCTGTACCAATACTTCGTCGCAAAGGCCGGCAGCCACTAAGTTTTTAGCGATATGGCGGGTAGCATATGCGGCGCTGCGATCTACCTTGCTGGGGTCTTTACCACTAAAAGCGCCGCCGCCATGTGCGCCTTTGCCGCCATAAGTATCTACAATAATTTTACGACCGGTTAAGCCGGTATCGCCATGTGGCCCGCCAATTACAAACTTGCCGGTAGGGTTTATGTGATAGGTAATTTTATTATTAAATAAATGATTGTATTTAGGGTATTTTGCTTTTACCCGGGGTATTACAATATTGATAATATCTTTTTTAATTTTTGCCAGCATGGTTTCATCTGTTCCAAAATCATCATGCTGGGTAGAAACAACGATGGCATCAATACGCACCGGTTGGTTTTGATCATTATATTCCAGGGTAACCTGGCTTTTGGCATCGGGGCGTAAATATTTTATTTGTTTATTTTCCCTGCGTAAAGCCGCCATTTCAATTAATATAAAATGGGCAAGGTCTAAAGCCAGGGGCATATAATTTTCGGTTTCATTGGTTGCATAGCCAAACATCATACCCTGGTCACCGGCGCCTTGTTCTTCTTTTTTCTTTTTATCTACGCCCTGGTTAATATCAGATGATTGCTCATGTATAGCAGATAAAATACCGCAGGAGTTAGCTTCAAACATATATTCACTTTTGGTATATCCAATTTTACGAATAACAGCTCTTGCTATTTCCTGAACATCCAGGTATGCTTTACTTTTTACTTCACCGGCCAGTATCACCTGGCCTGTAGTTACCAGTGTTTCGCAAGCTACTTTACTTTGCGGATCAAAGGCCAGGAAATGATCAATTAAAGCATCACTGATCTGGTCAGCAACTTTATCAGGATGTCCCTCACTTACAGATTCGGAGGTAAATAAATAAGGCATAAATATATATTTTTTTAAGGATGCAAAGATAAGGGTATGGACATAAAACAACAAAGCCCCCACAATATTGTGAGGGCTTAAGAAAATTATATTTTCGTCCAGGTCATTATTAGTTTCATGCGGTATTGCGGGTTCGTACCGCTTCCAATTTTTATTCTGCCCAAAGCCAAGGGGTTCGCATAGGGTAAAATGGTTTTGGAATATTGCGGATATACTAAAGTATAAGGGGCGAATAAACGCATATCATAATTTATATGCCTCCGGGTTACCATATCTTGCAACTGCCGGGTTACATTTAAAGTATAATAATAAATACCAACGCCCCCGGGCCCTGTTTTATGTTTAGGAAAAGCGCCAAAACTATTATAATCCATAGTAGAAGGAAAATAAAAACTTGCATTATCCGGGTCGTAATATGCCATAGGGTTTAAATCGAAATAAATAGGTTTCCATTTCCCGGCGGCAGTATCTGCCAAATCAACATACAAGGCATGTGGCACAGAAAAAATAGAATCGTAATATACATTATCAGGTATCTGTTCCACTACAATTTCAGCCCGGTTTATTACCCGGTTGCTGATACTATCGGGGTGCAATGCCGGGAAATGTAAGTTTACATAAGAGCCCGGACTTGTTTGTAAATACAATTCATCGGGCCCCGGGTTCACACTTGGCGTACCGGCTCTGTTTCTTTGTACATGATTGGCTACGGCCGATTGAAACAGATCGGAATAAGTAACCGTTTGTATTCCCAGGCTTACATAAGAAGTATCCATTCTTCCATTATATCTTTTCCGTAAATGTATTTCAAGCCGGGTACCCGGATCGTCTAAAACCAAATACATTAATGCATTGCCGGAACCAACCGATTTTACGGCCAATCCATTTATTAATTTCCTGAATAAGGAATCGCTTCTAAAGGCATTGTAATTACCGGTTTGACTGGAATCATACAGGTACCACTCATTGGCATAAATGGGATCTAAATGAATTCTGATCTGGTTCGTACTGGAATCTTTACCATGCGCAAAATATACTTTATTGCCCAAAGTCCTGATATCAATATTCTCAATGGAAGAAACGGGCAGGCCCAGCATGGGGCTATAATTAATATTGTGATACTTGAATGAAGAATCAGAGAATTCCCGGTCTACAATCCGGCTCACTTCCAATTGCTGTGCCACCGTAGTATCGCCCCAGGAACCACTGTATTTTAAGGCTAAAACAACAGAATCAATCCCTACCAGGGTATCTCCCTGGTTGCCATAATAATAAGGATAAAAAGGAGGCTTAAATTGTAAAAACAAATCGGCCTGGGTGGTGCCAAATAAAGGGTCATTATTAATTCTTCCTAAAAGAAAATTACCCGAAAGATTTACCTGGCTGGTATCATTAAAAAAGCCCTGGGTGGTTTCAATTTGAAAGGTGTCCCGAAAGGTGTGAACATTATCTACGGCGGGTATCAGGTCAATACCCAGGTTTGTAGTATCTAATTTTGTACAGCCCCAAAAAATGAATGAGGCGGCTACAATTCCGGTAAAAATTACAGGGAAAACATTTTTGCGCACAAATAAATATTTAAGATAATCAGGTTGCAGTTAACTATTTAGCAAGGTCGTTATATAATTGTAAATAGTCTGTTAAATCAGATTCAGGATTAAATTTCAAAACTTTTTTCCCTTTTACTTTTGAAAACTCTTCGGTTAATTTCTTATCCGTTTTGGCAGCGCCAAAAGTAATAGCATCGGCATAAGAGGCGCCAGTTCTGAATAATGCTGTATTGGACCCTTCTTTAAAAAGCGATTGTTCCTTAGTACCTATGGAATCGCTAATGGTTGCCAGTTTTGCAAAATCAGATTCTAATTTTTCTTTAAACGTATTTTCACCAATGGTAAAAACTACTTTACTATGGTTGAAAACAGGTTCTTTTTTATACGCTGTTTTAATATATAGCGGTATCAGGCCGGTCATCCATCCACTGCAATGAATAATATCTGGCGGCCAGCCAAATTTCTTTACAGTTTCCAAAGCGCCCTTACAAAATAATACAGTCCGCAATCCATTGTCATCAAACCAATTTTCATTTTCATCTGTAAAAATTGATTTGCGCTTAAAAAAATCTTCGTTATCTAAAAAGTATATCTGCAGGCGGGCATTGGGTAAGGAGGCAACCTTTATTACGAGGGGATAATCATCTCCATCAATCATCACATTAATACCCGATAAACGAACCACTTCATGTAAGCGATGCCGGCGTTCATTAATAACACCAAAACGAGGCATAATACATCGAACTTCAATATTATTGTCATTGGACATGATTGCCAATTTGTTCACTACTTCTGCAAATTCAGTAAGTTCCAAATAGGGCGACATTTCGTTTGCAATAAATAAAATCCGTTTCTTTGTTGACATATTGTGCTAAGTTAGAGGGCTATATAAGCCTATTCCTTGAAATTGGCTGCAAAATTACGTTTTTTTAAAGAGACTGCCATTTTTTACTTAGTATAACAATTATATACATTAAAATGATTATTAGTAAGCGGCTGATTGACATCAGAAATATATTAGGCAGCATACAAATAAAATCACAATCAATTGGTTTTGTACCTACTATGGGTGCATTACACCCCGGGCATATGGCTCTTATAGATGCCTGTAAAACCAAAAATGATATTTGTGTATGCAGCATTTTTGTTAACCCAACCCAATTTAATAATAAGCAGGATTTTGAAAAATATCCCATTACCCTTACCCGGGATATTCAAATGCTGGAAGCTGCTGGTTGCGATATTTTATTTATTCCGGGTATTGTAGAAATATACCCCGCAGGCTATATAGCGCCACATTATGAACTGGGCATTTTAGAAACTATTTTAGAAGGAGAATTCCGGCCGGGGCATTTCCAGGGTGTATGCCAGGTAGTGGACCGGCTATTACAAATAATAGCACCGAATCATTTATTCCTGGGCCAAAAAGATTACCAGCAATGCATGGTGATAAAAAAATTAATAGAACTTAAATCATACCCCACCCGGGTAATTACGGTTCCTACAATAAGAGAAAATAATAAATTGGCATTAAGCAGCCGCAATATGCGTTTAACTGATCCTGAAAAAAAGAAAGCCGAAGAAATAAGTGAATGCCTGCTAACAATAAAGCAGGAAATAAAAGCGGGCTCCCTAAAAGAATTAAAAATGGCCATGCAGCACCAATTAACCAAACATGGATTTATGGTAGATTATGTGGAAATTGCAGATGCTGATACGCTTGAAAGTATAGATGTGTGGGATGGTAAAAAAAAATTAGTAGCGCTGGTAGCCGCTTACCTGGGAGAAGTGAGGTTAATTGATAATATGCTATTAAATGAATAGCTACCGGGTAGTATAAAAATTAAGGATTTTAATCTTTTTTTCTTCGGCAATCTTGTATTACAAAATGCGAAAGAAAATAATTACATTTTTAAAATATGGTGTGTTTACCCTGGCGGGCATTTTTCTGGTATGGTGGCAATTAAGTTCCATGAGCCCGGAAGAGACTGCTGAATTTCGTTTGGCACTCAGGAGCGCCAACTACTACCTGCTGATTCCTGTATTCATCATGGCTATACTAAGCCATTTAAGCCGAAGCTTAAGATGGAAATTACTGATGGAACCCCTGGGCTTTACGCCTGCTACCCGAATTGTTTTTGCCAGTGTCATGCTGGGTTACCTTATAAATAGTTTTATTCCCCGCCTGGGTGAGATTGTAAAATGTACCGTACTATCAAAAAAAGAAAAACTGGAAGTAGATAAAGTTTTAGGTACTGTAATTATTGAGCGCATTTTCGATATGTTTTGTTATATTCTGTTTATATTATTTTCTGTGCTCATTCAAATTGATCTTGTGGGAGGATATTTTAAAAAAGCGCTCCACTCCTTTACCCATTCCGGTAACCTTTCCACCAGCATTCAATTAATAACAGGATTACTTTTGCTTTTTATTATAATTGTCATAATCCTGGCCAGGAAATACCCGCAACATCCCATCATCATCAAAGCAAGCCATTTTTTAAAGGGCATGTTAACCGGTTTTGTCAGTATCAAAAAATTAAAACACCGGAAATTATTTATATTCCATACGATTTTTATATGGAGTATGTATTTATTACAAATTTATATTGGCTTCCAGGTGATTGAGGGTACTGCCCACCTGGGCATTAAAGCAGCCTGTGCCATTTTATCACTGGCCACGCTTTCTATGATTGCAACCCCCGGCGGGTTGGGGTCTTTCCCTATGTTTGTAATGCAAACACTTTTAATTTATCATATATCGGCCCCCACCGGTAAAGCATTTGGCTGGTTGATGTGGGGCGTTACTACCAGTATTATATTAATGGTGGGGGTAATGAGTATGGTATACCTGTTTTATAAAAATAAAAGCAAAGATGAAGCATACACAAGCGATACCCAATAAAATATTGAACGAAACTCAACTGCAACAGGAATTAAAAAGATGGCGGCTGCACAATAAAAAAATTGTATTTACAAATGGTGTATTTGATTTATTGCACCAGGGCCATATTGCTTCATTATGCGAAGCCGCTTCATTGGGCGACATACTTATTGTGGGTGTAAATGCCGATGCGTCTGTAAAAAGACTAAAAGGAGATAACAGGCCCGTTTTAGGTGAACAGGAAAGAGCATTAATACTGGCCAGCCTGCTCATGACAGATGCTGTTGTACTTTTTGAAACCGATACACCCCGGGACCTGATCGTTTCTATTTTACCCGATGTATTGGTGAAAGGAGGAGATTATACGATTGATAAAATTGCGGGAGCCACAGAAGTAATCGCTGCAGGAGGGCATGTTCACTTAGCCAATATAGTGGATGGAATATCTACCTCGGTAATCATAGAAAAATTAAAAAATAAATAACACTGCCTGGTTAATCCCATGTACACTTCCCGCCAATTTTTAATTGCCCGTTTTATTTTCTTTTTTATTTATGCTTCTTTCCTCAATTTTATCCGAAATTTGAAGCAAACCACCCAATTTGATTTTAGCAGCCATAGATATAGGAAGTAATGCAGCAAGGCTCCTGATAAAGGAAGTAACGGAAACACCGGGAGGTAAACTAAGTTTCAATAAACTTAATTTGGTAAGGGTACCCCTCAGGCTCGGATTCGATGTATTTGAAAACAAAGCCATTTCAGAAGACAAGTTCAATATGTTTTTGAACAGTATGATATCTTTTAAATATCTTACCCGTGCTTATGCTGTACAAAAAATAAAAGCTTGTGCTACCAGTGCTATGAGGGATGCGATTAACGGCAGAAGTGTAATAGAAAAAATTTATGAACACACAGGCATACAAATCGAGATCATCAGTGGTGATATGGAAGCCAATTTTGTTTTTGAAAATCATGTAGCCGAAAACATGAATGCTGATCATAGTTATATGTATATTGATGTGGGTGGCGGAAGTACCGAGATTTCTTTCTTTAGTAACGGTTTACTCATATTTAATAAATCATTCAACATCGGCACCATTCGCTTGCTAAAAGGGCAGCTTACCGAATCTGACTGGGATGTATTGAAAAATACAATAAAAGCGGTAACCAAGGGGCATAAGGAAGTAATTGCCATAGGGAGTGGCGGCAATATCAATAAGGTATTCTCACTCAGCAAAAAGAAAGATGGAAAATCTTTAAGCCTGGATTTACTAAAAGATTATTACAAAGAACTGGCTGCAAATTCAATAGAAGCCCGTATGGAAAAATATAATTTACGAAGAGACCGGGCAGATGTGATTGTACCTGCACTTCAAATTTATATACAAGTAATGCGATGTGCTAATGCCAACGAGATTTTTGTTCCACGCATTGGCCTTGCAGATGGTTTAATACAACATCTATGGGCCGAAATAAAAAACAAATCATGAAATCCAGGTTCCTTTTATTTGCTTCAATTTTCTTTTGCCATTTTGTAATAGCACAAATACAAAATGGGCCCACCCGGTATGATGCATTTATTAATAATTCAAAAATCCAGTGGGCCGGGCTTTTCCCTGCTTACATAAAACCAGGTTGTGGCGATGTGAAAAATTATTTACTGGACCAGTTTATAAAAGGCACACTGAAGGCTTATAAACCGGTTCAATACCGGTGGCCCGATGCATTGGAATTAACACCGGTTGACAAAGCACAAATTAAAGCCATACACAATATTGATGTAAGCCAGGAAGCCAATCGTAAAGATGCAAACTTGTCAGCAGATGAAATATTCTATATTCAAAAAGATAAACTATACAGCTATATTCCCTGGGTGAGTGTGCGCTATCCTATCGTTACCCCTGCCGGTAATTTTTTAGGGGAAGCAAGAATATTTACTACCGCTGTGAATACCAAAAGCAGGAAGAAAGATTTTCGTAAAAAAGATTTCTTATGCCGGTCTTTCCAATATTTTAATTTAGACTCCCTTACGGCAGATAATAAATTAAAAGAATTATACGGCCAGGGTTTAATTGGCACTTTGTGGCCGGTATGGCTGAAAAGCGAAAAGGTATTTTTTGCAAAAGACAGCAGCAGAGCCCTGGTAAATACAGAAGGCAATGGTTTTAAAAGCAGTATAGTAATAAACGTACCGGTGTATAATATATATGGTGAGTTAACCGGCAACAAATCCCTGTCCCCGGATTATAAACAGGAAGATTTTAAAAAAATAGCCATTGAACAGGACTGGTATTATTGTAAAAAGAAAAACAGGTTCTTTACTAAAGTCATAAGTATCTATTTATGCGCCGCTGATGAAATGATTTTTAAAAACAACAGTGTATTGCTTAAGGATGGTTATCATGCCATATTAAAAATGAAATTATAAATATTTAATAAAGCCCACAATAAAAACTAAAATATATTTACCCCCTCAGGCAGCCATTCTATTACTGCATGTAAAGGCATTGGCTACCCAAAATCATAAATAACAAATTTTAAACTATGTCAATAAATAAAGAAGTAAAAAGAATTACTACCCATACCTTATTAAAAATGAAAGAAGCCCGTGAAAAAATCTCCATGATCACGGCATACGATTATTCCTTTGCCCGCATTTTTGATGCAGCCGGTATTGATGTAATACTGGTAGGTGATAGCGCCAGTAATGTAATGGCCGGCCATGAAACTACATTGCCCATTACACTCGACCAAATGATTTACCATGCCTCATCGGTGGTACGTGGGGTAGAAAAAAGCCTGGTAGTGGTAGATTTACCTTTTGGCAGTTACCAGGGCAATAGTAAAGAAGCTCTTAATTCTGCAATAAGGATAATGAAAGAAAGCGGCGCTCATGCAGTAAAAATGGAAGGAGGGGCTGAAGTGGCAGATGGAGTAAAGCGAATTGTAGATACCGGGATCCCCGTAATGGGACACCTGGGCCTTACACCCCAAAGCATTTATAAGTTCGGCACCTATACAGTGAGAGCCAAAGAACAGGCGGAAGCAGAAAAATTACATAAGGATTCATTGCTGTTACAGGAATGTGGATGCTTTGCAATTGTGTTAGAAAAAATTCCCGCTTCTTTAGCTAAAACGGTTTCAGCCAATTTAGCAATACCAACCATTGGTATAGGAGCGGGTGGCGCTTGTGATGGGCAAGTATTGGTAATGCACGATATGCTGGGTATAAACACCGAATTTAAACCCCGCTTCTTAAGGCAATATTTAAACCTGGGCGAACAAATAACACAAGCCGTGCAACATTATATAAAAGATATTAAGGATAAAGATTTTCCAAATGAGAAGGAACAGTATTAAACCCTTAAAAACAAATTTTATCGGGCGATCATTAAAATAAATCCCGGTAAGCCTTGTCTTCACCCCGGCTGAGCCATTTCTTTATTATTTTTGCAGCATTTATTTTGAGTAAACAACTTACCTGTTTAACTAACTTTTTTCGTTTAAAAAAATCACATGAAAACAATAGAATACATACAGGCAGAAGAGGCCGTACAAGTTATAAAATCCGGTGACCGTGTATTTTTACATGGCAGTGCAGCAACACCCGTTCCTCTTATTACTGCCATGCAACAAAGGCATGCCTGTTTACAGGATGTGGAGTTGGTAAGCATCAGTAATATGGGTGATTTAAATTTTGATGACCCACAATACCGTAAATCATTTTTCATGAACTCCCTATTTGTTTCAGCCAATACAAGAGCGGTTGTAAACAGTGAGCGGGGAGATTATGTTCCTGTTTTTTTAAGCCAGATCCCCCAATTGTTCAAAGAAAAGATACTGCCCCTGCAAGTGGCGCTCATCCAGGTTTCAGAACCGGATGCACATGGTTATTGTTCATTGGGTTGCTCGGTAGATATTGCCCGGGCAGCAGTAGATACCGCCAAACACATAATTGCCATGGTAAACCCACAAATGCCCCGAACCCATGGTGACGGATTTTTACATTACAGTAAAATAGACAGCATGGTATGGATAGATCACCCCTTGCCCGAAGTGGATTATGCATCTAAGAAAAATGAAATAGTAGAGAAAATAGGGGAACATGTAGCTTCCCTGATTGAAGATGGCAGCACGCTGCAACTCGGTATAGGAAGCATACCGGACCAGGTATTACAAAACCTGAAAAATCATAAGGATCTTGGCCTCCATACCGAGATGTTTTCGGATGGCGTAATTCCTTTAATACAAAACGGCACCATAAACAATAGCCGCAAATCAAACAACCCTGGCCGGTCTGTTACGAGTTTTATAGCAGGTACAAAAAAAATATATGATTTTGTACATGATAACCCGGCCATCAGGGTGCTGGATATAAGTTATGTAAATGATACTGCCATCATTCGAAAAAATCCAAAAGTAATTGCCATAAACAGTGCCATAGAAATTGATATTACAGGCCAGGTATGTGCCGATTCTTTGGGTACCTACCAATATTCCGGAATTGGCGGGCAAATGGATTTCATCAGGGGTGCATCCTTATCTGCCGGGGGTAAACCTATTATTGCTTTACCTTCTACTACATCAAAAGGCATTTCCCGTATTGTACCGTATTTAAAACAAGGAGCCGGTGTAGTAACCACAAGAGGCCATATACATTGGGTTGTAACTGAATACGGAAAAGTGAATTTATTTGGCCAGAATTTACTGCAGCGTGCCAGGGCCCTGCAAAGTATCGCCCACCCTGCACACAGGGAAGCATTAGATAAAATAATTTACGAAAGGTTTTTAAAAAACTAACTCTACAAACCATCCTTAATCTACTGCCACCTGCTTGCCGGATAAAGCCCCTTCATGTATTTCGGCAATAAATTGTTTTTCATTGATAAGAAACGCATTCCCGTGTTCTAAAATATGTACTTTAATATTTTCAATACAAAAAGGGTTCCCTTCGGGTACATCGGCAATATTGGTAAATCCAATATTGTGACCATCTACGATCGTTACACATCCACTGCCAATCGCTTCCATCTTATTGCCTTTTGTAATGATCATGCCGGTATCTTCACCCAATCCTATACCAATGCTGCCGGGGTTACAAACTACGGCCTGCACCAGGCGGCCAAACCTTCCCCTTTTTTCAAAATGAGAATCAATAATAAGTGTATTTATAAATCCCAGCCCGGTAGTAATTTTTACTTCTCCTTTTAAATGGGCCTTGCTAGCATTGCCTTCATAAATCATGGTATGGCTCATTGCCATGGCTCCTGCAGAGGTTCCTGCAATTATAAATCCTTCTTCTTCAGTATATCTTTTTTTAAGGATAGATAAAAATTCTGTTCCCCCATCCGTAACACTTAGCCGAAGTTGATTTCCCCCGCTAAACATCACGGCATCACATTTTTTTATACGCTCCAGGAATCCAGGGTCTGTGGTATCTTTCCGGTTCCTGATATCCATCAGGCCAATATTGGTACACCCAATTTTACCAAATGCTTTTAAATAATTTTGTCCCACTTCTAAGGGTATGGTGCTTGCGGTAGTAATCACTTCAATTCTGCAATCTGTGCCTCCTGCTTCTTCCACAATACGTCTTAAAATACCCAATTCAAAAAAATTAAGGTTATTTCTTTGTATTTGGCCCAATTCCAGGTCGGTACCTTTATCTTCTGCCCCGCCAATCGCAATCAATTTTCCTTTAATCATAATAACGCTTCTTTTTAGATAAACGCAAATTTAATGGAAATCGTACAGCATGGCCACCCATTAATTATTAAGAGGGTGTTGATACCTTTATTCTTCATGATTGAGATCCCCATACTTGCAGGCTATAAACGGTACTGCTGATTTAACTAAAATGCCTGATCGCTTATATTGATTTTTGCAATACAGTAAGATTTCACTAATTTACTTGTTTGAATTTTTACCAAAACTGAATGAATGAAAATTATAGAAATTAAGATTTTAAGAGGCCCTAATTTTTGGAGCGTACGAAGGGGTAAATTGATACAAATGAAAATAGACCTGGAGGAAATGGAGCAAATGCCTACCAATAAAATTCCGGGATTTAAAGAAAGGCTTGAAAAATTAATGCCCAGTTTATATGAACATCGTTGCAGCGAAGCAGTAGCCGGTGGTTTTTTTATGCGGGTAGATGAAGGTACCTGGATGGGGCATGTGATTGAACATATTGCACTGGAAATACAAACCCTGGCCGGTATGGATACGGGTTTTGGAAGAACAAGAGGTACCGGTGAAGAAGGTGAATATTATGTATGCTTTAGTTATTTAGAAGAAGATGCCGGCGTATATGCAGCAAAAGCATCTTTTAGAATTGCAGAAGCATTAATAAAAGGAGAAGCCTATAATTTAGAAGATGACATCATGCGCCTGCGTGAAATAAGAGAAGATACCCGGCTCGGCCCCAGCACCGGCTGTATTGTAGAAGAAGCCGGAAAAAGAGGCATCCCCTATATCCGGTTAAATAAACACTCACTGGTGCAATTAGGTTATGGCGTACACCAAAAAAGGATAAGGGCAACCATTGCCAGCACCACCAGTAATATAGCTGTAGATATTGCTTGTGATAAGGAAGAAACCAAGAACCTTTTAGAGGCAGCAGAAATTCCGGTTCCCAGGGGAATGGTAGTAAGAACAGTTGATGGATTGCAGGCTGTAGTTGAAAAATATGGTTACCCATTGGTGATAAAACCAATTGACGGAAATCATGGTAAAGGAAATACAACCAATATCACTACCTGGGAACAAGCGCTCATCGCCTTTGATGCCGCTAAAGCCTATAGCCGAAGTGTAATTGTAGAAAGATTTATTACCGGTTTCGATTTCAGGTGCCTTGTAATTAATTATAAATTTATATGTGCCGCTTTACGCACACCCGCTTCGGTAACGGGAGACGGTAAACATACCATCCAGGAACTTATTGATATTACAAACCAGGATCCCCGAAGGGGTTATGGCCATGAAAATGTATTAACCCAAATTACCGTAGACCAGTTTACACAAAAAATTTTAGATGAAAAAGGATATACTTTAGATACCGTTCCTGCCAAAGGAGAATTTGTATTGGTAAAGCCAACAGCAAACCTTAGCACCGGAGGCACTTCTACCGATGTAACAGAAGAAGTTCATCCTACCAATATTTTTATGTGCGAACGTATTGCAAGAATAGTGGGCCTGGATATATGTGGTATTGATATTATGGCAACCGATTTACGTACACCCGTAAATGAAAATGGAGGCGCCATCTTAGAAGTAAATGCGGCGCCCGGTTTCAGGATGCATATTGATCCATCCGAAGGCCTGCCCCGGAATGTAGCCGAACCGGTTGTAGACATGCTCTTCCCCCGTGGATCAGCCGGCAGAATTCCCATAATTGCAATTACAGGAACCAATGGAAAAACAACCACTACACGTATTACCGCTCATATTGCAAAAACAGCCGGTAAAAAAGTGGGCTATACAACCAGCGATGGGGTGTATATCCAGAACCAATTAATGATGAAAGGGGATTGTACAGGCCCCATCAGTTCGCAGTTTGTTTTAAAAGACCCCACAGTAGATTTTGCAGTGCTGGAATGTGCAAGAGGTGGCATTCTTAAAAATGGGCTTGCCTTTCAAAATTGCGAAGTAGCGATTGTTACCAATGTGGCTGCCGATCATATGGGCTTAGCCGGCATAAACACCCTGGAGCAAATGGCTAAAGTAAAAGCAGTAGTTCCTGAAACTGTATTTCCCCATGGGTATGCTGTATTAAATGCAGATGATGAACTGGTATATGCGATGCGGGAATCACTAAAATGCAATATTGCTTTATTCAGTATGGATGAAAAGAACCCTTACATTTTAAAACATGCAAAAGAAGGGGGCCTCTCTACGGTATATGAAAATGGCTATATCAGTATTTTAAAAGGCACCTGGAAAATAAGGGTAATGCACGTGAAAGATATACCGGTAACCTACGAAGGCAAGGCAGTGCATAATGTAAATAATTGCCTGCCCGCTGTAATGGCAGCCTATTTATACCGGGATATTACTATTGAAGATATTCGCAGTGCCCTCATGTCATTTTTACCCTCTGCCACACTTACCCCCGGCAGGTTAAACTTTTTTCATTTTAAAACTTTTACTATCCTGGCAGATTTTGCACATAACCCACATGGCTTAAACCTGCTTTGCGATTTTGTAAACAAATTAGATTATCCGAAAAAGATTGGAATTATAAGCGGTACCGGGGACAGGCGGGATGAAGACATCCGGGAACTCGGCATCATCTCTGCAAAAAATTTTGATGAGATTATTATCCGTTGCGATAAAAATTTAAGAGGCCGCAGTGCCGAAGAAATTATTGACCTGCTAAAAGAAGGAATCATTTCTGAAAACCCGGGTATGCCCATTACCATCATTGCGAATGAAACCGAAGCTTTAGAATACATTTATGCAAACCCGCAACAAGGCGCTTTATACACGATGATGTGCGATGTAGTAACGGGCGCTTTAGATAAAATAAAAGAACTTAAAAACAGGGAAGACAAAGAATTGGTATAATATTTAATTGCCCCCCCGGGGGAAATATGAGTTTAAAATATATTTTTCACTTTTAAAAGTTCAATTTTGATATTTTATTACGAACCCCTATTTTTGCACTCCCTTAACCGTAACGGGATTTTATAATGGGTTATGGTGTAATGGTAGCACAACAGATTTTGATTCTGTTTGTCTAGGTTCGAATCCTAGTAACCCAACGCAAAGCCTGCATATTCTGCAGGTTTTTTTATGCCCCCCTCCCCCATACTGTTTAATTATGATGCATAATGACCCTATGCGTATCCTGCACATTCATCCTCTCATGCTCCATGCCCCAAATTAAAAATGCCCGGCAATAATACCGGGCATAATAAGTATGTATGATTACGTTTAGTAATTACGAATTGTCATTTCTGTTCTGCGGTTTTTAGCACGGCCTGCAGCTGTTTTATTATCTGCAATGGGGTTGGTTTCGCCATACCCTGTAGATTTTAGCCTGCTTTCATCAATGCCTTTGCTTACCAAATAATCTTTTACAGATTTTGCCCTGTTTTCAGATAAAGTTTGGTTCAGTTCATCACTTCCTTGTGAATCAGTATAGCCATCAAT
>MKTX01000002.1 GCA_001898465.1 Sphingobacteriales bacterium 39-19 | reverse complement strand
AAATCATTCTGTCCAACAAATAAAACCGTAAAAGCTAAAGTACCCGAAATTTTCACTTCTGTTCTAAATAATTTTCAAACCTAAATATTGAATGCGAAGAAAACGAAAGGTACGTTTCGTTCAGGTCAAACCAGCTTGCACCTTACGTTAAAGCATTTGCGATGGCATGGCAATAGCGTATTGTCAGCCTGGAACAAATGCTAAATTGAAATACTGATGTTGAAATTAAGAACTAATAACCAATAGCGTAATGTCTGCTGAAACTAAAGCTGAAAATTGATTTGTAGCCGAAGTTTATTCCGTCCGCCATGCTATTGCAAATGCACTGTTAGCTGTAGTTTATCGTCTTGTGAAGCTGCTTATATAAATAGTCAATACACTCTTTTTTGGTGTCGAAATATTGAATTCCGTTAAAGCCGTACTGCAGAAAATACTTCTTTGATTTACCGCCTAAGTATATGTCACCTGTTAAGCCGTTGTCAAACTTGACACTAACGATGTAGTGTCTGCCGTTGAACAGGTCATAATTTTCTTTTGGTTGAGTTTCTTCAAAACTTGGTGTCTTTATTGTGTCTGTACTCGCTGTCTCTCTTACTGTTTTTGATGCAGATGTGGTTGAGGATTTTTTGATGTATTTGGTCTCCAAAAACCTAACAACATCTTCAATTGTATTTATTTCACGTCCAAATTTTGTCTCGTTAATAAACACCGCATATCCACTTAGGCTATCTAACTTCAACGCAAGAATGTCATCGTCTACAAAAGCATGTTTAAGCAGATAAGATTTATTTTGTCGCTCTAACAGAATTGACTGATTGCCCAAGTATTCCCAAGTACCTTTTTCAACCAAACCATTTTCAGAAAATAAGATTTGATTGTTCGGTCTGAAAATGAAAACAGTTTTTGAATTAGCTATGTCGCTCAGCGAAACCCAATGATGATTAGTCAAAATAGTAAGTTGGTCAAGCTTTTTACTAAACCGTTGAATTTTTGGAAATATGTCTGCTATGAATGTTCTCATTAAATTACAGCTAACGACCGAGGCTTTGTGCAGTTGGGGAATTGACCAACTGTCTGCCCGGCACCGAATTCAAATTACTAACTAAAAATTGAAGTTTAGAACTACTGCCTAACAGAATTATGTCTGCCGAAACCAAAGCCTGGATATGCACTGCCGATGATTGCTTCAACGTCCTGCCCCAATTGCACAAAACCTTTTGTTACCTGCTGTTTTTCTTCCATTCATCTTTTCTTGCTTCTGTAATTATGCTGTCTTGATTAAACTTAAAAGTCAGAGTTGTTGTTCGTATTGGGTCAATGTCAGTTCCATAATCCTCCTCAATTTTATACCCAATTTCATCTTTCTCGGTATAGTCTGGCTGTCCTAAAAGGTTATTAATTTCCTTTAACGTTTGTCCTTTTAGTTTTAGATATTTTAGAATATCGTCCACCATTTTTTTCCTTTTTGGGAATGTTCCTAAATCGCCTTTTTCTGTCCAGCTATGGTAGTCATAATTAAATTTAGTGTATTCAGTAACAAAAAATAATGGAACTCTGTCTTTCAGGTAAGCCCTAATTGTGTCTGCTAAAATTGTCTTACCAATAACTTTAAAAGCAAGTTCGGAATTGTAGTTCCAACTACCCATATTAATTAAGTCTTTCGGAAAGTTCCCACAAACTTTAATGTCTCTTGTTAATGTGTCTGAAAGTTGAGATTTTATGTCTGTTGGGAAAGTTAATTTTCCTTGCAAATAATATAAGTCTGTACTACCTGTGCTTGAAGTAAAAACGCAAATTAATGTGTCGAAAGGTTCAGCTTCCCTTGCTTTAAAAAGTTCTTTTTGTTCTGCGGTGTTTTCATAATCGTGTCCACAAGAAACAAGAAGTATAGTTGTTAATATTAGAAGTATGTTTCTCATTTTGAGGTGTGTCCTAAAATAGCAGGTAACGGACAGGTATTGCTGCAGGTGGGATATTTTATAACGTCCAGCCCAGAACCGCTGCCCAATTGAAAATATAAAGTGGAAGTTAACAACAAAAAGCCAAATAGATATTCGTCTGACCGAACTAAAGTTCAGCGATGCAAACAGCCGAATTTTCAACGTCCAGCCCCACTTGCAGCAATACCAATGTTAGCGGCAGACTTAGTCACAAGTAGTCTTTAAAGAAAAAGTATAAAATTTACTCGTCATCTTCTTCATCTTCGTTTTCAGGAATCTCTCGCCAAATGTTCAAATAAGTATTATTTAGTTTGGCGATTTCATTTGCCTTTTGTGGATTCCCTTTTTGCTCATAGTAATCGCAAATAGCCCACATAAGTCCATTTGAAACAAGAGAATTTGAGCTGGTTGAAAAATCTTGCTCTATCCTTGTAGAGATTTCTTTGAAATGGTTGATGTAATTACTAATTAATTCTTCATTTATAAATACTTTAGAAACCTGTCTATAAAAAAAATGAAGTTCCATCCAATAGGGGTTTAATTTATTTACTTCATAACTAGCACTTTCATTCGGATTTCTTTTTATCATTCCATTTAGTAATTCAATATACTCAGACCATTTCCTTTTAAGTGAGCCACCGTTGTGATAATTATCCTCATTATATTTTTTTGAGTTTTCATAAAGAAATTGAACGAATTTAATATCGTCAAACCATTGAATTAGTAAATCAAATACCCATAAAACACCCTTACCACTAAAATAAGAGTACTCAGAATTACCATAAGTAAAATCTTCAAGGCTAATTCCCATCGAACCTGTCGGCTTTTCTTTAAGCCCTTGAATCCTTTGCTTAATTCTTTCTTCGCCTAAATAGTCAAACACGTACTCAATGCCATAACAAGTAAAGGCTCCCAGATTTCTGTCCATGTTATTTAACGAGATGTTTTTAAAGTTTGCCGCTAACGTTCAGGTATTGCCGATGGTGGGGAATTTTATATTCGTCCGCCCGGAACCGCTGCCTGGCTTTTTAATAAAGTTAAATATTAAGAACTAAAGCTGGGCTTTATTCGTCGAGCCCCGAACAGCAGTAAACTAGAATTACTTCTGCTGATTATTCCAATGTCAAGCCCCACTATTGGCAATACCAATGTTGGCAGTAGTCTATTTTAGTCTTCGATATATTCTGTCGAGGATTAGAGTTCGGATTAATTTATTTATTTGTTCTTTATTTTTCAAATACGGTATTAACTTAGGAGATATATTGTAATATACTCTGACAAATATTTTTCCCAAAAAGGATTTATTTAAAACTTTATCTCTATAATCTCTGAAAGTAAGCACTTGAACGGCGTCTTGATTACCATAACAAAGAGTCGCAATGTAACAATTTTTATTTTCCTCTTTTTTTGGGTCAAATTTTCCAGAAAAATTTATCTCTAAGGCTTTGGAGAAAAAAGTATTCATGCTTTCTAGAAAATTTCCATCTAAAGTTGTAAGAACAATCTTATGGTTAAGTTCATCATCAACATGTATTTCATAAATACAGCCTTTGGCATACTCAGTAGATTTAATATAGATCTTATCCTTTTTTATAGCATTTGAGATGCTATCACCTGCGATAGCTGTAACACCGACAATAGGTGCTAATGCAGCAAGGCCGCCAAGTTTTTCTTCCTTATCTCCTAAAGTATCTATCTCTACTGGTCGATCTTTTTGAAGCGAAATATCCCGGATATCACTTTTTGCTAAATGAAAAAATGATACAGGTTTGTTATCCAGATAAATTACAAAAGAAAAAAACTTTTCATAATTGACAATATTTAGTTGATACTTTGTTTCGGCAAACTTCCTGCCTTCTAAAAGGTTGTCAAACTTGGGAATTCCCGATAAATAATTAACAACAGATTTGGTATAGTACGCATTTTTATAAGAGCCGGTTACATCAATTGCCTTTTCTGTCTCAAGATTTACCTGAATTTCTTTCATGGTATTATGATTTAAGATAAAAGAATTAATTTTTTAGACATCATTCCACCAGTCATAATTTTGCACGTCAGAAGGAATGTCGTATAAATGATCTAGTTTTCTTGCGAATAGTCGCCTTAGATTATTACCATCAACCGAATCTTGGGAGAGGCTATCTAAATAGTGATTGAAGTACTCTTTTAGCTTTCTATTTAATATCGTTCTATCAATACTGATTTTGTTGTTAGTAGTGTTTACAGATATAAAAACGGTTTCATCGCCT
The DNA here is from genome assembly GCA_001898465.1 of Sphingobacteriales bacterium 39-19. Lineage (GTDB taxonomy): Bacteria > Bacteroidota > Bacteroidia > Chitinophagales > Chitinophagaceae > Ferruginibacter. The sequence continues at coordinate 21,325 of MKTX01000002.1, read as the reverse complement.
TTATAATTCTTTTTCGCATTAATAATCCAAACTCCTTTAGTACGGGCTTCGTGCATAAGTCCACACCTAACTTTGTTGTAAAATTCTGATGCGGAAAAAGGCCGATCTAACACTTTTGCACCATTCTGAAGCTCATAAAAATGATTTTCGAATATAGTTTCTGAATGCAAGAATGATGTAAAACAATCATCTGCACTTCTATAAGTGTAATTTGGATCATTTGCATTTTTATTATACTTATGGATTTTGCCATATTTAAAAGCTGCAAACATTTCAATTAATGCACATTGTATGGTCAGAATGCTAAAACCTTCTCCTTTTAATTTGTTGGGGTCTTTTATTCTTTCAAGTGGCGTAAAATAATAATCATCGATTCGGTTCTTAAACCTTTTGATAATTTCAGACCAATGCTCGGTTATTTGGTATGAATTTCTCACGACTTGGCGTTGTATCGTCCAAAATGAATTGTCTAAAATTTCTCTGGTCATAGTAGGGTTGTATGATTACTGCCAACGAACAGGGCTTGGCGTTGTGGCGGTATTCCGTGTTCCGTCAGCCGATAACTGTTGCTGATTAAATGTACAAATGTTCATTGATTATTCTGCTGCTCAATTCATAACGTCAAGCTGGATATGCAGCATAATAGCGAAACAAAAGTTGATGCTGGGTTTGGTCAGCCGCCATAACGCCAAACCGATTGTTGTAGGCATACCCTTCTTCGTCAGTAGTCAAGCAAGTCTATATGAATTGAAGTCGTTGGATATTTTTCACTTTTAAATTGTGCAACGGCGTCTTTTCTTGAAATTCCCCATTTGTCTGATAAGTAATGAAAGTGTGGTTGTCCATCTTTCCAATTTTCTTCACCTCTAAGGCTGCGGTAAGTTGTGAAAATGCAATGCCACGTGTCGTCCTTATCCATGAACTTGGAAACGGTAACCTTCCTTTGATTAACTACATTCTTTAATTGTCCTTCAGTAAGGGTCGTATTACCCGAAACTTTTACTTGCTCTTTGTCAACATGGATAAATGTCGGCAATGCACTTTCATCAAGACCTTTATGATGATGTTCGGCATGATATGAACTAAAAGAATAGCCAAAGTCTGTCCATGCTTTGAAAATAAGTGCAATTAGCTGCATTGGTGTTAGACTTTGTCCTTTTAAAAGCTTTTCTTGTTCTCTCTTAGTTTGTGAAGTCAAAAGTGAAATAAAGTTTGGCGGTATTTCTGTTGCTAAAATCTGCTTGTATCTTTCAGCCCATTTTTCATTCGCAAATTTTTCATGAAATTCCTTAGAAAGTGAGGATGCTAAAAACGGATTTTTCAAATGCAAAATGTCTTTGTTGATTGAAACGACACGCCGTTTTTCCCAATCTGAATAATATTTAATAGGGTCAACAAATTCGATGTCGGTTCCAATAAATGCTTTTGTGTAGCCTTTCCCATCATTATCAGGTATGATGTGCTCTTCCATAGTTATACACCAAATTGTTTTTTAATCATCAACAGTTTCTCGTGCATAGGCGAGTGGTCAAGCAAGCCACGCTTTACCATTTCTTCTTCAATTGCCAAGGTCTCCATATTTTCTGTACTTGTGTCTCGTAGTTTTCTATAATTGGTAATCAAAAAATTATCAGAACAAAGGCTATACGAATGTTTAAATGATTGGTAGTCCTGAAGGTCTTGCTTTGTTTGGTTAACGATTTGTGTCGTCTCCCTTTGCTCCGCTATCTTATTTTTAATCTGCTCACCTTTTTCTTTTGCCTTTTGGGAAGCTGTTATTGCGATAGCAGGAAATACAACAACGATTATTATTAGTGCAATTATTCCAACAACACTGCTTCCACCGCTATCAGTTGCGTCAATGATAGATTTCAATAGCAAAATCAGTCCGATGAATACTGCAATTCCAATGATGGTTGCAAAAGTTTTGGTCATGCTGTTAAAATTTTATGGTGTGTCCAAATAGGGTTGCCTACAACGAACAGGGCTTTGTGCAGTAGCGGTATTCCGTGTTCCGTGAAGCCCCGAAATGAAGTTCAAAATAGTTATTTCTGCTGATGTTTACCACTGCTGCCGAACAGTGTTACGTCATGCTGGATATGCAGCAAAATAGCGAACAAAAGTTGATGCTGCGTTCGGTCAGCCGCTATTGCACAAAACCCCCTGTTGCCTGCTGTGTTTCTTCTGTCACAGTAACGTGGACTTGCTTCCAATTATCCTCTTTGTAAATGTAGCCTTCCCACAGAAAGCCATTTTCAGAACCAAAAATTATCAAGAAACTCTCTTCTTCAGAAACAACTTTGGAGTGTCTACTTCCTTTGATGATTTTATGCAAGTACTCCATTTGTTCTTCTTCGCCATAGTCTGTTGGGTATGTCACCAAAACTCTCAAGTCGCAATTTGTAATGAGAAGATGTGAAACTTCTTGATACAGTCCACTATTGAAATTGTTTTCATGTTCAAAAGCTATTCTGATGTCTCTAAACCAATAAGAGCCGATTGGTCGTTCAGGAACTAAATCTTCTTCTTTGTAAAAAATTGTATCAATACAATAGTAGTCTTGTTGGTAGCAAAGTAGATTTAACTTGTCTGCGATTTCTTTGATGATGGAAGTATCGTCACCTTTTACATGCGAAGTGAAAACTCCAGGTTGTCTCCAAATAGTGAGAAGATGCTCTTTTCTATTTTGTACTGCGTCAACCCAAGCTTGAAAAAATTGCTGCGAAGTAATCTTGCTCATTGTCAGAAGTTTGGTTTATTGATTTTTTAAATGAGTTTATTTTTTATACCTGCGAGTTACGAACTGTCGCAATAACATAGCAGGCAACGAGCAGGGCTTTATGCAGGTTGGGAATTAGTATTCCGTCTGCCCACAACCGCTGCTGATTGAAAATATAAAGTTGAATTTAAGAACTAAAGTTGAAAGTTGTTTGTCCAGCCCGAACCACAGCCTGGATTTGCAATTTGTTGATGTTTGCTGGTCATGCCCAACTTGCATAAAACCCAATGTTGGCTGAAGTGGCATTTTCAATCGACGTCTGGATTTTTGAATGTAAAGGGTTGTCTTAGGTTTAAAATTGGAGTACAGCTTCTTTTTGTTCCATTAAATATTGGTTTACATTTTTTCAACGCTTTTACAGCTTCTTCGTCACAGCCATAACCAATCCCTTTTTCGATTCGAATATTTACAAGTCTGCAATTGCTATCGATGTCAAACAAAACCACTACAGTCCCAGATATATTATTGTCTTGTGCTGAGCGGGGATAAGATAATGTGGATTGACAGATTACAAACCTTCGAGTCGTGTCCTTAGAAATATTATCTTGGGCGTAGCCTTGTAAATAAAAGAGAGAAAAAAATATGAGTGTCTTGGTTCTATTTGAAATACTAAACATCAAATTTGGGTTTGCTTATTTCATTTGATGCAGTCGAATCATATTTCCACATTCTTACTTATCGAAGTGTCACTAGGCATTTCAGCCAACGGACAGGTATTGCCGATGGTGGGGAATTTTACATTCGTCCGCCCGGAACCGCTGCCTGGCTTTTTGCTAAAGATAAATAATAAGAACTAAAGCTGGGCTTTATTCGTCAAGTCCCGAACTGCAGTACAACAGAATTACCGCTGCTAATTGTTCTTTCGTCAAGCCCCACTATTGGCAATACCAATGTTACCTGCATAGCCTTCTTGTGTGGTACTAAATGAATGTCCGATATTCAGTACTGCTTATATGCTTTTTCGTGAGCAGTTTTAATTTCGGTAATTAATATGTCTGGCTTTAAAACCTTCATGTTGTCACCAAACGAAAGTAATTCCATTACCAAGTCCTGTGTCACACACAGTTTTAATTTTATTTGTAATTCATCATCATTGTCCACCAAAATTTGTTGTGTGTCGTGAAGAGGTAAGGTCTTTATGTATTTACCCTGAAAAGGGTCGAAAGATAGAATAATGTCCTGCGGTTCTTCATCGTTAGGGCTAATGATTCCAAAACAATAGCGGTAACTCTGTTCTATGTTGTAAGTGCCAGGATACAGGAATGTTTTATTTGTTATTTCAAGATTGGTTAAACGGTCAAGAGCAAAGCTTTTAATGCTATTATCTTTGCTGTCTTTAGTTATAATATACCAGCGGTTTTTAAACTCTTTCAAAGCATAAGGTTCAACAATTCGGTTGCTTATTTCGTCTTCCCAAAATTTCTGATACGAGAATTTTATTTGAAACTTGTTTTTGATGGCATGAAGTAAGCCGTAAAGGTTTTCTGTTCCCTGAGGTTTGCGTTTTTCTATATGTATAAATGGTGTAAGGTCTTGTGCAAGATTTAATGAATTGAACATATCAAACGCCTCTATCATACGCTGAAAATTCATATTCTCTGTTTCACTTTGGCTTATAAAGTAACCTTTCTCTGACTTTGAATACTCAATGTCTATTCCAAAGATGTTGCTGATTTCACGAATATCCCTTTGCAATGTCCGTTTTGAAAACCCAATGTTCAATGTATCATCTCGCATTTGCAAGTAATCAACTTGGTTGTCAATGTAACTTTTTAATTCTTCGTAAGAACAAAATGGTTTTGCCTTTAGCTTTTTTAGAATAAGAAGATACCGTGATATGTAACCTCGTTTCGACACAGATTAAAGTTTGTTAATTTGCTTTGTATCGTATATTTTTCCGTAAACCCAAACACCTATTTCACCCTCAAAAAATAGAGAACAAAAATCGGTTGCTTTGTCCTTCTTTTCACCTTCTTCAAAATATTTTTTTGCCTCACTTAAAAACCCCTGTTTTCTTATCCAACCGAATGCAATCGGAATTACATAAACAGTTTTGTCTTTGTAGTAAATAGTTTCAGCGTCAAAATATTTTTGTCCCTGAACTTTTATTGAGTTCAAATATTCTTCTGTGTCGTCAAGCATAGTTGCAAATCCCAACTCCTCATATTGTTTCGCTTCAAAAAGCAAATGAAATTCTTTTCCATTCTTGTCTACCCAATGAACCAGAAAATCAGCTCTGCCAACAAAATTACTTGGACTATAAACTCCATATTCTTGAAGTGTCACAGCGGTATTTGGGTATGCCTTAATGATTGCGTTATTAAGTACTCCTACCCAAGCTCGTTCATTAAGAGCAAAAACATAGTGATGTTCCTTATAATTATATATTGTCCCCCGCAGTCGGATTAATTCCTTCTTGAATTGAATAAAAGTGTTTTCAATAAATTCAGTGATACCAAATGTGTCACAACGTACTGAATGAATATAATCTTTGCATTCAATCATAGTTAAATATTTTTTATCAATTCCATTAGTTTTTTTAAAACAATTTCCCTTCTTTCTCCCGCAATCACAGGAGTATAAAACGGCTCGCTTCCCAAAATAGTTCTTTCTTCGTCAATGGTTGTTACTATCAATGAAAATAAAAGTTGAAATATTTTATCATTTTGTAATCGTTGGTTTTCCAAATTTCTATTTACTACTAAATCATCTATTTCAATTTTCGATTTTTTGTTGTCAAGACGTTTGCTATTAATGGCTAATTTTTTATCCATTAATTCAAGGAATTCCTTGTCTTTTTCAACCAGCATCTTAGCTAAAGATAATTTTTCCTTTTCCACCTCAATTCTTTTCTTCTTTATCTCAACTTTTTTTTCAATGAGTTCAAGACGTTCCTTTTCTGTTTGCCTTGGAGTTGATACAGTTTCTTGTTCTGGATTTTGCATTATGGCAATGATTTAATTGTTACTATGCAAAAATAGAAGCTGCTAACGCCAAACTGTGTCGCTTTAAAAAGGATTTTCAAGAATGAGTAATTGGTGGATTGGGAATTGTCTGCAATTGATGAGGTATTAATTTTTAAGTTGTGTATCCTGTGTCTGCCGAATTTGAGTACTGTCGCCAATAGGCTTGCAGGTAACGGTTTACGGCTTGCAGCAGGTGGGGAATTCATTGTTCCTTCTGCCCGAACCGTCAGCCGAAAGTAGATGAAAAAGTTGATTATTTGTTCGTTTGCTGATAGAATTCCGTCAGCCCGAACTAAAGATGATAGCAGTACTAAAGCTTATTGTTATTCCTTCAGCCCCACTTGCTGCAAACCGATGTAAGCGGCTGTTTTTATTGTTCATATTTTTTTATATCCAGCGTTTTTCTTTCGTCAAAATTTCGCTTCCAAAACTCCTTTGTCAATTGGCCAGTTGTCAAGTTGCCAACCAGAAAGTCAACCCAACAGTCTTGGTATAAATAGTCATTATGAGCCTCATCATAGTGACAATACTTGGTGTTTGTGTCAAATGGGTCTTGGTCCTCTCCAAACTCTCTATATGGTCTAACTTTAAATACAGCCAAAATATGTTTGTGGTCTGCATGATTTAGTTTAATTGCCGATTTTTTGTTGACGTTAGCGATTACTTTCCCTGGCTTTAGTTTTCCGACATTTACAGCTTCGGTTTTTATTACTCGGTCTTTCACAATTGTAGTTAGTTTGTCATACTTTTTACGGTCTTGTTCAGATAACGAGTTCCAATTAACAAATTCTACAGCCAAATCATTTCTTCCTGTATTTCCAATTTTGGGAACTTGAATAAGTTTAATACTAAATTCCTGCGATGCAAAAACATCGTCTTTCACATTGTCTCTATATTTTCTAATGAATTCAACCACTTCTCTATATTCTGAGGATAATAATTGTTTACTTGCTTGTGTTTGTTTAGCAGTTCGTAATCTTGAAAATTGCAATGAATAAGCCAAGCTTTCATTAATTGCATATTCAATTCCAAAAATATTAATGAGCTCGTTTTCGTAATTATATAGAAGCGATTGGCATTCTCCAAAAATCATTATTCCGATTTCTTCTTTATCAATTGTTCTATGTTCTATTTTGTTTCTTAGCCTAATGAAAAAATCTAAATTCACTTTAACTGCTTCGTTAAGTTTTCCGTATTTTAAGATACAGGTTTTGAGCTCCCAAGCCTTTCTTTCTCCATCAATTATTTTATACCTTCCATTTTTTTCTTTGTAAAAATAAGTTTCTCCAATTGTTTGATTGAAATACGCTTGAAGTAATCTTGTCCACGCCATTATCATATGAGTTATAAAACTCTCAACTCTAAATGGTGCTCTCGGCTTATTGTAAATCTCAACTGACAACAACGCACAGTCAATTGAACTTTCTAATAATGATTTGGTCTTTCCCTTTCGTAGAGTCATAATGATTGTTGTCTGTGAGGGTCGTACTAAAATAGCCGCTTACGGTCAGGGCTTGGCGATGGGCTGGGATAGAAGCTGGTCAAGCCGAAACAAAAGTTTAATTAATAACTAAAAGTACATAATATGAAAAAAGTTGAAAAAAGTTCGTCTGCTGGAACAAAAGATGAAAGCAGCACAAATGCTCAGGATTCGCAGGTCTGCCAGCCTATTGCCAAACCCAATGTTAGCAGCCGTTTGTCCAACAAAGACGTGCTTCTAATTAAAGAAAAAATACTTCATTGTTTGGTAGATGATTTTAAAGGCAATCAGGCAATATTTGATAGGAAGGAAGGTTGGCAAGTATTTAATGGTACAGACTTATCAATGGTTATGGACAGCGTTGTCAAGGGCTTGAAGTTTGCGCAGTCTGAATTAAATGGCTGCTAACGGTTTGCGGCTTGGCGTAGTGGCGGATTTTTAGCACAAAAGTTCATACGAAGCACACACTTCAAATATAGCACAAATGTTTCTACGAAACACGTCAACCGCCATTACGCCAAACCGCTGTTAGCAGTAGGCCTTCTGTCCTCAGTCCTTGTAAACCATTGTCCTTGTTGAGTTTCAGTGTCATTGTCGGGCTGTGTGTCGGGTGTTTTATTTTTTTAAAAGCGTTGGGAAAAAATTTTGAAATTCTTCTCTGCGTTGGCAAGGTGGAAGCTCTTTTGCAATTTTTGGTCTGTGCGTTGGCTCGTGCGAATTGCAAATGTGCTTGCACCTGTGCGTTGGCTATTTCTTGTCGTCATCATTAAATCTTTTGTAAAGTTTCTTTAATAGCCATTCTTGAACGGTCTTTTTAAAGTCTGAACTGTCCATAACCTTGTCAAAGATTTTTTGATTGTCGTCCATTCTGTCAATGAGTTTGTGAATGAACACTTCCTCAAAGCCATATTTAAAATTGTCAATGTCGTTATTCTTTGCTTGTTGTTTCAATGTTTCGTCATTGAACAATTCCTCTTCGATTTGGTCAAAGAAAAGTTTGTCTGCCTTGTCAAAGTCTGTCCCGAAGCGGTCGTTAAGCACATCAATTATTTCAGAAAGTTTTGCTCTCTCGTCTTTTGGTCTGCTGATACCTGCTTCTGTTGTCGTGTTTAGCGGAACTTCTCCTTTTGCCTGAAGTGTGATTGAGTTTTCACTCATCTTTTGTAGTCGGTAATATTCCAATGCAACATCATTGTCGAGTTTCAATCTTTCAATGTAATCTGTCTTTGGAAGTTTGATTAAAAGCAAACGACCATAAGCATAGAGTTTTTCCAATTCAACATCTTGGAATGGCAGAATTTGAGAAAGGAAGGAATACAGGCGAACAAATGAAGTCAAAGCCTTTTTAAATTCGTCTTGTTTCGGTTCTTCTAATGCTTTGAAACGGTCTTTTGCTGGGTCAATCCAACTATACAGTTTTGCTTGGTCTCTTGCGTTGTGTTCTTCTTTCTTGAAAAACACTTCGGCAAAAGCGTTTACTTCACTCCATTGATAAACTTGTGCTGCATCTAATCTGCCTTTCAAGTCATACAAATGATTTGGGTCTGTATTCTCTTTTAAAGTTGTGAGTTCGTAATACGGTTGGAATGATTGGAAAATAGTGTCTTGGTCGTTGGCAAAGTCCAAAACAAAAGTGTCTTCTTTTCCTGGGCAAGTTCTGTTTAGTCGTGAAAGCGTTTGAACGGCTTTAACTCCTGATAATTTCTTGTCAACATACATTGTATGCAAAAGCGGTTGGTCAAAACCTGTTTGGTATTTGTCTGCCACCAATAAAATTCTGTATTCGTCTGTGTCAAATTTTGCAGGAAGTTCTTTTTCGCCAAAGCCGTTTAATTGTGGTTCGCTTACTCCGTCTGGAAATTCACTGTCTATTACTTTTCCTGAAAACGCTACCAACGGTCTAATGTCTTCGTATTTGTTTTCTTTAATGTATTTCTTGAACTCAAAGTAATAACGCAAGGCGTGAAGTCTTGAACCTGTTACAACCATTGCTTTGGCTCGTCCTCCGATTTTCTTCATTGTAACTTGTCTAAAGTGTTCAATGATTACTTCGGTTTTTTGTGCAAGGTTATGTGGGTGCAAGGAAACAAACCTGCCAATGGCACTTGAAGCCTTTTTCTTGTTCAACAATGGGTCTTCCTCGATTGCTTTATTCAATCTGAAAAACATTTTGTAAGTCATATAGTATTTGAGAACATCCAAAATGAAACCTTCTTCAATGGCTTGTTTCATTGAATACAAGTCAAACGGTTTAGGTTTTCCGCTTTCGTCTTTTGTTCCAAATACTTCAATGGTTTTAGCTTTTGGCGTGGCTGTAAAAGCAAAAAGTGAAATGTTTTTTTGTGGGCCTCTTGCTTTTACTTGCTCTCTGATAAAATCATCTGTGGTTTGTTCGGCTTCTTCATCTTCTCTTTCTGCTTCATCTAAAGTTTTTGCAGCCAACAATTCTTTCATTTTTCTTGTGGCTTCTCCGCCTTGACTGCTGTGTGCTTCGTCAATTACAATAGCATAGTGCTTATCTTCAAGGTCTTTGATTTTATCGAGTGTGAAAGGAAATTTTTGAAGTGTTGTAATAATTATGTCTTTGCCTTTTTTGATTGCTTCGGCTAATTGAGTGCTGTCTTTATCAATTTTCTCAACTACACCTTGTTTATGTTCAAACTGATAAATCGTGTTTTGTAATTGTTGGTCAAGCACATTTCTGTCTGTGATTACAATTACACTATCAAAAACTCTTTTGTCTTGTGCATTGTGCAAACTGGATAAACGATAAGCCAACCAAGCTATGGTATTGCTTTTTCCACTACCTGCTGAATGTTGAATTAAATAATTGTGTCCTGCACCATTTTCCAAACTGTGTTTTGATAATCTTCTAACAGCTTGTAATTGGTGGTAACGTGGAAATATTAAAGCCTCTTTCTTGTATAGCTTTCCGTCAATGGTAATTTCATCAATTTGTAAATGCAGATAACGACTTAGGATATTCATCCAACTGTCTTTCTGCCAAATGTTTTCCCACAAGTAAGCCGTCCTGTAACCTTCACTTGGTGGGTTTCCTGCTCCGTTGTTATATCCTTTGTTGAATGGCAGAAAACGGGTTTTGTCTCCGTCTAATTTGGTGGTGATATACACTTCATCGCTGTCTGCCGTAAAATGAACCAAAGCCCTTTTCTTGAATTGAAAAATCAATTCTCTTGGGTCTCGGTCGTATTTGAATTGTTGTTTGGCGTTGGTTACATCTTGTCCCGTAAAATGATTTTTTAGTTCAACAGTTGCCACCGGTAAACCATTTAAGGAAAGTACAAGGTCTAAACTGTTTTCGTTTTTCAGGCTGTATTTTACTTGTCGTGTAACTTCTAACCTGTTTAGTTCATAAAGTCTTATGGTTTCTTCATTCAATTGGCTGTCGGGTTGGAAATAGGCTAATTGAAATTTTACACCACTATCAGTAATTCCGTGACGGATTACATCTAACATTCCTCTTAAATCCAATTCTTTGAAAAGCCTTTTTACAAACTGGCTTTCTGTTTCGCCTTTGTAAAACTGCACCAATTTTTCCCATTCCTTGGGTTGTGTTTCTTGAACAAATGCCAATACAGATTTTGCATTAAAAGCCAATTCACGGTCAAAGTCCGTGTTTGTTCCTTCTGTCCAACCATTGGCACATAAATGCTGAATAATGGCAGTTTCAAAAGTCTGCTCGGTGTGTATTTTATTCTTTTTTATTGTCTCCATTATTTTCTTCTGATTTTATTTCGGGTTGTGCTTCTTCGGCTTCAACCGCTGGAATTACTTCTACTGCCATTGCGTTTGCACCATCTGCAAATTCTTCTACCACCGCTTCAACCATTTCAGAACCATCTATTTCGTCTTGTTCTGCATCTTCCTCTTGTCCGTTGATAGCAGGGTCTTGTAAATCATTTATTGCGTTATGATAAAAAGCGTATTTCATTACTTCGAGCAATAATTTTCTTTCGGATTTAGAAAGGGTTGGAACAAGTCTTCCATTTGGATAACATCTTTCAACAAACGGCAAATACTCGCCAAATAATTGCTCTGTGATTGTTTCAAAATACTCAGGCAATGCCATTTCGTGAATAACCAAAGTGTCAGGGTCAAAATACCTCACTTCTGGTTTCTCAAACAGTTTGTATTCTTTGCCTAAGAAATGCGGTCTACCTTTAATACTTGGCCACATTACGCCAAACATTTCATTGTGTCCGCTTTTATAAATCTTAGCAATTTGCAAAGCACCCATAATGCTTGTAAACTCTGCTCTGTCTCGGCTCATAATAGTTAGCACTTTTAATGGCTCCATATCCAAGACATTTTCAGAATTTTCGCCTTCAAATTCTCGATAATACAAGGCTTTTGCTTCTTCTAAATAATCCCCAATAAAAACTACTTGCCTTGCTTTCTTTTCTGCCAGGCAATCAACAAAAATGAATTTCTGTTCTTGTGGGTTGTAAAATATCTTAAATAATACAAACTGCTGTAATTTCCAACTCCAACCACCGAAGAGAAAATTGGCTTCTGCTCTCAACTCGTCTATTGGTTCTGCATTTTCAGTTATTAGGTAAACTAATTCAGTAAAAAGGTCAGAAACAAACAAGGCTAAATCTGAAACGTCTTTGGCTTTATCTTGAAATTCTTTGTAGTATTGAAGTGCCGAAATTAAGTTGAGAATGAGCGGGTAGGCTCTGTCTGTTCTGCCTGCAAAGCAGATTAAAGCATCTTTTCTTGGCAGGTCAAAAAGTTTTATGCCTGTTGGCCATCTTTCACCTGCACTCAAACAGCTATCTGTGGCGAATATCAATTCGTCATTATCTCCTGTTTTTCTTATCCAAGCGGTGCAAAGTGTCATATCAATTCAATGTTATTTTACCTGTTACTACTTCGTTGATTAAAGAAGTTCTATATTCGATAATTAGGTCAATTTCCGTTTCTACTCTCGAAATAATTTTATCTATATCACTAAGTTGATTTTCGATAAACTTAACTATCTCAATTTGCTCAGGAACTTCGGGGAAACATATCGTTGAGTTTCTTAAAGTAAATAGTGATAAATTTCCAATCGTTGTTCCGTTGAGTGAATTCTCAAAATATTTCTTTATGAAATTTGATTGAAGAAAGTAGAAAACATATTTGTTATTAATGGTTGCTTGGCATTCGATATATGCAGCACTTTTTCCAAGTACAATTTTTTCACCATTATAGATTGCAAGGTTTCCAATTGTTCCATTGAGTGAAATAAAAATTGTTCCTTCTTTAAGGTTTAATTCATAATTATTTAATTCATCTTCATCTACACATCTTGTATTGCTATAAATGGTTATTTTCCCATTATCTAAATTGTTTCCATTTACAAAGTAATATTCTGAACTATCGGTGTATTTTGGTGTAGAATGAATACCATCGCCAATTCTGTAAGTGTGATATTTTAATCTTGATATTTTCCAATGTTCAGGAATATCACCCAACCATTCTATTTCAGAGTATTTAAGAATTACATTATCATTAATGCCTTTGGTTACTGCTTTATCAATGATTGCAGAACGTTCTTCTCTTAATAAATCAATTAATGTTTTCTTTTTCAATATTAGATTGTCAATTTCTACCGTTTTCTCATCAAGAAAAGAAACAATTTTGTCTATCGTGTTTTCATCAGGAATTGGAATATAAATATCTCCAACCGTATCTGTGTTTAAGTTTAACTGCGTTCCCAACTTGCCCAAACCCAAGTAGGGTAGCCCTGTTGAGAATATGTAATACAAAAATTCAGGATTGATTTTTAAGTCAGGGAAATACACAAAACCATCGTGAATACAACATTTGATTTTTGTAATGATTGGTTTTCCTACTGTTCCTGCAATGCTCAAAAAGAAATCATCAGGGTAACGCTTTACGCTTAAAGAACTTCCTAATTCAGAAAGCCTTTGTGTTGTGTTTTCTAAATATCTTTCGCTTGCTGTTACATCAGCAATTCTTACCCAAGCAAATTCGCCATCTTCGTCAAAGTAAATGGGGTTGTCAATTGGTCGTGGTGAAGCACCACGTTTCACTCGGGTAAGCATTTTAATACGCTTACTTTCCCAAGTGCTCGGGATTTTGCCCAACCAATTTACACCCGTATCAATATATTCTATCTGCTTGCTCATTACTTAATTACTGTTTGAATTAGGCCTTCGGTTTCTTCTTCCAACTTCATAATGTCTTGTCGTATTTCTTCCAAAGAACGAAGCGGTTTAAACTCGTAGAAGTATTTAGTCATATTGATTTCGTAACCCACTTTTGTTTTGCTGTGGTCAATCCAAGCATCAGGCACGTGTGGCAATACTTCACGTTTAAAATATTCTTCAATGCTTTCTTTGAAAGGCACATTTTCATTGTCTCTAAAATCTGCATCAGCCAAAGGATTTCCTTTTTTGTCTTTCAGTATCTTTCCGTTTTCGTCTTTCTTTGGACGGTCAACCGTAATGCGGTGATAAGCAAAGTCTGCATTATCGAAAATCTTACAAACCTTGCTTTCTTCAAACTCTCCGTAAATCTTGGTTATTTCTTCAATCTGTTCAGGCGAAATGAATTTACGTTTGCTGCCCAAACTTCTTACACTGTCTTTTGAACTTCCGTCTTTAAAGTAAGAAGTAGCGTTAATCAATTGTACTTTACCTTTTCGGTTGGCACTCTTGCGGTTGGTTACAATCCATAAATAAGTGCTTATGCCTGTGTTGTAAAACAATTGGTCTGGCAGGGCAATAATGGTTTCTAAATAATCTTTTTCAATTATCCATTTTCTGATTTCACTTTCTCCGCTTCCTGCACCACCATTAAACAATGGGCTACCATTAAAAATAATTCCTATTCTTGTTCCTGTGGTTTCGTCTTTCATTTTGCTCATCATATGCAAAAGGAAAAGCAATGAACCGTCATTTATTCTTGGCAGTCCTGGGCCAAAACGCCCTGCAAAACCTAACTTTTCATATTCGGCTTTAATTACTTTTTCTTCTTTTTTCCATTCCACACCAAAGGGCGGATTGGAAAGCATATAATCAAACTTCTCTTTTTCAAGTCCGTCTGTTGTAAACGTATTGCCAAATTTTATTTGAGAAGGGTTTTGCCCTTTAATCAGCATTTCCGATTTACAGATTGCATAACTTTCAGGGTTAATTTCTTGACCGAAAAGTTCCAATCTTGCTTTTTCGTTCATTCCTTTCAAGTGCATTTCAGCCACTGAAAGCATACCGCCTGTCCCGCAAGCTGGGTCATACATTGTTCTTACAATTCCTTCTTTGGTCAGGGCTTTGCTGTCTTCAACAAAAAGAATGTTCACCATCAATTCAATAATTTCTCGTGGTGTAAAGTGTTCCCCTGCGGTTTCGTTACTTGCTTCAGCAAATTTTCTAATCAAATGCTCAAACACATAACCCATTCCAAGTGTGTCAAGGTCTTTATATGATTTCTCGGAAAACTGTTTTGTAACCTCAAATAATAAATTGCCTTCATCCAATTTGGCAATCTGCTTGTCAAACTCGAAGTATTCAAAAATTTCTCGTCCTTGAATAGAAAAGCCGTTTATATAATTCCGCAAATTCGGTTGAAGATTGGTGGCGTCAGCCACCAACTTTTTCAACGTGTATTTACTTCTGTTATGAAAGCGGTATCCGCTTATCTTATTCAGTTTTAATTCTCTTAGTTCGGTGTAGTTTTTAGTTTTGGCTTTATCGTCCTTCTCTAATTTGTTCAAGGCTTCCGCTTCTGCAAGAACTGCATCTTTGGTCGGTTCGAGAAGTTCGTCCAACCGTCTTAGAATAGTGAAAGGCAAAATCACTTTACCATAGTCGTGTTGTTTATAGTAACCTCTTAGCAGGTTTGCTATACTCCAAATGTCGTTTGCTCTTTCTTGAAAATTTATCATTGTCGCTTGTCTTTATTCAAATTATTTTAAACGGTCAAAATACGGAATTTTAACCTTGTGATTGATATTAATGTCGATCTTTAGTGCGTTGGCAAGAAATGGCTCTTTTGCAAAACTTGGCTTTGGCGTTGGCTTGTGCGGTTTTGCAAATGTGCCATTTGTGCAGTGGAAGAATTTCAAATTTTTTTGTGCGGTGGGAAAAAAAATAAAACACGAAGGGTCGGGCAATGAGTGTCGGCTTACTCGCTGTCCGTTTGTTGTATCGTTTCTATGTCCGTGTTCACTTGTCAAAATGGTTTACTTTTTCTCAGTTTTTAGTCGTCTGTTTATGGTTGCACTGTCGTCTTTTAGGCTTACTGCTAACGTTGAAGGCTTGCTGCTGTGCCGATATTTGAAATTCGTCAGCCTGGCAACTGAAGCCGATTAAAAAACCAAAATACAAATTTTATTCAATTGCTCACCTGCGTTCTTTCAGCCGGAACTGCTGTTGATTAGCGAACAAAATGTCGATCCTGCGTTTCGTCAGCCGGCATAGCTGCAAGCCAATGTTGGCAGCATGTACATGTCAAAAAAGTCTCACACCAAGGGAAAGGCTTACGGAGCCGAAGTCTTCATTTGTTCTTTTGTCACGGTTGAAGATGTTGATGTAAGAAACTTTTCCTGTCCACTTTTGTGTCGGCGAAAAGTAAAAGCCGAAAGAAGGCTTTATTCCAAGAAGTGTCCGTCCGCTGATGAAGCTCGGTCCAGTCACAAACGATATGTACACCTTTTCGGTGGGATGATAAGACGCACCAGCAAAAAGATTGACCATGCCGCCGATGTCGTCAATGGGAGTGTCGTCAGGATTTAAACGCAAAACTTTGTCGTCTTCCAAGTAAGCGTCGGCAGTGAAATCAATTATCGGTTTGAATTTAGAGGAATTGTTTACAAACGCTTGAAGTCCTAAACCCATACCCCACGGGTTATTACCAATTGTTCTGTCGTAGATTGTCTTGTTGAATTGTCCCTGCAAGTACAATGAAACCTTACGTTGTGTCTGACCAAAGACCTGTGTCAATAAAAAGCAAAGTAGGAATGTCGTTATGAACTTTTGCATAGTTTAGTTTTGTATTGCTGCCAACGTGCCGCGGCTTGGCGTAGTGGCGGATTTTTAGCACAAAAGTTCAATCGAAGAACTGCACTTGAACCTACCACAAAACTGTCATACGAAGCACTGCACCCGCCATTACGCCAAACCGCTGTTACCGGCTGGTGTTCTTCATTGAAACTTTGCGTTGTAGTCACTTAGTCGAAAAGGTTTTTTTGAACAGGAATTGTTGTTTTTACTGTCGGTTTCTTATTCATTATTTTTTCAACTGTCTCAATGTAGTTTTCCTTGGTTATAATTGTTATGTCTTTCTGCTCTTTGATAAGGTCTCTATTCAAGTCAAACATTGGATTGTCTTCGTCTATAATTTGGTCATACATTACTGCACGGGGTATATTATAGTCTTTAGCAAAACCCATTGCTAAACGTGCTCCGCTGTCTAGTTTTTGACCAAACATCTTCCATCTTTCGGCTGAATTTTGAGCATAACTAGCTGCTAAAACTACTGTGTCGCAAAACAAAGCTTGTAATCGGTCTCGTTCTTTATAACGGCTACTTAATTCCATTTGACTTTTAAAGTCATTCCCATATTCAGTTACAAGTAGTCCGCCTTCTTCTACTATTTGAAATGCCAATCCCTTGTTTCTCGCAGGCAAAATGTTGTTTAATGGACTTGGTAGGATTGCAACTGTTTTACCATTAGAATCCAAAGTCTGTTGGTGAGAAATGCTGTCGCAACCAAATGCTAAACCACTTACAATAGTTGCTCCATTTTTAACAAACTGAGCAACTATTTTTCTCTCTCTTTCTTCTATATCTCCTTCTGGGTTCAGTAGTCCTATGACGGAAATATTTTTGTTCTCTATACTTAACAAATCAATATCTCCTTTATAGAATAAAAATATTGGCTTCTCGCTTTCCTTGACAATTCCTCTGTGCTGTGGAAAATTTTTGTCGCCTAACGCTACAAATCCATCACAACAATTTTCAAATTTTGCAACAAGCTTATTTTCAAAATCTCTTTTTAATCTTTCAAATTCTTCAACATCTGTTTGTTCTCCTTTAATTGTCTTGTTAAGTAGGGTCACGATAGTATCTACACTTTCGTTACCCTTCAAATTTTTGACAATCCAAGCATTACCAATTCCTTTGTAGGATTTAGCAGTTAGAATGTTTATTGAGTTCTCTGTATATTTCATTTTAAATTCGTTTCAAAGTTATTATTCTTTTAAAAAGGCAAATCATCATCATCGTCATTAATCACTTGTGGACGAACTATTTGTTTGATTCCACCTTTGAATGTCTTTGCAACTGCGTAAAAAATTACACTTTTTGCACCATTATCTAATAGAGCTTGGATTGCGTCCTCGTCAATATTTACACCTTTGGTATAAATATCATCAATGAGTAGAATGTCTTTACCTCGAACGTCACTTGAAATTTTACAGGTTGCTTTTGTAATTCCTACGTAAGGCATATCTCCATCTCCTCCATAACCACTTCTATTCATATGGGTTGTCCTTGTATTGATATTTCGTATCATATGGCTTGTCCCATTTGTAAAACCACTAAGTTTGTCAACAACGCTTGAAATCAATCTTTTGAATAGTTTTTGATTGTCTGAGTAATGACTTTCTGCTTTTGCTCTTGGTATTACACAAACAGTCAGGTTAGTATTGTGAAGACTTTTTATTTTCGGCAAATCTTCTTGAAGAACTTTTATCAGTTCATTTACTGCATTTTGTAGGGTTGAAACATTTGTATCACCGAATTGATTTTTTAAATGATTTATAAAATCAGGGTTTCCTTCGGTTCCGTATGTTGTGTAGTCATATCGATAATAAGCTTGAGTATTCCTATTTAAAAATTCATTAGATGTAATTGTAAATGTATTCATGGTGTTCGTTATTTCGTTATCTCTAAAGCTGTCTAATTCATTAATGCACTCATTTATGTATTTGAAAAGTTTTACTACTTTCAAATCATTGATTAATTCGATTATTTGCACTTTATCAACGCTAAAATCCATTAATTCTAATGCTTCGGTAAATCTCTCTATCGCTTCATTTTTCTTTTCTAATTCACTTTCTTCTATCTTTTCGCCAGTGAAACAAATTTTTTTATCGCCTACTCTAACAACAAAACTCCAGCTGTCTTCATCTGAATATTTGATGTATTCAATTGCTTCCAAAATTCGCAATTCAACATATCGTTTAGTTTTCACTTGATATTCTGTTGTAAAGTTGAGATAGTTGATTATGAAAAGGATTTTCAAAGCTAATTTGCTCCTTCACCTCATTTAGTAATTTTAGAGCTTCTTCTTTTTTATTATTACCTTTAAATAACCAAATGGCTTTATTTAGCATCGCATGAACATTTTTCTCGGGTTCAATTTCATAAGCAGTTTCCCAACAAAGAAATGCCTCTTCTATTTTTCCTAAATGAGAAAGGGCATTTCCCTTATTAATCCAAGCATGGGTGTCTTGTCCATCAGATAGTTCAATTGCTTTGTCTAGATATGGTATTGCATTCTTGTAATCCATTATTTGGTCCACCATAATATTGCCAATTGCATTCCATGAATTTGCAAAATCAGGCTTTATTGAAATTGCTTTTTTATGAGCAAAAATTGCGTCATTATATTTTCCAATATTATTTAATGCAATTCCCTTATTACAAAAAGCTTCGAAATTTTCTGGCATGAGTAGTATTGCATTATCACAAACTTCAATTGCTTCAGTGTTATTTCCCATTGTTGACAGACACATAGCTTTTGCTGAAAGAGAGCCTGACTTCATTTTATTCTTACCTTCAATTGGAATGGGCAGGAAATCTATCAATTCTATTGCTTGATTGTAGCACCAAATGGCATCTTCATATAATCCATAGATTCTACAAAATCGTCCAGTTTGCATGATGTCAGACCAATTCGGTTCATCTTGACTACCATAAGCTGCGTTACCATGTGACCTTATTTTAAGCCTTTCAGTAATTTGAAAAAAATGATTGCTGTTGAATTGATACATATTGTATTGTTTATTTTGTTAAATCATAAATATTTTCACAAGGAATCCCTGCTTGAATTGCATCTAGTTTTTCTGTTTCTTCATTCTCAAAAGCTATAACAATATTGGGCGGAACGCCCAATATTGAAAGTGCATTTTCAAATTTGTTTACCTTTTTGTTTTTGTCGTCAATTACTCTGTAGAAAATATTTGTGAACTTATCTGTAAGTCCAAAATGATTGAGGGTTTTTAATGCTCTGTCCTTGCGGCAATTAGTAACTAAATATGTCTGATTGGATTTTGAATATTTTAAAAGCACTGCTACATTTTCATCTATAAGTGTAGTCACATTTAGAAATTCATCGTATAAACTCTCTTTTATTTGAATCACTTTTTCAAGTTCTTTGTCTGTCAAGTGAGGAAAGCTGGCTTTAAGCACACTTCGATTAAATCTGATTTCAGGATTGTAAACTAGATTGGTTTCTGTCTGCAATACAGAATTAACAGCATTTTTGTAAGCTGAAAAATTTGCAAGATTGGTGTCAACTAAAGTTCCGTCCATATCGAAAAAGAGTATTTTGTCAGTCGTGATTTTAATTCCTTCTAGGTTTTTTATCATTTTGTTTGTCTCCGTTATCTTGTTTGTGTCTGTCACCTACACTTGCCGGTAACGGTTTGCGGCTTGGCGTAGTGGCGGATTTTTAGCACAAAAGTTTAATCGAAGAACTGCACTTGAACCTACCACAAAACTGTCATACGAAGCACTGCACCCGCCATTACGCCAAACCGCTGTTAGTGGCTGGGCTTATTTATCTTTTGTCAGCAACATTTCTTGTCTTGTTGAATTGGCGGACATTTTACACTTCCATAACTGCAATAAACGCAACAGTCGCCTTGCTGTGGTTTTAAAACGGTCTTGCAATTTTCACATTCGTAAAAATATTGGCAAGCGTCTGTCGGCATAGTTTCTTCCTTTTTGTGCCCACAGTTTGGGCAAGTGATTGTTGATTGTAATATGATTTCCATTTTATTTCTCTTTTTTGTCTGTTACTGAATATCCTGTTCCGTTGATTGCTTTTTCAATTTCGGCAATGTTCGTTTTTGAGTTATCAAATTCTACAATTGCGTTTTCATTTTCGAATGAAGCGGTTGATTTGATAATACCCGAAAGTTTATTCACTTCGTGGTTTACGTGTTCTTCACAACTTGCACAAGTCATACCGCTAATGGTAAACTCAACTGTCTGAACATTTGATTTGTCAACCACAATGACTTGTTTTTCTGTCTTTGGATAAAAAATGTGAGCATAATAAGGAAAGGCGAGCATTACTATTGCAAATGCTGTTACTATTCCTAAAAACATTTTCGATTGAATAAATTTTGGTTTTTCTTCCGATTCGCAATTGCAGTCAATTTGCTTTTTGGGTTTTAACTTTTGATACCAAGAAAAACCAAGAACCAAAATTGTCAAACCAATGAAATACGGTCGGAAAGGTTCGAGCCACGAAAAAGTAGAAGCAAGTCCGCTTGTCCCAGCAATAAGAGCCAATACTGGTGTGATGCAACAAAGTGATGCTGCGATTGCTGTTAAAAGTCCTGCACCGATAAGTTTGTTGTCTGTTTTCATATTGTTTCTAATATTTTGTTTTCGTTAAGTATTTTGAAAAACGGTTTGAGCATTTTTTCATACTCTTTTGTCAATGAGTAGAAAATGGTTTGTGCTTGCCTTTCCGTTTCAATGAGTTTTCTGTCTTTGAGTTTTCTGAGATGTTGTGAAATTGCCGAAATGGTCATTCCGAGAATGTCACTCAGGTCGCAAACGCAAAGTTGTTTCTCTTCGTAAAGTAGGAACAGGATTTTCAGTCTTACGTTGTTACCCGCCAATTCAAGTCCGTTCGATAAATAGTCAAACGAACCGTTCAGTTCTGAAACTCGGTCTTTGCAACGGTTTATTTGTTTAATGTCCGCCTGTTGTCGTATGCAAGAAATGTTGTCCATAATGCAAAGATAGTCAATTTGCTTATTTAAGCAACTACTAAAATATGAAATATCAAAAAGAACTTAATTTGTCTGTCGGGTTGTGTCGTCATAGC
>MKTX01000001.1 GCA_001898465.1 Sphingobacteriales bacterium 39-19 | reverse complement strand
CATTTGATCGCAACGGGATCATTCATGTATTGATTTTTTGAAATTAGGGTCACCTCTCATTTCAATTCAATATATATTATGGGTTTTTGTTTGTATTGATTCGACCCCTTTGGGGTCGAAGATTTATAAATACCTAATCGATACATATACGACCCCGACGGGGTCATATGTTTATCTGTTTTCAAAATTTTAGTATGTAGTATTGGGCAGAGTGTTTGGGGCTTGACGACCCCCATTTCCCGATAAAATCGGGGATACCACAAAAGGTAATTCATAAAAAAAACCTTGCACTCTTTAAAGATACAAGGCTCTTTTTAAAGCAGTGGTGTGGGCCGGGATTGAACCGGCGACACATGGATTTTCAGTCCATTGCTCTACCAACTGAGCTACCGCACCATTCCCTTTTTCCTTTCGGGGCAGCAAAAATAAGGGGATTCTGTTTAAAAAGGAAAGAATTTTATAGAATCCTCTTATTTTACCAGATCTTAGTTGCCGTATTCACTTAAAAATTTGATTCGCATGAGTTTTAATTGCTCCCAATTAAAATTACTATCTGATAGTTCTTCCTGCGCAACCTGCAAGGAAGAGGTTTCACAACTTTTAAAATAATCTATAATTTCTTCCTGGTCATACTCATCTACCATTTCATTAATGGCATAGTTTAAATTGAGCTTTGTACCGCTGGCAACAATGGTTTCCATTTCTTCTAATAGCTGATCTATACGCAGGTCTTTATTCTTAGCGATGGTTTCCAGGGGTATCTTTTTATCTACATTCTGAATAATAAATATTTTATTATTGTTTTTATTGACCACGCTCTTCATTATAAAATCATCGGGCCTGATGATATCATTTTCTTCTACATAGGCACTGATCACATCTAAAAAAGGTTTGCCATACCGGATTGCCTTCCCTTTGCTCACCCCGCTTATTTTTTCTAATTCGGGCATACTGGTAGGGTACATGGTGGCCATGTCCTCTAAAGAAGTTTCTAAAAAAATAACAAAGGGCGGAAGTTTTTTTTCTTTGGCTACTTTTTTACGAACCGTTTTCAATAATTCCAGCAAACGCTCATCGGCTACTGTACCTTCGGTTACCTGGGGTTCACCGGCTTCATCATCGGCAAGCGCCTCTTCGAATAAATTATTTAAAACGATTTTAAATGAGGACGATTTTTTTAAAAATGACCTGCCGGCTTTTGTTATTTTTAATACCCCATATTCTACAATATCTTTTTTAAGCAAATCATCCAGTAGCATTTGTCGAATGAGGCTGTTCCAAAAATATGGCTCTTTATCTTTTCCACTACCAAATACGGGCAGGGTTTCGTGCCTGAACATTTGTACCTGTGTGGTAGCCTTACCGGCTAGTATGGTATTGACATATTCAATAGGGAACCGCTCTTCCAATGCATCTATCACTTTTAATACAATTACAGCTTCGGCCCGGGCTTCTATTTTTTCTTTTGGATGCAGGCAATTATCACAATGTCCGCAACTGTTCTTATCATCGTAAGATTCGCCAAAATAGTATAGCAGTGTTTTACGGCGGCACACACTGCTCTCGGCGTAAGATACTGTTTCGTTTATTAACTGGGCTCCCACTTCTCTTTCACTTAGTGGTTTGTCCCGCATCAGGTGCTCCAGCTTACTTACATCTTTATGTGAATAATACAATATACATTTACCCTCCAGGCCATCCCGGCCGGCACGACCGGTTTCCTGGTAATAGTTTTCTATTGATTTGGGAATATTATAATGTATTACAAAACGAACATCGGGCTTATCGATACCCATCCCAAAGGCAATGGTGGCCACTATTACATTTACCTCTTCGTTTAAAAACTGGTCTTGCCGCTGTGCCCTTAATTTCGCATCGAGGCCGGCATGATAAGCTACGGCACTTATGCCATTGGCATTTAACATAGCGGATAATTCTTCGGTCGTTCTCCGGTTCAGGGTATAAATAATGCCACTTTTGTTCTTATGCTGTTTTATAAAACGAACAATACTTTCGGCTGTTTGTTTTAAATTTATTTTGGGTTGTACTTCATAATACAGGTTGTGACGGTTGAAAGATGAAATAAAAATTTCAGGTTTTTTTAGCCCCAGGTTTTTAACGATGTCGCTTTGTACCTTGGGCGTTGCCGTAGCGGTAAGCGCAATGATGGGGATATTTGGTTTTATCATATCCACCATTTCCTTCAGCCTGCGGTATTCAGGCCTAAAATCGTGCCCCCATTCTGAAATACAATGTGCTTCATCTACCGCCACAAAAGAAATATCCAGGTCTTTAAAAAATTCTATATTTTCTTCTTTGGTTAATGTTTCGGGAGCTACATATAAAAGTTTTGTTTTGCCTTCTGTCAGGTCGCTCTTTACTACTTTTTGCTGCCCTTTATTAAGTGTGCTGTTTAAAAAATGGGCGATATCATCTTTACTGCTATAGCTGCGTACCAGGTCAACCTGGTTTTTCATTAAAGCAATTAAGGGAGAAACAATGATGGCCACACCGGGGCTCATAATAGCGGGTAATTGATAACAAAGGCTTTTGCCACCACCGGTAGGCATAATTACAAAAGTATCTTTACCGGCCAGTATATTATTAATAATTTTTTCTTGTTCTCCTTTAAAACCATCGAAGCCAAAATGCTTTTGTAATTCTGTAATAAGGGTATTATTTATTTTAGCAGGAGAAGCTTTCTTTGCAATTTTAGCAGCCTTCACCACTTTATTAGTAGTTGCCATATCTTAATCGAGTGCCTTGTTTGATTTATGAAAAAATCTGTTGATACAAAACTTTCATAAAATGGCTGCAAATGTAATTCAATAAGCAGGTATGTACAAATGGATCATCCCGCTTTGAGGGCTCTGCAGATATTTTAACGAACTTTTATCAGCCATTTAAGTTACGGAATATATTTAAATTTATTTTTCTTAATTTCTAAAAAAGTGATTGCACCCTTTTCAATGGATGAATCCCTTTTTAGAGGGAAAATGTTTTAATGCCTTGCTGCTGATCGCCTAATTTCTTATAAAAATATAGCAATAAGTAAAAAAACTGGCATGTTATTCTCTATAAATTACCTCATAATTAGTTAAATTGGCACGTACCATCCCGTTTATTAATTTTTTTTACGAATCATCATAAAATGAAAAAGCTACTTCTGCACATTACATTCATTGCAAGCATAGGTTTATTTACCACCTGTGCCCGAAACCCGGTAACAGGAAAAAAACAATTGGTCCTAATGTCGGAAGCGCAGGAGATTGCGATGGGGCAGGAAGCAGACCCTCAAATTATTGCACAATACGGCTTATATGCCGATTCCTCTTTACAGCAGTTTATCAATGATAAAGGGCAGGCCATGGCCCGTATTTCTCACCGCCCCAATATTGCCTATCATTTTCGGATTCTGGATTCTGATGTATTAAATGCATTTGCAGTACCCGGTGGCTATGTATATTTTACCCGGGGCATTATGGCATACCTCAATAATGAAGCTCAGTTTGCAGGTGTACTGGGCCACGAGATCGGCCATATTGCTGCCCGGCATACCGTGCAACAACAGCGCAATGCCATGCTGGGCCAGCTGGGAATTATTGCCGGCGTTATTATAAATCCTGACCTGGCCCGATTTGCAGAATCGGCTTCTCAAGGACTGAGCCTGCTATTTTTAAAATTTGGACGAGATGCTGAAAAACAAAGTGATGAATTGGGCGTAGAATACTCCAGTAAAATTCATTACGATGCGCATCAAATGGCCGATTTCTTTTTAACCTTACAGCGCCAATCCGGGAATAATGAAAACCAATTACCTGAATTTTTATCAACCCACCCCGACCCCGGAAACCGCTATGTTACGGTAAACGAGTTGGCTACAAAATATCAAAAAGACCATCATAGTACCGGTATGCTGGTAAACAGGGACAGTTACCTGAACCGGATAAACGGAATTATATATGGTGAAGATCCCAAAGGAGGCTATATGGAAGGCGGGGTTTTTTATCATCCCGAAATTAAATTTCAATTAACCCCGCCACAAGGATGGCTGTATAACAATAGCCCACAGCAAGTTCAGTTTGCGCCAAAAGATGGCTCAGCTTTATATTTTTTAACATCGGCTCAGGGTAATACGCCACAGGAAGCGGCTAGTAAATTTGCAGAACAAAATAAACTTAAAATTGAACAAACAGCAACTAAAAACATCAATGGTGTACCGGCTTATGCTATAGTAGCATCACAGGCGCAACAGGCGCAGGATGGCAGCACCCAGGTTACGGTAAGGGCATTATTATATTTTTTAGAATACAACAAACAAATGTTTATGATTGCCGGCCTAAGCGCTCCTGCACAATTTAATGCGTATGCCCCCATTTTCCAGGCTGCAACAGAAAGCTTTAAACAACTTACGGATACTAAAAAAATAAATAAAAAACCCGAAAGAGTGAGAATTAAAAAACTTACAAAAGATATGACCCTGGACCAGGCGTTTAATAATTATAAAGTAGCCGCATCCCGAAAGGAAGAATTTTCAATTTTAAATGGTATGAACTTAACCGATAAATTAAAAGCAGGAACCCTTATAAAAGTGGTGGAATATTAAAATGTAAAGCATCCCCCGGGAAACAGGAATATGAAAGATATAAGATACTTTTGCAGGGATACTATTTTTTATGGAAACAATACAAGTATTATTTATAACGGCAGCTTTTTTACTGGGCTTTGCCATAGCCTGGATTTGGCGTACCGTAACCGTATTTAAAATAAAAAAGGAACTCAAAAGTACAAAGGGCTACCTGGAAAGTGAAAGGCTCATGAAGGAAACCCTGAACCGGGAAAACCTGATGATTCATCAACAAAGGGTGTTGAGTGAAGAAGAATTAAATAAAAAATTAAAGGATGCTGAAGCGCTGAATAAATTCCTGGATGAAAGCATCTTATTACTCCAGCAAAGTAATGAAGAAACTGAGGCATTGCTCCAGGCCGGCCAACCTGTAATTCATGAACTTAAAAAAAAGCTGATAGAAGCCAATAACACCATCGCCAGGTTTAAGGCATTACAAAGTGTAAAGTAAGCTTATGCAACCCATCCTTATTACGGGTGGCCAGGGTTTTGTAGGCCGCCATCTGGTACAGGCCATGCTACAAAAAAAAATGAATTTTATTGCAACTGCCCGTAATTTCCCCGATAACTCCATCTCCCCATTTGAGTATTTAGATTTTTGTGACAAATATTCGCTCGGTCTTTTTTTTAAAAAACATCAACCCAAAGCCATCATTCATTGTGGAGCTATGAGCAAAGCCGATGATTGTGAACGAAAAAAAGAGCAGGCTCTTCAAGTGAATGTAAATGCAGTAAAAGATCTTTTACATTATGCAGAGAAAAGCCAGGCCCATTTTATTTTCTTATCTACCGATTTTGTTTTTGACGGCACGGCACACAGTCAAGAAGAAACTGCAACTCCCAACCCTGTAAACTTTTATGGTTATACAAAATTATTAGCTGAGCATTTAGTAAAAAACTATCCCTGCAAAGCGAGCATTGTAAGAACCATATTGGTATATGGAAACTCGCTGGGCGGAAGACAAAACCTGGTAAGCCTTACCCAACAAAAATTACTAAATGCTGAAGTATTCAGGGTGGTAGATGACCAGTTGCGTAACCCCACGTTTGTCGGCGACCTGGTAAATGCCATTCTTACAATACTCGAAAAAGAGGCAACGGGTATTTTTCATATTTGTGGTAGCGAAATGATGAGCCCCTGGCAAATGGCCTTACAAACAGCCGGTTTTTTACATCTCGATAAAAACCTTATTCAACCCATAAGCAGTTTATTATTAGCTGAACCTGCTGCCAGGCCAAAGCTCAGTGGCTTTTCAATAGAAAAAGCAAAACATATTTTGGGTTATCAGCCTACTTCTTTTATTGAAGGCTTAAAATTGAGCTTTCCTACACCCTCCTCATCGATTTAAGTAAGTTTTGTATTTTTATCGGTAAACATTTTTATGAAAATACCTGCCAGAGATAAATGGGTACACTTCATTACCGGGATACCCATGGGCATTATCTTACAACTCCTCGCTATGTATTATTTTTCCCTGGCTGCCGCCACCACTGCGGTTTTGGTATTTTTTATGGTTGCTCTCATTAGCTATGGCTTCGAATTAATTTCATTGGTTACAAAAAAAGGGAAATATGATTTGTATGATGCTGTGGCCAGCACCGCAGGTGCAACACTGGGAATTGTGTTCATACTCATACTTCAATATTATAAAAGATAATGTATGGGCAAAAAAAATCCCCGATCTTTTTAAGCAAATGAGCGGGGATACAAAAGGGTCGGACAATTTACGTTCAAGCTATTTATTAACTAAGGTGGACCAAAAACCGGATACAAACATAATCTGCTTACCCGGCATGTGCAATTATTATTAATTCAGTATTTTACATTAAAAAATTTAGGTTGTTTCTCATTTTATTCTTTAACTAATTGATTATACAGCAATTGCAAATTTCCTAATCATTTATTTTTTACTCATTGCCCACAAAAAACAGTATACCATCCAATCCATTGTGTGAATTAATGCATACACTCACAACCAAGGAAAAAGCAGCGTATAAAAAGCATCTTTTACAAAAAACAGCTAATAGAGATTCCCTTTTGTATAAATTATTCAGTGCCCTGGAAAATGAAAAAAATGGAATTGATAAAACCCTTGTCGGAAAATTAGGAATTAAAAGCCCCGCCCAGTTTTCTACACTTAAAAAAACATTATACGCAGATATAACCGGGATGCTGGTATGTTTCTACAAAAAACAAAACCAGGCAGACTCCTCTTTTCATGAAGAAATGAAAATAGAATTTCTCCTGTCCAGGAAATTATTTGAACAAGCATACAAATTCATTGTAACTGAAATTAAAAATGCCGAAAAAAGACAAGACCTGGTAGCATTATTGCATTTACATAAAATGAAATACCGGTATTTAGAATTAAATGAAAATAAATACAATACCCGTTCTATAGCCCTGCAGCAGGAAGAAATAAAGAACGTATTAACCCAGGTGTTTCATTTTGAACAAATTCAACTTTTATTTCAAAAAGCCATACAATTAAAGAATATCACAAATGTCCGCACTGCCGAAAAAGAGATTGCGGAAGCCATACAATTAAAAGATGAAATTTTAAAAATAAAATATACAGCCGGCCCGGCCATCATACAACTATATCAAAATACTGCCCTGGCCATTTGTACTTATTTATCGGGAGAATATACGTTGTGCGAGCATTTTTGCAACCAGGTGATCAGCCTGTGGAAACAACATAAAAATTTAACCTGTTATTATGCCCAGTTATTTAAAGAAGGCGCCAGTGTTGTTTTTTATAATGATTTTATGAACCCGCAGATAGAAAATGTAATTTCTCATTTCAATTTCTTTAAAGAGTATTTACAATTTATAAAAAATGAAAATGAAAAGGGCCAGGTACAGTTATTATTTTATAATACCGAAATTAAAATTTTCCATAAGCAAACCCAGTATGGGGAGTTACATAAATATTTACAAGTACATGCAAAAAATATCAGGCTCCAGGCCGGGCAATATGGTTCTCCAAAAGAGAATATGATTATCCTCGCTTCTTTAGCTATTAGTTATTTTGTATTGGAGCAATATGCCAAAGCAGATGAACTGTTATATGAAATAAAAGAAATAAACAGGCTGGCACAAAAAGATGATATTTTTTATTTTACGCTTGTATTTCATTTACTTGTTATTTTTAAAAGAGAAGAGTGGGTGCGACTTTATAGTATGTGTGAGGCTGGTTACCAGTCGCTGTACAGCCGAAAAAAAATAAGGCCTTTTGAAAAAGAACTGATGCTTTTTTTAAAAAATTTGCAAATCATACATAAAAAAGAATACATTAAAAAAAGCCTGGGTAAATTACTTACCCGGTTAGAGCTGTATAAGAACGACCCGGTAAAAAAACGCTACTTTCTTTATTTTAATTATTACGCATGGCTTCAAAGTTTAAAAATGGGAATCCGCTATACTGATTTTTTACAACAACAAAAAGATACTTAATTTAACCCCGCCCAAAATCAGGATATTCTAAAAAAATAAGTACATTCATTTATTAAAAATAATGCAACATGACGCTCGTACCCCCCACACGATTATGCCTTGCATGCAATAAGCCTCTACGGGGCCGGATTGATAAAAAATTTTGTGATGATTATTGCCGAAATAATTATAACAACCAGCTAAAATCGGGCAGCAGCCACATTACCCGAAACATCAATAATGCTTTAACCAAAAACAGGCGTATCCTGGAGTCGTTCTTCCCGGCTGAAGAAGAAACAGCAAAAACAAACCGGGAACGGCTACAAGCGCTGGGCTTTTCTTTTAAATATATGACCCATACTTATACCAATAAGAAAGGCAACATCTATTACTTTTGTTATGAATATGGCTACCTACCCCTGGAAAATGACTGGTATTTATTAGTAAAACGTAAAGAAGAATAAGAAAATTTTATATGGCCGAACTCAATATTACCAGCATACAAAGTAATTTATATTGGGAAAATAAAGCAGATAACCTGCGTATGTTTTCACAAAAAATTGAACTACTCCCCGCTCATGCCGAAGTAGTGATATTGCCCGAAATGTTTGCCACCGGTTTTACCATGAACCCGCAACCGTTTGCAGAAACCATGGAAGGCGACACTGTAAAATGGATGCAGCAAACAGCTGCAGAAAATAAAATTATACTCACGGGGTCGGTCATCATCAAAGAAGGAGATTTGTTTTATAATCGTTTAATTTGGATGCTTCCAAATGGGGAACTGGGTTTTTATGATAAGCGCCATTTATTTGCTTTTGCAGGAGAAAATGAAAAATACAGGGCAGGGCATAAACGGCTGATCGCTTCTGTAAAAGGGTGGAAGATAAATTTACAAATATGCTACGACCTTCGTTTTCCTGTATGGGCAAGGCAACAAACAAAAGACCCGGAGTACGATATTTTAATTTACGTAGCCAACTGGCCCGAAAGAAGAAGCCATGCCTGGAAAACATTGCTCTGTGCCCGTGCCATAGAAAACCAGTGCTATGTAATTGGGGTAAACCGGGTGGGTAAAGACGGGAACGGAATCTATCACAGTGGAAACAGCATGATGATAAACCCCCTGGGCGAAGTTTTGTATCACATGAGTGATGATGAAGATATTTTTACTTTAACATTACTAAAAGAAGACCTGGAAAAAGTAAGAGAAAAATTTCCATTTTACAGAGATGCCGATTCATTCAGCATCCGGGATGAAGATATAATTTGATTTTAAAATTGACTTACCCTTTTAATAATGAAAGGATTTTATACCATTGCGCTGCTCACGCTCTCTAATATCTTTATGACCATCGCCTGGTATGGCCATTTAAAATTTAAACAAATTCCCTGGTTCTCTCATTTAAGCTTATGGGGGGTAATCCTCATTAGTTGGGCCATTGCTCTTTTTGAATATTCAGCCCAGGTACCTGCGAATAAAATTGGTTTTATTGAAAACGGGGGCCCCTTTACCCTTTGGCAGCTTAAAGTAATTCAGGAAGTTATCACCCTGGTAATTTTTACAATTTTTACACTGGTTGTTTTTAAAAACGAAACGTTTAGGCTTAATCACTTCATTGGATTTGTATTTTTAATTCTTGCTGTATATTTTATATTTAAAAAGTAATAGTCTTTATAAAATACCCAAATAGCATCCGTTGTTATTTAGTAAAAATCAAATTCCTGATAACTTCTATTTTTTTATCTTTCCCGTGTATAATTGCATCGTAATTGGGAGCTATATAAATATCCGGCATAATACCCATGCCCCGTTGCGGTACCCTGCTGTGCTGGTATTGTATTAATTTGTATAAGGGCATCCTTACCCGCAGGCCGGTATGCGGCAACTTAACATCCGGAATTAAAATACCGCTGTTTCCATACCAGCCGCCGCCGGTTTCTTCTCCCACTAAGGTAATTCCGGGTTGCCCCTTTAAATCATTACACAATAAAGCTGCCGCAGAAAAAGTAAGGCCGCCGGTTATAATATATACTTTACCATTGTAGTGGTTATTTGATTTGGGCTTATACATTTTCCTTTCTAAATATCCTAAATGATATTTACCGTCTGCCTGTTTTTTTGAAATGAAAAACATTTCAATATTATTGATCACATGTCCGGAAAAATATTTTGTATATGGATACAGGTTCTTTACCGGGCTATAAACAGAATCACTTACTCTAAAGGGTACCCTGCTAATATATTTACTTAGCAGCGTTGATAAACCAATACGGCCTCCGCCATTACTGCGAAGATCAATCACCAGGTTGGGTATGTTTTGTTCCCGTAATGTTTTAAATGATGCCCGAAAGAATGACCTTAATCTCCCTTTTGCAAAAGTATTAACCGTAAGTAAAGCGTATTGTTTGCTGCTATCTATCTTAAAACTACGGTATTCATTTTCACGGGCTGGTTTTTTTTGTTTCTTTATTTTTTCTTTTTTAACGGGAGTTTTTACCTTTTTCGCACTGTCTATTACCGGTTCAAATAATTTCACTTTTGTATGAGACAAATTGCCCAGGCTATCGATATAATCTACTTCATAGTTTTTTGACAGCCCGTAAATATTTCTGTGATAATAGGGAAGATTGTTACTTAGCCTGATATAATTCACATTATCGGCATAGCCATCCTGGGGTAAATAATTAAATACATGAGCAATAAGTTCTTTACCAGGTACCCCGTTAATCGCCTTAATGAGGGTACCTCGTTTAAAAACAGTATCCTTTTTATTTAAATTCCCAATAACGGCAAGCGTGTCGTTCCACACTTTAGCAAACAAAGGAAATGATGGAAATTTTTTATGCCTGGCCCATTTTACATAATTCTTGCTAAAACTCACGCTGGTATGCCCGCAACGAATTTTACTGGTAAGCGGCGCCAGTACCTGCCAGGCGAATTCAGTTTCTGTCATACTATCTTTTATACTATGGTAATAAGTATCAAAATAAGCATTCATGCTGTCTTTAGAAGTGTACCAATAAAGGGCAGGATGTTTACGCTCCAGCACCTGGCGCAATAAAGTAAAATCTTGTTGTAAAACGGGTGGGGCATATTTTTTTGCAGGACTGTAATGAGTACTCACACAAGATGAAACGCTGATGAGCAGGCTTATTACTAAGGTTCCTTTAAAAAGTTTCATAGTGTTATGAAATTAATCTAATTCCTGCTGATATGGCTGAATGAATATAAACTAATTTTAAAAAAGAAAAAATAGAACCTGTAAATAGTTTTTGTAAGTACCCAAAGTAACATAACCGGGTGCCATAATTATTTTATATGGTTCCAGCCTTGTGCTACCAACTCATGCTTGCTTCCACCTCTTGTAATAATTGTTTTTCCCTTAGAAGCTTCTGTGATATACCCAATAATAGAGATTGCGGGGTTTGATTGTATTTTTTCAAAATCAGATTGAGCCACGGTAAATAAAAGCTCATAATCTTCACCCCCGCTCAGTGCACAGGCTGTAGGGTCAAGCTGTAATTTATAGGCAAACGCCCGGGCTTCCTCATGTACCGGAATTTTATCTTCGTAAAGCACACAACCCGTTTGGCTTTGTTTACAGATATGAAGCAAGTCGCTGCTTAAGCCATCGCTTACATCAATCATTGCTGTAGGTGTAATTTGCTGTGCCGCCATCCATTCCACAATATCTTTGCGGGCTTCGGGCTTTAATAAGCGGCCCACAATATATGCCTGGTTTTCAAGATCGGGCTGGGCGCCGGTTTCTTCAAAAATTTTTCTTTCTCTTTCAAGTAAAGTAAGCCCTAAAAAGGCAGCGCCCAAATCGCCGCTCACACATACCAGGTCATTCACTTGGGCCGAACTCCTTTGCACAAACTCATTGGGTGTTACTTCACCTATGGCCGTAATACTAATAATGAGCCCTTTTTGCGATGTAGTGGTATCTCCGCCCACCAGGTCTACCTCGTATTTTTCGCAGGCTGCATATACCCCCTGGTAAAATTCATCGAGTGCCTCCAGGCTAAATCGGTTGCTAAAACCCAGGCCCAATACAATTTGTGTGGGTGTGGCGTTCATGGCATAAATATCACTCAGGTTTACCACTACACTTTTATATCCCAAATGTTTCAAAGGAGTATAACTTAAATCAAAATGAATCCCTTCTACCAGTAAATCGGTAGTAACGACCGTTTGTTTTCCAAAATGATCTATTACAGCCGCATCATCGCCTACCGACAGCAGGGTTGATGCTTTTTTAGTTTCATTATTTCGGGTAAGATGATCTATTAAACCAAACTCACCCAGTGAAGCTATTTCAGTTCTGTTTTTTTCGGTCATGTTGCTTCCGTTAAAAATTGATGAAAAATTATTACTTTACATAACCCAGCAATTCATTATGGATTTTACCATTGGTAGCCAGGATCTGCGGCTGGTAAGGTGAAAATTTTTCTCCGGCAAAATCGGTTACTTCACCCCCGGCTTCTTTTACCATTAAAAAACCGGCCGCACTATCCCAGGCCTGCAACTGGTGTTCATAAAACCCATCGAAACGGCCTGCCGCCACCCAACACAAATCTATGGCCGCACTCCCCAGGCGGCGAACCGGTATACCCTGCCGGATAAGCTCCTCAAAAACCTGTAAGGGCCCCCGGGGGCTGTCTAAATACGTATATGGGAATCCGGTAACCAGGCAACTTCTTATAACTTCCGTTTTATTGCTGACTGTAATTTTTTTATCATTTAAAAAAGCGCCCATCCCTTTTTCGGCTACATAAAATTCGTTGAGAATAGGGGCATAGACCGCCCCCAGGATCATTTCCCCATTTTTTTCAACCGCAATACTTACACAACATATAGGAATACCATTTGCAAAATTTACGGTTCCGTCAATAGGATCTATAATCCATTTATATTCACTATTACTTTTAATTTCTCCTGTTTCTTCACTTAAAATAAAATGATCGGGATATGTATTTTGAATAACAGCGATAATCGCTTTTTCAGCAGCATGGTCTGCTTCGGTTACTAAGTTGTTTACCCCTTCTTTGTTTGATATTTTAAAATCCCGGTTAAAGTAATGCACTAATTGCGAAGCCCCAGCACGGGTAGCCTCTAAAAGAGTTTGTTTTAACATGCGGCAAAGATAATGGCTACGCTACATTTATAAAATTTTGGGTTCTCCTTTAAAAAAGCGTATTTCGCAGGAAAAAAGATTGCAACTTTCCATCATTATAGTAAACTACAATGTAAAATATTTTTTAGAGCAGTGCCTTTTTTCACTACAAGCTGCTTTAACTAATATTGAGTCGGAAATTTTTGTAATAGATAATGCCTCTACCGATGGAAGTAAAGAGTATCTGACTAAAAAATTTAATTGGGTACATTTTATCTGGCTTCCCGAAAACCTGGGTTTTGGAAAAGCCAACAACCTGGCCTTACAAAATGCAACCGGCCAGTATATTCTTTTTTTAAACCCCGATACAATTTTACCCGAAGATAGCCTGCAACAATGTTTACAATATATGCACAGGCACCCACAAGCCGGGGCACTGGGTGTACGCATGATAGATGGAAGCGGAAAATTTTTAAAAGAAAGTAAAAGAATGCTCCCCACAACATGGGTTTCCTTTTATAAAATTAGCGGATTGGCGGCCCTGTTTCCCCGTTCAAAAAAATGGGCTGCTTATTATGCGGGCCATTTACCCGAAAAAGAAATTGGGGAAACCGATATTTTAGCCGGCGCTTTTATGATGTGCAGCCGTAAAGCGATTGACCTGACCCGGGGTTTTGATGAAGATTTTTTTATGTATGGTGAAGATGTGGACCTAAGCTACCGCATTCAGCAAGCAGGGCTCAGGAACATCTATTTTGCAGAAACTACCATCCTCCATTTTAAGGGCGAAAGTACACAACGTTTTTCACGGGAATATGTAAACCGGTTTTATGATGCCATGCAACTATTTTCAAAAAAACATTTTACAAAAGGCGGCCATACCCGGCTTCTTTCCCTGGCCATTAACCTGGCAAAAGGACTTGCACATAGCAAAAGGCTGATGAATAAAGGAATTTCATTACCCAGAACGAAACCTACTGATACTGCTATCATATCTACCCAGCCTGAGTTCAGCCGCATCATTCATATTTTAAAAAACGCAAGCAACCCCATATTAATAAAAGGGCGAATTGCCTTTGGAGATGATGACCAGGATGCACAGATTGGGAATATCAAAAATATTGATACCGTTATTAAAGAAAATCAATTAAAGCAAATTGTATTTGCAGCAGAAACCCTTGGATTTAAAAAAATAATTTCACTTACTGAAAAAATAAAAAAGCCTGTGCTGTTTTTATTTCATGCGGGAGGTAGCCATAGTATTGTAGGCAGTACAAAAAAAAATAACCAGGGTATTACTATTTTTTAATGGATTCTTTTAATTCTTTGATAAAAGCTTTTACAACATCGTCAAGAATTTTAACCGGCCTTGCGGGTGCTTTAAAATTTTGTTCTGCCTGCCTGCTGAGCGCCGCCTCTATTGAAAACTTATGGGGGCTTGCCTGGCTGAAAATTTTTTTATCTTCTAAATATTGAGCCAGGTATTCCTGCTCTGTTTGCCCCGGGGTAGGTATAAGAATAGCTTCTTGCTGCAAACTCACATAATCCATAATACTACTATACCCTGCCCTGGATATACAAATTTTAGATTGGCACATGTAATGGCCAAACTCTTCGGCTGGTAAATGATTAAATACCGTCACATCATCATTCAGCAAAAAAAGTTTTTTTGTTTCTAAGGGCAGGCCCCTCACCAAAATAATTTTCTTTTTTGTTTTCCTGAGTTGGGGTAATAATACTTTCTCCAGTAAACTACGCTGGGGTTCCGGTCCCGAGAGTGAGATAAATACATCATAGTTTTTCTCCTTCTTTTGTTTTTTTAACCTGGAAAGAGGCCCCAGGTATTGCACCGGTATGGCGGGCATCATTTCGGGGTGAGATAACTTACCGGCCAGGCCATCGCTTTCATAATCGGGTACCCAACAACGGTTAAAATGATTGATGTATTTGTAATGAATACGCTGGGCCAGGGTACTCAAAACAATATTGCCGGTATGAATATGAAGTTGGTGGGTAATATAAACCGATGGTATTTTTTTATGATGCAATCCAAAACGATTATCACTTATCACGGCATCAATTTCATATTCTCTTACTATTTTCTTTATCCATTTTTTCTCATATTCAATAACCCCTATTATTTTGGGAGATTGTAATAATAAACGGCTAAACAGGGTGCCCTTTGTTTTACTGTAAGTAATATGATAGCCTTTTAGCTTAAGTAAGGGTAAACCGGGAAATTCTAATTGTAAAACTGTGGCCATGGCACCATCTGCCGCTAAAACCACCTCTGCGCCATGCTTTAATAAACATTTTATTACCGGTATGCACCGGGTTGCATGGCCCAGGCCCCAATCTAAAGGAGCAACCAATACCCTTGGTTTTCTACTCAATTTGTTAATATTTTCAATCTTTATGGCCAGGATGCAATATTTGTTTGTGAAAATAGTTTAAATTGTAATCGAATTTTATGAAAAAAACATTTAAAATCCTTTCTTTACTTCTTATTGCCGGTAGCCTGGTCCTTAGCGGTTGTTCCTCTTCAAAAAAAGGGTCATGTGGTTGTCCTGCTAAACAAGGAATGGTAGGGTATTAATTTTTTACTATAATAAGCGATGTATTCAGAAAACAGGGATTTACTTGTGCTCTTAAAACATGAACTGATGAAACCCCAGGACATGGAGCGTGAAGTTGCGCACCTGCATGAGCTCTTATTCCATATTGAGCAATCTGATAATATTGCAAAGGCCCACGAAATAATAGATCTCAATAAATACAAAGTAATCCGCAAAGCGGTAATCGTAAAAGATTATATCCGCAGCAAAAAGGAAATCCCTTTCGTTTTTTTGAATAACAGGAATTAATTTTCAAAGTCTCCTTTTCCCTGGCGTATAATTGTCCATTCCGGCGTGGTACAATCTACCACTGTTGATGGCACCATGCCACCAATACCTCCATCAATCACTATATCTACCTGGTTACCGAATTTTTCATTGATTATTTCCGGGTCGGTATATTCTTCTACCATTTCACCGGGCAAAGAAGCGCCCAGGATGGGTGCATTTAATGCCTCTAATATAAATTGACAAATTTTATGATCGGGCACCCGAAGTCCAATGGTTGATTTTTTACTTTGCAGCATTTTAGGTACCTGCTTGCTGGCAGGCAAAATGAATGTAAAGGGTCCGGGCAGGTGATTTTTAAGCATACGATATAAAGGCGTATCAATACTCTTTGTGTATTCACTCAGGTTGCTCAGGTTTGGGCAAATAAAAGACAATTGTGCTTTATGAGGATCCAGGTGTTTAATTAGGCTTATTCGCTCAATTGCTTTATGGGCTGTAATAGAACAACCAATACCATATACCGTATCAGTAGGATAAATAATGACTCCGCCATCCAAGAAGCATTCCACTAACTGTTTGATAAGCCGGGGTTGCGGATTTTCAGGATGAATCTGCATTAACATCCTTAAATATACTGTAAAGAAAATAAACTAAAAAGCAATAATGCATGAATCACTGGTCTAAAACATTTACTTTTGCGTGATTTTTTTTAACTAATATCATAATTTATGTCGCTCATTACGGTAGGTACTATGGCTTTCGATGCTATTGAAACCCCATTTGGAAAAGTAGATAAAATTGTGGGTGGTTCTGCCACCTATGTGGCCTATGCTGCCAGCCAATTTATAAAACCGGTACAACAGATTTCCATCATAGGATATGATTTCCCCCAGGAAGAAATAACCCACCTGCAATCTTTGGGCGTTCAAACAGATGGGGTGGAAGTTGTAAAAGATAAAAAATCATTTTTTTGGAGTGGTAAATATCATTTAGATATGAACAGCCGGGATACACTTATTACCGACCTGAATGTATTGGAAGACTTTAACCCGCAAGTTCCTGAAAGCTACCAGGGATCTGAATTCTTAATGCTGGGAAATTTGATGCCAAAGATACAAATGAGCGTCATTGACCAATTAAAAACAAAACCCAAACTCATCGTAGTAGATACCATGAATTTT
Organism: Sphingobacteriales bacterium 39-19; assembly: GCA_001898465.1. GTDB lineage: Bacteria > Bacteroidota > Bacteroidia > Chitinophagales > Chitinophagaceae > Ferruginibacter. The sequence goes on along the minus strand of MKTX01000001.1, from coordinate 574,666 downwards.
TGGATGGATATTGCCTTGGATGATTTAAAACAAGTTTTAAAAAAAGCAGATGTTCTTTTAGTAAACGATGCAGAAGCCCGGCAATTGAGCGACGAAGTTTCATTAGTAAAAGCAGCCCGTAAAATTATGGAAATGGGGCCAGCCTATTTAATCATAAAAAAAGGAGAACATGGTGCCCTGCTATTTCATCAAAACCAGGTATTTTTTGCACCGGCCTTACCATTAGAAGAAGTATTTGATCCTACAGGAGCGGGTGATACTTTTGCAGGTGGTTTTATTGGCTATTTAGCCAAAACCCGGGATATTAGCTTTAGCAATATGAAAACAGCCATTATTGTGGGAAGCGCCATGGCCAGTTTTTGTGTAGAAAAATTTGGTCCCGAACGGTTGAAGGAAATAACCAAAGAACAAATAGATGAACGCATCAGCCAGTTTGTACAATTGGTAAATTTTGATATAGACCTGGTATAACCATTGAGAAATGCTTGAAATAATTGCCTTATATTTTTTAGCCCGTTATAACGGGAATATTGCAGCCCGCAAAGGATTAAAGCCGGGTACCTGGAAAATTTATACGGTTGTGGCCTGGTTTGCGGCAGAGTTCATAGGCTATATGCTTGTTATTACCCTAATGGAATTAAAGGATATTGTAAGCTTATTGCTTATTGGGTTGGCCAGTGGTTTTGGTGGTTTTTTACTAATCAAATTTATTTTAGATAAAAAGCCTGATATATTTAATGAAGACATAGAAAATATTGGGAGATATTAAAAATAAAAATTCCTAAAAAAATAAAAGGCCATGCTAATGCATGGCTTCACTTATATCTATTTTTACTTTACCTTTTCGCTTTCGAACAAATAAAATAAAAGGTACACAGAGCAGGAACATTAAGCCCAGGTAAAAGAACACATCCATATAAGATAATACCGCTGCCTGTTTTTCTACCTTGCCGTTTAATGCCTGGTAAGCGGCCGCCCGGGCCTGATCAAAAGTCATCCCTTTGCTTTCAAATGTTTTTTGAAAACCTGTAATGGTTTGCTGAACTTCATAATTGTTTACATCTAAATTAGAAACCAGGTTATTCCTGTGAACTGCCCCCTGGTGCGCCATAAAAGTGGTGATTACAGCAATGCCAAAAGACCCGCCCAGTTGCCGCATCATGCCGGTAAAAGAGGCACCCTCGCCAATTTCCTGCCCTTTTAATGTAGAGAGCGCCAGCGTAGTAATGGGTATAAACAATAAACCCAGGCCCATCCCTCTCACAATCAACATCCAGAAAAATGCTTCCCTGCCCGTATCCGGTGTAAGGATTTTATATCCCCAAAAACTATAAACAAAAAATATAACCAGGCCAACGGCCACCAGGTATTGTTGTTTTACGCCCTTAGAAAGTAACCGCCCAATGATGGGCATCATAAATGCCGTAGTAAGTGCAGAGGGTATTAATATTTCACCTGCCTGCAAAGCCGTCCAGCCTAAAATGGTCTGCGTATATAAAGGAATAATAAAAGTGGAGCCATATAAACCAAAGCCCAGTATAAAAGACATAATGGTACCAATCCGCAGGTTGCCATTTTTAAGCACTCTTAAATTTACAATAGGATGTTCGCAGGTAAGTTCCCGCCATAAAAAAAAGAATAAACCCAGGCCTGCCGTAATGGTAAGTAAAAGGATATGCGTGCTTTCAAACCAATCGTCTTCCTGGCCCCGCTCTAATACAAACTGTAAAGAGCCTACTGTAATGGCAAGTAAGCCAATGCCAAGCCAATCAATTTCTGAAGCTTTTCTTTTTTCACCAAATTTGGGGCTGCGCACAAATTGAAGTGTAAGCAATGTGGCAATAATACCAATGGGAATATTAATAAAGAAAATATAAGGCCAGTTATAATTTGTTACAATATACCCGCCAAGTGGGGGGCCCAGGGTAGGGCCAATGATAACGCCAAGGCCATAAATAGCCTGCGCCATTCCTCTTTTAGCAATGGGGTACGATTCTGTAATAATCGTTTGGGATGTTACCAATAAGGCACCTCCGCCTATACCTTGTAAAAACCGAAATGCCACCAGTTCCCATATATTAGTTGCATTTCCGCATAAGAATGAGAATACAGTGAATATAATAATAGAAGTTGCAAAATAATTTCTACGTCCAAATTGTTGGGATAACCAACTCGTCATGGGTACGATGATAACATTGCCAATGGCATAGGCTGTAATGACCCAGCCAATTTCAGGAAGTGTGGCGCCCAGGTTACCCTTCATATCGCTGAGTGCCACATTTACAATAGTGGTATCCACAATTTCAAGCAAAGCGCAAAATATAGCGGTAATGGTGATAATTACACGCCTTGCTCCATATTCTACTAAAGAATCCTGTTCTATCATGGGATGTTAATTCAAATGCACTTCTACTATCACGTTCATACCTGCTCTTAGTTTTTTAATAAGGCTATCCTGCGGTTGTGTAAATTCAATTTTAACAGGCAGGCGCTGCACCGTTTTTACAAAGTTGCCGGTGGCATTATCTGCCGGCAGTATAGAAAACTTATTGCCAGTAGCAGGTGAAAAGGAAGCTACTGTTCCTTCAAAATCATGCCTGGGAAAAGCATCGGCATGTATGGTTACTTTTTGCCCCTGCAGCATATGGTTAATTTGTGTTTCCTTAAAATTTGCGATGATCCATTTTTCATTATCCAATACAATACTAAAGAGCGACTGGCCGGCTTGTATTAACTGGCCCACTTGTACGGGTACTTTGGTAACTGTTCCGCTTTCAGCTGCTGTAAGAACAGTATAAGAAAGCATGAGTTTTGCCGTTTCTACATCTACTTCCCTTTGTTTTATTAAAGATCCGGCTACCGAAATTTGCTGGCCGGTCGCATTACTTTGTGATTGAACAATTCCGGTTTGTACATGAGCCTGGTTTTTTTGATCAACCAACACCTGTAATTGCCTTACAGCAAGCTGGTGTGCCGCTTCTGCCTGTTCATATTGCTGTTGGGTGATAGAGTGGTCGGCTATTAAGTTTTTATACCGGGCCAGGTCTTGTGCTGTACGGGTTACGTTTACTTTTGCCGTTTGTATTTGTGCATCTGCAGTAGCCACCGCTGCCCTTGTACTACCAATACCCATACGAGCCGCCTCACTACTGGCAGCTGCCTGGGCCAGGTTGCTTTTGGCAGTAGCTAAAGCTGCTTTAGCCTGGTCTAAATTCATGCTAAGATCCCGCTGGTCCAATATTAATAACGTATCTCCCTTATGTACAAATTGATTATCCTGTACCCTTATTTCTTTGATGTAACCGGCCACTTTTGAAATTACAGGGCTGATGTTGGCTTCAATTTGTGCATCATCGGTGGTTTCGTGGCTTTGGCTGTATTGGTACCAATGGTATCCAAAATAGCCACCCACTAACACCAGTAACACTAATAAAATAATAAATACGGGACTCCTTTTTTTTGCTTTTTGTTCCGGCTCCCGATTTTCTTCTTTTTCTTTTAATTGTTCTTCTGCCATTTTTTTAAAATTGCTTGTATAATTATTTTGTTGTTGTTTGGTAAAGCATGCCTGCTGTTTCTAATAATTTATAATAGGCAAGTGCTGCATCTGCACGGGCTGCCGAAATATGTAAACGGGCTTGCAAGAGCATTACATTCGCATCCAGCAGTTCCGTAATGGTAGCCAACCCGTTATCGTATTTATTTTTAGTGATGCGATAATTCTCAGCGGCTTGCTGCTCTGCCTTTTTGTACACTTCCGTTTTTTTATAAGCCAGTAATTGATTTTGGTAATCTTTATTAATTTGTAATTTAATATCATCTGCCAGCAATCCTTCATTGGCCAATAAAATATTTTGAGATGCTTTTGCTTTTTCCAGGGTTGTATTCTTTTTCCAAAGGTTACCCAGGTTGTACTTAATACCTAAGCCTATATTCATCGCATTGGTTACCGTAATAAGGTTGGGGATTTTTCCGGCAATATACCCGCCGCTTAAAGCCAGGCTGGGATATTGTGCTGCAATAGCTGATTTTATAAGTAAAGCAGATGCTTTTTGTTGTACCGATAAAGATTGTAAATCGGTACGCTGTTTTAATGCCATGGTTTCATACTCTTCAAATGGCAAAAGAGGAGAATTTAGTTCCGTAAATGAAGAGTCTATTTGTAATTGAGTAGATTCCGGCAAGCCCAGTAAAAGATCCATATTTGTATTGGCTAATTGTAAATTACTTTGTGCATCAAGCAGGCTCAGTTCAATATTAGAAGTTTGCAGTTGTGCTTTTAGTAAATCATTACGGGCCATTACACCGTTTTGTTCTAAACGGCTAAACTGGGTGTCACGAGCCATAGAGGCCTGCAGGTTTTCCTGTATTACAACTACTGCCATAGCTGCTTTATATAAGTTTACAAGTGCCTGCGTGGCATTATATGCAATTTTCTCTTTATTATTTTCTGCTGAAAGCTGTGCCGCCTGTTGTAATAATGCAGCAGATTCTATTCCATACTTTATTCTGCCACCCGCATATATGGGCATGGTTACATTGGCTATGCCATATACTGCCTGTGATGGAGAAGGAGCCTCTTTACCGGGCTGTGCATTTGCCATGGTAACATCGGCGCCAAAGAGTCGCAGGTAACTGCCGCTAATTGATGCATCAGGTAATTTTTTATCTTTTGCCTCCTGTACATCTGCCATGGCAGACTGAATATGAGCGCTATCTATTTTAAGATAACGACTATGGGCAATACTTAATTGAATAGCTTTTTGCAGTGATAGCGGGGTAGTCGTTTGTGCCACAAGGGTTAAAGAAAAGAGCAACCCCAATACACTCATTTTAATTTTATACCTCATTTTTCCAGGAATAATTTAAAGATCTTACGTATGTGAATGAAAGTTTTTTGCGCCAGCATTTCATTTATCATTTCTTCTTTTTCATTTTCTAATTGATGAAAATCTATATAAAATTGCTTGTTTATAATTATATGGTTTACCACACCCGAAAGTGTAGTGAATAAGAAAAAAGCATCGGTATCTTTTTTAAAAATATTTTTTTTGATCCCCTCTTCTACAATATCATTAAGGCTTTTATAATTATTAAGCTTTAGCTGGCGCAATAAAGTTAATGTGGCCGGATTTTTTCTGATCACCTGCTCTGCCATGAGAATCTTTGCAAAATCCTGGTTATTGAAAATTCTTTCGATATAGGCCTGCATCAATACTTGAATTTTTTCAGCAGGACTCATGCTGTTGTCTTTTTTAAGATGCTCCAGTTTTAAAGCCATAAATTCCATCCGGTAACGAAGTAAGGCTTCCATGAGCTTTTCTTTACTGCCAAAATAATAAGAAATCATGGCCAGGTTCACACCTGCCGCATCGGCAATATCTCTTACCGATGCCGCATCATAACCTTTAGCGGCTATCACCTTTTCTGCCTCCTTAAGTATATGTATTTTTTTATCTGACATCTGCCTTTACATCCAAAATGGAATGCAAAGTTAAACGCTTGTTTAATTTAATTAAACGTTTGTTTAGTTTTAAGATTTCCTTAACAAATTTTATACTGGCCTCAATTATTATAATGGGTTCATTTATTTTCTGCCGGCCAGTACAATTACATTTTTAAAGGTTTGTGTTTTTCCTTGCAATGTAAATACTTGTGTATAGATGATATACAAACCCACGGCTAATTTTTGTTGCTTATCGCCAAGTCCATCCCAGCGGTAGCTACCCTTAATTCCATTTAACGCATTCCGCTGCAGGTAGCGTACAGGCCTGCCTGCCGCATCAAAAATGGTAATATTTGCAGTATATCCAGGTTCGGGAAACTGGTATTGAATAACGGCAAAATCATCAATTCCATCATTATCCGGGCTTATAATTCCCGGTGTAACAGTAATCTCACCCATGGGGCTGGCGCCGGGCCGGTATTGAGAATTTTTATAGGTGGGCGTACCATAATTCACACTGCTGGCAGCACTATGCCAATTAGAGGCCTGCTGTGTAGCGGCATTATAATCTACTCTTTCGAGCGCTACCCCTTCTTTATTACTAATGAGTGCAAAATGCCATTTGTCGCTATACGCCAGTTCATCTACAATATTACCTTGTTGATTCAGCAATATCACATTGCTTTTATCATCGTTATAAGAAGGCATTGATAATTCAATAAAAGCATCCGGGTTTTCTGCAACATACCCCTGTAATACTAAATCTTTACTGGCAGTAAGCACCATAAAATCGCCGGGGAAAAGCAGGTAATCTTCTGTACTTATTTGCTGGATGCTGCTCACAGCCCCGGAGGTGTTCCTATTAGCGAGATACATGTTTTTTAAAGAGATGATTTTTTTACTCCGGTTATATATTTCTACATAATCAGTTCCTGATGGATAAGGATTAAATAAGATTTCATTTACAATTACATCAAAACTATCCACCGGTTCATGTAAACCTAAACGGGCGGTATTACGAGATCCTATGGAATTTCCGCTACAGTCGGTAACGGCCGTTGCCGTAACGGTATAAATTTTATTGTGTGCCAGGGCTTGTGTATTACCCAGCAACAAGGTAACCCGATCAAATTGTGGACCCAGGGGCATTACAGCCGCAGGCGCACCAATACCATCACTTACCTGGTATTGACCTAAAGCCGCAAAGCTACTATCGAGCGATTCGGAAAAAACAAGCGTAATATGAATGCTATCGGTTGCGTATGCCCTTAAAAGGCGGGGAGCCGTATTGTCTATATTTACAGCATCTACCGAATTCTTTTTACCCGGTGTAGCGCCCCGGTCATCAATGCTGGCTTTCCAGTTTTGGATGCCTGTACAAGGGTTATTGGGATCTATCATTTCCAGCGACCAGCCTCCTTGTTTCTTTAAATCGTTTTGATACCAGCTATCGGTATAACTAACACTGTGTATCGTTCTGCCATCATTAGAGGTTAAATAAATTTGATCGCTGGTATTATTTACCGATGGGAAACTGGTTACACTAAGCGCCGGGCCAAATGCCTGCATGGCGGCTAAGGAGCCCGATGAGGTAACAACTACAAAACTGTCTTTCTGTAAAATGTAATTGGGCATGGGGCCGCTCATTCCCGTAACCTTGCCCACCCGCCATCCTTGTAAGTTCATATCAAACCCACTCCTGTTCCTCAACTCTATCCATTCTGCATCGGGCATACCCACCAGGGGTGTGGGATCGGCCATAATTTCATCAATAACAATATCAAATTGCCTGGCAGTAAAATAGGTAAAAGTAGATGTCGCCGTTGTAATTGCATTACCTGCTAAATCCTGTACATTATTTACAGTGAGGGTTAATAATTGTCTTTCGGGGAAATTGCTCCCATACTGCAACTGAACAAGAGCCGGGTTGGTTAAACTCCGGGTTGCTGTGGCTGGCATGCCAATCCCGTTATCTATTACATAATGGGCAGGCTGCCCGGCGCTTACCGGGTCTACCGCTTCATTAAAGAGTACATCTAATTGGGTAGCAGATGTGGCATTGAGAGATACTATTTGTGGGGCTGTAATATCCGGAACATAATCCTGCACCAGGATATCATCAAAGAAATGCTTTTGAAAAAAACTAGCCGTACTCTGCTTTATAAAAATTCCAAAATAGGCCGAGGTATTGTAAGTAGCATCTGTAACAACGCCTTCACTTGTAAATGTATTTCCAACGCCGGTTAAATCCCGTTGCAGGTTCCATTGGCTGGCGGCTGTACAAATAAGCCTGAGGCGCAGGGAATTGTTACTCGTATTTAAAGTGCCATTGATGCCATCAATTATCTTTACAGAAGCGCCGGATGCATCTTTTCTAAACAGTGAAATTTCATCATCGGTACCCCCCAGCCGTATAAAATAGCCGCTAGTTGCCGGCAAGGTTATATCGGCTGCAGAAGCGGTAACATAAATATCTACGTAATTGGCCGACGATGTGTTAAATGCCAGGTTTACATATAAATCCCATTGGGCCGCTGTGGCTTTTGTATTGGGCGTACTGATGTAAAAACTGCTATTGGCAACCGTATTGGCGCTTTGCAGCTGAAGCGAAGTGTTTACGGTAAAATCTGCCAGGTTTCCCTGCCAGGCCGGGTTTTGAGTAATATCACCATCAGAAAAGTTTTCATTGATCTGCCCAGAGGCAGTTATAAAAGTTGCAAAAAGCAAACAGGAGAAAAATAAAATTGATTTCATACTTTATCGTTGTTTTAAAGTTAATGAATTATGACAAAGAACATCATAATTTAATGTGGGAGCTTAAAAATGATTACGCTAGAATAACTATTACTTTTGCAAAAAAAATACAATGAAAGTTGCTGTAGTAGGTGCTACCGGCCTGGTAGGCACTAAAATGATACAGGTTTTAGAAGAAAGGAATTTCCCGGTAACAGAATTTATTCCCGTGGCTTCGGAGCGTTCTGTAGGAAAAAAAATAAAGTTCAAAGGAAAAGAATATTCGGTAGTGGGGATGCAGGAAGCCCTAGCGAAGAGGCCTGCCGTAGCCTTATTTTCTGCCGGTGGCAGCACATCTTTAGAATGGGCGCCCCGCTTTGCAGATGCAGGAATCACCGTTATTGACAATAGCAGCGCCTGGAGAATGGATGCGGATAAAAAACTGGTAGTACCTGAAGTAAATGCACAGATTTTATCTGCTGCAGATAAAATAATTGCCAATCCTAATTGCAGTACCATACAAATGGTATTAGTTTTAAACCCCTTGCACACTAAGTATAAAATAAAAAGAGTAGTGGTAAGCACTTACCAAAGTGTTACCGGTACAGGAGTAAAAGCGGTAGACCAGCTGATGAATGAAAGAAAACAAATAAATGGCCCGATGGCCTATAAATACCCGATAGATTTAAATGCAATCCCGCAAATAGATGTTTTCCTGGAAAACGGCTATAGCAAAGAAGAAATGAAAATGGCTAATGAAACGGCTAAAATCATGAACGATAAAACAATTGGCGTATCGGCCACCTGCGTGCGCATCCCTACCCTGGGTGGGCATAGCGAAAGTGTAAATATTGAATTTGAAAATGATTTTCAATTAGAGGATGTTAAAATTATTTTATCAGCATCTCCCGGTGTGGTATTGCAAGATGATATTCATAATTTTGTTTACCCTATGCCTTTAACGGCACATGAAAAAGACGATACTTTTGTAGGCAGGATAAGAAGAGATGAAACCCAGCCTAATACGTTAAACTGCTGGATCGTAAGCGACAATTTGCGAAAAGGCGCCGCAACCAATGCCATTCAAATTGCAGAATATTTATTTGAACACGCATTCATCGGGTGATGTAAACGAATAACCAGGATTCCATGAAGCTTTTTTTATTTTTAATATTTACCGTTTTCATAACGCCACTTTACTGCCAGCAAAAAATAGTTGTGCATTTTTTGTATGGATCGGTGCCAGCCCCGGGATTTGAAAAAACAGAAAAAAAACTTTTTGGAGGGCTTAAAGGAGGGCATGTAAGCCTGCAACTGGGCGACAGCATCATTGGGTTTCAACCCCGGGGCCGCTGCCATATTATTGCTAATAATGAAGCGCCAAATGGTTATTTTAAAGTAGACAACCTGTTACACTGGACAAAAGATACCGTGGGCAAAAAATACACTTCCATTATAATACCCGTAAGCTCTGTCTCATACCAGGAGGTTACAAACTTACTGAGTGAATACCTGCAGCAAACTCCTTATGATTATGCCGTGTTTGGTATGCGCTGTGCGGCTGCCACTTATGATGCACTGGAAGATATTGGTATTGTACGGCCCCTTAAACAAACCGGAAAATGGCTTACTTATTTTTATCCTCAATTATTCCGAAGGCACATGTTAAAACTATCGAAAGAAAATAATTATACCGTGGTGCGCCATGCTGGTGTAAGTTCCCGCAAATGGGAGATGGAGTAAAGGGGCGTACCTTCATTTCTTTACAGGCTCCTGTTCTATAGGCATTACATTTTTACATGGGCGAATGATTTGATTTATCAAACCCTTGTACCCTTTGCATTTTTGCAATTTTTAAATCATACAGGAATAGGAGGAAAGGCGCATCGGATAAATCTTACTTTTTCAAAAAAAAAAGGAATAGTAATGACAGTAAACTTATTAGTAAGGAATAAAAATAAACGGATTGTAAAGAATATTTTTCTTTGCGCCAATACAAGAAAGATAAAACTGGAATTAAAAAAGAAAATATGATTACGGGAAGCCAGAGGATTTCGAAAATTACCCCTGCTAAAGTAACATGATAAACATTTACAGATTGGGATATGACCACAAAAAGCAGGCAAAATATACTTCCTGGTAAAATATTTTTATGAGAACAAAGTTTATTTTTCAATGAATACCTGCCTTCCATTTTGTAAGCTTTTCATTTTTTAATATCTGCCTCAATTTACCCACGCACATTTTGTAATCCAAAAAAAATCCCGAAACATAAATATTCCGGGAGTTTGCTTTATAATTTAAATTAAGATTTTTTAGATTCAGGGGCTTTTTCTATTAAATCCATAAACTGATCCAGCTTAGGGGTGATAATAATTTCAGTACGCCTGTTCCTGGCCTTCCCATCGGGAGATGCATTACTGGCAACCGGGTTGTATTCGCCACGTCCGCCGGCGGTTAAGCGTTTGGGATCTATACCATAATTATTTTGAAGCGCCTGCACTACAGAAGAAGCCCTTAAGGTACTTAAATCCCAATTGTTTCGGATATTGGGTTTTGAAATAGGTACATCATCTGTATTTCCTTCTATCAATACATCATAATCTTTATAGTCAGTAATAATTTTTGCAATTTTTGATAATGTGCTGCCGGCCTTATCCGAAATTTCGTAACTACCGGATTTGTATAGCATATTATCCGACAGGGAAATATATACAACCCCTTTAAGTACTTTTACATCTACATCTCTCATTTCTTCACGGCTTAATGACCGGGTAAGGTTATTGGTCAACACCATATTTAAAGAATCACTTTTATTTTTAGATGAAATAAGTTCCTGGATGTATTTATTAGAAGCATTGATTTCATCAACCAATTTAGAAATATTTACATTCCCCTGGCCGGCCGAAGTAAGACATTTATCCAGGGCAGATTGCAAAGATTTTACATGATCCTTCTCTGCCTCTATTTGCTGTTGCAAAGAATTCAATGCAATGGTTGCTCTTTCTAAATTATTTTTACATGTTTCACCATCCCTGGCCAATTCTGTACTCTTGGCCATTAAGCTGTTATAATCTGTTTGCAGTGCATTAAACTTTTTAGTACTTACGCAACTTGTTACGCCTGCCAGTAAAGCAAGTACAAAAAAAGACCTTGTAAATAACTTCATTTTATCGATTTTAATTTTAATTAATAATGATAGCATTCAAGATAAGGATTATAACAGGTACCTACCATTATCAGGCCAGTCTTTCGGTTTTCTTAACAATTTTTTTGAAGAAATAACATATTTACATATTAAATAACTGCATGTATGCAGGGCGTTTACAAAATAAACGGGCATAAGGAGACATTTGCTCTATATAAAATGAGGGGCCGGAAAAATTTTTATGTAAATGGAAAATGGAGGGATCTGAAACCATTAATTAATTACCCAGCTTTCTTTTCCTTTCAATAATTTTTGTAAATCTGCTTTGCCTTTTTTTGATAGTGCTTCTTCCAATTGCATAGCCATTACATCTTCGTAACAAGCTCTTTCGGTTTGGTAAAAAACACCAAATGGCCTGGGCAGGTGACCTTGTAAACGAGGATCATCAAACATACGAATAAGAACCTGGGCTTTGTAAAAATCCTGTTCATCGTGAATCCATAAATCATCTGGCGTTGCTTCTTTTCCAAGTTCCACGATTACCGGTTTAAAACCATCTAACTTAATCCCTTTAGGTTCTTCGGCAGTTCCAAAAACCAGGGGCCTGCCTTGCTCCAGGAATAACGCTTCATTTTGCTTGGATGATTTTTCTGTAAAAATCTCAAATGCGCCATCATTAAAAATATTACAGTTTTGATATATTTCCAGGAACGAGGAACCCTTATGCTGCTGGGCCCTTAATAACATGGCCTGCAAATGTTTGGGATCCCGGTCCATAGAGCGGGCTATAAAGCTGGCGTCGGCACCCATGGCAAGTGCCAGGGGGTTAAATGGATGATCAATGCTGCCCAGGGGTGTGCTTTTTGTTATTTTATGCTCTTCTGATGTGGGCGAATACTGCCCCTTGGTAAGGCCGTATATCTGGTTATTAAATAATAGCAGGTTTACATTAAAATTGCGGCGCAACAAATGAATGGTATGGTTACCGCCAATGCTCAATCCGTCCCCATCGCCACTAACGATCCAAATATTTAACTCTGGCCGGGTTGCTTTTAACCCACTGGCAATTGCCGTAGCCCGCCCGTGAATACTGTGCATGCCATATGTGTTCATATAATAAGGGAACCTGCTGCTACAGCCGATACCTGAAATGATTACAATATTTTCCCGTGGAATACCCAGTGTGGGCATTATTTTCTGTACCTGGGCCAGTATGGAATAATCGCCGCAACCCGGGCACCACCTCACTTCCTGGTCAGTTGCAAAATCTTTTGGGGTAAGGGCAGGAGCTGTTGATGTACCTGTATTTGACATAAAAAAAAATTGAGTACAAAATTACAGAAAAACAGGATGTTCCTGAATAAACTTCCTAATCTGGTAAATGGCTTTCCTGCAGCGCTTCCCAATATTCGGCAGCCCGCCTGGTGTGTGGAATCACAATGCTGCCCCCTACCATATTGGCTACTGCAAATACTTCATAAACTTCAGCCGTGCTTATTTTTTGTTCATAGGCTTTACCCAGGTGATATTTTATACAATCGTCGCAACGAAGCACCATGCTGGCTACCAGGCCAAGCATTTCCTTTGTTTTTACGTCTAAAGCGCCTGGCATATAGGTGTGGGTATCGAGGTTCCACAACCTTTTTATCACCAGGTTGTCTTTACTTAAAATAAGTTCATTCATGCGGGTACGGTAATCATTAAATTCCAGGATACTCTTTTCCATCATTTTTTTTATTAAAATTACCGCATCTGTTTGAATTATGATGACAAGGTAAACCTAATGAACCTTGCTCAAGGGTAAGGTAACTTCTACTTGTATGCCCTGGTTTGAATGAATATGCAGGTTGCCATGTATTTCGTTCATTCGTTTTTGCATATTTTTTAACCCGTTGCCAAATTGGTTTTCTTCCACAAAGCCAACCCCATTATCAATAATCTGCAATTTCAGCATGGCATTTTCCACACAAATTTTTACAAATGCCCGGCTGGCATTTGAATGTTTTAAAATATTATGAAAAGCTTCTTTTGCAATTAAAAAAAGGTTTTTACGCTGGATGCCCGTTAGTACAATGCCTTCTTTGGGTAAATCGCAGATTTCGCATTCAAATTTTATAGGGCTGTCTTCAAAATATTGTACTCCATATTGGCGAACATATTCTGAAAAGTTTTGTAAGAGATCGTTCTCCACATTCAGGCTCCATATGATGGTGTTCATACGTTGTGCTATTTCTTTAATGGTAACCGATATTTTTTGGGCAAACAGGGAGGCTTTACTTTCGGGATTATTTTTCTCATGATTTGTGAGCAAGTCGCTCATGATACGAATACTGCTTAAGCCTCCCCCGATATCATCATGCAAATCAGTTATAATCCTTTCCCGCTCGTGGTGAATAGCCAGCTGTTGCTGTAAAGCCAACTGGCCAAGCCTTTTCTCATTATCGGCAACTTTATGTTGTAAAGCAATACTAAATAAAAAAATATCTGCTAAAATGGTAATCTGAACCGGTATATAAGAATAATCCATTTGGTTATAAAACCGGGTGCTATGAGATTTTAAATAAACATCCAACAACAATGTAAATAAACTACCAAAAACAACTAATGTACTACCCCAGATTACATAATAGCCATAAGGTACTTTATACCTAAACAGGAGTAATACAATAGCAACCTGAACCGGGAAGAATAAAAAGCTCAAAACAAAATAAGCTTGATCATAGTCTACCCTAAAAATATTACCCAGTAAACACATGATTGCATTAGCTAAATAAAAATAAAGCAAACCAATAAGAAAGCGGTTAAGCTTTGGTGCGGTTTTATGCAACCGGAGAAAAAACATGATAAACAAGCTGTAGAATATGCTGCTGCAAAATTGTAAAGGGCGCTTAAACATATCGTACCAATAATAAGCACGGGAATCATTGGGGGCTACATCAAAAAAGAAATCAGGAAGGGCAACCAGGTAATACAGGCTTAAGCAAAGCAGGTAAATAGAATAAAATAAATATTCCTTTTTTTGTAAAATTATAAACTGGATTAAAAAGTAAAGCGTCATAAAAACGCTTATACCTTCAAAAAAAAGGACCAGGTATTTATTGAAAACAATCATTCGATACGTAGCATTGCATTAATGTGTGAAATAGAATATTAGCGATTTAAAAAAAGGTTCACCGCTTCTACTCTTGTATTTACCTGCAATTTTTTATAGATGTTTTGGATATGTTTACGTACCGTTCCTGTACTGATATCTAATGCATCGGCCACTTCTTTACCAATTAAGCCTTTCGCCAGGCTTTCTAATACTTCTGTTTCCCTGATGGTGAGTTCTTCCATAAGCGGGTTATTATTTTGCGAAGGATTAAAGCTGGCCACTACCTTACGGGCTATGCTGCTGCTCATGGGGCTGCCTCCTGCGAGCATTTCATCCAGGGCTTCCATTATTTTTTCGGTGCCCTCGGTTTTTAAGATATAGCCACTGGCCCCTGCTTTTAAGGAGTCAAATATTTTTTCATTGTCTTCATAAGCCGTACACATTAAAAACTGCATTTCGGGAATTATTGCCTTTAATGTGGTTACGCAAGCAATGCCACTTTGCCCGGGTAAATTAATATCCATCAATACTGCGTCCGGGCGTACTTCCGGAATTTTCTTAAGCGCTTCTTCTGCATTGGCAAAACTTCCTGCCAAAAAATAGTGGTCGCTCATTTCTATCATCATACCCATGCCTTCCCGCAAATCGGTTTTATCTTCTACGATGCATATTTTTTTAAAATTAGAATTTATGTGACCCATACTACCATAAAAGTAAGCTAAACAACTAAAATAAATATACCCAATATGGCGTATTACTTATCCCGGGCTGTATGCTGCAAAAAATCCTTTACCCCGGCAACAATTTTGTCGGCCATTTTTTGTTGAAAGCCTTCATCCAATATCAGCATTTCTTCTTCTGGGTTACTTATAAAGAGCGTCTCTATCAAAGCATTCGGGTATTCGGTAGGGCTATTAAGCATAAAATTAAATGAGCCGATATTGCCGTAATCCTTTAACCCCAGCTCAAGCATGCGGTTATGAATATATACGCTTAAGGGCCTGAAACCAAGATAACGATAAAAGGTGCTGGTACCTCCTGCTCTAATGGGGTCGGCGGCAGAATTTAAATGAATACTAAGCAACAAATCGGGAACACTATCCCGGTAAAATAAAATTCTTTCTTTATTGTCAAAAAAAACTTCTTTTGTTCTTGTCATAATCACTTTGGCACCTTCTTTTTCTAACGCTTTTTGCAATTTTAAAGAAAGCGAAAGGGCAATCATTTTTTCTGAAGAGCCGGTGGGCCCGCCTGCCCCGGTATTGCTTCCTCCGTGTCCGGCATCTACCGCAATTGTCATATTTTTTAAGGCCAGTGAGGGAGGCTGTTGCTTTATTTTTATTACCAGCGACTTGCCATTATAATATACAGCATGGCCCCAGTGTTGTGGATGTTTTAGCCAAATGGTAACCCTGAAAATATCATCTGTAATTTGTTCATAATCTACATTACTTATTTCTTTTACCGTTTGCAGTTGCTTGATCCAATTGGTGTTTCCGGTAGCTCCAAAAATATCTACTACCACTCTTGACGGATTAATCAGTTGCATAGCCTGGTAAGGTAATCTCTCACCCAGGCTTACCTGCACATAATCATATAAGCTATCGCCATAAACCTGCCAGGACCCCGTTAAAGACCCTTGTGCCAAAGTGCCTTTTGGTGCCAGCGTTACCAAATCGTCGGGTATATAAGCAACCCTGGTTTTTGCTAATTGAACCTTATAATCAGACCCTACTTTCCCTATAATTTTTAATGGAATAAGGCTGTCAATATATCCCATTTTTGCACCACCCAGCCGATCTTGCCCCAATCCATATACCAAATGGGCCAGCCTGCCTTTGGTAAAACATATATCTGAACTTAATGGGGACATTACCGAGAAGCTATACTGGGTTTCTTTATTAACCTTTTCGCCATGGGGAGCCTCTAAGTATACCGGAAATTTTAAAGAAGCGAAATCATCGGTTTCTTTTACTGTGTATGTTCCCTGGTAAATGCCGGGCATCCCTTGTGTTTGTGATTCAGGCAACTCATATAAAACAGTATTGTTGTAAGTAATTAATTTACTTTGGGGCAATGCTTTTACTCTAAAATTAATTTTATCTCCCGGGGCTAATACTAAATTACCTGCAGGAAATGTTTGTATGCTTTCAATAGCGGGTACCGTTACCGGCGTGGGAGGGTCGGGTTTTTTATAATTGAAATTTATGTTTCTTACTATTTTTTTACCTGCGGCATTTGTTGCCTGCATAATAAAATTGGTATCGCCTTCGGTTAAATTTAGCTCATAAGCAAAGGCGCCGGTTGCATATACTTTTGCGTTTTCCCCGTTCACTGTAAGTGTACAGGTTTTACAAGTACTGCCTATTAAAAATTGCCTGCTGGCAGAAACCTTATTAATTATTTTAGTGGGATTCACCAACTTTATAAATGGGTTTTCTTGCGACAGGGCATGAGAAATGAATAATAACAGGCCGCAAACACTACATAAAATTTTCATAATTCAAACATTGATTCTTTGTAAAAATATAGAATAAACACCCGGTATCATTCTCATTTTGGTAATTGCCTGGAAACCTTAAACAGATTGCAACGGCTCCTTGTTAAAAAATGAAAATTTGCCGGTATTTTACAATCCGTTTATGTAGGTTTGCACACTTAAAAACGAAATTAGAAAAACATGAAAAAAATACTTTTTGCAATTCCCTTTTTATTTTCTGTTACCTTTTTACAGGCGCAGCCACCGGCTGGTGATGCCAATCCCGGGGATGTATATGGTGCCAGCCCGGTTTTTGACAAAGTAATTCCTGTTGACGAACTCCCTGCATTGCTGGAAAAACAGCCCCTGGAAAATATAACCATTAAAGGTAAAGTAACAGATGTATGCAGTAAAAAAGGATGCTGGGTTACCCTGGAAACTACGGACAAAACAAAGATTATGGTAAAAATGAAAGACTATGCTTTTTTTGTACCCACGGCCGCTATTGGTAAAATGGTTGTTATGACAGGCGATGCCAAAATTAAAACCAGTTCTGTAGCTGAGCAAAAGCACTATGCCGAAGATGCTAAAAAAACACAGGCTGAAATTGATGCTATTACCGAACCCAAAAATGAAATCCGTTTTACGGCATCGGGAATTACGATTGCAACATCATAAATAAAAGATACTGGTTGTAAAAAAAGAGCCGGTAATGCCGGCTCTTTTTATTTTGAAATATTAACTGAACAGGTATTCTACATCTGCCTTGGTAAGCGCTTTTATAAAATTAGTATCATCGGCTATTAGTTCTTTGGCCAGTATCCGTTTTCTTTCCTGCAATTGCATAATCTTATCTTCGATGGTATCTATGCAAATCATTCGATAAGCAAATATGTTTTTTGTTTGGCCAATACGGTGTGTACGGTCAATAGCTTGCTGCTCTACGGCCGGGTTCCACCAGGGGTCTACAATGTACACATAATCGGCGGCTGTAAGGTTTAAGCCCACCCCCCCCGCTTTTAATGAAATTAAGAACACCCGGCAATTGTCGTTATTTTGAAAATTTTGAATTGCTTTTTCCCGGTCTACCGTACTGGTGCTGCCATCAAAATATTCGAATGGAATATTTTGGGCTATTAGTTTTTCTTTAATTAAAGCCAGCATTCCTAAAAACTGGGAAAAAACCAGCGCTTTATGTTCCCCGATATTTTCTGTGATTTCACGGGTTAGTTCTTCTAGTTTTATGGATTCATTGGGGAGTTTTTCTTCTTCATTTAATATATAGGGGCTGTCGCAAATTTGCCGAAGTTTCATAAGCCCTTGTAAAATGGTAAGTTGAGATTTATCGATTCCCTGTTCATCTATTGTTCCTAAAATTTTATCCCGGTAACTGTTTCGGTAAGCATCGTAAATTTTACGCTGAGCCGGCTGCATTTCACAAAATAATATAGTTTCTGTTTTTTCAGGAAGGTCTTTGGCTACTTGTTCTTTGGTACGCCTTAATATAAAAGGGTATAATAATTTTCTTAAATGGTCTTTTTGTTCCTGCTCACCAAATTTATCAATGGGGGTTGCAAATTCATTTCTAAAAAACTCCATGCTGCCCAGTAGGCCCGGGTTTAAAAAATTCATTTGTGCAAAAATATCAAAGGTGTTATTCTGAAGCGGTGTACCACTCATGCATAGCCTGTTTTTTGCCACCAGCAAGCCCGCTGCTTTGGTTACTTTAGAGGCGGGGTTTTTTATGGCCTGGCTTTCATCCAGGATCACATAGTCGAATAAAATTTTCATGAAGAGTTGTACATCACTTCTTAACGTACCATAAGTAGTTATTACGATGTCATATTTTTCCAACTCTTCCGTTTTACGGATGCGGGCATTCCCATGATGAATGTGGTGCGTAAGGGAAGGTGTAAACTTTTTGATTTCATTTTGCCAGTTATATATGAGTGTAGTGGGGCAAATTACAATGGCCCTTAATTGTTCGTTGGTTTTTTTATAATGATCCAGCATACTGAGTGCCTGCACCGTTTTGCCTAGTCCCATATCATCTGCCAGGATGCCGCCCCAGCCTACATCATTCAGGTAATTAAGCCATTGAAATCCCGATACCTGGTAGGGCCTTAAAATATTTTCTACCTCGGCCGGAGGGGCTGTATCGGGTATGTTTTTAAACTCCCGCAAGCGTTCATATTTAGCATCCAGGTTAAAGCTTAATTCTTCCTGGTTTTTATTTTCATACAATTCATCTATCACACTCATGTGAAATTTTGTAAGCCGCAGCTTATCGTTTCGGCCTTCCCCTACTTTAAAGAGCAGAGAATATTTTTTTAGCCAATCATCGGGTAATATCCCAAAAGTGCCATCTCCCAGTTGTACAAAGGATTGTTTTCCTGCCAGGGCTTTTTTAATATCTGTAATACCCACACGCTGCCCGGCAAAATCAATTTCTACTTTAGCATCAAACCAATCTAACCCACTGCTTACATGTATGTGTGTACTGGGCCGGGCGGTATTAAACCGGAAATTCTTCAATGCTTCAAAACCATATACTGAAACTTTCAGTTCTTTCATGGCATCTACAAATAAAAAGAACCAGTTATTTTTTAATACATCTATCCCTTTCAATACCAGGCACCCAGTTTCGGCGTGGTATATAAAATTTGAATGGAGGCTTTGCAGTTTTTGTAAAAAAGCCTGCTCTTCAGTTACATGCCTTTTTATCATTAAAATTTTATCACCATCGGCCACCAGTATCCTTTCTTTGTCTTTGGGTTTTGCATCAAATCCTTTGTAACTAAATACAGGCTGAAATACCAGGTGTTCTCCTTTTTCCTGGAGTAATAATTTTACTTCAGGGTTTCCGTCCATTACTTCTTTAATTAAGCTTTTATCAAACTCTACCGGGTATTCTTTGGCAAGGGGTAAAATAATGTCCCGCATTTTATCGGTCCAGTTTTCTTTGGTAAGCACCATGTTCCCCTTCTTCACAAAACTTTCAGTGCGTAATATAGCATCTGTATTTTCCCAACTGTATAAAATACCGTTATACAAAAACAAGAGGCTGCTGTCACACTCATTTTCGTGTAGCGAGAGTTCGAGGCTGCCCATCTTTGCCTTACATTCAATTTCAAAATGGTCTTGTACTGCTACAACTTTAAATAAGGGAGACAAACTACTTTCACTCAATTCTACATTTACCAATTCGGCTGTTTTAAAAGTCTTTCCCCGTGGCAAAACATATAGCAGCGAGTTACCCGCCTGTTCTGCCATCATTTTTTTGAGTTTTGGATGCAGGTATTCGCTGATAAGCGCCCTTGTTTCTTCGGGGAGCTCTTCGCCTTCGGTTTGAATAATATTTTCCCAGAAGCCGCTGAAAGGAGAGTTGCGGTTTAAATATTTATTTATTTCTACCTGTTGAACTTTTCTTATTTGTTGAAAAAGTTGCTTATCCCCTTCGGTATAGGAATCGGTATTTACAAATTTTGTAAGGTCTAATTTTTCTATTTTTTCAATAAATGTACTCCCGGTTTCATCTGCTATTCCCTGCACAGCATCCACAGAAAATCCGGGGAATTTATTTTCATTAAAATTAAATACAAGGCCCAGGCGAAGTAATTTTTCTTCGGCCACTTCCTCCCGGCCGGGTTCTGCAACTACCGGTTCTTTTTTAAAACTATATTCCGGTTTTATAAAGGGCATACGGGAAGGTAGTGAGGCAACCCGCTTAATGGAGGGGTCTAAGAGTTTTAAAAAAGGTTTGCCGTCTTTATAATTAAATTCAAATTTGCCGGTGAGGTCATCCTGCAGGCTATAGCCATATATTTGAAGCAATTTATTTTTTTCTTTATCCCAGTTGCGAATACTATCAAAATAAAAAGCTCCGTGATTATTTAGCAATTGCAGAAAAAGCATGGTTTTATGAACACAAAGAGGGTGTTCTGTTTCCACACAGGTACAGGAGGTATCAAAGTTTTTTTCATCATTTTTTTGAATGACCACCGGGTATTCCGTGCTTCCTTCTGTAATGATTGCTTCTACTCTTTCATCCCCGCTTTTTACGATCCTGGCTTTACCGGTTGGCAACATTTTTTCTGCATGGTCAATAATTTCTGGTGAAGCAAATAACCGGATCATCTTAAGGTTAATATCCTTCATTTTAGCAACGGTATGCCGCTGATCATATTGAATGGCATCGCTGGTAAGTAAGTTTTTATCTGCCATATCCTGCAAGCGGAGCAATGCGGCGGCTTCGTGGCGGCAAATATCTCCCAGGTTATAGGGGCAACTGCAGCGCAGGTTCATCATTTTTGCATCATCATACTTTTGGATATACACTTTGTAAAATGTGGCATAACTATCATCTTTTACTCTAAAGACAATGCTGCTCATCAATTCATCATGTTCTATCAATTCTACAAATCCAAATGCATGAATTTTTTTTCCACGCCTGATGACTTCTTCTGTGCCGTTATTATAAATATGTTTTACAAGATGGGGTAAGGCCAATTTATTTCCTGATTTACTTTTAACAATAGGTGGTTTTGCACTGATCGTTCAAAAAAGGGCAATTTGCAAAAGTAAAGGAAAATTCTTCAACCGGGGAAGGGTTTAGGCAAACTAAGGATGAAAAAGGGGAATCTTAACCTTTCACTAATTTTCCATCGACGAAAAGGGGGAGTATATTGGCTCCATTGGGGGTAAGGCAATAACGAATATCTTTTTCCAGGCCATAACCCATGAGGCGATGATAATGAGAGGCGTTATTTATTTTCATATATTCAAATAAATCATCTTTTGCCTTTTCATATAATCCTTGTGCAATGGATGCAGCATCTCCTTTTATTTCCACATGTTCTTTTACATGATTAATAACGGCGCCGGCAAAGAGGCTGTCTTCAATATTAATCCTGTCTTTCCATGCGGCGCAACCCAATATAATATTTTCCCGGCTGTTTTTTATGTACTCACAAACGGCACCCAGGTTGGGAAAAGAACCGGTTATAATTCCCCGGGCGCTTTTCTCCAGCGCCATGTGTAATAACTTGGTACCATTGGTGGTAGTGAGTACTAATACTTTGTCTTTAATAAATTCGGGCGGGTATTCAAATGGAGAATTTCCGTATTGTAAACCTTCGGCAATATGGCCGTCTCTTTCTCCTGCTGTAATGGCTTCAATTTGTTTTCCTATTCTTATGCACTCGGCCACGCTATCTACCGGTACAATCGCTTTTGCGCCATTGTAGAGCGCTGTAGCAATTGTGGATGTTGCCCTGAGCACATCAATAATTACAACGATGCTGTTATTCACTTCTTCTAAATGAAGTAAGGCTGGTGAAAGTGACACATGCAGTTGAGGTTTTGCCATATCAGGAAAAAGAAGTGCTTATTACTTAATGAATGATGATTACTCAAAAGGCATTTTAACCACTTTTGCCTTTACCAGGTTATTGCGTACAGCAATATAAATTTCAGTTCCCTGTGCAGCAAAGGGTGTTTTCACATAACCCATGCCTATGGCTTTATCTAAACTAGGTGCTTGTGTACCCGATGTTACCCTGCCGATGATATTTCCGGCAGCGTCTTTTATTTCATAATCATGGCGGGCAATTCCTTTATCGATCATTTCAAAGCCTACCAGTTTTTTTTCTACTCCTGTTGCTTTTTGTTTTTCAAATATCTCTTTAGATATAAAATCTTTACTAAACTTGGTTATCCAGCCCAGCCCCGCTTCTAATGGAGAAGTGGTATCATCTATATCATTTCCATATAAGCAAAAACCCATTTCGAGGCGTAAGGTGTCCCTGGCTCCCAGGCCAATGGGTTTTATTCCTTTGGCTTTACCGGCTTCAAAAATGGCATCCCAAATTGTATGGGCAGCGTCATTTGTATCTTCAAAATAAATTTCTATACCCCCGGCACCCGTGTACCCGGTTGCGCTAATCAGTACATTTTCTACGCCGGCAAATTTACCTTTTGCAAATGTGTAATATTTTAAATTCAAAATATCCACATCGGTAAGGGGTTGTAATATTTTGGTGGCATTAGGGCCTTGTATAGCAAGCAGGCAGGTTTTATCAGAAATATTATGCATCTCTGCATTTTCGGTATTGTGCTTGGTAATCCAGTTCCAGTCTTTATCAATATTACCTGCATTTACTACCAGCATATAGGCTTTGTTTTCTTCCAGGCAATAAACCAGTAAATCATCTACAATGCCACCCTCCTCGTTGGGAAAGCAGCTATATTGTGCCTTGCCCGCAGTGAGTTTAGCAGCATCGTTGCTGGTTATTTTTTGTATTAGTGGGAGCGCCTGGGGTCCTTTAAGTATAAATTCACCCATATGGCTTACATCAAAAACGCCGGCATTATTTCTTACTGCTGCATGTTCTTCTTTAATTCCACTATATGAAATGGGCATATTAAAGCCTGCAAATTCGGCCATTTTAGCCTGGAGCATGATATGCTTTGATGTAAAGGGTGTGGTCTTCATTTTATTTTTGCGGCAAAGTAAAACAAATTGCGGAACAAAATGCCAGGCATTTCAAATCTAATTCAGGTTTAGTTTTTCTGTAATATCAATACTGACTGTACGGTAGGGTTGATACTAGAGAATGATAGGTTTACGGTGGTAAAATTAAACGCACCCACTTTCCAGGGTTGGTTTAAAATAATGAAAGGCATGCTGGTTCCTAAATCGATAGAAATTGTTTTGGCGCCATTGTTTGTACTGCTCGCCCAGGTTCCATTGGTAACCGTTCCGTTATTGGCGCTGGCGGTATTATTTTGGTTTAGCGTAAAGATGTAGCCATTAAATAATGCCGCCTGGTCGGTACCATTTACGGTATATGCCGACACCCGCCAGGTACCTTGTGTGAGAGCCAGCTCCACCTGGGGGTCGGGGGTCATATCATCAGATTTGTTTTGGCAGGATGTGAAGCCAAATAATAACCCTGCAAAAAAGATAAAGGAAAATATAAGCGTCTTCATGTTTTTAATTTGATGCTCTGCTATGAGCGGATTGTAAGAGAATGCAAGTTTAATTTTTTTTTGG
Organism: Sphingobacteriales bacterium 39-19; assembly: GCA_001898465.1. Lineage (GTDB taxonomy): Bacteria > Bacteroidota > Bacteroidia > Chitinophagales > Chitinophagaceae > Ferruginibacter. The sequence continues at coordinate 550,712 of MKTX01000001.1, read as the reverse complement.
CATTGCCCCGTTAAATCAATTGTAAAACTTCTTCAATAATACTCCTTTCGTTGCTGAGCCGGGGCACCTTATGTTGCCCGCCCATTTTGCCTTTATTGTGAAGCCATTTATTAAATACACCCATAGGAATTGATTTTACAATGGGCATGCGAAGTGCAATATTTTTATGGCGCTTGGCTTCGTAATCACTATTTAATGATTTTAAGGCCGCATCCAGTTCCCGGGTAAATGTTTGCATATCTGCCGGCTCTTTATCAAATTCTATAAGCCATTCGTGGGCGCCATTGCTGGATTCTGTAAAATAAACAGGAGCCGCTGTATAGTCATTTACAATAGCATTTGTTTTTTGTGCGGCCAGGGCAATGGCATGATCGGCATTATCTACAATTACTTCTTCACCAAAAGCATTCATGTAATGCTTAAGCCTGCCGCTCACTTTTATGCGATAGGGGTTTAAGGAAGTGAATTGAATTGTATCGCCAATAAGGTAGCGCCACAGTCCGCCTGTTGTACTTATTACCGGTGCATAGTTTTTATGCAATTGAACATCTGCTAAACCCAGGGTAACGGGATTTTGCTTTTTGTATTCTTCAATGGGCATAAACTCATAAAAAACACCATGCTCGGTAAATAAGGTCATACCATTATCTCCTGGTTTTTCCTGGGCTGCAAAAAAGCCTTCGCTGGCATTATACACTTCTAAATAATTAATGGGGGCGCCAATAATTTTTTCAAATTGTTCCCGGTAGGGTACAAAGGAAACACCGCCGTTAATATAAAGCTCCAGGTTGGGCCACACTTCTTTTATCGTTTTTTTGCCCGTAATTTCTAAAATCCTTTTTAATAAGATCAGGGACCATGTGGGAACGCCGGCCAAGGATGTTACATTTTCAAGTGATGTTGTTTGAGCTAATTTTTCAATTTTTGTTTCCCATTCATCCAGCAGGGCAATACTCAGTTCGGGAGTTCTTAACCATTGTCCCCAGAAGGGGGAATTTTGCATGAGTACGGCACTCAGGTCGCCATACTGGATATTCTCATTCAATTTATTGATTTGGTGCGAACCGCCTACTACGAGCCCCTTGCCCGTTAAAAGATCACTGCCGGGAAAATTTTTATAATAATTAGTGAGTACATCTTTGTTTGCCTGGTAATGATTGTCTTTTAAACTTTCATCACTCATAGGAATGAACTTACTTTTTTCACTGGTGGTGCCGGATGATTTGGCAAACCATTTAATGGGTTCATTCCATAATATATTTTCTTCCCCGGCCATCATTCTTTCTATGTAGGGTTTCAAATCAGGATACTCATGTATGGGAACTCTTTTTTTAAATTCCTTTAAATTAAAAAGGCGGCTAAAGCCATATTTCTTACCAAATTCTGTGTATTGGGCGGCCGTAACCAGGTGTTGCAACACTTCCCGCTGGGCAACTGCCGGGTGGTTTGTCCAGTTTTCTATTCGCCACAAACGCATGCGAGCCAAACGTGATATAAGTGGTGAAAGAATTTTCATTGCTGGCAAGTTAAAAAAATTGGCTGAAAGCAGGTTTTTTTTAAGGTACAACGCTTAAATCAATGGGATATCAAACCCTGCTCTCCAAATAATGTTTTACCCGTACTGCTTTTCTTATACTATCACCCCGTGTTAGAGCAAAACAGGGCTTGCCGGTAGATTTTTGACAAAGAACGGGGCAAAAAAAAGAGTTGCCATATATTGAATATGACAACTCCTGAAATAAGGAATTTTGTTAATCAGGAAATTTGAATAAGCCTTGGGGGCTTTTGTTTTGCTTCTTCTTTTTTGGGAATGAGCAGGTGCAATAAACCGTTCTCATACTTTGCTTGTATTTTATCAATATCCACTACATCTTTTTGCAAAGTAAAAGTTCTTTGGAAAGATTGATAACTAAATTCCTTGCGGGAATAGCGTTCTCCCTCTTTCTCTTCTTTTTCATTGCTTTTTTCTGAACTAATGGTAAGTGAATTTCCATCAAGTTCCACTTTAAAATCATTTTTTGTCATTCCGGGTGCTGCCACTTCCACTTCATAATTCTCAGCAGTTTCTTTAATGTTTACAGCAGGAATTGTAGTGTTGGTGTCAGAAAAATTTAAGTTTCCCCAATTAAACAAATCCCGGTTAAAGAAGTCATCAAAAAGCACTGGCATTTGATTTAGCAGGCTTCCATTTCTTTTTACAAGTGTCATAGTTACCTCCTTTTAAAATAGTTAATAAATAATTTATAATGCGAAGATCAAGTCTTGTGCCACGGCGTTTTTGAGGTAAAATAAAAAGAAAAATTGTCGGGGTATAATAAAAAATGACAGGTTAAAAGTCAAAATTTCTTATGAATAAATCTGTACACTTATTATTGGCGGCCTTGCTCTAAGGAATATTGTTCCTGCAGCCGGGGATTTCGGTATTGCATTAAAGTTTGTCCTGGTCTGCTGCTTCGTTATGCAAGTAATCTTTTCGTTTCAACTCAAAGTTTCGGCCGAGGTATAATTTTCTCACTTGTTCATCGCCAGCCAGTTCATCGGCAGTACCGTGTTTAAATATACGACCATCTATCAGCAGGTAGGCCCTATCGCAAATAGACAGGGTTTCATTTACATTATGATCTGTAATAAGGATTCCTATATTTTTATATTTGAGACGGGCCACAATAGCCTGAATGTCTTCAACGGCGATGGGATCCACACCGGCAAAAGGTTCATCGAGTAAAATAAATTTAGGATCTACGGCAAGCGCCCGGGCAATTTCGGTCCGGCGTCTTTCTCCTCCACTTAAAGTATCGCCATTGTTCTTGCGTACATGTTGCAGCCTGAACTCATTTAAAAGTTCTTCAATTTTATCTTTCCGCCGCTGCTTTGTCATTTTGGTCATTTCTAACACCGCCAGCAGGTTATCTTCTACACTCAATTTTCTAAAAACACTGGCTTCTTGCGGAAGATAGCCAATGCCCATTTGTGCTCGTTTATACATGGGCTCCCGGGTAATCTCCTTGTCATTGAGCCAAACGGAACCTTCATCGGGCTTTACCAGGCCTACTACCTGGTAAAAGGATGTGGTTTTGCCGGCACCATTAGGGCCCAGTAAACCTACTATTTCGCCTTGTTTTACGTTAAAGGAAACCTGGTTTACCACCGTGCGGCTTCCATATTTTTTTACCAGGTTCCTGGTTTGTATAATTAAACTCATTAATATTTTATCGTGTTGCAAAAATAAAGGAAACCCATCATCCGTTATTGCGGTACGGCAAATTAACAGCAGTTTGTGAATAGGGCTTAGTTTATTTAAGTTTGTAAATTATTTAAAAATGATATTTCATTTAAATTGCTAAAATAATAGCAGTTAATTTTAGAATTCTTTACCCAGGTTTACTTTTATAAATATATTATGAAAATAACGGATCATATAGAACAGGCAAAGGGAACCCTTATTTCTTTTGAAATACTTCCTCCCTTAAAAGGAAAAGGCATCCAATCGCTTTACCAGCAGTTAGATCTTTTAATGGAGCATAAGCCTGCTTATATTAATGTAACCTACCACCGCAGTGAGCATGTTTTTAAAAAAACGGCTGATGGTAATTTTCAAAAGGTAGTGGTAAGAAAACGCCCGGGTACAGAATCTATTTGTGCCTCTATCATGAATAAGTATAATGTAGATACTGTGCCGCACCTTATTTGTGGCGGTTTTGATATTAATGAAACCGAAGATGCCCTTATCAATTTAAATTACCTGGGTATTGATAATGTTTTGGTGTTACGGGGCGATGCTGCAAAAAATGAAGCCAATTTTGATCCCGAACCGGGTGGTCACCGATATGCCATTGATCTATTGAAACAGGTGGTTAATTTAAATGCCGGCCTTTATTTAGAGGAAGATTTAAAAAACACTTCAAAAACTAAATTTTGTATTGGGGTAGCGGGTTACCCCGAAAAGCATTTTGAAGCTCCCAATATGGAAAGTGATTTACAATACCTGAAACAAAAAATAGATGCCGGAGCTGATTATATTGTTACCCAAATGTTTTTTGATAATGAAAAGTATTTTTCATTTGTAAAAGCCTGCCGGGATTTGGGTATTACAGTTCCCATTATCCCTGGGCTAAAACCCATTTATTCCATTAAGCAGCTAACCATTTTACCCAAAATATTTCATATTGATTTACCCACTGCTTTATCAAACGAAATAAGTAAATGCAAAACTGATTTAGAAGTAGAAGAAATTGGTGAAGCCTGGCTTTTGGCACAATCGCAGGAATTAAAAAAAGCGGGGGTACCTGTTTTACATTATTATACATTGGGCAGGCCCCATATGGTAAGCCGGGTGGTTTCTAAACTTTAAATATAAAAGGCCGCTGCAAAAACAGCGGCCTTTTATATTATTTTCCTAAAGGAATACCCAGTGAAATACTCAGGGTGCGATATTTATTTTTATCATCAGCACTGTTATTGGTTTGGGTAGAATTTATTTTGGATAAGCCAAGCCCGTAGTTTGCTTTTATGATAATCTTATTTAAATTAAGCCCGGCGCCCAGGTTTACACCATAATCAAATCTCTTTAGCCGATCGTAAGCGGCGCCTTCCTGCTGGTTGGTAGTGGGGTCATCATCATTAAATTTTATATCTTTTTCACTGGAAAAGCTAATGCCCGCTATTTTTCCTTCCGTTTTTGATTTGCCGCCCACACCCATGGCAATATAGGGCCCGGCATGTATAAAAAACCCATTGCTTTTATTTACGTTCAGGGGAAAGTTTATAACCCCGTTTACGGGCAGCTGAATATATAAAGGATTAAATTTCGATTTCACATAATCATTTCCATTGTTCCAATAGGTTTCTGCTTTGGCGCCCTGCCCGCTTAATAATAAACCCGTTTCCAGTTGTAAGGGAGATGCTATATCAAAACGAGCCATGATACCGGCATTAAAAGTAGTGAGCATATTATTTTTTTCTGTTTGTCCATTGGCATCTTTTGAAATATTTGCCAGGTTCACACCCCCTTGTACATAAATCTTTTGTGCGTGTAAATAACTTATTAAAAATGTGGTAGCAATAAGCATGATTGTTTTTTTCATGGTTCTTGTTTTAGTTTACAAATGAGGTTGCATTTACTTAGATTATAAAATTCAAGTAAATATTTGCCCATATAAAAACAAAAGGCTTGCCACTAATTGTAGCAAGCCTTTTTATTTTTAAACAATATTTTTTTATTTTATCATTTGCTTAACAATCTTCTCATTCACTTTTACGGGATATTTTTTCTTTAAAGCAGCCAGCCAATTTTGCTCCAGTTGATTTTGATAATCGTTTATTACCAGGCCTTTTGCTTCTTCAAAACTGCGTTGCTGGCCTTCGGTAAAATATTGAATATATTTTACAAAAGAAGCAGTACCATCATTGGCAACCGTAATAGGAGAATAAGTGCCGATGGGGGGCCTGGCCTCGGTATTTTTTATATCTATTTGCGATAAATCATACCGGCTGCTGTCTGCCTGTACATTTATATTTTCATCTGTAATACTGCGCCAGTTTTTACCCGCCTTTAAAGCTGCCATGGTTTCTTTTGCCAAAGCTTCGGTAGAACAATTAAAAATTAAAACAGCAGCGCTTTCTTCCCATTTATATTTTTCTTTATGATCAGCATAATATTTTTTGAGTCCTTCGGTATCGGTACTGGCTTTACCCCATACATTGCGTTCCATAATTTCAAACAATAAATTGCCTTCTTTAAATTCATTTACCTGGAAGTTAAAATCAGCATTGTATTTTTCAAGATGGCCTTTATAATACTGTACGGCACTGTAATTAATAAATTTATCCCACAACTGGGCATTGGTTTCTCCTTTATATTGTTGATAGTTCGACTTATAATCCCGTACAAATTTTAACCAGTCGGCGCCGGTTATTTTTACGCCATCTTTAAATTTTAATACACTCTTATGGCTGATAGGGAGGTGCATGGTATATTCTTCGGTTGGGTTTATCATCAGGCTATCGGCATAGCGATAGAGATCGTTTGCGGTTACTTCTTTTGCAGGTTTTAATCCGGTAAGGGTAATAAGGCTATTGGTAAATTTTTCTTTGGCTGCATTAATCCTGCTGTCTTGTGATACTTTTCTCCTTAATTCTGCTTTATTATTTAAATCCTTTTTATCTGTTACTACTGGCGTTTTGCCCAGGAGTTTTATAATATGGTATCCAAATGATGTTTTAAAAGGTTTGCTTACCTCATTTATTTTTTGAAGTGCCATAACGGGAGTCATAAAATCATTACTATATTTCCCCGTGCCAAATTCGGGTAGTTCACCTTCGGCCAGGTAAGTGGTTTTATCATCGCTAAATGCTTTTGCCGCTAAGGCAAAGTTCATTCCGTTTTGTATTAAATGATATACTGAGTCTGCTTTCTGTTTTATGGCTGCTTTCACATAATCGGGCGCATTATCAGGTACTGAAAATAAGATTTGTGCAATACGCCATTTTCCTACTGCAGGCCTTTCTGCAATGGGTTTTAAAATATGCCAGCCATTGGGCATTTTAAAGGGCATAGATAATTTGCCTATGGGCGTATTATATAATACATTCTCATATTCATACGGAATATTAAATACGGTTAAGTAGCCCAGGTCGGCCCACTTGGCCGGCATTACCTGTTCGCTTATTTCTGCTACTGCGCCGGCATCATCCCGGGTGTGTAATAATTTATTGTACAGTGCAATGGCTGCTTCGTGTGCCCGGAGTGTATCGGTACCGGGGGGTGTAGGAATCATAAAGTGCAGGGCATGGATATCTTTTTGACTGCGATCAAAAGCTTCTTCTTCTAATTTTTCAACTCCTTTTTCATCATTCAGGTAATTATCGGCTATTTGGTTTCTAAAGTTTTCTACATCATATTTTATTTGTTGCAACGTATCTAAATGCAGGGCATATGCTTCTTTTACTTTGAGTTTAAAATTGGTGTACAAGTTTATATATTCTCTTATTGCTTTTTCCCGATTGGTGCCCGATGTGTTATTTTTATTATAGGCTTTTAAAAACTCTTCTTTACTAATGGTATTGGGGCCATAAGAGATGAGTGTTTGGCCAAAGCATTGGGTCAGCACAAATAATGTGAAGCCGAATAAAACAATTTTTTTCATGATAGGAATCTTCTCGTTTATTTTTCTGCCGTCTTGGCAAGTTTTACTTTAAGCAGGTCGTTTATTTGATCCCAGGTTAGTTTTTTAGCTACAATTCTTTTGTCTTTATCTAATAAAAATAAAGTGGGGGTCATTATTACATCATAAAGTTGTTTAAAGCCGGGGCGTTGTGCAGCCGCTTCTTCATCGGCCATTTGCTTTGTTTGATATACATTTACCCAGTCATTGATCTTGTGTTCATCAATATAATCTGTCCAGGCTTTTTTATCATATTCAGTAAGCACGGCATAAATTTTAATATTATGCTTTTGCCAGTCGGCCCGGTAAACCGAGTCTATAATAGGAAGTTCATGTTTGCAATGGCTGCAATTGGGGTCCCAAAATAAAACAACGGTATAATCTGCTTTTACATCATACAATGCAGTGGGTTTATCGTTCCTGTTTAATAGCTGCATATTGGCTGCCGGTTCGCCCAGTTGGTTGGCCATAAGCATATAGGCCCTTTTGGTAATGGTTTCCATTTGTTTTTCAGTAAGCCAGGGTGTTAAGCCCTTGCTATGATATTTATCGAACAAATGCAGGAATACCGCATCCTGGCCCATATACCGGGGGTTTATATATTCATCCGTAAACCAGTTGAGTAGCAACTTATACATGTTACTATCGTTTCGAGCATATAAAAGCCGGTAATCTATATCCTTAATTAAAGAATCGGGCGACTGGGGCATTACTTCCCGGTAGTAGCGCTCCAGCTTGGGTATAAAAAATGGGGTGCGAATAATTCGGCCATCCATAAAATTTATGCCGATCCAGTAATTGGCTTTATAATAATTATACGCTTCTACAGAATCTTTGTGGGTTACCGGAATTTTTTTAAGATAGGGTGATTCCTTCATAGCATTTAGCAAGGCTGCCATCATGGATTCGGGATTTTTTTTAATCATGGTTTCACGGTAATCATTCAATTCTTTATTTAATTGCATATAGCGCTTTTCGTGCATGGCCGAATCTTTAGCCGTTTTAGAACTCATATAGGCCATCCTTTCATCGGTAAGCTGGCGGCCAATTCCATCTACAAATTGGCGATATTGCTGAAAAAGTTCATCTTCTTTTGATCCTGTAATTTGTATTTTATCCAAATTGCTGGTATCTGCCACAATGTTTACCTCTTGTTCCTTATCTATAAGAAAATCAAACGAATTTCTTTTGCCCGGAAATACAAAGGCATAAATACCTCCCGGTAATTTTTCTTTGCCATCAAAATGAGCAATTCCCTTGTCGTCAATAGCAACAGAATCCTGTACGTTTAAATTTTTTCCAAAGTGATAAGTAAGATATGCGATGCCTGCTGATTTGTAGGGAGTATGTACCTGTATATGGTAACCCTGTGCAAAACCGTTTAAGGCTAAAAATGAAAGAGCGGTAAGTGTAAATATTTTTATCATAATAATAAAAGAAAAAAGTGAACAAATGTATTTAAAACCTCCCGTTTTATAATTGATTTAAATGGAAACGGCTTTAAATTATTACATATTGTTAACAATAAACCCGATATATAAGTGTTTTTGACATAGTTGCCGGCGTTTCCTAATTTTGGCCGGTGGGTAAACGAAGAAATCAAAAGGAAATTATACAAAACCTGGAAGTTACCGGCTATGCAGCCGAAGGTAAAGCATTGGCCAAATTAGACGGGAAAGTGATCTTTATTGAAAATGCCGTACCGGGAGATGTGGCAGATGTCATGATCACCCGAAATAAAAAAGACTGGGCCGAAGGCCGGGTTCTTTCCATCATTACCCCTTCCTCACAAAGGGTAGTTCCGTTTTGTAAACATTTTGGCATATGCGGGGGCTGCAAATGGCAAATGCTTCCTTATGCAAAACAACTGGAGTATAAACAACAGGAAGCAGAACAAAATTTACGGCGTATTGGAAAACTGGATGGGTTCCTGATGATGCCCATAATAGGAGCCACGCAAACCAGGCAATACAGGAATAAACTGGAATTTACGGCGAGCAATAAAGAGTTTTTGGCTCAGCCTGCCACCAAAAAAGATAACCCCGCTGAAAAGCCGGAGTTTATTCCCGCCCACGCAATTGGCTTTCATGTTCCCCGAATTTTTGATAAAGTAGTCAATATTACAGAATGCCACCTGATGGATGATATCAATAACAGCATCCGTAATACTGTAAGAGATTATGCCAAAGCGAAAAATATTCTGTTTTATGACGCCAGGCAGCATACGGGCTGGCTGCGCAATATCATCATACGTTATTGTACTACTACAGAATTGATGGTGAATGTTGTGGTGAATTACGAAGATGCTCAAGAAATTAAATTATTGTTAGATCATTTGCTGCAAAATGTAAAAGGCATTACTACTTTGTTATATACTGTAAACAGCAAATGGAACGACAGCCTGTACGACCAGGAACCGATCACTTATTTTGGACCGGGTTATGTAAAAGAAAAATTAGAAGACCTGGTATTTATAATTAGCCCAAAATCTTTTTTTCAAACCAATACCCGCCAGGCAGAAACACTGTACCGCATTACCCGTGATTTTGCCGGCCTTACAGGAAATGAAATTGTGTATGACCTGTATTGTGGCACCGGGAGCATTGGTCTTTTTGTAAGTAAGTATGCCAAAAAAGTAATAGGTGTGGAGCTTATTGAAGAGGCGATTGCAGATGCAAAGAAAAACGCAGCCCTCAATAATATAGCACATGCGGCCTTTTTTGCCGGAGATGTAATTGAAATTTGTGATACGCATTTTTTTGAAAAACAGGGTAAGCCCGATGTGATCATAACCGACCCTCCCCGTGCAGGTATGCATGAAAAATTAGTAAGTAAACTTTTAGAAATAGCTGCACCCCGAATCGTATATGTAAGTTGTAATACGGCTACCCAGGCCAGGGATATTGCCCTGCTTCATGAAAAATATATATTAGAAAAAATTCAGCCGGTAGATATGTTCCCGCACACCCATCATATAGAATCGGTTGCATTATTAACATTGCGGCAGTAATATTAAAATTAAATTTGCACCTATGTCTTATCTTAATACCGGTAAAAGATTTAACCCCACCACGCCTGTAGTTTTGAACCTGATATTGCTCAATGGAGCCGTCTTTTTAATTCAAAATATTTTTGACGGCCCCTTTGCAAAAATTACCACTTTTATGGCGCTCTGGCCCATAGAGAGCGGCCAATTTAAGCCTTATCAACTGGTCACACACATGTTTACCCATGGAGGGTTGGCACATATTTTATTTAATATGTTTGGGCTGTGGATATTTGGATCTGTTTTAGAAAAATTATGGGGCGGTAAAAGGTTTTTAGTTTTCTATTTCGCTTGTGGCCTGGCAGCAGGTGTAGCCCAGTTATTTCTTTCAAATGCTCCTGCTATAGGTGCATCCGGGGCCATTATGGGTTTATTTGGCGCCTTTGCCTATTTATTTCCCAACACCGAAATGTTCATCTTTCCAATCCCATTTCCCATCAAGGCAAAATGGGCGGTAGCCGGACTGGCATTGCTCGATCTTTTTGGTGGCGTAAATCCTACTGGCAGTAATATTGCTCACTTTGCTCACCTGGGTGGCGTAGTGGCCGGGTTGTTATTGGCCATTTATTGGAAAAAAACAAATCATCGTAATTATCGTTAACAAACCCTCGTAATTGAAGTGGCAATTAGTAATTTTACAATCTACATTTTAAATTAACCAGGTTATGGGAGAAGCTGACAGGTATAGTGAATTTAGGCAACACACAAAACGTTACCGCTATTTATTGGGCGATGATAGAAATGCACTGGTAAACCTCATCATCATCAATATTATTTTCTTTTTATTATTATATTCCATTAAGGTGGGTTACCAGGCATTTGAAAAACCCGATAGCAAATACCTTACTTCTATTTTTGAATACTTTGCTTTACCGGCCCATCTTTCTGTATTATCTGAACGGCCCTGGACAATTTTTACCTGGATGTTTTCTGAAGCCACATTCTGGTCTTTTTTTGCCAATATGGTTTGGCTTTGGTGCTTTGGCTCTCTCCTGCAATCCATATCCGGTAATACCAAGATCATCCCTGTCTATATATATGGCGGGCTTGCCGGTGCCCTCTTTTTTATTGCGGGGTTTTATCTCTTTATGAATACCGGCGATCAAACCATAAATATTTTTCTTAATGGCGCCAATGCCTCTGTAATGGCTGTAGCAACAGCCGTAGTGATGCTTACTCCATCTTACCGCATTTTACCGGATATACGGGGCGGGGTTCCCATTTGGGTTTTACTTGCCATTTATATTTTAATAGATGTGATTAACATACATAATGCTGCCCTGCCTTGGCAGCTAAGCCACCTGGGTGGTGCGCTTGCTGGTGTTCTGTTTGTAATATTACTCCATAAAGGATGGGATGGCAGCTTATGGATGAATCGCTTTTATCATACATTCATGAATCTTTTTAACCCTTCGGGAAGGGGTAATAGTAAAACGGCAAGAGAGTCGCTCTTTTATGAAAAAGGGAATCGTAACCCGTACCAAAAATCTCCTCATATTACACAACAAAGAGTAGATGAAATTTTAGATAAAATAAATACCAAAGGCTACCATTTTTTAACCGATGAAGAAAAGAAAATATTAAAAAAAGCATCGGAAGACAATAGTCTTTAATGGATATAAAAGGAAAGCCCCGTTAAATAACGGGGCTTTTTGTATCCACTTTTTGCTCTTATCCATTTAGTTGGAAGATGCTGTATGCCCAGGCTCTTTCTTGCTAAAAATATTTTTCACTTCATTGGGCACATAATCATCATACATTTTTTTGCTCTTGGTTTTTAATTTATCTTTTAATGCTGCTTTTTCATTGGCATTCATTTTTGAATATTTATATAACCCATAGGCAGCAATGCCAGCCAGCAAAATACCCAACCCGCTTTTCTTTTTCATAATTTAAAATTTACCCGGTAATATAATTTTTATAAAATTTTACTGATGATTAAGGCTATCCTTTTTCTTCTTGTCTTTATTTTTCCCGATGATATAGCCACCCGCTGCACCAATAACACCGCCAATAGCTGCTCCTTTTGCATTTTTACCAATTACCGCACCGGCCACTGCACCGCCTACGCCGCCTATAATGGCTCCTTTTGCAGCACCACTAATACCCTTTTTTTGTGGAGCAGGCGCTTCAGCAGTTCCTTCGTTAGTACCGCTTGTAGTAGAAGTGGAAGTACTTGTGGCAGGAGTTGTAGTAGTGGTGGTAGTGCTTGTATTTGATTTAGCAGGAACTTCCTTTACTATTACCGTTTTCTTTTCAATTACCACGGGTGCAGGCGCCACGGCAGTGGGTGCAGGGGGTACCATGGCAGTATCTGCTGAAGCACTGCTGTGCATAGTAGAAGAGTCTTGTAATATAATATCCTTGCCTGCATCAGCATCTGATGATTTTGACTTACATGCAACAAAGATTGCACTGATTGTTAATAGCAGTAATAGCTTTTTCATTTTTTTTCGGTTTTATTTCGCTGTAATATCTGTAAAAATTGTGCCACAATTTTTAATTTATTCATTTATACTCATTCTTTTTTATATGAACCTGTACAAACAGGGAATAAATTAATCATTATTTAGCTCTTTATAAATCTCAATGCGATGCCTGGCTAATTTAAAGCTTTGATTATTGATTATCTTTGGCCTTTAAAAACTTGTTGAGCATGAAAAAATTTTACATTTCTTTAGCATTCGTTTTTCTGACTTTCTACGCATTTGCAAATTATACAACACCCGGTACGGGTGTAATCTGGAATCTTAGTGACCTTGTGGCCAATGCTGCGGGTGATGTAAGTTTCGATGGGAGTACCTATTATATTAATGATACCATTACCATCAGCAATAACGATATTATTCAGATTAATACAGATGAAACTGTAAAATTTGCAGGCGCTACATATTTATATGTGCTGGGAACCTTAACTATAAACCCGCCCAACCAGGTAATATTTACAGCCCAAAACATCAGTAACCGGTACCTGGGTGTATGGATTGATAATAATAGTAGTTCTTTTATAAAAAAACTTACGCTGGAATATGCCAATTCGCTTCGGCTTAGCGACTGCAGTATTGTAATTGATAGTTGTACTTTTCAATATAATTCTGCTTTATCCACGTTTGGAAACGCTGCTATTTCGTTGTTTCGGTCAAATCCCGTAATTAGTAATTGTAAGTTTTTGAATAATATGCGAGCCGCCATACAAGGAGGAGCCAATATTAGCAATGCCCCAAAAATTATTAAAAATATTTTTATGGGCAATAACACGCTTAATGGAAATGTACCCCAAATAAACCTGGGCGCTACCAGTGCCGGTGGCGATACGGTAAAGATTTTGGATAACCAAATTTTGCAAGCCTCTACCAAATCCGGTGGTATTGGTTTTCTTCCCATTGGGAATGTATATGCAATTATTAAAGGCAATACTATTATAAACAACCGTTACGGCATTACTTTTAATGGCGGCAGTAACATTAACAGCGTAGTAAGCTATAATATTATTGCAAACAATAATACCGATAACAATCCGGCAACCGGCGGAAGCGGTATTGCATTTAGCGGAGGTTCTGCAGGCAATCCACAAAATACAATTGTTACCGGCAACGAAATTACCGGGAACCTATGGGGTATTACAATACAGGGCCACGCTCAGCCCAATTTGGGAAACCTGGCAAACAGCGACACTACTGATGATGGTAAGAACCGCATTTATAATAACACCAATGCCAGCACCCCCCATATTGCATTATATAATAATACCCCGGAACCCATTTCTGCCCAAGGAAATTATTGGGGTACCAATGATCCCGCTGAAATAGAAAATGTAATTTTTCATCAGCCAGATAATGCCGCCCTGGGCTTGGTAAATTTTAGCAATTTCATACTCCCTGTATCCATTAGTCTTTTTACTGCCCAATGGCAACAGGAAAATATCAGCCTACACTGGAAAACTGAAAATGAAGTGAACAGCGCTTATTTCGACCTGGAACGAAGCACTGATGGGCAGAATTTTATAGCCATTGCCAGGCTCAATGCATCTGGTCATAGCACAAATACAACCTCTTACTCATACCTGGATCAAAACCTGCCTCCTCAAGTTCCTGTTTTTTATTACCGTTTAAAACAAGTAGATATAGATGGTCAATTTAAACGCACTTCGGTAGTAGCACTGAATAAAAAAGATATTACAAAACTAAAAATTGAAAGTTATTATCCCGGTATCGTTTCTTCGTCATTGCCTGTTCACATAACATTGCTGAGCGATATAAACCGGAATGTAGTCATAAATATTATTGATGAGAATGGGAAACTCCTTAGCCACAAAACAGAAGCTCTTTTACCGGGAAGAAATCAGTTGGCCGTTTCTTTACACAAAATACAAAGTGCAAGTGTGTATTTTATACAAGTGCAGGCTGGCTCCTTACTCCAAACCATCAGGGTCATAAAGCTTTAAATTGAGTATTAAAAAGAAGGTCGCAATTAAAAACGGCCTTCTTTTATGTGGATGCTAAAAGCATAGCCGTATATTTGTTTTTGACAAAAATTGACATTATGAGATTTTTTATTGCCGGTTTTATTGTTTCTTCAATTATAATAAGTAGTTGCTCACCAGCCAGCCCCGAAAAAGATGAGAGCCTGATGAACTCGGTTCAATCCACAAAAGCCGCTGTAGTTATTGATAGCCAACCTGTGGTGATGCCCATTACAACAGTCGCCCCCGCTGCTGAAAAAAAACCACAGGGTAATATGGCCGCTTTGAATCCCGCACATGGCATGCCCGGCCATCGCTGTGATATAGCAGTGGGCGCTCCACTCAATTCTTCTCCGGCTACTACTGCAGCCCCGGCTGCGAAAACAATAAATACCATTAATACTCAACCCGTACAGGCCCCCGTTAAAACTGCAGCTGGCATGAACCCGCCCCATGGCGAACCCGGCCATCGCTGTGATATTGCAGTGGGCGCTCCATTAAACAGCCCGCCGGCAGAAAAAACCCCGCCAGTAACTGTTGATAAACCCGATAGTGTAGGTACTTGATTTTGAAATATATTCATTTGCATGGTGCACATTGGTATTTTAGTAAACCCTCTTTCTGGTAGCGGCCATGCAGGTGAGCTGGGTAATTGGCTCGCAACACAACTAGCTCATAAAAAAATATCCTGTTCTCTTTTTATAGGCAACTGGCCACACAGGATGGATGCATTTTCTGATATCTGGATAGTGGGTGGCGATGGAACCGTAAATTACTTTTTGAACCATTACACTTATTCAAAAACACCACTCTCCATTTTTAAAGGAGGAACAGGAAACGATTTTCATTGGAAATTATACGGCGATATCAGCAAGGAAGAACTATTGGAAAAAATATTATCAGCCCCGGCCAGGCCCATAGATGCGGCTTGCTGCAACAATAAAGTGTATATTAATAGTTCGGGAATCGGTTTTGATGGGGAAGTGTTGCGATCAATGAAAGCAATCCGGAAGCTGGGTGGCCACTTCGGATACTTATGGGTAGTATTAAAAAAAATATTCAGCTACCGGGAACCTGACTTTCGTGTTACAGTAGATGGAAAAGAATGGTTAGGGAAATTTTTATTGGTATCTGCCAATAATAGCAGCCGCACAGGGGGTGGTTTTTTAGTTACCCCCCGGGCCACCCTGGATGATGGCAAGCTTGATTTACTTTTATGCAAACCCCTGGGCTTATTAAAACGATTACTGTATTTACCCAAAATTGAAACCGGGAAACACCTGTCATTATCTTGTATATTATATTTTCAGGCAACCGATATAAAAGTGTTTTGTGAAAATGAATTATATGCCCAGCTGGATGGTGAACTGATAAAAGAGAAAATTTTTCATTATACCGTTTTACCGGCATACCTGATGATAAAATAGGTTTTAAGATTAAAAAACTAACATTTCAACGTACATTTAGTTTATGGCAATTAACTGGTTTCGCAGGTTTACAAAACGCACCGCAATTGTTTTAAACGTGGTAACTTCCCTTTTGTTTTTATTGAGTTGCTATGGTACAAAATTAAATCCCCAGTACTTTTGGTTTATGGGCTTACTAAACCTGGCTTCTTTTTATTTTTTAATCTTATTGCTTTTTTTTATTCTTTTTTGGCTCTTTGCCAGTTTTAAATATGCATTAATAAGTTTGCTTGCGATTGCACTTGCCTGGGTACCTATCAGGCAATTGGTAGAAGTGCGTTTCACCCCTAATTTTGTGGCCGCAAAACACCCAGCCAACCTTAGGGTTATGAGTTGGAATGTAGAACATTTTAGCATACTGGAGCACAAGCTGCATCCCGAAAAAAAGCAAGCCATGCTCGCTTTAATAAATCAATACAATCCTGATGTAGCCTGCTTCCAGGAAGTAGTAGCCAGCGATAGTATTCCGGGTGCCATTAATTACCTGCCCGACCTGATGGCCAGCTTAAATATGTCTTATTATAATTATTCCTATAACCGAAAAATAGACTTTGATCAAAAGCACCATTTTGGAATTATTATTCTGTCGAAATATCCCCTCATTAATAAACATACGCTGAGTTACGAACCCCATGATTATAATTCTATTTTTCAATATGCCGACCTGGTAAAAGCTGGAGATACCATCCGCATTTTTAACCTGCACCTGCAATCTTTAAAATTTACTGAAACCAACCGCCAATATATAAATACGCCGGAGCTGGAAAGCAAAAAGGATATTGAAGCGTCTAAAAACCTCATCGCAAAATTTAAGCATGGCTTCCTGTTAAGGCATTTTCAAAGCGATCGCATCCGCAAAGCGATTAACGAAAGTGTGTACCCGGTGGTGGTTTGCGGAGATTTTAATGATGTACCCAATAGCTATGCATATCGGACCATTGGGAAGGGTTTAAAAAATGCATTTGCCGAAAAAGGAACCGGCCTGGGGCGAACCTTCGTAGGTATTTCACCCACTTTAAGAATAGATAATATTTTTGCTGGCAGCCGCTTTGATGTGGAGCAATACGTTCGGATAAAGAAAGCCATTAGCGATCATTATCCCATTGTAGCCGATCTCTTCTTACATAAAGAATAGCGGTACAAAATTTATTTCTTGAATGGCTCCCGCATTTTCAAAAAAATGCATTAGTTTTACTTCATCATGTTTTTAAGCAAATCTGTATATTATATCTCTTTTTGTTGTTGCCCTTGGGCATAGCTTAATATCTTTGTGCCCGTATAGGGGCCATTCCCAATACCTCATTCCTTTTTAATAATAATTTTAGCAGCACGATGCCGGTTATAAATGAGCCACATCCGCCCCGAAACTTCATTTTGGCGGCATGCATCCGGAAAAGAGGATGCACTAAACACAATAACTGGTTAATAAAATAATATTATGGCATTACAAATATTTAATTCATACAGCAGGCAAAAAGAAATCTTTACTCCTATTACCCCCGGCCATGCAGGCATGTATGTTTGCGGCCCTACTGTGAGTGGTGAAAGCCACCTGGGGCACGCACGGCCTTACATTACTTTTGATGTTATTTACCGGTACTTACTGCATAAGGGTTTTAAAGTTCGGTATGTACGTAACATTACCGACGCAGGCCATTTTGAAGAAGAAGGAAGAGAAGCAGAAGATAAAGTAAGCAAAAAGGCTTTGCTCGAAAAATTGGAACCCATGGAACTGGTTCAAAAATATAGCAACCTGTTTCATTGGGCCATGCTGCAATTTAATTGCTTAGAACCCAGCATAGAGCCTACAGCTACCGGCCATATCATAGAACAAATAAGTATGATTGAAAAAATTATTGAGGAAGGGTATGCTTATGTAGTAAACGGATCGGTATATTTTGATGTAAAAAAATATGCAGAAAAATATCCCTACGGAAAACTGAGTGGCCGGGTAATTGAAGATCTTTTAGAGACCACACGCAACCTGGACGGACAGGAAGAAAAAAGAGATAAGGCCGATTTTGCTTTATGGAAAAAAGCGCCCCCAGAACATATTATGCGTTGGAAAAGCCCCTGGGGAGAAGGTTTCCCCGGCTGGCATATAGAATGTTCGGCAATGGCCACCAAGTACCTGGGTACCCGTTTCGATATTCATGGGGGCGGTATGGACTTACAATTTCCCCACCATGAAAGTGAAATTGCACAAAGCACCATTTGTAATCATGAGGCCCCGGTTAATTATTGGGTACACAACAATATGATTACTATCGATGGTCGTAAAATGGGCAAAAGTTATAATAATGTGATAAAACTCACTGAGCTATTTACCGGTACCCATCCCTTACTCACCCAGGCCTACAGCCCGATGACAGTACGTTTTTTTATACTGCAAAGCCATTACCGAAGTACGCTGGATTTTAGTAATGATGCGCTATTAGCCGCAGAAAAAGCATTTAAAAGAATGTGGGAAGCCCATGAAACCCTGCAACAATTACCATTGCCCCCAAATGAATCCGGTAATGATCCGGCTTTAGAGTCAAAATTAAATGGATTGTTGATGGAGCTTGAATCGTTTATGGATGATGATTTTAACAGCGCTAAAGTGCTGGCAAATCTCTTTGAAATAGTACCCGTTATCAATTCATTTAAAGATAAAATTCTAAGTACACATGATGTGGGAAGTGGTTTAATAAAATTGATGAAACAGCATTTTAAAACGTATTTAGAAGATATTTTTGGTTTAAAAAATAGTTCGGAGGCCGATAATGATAAGCTAAAAGCCGTGATGAATCTTTTAATTGATATACGCAAAGAATCAAAATCAAAAAAAGATTTTATTACATCTGATAAAATAAGAAACCAGTTGCTGGAGCAGGGTATTGTTTTAAAAGATGAAAAAGGGGGAGATATGAGTTGGTATATACAATAAAAAAATGTCTGTTTTTAAAATGTAAAGGGAGCTTACATGAGGGTTCCCTTTTTTATATTTTTGCACATATCCTGTAAAGTAGATTTCAAAACAATACAATTTTTTAACTTCTCCCATTGTAAAAAATTTCTTTACTGTTAATTTGTAATCATGCTCACAAATTTTGAATGGAAAGCCCAGGTACAAGACCTATTACAGGCAGAACAAAAACTCCTGCAATTATCGCCCCGGTTTATAGGAATCGATCTGCAAACAGATACCTACTTTAATGCAGCGCAGGGCAGGCTGAAACTCCGGCAGGGAAATATCGAAAATGCTTTAATTCATTACGAAAGAAAAAATACACCGGGCGCTAAGTCCGCTGCTATATTATTATACCAGGCAAATCCTTCTGAAACTTTAAAAGATATTTTAACCCGAGCCCTGGGGGTATTGGCCGTAGTACAAAAAAAACGTAAAATTTATTTTATTGAAAATGTAAAATTTCATTTCGACCAGGTAGAAGGGCTTGGTTCTTTTGCAGAAGTAGAAGCCATTAATGAAGATGAGCAGTTTTCCGTACAGCAGTTACAAGATCAGTGTGACTATTATGCATCGCTATTTAATATTCAGCCGGGTGATTATGTGGCAGATTCCTATAGTGATATGATTTTACAAAAACCGGGATAGCAGCTTGTGGGAACCTTTTTTTATTACAGTTATTAAAATGGAATCTTCAAGTTAAAAAATAATATAACCGGGTTACAGGAAGATATCTACATAATCAACCGTATCGGTAGTGCCGCAATGAGCCATATCCTGTAAGCGCCAATAATTTTTATTTTTTGGCTTTATAAAATTTTGCTGACCGCTTTTATTACATTCTGACGGGCCAAGAATTCCTACCCGGTACCTGATTTCGCCCATAAACAATAGGTGCCTGGCATCAATTACTTTAATATTGCCTTTTATCATTAAAAAATCAGTGCTATCGCCTTTTTGGGCACCTATTATATGGTACCAGTTTGTACTGTCTTTTGTAATGGTGGCTTGGCCTAAAGGGTGTTTATTACTTATCCACTGCAATGAAACATTGTGCATTCCTGTACGTAATTCATATGGAGCATTTTTATTTTGATCTATTATGTTTCCGCCAGAATTGCCGGTACAGGAGAGCAGTATCAATATCCCGGCAAGGCCAATATTTTTTAGGCTTACAAACATAATCAAGAGGTTTATGGAATGCAATCAAATGCTTCTTATTCAAAATTACGAAATGCGGGCTGCTATTCCTGAAAATTAACGTTATCCCCTGTTTTATATAATTATACCATCCCGGGTATGGTGGCATAAAACTCAAACTTTATCTTTGCAGCCTCAATAAATAAATTATGTTTAACCAACGTATTAAAATTAAAGAACTGCTTTCGGGTGAAAAGACAGATTATAACTGCACAGTGATGGGCTGGGTACGTAGTTTTAGAAACAATCAGTTTATCGCTTTAAATGATGGCAGCACACAACATAATTTACAAGTAGTAGCAGCATTGGGTTTATTAAGCGATGAAACATTAAAAAGAATTACTACCGGCGCCTGTATAAAGGCTACAGGCACTGTAGTGGCTTCGCTGGGTAAGGGCCAAAAACTGGAGTTAAAGGCAACCGATGTTACAATATTGGGTGATAGTGATGCGGAAAAATTCCCCTTACAACCTAAAAAACACAGCTTGGAGTTCTTGCGTGAAATTGCTCACCTTCGTTTTAGGACTAACACCTTTGGAGCTATATTCCGCATAAGGCATAGCCTTGCTTTTGCAGTTCATCGTTTCTTTAATGAACGGGGATTTGTATATATCAATACCCCTATTATTACAGGTAGTGATGCAGAAGGCGCCGGAGAAATGTTCCGGGTAACTACCTTGCCCCTGGATGGTACAGCACCCAAAAATGAAAATGGCCATATTAATTTTAAAGAAGATTTTTTTGGGCGGGAAACAAACCTCACCGTAAGCGGGCAGCTGGAGGGCGAAATGGCGGCCATGGCCTTTGCAGATATTTATACTTTTGGGCCCACCTTCAGGGCCGAAAACAGTAATACCACCCGCCACCTGGCTGAGTTTTGGATGATTGAACCCGAAATGGCATTTTACGATTTAGAAGATAATGCAAACCTGGCCGAAGCCTTTATAAAATATATTATCCGCTATGCAATGGAGCAAAACCCGGATGATCTTCAATTTTTAAGCCAGCGGTTAGAAGAAGAAGAAAAGCAAAAACCACAAAATGAACGCAGCGAATACAGCTTATTACAAAAACTGGAGTTTGTTATAAATAACGATTTTCAGCGGCTCACTTATACCGAGGCTATTGATATTTTAAAAGAATGCAACTATAATAAGAAAAAGAAATTTCAATACCTGATTGATAAATGGGGGGTAGATCTGCAAAGCGAACATGAACGGTACCTGGTAGAAAAACATTTTAAAAAACCGGTAATCCTTACTCATTATCCCAAAGAAATAAAAGCATTTTACATGCGCCAAAATGATGATGGAAAAACCGTGGCCGCAATGGATATTTTAGCCCCGGGTATTGGCGAAATAGTTGGTGGTAGCCAAAGAGAAGAACGATTGGATAAACTGGTAAATCGCATGAAAGAAATGAACATCCCCACCGAAGAGCTGGATTGGTATTTAGACAGCCGCCGCTTTGGTTCTTGCCCGCACGCAGGCTTCGGGCTGGGTTTTGAGCGCATGGTGCAATTTGTAACCGGCATGACAAATATCCGGGATGTAATCCCGTTTCCCCGCTATCCTAAAAGCGCCGCCTTTTAAAATCATATTCCGTAGTATTTACTGCGGATTTTTTTTGTACGTAAGTAACTTTTAAATGAAATACTTATTAGACTATCTTTAAAAAACCAGTGTAGCTGGTAGGATAGAATACTGAACCTGTTTTTTACACAAATATGTTTATGAAAAAGAAGAATCTTTTAAATTCCATTTTTTCTCCCATCGACTTTTTATTGGGAACCCATAAAGTTGTTGGCGTGAACCCCACCATCCCGCCGGTAAGGCAGGCAGAAATTAAATCGGCTATTACCGTTTTTGAATATAACAACGAATGGGTGAAAGAAACAGAACTAAAAGAGGTAGAAGCCTGTTTTCCTTATAAAGATACAAACGCAGTTACCTGGATAAATGTAGCCGGCTTAAAAAAAGAGGAAGTAGAAAAACTGTGTACTCATTTTGAAATTCATCCTTTGCTGATAGAAGATATCCTCAGTATTGGCCAGCGGGCAAAAATGGACGACATTAATGGATTGCTATTCTGCCTGCTGAATATGCTTTACTTTAATGATTCACAAAATCAAATGGAAAGCGAACAATTGAGTTTAATATTAGGTAAGAATTTTGTGATCAGCTTCCAGGAAGATAATAGCCGGGATGTATTTGAAAGCCTGCGGGGAAAATTAGAAATGCCCAACAGCAAAGTAAGGCAGAATAAGGCTGATTTTCTATTTTATGCATTGATTGACCTGGTGGTAGATCATTATTTTATTGTAATGGAAAAATTAGGCAATAAGATAGAAAATGTAGAAGAGTTGATTGTACTCTATCCCAATACCAGGAGCCTTGCTAAAATAAATAATTTACGCAAAGAAATGATTCTGCTCAAGCGGAATGTAGCGCCTGTGAGGGAGTTGGTGAGTGGGATCTTGCGCAGCGAAAGCGATTTAATAGAAAATCGTACAGAAAAATATTTTAAAGATGTGTATGATCATATTGTACAAGCCACCGACCTTTCTGATAACTACCGTGATATGATGATGAACTTGCATGATTTATACATAAACAATGTAAACTTAAAGATGAATGAAGTAATGAAGGTAATGGCAGTGGTAACCTGCCTGCTGGCCCCGGCCACTGTTATTGGGGGCATCTTTGGTATGAACTTCGAGCGGATTCCTTTACTGCACAATAAATGGGGTTTTTATATTTCGGTAGCCCTGATGTTATTGGTCCCGGTAATGATGGTCCGCATGTTCAGGAAACGGGGATGGTTCTAAACATTACTTCTTTGCATGGGTTTTTTAAATACAGGAACTGTGCTGCAAGGTTCACCATACATAATACTTTTTACTACTGGTCTTAATTTTTGAGTAATGGCAACATACGCATCTTCGGGGATATGCTTTTCACCACAACCTTTTATCACCACCCGCTGATCGGTATAAGCTGTATTATCCAGGGCTTTTATATTTTTTATGAGTATTTCTTTTTCGGCCCCGGTTATATCTCCAAAAAATACATCTTTCGCTACGGGGCTTAATATGCTGCTTACAAGCATATATGCCCATACGGGTATTACGGCATCAGCGCTGCAGGTAAGGGCAACCGTTTTATTTTCATAAACCGATACGTCAATTTGTTTTAATGCTTCCCTGAAATCTTTCTCTTTTAAAATAAGCCCCATAAATAAAAACGCTTTTAAATCAAAAAGGATAAGATCCTTTTCTGCCGGTAAAAAATCCTCCAGGTTCAGGGTTATAATACCACTTTCCGCAACTTTATTTTTAAATAAATCACTCATACCACAAATTTAAAAATAAAAACCGGCTCCTCAAGAGGAACCGGTGTGAATGCGTTTTCGTATTGCGGAATATTAAAAAATCTTACTTCTATAATCCTTAATGGTAGCTTCTTTTTTTAAACTTTCGTACCAGTTGCCCATGGCCTGGCTGCGTAAAGCGCCCATCCTGGCTGCCACCTGTGCTTTTACGGTTTCGGGGCTATCATCGGGTTTCGTTTGCACACTGTTTACTTTTATCACATATACGCCAGAAGTGCCTTCAATAGCCGGAGATACTTTTGTTTGGTATTCTTTGTTAAAAGAAGCGCCAATTACTTTTGGCTCAATACCCAAACCGTTAATCATTTGCGATGCAAAGGTGAGGGTAGAATCGGCCCCGGCAACAGCTACTTGTTTATTATAGGCGGCAGCAGCAGATTCTAATGTAGGAGTTGCGCCCAGTTTTGTTTTTATGATGGCCGCTTTTTTCTCATTGCGGATAATGGCTTCGGCACCCGGCCTGGCTGTGGCAGCATCCTGGGTTCCTTCTTTAATCACCTGGTCAATACTGGCTACTACAAACTGGTCGCCGATGCCAAAAGGTTCACTCACATCGCCAACTTTATTTTCAAAAACCCATTTTACTAACTGGCGGGCATCTTGTAAACTCCCAATTGAATAATCATTTTCTTTTACAATCGCTGGCGCCTGTACCAATTGCAAACCATTTTTAGCTGCATAATCTTGTAAAGCTTTTGCGGTTTTTACAGCAGATGCTTTTGTTGCCTGCAAGCTGGCATTATTAATGGTTGCTTCACCGGCAATGATTTCTTTTGCCAGGTAGGCTACTTTATACGCCGGTTTAAAATCTTTTTGTGAAAGGATGTTTAATATATGATATCCAAATTGTGTTTTTACTATATCAATACTACCCACAGGTTTGGTAAATGCAAATTCATTAAATTCAGGAACCATGGTGCCATACCCAAATGTACCCAGGTCTCCGCCTTTTACGGCGCTGCCTGCATCACCGGGATATTGTAATGCCAGTTTTCCAAAATCTGCACCTCCTTTTATGGCGGCTAAAATACTATCCGCCTTACGGTGTGCAGTAGAATCATCCATTAATGGCTGGCCATTCCTATCAGCAGTGGCAAGTAAAATATGGCGGGCATGTACACTGTCGGGCATTTGTTTGGTTCCTAAAACTTTTGCTAAAATATAATCCCCGTTTTCAGAAAATGGCCCCACTACGGTTCCTATAGGATATTTTAAAACACTATCTAACTCTTTTATAGGTGCTTTTGTTACAGGTAAATATTCATCTTTAAAATCTATAACTGATGTGTTCCTGGCTACGAAAGCTTTAGCATTAGTATCTGCTTCAAATTGTGGTTTTAATTTATTAAGCATGTCCATTACCCGGGCACTGTCTGCCGCATTAGGTAATTGGCTAAATGTTACATAAGAAACTTTACGGCCCGCTTCCTGTTTAAATAATTCTTTATGCTTTTGTACGTATGCATCTATATCAGCATCGGTAACTTTTACAGCGCTGTCAGAAATTTCACCATATGGGATAGAAACATAAGAAATATTTGCAAAATTTTTGGCTTCTGCTTTTTCCTGTTCCTGCATCCAGGCGGGATAATAAGCGCTGGCGCTTAAAAGGCCACTGTACTTATTTACAATAGTAGATAATTTTAAAGGATCTACAATTTGGGCATTCACTGCATCTTTTCGGGCCCCGGTAAATTTTTTAATATTACTAAGTGCTTCCTGGGCTTTGGCCATATCTAATTGGCCGGTGTTAGGATCGGCCAGGCCTTGTTGCAAAAAGGGATTAGAGGGGTCGTTGCTTAGTAAGATATGGGTAAGCTCTTTAGGAGTAAATGTGATTCCCAGTTTTGCTGCTTCTTTATAAAATATTTTTTCAGCTACCATTTGGTTCCACAATTGATCCCTTATCTGGTAAGTTCTGGTTCCAGAGGGGCGCTGGCCATTTCGCTGCTCTTCCATATCTTCCATTTCTTTAACCCTTTTGTTAAAATCTGAAATAGAAATTTCTTCACCATTTACTTTGCCCACATTATTGGTGTTACCACCAAACATGGTACTACCGCCCTGGCGGCTATCCATTAAAATAAACCCGATAAGGCTAAGGGCAATCACCACAATTACAAATATGGCTCCCTTATCCCGGATACTTTGAATAATCTGCATCTGCTCTTTAATTTTAGGTGGGCAAAAATAGGGTAAAAAAAATAAGAATCACTAATTTTTCCCTGTGGATAAACTTCTAAAATTCAAGATGGCCTTTAGTTTTATCAAATCACATAATGTGGATATCAGGAACCGGGTTCAAATAGCCGCTTCCGGTTATTCACAGGGGCAGGAAAAAATCCTGAGTACCTGTTGAAAACCCGGGGTTTTTCAACTTTTAAAACTGAATAAAAGGGGTATAAAAACCCATTTTTGTAAATCTCTTCTAAAATCCGGCTATTACCATCATTTTTTCCATAGTCAACTAACACAAAAAAAATAAAAAAGACTCAAAAAAATACCCACAGTAAATTTTAATAACAGCTGTGTATATTTAAAAAAAAAATGCGCAGAAAAGCGATGATTGTTTATTAAATTAATAATAATTATATGTGAATTAAATGTATATAGAAGGGGATAAACTAAAAATTCTAATTTTGCAATAGACAGGAAAATTGAAATATCCACATATTAACAGCCCTAATAATAATAAGGGTTTAAATAAATAATTAGTATTAATACATATTATGACAGATATCAACATTGAGCATGCAGAAGCAACACTTGTAAAAAAAGGGTTCCTGGATATTGATATTGATCCGGGCTTAGATTTATTTGCAGAAATTGAAAAAATAAAAAAGGAAAAAAACGCCATTATCCTGGCGCACTATTACCAGGAACCTGATATACAGGATGTGGCAGATTATATTGGCGATAGCCTGGGGCTTGCCCAAAAGGCACAAAGTACCGATGCTGATATGATTGTTTTTGCAGGTGTTCATTTTATGGCTGAAACTGCTAAAATTTTAAACCCTCATAAAAAAGTAGTTTTACCCGATCTGAATGCAGGATGTTCATTAAGCGACTCTGCGCCACCGGAATTATTTAAAAAATTTAAGGATAAACACCCGGATCATATTGTTATTACATATATCAACTGCAGTGCCGGCATGAAAGCATTGAGTGATATTATTTGTACCAGCAGTAATGCTCAAAAAATTATAGAAAGTTTACCTGAAACCCAAAAAATTATTTTCGCACCGGATCGTAACCTGGGCGCTTACATCAATAAAAAAACAGGCCGCAATATGTTGTTGTGGAATGGTGCATGCATGGTTCATGAAATATTCAGCCTCGAAAAAATTACCAAGTTAAAAATCAGGCATCCGCAAGCTAAAGTTATTGCCCACCCCGAATGTGAAGAAGCGGTTTTGGCTGTTGCTGATTTTATAGGAAGTACCACCGGCTTATTAAAATTTGCTCAAAGCGACCCGGCTACCAGTTTTATTGTGGCTACTGAAGCAGGCATTTTACACCAAATGCAAAAAAATTGCCCCGATAAAACTTTTATTCCTGCACCTCCCGATAATAGTTGTGCTTGTAATGATTGCCCCTATATGAAACTGAATACACTGGAAAAATTATACCTGTGTATGAAATATGAAAAACCCGAAATTTTAATGGAAGAATCATTAAGGATTGCTGCAAAAAAACCCATTGATAAAATGCTTGAAATAAGTGCACTTTACGGTTTGTAATTTTCTTTTTGTAGCTTAACATAAACTAACACAGCTTTACCGCATTTCTTACTGTGAAATTATTTAGGCATATCCCTTTTTTAAAAACTGTATTTATTTACAGTGTTACGGCTTTTGGCGGCCCGCAGGGGCATTTGGGGATGATGTTAAAAACTTTTGTTCAGAAGCGGAGAGATGTAAGCGAACAAGAACTTATAGAATATAATTCGTTTTGTCAATTATTACCCGGCGCCAGCAGTACACAAACAGTTACCTTAATTGGCTATAAAAGGGGTGGTGTGCCACTGGCAATCCTTACCCTGCTTATTTGGATTTTGCCGGCCTCTTTTATAATGGGCGCCTTATCTTTTTTGGTTACTTATTATCAATCAGGGACCCTTATTATGAACCACCTGAAATTTTTAGGTCCCATGGCGATTGGTTTTTTAGTTTTTGCTGCAGTGCGATATTTTATAGCTTCTATCAATAATTTAATTACGCAGGTTATCATGTTGGTCTCCATGATCGCCACATTTTTATTTTTCCGTACACCCTGGGTTTTTCCTGTATTAATTATTGCCGGTAGTTTTATTACCAATATTAGCAGTAAAAGAATTCCTGAAAAAGAAGTGATAAAGCCCAGGCATATCCGATGGACAAATATTTGGTTATTTATTTTGGTTTTTATTATTGCAGGTTTGTTAAGTGAAACAGCAAGAAAGCAAGACTGGCCGCACCGGAAAGCCTATAATGTATTTGAAAACTATTACCGTTTTGGAAGTATAGTTTTTGGAGGTGGCGATGTATTGCTTGCTATGATGCTGGATCAATATGTTGAAAGGCCTTCCGGCCCCATAGTATCTGTAAAGAACCCAAAAGCCATTCGTTTGGAGAAAGATGAAATTCTAACGGGTTTTGGATTGGTTCGGGCTATTCCCGGCCCTGTATTTTCGGTAGCCAGCTTTACCGGCGGATTGTCTTTAAAAGACCAGGGCAAACCGATGCAGTTTGTAGGTTGTGTGGTAGGAACGATTGCTATTTTTTTACCCAGTGCCTTATTGGTTTTATTTTTTTTCCCGGTATGGCAATATTTAAAAAAATATGTGGTTGTTTACCGGGCGCTAGAAGGGATTAATGCGGTGGTGGTGGGTGTAATGTGGGCTGCTGCTATTTATCTTTTCAGAACCATGCACCTGGATTCCATAAATAATATTACCATTGTAAGTAACCTGGTTATTTTATTTACTTTTCTATTATTGAAATATACAAAAATACCGGCGCCGGTTATAGCCCTCGTATGTTTACTCCTGGGGTGGATTTTCTAAGACAGAATGATAATAATGATTGTTTTCAATCTCTTCTTTTACAATATCGGGTACCCAGTAACGAATTGATTTTTTTTCTTTGATTAATTTCCTGATTTCTGTAGATGAAATTTGTAGTAGCGGAGCTTCCATAATTTTAATGTCTGCCTGATGGGTATTTGTTACCGGAAAGCCGGGACGGTTATAAATACAAATCGGATAATGGGCGAGTATGGCCTGGTAGTTTTTCCATTTATGTATATTTTGAAAACTATCGCTGCCCATGATAATAGAAAACTGGTGTTTCGGATATTTTTCTTTTAAGTAGGTGAGGGTATCAATGGTGTACGAAGGTTTCGGTAACTTAAATTCTATATTACTGCCCCTGAGTTTCTTCTCGCCTTCAATAGCCAGGTTTATGAGTTGTAGCCGATGGTTTTCATTAAGTAAAGATGATGAGGGTTTAAAAGGGTTCTGCGGAGACACCACAAACCAAAGCCCACTTATATTATAATTTTGTGTAATATAATTGGCAATAATTAAGTGTCCTATATGAATAGGATTAAATGATCCGAAATACAATCCAATCTTCATATTTAAAAAAGGTATTTAAATTTCTTCTACAAAAATATGGTCTGCTTCATCTAAACGCAGGCTTAGCCTGTATCCTGCTACAGTAATTGAAATAGGGTCACGTAAGGGAGCAATTTGTTCTACTGTGATTGTTTCGCCTGGTAAGCATCCCATTTCCATGAGTTTCAAAAACAATTCATCACTTTCA
Organism: Sphingobacteriales bacterium 39-19; assembly: GCA_001898465.1. Classification (GTDB taxonomy): domain Bacteria; phylum Bacteroidota; class Bacteroidia; order Chitinophagales; family Chitinophagaceae; genus Ferruginibacter. The sequence continues at coordinate 521,231 of MKTX01000001.1, read as the reverse complement.
AAGGATTTGATAATCACTTTTTTTCCAACCTTAATGTGGGATAGCTTTATATGGGCCATGATAAATTTTGAAATACAAATTTACCCCATTTAGAATAGCCTTAATTTCGATTTCAGAAATATAAAGCATGAAGGTTCATTTTCATTTTTTAAGCCCCATTGGTTTGCGTAACCGTAAAAAATTAAAAATTTTTTTAGAAAGCCTTTCAAAAAAGGAAAATACCCGCTTGGCAGAAATAACTTATATCTTTTGTTCTGATGCGTTTTTGCTAAATATGAATAAACAGTTTTTACAACATGATTTTTATACCGATATTATCAGTTTTGAAATATCAAATGACCCCCTGGGAAAAGTGGCAGAAATTTATATTAGTACCGACCGGGTAAAAGAAAATGCCAAAATTTTTAAAACATCAATCACTAGCGAACTACACCGGGTAATATTTCATGGCATTTTACATATTTGCGGATACAAAGACAAAACGAAAGATCAAAAAAATATAATGTCAGCTAAAGAAGACTATTATTTAAGTGCCTATTTTTAATGTTTCACGAATCACAGTTTCAGTCTGAAACCGTTACCCGTGAAACACTTATTTTTGCTATTATGGAAAACAAGCAACCCGATTCATTTAAACTAAAGCGAAAATGGCAAATTGCTTTAAGGCGCTATATTATAGAAGAAAAAGCAAACCGTTTTTATGCCCCTTATTTTGGATTGGATGTTAAAACCCTTAAAGAATGGGTTGAAAAACAGTTTGTTGCTGATATGAAATGGAGCTCTTATTCCCGAAATTGGCAAATCAGCCAATATATTCCAGTTCAATATTTTAATTTTAGTAAGGATTATGATTTAAGGCTTTGCTGGAATTATATGAATTTAAAAGTAGAACCCATTGGAAAGCCTGATAATATGGGTTTTAACCCATCTGCACTGGCCAGGTATTTTGAAACACTTTTTTCAATAACCCAATTAACCCCGGCTAAGTTACTGGCCAATAAAGCAAAGGATATAGAAAGGGAGCAGATCGTCCTGGCTCCCCAGGTAGAATTATTTTTGAAAGACCAGCTGGCCGAACTACGTGTTAAAGAAAATTATGGAGCTTATGAGTTTGAATTATTAAATAACGGTAGCAGCCTGCCTGATGTACAAAAAGAAATTGAGATTTTACAAAAGTTTAGTAGTTAGAAAAAATACCTTTGCAGCATGTTTCAAAAATATGATGTAATTGTAGTGGGAGCCGGCCATGCCGGATGTGAGGCTGCCGCCGCCGCCGCTAATATGGGTAGTAAGGTTTTATTAATCACTATGAATATGCAAACCATGGCCCAAATGAGCTGTAACCCGGCCATGGGCGGTATTGCCAAAGGGCAGATTGTGAGAGAAATTGATGCGATGGGTGGTTATAGTGGTATAGTAAGCGATAAAAGTATGATCCAGTTCAGGATGCTGAACCGTAGCAAAGGGCCGGCCATGTGGAGCCCAAGGGTTCAAAGCGACCGAATGCTTTTTGCTACTACCTGGCGTACCCTGTTAGAACAAACTCCTAATGTAGATTTTTACCAGGATATGGTTAAAGAACTCATTGTTGAAAAGGGAATGGCCACCGGTGTAGTAACAGGCCTGGGCCACCGGGTACAAGCAAACTCTGTAGTTTTAACCAATGGAACATTTTTAAATGGCATTATCCATATAGGTGAAAAGCAATTTGGCGGGGGCCGGGTAGGCGAAAAAGCTGCTACCGGCATTACAGAACAGTTATTATCACTGGGTTTTGAAAGTAGCCGGCTGAAAACCGGTACACCTCCCAGGATAGATGGGCGTAGCCTGGATTACTCCAAAATGGAAGTACAAAAAGGCGATGCCGAAATTTCAGGCTTTAGTTTTTTAGAAAAACCGGCTTTACACCCCAATCAACAACGCAATTGCTGGATTACTTATACAAACCAGGAAGTACACGATATATTAAAAACCGGCTTTCAATATAGCCCCATGTTCCAGGGCAGGATACAGGGATCCGGACCCCGTTATTGCCCCAGTATTGAAGATAAAATAAACCGTTTTGCAGAAAGAGAACGTCACCAATTATTTGTAGAACCGGAAGGATGGAATACGGTAGAAATTTATGTAAACGGTTTTTCTACTTCTTTGCCCGAAGAAGTTCAAATGAAAGCATTACAAAAAGTACCCGGTTTTGAAAATTGTAAAATGTTTCGGCCGGGATATGCCATTGAATATGATTTTTTTCCACCTACCCAATTAACAGCCAGCTTAGAAACCAAGCAAATTAAAAACCTGTTTTTTGCAGGTCAAATAAATGGAACTACAGGTTATGAGGAAGCGGCCTGCCAGGGGTTGATGGCGGGCATAAATGCACACCTTGCCGTGAATAACCAGGATGCTTTCATTTTAAAGCGAAGTGAAGCTTATATTGGGGTGCTGATTGATGACTTGATAAATAAAGGAACCGAAGAACCTTACAGAATGTTCACCAGCCGGGCCGAATTTAGAACCCTTTTACGCCAGGATAATGCAGACCTCAGGCTTACAAAACTCAGTTACAATATAGGCCTGGCAAGTGAAACCCGCATGAATATGCTAATAAAAAAGGAAAAAGAAATCAATAATATTATTAATATAATTAATACATTAAGTGTTGATCAATCAAATGTTAATGAGTATTTAATAAAAATAGGATCTGCTCCATTAACTACTAAGCAAAAATTGGCACAAATCATTTTACGGCCCTCGGTTTCATTAAAAGAAATGGTTACGGATATTCCAGAAGTTGCAGAAAAATGCAAAGAATTTTCAATAGAAGCACTTGAAGAAGCAGAAATACAAATAAAATATGAAACTTATTTAGAAAAGGAAAAAGAACTGGTTAATAAAATGAGCCAGTTAGAAGAATTGGGTATTCCTGATAACTTTGATTATAGCAGGCTGGTTTCTTTGAGTTCAGAAGCCAGGCAAAAGTTTTTAAAGATCAGGCCACGAACCTTAGGACAGGCAAGCCGTATTTCCGGAGTAAACCCCAGCGACGTACAAATACTAATGGTTTATATGGGACGTTAATACAAAAAAGAAGAAAATGGAAATAAACAAAAATTTGGAAAAAAAAGCTGTTTTTGAAGAAATTGAGCAGTTTTTATATAAAAAACAGCTTAAAATTGATAAAAAGGACGAAAACAGGCCCTGGGGAGGATTTTTTGTTATTGATGAATCGGAGGCAGAAAAATTTATTTCGCAATTTTTTCCTCATTTACAAAAAGAAGACCTGGATATATCGGGAAAGCTAAGCCCTAAAATTTTATTAGTGGCTCCGCAAAAAAGATTAAGTTGGCAATACCATCACAGGCGAGCAGAAATCTGGAAACTGATTGCCGGAGAAGCCGGCGTAATAACCAGCGATGATGACCAGGAGCGTACTAAAAGAAACTTACAGCAGGATGATATTGTAGAACTAAAACAAGGAGAACGGCATCGGTTAGTGGGAGCAGGAAACTGGGGTATTATTGCTGAAATTTGGCGGCATACCGATAAAGATAATCCCAGCGATGAAGAAGATATTGTTCGCTTGCAGGATGACTTTGGCCGCTAACACAACCGCAGAATAAATTGGCTGCTTTTAGTAACTTTGAATTGTGCAACCCCTCTTCATTCAATCTTTCGATAATCTTATTACAGCCCATATTATGATGGGTCGTTTGCAAAACGATGGTGTAGAGTGTAAATTATTCGACGAAAACACGCTTACCCTGATGCCTTACCTGAATAATGCCCTTGGCGGCATTAAATTAGTAGTAGATAAATCAGATGAATCCCGTGCCAGGCAACTTCTTGAAAAATACCAGCTGGAAGAATGGGAAGGAGCCGAATGCCCCCAATGCGGCCATAAAGAATTTATCCTGTTACCTCAAAAAAAGCCATCAAATTATTTTACAGCAATCTTCACCTGGTTGTTTACAAATTATGCTCTGTCAGTAAACCAGTATGAATGCCAGCATTGTCATTACAGCTGCGATACACTTCCACAAAAACAAATTGTATAAAGAATGTATGAAAAAAATAGCCATGATACCGGCAAGATATGCAGCCACCCGGTTTCCATATAAACTGATGCAACCCCTGGGAAATAAAACGGTGATACGCCACACGTACGAAAATACAGTAGCTACCCAATTATTTCATGCCGTGTACGTGGTAACCGATAGCGAAATTATTTTTAACGAAATAAAGGTACATGGGGGGAATGCTATAATGAGTATAAAAGATCATGAAAGCGGTACCGATAGAATTGCAGAAGCCGTGCAAAATATGGAAGCAGATATTGTGTTGAATGTGCAGGGTGATGAGCCTTTTGTCAAAAAAAACACCCTTCAAAATTTATTACTTGCATTTGAAGATTCAAAGGTAGAAGTGGCATCATTAATGAAAAAAATAAATGACCCCGGTTTGCTTGCCAATCCCAATTATGTAAAACTGGTTTGTAACAAGTATAATGATGCTATGCTTTTTAGCCGCAGTACCATTCCTTTTACCCGAGATGATAAAATACCCTTTCATTTTTATGAACATATTGGGGTATATGCATTTCGTAAAAACACTTTACTCAGGTTTACCAAATGGCCATTGGCCCCGCTGGAACAAATAGAAAAGCTGGAGCAGCTTCGTTACCTGTACCAGGGCATCCCCATCAGGATGGTTGAAACCATGGAATCATCTGTAAAAATTGATGTACCGGAAGACCTGGTAATGGCTGAGGCTTTTTTAAAAAGGTATAAGGTAGCTTAAATAGAAAAGCAGTAGCTGCATTACATACTTATACATTCTGTAACCTGTTTGCAGCGGCTAACAAGGTACTTTCATTTTTTGCAAAGCAAAAACGCAGTACTTTATTATTTACCGGGGTTTGATAAAAAGCAGAAACAGGGATGGCGGTTACGCCATATGACTCCGTAAGCTCAATGGCAAAATCTTTTTCATTTTTATTACTGATCTCTGCATAACTATATAACTGAAAATAACTGCCCAATGCCGGGAGCGCTTTAAAACGGGTGTCTTTCATCAGGTGAAAAAAGTAATCTCTTTTTTGTTGCAGGAAAGCGCCCAGGTGCAGGTACTGATTTTTATCAGCTAAAAAATTGGCCAGTGCATATTGTACAGGGCTGTTGCAACTAAAACAATTGAATTGATGCACTTTTCTAAATTCATTCATAAAAGCAGCAGGAGAAATGCAGTATCCCATCTTCCAGCCGGTACAGTGATATACCTTACCAAATGAAAAGCACACAAAACTTCTGGCATATAATTCAGGAAACTGCAGCATAGATAAATGGGTATGTCCATCAAAAACCAGGTGTTCATACACCTCATCGCTTACTATAAAGAGATTGTGCCGCTGCACAATTTCTACCAGGGCATTTATATCCTCTTTTTGCAACAACATACCGGAGGGGTTGTGCGGCGAGTTAATGATAATGGCTTTTGTTTTCTTATTCACTGAAGATTTTACCAGGTTCCAGTCAATACGGTAACCTGGAAAAGATAGAGGTAGCGGGACTGCAACAGCCCCGTTTATTTCGATATTTGGAATATAACTATCATAAGCCGGCTCAAACAAAATCACTTCATCACCGGGTTGCAGAATGGCGGTGAGCGCCGTATATAATGCATAGGTGCCACCGGGTGTGATGGTAATTTCTTCATCGGCACTTATAGTATTATGGTACAGTTCATTTACCTTATGGGCAATTTGTTGCCTTAATGCCAGCAAGCCATTCATGTGTGTATATTGATTATGGCCTTGCCGCATAGCATCTGTTGTTAATGAAATTAATTTTTCATTCATTTCAAAATCAGGGAAACCCTGGCCCAGGTTGATAGATTGATGCATTACAGAAAGGGCGCTCATTTCTGTAAAAATAGTAGTACCCACATTCGGCAATTTGCTCATAATTTTTGGATTCAAAATAGCAACGTATTAAATGAACCTTAAAAATAATTTATTTTAAGCCAACCGGGGGGAAATAAAAAAGCCGCCGGTAAGGCAGCTATTTGGTATTACAGGACTAAAAAATTATAAATATTTTTCTCCTTTGTTTCTTTTTACTTCGGCCACGTATTCTTTAATTTCCTGCTCTTTATCTTTTTTACAAATTAAAAGTACATCCGGGGTATCTACTACAATAAAGTCATCGAGCCCCTGCAATAAAATTAATTTATTATGCGGTGCATGCACCATATTGCGGGTGGCATCAATTATGATTACATTTTTACCACCTACGGCATTATCTAAATAATCTTTTTCAAAAGTGGCGTAAGCGCTGGCCCAGGTACCCAGGTCGCTCCAGCCAAATGATGCCGGAATAACATATACATTATCGGCTTTTTCCATAATGCCATAATCAATCGAAATATTTACGCATTGAGGATAAATCCTGTCTAAGGCATCTTTTTCTCTCTCGGTATTAAAATTTTCTTTTTCTGCATCAAATACATCATGCATTTCGGGCAGGTGTTTTTCAAATGCGGCAATTATATTTTTTACCTGCCAGACAAAAATACCGGCATTCCACAAAAATTCACCACTGGCAACAAATGTTTTAGCCAATTCTAAATCTGGTTTTTCGGTAAAAGTTTTTACTTTATATACATTATCGCCTACGGCCATGGGTTCAAATTGAATATAGCCATAGCCCGTATTGGGATGGGTGGGTTTAATACCCAGCGTTACCAATGCTTTTATTTGAGCTGTAAATTCCAGCGCATGTTTACATACTTTTTCAAACTCACCATCATCCAGGATAAGATGATCGGCCGGGGCACAAATTAAATTTCCTTCGGGGTTAAGTTCTTTTATTTTATAAGATACATAAGCTACACAGGCGGCGGTATTTTTTCGGGAAGGTTCACATAAAATATTATCGGGGTTAAGTTCCGGCAGTTGTTTTATCGTTATATCCCGGTATTGGGCCGATGTAACAATGTAAATATTTTCGGGTGCAATAAATTTTGCAAACCTGTCGTAGGTTGCCTGGATAAGGGTACGACCGGTATTTAAAATATCTAAAAACTGTTTAGGAAAATCGGTGCGGCTCATGGGCCAAAACCGGCTGCCTATTCCCCCGGCCATAATTGCAACATAAGTATTCTTGTTCATTCAGGAAAAATCTTTAAAGGTTATATGATTCCTTCTCTTATTAAATCGTGTAAATGTATAATCCCCGCATATTTTCCTTTACGGGTGGCCAGCAGCTGGCTAATATTATTTTTTCGCATAAGCTCCAGGGCCTCGGCCGCCAATTCATCCACATCAATCGTTTTAGGGTTTTTACCCATAATGTCCTGGGCTATTAAACTGGCTATGTTTTCATATTTTTCAAGCATACGCCTGATATCGCCATCTGTAATAATACCAATCACTTCTTCGGCATCATTAATAACAGCTGCGGCGCCCAATCTTTTTTCTGTAATTTCTATAATGGCTTTTTTAACGGTTGTACCGGGCTGCACCCGGGGCCTTTCATGGGGTTGTACTAAGTTGCCCACCCGTAAGTATAATTTTTTGCCCAATGCGCCGCCCGGGTGAAAGCGGGCAAAATCTTTAGGAGCAAAGCCCTTGCTTTCCATCAGGCAAATGGCAAGCGCATCGCCCATAACCATTTGAACAGTGGTGCTGGTAGTGGGAGCCAGGTTATTAGGGCAGGCCTCCTTTTCTACCGTGCAGTTAAGTACAATATCGCTTTGCTGTGCCAGGTAAGATTGCATATTTCCCACCAGGCCGATAAGAATATTCCCAAAATTTTTTACAAGAGGGGTAAGCACTTTAATTTCGGGAGTATCCCCGCTTTTACTGATCAAAAGAACAATATCATCTTGTTGTACCATACCCAGGTCGCCATGTATGGCATCAGCTGCATGTAAAAATAGAGAGGGGGTCCCGGTGCTGTTCAGGGTAGCTACAATCTTTTGGGCGATAATAGCGCTTTTGCCAACGCCACTAATTACCAACCGGCCCTTACAAGCGACAATGGCCTGTACGGCTTTTGCAAAATCATCATTAATATATGCGGCTAAACCCGATACTGATTTAGCTTCAATATCAATCGTTTTTATTGCGTTAGATATAATTTGGTTGGCATTCATAAACAAGACGGCGCAAACCTACTTGAAATAAGGCAATATGCCAAGCACCCGGGCAGGAATCAAAAATGAAGCATTCAAAATATATGCTGCAGTATAACACCCAGCTTCTTTTCTATCCATCAAATCTTGAAGCGGGAACAAAATATAAACTATAAAATAGGCGCAAGTTCTCCCCCAATTCTTATCTAATAAAAAAAGAAGTATAAATTTTTATTGATAATCATCCACTTACAAAAGCATGATAAAAATAAACACTAATTTTTCTTGGTAAAAACAATAAGATCCCGCTACCTTTGCACTCCAAATTTTAAAAAGCCCGGCGGGGATAGCTGCCGGCATAAAAAAAACAGAAAATGAGTAAACTACATTTCACCACCAAACATGCCAATGCGGCTACCGTACAGCGTAACTGGTACGTTGTGGACGGTACTAATCAAACCGTAGGCCGGATGTGCGCTAAAATTGCATCGGTTCTTAGAGGTAAGAACAAGGCCTATTACACCCCACACGTTGACTGCGGCGACTTTGTAATTGTTATCAATGCTGATAAAGTTGTTTTCAGCGGTAATAAATTAGAAGACAAAAATTACCTCACATTTAGCGGTTATCCCGGCGGGCAAAGAGCCGAATCCGCTAAAAATATGATGAAGCGTAAACCCGAAGCCGTAATAGAAAGAGCGGTAAAAGGCATGTTACCCAAAAACAGGCTGGGCCGCCAGATGTACAAAAAATTATTTGTATATGCCGGTGCAGAACATCAGCATGCTGCTCAAAAACCCACTGAATTAACTTTTACAAAACTTACACCTGCCACACCAGGTAGCAAAAAATAAAATATAAATGGAAAAGCAAAAAAACGCAGTAGGACGTAGAAAAGAAGCCGTTACCCGTGTTTTCCTGAGCCGTGGCGAAGGAGCAATTACAATAAATGGCAAGGATTATAAAACCTATTTTCCTTTGGTTTACCTGCAAAACCAGGTAGAAGCGCCTCTTAAAACAACAGAAGCCATTGGCAAATTCGACGTGGTGGTAAATGCAACCGGGGGTGGCGTAAAAGGCCAGGCCGAAGCTGCCAAACTGGGTATTGCCCGTGCTTTAATTGAAGTAAGCCCCGATTATCGCCCTGCTTTAAAAGCTGCCGGTTTATTAAAACGTGACCCACGTGCCGTAGAACGTAAAAAACCAGGCCGCAAAAAAGCAAGAAAAAGCTTCCAGTTCTCAAAACGTTAATCGCATTTTTTTACGATTGGTATTTGCGCTCATTTGCAGTATCAAACTAAAAAGAACAAACAAATTATTATAATAAATACAATGGAAAATAATACATCCTTACAACAGCAACTTTTAGAAGCAGGCGTTCATTTTGGTCATTTAAAAAAGAAATGGAATCCCAAAATGCTTCCTTACATATTTGCTGAAAAAAAGGGCATTCACATTATTGATCTCAACAAAACAGTTGAAGGTTTACAGGAAGCTGCCGCCGCAATGAAAGCCATTGCACGCAGCGGTAAAAAAATAATGTTTGTGGCTACAAAAAAACAAGCCAAAGAAATTGTAATGGAATGTGCACAAAAAGTAAATATGCCTTATGCTACAGAACGCTGGCTGGGTGGTATGCTTACTAACTTTAACACGGTTCGTAAAAGTGTAAAGAAAATGCAGAGCATTGAAAAAATGCTTAACGATGGCAGTGCAGAAAGCCTGAACAAAAAAGAAAGATTAACCCTGAGCCGTGAAAAAGAAAAGATGGAAAAAGTATTGGGAGGTATTGCTCAAATTAGCCGGGTACCGGCAGCCCTTTTCCTGGTTGATATTGGTCACGAACATATTGCTTTAGCAGAAGCCCGTCGCCTCGGTATCAACACTTTTGGAATGGTAGATACCAATTGCGATCCCAATAAAGTAGATTATGCAATTCCTTCAAACGACGATGCAACAAAATCTATCGCCATTATTGCCAATTATATTACAGCTGCCATTGCAGAAGGATTGCAGGAACGCCAAAGCAGTAAAGACGAAGAAGAGCAACACGATACGGAAGAAAGTGCAGAAGCCAAAGCCGCTCGTTTTGAACAAAAACAATTAGACGCAGAAGAAAAAGGAAAACGCAGCCGTACCGGAGCTCCTGCCGGAGCACCCCGCCGCCGCATAAGCGGACCCGGGCAGGGTGGCAGAAAACCTGCCGGAAAATAAGGAATACCAGTATGAACCCGGCTACCGTTGCCAAACCCGGCATCGTTGCGTCGCACACTTGTACTCCTTACCCTTATGCAGCAAAGAAATTGAATTTTTAAATTACCCATCCGGGTTTATAATATGAATACTATGAGTGTAACAATAACAGCAGCAGAAATAAACAAACTACGCCAGGCAACAGGCGCCGGTATGATGGACTGCCGCAAAGCATTAACAGAAAGTAACGGTGATTTTGAAGCAGCTATTGATTGGCTTCGTAAACAAGGACAAAAAGTTGCCGCAAAACGCAGTGACCGGGAAGCTAAAGAAGGCGTTATAATCGCACAAACAACTGCCGATAAAAAAACCGGTATTGTTCTTTGTGTAAGTTGTGAAACAGACTTCGTAAGTAAAAATGCAGATTTTATTGCTTTTACCCAAAGCATTGCTGATGCAGCTATTGCCAACAATGTAAAATCAGCAGAAGAATTAAATGAGGTAACCATTAATGGCTCTAAAGTGGCCGATATGATCAATGATAAACTGGCTGCAATAGGAGAAAAAATTGCCATCACCCGTTTTGAAAGAGTGGATGCCCCCTACGTGGCAAGCTATATTCACGGCGCTTACAGAATGGGAGTATTGGTAGGCCTTACAGCCGAAGCAGAAAATGCAGGCAAAGATGTAGCCATGCAAATTGCTGCGATGAACCCATTGGCCGTTGATGAATCTTCAATTCCGGCAGATGTTATTGAAAGAGAAAAAAACATCGCCATCGAAGTTGTAAAAGCTGAAGGAAAACCCGCAGAAATGGCTGAAAAAATTGCCATGGGTAAACTGAATAAGTTTTTTAAAGAAAACACTTTATTGGCCCAGGCATTTGTAAAAGACAATAACCAGTCAGTAGGCGATTATTTAAAAAGCATAGCTCCCGATTTAAAAGTTACCGAATTTAAAAGAGTAGCTTTAGGATAAAATGATAACCCGGTTTTTTTAACCGGGTTTTTTATTACTTATTATGTAAAAGTTGCTCATTGAAATTTTAGTAAACCCATATTTACAATGAGTAAATGTTGCACTCTGCCATGGGCTTAATATATTTGCATGCAAATAAACACTTATGCTTCCAAAATACAAACGTATTCTTTTAAAATTGTCTGGTGAATCATTAATGGGTAATAAAGACAGTTTTGATCCTATTGACCCTTCTATTATAGCCCAATATGCAAGAGATATAAAGCAAATTACCGAAATGGGGGTACAAATCGCTATTGTAATTGGCGGTGGAAATATTTATAGGGGCATGAATGAAGCAGAAAGTGGTATTGAAAGAGCCCAGGGAGATTATATGGGCATGTTAGCAACCGTAATTAATGGTATGGCATTACAAAGTGGATTAGAAAAAGCGGGCGTATATACCCGATTACAAAGCGCTATTAAAATGGAACAAATAGCCGAGCCATATATTCGCAGGCGTGCCATGCGGCATCTTGAAAAGGGACGTGTTGTTATTTTTGGAGCCGGTACCGGCAACCCTTATTTTACAACCGATACAGCAGGCTCTTTAAGAGCCATAGAAATTAAAGCAGATGTAATTTTAAAAGGCACCCGGGTAGATGGTATATACAGCGCCGACCCGGAAAAAGACCCCACGGCTACAAAATACAATACCATTAGTTTTTCGGAATGTATGAGTAAGAACCTGAAAGTGATGGATATGACTGCATTTGCATTGTGTATGGAAAATAACTTACCCATTGTAGTGTTTGATATGAACAAGCCGGGTAACCTGATGAGTGTAGTAACCGGCGAAAGAGTGGGTACATTGGTTAAATAAATATTCTACTTCTGTAAAATAGATAACGGCTTCGAATTTCGAAGCCGCTATCATGTATCCCCAAAGTAAAAAAAATTATAAAGAATCCAGGTACGTATTTATGTTTTGCAAACTATTGATAACAGGCGTAACCCCTAAGGTTTGCGAGGCAGCCATACTGGTATTCGTTTCTATTTTTCCCATAAAATAAGATCCCGCCTGTTTTGATAATACAATGATGGTAATATCCTGGTTTGGCGGCAACAGTGAACACCTGAATTTTTTTGCCTGCACATCTGCTTCCATCTTAATTATACTGGTTTTATGATTCAACACAACCCAGGCACAGGTATTTGAATTTGTATATTGAGAAGGTAAGGAAACAGATACCCGCAAGGGATCTGTAAGGCTATCTACCGGTTTTGCTGCAGCCATCCATCCCAGCTGCATGGTATTAACGATATAATTATTTTGCGAAAAAATTACATTGTTCATTTGTGGGGAACCTGTTTTTTGCCAGTACTCCGGGCTGCTGCTAAAATAAACCTGTAAGCCGGAGATCAGCCCTGGGGCCTCATATTGAAACCGGGCGGGACTCTGTGAAAGCGAAACTGTTTCTTCATTTTTTTTAAGACGGATAAATAAAATACCATTTGTTTCCAGTAACCCATTATTTGATACGGTACTAATTTGATTCCGAATAAAATCTCCTTTACGATTAAAAAGATACGAATGTAATGTTACCTCCCCCGTTGCCAATGTTCCTGTTTGTGTAACCAAATCAACCGGAAAAATACATCTCAAACCTTGGTTATTGATGAGTGTGGCTACCTGCCCCGATACATTAAAACTATCCATCAAGAAGGGTTTCATCAATGTACTTTGGAGTTCTGCCACCGGGGCCAGGGGAGATACAGTTGTTACCCAACTTGTATCCATGCCTGAAATTTCTTCAAAAAAATCATAATCCTTTTGGCAAGATGCCATGGCAAGCATGAGTAACCATACCGTAATATTTCTTTTAATGTGTATCATTTTTATTTTTTCAAAGGTCCATTCTTAAACCAAGCTTTAACCCGGCAACCTGGTTTTTTTGTTGTAATGAAATTTGTTCTTTTGTAATGGAATTAAAACTGTATTTAAAATAAGGTTCGGCCACCAGGTGTAAGTTTTCATTTATTTTATAATACACTGAAGCAGCACCTATAAAACCCAGCCCTGTTTTTGTTTTATAAGAATACTGGTTATTGTTTTTTGAATTGGATAGTTCTATAATATTGTTTGATTCATCTAACACATAACCTTTTTGGCTGTTCAAAATATTGATAACAGCACCCATATTCATATTTACGTGTAGCCGGCCATTGCCCCATTCGTATCCTACTGCAATGGGAATATCAATACTGCGGTATCGGTTGGGATAGGTTTTATAACGGGTACTTTGGCTAATATAACTTCCTGTGGTATCTCCATTATTATCAATGATAAAAATCACCTGCGATATGGTTCCTTGTTTATAGTGAAACGATTCATTAATCTGCCTTACATTTATACCCCCCCGCAAGCTCATACCATTTTTAAATACACGGGTGTAACGAACCCCCAGGCTAAAGGCCGATTTAATTTGTGAACTGGATTTACGTGTTTGTATATAGGCCGTGCCGGTATCAGAAAAATTTCTGAAAACAAAGTCTGGCCCGGCATAAAACTCCAGGTATTTTTTATTAGCGGCTGCATTTTTTTCTGCTTCCGGGCAGGGAATAAAATAAGCAATATGATTGTTTTGTCTGAGGGTAAGTGAGTTGATCGTATTTTTTAATAAGCCGGCACGGGTAATACCTGCGGACAGTAAACGGGTGTTGAAATTTTCTTCGTCAGTGCTCCAGGTATCTGCCCCGGGAGAGAGAATATTTATTTTCTTTTTGCTGAAAGAAAATATAGAAGGCGTTTTTTGGGAACTTATATTTTTATCGTTAACCGGAATACTGCTGTTGTTGTTAACTGCATTCTTATTTTTTTCAGTTACATTTTTTTCTACTATGGGTTCATGGGGAGTATTGCCAACCAGGCTTTTTGTGGTAGCAGGATTTAATAAAATATCTTTGTTTTGGATACGTGTTAAATAGAATCCGCCTGCTGCTACCAATAACAGGATGGCAGCAGCCGCAACCCAGCGTTTGTTCAGGAAAAACCCCCATGGCCTGCGCTTATCCTTTTCCCTTTTGGCCTGTATTTTATCCCAGGTATCCTTGGGTACGGCAGGGCGATAGTCGCTTAAGCTATTTTTAATATGTTCATCAAATGACCCACTCATACCGCTATTTTTTGAATTTCATTAATTTGTTTTTGAAGAAGCTGGCGGGCTTTTACCAATTGGCTTCTGCTGGTACCCGCCTGTATGTGCAGCAATTCTGCAATCTCTTCATGCGAAAAACCTTCAATTACATATAAGTTAAAAACCATCCTATAGCCATCCGGCAAACCGTTGATAAGCGCTAAAATATCTTTTTCAGATAAATTGCTAAACGCATTTGGTTCCTTGATGTTTTCTGCAAAATCTTTTGATGCAGCAATACCGGTTTCTTTTTGATAGCGTGTTAAGCTATATTTTTTTAAAGCAGTATTAATCACAACTTTTCTTATCCACCCCTCAAATGAGCCTTCTTGTTTAAACTGGCTCATTTTATTAAAAACTTTAATAAAGGCATCCTGCAAAATATCCTCTGCATCTTCGGCATCACGGGCATATCTTTGGCATACGCCAAGCATACGGCTGGCGTAGCGAAGAAATAGTTCTTTTTCGCAGTGGCTGTCTTTTTTTAAACAACCTTTTATGAGTTCTGAGTCCGTCAAAATAATTTTATCGTGATTCACGGCTAGTAATCAGATACGATACCCACAGAATTTGCTGCCTGGGCTGCAGGTTTCGGACTCATAAATTAGTTATTTATTTTTGCATTATCAGCCCAAAGGGTATAATTTACCGGGCATTTACAAATAAATTATGCTT
Organism: Sphingobacteriales bacterium 39-19; assembly: GCA_001898465.1. Lineage (GTDB taxonomy): Bacteria > Bacteroidota > Bacteroidia > Chitinophagales > Chitinophagaceae > Ferruginibacter. The sequence goes on along the minus strand of MKTX01000001.1, from coordinate 506,082 downwards.
ACAGACGATCAAATAGACCAATTACGGTCCGAAAAAGAGTTGCTCCAATTAGAGGTTGAAGATCTTAATATGGTGATCGCCAGGCGGGAACAGGAACTGGATCAACTTCGCATCCGGGCCAGGGAGGCCAATGCAATGCAAAGCAAACTGGATATTAATTTATTAGAGTTTGAACAAATGCAACTTCAAATGGGGAAAAATAATCAACGTGCCACGGGCGACAGCATTATGATTAATGAGCTGGAAAACGAACTGCTGGAAATGCTGCGTTTACAAAATGCAAATGCGGCCAGGGTAAAAGAAAATGATAGCCTGAAAGCAAGCCTGATGGATACAAACCGGGAACTGGACGAGGCCAGTAAATGGTATAAACAGCTTAAAGATTTAAAAACAGAACTTACCCTTACCAAAAGCAGCCTGGAAATAGCCAATATGGAACTGGAAAACCTGAAAGAAGAACTTTCTGAAACCCGGGAACTGAATGAACTGCTTTTAAAAAAAAATAAACCCTGATCCATTTTTAAATTTAATCATCCATAAAAGAAAAGGAACATGCAAATAAAACAATGGCTTTTAATACTCTTTAGTGTTAGCCTGTTCACTACACAGGCACAACAAAAAAACTTAACCGATGACCAATATTTTAAAAATGATTTAAAAGACCTGGTGCAGCCCCTTCCCCGAACCGGGAAATGGGTGAGTAATAACGAGCTGATCATCATAGACGGAGCCACTTCCAGTGTTTTAAATGCCGTTACCGGTACAAAAAAACCGTACATAAATGCTCCCGCTGAAATGAACCCTTCTGAAACCCCCGAAGTATACAAAAAAAAGAATGATTTATATATAAAGAAAGATGGGCAGGAAGTACAGCTTACCCATGATGAAGAGGATGAAACAAACGTAACAGCCAGCCCCGATGGCAGGTACGTTGCCTATACTAAAAAAAATAATTTATATACCATTGACCTGGCTACAAAAAAAGAAAATAAACTTACACAAGATGGTACCGATCTTATATTAAACGGGTATGCAAGCTGGGTATATATGGAAGAGATTTTAGGAAGACGCTCAAGATACCGTGCTTTTTGGTGGAGCCCCGATAGTAAAGCAATTGCTTTTTTCAGGAGTGATGATACACAAGTTCCTGAATTTGTGATTACCGATGCCAATGGCTTACATGGCTATGTAGAAAAAATGAGGTATCCCAAAGTAGGAGACCCCAACCCCAAAATAAAAATCGGGATTGTAAGTCCCGATGGCGAAACCAAAACCTGGGCCGATTTTAATGAAAATGATGACCAATATTTTGGCCAACCGGTATGGCTCCCCAACAGCAGTGAACTTTTAGTAAACTGGATGAACCGCAAACAAAATATATTAAATACCTATGCGGTAAACCCGCTTAACGGAAGTAAGCGATTGTATATGCACGAAGAACAAAAAACATGGATTGACCTGGACGGCGCATCAGACAGGATCCGGTTCTTACAAAACGGGAAAGGTTTCTTATACGAAAGCGATGTTACCGACTGGAATCATATATATTACTATGATATGTCAGGTAAATTAAAGAATGCAGTAACTGCAGGTAAATTCACTGTAACGGATATAAATTATGTAGATGAAAAAAGGGGGATCGTGTATTTTACCGCCCGGGGAATAGAAAACACAGCCAGGCACGATTTATATAGTATACAGCTAAATGGAAAACAACTTAAAAGAATCACTTTTGGCGATTATAACCATACCATTGTAAGTCAATCGCCGGACGGATCTTTTTTTGTAACACAATATAATAATGCCACTACGCCTACCCGTTTGGCATTGCTGAACAATAAAGGGAAATTGATAAAGGCGCTTGGAAATTCTGCTACTTCCAATTTTAATAATTATGCCCTTGCCAAAACAGAAATCATAAGGGTAAAAAGCGATGATGGTCTCTATGACCTGCCCATGAAAATTACCTGGCCACTGCGTATGGAGAAATCGAAAAAATATCCTGTACTAATTTCCATTTATGGAGGGCCTAATGCAGGTACTGTGTGGGATAGCTGGTCGCTGAACGGTACGCAACAATTTTATGCGAAAGAAGGATTGATACAGGTATCAATGGATCACCGGGCAAGCGGGCAGTTTGGTAAAGAAGGCGTAAACTATATGTACCACAACCTGGGCGATTGGGAATTAAGAGATTATAGTACCATGGTGAAATGGCTTATTGCAAACGGGCAGGCAGATCCTTCAAAGATTTGCATAACCGGGTTTAGTTATGGTGGTTATATGACCTGCCTGGCATTAACGAAATATGCAGATGTGTTTACCCATGGTATGGCAGGCGGAAGCGTTACAGACTGGAGTTTGTACGACAGCCATTATACCGAAAGATATATGGGCACTCATGAAGATAATGAGGCAGGCTATAAAACTGGGAATGTGATGAACTATGCAGATAAATATAAAGGCAAGTTGCAAATAGTACACGGTATGATTGATGAAAATGTACACATGCAAAACAGTGTACAACTTATAAGCAAACTACAAGACCTTAAAAAAGATTTTGAAATGATGTTTTATAGCGGCGGAAGGCATGGATGGGGAGGAAACAAACAATTACATTTTCAAAATTTAAAGACCCGGTTCATTTATAAAAATTTATTAGAAAAGGACCCCCCTGCCGGCATGCTAAAATAGAAAGATTAGCTGCCTGCTTCAATATAATTTTCAATGGGTATGCGGTTGCTGATGCTCTTGGCTAAAGTCATCTCATCCGCATACTCTAATTCGCCGCCAAAGGCGATGCCCCGGGCAATAGTTGTAATTTTTACCTGTATTCCCTTTAATTTTCGGCCTATATAATAAATGGTAGTATCTCCCTGAATATTGGGGTTTAATGCAAAAATAATTTCCTGCACGCCGTCTTTTTTTACCCTTTCTACCAGCGCATCAATACTTAATTGATCGGGGCCTACCCCATCTAAGGGCGAAATAATACCGCCCAATACATGATATAGCCCGTGAAATTGTTGGGTATTTTCAATGGCAATTACATCCCTTATATTTTCTACTACGCACAAAGTGTTTTTTTGCCGCATGGGGTTACTGCAGATATTACAAAGTTCAGTATCTGAAACATTTAAGCAGTTTTTGCAAAACTTTATTTCTTTTCGCATACGGTTAATCGTTTCCCCAAAACTGAGCGCTTCGGCCTCAGGCTGTTTTATAAGGTATAAAGCCAGGCGGAGCGCTGTTTTCTTGCCAATGCCCGGTAATTTGGCAAATTCATTTACTGCATTCTCTAATAGCGTGGAAGAAAAAGTCATACTGCAAATATAAATAGGGGAAAGGTAGAAAACACGATGCTGCCTTATAATTCAATCCTGATTAAAAAATATACTTCTTCTATATTTTAAACCTGTGAAATAAAATTGTAATTTGTAGGAGTAATATTTTACACATGAAAAGAATAGTAACTTTTATAAGCCTTTTATTAAGCTTCCAGGCTGTGAATGCACAGAGCCTGGCCCAGGTTTCTCTCACTCAAAATGCAAAATCGGCCCTACTTAGTTTCGAAACGGCCGATCATGCTTTAGTTAATATTGATAAAACGGGAATGCTGCTAAACTGGGGTATGGAGAATACACAAAGAATGCTTTCAAGGTTTCCTCAAAAGCTGGATCCCTATATGGGCAGGGTAGATTATTATACCGATATTGATGATGTTGCACTAAGAGGAAAAGTAAAATATATAGGAGCTACGGCCATCACCTATTTTGCATCTTATGAAAAAGAAAACCTGGCAGGTAAAGTGAAAAGTATTGGCAATATCAATTTCACATATTACGAACCGTATGAAGATAAAGTATATGCAGGCAATATTCAGCAAGCCGGCAATGTTACCTTGAATTATTATGGAAGTTTTGATAACGATGCCATAAAGGGCAATTTTAAATCAATAGGAAACATACAGCTTACCTATTATAGTAGCTTTGATGATAAAAGTTTGGCAGGAAAAATAAAGAGTATTGATGGAAATGTATTTACTTACTACTCCTCTTTTGAACGTAAAGAATTTAATGGCATCATGAAATCGGGGTTTATTACAAAAACAATACAGGGGGTTAAATTTATCGTGTTTCCAAACTGATTTTATTTGAAAATAATATGCTATGAAAGAATTTCATATTATTAAAACGCATACTGCTATTATCCTTTTAAGATTCGTAGTGTGTGCCTTATTTATCATGCATGCAATTATAAGATTATCGGGCGACGGGATGGATTTGTTTGTAAGCTTCTTATATGAAAAAGGGATACGGGGCAGTTTTTATATTGTATGGGCCATTACTTTGTATGAGATTGCAGGCGGTCTTTTGCTGGCTGCGGGAAAATTCCGCAGGCTCTTTTCATTGGGTTTTATCCTCATCTTAATTTTTATGAGTTTTATTTTTCAGGGCGAGGCCGGGTGGCTGGCCAGAGAGCATAGTGATACCAGCATAGAATATAGTATTGCCCTTATTGCTGCGCTTATTGTTATCGCTTCCAGCCCCCATCATGGCAGGGCGGCGATGCATAAATAAAATTAGGGAACCAGGATGTCTCTTTCATTGTCCCAGTTGGCTCTTAGTTTTAAATCATCGGGTAAGGGGATCACTCTTTCCGGCTGTGTTTTAGTATTGTAATTTCCCGTATCCCATACCCCGTTTTCGTTGGCATCGTATAAAATTCTTAACCCATACGTACCCGGTAAAAATTGTTTATTTTTCCATTTGTTTGAAGTAACAGGAGCGCTATAAAAAACAGTATCACTTACTATAAACTGAAGAACCGGGTGTAAGGAAAGATCCAGGTTTTGAAACCTGAGTTCTACAGCGGCGTAATCTTCCTCTCTTTTAGTAGAAAAACGAATGGTATCTGCTTTTTCATTGGTAAAGCCAAGGCTATCTTTAAATACATGGGCCGGTATTAAGAGCAGGTATGGTTTATCTGGTTGCCACCGGGTATGTAAGGAAACAATTTTTGCGGTACTATCTGTTTTCAGCGTAAAGGGAATGGGCATAAAAAGTGTATCAGATAATATTATTTTATTTGAATCAATTTGGGTGAGTGGGGTACTAAATACCAGGGTAAGGTCAGATAGAATATCTTGCCGGTTTGCCTCAATGCTGGTGCGGTAAACCAGGGCGGTGGGTTTATTTTTCCGGGTTATGCCAGTAGCTGATGGCCCTCCTCTTTTTTCCTTTTCTATGGATGAGGCAAATAATTGTACCGGGCTGCTGTTTGGTGAAATGGTAACGGGTTCATTCAAAAAAGCAAATAATTCCGATTTTGAATTATATGTTTTCCCGCCATCACCGTCTTTTAATGCAAATACATTGTATTTTCCGGCCGGTAAATATTGAAACAAAAAGCCACCCCGGTTATCCAGGCGGGCAATATAATCGGGTTTTGATTTTATTACCGCACTATCGTCAAGGTCTTTATATAAAAGAACAAGCAGGGTACTGTCGGTAGCGCCTGTTTCGGCCACTGTTACCTGGCCCGCAAGGGTGAGGGAATCTATATGATCGCCGGTTGAAAAAACATATAACAGGTTATGATAAACATTTCCTTCATTGTTGTCTTTTACCGCATTGCCAAACTGGATGCTGTATGTGGTATTGGGTTTCAGGCTATCCCGTAAACGAATGCTTATTGTTTTTAAATTAGAATTGATGATGGGGGTTTTTAAAGGCCATGGGGATACTACCAAATTATTTTGAAGGTCTTGCAATTCTATATATTCATCAAAACTGAGTGTAATTTTATTCCCGGTAAAGTGTAAGGTTTTGTTTTGCGGGTTTGCCTTTATAAGTACGGGGGCTAAGCTATCCCTATCGCCACCCGTCGGAAATGCCATTTGTGCACAACCGGAAATAAATATTACCAGGCTGTGAATTACCAGTAAGGAAAGTAAAATATAAACAGGTTTTTTGTGCATTGTGTAAAAGGTAATTTATGGCTCTTTTTTTTGGGTGAAGTTATTGCAGAATAGGGTGTAAAGGAAATGATAGTTTTTAAATACTCTCATTTAATGCTGCATCTTCTTCCGCCTCTTGCTCTAGTTTAGTAATATCGAGTTTGTTGTCTTTTACAAAATTACACCAGGTACAGTCATCTTTTCCGCAGCCGGTATAAAATTCTTTGTTTTGTATTTTTTGCCAGGCAGTAGTTATTTGGTTTTTCACCGTTTCTACATCCTGCGGTTCTATAACCAATTTTATTTTATTAAATATTTGTTTTGTGTCCGGTTCTATAAAATCAAATTCGGAACTTACCACTTTCCAGTTTTTTGAAGGATAATTATCTACTAATATTTTATAAAACACTGCTTGCCTCCAGTAGTCGCCGCCCAGGGGCTCTTTTTCATCGGGTGATTTTAATTTTTTTAATGCATTCTCCACTTTTCCTGTTTTATAATCTACAACATTGATATGGGTACCGTCAAATTCCAGTTTATCTAATTTTCCTTTTATGGGTACATTGTTAATGGTTACTCCTTTAATATTACGTTCTACTACCACAATTTTATTCCAGGTGTGCACGTATTTAGTATAATAATTCTTAATTACTTCTTCGCCATATTCTATCCTGCGGGCAAACTCCTGGGGGGTAAAGTTTTCCCTTCTTTTTCTCATTGCACGCTTAAAGTAATCTACCAGTTTTTCTACCGGTTCAAAATTCTTTTGCGGATCGGCCTGCATGGCATTAAACAATTTTTCAAGGGCATCATGAATGGCGCTACCAAACTCAGTCGCTTCATTTTTCCCGCTGGGGATCCTTATTAAGTTGTTGTAGTAAAATTGTAATGGGCACTTTAAATAATTATTGAGCGCTGTAACATTCATTACAAACTTTTCCAGTAAGGCATTTATAAAATCGGCTTCTATTTTTTCAATTTCCGGGGCATGGGCGCTTAGTTGAAGTGAGTCATAGGCAAACATTTCTTCTGCAGAAAGCATTTGTTTTTGAATGATGAGTTCCGGCAATTGTTCCTGTATTTCCATAATAAACAGGGTGGGTTCCAGTTCTTTTCCATCGTTTTTATACCGGGGGTATGATATGTACAGGTGGGTTTCAGCACGGGTAATGCCTACGTAAAACAATCGCCTTAATTCTTCTAAAGGATTTACGGCCAGGGATGCAAACAGGGTATCGGGCATTTGAAAAACCTGGCTCCTGGCTCTTTTCTTTTCCCAAAAATTAGCGTTTGCCCCAATGATAAATACATGTTTAAATTCAAGGCCCTTGCTGCCATGGTTGGTTAATAGGTTTACCCCTTTATCAGAACCAGACACGTTTTGTATAGAAACCGGGAGGTCTTCCGATTTCATAATATTGATAATTTCTACTAAGCCACCCAGGCTAAGTTCAGGATTTCTTGTATTCTCTTCTTTAATAAAATTGAAAAAAGCAGAAAGCATCTGCATTAACGAAATCTTATTTTCGTTCTTCATGATATAACTTAAAATACCTGCGTTTTGTATGATATGAGAAAACAAACGCTGTATGGTTACATTGGGTACATCTGAAATGAGTTGCTCAATAATAGCACTCATTTTTTTCATCCAGTCTTTCGGGCCGGTATCAAAAAGATCTTTAGGGGCCGTGTGTGCATTATCGTACAGTAAACTGCGGATAGAAACCAGCTCGCCATTGTATTTCTTTTTATTTACATCCACAACTAGTTTTGCAATATCAATGGCAGGAATTTCATAAAAATCAAAATGCAGAATTTTGAAAAGCATTTCATCGCCGCCATAAGGAACATCCTGTTCTGCATTTAAATAATTAAGCCACAGGATCAGCTTTGAAATAAAGGGATGATGAAGCAGGTTTATTTCGCTTTTAATATAGTATGGAATTTTTTTCAGCTGAAAGAACCCGGCCAGTTCTTTGCCATAATTATTTTCTTTATAAATAATGGCAATATGGGCAGGATCTGTACCGCTTTGTATGAGTGCTTCTACCCGGTTACAAATACCAGCCATTTCTTCTTTAACCGTTTCATATTCTAAAATTTCCGGAAAGTTAGTGAGCTCTTTAATTTTATGATTACTGGCTTGTAAGTTTTTATTGATCCCCGGCATTTTTGTAATAAGCCGTTCTTCATTTTTATCAATGAGTATTTTAGCGGTATCCAGTATAGGTTGGGTGCTACGGTAATTACGGGTGAGGATTATTTTTTTAAGATCGTTTTTATATTCGTTAGCAAACTGTTGCATATTTTCTATATTGGCGCCCTGGAAACGGAAAATACTTTGATCATCATCTCCTACTACAAAAATGTTAGGTGCATGCCAGTAATTGATGAGCAGTTGTACTAATTTATTTTGCGACCCGCTAGTATCCTGGTATTCATCCACCAAAATGTATTGAAATTTTTCCTGGTAATCTGCCAATACGGTATCATTATTTTCAAACACTTTGATAACCCAGTTAATCATATCATCAAAATCATACCGGTTGTATTTGAGCATGATTTGCCGGTAATTTTCAAACTCCGATACGGCTGCTTTAAGCCGTTCCATTTTTTCAATTTCCTGGTCAATCTTGTCTTGCTTTTTATCCCCTTTATTAAACTCCCTGTATTTTTTTTGATAAATATATTCTTCCCGGGTAGGTAATTCCCGGATGTATTGATCTATTCTTGGAATGATATATTCCGGTGACCAGTTTTCTTTTTTCATGGCAGAAAAAAGCGACTGTAGGTTTTTTATATCATAATATACATCGCCTCTGTATCTTTTTAGTAAATGGCCCTTGGGAAAACGATCGATCAGTTCTTTAAAAAACCGGATACTCTCTAATGCTGAAACCGGATCTAATGTATTTTTTTCAAAGAGGGGAAGGTTGTCCTGAATAACATCATTGCAAAATGCGTGGTAAGTATAAATGTTCACTTTATAAGCATCGGCTCCAATAAAAGTAAGTAAGCGCCTGCGCATGGCAATGGCGCCTGCTTCGGTATAAGTAAGGCATAAAATATTTTCGGGAAGGGCATCGGTTTCCAATAAAATTTTACCAATACGGGCGGCTAAAATTTGGGTTTTACCGGTGCCGGGGCCTGCAATCACCATAACCGGGCCCTCAATGGTATCAACCGCCATTTTTTGCTCGGGATTTAAATTATTGTAAACATCATTAAATTTTTGCTGAAGGGTTTCTTTATATGTGTACATACTATCAAAGTTAAAGCTAAAAAAAGTTCAAATGGGGGTAGGTATTTACCGAAATCTTAAATTTTATAAAAAATTAATTTTCTGATCCGAAACCCTATAACCCTTTATTGTAAGGCATTTATTCGACAACAAACGGTTGTAAACGGTTATATGAGAAAGTAAATGCTTAATCTCCGGCTATGGGTTTTTGGGAGGCCCATCTTTGTGTTGTCAATCGGAAATGACGATTTGCCGAAAGACTGAAATAAAGAAACATTTTTAAACAAACAAAATTTTACAGCTATGTACGCATTAAAAAACAAAGTTCAACTGATTGGAAATTTAGGTAACGCACCGGAAGTACGCAACACAGAAAGCGGAAAAAAGCTGGTACGGTTCTCCATTGCAACAAATGAAACCTATCGTAACACACAAGGTGAAAAAGTAACAGAAACCCAATGGCACAATGTAATTGCCTGGGGCAAGCTGGCCGAAATTGCCGAAAAATTTTTGGTAAAAGGCGCCGAGGTTGCCATTGAAGGTAAGTTAACCAGCCGCACTTATACTGATAAGGAAGGGAATAAAAAATACTTTACCGAAGTACAGGCAAATGAATTGCTTATGCTGGGTAAAGCCGTGGCCTAAGAACACAGTCGCAAAGGGAGGTTGCTGAAAAGCAGCCTCCCTTTTTTTATTATAAAAGATAGTTAACCCATATTGATTTTGTAATTTTATTTGCTCTATGGATACGTTCTCATACAATAATAATGATCAGTTTGAATTAGCATCAGGGTTTATAAATAATAGCAACCAGCCTGTTTTTTTAACCGGTAAAGCCGGAACCGGTAAAACCACCTTTTTAAAAAGCATTAAAGAAAACAGTTTAAAGAACTGTGCCATAGTGGCTCCCACGGGAGTAGCCGCCATTAACGCCGGTGGCGTAACCATTCATTCTTTTTTTCAACTTCCCTTTACGCCTTATATACCCAAGGCTGAGTTCGGCAATAATTATACAGAGGCCACGGATAAGCATAGCTTAATGGCTAATTTACGATTAACCCAGCAGCGCCGGGAGGTTTTACAAAACCTGGAATTACTTATTATTGATGAAATCAGCATGGTAAGAGCCGATGTGCTGGATGCAATAGATAATGTATTGCGCCATGTACGTAACCGCCGCAAGCAACCCTATGGAGGCGTGCAGGTCTTATATATTGGCGATTTATACCAATTGCCGCCCGTGGTAAAAGAAGAGGAGTGGATGCTATTAAAAGAGTACTATGCCAATCCGTTTTTCTTTAGCAGTAAAGTAATAACCCAGCAACCCCCGGTTTATATTGAACTAAAAAAAGTATATCGCCAGCATGATGCCGGCTTTATAAATATATTAAACCAGGTGCGTAATAATGAGATGGATGAAGAAGGGTATAAACTTTTGCACAATAGGCTTCATGTAAACCCACGTCAGGATCATGTAATTACACTTACCACGCATAATGCCACTGCAGATCAAATAAACCGGGCCGCCTTAGAAAAATTACAGGAAACAGAATTTATATACCAGGCAGAGGTAGAAGGCGATTTTACAGAACGCATATACCCTACTGACGAATTTTTGCACCTCAAAAAAGGCACACAGGTAATGTTTTTGAAAAACAATACAGAAAAAGGATATTACAATGGAAAGATAGGAACCGTTACAGAAGTAGGAGAAGGCAAAATAGCGGTTACCTGTGAAGAGGAAGATGAAAAAATAATAGAAGTACAAAAAGAAGTGTGGCGAAATGTAAAATACAAATTAGATGCTACCAAAAGCAAAATTGAAGAAGAGGTGGCAGGAAGCTTTACACAATACCCCTTGCGGCTAGCCTGGGCTATTACGATACACAAAAGCCAGGGCCTTACCTTTAACCAGGTTATTATAGATGCTCAAAAAGCATTTGCACCCGGCCAGGTATATGTAGCATTAAGCCGGTGCACCACCTTAGAAGGTATTTATTTACGATCGGCTATTGCACACCGGAGTTTATTAAGCGACGAACGTATTGTGGCCTATTCATTGCAGCAGCAATCGGGCATTGAATTAACTAAAAGACTGGAAACAGCGGCCTGTACATTCCAGCAGGAAATGATCTTATCGTTAATAGATTTTAGTGAAATGGTTTTTTATGCCAGGAGAGTTTCAGATTTTATTATTCAACAGCCGGCTTTTGGAAAAAAATCGGTAGCATGGGCCAGGTATAATGTAGAGCAAACTGAAACCTTTAAAAAGCATGGATCTAAATTTTCGCTTGAGTTGGAGAAAATGTTTGATGGTATATTCCCTGAAAAAAATAAATTATTGATTGCCCGGCTGGTGGTAGCATCCAAATGGTTTGTTAACCAGTTAGCCATATTAAAAGATCATTTGAAAGCCGTTAAGGCATCTACAGATAACAGGCAAATTGCCATTGATTTTACTAACCGGGCAGCAAAATTATATGAAGCCGTTGCCTGTAAATTATATTTACTTTCCGGCTGTATAGAAGGGTTTGAGTTAAGTTCATATCAAATACATAAGGCAGCGTATAAACCCGAAAAGTTCCCGGTGACTATCTATGCGGCATCCACTGAAACATTTTCTGATGAGGCAGACAGTAATTTAGTAAGCCGGCTAAGAAACTTAAGAAGCCAGTTAGCTGAAGATGCAGGCATACCCCTTTATATGATTTGTAATACCGAATCGCTGGAGCTGATGGCAACTTATTTTCCGTTAACAGAGAAAGACCTTGAAAAAATAAAAGGTTTTGGAGCCATGAAAATAAAACAATACGGAAAAGACTTTTTAGAAGCCATAACAAGTTATTGCGACTTTTTTGCGATTGAATCAAGAATGCATGTAATGCCCGAAAAAAAGACCAGGAAAAAGGGAATTGATAAAGTGAAGAAGCCCGATACTAAATTACAAACATTCGATTTGTATGCGCAAGGAAAACCGGCAGATGAAATTGCATTGATTCGGAATTTAACCATATCTACCATTGAATCGCACCTGGCATATTATATTCAATTAGGAAAAATTCCTATACATGATATTTTAAATGAAAAGGATTACCGGGAAATTAAAACTACCATCCAGGCCAACCCCTCCGCACCGCTCACTCATGTAAAAGACCTGCTACCCCATTTTAGTTATGGAAAAATAAAAATAGCTATGGCCGCCATAGAGTATGAACAGGAACAGGTGAATTAAACAATGTGTTTGGAATTAATTTTGTAAATTCATACATAATACAAGGAGGTGTATTAGTACAATAACAATTTAAAATAATAACAATGGCCGAACTAAATAATGAAGACACTGTTTTAGTAGCTGTTTACGACGATTCGGTATTAGCCAATGCCGCCCTTGAAAAATTAAGTGAAGCCAATATTCTGGCCTTTACGAACTCTCAAAACCCTGTTGGCTTAAACCCGCTGGGAGGAATTGAATTAAGGGTATTTGAAAAAGATGAGGCTGCTGCAAAAAATATCCTGCAGGCCTTACATTAATTTCGTACCCTATGCCGGGTAATTGCACGCCGGTTTGTTTCTATAAAATGGAGCGGAATAAAGCTTTTCCCCTTATAAACGAGCGGTAAAAAAACTATTTAAAAAAGATATATTTTTTCTTGTTTCCACAAAAACAATGTAATATTGCAGTGGAAACGGTAGTGAAACATACACTAAACATGCCTCGCTACTACATCTTTCGATCAATTTCCATCACTGATTCAATTTCAATTTACAGAGTAATTTAGAGCGACTTTTTGAGAAAAGCATTTTCACATTTTTATGTACGATATACTACAACTGAGCGATTTACTCGTTCCGGAGCTATTAGATATAGCAGATGATTTAAAAATTCCCAATTCTAAAAAACTAAATAAGCAAGATTTAATTTATAAAATCCTTGATAAACAAGCCGTTATGAACGCAGAAAAAAAAGGGGCTGAAGATGAAAAACCAAAACGGAAACGTATTGTAAAAGCCACTACATCCAATATGGTAGAAGAGGCTGAAGTCATGCAACCTGCCACAGAAAAAAAGGAACAGGCTCATTCCAAAGCCAAAAAAATAGAAACCCCTGCTAAAAAGCATCCTGTAAAAGCTAAAAAAGAAGAACCGTCCATAGATGCAGATGACAATGAAGAAACTATTCTTCCCCTTACGGATGCAGATACTACAGTACCGGCCTCTATTGCCCAATTTTTACATGAAGAAGATGTACAACAGCCCGAAATAGAAGAACCTGTTTACCAGCCGGTACAACAACAAAGACAAAAACCACCTGTATTCAATATAGAATTTGATGGCGTGGTACTGGGTGAAGGCGTTTTAGAAATGATGCCCGATGGATACGGCTTTTTAAGGAGCAGTGATTATAATTATTTATCTTCTCCCGATGATATATATGTATCACCCTCCCAAATAAAATTATTTGGCTTAAAAACCGGCGATACGGTGTATGGATCTGTGCGCCCACCAAAAGAAGGCGAAAAATATTTTGCCCTGCTAAAAGTAGAAACCATTAATGGAAAAACGCCGGAAGAAGTAAGAGACCGGGTTCCGTTTGATTACCTGACCCCGTTATTTCCATTTGAAAAATTAGAGCTTACCACTACTGCAGACAATTACAGCACCCGTATTATGGATTTATTTACACCCATTGGTAAAGGACAACGTGGCCTCATTGTTGCCCAGCCCAAAACGGGTAAAACCATGCTGCTGAAAGAAGTGGCCAATGCCATTGCAGAAAATCACCCAGAGTGTTATTTAATGGTGGTTTTGGTAGATGAAAGGCCCGAAGAAGTAACGGATATGGAACGCAGCGTAAAAGCCGAAGTAATTGCTTCTACTTTTGATGAACCCGCTGAAAAACATGTAAAAGTTTCAATCATTGCATTGCAAAAAGCAAAACGGCTGGTTGAGTGCGGGCATGATGTGGTGATCTTATTAGATTCTATTACCCGTCTTGCACGGGCACATAATACCGTGGCACCCTCAAGCGGTAAGGTATTAAGCGGGGGGGTAGAAGCCAATGCCATGCAAAAACCAAAACAATTTTTTGGCGCTGCACGAAAAATAGAAAATGGAGGATCGCTCACCATTTTGGCAACAGCACTGGTAGATACCGGAAGTAAAATGGATGAAGTGATTTTTGAAGAATTTAAAGGAACCGGTAACATGGAACTGCAACTGGACCGTAAATTGAGTAACCGGCGCATTTATCCCGCTATTGATATTGTTGCTTCCAGTACCCGCAGGGATGATCTTTTGCTGGATAAAGATACCTTTAAACGCATGTGGGTATTGCGCAAACATATTGCCGATATGAATTCAGAAGAAGCCATCAACATGCTTTTGAAAAATATGAAGGGCACAAAAGATAATGCAGAATTTTTAACTTCTATGAACGGGTAAAAAATGTAAATGTATTTACCAGCCGCTTTATTATAAAGCGGCTTTTTATTTTAGAACATTTTGTTCTCCTTGCCATCAGGTTAACCACTCACAGAGAAAAAATATTGTTACTTTAGTAAAGGCTGAAAATTATTTTACATAAGAACACACACAAAACCCTGCTTTTTTCGTTACCTGCTTGTTTGTAACTAAAATATTTTAAAAATGGGCTACCGGGTATTTATACTGATATTGATTTTACTATCACCTGTTTTCCTGTTTGCTCAGCAAACAGATATTACTGGTTTGTGGAAGGGAACCCTTTACAATGATACCAATCAGCTCACTTACCAGTATGAAATAGGAATTAGCCGGGAAAAAGGAAAATATTCCGGTTTTTCGCATACCTGGTTTACGCTGGGCGACTCTCAATATTTTGGTGTAAAAAAAGTAAGCGTAAAAATAGCCGGGGATGGAAAAATAATAGTAGAAGACAAAGAGTTGATCTCCAACAACTACCCTATAAAACCAAGTAAAGGGGTAAGGCAGTTAAATATTCTCACGCTCAATACACAAGATAGTATCATGACCTTACAAGGCCCTTTTAGTACCAATAAAACAAAAGAATATACTTCGCTCACCGGTTTTATCAACCTTACCCGGAAAAATGATTTCTGGCACTCTTCATTAGTGCCGCATTTAGAAGAGTTACAAAAAGCGGGTGAATTATCTTTTGTTAAGGAAGCCAGGCAAAAGGAAATAAAAAACCAGGAGGAAGAGCAAACCAGGCTGGCTGCAAAGCAGGAAAAAGAAAAAGCGGAATGGGCAATGGCAGAAAAACAAAAAGAGGCGGCATTAAAAAAACAACTGCAGCAGCAAAAGGAAATAGCCCAATCGGAAGAAATGAAAAAAAATAACGAATTAAAAAAACAGGAATTACTGGCGAAGGCAGAAGAGAAAAAAATAAAAGAAGAACAAAAAATTCAGGCACAAAAAGAAAAGGAAATAACCCGGAATAATTTAAAAAATGAAAAAGAAATAGCCCGGGCTGCTTCAGAAGTGCAGGAAATAAAGAAGACTGAAAAAGCGAATGAGAAAAAAGAGGAACCTGGTTTGGTAAGAAATATAAACCCGGCAGCAGATGTGAGTGTAAGAAAAACAGTGGTACAACAAACGGTATATTTTTCAGGCGATAGCCTTTACCTGGCATTGTATGATAATGGAGAAATAGATGGAGACACGGTAAGTGTACTCATGAATGGAAATATTATTTTGGCAAGGCAGGGCTTAAGCGCATCTGCCATAAAAAAAACAATTTATATAGCCCCCGGCACCCGGGAAGTTGAATTGGTGATGTATGCAGAAACCCTGGGCAGTATTCCTCCCAATACCGGTTTACTGATTGTAAGAGACGGAAAATCTGTGTATGAGTTACGCTTTAGTGGCGACTATAAACAAAATGCATCCATTCTCTTTAAACGAAAAACCCCTGAATAAAAACGGCATGAATTTAGAATTATCCTCATTCTAAATAGAAGATCATGGCTAAATATTCTAAAAAAGCTTCTGAAAAAGTGGAGAAAGCGATGAAGGAAATGAAAGCAGGAAAATTAAAATCCGGCTCAGGAAAAAAGGTTACAAATCCAAAACAAGCCATCGCTATTGGCCTTTCTGAGGCCAGGGAATCGGGCGCAAAAGTTCCTAAAAAATCAGGGGCTAAGAAAAAATCCGGCGCCCCAAAAAAATAAGATGTTTTTAAAGCTCTCCTTCCTACGGGTATGCTTACATATTAAAGGTTAGCTTTTTATATAAAGAAGTGTAGAATTAATTCAACAATAAAGTGGCTGCATATTGCCATTTCTTTTTGGGATGGCAAGAGAAAATGTTTTTAGTATGAATTTTGCTGTTTAAAACCAACTATATACTTTTAAATGAGGATTTACTAAAATCGCTGTATGGAATTTCGAAAAGCACTTATCGTGGATGATGAGATTGACACCTGTTTTTTGCTCACCCGTTTATTGCAGCAAAATGATTACGAGGTGCAATATGTACATAGCTTACATGAGGCCAGGGCTGTTTTGGAAAAGGAGTACCCCGATGTTATATTTTTAGATAATCACCTCAAGGATGGGCAAGGCATTGATTATGTGCCCACATTAAAAGAAAGCTATCCTCAGATGAAAATCATCATCATAACCGCATTTGATAATTTTGCGTATAAAACAAAAGCATTTGAAAAAGGGGCACATTATTTTTTAGGAAAGCCTTTTAACAGGATCAGTATTGAAGAAGCATTAAACAGCCTGTTTAATAACTGAGTATAATTTTATAAAACAATCCATCAATATTTTCAGGGAAATACGCTCACCCGGCGAATAAGAAAACTTTGGCTTCATTTTTTCTATAATTATAATATCGTTCATAAATTAAAAAATGTAAACCATGAGTAACTTATTGTATTTAATAGCGGTAATTCTTATCATTGGCTGGGTACTTGGATTTTTTGTGTACAGTGCCGGTAGTATTATTCATATTTTATTGGTAATAGCTGTAATTGCTATTTTACTAAATATTATTCGGGGTAGCCGGGCCTAGGGGCACAGGGTAAAATAATACTCAAATTAAAATAAACCGGGATTTGCACATGGCAGTATGGGCGCTCCCGGGTTTTTTATTTTTCAAAAGGAAGTAAAATGATAAAAGTAGTTCCCTCTCCTTTTTTACTTTCTACTGAAATATGCCCTTTATGATTTAAGATAATATTTTGGGTATTCGTTAGTCCCAGGCCGGTACCATTTTTTTTACTGGTAATGAAAGGCTCAAAGATCTTAGAAAGCTCTTCTTCATCCATACCTACTCCATTATCTTTTAAGATCATGGCGCAATGCCCGTTTTGAGTAGTGGTGGTTATTTCTATAATTCCGGGATTCTTTCCTTCTACGGCTTCAATAGCATTCACAATAATGTTTGTGATGGCAATTTTAATTTTATCAATATCAACCGATACATTACATAACCCCTCATCAAAATTTTTAATCACCTGAATATTATTTAGCTCAAGCCTGTCTTTGGCCGATGCCAGGGCATCTTCTATAAGTTGGTTTAAAGAAACCGGGATGAAATTTAATACCAGGAACCGGGTTGCATTCAGCAGGTTGGTTACAATATCATTAATCCGTTTTACATTCCGGTTTACGATTTCAATAAGTTGCTTTTGTTCTTCATTTTGATTGGAGCTGTATAGTAAGTGCTCCATGGAGAGGCTTATATTATTTAATGGATTTTTAATTTCGTGGGCCATGGTACTGGCCATCCGGCCGGTAGCGGCATATTTTTCCATTCCTTTAAGCTGGGCCAGTTCTATATTTTTTTTATCTAATTCATTTACCCGGGTTTCTAATTGAAAAGCATATTGTGCCGCAGCGGTATCGGCTGCCTTTTTATCTTTATTTTCCCGGTTAAAAGTAATTACAGAATAAGCGCCTAATAAGGCTACAATAACTAATGAAATGATCGCTATCGTTCTGGTAGAATTATTAATTGCCGTAAGCCGTTGTTCCTGGGTTACCCGGTAAGACAATTCCCGTTCTCTCAGCAGGGCCATGGAATCTCTTAAATGATCCATTAATAATTTCCCGGAATCTATTTTGTTTTTTAATGCAAGCGATGAAGTTCCGTTTTGGGTGATGGCTATAACAGAAACCTGTTTTAAATTTTCTCTTTTTTCATCTACAATTTTTTTAATGTTTTGAAATAACCGGTTTCTCACTTCCATTTGGGGGCTTATTAATTCTTCTAAAGCCGCAATGGCTTCTTTACTTTGCCGGATACCATTAAAATAAGGTTCCAGGTAATGGTCATCTTTTATAAGCGTATAACCCCTTACCCCGGTTTCGGCATCTTTAATAGAAGAAAGAAGTTTATCTATATTATCAATGCTTTGGCTGGAATGAATAATTTGTTTCCTGCCATTGATGCTTTCATTTAAACTAATAAAAAATAAGAGGTACGAGATCAGGATCATGATAAAGGCAGCTACATATCCTGAACGTACAATTTGTTCAATATTTAATTTCATATAAAAACATGTATAGTAAATGTTGGCGGCACAAGGAAACTTGTTTTATAAAATTTATACCCTCTTCATGCGCAACTTGAATATTTAAAATAAAGTTACGTACGAATTTTACTAAAAAGAGTAATGCTTTTTACTTATTAAACACCTGCTTATACATGTGCGGGAATAAGCTCTTTTACTTTTGTAACAATGGCCGCTGCATCAATACCCGCTCTTTGCAGCAACTGGTCTTTGTTCCCGGAGTGGCTTATATTTTTTACTGCCATTTTAATTACCTGGTTCGCCGTACCTGCTACAGCGCTGGCGGCAAGGTCCCCCAAGCCGCCATGTAAAAAATGGTCTTCAACAGTAATCAGCAGGGGGCTGCTGCATTTTTGCAGACAATTAATAAGGGTGGGTTTATCTACCGGCTTTACACTATAACAATCTACAACGGTAATCAGTATATCTTCCTGTTTTAAAATTTCTGCCGCCTTTATGGCTTCGGCAACGGTAATGCCGGTAGCAGCCACCGTAAGAGCATCTTCCTCGCCTTGTATTAATATCTTGCTTCCGCCAATGGTAAATGTTTCCGTATCCCGGTAGATCGGTTTTGCCTTTGGCCTGAAAATGCGCATGTAATGAATTCCTTTCTCCTGTAACATCAGCGGTAAAAGTTTTGTAACAGAAAAGGCATCGGCAGGTTGCAAAATAATGCTTTGCGGAAAAGCGCCAAAGACGGCAATGTCTTCAAGCGCCATTTGTGAAGGCCCGTCTTCTCCAATAGAAACACCTGTGTGCGTGCCTATAAAATTTATGTTCGCATCAGAAATCCTGGCCATACGCACCTGGTCGGCAGCCCGGCTTAAAAAAGCGCCAAAAGTAGCTACAAACGGAATTTTTCCAAGCCTGCTTAAGCCCACTGCAACCGATACCATATTTTGTTCTGCAATGAAACATTCAATAAAACGATCGGGTATGGTTTTATAAAAATCTTCAGTAAATGTGGAGTTTTTTACATCCCCATCCAATGCATACATATCAGGATTGGCTTTACCCAATAGGGCCAGTGATTCTCCAAATACTTCTCTTAATGAATATTCTTTATCCCGGTGAAATGATTTTTTTATGTCAGCATCAGCATAGGGCCGGGGGCTAATGGTTTCTTCTTTCACCGGTACTTTAAATTTAAAATGTAAGTCCAGGCTTTCATCTACAGGAAGTTCTTTAAAAGCTTTTTTCATTTCCTGTTCATTAAATGCTTTGCCATGCCAGCCTTCTTTATCTTCGGCAAATGATACTCCTTTACCTTTTAGGGTTTCAGCAATAATGGCAATGGGTTTAGTGCCTTTGTTGTGAACCGCATTTTCAAGCGCCCGGTCAATTTTTTTATAATCGTGTCCATCTATCAAAATAGTTTCAAAACCAAAAGCTTTAAAGCGATCAGCGTATTTTTGGCAATGATGCCCAAGCATTGTTTTTCCACTTTGGCCAAGCCTGTTGATGTCTAATATAGCAACCAGGTTATTTAATTTATGGTATGAAGCAAACTGGGCCGCCTCCCATACCTGGCCCTCTGCCAGTTCACCATCGCCCAATAAAGTAAAGATTGTATTTTTTCTTTTTTCTAATTTAGAGATTAGCGCCAGCCCGCTGGCAATAGAAAGGCCCTGGCCTAATGATCCGGTTGCCGCATCGGCATATTTAAAATGGGGTGTAGGGTGACCTTCTAAGGGGCTGTCAATTTTTCTTAAACTATTAAGTAAGCTGGGCGGGTATGCGCCGGCCATGGCAAACACACTATACAACAAAGGCGCAGCATGGCCTTTAGATAATATGAACCGGTCGTTATTTGCGTTCATCGGGTTGGATAGTGAGTACGTAAAATATTTATCAAATAATACGGCGGCAATATCTGCACAAGATAGGCAAGAGGTAGGGTGGCCGGAGCCGGCTGCTGTGGTAGCACTTATGGAATACCTTCTTAATAAAGCCGCCTGGTTTTTCCATAATTGTTCATGTTTCATAATGTATATTTTAATTTTTCTATCCTAAACAGTTTGGAAGATTACCTGTTCAGTATTCAAAAGGGTTCAATAAAAATGCCAATGTAATGATATACAGTAGCAGTCATTTATACAGGCGGGTTGTAGCCATTGTTCCCCATGTTCTCCCATATTTTAAAAAAAAACATTCATTATAAGCGGTACAGGTTTTGTATTTACATAAAAAAATATTTTATGACAGCATTGGGAAACATGAGTACCCTGGCACAGGTGCTGGAAAAACTCAGGATAAAAAAAATTGACAATGAATTTCAATTACACGAGGGAAGATTTACGGTAAAACGGGGTAAAAGTTATGATCCCGATGATTTAACCATAATAAAAACGTATCGTTTTGAAGGGGAATCTGATCCGGCTGATTCTTCTATCCTTTATATTATTGAAGCTGCGGATGGTCTTGTTGGGTATAGTATGGATGCATATGGTGTATATACCAATCATGATGACGGAGGCGCCTATGATAATTTTATAAGGCAAATAAAAATTTTAGAAAGAGAAGAACAATTAATTTTTGAACTTTAATACGCACACAAAAAAACAGGGCCGGTTTACTCACTTAAATATATTCTTAAAGGCATATACCTGTACCCGGTATTCCGTAAACGCATATGCCCCTTTATCCTGCTTCCATTTGGCACAGAATCTGCAACTTATAAAAGATAGGATGCTGAAGATAAGTGTGTCAATTTTCTGATAGAGATAAAATCATTACAGAATATGTAAGTATCTGGTATAATAAAAGAGTACCTTCCCCGAAAGTACTTGTGGATATTAGTATGGATGTAAAAGACCGGTATTATGTTAAAAAGAAATTCAACTACAATTGATGATTTATTATCCCATTTAAGAACCTATTTCCTGGGTAAAAGTGTTGCGTATAAATCGATAGATGATAAATCCCGTAAAGAGATAGATGATAAACCTCCCCTTAGAGCAGAAATATTTACCCGGGACCAGTTGGATGGCCATGCGGCATATTTATCTTCTTATCATAAATTAAGTGAAGAAAAGCAACCGGAAGTTTTATTAAAACGGCTTTCTGAGAACGAAGAAGTGCTTATAAAAGTAACCGAACTTCTACATGATGCCGTAAAAGATAAAAAGAGAATAAGCCCGGCCGGCGAGTGGCTGCTCGATAATTTTTATTTAATAGAAGAACAGATACTTACCGGCAAACGGTATTTACCTAAGGGCTATAGCCGGGGTTTACCCCGCTTAAAGAATACGCATGCAATGGGCATTCCCAGGGTTTACGACATTGCATTAGAAATTATTTCTCATAGTGATGGCCATGTAGACCTTCAGAGCCTTACCGGTTTTATAAGGGCGTATCAAAAAAAGACAGAGCTAACCATTGGTGAACTGTGGGCAATACCCATTATGCTCAGGCTGGCCTTGCTTGAAAACTTAAGCCGGGTAGCGGCAAAAATTGCAATTGACAAAATAGATGAAAACCTGGCAGATTTTTGGGCAGATAAAATGTTGCACACGGCAGAAACAGATCCTAAAAACCTGGTGCTGGTTATTGCCGATTTAGCCCGTGCGAATCCACCCATGGTAAGCGCTTTTGTGGCACCCTTTACACAGCGGCTCCAGTGGAAAGGCTCAGAAATGATTATTGTATTATCCTGGCTGGAGCAACACCTTTCAGAAAAAGGAATGAGCATAAGCACGATGTCGCTGGCAGAAAATCAGCAACAGGCGGCCAACCAGGTAAGCATGAGCAATAGTATCAGCAGCCTCAGGTTTTTAGCTAAAATGGATTGGCGTGAGTTTGTTGAAAATATGAGTGTAACAGAGCAAGTGTTACGAACAGATATTAACCGGGTGTACGAAAAAATGGATTTCTATACCCGGGATATTTACCGACATGCAGTAGAAAAAATTGCATTGCGAACCAAGCTACCCGAAAAAGAAATTGCCATCCTTGCCATTAAACTGGCAGAAAAAGCACATGAAGAAAATAAGGAGGATGACCGAAAGTCTCATGTGGGTTATTATCTCATTGGCAAAGGGCTTCCTAAAACAGAAGCGGCTGCCCGGCAATTGGGCTCCGATATTACCGTATGGGAAAAAACAAAAATAAATTTTCATAAATACTTTTATGGCCTTACCATCATTCTTATTACAGCACTGGTAAGCGGGTTGCTTTTTTTTAAAGCGTATGATCCGGGTTTAAATAAATATTTACTTGTATTCATTGGCATATTAATTATTCTTTGCAGTAGCCAGTTGGCCATCCAGTTTACAAACTGGCTGGCTACCCTTATTGTAAAGCCCCAACCCTTGCCCCGCCTTGATTTTTGTAAAGGAATACCGCCTGATTTTAAAACAATGGTGGTAGTACCCTGTATGCTGGTGAATCATTTACAAATCGAAAAATTATTAGAAGAATTAGAAGTTCGTTTCCTGGCTAACAGGGAAACGAACTTGTACTTTGCATTACTAAGCGATTTTACCGACGCTGATCAGCAACATATGCCGGCAGATGAAATTAATTTGCAGCATGCCATTAAAGGTATTGAAGCGCTCAATAAAAAATATGCAGAGGGGGAACATTCCGTATTTTATTTATTTCACCGGCAACGGGTTTGGAATAAAAAAGAAAAATGCTGGATGGGCTGGGAACGGAAGAGAGGGAAATTAGCTGCATTAAATAATTTATTAAGGGGCGAGCAATCTCCTGATTTTATTTCCATACTGGGGAATACAGATATTTTTACTGAAATAAAATATGTAATCACTTTAGATGCCGATACCCAACTGCCCCGGGAAGCCGCCTGGAAATTAGTAGGTATTATGGCGCACCCCCTGAATAAGCCGGTATTAGATGCCAATAAGAATATAGTGATAAACGGGTATGGTATTGTACAGCCCCGTATTGCCATTAGCCTGCACGGCACGGTAAGATCGCTTTATACACGCATGCATGAAAATGATTCGGGTATAGACCCCTATACCCGGGTAACATCCAATGTGTACCAGGATGTATTTGCAGAAGGTTCATTTATTGGAAAAGGAATTTATGATGTAGATGTTTTTGCAAAAGTGCTGCATCATCGCTTTCCTGAAAATAAAATATTAAGCCATGATTTATTAGAAGGCGCTTACACCCGCTGTGCCTTTGCCAGTGATGTACAGTTTTATGAAGATTATCCTGCCAAATACCGGGTTGATATGAACCGCAGGCACCGGTGGATACGAGGCGATTGGCAAATCGCTAACTGGATCTTGCCTTTTGTACCCAATGGCGAAAATAAATTGGTAAGAAACCCGGTTTCAGTTTTATCAAAATGGAAAATATTTGATAACCTCCGCAGGAGTATTATGCCCATTAGTTTACTGGCATTGCTGTTATGTGGCTGGACATTCTTAAAGTCTCCCTGGTTTTGGACAATTGCGGTAATTGCTATTGTATTGCTTACATCTATTATCGCATCAGTATGGAACCTGTTAAAAAAGCCCAATGATGTAAAGCTTCAATTTCATATTAGTAACTCGGCCGCCGCCGTTTACCGGAATATTACCGAAGCCATATTTACGCTGGTATGCCTTCCTTATGAAGCGTATATAAGTTTAGATGCAATTATGAGGAGTACCTGGCGCATGCTCATTACAAAAAGAAAACTGCTGGAATGGAACCCTTATGGCTTTGATCAAAATACGGAATATAAAAACTTATTGAGTGTATATATTTCAATGTGGCCTACCACTTTTATAACGGCTTCATTAATTATCTATTTATTATTTTATAGCCACATTACTTTATTGCTGGCTTCTCCTTTTATTATTGCCTGGGCCTTATCGCCTACCATTGTATGGTGGCTCAGCCTGCCCCTGGTTAGCGGTAAAGCAAACCTCAATGAGAAACAAAAACTTTCTTTAAGAAAACTTTCCCGTAAAACATGGGCCTTTTTCGAAAACTTTGTAGGGCCCGAAGATAATTGGTTGCCACCTGATAATTTTCAGCAACATCCCATTACCATTCTTGCCCATCGTACTTCGCCCACCAATATTGGCCTGGCATTAATTTCTAACCTGGCAGCCCACGACTTTGGATATATTACGACCGATGAATTAAACGAGCGGCTTGAAAATACATTTGCCACTTTACATAAACTGGAGCGGTATAATGGCCATTTTTATAACTGGTACGATACGGTATCCCTGCAACCCTTATATCCCCGGTATATTTCAGTAGTGGATAGCGGCAACCTGGCTGCCCACCTGATTACTTTAAAACAAGGTTTATTTAATTTGCCGCATAGCCCAATCCTGTCTTATAAAAATTTTTGGGGCACCTATGATTCGCTGCAAATTGTATGCGAATATTTAAAAAAAGAAAACAAAAACGAGTGTCAAAAACTGCTGGATTCATTATTGGCATTTTGTGAAAATACAGCGACTCATCTTTTTGAATTTAAAACCCATTTAGATGATTTTGCAGAAAGGCTGAATGTATTTTATAATACGGTTTCAGGCCATGATGAATCAGAATTATACTGGTGGATTACGGCAATGCAACAAAATACAGAAGCCATCTATGAGTCATTAAAAAAATTCACGCCCTGGGTTTTCCAAAAAGAGATTCCTTTAAAATTCAAAGAACATCCCCTGTTTTTTACCATTCCCAACCTGGTTGAATTATCAGAACTTAAAAGCAGCTTGCATGAATTATCATTGGCAGAAGGATTGAGTACAGCCGAAAGAGAATGGTTAGCGCAAATGAAAGATGAAATGTATGCTGCATCCGGTAAAGGAACCGCCCTTTTATTAAGCATACAAAAACACTGCACCGCCTGTGAACATTTTTCTGACTTTACCTATGATTTTTTATACGATACCTCCCAGCATTTATTTGTAATAGGATATAATGTAGAGGAACACCGCAGGGATGCCTCCTGCTACGACCTGTTGGCTTCAGAAGCCAGGCTGGCCTCATTTGTTGCCATTGCACAAGGCAAGGTACCCCAGGAAAACTGGTTTGCTTTGGGGCGCAGGCTCACCAACCAATCGGGCATTGCTGTTTTACTTTCCTGGAGCGGATCTATGTTTGAGTACCTGATGCCCAACCTGGTAATGCCTACTTATGAAAGCACCTTGCTTGATAACAGCAATAAAGGAGTTGTAAAACGCCAGATAGAATATGGGAGGCAACATAATACTTCCTGGGGAATTTCAGAATCCTGTTATAACGTGGTAGATGCACAATTAAATTATCAATACCGTGCATTTGGGGTACCGGGCCTGGGCCTTAAGCGTGGCCTGGGTAAAGATTATGTGATTGCTCCTTATGCCAGCGTGATGGCCTTAATGGTAGATGCTCCGGCTTCTTATGATAATATTGAGCGCATGATTGCCAAAGGTTACCAGGGAAAATATGGGCTATATGAAGCGGTTGATTTTACTGCTTCCCGCCTGCCCCGGGGTTTGGATAATATCGTTATACAAACTTTTATGGCCCATCACCTGGGTATGAGTTTCCTTTCTTTAGCCTATGTATTACTCGATCAGCCCATGCAAAAAAGATTTGAAGCTGAGCCCCGGTTCCAGGCCACCCTTTTATTATTACAGGAACAAATACCCAAAGCCACCAATTATTATTCTGCAGTTACTGAAATAAGTGAAAATACACAGTCTTCAGTAGTATCCGATATCCGGGTAATAAAAACAGCCAATACGGCCATACCGGAAGTGCAGTTACTTTCAAATGGTAATTATCATGTAATGGTTACCAATGCAGGAGGAGGCTATAGCCGCTGGAAAGATAAGCTGGTAACCCGGTGGAAAGAAGATACCACCCGGGATAACTGGGGTATGTTTTGTTTTATAAAAGATGTACAAAAAAATAATTACTGGTCCAATGCATGGCAACCGAGCTTAAAAGAACCGAAAGTGTATGAATCTATATTTTCCCAGGGCCGGGCAGAGTTCAGGCGCATTGACCATAAAATTGAAACCCATACTGAAATTATTGTTTCACCTGAAGATGATGTTGAAATAAGAAGGATACAGGTATCTAACCGGGGCAATCAAAAAAGAGAATTAGAAATTACAAGCTATGCAGAAGTTGTAATGAATATTGCGGAAGCCGACCATGCACACCCGGCATTCAGTAATTTATTTGTAGAAACCCAAATCGCCGAACCCTATCATTCCATCTTATGTAAAAGGCGTCCCCGCTCAAAAGATGAAATACAACCCTGGATGTTTCACCAGTTTAAAATGAACGACAAACAGCCGGATTCTATTTCTTATGAAACCGACAGAAGTAAATTTATTGGCCGGGGAAACAACATCATCAACCCGGCAGCCATGCAAGAAGCCGGTTTACTAAGCAATACCGTAGGATCTGTATTAGACCCGGTAGTGGCCATTCGTTATCGTTTTATTTTGGATGCGGAAGAAACCATAAGTTTTGATATTATAAATGGCGTTGCTGAAACGGAAGAAACAGTAAACAGGTTGCTCGAAAAATACCAGGATAAACATTTTAGGGATCGGGCATTTGAACTTTCATGGACGCATAGCCAGGTCACCATACGCCAAATAAACGCAAGCGAAGCCGATGCCCAGTTATATGGAAAAATGGCAAGCTCCGTCATTTATGGTAATCCCTACTTAAGGGCCGAGGCTTCTTTACTGTTAAAAAATCATATGGGGCAAAGTGCCTTG
Organism: Sphingobacteriales bacterium 39-19; assembly: GCA_001898465.1. GTDB lineage: Bacteria > Bacteroidota > Bacteroidia > Chitinophagales > Chitinophagaceae > Ferruginibacter. Next base: position 478,660 of record MKTX01000001.1, on the reverse strand, counting down.
TGGAGTTATTCTATTTCGGGCGACCTCCCGATTGTACTCTTACAAATATCCTCTACCGAAAATATAAAATTGGTAAAGCAAATGATACAAGCCAAAGAATACTGGCAATTAAAAGGATTGAGCGTGGATTTGTTTATATGGAACGAAGATGAAAGCGGGTACCGGCAAACCCTGCAAGAGCAGGTACAAAATATGGTTTCTGCAAACATCAGCTTTAATACAGCCGGGCGCCAGGGAGGTATTTTTGTAAGACCCCTGGATCAAATTTCACCCGACGACAGGATACTTTTACAAGCGGTAGCCCGTGTTATTATATCCGATAAAAAGGGCACCCTGGCCGATCAGTTAAATAAAAAATCCGGCGCAAAAAATAAAATGCCGCCCTTTATTCCCTCATTAGGATATAACCCATTAGCCGAGGAGGCATTACCGGTTCCGGAAAGAATTTTCTTTAATGGTTTTGGTGGGTTCTCTGCTTCGGGGCATGAATATATTATTACATCAAAGAAAGAAACGCCTGCACCCTGGGTAAATATAATTGCCAATAAAAAACTGGGCACCGTAATTTCAGAACGGGGCTCCTCTTATACCTGGTTCGAAAATGCACATGAATACCGGCTTACACCCTGGCATAACGATCCCGTGAGTGATGGAGGTGGAGAAGCCTTTTACATTCGTGATGAACGTACCGGTTACTTTTGGTCGCCGATGCCGTTTCCTGCCAAAGGAAGAAATGAATATATTATAAAACATGGCTTTGGCTATTCGGTTTTTGAAAACCTGGAAGCCGGCATACAAACCGATGCAGAAGTTTTTGTAGATACGGATGCCGCCATAAAATTTGTAATTATTAATTTACAAAACCTTTCTGATGACGATCGTAAACTTTCGCTTACCGGTTATGTAGAATGGATCCTGGGCGACCTGCAGGCCAAAACAGGAATGCATATTATTACAGAATATGATGCCCTTACAGGTACTTTTTTTGCCTATAATAATTATAATAAGGAATTTGAAGGAAGGGTATGCTTTTTTAATACTGATGAGCCGGTAAAAAATTTTACTGCAAACCGTACTGAGTTTTTGGGCCGCAATGGCTGCCTTCAAAAACCCGAAGCCATGCAAAAAGAAAAACTATCCGGAAAATATGGCGCCGGGTTAAATAGTTGCGCATCCTTACAAATGAATTTTAATTTGGCTCATCAAGAAAAAAAACAAATTATTTTCCGGCTGGGTGCTGCAAAAAATAAAAATGAAGCCATAACTATGCTCAAGCAGTTTAAAGGGGCAACAGCCGTTATAGCTTCATTAAATAATGTGCACGACCAATGGAAGCGCTTGTTAACCAGGGTACAGGTACAAACGCCGGATAATGCCTTTAATTTTTTAGCCAACGGCTGGCTATTGTATCAAAATATAGCTTGCCGGCTATGGGGAAGAAGCGGATTTTATCAATCGGGTGGCGCTTACGGATTTAGAGATCAGTTACAGGATATTTTAGCAGCCATGCATGCCGATGAAAGCCTTGCACGCTCTCAAATTTTACTGGCTGCTTCCCGCCAGTTTAAAGAAGGCGATGTGCAGCATTGGTGGCACCCTCCCCTGGGCAGGGGTGTGCGTACGCATTGTTCTGATGACTACCTGTGGCTTCCTTATGCTACAGCCCGATACATTACATATAGCGGGGATGTGGGCATCTTACAAGAACCTATCTCCTTCTTAGAAGGCCGTTTGCTAAATGCAAATGAAGAGTCGTACTACGATTTGCCAAATATTTCTTCAGAAAAAACCAGCTTATATGATCATTGCAAACGGGCCTTGCAACATGGATTCCGTTATGGCGTACATGGCTTGCCCCTGATAGGAGCCGGTGACTGGAACGATGGTATGAACCTGGTAGGTAAAGAAGGTAAGGGAGAAAGTGTATGGCTTGCTTTTTTCTTATATGATGTAATTCGGAAATTTAAAGAGATAGCCATACTGCAAAAGGATGATGCATTTATTACGGAATGTGAAAAGCAGGCCGAAAAAATAAAAGAAAATATCCAGGCAAATGCCTGGGACGGGGATTGGTATTTACGTGCCTTTTTTGATGATGGTACCCCACTCGGCTCATCGAAAAATGAAGAATGTAAAATAGATTCTATTTCACAAAGCTGGTCAGTAATTTCTGGCGCAGGTGATGAGGAGCGTACCCGTAAGGGCATGGAATCTTTATACACACATTTGGTAAGAAAAGAAGATAAACTAATTCAATTATTAAACCCCCCCTTTAATAAATCTAATATTGATCCCGGTTATATAAAAGGCTATGTGCCGGGTGTAAGAGAAAACGGTGGGCAATATACACATGCGGCTGTATGGACTGTAATGGCGTATGCAAAAATGAAAAATGAGGCACGCACCTGGGATCTTTTGCAAATGCTGAACCCGGTAAACCATGGTAAAGATGAAGAGAGCATTGGGCTCTATAAAACCGAACCTTATGTAATGGCAGCCGACGTGTATGGGGTAGCTCCGCATACCGGGCAGGGTGGCTGGACCTGGTACACCGGGTCGGCAGGCTGGTACTACCAGTTAATGATTGAATCTTTAATGGGATTGTATATAGAAAATGATAAACTTTTTCTTAACCCCTGCATTCCTCCCCAATGGGATGATTTTAAAATGCAATACCGCTATAAAAATACCGTATATGAAATTCAATATAAAAGACAGGCTGGTAAAGCACAGGTGGAATTAGACGGCAGTAAGATAAATGAAAAGTATATATTATTACAGGACGACCAAAAGCCGCATTCCGTTATTTATTATTTTCATTAGCCCGTTAAAAAAGCACAACTTATAAAGCCGTGCTTTTTTTAGATGATAAAACGGGAGGAAAACTAAGTGGCTTTCTGTGTGTCCTTTTCAGCAAATAAGTTTTCGAAGAAATGCATGAGTCCAGATACAGGCCCCTCCATTTTATTCGTATTATCATCAATGGTATCGTCTTTTATGAGGCGTCCTACTTGCAGGTCGGGTGGTAAATAAACTAAAATATGATGCCGTTGCCCGGCCAGGTAACTTCTTATTTTTACAGCATCGCTACCCGCTTCTTCTTTGAGTGTGTGTACGGCTACCTGCGAAATTTTGTTCATGAGTTCATCCGTATCTGCCGGGTGTATATGGCAATAGCTGGCCAGTGCAGAAATAATATTTTCTTTGTATTCTCCAAAAATATCTATTAGTAAATTTTCTGAAGCGGGTTGATTACTTAAATATAGCGCCCCCTTATCAGTAGATCCAAATTTGTACAGGCCTGCCAGTACCGAAGTAACAAGCGCCTGTTCCATTTCTTTTTTTCTTTTATTTGCATGATCTGTTTCTTTTTCGATGTTGGGGCTTATTTTAGAAAACGTATCCATGCCCAGCTTATTCGTTACGGCTATTATAATATTACTCATATATCCTGTTTTTGATGATAAGATAAACAGGGCATTTTTTATGCCAACCTCGCCATTTATCATTCCGGTTATATTTTGCGGAATGAAATGTGATAAATTCATTTGCTATTGGTATGATTTTTTCATTTGGAAAAGGTATGCAACCAAAGAAGATTTTGATAATTGATGATGAAGCCGATTTTGGAATATTACTGAAAAAGTATTTTGAGCAACGAAACTGCATTGTAGTAGTTGCCAATACATTAGAAGAGGGTCTTGCTTTATTGCCCGACTGCAGGCCCGACTATATTTTTTTAGATAACAATCTACCGGATGGAAGGGGTTGGGGCAAAGTAGATTATATACTGGCAAACTATCCCGAGGCACAGTTAAACCTGGTGAGCGGCCATTTTGTTCCCAAAACCACGGCTCAAAATTTTAAAATTATTGAAAAACCGCTTTCTATAGAAGAGCTTGATTTTATATTTAAAAATGACACGCTCCCTTTAAAACCGTATGGATATACCGATATGAATGCCGAATAAAAATGTAGAAAAAAATATACAATTTTTTGTGAGGAAAATACTTTACAGCTATATATTGACAAATATATTCTGCAACGATAATGAATAAAAAACAATAGCAGGATGTTTAATATTTAATGCATCGTTACAGAAAATGCACCTGAAACCGAAACATATTCGAAATTCGGCGATATGAGTATCCCAGAAAAATATCCCTTGATGATTTTATTTTTCTTGTCGAAAACCGTAATAGTGGTGCTGCCGTCTAAGGCAGTGAACTTGCAATTTGATTCTCCATGTGGCAGGCAATCAGCAGAAACATATAGAAAAGAAGATCCACCATTTCGTGTACCATTTACAGTTACAGTGTTGCATGGAGGAATAAGCCCTGTTTTATCATCCCCGTTTACACACCATTGGTATGTTCCCGGGCCGTTCCCTTTTACCCCTAATCCAAATCCCATTGATTGTATTACAGAATCATTTTCATTTAACTTCTGAAATCCGGTGACCCCAATATTCCACTGGTTATTCACATAATAGGCTGTTTCCTGTAAGGTTCTTGAAGAAGCCGCCAATGGCTCTTTAAGCTCATATAATAAGCCCTCTGAAGTATTACGGCTGTTTAAATAGAAATAATTTTTTTTATCTAGTATATGTATCCGGCAATAGAGGATAATTTTTGTTTGCTCCCCTTCAGGCTGGAATGAAAGTGTAATAAGAACAGGATTATGTTGTGGTACTTTAGATGGAGCCGTGTAGGTTCCTTTATCAAATTGCAAATGGGTTAATTTAAAATTTCCTTCCTCAGGATTTTGGTTTGAAAGAGCCTTCCCGCCTATTGTCCATTGCTCGCTTTTAATAAAAGCATCTCCGGGAATATCATTAACGATTTGTTTCACTTTCAATGTGATGGTTGCGTTTGGTGGAACCGTAATTTCATCACCAGGTAAAAAGATATAACTATTTGTAGATTTTAATGTGGAATCTTGCGCATTTGCAATAAAAACAGATATACATAAAATGAGTATAGTTATTATTCTTTTCATGTGCTATTTTTTTTAATTACATCCTGAACATAGCAGCACAGCTTATTGAATCCTGTACTAAAATTTTCAACATTCCGATTATTACCGGGAGTATAAAATTTCCCAAAATTATTTATTTACTGATCGTGTTATTTAGTTTGGTCCAGTCAATACTTTCAATAATTTTATTTGCTACAACTGCCGGTGCTTCTATAGTGACAATAAAATTTTCAATAAACGGCGATTGTTGTTTATGAATAAACGGATATTTTGTATAGCCTCCGGAATGCATATTGACGCCTTTCCAGTTTCCAAAGAACAACATGGTTTTTTCTTCCGGTGGATCCAATTCACTGGTTGGAGCAAGATATAGCTGCCATGCATAAGTCACACCACGGATACGAAGTTCTTTGGATTTGTCTTTAGCGCCGATGATATAGTTTTCCTTTAAATAAGGGGAATTGGCGGCAATAGATAATTCGGCTGTTTGCATGGTCTGTAAACGATACATATTTTGTGCAGCTACTGTAACTGCTTTGTGATTATTATTTGAATTTTCTACAACCTGTTGATTATAGTATTGAATGGAATCCTGCAACATTTTGCCATAGTCAGAATTGGGATTAAGGGAAAGTTTCAGGTCAAAAAAATCGCTACACATAAATATGGGGCGGAATGGAGCAGGGTTGTTTGCAATTTGTGTGGTGTAGCCATTTTTTTCTTCCGTGATTTGCCAGCCCATTTTTTGAAGCGGATCGGGAAATACATCGTCAAAAATTTTTACCGCTTTACTGATTACTTCTTTTTCCGATCGTCTTTGCTTTCTGCATTCGTAATCGAATTTTCCAGTTCGTGTCGTACGAAAAGTTCCTTTAACAGGAATAGATACTGTCTGCTGTTTCCATGACAAGTAAGCCTGCATCATTCCATTAAATGTTCCTTCAATTGTACCACCTTTAGGAGCATCATAGCGGGTAACCGTAACTATAAAATCTTTCGGATAAGCCTGCAAGGTGTAGCCGTACACTTTTGGATTTGTATTGTAAACCAGGTAAGCAGCAAGAGAATCGTTCTTATCATCCTCATTGGATTGAGTCCAATGGTAATTGCCAATTTTTGCAGGAAAGTGTAGTTCAAACCGCTGGTCTGTTTGCTGGTTATTTGCAGGGAAATAGGTAATAAGATAACTGTAAGATTCTGCAAGATCATTCGGGTCATCTTCACTCATTGGGTCACATGTAAGGGATTCTGATTTGGAAATATTTAATTCTTTACACTCAAATGAAATATTGCTTTGTGCCTTAGGGTAAGTCCATAATAGTATAACAAAAATTGGGAGTAAGCCTGCTATAAAATTTCTATTCATTTTCAGATATCAATTATTATATTTTTACAAACTCAACCCTCCTGTTATTGGCTTTTCCATCGGGAGTAGAATTGTCACGAATGGGTTTGCTGTCTCCAAATCCTTTAGTGGTAAGGCGTGAGCCATCAATTCCCATACTAACCAATTGAGCTTTTACTGCGTTTGCCCGTTGTTGAGAAAGTGTAAGATTATGAGCAGCATCTCCGGTATTATCAGTATGGCCATCTATTTCAAATTTTAAATCCGGGTTAGCTTTTAAAACATCTACGATCATATTCAACGTGCCCATACTTTCCGGCTTAATGTTGGATTTGTCAACATCAAAAGTAATACCATGAGTAATGATCTTAGCATCTGTAAACTTTTTACCAATCATATTCATACCACCACCTTCAGCGAGCCGGATATTTGTTACCACAGCTTTACCGCTTACTCTTATTCCGAACTTGTTGATTGGTAAAGTTGCCACCTGCGGAATAACATATATCCTGTTTTGATCCAGGTATATCTTCATTTGCTTATTGCGGTAGGCGATTGAAATATGATGCCATTTATTTACAAAGTTTTCGTCTTTAACGTTATCCTTTAGATCGTACGGTGAATTGCTCTTGAGATTACCACTAAAAAAACCAAGCGATTCCGGAGAGAGATCCCAATCGTCATAATCTTTTATGGGATTGTCATCTCCATAGAAATTAAGACCCACCCAGGGATCTCTGAAATCTTCTCCGTCGGAATGTGGTGAATACATATCAAATTCCACGGTGAAGGCCTCAGGCATATATCCTGATTTCTTCTTCATTCTGGGCTCCAGTACTGCAGCATGATCACCACCTTCACCGGAAACCAGCGCAAACACATTTTTACTGTCAAAACGGTTAACCTGGCCTTGCCCGTAGCCCAATATCCAGTGAGCTGGTAATTCTCCTTCCTGGTCTTCTGAAAAATCATCAGCGAAGAAAATTGAGTCTCATGGTACAAAATCAAAGTTCTTATATGTTTTCATAGAGGGCAGTTCTGGTGAATTTGCCGGTGAACTAATCTTGCTTTTACTATCTTCTGATGTTGAACTGTTATTTTGTTTGCTGTTCTTGCCTTCTGCTTTATCTATCGCTTTATTGGTAGCATCCGCTGCATCATTTTCTGCATGGTTGGCTGCTTCACTCTTTATACGGTCTTTTATTTTTTTTAAAATTTGTGCCTGGCTATAAGAGCAACTTATTATGGTACATACCACAAAACTTAAAATTTTATTTTTCATGTGTTCATTATTTTATGATGTGGCGGCTCCTGTATGCTGATACTACAGGGCCGTGCCCATTATTTGTAGATTTCATTTTAAACAATTGTCAAGCCAAAGGAAGCAATAAAATAAAGTATAATCAATCGCATAAATGGATGATTTTTTATGCTTACATGAGAAAGCCGGCAAATGAAAGGAAAAAAATTAATGGGTGTAGTTTACATTTTCTTCAAAGCCTTTGCTACCGCCTGTGCCTTGGAATTTACATGGAGTTTTTCATAAATATGCCTTATATGGGTACGTACGGTGCTGATGCTGATAAAATATTTTTCACTCAGTTTTTTATAACTCAGGCCCTCTACCAGTGAATGGAGGATTTCAGATTCACGGGTGGTAAGATTAAAAACTTCCCTGGTATTACTGTTGTTTTTTTGAAAAGATTCTATTACCCGCCTGGCAATAGAAGCGCTCATAGGCGCCCCTCCCTGGTATAAAGACCGGATGGCTTCTAAAATTTCTTCAGGGGCTGTTTTTTTTAGCAGGTAACCGGAGGCCCCCGATTTTATGGCTTCGAAAATTTTTTCATCATCTTCAAATACAGTAAACATAAGCACCAGCACGTTATTAAAATTCTCTTTTACAGTTACAACGCCTTCTATCCCCGAAATGTGCGGAAGGCCAATGTCCATAAGTACTACATGGGGGCTGGTTTTATGAAATTCACTTACTACATTCAGGAGGTTGCCAAATTCTGCTACGCATTGCATATCCGGGGCATCATCAATAAGATTTCGCAGCGAACGCCGCAAGGAATTATTATCTTCTATGATTGCCACTTTTATCATTACCTGCAAAAATGAATGTTATTAAAAGATTTTGGTATCATATATTTATCCGATTTTTACCTTCAACCCGATGGCTGTTCCTTCATTTATAACTGAATGAACAGTTAAGGTTCCTTTTATTTCGGCTGCTCTTTTTTTCATACTGCTCAAACCATTACCCGTTGAACTGTTTTGTATATAAAAACCGCTTCCATCATCTTTTATAATTATTGTTAATAGCAAAGATTTATAATCTACATATATTTCAGCATAGTGGCAACCTGAATGTTTTACCAGGTTATTAATGGCTTCTTTCATTATTAAATAAATATGCTGCCTGGTTTCCATGGGTAAATGAAGTTGCCGGATATTTTCATGAATATGAAAAGTATAATTGATTCCCTTCGCTTCAAATATTTTAGCCGCAAAAGTTTTTATTCTTAAAAGAAGGCTTTCCAGCGAATCTTTACCCGGGTTAATGCTCCATACAATATCGTCCATTCTTTCCATAAGGGAAAGAGAACTTTCTTTAATTTCCCTTAACCTATTTTCGGTTTCGTTTTCGCTTTTTTGATGCAAAGCGATTTCGCTTAAAATTGAAATAGAACTTAAGGTAGAGCCAATATCATCATGCAGGTCTATAGAAATTTTATTTCTCAATTTTTCAATTTTCAGAAACTGGTTTATACGATAGCGGTATAATATATATAAACCTACAACAATGGCTAATAATACAAGTGCCGCAAACCACCATTGTTGCCATATAGGCGGCCTGATGTAAAATTGTAATGATATAATTTTATCAGCATTAATTTCATTAGCATTTTCCCCTTTAAGCAATAGGTGATAATACCCGGGGGAAAGGTTTGCAAATTCAACTTCTCCGTGTGTTCCTGCATAACGCCAGTCTTTGTCAATTTCTTTTAATTTATAATAATAATGATTTTGCAACGGGTTATTGTAATCTGTTACCGCCCAGGTAATAGTAAAATGATTATTTCTTGGGCCAAATTTCATGGTTTTAGTTGTATCAAAAGAAATGGTACGCCCGTTTACCATTACTTCAGCCAGCCTGATATGGGGTACAACATTTAAGGCATTTATCAACTTTGCGGGGCTAAAGGCTGTGAGGTAACCAGCGCTGCCAAAAATCATAACACCGTTTTTTTTGCAATAGAGAGTACCCTCCATATCATTGGTAACCAAACCATCTGAAACGGTAAAACGTTCATACTTTTTGGTATTGAAATTATACAACAATAATCCTTGCTGTGTAGCCATCCATAAATGACCCAGGCTATCCATTGCGATAGCGCTTATGGGCTTGTCCATTTGTACGGGCAATTCTATTTGCTCCAATGAAAAGTTGGTAGTATTCCAGTAAAAAATATGAGTACCCGAAAAAGAAAAAACCTGGTCTTTATAATATAATAGGTGAGCAGTACTAAACGTGCGGCCCAACTGCTTTTCGAAAGGTTTTGAAAACTGTTGGGTACCCGCTTTATACAATATAATTCCTTCATCTAAATCAGCAAACCAGATATTATGATACTGATCTTCTACGGCTTCCGATACTACCAATGGTTTCGGAAAGCCTCCCTGGCGTATAAAATATCTCAACACCTGCTTATACATATTTTCATTATGGTTTTGCTTCCAAATTCCATTCCTCCACGGCAAAACCCACCAATTATTTTCATGATCTTTTAAAAGCCCGGTGATAAAATTATCTGAGAGGTTATTTTTAACCAGGTATTGCAAAGGGTCATAAGATTTTTTTTGGGTAGAAAGGTCAATATCTAAAATTCCATGGTTGGTACCCACTTTCAATTCATTTCTTCCTGAGAATGCCAGGGAAAGGCAACTGATATAATTATTTTGAACAGCGTAGCTATAATCAGCCAGTTCCTGCAGTGTATCATTATATAGTTTTAAAAAATATTTCCCTTCTCCGCCAGCCAATATATTTCCATTCCACTCTAGTAATGGAACATCCTGCCCGGTAATATCTTTATCAAAAATATGATGGCGGAATAATGTTTTTTCCGGGTTATAAAATATAAGGCCATCCTTGGTACCCATCCAAAGCCAGTTATTGTTTGATGTGTACAGGTTATTCACTTCGGTTTCTTTAGGGATACCATGGGGAATAGAAAACTGAATAAATTTCCCGGTGTTGGGATTAAACCCTTTAAAGTTTCCATTGAGGCATATTAGGTAACCTTTATCGGCATCCTTAATCTCAGCTATTGAAGTAATATTCTTTTCATAAGGATACACTTGCATTTTCCTGTACAGGGGATCAAACTCAATGAGTCCATTACTCCAGGTACCTGCCCAAATTTTTCCATTATGGGCGATGCATAAACTGGTAAATAAAGTAGGTGATTGGTTATGCGCTACATTTGCTTCTTGCAGGGTCTTATGTAAAACAGCATCATAACTCCACAACCCGTTAAAATTAGTAAACCATACTTTGCCTGTTGCATCAATCGCTAATCCCGTAATATTGTGATTTACTAAAAAATCTTTTTTTTTGCCGGGGATAGCAATAGGATACAATTTTTTGGTTTTTTTATCCAAATAAAAAAGGCCGGTGGTTGTACCTGCATAGAGGTTGTTCTTTTTATCAATGGAAAGGCAGTTTATAAAACCGGGGCTTCCCGGTTGCAGCATATACCTGGTAAACCGGTTTCCGGCCGCATCATAAGAATTCAGTCCATTTTGCGTACCAATCCATATGAACCCGTTAGCATCCCCGGCAATTGCATTTATAAAATTATTGCTAATAGAATTTGGATGATGAGGATCCTGTTTAAAAACAGTAATGGAAGAACCATTCATTAGGTTAAGCCCCGAGGCGGTGCCTATCCATACGAAATCGTTCCTGTCCTTATATACGCAGGTTACCTTATTATCGCTTAAGCCGTTTTGCTCCGTAATTTTTCTCAAAGCTACCTGCCCGCTTACCTGGCAAAAGGAAGGCAAGCTGTATATAAAAGAAACCAGCAGGGAATAAAATTTTACAAGTATTCTTAGATTTCGCATGGGTTATTCCAATTGAAAGAAAATCTTTGCCTACTTAAGGATAGATCTTACTGCTAATTTATGAAATAAAAGACGGTTGTATATTTCCTTATTTTGAACCGTAAGCCTACATTGAATTGATCGGGTAATTACCCAAATAGCTTTCCCCCCCTGTGGAGCCACATGAAGAGTGTATAAAATAAAAAGAGTGACCCCTCAGGGACTCGAACCCTGGGCCTACTGATTAAGAGTCAGTAGCTCTACCAACTGAGCTAAGGAGTCAATTAAAAAATTTTGTTTAAAGAACTTTTCAAAAAATTCATTTTGCCAGGATATCAATTTTTACAGCCAGTTTATGATCTTTTTCTGTAACGATATCTCCTGCATCATGTGTGCTTAACCAAATCTCCACTGTATTGTATTCATTTTTCCAGCAGGGATGGTGATCCATTTTTTCTGCTGCAAATGCAACCTTGGTCATAAAGGTAAAGGCTTCTACAAAATCTTTAAATTCAAATTTACGGTAAAGCTTATTATTTTCTTCTTGCCATATCATATTATAAGGTTTTCCCTGTTTTTAATTTTTTCAAAAGGAATTTCATTTACCAATTGCACGGCCGGCAATAATTTTAATGCAGCTTGCAAACTCTTGCTATCCAGGTCATCGGCACACTCACCGCTGATGAGCCATACAAAATCCAAATGCCTGAATTCAGGAAGTAAATATTCCCCGTCATCCTGGTTATTGTACAAAAAATGAACAATGCCGGTTCCTGGCACTTTGTATTCATACACCGAAAAAAAATAATCTCTTCCTTTCTTATGCAATTGCACTTCTACTGAATGATTGATGTACATTTTAAAACCCAGTACCTCGTTAATATTCCAGGTAAGTAAATAATCTTTTACCGGCGCTACAATTCCCAGTATACAGGTATATTCAAAAAAACTTTCTACTAAACTGGCTTTATCTATTTTTAATTTCATGCAGCGTACCCTTTAAGCGCTTTATTCAGAAACGAAATGTGCCTTACCAATGTAAACCTAAAATGTGAGTTGAAAAAACATTTCTTGTTTATCTCTAATTACTTTTACCCGGGTGGTTTCCCCTTTTGAAAATTTTCCCAGGGCTTTCATATAAGCCTGCATATCGCTTATTTTATAATCACCCAGTTGTACTACTACGTCACCATGCTGTAAACCGGCTTTTTGTGCAGGCCTGCCTTCGCTTACGCCATCAATATATACCCCTGTGCCACTATAGCTGTAATCGGCCATAATACCCATGGTTACTTTAAAGCTGCTGCTGGCCATATTCACTTCCCGGGTTTTTGTAAAGCTTAGCTTATCCAGCTCATCGGTACGGGTTAAAATGTTTTTGATATAATCTACCACTTTCACCATACCGTTGTAATTTATTTTATCTGCATCATCGCTGGGTTTATGATAATCGCTATGTATGCCGGTGAAGAAAAACAGCACCGGAATATTTTTTAAATAAAAAGAAGTATGATCACTGGGGCCGGTGCCGCTGCTATCCATTTTAATTTTAAAGTAAGGGTCATTGGCTAAAATCAGTTTGCCCCACTCGGGCGAAGTGCCATAGCCTCCTATGGTTAAGCCATGTGTACTGTCATTCAGCCGGCCAACCATATCCATATTGATCATATAGTTTACTTTCTCCAAATCAAAATTTGAATGATCTACAAAATATTTAGAACCGAATAAACCCAGTTCTTCACCGGAAAAAGCAAGAAATAAATAGTTATACTTTTTTAAACCTGAGGTGGGTACCCATTTGGCCAACTCAATAAGCGAGGCCGTGCCACTTGCATTGTCGTCAGCTCCATTATGTATCATGGGAACCTTACCTGCGTACAGTGAGTTGTGGTCTTCGCCATAACCCAGGTGATCGTAATGCGCACCAATTACTACCCAATATTTAACGCCATTGTTTATCATACCCACCACGTTGTGGCCGGTGCGTACCTGGTTTTCAGATTTAATAATTAAATCCAGGGCGGGTATTGATTTCCCGGTAAAATATTTTTCCTGTATATCCTTACTGATGTATATCACCGGAATGGAAAGCGCCGTGGTTTTACTTTTAGGATTATATTTTAAATTATCATCTACTGATGAACTGTTGTAAAGAATAATGGCTTCGGTTCCTTTTTTTATTGCTTCCCGGCATAAGTTGCTAATGTATTCTTCCAGGTCAAAATGGGGATTGTCTTTATTTTCCTCTAATCCATTTTTTAAATCAAATAAAAAAACAGGGTACTTTCGGTTGGTAGGAATATAGCTGAACGATTTATTAATATCGGATGATAGTGAAAGAGGAAACCAATCTTCATATAAAGAGAGGCTGGCTTTATCAATATGTAATGATGTGGCAGGCAGCAATACTCTTCCGTCATTCACTTCAAAGGGTTCTAAATAATCATTTTGATGGGAGAGCGGTGAAAGGCCTGCTTTTTTAAACTGATCGCTTATATATTGCGAAGCTAATTTTTCGCCTTCTGTTCCGGTACGGCGACCTTCTAACCGGTCTGCCGCTAAAAACTCAACGGATTGTTGCAGCCCGGCTTTTAGCGCCTCGTCGCTTTGAATACTTTTTTGAGCAAACCCGGTTTGTGCAACGAGCAGTAAAGCAATAAAAATATTTTTCATGTGTAGTATGGTTGATTTTGAGCAAAGGTAAAAAACCAAAACTGATGAGGCATGTTATTTATATATGTTTACGAGATTATGACGAATCTTTTGTATTAATAGGTATTTGTTAACTTTACTCTTTAAATAACCATTCTATGAAATTTAATTTATGTGCCGGTTTTGTAATATCTCTCTTACTATTCACAGCCTGTAAAGGTGATGCCCAATTGCACGAAGTAAAGCCTGCTGAATTTGAATCTTTGATAAAAGACAGCACAGTGCAATTATTAGATGTACGTACGGCAGATGAGTTTAATACTGACCACCTGGCACATGCCATGCAGGCAGACTGGACGAGAAAAGATGAATTTGCCAGGCGCACCGCTTCACTCAATAAATCAAAACCGGTGTACCTGTATTGCTTAAGTGGCGGGCGTAGCGCTGCCGCTGCAGAATGGCTCAATAAAAAAGGATATACAACTTATAACCTGCAAGGGGGTATTAACGCCTGGAAGCAGGACCATAAACCGGTGGAGCAAATAAAAACAGCAACTCCCATCAGCTTGGCTGAATACTTATCCCGGATACCTATGGATAAAACCGTACTGGTAGATATTGGCGCAACCTGGTGCCCGCCCTGTAAAAAAATGAATCCTCAAATTGATTCCCTGGCGGCTGTGCATCCCAAAGAATTTATTTTAATAAAAATTGATGGGGGTGCCCAAACAGAATTATGTGCACAGTTAAAAGCGACAGAATTCCCAACTTTTATTGTTTATAAAGGCGGAAAAGAAAGCTGGCGCTTCACCGGTGAAACAGATATGAAAAATATTGCCGCCCAACTTAATTAAAGTGCAGATACTCAAAAATCTTTCCCAATTGGCGGGTATCTGTTCCATATATCGTAATTAAGCGCTGGCATATTCTCGTATTTTTGCCGCTATTACAAATTTTAATTGGAGCAAAAAATCAACATAGCCCTGGTGGGCAACCCCAATAGTGGAAAAAGCTCTCTTTTTAATGCCCTCACCGGCATGAACCAAAAAGTAGGAAATTTTCCCGGCGTTACTGTAGATAAAAAATCCGGCTCATTCAGGATTCATGAAAACCTGGTTGCCAAAATAACCGACCTGCCCGGCACATACAGCCTTTATCCAAAGCGGGATGATGAATGGGTGAGTTATAAAGTACTGCTAAACCAGGATCATACCATTAAACCCGACCTGCTTATTGTGGTGGCAGATGCCAGTAATTTAAAAAGAAACCTTCTCTTTTGTTCCCAAATAATTGATTTAAAAATACCGGTTGTAATTGCCTTTACCATGATGGACCTGGCAAAAAAACAAGGGACCCAAATAAATATACCCGGCCTCGAAAGAGAATTGGGAGTACCTATTGTAATGGTAAATCCCCGTAAAAACAAAGGGCTTACCGATCTGAAAAAAGCAGTATCACTCCAGGTAGAAAATATTAACAACCCGCCGGCCAGGGATTTTATAGACACTTCGGCACTGGCAACCAATGCTGTGAACAGCCTGCAGCAAATGTTCCCGGCTGTAAGCCGGTATGCAGCCGTACATTATTTAATCAATCATGAACACTTTAATCTTTCCGGCAATCAGCAGGAAAAGATAGAACAAATTGAAACCGACAATTCATTTAACCCGACGAAAACCCAGGCCGAAGAAATTATGCAGCGCTATAGCCGCATAAAAAAAATTATGCATAAAAATGTGACAGAAGAAGACACATTGAAAAAGCATTTATTTACGGATCAATTAGACGACTTATTATTACACCGCTTTTGGGGATACATTATTTTACTGGTTGTATTATTTATATTATTCCAAAGTGTTTTTTGGGTGGCACAATACCCGATGAATGCGATAGACTGGAGTTTTGGAAAACTTTCCGGCTGGCTTACACAAGTATTGCCGGCCAGCGGTTTTGCCGATTTATTAATTAACGGTATTATAGCCGGGCTAAGTGGTATTATCATATTTGTACCACAAATTATGATCTTGTTTGGGCTGGTTACTTTGCTGGAAGATACCGGTTACATGGCCCGGATAAGTTTTTTAACCGATAAGTTAATGCGAAAATCGGGTTTAAATGGTAAGAGTGTAATGCCCATGATCAGTGGTTTTGCCTGTGCTGTACCCGCCATTATGAGCGCCCGGAGTATAGAAAATAAAAAAGAAAGATTACTTACTATAATGGTTACTCCTTTAATGAGCTGCAGTGCCCGCTTGCCGGTGTACACCATCCTCATTGCATTGGTAATACCGGATAAATATTTTCTTGGTTTTTTAAGCTTGCAGGGCCTGGTAATGATGCTGCTTTATATGCTGGGTGTAATACTGGCATTAGCTGTGGCATGGGTCATGAAATTTTTTATAAAATCGGGTGGACGAAGTTTTTTTATTTTAGAATTGCCTGTTTATCGTGGCCCCAGGTGGAAAAACATTTTTACTACCATGCTGCAAAAGGCTAAAATCTTTGTAACCCAGGCCGGAAAAGTAATTATGGTGATCAGCTTATTATTATGGATATTAAGCAGCTATGGCCCCAAAGAAAAAATGAAAGCGGTAACAGCCTCTTTTAATGAACAAATACAAAAAAACCCGGAGAAAGCCGATGAATTAAAAGTGGAGCGGGGCACGGCCTACCTGGAAAATTCATTTGCCGGTATGCTGGGCCATGCAATAGAACCGGCTATTAAACCCCTTGGTTTCGATTGGAAAATTGGAATTGCCCTCATTACTTCTTTTGCAGCACGGGAAGTATTTGTGGGAACCATGGCTACATTATATAGTGTAGGGGGCGATGCGGATGAAAACAGCAGTACCCTTCGCCAAAAAATGGCCTCTGCAGTAAGGGCAGATGGAACTAAAGTATATACGCTTGCTACCGGTTTATCCTTACTTGTTTTTTATGTAATTGCCATGCAGTGCATGAGTACACTCGCCGTTGTAAAAAGAGAAACCAAATCCTGGAAATGGCCTGCCATACAATTTGGTTACCTTACTTTCCTGGCTTATACCATGAGTTTACTGGTATTTCAACTATTTAAATAAAAATTACCAATTGGTAGCATTTTTTATATTGTTTAATACCTGTGGGTAAATCTTACGGTACAGTTCATTTAATATTTCTTCTTTCCGGGGTTCCTGGTAATTTGTATTATTTATAATGTTCCAGTCTGATGAAGATAAGGCCCGGCTGTCACCGGTAAAGGATCCCCGCTCCTGTTCGTACCGGTAAGTATCACTAAAACTACGATTGCTGATTGTACGGCGGGTTTCCAGGTCCCTGATTTGTACTTCCATGCTGGCACGTGCATCAAAACGATATCGTGTTATGTTCACAGTTGCGTAAACCGTTTGGTTTACAGGATGGCCGCTGCTGTCTCTGCCCACTTCAATATTGCGACTTACACTACGGCTATAGGTATAGGGAACTGGGCGGGGTATGTCCATATTCCGCAGGGTGAGGTTTACCACCCAATCAGGCCTTATATTTTCTCTTTGGGCCTGCCAATCGGTATAAAACCGGGCAGCATAGCGGCTTTCGTTATTATCATTTTGCAAATCCCTGAGTAATGTTTGCTGAAAATATTCGTTGCTGTAATTATATCCATAATTACCCCATCCGCCCGTATTGAAAAATGAATTATCCTGTACCGGGTTGACTACTACATTTACAATGGCATTTTCATAAGCTTCATTCATTTTTTCTTTACTGTCTTTATACCCCGGTATATAGGAACCTGATTTTTTAAAACTATTATAGGCTCTGCGGGCATTCTCCCGGCCGGCCTTGCTTATATAATTCATGCCTTCGTTATAATAATCTGATGCCGCCGATTCCTTAGCCTCTAACAATTCTGCATTGTAGCTAACAGGTGTTATTAAGGTAAAAGCCTGCGTATTACTCATAATAATGTTATATGCCTGCTGCAGTTTTTCGTATTGTGAAATTATATTGGACCACTTGCTCAAATCCCGGCTATTTTTATAGGAGGCGATGATATTTAAGTGGTCTTGCTGTATTTGTTTATATAAAATGGGGATCGCTGCAGTAGCTTCTTCATTACCCGGGTCTTTTGTAATTTTTTTTACAGCATCCGCTAATGCCTTATCGGCATCATTTCTTTCTAAAAAACTTTTATTGCTTTTACAGGCGCTTAAGGAAAAGAGGGCCAGTATAATGAGTATATATTTTTTCATGGTGGTTGTTGTATATATCCTATAGATAAAAATACGAAAGTAGCGTTTATTGGTTTGCTGAATTTTAACAAGAAAGAAGGAATTGGAATGTCAATTTTTCCGGGATTAATCGCTCCATTCATTCCATTTTTAAACATACTCAGCAACGAATATTTTAAAAATATTTTTTATTATAACAACTTTTTGAATGTCCATTTAGAATTTCCAGTTCTTCCACAAACAATTCTTTTATGATTTTTTTGGGGTCTATTAATTAGTAATTCATCCATAGAGCCTAAATTTTTATTTGATTTAAAATTTACCAATCGTTTCTGCAATTTCTTACCAAAATGGAATTTGGGTTTATTTTTTAATGCCCCAAATCCTGCCATTCATCCGGCTTAAATTACCTTTTATCCAAAAGCAAAAATTATTTTTAAGCTTTCTTTATTTCGTAAGAGCCAGTTAATCAATAATATATAAGGATATATGTACCTTATTACCGCCTACTACCTTTAAAAAGATAGTAGTATGTGTTGCATAGTACCAAATAATTTATATCTTTGTGTTGTCATTGGGAAATAAAGGCGCTAAGACAGAACAATTCCGGAAATGGTTCAATCGTCGTCACCTCTTTAAAACCCGGTGAAAAGTATAGCCATGAATTTTTTAAACAATTAGCCATGAACATTGATAACACAGCTAGCCAAATGCGGAAAGGGATTTTGGAGTTCTGTATCCTGTCGGTAATAAAAAGAGGAGAAGCTTATCCTTCTGATATTATTGATATGATGAAAGCTGCCAACCTCACCATTTTTGAGGGTACCCTATATCCTTTATTAACCC
Source organism: Sphingobacteriales bacterium 39-19 (assembly GCA_001898465.1). GTDB lineage: Bacteria > Bacteroidota > Bacteroidia > Chitinophagales > Chitinophagaceae > Ferruginibacter. Next base: position 459,514 of record MKTX01000001.1, on the reverse strand, counting down.
GGTTGAAAAATGCAGGATTGCTTACCTATCGTTGGGTAGAAAGCAATAGCGGGCCACCAAGAAAGTATTTTTCACTTACAGAGAAGGGTGCCCAGTTTTATGCTGAACTGGAAACCACCTGGAATGAACTGGCCAATGCCGTACATAGTATTACTCAAAAACCACAATAAAGTCAACAAAAAAAGTATAGCCATGATTTTTGTTGAAAAGACAACTTCAACTAACGAAACAAAAAAAATTAATAAGCCATGAAACAAGTAATCAATATCAATTTCCAGGGCCGGGTAGTACCCATTGAAGCCACTGCATTTGATATTTTAAAAAATTACACCGATAGCTTAAACAAGTATTTTGTAAATGAGCAGGGGAAAGATGAAATTATAAATGATATTGAAAGCCGCATCAGCGAACTTTTCCAGGAACAATTAAAAACAGGAGCCACTTGTATTACCGAAGAGGATGTACATGCGATCATCAGGAGTATGGGCCGCCCCGAAGATTTTGATGAGGCAGAAGCAGATACTTCACATGCACAGGATGCCCAGCCAGGTGAAAGCCACACCCAGCCTAATTTTACATTTGGCCCCGGCGCCGGTAACCGTAAATTGTACCGGGATGAAAATAATAAAGTTCTGGGTGGGGTATGTAGCGGTATTGCCAATTATTTTGGTATTGATGCCATCATCGTCAGGGTTATTTTTGCCATACTCTTATTTTCGGGTATTGGCTTTATTGCCTATTTATTATTATGGGTAGTGGTGCCAAGTACAGCCAGCACTGAAATCGGCGGACAAAGAAGAAAACTGTACCGGGATAATGATCATAAGATTATTGCAGGGGTATGTGCCGGCCTGGGAAGTTATTTTGGCGTACCTGTGTGGTTACCTCGTTTATTATTTCTTATTCCGTTCTTATCCTTTGCGTTTAAGTTTGGGCATTGGGGTATCCCTAATTTTATCTCATTTAGTTTTAGCCCTGGCTCATTGATCATTTACATCATTTTATGGTTGGTAATACCAGAAGCCCTTACCACATCAGAAAAATTAGAAATGAAAGGTGAAAAAGTGGACATGAATTCAATCAAAAATTCGGTGATGGAAGAAATGCAGGGCGTAAAAGAGAGGGCTCAAAAGTTAAGCAAGGAAGCCGCTACTTTTGCCCGTGAAAAAAGTAAAACGGTAGCATCTGATATTCACCAGGCGGCACACCGCAGCGGGCGTAGCCTGGGTGATATTATTGCCTTACTTTTTAAAATATTCTTTTACTTTATTGCCGGCAGTATTGCAATTGCACTTATTGTAGGTTTATTTGGCCTGGGCATTGCCGCAGTGGGTATATTCCCATTAAAGGATTTCGTTTTAAATGGTACAGGCCAAAACCTGCTGGCATGGGGAACCCTGGTGTTTTTTATTGCCGTTCCTATTATTGGAATTATTACCTGGCTTATACGCCGCATTACCCGGGTGCGTAAAGGAAGCGCAGCTTTAACCTGGATCTTTATATGCTTATGGATACTGGGCTGGGCCTGTTTTATTGGCCTGGTTGCAGGCTTAAGTAAAGACTTTAAGAAAAGCAATTCGCCCCAGGAAATATTTGTAAGCCTGGCAAATCCCCATGTAAATAAATTAGAAATTACAGCAGAGTCGCCATTTAAAACTTATCATCGCCGCCGGTGGAATCGCTTAGACCTTTTTGAAGCGCTGGACAGTGATTCTATTTTTGTTCAAAATGTAACCCTGCAAATTATTAAAACCCAAAGCGATAGTTTTAGATTATCGGTTATGAAACTGGCAAGAGGCAGAAGTCTTGAGGTTGCCAATAACACGGCTGCTGCCATTCCTTTTAAAACAGAACAGCAGGACAGTATTTTAATAATAGATAAAGGATTTGCGATTACGCCGCAACAAAAATTCAGGAACCAGGAAGTTATTGTAAGAATTTATGTTCCTGTAGGCAAGCAAATAAGGATTGATGAAAGTATTGGATGGTTCAATGTAACCCATGTAAGTTTCTTTAACGATGAAGATTGGGATTGGGATTTCGACAGTAAGAATACCCAGCATAACTGGGAACGCAATACCGATTATATTATGAAAGAAGATGGCCTTTATACTTTAGATGGCATAAAGGCAGATACCCCCGATGAGGAAAACAACTCATGGAGAAACGGAAGCCGCAGGAGAAATACCAGGATAAAAATAAATGAAAACGGAGTAGAAATAAATGAAGAAAATGGCCAGCCTTATCGTTACGACGAAAACAAAATAACGATACCTGAAGATTCAATAAAGCTGGATTTAAAAATGCAGCAGCAAAAACTGAAAGATTCACTGCTTAAAGTAAAAGAAAAAACAGAACAGGAATTAAAGAAGCTGAATGCACAAAAAGAAGGCGGAACGGCCTTTATAGGAACCATTATTACAGGGTTTAACTCTTTTATGTAAACCTCAGGAAGTTTCAATAGTTGAGTTGAAGTTGAAGCCAAAAAAATCCTGCCGAAAGGCGGGATTTTTTATTACATACTGGTACAGGTATTGTACGTATATACAAAAACAGGAAGTAAAGTACATTTTGTATTTTAGAGAAGGATTTTGAATTTGAAAATTACGGGATTATGAAAACATTATTAGTCGTTCGTCATGCAAAAAGTAGCGATGCTAAATCGGGCCAGCGGGATTTTGACAGGCCTTTACATGCCAGGGGCGAAAAAGATGCTATGGAAATGGCAGAAAAAATAGCCGGAAAAATTTTAAAAATTGATCGTTTTGTGAGTAGCCCAGCCCGCAGGGCAAGCGATACCTGTACATATTTTTGCAAAGCATTTAAAACATCAGCAAGTGAAATAAAATATGTACAGGAACTATACAATGCAGATTTGACTGCATTTTACGATGTGGTTTATCACTTAGATGATAATGATGATACCGTGGCTTTATTTTCACATAACCCCGGTATAACCCATTTTGTAAATAGCCTTTGTGCCGGTTTTAATATTGATAATTTGCCCACCTGTGCTGTGTTTGCGGTACAGTCGGAAGTGTTGAACTGGAAAGATTTTAAAAATACAGAAAGGGAATTCATTTTTATGCATTATCCCAAAGAATAAATTATCGTTTTTTTTTATTCACCAGGTACACACCGGCAGCAATCATGAATCCTGCTGTAATTTTTACAGTTGTTAAGGGCTCTCCCAGGAAAATCATAGCAATTGCGCCTGCAAATATGGGTTGTAAATAAATATAGGCGCTGGCAACAGATGCGCCTAGTACATCAATACCATAAATATTAAAAAGGTAAGCTAAAAAAGTGCCGCAAACTACAATAAGAGCCAGGTTGAGCCAGGCAAGGCTGGTGAGTTGCGGCCAGTTAATTTCCGAAAATTCCGTCCAGCAAAATGGGATCATGATGAACAAGCCAAATGTAAATGCCATACGCAATACCGTTACCATACTGTATTTGTTCATCAGTGGTTTTACCAAAATAAAATAGATAGAATACGCCACGGCATTTAAGATGAGCAGGATATCACCCCATAACATGTTGGGCGAATTTTGGTTTGCTGCATTGTTTTTTGAAAGAACCAGGAAACAAGCTCCTCCAATGCCCAGCCCCAGGCCAATTATATTTATTAAGCTATGCCGTTCTTTAAGTAACCATGCCGCCAGGATGGTAATTAAAATGGGCGTTGTGAGCATGAGCAAAGCCCCATGAATAGCCGTGCTATAGGACAATCCTTTAATAAATAGCATTTGGTTTGTAGCAATACCCATCAATCCGCATAAAAAGATCCGGAACATATCTTTTCGGTCAATCTGTGTTTTGGTCTTTTTAAAAAAGTATAAAACCCATAATAAAAGAGTTGCCACCAGTACCCTTACGAGGTTCAGGCCAAAGGGTTTCATAAAATGATTGTTCAGCAAGAACTTTATGGCTGAAAAATTAATGGCAAAAAAAAGGTTGGTACTTAATAAGGCAAAATGTGCCTTTACGTTTTGTTGATTTGTCATTGTAATGGTACAAATTTCGGTGATGGCATCACAATAAAAAAACCGTCCTTAAAAAAAGACGGTATTATACTTAATAAACCAACTAAAATAGATAGGTGCTTATTGCTCCGGTACGTTTTTAATCTTGTCTTTTATTTTGGCTTCTATTTCTGCTGCCATACCCGGGTTATCGAGTAACAGTTGCTTTACAGATTCCCTGCCCTGGCCCAGTTTATCGCCATTATAACTAAACCAGCTCCCGCTTTTTTGTACAATTCCCATTTCCACACCCATGTCAATTATTTCGCCCACTTTAGAAATGCCTTCTCCATAAATTATATCAAACTCTGCCTGGCGAAACGGAGGCGCTACTTTGTTTTTTACTACTTTTACTTTTACGTGGTTCCCTACCACTTCATCACCATCTTTTATTTGCGCCTGTCTGCGAATATCTAAACGTACTGAAGCGTAAAACTTTAAAGCATTTCCGCCAGTGGTTGTTTCGGGGTTGCCAAACATAATTCCGATTTTTTCCCTGAGCTGATTTATAAAAATGCAACAGCTATTTGTTTTTGAAATGGTGGCAGTAAGTTTTCGGAGTGCCTGGCTCATTAAGCGGGCTTGTAACCCCATTTTACTGTCTCCCATTTCTCCTTCTAACTCACCTTTGGGTACCAGGGCAGCTACGGAGTCAATCACCACAACATCCAATGCACCGGAGAGAATCAGCCGATCTGCAATTTCTAAAGCCTGCTCACCATAATCGGGTTGAGATATTAAAAGATTATCAATATCTACTCCCAGCTTTTGAGCATATATGCTATCAAAGGCATGTTCTGCATCAATGAAAGCACAAATGCCTCCTTTCTTTTGCGCTTCGGCAATTACATGTATGGCCAGAGTGGTTTTTCCGGAAGATTCCGGCCCGTAAATTTCTACTACCCGGCCTTTTGGAAGGCCACCCACGCCCAGGGCAACGTCTAGCCCCAGCGATCCGGTAGAAATCACTTCCTGTTCTATCACACCTCTTTCATTCATCATCATTACTGAACCTTTGCCAAAATCTTTATCGATTTTGTCCATGGTTAATTTCAGCGCTTTTAATTTTTCTGTGTTGCTCATTGATTTTTTTTTAATTGATGTATCTGTGTTTTGCGATGTAAATTTATTCTGCATAACAAATGTAGGATATTAAATTTATTAACACTAATATATTTAGCAAAAAAATGATAATTTTTTTGGCAAAAAAATATCCCACCCCGGAGAACCGGAATGGGAAGAGTGTTCAAGCATGAGAAAGTTTAGTACGTTTCAGTGTTATTTAGAGTAGGTTTCAAAACGGGATGTTTGATAACCGGGAATACATTTTCTTTATGAGTACAAAGAGAAGCTTTATTTTGGATACAAAAAATACCTCTTTTGGGGTATTTTTTCGCACTTATAAGTTTTTATAATTATATAATGCTTCGGGGCTTGTGCCGGCTTTAATTTGATAAACGGGTTTTATAATTCCATCGCTTAAGCCATAAACCCATCCGTGCAAATGGGGGTACTCATTGTTAGCCCAGGCTTTTTGGATGATATTCGTTTTGGCCAGGTTCAGTACCTGCTCCTGTACATTTAATTCCGTAAGCCTGTTTTGTTTTTCGATTTCAGTAGGCAAACTTTCAATTTCTGTTTTATGCAGGCGGTACACATCTTTAATACCATTTAACCAGTAATCAATAATGCCCAGGCTATTATTTTGCATGGCAGCATTTATTCCGCCACATCCATAATGCCCGCATACGATAATGTGTTTTACTTTTAATATTTCTACGGCATATTGCAATACACTGAGCAGGTTAATATCATTATTCACAACCATGTTAGAAATATTGCGGTGTACAAATATTTCACCAGGCTGGGTGTTTGTGATCTTATCTGCCGATACCCGGCTATCGCTGCAGCCAATCCATAAAAATTGGGGTGTTTGCTGCCGGGCCAATTGTTTAAAAAAATCAGGGTGGGTGATTTTTTGTTCCTCAGCCCATTTCTTATTGTCTTCTAACAGTTTGTGGTAAGTGCGCATTTATATTATTTTTTTTGAACTGCTCATTGGGTAGAATGCTTTTATTAATAAGTTGAATCTTTGTATGGGGAGCATTCCATTCAATATTTATAAAATAATTTTTCCCGTATATATCACAAGGTAATTATTTATGGTTTTATTTGGGAGCGTCGCAAGCATTATTAAAATTTTCAGATAAACAAATCATTAAATAATTGGCCACCGGCAACTACTGCATATTTATCTAAATTATGAATTCCTTCTGCAGCCAGTACATGTTCATCTATTAAAGTTTGGCCGGTATACTCATGGGAGGGCTTACTTAAAATATAATAAGCGGCATCGGCTAAAATTTCTGGTGTGCGGCTCATTTTCATGAGGGCTTCACCTCCCAGCAGGTTTTGAACTGCAGCGGTTGCAATGGTAGTGCGGGGCCATAATGCATTTACAGCAATATTGTATTTTTTTAATTCTGCTGCAAGGCCCAGCGCAATCATACTCATGTTATATTTACTTAAGGTATATGCCAGGTGGCCGGCAAACCATTTCATATCCATATTTAAGGGAGGGCTCAGGGTGAGGATATGGGGGTTTGTTCCTTTTTTTAAATGGGGAATGCAGGCTTTACTTACCAGGAATGTACCCCTTACATTGATGTTAAACATCAGGTCGAACCGCTTGGGTTCCGTTTGCTCTGTGGGAGTAAGTGAAATGGCCGATGCATTATTGATGAGGATATCAATACCGCCAAATTTTTCTGCCGCCTGGTTAACGGCAAGTTCAATTTGGTTTTCATCCCGAATATCGCATGGTACAGCCAGGGCTTTTCCTCCTGCTTCTTCAATTTCCTGTGCGGCAGAATAAATGGTTCCACCCAGTTTTGGGTTTTCTGTTATTGATTTGGCGGCCACAATAATGTTTGCTCCTTCAGCAGCCAGCCGGAGTGCTATTGCTTTACCTATACCCCTGGAGGCGCCGGTAATAAAAACGGTTTTATTTTTAAAATGCATGTGGTTTTTTTGTATAATAAAAAGAATAATTTTTAAATCCCTTTTAAAAGTAAGCAATTTTAAATAAGAAATAAGGGCCTTATAAACCCAAAAGAATATTTTGTAAAAAGGACCTGTAAGACATTCCTGCCAATGAATTTATTTAAAAGTTACCTCCATAAAAAAGCTGCCACAAAACCTGGGGCAGCTTCTTTTTTTAATTCTTTATTACAGCAGCTCTGCATCTAAAGTTATGTTTGTGTTTAGTAATTTAGATATTGGGCAGTTCGCTTTTGCATCGTCGGCACAGGTTGCAAATTGCTCTTTACTTATGCCAGGTACTTTTGCTTTAAGGGTTAAATGAGAAGAAGCAATTCCCCCGTCTTTAAATTCTACTTCGCATTTTGTATTTAATTCGGTTCCCGTAAACCCGGCAGCATTTAATACCAGGCTCAGCTTCATAGCAAAGCAGCCGGCATGGGCCGCTGCAACCAGTTCTTCGGGGTTTGTGCCCGTACCTTCTTCAAACCGGCTGCTAAAAGAATATTGTGTTTGGTTTAGTGTTTTGCTTTGTGTAGTTAAATGGCCTGAGCCTTCCTTACCGGAACCTTGCCATACGGCGGTTGCATGTCTTTTCATTTTGTTTCTTTTTTTGTTGTTAAAAATATTTTATTAAATAGTGCTTCATCATATCCTACTATTAATTTTCCTTTATACTCCAGTATGGGCCTTTTGATAATGCTGGGGTTTTCTTTCATTATAGCCAGGGCCCGGGCTGCGGTAAGGGCAGTAATATCTTTTTTTTGAAGTTTCCAGGTGCTGCTGCTTTTATTAAAAAAAGCGGGCCAGCCGGCTTCCTTATTCCATTCTTTTAGTTTGGCCAGGGGAATGCCCTCTTTTTTATAGTTATGAAACCGGAAAGGTATTTTGTGATCCTGCAACCAATTGATTGTTTTTTTAATTGTATTACAATTTGGAATGCCATAGAGTATCATAAGATCTCCGGTTTATTTTGCATGATCTTTTCAATTTTTTCCATTACTTCATCATCTAATAAAGGCAAAACATCCAGCGACCTGAGGTTTTCGATCAATTGTTGTTTTTTAGTAGCGCCTAAAATAGCCGTGCTTACATTGGGGTTTTTTAAACACCAGGCAATACTTAAGGCAGCCGTTGAAATATTTAATTTTTTAGCCAGGTCGCTAATTTTTTTTACTTTTTTTATTTTATCATCCATCATCCACCTGTCTTTCAGCCAATCGAAGCCGGCCAATGCAAAACGGCTTCCTTTCGGAATGCCCTCGTTGTATTTTCCGCTTAATAATCCCGATGCCAGGGGGCTCCATATAGTGGTACCCAATCCTACGGTTTTGTAAATTTGGCTGTAATCTGCTTCTACTTTATTTCTTTCAAACAGGTTGTACTGTGGTTGCTCCATGGTGGGGCCTATTAAATTGTATTTTTTGGCAATCATATGTGCTTCCATTATTTCTACACCGGTCCACTCGCTGGTTCCCCAATACAAAATTTTACCTTGCTGTAGCAGCGTGTTCATGGCCCAAACCGTTTCGGCCACCGGGGTTGTTTTATCGGCCCTATGGCAATAAAACAAATCGAGGTAATCTACCTGTAGCCTTTGCAGCGCTTCGTTGCAGGCTTCTATCACATGCTTGCGGCTTAAGCCGGTTTGGTTGGGTTTGTTTTCTTTGCCCCGCCATCCAAAATATACTTTAGAAGAAACCAAATAAGAGCTGCGGTCCCATTTTTTCTTTTTTAAAATGCGTCCCATCATTTTTTCACTTTCGCCCAGTGCATATACTTCGGCGTTATCAAAAAAATTAATACCCTTATCATAAGCTAAGCTCATAATTTCTTCTGCCAGCTTATCGTTTATTTGTTTACTAAAGCTTACCCAGCTTCCCAGGGAGAGGGCGCTTACCTGCAAGCCTGATTTACCTAAATGCCGATATTCCATGATGTATATTTTTTAGAATTAGAATGAAGTTACTGAAACAATGTATTTATTGTTTTTGAATAAAGGAAAACTACTGCAAATACCGTGCAGTTACATAGGAAACTTAGAAGCCGGTACCTGTACGGTTCCTATAGGTTTTAAAATAAGCCAATCTTTAAATGACTGGTTTGCTTCCATGCCAATGCCATCAATAATTTGGGTACGGGTACGTATTCTTACTGCCTTATCCGTATAAAACTCTTTATTGGTACGGCTCCTGTCCCAATACAATTCCTGGCAGTACAGGGTGTCTCCTTTTAGTATGTTTATTACTTTTACACTGTCTTTTAAAAAAATAATATTTTGGGTTTCCCGGTACTTGGCATACTGGGCAGTAAGAACACTTTCTACAGTACCGGAATCGTTATAAAAATCACATTGCAGGGTTTCGGGGAATTCATAATAAGGAATGCTATCCTGCACCCGCAGCATAAGCGGGGCAGTAAGTACTGCTTTTGTTTTTCCGCCCAGTGTAAAGATGGTTCGCACGCCTTTTGCTTTTTCTACTTCCAGTACTTTTTTATTAAGATTGGCAATATCGGCTTCATTGTTTTCGCAGGCACATAAAAAAAAGCAGCTTGTGAAAAAAGCTGCTACAATAAATTTATATGGGGAGGTTGCTTTCAAAAGTTAAAAAAAGGAATTGCAAAAATACCATTAATCATATTTTCTCTTTTGGAACCAGCGCTGGCCCATGGAGATACCAAAACTAAAACGGGCAAAATTTTCCCTGAATGAGGCGCTGTTTTTATCGCCTCTTACGCCTACTTCCAGGCTGGTATTGAGGGTTACATATTCACCTCCCAGGCGAAGCCTTTGGAAACTGGTAAGCGGAAAACCGGCTCCTACAGAAAATCCATATTCATTTCTTTTTTTGCCAATATTAATATAATCGGGCCCAAAGTAGGCACCCGTTCTGTATTTTACAAATCGCCAATATTTATTAATGGGTGTAAATTTATCGGCTGCATAATATTGTGCACCCACCCGCAAGGTCCAGTTGTTTTTTACAGCCGGGTCTTTTGTTCCGTAAAATGAATATGAATCCCAGGCGGTATAATCAAAATCGGCACCCCAAAGCCAATGGGTGTTGCGATATAAAAAACCCAGGGAATAAGTGGCCGGAAGTTTTACCGTTCCTTTGTTATTATTTTTATAGTTTACCGTATCAATGCTTACGGGTTCATCATAACTATTGTATGTAAAGGTTTCATCTAATTCATCGGCTGTTCCTGTAAGGTTTTGTTGCAATGCAGCAGTGGCTCCCAATTGCAGTAAGCCATTTTTTGTTTTGATTTGATATTGAGCGCCCAGGTTTAAAAATACGCCGCCGATACGGGTATTCCGGCTGCTGTGATTTCGATAATAGGCGATGGTATCATTGATAAAAGTTTGCCGGGTACTATAATCTTTAGATCCGAATGAATAACCTGTGCTAAGCCCAAAACTAAAATTTTTAATACGGATACCGGTACTCACATTTGCCTGCGAAATACCCCCATTGCCTTCGTATAAAAGGTTTACAGAATCAATATTCGTGAGCCGTTTATTATCTTCTACTTTATAATTAATGCGTGTTAAGGGCCTTAATCCAAAACTTAAACCCCATTGCATACCTTTGAGTTCCATTTTTTTACTGGCAACAGGAAACCCCAATTGTACATACGAGATATTGATATTATTAGAAGTATATTTTCCAGGGGTGGTATTACTCTTTAAAGTATGTTTATCAACTTCTACGCCCACATCAAACAATGTATTGATGTACGAGTTGCTGCTGAGCGAACCCAGGGAAGCAGGGTTGCTTATATTTAGCATGCCCACGGGGATGTATGGCAATGAAGTATCTACAGCAAATGCGACACCTACCCCACCCATCGACCGGGAAATGATATTTCGATTTGGAACTATATCACCTATGCCGTACCGGGAATAAGGAGAATTGTCTTGTGCGGTAGCAGAAAAAAATAAACAGATTAATAATACCCATCCATATCTTTTAAACCACAATGTTGTTGATTTCGCTGAGTGCATACAGTCCTTTAAATAAAAAATTTTGGTCGGCAAATATCCTGTTTTTAAGCTGACTGGCAAAATAGGCTGAATTACCCCCGGTTAAAACCACGTTAAAGTTACGATACCTTTGTTTGTAGCAGCCAATTATTCCATCTATTTCGCTGGCCATACCATACAGTACACCACTTTGTAAATTGGTGGTTGTATTATAGCCAACCAGGGGAAAATTCCAGTCTGCCTGCACAAGCGGTAGTTTTGCCGTGAACTCATGCATAGCTCTAAATCGCATATCCATACCGGGTGAAATACTGCCTCCCAGGAACTGGTGGTTTTGGGTTACAAAATTATAGGTAATACAACTGCCCAATCCGATTACCAGGTTGTTTTTTAGCGGGAAATAGTGAACGGCGGCCGCTACCAATGCCAGCCGGTCTGCTCCAATTGTTTCCGGCTTACCTACAGGTGTTGTAAAATTTATTTTGGTTTGTACAGATAATTTATGAAAAACTGACCGGTTTGCTAAGAACGTTTCTATTTCGGCATTGTGATCAATAACCGAAGAGAGAATTGTTTTTTGAGGCTTGTATTTTTCTACCAGCGAGGCCATGGTTGCTGTATCGTCGTTGGGGAGGTATAATTCCTCCTGCATTTGTTTGTTTTTAAAAATGGCCAGCTTTTTTCGTGTATTTCCAAAATCAAAGCAAAGTGTAATCATGATTATAGTCCTTTCACATTTTTAAAATGGCCATTCATTTTTATTTTCCCTTTTAATATATCCATTTCGGCCATAATGGGCATTACTTTAGCTAAATGTCTTTTTAAAAATTCCTGGCGCTGTAATTCGTGTTCCAGTTCCAGTAAATGGTATTCATCTTCAAGAGTAAGGCCGGCATGATGGGCAACATCGTAACACTTTACCTGGTCATCGGGTTTACTGAATTCTTTTTTTATATTGAGCGTATGATATATACTTCGGATTCCTTCCAGGATTTTTTTCATAAGCTTGGGATTGCCCTCCATTTGTATGCGGGGGTAGGTAACAATGGCGCCTCCATATAATTTTTCGGGCAAGCTGTTTACCTGTTCCAATATTTTAAAAACACGTATGCCCTCTGTTTTAATATCCATTTTGCCATCGTCATATAGTTTACTTATTTCAACAACCTGCATGATGGTTCCCATTTCATTTACCCGGTTATTAAATACGGACGGAATGCCAAATGGCTTTTTTTGCTGAAAGCAATCGTTAATTAATTCTTTATACCGGGGTTCAAAAATGTGGAGGTGTAGCATTTCGCCGGGAAATACAACAATGCCTAAAGGGAATATGGGAATAAAATTGGTCATAACAAAATGTAAAGTTATTCACTCAGCGCCGTATAAAAACAGGACTCTAACTGACTCACTGATTTTTCCCAGCTAAAATGGGTTGCCATAAATTCCCGGCCCCGGTTTGCCATTTGTATTCTAAGACCGGGTTGGGTAAATAATTTTTTTAATGCATCATAAATCTCTGCCGGTTTTTCGGGGCTTACCAATATTGCGGTTTCATTGGATATGGCATAATCCCGGTGCCCGCCTATTTGTGTACACACTACAGCACAGCCGCAGGCCATGGCTTCGGCCGGTGGAAGCGCCCAGCCTTCACCTAAACTGGGAGATAAAAAAATAGCAGATTGGTTATATAATGATGGCAGGTCGCCGGGTTTTTGAAAATATTTTATCCAAACCGGTAGATCTGCCGGCGGAGGATATACGCCAAATAAAGTGACCAGCATGTCAGGAAAATCTTTTTTTAACGTATGAAAAGCCTCCATGGCATATGGGGTGCCTTTTCTTTTTTCCCGGGAATAAAGCATGATTACAGATTGTGTATTCCTGTTTTGCGGTAACACTTGTACGGAGAAACGATCCGTATCAATCGCATTGGGAATATGTACCGGTTGTATACCGGAATAACTCATTAACAAATCCTGCAGGTATTGGGCAATTACAATATGATGAACGGGTAAGGAGTAACTCTGGTGCAACAGGGTGGTATCACTATTCCAAGTTTCATAATCCTGAACCAGGTTAAACTTTTTTCCTTTTGCATTACTTAATTCATTTACGGCATAAGCCATTTGCCACCAGGTGCTCATAACAATATCTGCATCGGGCATATATTTATCAATAATTGCCGGCACTATAAAGCATTTTACTTGTGGATGCAAGGCAAACCATTTGGGCCTGGCAGCTTTTCGCATCCAAAAAACAAATTGTTTATACCAAAGCGGGGTCTTGCTTTTTTTATAAGGCCTTTTAAGGGAATGAAAAACAGATACCACATGCCCCCGGCTTTGCAATAAGTTAGCATACTGGTACATCACACTGGCGCCGCCTACAGGTTTGGTAACCGGGAAGGGTAATACCAATGAGATTTTTAATTTTTTCATGCCATCAAATTAATACGATAAACTGTATTTGTAATATACAGTAAAATATTTTACCATTTTTGTATGGGAAACCGGCTTATTTGTGCATTTATTTTTTGTGCCACTTCTTGCACTGATAAAAGGCGCTTTACCGAATTTTTTTTAAGTAAAGCCCTGCTCTCTGCCACTTGTTTTCTTTTGCCCAGGAATGCCATTAAAGCTTTTATATAAAATAATTTACCAAAGCAAATATGGATGAATGCTTCCAGGCCAAGTTGCATTTTCCAAAATAAAAGCAGGTGAGCCGGTAAATGAATGGCATGTAAAAACATTTTATTGCGGTTATATATAATCTTCACCTTTTCTTTTTTACTGCTGCTGGCAATGCTGGCAGAAGTTTTATGGCGGCAAATGGCCCGGTGCTCATAATAACAAATATATCCCATACGCCAGGCTCTTAAGCTTAGCTCATAATCTTCTACATAATAGGGTGCAAAGAGTTCGTTAAAGCCACCCAATGATTGCAATATTGTGGTATTCATCAAAGCATTGGCGCCAGATAAATACATACTGAAACAGGGGCGGGCATCGTCCTGTAAAGGAATATAGTTTCCCGAAGTTTTAATTTTTACACCATGAAAATAGGGGTATTTGCCGCCATCTTGTATGACATCATCATCCCAACCGATTATGCGGCCCATCACTCCAAAACAATCTTCCTTATCAAAATAAGAAATTAGGAATTGAAAATAATGGGTTGTAAGTTTTACATCACTGTTCAGGAGTAAGGTATAAGAATAGGTGGCTACAAAAATTCCTGCATTGGCTGTGGGGGCAAACCCCCTGTTAACCGGGTTTTCAATTAACTTTATTGCCGGGTAAGCGGCTTTAATATAGGCTACAGATGCATCGGTAGATGCATCATCGCTAATGATCACTTCATACTCCAGGCCGGCATTTTGCAAAGCATCATACAAGGGTGGGAGTATTTGAGGTAATAGCAACCTGCCGTTATAATTGGGTATTACTACAGAAATTCCTTTAGGTAAATACAATTTTTATATTTTATGCAAAATAACAACAAGGCTTTATTTTGGTTTCATTTATCTAAAGTATTTTAGCAGGATGGAGATTGTGGGCATTCACCATATAGATGCAGATGATTTTAGATCTATTGCAAGAGCCATTACAGCAATAGAAAATGAAGTACCGGGCTATTCATTATTATTAGAACGATTGAAGCCCGGCAACGCATCCATCATTGGCATTACGGGCCCTCCCGGTGCAGGCAAAAGTACGCTTACCGATGCGCTGCTTACCGAACTGGTGAAAACAGGTAAAAAAATAGCAGTACTCTGCGTGGATCCTTCTTCGCCTTTTAATATGGGAGCTGTACTGGGTGATCGTATTCGTATGAATCAATGGTATAATCATCCCCATGTATTTATTCGGTCTTTAGCTACCAGAGGTGCGCTGGGTGGTTTAAATTCTTCCATCATTGAAATAACCGAACTGTTAAAGTCTGCTGGTTTTGATTATATATTGGTAGAAACCGTGGGCGTAGGCCAAAGTGAAATTGAAATTGCCGGGCTGGCAGATATCACCCTACTGGTGCTGGTTCCCGAAAGCGGCGATGATATTCAAACCATGAAGGCAGGCATTATGGAAATAGCAGATATTTTTGTTGTAAACAAGTCAGACCGGCCGGGAGCCGATCATTTTGTAAATAATTTAAAAAAAATGATGGCACCGGCTTTTATCAATAATAAAATTCCGGTAATAAAAACGGTAGCGGCTGCGGGCGTAGGTGTGCCGGCATTAACCCATGAAATTTTTCAATGGCTGGCCCGGGACATGAAAAAAGAAAAAAAATACGAATTGATGGCGGCCAAAGCATTTTTGCTTATTAGTAAAAAAAGAACCAGTGATATTCATATTGATGTGCTGAGGCAGGAAATAAAAGAACAGGTGTTAAATAATTCATTCAACCTGTTTAGTTATATAAAAAAGTTTGAGAAATAGTAAGCTAATTATTTTGATTTTCATTTCGGTTGGCAGTCCACCAGCGGTAAGCAATAAGCCCTACAATGGTAAAAGGCGCCAGCATCAAATACACAATACCCTGGTTTAAGCCTGTAGCCGGTTTTTCTCCCAATTGCGATGCGGTTTTAGTACACATAGCACATTGTGCCAGGGTGGTGTGTTGCAGCAGCATAAAAAGGCATAAAATACAACAAATGAAAATTATTTTTTTCATGCTGTAAAGGTAAGCCAAACCATGGAATTTTACAGTCAATAAAAATTTAGCCAAGCACTCAGGCAAGCTGTGTGGTAAAAAAATAAAACTACATATATCGGGAAATGCAGCAATTAAAATAATATAATATGAATGTAGTAAATGGGTTAAATGAGCCAATGTGCTAAATGGCAACCATTGATCAGCAGCATTTTTTATATTTGCTTTTCAATAATCAGCATTCATGGCCATATTTGATATTAAATTACCGGCATCAATTGTAAAAGCACTTAATCTTCCGCAAGGCGATGTTCGCAAGCAACAGTTGAATGTATTAAAAAAACTTTTACGCAAAGCCCGGTTTACGCAATTTGGCCAACTGTATAAATTTGATGAAGCCCTGCTAAGCCGCCACCCCGGGAAAAAATTTCAACAACTGGTTCCCACATTTAATTATAATAAGATATATAATGAATGGTGGTATAAAGCGCTTGAAGGAAGCCCGGATGTATGCTGGCCGGGGATAATAAAATATTTTGCATTGAGCAGTGGCACCAGCGAAGCAGCCAGTAAATATATTCCCGTTACCAAAGACCTTATTCGCAGCAATACCATTACCAGCACCAAACAACTCATAAGCCTCACCCGGTATGAAGATGTACCTAAAAGCGCTATTGGTAAAGGCTGGCTTATGCTGGGCGGAAGCACACAACTTCAAAAAGGGCCCACGTATTTTGCAGGCGACCTGAGCGGAATACAACAAAGAAATATCCCGTTTTGGTTTATGGGCCTGGGATTGTATAAACCCGGTAAAAAAATTGCAAAAGAAAAAGACTGGTCAAAAAAACTGGATGAAGTGGTAGAAAAAGCGCCTCATTGGGATATTGGTTTTATAGTAGGGGTACCGGCCTGGTTACAACTGTGTATTGAAAAGATAATAGAACGCTATAAGCTTAAAAATATTCACGAACTATGGCCTAACCTGAGCTTTTATGTACATGGCGGCGTTGCCATGGAACCTTATAAAAGAGGATTTGAAAAACTGCTGGGGAAACCCATCACCTATATAGAAACCTATCTTGCCAGCGAAGGGTTTTTAGCCTATCAAAACAGGCAGGGCGCTAAAGGCATGCACCTCTCACTCAACAATAATATTTTTTTTGAGTTTGTTCCTTTTGATGATAAAAATTTTGATGCCGATGGAAATATGGCAGAAAAACCACAGGCGTTGATGTTGCATGAAATTGAAGAAAATAAAGAGTACGCCATCCTCATCAGCACCAATGCTGGCGCCTGGCGCTATGCCATTGGGGATACTGTAAAACTGGTAGATAAAGAACGTAGCGAAATTATTATTACAGGCCGGACCAAACATTTTTTAAGCCTGGTAGGCGAACATTTGAGTGTAGATAATATGACCAAAGCCATTGAGATGGTATCAGATGAATTACATATTTCTATTCCCGAGTTTGCCGTTGCCGGGGTGCCTCACGGAACTTTTTTTGCACATGAATGGTATATTGCAACCGATGATGATACCGATGAAATGAAGATTACAAACCTGATTGATGAAAAATTAAAAGAGCTGAATGATGATTATGCGGTAGAACGTAAGCATGCTTTAAAAAATATAAGTGTAAAAATTTTAACACAGGATGTGTTTTATCAATTCTTAAAAGCAAAAGGAAAAGTAGGCGGGCAGCATAAATTTCCCAGGGTGTTAAAAGGAAATATGCTGCAAGACTGGAAGCTGTTTCTGGAGGAAAATGTACCGGCTTCAAAATAAAATATCTTTATGGCCGTATGTAACCGCAAGTGCATACCTGTAATTCACACGGGCTGTATAAAATAAGAAGATACCTGTAAGCTGCCCGGGATATGGCTTAAGGATAAATAAATTATTTTAGTAAAAATTATTTCATGACCGAAGCGATTGTTTCCGGAATTTTATTGGGGCTGGCATTGATTTTTACAGTGGGCCCTGTAATTTTTACGGTCATCAAGCTTCGGATCAATTACAGCATGAGCAGCGCTTTTTATTTTATAAGTGGGGTATGGCTCAGCGATATTTTATGGATTATAACAGCCAATCATTTTAGCGGCCTTTTTGGTAACCTGATAGACCATAAAACAGAAATTGGAATAGCCGGCGGCAGCTTGTTACTGGCACTGAGTATTTATTACCTGTTTTTTAAAAAGTATAAAACAAAAGCAGAACTCGACCAGGGAATTAAAATTGGGAAAGCAACTCATGCCCGGTTATTCATTACCGGTTTTTTGATGAACTCATTAAACCCCGGTGTTATTGCCCTTTGGTTTGTTGCGACTACCAAGTCGCTGGCAAATACGCCCAATGAAAAAATTATCACTTTTACCATTTGCATGGGCCTTTGTATTGCGGCAGATATTTTTAAAATAAACTTAGCCGGTAAGCTCCGTGAAAAATTAAATGACCGCAATATCAGGCGGGTAAATGTAGCAGCCGGTTTATTATATTGCATCTTTGGCCTGGCCTTAATCATTGGGGCACTGGTAACTTATCACCCTCATTAAACTCCTGCATGTGGTTTAAAATATTAAAAAGCCGATTTATTAAGACATGGAGAAAACTAGAAAAAGTTTTTGGGATTATTTTTTTAATACATGCCCTGCTCTTTCTTTTTTTTATTGATTCAAAATTTAATGTAGATGGGTTTGTGGTACAAAACCTGCGTACAAAAGTACTTTTTGTGCTGCTTGTTATTTTCGCCGGCTGGGCTTTATATTATTTTGTGTTGCGTAAAATTAAATTCTTTCATAAGCTGGGTGTAATCTGTAAAGATGTTTTTTTTGCTTGTTACATAAGTTCTTTTCTTTACTTATTACTGGGCTCACTTATCAACCCGCCCATTACCCTCACGCAAGCGGGCAGCATTGTGCAGGGATATGGATTGCACCGGGATTATATTTCTTATAAAAACATGGGAGCCCCTATTAAGCTGGCCGTAATGGCTTCAGAAGACCAGCTTTTTGCCGACCATGATGGTTTTGATATTAAGGCAATTGCCCGGGCTGTAAAATACAATCAACGCCATACACAAAAGCAGCGGGGGGCCAGCACCATAAGCCAGCAAACAGCCAAAAATATTTTTTTGTGGCAGGGTGGTGGCTTCCTGCGCAAAGGCCTCGAAGTTTTTTTTACGTATAGCATAGAACATATCTGGGCAAAGCGCACCATCCTATGCCGTTATTTGAATATTGCAGAAATGGGCCCGGGTATTTTTGGGGTACAAGCCGCAGCTAAAAAATATTTTAACAAAAATGCTTCGGAATTAAGTAGGCAGGAAGCCGCCATGATTGCGGCCTGCCTGCCCAATCCTAAAAAATATTCGGTAGTGCCATTGAGTAAATATGTGGCAGCCCGTTCTCAAATGATTCTCCGGCAAATGAGAAACCTGGAAACAGATCCGGATATCCTGGCCATTATACAATAAAAAAGTTTGCAGTTTTTTTAATGCATGCATTTAAATTGATAATATCGCATCTACTGCCTGTATCGCTTTTTTTAATCGCTCATCGTAATCGCCGTCTATTATTTGCCAGGGTACCTGCTGTTGCACCAATATATCTTTATAATAATGAAAAAGTTTTTCACGGGTAGCCAGGTCAGGGTATTCTCTTAATGCATCAGCAACCCAGGGAAGATCGGCAGCACAGAGCAGGTACAAATCATATTTACGATTTGCAATTTCATCCAGGATCCTGTTGTCGCAGCGGTTAAATACATATTCACTCCAAACCTTTATTACATACATATCGGTATCAATAAAAAGCAGGTTTTGGTTTTTTGATAAGGAGGCAAGAGCCCTGTCTTCATTTTGTAACTGGCCCCGGGCAATGGTATATAAATCTTCAAAACGATACCGGGTGCCGTGTGTTTCTAAAAATTCACGGGCATATTCTTTTACCCACAGGGTATTATAATGTGCTGCCAGCTGGGCGCTCAAAGTGCTTTTCCCGGTACTCTCCGGCCCAATGATTACTATTTTTTTAACCGGCTTCATATATCATTTTCTTTTTCCATAGGGTAAATCCCATCCATGCCAGGGCCAGGAAAACTACGTACATCAGTGTAAATAACATAAACCCTTTATAAAAATTAAGGGGAATGGCAACGAGGTTAGAAAAAATCCAGGCAATCCAGTTTTCAATCTTTCTTTTGGCCATCCACCACATGGCCGTAATAGCCGATGAGGAAACCAATGAATCGAGAATAGGAGTATTGCTATTGGTAATCTCAAACAATAAGATATAAATCCCGGCCCATGAAGCCAGGAAAAATCCAATGCCAATGAACAGTTCTTTTTTGCTGCACCAGCTTATGGGATAGGTAAGGTGGCTCTCATCTTTTTTCTGTACCCAGTTATACCAGCCATATACGCTCATTATAAAATAATAAATATTTAAAATGGAATCAGCATATAAGGGAGGGTGTGCCATAAACAAATAAACATAGGCAGCAAGCAGAACGCCCACAATTCCGGTAGGATATACCCATACATTATTTAACCGGGCATACCACACACTGGCTAATTGAGCCAGGGTGCTTGCCCACTCGGGCCAGCGGGTTTCTTTAATATTTGCTAAAAAGGTATTTACTATTTCCTGTAAACTCATGCTTTGGATAGAGTTGCCAAATTAGCGAATAAAAATGCTTTACTAAAAAGATAATTCATACCGGTATATTGGGTAGCTTTATGTATCAAATGTAAGAGATATGAATTTTATCATTCGTTTGCTTATTACGGCTGCGGTAGCGTATGGCTTATCGGCTACCGGTATTTTAAGCGGCATACATATTCCCGGGTATAAACAGGCCCTGGCCTTGGCGCTGGTATTGGCTTTGCTGAATGTAGCCCTCAAGCCTGTGCTGGTTTTACTCACCCTGCCCATTACCATTCTTACATTAGGTTTATTTTTATTAGTGATTAATGCCCTTATTATTTTACTGGCCGATAAATTTTTAAGCGGCATCCGGGTAGATGGATTTTGGTGGGCATTTATCTTTAGTATCTTACTAAGCGTCGTTTCATCCTTTTTATATTCTTTGGTGAAACCGGCAAATAAGTAATCAGCCCTTTGTTTATTTGATTGATAAATGAGAACTTGCAGCATGCAATTTTCACAAAAAGATTTTACCCCTCAGCAACTCAAAGACCTGTACCGGGCAATGCTGCTTCCCCGCATGATTGAAGAAAAAATGCTGGTGCTTTTACGCCAGGGAAAAATAAGTAAATGGTTCAGTGGCATTGGCCAGGAGGCAATATCGGCGGGGGTTACAGCAGCTCTTGCCCAGGACGAATGGATTATGCCCTTACACCGCAACCTGGGTGTTTTTACCGGCAGGAATATGCCTTTACACAAATTATTTATGCAATGGCAGGGCAATAAAGACGGTTATAGCAAAGGCAGGGAAAGGAGTTTTCATTTTGGAAGTGCAGCGCATCATGTTTGTGGAATGATCAGCCACCTGGGCCCCCAATTGGCTATTGCCGATGGGGTAGCATTAGCCTATAAATTACGTAAAGAAAATAAAGTATCCCTGGCATTTACCGGTGAAGGAGGAACCAGCGAAGGTGATTTTCATGAGGCACTCAATACCGCTGCCGTATGGGACCTGCCCGTAATTTTTGTAATTGAAAATAATGGATACGGGCTTAGTACACCCGTGCGTGAACAGTACCGCTGTAAAGACCTGGTAGATAAAGCAGCCGGCTATGGTATGGAAGGAGTACAAATAGATGGAAACAATATTCTTACCGTATATGATACCATAAAAGGGGTAAGAGATTATTGCATTAAGAATCAAAAACCCTATTTAATAGAATGTAAAACATTTAGGATGCGTGGCCACGAAGAAGCCAGTGGTGTAAAATATGTACCCCCGCATTTGTTTGAAGAATGGGCAAAAAAAGACCCGATAAAAAATTATGAAAACTGGTTGTTAGATCAGCAAATAATAACACTTGCAGATATTGCCACCTTGCGTACTGCTATTAAAAATGAAATAGAAACAGAACTGCAAAAAGCATATCATGCACCGGAAATCATACCCCACACACAAGAAGAATTAAACGACGTATATGCACCCAGGCCTTCCTCTCCTATTATTTTAAATGAAGAGGATCACAGCATCGGCGGGCATATGGCGACCTATACCGAAAAAAAATTCATACAAGCTATCAGTGAGGGTTTAAAACAATCTATGGAACAACATCCAAACCTGGTTTTAATGGGGCAGGATATTGCCGGCTACGGTGGCGCATTTAAAGTAACTGAAGGGTTTATTGATGAATTTGGATCCGAACGGGTTCGCAATACCCCCTTGTGCGAAAGCGCTATTGTAGGTACCGCACTGGGATTGAGCCTGGAAAAATTCAAAGCCATGATGGAAATGCAGTTCTCGGATTTTGTAACGGTAGGGTTTAACCAAATTATTAATAACCTGGCAAAAATTCATTACCGCTGGGGGCAAAATGCCGATGTAGTAGTACGCATGCCTACCGGTGGCGGAGTGGGCGCAGGCCCTTTTCATTCCCAAAGTACCGAGGCCTGGTTTACCCATACACCCGGGCTTAAAGTGGTTTACCCGGCCAGCCCCGAAGATGCAAAAGGATTATTAATAGCAGCTATTAATGACCCCAATCCTGTTTTATTTTTTGAACATAAAGCCCTGTATCGCAGCATTAGTGGCCAGGTACCGCAAGAATATTATGAAATTGAAATAGGGAAAGCAAGGCATGTGCAGCAGGGAGAGGATATAAGTATCATTACCTATGGTGCAGGCGTTCATTGGGCGCTTGCTTATGCCAAAGAAAATAAAGATATATCTATCGATATCCTGGACCTTAGAACCTTGCTCCCATTAGATTATGATGCTATTCGAAGCTCGGTTTACCGTACAGGCAGGGTTTTACTGTTGCATGAAGCTACATTAACGGGGGGTATTGCAGGTGAAATAGCCGCCTGGATTGCAGAAAATTGTTTTGATAAACTGGATGCCCCCATCTTGAGATGTGCCAGCTTAGATACACCCATCCCTTTTAATATATTATTAGAAAAAAACTTTATGGCCTATAGCCGGTTGCAGCAAAAAGTACAGGAACTGTTAGCATTTTAATGTGCCCGGCTTTTTCATGGGGCATGCTTTCCACATTAATATGAACACAATTGGGGTGCCCTTTATTTTTTGCTCCTCGAAAAAAGATAAATAACCAGGGCAAGAATAGCAATTACAATAAATACACCCACCCACACACCGGCTTTAAAGATTCCCGCAATTGCCTGGCAACTGCTCAGTAAAATAAGGGCAAATAAAAAAAAGGATAAAATAAGTTTATTCATAGTATTCTGTTTACTCTACTTACTATCCTGATTCATGCCAAAGATTAAGATCCCGGTAAAATAGGTTCTTCTTTTTTGATGGGAAAATGATACCCCAGTTTTTTAAACTGGTAAAATGCATTTAAAATATATTGATTAAAGCTCAACTCATCGCATTGCGCTGCAAAAGTATAAGAAGGCCTGTACCATACTAAAAAAGAATCAAGTTGGGGCGATTGTAAACCCGTAATACGGTGTACATTTTTTTTGTTGAACCGGTAGGTTACATATTTCTCCTGTTCTTCTTCTTCAAGCCGCATTTGAAAAGCTTTCAGCCTTCGTTTTCTTTTAAACCGGAACACATTAATCAGCTCATCCAAATCGGCGCCCACTCCGCCGGTAGGCGAAACAGACGTACTTAAGCCGGGTTTTTCATAATTAAAAATATCGGCATAAGCTTCCCGGTTTTCAATAGAATCCTGTTTGTAGTTTTTAGAATATAAAACCACTTCTTTTAAAACACGGTATTTGCCGGGTACTTCTACCATTAATGAAATATCAAACTGTTGCGGGTTACTTATTTTGGCAACCGGGAATTTTTGGGTGGGCTTGCCATTGTAAATAAAATAGATTGAATCGTTCATATTTACAGGAATATGATATTTACCCATAGAATCCGTATAAGCCACCATGCCGCCGGTACTTATTACTTTGGCAGATTCTACTCCATTCAATTTGCTGTTATCTAATACACGGCCACTAATATGCATTTGGCCAAAGCCGGTAATAAAAGAAAATAAAAAAAATATTACTATAAAATAACGCAAGTGTAAATAGTGTATAAAAGTCAATATTAATAAAGAAATTCAGGGTAAGAAAAAGCAGCTAATTATTTAACTTGATTTTGGCTTACCTTTCAATTCCTAAAAAATTAAAGATAGTGGTTTAGCGCTTACGATAACTGCTGTTTAAACCAGTTGAAAATAAATGATATGATAAAAATGCGCTTTAAATCAATAGCTTGTTTTTTTATAAGTTTTATTTTCTTTTCATCAATTATGAGTCAAGTAAAATGGCCGGCCGCCAAAGCCCCTGTGGCAGAAAAAAAAGAACATATCCGCCAGATTCATGGCGATACCGTTATGGATAATTATTATTGGATGTATGATTATTTTGGAAAAGGCCCCGATAGTGCCCTTGTGGTAAACTACCTTACCCGGGAAAATGAATATGTAAAAACAATGATGGCCGGTACCGAAAATTTCCGGGAAAAATTATTTATGGAAATGAGGGCCCGCATTAAAGAAAAAGATGAATCGGTGCCCACCTATAAAAACGGTTATTTTTATTATTCCCGTACCGAAGCAGGAAAGCAGTATTTTAAGTACTGCCGTAAAAAGGGATCGCTTTCTGCGCCTGAAGAAATATTGCTGGATGTAGATCTTATGGCCGAGGGGCATTCTTATTATGCAGTAAGCGGAATGACGGTGAGTGATGATAATAAACTGCTGGCATTTGGCGCAGATGTAGTATCCCGCAGGCAATTCCGGATTTATGTAAAAAACCTCGAAACCGGAAATTTGTACCCCGATGTGATAGAAAATACACAGGGAGATCCAGTATGGTCGGCAGATAATAAAACTTTTTTTTACACTTCAAAAAATGAAAAAACCTTATTGTCTGAAGATATTAAAAGGCATACCCTGGGCGATGATCCCGCTAAAGATGCCGTGGTTTACCACGAATCAGATAATACAAACTACATAGGTGTAGAGCGTTCAAAAAATTTAAAATATATTTTTATTGGTTCACAGGCAACCCTTTCTTCTGAATGGAGACTGTTGCCTGCAGAAAATCCAATGGGGGTATTTACAATATTTCAGCCCCGTATGGCCAATGTATTGTATTCAGTAAATGCATTAGATGATAAATTTTTAATTAGGACCAACCTCGATGCCATTAATTTTAAACTGGCAGAATGCCCGCTTACACTTACCGATGCAGCCCATTGGAAAGACCTGGTTCCGCACCGGACTGATGTATTGCTGGAAGGCGTAGATGAATTTAAAGACTATATAGCGATTAGCGAAAGAAAGAATGGCCTTATTCAATTAAGGATCCGGAATTTGAAGACCGGCAAAGAACATTACATTCATTTTAATGAGCCTGCTTATATGGCTTATGTTTCAAACAACCCGGAGTATCATGTAAAAATACTTAGGTATGGATATACTTCATTAACCACGCCCTCATCAGTGTATGATTATGACATGGAAACCCAGAATAAAACACTTATGAAGCAACAGGAAGTGTTAGGGGGTTTTCAGGCAACTGATTATATTTCTGAACGCTTATATGCAAAAGCTGCCGATGGTACATCCATTCCCATTTCATTGGTATATAAAAAAGGATTTCAAAAAAACGGGAAAGCGCCTTTACTGCTATACGCTTATGGCAGCTATGGGATAAGTATGGAAGCCAGTTTTAGCAGTAGCCGTTTAAGTTTATTAGATCGTGGTTTTGTATATGCCATAGCCCATATACGAGGAGGGCAGGAAATGGGAAGGCAGTGGTACGAAGATGGTAAAATGATGAAAAAGAAAAACAGTTTCACAGATTTTGTGGACTGTGCTAAATATTTAATAAAGGAGCAATATACATCGGCCGCCCATTTATATGCACAAGGCGGTAGTGCCGGGGGGCTTTTAATGGGCGCTGTGATAAATATAGCGCCTCAATTATTTAATGGTGTAGTGGCGCAGGTGCCGTTTGTAGATGTGGTGAATACCATGCTGGATGAATCCATACCCCTTACTACTAATGAATACGATGAATGGGGCAACCCGCATCAAAAAGAAGCGTATGAGTATATGAAAAGTTATTCTCCCTATGAAAATGTTGAATCAAAAGAATATCCCAGTTTATTGGTAACAACCGGGCTGCACGATAGCCAGGTACAATATTTTGAACCCGCCAAATGGGTTGCTAAGCTAAGGGAAATGAAAACAGGTAACAATATTTTATTGCTACATACCAATATGGAATTTGGGCATGGCGGCGCCAGCGGGCGCTTTGATTATTTAAAGGATATTGCATTGATTTATGCATTTATGTTTCACCTGGAAGGAATAACACAATAATCACAGAGAATACCTCCATACTCCATTTTATATCCCAATAAAAACTGCAACTTTGCCATTATGGAGAAATCGAATTTTGTTGATCAGATTAAAGTGTTTTGCCGCAGTGGGCATGGTGGCGCAGGAAGCAAACATTTTTTAAGGAATAAACTTACTGCAAAAGGCGGCCCCGATGGAGGTGATGGGGGGCGTGGCGCTCACATTATTTTAAAAGGCAATGCCCAGTTATGGACCCTGCTGCACCTTCGTTATTATAAAAATATACTGGCCGAAAATGGGCAGCATGGTGCAGGAAATAACTGCACCGGCCGTAATGGAAAAGATATTATTATAGAAGTACCCCTGGGTACCATTGCCCGGGATGAATTAACCGGTAAGCAGGAAGTTGAAATTTTAACCGATGGCCAGGAAGAAATTTGGATGCAGGGCGGCAGGGGCGGTTTGGGTAACTCTAATTTTAAATCGGCTACAAACCAGGCTCCGGAATATGCACAGCCCGGCGAACCCGGTGTAGAAGGGTTAAAAATATTAGAATTAAAAGTATTGGCCGATGTGGGCCTGGTAGGGTTTCCCAATGCCGGCAAAAGCACGCTTTTAAGCAGCATTACCGCCGCAAGACCCAAAATTGCAGATTATGCTTTTACCACGTTAACGCCCCAGTTGGGTATGGTGGAATACCGGGATGGAAAAAGTTTTTGTATGGCCGACCTGCCGGGCATTATAGAAGGCGCTGCAGAAGGCAAAGGGCTGGGCCATCGCTTTTTAAGGCATATAGAACGAAATTCTATCCTGCTATTCTTAATTCCGGCCGATAGTAAAAATCATAAAGAAGAATTTGACATATTGGTGAATGAACTCAAAGAGTATAATCCTGATATGCTGCAAAAAGATTTTGTGATCGCCATCAGTAAATCTGATATGCTGGATGATGAATTAATAGCAGCCATTGCTGAAGAACTGCCTAAAAACATTCCACACATATTTATATCATCTGTTACCAACTATGGTATTACAGACCTAAAAGATTTGCTTTGGGATACTCTTACCAAAACAAACCAATAAATTTTTAAAACTTATTGGTTTGTTCTCTACTGATTTTGCATTTGCATAATATGATCTTTTGCTTTTTGCAGATCCCATTTTCGTAGAATAGCATTTGAAAAATTCTGCCTTTCATAAGTTTGCAAAAAATCAATTGAAATAGGTATAGTTGTCCATTCTTTTCGCTGCAAAACGATTGTATCTACATTTTCTTTCGGAATTGATTCGATTTTCATTCTATTAATTAAGCGAATCGCATATCCGCCCGGATATATACAACGGATCATGCTTACGTTTAATTTTGGAATACTTTCATTTTCTTTCACCAAAGCTTTAGTATAATAATAACTACGGCTGCCATCAATAGAAAAGTCTTTGCCATCAGAATATATTTGTAAATTATCTCCGTTCACAATAGTGTCTTTTATTATATAATCAATGTCGGGAATTTCGTTGGCATTTCTTGCCAAATAAGCTCTTTCTTCATCATTTATATAATAAAATAAATCCCTCTTTATATCATAAATAATCCTTGAAATTGAGATTAAACTATTTTGGTCTAAAATTTTTCTTTCGATGAAATCTGGCATAACTGTTATCGAAAATGAATCTGAGGAATTAACTTCTACTGAGTGGGGATGGTATATTAATATAAAAAACTATCCTTCTTATCAGGGGAAACCATTTGTTTATTTGTAGAACAGTTACTCAGTAAGGCTATAAAAGCAAGCACTAATAAAGACAATATTTTATTTTTCATTATTACGGGTTTTAACAACAAATATTCAAAATATTTTATGGCAAACCTGTTGTCATTGTAAAATATTGGGATTGCGTGATTGCTTCAGTTGTTGCTGCTTGTGTGGCATTAGTAACACATTGGTCATTATAAAAATTACTAAAACATGGCGGTGGTGTGTGGGGGGGATAATTTTTCTAAACTTTGTTGAGGATTTACGGTATAAAAAATGACTAATAGCAGTATAGGATTATTTATTTTCAATTTGAATTCGTAAAATGTTTTAAAATATCCTCCTATTTGTTGATTGCTTGCCATAGCTGTTCTACTTGTTTCAGTGGAAAATATTACATTTGAAATAGTTTCAAAATACATTTAAAAAGATTGCATTATGCCACAAACCACCATAGCCGGCATTGGCCATTATGTGCCGGCGCAAACAGTTACCAATCATGATTTATTAAAGTACATGGACACTTCAGATGAATGGATTCAGGAGCGCACAGGTATTAAAGAAAGGCATTATGCCCATCGCACTGCCGAAACTACCACTACCATGGGTGTAGAAGCGGCTAAAAATGCCATTACCCATGCAGGCATAAAAAAAGAAGATATTGACTTCATCATATTTGCAACCCTGTCGCCGGATTATTATTTTCCCGGCTGTGGCGTATTGTTGCAAAGGGCCCTGGAGCTCGATGAAATTGGTGCATTGGATATTCGCAACCAATGCAGCGGGTTTGTATATGCATTATCGGTAGCCGACCAGTTTATAAAAACCGGGATGTATAAAAACATTTTATTGGTTGCCAGCGAAAAACATTCTTTTGGTCTTGATTTTAGTACCCGGGGAAGAAATATTTCCGTCATTTTTGGCGATGCGGCGGCTGCCGTAATATTGCAACCAACAGAAAAAGAAAACCAGGGCATATTAAGTACTCATTTACATAGTGATGGAAAAAGTGCCGAAATCTTAGCCATGTATAATCCCGGCACCCATGCCAATCATTGGCAGGAAAAACCATATGCTCACTTTGATGAGGCCGAAATAGGCGAAATGTTTATGAGCCATGCTATGATTGATGAAGCACAAAATTTCCCGTACATGGACGGGCCGGCGGTATTTAAAAAAGCAGTCATAAAATTTCCCGAAGTTATTATGGAAGCCCTCCAAAAAAATAATTTTACACCTGCCGATCTTAATTTACTGATACCCCACCAGGCCAATTTACGTATTGCCCAATTTGTACAGCAAAAATTAAAGCTAAGAGACGACCAGGTTTTTAATAACATTGAAAAATATGGCAATACTACAGCCGCTTCTATTCCATTGGCATTAAGCGAAGCGTACCAGGCAGGAAGAATAAAAGAAGGCGATTTAGTTTGCATGGCAGCTTTTGGCAGCGGCTTTACCTGGGCCAGTGCATTGGTGCGCTGGTAACTTATTGCCATATCTTCTTGCTAACTTTGTGCCATGCGTAAATTCATTTATTTTATTAACCCCATTTCAGGAACAAAAAATAAAAGTAACCTGCTCGCTCTTATTGAAAAGCGCACAACTAAAGAAAAAATCCCTTTTGAAGTATTACCTACCAACGAATCGGGAGACTATAGCTACTTAGTTGATAAAATTTCTAATGAAAATATTACAGACATTATTATTTGCGGTGGCGATGGTACCATCAACCAGCTTGCTTCAGCATTGCAGGGTGTAAAAGTAAGAATGGGAATTTTGCCCATGGGTTCGGGTAACGGCCTTGCGAGGGCGGCCAGGATACCTATGGATAGTGAAAAAGCGCTTCATATTATTTTTAAAGGAAAAGCAGGGTATGTAGATGGTTTTTACATCAATAAAAAATTCAGTTGCATGTTAAGCGGCCTGGGTTTTGATGCCCAGGTGGCGCATGATTTCGCATCTAAAAGTTCAAGGGGATTATTAACCTATATTAAACTTACCGTTAAAAATTTTTTTAAAGCACCTGCTTACCCGTTCTTAATTGATATACATGATAAAAAACTGGAAGCAGAAGCTTTTTTTATAAGCATTGCGAATAGTAATCAGTTTGGCAATAATGTTACCATTGCACCAAAAGCCAGTATAGCAGATGGTTTATTGGATATTGTAGTGGTAGGTAAAACCAATAAACTAAGAATGTTATATACCGTATTTAAGCAAATTAGTTTTGGAAAGGTAAAACCGGTATCGGGCAGTAAATTTCAAAAAGCAGATTTGCAATATTACCAGGCTAAATCTTTACGTATAGAGAACCCGGCATTGGCTCCCCTGCATATAGATGGCGACCCGGTGCGTACAGCCGCATCCTTTGATATTCAAATTGCAGAAAAAGCGATTTACTTAATACAACCCTAGGGCTTCACCGACTTTGCAAACTCCCGCAGGATCTTTTCGGTTTCTTTATTTTTTAAAGCCTGGAAAATTTCATTTTTTTCTCTTGCTGTAAGATGAAAATTGAGCGCTACTTTGCTGTCTGTTTTTTCGGGAAGGTACACAATGGTAATTTTTTGTAATGCAGAATCCATGTTTTCTTTTACATAAGCAAAATTATTATCCTGTGAATAATCTTGTATTTTAAACCAGTTATGCTGAAGCATGGTAGCAGGGGTAACAATAACATCGGTGGCAGAAGTGGTTTCAAAAGGTTCCTGCCAGTTGTCTCTGTTCCGGTCCCTGATTTGTAAGATTATAACGCCTCCTGTATTTTTTAAAATCCAGTCTTTAAAGTGATCAATAAAGCGAAGGCTTATTTCCTGTCCATAATTATCTCTTAGCCCGGCATCCATTACATCAATAACCGGCTTACTGGGCAGCCACACATTGGGAAGTACATACGGGAAGGTGGCATTCATGCGCAATGCGGTTAATAAGCGAAGGTTTAGCGGATCCTGTGCTTTAAAGAGTGCGCTGAAATCTACGGCATCCGGGCTGTTTGCAGTATCGGCTTGCAGGGCATGAGGCTTCATCATAAAACTTATGGGCTGGGTGCTGATGAGCAGCTTACGGCTATCTCTTTTTATTACCGGTGAAAAAAAGATTAAAGGAACCTTTGCCTTCTTTTCATCATCGGCATATTGTTTTAATGTAATGTCCAGCAAGCCATCTGTATTTCTTCCTAATTTTCTTTCAAATGCATACCCCCTGTCTTTAATATACTCCTGCCCATTTACCGTAAATTTTTGGTTGGATGCAAGCAGATCCCTGGCCATCAAGGATGTAAAAATGGGGTTCAGTAAGTCCCCGGTAATTTTTTCATCATATTTTTTGTCGTATAAGTCCAGCCCGGTATTGCTTAGTTTTTTCCTGTACAGCTCCCGGTAATAAGTTGCTGCAAGCATACCCCCGCTGGCGCCACTTATTAAAAAAGTATGTTGCATTAAGCGGCCCTCCATCATACTATCCAGTTGCTGCAAAGTGTTCATCACAAAAGCGCTGCTTCTTAAGCCACCGCCACTTACATTAATAAATATCATGGTGGGTCGGGCGGAGCTTTGTTTCAGTTTCCAATTTTCTAAAATGGCCAGCATATTTTCCCGGTCTTGCTGAATATGTTGCGAATCGCAAAGGGCATTTAATGATTCTTTGGTATAAGCCGGCGTAGCAGATTGTGCATGATAATTTAACCCATAGGCTTTGTTGCGGGGATCTAATATTTCTTCTTTAAAGAGGAAATTTAAAATTAATAAAAGGATGATGGCAACAGGTAAACTCCAGCTTTCTAAAAAATAACTAAGCGCCCCAATTACCGCAACCATCAATGAAAAGAAAATAAAAATACTGGCAGCGGCAGGCATTTCAAAATACGGATTGTCTAACATAAAACCCACCAGTATTAAAAAACCAAGTGCCAGTAAAATACTTAAAATGGCAGCAATATGATGCCGTTTAAAAACAGCATCAATATAATCTTCCCGGTAATGGCTCACGTTCCGGATCTTTCTCAACCGCAAAGATTCAGTGAGGTAATAGTTTACTTTTAAGCCAAATCCATTTAATTCCATGGGTTTGCCGGCAAATCGTTTATTAAATAATTCGGGGTTGCTGATAATGGCTGCCATATGGCCCGAAATGGTACGGCCCGCACCAAAGAAATAGGCAAATGAAATGATGATAAGCAGAATATAACCCAGCAAAATACCGGCTATCAGTGACAGGATGGCGCCTGTAGTCATCAGCTCTTTATACTCATCAAACCGGTACAGGCGTACCATATAGAATATGATAAAAATGAGAGGCAATAACCCGTTATTGATACTGTATTTTAAAAACGGATGAGCCGTGGTGGCTAAAAAACGGAATCTTTTTGTGTGCATGATAAAAGTGGTAATATTCCAGCTCATAATAAATACACCCATGGCAATACCAGTAATTACTGCACCGCTTAAATTTACTTCACCCAGGTATTCCGGAACAAAAAATAAGGCGTCAGCGCCATAAGATTTTAAAAAATCACTGTTAATGGTACTAAATAATATGTACCAGAAAAACAGCAGCACCTGGTATTTCCTAAAATGCAATATGAATAATTGAACAGGAAAAAAGTGATATATGGTTTTAATCCAGTACTTCATGTAATGTGGGCAATGCGATTATCATTTTAAAATACGATCGGGCTCTGTCTTTGATGATGTGATCTTTAATAAGGTTACTAAACAAATTACAATCATGATGGCAGTAAACTGGTGAAGGGTTCCCAGCCATACTAAAGCTTGGGGGTTAGGAGAATTCAACACCGTTAAAACCCCCAACACCACCTGTACCAAAATTAAAACGCAAAACAGGGTTCTATATTTCATGAACAGCTTGTGCTGTACTTGCCTTGTTTTAATAAAGAATAGTAAGGTAACTGTAAATAACAAATAGGCCATACCCCGGTGAATAAAATGAACCATCAAGGGGTTGCTTGTAAAATTAATACCCGGTGGGGCCATTTCAGTGGCATCTGCCGGAAAAAAAGATCCATTGATTGAGGGCCAGGTAGGAGCGCTATGCCCGGCTCTTAATCCTGCCATAAAACCACCATATATAAGTTGAATAAAGACTAAAACCAAAAGACCGGTAACCCAGTTTTTAATATGCCGGTTCACCAGTTTTTGTTGCATAGCAGGCTGTAAACCCATCGCAAACCAAAGAACATACGCCAGCAAGACCATGGCTGCTATAAAATGAGTGGTTAATTCCACGTGGCCCACAAAATATTTTTCGGGTACTAAACCACTCTTCACCATCAGCCAGCCAATGGCGCCCTGCAATGCTCCTAATAAAAATAAAATAACCATGGGTATTATCATGCCCCGGTTAAACTTACGTTTTACTAAAAAATAAATAAAGCCTGCCAGGAAAACCAATCCCATGGTTCTTGCCCAAAGCCGGTGAAACCATTCCCAAAAAAAGATAAATTTAAAATCGCTTAATGTAAACCCGGGGTGTACATATTTAAACTGGTCGGTAAGCTTGTATTTATCAAATTCCAATTGCCAGGCGGCTGGGTGTAATGGTGGCAAAGCCCCGGATACCGGTTTCCATTCAGTAATGGAAAGGCCGCTTTCTGTAAGACGGGTAACGGCTCCCAAAACAAATTGAATGACGATCATCACTACGCCAATCATTAACCAGTTGGCTACTTGCTTATTGTTTTTTAATAATGTAGAGCTATTCATTATTTGTAAAGTTAATTCAGCAGGCCCATGATAAAAACAGATAATTTACTGATATTTGTTTGTGCTATTTTCATATTACGATATTCATAAAATTGAAGCCGGGTTAGATGAAGCCGGGCGGGGATGTTTTGCAGGTCCTGTATTTGCATCGGCAGTAATACTTCCGCAAGATTTTCATCATCCTTTCTTAAATGATAGCAAGCAGTTATCAGAAAAAGAGCGGAACATTTTGCGGCCCATTATTGAAAAAGAAAGTATTGCTTTTCAGGTGGCGAGTATATCGAATGAAGAGATAGACCGTATGAATATTTTGCAGGCATCTTTTAAAGCCATGCATAAATCGCTGGATGGCCTGCCGGTAAAACCGGGTTTATTATTAGTAGATGGCAACCGGTTTAAACCGTATAAAAAAATTCCGCATACCTGTATCATAAAAGGAGATGGGCTCTATGCTTCTATCGCCGCTGCCAGTATTTTGGCAAAAACGTACCGGGATGAGTATATGAAAAAAATTCATACCGAATACCCGGGTTATGGCTGGGATCAAAATAAAGGATATGGCACCAGGCAGCATCGCTTAGCCATTCAGCAATATGGCTTATGCCCTTATCACCGGAAAAGCTTTCGCATACAATCTTCACAATTCTTTGTGCCGGAATCTGTATCATGCATTAAACCCGGGCAACCCCTTGCAGGTCTATAACAGGGAAACTACAATATATAAACCGTAAAATAAGTTTTTATGAAAACACTCAAACCTGCAGCCATGCTGGCTTTAGCCTTTATTCTTTTTTCTGCTGCACAAGCCCAGCCATATTATGCCCATACCGATAAGCAAAGGATCAGGCAAGGCGTACACAGCGGTGCACTTACCCATAAAGAAACAGCCCTTTTATTAAAAAAAGAAAGGGCAATTAAAAAAGACAAACAATTGGCAAGAGCCGATGGGAAAGTTACCTGTAAAGAAAGAAAGAAAATGAAAAGAGATAAAAGAGCCACCGATTATGCCATTTACCGGAAAAAGCATAACGGCATGGTTAGAAATTAAAGCTTGTTCGTTATTGTTGTTGTTTAAAAAAGGCAACTCTTTTTGGAGTTGCCTTTACTTAATACATTCAGGACAGTTTTTCCAGCGCATTTTTTAATAACCCTGTAATTACGGGGATGTCTTCTTTTTTACAACAGCCCACACTTAAGCGATACCAGCAACTTTCGTTATCTGCACCAAAAGAATGAAAAGGTACCAGCGCCAGTTTTGCTTCGTTAAGCAGGTATTCCGTTACTTCTTCCTGGCTCATGATCTTTTTTCCCTGGGCCGTTGTTTTACCTTTTAAATCAATATGCAGCGTAAGGTATATGGCGGCTTGCGGAGGTATTGCATCAATAGGCAGCCCCTCCTCTTTTAGTTTATGCACGGCATTGTAAATCGCATTTAGCCGGTATTCAATTTCCTTTTTATTATGGGTAAGATAATCATCAACTTCTTTTTGATTATTTAAAAAAGCGGCAGTTGCATGTTGCTCTGCCATGGGCGCCCAGGATCCTACATGGCTGTTGAGCGAGCGCATTTTTTCTATTACCGCTTTGGGGCCCAATGCCCAGCCTACCCTTACGCCGGTAGCGGCAAATGATTTACTTATACCATCTATAAAAATACAATAGTCTTTCATTTTTGGCCTTACTGAAACCGGGTTGTAATGAATGGTTTCGCCAAATGTAAGTGTCCAGTACATTTGGTCATACATGAGGTATAGTTTTTTCTCACCCTCCTGCCTCCTTTCATTTTCTTCCAGTATTAAATCGCATATTTTTTCTAATTCTGTTTTAGTAAAAACGGTTCCTGTGGGATTTAATGGAGAGCAAACAGAGATGAGAGTGGCATCTTTTACAAAGGGCCTTATTTGATCTGCCGTAGGCATAAAATTATTTTCGGCAGTAGCTTTCACAACTACGTGTTCGCCGCCGGTAAAATGAACGTAATGATTATTATTCCAGCTGGGTACGGGGTAAATCACTTTATCGCCCTTATCTACAATCGTTCTGTATAAAGCATATATCAACGGCCGGCCGCCTGCTGCTATTAAAATTTCAGAGGGGTCGTAGTGCATATTTAATTTGTGTTCAATAAAAACGCTCACGGCATTGCGTAATACCAGTTCGCCTTCGGCAGCAGGGTAGGTGGTATACCCCTGGGTATAGGCTTTTACAATTTCATCCTGCAAAAGAGCCGGAATGGGAAATTGAGTGGAATCAAAATCCCCAATGGTATAATTATAGATGTGGGCGCCCTTTCTTATTTTTTCTTTTATAGTGGCACCCAATCGTACAATCTCCGACGCAATAAGGGTTTCTGCCAGCCGGCTAAGTTTTATTTTACCCATATTTTTATTTACAGATTTAAAAGGACTATGAACGCCAAATTTAAGTTTTTAAGCCCTAATGGCAAAACAGCGCCTTTTTATACAATATCATATAGTGCTGCCCCTGCATTGGTTTTTTAGATATGGCTCATTTATTATTTACATTTAAAGAAGGTATATTATATTTACCTTTTTTAAAAATAGAGAATAGCCGCTTTATGGTAAGGGCGAATATAAATTTGCTTTTTTAACTTTGTGCATCAAAACATTTTTTGGCACATATAATTTACTCATTGCCTATGTTCAATCTTATACTATTTGGCCCTCCGGGAAGTGGGAAAGGGACGCAAAGTGAAAAATTAATTGCCCGTTACGGGTTAAAGCATTTAAGTACCGGTGATTTGCTCCGTTCTGAAATCAATAGCAAAACCCCATTGGGCATCGAGGCCAGGAAGTTTATGGATAAAGGCCAGTTGGTACCCGATGAAGTGGTGATTGGTATGATAAGTTCTGCTTTAGATGAAAATAAAGACATACCCGGCTTTTTATTCGATGGGTTTCCCCGTACCCCGGCGCAGGCAGAAGCGCTGGATAAGTTGCTTGATTTTAAGAATGCGCCTGTTGCCGTAATGCTGGCATTGGAAGTAAGCGAGGAAGAACTGGTAAAGCGCTTAATTAAAAGAGGAGAAACCAGCGGCCGGAGTGATGATACCAATGAGATCGTTATCCGGGCCCGGATTGCAGAATATCATAACAAAACGGCAGCCGTAGCAGATTACTACAGGCGATTTAATAAAGTAGTAATGATACAGGGCGAAGGCACGGTGACCGAAATATTTAACCGGCTTGCCGCAGAAATTGATCGCCGTATGCTGATGCATGAAAAATGACTACCTATGGAAATTGAGAAATATCAATTTTTAAAAGAGGGCATGTTTCATTGCCTGGAACCCCTAACAAAAAAAGACGAGGGAATATGGGGTGTAATGAAACCCCAGGAAATGGTAGAGCACCTGGCTGATTTTTTTGATGTGTCTTCTGCTAAAATACATTTTGACCTGGCCATACCCAAAGAGCATTTACCCCGTTACAAAGAATTTTTATACAGCGATAAACCTTTTAGAGAAAACACAAAAGCACCCACGGGAGTTTTGGGTGAAAAGCCCATGCCATTGCGTATCGCTGATTTAGAAGCTGCCAAGAAAAAACTGGAACGATCCGTTCAGGATTTTTTTAATTATTTTAATGAACATACTGGGGCACAAACCTTGCATCCTGTATTTGGGATGCTTACAGTACATGAGTGGGTATTATTGCATTACAAGCATGTAACCCATCATTTAAGGCAATTTAAATTATGGCCGGCAACCGGGTATAATGAATAAAAAATGTAATAATACCGGTATTGTGCACCAGGCTATGCTAGTTTAATTTTATGACATCTAAAGTTAAATTATTGTTGCTTGGTGGGCTGTGAAAGCTAGTAATTTCGTAACTTAATATTTTCATTCCGTTGTTTTGTTCCGCTTAACCCTTCAATAATTAAAGCGTTTCGGTAGAGTTTCTTACAACTTCATTATTTGTGATAGAACATTACTGTGTTAAATATTCTATGTCAGTTAATTTATACCTGCTTTATAAACGATCTCAGTATTCACTATTAATGTAAGAATGGTTTTTTCATTACTTACAACTTCATAATACTGCGGGATTAGAAACCCAGCATTCTGCTTTGGGGTATTTAATATATTTTATAATTCATTAAGCTGTGAAAAATCTCTCGTATATATCCATGCAGGGGGTACACATAAATTTATAATTTTAACCCCGCACAAAAAACACTCCTTGGCAGTAATTTTATGCTGTACAGGTAATTAATATAAAAATATCGGCGACATATAACCGGGTGCCCCGCCCATTCAATTAGAAAGGTTCTGTATTAATGAATAAAAAATGTAATAATACCGGTAATAATTAAAATGCCACCGGTAATAATACCGGCATTGTGCTCCAGGCTATGCCAGTTTAATTTTAGCATACCCTTGTAGGCAACCGTAATCCAAATCATCATACCGGTAAGTGTAACCACGGCATACATGAAAGCAATGGCCGCCGAAAACCAAAACCCATACGTACCTGCTAAAAAGAAATACGCTTCTATTTCCATACAGGGAGACAGAAACATGGCAATCACCAATGCCCAAATAATTTTAGAAGTACTTCGGCCGATCATCTTTTTTTCATTTAAGTGAAAATGATGATGCTTATAGTGTTGTTGTATAAAATAAAATCCCAGTAAAATTAAGATGCCCGGCGCCACTAATCTTGTAAAATAGTCGGCATAGGCCTGCATACTGGCGCCTACATACCCTAATATAAAACCAATAATTACGGTACTAACCACATGGGCCAGCCCCGCAATAAATGTAATTTTTATGGTTTGCGGTAAACTCCAATTTTCTTTACGGCCAATAGCCAGTACAGGCAACCAATGGCTGGGAATAAGAGCATGCAATAAACTTATTAAAAAACTGGCAATAATAATGGTACTCATACAAACGGTTTATTTGCCGGGGCAAATAGCTTTCAAAGGTTGCACAATCTATGGGTATTCCAAAATAAATTTAAAACTAGTTCGTTTCATAAAAAAGGCCGGGTGCAATTGTTTTATAAAAAGGATAAGGGCAAGGCTCCGGGGGCTTAACAATATTTTATAGAATTACGGTATCACCGAAACCCTTATTCAGCATCTAATAAGTACATCCAAAAAAGTAAAGCCATGAAAAAAGTAATACAAAACCAGGAGATGCTGTTAAATATGCACGCTCGCTTTTTTAAACAGGAAATTTGCGAAAAATCATCAAAGAGTGAAATAAAAAAACTTTCACAACCCGATTTAATTGCAGAACTATGCTGGAATGGCCTGCTCCCCGAAATGCTTCCTCAAATTAGTGAGAACGGGCTGGATGGCCTACCCCTTACTTTATGGGAAGTAGAACAAGGGAATAACCTGCTTTATTTACGCCTGGGCGAAATGCGCCACTCTGTCAATAACCCGTATTCCATACATCCTTCTGTATTTTTAATTTATACTTCTTATAATTAACCGGCGCCACCGGTTCCGTTGTATACAGGGAATAAGAACCTTCTGTCATAAAAAAATAATCATCGCATAAAGAGATTTATGCGATTTTTTTTAATCTCATTTTTGCCCGCTTATCTTTGTAAGCCATTATCTTAATTATGCATTTATGAAACAATTTCTCTTTCTTGTTGCCGGCTTTCTTTTTTTCAGCGCATTTCAATCTTGTAAATTCCGGCAAAAAGTTTCACTCATTGTGCATCATGCAAAAATTTATACGGTAGATGATCGGTTTAGCGAGGCAGAAGCCATGGCAATAGATAATGGTAAAATAATAGAAACAGGTAGCAACGAAGAAATTTTAAAAAAATATGAATCGGGTAATGAAATAAATGCAGCCGGTAAAACTATTTTCCCCGGGTTTATTGATGCGCATTGCCATTTTACAGGATATGCAACCGATGGCTGGAAATGTGTACTTACCGGTACAGAAAGCTGGCAACAAATTTTAGATACCCTGGTGCATTATAGTAAAACGGCCCCCATGGAATGGTTGTATGGCCGGGGCTGGGATCAAAATGATTGGGCAATAAAAGAATTTCCTGATAAAAAAAAACTGGATAGCCTGTTTCCCGGCAGGCCGGTATTTTTAAAAAGATTAGATGGCCATGCTGCCATTGCCAATCAAAAAGCATTGGATATAGCCGGGGTAAATAGCACAACTAAAATAGAAGGCGGAGAAATAGAAATAAAAAATGGAAAGCTTACCGGGATGCTTATTGATAATGCGATGTATTTGGTAGAACAGAAGATCCCGCAAATAAGCGACTCGCTGGCCATTGCATATTTCAGCCGGTTGCAGCAAAAATGTTTTGCCGATGGCCTTACGGGTGTGCAGGATTGCGGAATTAGTGAACACACCTTAGCCTTACTGGAAGAAGCGCAAGCTCAACAAAAATTGCAGATGAAAGTATTTGCATTGCTCAGTGATGATTCTACCATCTACCATAAATGGGTAAAGAAAGGCAGGTATACCAATGGCTTGATATCTGTAGGCGGTTTTAAATTTTATGCCGATGGGGCGCTCGGCTCCCGGGGCGCCTGTCTTTTACAACCTTATACCGATAAGCCCGGCTGGTATGGCTTTTTATTAAGCAGCCCGGCTCATTTTAAACATGCTGCAGCAGTATTAATAAATAGTAACCTGCAAATGTGTACCCATGCTATAGGTGATAGCGGCAACCGGGAACTATTAAAAATATATGCCGAAGTTTTAAAAGAGAAAAATGATAAACGCTGGAGAATAGAACATGCACAAATTTTAGATAGCGCCGATTTTCATTATTTTAAAGATTATTCCATTATCCCATCGGTACAACCCACCCATGCAACCAGCGATATGTATTGGGCCGAAACAAGGCTTGGCCCGCAACGTATGAAATATGCGTATGCCTATAAATCTTTGCTGGTACAAAATGGCTGGCAACCACTGGGCACCGATTTCCCGGTAGAAGATATCAGCCCCATTAAAACATTTTTTGCAGCCGTGGTAAGGCAGGATGCTAAAGGATTTCCGCCGGTTGGGTTTCAAAAAGAAGAAGCGCTTACCCGCCAGGAAGCCATACGGGGCATGACGATTTGGGCAGCGAAAGCCGCATTCCAGGAAAAAGAAAAAGGCAGTCTCCAAAAAGGCAAAGCTGCCGATTTTATCATATTGGATACCGACTTGATGAACTGTAATGAGCAGGCGATTTTACATACTCAAGTAAAAGCAGTTTATATAAACGGGAAAAATGTATGGGCTCAATAACCCACCGGTAAAAAAAGATAATTAAGTTATTTCCATTATAGCTTTTTTATAAGAAGGCGCCTGCTTACCCGGAACAGGAATAATCGGCGTACCCCGGATAGCGGCAAGGCCTTAAAATTAGCACCTCTTTTACCGGGTTTGCTGCCATGAAATATTTTGCAAATCTTAAACTATCTTTACTGTTCAAATTTTAAATACAAATGAAAGCATTTATTTTAGTATGTCTTTCCCTGTTTTCCTTAGATACAATGGCACAGAAAATGAATTACCCGGTTACAGAAAGAGGCAACCAATCTGATAATTATTTTGGAAGAGAAGTAAAAGACCCCTACCGTTGGTTAGAAAACGATACGGCGAAAAATACCGAAGCCTGGGTAAAAAAACAAAATGCAGTAACGCATGCTTACCTTGATAAAATTCCATTTAGGGAAAAGATCAAAAACCGGCTAACTGAACTTTGGAATTATCCAAAATATTCAGCCCCATCCCTGCATGGCGATTATCTTTTATTTTTTAAAAATGATGGTTTACAAAACCAGGCCGTTTTATATGTACAAAAGGGGGAAGAAGGTGAACCCCAGGTTCTGCTGGATCCCAATAAAATGTCTGCCGATGGTACGGTAGCCTTGCAGGCAACTTCATTTTCAAAAAATCAAAAATATTTTGCCTATTCTGTAGCTGCATCGGGCAGCGATTGGCAGGAGATCTATATCATGGATTTTAAAACCCGGAAACTGCTCAATGAAAAAATTGAGTATGTAAAATTTTCGGGGATAAGCTGGCTGGGGGATGATGGGTTTTATTATAGCGGTTACTCCAGGCCCCAAAATGAGAAAACAAAATACAGTGTAAAAACAGAGTATCAAAAAGTATATTATCATAAAGTAGGTACCGCACAAAGCCAGGATAAATTAGTGTATGAAGATAAAGATCACCCGCTGCGTTATGTAGGTGCCGGGCTTACAGAAGATGAGCGCTTTCTTATATTAGGTATTTCCGAAGGAACAGATGGCAGTGAAATAAAGGTAAAAGACCTCACCGATAAAAATGCCAATGGCTTTACAACAATTGTAAAAGGGTTTGCTACCAATGCCGACGTAATAGATAATGAAGGCGATAAAATTTTATTGCGTACCAATAATGAAGCGCCCAATTATAAATTGGTACTGGTAGATCCCAAAAACCCCGGGCCCGGTAACTGGGTAACCGTAATACCCGAGGAAAAAGAATTGTTAGAATTTGTAAGTACCGGTGGCGGTAAA
The DNA here is from genome assembly GCA_001898465.1 of Sphingobacteriales bacterium 39-19. Classification (GTDB taxonomy): domain Bacteria; phylum Bacteroidota; class Bacteroidia; order Chitinophagales; family Chitinophagaceae; genus Ferruginibacter. The sequence goes on along the minus strand of MKTX01000001.1, from coordinate 417,337 downwards.
CTGTTTGCCGGTTATTTAAAAGATGTAAGCACAAGGGTAAACCAATACTCCATGCAAGGCAAGTTTGAGCAGCAGGTAAAACTGCCCGGTATTGGTACGGCATCCGGTTTTGGATGTAAGAAAAATGAAAATTATTTTTATTATACCTACACTTCTTTTATTTACCCGCCTGCTATTTTTAAATATGACATCAAAAGTGAAACCTCAACCCTGTTTCGAAAATCAGAAGCTAATTTTAATGTAGATGAATATGAGATCAGGCAGGTTTTTTATACCAGTCATGACGGTACCCGGGTACCCATGTTCATCATGCATAAAAAAGATATCAGCCTAAATGGCAATAACCCCACGATGCTCTATGCGTATGGCGGGTTTAATATTAATATCACACCCGCTTTCAACATTTCTATTATACCCTTTTTAGAAGAAGGGGGTATTTATGCCATTGCCAATATACGGGGCGGGGGCGAATATGGCGAAGCCTGGCATAAAGCAGGCATGCTGAATAAAAAGCAAAATGTGTTTGATGATTTTATAGCTGCAGCAGAATATTTGATAAAAGAAAGATATACCTCACCTGCAAAGCTTGCCATAAGAGGGGGTAGTAACGGCGGCTTACTGGTAGGAGCGGTAATGACACAAAGGCCCGACCTGTTTAAGGTGGCGATTCCGCAAGTGGGGGTATTGGATATGTTGCGTTATCATAAATTTACAGTAGGCTGGGGCTGGGCAGTAGAGTATGGCAGCAGCGATAAGAAAGAAGATTTTGAATACCTTATTAAATATTCCCCGCTCCATAATGTAAAGCCGGGCACTTGCTATCCGGCTACATTAATAACCACTGCCGATCATGATGACCGGGTAGTGCCTGCACATTCTTTTAAATTTGCGGCAACACTGCAAAAAGACCAGGCTTGTGATAATCCCGTTCTGATACGTATCGATAGCAAAGCGGGCCATGGCGCCGGGAAACCAACAGCTAAAACAATTGAAGAGCTAGCCGATATCTGGAGCTTTACTTTATATAATATGCAATAAACTCATTATAGTAATTCAAATCAATTCTTATTATTTTCGTTTTATGAAAAAAATTATTTTCTCAATAGCAACCATCAGTCTCATTGTTTTCTTTTCTTATTGTACCAGTAGTAAAAAAACAACTACAGCCGCTATGAATACAGAAACTGCTAAAAGCAATATTACATACCATGGAATGGTGCAGGAGATCATTACCGCCCGCTGTGCTCCTTGCCATATTCCCGCTAAAGGCGGAAAAAAACTGGCGCTCGATAATTATGATGCAATTACAAAAAATATAGATGAAATTATTCATCGTGTTTCTTTGCCAATGGGCGAAAAGGGGTATATGCCAAAGAAAAATGTTCCCTTAGGTGCCGATAGCATTGCAATTTTAAAAAATTGGGCAGCAGGAGGATTTGCTAAATAAACTATTTTTTCAATAAATATTTTGCAAAGCGTTTCAGTTCCTCAATTTCGGCCGGGTTTAAAAAAAAAGATTGATCATATTTGTGTTTAAAAAAAAGCACTCTTTTATGTTCGGGATATTTTTTTAAAATATCATCAATAAGTAATTGTATCTCCGGGTCTTTTTCTCTTTTTTCACGGGTAATGGTAATCTCGGATTTTTGTTTGCTATGTTTTTTTAAAATAATAGCTTCCAGCGTGGCCAGTTTAGCGGGCGGTATACCCTGAACTTTACATGCGTGGCCAAGCAATCCTTCTAATTGTTTTTTACTTAATCCACCCCGTTCAATATATTGAATATACAGGCTATTGATAAATACAGAAGCCGGTTTGGCTTGTTTTACCGCCTGTAATACATCCTGTATAATATCCACTTCCGGTTTTAGTTTGCCCATAATTACAACAGATAGCTGCTTAAGCTATATAATTTTTTTAATATTAATCAATGAATTTAAGGGATTAATTATGATTATTATAAACGCTGCTACATAAAATTTCTTAGGTTTGTCATAATTAATAAATTATAAAAACATGAAGAAACTTTTATTCATCCTCGTTCTATTTGCGGGAATTACAAAAGCAAAAGCGGATGAGGGTATGTGGTTGCCCATGTTACTGGGCAAACAGGTATATAACGACATGGTTAAAAAGGGCCTAAAACTCACCAAAGAACAATTGTATTCCGTAAATAAATCTTCCTTAAAAGATGCGATCATCATTTTTGGAGGCGGCTGTACCGGTGAAATTGTGAGTAACCAGGGCTTAATTTTCACCAATCACCATTGCGGCTATGGCGCCATAACAAAAGCCAGCAGCGTAGAGCATAATTATTTACGGGATGGATTTTATGCATTTAATAAAGACCAGGAAATTGAATCGGAACTAACCGTACAGTTTTTAGACCGTATTGAAGATGTAACCGCCCAGGTAGAAGCCGGGCTAAAAGGTTTAAGCTGGGAAGAGCGGAGCAAAAAAATAAATGATATTACCAGGTCTATTACAGATAAAGTGCTGGATAAAGAAAATGGCCTGTCTGGCCGGGTTTACAGCATGTTTAAAGGCAACCAATACCTGATGTATGTATATAAAACATACCGTGATATCCGGTTAGTAGGAGCGCCGCCTGAAAGTGTAGGAAAATTTGGAGGCGATACCGATAACTGGGAATGGCCCCGCCATACCGGTGATTTCTCCATCTTTAGAGTATATACCGCTAAAGATGGTAAGCCGGCAGACTATAGCAGGGAAAACGTTCCTTTAAAGCCAAAATATTTTTTACCGGTAAGTATTAAGGGAGTAAAAGATGGGGACTATGCCATGATTTACGGTTACCCCGGTGGAACAAACCGTTATGAAACCAGCTATGGCATTAAATTAAAAAATGAAATTGAAAATCCTTCTTTAGTGAACCTGCGGGCAATGCGTTTAAAATATATGCATGCACAAATGATTAAAGACCCCGCCATAAAATTAAAATTGGCCAATAGCTATGCCGGCATTGCTAATTATTGGAAATTTTTTGATGGTGAAACAAAGCAATTGAAAAAGTTTCATACTTATGAACAAAAGCAGGACTATGAAAAGAATTTTCAAAAATGGGCAAATGGAAAACCGGAGTTTGAAAATATATTAAGTGATTACGAAGCCAATTATGCCGCATGGACGCCTTATAGCAAAATGCGCCAATATACAAATGAAGGCATCATGGGATCGCCGCTGGCCGTTTATGCCGCTTCATTAATTAGTTTAGAAAGAGAATTATTAAAACCGGGGAGCAAGGCAGAAGACATAAAAAAACTGGCAGAAATTGCTAATAAGCGCAGGACGGCGTTTCTAGAAAACGAAGACAAACCCAGCGATGAAAAAATTGTAGCCGATGCAGCCATGATGTTTTACCAGGACATTGAAAAAAGCCAGCACCCGGTAGGGTTTTATGAGTCATTAAAAAATATTTTTGGCAGCCTGGATGATGAAGCTAGTTTTAAGAAATGGGCTAAAAATATGTTTGACAGTACCCTTATTTTTAATGATAGTAAATGGAATTCATTTATTGCAAACCCCGAGGCAAATGTGCTTCAATCAGATCCGGCCTATGCCTATTCATCGGCATTTGTACAAAATTACAATACCAAGTATGCCCCATTGTATGCGGCCTTTATGAATAAAAATAATGAGTTGGGTATGGAGTATATGAAAGGTATTATGCAAATGAACCCGGCTGCCGCTGCTAAAATGTACCCCGATGCAAACTTTAGTATGCGGGTAAGTTACGGCAGTGTAAAAAGCTATTCGCCCAGGGATGCAGTGTTTTACGATTATGAAACAACCAGCAAGGGAATTTTAGAAAAATATATTCCCGGGGATTATGAATTTGATTTGCCGGCTAAGCAAATAGAGTTGCTGAAGAAAAAGGAGTTTGGCCAGTATATGGATAAAAAAAGAAAAGACCTGGTAGTAGGCTTTATTACCACCAATGATATTACGGGTGGCAATAGCGGCAGCCCGGTAATGGATGGGTATGGAAACCTGATTGGCCTTGCCTTTGATGGCAATTACGAAGCGCTCAGCCATAAAATTGCATTTGATAAAGATTTAAACAGAACTATTTGTGTGGATGTGCGTTATGTGCTTTGGTGTATTGATATTCTTGGAGGTGCCAAAAATATCATAAATGAATTAAAAATTGTGAGATAGCAAATTGATAAAACGTATACCCGAAGCCCCGTTTTTACGGGGCTTTTGTATGCCGGTAACTGCATCATAGAAATATAAAGAATGAACCAAAAAGGCCTGGTCATTTGTAATGGGGTTTACCCACTGGCGCAGGTATGAAGCAAAACCTATCCGTTCAATTTCCTTTTTATGGCCATCACCGAACCAGATGTAATTGTTTATAGTATTTACAAGAAGCAATTTTGCTTTAAGTGACACTTGCCATTCCTAAGGGACTAAGCGTAGCTGGATTCCAATTTACACAGTTTTTATCGCCCTGATAAAGGCCCATAGCGTTTTCAGCATTTTTTTCTTTAAGCATATTCAAAAATGCGACCATATTCGTTTCCTGGTTTTGGCTTCTTAGTTTACCGGCAAATTCATTTGGGAAATGATTTATTTATTGTACTGTAGCATCAAGAGTACAAAATAGCATTATTGCATATCCTCCTGATTAACATAATGTAATTAATGAATACCTCATTTGGAGTATTTTTTTTAATTTTTTTGCCCTGTAATTTTGAAAGGATTTGGGATGGATTTATTTTTTTGCTTCTTTTGATACTTTGGGGAATTACAAAAGGCCACAGTTTTAACTTTAAAATTAAGGATATGCCAAAATATGTAATTGAAAGGGAAATTCCCGGTGCCGGAAAATTAACGGACGAACAATTGAAATCTATTTCGCAAACTTCTTGTACGGTTTTGGGTAAAATGGGTACGCAAATTCAATGGGTACACAGCTATGTAACCGGTGATAAAATTTATTGCGTTTACATAGCGCCCAACGAAGAGATGGTGATGCAACATGCAAGCCTCGGTGGCTTTCCGGCAAATAAAGTTTCTGAAGTTGCCGTAACCATTGACCCTACTACTGCTGAATAATACAGTAGTTTACCTGGTAATTAACATTGATACTGCCGATACAAATCGGTACTAATAAAATTATAACCAGGATTCTTAACTCCTTCGCCTTGGTTCGTGGCACCCCGCTCTCCTCAGTCTTCCTCAAAAAGCAATATGCTATCCGAAGAGTTAGTGCAGCGCTCTTCGGATCTAAGATAAACGCCAGACTCCGTCTGGAATTCAAAGAACAAATGCCAATCCGATATTCAAATGACCATCAGCCCCTAAAAGCCTTTTCTCAATGAATAGGCTGCCGTTAATAACGCTACCGGCAGTAAGCCTTTTCCGCCAAAATAATCCTTTGCGCTGCTTAACAGGTAATCTTCCGGCCTTCCCACCAACCCGGCCTTCACAGGGTTGTTGTGTATATATTCAAACTTTTTTAAAGTAAATTCTGCCTTCTCGAGCAGGATAAGCCTGTTGTCTTGTTGCTGGTATTAATATAAAGATAACCGTTTTATTTTTTGATCTATTTTGTAATTTCCTTTTTTGCTTGCCCAAAAAAGGAACAAAAAAAGGCCCCCGAAACCGATATACAGCCCGGTTTCGGGAAACAACTCCGGGCATCTTTTGTTCCCTGGTAGCATGGGCGTTTGTAATACTACTCCTCGTTGTATTGTTTACGGTAAGATTTTATTTGAGGGATGTTGGGTAAATAAATGATTAGAGCTTTTAGTAACGTTAGTTATCCAAACTCCAGACAGAGTCTGGCTCTTATTGTCCATCCGAAGAGCGCTACGCTAACTCTTTGGATAGCGGGGGGCAGAGTGGAAAACTTTTTATTTGACCGAAATTTGTGAATAAAAAAATATTTTCTTGCAAATACTTTACAAGCTGCCGACACCGACCGCCGAAGGCGGAAGGGTGCAGACAAAAAAGCCGCTCACATTTTGCAAGCGGCTGAATGAATTTTATTTAAAATATGGAAGTACCCAATTTAAACTATCAGGGAACGGAACATTATATTTTTTAAACTCCGCAGGGTCTATTAAGATTTGGCTAATTCCATATTTTGGGTCGTATATCACAGGAAAATATTTGCCTTCAAAATCCTTTAACCCCCTTATTTTATCAATAGAGTTATTTCCTGTTTTTTTTTCGCCATTATAAAAAAAATTATAATTCAAATCATATCCTTTGACCACTACGCCCCAATGTGTGGTGGTTGCAGTTAGAAGTATCCCATTAGTTTTTAAATTTCTTTGGGAAACAAAAAGTAATGCGACAAATATTAAAAAAAGTATTAAAACACTATAAAAAGAAGCCTTGTTATACTTTTTCATATTAAGGTGTTTTCTTGTTTGCAGCTTCATTTATTGTATTTGCAGGTGTAGAAGCTGCACCACTTAAAACATTGCCTAAAACAGAAGCCTGTAAAGGCTTATATCCACCATATTTAAGTGCTAATTTTTCTAATCCTTTACCCATTTTGCCACCTGTAAAATCTATTGCTGCACCAATGGACGCTTCTTTTAGGTTAAACCCACTTCCAAAAACACTTTTATTTGCCCCGTCAGCATAAGTTAATTTTCCAAAGTTTGAACCGATTGCATTAACGGCGAATGCTTCAGGGTTTACCGCTGTTAAGAACAAACTTGTTCCGTTCATATTCTTGACATTTTCTAAGCCCCATCCCTTTTCAGGTGCATTTTGTAAGTATTGAAAACCTGCATTTAACCCAACTCCAACCGCTCTTTCTGTTAAGCCAAACGAGAGTGCAGTTGTTCCATAGGAAGATATTGCACCACCGACCGCAGGCGCAGCCGCAATGGCAACAGGTGCAGCAACTGCAACAGCAGCACCACCACCCAAAAATGCTAAGATAACATCAGGAGCACCTGCTCTAATCTTTTGTTGAGTTTGCTCATAGGTTTCGTATCGTTCCCAATGCCCGTTGGCTTCCGTTGTGCCATCTTTTTTTCTATGTACTCTTAAAGTATTTTCTTGTGATACCCAATAGGAAGCATTGCCCTGATTATCCTTGTGTACAAAAAATGATTGTTTTTTAACTTCATCATAGAGTTTTTCAACAGACATATATTCCATTCTGTCGTTAGGGTTAAAATAACCATCAATTGTGTTGCCTTTATTTAAGTCGTAAACAAGTCTTATGTTTTTTAAATATTCGGGTGGCGAAGTCGGTTCTTGACCGTCTAAATCTACAAAACGGATTGGGCTATTTCCTGTTGATTGGTACGGCGAATAATATGCAAACTGTTTGGCTAAAGGATCAACAGATAAAAAGCGCCCTAACCTTACATCTAAAATTCTTGCTCCGTAGTCTAAATTTCCAGTCCCTGTCGAGTTATCAAGTTCTTTTCCATTAAATCCATACCTATACCCACCCCCTGCATTATATTTCCTCCCCGGCATCCCCATGCCAAAGGGATAGTAATCATAATTGATACATTCTTTGTGCAATGCATCATTCAAAGAACTTTGATTACTAAAATTAGCACTAATTTGGTAAAAAACACATTTTTTAAGCTCTCAAAACTGTTCATTATGCAAAACAAGGAATGGATGCTGGTGCCATTGTTTAACCAGTTTATTAAAGAAAGCTATAGCGGTAAAAGAACCAAACCGGATGGTAGCAAGATCAAACCGCAAAGCGTTAAAAATTATGAGTATGTTTTAAAGCATTTGGTGAATTACCAGCTAAAAACCGGGCAGGAGATCAGGATTCGCTGTTTTAAGGGAAATAACCAACGTCAGTTTAAAACAGAGAAAAACTACTGGAGAAAGTTTTATGAGGGTTTTACCCATTATCTGTATAAAGACAAGCAATGTTTTGATAATTATGTGGGAACGGTGATCAAGACCATTCGTATTTTTTTTAACTGGTTGGTGAAGGAGAAGGGACTTGCTGCCGGTAATTTTCATAAGAATTTTTATATCATGAAAGAAGATGTTCCGATCGTAACCCTGATGCCGGACCAGCTTGATTTTTTGATCAATAACGAGCTGTTTGAACAGGGGCTGAACAAGAGCTTGCAAAAAAGTAAGGCTATTTTTGTTTTTGGCTGTACGGTGGCACTGCGAAAAAGCGATCTGTTTAGCATTCGCTTTACGGATATCAGCCAGCAGGCGGGGGCTTTTTATTTAGCGGTGAAAACCATTAAAACGGGGAGCAGCATTCGGCTGAAGCTACCGGCTTATGCGATGCAAATAGTGGAAGATTTTAAAAAAACGGCGAGGAAAAGAAAGACCGTTTTTCCGCCTATTCCTCCGAGCCGGTTCAATCAACAAATTAAGGAAATAGCAGCCCTTGCGGGCTGGACGGAAACGCTGAGCAAGAAACGCAGCCGCAAGGGGGTGCAGATAGAATGGAAGCGGCCGGATGCCGGAGGAAGCCGCCCGGCGGCGGAGGCTTACCGATTTTGTGACCTGGTATCATCGCATACCATGCGGCGTACGGCCATTACAACTATGCTTATGCTGGGGATGAAGGAGCATGTAGTAAAGCAACTGAGCGGGCATGCGGGAAACAGTAAAAGCTTTAGCCGGTATGTGAACCTGGTGCAGCCGTTTGTGGATACGGAGATGGACCGGGTATGGGGCCGGTTTCAGTATGCTGAGAATGGGGCTTTGGCGGGGGTGTGAGGATGTATGATGTAATGCGGTTGAGGCTGAATAGTGGGATTCTATTTTGAGGAGAGAATGGAACTTTCGTAATGATGATGCAGGTGATAACACCTGCATCGGCGAAACTCTTGCGGAGGTTACGCCCATATAAACTTCAAATAAAAAAAACAATCTATGGATAGTATAAGCAATAAACATTTTATTATAAATTTGGAATCAGTTCCGGGAAGGCGGAAGTCTATTTTCCAACTGAAGCAAACCGTAAACCATAATGAATCGTTGATCGATAATCTTATTTTAATATGAAAATTACATTAGCATTATTTTTATTTTTATTGAGTTCAAATCTACAAGCCCTGGATTTAAATAATACTGAGTGGACGCAAGTGAAGGTAGAAAGAAAAGATGGCAGTAAAATTATTGGCCATGTGCAAAGCGAGAAATCGATTATTAAATATTTTTTCAGAGATAAAACTGTATTGATTAGTGTCAATAATCAATACACACAAAATTTAAAATATTATGTGGACCAAAATATTTTAGTTATCGGTGAATTTGTAAAGTTCAACATTGAAAGAATGGATAATGAATTTTTAGTGCTCACTCAAATATCCAAAACTCAACTAACTGATGACAAATTAAATCGTTATACTTTTATTAATCGACCCTATCTATTTGATTATTTAAAAGAAAATAATCAGCTTAATATTATCGGTGATTCTTTAATAGAATATAACAACCAATTTTTTCCTACTTATTTTGGAAATATTGACGAGTTATTTATGACAGAGTTTCAGTCTCAAACTGAGAACAAATCACTGGTTGGAAGTTTCATCATCACTTCAGGAGGAGATTTAAAAAATATTCAGTTTGAGCCATCTAATAAATTTTCAGAAAAGGAAATCAATAGGATACAAAAGGTTATCAATTCAACCAAGGGTGGATGGATGGCACCATTAACATCTCAGCCATTTCAGTATAAAATCAATTTTATTTTAGGTTTTATGTATATCAAACCAATGAGAAGTGTAAAATTTGCTTTCGCTAGAATTGCTTTGAAACAAGACAATCAAAAAACGTTAACTATGGATGAAATAGTAGAGGCTGATAAATGTTTTAATAAAGGGGTTAAATATTCTCAAAGCGGTAAATTCGATAAAGCAAGTATCCAATTTGTAAAATGTATTGAAATTGATTCGCTATATATAGACGCTTATTATAATCTTGCATATTGCTATCAAAAACTTGACAATAAGACCCTGGCTTGTGAAACATGGAATAAACTAAAAGAAATGGGACAAAAGCAAGGAGAATATTTATATAATGAGTTTTGTAAGTAAGGGGATACAGTATTGTATTTGCAAATCTCAACTGGCGCAAGTGTTCCGCAGGATCACTTGTGACATTCAATGAAAACCAGCCTGCGACCGGAGTATAATGTAACCTATTTTTTGGCGTTATAGATAACCGCTACCGCTTGGTCTTCGACAAGCATTGCAGTCTTACTTAATTATTCTTACATTAGTATGTGGGTTCCCCATTTACCAGAAGACTGGCATATTTATGATGATACAGGTGAAAACACCTGCATCGGCGAAAAAAGTATGTTGGGACATTGGCTGGATAGAGTTACCTAGCGGATGTGTTGGATATACAACTTATTGTCATCACAGCTTTTTAGGATGGGGTTGGTGGACTGAAACAGATCACAATGTTTCATGTAATTAGTTTACAAAAGGTTGACTTGTATTAGAAATACAAGTCAACTTTTTGTAATATTTATAATGAAAATAACTTTTTTTTTATTTATTCTCTTTTGCATAAGTAACGTCTTGTTTGCGCAGAATTTAGATATTCATATCATTAATGCATCAAATAGAAATAATGTGCAATTTGCAACAATATATGATTCTACTAAAAACTTAATACTTGCATCAGATTCATTAGGACATATTAGATTAAAGTCGGATAACTATAATCTCTATATTACTCATGTATCATATAAGAATATTTCCATCCAACTAAATCCTTCAATTAAAGATACGGAAATAACAATTCGACTTGAACCAAAGGAAAAAATTGAAGCAACAGTTTTTTTAAACAGTATCCCTAAAACTAATTTCGAAAACAAAATAAGTGAAGATGGGAGTTACTATAGAAATGGAAAAGATCTCATTAATGTATTATGTAAAATGAAATTAGGTGTTTTAATTAATGGCTATATTCCAAATAATGGCAAATTAAGAAGTATAAAGTTTAAATTAAAACATGCAAATAATACTCACAAGAAACAATTTAATATTGAGATAAAACTGTATCCAATTAAAGATGGGTTAATCTCTGAGCAGCCAATTAATAATTTACCAATATTTATAAAATCAGGTGAATTAAAAAACAAAAATGAGTTATTTATCAATGAACGAATCGTTTTACCAAATGAAGGATTATTTATTTCAATTGAAATACCTAAAATTTCAGATAGTAACGAAAATTTTGAGATCTCGTTTCCTGCAACGCACAATGCAGCAAAATGTGAATTATATATTTACAATAATAAAAAACCAGAATGGGATATAAATACTCTTTTAAAAAATTCATGCATGTATTCTACATATCTTGAAGGTTATAAATCAATAAATTTAGGAATTACATATTACAAACAAAAAAAACGAAAATGAAGAAAACTTCCCCCGCTATCCGAAGAGTTAGCGCAGCGCTCTTCGGATGGACAATAAGAGCCAGACTCTGTCTGGAGTTTGGATAACTAACGTTACTAAAGCTCTAATCATTTATATACCCAACATCTCCCAAATTAAATCTTACCGTAAACAATACAACGAGGAGTAGTATTACTAACGCTTATGCTACCAGGGAACAAAAGATGCCCGGAGTTGTTTTCCGAAACCGGGCTGTATATCGGTTTCGGGGGCCTTTTTTTAAAGTTTAGAAGGGGGGGGGTAATTAAATTTCATAAACATTTGGTAAAGGGTTAAAAACTATTTTACAAACATAGGAAACATCCTATTACAAATAATGGGGGAATACCCTGATTTTTATGGTGGAATATCCCGATGAATCTTCCAGAAACTTATATTATAGAAGTAAAAAATGTTGAGCCCGGGACATTGCACAAGTGTGCGACGCAACGATGATGCTATATGCACCCGGGCCGGTAACCAAAAAATGAAAAACTTGATTTTCACAGCCAATGGAGTTAAATTTAGGGTCGAAAAAAAAATTAAACCAGGCGATATGTATTATCCTTATCAGTTACAATCAAAAGAAGAATACGAAGAGGCATATAAAAAAAACATCGAAGACCCCGAAGGGTTTTGGAGTGAAGTGGCGCAATCTTTTTTATGGAAAAAGCCATGGAGTAAAGTGCTCGAATGGAATTTTACAGAACCCAATATAAAATGGTTCCAGGGAGCAACCCTTAATATTACAGAAAATTGTATTGACCGGCACCTGGCTACCCTGGGTGAAAAGCCTGCCATTATTTGGGAACCAAACAACCCCGAAGAAAGAGTACGTACTGTTACCTATAACCGGCTGCACAAAAGAGTCTGCCAGTTTGCACAGGTGCTAAAAAATAATGGCGTAAAAAAAGGCGACCGGGTTTGCATTTATATGGGTATGATCCCCGAGCTGGCCTATGCCGTACTGGGCTGTGCCCGAATTGGCGCTATACACTCCGTAATTTTTGGCGGCTTTAGTGCACAGAGTATTGCCGACCGGTTAGAAGATACCGGGGCAGCATGTGTAATTACCTGCGATGGGGCTTACCGGGGCGGTAAAGATATTCCGCTTAAAAGCGTGGTAGATGATGCCCTCATTGGAAATAAAACAGTAAAAAAAGTAATTGTATATACCCGCACCCGCACACCGGTATCAATGATCAAGGGGCGTGATGTGTGGTGGGAAGATGAAATGGAACATGCCGAAGCGCAAGTAGAAAAAAGCGGTAAGGTAAAGTTCGATGCAGAAGAGATGGATGCCGAAGACCCTTTATTTATTTTATATACTTCCGGCTCTACCGGGAAGCCAAAAGGCGTAGTGCATACTACCGGCGGTTATATGGTATATACCACCTACTCTTTTGTAAATGTGTTTCAATATAAGCCCGGCGATATTTTTTTCTGCACGGCCGATATTGGCTGGATTACCGGGCATAGTTATATTGTGTATGGGCCGCTGGCGGCAGGCGCAACCAGCATGATGTTTGAGGGCATCCCCACCTGGCCCGATGCCGGCCGCTTTTGGGATATTGTAGATAAACACAAAGTAAATATTTTATATACAGCACCTACGGCCATTCGCAGCCTTATGGGTTTTGGGCTGGAACCATTTAAAGGAAAATCACTGGCCTCACTTAAAGTACTGGGTTCGGTGGGTGAGCCCATCAATGAAGAAGCCTGGCATTGGTACAACGAACATGTAGGAAAAGGCAAATGCCCCATTGTAGATACCTGGTGGCAAACAGAGAATGGCGGAATCCTTATTTCAAATATGGCTGGTATTACTCCGGGAATTCCTTCTTTTGCAACACGCCCATTACCCGGTGTACAACCCGCCCTGTTAGATGAAAATGGCAAAGAGCTGGAAGGTAATAATGTAAGTGGCAACCTTTGTATTAAAGCGCCATGGCCCTCTATTTTACGCACTACTTATGGAGATCATGAACGTTGCCGGCAAACCTATTTTAGCGCATACCCGGGCTATTATTTTACAGGCGATGGCGCTTTGCGGGATCAAAATGGCAATTACCGCATTACCGGCCGGGTAGATGATGTATTAAATGTAAGCGGCCACCGCATTGGCACCGCCGAAATAGAAAATGCCATCAATATGCACACCGGTGTGGTAGAAAGCGCCGTGGTAGGTTACCCCCACGATATAAAGGGCCAGGGTGTTTACGCTTATGTAATTTATAACGGCAACCCCCACGATGAAGCACTGGCAAGAGCCGATGTATTACAAACCGTAACCCGTATAATTGGCGCCATTGCCAAACCCGATAAAATACAATTTGTAACCGGTTTGCCAAAAACCAGGAGCGGAAAAATTATGCGCCGCATACTGCGTAAAATTGCCGAAGGACAACTGGATAATATTGGGGATACCACAACATTACTAGATCCTGCGGTGGTAGAAGAAATTAAAAAGGGCAGGTTATAGTTGGGGGCTGTGAGCTGCAATTCGTTTGTAAGCAGGGGTTCCGGCTGTACACTGCAATGCCCTGCGGCCATTTACGCTTCCATCCGGCAGCCCATGAGCTGTTGGTAATATATGTAACCGGCATTTAAAAACTAAAACCCTTTTCATGTCAACCGATCTCTATGGTATTCGCATCCTTAATAAAAAAGACAGGCAGGTTACTGTAAAAGTTTTTTTATTATACTATGATTGGGATATAATACCGCAATCAAAAGATTTTTTCCTGTATGCATTTTGGTACCAGGCCGATACCCCTTTTGGAAAGGGCGGCGCTTACTGCTACGGATGAAAAATGGAAAGCCTATTTACATACCCGTATGAGTTGGGCCAGTACGGCGTATGGCATTTAATTATAAATAGCAGCCTCCCTTCGCACATCAAATCATCCCATACGTCCGCATTTTTAATCGTATTTTTGTAGCTTAAATAAGAAGTATTTTGCCAGACCTCGTTCATTTATTACCCGATCATATTGCCAACCAGATAGCCGCCGGTGAAGTAATACAAAGGCCTGCCAGTGCAGTAAAAGAATTGCTGGAGAATGCGGTGGATGCAGGCGCAACTGAAATTCATTTATGGGTGAATGATGCCGGCAAATCACTTATACAAGTTACAGATAATGGGCGGGGCATGAGCGAAACAGATGCCCGGATGGCTTTTGAAAGGCATGCTACTTCTAAAATCAGCCATATTGATGACCTGTTTCGTATTAAAACCATGGGGTTCAGAGGAGAAGCGCTGGCCAGCATTGCGGCTGTATCGCAGGTAGAAATTAAAACCAAAAGGCCCGAAGATGAATCGGGTACTTTTATTGAAATTGAAAACAGCATCGTACTGAAACAAGAGCCGGTGGCGGCTCCCAATGGCACTTCTATTACCATGAAAAACCTTTTTTTTAATGTGCCTGCCCGCCGCAATTTTTTAAAAAGTAACCCTTCGGAACTAAGGCATATTGTAGAAGAATTTACCAGGGTGGCCATGGCATTTCCCAATATCTTTTTTTCATTAACCTCGGGAGGACAACAGGTATTTCACTTAGAAAAAGGAAGCCTGAAGCAACGCATTGTACAAATATTGGGCAACCATTATAATGCCCGCCTGGTACATGTGCAGGAACAAACGGATTACCTGAACATCAGTGGTTTCGTAGGCAAACCCGAAACGGCAAAAAAAACCAGGGGCGACCAGTATTTTTTTGTGAACAACCGCTTTATTAAAAGCGCTTACCTGAATCATGCTGTAATGAACGCCTTTGCAGAATTAATACCCAAAGACAGTTTCCCATTATATGTTTTGTTTATTGATTTAGATCCTGCACAAATAGATATCAATGTGCATCCCACTAAGCAGGAAATAAAATTTGATGATGAGAAGATTGCTTATGCTTTTGTACAAAGTGCCGTAAAACATGCCCTGGCACAGTTTAGTATTACACCCACGCTCGATTTTGATTTAGATCCGCAGGTACAACAATTAGATGCCGTTACCCAACCCTTTACTCCCGAAAAACAATCTTCAGCCGCCGCTTCATCGCTGTACCAAACTTTTACCCAAAAGGGGCAGGCTCATTTTATAGAAAAGAAAAGTGACTTAAAGCATTGGAAAGAATATTATGAACCCCATGTGGTTACAGCACCCCGGCAATTGCAACATACAGAAGCACAATTATCTGCTTCTATATTAACGGCACAGCAAATTGAAAAAGCAGATATACTGCAAATACAACTTTCTTATATCGTTATTCAAAATGATTCGGGTTATTTATTATTGCACCAGCAAAATGCACACGAGCGGGTATTGTATGAAAAATTTGCCACTGCCATCGCCGGTACCGCCATTGCAACGCAGCGAAGTTTATTTCCATCCACTATAGAATTGGGCGCAGCAGATGCTGTTTTATTAGCCGAACTATTGCCCGACCTGCATTGCCTGGGTTATGAACTGGAACCTTTTGGAAAAAATAGTTTTGTAATACAGGGCACACCTGCTGGCCTGGAGACCGGTAACGATAAACTTATTTTAGAAAAAATGCTGGAGCAGTATAAACATTTTAGCAATGACCTTAAATTTTCAAAGCGTGAAAAGCTGTTAAGGTCATTGGCCTTACAGCAATCCATAAAAGCCGGTACCGCATTAACCTTAAAAGAAATGCAGGCTTTGCTTACAGATCTCTTTGCCTGCCAGTTACCCAATAGTACACCCAATGGCAAGCCCACTTATATGCAGTTTAAAAAAGAGGAACTCGATAAACTCTTTGGCCGCTAATCCCGTTCCTGTAACCGAAGCCACCTTTCGGGAATTTGATTGTTACTTGCTTTTATATAATCAGTATAACTGCAGGCAATAAATTTATTGTCAGGCATGCGCATCCACCAGCGGCCGGTTTTTTTGCTTTGTAAGAAAAGAGTATCTATTTCGGCAAAAACGGTATGGTACTCATTATAATGTTGTCTTTGTGCAATAGGTACTTCCTGTAATCTTTTATAACGCCCATCAATAAAATACCAGATCATTTGTGCAATTTGGCTGGCGGTAAGTGCCTGTACATCATCCTGTGGGTGATATCCGTAAAAACCAATACTGCTAAGTGTTTCACTAAGGCCGGCAAAGCGGCAAAGGGTACAGGCATCAATTCCCGTAAGCCCGTTGGGGCTTTCTTTATTTGCCGGGGCATCGCTATTTTTTATAGCGGCCAAATCAAAACTTAATAAATCGGTATGGCGTAAGGGAGGTTCCATTTCCTCAATATTTTCCTGCACCATACCTACCCGGAAGCAATCAAACCGGAGCTTATCCATGGTTTCTATAATTCGTGGGTGTACATAATAACTTTGAAAAGCAATATGATTGTAATGGTTTATCATGGATGGGCTATCCGTAAGCATTTCCATTAAAAAGTTCTCACTTCGTATGGGGCTCTCACTGCTCAGATCAATACGGGCATCAATGCAACTGGCATCAATACGCCGGTTCAAATGCCTGTAAGCATCATATTGTGCCAGGGTAATATCATGCGATCCACCCAATAAGATTACGGTTTTATTTTGTTCAATGAGTGCAGAAACCACCGTTTTAATAGCGGCATAACTATCACTCAATAATTCACCTGTTTTTATATTACCAATATCAGCAATCTTAATTTCGGAATGCCAGTAATGCAAAGCATAAAGCCGGTTGCGAATTTTATCCGGAGCCTGGGGGCCGGGTGGCATAAGCAGGCTTTGCCCCCTCATTTCCTGGATGCCAACTATTACCATACTGCAATGGGTAATATCGGGAAATTCATTTTCATAAATGACCAGGTGCCTGGCCAGTTGGCCATCGGTATACCCATCATCATTATTTATATGGGCCGGCGAAAGAGGTTCCAGGAAATCTTGCAGATCTTGCATGCCTAACTATTTTTGCGACAAAGCTAAGCTCCCCGTTTAAAACAAGGAAGATTATTTTTTGTTTACTGCAAAAGGAATTTCTAATTATAAAAGATTGCATTAGTATTAACTTTGCAGGTGAATAAATTTGTAGTGCTATGGCAGATCATGTAGAATTATTAAAAGATGTGGTAATAAAGTTTGCAGGAGATAGTGGAGATGGTATGCAACTTACCGGGAGCCAGTTTACCAATAACTCGGCCTTGCTGGGTTTAGACCTGGCCACATTTCCCGATTTCCCGGCAGAAATCCGGGCACCCATCGGTACCCTCCCGGGAGTAAGCGGGTTTCAATTACGCTTTAGCAGCGAAAACATTCATACACCCGGCGACGAGTGTGATGTGCTGGTAGCTATGAATGCGGCTGCCTTAAAAGTAAACTTACGTTCTTTAAAAAAAGCAGGAATTATAATTGCCAATACCGATGGTTTTGATGCTAAAAATCTCCGGCTTGCCAATTATGCCGAGGGGGTAAACCCAATAGAAGATAATAGCCTGGAAGGGTACCAGCTTATAAAAATTGATGTTACTAAATTAACCCGTGAATCACTGAAAGATTTTACCCTGGGTACCAAAGAAAAAGACAGGGCAAAAAATATGTTTGTACTCGGGTTTTTATACTGGATGTATAACCGGGATATGGACAATACCATTCGTTTTTTAACAGAAAAGTTTTCAAAAAAACCGGAGATTTTAGAAAGTAATATTAAAGTACTCAAAGCAGGTTATCATTATGGCGATACTACCGAGGAATTTACCAACCGGTACCTGGTAGAAAAAGCAAAAATGAAACCCGGCAATTACCGGTCCATTATGGGTAACCAGGCATTGGCCTATGGCCTTATTGCTGCCAGCCAAATGAGTGAGCTGCCTTTATTCCTGGGATCGTATCCTATAACGCCGGCATCAGACGTTTTGCATGAACTAAGCAAACATAAAAACTTTGGTATCCGCACTTTCCAGGCCGAAGATGAAATTGCGGCTATCGCCTCGGCCATTGGCGCCAGTTATGGTGGCGCTTTGGGTGTAACAACTACAAGCGGCCCGGGGATGGCATTAAAAACCGAGGCCATGGGATTGGCGGTGATGCTGGAAATACCTTTAGTAATATGCAACATTCAAAGAGGAGGACCCAGTACCGGCTTACCCACAAAAACAGAACAAAGCGATTTGATGCAAGCCTATTATGGCCGTAATGGGGAATGCCCAATGCCTGTAATTGCCAGCGCAGCCCCCAGCGATTGTTTTGATGTGGCTTACGAAGCCGTTCGGCTGGCTGTGCAACACATGACGCCGGTTATTTTATTAAGTGATGGTTATATTGCCAATGGCGCTGAGCCCTGGCATTATCCTGAAGTAGATGATTTACCAGCCATAAAAGTTCATTTTAAAACAGAACTGGGTGAAGGAGAAGCAAAGTTTCAACCCTATTTGCGTGATGAGAATAATGTGCGCCCCTGGGTGGTACCGGGTACACCCGGTTTAGAATACCGTATTGGGGGGTTGGAAAAACAAAACATAACCGGCAATATCAGTTACGACCCCGACAACCATCAGCTAATGGTAAAAATAAGGCAGGAAAAAATTGATAAAGTAGCCTTTGATATCCCGGATCAAAAATTAGATAGCGGGCAGGAAAAAGGAAAATTATTGGTACTGGGATGGGGCAGTACATATGGCGCAATTAAAACAGCTTGTAGTGAAATGCAGGCAGAAGGCTACTCCGTATCTCATGCTCACATACGTTACCTGCGGCCTTTTCCTCAAAACCTGGGAGACATTATCAGCAATTTTGATAAAGTTTTAATTCCCGAATTAAATAATGGCCAACTGGTAAAAATTATACGGGATCAATATTTAGTAGATGCCATAGGATACCATAAAATAATGGGCATCCCTTTTACCAAAACAGAGTTGAAGGAAGAAATGAAAAAGCTTTTATAAAAGTTATACCATCTTTACAACGGCCCGGTTATCGAAACCTGAAGATACAAGATCATGAAAAGTTTAAGCATCCAGGCTTTGTTGCAGCTGCTGTAGCTGTTCAATAATAAGCTCGGTTTTTCTATGCTCTTTTTTGTGGGCTCTTTTTTGTATCCAAAGAGTGGCCACCAGCATCCAGGCAATATACACAACCAGGATTGCTATTTTTACCTGCGTAGTGGAGGGTGCCAGGTAAACTACTTCATAAAAATATAATGCAAAAGCAATATTTAGTATTAGCACATACCAAAAACTGCCCACGGTATGCAACCACTGCTGGCGGGCATAAAATTTTTTAAAAGTTTTTAAAAGCTCATGGGGGTCATCCGAAAAATCAATTTGTTTTAAAAACAAGTATTGCTGAAGCCTGAAACGGGTAAAAACCAAAACACAAAGAGCCATCAAAATCATGCCGGCATAGCTACTCCCATATTGAAACCGGAAACTGAATGCTACGTAAACAAGCGCAGGTATTACCAGAAGCATACATAATATTTGTATTCTTATTTTTCGGCTTACCTGTTTTTTATTCTTTTCGGCCTTACTCATTATTTCAGTAATGCCGGGCAGGGGGCTTGCCCCTGATTTTTTCCAAAGAGCCTCTATTTCATTAAAGTGATTCATGATAAAAAAATATTTTAGTGAGGTCTTGTTTAATCCTGTGAATTTTTACTCTTAAATTCCCTTCTGACATATTCAGTGTTTCTGCAATTTCGGGATAAGGAATTTCTTCTAATACCATACTTATAATGAGCCTGTCTGTTTCTTTTAATTGCCCAATGGCCTGGTATAATTGCTGGATGTTCTTTTCTTTTTCAGTGTACTCCTCATGATCGGCGGTATCAAAACTTTGCTGTAAAGATTCGGGGGTTTTATTTTTTGGAGAACGCCAGTAATGAAGGCAGGTATTTACGGCAATGCGGTAAAGCCAGGTGCTTATTTTAGATTCTCCCCTAAAATGATCTAAATGCTGCCATACTTTTATAAAAGTTTCCTGCATAAAATCCTTAGCCTGCTCCGTATTGCTTGTGTACCCCATGCAAATACGCAACACTTGTGGCGCATACTGCTGGTATATCTCAGCAAAATTTTCTTTTTTACCCAAGTACTTTTTCTTTTTTAAATACACACAATAGTTTATATAAGATGTTATATCCTGTACTTTGTTACAACCCCAATAAAAAAAATGCAGTAACGAAGCGCTACTGCATATAACAAAAAGGTTGTTTTAATTATTTACGGTTACCATCGCTGTCTAATTCAATAATTTCGTAACCATATTTGGGTAAACCGGGTAATATCTTTTCTTTATCACCTACCAGTAAGATGTTCATTTTTTTTGTATTGATCCATTTTTTTGCCAGGCCATCTATTTCTGTTTTTGTGATATTTTTCAATATTTTATTTTGTTGTTCTGTAAAGTTGGCCGGTAAGTGATATTCCAGTATACGGCTTACAAAGCCGGCTTTTTGCGAAGTAGTTTCGTAAAGTAAAGCATCCCGCTGGCCTATGGAGCTTTTCATAAATGCTAATTCTTCGCCGGTAATACCTGTTGCGCTATAGTTATCCATTTCCTTTACAATTTCATGCAGGGCGCTATCTGTGGCATCGGCCCGAATGCCACTGCTAAAGCTAAACATACCATTGTATTTATTACTGTTAAAACCCGAGCGGGCTCCATAGGTCCAACCCTTATCTTCACGCAGGTTAATGTTTAAGTGGCTGTTAAAATCTCCACCCAGTACATAGTTCATCAGCCCGGCTTTGTAGTATTCGCCGGTGGCATCATATTTCATTCCGGTACTACCGCCCACCCGGAATTCTGTTTGGGCAGCATGCGGTACATCTATCCAGTAAATAACGGTTTTTTCTACAGCAGTTACAGGCCCCGGAACCGGTAGTTCTGTTTTTTTATTGGGGAGTTTACTTAAAAAGCTGAGCTGTGGTATTATTTCTGCCTGGGTAATATCTCCTACTACCACTACTTTGGTATCCTGGCTATTTAATATTTGATGATAATAATTTTCTACGTCCCGGATCGTTAAATCTTTTACAGTCGTTTCTGTACCGTTGTCATCCATACCCAGGATATTATTTTTACCATAAGTAAGGGCAGCAAACACTTTGCTGGCAATTGCTGCAGGTTGCGATTTACTTTGTTTAAAACCTTCTAATGTTTGTTTTTGAATACGATTGAAAGCTTGTTCGGTAAACCGGGGATTAAAGAGCCTTTCTTGCAATAAAGCAAGGGTAGGGGCCAGGTTCTTTTTTAATGTTTGAACCCGGTAAGTGATATCATCTAACCCGCTTGAAACATTGATAGAGCTGCCTAATTTTTGCAAGGCTACAGACATTTCTTCAGCTGTGTAATTTTTGCTGTCTTCATTTAGCATAGCAGCCGTAATAGAGGCTATGCCAGCTTTTGATTTATCATTGGCTTCTAACAATTGTCCGCCGGGTAAGCTGATGGTTAAATATACAATGGGTATTTCATCATTTTTTGTACCTATTGCCCGGATGCCTCCCGGTAAATCTGTTTTCCAGGGTGTGGGGATGTTTACTACCGGATTGGGGCCAGCGGCCGGTATTTTTGTACGATCAAAATGATCCGTAGGTTTTACATATTTTAACCCCGCATATCCATAATCCGGTTTCAGATAATGCGTTTCGTCAATCGTATAATTATCAGGTTTTGCTGGCGCTGTTTTTCCGTCTTTGGTGAGTACGCTTACCGTAACACTACCTTTGTTTTTAATATATTTTACATAAGCATTCCATACCTGTTCCTTAGTTACCGATTGGTACATTTTTAAAACTTTATCAATCATCCCCGGTGTTCCGGTAAAAGTTTCAAAACTGGCCAGCTGGCTTACCTTACCGGCTACCGATTGCAGCCCGTTGATGTATTGTGATTCTATGTTTCCTTTAAATTTTTCAATATCATCATCTGTTACTCCTCTTTTTTCAAAAGCCAGCATCGCTGCATATACCAGGCTATCGGTTTCAGCAAGGCTCTTGCCCGGTAAGGGGGTAATTTGTATTGAAAATTCACCTGCCAGTTCATTCAGCCTGCTAAATGCCATGGCAGATAAAGCTTTTTGATTCTTTACCATCTCCTGGTAAAATACAGCGTTTTTTCCCTGCCCCAGCACCTGAGCCAGGCAAGCTAATGCAGCCATATCTTTATGGTAATTAGGAACAGTAGGGTAAGTTTTACTAAGCCTTGGCAGCCGGGCATAATTATCTGTATAACTTACATAGCGATCGCTGTTAATAACAACTGGAGGTAAGATCGTTTTTGTTACTTCGGGGCCACGGGGTATGCTGCCAAAATATTTTTCAATAAGTTGTAATGTGGTTTTTGGGTTTAGGTCACCGCCAATGGTTAGGGTAGCATTATTAGGGCCATACCACCTTAAAAAAAAGTTTTTCAAATCATTTACATTCACCCGGTTCAGGTCTTCAATATAGCCAATAGTAAGCCAGCTATAGGGATGGCCATAGGGGTATAAATTTTTGCTGGTAGTTTCGCCCAGTAAGCCATAAGGCCTGTTGTCGTAATTTTGGCCTCTTTCATTTTTTACCGTGCTGCGTTGTATCTCAAACTTTTTTTGAGTTACGGCATCTAATAAAAAACCCATGCGATCCGATTCCAGCCAAAGCATTTTTTCCAATTGATTAGCGGGTACCGTTTCATAATAATTCGTACGGTCCAGGTTGGTAGATCCGTTTAATGTACCCCCTGCAGCAGATATAATTTTAAAATGCTGTTCATCGCCCACATGGTCGCTACCCTGGAACATCATGTGCTCAAAAAAATGAGCAAAGCCACTCTTTCCTATTTCTTCTCTGGCACTACCTACATGGTAGGTAACATCTACATGCACTACGGGGTCGCTATGGTCTTCGGTTAATACTACGGTAAGCCCGTTGGGCAATACATATTTTTCATACGGTATTACCAGTTCATCCCCCTGCTTTACTACTTTTTCTACCAGGGTAGCCTGCCCAGTTGCCATAAAACATCCCAGTGATGATGCCAGGCATAATATCATTCCTTTCATATCATAATTTTTTAAATTCTCAATGTTTAAAATTAAGATTTTACGGGAAGTTCACAGAATATTTTAAATCGGGATGCCCGCAACAATTTTTATCAATTAACTTTGCCCGATGCAACAATTGCTCGATAAAATAAAAGCCTATAGTGCCGAAATAGAAGCCGCTGCCGTGAAATCAAAAGACGAACTGGAAGCCTTTCGCATAAAATATTTAGGAACCAAAGGATTGGTGAAAACCATTATGGGCGAAATGAAAGATGTGGCCGTAGAACAAAAAAAAGAAGCCGGGCAGGCCCTTAACCAATTTAAAAATTTTGTAGAAGAAAAATTTGACAAGCTAAAACAGTTCGAGGCTAGTATAGTAAAAGAAAAGCAGGATACAGATCTAAGTTTACCGGCGCCCGATATGCCCCTGGGTACCCGGCACCCTATAAGTATTGTACAAAATAAAATTATTTCCATATTTAACCGCTTGGGCTTTGCCGTAGCCCAGGGCCCCGAAATAGAAGATGACTGGCATAATTTTACCGCATTAAACCTGCCCGAAAATCACCCGGCAAGAGATATGCAGGATACTTTTTATTTACAGGAAGAGCCGGCCTGGTTATTACGCACGCATACCAGCAGTGTACAAATCAGGGAGATGGAAAAAGGGGTGTTACCTTTACGCATTATTTGCCCGGGCAGGGTATATCGCAATGAAACCATCAGCGCCAGGGCACACTGTTTTTTTAACCAGGTAGAGGGCCTTTATATAGCCGAGAATGTTTCTTTTGCTGATCTTAAACAAACCTTGTATTTCTTTGTACAGGAAATGTTTGGGCAAGAGGTAAAGATCCGTTTCCGGCCTTCATATTTTCCTTTTACAGAGCCCAGTGCCGAAATGGACATCAGTTGCCTGATATGTGGCGGCAGTGGCTGCAATGTGTGTAAAAAAACCGGCTGGGTAGAAATACTGGGTTGCGGTATGGTACACCCGCAGGTATTGGAAAATTGTAATATTGATAGCGAAAAATATACCGGCTTTGCATTTGGCATGGGTATCGAAAGAATTGCCATGCTTAAATACCAGGTGAAAGACCTTCGCCTCTTCAGTGAAAATGATACCCGCTTTTTAGATCAATTTGTGGCTGCGGTTTAATAAAAATAATGCGGGCTCTCTTTACCCGGTTAAACTTTTTTCCCAAAGAAAAAACAAGTTTACTTTTGCGGTATGATACAAAAAATTTGTGTGGCAGGAGCCGGCACCATGGGTATGGGTATTGCCCTGGCAGTTGCGCAACATGGCTTTCAAACCATCTTATTTGATATTCATGAAGAGGTGATCCATAAAGCTATTTCAGGAATTGAAGAGAACCTGGCTAAATTAACAGAAAAAGGAAAAATTACAGCAGCTGAAAAAAGTGAAATTACCCATCGTATTCTTTTTACCACCGATATGTTACAATGCAAAGCAGGCCTTATCATTGAAGCTATCATTGAAAAACCGGAACCCAAAATTGAATTACTATGCCAATTGGCAGACCTGAATCACCCCGATTGTATTTTAGCAAGTAACACTTCATCATTATCTGTTACACAAATTCAAAATCATATTAAAAACCCCGAACGGTTTG
Organism: Sphingobacteriales bacterium 39-19; assembly: GCA_001898465.1. Classification (GTDB taxonomy): domain Bacteria; phylum Bacteroidota; class Bacteroidia; order Chitinophagales; family Chitinophagaceae; genus Ferruginibacter. Next base: position 392,342 of record MKTX01000001.1, on the reverse strand, counting down.
CCGGTATGCATTTCTTTAACCCGGCGCATATTATGAAACTGGTAGAATTGGTAAAAGGGAATAAAACGGCTGATGATACCATCCGGGCGCTTTACGATTGCTGTACAAAAATGAATAAAACGGCCGTGGTATGTAACGATAGCCCCGGGTTTATTGTAAACCGGGTAGCCCGGCATTTTTACTTACAATCTTTACATTTAGTAGAAACCGGGCAAGCTACCGTGTCGCAAGTAGATGCTGCCATTCAAAATGCAGGATTTAAAATGGGCCCTTTTGCGTTGATGGATTTGATAGGCATGGATATTAACCTGGCAGTTTCACAGTCCTTATACCAGGCTTTTGATCATGCCGTTCGTTTTAAGCCATCTTCTTTACAAGCCGAAAAAGTGGCCCAGGGTAAATTGGGAAAAAAAACAGGAGAAGGATTTTATAAATATTAATCGTGGACCGGGAAAATACAACAAATACAAAGGATGAATTGATATTGGTAACCGGTGGGGCCGGCTTGCTGGGAAGCGCCCTTATTGAAAAACTATTGCAGCAAAATAAAAAAGTAAAAGCAATTTATCATCATACCCCGTTGCCTTCTTTTTCAAAACCCTTACAAGCTGCTATTGGTTGCGATATTTTAGATGTAAATGGTTTGGCCGAAGCCATGCAAGGCGTAACCCATGTATATCATTGTGCAGGCAAAGTATCATTTCACAAAAAAGACAGGGCTGCTTTATATGCCATAAATGTAGAAGGTACTGCAAATATTGTGAATGCAGCGCTTGCCGCTTCGGTAAAAAAAATGGTTCATGTAAGTTCTGTTGCCGCACTGGGCCGCATAAGAAACCATGAAATCATTACCGAGCAAATGAACTGGACACCCGAAACCAGCAATAGTATTTATGGCCATAGTAAATTCCTGGGCGAAATGGAAGTATGGCGTGCTGTGGCCGAAGGGTTACCGGCAGTAATTATAAACCCCGTAATTATTTTGGGCCCCGGTAAATGGAACGAAACCTCTACCCGTATTTTTAAAAATGTGTATGAAGGAAGCCCCTGGTTTACAGAAGGGGTTACCGGTTTTGTAGATGTGGAAGATGCAGCAGAAGTTATGATACAACTTATGCAAAGCAATGTGAACAAAGAACGATTTATTGTAAGTGCCGTAAATGCTTCTTATAAAGATCTGTTGCAGCAAATAGCGGTTGCATTTAATAAACGCATTCCATATAAAAAATTTACACCTGCTTTAGCTTCCTTCGTTTGCTTCGCAGAGAGCGTAAAATCTTTTTTTTCAGGGAAACCAGCTTTAATAACAAAAGAAACGGCTGCCACTGCTTTAGCTACGGTACAGTTTGATAATCGTAAACTCCTGGCAGCCCTCCCCGGGTTTTCATACAAACCATTGGCACAAACCATAAAAGATACCTGCAGCGTATTGCAACAAAAAATTAACAGCCAATAATGTATTTTCGATGTTTAAAAAAATTCAATACCGGTATGGTTAAACCACTTGTTCTCTCATTCATTTGTATATCATATGCTATTTTCAGTAATGCGCAATTTACCGTTACCGGCAGGGTTAAAGATGGCGCTACTCAAAAGCCCCTGCAGGGAGCGTCGGTATTTGCTGACAATACTACCCTGGGTACCACAACCGATGCCGATGGCCGGTATCAGCTTTGGTTGCCCAAAGGAGGGTATGATGTAAGTGTGACTTTTACCGGCTATACCAGCGAAAGCCAAAGGGTAACCAGTAATGATGTTACCCATGAGTATGATTTTACCCTGCTGCCCAAAGAAAAAGTAATGGAAGATGTAGCTGTGGTATCAAGTAGCGAAGTGAGGGATGGCTGGCAAAAATATGGTGGTTTTTTTATACAGGAATTTATTGGCAACACACCGAACGCAGCCGCCTGTAAAATCCTGAATCCTGAAATACTAAAATTTTATTTTTCAAAAAAAAGGAATCGATTAAAGGTATTGGCGGCAGAACCATTACTGGTAGAAAACAATGCCCTGGGGTATCAAATAAAATATGCGCTTGATTCATTTACCCATGAGTACAATACCGGGATAAGCGTATATACCGGCAACCCGTTATTTAAAGAACTTATTGCCGGGAGCGACAGCCAATATCATCAGTGGCAGGAAGCCCGCTTGCATGCCTACCGGGGATCTATGTTACATTTTATGCGAAGCCTTTTTAATCAATCGCTGTCACCTGAGGGTTTTGAAATACAATTCCTGGTGAAAGTGAATGGAATGGATTCGGCGCTCAAACTAAAAAATGAATATGCAGCCATGCATTATGAAAAAGATGACAGCACCCAAACGGTAGGTGTGTATCCCAATCAAAATAATGTAGGCATTATTTATATAAAAGAAAAACCGGCAGCACCGTATTTAAATACCCACCCCGATGAGCCGGATGCTTTTCAGTTTTCAATGCTCACTTTTAAACCCGGGGAACTGATAGTGATAGAACAGAATGGTTATTATTACGATCAAAATGATGTTTCGGTAAGCCAGTATTGGGCCTGGAGCCGGTTAGCAGAATCATTGCCTTACGATTATTCGCCACAGGGTTATTAAAATGTTTTGTGTGGGTGCGGCTATGAAATAAAAAAGCTGGGGTAAAAATGTTTTTATTTTTTTGTCATCACTCTTTCCCAAATCTCGGGGATCCTTTTTATCCATACCAATTCTCTTTTTTTAACTGAGGCTTCTTCTGCCGGTGATCCAAAATAAATTTTACCGGCTTCCAGGTCACCACCTATTCCGCTTTTTGCAAGTACCACGGCATTGTCTCCAATGCTTAATGTTTTACTGATTCCTACTTGCCCCCATACCGTTACGCCATTCCCTATATGTACAACGCCGGCAATGGCAGTGCCTGCAGCAAATAAACCATTTTTACCAATTACGGTATCATGCCCTACATGAATGTGGTTGTCCATTTTGGTTCCTTTACCAATTACCGTATCGTGGCTCACCCCCCGGTCAATACAACAGCCTGCGCCAATCTCCACATCATCTTCAATAATTACCCGGCCACAGCTTGGCATTTTTTTATACCAAACTTCCCGGTCTTTTTTTCCATTATAATAAAAAGCATCACTCCCAATTACGGTGTTTGCCTGTATGATTACATGATCCCCAATGATGCAATGATCTAAAATGCTCACATGCGGGTGAATGATACAATTTTTACCAATGCGTACATGATTGCCCAGGAATACCGAAGGATAAATAAAACTTCCTTCACCTACCGTAGCGCTGTCGCTCTTCATATTATTTACCGGGGTAAAGGGCCTGTAGTGTGCTACAATTTTACAGTATGCATCAAAAGGGTTTTCTACAATTAACAATGCCTTTCCATCCGGAACTTCTGTTTCTTTATTGATGATGATGAAACTGGCAGCACTCTCAATACATGTTTTATAATATTTAGGATGGTCCACAAAAACAAGATCGCCTTTTTCTACTTTGTGTAATTCATTTATGCCGGTAGCAAAACCATTTTTATTGCCTTTGATTTTTGCATTAATGAATGTAGCGATCCACTCAATGGAAACCGGGGATGGGAATTGCATAAATTTATTTTTGGCAAAGGTAAGTATCCGGAGGGGGTAAGTTTTTATCCTTTCGTCACCTTTTTAAAGGTTTTTAAATAAAATAACAGAATTTTTTTTTACCCCTTTATTCCTGTGTTTTAGTACCTGTATTCCCGGGTGCGTATTTTCCTTGTATGTGTAACAGCGATGCGAAGGGTTTGTTGAAAGATAGTATTCATCAAGGTTTCAAAACGTTCCCTTCATTCATTCTTTTTGTACGGGTATAAACTTTTGTTTTTTAAAATCAAAAAAACAGCAAAACACAGCCTGCATTTTCCACAGCCTTATTAGAAATGTGAATAAAATAAGTAAAGAAATTTTTTATTGTGGAGAAAATTATTTTTAATATTGTGTAAGGGATTTACTATCCCGGTACTTACTAACCCATCTATATAGTACAGCCCGGTCTTTAAAAGGCCGGGCTTCTTTTTTAAAAAGCGCTTTTTTAAATTTGTAATAAGCAGGTGAATAAAATTTAACTTGCATTAAAATAATAAAATTATTATGTTGAAATCAATGACCGGTTTTGGTAGGGCAGAGCAAACGGTGGGCGATAAAACCTACCTGGTAGAAATAAAAGCGTTGAATGGAAAACAATTAGATGTGCAGTTGAAAATACCGGCCTTGCTAAAAGCCTATGAATTTGACATCCGCAATATTTTGCAGGAACAATTGCTAAGAGGTACTATTGATTGCTACATTAGTATAAAACTAAATGGTACCAGCAAACCTGTAGTTTTAAATACGGATTTAATTAAATCTTATTATCAGCAATTGGAAGGATTGGCATCCGATTTAAAAACAGATACCCACTCTTTATTGGCCGCCATATTACGGTTGCCCGAAGTGGTATCACCAGCCAACGAAGTTTTAAGTAAAGAAGAGTTTGAGTTGTTTAAAACGGTTTTAGATGCGGCTTTAAAAGAACTCAATCAGCACAGAACAGAAGAAGGAGCTTCCATTGAAAAAGACCTTACGAACCACATCAATAATATTGAAAAACAGGAAGCCAATATAATGGTTCATGAACCCGCCCGGAAAATCCGCATCAAAGAAGAAATAAAAAATTTACTGGCCGAGCATGTGGGCAATGAAAATATAGATACGAACCGAATGGAGCAGGAATTGATTTACTACATCGAAAAAATTGACATACACGAAGAGCAGGTGCGCTTAAAACAGCATTGTATTTATTTTAGGGAAATTTTACAAAGTAATGAAGCCAGTAAAGGAAAAAAATTATCCTTTGTATTGCAGGAAATAGGGCGTGAAATAAATACCACCGGCAGCAAAGCTTATGATGCCGATATACAAAAATTTGTAGTACACATGAAAGATGATCTTGAAAAAGCAAAAGAACAGGTACTCAATGTGCTTTAATAATTTATTCCATTTTTATATGCATCAGCTAAAGGCCGTAAAAAAAATATCCGGTATCAATCATTTGACAGGCTCTCCAAAACAGGTGCCCGGCATGGTAAGCATTTGTTTTTGTATTATATTTTTTATAACCGGCTGCCGCCAAATTGATCTCTATGAAAAGAACACATCTATCCCAAATTACAGCTGGAGTACTTCATTTATACCACAGGGTAGTTTTGAAATAAAAGACAGCAGCTCTTTTTTCAATATATACGTGGTACTCCGGCATACAGATGCTTATAAATATAATAATATATGGTTAAATGTGGGTTTGCAGTCACCGGGAGACAGCATGTATTATCAAAAAGTAGAATTAACGCTGGGCTCCGATGCAAGCGGTTGGGAAGGCGTAGGTATGAATGATATTTGGGAACTGCGTAAACCTTTGACTGACAGGCCACGCCGGTTTATAAAACCGGGAACCTATCATTACAGTATCCAGCAAATAATGAGAGATGACCCGCTCCCGCATGTAATGAGTGTGGGCTTAAGGGTTCAAAAAATGAATTAATGTAAAGGGGTACTCTTTAAGATATATCCCGGGTATTTGCATTAATAAAAAAACATTTGCTTATTTTGCAATACACATGTAAGATTCTATTATTCCAAACCACTACATCAAGAAAAATCATAAAAGGTGAAATTTAAATTCTTAATTATAATATTGGCTATTGCCAGTACGCAATCTGCAAAAGCACAAGGGGAGAGATATGAGTATGTACAGCAGGGCGAATTTGGTATTACATTTGGCGCCGCTCATTATTTTGGCGATTTAAACACCCGGGCCAGCATTAACCGGCCCAAACCGGCAGTAGGCGTTTTTTACCGCAAACAATTTGGCAATTATATAGGTGCCCGCATCTCTGCCCGGTATGCCCAATTGGGTTATAGCGATACGTATAGTAAAAACGAATATCAAAAATTACGGAACCTGAGTTTCAATACCAATATTTGGGAAGTAAGTATTCAGGGCGATTTCAATTTTTTTAAATTTATACCCGGCGATGATAATTATCTCTTTACACCGTATGTAACCCTGGGAGTAGGATTATTTTCTTATGATCCGTATGCTTACTTAAAGGGCCAAAAAGTTTTTTTACGCCCCCTGGGCACCGAGGGCCAGTCTACCGGTTATAAAGGCCGCTCAGAATATAGTACCATGAGTTACAGCGTTCCCTTTGGTGTAGGTGTAAAATATAATATTTCACCAAAGTTTAATGTGTCTTTCGAAGTGGCGCACCGCTTTACCGGCACAGATTATTTAGATGATGTAAGCAGCACTTATGCAGGCCAGGCAAATTTTGCACCCGGCACAGTAGCGGCTCTTTTGCAGGATCGGCGTTATGAAATAGATAATAAAACATTTGCCGAAGGCATGCAGCGTGGCTGGAGCAAACAAAAAGATCAATTTATTATTGCAGAAATTGGGGTGTCTTTCAATTTAAGCTCTTACCGCTGCCCCACTGCATTTAAATAAGAGGCATGCCTGCAACCATCCCGGTTTATATAATTACTAGTAGCCAATATTCTTGAATGAGTTGGCTATTTTTCTGTACTTTTGCGCCCATCCCTGCTTTACAGCGGGGTTTCATTTTTAGGGTTTCATGTCATTATTAGAAAAAATAAATAAAGCACATCTTCCCGCTCATATCGCTATTATTATGGATGGTAATGGCCGGTGGGCACAGGAAAAAGGCGAAGACCGCCTGTATGGCCATTTTCATGGCGTGGAAAGTGTACGTAATATTGTAGAAGGCGCTGCAGAACTGGGAATTGGGTATTTAACCTTATATGCATTCAGTACCGAAAACTGGGACCGGCCCCAAAAAGAAGTAATGGGCCTGATGGAGTTATTGGTTGAAACCATTCGTAAGGAAGTACCTACCCTGAATAAAAATAATATTAGCCTTCATGTAATAGGTGAGATAAGTAAGTTGCCCGCCAATGCCCGCAAAGAACTGCAGGAAGCATTGCAGGAAACATCTGCCAACACGGGATTAAAGCTGATAATGGCTTTGAGTTACAGCAGCCGCTGGGAAATTGTAAATGCAGTGAAAAACATAGCAGATAAAGTAAAAGAAGGAATACTTTTGCCCGGGGATATAGATGCAACGCTGTTTCAGCAGTACTTATGTACAGCTCCTTTTCCCGATCCCGAACTCATGATTCGTACCGGGGGAGATTACCGGGTAAGTAATTTTTTATTATATCAACTCGCTTATGCAGAACTGAGTTTCACCGATACCCGCTGGCCGGATTTCCGAAAAGAAAACCTTTATGAAGCCATTATAGATTTTCAGCACAGGGAAAGAAGGTTTGGCAAAACCGGGGACCAGTTAAAAGCAGAACAAAATAGCTAAAAACAAGACAAAATAAAGGCTTTAATACAAGGTCATTTAACAAATAGTTTTCACTTAATGGGCTTAATTTGCCCACCGTAAAAATAAATTAATGCATCGGATTTACCAGAACGCTTTTTTACTGCTCCTATTCGCTCTTACCAATACCCTCGCACAAGCGCAAACAGATACCTCTCAACGCCATGCGTTTGAAGAAATGTACAATACCCGGTATGCTAAACCCTATATTATAGCCGGTATTAATGTAACAGGTACAAAAGCTTTCGATCCTAACTTAATCATTTCCATTTCCGGCCTTGCCGTAGGCGATGTGGTACAAATCCCCGGCACCGATGTATTTTCAAAAGCCATTGAAAAATTATGGAACCAAAGCCTGGTATCGAATGTTGATATTTTATTTAGCAAGATCGTGGGAGACAGTATTTATATAGATATCAATCTTACGGAACGGCCCCGCTTAATTGAATATAATTTTATTGGTATTAAAAAAGGAGAAAAAGATGACCTCTCCGGCAAAGTAGGGCTGGCAAAAGACCGGGTGCTTACTGAAAATATGAAATTAAGCGCTGTAGAAGCCATCCAAAAATTTTATTTTGATAAAGGGTACCGGAATGCGGCCATCCGCATGCAGGAGCAGGAAATAGCAGGTATCAATAATGCAGTAAGGCTAAACTTTTTTATTGATAAAGGGAAAAAAGTAAAAATTAATTCAATTCACTTTGCGAATAACGAAAACATTCCCGACAGCAAACTGAAAAAACAAATGAAGGGCACAAAAGAAATGATGCGCATTAGTTTGTTCCCCGAAAAAGCAGTAAGCCCTTATACCGATAAAACCGAAACCCCTAAGTTTAAAGATTATATAAAAGAACTGGGTTTCATGTACCCCTCTACTACCAAAGAATACCTGGATCCTTACGTTCGTTTAAAGCTGGGAGGAGGAAAATTTAGTGAGAAAAAATATGCCGAGGATAAAGACAAAGTAATTAATTATTACAATGAACAGGGGTACCGGGACGCCGAAATTTTAAATGATACCATTATACCAAACAGCCAGCAAAATTTAGATATTCATTTGAATATGTCCGAAGGCCACCGCTATTATTTTGGAAATATTACCTGGCGGGGAAATACCAAATACACCGACTCTGTTCTCAACCTGATCCTGGCAATTAAAAAAGGAGATCCTTATAATTTAGACCTTTTAAACAAACGGGTAGGCAAGGAATTATCCTTAGAAGGCGGAGATATAGGTAGTTTATACCAGGATGATGGCTATCTTTTCTTTAGTGCCGACCCGGTAGAAACCGCTGTTTATAACGACACCATTGATTATGAAATCCGGTTACGGGAAGGACCCCAGGCTACCTATGGCCGGATCACCGTTTCGGGAAATGATAAAACAAAAGATTATGTAATACTCCGGGAACTACGTACTATACCCGGCGACCGGTATAGCCGGCAAGATATAATACGTACACAAAGAGAACTGGGCCAGCTTGGATTTATAGACCCTGAAAAAATTAACCCCAATATTGTTCCCAATGCAGATAATGGAACGGTAGATATTAACTGGCAGGTAGAAGAAAAATCGGCCGACCAGTTGGAATTATCTGCAGGTTTTGGCGGCGGCATCGGGCTTACCGGTACGCTTGGCGTTACCTTTAATAATTTCTCAATTAAAAATATTACTAAAAAATCCAGTTGGGATCCCCTGCCCACCGGTGATGGCCAAAAGTTTAGCGCCCGGGTACAATCAAACGGAAGGGCATACCGTTCTTACAGTTTATCATTTACCGAACCCTGGCTGGGGGGTAAAAAAAGAAATTCTTTTTCTGTAAGTTATTACAACACCAAATATGCGAATGCTTATAATCCCTATACCGGTGGTTATTGTAAAGATTGTGCAGATACCTCATTTGTAAAAACAGTTGGTTTTGGCATTTCGCTGGGTAAGCAATTAAAATGGCCCGATGATTATTTTAATTTGATTTATTCTTTAAATGTTCAGCAATACAAACTACGTAATTACCAGATATTTCCAGGTTTAAGCAATGGAAATTCAACCAACATTAGTTTAAAACTCACTTTATTAAGAAACTCTGCCGGGCCTAATCCTATCTTCCCCACCAGCGGATCAAACTTTATGCTCAGTGGCCAGTTTACGCTCCCTTATTCGCTGATCGGTTTATCTTCTCCTGCCGATAATCCTTATAAATTCCCCGAATTTCATAAATGGCGTTTTAATGGAGAATGGTATGTACCCATTGGCCGTGCCAAAGGTGAAGACCGGAATAAACAATTTGTGTTAAAAGCCGCAGCCAAATATGGATTCCTGGGCCGGTATAATTCCAAATTGGGTTTGGCTCCTTTCGAACGTTTTCAGTTGGGCGATGCCGGCTTAAGTAATACCCAGGCCTTTTTGGGATACGATGTAATTGCACAAAGAGGCTACCCGATTTACAGTAGTTCAAACCCCCGGGTAAACCCCGATGGAATACAGCCGCAGGAATATTTCACCATATTTAATAAGTATACGGTAGAACTCAGGTATCCTTTTAGTACCAATGCAAGCAGTACCATTTATGGCCTCACTTTTTTTGAAGCAGCAAATGGTTGGTACGACTTTAAAAGCTATAACCCCTTTAAACTTCGTCGTTCTGCCGGGGTAGGCATGCGTTTCTTCCTTCCTATGTTTGGTTTGCTTGGCTTTGATTATGGGATTGGTTTCGACAGGTACAATCAGAACTCCGGGCTTAAAGGAGCGGCTAAATTTACCTTTATGTTAGGCCAGGAACCTGAATAAATTTCATAGTTTAGCAGGGTAAACCCATTATTATAAAATTAAAAAATACAGATGAAAAAAATATTCATTGCTGCCTTATTCTGCCTGTTTGCCACAATGGCTGCCAACGCACAACGATATGCGGTTATTGATTCTAAATATATATTAGATAAAATACCGGAATATAAAGAAGCCCAAACCCGCCTGGACCAGTTTAGTGATCTGTGGCAAAAAGAAATAGAGCAAAAACAAGCCGCAGTAGATAAAATGTATAAGGATTATGATGCGGAACAGGTAATGCTACCCGATAACCTGAAGAAAAAAAGAGAAGACGAAATTTATAATAAAGAAAAAGAACTCAGGGACCTGCAGCGGAAACGCTTTGGCTTTGAGGGAGACTTGTTTAAGAAAAGACAGGAGCTGATAAAACCCATACAAGACAGGGTTTATAATGCCGTACAAAAACTGGCCGTAGATAAACAATATGACTTTATTCTTGACAAAAGTGAAGGAATTACCGTTATCTTTGCCGACCCAAAACTGGATAAAAGCGATGAAGTGCTTAAGAACCTGGGTGTTAAATAATTGGTAAACACTAAACCCGGGCGCAGCATCTAAGTCTCAAGATTATACTTTATTTAGTAAACTTTAAATTAAACCAAGTAAAACGGAAATGAAAAAACTTATTGTAGTTTGTTTAATGGCATTTGGAATGCTAACCAACGTAACGGCGCAAAACAAAATAGGCCATATTAACTCAGATGAATTGCTGAGCGATATGCCCGAAGCAGATAAAGCAGATGCTGACCTGAAACAATACCAGGCAGATCTTGCCCAGCGTTACCAGGATATGATGAAAGACCTGAGTACAAAAGACAGCCTTTTTGTAAAAGATTCTATGAAACTGTCTTCAGGTATGAAAGATATTCGCAGGAACGAATTGTTTGAGCTCTATCAAAAAGCCCAGGGCTTTCAGCAACAGGCACAAGATATGTATCAGCAACAGGCACAAAAACTCTTAGCGCCCATCAGGGCTAAAGCTTTAGATGCCATAAAAGCGGTAGCCAAAGAAAATGGATATGCTTATGTAATTGATAATGCACAAGGCGTACTATTGGTTTCCCCAACCGGAGATGATTTATTACCATTGGTAAAAAAGAAACTCGGCATTAAGGATACACCGGCATCAGCGCCTGCTAAAAAATAATTCAGCTTTGCTGATGGTATAAAGCCCCTTTACTCAAGGGGCTTTATTATTTTTGTAAAGAATGAATAAAAAACCCATCGCAGTATTTGACAGTGGCTATGGCGGACTGAGTATTTTAAAAGAATTAAAAACAGCCCTGCCACAGTATGATTTTATGTACTTGGGAGATAATGCCCGTTCTCCTTATGGTGGCCGCAGTTTTGAAACCGTATATCAATATACCTCAGAAGCAGTACAATGGTTTTTTAACCAGGGTTGCCCGTTAATTATTTTAGCCTGTAATACGGCTTCTGCAAAAGCGTTGCGTACCATTCAGCAAAAAGATCTGCCTCGTATAGCGCCGCAAAACCGGGTGCTGGGTATCATCAGGCCTACGGCCGAAGTAATAGCAAGCCATACCCGTACCGGCCACATAGGTATATTAGGAACCGTGGGTACAGTAGAATCGGGATCTTACCCCATTGAAATACATAAAATTTCACCACACCTGCACATCAGCCAGCAGGCTTGCCCCATGTGGGTACCCTTGGTAGAAAATAATGAACAGCTTCAACCGGGAGCAGATTATTTTGTAAAAAAATATTTACTGGAAATCATCTGGGCAGACCCTGCCATTGATACCCTGCTGTTGGCTTGCACCCATTATCCGTTAATGCTTCCCAAGCTGCAGCAATTTTGCCCCCCGCATGTACACTTACTGGCACAGGGTAATATTGTAGCTGCCAGTTTGGTTAATTATTTACAACGTCATCCCGAAATTGAAGAGCGCTGCGCCCAAAATAAAAATGTTTCTTTTTTTACTACAGGTGATACGGTAGATTTTAATACCCATGGCACCCTTTTTTATGGAACTGAAGTACAGGCCAGGCATATTATTTTATAAATTCATTAATGCATAAAAAAATCAGGGTATTCCCCCCATCCTGCAAGGTTACATAATTTTAGCGCAGAAGATATTTACAAGTTGGCTTACTATTGGAGTATCGGCAAAATAAACAACCTTTCCACGTTTTCTTATACTGTTGTTACAGTTTCAATATCATACATTTTAATGATTGACAACCCGGCAGCTTTTATTTCATTTGCACAGACCTGGTTTGATTCAAAAGTTCATATTGAAGCTTTTGGAACTTGGCTCTATAAAACTCACGGCTATGCAAAGGATGGTAGTTCTATTGCAGAAGACGAAAAAGCATTTTTGAATGCATTGCAGGCACCTCCGGTGAATGGAGCCGGGCTTAAGCTGTTTAGGGGCAATGCAGCTATGAACAATTTTACACCTATTAAAGTGTCATCTACAGGGCAGGTAGTGGCCAACCCTTGTAATTAACAAAACATATTTTATACAATCATTAATTTTAGTAAAATGAAAGCAATCATAATTTTTATATTTAGTTTTTTCCTTGCTAAAAGTTCTATTGCTCAAACAGTAACACCCAATCCTGAACTGGATAAATTTGTGGGTATATGGCGTTGGAAAAACGGAACTGACACTATGGAAATAACATTGCAAAAACAAGTGTATTTTCTTCAATTCACTAACACTTATTCTGAAATACTGGTCGGTTGGCATCGATATATTAAAAACGGAACTCTTCAACAGTCATCTTACCAATATTTAGGACGTGATGTAAACCTTGATTTCAATGATAATTCAATTGATTTAAAGTCAACATTGGGAGGCATGACCTATTCATCAAACAATCGTCAAGCATATTTCTATACATTTTGGGATTTATCACTTCATAAAAATTTTAATTTATGGCTAACGCTTTTGCCCAATTCTACTACACAAGCTAATTGGGTTTTAAAACAGCCACGAGGTTTGTATACTGGTCCGGAAGGTTTAAACGGAGTTTTCTCAATGCCTAAAAATTTGGTGCTTACAAAGCTGTAATTAATTTATATTAATTAAAAAAACGGTAATTGGTTTATAGTAAAAGAAATGAAACCCCCGATAACCCCACAGACCCGTACACAGCTCAAAGGAATGTGGTTGACCCCGGCAATTGCCCGCCACCATCAGGCGGGCCGGGCTGGGTGCCAATAGAGGATGAGCCTTTGTAAGTTGATGTTTACAGTACATTAAATGATCCTGAATATATTGACATTTCAGAAAGTCAAGAGCAAGTGAGTTTGCAAAGCTTATTCAACTGTTTTAATCAAATACCAAATGCTGGAGCAACATATTCTATAAAGCTGTGTGTTGATTTGCCAGTTAATGGAATTTAGAATGCTCCATTTAATTTGACTCATGGATCACCTGGTCATACTTTTTTGACTCTTACTAAAACAAACGGTACGCAATCAATTTCACAGTCTGTAGGTTTCTATCCTATTGGTTCAGGCGGTAATCCGTTTAATCCAAATGCTACAGGAGGATTTAAAAATAATGGAGATCCTAAGCATGAATATAATGCTTCAATCCAGGCAAACAATATTAGTGCATCACAATTTTCGTTTGTTATGACTAATTTATTAAATCATGAAAATGATACTTATAATATTTATACTAACAACTGTACGAGTGTTGCATTGAATGCTTTCAATTTATTAATTTCTCCTAAAATTATTTGTGAGCCTTTTGTTGTAAAAATACCAGGAAATCAAACTCCTCTTATTTTTCTATATTCGCCTCAAAAAATATATAAGGCAATAGAAACATTTCAACCAGGTACTGGATTGGTTAAAGAGTTTAATGTAAATCATGATTCACCATACAACCCAATTAGTTGCCCATGATTAAGAAAAAAAACAGGAAATGGATTTGGTTCGTAGCCATAATCCTTTTAATTACAAACTGGCCGTTATTCAAAAATTTGACCGGCCTCAATGACGGGTATTACCGATACAGTAATATTTCAGGAACCTATACCTCATTGGAGGAGCCACAGATAGGAAGAAGATATAGTAAACCTCCAAATGGGGAATTCATATTAAACAGGCCGAATTTTTATGGCTGCGGTGCTATGCCGCAAAGCGATACAGTAGTCTATCGTTTATTTGTGATCAACCTATTAAAGTTTTGGCGTTGGGGTGAGTATATTTTTGATTGGAGGTACCGGCTGTCCTATACAGATTGGGAAGCAATTAAGAAAAAAAGAGGTTTTGGTTATTTAAAGATCTCGAAAGGTTGCATGGATTTTTAAATTTAAAAAAAGGCGCAGTTATGCAGCATTGAAATTTGGCTATGGTATATTTGTGCTTTAAGGTTTGTATTGTATTGTAATATTTTATACTATAATGGAGAAAAACCCGTCCTTATTTTCAAAAATACATACAATTTTTGCCTGATTTCCCATACCTTTGCCGTCCTTTCACAAGAAGCGGGGATGGTGCCTTGCTTTCGGAAGACTTTAAACAATATTTTGTAAAAGGTAAATTGAAGCATCATGCCAGGTAAAAAAAGAACCTACCAGCCGCATAAACGCCGTAGAAAATCAGTTCATGGTTTTCGCCAACGTATGCAAACCGCTAATGGCCGCAAGGTATTAGCAAGCCGCAGAAAAAAAGGGCGCCATAAACTTACAGTGTCCAGCGAGCATGGGTCTAAAAAATAATTTTTTTTTTGACAGTAGTAATGCAACCGCATTAAGCATATAATTTTGCCCCTGCCTGCAGGGGCTTTTTTATGAATAATAAAAAACATATTCGCTTTTCTTTAAATAAAACCGAGCGGCTCAAGAGCCGTAAAGCTATTAATTTGCTTTTTGAAAAAGGAAAATCTTTATCTCAATATCCAATAAAAGTGATCTGGCTGCCACAAGCACCTGAAAAAGGTTTACAAGCTGGCTTTACGGTAAGCAGCCGGCATTTTAAAAAAGCAACCCACCGCAACCGGGTAAAACGGTTGCTTAGGGAAACCTACCGGCTTCAAAAAAATGAGCTTAAGTTAGCTTTGCAGCAAGAGGGTAACGGGCTGTTCCTCTTTTTTATATACCAGGGGGTAGATATGCCTGGATTTGCTGTATTGTACCCTGTAATGGGGCAATTGCTAAACCGGCTACAAAAAAAGATGCATGAAAACCATCAATAAGATTATAAGCGCTCCCTTTATCCTGCTCATCCGGTTTTATCAACTGGCCATATCACCCTGGCTGCCTGCCCGGTGCCGCTATACACCTACCTGTTCACAATATGCCCTGGAGGCATTTAAAAAATACGGGCCCTTTAAAGGATTTTGGCTTAGCCTGAAACGTATTAGTAAATGCCACCCCTGGGGCGGGCATGGCCATGACCCGCTACCTTAATTTTTGAATAATTTTTGCGTTTTCATTCACAGTAAAAAGGAACGAGATGGTTTAATTTTGGGTTATGCAAAAACAATTTCAAGTATTTATGATGTTACTCCTGGCCGTATCGTTTGCATTTTCGGCCTGTGCACAAAAACAACATAAAACACAAAAAAAAGAAACTACTATTATGAATACATTACCCGACATAAAAAAAGACTCATCGCAATGGAATAAACTTACTGCTGCCGAAGCCAGGGTAATTGAAGACAAAGGAACCGAGTATCCCGGAACGGGAGAATTGCTGGCTAATAATAAAAAAGGCACTTATATCTGTCGCCGTTGTAATGCCCCGTTATATCGCTCCGATTCAAAATTTGATGGCCATTGCGGCTGGCCCAGTTTTGATGATGAAATTCCCGGCGCTGTAAAAAGGCTGCCCGATCCTGACGGGGAAAGAACAGAAATTGAATGCGCCAATTGCGGCGCCCATTTAGGTCACGTATTTTTAGGAGAAGGTTTTACTGCAAAGAATACCCGCCATTGTGTGAACTCAATATCCATGCAATTTATACCCGATGCTGAATAAGATTTAATTATTCAGCATGAGTGGCATTACCAGCATGAGTAAATTTTCATTGTCTTCTTCTTCAGTGGGGCGTATAATACCTGCCTTGGTAGCCGTACTGAGTTCCATATTTATATCCTGGGTATCGGTACCATTTAGCATTTCTATTAAAAACTTGGCATTAAAAGCAATTTGCAGGTCTTCACCATCGTATTGACAAACCATACGTTCATTCCCTTCAAAACTAAAATCTACATCCTGCGATGCCAATTGAAGTTCACTGCCACTCATACTAAGCGCCACCTGGTTTGTACTTTTATTACTAAATACACTTACCCGGCGTAATGCATTTTGAAAATCACTCCGGTTTACCATTAATTTGTAAGGATTGTCAGTGGGTATTACCACTTTATAATCAGGGAAACGGGCATCTATTAACCGGCACACTAACTCGGTACTGCCGTGTGTAATAAATAAATGGTTGCTGTTGTACGATATTTTTAATTCATCATCATTATCGGGTAAAGCGCCTTTTAGTAATGACAATGGCTTTTTGGGAACGATGAATGAATCTTTTTTAGGGCAATTGATACCGGTATAAGTGAATTTCACCAGGCGGTGTGCATCGGTGGCCACAAAACTGATGCTTTTGGGATCTAGTTCAAAATATACGCCTGTCATGGCCGGCCGCAGATCATCGGTACTTACCGCAAAAATGGTTTTATTAATGGCGGTTACCAGTTGTGAGGAAGTCATAGTAAATTCATTGGCTTCATCGGCCGTGGGTTCTTTAGGAAAGTTATCCGGGTTTTCGCCCATTACTTTATACTTTCCATTATCACTGGTGATTTCTACCCCGAAATTTTTATCAATATTAAAAGTAAGGGGTTGTTCAGGAATGTTTTTTAGAGAGTCTAATAAAATTTTTGCGGGGATGCATACTTTGCCTGTGTCTTTCGCCTCAATATCCATATGTACTTTCATTACCGTTTCCAGGTCGGTGGCTACTACGGTAAGCTTATTTTTTTCGATTTCAAATAAAAAATCTTCCAGTATCGGAAGCACCGTGTTTGCATTGATAACGCCACCTATTTGTTGCAGTTGTTTCAATAACGTAGAAGAAGAAACAATAAACTTCATATAATATATTTATTAATAAGCAAAGATAAAAGATTGCACGGGCAAGATAATTATTTTAGCCATACCAGCCATTGGCCTTTCCTATTTATTTTTGCAATATGAGGCCGCTGCATATTGGCTTGGAAAAAGCCACTCAAAAAATAAAATATTATTGTGCTTACCAGGAGCGCAGCCACAAGGAAGTGAGAGATAAGCTGTACAGTTTTGGTTTATATAAAAATGAAGTAGAGCAATTGGTTGCCGATATGGTAGAAGCCGATTATTTAAATGAAGAGCGCTTTGCCACTGCATTTGCAGGCGGAAAATTCAGGATGAAGGGATGGGGGAAAATGAAGATAAAGGCAGAACTTAAAAACAGGGGAGTGAGTGAATATTGTATAAAAATCGGGCTGGCCCGGATTGATACCGTGAGCTATGCAGCTAGCCTGGAAAAACTGTTTAATACCCGGTTACAGGCGCTAAAGACCGAAAAAAATATTTTTATAAAGAAAAGAAAAGTACAGCAGTTTTTATTACAGCGGGGCTTTGAACCTGCTTTGATAAATGCATGGATAAATAAAATATAAAGTAAAATTATGTCAGAAGATTTGCACATTGTGCAGGGTACAAAAGAAGAACAATACCGGGCATTGCTGCCCCAGGTACAAGCGGTACTGGAGGGTGAAACAGATGCTATTGCTGCCATGGCCAACGTGGCAGCGGCATTAAAAGAACAGTTTGGCTGGTTATGGATTGGGTTTTACCGGGTAGTAGGAAATGAATTGGTACTGGGGCCTTTCCAGGGGCCTATTGCCTGTATACGTATACAAAAAGGGCAGGGTGTTTGTGGCCAGGCCTGGCAACTTCAGCAAAATATAATTGTACCGGATGTAAATCAATTCCCGGGGCATATTGCCTGTAGCAGTTTATCGCAATCTGAAATTGTTTTGCCTGTAATTCGCCAGGGAAAAACAGTAGCGGTGTTAGATGCAGATGATATTGCAGTAAACCGTTTCGATAGCATAGATGAGCATTGGCTGCAGAAAATGATTGGCCTGTTGCCGGAGCCCATCAGGTAAGTGGGGTATTATCTTTCCAGTTCCATAAATGCCTGCAGGCATAAGTCCGGTACGGTTTCCAGGCATCTGCAATACGATTCATTTCCTGTTTTAATTTTTTCTTATCGCTGCCATCCAGGCCATACAGCCTAATCATGGCTTGTTGTATGCCCAGGTCGTCTTGTGCAAAAACATCTTCACGACCCAGCGAAAACATCAGGATCATTTCTACCGTCCACCGGCCAATTCCTTTAATTTGGGTAAGTAATTCAATCACCGCTTCATCTTCCATTGTATGTAATTGGGCATCGGTAATTTTATGAGCAATAAAAAAGGCACATACATTATGTACATACCCGGCTTTGGCGTTTGATAAGCCAATGGCTCTTAATGCTTCAATGGGTAATGCCAGGATATCTTTTGGCTTTGGATTCTTTTTATTACAAAGCGCAAGGAAACGGGCATAAATTACCCGGGCTACTTTTACACTCAGCTGCTGGCTTATGATGCTGCTGCAAAGTTCCAGGTAAATATAGTTTTCCTTTGTAAGGGTATAAGGCTCCCGGGCCTTTATGAGGGTTCGTAATTTTTTATCTTTATTTAAATGGCGGCGGTACAATTTGCAGTTTTTAAAAATTGAAGTTAATATCCTCTTTCATTTTTACCTTCCATATAATTCATAAATGCTTTATTGCAAACCCGGTTACCCCCGGGGGTAGGATAATTTCCGGTAAAATACCAGTCGCCGGTATTGCCCGGGCAACTTTCATGCAATGTTTCAATGGTTTGAAAAATTACCTGTACCGGTATGGCCAGGTCGGCCGGGGTAATTAATTCGGCAATTTTAGTTGCGATTTCCTCGGGAGAAAAAGGTTTATACACAAGCCTTACCAGGTTTTCAGTATGTAATTGATTATTTCTTTTCAGTGTTTTGCAATCTTCCAAAATTTCATTGAGGGTATTCTCCAGCCCTCTTTCTTTGAGCAGTGCAATGGCAGCCCGGAAAGCTACAAAATCTCCCAGTTTACTCATATCAATGCCATAGCAATCGGGGTAACGAATTTGAGGTGCAGAAGATACAATGATAATGCGCTTAGGATGCAGGCGGGCCAGCATACGAATGATACTTTGTTTTAAAGTAGTGCCCCGCACAATACTATCATCAATTACCACCAGGGTATCTTCGTTTTTGCGAACGGTGCCATAGGTAATATCATACACGTGTTGCACCATTTCATCCCGTGAACTGTCCTCGGTTATAAAGGTTCGTAATTTTACATCTTTAATTGCAATTTTTTCTATTCTTACCCTGCGGTTCACCATTTCGCTCAGTTTTTCTTCATCATACTCTTTTTGCCAGCTTAATATGCGCTCTACTTTTATTTTATTCAAATAATCTTCGGCGCCTTTTATTAAACCATAAAAAGCAGTTTCTGCGGTATTGGGTATAAAGGAAAAAATGGTATTCTTTAAATCGTAATCAATTGCTTTTAAAATGATGGGGCTTAGGTTATAACCCAATGCAATGCGCTCCCGGTAAATCTTTTCATCGCTTCCCCGGCTAAAATAAATTCTTTCAAAGCTGCAGGCCCTGCGTTCCATAGCAGGCACAATTTGCTCTAATTGATAAGACCCGTCGGCATTTACAATCAGGGCCGAACCGGGCATTAGTTCTTTTACCTCGTTTTCTTCAAGATTAAATGCGGTGCGTATGGCGGCCCTTTCGCTGGCAGCGGCTATAAAATCTTCATGAATATAATAGTAAGAAGGCCGTATGCCATGGGCATCACGCATAATAAAACTATCCCCGTTACCCACCAGGCCTGCAAAATGAAACCCCCCATCAAATAAGGGCACCGCTTTTTTAAGTACCGATGCCATGTCCAGCTGCCCGGGTTGCTGCTCATCTGCCTTTACCAGGAAATGATGAATCACTTCCATCATGGCAGCCAGGTCGCTCTGCCGTTGAAAATCGCCGGGGCTTATATTCAAAAGGCCAAAGAGTTCTTCTGTATTTACCAGGTTAAAATTTCCGGCCAGTGCCAGGTTGCGGGAGGGAATGATGTCTTTTTTTAAAAAGGGATGGCAAAAATTGATGTCGTTGCGGCCCTGGGTGCCATAGCGAAGATGCCCCAGCATAAGTTCGCCCAGCATATTTACATGGCCCTTCATAAGGCCGGGATGCTTTCTTATTTCGGGTTGCAGTTTTTCTAGCTCTGCAATCTCAGTATTTACCTGGCTAAAAATATCGGCAAGTGACTGGGAAGAATTACTGCGAATGCGGTGCATAAAAGGATAGCCCGGTTCGGTATGCAACTTTACCGTAGCCATACCCGCCCCATCCTGGCCCCGGTTATGCTGTTTTTCCATAAGCAGGTAAAGCTTATGGATACCAAATAAAATAGAATTATATTTTTGCTGATAATAACTAAAAGACTTTCGTAAACGAATAAAGGCAAGGCCGCATTCGTGTTGTATTGCATCACTCATAGAGGGCTTCCCCGTTTTTCAGAGGTGGCACAAATTTATTAAAATTGAACCACCCAAACAAAAATGGAACCCGGGCAGGTTCCTAAAATATTATTTTAAAATGGGAGTGTTTATAAGCCGCTAAAACATAACCCTATCTGTAATAAATTGGTGGGCTTAGCTACCCCATCTTTAAAAATATTGGTAAACCCATAAGATCCTACCAGGCTAAATGCGCCATAGCCGGCACGAAAGGTTCCACTTAGGCGGGTGCTGTTAAAATAAGATTTGGTAGAAATCTTTTCAGTATAACTGTTTATATTGGCGCCACTGCTGCTTACTAAGTTTTTACCCTTTGTATGTACATTCAGCAAAGTGCCTACTTTTAAGCCAAGCGCAAATTTAAGTGCCTTTAGCGGTTCGTCGGGTTTTGATGTAAACCTGAACTCTACCGGTACTTCCAGCAAAGTGGTTGCCAGTTTATATTTTTTAAAATGATCCTTACCTTGTGTAATAACAAAAGGCAGTACTCCTGTGGGAGAAGCAATATCAACTTCCATTTCTTTAAAGTAAATATTAGAAGTTCCTACCCCAAGACCAAAGGCAAAGCTCAGGCGGGGATCACTTTTAAAAGGTTTATTCAGCATGAAATAGATATTCGCACTCCGGTTAAAGCCTTTCATGTTATTTTTTACACTATCGGGGGTACCTATCCAGCTATTGTTTACTAATTGCAGCATCAGGTGGTCACCGGAGCGGCTTACGATCATTTTCTTTTTTAACGGGATGGGGTTTTGCAGGGTATCCTGTGCCAGCGCCGGTAATGTGGCTGCCAGGATAAAAACGAAGAGCACTATTTTTCTCATAAATAAATCTTGTGCGGCAAAAATAACAGCCGCATCGGTTAATGAAAGGTTAAATGAAAAACTGGCGCAAGTTAGTAAATTAAAAGGGTTAAAAACTGTATGCTGAACCTGTTTTATCCTTTAGCGGAGAAAGCGTACAATTATTCTTACTGTTATGCCTATTTAACCAGTATAAAAAAAGAGGCCATCATTTTGATAACCTCTCTTCTGTGGGCCCACTAGGATTTGAACCTAGGACCACCTGATTATGAGTCAGGTGCTCTAACCAACTGAGCTATAGGCCCCTTTAATTTTTTAGTATTACTACTAAATGGGGCAGCAAAGCTAAGAAAAATCAGATATTTGATAAATCTTTTTTAAAAAATAAAATGAATAAACCCAAAAATATAATTTTCGATTTTGGTGGCGTACTCTATGATATTGATATTCCTAAAACTATCGAAGGCTTCCAGGAGCTGGGCTTTCACGATATTTTGGAGCGGTATAACCAGTATCATGCAGATCCTTTATTTCAGCAGTTAGAAATGGGGAATATTACCGAACAGCAATTTTATGATGCATTCATTGCCGATAGTGGCAACAGGGTTACGGCTCACCAAATCAGGCAAGCCTGGAATGCTATGTTATTAAAATATCGCACTGCCAGTATACAATATCTGCCGGTATTACAAAAGCGATATCGTATTTACCTGTTAAGCAATACCAATCAAATTCATTACGATGCGTTTTCGGCCAATATTACCAAAGAAACGGGTTATTCAAACCTGGAGGGTTTGTTTCATAAAGCCTATTTTTCTCATGAAATCCATTTGCGAAAACCCAATGCCGATATTTTTGAATATGTACTGCAGGATGCCGGGCTAAAAAGGGAAGAAACCCTGTTTATTGATGATTCATATAATAATATTGATGCCGCCCTTGCCCTGGGTTTTACAACGCATCTGATGTTGGCTTCAGAACGAATAGAAATGCTGGGTTTATAACCGGGGTGAAAACAGGCTATTTAATCTCCTCAAACTCAATATAATCCTCTTGCCTGGGTTTTACGGTTGGCTTGGGGGCAGGAGGCTGCTGTTCTTGCTGCTGGCGTTGCTGTTGTTGCATCCGCTCCTGCATATCTTTCATATTACTCTGCATTTGGCGGGTGCTGTTAAATAAAGGGATGATAAACCCAAATATGAATTTATACCCAATATATAAAAGCAACAACTGGAATAATACTTTAATCATACTGCAAAAATAAAAACCTTCGGGGTACTTTTCTGTTAAAATAAGAATAAGGCTATAAGTTTTGGCAAATCATAGGAACTGCCGTATATTTGCAAACGGAAAAAGGCAAGTAGAAGGGAACGGGATCGTTCCCTTCCCTTATATAAGTACATGAGCACAGATACCGCATTAGAGAGTGTAAAACATTTATTAGAGCCCCTGCTTACAGAGGATATTTTTTTAGTGGATATGCGCATAAAGCCCATCCATAACTTTAAAATTTTCTTAGATGCAGACAGCGGCCTGGGGATAGAGAAATGCATTAAAATAAATCGTGCCTTATATAAAAAGATGGAAGAAGCAGGGCTGTACCCCGAAGGCGATTTTTCTTTGGAAGTATCCAGCCCGGGGTTAGATGAACCATTGAAAATGCTGCGGCAATATCAAAAAAACAAGGGCCGTATGGTAGAGGTGATTTTGCAGGATGGCACAAAGCAGGAAGGCAAACTCCTGGAGGTAACTCCAGAAATGATCCGGCTTGAATTTACCGAAGGCAAAGGAAAGAAAGCCGAAGTAAAACAAATGGAAATTGCTTTTACCGATATAAAACAAACGAAAGTTCTTATTCAATTTTAATAACAAAAACCCCTTCCGGCGGGGGATCATGTGTGGCCGGAGAGCTTATGGCAAGTATTAATTTGAGCGAATCGTTCCAGGAATTTAAAGATGCGGAAAATATAGATCGCCCTACCCTGATGAAGGTGATGGAAGACGTATTTAAAACCCTCATCCGCAAAAAATACGGAAGCGATGAAAATTTTGACGTTATTGTAAATGATCAGAAAGGTGACCTGGAAATATTCAGGCGCCGCACCATTGTAGATGATGATGATTTGTATAATACACTTACCGAAATTGAATATAAAGATGCTATTAAAATTGAACCCGATTACCAGGTAGGTGAAGAACTTTACGAAGAAGTAGATATACACAAAGAATTTGGCCGGCGGGCTATATTGGCAGGTAAGCAAACCCTGGCCGCCCGCATCAACGACCTGAAGAAAAATATACTTATAAAAAAATACGAAACCCGTATCGGCGAAATTGTAAGTGGAGAAGTGTACCAGGTATGGAAAAAAGAAATCCTGATATTAGATGAAGACGGAAATGAAATGTTGCTTCCCAAATCTGAACAGATTCCTTCTGATTTCTTTAAAAAAGGTGAAACCATCAGGGCTGTAGTAAAAAAAGTAGAACTTAAAAACAGCCAGGCTGTGATCATACTTTCCCGAACCAGCCCCTTGTTCCTGGAAAAATTATTAGAAATTGAAGTACCGGAAATATTTGATGGGCTTATTGTAGTAAAGAAAATTGTAAGAGATCCGGGAGAAAGAGCAAAAGTAGCCGTAGAAAGCTACGATGACAGGATTGACCCCGTAGGCGCCTGTGTAGGGATGAAGGGAAGCCGCATCCATGGTATTGTAAGAGAACTGAGAAATGAAAATATTGATGTGATTAACTGGACCAATAATACCCAGTTATTAATACAACGTTCGCTTACCCCGGCAAAAATTACCAGCATGGAACTGGACACTGAAAAAAAACATGCCAAAGTGTATTTAAAACCCGACCAGGTTTCATTAGCTATTGGCCGGCGGGGCGTAAATATTAAACTGGCCTGTGAACTTACCGGTTACGAAATAGATGTATTCAGAGATGAAGAAGAACAAACTGACGACTTTGATATTAAACTGGAAGAGTTTGCCGATGAAATTGAAGATTGGGTAATTGAAGCGCTTAAAAAAGTAGGTTGCGATACCGCACGCTCGGTACTCGATATTCCTGCTGATGAATTAGCAACCCGGGCAGATTTAGAAAAAGAAACGATTGAAGATGTGAGAAGAATTCTGCAAGAAGAATTTGATAAAGAATAACCAGGTGAAGGCCTGTTTCACATAGCCGGTGGCAAGGGGGTACACAAACAATACCATTTAAAAACCCGCCTCCAGCTTATATAAAAGTTTGTGTATCCCGCTACAATTAGAATGGCAGAAGTAAATACACCCAGGTTAATGGCGGCGGCCAAGGAATTTAATATCGGTTCACATACACTGATAGACTTCCTTGTGTCAAAAAATTTTAATGCAGACGATTTAAAGCCTACTACCAAATTGTCAGAGGAAATGTATGCAGTTTTGCAGGCAGAGTTTCAACAAGACAAAGCGGCCAAATTAAAAGCCGAAAAAATTGACCTGCCAAAAGGAGCCGGAGCCAGTGCCGAACCCCGCAAGAAAAGAGATGAAGAGGATCTTTCTTTTAAAAAGAAAGAGGAAAAAATAAAAGAAGAAAAACCGGTAGAACTGACAGCTGAAGAAAAACCTGCTGAGCCGGCAGTAATTGCAGAAGAAACCAAAGAAGCGCCAGCCGAAGAAATTACAAAAGTGGAAGTGCCCGAAATGGAAGGCCTTAAAGTATTAGATAAAATAGATCTATCTAAAATAGAATCATCAACCCGCCCCAAAAAAGCAGCCAGGAAAAAAGAAGATACTACCGCTGAAAAAGCAGCGAAAACGGAAGCAGAAAAAAAAGCAGCTAAAAAGGAATCAACTCCCAAAGAGGAAAAAACAAAAAAACCGGAACCTCCGAAAGAAGAGCCCAAATCAACCCCACCGCTTGAAATTTCTTTACCTCCTGTAATTGAAAATATACAGGTTGATAAAATTACCGGCCCCAAAATTATGGGCAAAATTGAATTGCCGCTACATAATGATACCCGCCCAAAACGGGATGACGAAAAACAAAAAAGGAAAAGAATACCCATACAAAAGAAAACCGGTGGCGGAGGCAGTGGCGGACCTTCGCAGGGTACAGGCAGCGGGTATAACCGTACCGGCAGCGGTGGCGGAAACAGGCAGCAAAGGCCGGCACATGGCACACCCCCCCGCAGGGAAGATAAGATTATAGATGAAAAAGAAATTCAGGAAAAATTAAAACAAACACAGGCAAAACTCGCCGGTGCAGGAGGCCGAGGAAAAAGCCTGAAAGCAAAATACAGGAAAGCCAAAAGGGAAGAAATGGCCGAGCATGCAGATGCAGGAACCGGCGAAACCAATAAATTACAGGTTACTGAATTTATATCGGTAAGTGAATTGGCAAACCTGATGGATGTAAGTTTTGCCGATGTGATTAGCAAGTGTATGAACCTCGGCATCATGGTATCTATCAACCAGCGATTGGAAGCAGATGTAATTGAACTGGTAGCCGGTGAATTTGGTTACGAAGTAGAATTTATAGGGGTAGATGATGCAGCAGAACTGGAAGAAGAGGAAGAAGAAGACAATCCCGAAGACCTGGTACCCCGGGCACCTATTGTTACCATTATGGGTCACGTAGATCATGGTAAAACTTCGCTGCTGGATTATATCAGGAACACCAATGTAATATCCGGTGAAGCTGGCGGTATTACCCAGCACATAGGAGCGTATGAAGTAAAAACAAAATTGGGCAGGAAAATAACTTTCCTGGATACACCGGGGCACGAAGCATTTACAGCCATGCGGGCAAGAGGTGCTAAGGTAACCGATATTGCAGTAATTGTAGTGGCTGCAGATGATGCCGTAATGCCACAAACCAAAGAAGCTATATCGCATGCGCAAGCGGCCAATGTACCCATGATCTTTGCCATTAATAAAATTGATAAAGACGGTGCCAATCCCGAAAAAATAAAAGAACAACTGGCGGGCATGAACATCCTGGTAGAAAGCTGGGGAGGTAAATATCAAAGCCAGGAAATAAGCGCCAAGCAAGGATTAAATATTGACCTCTTACTCGAAAAAATATTACTCGAAACAGATATGCTGGAGCTGAAAGCCAATCCTAAAAAAATGGCAGGAGGTACCGTTATTGAAGCATCACTCGATAAAGGAAGAGGTTATGTGGCTACCATACTGGTACAAAACGGAACCCTTAACCAGGGCGATATGATTGTATCCGGGCAGTACTTTGGTAAAATAAAAGCCATGTACAATGAACGTAACCAACGGGTAGAAAAAGTACCCCCCTCTACCCCCATATTAATTTTAGGATTAAATGGCGCCCCACAAGCCGGCGAAACATTTAAAGTTTTTGAAAATGAGGCCGATGCCCGTGAAACGGCATATAAACGTGGACAAATACTGCGGGAACAAGGTATGCGGGCTAAAAAACATATCACCCTCGATGAAATTGGACGTCGCCTGGCACTGGGTAACTTTAAGGAGCTTAACATCATTATTAAAGGGGATGTTGATGGTTCGGTAGAAGCCCTGAGTGACTCATTACAAAAATTAAGCACAGAAGAAATTGTAGTGAAAGTGATTCACAAAGCTGTGGGTGCAATTACAGAAAGTGATGTTACCCTGGCCAATGCTTCCGATGCCATCATTATTGGGTTCAACGTAAGGCCTTCTATACAAGCCGCTAAACTGGCCGAAGCAGAATCTATAGAAATTAAACTCTACTCAATTATCTACAACGCAATCGAAGAGATTAAAAGTGCTATGGAAGGCATGCTTGAACCTACGGTTGAAGAAAAAATATTGGGCAACGTAGAAATCAGGGAAACCTATCGCTTTGATAAAGCCACCGTGGCCGGTTGTTTTGTGCTGGATGGAAAAATAGCCAGGAACAACCGCATTCGATTAGTGAGAGATGGAATCGTAATCTTTACCGGCGAACTGGCCAGTTTAAAACGGTTTAAAGATGATGCGAAAGAAGTTTCTACCAGTATGGAATGCGGCCTTGTAATTAAAAATTACAATGACATTAAAGTGGGCGATGTGGTAGAAGCGTTTGAAGAAGTAGAAGTAAAAAGAACCTTATAATTTTTCATTATAAATGGGGGAGGTAATTTTTTGTTAAACTAAACTTCCTTTTTCTTTCTGCACAGTATGCTTACTTATTTTTGAAGACTTATTTAATATAGATTTTTTGCGCATGAAAATTAAACTTTTACTGACTGCTGTTTTCTTTCAAATTGGGTTGGTAAGTGTGGCTCAGCCCCCACAGGGAATGTTGGTAGATAAAATTGTAGCTGTGGTAGGAGATAAAATAATTTTGAAGAGCGATATTGAAAATAGCCTGGCCGATATGCGAAGGCAGGGTATGGAACTTCCCCCCGATGCCAAATGCCTCACCCTGCAACAAATGATGGGCGTAAAAGCCCTGGTACTGCAGGCAGAAAAAGATTCATTACCCATTACAGATGAAGAAATAGATGCTGAATTAGATAATCGTATCCGTTATTATATTTCTGCCTACGGCACCAAAGATGAATTAGAAAGAGTAGCAGGTAAATCCATCTACCAGTTAAAAGAAGACCAGCGTACCGGAATACGGGATCAAAAATTAGCATCGGCTATGCGGGATAAAGTGGTAGGCCACATTAAAATTACACCCAATGAAACCCGTAAGTATTTTGAATCAATTCCTACCGATAGCCTTCCTTATTATGAAACAGAAGTAGAACTGGGTCAAATCGTAGTATATCCAAAAGCCAGCCGGGAAGCAGAAGAATATTCGATAGAACAACTCAATGAATATAAAAAGCAAATTGAATCAGGCTCCAGGGATTTTAAAAATATGGCAGAACTTTATTCTGATGATCCCGGCGTAAAACAAAACGGGGGCACTTACGAAATAAACCGTTCGCAAAAAGATTTGGATCCTACCTGGCTTTCAAAAGCTTTTTCTTTAAAAGTGGGGCAAATTTCAAATCCATTTAAATCAAAATTTGGATACCACATCATACAAATGGTAAGCCGTGCCGGCGAAGATGCCGTAGTAAGGCATATTTTAAAAATACCACAAATTACCGCAACCGAAACCAAAGAAGCGATAGATAAATTAGATTCTGTAAGAGCAAACCTGATAGCAGGTACCCTTGATTTTGGTACTGCCGTAAGCAGGTATAGTAATGATGATGCCAGCAAATTTACCGGGGGCATGCTACAAGGCCAAAATGGAACTTATTTAACCATCGACCAGTTAGATAAAGATATGATCCCGGTATATAATACCCTTAAAGTTGGCGAGTATTCTCAACCGGTAGAGTTTACCGATGAAAGAGGGAAAAAAGGCGTTCGTATTGTGTATTTAAAAACCCGTACCGATCCTCACCGTGAAAATTTAAAAGACGATTATAACCGTATTGCCACCCGGGCACTTGAGATAAAAAAAGACCAGGCCATTGAAGATTGGTTCCGTAAAAAAATTACTACCTATTATATACGGGTAGATGATGAATATAAAAAATGTGATGGTATTGATAAATGGATCAGTGGCGCCACGCATTCATTAAACGAAAAGTAATTAACCATATCGTAATCAGCGTTCCGGTAAACCACCGGGACGTTTGTATTTTGGATACTATCCGGCAAAACCAATATTAAAAAATAAATAAGTAGCTTCATCTATAAGGAAGCCATTCGTATGATTGAAAAAAAGAAAATAGTACAGCAACACGACCAGGGAATACTGGTAGGCGTAGTGCAGCAGGGGCAAACCGAAAATAACATAAATGAATACCTGGATGAACTGGCTTTTTTGGCCGAAACAGCTTCGGTAACTGTGCAAAAGAAATTTATACAAAAACTGGCACATCCCGATAGTAAAACTTTTGTGGGCAAAGGCAAACTGGAAGAAATTAAACAATATATTGTAAGAAATGGGAATATTAGCCTCGTTATTTTTGATGATGAACTTACCGGATCACAAATTCAAAATATTGAAAAAGAATTGCAGGTAAAAACCATCGACCGGAGCGACCTGATTCTTGATATTTTTGCCACCCGTGCAAAAACGGCACAAGCAAAAACGCAGGTAGAACTGGCGCAATATCAATATATATTACCCCGGTTAAAAGGGATGTGGAAACACCTTGAAAGGCAGGGTGGTGGCGTAGGTACAAGAGGCCCGGGTGAAACTGAAATTGAAACTGACCGCCGTATTGTAAAAGATAAAATAAGCCTATTGCGCAAACGGCTTGCTGAAATTGATAAGCAGGCTTTTACCCAGCGTAAAGAAAGAGGTGAGCTCATACGGGTTGCCCTGGTGGGATATACCAATGTGGGAAAGAGTACCCTCATGACATTAATGAGCAAAAGTGAAGTATTTGCCGAGAATAAACTTTTTGCCACATTAGACACAACCACCCGTAAAATTGTTTTTGAACAAACGCCATTTTTGTTGAGTGATACGGTAGGCTTCATTCGCAAACTACCCCATCATTTAATAGAAAGTTTTAAAAGCACACTGGATGAAGTGAGAGAAGCCGATGTATTGTTGCATGTGGTTGATATATCGCATACCCAATACGAATCGCAGGTATTGGTTGTAAATAAAACCCTTGCCGAATTAGGCTGTGCAGAAAAGCCAACCATTACCATTTTTAATAAAATGGATAAATATGAACAGGAAGTGTTTGATGAATGGCTGGAAGAAGATGTGAAACAAGATATTTTAAAAGAACTTAAAGGCCGTTGGCAACAGGAAACAGAAGGGAATTGTGTTTTTGTATCGGCTACAGAGCGTACCAATATTGATCAGCTCAGGCAAACGATACTCAATAAGGTAAGAGATATTTATCGTCTCCGTTATCCATATAAAGCAGAATATTTTTATTAATCTTAAAAATAAGCCATTCAATTTTGATTAAGATTGCAAATAGCCCGGAAGAAATTAATTTTAACGGGGAAGGAATTGCTTTAGTAACACTGGCAGGAAAGCAAATTTGTATCATCAGGAACGGCGACAATTATTATGCTTGCTCAGCAACCTGCCCGCATGCATCGGGAGATTTAGCAAAGGGATATATTGATGTTTTAGGTAATATTGTTTGCCCCGTACACCAATATAAATTTAATTTAAAAAATGGCAGGCATACCGGCGGGGAGCCCTATTTTTTAAAAACTTATCAGGTTCAAAACCAAAAGGATGGGATTTTTTTAATAATCTGAATAAAATATGGATAAAAGCGGTAAAGAAAATGAAAAACCCTTATTTTTGCCCTCCCAAAATTGATATGAATGAATCAGTTTTGGGAAAGAAATATTCCTCCTTAGCTCAGTTGGTTAGAGCATCTGACTGTTAATCAGAGGGTCGTTGGTTCAAGTCCAACAGGGGGAGCTTGAAAATCAAAGGGTTACGAACTTCGTAGCCCTTTTTTATTTTAAATGCGACTAAAAATGCGACTATAACTTTTCCTAATAAAAGAATACGACTAACAAATAAAAGAAAGTAGAAAGTAGTGTTTGAAGCAAGCAAGGTCGTATCACGACTTTTTGCATTCAGGTATTACCGCAGTTGTTTGAGAACTGCATCGGGTTGTAAACCCATATACTGGCAAAATTCTTCCACGGTAACAACCTGGTGCTGTTCCTTCTGAAAGTAGTCTTTAATCTTCTTGATAAGATTTCTGCCATACCTATCGCTTCTGCCTGTGATTATCATAATGTCCTTAGGATAAATACACAGTCTGTTCATTAATCAAATAGCTTTTTCATACTCCATCTATGCCTTTGATACGCTTTTGCATTGAAGTATCTATGGCAAAGATAATTCTATTTTTTGGGGTGGCAATTTGGTATCGTTTGGAATAATGTGGAATAATCGGCACGAATGGTAAGCCACATTTGAAACGCCTTTAAAGACTGTTTAATTTAGGGTTTAATATCATTTTTAACCCAATTAAATTTTTATACAATGGCTCAACAAAAAGGCATTATCAAGCTGGACGGTACGATTGGTGGCATCACCTTCTACAAGTCCAAAGACGGGTATCTTGCCCGTGAGAAAGGCGGTGTTTCCGCTGACAAAATCGCCAATGACCCTGCGTTCCAAAGGACCCGTGAGAACGGTGCTGAATTTGGCAGGGCGGGTAAAGCTGGAAAAGTTCTTCGCACTTCTCTGCGTGCATTGCTTCAAAACGCATCCGATAGCCGTATGGTCAGCCGTTTGACTACTGAAATGCTTAAAGTAGTGCAGGCGGACACAACCAACACCCGTGGTCAAAGGAATGTGATTGACGGCGAAGCGGAATTGTTACAAGGTTTTGAGTTCAACATTAACGGCAAGCTTGGCACTACGCTCTATGCGCCGTTCACAGCGGCTATAGACCGTGCTACGGGTGCATTGACTGTGGACATTCCTGCATTCGTTCCCATCCATATGATTGCCGCTCCTGGGGGCTCTACGCATTACAAAATCATTTCGGCAGGTGTAGAAGTGGATTTTGAAAATGAAACCTATGTAGTAGATAGTCAAGACACTGCCATCCAGCCGTGGGACGCTACCGCAACGGCTGCCATCAGTCTTGCGAATGCTGTGACTGCCGCAAGCACCCATCCGCTGTTCCTGGCTCTTGGTATTGAGTTCTATCAGGAAGTGAACGGACAAATGTATCCTTTGAAAAATGGTGCTTACAATGCTTTAGCATTGGTTCAGGTTAGCGGTTCTTAATCTCCGAAATTTTTACTTTCAGTTAATAAATCAGCCCCTGTTCTCAGGGGCTTTTTCGTGTCAAGGAATGCCCTAAAAGGGCAAACCTGAAATGTAACGAAAGCCTGACGGATAGCAATGAGCGAACAGAAGCCCAGGCAAGGCATAGACACAAATACCGGGGCCATAACGCCAAGCAACGGGGCGACGGCAAAGGTGGCGGGAAAAGAACGCTACCGGAATGGCTGAACGCTGAACGCCTGTGAAATGCTCAATGGCCGGGCGGCGCTGACTGATGATACGAAGCTGCTTTTTCATAATAAAAAATTTATGTGCATTTCTTCACGCAGGCGGCGCAAGTCCACCAAAAGGAAACGGAATAAGTCCCGAAGGGTGCGGAAATAAAAGGCAATTTTTGCGAAGCCTTGCCTTTTATTTTCCGCATTATGCCGTAGTCTTTTGGTGGCTTGCATCGGGGTTTGTGCGTTAGCCCGCCGTAGTATTTTGCACATTAAAATTTTTATTATGAGCAGCGAAGTTCAGCGGTCAAGCCGACTGCCTGTTGCCTGTTCCTGGTTCAGCATATCAGCCACAAAAAGCCGTTTTTTTGACATTAAAAAAGGCCACCGTTGTTTGGTTGGCCTTGTGTCTGGTCTTTTGACTTCCGTGCAGTCGTAGCCTAATTCTTCAAGCATTTGAATTGCCTGTTCGGGCAGATCAAAAACACCGTCATAGCCGGTAACTGCTTTGCCTTCCACCTGTAACCCTATATGCTCGGTGGCAAAGTCTTCCACTTCCCACTCTATCAGGCTGGGGGTTTGCTCGTCGTCGGCAAACAGTTCCTTAGTTGAGGTAAAATCTCCCTGGTAGGTGCTGGTAAACCCGTTGTCAATGTTGATGGGTGACTGAAAAGTGATTTTTTTGATTGAGTTCATAAACTTGGTTTTTGTGGCCACTGCCGAAGCAGTGGCCGTGTGATTTAATGTGTAGTTGGGAATTTTTTTACAAACCAATTAGGGAAGGCTTCTTCAAGCCTTCGCATATTTCCTAAATCGGCTATCTGGTAGGCTTCTAAAATTTTGGTCTGAAAGGATCCAAAATTTCCGATTAGGCGTTCCCGCCACATTTCGTAAAGGGTCATTTCTTTGTCGTGCATTGTGTTGATATTCAAGGTGAAATAATGATGTGCTTAGCGGCGCAAATGGCGGTACAAAATAGCCCTGCGCAAATCGGCAACAAGGGCAGCTTGCGCCAAATATTTCTTTTGCAGCCTTTCGTAATTTTTTGCTCTGACAGCATCGGCGGAAAAATCTAAATAGGTAGGGCGAAGCCGTTCGGCTGTAGCCAAAACAAGGTTTTTAAAATCCGCTATGCGGATAAATTCAATTACCGAACCTGTGAGCAAGGGGTGAAAACCCTTTGTGAACCAAAGGCCGTAAATAACCGACTTGTATAAGTCAAATTCTTCTTCATTGCGGCAGAAAATTGCGAAGCAATTCGGGCAAGGCTTTTCAAGTGGCTTGCCGCTGTTTAAGCCTTTGCAAAGCGCAAACAATGTAAATGCAGGGTAAGAATTTTTTGGGCTGTACTGCTGAATTTTTGGAATAGTCATTTTCTGAAATTTTAAAGTGACTTTCTTTCCTTGCGGAGCAAATAATTTTTTCAAAAGAAAAAAGGGAAAAAAAGAAAGCATTTCAGAAAGGCGGCGGGGAAAAAAGCCAAAAGGAAACGGAATAAGTGCCGAAGGCTGGCAAGGCACAAAAAATAATATCGGCGAAGCCGACCTAACTGCCTTGCCATTATGCCGTAGTCTTTTGGCTTTTTTGTTGTGTGCTGGGCTTGTGGCCGCCGCCTACTTTTGCGATCTTTTTTTTCCGTCTTTTTATTTTGATTGAAAAAATCAAAACATCATCAAGCGAAGCGAAACGATTAATTGTATTTCAAAAACAGGCAGGGTAAATGTGTCGCAGAAAATAAAAAGCATATAAACAGATTGCAGCGTGGGCAACTTGTGAGGAACGAACAAGTGCAAGGGTGGTGAATGAAAGAGGCAAACGAAATGGTTGGGTATGAAATGAAGCTGCACTGGGGCTTTTTTGAGGGAAGGGCAAAGTGGTAAATTATCCAAAAAACCACTTTGCATTGTGTGTAAGCTAAAAGCCCGTGCAGTGTAATGGAATGGTGCGGTGGCTCCGTTTTGCCGATTGAATGAACCACTCTTGCAGTGCGGCGCTTAAAGGCTGGTGCAGGATAAGCGCAGAAGAATGAAGTGAAGGAAAGTGAAGTGAGGACGAAGAATGAGGACGGAACGAAACGACGAAACGAAATGAAACAAGCTGCCTACATCCTGCCTGAGCGCAGGGCTGTGATAGGAAATGCTTTTTATTTCCCTGCACCGCTAAAAATGGGTGGGTGGGGTGCGAGGGTGAAGCGTGGGAAAAAAACACGGCTTCCTAACCCTGAAAATATCAGCAAAGCCAATTGTGTGTAGGGATATTTTTCAGGGTGAGGCTATGGCATTGGATACTTAACATAATGTTCTTATAGGACATTTTTTGTGTTGGCATAGTCGCCTATGAGCGTGGGAAAATGTACTATAAGGCAACATTATGTATAAGTAGCTTCCGCCGTTTTACATACTGGCATAAGCGAAGTGGTGGTGGTGGTTGGAACGAAGCGTCTCTTTGCTGCTATGCTTGTGGGGTGGCTTAGCTCTTTGGCTGTGAAGCGAAGCGGAACAGGCAATGTGCTAATTGTGTGGGCTTGGCATAGCTTGCAACGAGTATGATCCCGATAGTAATCGGGATAAACGGCGGCAATGCCATAGAAGGCAGCACTTCGGCAAGCTCAGCGTGACAGCAAGTGCTGGCTAAAGCCGTGTTTTTTTGTGCGTGGGCTAATTATCGTACCATTTACGCTTTAGCCAAAACGCTACATTGACCAATGCAATTAACGCGGGAACTTCTACTAATGGACCGATAACGCCTGCAAATGCCTGACCACTGTTGATACCGAATACGCCGATTGCAACTGCTATGGCTAATTCAAAATTGTTGCCCGAAGCTGTGAATGCAATAGACGCATTGCGGCTATAATCTACTCCCATTTTTTTGCCAATAAGAAAGCTAACAAAAAACATAATTGCAAAGTATATTACCAACGGAATAGCAATGCGAACCACATCCATTGGAATGTTTACAATGAGTTCGCCTTTGAGAGAGAACATTACAACAATTGTAAATAGTAAGGCAATTAATGTAAGAGGTGAAATTGCTGGAATAAATTTATTGTTATACCAATCATCGCCTTTTGCTTTTCTTAAAACTAACCTTGTGAGGAAACCTGCTAAAAACGGAATGCCTAAATAAATAGCTACGCTTTCTGCAATTTGGCCCATTGTGATATTTACTTCGGTGCTGTTGATACCAATTAAAGGTGGTAAAACCGTAATGAAAACATAGGCGTACACACTGTAAAGCAACACTTGAAATATGCTGTTGATTGCTACTAAACCTGCTGCATATTCTCGGTTGCCATCAGCTAATTCATTCCACACAATAACCATTGCAATGCACCTTGCCAAACCAATAAGGATTAATCCTATCATATATTCTGGCTTATCGTGCAGAAATGTAATAGCCAAAATAAACATAAGGATAGGGCCGATAACCCAATTCAGTAACAGGGAAACAGAAAGCACCTTAGTATTGCTGAAAACTTCCTTGAGTTTTTCGTAACGCACTTTTGTAAAGGGTGGATACATCATTAAAATTAAACCTATTGCCAAAGGAATGTTTGTGGTGCCTGCGGAAAAAGAATCAATAAATGTGGGTGCGGAAGGAATGAAATATCCGATAGCCACACCTACTGCCATTGCAAGGAAAATCCAAAGTGTGAGAAAGCGGTCGAGGAAGGAAAGGTGTTTTCGCTCGTATGCAGGCGCACAATTATTTGCTGACATCAGAGGTATTTTTGTACAAAATCTTTTGAATATTTTTTTATCATTTCACGCACTTTGGCAAACTCCTGCTTTATTTCTTCATCAGTACCTTTATGCTTTGAAGGGTCGGGAAAGTTGTGGTGCAGTTTGACGGCATTGGTTGGAAAAAATGGGCAGGTTTCTTTGGCATTGTCGCAAACGGTAATTACATAATCAAAGGGGATATTCTTGTACTCACTTATATGATTGGAAGTGTAATAGGTAATGTCTAAACCATCTTCTTTCAGTGTTTGAATAGTTTTGGGATTAACGCCGTGTACTTCTACTCCTGCACTATAAAGGGTAGCTTTATCGCCTGCAAATTTTTGCAGGTATGCGTGTGCAATCTGACTGCGACAACTATTTCCTGTGCAAATCACTAAAATATTTTTCATTTTCTTTTGTTTGACTTTTTAACAACAACCGCTTCCTAGTGTGCAGTTGTTGGTGTTTTTTTCGGCATAAACGGTAATGCTATAAATAATGTTTTTGTTGGCTTTGTAAACAGCGATTTCTTCTTTGCTGAGGTAGTTTGAAAGAATATCATCAGGAATTATGATTGGCTTTTCTTTTTGCAATTGAATGTTGGTAAAACCTGCGTTAGTTATGGTATTGAGGTAATCTTCTTTTTGAATGGCACCGGCCACACAACCCGCATACATTTCTGCTGCGTTTTTAATTCTTTCTGGCAAATCGCCCGTAAGCACAATATCCGATATGCTGAAATGCCCGCCTGGCTTCAAAATCCTGAATACTTCGACAAAAGCTTTGGGTTTGTCTGGAACAAGGTTCATTACGCAATTGCTCACTATTACATCAGCGGCATTAGCGGCAATTGGAATTTGCTCAATATCACCTTGACGGAACTCTACATTGTTGAAGCCTAATTTTTCAGCATTTTCACGGGCTTTATTAATCATTGCTTCGGTAAAATCTATTCCTATCACTTTGCCTGTATCCCCCGCTTCGGCACGGGCTACAAAACAATCGTTGCCTGCACCGCTGCCTAAATCCACAACCACGTCGCCTTTTTTAATTTGTGTGAATTGCGTAGGAAGTCCGCAGCCCAAACCTAAATCGGCATCTTTATTATAGCCGTTGAGTTCATCATACTCTTCGCTCATAATGTTGTACACTTCGGTACTGCAACCGCCTGCGCCACAGCAAGAGGCTGCATTAGCGGCTTTATCCTGCAAGGCTATTTCGCTGTACTTCTGCCTTACCATTTCTTTGATTTGTTCGTTGGTTTGCATATTGTGTTTGTTTAATTGTTATATTGTGTTATTACGATTAATAAGTTCAAAAAAAATGCTAACAGCATTTTATAGTACCGACATTGGCATTGAAAAAACCTTCCATTTGCTTTTTGATTTTTTCCCAAACCATTTCATCAATGCAATAACAAACGCTGGTGCCTTCTATACTCCCCTTAATGATACCTGCGTTTTTGAGTTCTTTCAAATGCTGGGAAACAGTAGCCTGTGCCAAACCGATTTCGTTTACCAAATCGTTGCAGATACAAGCCTGCTGCTTGATAATGTGCTGCAATATGGCGATACGGGCCGGGTGCGCCAAAGCCTTTAAGACAATAGCCAAATCGTTTTGTTCTTTGTTGAAAATATCTGTTCTTGTAATGCCCATTCTCTTAGTATTACATTGCAATATTACGATAGATACTTTTTTGCAGCAAAAATTTTTTACGGCTTAGGGATAGAAGCGAAAATCCTTTGTGAGGAACGAGCAAAGATTGTAGCGCATAGCCCGACCCGTAAGGGAAGCCCATAATTAATGATTAGTGATTAATGTTTATTCTTTTATAATTTAATTTTTAAAACTTCAGCTTCTGTATTCGTACAGCATTGAGGATTGCCAATAAAGCTACGCCTACATCTGCAAATACGGCTTCCCACATTGTGGCAAGACCACCTGCGCCTAACACAAGCACAATCGCTTTTACTACAAATGCAAGGGTTATGTTTTGCCAAACAATTTTCTTTGTTTGCTTGCCGATATTGATTGCCATTGGTATTTTGCTGGGCATATCATCTTGTATCACTACATCGGCGGTTTCTATGGTAGCATCGCTGCCTAAACCACCCATTGCAATGCCTACATCGCTCAAAGCCACTACTGGCGCATCGTTCACGCCATCGCCCACAAATGCCACGGTTTCGTTTTTGGCTTTTATTTCTTTTACTTTATTCACTTTGTCTTCGGGCAATAAATCGCCAAAGGCACTTTGAATACCCAACTTGCTGGCTACATCATTTACTACAGTTGATTTATCGCCGCTTAACATTGTTGTATTTACACCCAATGTTTTTAGTTTATCAATTGTAGTTTGTGCATCTGCTTTTATGCTGTCTGCAATGGTGAGATAACCTGCAAATTTCCTATCATACGCTATGGCAATGAGTGTATAAACAATAGTGGAAGGGTCAATATCGTATTGGATATTTTCCTTGTCTAATAATTTGAAATTGCCTACCAATAATTCTTTGCCATTGATAGTAGCTTTAAGACCGTGCCCTGCAATTTCTTCTACATTTTCTAAGGCAATACTATGGTTGATTTCGCCGACATAATTATGAATGGCTGTTGCAACCGGGTGTGTGGATTTGCTTTCCAATGCATTTACCATCTGCATTATTTCATCTTTATTAAAATCCGATTTTATATTTGCTTCCTGCACTTTAAAAACGCCTTCGGTCATAGTGCCTGTTTTGTCCATTACCACATTTTGAACATTCGCAAGCGCATCTAAAAAATTACTCCCTTTGAACAAAATACCATTGCGGCTGGCTGCACCAATGCCGCCAAAATAACCCAACGGAATGCTAATGACCAATGCACAAGGACAACTGATAACAAGGAATATTAATGCCCTATAAAGCCAATCCCGAAACACATAAGTTTCAACAAAGAAATAAGGAAGCAAACAAATAGCTAATGCCGCAAACACAACAATAGGTGTGTACACTTTTGCAAACTTGCGAATGAATAATTCGGTAGGTGCTTTTTGTGCCGTGGCATTTTGTACCAATTCTAAAATCCTGGAAAGCTTGCTATCTGTATAAGCTGTGTTTACTTTTACTTGTGCAACTGTGTTCAAATTAATCATACCTGCCAAAACCGTATCGCCTTTTTGTTTGGTGTCGGGCTTGCTTTCGCCTGTAAGTGCAGCAGTATTGAACGAAGCTGTTTCAGAAATCAATTCTCCATCCAAAGCTAATTTTTCGCCTGGCTTTAATTGAATAATACTGCCGATTGCTGCTTGTGCCGCCTTAATAGTCTTAGGTTGGTTGTTTTCTAAAATGGTTACTTCATCGGGACGCTGGTCTAAGAGTTTGCTGATATTTCCTTTGGCTCTTTTTACAGCCAAAGTTTGGAATATTTCACCTACTGCATAGAACAACATTACTGCCACTCCTTCGGGGTATTCACCAATGGCAAATGCGCCAATGGTGGCAATGCTCATCAGTAGAAATTCAGAAAAGAACTCACCCTTTGCAATGCTTTTAAATGCATCCTTAATAACAGGTAGCCCAACAGGTGCATAGCCTGCTATGTACCACGCTATGCGCACCCAACCTGTGAACCAACTTTGCGGAAACCAATTATCAAATGCAATAGCTATCATCAACAATGCAAATGAAATGATAGCCGGCAGGAACATTTGAAAACTGGACCTGTTTGCGTCGTGGCTGTGGTCGTGCCCATCGTCGTCTGAATGCTCTGTGCTGTGGTCGTGGTCTAATTCTTCTTTGAACCTTGTACCGTGGAAATGACCATCGCCTTTGAAATGGCGCTCTCTTGTTTTTTCTTCGATAACGGGTAATGCTTT
The DNA here is from genome assembly GCA_001898465.1 of Sphingobacteriales bacterium 39-19. GTDB lineage: Bacteria > Bacteroidota > Bacteroidia > Chitinophagales > Chitinophagaceae > Ferruginibacter. The sequence continues at coordinate 352,142 of MKTX01000001.1, read as the reverse complement.
GGCACCTTCCTGCTGCACCAAATTTTCATCGGCTTTTTCATTTATTTTTTCTTCCTGCGGCGAACAGCAAATTTGCTTGCCGTGGGCATCGTAGATATGTTTGTGTTCTGTACTCATTATAATCTTCTTGTTTTAGATTGATAGGAAATGTATTGCTCACCGTGTTGCTTTTTCAGAAACTCTTCTTCTAACCTTATTTGTATTTGGATAACAATATAAGTAGTAACCAAAATGCAAAAGGAAATAGCATTGGCGATAACAAGAAACAATCCTGCCACGCAAATAATCATTCCTAAAAAAACAGGGTTTCTGCTAATAGAAAACAGTCCATTGGTTACCAAATCCGTATTGTTTTGCTCATCAATACCAATGCGCCAATTGTTGCTCATTTGAAACTGTGCAATGATTATCCAAACCAAAGAAATGTGAATTAAAACCAATCCCGCCCAACGAATATTTAGGTTTTGTAAATAAGGTATAGGGATAGTAAATTGATAGACATTGTCAAAATTGTACAATATTATTACAACAAACAATGCTGCTAACAATCCTTTCATCACATAGCCAATATAGTTGTGTGCATTGGGTTCTTTTCCAAAAGTAATGGGGTTAATACCCGTGCTTTTGTATGTACGGTATGAGGGTATTACAAATGCAAAAAGCAATACAAGAGCATAGAAAATGGGCAGGTAATATCTTAGAAAATCATTCATAATTTATACAATTTTTAGTGTCCGTGTTCCCCTTCGCCTGCGTTAACAATTTTTGCCATTACGAAAAAAGCATTCTTAGTTACGATTTTTGCACCCTGTGGAATTTCCTTTAATGCAGTAATTTGTGTATAACCCAAATCAGAAGTTCCCTTGGCTATTGGGATACGCTCAAAAGTGATTTCATCAACTGTGCTTTTCGGCTTATCAGCTTCCTTGTGGTTATGCGGGTCTTCTTTTTCGTTTGGATTTTCGCTTTTGTGTTCATCTTCCGAATGCCTATCTGTAACAATAAAAATGTAATCTTGTCCTTTATTATTTACAATTGCATCGTTAGGAACGGCTGCGCCTATATTTCGGTCTAAACTAATCATTGCGGTAACGCTCATTCCATCTATCAATCCATACTTATTGCCCGTAACTCTGGCGTGAACAGGAATGGTTTTGCTATCTCCTTCAAATGCAGAACCTATGGAATAGATTTGTGCATCGTATTCTACACCCGGATTATTAGTTAGCGTGAAGTGTATGGTTTGTCCTGCTTTAACTTTTGGCAAGTCTTTTTCATACACATAAATATCTAAATGCAGTTGTGCATTGCTTACGATTTCCGCAATGGGTGAAGCCATATCTACATTGCTTCCAATCTGTGCTATTACCTTACTAATTGTGCCGCTAATAGGTGCTTTTACAGCTAATAAAGAAGAATAATTTTGCGAAGCTCCTATGCTTCCCAATTGCTTTTGCAAACCTGAACGCTGGCTTCTTAACGTAGCCAATTCCGTTTGGGCTTGTTGCAGCCTTTTTAGTGGCGCAGCATTGCCTTCAACCAATTGCTTTTGGCGATTAACTTCTATTTCAGCCAATTTTATTTGAGCATTCACTTGTTGTAATTGCTGTTGCATTTGTATTAAATCGGGATTGGTAATAGTGGCAATAGTTTGACCTTTTGAAACAAAGTTTCCCGGCTGTACATTCAATGATTTTACAACACCACTATAAGCCGGTGTTACAAATGCTTTGTTTTGATTAGGTACAGTAAGCATTCCGTTTACCTTTACGGCATTGGTAAGTTCTTTACTTTCTATACTTCCTAATTCAATTCCAATGGTTTTAATTTGTTCTGTAGAAAGCGAAACCACATTTTCGTTTTCGTGTTCATTATGCGCTTCTTCCGCTGCTTCAGTTTTTGTTTCCGGGTTTGTAGAATTATTCTTGCAGCTTGAAAACAAGCATACACCGATTATTAATTGAAGAATTAAAAAATAATATTTCATTTTTCTATTTTATTGATTGAGATAATATTTGTACTGAATAACTGATTGGTTGTATTCGTTTAATGCCTGTAAATAGTTTTTCTTAATATCAATGGCTTGGGTAAAAAACTGCGACATTTCTGCAAAGCTGATTTCGCCTGCCTGATAACTTAGTAAAGCAGCTTTTATGATTTCTTCGGATTGCTTTAGCCCCGAATTTTCATAAAAAAGCAACATTTCATTTGCCCGCTCAATTTCTACAATGGCATTATTACGCTGGGTATTAAACTGTAATTGCTGATAAGATAATTGTTGTTGCTGCATTTCTACTTCTGCTTTTGCAGCCAATACTTTGCTACGGTATGCTGCTTTGCCAAAAAGAGGAAAAGCTGCTGTAACCGAAAACCCTGTATAGGGGTCTTTTGCACCATATAATCTCTGCGAAAATAGACGACCTGAAAACTCTGGCTTATTGGTGTTTTGCTGTACACTGATATTTGCATTGGCAATGTTGATATTTTGCTGTTGCAAGGCCAAAGAAGGGTGCTGGCCTTCTGCCATAGAAACAGTGTACGATAATTTTTCCAAAGGCTTGGTAAGCGGCAGATACATTGTATCTGTATTAAGCAGCATACTTAGCTGTTGTTGTTGCAGGGTTATGTTCTTTTTATTTTGCTGCAATTGCGCTTTTAGCTCTTTCATTTTTACTTCGGCGGATATTCTGTCAAGACCCGCTGCTTCACCCGTCTTTACCATAAGGTCGGCAGCTTTATACATTGAAGAATACATAGTATCCAACCTTTGGTATAATGTGCTTATATCCTGTAAATACCAAAGTTGATAATAGGCATTGTTTACTTCCTTGCGTATTACGGCATCAAGCATAGCTTTGTTCATTTCGTAATATTTCAACTGCTCTTCAAAATATTGCCTACGGGCTTTGTATAAGCCCGGCCAAACAAAATTTTGCGATACACCAATTTTCAAAACACCTTTAGGGTCGCTTGGGCGCATATCTTCATTTTCAACAAAAACACCTGTTTTAGGAATTTCCTTTGAGGCGGTAATGTCGTAAGTTGCCTTGGAAACCTGTGCTTTGTTGACGCTGTATTGAAGATTATTATTAAACGCAATGTTTACTGCTTGTTCAGGTGCTATCCTTTGCTGAGCCATAGCATTAAAACTGCAAAACGAAAGAAACACCATCAACACTGCTTTTACACCCAATTTATTATTACGCTTAAAATTGATTTTGGTATTGAACAAAATATATAAAACGGGTAAAACAAATAAGGTTAAAAATGTTGCTGTAATTAAACCGCCTATTACAACAGTGGCTAATGGTCTTTGAACTTCTGCTCCTGAACCCGTGCTAATGGCCATTGGAAGGAAACCGAGTGAAGCTACCGATGCCGTCATCAATACGGGACGCAATCTCATTTTTGTTCCTTCAATCACTCGTTGAACAACATCTTGCATTCCTTCTTTTGCAAGGTCTTTAAAAGTGCTGATTAGTACAATTCCATTCAGTACCGCTACACCAAACAAAGCAATAAAACCAACTCCTGCCGAAATACTAAATGGCATTCCCCTTAGCAATAATGCAAACACACCACCAATGGCGCTCATTGGAATGGCAGTAAAAATGAGTAAGCTTTCTTTAACCGAACCAAATGTGAAGTAGAGCAATAGGAATATTAATGCTAATGCTAAAGGAACAGCAAATTTCAATCGTGCCGAAGCTTCTTTTAAGTTTTCAAATGTGCCGCCATAAGTGTAGAAGTAGCCTGAAGGCAGCAGGTTTGCTTTTGAAAGTTTTTGTTGAATGTCTTCTACAACTGTTTCAACATCTCTGTTCCGTACATTGAAACCAACTACTATTCTGCGCTTTCCATCTTCACGGCTAATTTGTGCAGGTCCTTCCTTGAAGGCAACTGTAGCTACCTGCGATAGAGGAATTTGTACTCCTTCAGGCGTTGATATAAAAAGGTTACTCACATCATCAATAGAATTTCGGCTTACACTATCTAACCTTACTACCAAGTCAAACTTCTTTTCATCTTCAAACACAACACCTGCTGCTTGCCCTGCAAAAGCAGTACTCACGGTGTGATTAATATCTTCAATATTTAACCCGTAGGAAGCTAATCTTGCCCTGTCGTACTGAATAGTGATTTGCGGTAAGCCTGTGGTCTGCTCTATTTGTGGTTCGGTAGCTCCATTTACCTGCTGCACTACTGCTGCAACCTTTGGTGCGATTGCCGCAAGGGTATCAATATTTTCTCCAAATATTTTTATGGCTACATCCTGCCTTACACCTGTCATTAATTCGTTAAACCGCATTTGTATAGGTTGTGAAACTTCAAAGAAAACGCCGGGTATCATTTCTAATTTTTCCATCATTTCCGCGGCCAACTCATTATAGCTCTTTGAAGATTTCCATTCTTTTTTCGGCTTTAAGGTTACCATCAGGTCTGTAGCTTCGGGGGGCATAGGGTCTGTTGGCACTTCTGCGCTACCTGTTTTACCTACTACAGTTTTTACTTCCGGAAAGGCCTTTAAAATGCGGCTTGCCTGCATTGAGGTTTCAATGCTTTGCGATAGAGAAGTGCCTTGTGGTAAAATACAATGCACGGCAAAATCACCTTCCTGCAATTGCGGGATAAACTCACCACCCATTCTGCTGAAAAAAACAAATGCAATCATTAGCAATGCGAAAGACGCACCTACTATTGCATACTTTACACGAATGACTTTTTGTAACAAAGGCGTGTACCACCGTTGCAGTTTATCCATCATTTTATCTGCAAAAGTTTTTTTGTGTTTTATATTCTTTGATAGGAATAAAGAAGTCATCATAGGGATATAGGTAAGGGACAAAATGAGCGCTCCAAGAATGGCGAACGCCACCGTTTCTGCCATTGGCCGGAACATTTTGCCTTCAATACCCTGTAATGAAAGGATAGGCAGATAAACAATGAGAATAATTATTTGTCCGAAGGCTGCGGAACTCATCATTTTTTTGGCACTGCTTCCGACGGCTTCATCCATTTGCTGTTGTGTGAGTTTACCGGCTGGTTTCAAGCCCAAATAATGCAGGCTGGCTTCTACAATAATTACCGCACCATCCACAATTAATCCAAAATCTATCGCTCCTAAACTCATTAGGTTTCCACTTACCCCAAAGAGGTTCATCATACCCAAAGCAAAAAGCATTGATAAGGGAATAGCGGAAGCTACAATAAGCCCGGCTCTTAGATTTCCTAAGAAAAGAACTAATACAAAAATGACGATTAGCGCCCCTTCTATGAGGTTCGTTTTTACCGTATTGATAGCCCGGCTCACCAAATCTGTGCGGTCTATAAAAGGCTCTATCACCACATCATTTGGCAGCGATTTTTGAATAGTAGATATTTTCTCTTTTACCCTGCTAACCACATCAGCGCTGTTTTCGCCCTTTAGCATCATTACTATCCCGCCTACTGCTTCCTTTTCACCATTGTAGGTAACGGCACCATAACGAACAGCATTTCCAAAACCTACATCAGCAACATCTTTTATAAGAATAGGAACGCCGCCTGGCGTTTTTATTACCGTGTTTCGTATATCATCCAATGAACTTACCAAGCCAATGCCACGGATAAAATAGGCGTTAGGCTTTTTGTCAATGTATGCGCCGCCTGTATTTTCGTTGTTTTTTCCTAATGCATTGAAGATTTCTGCAATGGTTACATTCATTGCTTTGAGGCGGTAAGGGTTTACTGCTACTTCATATTGCTTTAGCAAACCGCCAAAACTATTTACTTCTGCGATACCTGCTGTACCATATAATTGCCGGGCAACAATCCAATCCTGCATTGTGCGCAAATCCATTGCGGAATATTTATCTTCTGCGCCTTTTTTTGGGTGAAGTACATATTGGTATATCTCTCCAAGCCCTGTACTAACCGGTGCAAGTTCTGGCCTGCCTATTCCATTGGGAATTTTCTCTTCGGCTTCTTTTAATTTTTCATTTACGAGCTGGCGGGCGAAGTAAATATCCATTTCGTCTTTGAACACGGCAGTAATAACAGATAGGCCGAAACGAGAAATTGAGCGTAGCTCAATAAGGCCTGGAATGTTAGCCATACTTTGCTCAATAGGATAAGTAACTAATTGTTCCGTTTCCTGCGCTGCTAAGGTTGGTGTAAGCGTTATGATTTGTACCTGATTGTTGGTAATATCCGGTACTGCATCAATGGGTAATCTGGCTGCACTCCAAATACCCCAAATAATTAGTCCTAAGGTAAATAGCCCTATAAGGAACTTGTGCTTTATACTAAAGCCAATAATTTTATTAAGCATACTTTCATTGTTAAACTGATTGATTTTTTGAAATAGTAAATGACTGTATTGCTACGCAATACAGCATCATTGAATTAAAAATTCAGCTTAACAATATTTGGGCGGCTGCCAAACGGCTTCTAAAAAGCCTGTGAGGTGGTGGGATTGATAGAAAGAAGTTTTTTGCTTTGAAATAGTGGCTGGCTTCAAATAGGATATTGTAAGCAACGGCATTTTGGACACTGCAACACTGCAACAGGAACAATGGCAAAGGGGCGGGCAATGCTCGCTCTCGTGCTGGTGGTTGCCGTGGTTTTGCGTTGTTGAAACCTGCGTGGTTGTGGGTAAATTGCAATCCTGTGCATCTGTGCAGGGCATACCCGACAGCAGCAAAATGTACAGGCTCAATATGAATGCAATAATCTTCACGAGGGGCAAAGGTAGCTCTAATGATTTTTTAGCACAAATATTTTTATGCAATGGTGTTGCAGGTGCTGCTTATAAAAACCACAAATTTTCCCTGCCATAGTCCGCAAGGCGATTGTGTGTGAAATGCGGAAACATTTCTGCTACTATGGACGGGTAATGAATGGTAACCGGCAGGCTTTGCTGGCTGGTGCTTTTCCAATACATACGGCTGAACTGGTACACCTGGTCTATCAATAATTTTACGCTGTCCATATCTGCAACCAACTCCGGGTGTGTGGACGATATACTTAATTTGATTGGAAAATGGAACTCTCTTTGCTTGGGCTTGGATAGCGCATCGTACCTGGTATTGTTGAACAAAAGGTATTCGCTCATACCCACTTTTACAAATGTGCCACTGTATGGCATTTTTTCTTTGTATGCCATATCGAAACCCAATAACTCTTTACTGGCGGTTTTATTTATGGAAACAATTACTACCGGAATATTTAAGCCTAAGGTATGCAGGGTGTCAACAATGGGTTGTAATTCTTTTTTGCCAATGTCTTTATAGAAATGAATAACCAACCTGCTTGCTGTATGATTGGCAACGAGAAACTTGCCCACTGCTTCTCTAATTGACGCTGCAAGGCTTTTGGTATCGGCACTGCCGAAGCAATCAAAACCTTTGAAAATGCCTTCGTTATTAAAACAGAATGCAGAACCTACGAAGCGGCATTTTTTTGTAGCGGAATAAAATGCACCAACACCCACTATCAATTCATTTGTAGTGGGTCTGTTTAAACGCCACGGAATGCCGCCTAATTTGGCAAGGATTGCAACTTCTATATGTGGAAGAAAAGTGTTGAAATCCTGATTGTAAATCTGCTGCCTTGTGTTTGGGTCTTTGAATGTGGCAAGGTGAAATTGCTTTTCTTTAAATGCTTCGCCCCGCTCTTTTTGTGCGGCTTGCTGCAGTCTGGCAAGAACTTCTTTTTTATAAATATTCTCGCTTTTTATAACTTGAGAAGATATGCCTTCGTACAGCAAAATTTCTTTGATTTTGTAATAAATCTCATCATCTTCTTCATCGGCTGTGTTTTTGGGAACAGGGTTTATATAAACTGCAAAATATTCTACACCATCTTTTTTCTCAAAGTTGCGCATCCGCTTCTTTACCGTATCCACTGCAGTATCTATGCTGTCATAAGCGATACTGTTTGAAGCATCTTTCATATCGAAAGGCTGGCGGATATATTTATCCATTGAAGGGAATGACCATTGACCATTGAAACCATTTTTAAAATACTCATAAATAGCATTTACCGCTGTGTATTTATCGGGGGTGTGATAAATGAAGAAAAATACCACATTAGGGTGCGGAATGGGCATATACGGACCGTGTGCCCTGAATGCCTTGTGCATATCTGTACCTACCTTTTTATAGCCAAAAAGCAATTCATTGGACGAGCCTTCTATACGGGAAACTAAATCTGCCGGTGCTTGCAAAAAACCAATTTCACTAATGGGTATGACTGCTTTAAACGCTGGTGTATTCAGGAATTTTTTATACACCAAATCTAACATTGTATAATGGGGATTGTAGCGATTGCGTGGAATGGTACTTTCAAAGGCAATGTCGAAATGGGGTTTTAGCTTGTTGCTTAAAATGGGATAGGCATTTCCCAAATCGTTTTTAAGTTCTACAGGATAATATTTCCATTTGTACAAGTTGCCTTTGTATAAAATCCAATTGTAAAGTTCCGTATCTATATTTCCTATTTCCCGAACGGACTTTTTTAGCACTTTGGTGGTGCCGTCAAATGAGAGTACTAATTCGGGACCACTGGTAACCCTTGCATATTGCACTTTTAATGTGAACTGATAGTAGATATTATAATCGCTGGTGCTTTCTCTTTGACTGTGTATCCATAGTTCCAACTCCTTTGCAAAATTGCGGCGCAATGCGGCTACTTTGCCGGTGAAATATTCTGCCAATAAATAGCGGTAATAATGCGACCCGAAGTGTGGGTGCTCGAGTAAATCTATATGCAGGATAATGGCATCTTCCTGTGGTTCCTTAAAATCCGTATAAAGCCAATTGCCGTATTCTAATTCTTCTTCGGCTATCACACCATCCAACATACCCTTAATATCGTCCTTGTGTATAGGACAATAATGTTGCTCTTTTTTGGTGAGGTAAAAAGCGAAATCGCCACTTGTAATGGGTGGCGTAAATGGAATGATATTGAGTGTAATTTGCTGGGGTGGGTTTGAATTATCCATTGGCATTTGTATTAATAAATATTCTCAAAAAGCGATTTGTATTGCTTAAATAATTTTTCATTCGGGCTGCACCAATTGATTATACCGTTCTTATTTACTCCAAGCTGTAAAAGACTTGTGGATAGTGTATATTCTTTTGTTGCTGGTTGGTACTCTGGCAAATTGGTAACTTCAAAGAAATATATCTGTTTTAGCTGCAACTTTTCTAAAACAGTATTTGGGTGCAGGGCAAAATTTACATTGCATTTACCTGAAGCAATACTTGGATAAATAAAAATATCTGACCTAAGATTATGCGGTGCATAAATATGGCTATGTGCAATTGCGGCTGAAACATTGTATTCTTTACCTTCTACAAACAAATCGGACATTCCCAATAATACTTGGCAAGCATTATTTGCTCCTTCTTCTCCATAGTGGTGAATGAATTGTGCTTTGAACTTTTGGAAGATTGTGTCTCCATAATGACTGAAAATATTTTCTTTATCAACATTGTCGAAAACAAAGGGTGAAATGTTAAGGGAAATATTTTCTCTAAAACTCCATTGGGATAAAAAAAATCTACTACCAATCTGTTTTTCGATTGGTAAAGTAGCCATTGCTTCCATTATAGCTATATGCGCCATTGGCGAAGCATAGAAAACCGGATAGGTCGGCAAGTTGGCTCTCCCAATTTTGCAATTGAATGGTGGCGGGTGAGAAAAAGTTGAAATTAAAGTAGTATCCATATTCCCTTCCGCTTGACGCACTCTGAATACATTTATTTGAGAAGGAATAGTAACATTGGGCTGAATTACCTGTATAGAGAAACCAACATTTGTTCTGAAAAACTTGTCAAACTCGACATAAAAAGCTTCAGAACCCAACGCAGCTAAGCGGCTTGCCCAATCAATTTTCTTGATAGCTTCAAATCCTTTGGCTATTTGTTCTGCGTTTGGAATGGTTATATGGTGTTTGGGATTATTCAATTATTTCATCATTGTTTTTATATCTGCTACTTCGTTACCTTGTTCTACAAAATAGAAGGCGTAGTCTTCGTTTAGAACACCAAAGCTTAGTTCTTGCTGATAGACGGTCACTTTTTGGTTGGTCATCGTGTCCATTACTTTCTTTTTGTATTGGCTATCTGTGTTGCCTGCTAAATGCTCGCCTTTACTTTCTATCACATACATAAATTCCAAACTGCCATCGTCTTTCTTTTTTGCTGCAATGAAGTCGGGGCGGATTTTGTGGCGTTTCCAACCTTGTATGGCATACCAACCACGGCTGACTTTATTGCGGAACCACCAAAGGATTTTTGTTTGGGTGTCTAATGTATCGGCAACAGTCCGTTCCAAAGAGTTGAGGGTTGTTGGGTCAAAATCATCGTAGAGATAATGGTTGAATGCATTAGGAACGCCATTAAAATAAATGGTATCTGTAGTAGGAATATGGTAGCCTATTTCCTGGTGGTCTGAAACGGCTAATTCCAAATCTTTGCCCGTTATTAAATCGTTGAAGATTTTTTCTTCCTGAATAATCCGTTCTGCATTCAAATCCTTAAATACTTCGGATACTATAAATCCGAAATGTGCGGAAAGTTCTGCTTTTCCCAAATGGTCTTCCAAAACAGGAATAAAACTGTTCACCATTTTCCGGGCAAGAAATGGATTTTCTACCACATCGGTAACACGGCGTGTAAAATGGTTTAGGTTTATCGCTTCTGATTGTTCAATGGAAACGCTTTCGCTGGCTGTGGTAGCCCTGCTTTGCTGGTTTAATGTAACCACATAACTTGTCCGTTCAAAATTTTCGGTGCTTAGCGCATTTTTTATTTTATCGAGCAATGGAAGTTGCAGTGTGAATGCAGCAAAATTTAAACGAGGCAGAATATCAATTTCGTAACTAAATGTGCGAAGCTTCTTTTTATCGGTAACGCAAATCCACACCGGCATAAAAAATGCCTGGCGAAATTGTTTGGCAATCGCAGGTTTTATCTTAACCGTCTTTGCCGGATTTACTGTAGCATTTTTGGAAACTTTCAGTGTATTGGTAAGGTCTTCCAACCCTTCGGATTTGAAGCCTGCTGTAACCTGACCCAACATCTCCTGCACACCGCCTTTTACAAAATAGACATAGCTTTCATCCAACTGTTCTACACCTGTTTTTTTGGCATAAGGCTGGCGTAGCACACGACCAACCAATTGGGTAATGCCTGTATTGGAACCAACATTGGGGATAATGCCCAAAATATAGGCATAGCTGCAATCCCATCCTTCACGAAGGGCATCTTTGGTAATGATATACCGAATGGGTGTATTGCGGCTTAGCAAATCCACATCTTCTATATCGTTTTGGCTGCTCGTTTTTATAGCAATTTCATCGGCACTTATACCCAATTGCAATAATTCATCCCTTACATCCAAACTATGCACATACTCCCCTGTGCGTTGGTCTTTGCCTGTGCGCTCCACCTGTATGAGTGCAATGGGGCGTATGTAAGTGCCTTTTTCGGTTTGTAGCTTTACGGCTTCTTTTTCCAATTTGTTTCTGTGGGCTACTATTTCTTTGAGCATCGTCTTCCAATCGTTCTCTACTTTGGAAGTAGGTGGATTGATATGCAGGTTGAGCTTTACCATTTCTTCTTCCTTCAATTCCAATCCTGTAATGCTTACTAAAATATTCATTTCGGGTTTTGGCGTAGCCGAAAAACCAATAACCATTGAGGGATTGAGGTTGTTAATGGTATTGCGGGCATTGTCGGAAAAAACTTTGTGTATTTCATCAATCAAAATCAATGGCTGTGTAATGCGGATAGCATTGCCTAAGCTGGTGCGTACCTGCGTCATAACGCTTGTGGCACCTGTGCCATCGAAAGTGTCGAGGTTGGGAAATTTTGCCAATAATTCTTTGTGTAAATCATAACGGTTATCGGCAGGGAAAAAAGTATCATATCCGCCACTGTCCTGAAAAACTTTCAGCGCATCTTTACTGTTTGCCCTGGATACCGATTGTATCATTATGAACAGGATAACAAGGTTGTTATCCAAATCGGTTTGCGTGAGTTTTTGCCCTTTTTCTATAATAATGGTATTTCCGCCTGAACTTTGGTCTATCAACTGCCGTAAGAAATGACTGCGGTCTTTTAGCTTTTGAATGGTTTGAGTGTAAATGGTTTCGCTGGGCACAATCCACACCACCAAACCTGTTTTGCGTTTGGCAAAAAGGTTTTGGTATTCTCTTATGGCTTCTACAGCCAAAAGCGTTTTGCCGCCGCCTGTGGGCACTTTTATTACAAAGCGTGGATAGGCTTCGCTCAAACCTGTTTTGGCAGAAACATCGTTGTAAGCCACCGATAAATCATCATAAGAAAGCTTGACCCAATCGAAGCCTGCCTTTATGGTAGGGCGCATTGCTTCGGGCACTGCCTTTAAGGTGGTGGCAAGTGTTTCTTTTTGATTATCTGCCGTGGTGAAAAAATCTTTTAAAGCCTTCACCACTTTTTGTTGGTAGTTTTTTAAAAACATAGTACTCGTGGTTTAAGGTTGTTCGTTTTTTTGAAACAGGTTGTAGGGAATGCTTACAAACTGCATATTGAAATCCTGCAAATATTCTTCGTCTAAAAAGCAAGCCGGTGCATACACTACAACGGGTTTATTGGCACTTGCCTTCCGGAATTTTTCGGCAAGCGAAAGATTGAGCGCAAGCTGGGTAAGTTTTTCAAAATCCTGTTCGTAAATGAGGTAGATAGCTGAGTTGCCCGCATTGCCCACAAAATAATCTTTGGGCTTTATTTCCTTAGGCTTGCTGTGGTGCTGACCTGTGCAGAGATAATACACATACTTGGCAAACTGCTCATAAGTGGGCAAATCGCCTTGCAACAAAGTTTCTGCATCTATGGCTGTGCCCAACTTGTAGTAAGTAAAGCCGCTGTTGAGGTCGTATTTGGTGATTGCCCTTTTTATGCGCTCGGCGGTAATATCTCTTGCAATGTTTTTATCTGGCTCGGCATCGCTGGCTTCGGTCATTTGTACCAAAATAAATTTGCGGTTGCCGCCATCTTCTTTGTTGAGTTCTAACACTGCTTGCCCTGTGGTGCCTGAACCTGCGAAACTGTCGAGGATAATGTCGTTTTCGTTGGTACTTAATTGGATTATCTTTTTTAGAAGTTCAACAGATTTTGGAAAATCAAATGGGGAACTTCCAAATAATTCTTTTACTATTTCTTTTCCATTTTCATTATTTATTTCTTTCTCAATCCAAAGTGCTTTTGCTTTCGTCTTAGCTATTTCACCTTCTGCATTATACAAATAATCTTTACGATAAACTCTCCAAAAACCCGTACTCACTTGTTTTCCAATGAGCAGGTCTAAATTTTTACTTACTTTATCTGTGCTCCACGTCCAACATCCATCTTCGCTATTCGAGTTTAACGGAAGTGAAGTTTCAGAAAACGTTTTAGATTTTTTCAGTGATACTGTATTATCATTTGGATTAATATAGATTGGAAAATAAAGATTAGGCCTATTTTTTCTATTGAATACTGGATTGCGATTTCTCAATTCTAACTCTCGAAACTCTCCCTTTTCATCTTTCTTAGAATATTGGTCAACCGCCTTACCTTCTTTTTCGAGAAGATTAATAACATCATTTTCTATATCAGATTTGGAATATAAAAGAATGTATTCGTGAGTTTTTGCCAAATATTTGTCTAATGTTCTACCACGGGGGTTTAATTGACAAACGATAGTGCTAATGAAATTCTGAGCACCAAAAATTTCATCCATTACAATTTTTAAATTTTGAACTTCGTTATCATCAATGGAAATAAAAATTGCACCATCGTCGCTTAGCAACTCTCTAAGCATTTTTAATCTTGGTACCATCATACAAAGCCATTTGTCGTGGCGGGTAAGGTCGTCTGTGCCTACGGTTTTGCCCAACCAATCGTTTATGAGCGGGCTGTTTACTTTATCGTTATACACCCAACCTTCGTTGCCGGTATTGTACGGTGGGTCTATGTAAATGCACTTTACTTTTCCTGCATACTGTGGCAACAAGGTTTTTAAGGCGGTAAGGTTATCGCCTTCCACTATTATGTTTCCTTCGCCTTTGGCTGGGTTGTAAGAGTTGGCAGGCACTTCGTCCAATGTATGATAAGGCACGGTGAGGTGGTGGTTCCAAATAATGTTTCGTCCTTTGAATTGTAGAGTTGGCATTATGAAAGTAATTATGAGTTATGAATTAAGAGATTTGGCATTTACAATTTCCAATTTTAGCTGTTCTGAAAAATCGTCTTCGTAAATGATTGAGTAAATAATTTTATGTAGCAAATCTTTATCAATGCGATTATCGGCAATGTCCACCACAAAATTTTCCATTTCAAGAATAAATCTTGCAGTAAAATCTGAAAGATTATTTAGTTCTAAGAAGTAGGCGCATAAAGCAATTGAAGATCTTTTGTTGCCATCTTTAAAACTGTGGTTTTTATTGATTGCGAAGCATAAGTGTGTAAGCTTGTCAATAAGTGTGGGGTAATACACATCGTTTTGTACAAGTTCTAAAACACTGTCCAATGTTCCAATGTTTATAATACCCAAAAGCCCGCCCGAATTTTGGATAATTTGGTCGTGTACCTGAATGGCAAATTGTGTATTGAAATATATAAAGTTCATCGGTCTTTCAATCTTTTAAATGCATCCAATAATTCAGGTGTTTCCACAATCCGTTCAATAAGCGATTTACTTTTATTGCCCAAATAGCGTTGATAGTCATCAATGCTTACGCATTGGATATAAGGCTCCAATCTTTTGTGGATCACATCCCGAAAAGCATAATCCCTGCTTGCCATTTTGGTACGGGCATCATTTAGTTGCGGTTCCCAAAAGCGTTGATTTTTGAAGTCATCAATCAGTTTATTTAATTCTTCGGGCATCAGTTTTCTGCCCAAAAGTTCCGATTGCTTTTTCATTTCATCGGCAATGCCAATTTCAAAAGAAGATATGAGGCGCAGCACTTCTGCATACATTGTATCTCGTGGGTTTTCGTTATCCTTAATTTCCAAAACCTGCTTGTACTCCTTAGCATTTCCTTCAAAAATTGCTTTATAGATTGCATCAGTATAGACTGCATATTTATAATTTCCCATTTGCAGGTAAAGGTTTAGGGCGCTCGTAAATTCCTTTCTGTAAAGCGGTTCACGGGAAATTGATACCAAAAAATCTTCATCCCTTTGGTTTATATATTTTGCGGACCCACCTATTTTAGTGTTTAGAGTGTCTATCACAATATCTAAAATGGCACTCCGCATTGCCTTTGCTTTTTCACTTTCGGCTAAAAGCATCCCTATGTTCAAAAAGGCACGAAAATTAAACAAGGAAAGAGCTTTCAGTCTTGAAATTGATTGATTATCAGTAGTTTGTGCCGACAGAGGGAAACTGCTTTCCTTCTGTTCTTCATCATCTGCCGAAGTAATCAAGTGACCAAATTGCTGCTTAAATTCTGCTAATTTTTTACCCTTAATGACTTCATACCCGTTGTGGCGTATTTCGCTATCGTACCTGGTGAGATAGTTTCTAATAGTACGAGTAGTAACGCCAAAAAAATCTGCAATCATTTTGGTGGTAAACTTATACTCGTCTTCGAACAGCATACCGGACACACCTAAATAATTTTGTATATTTTCAATAGCATCAGGGTGGTTTAATATATTTTGCCGGTCTATAGCGGAATTTGTAAGGTCTTTCATATTAATTTTTTGCAATGAGAAAAATGAGTGAATAAGACATAGTTGTCACAAATTGTGATAAGCTTGGTAAGGGTTGAAATCCACTTTTCAGTCTTGTAACATATTGATAACCAATGTTTTTGAGAAACAGAGGGAAATGGCTTTCCTTCTGTGGGAAATGGGTAATTGTAGGGTTGGAAAATGTATAAAAAGCGAAAACCTGCCCGGGTGCGCTTTGTGTAGAGGCGTGGCAGGTATTATTGCCTGCAAGGTACAACCACTTTTTTGTTATTGCCAAATTCTCTGTATTCATTCTATTTCTTTTTCTTTTTCGTCTTTTGATATTTTACTTCTGCTTCCGCTACCTGCATAGCTTGCAAACCAACTTCTTCATCAGCGGCAAGGGCGGCTATTTGGTCGGCAAGCCAAAGGGTAAGTAGTTCATCGGCTTTTGCCTTTAGAATGGGGGCAAGGCGCATCACCAATTCTTTTTTTGCCTGCCGCTCGCCACGCTCAATTTTACTAAGCATTGGTGTGTCCACATCTAACAGTGGCGCTACCTGCCTAAGCAATAGATTTTGCTGCTCCCGCAGTTCTCTTAATTTATTTCCAAATTGGTTGCTCACGGTAATATTTTAATGACTTGCCAAATAATGACAAATATAACTAATCAAGAACAATCATTGCGAAATGTTTTAGCAAAAATGTGATAAATGCTGTTGTGGGAAATAGCGTAAATATGCCATTGTGGGAGTGGGGCAGTTTGCGGAACTTTAGGGGTTTTGTTTTGGATAAAAATGTAAACCTATAACTTGACAAAATGGGGGTGAAATGCAAGGTATAAGTTGACAGAATTACTAAAGCTGACGGGCTGCCCGATAGAAACGGAAAGCCCACAGCGAGGAACGAGCGAGGACTTGTAGTGAATAGCGGAGACAAATGCCCGGCTATGCACCACTGCTGACAGCCCATAATGCTCTACTTCCTGTGTTTTGATATGGGTGCGGATTTGAGGATATTGAGGAAACAGGGGAAACATTTCCTTAAATCCTGAAAATCCTGAAAGGGTTAGCTTTCAGGATTTGGCTTGGCGGCAGGGTTAATATATTGGTCGTGAGCCGGGCTTAGGATTGCTCCTGCATCTACAAACTTTTTCATATAGCCTTGAGCCGTTTTGTCTTTGATTTCAAAGCGGGCAGCAATCGCCACATAATCCTGCCTATTAAATTTGTAGGGCAAAGCTTCTAAGAATAATTCTTTGGGTTTCTTGGGCTTTTGCTTTACGCCTTCCTGGGCAATTTGTGTGTAAACATAGCTGCTGTGCTTGAGCAGAATGTACACAATTTGCAGGGTGTTTTCAAAATCTTCATCGCTGCAAACAAGTGGGCTTGAAAGGTCGCCTGTTTCCAATATTCGCAGGGTGGTGAATATCATCATCATCCGAAAGGCAGTAAGCCCTAAGCGACGTACCGTGCCTATATAATCATCTTCGTGAATGGTGATATAGACGGACTGGTGCTTGCGGAAGAAGTCGTTAAACCTCTGCTGCTGGCTCTCTGTGAGGGTAAAGCAAATTGCATTCTGCCCTTGCAGGGTTTTGTATAATTCATAAAACTGATTGCCCAATGTTTCAAAATGCCTGTCCAAACCATTTTCTGTTTTTGTGGCAAATACATCATCCCAATTGTGGTTCATATTCATACGATAGAACATAAAGCGGCTGAACAAACCATTTTCTGGATTGGGAATGAGGGTTTGAATTTGCTGCGGCGTGCCTGAAAGCATTGCCGAAAGGCAAGGGCGTTTTATTTCCACATATTCCTTGTCGGTACGACGGTAATAAGAGATAGGCTCGTGTTGGAATGCATTGCGGAAGGCACTGCTAAAATCGCCGTAATCTGTTTTAAAAGCGTTTGCCAAAGTATCGCCTTCGGTTTCAAAAATAATTCCACGGCTATCGCTGTCGCCCAAAATTTCCTGAAAGCCCGTGGCACTATTATTTGCCGGAATGAACAACATTTTTTGCGGTGGCTTTTGTGGTTTTTCAATGGTGGGGTCGTTAGCCTTGTTCTTGTTGTAGTCTGCCAAATCTATTTCGTACTGCCGCTTCATATTCTTAGCCAAATCCCGCAGGGCTTCGTGGATTTGGTCTATGAGTTTGCGGCAATGTATTAAAATTCCCTTGCCTGCCGAAGCCTTGCCGGTAAGGAATATAAACAGATTGGCATTGACGATTGTATCCCGATACTTGCCGTAGATTTTATGTACGGCGACACTAAGCGTAACAATGCTGCCTAATAAAAGTATATCCCGCTCTTCCTTTGTGGTAGCCACTTTTACAATCTCTTTGAGGAAATTGGGAAGAGTATCAAATATTTCATCGGGCAGGTTGGGCATTGGCGCATCCGCCGGTGCTTCATCTTCATCGCCTGCCATTTTTAGTTGCATAGTGGCGTGTTCGGCGGTGTGGTGGGTGTAGGCGCTGCGGACGGTGGTTTCTATCTCATTGGCGGCAAGGTCATAACCCTGCTTCATAAGCGTAAGCGCTATGGCAGGGGGAATGCCTACACGGTTGCAGTTGGAAGCAAGCGCATAGATAAAGTTGTTCCTGTTGCCTTGGGTGTATTGGATTTTACGATTGGTGAACTCTACTTGTTGCTTGAAAAGAAATTCCATTTGCAAATCGTCAGGTTGTGGAAGTGCCTGTGCCGCAGGTGGCAACACAGGCGTGGGTGAAACAACTGGTGCAGGCACAGCTACTTCGGGTGGAAGCTGTACCCTGAATTTTTCGTTTGCAATATTCTTGTACAAATTTGGGTCGTAGCTAACGAAGCAAAGTCGTGTAATGTCTTTGCATTTTTCATCCGCTGGTAAGCCTAAATTTTCTTCATAGAAATGCTTCACTTGGGCATAGGCATTATCGTGGTGTTCAAGGTCTGTGTCCACTTCTACGAAGACTTTTAGGCCATTACCGCTGGGACTTATGAAACAGCCGAAGGTGTAAGGAATTTGGGTAATGATTTCAAAAGCCTGTTGCATTTGCTCAGGCGTGAGCTTGTCAAAATCCAAATGAATGAAGTTGCTGTAATTATCAAAGCTGTCCATCACCCGCCTGTCTTTAAAAGTAGCTGACGGCGTGAAGGCAGGAAGTTGCTTTTTCTTCTCCTGGGCTTCTTCGGTTTTGCCTTCTACTTTTAAGCTGCGGATTGCTTCAACATTGGATTTGTATTTGTCGGACGCTATATCATTAAGGATAATAATTAGCGATTTATTCTCCACCGGTGTAGTGAAGTTTTTGAATATGGTACAAGTTGCCATTTTATAAAAATTTACTTTCGTTAATGAATTGGATTATTTCTTTTTACCGATTGGTAGTTTATCGGCAAGCTGGTCGGCTTCGGCGGTGGTGATTTGCCGATTGCGTTGCAGCCAATCGTCCAACTCGGAACGCTTGAAGTACAATTTCTTTCCCTGTGGGCAGAAGTGTGGCACCTGCCGGGAAGAGGTCAACTTGTAAAGGTGGGAAGGGCTAACATCGAGGTATTTAGCTGCTTCGTTGAAGTTGAGAACGGTCTTCTGTAGAAGATTTTGTTCGTCCAATTTGGTAGCTATCTCGGATAGCTTTTCAAGAATTAAATTATCTGTTGTCATTTTGTAATAGCCCTTTGTTGTGGGCTTCGGAAAACAAAATGACAACAAGAGAAAGGGGGAAAGATTGAGGTATTGAGAGGGTATTGAGTTAACTCAATGAACTCAATGTTTTTTATAGAAACTCTCTAAAAATATCGTCCATTTCTTTCTTTAGTTTGGGATTTTCAGCATTGCTTGAATAGAGATTTTGAGCATTAATGACATTGCCTTTTTTGGAAAAAAAGCATTGCGACCATCCAATTGATTTTTGATTTAGGTTATAAAAATATGGTTCGAGTTTATTGATTACGTATTTGAATTGAGCCGTTTCGCATCCTATATTAATGCGCTGTGTGCCTGGAAAAATCTGCGGCGATAATAACAACTCAATTAGACGGTTTAAATTTTCATCATCTTCATTGAGCAAATTGATTGTACGGTCAAGCGATAACACACAATCTTTTAAAGCTTCTACTTTTTTAGGGTCTCGCTTTTCTCTAAACCCAAATTGAAATTTAGAATTTAATTCACTCTCTGGCGTTTTAGATTTTTTGGCAGCTATCTTTTGTGTTGAGTTTTCGGCAGTGGTGCTTTGACTATGTGGTGCATCTTCTGGTTTTGTTTCCACAAAATTTGCTTCAAGAGAAATGGTTTGATTTTGGTACAATGAAATATCACTTTTAAAGGTAACATTAAGCTGGTTTGAATAGACTTCCTTTTGTTGCAATAAGAACCGATACAAACGTGAGGGGATAGATTTTTTGTTGTTTATATTATCATTTACAAAGTCCAATTGGTCTAATAGTTCATTAATAAAATTAATTCTTTTGTAGCCTGTGTTTAGTCCATCTAAAACAATGTGCCATTCCTGCTTCTTTTCATTAAAAATTTTCTCTCCACCATCCAATGAAAAGTCGTTAAAAACGGTTTTTTCGCTATAGCCGTTCAGGAATAGAAATATGCCATTTTCGTAGCGAGCAAGTAACCATAAGTTTTTATTGAGGTGGCTGTCTTTTATTTTTTTCAGAAAGCTTAATGCAATGTCAATTTGGAAAGCGTTACTATGGTACATTTTCCAAAAGAAGTTTTCATAATATATAGGTGAATATTTAAGAATGGTATTATCATAAGTTGTGTGCAAATAGTTTTGGAAAAAGAACTTTGGCGTTATCGTATTTTCCATTAAGTACGAATAATAATCTTGTATTTCAAAATACAATACGATAAGCATAAACCTTGCTACTGATAAGGCATAATATATATTTTCATTGTCAGGCGAATTTTGGTCATACTCCTTTATTGTATCATTGATTTGAATTGTAAGAACCTTAATAGCAGCTAATGCTTTATCTATCTGAAAGACTTTATCTTCATCCCAAAGGATTTCATCAACTTTTATTACGAATGTATTAAAGTAACGAAGCGTCTCTTGCATATAAACCAAATAATAAAACTGCTGGAAAGCGTTTTTATGCTGGGGTATATTCATTTCATAAAAATGCTCCATCAGGGGCAAGGACTGGTCTGTCAATTTTTCTTCTCTCAAATATTTCACTAAGGTGGGATAGTCTTGTAGCAAAGTTTCCAATTGCTCCTGTAATTGGAATGCGACAATAGGTGTGGTACCCATCACTTTTGCAAGTAGCTTTACGAAGCGGTCATTAGCATTAGCCTTCATTAGCCACGGTTTTAAAGAACCGTGCATTATGCTGTCAAGGATTGTTATTTTCATTATTTCAAGTCGATTAATAAGTTTGCGTAATCCAATTTTACATCATCGGTGAAGCTGTCTAAATAATTCTCGGTTGTAAGTTCTGAACTATGTCCCAAACTTTCTTTAATAAAGGAAGTAGGCGCACCCTTTCTCTTTAGTACGGTACTGAAAGAATGGCGGGCAGCATAAGTGCCTAAAGGCTGCTCAATTTCTAATTCTTGCCTTACCAATTCCATATGCTTGTTAATCCATTTTACAAAGCGTTGGCATCTTTGTTTTGCAGTAGTAGGCGAAAGGTTTGCTTCTAATACAGGGAATAGATAAGGGTTTGCATCATCTGTGTTTTTGCGCCGCTTTATAATGGTTTTTGCCATTTCATTAAGCCCTACTTTAATGGGGCGCAAGTCTTTCTTTTTTGTCCGTTTGGTTTTTTCTCTAATGAAGTGCAGATAGTCGCCTGATATATTTTGTGGCTTGAGGTGGATAATATCGGCGATATTCATCCCATTGCACAAGTAAGATAAGGTCCAAAAATCTAAGGCTTTTTTCTGGGCTTCATCCTTTGGTTTGTGTTTGAGTAATTTATTAAGGTCGTCAAACGATAGAGCCTTTTTAATATTTCTTCCGGCAGGTATTTGGTATTTTTTAAAAGGGTACATATCTGCGGACAAAACCCTATCCGAAATAGCCTGGTTGATAATAGCTCGAAGCTGGCGCATATAAATGCCGACCGTGCTGTTTGATTTACCATCGTCTGTTAGGTGGTTTTCATAATCTTGAAGAAAGGCAGGTGTTACATCATACAGTGAAAGGTTTTTCTTAAATTCCAATATGGAATTAATGGTAGTTTGGTAAGAACTTGCCGTACCCACCTGACCATTCTTTTTTAAAGCAGCTATGTATTTGTCAAACCAATATTTTAGGTTTACGCTTTTTTCTCCGGAAGCGGATTTGGATAAATACACTTCTTCAAAAGCCACAAAAGAAAATGGTTTTAGCTTCTCAACTATTTTTTTGACTTTGGTTTCTATTGCTGAAAGCCTTTCTTTCAAACTCTGCAACTCCCTATCCTTTAGTTTGGGATTGTATAGGCGCTCCCAATCATCTTTTGAGATATTTTCTTTGATACCATACCGCTTCTGACCTGCTTCTTTCTGGTAGATATTCAGTTTAATCGGATATTTGTTTTCCTTGTTTGGCTTAGTGCCTTCAAGGATAAAATTCACGGAAACATCTGTATTCATAGTACTTTCAGTTTAATAATGCGACTAAAAATGCGACTATAAAGATACGGACAAATGCTAAATAAAGTAGTAATAAAAGAAGAAAAGAGAAAAATAATTATTGATAATCAGATACTTACGAAACAAAAGAAATGAGACGGCAAACAAAAATAAGCCTTGGAAACGACTGTTAATCAGAGGGTCGTTGGTTCAAGTCCAACAGGGGGAGCTTAACTAAAGCGCTACAATTAAAAAGGTAGCGCTTTTTAATTACTATTTTCTTAGCTCATAAAGTTAAAGCAACCGAATTACCCAATGGGTCGTCCCCACAGTATTTTTGGGACAGGGAAAGCATAAGTAAAGCATTACAATTAAGTAGGTAGTACGTTATTCCTACTAATTTCAAATGGTTGAAAGTAAACAAGAATTATACTTACAGTTTTCCTGGAAGAGTAGTCAATCTTTTCAGAACAGTTCAGCAGGTTTTTTCTTTGCCTTTTCCTGTTCAGCTTCCAGGCTGCCTTTGCTCAATGTGCTTTTAAAAATTCCGATCTGGCTCCAGCTTTTATCTTTTTTATTGATGAAGGTGTAACGAACTGCGCTTTCTTTCAATTCGTGTGTATAACCTTTTGGGGGCGAGTAAGAAAGCAAATCAAATGTTTGTTTTTGGGCAAAAATATTACCGGTGCAAATAGTAAGAATAAGAAAGGCAACTATTTTTTTTATGGATTTTTTTTATAAAGATTGCTCTAATCAATACACCGGCACATTACTAAAACTGCATTTCATTTCACCGGCGAAACCATCTGTAAATGTTTGTTGCATGGCATCGCCTTTTTTTACGGGTTTTAAGCCTTCTATCATAATGCCAAAAGTGAAATAGCCACTGGCTTTTCCGTTCTCCACTTTTTCAATTACGAATTTGGAATTGGGTGATACTGCCGGTAAATGTCTGCTCAATGCTTCATCTACATAACTGGCCATGGTCCCATTGGCTATGATGGGTGAGAATTTATAGATGTAAGGTTTTTGCCCATTTCCATAAAACAGTACCGCTTCGTTATTACTTATCTCTGCATATTTCTTTGTACCATAAAGCGGTTGCTTTTCATTGATTTCTCTAAAATTAAATGTTTCCGGTTTTAGAGATGCATTAACCGATACCAGCATTATCTTAAAATAATTTTCTTTACTGTTACCTTCTTCTTTGCTGGCCGTAAAAGTATAACGGTTTTCCCCGGTTTTCATAATCTGCGCAAAAGGAAGACTGATGTTTAATAATTTGCTCTGCAGTTTTACCACCGCCGCACCCGATACTGCAGATACATCTGTATTTTTTGCAGCTGTTGATTTTGTATTGCTGCCAGATTTTGAATCTGATACAGCGGAAACGCCTGCCGGACGTACATATTTATCCGCCTCGGCTTTAAAAATAAATTCTACACGGCGGTTTTGTGCTTTACCTTCTGCACTTTTATTATCTGCTATCGGTTGCGTTTCGCCCCGGCCTTCGGTGCTGAGCTTGCTTTCATCAATATGATACTGGTTTACTAAAATATCTTTTACCGCATCTGCTCTTTGCTGAGATAATTTTAAATTAGCAACGTCATCGCCGTCGCTATCGGTATGGCCGATAATTTTTACAGGAGCTGTTGCATCTTTTAATATTTTACTTACATCCAATAATGCACCCATACTTTCCGGTTTTAGATTTGCAGTGCCGGTAAAAAACAATAAGTTGCTTATTAATTTTCCTTCTTCTAATTTGGCACGGGTATCAGGCACATCTTTGGCAATGCGAATATTATTTACATAAAAATCTGAACCACCTACACTGCCGAATGAAAACGCTAATTGATTGGGCAGATACTCTTCGCTTACGGCCGGCAGGTCATATAATTTCCTGTCGTTC
This sequence comes from Sphingobacteriales bacterium 39-19, assembly GCA_001898465.1. Lineage (GTDB taxonomy): Bacteria > Bacteroidota > Bacteroidia > Chitinophagales > Chitinophagaceae > Ferruginibacter. The sequence continues at coordinate 327,974 of MKTX01000001.1, read as the reverse complement.
CACCACATCCGAAAACGCTTTCCCTGCACACACATGCTAATATGCACCGGGCTGGTATTGCTGTAGGGCAGGTTTTCTGTCATCACATCAGATAGCTTTCTGTCCATGGCATAAAGACTGGCCCTGCTTTTATTGTCCGGTACTATTATGGCAGAAAAATTAATAGCTGGTTTCTTATCACTTCGCAGAATATTTTCATCTGTTACCAGGTTGCCACCTGTATTGATAAGATTGATATCAATACGGGGATCATAAGTATTTTTAACAATCAACAAATCAAATTCAATGGTAAAGTTATTTCCCCAGCTTTGCTTTTTACTTCGGGTAAAATGTGTTGAACTGGAAGATGCTAATTTTAACCAATTACCTTCCAGTCCGTCTATAGTAACCACTTCTGCAGATGTAGAAGTAATCCATCCAAATGGCGCTTCACCAATATTGTCTTTTTCAAAATTATCGTAGTACAAAATGGTAGTTCCTGGCACAAAATCAAATTTGCTATATACTTTTAAGTTAGACTGGGCGCCGGCGGTTGGCGATTCATCAGCATTTTTATTTGCCGAAGCACCATCATTATCTTTTTTATCAAAATTTTTATTTACTGCTTTTTCAGTGGCTTGTTCTGCTTTTTCTTTTAGCTTTTTTAAAAGCTGTGCCTGCGAATTGGAAATGGATAAGGCAATAATCAGTATGGTTAAAAAAAATTTCATGTTGAAGGTTTTATATAATAAAAGTATAAATAGAGGGCACAGTATTTTATCCTGTTAAAAGGGGATTTTTTACGAATTATTAGTTTTTTCATTTTAATCCTTTGAAATGTAAATATGCGCTAAGGCTAAGCAATAATATATCCCATAAAAGCAGGATATTTTTGGAAAAATGAAAAAATCATGGAAAAAGGGGAGTAGTTTTAGAATAGCTAAATGGGTTATTTGTAAAATGGATGTAAAACCTTTTTTAAATGTATGAGAAAATTATTTCTGATACTCATATTATTTTGCTGCCTTGTTGATTTTATCAATGCCCAAACTCCTGTAATCGACAGCCTTCGTAAAGAACTTGTAATATCCAAAAACGATTCGATAAAAGTACATGATCGTATTCGTATCTCCTGGTATCTCATCCAAATACCTGATTCTTCATCAGCCTGGAAATATATCAATGAAGCAGACAGTATTGCAAATAAAACAGGAAACCCTGTATTGAAGGGAATTGTTTATGAACATTTGGGATTTCTGCATAACAGGCTGTTTTCAAAAAAGGCAGTTACTCATTATTTACAGGCAGAAAATATCTTAAAGAATTATCCAAATTCCCTGGCAGCAAAAAAAAGTATGGCGTCGCTTTGTTTAAATATTGGTATCGAGCATATGAATGTGAATGATGAAGAAGGCGCTTTGTATTATTATTTTGAGGGGATAAAGAGATATGAGGCATTTGACAATATGAACCGGAACCTGCCTATACTCTACGCCAATATTATAGATGCTTACTTTAATCTTGGTAAATATGAATCGGCATTATCATATTGTGACAAAGCCTATACAAAAAGCATGACTAGTGGTATGGCGCCGGCGCAAATGTCGGCCAGTATTAATTATGGAAGAGTATTGATGAAACTTAACAGGCCCGGGAAAGCGGCTTTTTATTTATTAAAAGGTAAATCCATTGCTGATAGTGTGAACGACCTTTATTTTCAGTCAAAATATTACCAGGTTATCGGGGGATTTAAATTTGAAGAAAATAAATTTGATGAAGCGCTGGCTGATTTTACAACAGCACTCACATTAATTAAAAAAACCAATGCTCCTTATGATATTGTAAGTTGTTATACTTGGATGGGTGCCTGTAATACAGGATTGAAAAACTTTCAAGCCGGCCGCAAATATTTAGACACTGCCTTTCCTATTGCAAAAGAAAATAATTATTTACACCTACTTAAGTATATTTATTTAAACAGGTACCATCTTGAAAAAGCAGCCGGAAATTTTTATCTGGCAATAAATAATCTAGATTCGTTTAATGTGATTAATGACAGCCTTCAGCTGGCGTCACAGGCCGATAAAATAGAATTCCTGGATGCGAAGTACCAGGCAGAAAAAAAAGATGCGCAGATTAGTCAATTGCAAACTGAAAAGGAATTACAGCAGCTTTATTTACGACAGAAAAATACACTGAATTATATTCTTATAGCTGCCGGATTAATACTGTTCATTTTTGTTTTTTTGCTGAACAGAAATTTAAGACAAAAGCAAAAATTACAACAACAACGTATTATTGAACTGGAAACCCAGCAGAAATTAACTGCAACTGAAGCCGTATTAAAAGGCGAAGAACAGGAACGGACCCGCCTTGCAAAAGATTTACATGACGGCTTAGGTGGAATGTTATCAGGAATAAAATATTCATTAAGTAATATGAAAGGAAACCTTATTATGACGCCTGATAACGCACAGGCCTTTGAACGCAGCATGGATATGCTGGACAGTTCTATTAAAGAAATGCGCCGGGTAGCACACAATATGATGCCTGAAGCTTTAGTGAAGTTTGGGTTAGATACGGCATTGAAAGATTTTTGTAATGAAATAAATCAAACCGGGGCACTTTCGGTAAACTATCAATCAATTGGCCTGGAAAATGAAATGATAGAACAAACAACAGCGGTTACTATTTATCGTATTGTGCAGGAACTCATTAATAATACACTGAAACATGCTGCTGCCAAAAAAGCAATTGTACAGGTAACTAAAAGTGATAGGCATTTATCGGTAACAGTGGAGGATGACGGCAGGGGATTTGATATCAAAATATTAAAACAGGCGCTGGGAATAGGATGGAGCAATATTCAAAACCGGGTAGAGTTTTTAAAAGGCACCCTGGATGTACAATCAGAAAAGGATAGGGGAACTTCTGTTCATATAGAAATGAATGTGTAATACCGGTTATACTTTCGCAATAGTCCCACGATAGAAATTATAAAAGGGATAAAACATAGCATGGTTTTTTGAAACATTAAAAAATGATGGCTATTATATTCCTAATTACAGATGATCAATTTTAACCTGAATATTTCAATCCAGCAGGTAATGGTTGTAGCCGGTTGTGGTTTATTCAATTTGAAATTCATAATTTTTTACCTGGTCATTTTATTTTTTCTCATCCCCTTGCCTGCTTTGCTCTTATGATCGCTTGTTTTCCGAAAATATGTAAAAGGTATTGCACCTTATTGAAGGCTGAGAAGCCATTTTAAAAGGGATACCAGTTTTAATTTTTTACCCACTTTATAAAGAGAGTAATATGTTTCAGCACTGCAATATTTTTTTAAAAGCTTTATTTTGGTTTGATTATTTATACGGGAATACCCAATTGCCCAAATCATGGTAACCTTTTGAATGCTGTTAATATTAGCATTGAACTCTTTTCTTAACTCATCAAAGTTGGGGATAGGAACCGGGTATATTTTAGAATTGTCAATGGGCGTTTTGTAAAATCGTCTTGATAATTTTAGTACAGGTGCCGAGGGATCCACAAGTCCAGGCGGTAAATACCCGTCGTAATTGATAAATTTCATGGGATATTTTTTGGGCAGGTAATCTTCGAACTCTATATCTGTAATGAGTTTGGCATACAATTCATCATCGTAGGTTTGTATGGCTTTTAAATCACTTTGATTTAAACATTCAAAATCCTCTTTCAGGGTATTCAGATCAATTTCATAGTTGGGATCATTGTCAATTACCCAACTGGCGAGTTCTGCCCTGCGGCCCCTGAAATTATCATTATAAAAATTATGGATTGCCCAGTTACTGATAATTTCAGATTTTACCGGGTATCTTAAGACCCTGTTTAAAAGAAAATCTGAGTGCCCGATGTTTTCACAAAGCCAATGTTCCTCATCGGGGCTCAGTGCCACATTGATTAAAATACGGTTACATGTTTTTCTCACCCTGTCAAGTTGGTTTTCACTTATCACCTGGTACTCAAATAATGATTTTTTGAGTATCTCAAACATTTTACTTCTCACTGCAGGTGAAAGTGAATTGATTTTATTCCCCGGCTTGTGTGCATATTTTTTGATGGTTTGTACTAAAGAATACCTGTTAATTCGCTTATCTGAATTCCAATATTGAAGGGTAAGGTCTAGCAGGTTTTCAAATACCACAGGATTGAATTTTTGGTAATACACAAAATCACGGGCTTTAAGAAAATCTCCATAATTCAATATGAGATCATCCTGAGGTGCCAGGTTCTCCATTTCATGAATGGTTCTTTGTAATTCTCTTTTCCAGTATTTCATCCTTACTTCATTCATGAGTTGTTATTTTTTGAATACTGTATTTAGCAGGAGATTGAAATGATTGCTCAAAGAAAATTTACCAGGCATTCAACTTTTCTTCCTCTATTTTACTTGCAACTTAATGAAAAAATGAGAAGGAATTCACGGCCATTATGATTTACTTATGGGATTGTTTATAACTTATTCGCCAGTGGCTTTTAGTTTGATATATCACCCGTTTATATCAATAGCACGGGTATATACAAGGCCAGATCCCCTGCTTCTTATTGAGTTTGAAGCCGGGCAGCAGCCAGTTGTATGCATGTGGCAGGTGCTAAATATATTTTGTATTTAAAAATGGAAAGGAACGTGGATTCATAACCTGGGAATCCTGCCTCATTTATGTTGCTGGCGGATAATTGATTTTATTTAATAGTGTAGGTAAAACGATGAGCAATAACGGAAGCGCAACAATAAAACCTCCAATAATGGCAATGGCTAAGGGCTGGTGCATTTGGGCGCCTGTGCCAATACCCAGCGCTAAGGGCATTAAGGCAATGATGGCACCGAAAGCTGTCATCAACTTCGGACGTAAGCGGGTGCTGATGGCGTAAATAACAGAATGTTCTTTTGACATCGTTTTTAGCGAATCCTGGAATTGCAGGTAGGTGAAGATGGCGTTTTCACCAATGATGCCCACCATCATAATAAGGCCGGTATAGCTGCCTACGTTTAATGGCGTACCGGTTACATATAACAAAAGGTAACTGCCGGAAATACCTAAAATGGCAATGAGTAAAATGATGAGCGCTACTTTAATATTTTTAAACATGAAAAGGATTACGGTAAATACCAGCAGGCAACTAAGGGTTAAAATGATTAAGAGTTCATTAAATGATTTTTGTTGTTCGGCATAAGCGCCGCCATACACAATGCTGTAACCCGCAGGTAACTTAATAGAACTTTCAATTTTTGTTTTTATTTCTTTTATGGTACCACCCAGGTTTCCATTATTTAAGCGGGCAGTTACAATGCCCAGGGTTTGCAGATCTTCCCGGTTTACTTCGGCAGCGCCACTTTCTAAATTTATTGTTGCAAACTCGCTAACAGGTTTTAGTAAACCATTGGGTAAAGCAATCATGCTATTCCTTAAATCATTTACCGATTGATTGCCTTTGGCATTATACAATAACCTCATGGGGGTGTATTGTAGTTCATCAAAAATATTACCTACCACAATCCCGTCAAGCTGTGCCTGCAACTGGCTTTGAAAATCGGGCAGGCTAATTTTATATTGAGCCAAAGCAGTTGTTTTTGGTGTAATTACTAAGCTGGGCCCGGCTATTACAATACCATCAAAAACATCGGCTGTGCCATTTACTTTTTCTACCACAGCAGCTACTTTTTTAGAATAGGTTTCAATAACAGCCTGGTCGTTGCCAAAAATTTTAATTTCAATAGGCTGCACAGAGCTCATTAAATCGCCCAACATATCGGTAATCACCTGGCCAAAATCTACGGTAAGGGGTAGGCCAGAGGCTTCAATTTTATTTCTTATTTCTTCTGTTACCTGCCCTGTATTTTTTGATCTCTTTTTCTTAAGCTGAATTAAATAATCGCCCCTGTTAGGTTCGGTAATAAAGAAACCCATTTGTGTGCCAGTTCGTCGGCTATAGCTGGCAACATCCGGGTTAGCGGTAATAATTTTCTCTACTTCTTTAAGTTCCCTGTCTGTTTCTTGTAAGCTGGTACCAGGGGGTGAATTATAATCTAATACAATACTGCCTTCATCCATTTCCGGTAAAAATCCTGTAGCAATTCTGGGTATTATGAACGCAGTAATAATTACCAGCAGCAGCATAAAGCTGTATGAAATAAACGGCCGTCTTATAAACCAGGCAACCCATTTTCTCTCTTTTACTTCGTGCTGTAATAATTTTTCAGGTTTCTTTTTGCTGCTAAAAAATAAATATACAACCGGTAAAAGTAGCCAGGTAGTAAAAAAGGATACCAGTAAAGTAATCAGCATGGTATTTGTCATTACTTTAAAATAAGCGCCTGCCACACCCGTCATAAGCATAAAGGGAATAAAAATTACCATCGTACTTAAAGAAGAGCCAATCATGGCCTTTAATAAATAATTAATGGCTTTTTGTACCAGTGTTGTTGCATTTTCAGCAGGATATTCTTCATGTGTACGGTGTATTTGCTCTACTACTACAATGGCATCATCAATGATTAACCCGATGGCGGCAGCAATAGCGCCCAGCGTCATAATATTAAAGGTTTCGCCCATGGCATATAAAACCAAAAGCGTTAAACATAATGTAACCGGGATGGTAATCAGGATAACGGCACTTGCCTTCCAGGATCGTAAAAAAATAATAGCAACGAGTATGGCTAATAGTAAACCAATCCATAAGGCATCGGTAACACTATGGATAGCATCTTGTACAAAATCTGCCTGTACATAATAAGGGTTCAAAAAAACATCTTTTGGTAAGATTTTTTGTAATTCAATAATTTTTTGCTCCATGGCTTTACTTACATCCAGCACATTGGCATTCGGTTGCTGTATTATGGCAATTAAAATACTTTCTTTACCATTGGCATTTACTTTCAAATATTGTTTGGCAGCATGTATATTGATATCGGCAATGTCTTTTAATGTAATCAGCCTATTGCTGTTATTGCTTATGACCAGGTCTTTTATTTGCTCTTCGTTTCGTAATTGGGCATCTGTAATGGTTAAATATAAATACCGGTAATCTGATGAGTAGCCATTTGATTTTACAAAATTGCTATTATTGATAGCTTGTTCCACTGCAGCAGAGGTAAGCCCCAGGCGGGCCATTTTTGCCGCATCCATTACTATCCAAAACTCTTTGTCTTGTCCGCCAATAACCCTTACATCACTTACACCGGGTACTTGCGATAAAAAAGGTTTTATATTATAAAGCGCAATTTGTTTTAATTCAATAGCCGTTTTATGGGATGCAGAAAGGTCATAACCCATAACCGGTAAAATAGAAGGATCCATTTTCTCTACCATTATATTGATATCGGCGGGTAATTGATTACGCACCTGGCTGATGCGTGCTTCAATTTGTTGCTGGGCTACATCTAAATTTGCCTGCCACGATAAGTAGGCAGAAATTTCGCAACTGCCCCGGCTGCTGGTACTTTTTAATACTTCTAAATTGGGAACTTGCTTTACGGCGTTTTCTAAAATACGGGTAACGCCTACCGTCATTTGGCTTACCGGCTGCTGTCCGGCATCTGCAATAATTTTTATTTTGGGAAAAGTTATTTGCGGAAATAATGAAGAATGTATTTTGCTGTAAGCATATACACCGCTTACTAATATCAATAAGATGATTACTAATAATGGGTTTCGGTAATTTACAAAAAATGATTTTTTCATGGGCCTGTGTTTTGAATTGTAACCAGAGACGTATCTGCCAAACCAAAATTACCTGAAACAATTACCCGGTCACCCGTTTTTATATTGCCCGAAATTACCTGCACCCATTTATTATTTTCTAATCCTTTTTCAAAACCGGTATGTACGGCCGTACTATCATTTATTAATTTCATTACCCAAAAAGAACTTTGAGTTTCATCACTTACCACGGCAGCTTTGGGAACAGATAAGCCGTACATTTTATTTTTTACAAATGTTACAGTAGCCACTAAATTTTCGGGAATATTTCTATTGGCTACTTTTACCAGCACTTTTACAGTTTGGGAAATGGCATCTGCCGAAGGCATAACCTTAGCAATAATTCCTGTAGTATGAGTGCCATCGGGCAAGCTGAGCAAAATGCTTTTTTCGTTTTTTAATAAGTTTAAATATTCAAACGGAACATCCATTACAAAACCAAAACTGGATGCATCATTTACAGTGGCCAGTACTTCGCCATCCTGCACATAATCACCTGTTTGATGATTGACCATTATTACGTAACCGCTTGACGGGCTTTGTACAGAACTGTTTCCATTAAATCGGAAACTGGCATCTAATTTATTTATAGTATTACCCAAAGCCCTGGCTTCTTTTGTTTGTAAGCTGAAAAGCGCAGCACCCCGGTTTACTTTGTCGCCAAGCTTTATTTTGGTACCCGTTATGTAGCCGGTGGCATTTGCTTTTACATCTGATTGTAATAAATAACTGGCCGTTGCATGTAAACTTATTTCTTCAGAAATTTGAATGGTATCACTTGCCAAGCCAATGCTTACAATCGTTCTGGGGCTTGGCATCACATTCGGGGTGGCTTCTTTTTTCTCATGGCAGGCCGAAATGAATAAGAACAGGCAGCACGGGATGATTATTTTATGGGCAGGCATATTATTGAATGATTAAATTTTGCAACTGGTTTTGCAGGCTGTATAAAGTAGATTGGTATTGAATACTGTTTACTTTTAGATTTAAGTAATTATTAATGGAAAGGATAAAATCCAAGATCTTAACATCGCCGGTAGGTAACTGTTTGGCATTGGCTTCAATTAAAGTATGGGCATATACCATTTGCTCACTGGCCAATGCTTCCAGCTTTTTATAAGTAAGTATTTGTTGTTGCAACTGCAGTAACTTTTGTTGATACTGATTTTTTGTTTGTGCTAAATAATTTTTCCTGGTTTCTAATTCCAGGTTGTTTTGCTGAAGCAACATTTGTTTTTTATGCCCGTCGTACAAAGGCAGGCTAATTGCAATACCCACACTAAAGCCTGCATTTTTATAGGCTTGCCTGGCCAGGCTTGAATTGAAACCGGCATCGGAAAAGGCGGTAATTTTGGGTTTGTAATCATAGTTAATAAGCGAGGCTTTATTGGCCAATTGTAAACTATCGGCTATAAAAGCGGTTTGGTAAACTGAATTTTCAAAATTGGATACCGGGTTTTTAAATAAGGGAGCTTCTAAAAATGCCAGGGCAGTATCTACTATGCCGCAACTAAAATTTAGCAACATTATATTATTTTGCCAATCGGCTTGTAGTTGCTGCCGGGTAAGTTCATATTGTTGCAGCGTAACCTTAAAAGTTAAATAGTCGGTTTGTTTAAATAAAGAGGACCGGGTGAGTTTTTTAAGGACCAGGTCTTCCTGTTCTAAAATTTTATTTATTTCGCTGGCATTTTTAAATAACTGCTGGCTGGTATAAGAGGCAATATATTGTTCGGTTATAGCCTTACTAAGCATTTGAGTGCTCAATATTTGTTGTGCCTGTAATTGTTTTTTTACCAATTCAAAAGCGGCAAGCCGGGCTGATAACTGGTTATTACTTATTAATGTTTTACTTACCCTGGCACCGGCAAACAGGCTTTGGCCGTTGGTAAGCGCTTTATCGTATCCCCAGCCAGCATAGGCAGGTGCATAATTTGCAGCACCTTCGGCAGAGACGATAAAACCATAAACGGCACGTTGTTGTAAACTATCTAAAGTATTGCTTACTGTTTTATTGTTGTATTCCCGGAGCAGGGGGCTGTTGTGTGCTGCATATTGTAAGTAATAGTCCAGTGATAAGCTTTGCCCTGACCCATACAAACAGCAACCTATAAAAAAGACAACCAGGGATATTTTACGTTTTGCACATTTACATTTTCCCAATTTCATATACAAGGTTATACACCAATTCTGGGGAAAAACTGAGTAAAAAACAGGAGAATGAAAACCGGATTTACAGCGGATCCTCCAAAAAAATTTTTGCAGCCGGGTACAACCGGGATTATAAAAAAGCCACCCGGGTAAGGATAGCTCATGTTAAAAAAGATTTTTTTAATCTTTTGACAGCTTAATAAATTTTCCATGGCTGTCAAATAATACATCGCCTGCTTTTACCTCTGCTTCATACTCAACGGTACCATTTGCTTTTGTAATTTTAGCAGCTTCTTTAATTTTACCCAATTTTTGATTAGCTACATAGGCCCTGCTGTTAGCCGGTAATTCTGAAACTGGGATTTCCACTTCTGTTTCTTCCACACTGCCATCGGCGTTATACAAAATGCTTATTTCTTGTTTTCCTTGTTTAAACCCGGCTTCGTATTTTCCGTTTTCTTCATCCCATTTTGCTTTTACAGCAGCGTGTTGTTTTTCAAACGCCTGCTTTACAGCCGTGGGTACCATTACTTTGGTTTGTTTGGTTTCTTTATTCTGTGCAAAGGCTACATTGTTCAGGGCCAGCAAAATAAGTGCAATACCTAATACATTTTTCATTTTAATAATTTTAATAGATGAATAATAAGTAAAGGTGAGTCCCGATTCTGTAGAGATGCTGAAGGAAAAATTAATTTATTTTTTATTGATAGTAAAATAGTGGGTATTGTTTTTAAATTCATACTGTAATTGCATATCCGAAATATTACATATCTGGCGGGCTATTTCCAGCCCCAGCCCAAGGCTGTTGGGATGATTACTTTGTTTTTGAAAGCGTTGAAATAATTTGTCGCTTTGCAGGCTGTCGCCGTTAGCGCTATTGGCAATTATAAAACTATCCTGGTGAGCTTCTATGAATACATGCCCATTATTATTTGTATGACGAAAAGCATTCTCTATTAAATTACTTATTAAGATCTCAGCCAGGTCTTTATTCATTTTTGCAATAAAAGAAGCCTCCCATTGTAAATCCAGGATAAGGCCTTTATTTGAAACAATATCTTCCCGGGTTTTAATATATTGCTGTGCTACTTCATTTATATTCATATTGCTTCGTTCCACATAGGTTTTATTTTCTATTTTAGAAAGTAAAAGCAAAGCCTTATTAAGCCTTTTCATTTTATTGGCAGCCATAGAAATATTTTCAATATGGTTAGCCTGGTCAGCATTTAATTCCGGTTGTTGTAATAACAAGTCAATATGGGCCAGTATAATAGCAATGGGGGTTTGCAATTCGTGGGCTGCATTTTCGGTAAAGGTTTTTTGGGCCTTAAATAATTGTGTGTTTGTACCTGCTAATTTTAATATGGACTGCTGAAGTTCTTTAAATTCCGAAATGTTTGCAGCAGGCAGTTGCATCTCTTCTTCTGCATCTACCCTAAAGTTTTTTAAAGCTTCCAGCATTTGGTTAAAAGGTTTCCATATTTTTTTTGATAAAGCCTTATTTACATAGAATAATGAAAAGAGTATAATACCCAGGAATAAGGCCAATAGCATCATGATACTTGCAATCACATCATCGGTTTCTACCAGCGATTTTTTTATAGAAATGTGGTAATTCGTTCCGTGTATGGCTGCGCTCGTATTTAACACCCGGTGCGGCACCATTTCCTTATCTGCTGCTACAAAAAGATTTTCACTGTAGATCCGTTCTTTCTCTGTAGTATTCGTTTTCCCGATGCTTATATTCGGGTTTAAATCCTGTATCTGTTCCGGGGCTATAGATTTTAACTTTTGTAAAACCCATTCTTTTTGATGGATCAATTCTTCATCTACAGTTTCGGTTATAACCCGCTGCAGGCCCAGGTATAATACCGGTAAGCTAATGATAAACAAAACCAGGGCAGCTGTTAAGTAGCGATATGAGATTTCCTTTAATAATTTCATCTTACTTCAAACTTATAACCCATGCCATAAATAGAGTTCAGGTAATCGGCTGCTCCCAGCGCCGCTAATTTTTTCTTTACGTTTTTAATATGGGTATAAATAAAATCAAAATTATCGAATACTTCATCATTCGATGTGCTGATATGCTCTGCCAGGGCATTTTTAGACAGCACCCTGTTCTTATTAATCATAAAAAATAGAAGCAGGTCGTATTCTTTACGTGTAAGTTCGGCAGGCTTGCCTGAAACTTTTACTGTTTTTGCTGCAGTATCAATTTCAATTTCGTTAACAATAATTTTTGATTCGCCGTGAAACCTCCTTCTTCTTATTACAGCTGAAATTCTTGCACTTAATTCTGATAAATGAAAGGGTTTGGCTAAATAATCGTCGGCACCTAATTGCAAGCCGGCAATTTTATCATCCAGGCTGTTTTTTGCAGATATAATAATCACACCATCTGTTTTTCCGTCTTGCTTTAAAGCTTGTAAAACCTGCAACCCATTTCCATCGGGTAAAGAAATATCCAGTAGCAGGCAATCATAATCGTAGTAATCTATTTTTTCTAATGCCTGGGCATAGGTAGCGGCTGTTTCGCATATGTAATTTTCCTGCTTCAGGTAGCTGGCAATGCTGCTGCTTAAAGCGGCTTCATCTTCTACAATCAGAATTTTCATGCGTAAAGGTTTATTTGATTCCTGAGTAAAATCTGAAGATAGAAGTTAGTATTAAATTTTTAAATAGAATAATTAAAATCAACTGTTGTAAGGGAATTGTAAGCATAAAGGGGTGTGATATGCCCTATAGCTTTTATCCACCAGGCGAATCCCTGTATATTTATAATTCTTTCAATAATTTTATTTCATTCCGGTACAGAATGATCTTCTTATCGTTTTCCAATTGTTTTAGCAGCCTGGATATTACAACCCGTGAAGTGGCTAACTCATCAGCAATTTGATAATGTGATATTTTAATAACACTGGATCCCGAAAGCCTTTGTTTTTCTTTCAGGTAATTGATCAGGCGCTCATCTAATTTATGAAAAGCAATACTTTCAATAGATTTAAGCATTTCTAAAAACCGGTCATTAAAACTACGCATAATGTAGTTCTTCCAACTGGGATATTTACAAAGCCATTCATCTAATTTTTCATGCGGGATGGCAAGCAATTCCACATCCTCTTCGGCAATGGCTTTTACTTCACTCTTTTTTAATTCAATGCAACAGCTGTAAGCCATAGAGCAACTTTCGTTACTGGATAAATAATAAAGCAAAATTTCTTTACCGTACTCATCCATGCGAAGTACTTTAAGGGTGCCTTTGATTATTAGAGGCATCATGCGGATATACTTGCCATAATCCATTATGATATCGCCTTCTTTATACAATTTCACTTCGCCATACTTATGCATCTCTTCTACCAATGCCGGTTCAAAAGCAGCATTGAATGTTAGCTCATTTGCCATATTTTAAAAAAATACGTAATTTGAAAATGAGCAGCAAAGATAGGCTTTAAAGTTTCAGCGTAGCTATGGATACATTAAAAACCAACTAACAGCAATTCCCTTTTTCTACACCGGCAGCATCTAATATTTTTTCTAAAGGGCAAAACCGGGTAAATGTTGACTGTACTAAATTTACACCTACAAATACGCCTAACCACAACCAATGCATATTTACCCAAAAAGCCAGGCTGATGCTAATTAAAACCATGCTGCCGGCTACGGCCCTTACAATTTTCTCTCTCATATTTTATTTTTTAATGACTTGAATTTTCAACGGCTAAAATAAATGCCCGGATCGGGAATTTGGAATCTTTACTTTCGTTATACGCTTTTACAATTTCCATACCTTGGGATGCATTTTCGTTGCTGGTAAAACTAAATTGTACCAAAGAATCGAATTTGGCATCGCCACTGGCAAACCAGTCTTCAGAAATGTCAATCCCGTTATTGTCTTTTGACCCCGTAACGCCGAGGGTACTATACATACGGATGTTCGCTTTTTTAAAAATGTCAATTACATCTTCCTGGCATTCCCGCAAGCTGGCTACAATAAATAATTTCATGGCGGTGGTTTTAATTATGTAAAGATTTTTTACGCATCATTTTAAAATAAAGTAAGGGTACTACCAATAAAGTAAGGAAGGTAGAAGTGATGGTTCCGCCCATTAAGGAGATTGCTAAACCCTGGAATATGGGATCAAACAAAATGATGATTGCGCCCAAAGCTACAGCACCCGCTGTTAATAAGATGGGGGTAGTACGCACGGCTCCAGCTTCAATAATCGCTTGCTTTAAGGGGATATTATCTCTTAAGCGGATATTAATAAAGTCAATAAGTAATACCGAGTTACGTACCATTACCCCGGCCAATGCAATAAACCCGATCATAGAAGTGGCCGTAAAATAAGCACCCAGTACCCAATGGCCCAGTACAATTCCTATTAATGATAAAGGGATAGCGGCAAGCATCACCAATGGAACAGTAAAGTTTTGAAACCAGCCTACGATTAATATATAGATTAATAAAATCACTACGCCAAAAGCAATTCCTAAATCCCTGAACACTTCAAATGTAATTTGCCATTCCCCGTCCCATTTAATGGAATAGTTTTCTTGTAACTCAGGCTGATGGGTATATTCTTCACGCAGCGTATAACCTGCAGGTAATTGAATGTTTTTTATTTGATCTGAAATATCTGCAATGGCATAAGAAGGACTTTCCAGGTTACCCGACATATCGGCCAATACATACACTACTTCTTTTTGATTTTTACGGTAAATGTTTTTGGGTTTTATTTGGCGGGTTACTGTTACCAAATCCCTTACCGGAACGGTATTCCCCTGCATGCTCATTATTTTTACATCCAGCAAATCATCCATATTGGCTTTATCAGCATCGCCCAATTGCAGCCTGATTTGTGTTTGATTAAAGGCTTCCGGTTGAAAAATATTTCCTGCGGGCATCCCACTAAGAGCTGCGTTCACCATAGCTGTAACCTGTGCCGGCGCTACGCCCCGGCGCAAGGCTTTTTCTTTATCTACATCTACCCGGTATTCCGGCTGGTCGTGTTCTACCATCCAGTCTACATCTACTACATCATCCGTTTTTATAAATAATTTTTTTAACTGGCCTGCAATTTTTATTTGCTCATCATAATCGGGGCCATATACTTCTGCTACTAATGTAGAGAGTACCGGCGGGCCGGGTGGCACTTCTACAATTTTAGCATTGGCATTGTATTTTTTTGCAATTTCCTGGATGGGCTTGCGCATTTGTTTGGCAATATCATGGCTTTGTAAATCTCTTTTTCCTTTGTCAATTAAATTTACTTGTATGTCTGCTACATTCTCTCCTCTTCTTAAATCATAATGCCTTACCAAACCATTAAAACTGATGGGGGCTGCTGTACCTATGTAGGCCTGGTAATTTTCTACCAGGGTTTGGGTAGAAACAAAATCAGCAATATCTTTTGTAACTGCCTGCGTTTTCTCAAGCGTAGTTCCTTCCGGCATATCAATCACCACCTGGAATTCATTCTTATTATCGAAAGGCAACATTTTTAAGGCTACCGATTTTGTATAGAAAAGCATTAATGAGCCTAATAAAACCACTACGATACTCAGCATGAATGCCCAGCGCTTCCACCGGCTGTTGAGCATAGGATTTATAAATGCATAGTAAATTTTATAAATCCTGCTATTTTCCAGGGTTTGTGGTTTTGGCGTGCTACCCGTATTTCCTTTTTTCTCTTTTTCACGCAAAAAGATATAACCCAAATAAGGTGTAAGGGTAAGCGCCACAATTAAAGAAAGGATCATGGCAATAGAGGCACCAATCGGCATGGGGCTCATGTAGGGACCCATCATACCCGAAACAAAGGCCATGGGCAAAACCGCTGCTACAACTGTAAAAGTGGCTAATATAGTTGGGTTGCCAACTTCGTTAATCGCATAAATGGCAGCTTGCAATGGTGGCAGTTTTTTCATTTTAAAATGCCGGTGCATATTTTCTGCAATGATGATAGAGTCATCTACTACAATACCCGTTATGAACACCAGTGCAAACAGCGTAATCCGGTTAAGGGTATAATCCATAAAATAATAACTGAACAAAGTGAGGGCAAAAGTTACCGGCACCGAAAGGAAAACAACCAGCCCACCCCGCCAGCCCATGGCCAGCATTACAAATAACGTAACAACTACAATAGAGATAAATAAATGCAACAAAAGTTCTGATACTTTATGTGAAGCCGTTTCTCCATAGTTACGGCTTACGGTAAGCTGAACTTCATTGGGCAAGAGGTCTTTTTTAAGAACCTGTACTTTCTCTAAAATTTGCCCGGATAGTTTCATGGCATCAGCGCCTTTCTTTTTTGCAATGCTTAGGGTTACTGCCGGGTAGTTCGATTTATAGGAATGTGCCTGTGCCGTATTTGCTTTGCCATATCCAAATAAAACATATTGGTTGGGAGTTTCGGGACCTTCTTCTACATGTGCAATTTGTTTTAGATATACCGGTTGTTGCTGGTGTATGCCCACCACCAGGTTGGCTACATCATCTGCCGTGCTTAAAAAATTTCCGGTGATCACCGAAAATACAGTGTCTTGCTGCAGTAAATTACCACTATTCATTTGTGCATTGCTGCCTTGTATTTGTTTGCTGATTGATAAAAAATCAATATGGTTCTCTGCCATTTTATTTTTATCCAGTAACACTTTTACTTCCCGGCTTCTTCCACCCAGGAGGTGGATATCACTTACATCAGGAATTTTCTTTACTTCATTGGTAAGCGCCTGCCCCATTTGTTTCAACTGGTAATCATCATATTTATCACTCCATAAGGTGAGGCCCAGTACAGGCACATCATCAATAGCCCGTGTTTTAATTAATGGGAGTGTAATACCTTGCGGCATCTTATCCATATTCTTCATCAACTCACTGTATAATTTTACCAGTGATCGTTCTACATCCTCGCCTACTTTAAATTGTACAATCAGCATTACCTGGCCTTCCATGGATGTGGAATATACATACTCAACCCCCTTGATATTTGAAATTATCTTTTCTAATGGAGCCGCCACTTTTGTTTCCACATCTTTAGGTGTTGCACCGGGGTAGCCAATAAAAATATCAGCCATCGGTACGGTTATTTGCGGTTCTTCTTCACGGGGAATCAAAAAAGTACTATACCCGCCTATGAGTAAGAATCCAATCATAAGCAGGATGGTTAATTTAGATTGTATAAAACCTTTGGCTATATTTCCTGAAAGACCATTTTTCATCTTATATATTTTATTGAATTGCTTCTTATATGGAGAATCCTACTGTACAGTGTTATGTTACTTTGGGGGATTGCCTCCATCTTTCCTGCTTAATTATTTTTTTATTTTTACCGGGGCGCCATTATATAATTTTCCTTCGGCAGATAGAATAAAAGGTTCACCTTTTGCTAAACCGGAAAGTACTTCTACTTTATCGGCATATGTTTTTCCCAGCCGCACCCAACGGAGCAGTGCGGTGTTGTTACTACTTATGCTGTACAAACCGGTAAGCTGATCTTTTTTAATAATACTGCCCAGGGGTACCCATATGGTATTATCGTTGTTGCTTGTAGTGCTTACTGAAGTAGTAGGTATGGTAACCTTGGCATACATGCCGGCATATAATCCTTTCTTATAAGCATCGGGAATATTTAATTTGATGATATACTGGCCACCGGAAAATTGAGAAGAGGGATTAATTTGAGTAACCGTGGCCGGAATTATTTTTTCAATAGATGTAATCGCAATATTTGCCTGGGCTCCCATTTTAATTTGGCTGATACTGTTTTCAGGTACGGATGCACTTACCTGGTAACTTCCATTTTGTTCGATGGTTAAGATGGGCATACCCGGGTTTACCAGGGTGCCTGCTTCTGCCATTTTTTGAATTACAATACCGGAGAAGGGAGCTGTTAATTGGGTATAACCCAGGCTTGCATTTACTTCGTTACGCATTTGCCGGGCAGCTTCCAGCCTGGCTTTGGCAGCATTATATTGCAGTGTTACATTGTCTAATTCTTTTGCAGTAGCGCTTTGTTGTTTATAAAGGATGGTAAACCTGTCTACATCTTTTTTTGCATTGTTTACTACGGCTTGTGCTTCGCTGATCATGGCATCTGTTTGCGAGCGCCTGGCCAGCATATCCTGGTTGCTGATGGTAGCCAGCAATTGCCCCTTGCTTACGGGATCGCCCACTTTTACTTTTAACATGCTTATGAAGCCCGATACCCGGGTGCTGATATTGGCCGTTTGAGAAGCTTCTACCTGGCCGCTTACATTCAATCCGGGTGAACTGCTGCCAGCAGGTGTAGCAACGGTTACGGGAATCGCCGCATCACTATTTTGTATGGCAGTTTCTTTGTGTTTCGAAGAACAAGCGCTTAAGATAAATAAGCCGGTAACTGCTAATAAAGAAGAAAGATATTTGAAATGAAACGTCATGATTTTATTTTTTATTTAGTTGTAGTGCTTGTTAAAAATTGGATATATGCCTTTGTGATATTTGCATTGAAGAGGGCTTGTGCCAATGCAAATTTATGCTGTGAATATTGGGTACTTGCTTGTAATACATCGGTAGTATTTACCAAACCCTGGTTATACCGGTTTTGTAATATTTGCAATGCTTCTTTTGCCTGTTCAATAGCCAGTTTTTGTTGTTGAATATCAAATTGGGCATCGCTTAAATCCCGGTAGGCTTTAGTAAGCTCCAGTTGGTTTTGTTCCAGTTGCTGCTTTAATTCCCATTCCATTTTATGGTGTTCCCAGTTTTGGGTAGCTATTGCATTTTTGGTACTGTTGCCTGTAAAAATATTCCAGGTTAATTGCACGCCGGCCAAATAAGCATTTGCCCCGAAGCCCAATGGTTTTTTATCGTTGAGTTGATAACTGGCGAAGGCATTGAGTTTTGGCAAATATTTTTTTTTGCCGGCCTTCATCATAAGGGCTGATGCTTCCAGCCCCTTTTGCATAGCTGCAAAATCTGACCGGCTACTATCTATTTTTAGGGGCATATCTTTTTCAGTAAAAGGAATGGTATCACTGTTTTCAACTGTATAGACAGTGCCCGCAGGCATGGCCATCAATAAACTTAAATAATCTGATGCATTGCGAATATTGCTATTTGTTTTTGCCAGCCTGGTTTCTACCGTGGTAGCCTGTACTTGTGCATTTAATACATCTGATTTTTGGATAAGACCCTGCAGGTAATGATCGTTAGTAAATGTATACACCGATTTTGCTGTTTGTAATGCTTCTTCTAATAATTTTTTGGCATCATAAGCTAATTGTAATTGTAAGTAAGCTTTTTGTACTTCGTAAGTAAGAAATTCTTTACTGCGCCGGGTTTTGTATTTATATATTTCAATTTGTTTTGCTGCCGCTTTTCGCTGGTACACTAAATCCATGTTAATGATGGGTTGCTGTAACTCCAGTTTAGTTGTAAAATCAGGCGAAGCGCCGGGTTTATTTAATAAGGCCGGGTTAAAATCATTTTGGGTGATATTTTTTTGCTGTAGTTTAAATCCAAAAGCATGTAACGGGTTATTGGTGCTGAAAGCCGTATAGGAAATACCCAGTTGGGGTAAATAAATAGCATCTGTTTGTTTGTATTTGGCAGCCGCAATATTTTCATCCAGGGAGGCCAGTTGCACGGCCCTGTTGTTATTGGTAGTAGCCGTAATGGCAGCATCCAGAGCCAGGAACCGGGTGCTGTCCTGGGCAATTGATGCTGAATAAAAGAAATTAAATAATATTGATATAAGCGTTGTTAAAAATAGAGTCCGTTTTGTCCTGTACATTCATTATAATTTTGTACGCAAAACTAACGGCGATAAAATGAGTATTGAGTAACATTTGTAACCTTCAAAACAAAATGAAAAATTATTTTTCGGTACGGCAAAAAAATACGGCAAGATGTTATTGATCTGCCGTTCTTTTTAATTTTTTATATACTGTATTATGAAACAAATTGGTTTACATGCGTCCAGGTACCTCCATTAATTACATTGGTAAAACCATGTTGTTCTAATATTTGTTTTGCCTGGCCGCTCCTGGCCCCACTTAAACAAAATACAATAATATTTTTTTTGTTTTTAAACTTAGAAATTTGGGCCGGAATGTTATTTAAAGGAATATTCACCGATCCTTTTACATGGCCACATGCAAATTCCTGGGTGGTTCTTACATCTACCAGGTAAGCGCCTTCTGCAATTATTGCTTTAAGATCTGCTTTTGGGCCGGTACCAAACAGCATTTGAAAAAAACTCATTTTTAATTTTAATTTATATGTTTTTTAATGATTCCTACCAGTTGATTTCCGGGCACTACGCCGCTTTGCCGCCAAAGGGCTTTTCCATTTTTAAATAAAATTAAAGTGGGTACACCCTGCACCTGGTAGGCATGTGCCGCTTGGGGACTTTTATCCACATCTACTTTGATGATGGTAGCCGTATCGCCTAACGCCTCTTTTACTTCTTTCAGGATGGGGCCCATGGTTTTACAAGGGCCACACCAGGTAGCAAAAAAATCTACCAATACAGGTTTGTCGGATTGTATAATTTCATGAAACGTCACGATTCAATATTTTCTTTTTTCTTATCTTTTTTAAAAAGGCCGAGTAGTAAAGCGCCCATCATAGCTCCATAGAGCGTACTGTTCAATGGTTTTGAAGTAATGGCACAGGTACCACTGGCACATCCTATTTGTTGCCAGTACAAATATCCCGCCAGGGAGCCCAATAGGGCACCCGCCAGGTAGAGGATATTATTACTAAACCACTTCTTCATAAGGTATATCTTTTGTGTTTTCGGTGTTTTTCTTAGGAGCAACGGCACAACTACCCACCGCACAGCAACCCAGGTTAAAGAGGGCCAAACCGGAAAAAATAAACCCGGCTATTCCAAATAAAATATCTTTAATAACAATACCTTGTATGAGAATGCCAAGCCCAATCAGAAGCCGGAATACCCGCATAAAATTCCAATTGCTAAAAATAATTTGTTTCATAATAGCCCTTATAGATTAATCATTAGTTGCAAATATAAACACCCCACCCGGCATGCTGAGTAACAAATGTTGCACATCGAAACCTTTTTTAATATTCCAGGTTGCCATAACCTTCCCGTTTTAATTGCATCATTGTTTTTTATCATACCAGCCGGTATTTTATCTTTTTATTTAAAAATATGATGAAAATCAGTTTTTATTTTAAATAACTAAGCCATCTTTGCGCAATGCAACTTTGGAAAAATATTATTTCCCGCCCATCTTAATTTCTGCGCTTTCGCCTACACCTGCTTTTCATCTATTTATTTCATTACAAAATATTGTATGCGTACAATCATTGAACCATTCCGGATAAAAACCGTAGAACCTATATATTTCAATACAAAAGAACAAAGGGCCAGGATCCTGGAAAATGCTTTTTATAATCCTTTTCTCATTCATTCGCAAGATGTATTAATTGATCTTTTAACGGATAGCGGTACCAGCGCCATGAGCAGTAACCAGTGGGCAGGTATTATGAAGGGAGATGAATCTTATGCCGGCAGCCCGAGTTTTTTCCACTTCAGCAATACCATACAGGAAATTACCGGTATGCCATTTATCATTCCTACACACCAGGGGCGGGCAGCTGAAAGAATTTTATTTGAGATTATGGGAGGCAAAGGAAAATATTTTGTAAGTAACACGTTATTTGATACCACCCGTGCCAATATTGAGTTTTCAGGCGCAGAAGGAGTTGATTTAATATGTGAGGAAGGCAGGCATCCCGGTATTCCTGCTGACTTTAAAGGAAATATGGATACCGCTGCTTTAGAAAAATTTATTATAGACAAAGGGGCTCATACGATTCCCCTTGTAATTATTACGGTAACAAATAACTCGGGCGGGGGGCAGCCAGTGAGTATGCAAAATATTAAAGAGGTACGTAAAATTTGCACCCAGCATCAAATTCCTTTATTTATTGATGCCTGCCGTTTTGCTGAAAATGCATGGTTCATAAAATTGCGTGAAGAGGGGTATGCGCATAAACCAATCCCGGAAATTGTACACGAACTTTTTTCATATGCCGATGGTTGCACCATGAGTGCCAAAAAAGATGCTTTTGCCAATATTGGCGGTTTTTTGGCCATGCATAGTGAAGCGCTGGCTTTGCAATGCCGCAATCTCCTCATCATTACCGAAGGGTTTCCTACCTATGGAGGCCTTGCCGGCAGAGACCTGGAAGCGATTGCCATTGGACTAAAAGAAGTGATGGAAGAAAATTACTTGCAATACCGTATTCGAAGTATAGAATATCTCACTGAAAAATTAGTAGCTGCTGGTGTGCCGGTAATGCGCCCCGGTGGCGGCCATGCCGTGTATTTAGATGCAAAAGAATTTTTACCTCATATACCTGTAGATCAATATCCCGGCCAGGCTTTGGCCTGTGCATTATATGAAGAAGGAGGCATTCGCTCTGTAGAAATTGGTTCCCTGATGTTTGGAAAATATGATAGCCAGGAAAAATTAATACCGGCTACTTTAGAATTGGTAAGGCTTGCCATTCCCCGAAGGGTATATACACAAAGCCACATTGATTATGTGGCCGAAGTGGTGATCGATGTTTTTAAAAACAGGAACCTAATGCAGGGCTTGGCCATTATAGAAGAGGCGCCAGCACTCAGGCATTTTACTGTAAAACTAAAACCCATTAACTAACAATTTTAAAATATATTCTTATGAAAAATATAAAAAGAAGCTGGGCCGAACCCTATAAAATGAAAATGGTAGAGTTGTTGAAAATGACAACACCCGAACACCGCAAAAAAGCATTAAAAGAAGCCGGTTATAATACCTTCTTATTGAAATCAGATGATGTGTATATTGATTTATTAACCGATAGCGGAACCTCTGCCATGAGCGACCGGCAATGGGCCGGTATGATGATGGGTGATGAGGCCTATGCCGGCAGCCGCAATTTTTATCATTTAGAAGAAGTGGTAAAAGAGGTATATGGTTACAAATACCTGGTTCCTACTCACCAGGGGCGGGGTGCAGAAAACATCCTTTCTAAAATCCTAATCAAGAAAGGAGACATTATTCCCGGCAATATGTATTTTACCACTACCCGTTTGCACCAGGAACTGGCCGGCGGAAAATTTGAAGATATTATTATTGATGAAGCCCATGATCCTGAAAATGAATTTCCCTTTAAAGGAAATGTAGATTTACATAAGCTTGAAAAACTTATTAAAAAATATGGAGCCGGTAAAATTCCTTATGTGAGTATAGCCACCAGTGTGAATATGGCCGGTGGTCAACCCATTAGTATGCAAAATTTAAAAGAGCTCAGGACGTTGACCAAAAAAAATAAGATCCGCATCATACATGATATGACAAGGGTAGCCGAGAATGCCTATTTTATTCAGCAAAAAGAAAAAGGATACGAAAAGAAAACCATTAAAGAAATTGTAAAAGAAATTAATTCTTATACCGATGGAGCTACCATGAGTGCAAAAAAAGATGCCCTGGTAAATATTGGTGGTTTCCTGGCAATAAATGAATGGGAAATTTTTGAGGAAGCAAGAAATATGGTAGTTGTGTATGAAGGCCTGCATACCTATGGTGGATTGGCGGGCAGGGATATGGAAGCCATGGCCATTGGTATTGCAGAAAGTGTGAGTGCCGATCATATTAAGGCCCGGGTAGGCCAGGTAATTTACCTGGGCAATAAAATGATAGATTATAATATACCCATTGTGAAACCCATTGGCGGCCATGGCATATTTGTAGATGCAAAAAAATTTTTACCCCATATTCCACAGGAACAATTTCCTGCTCAAACATTAGCCGCTGAACTATATTTAGATGCCGGTGTAAGAACCATGGAAAGGGGAATTGTATCTGCCGGCAGAAAAGCCAATGGCGAAAATTATTTTCCTAAATTAGAACTGGTCCGATTTACCATACCCCGCCGGGTGTACACACAAGCCCATATGGATGTTATTGCAGAATCTGCAGCGTATGTATATGACCGCAGGAAAAAAATAAAAGGCATGAAGATGGTTTATGAACCCAAATATCTTCGTTTTTTCCAGGCTCGTTTTCAGCCATTAAAATAAACTTACTGCATAACCATTATCATTTGTACATGTGATGTAAGTCATACCGGCTTCATAATTTATAATGCTACCTTTGCAGCATGAAAAGAATAGGTGCTGCAATATTATTATTTATTTTTACACTGCAATTTGCATATTCTGCTATCGTTATTACCTGGTATTATGTAAACCAGGCGTACGTGGCCCGGGTGCTTTGTGTAAATAAGAATAATCCTAAAATGGCTTGTCATGGGAAATGTTACCTGAATAAAAAATTAAGCCAATCAACGGGTACCGGAGATAAGGAAGCGCCATTGCAGGTAAAAAAACCGGTAGAAACAGCGCCCTGCATACTTGAAGAATTTCAAAAACCAAACTTATTCTATTCCCTGCACAAAGCGCCTTACGGGGTCTTTACAGAGCATTATCAATTCACTTTATCTCCTGAAATCTTTCATCCGCCAGCTCAGCATATTTTATAATGAATTGTAAACGGTAGCTTAAAACTGTACTGTGTACAGCCGGCACCCCTGTATTTATTCTTTACTAAAAATATGTTAAGCATTTATGAAAAAGTCATTTTATGTGATGCTGTCATGGGCATCCATTATCGTCCTGTTTTTTTCTTCGTGTTCTAAAACCGAAATACCCGGAACTTCACCAACAGCAGGATACACAAAAATTACGGAAGGTTATGCCACTGGTGCAGCGGCTAAAGTAGAAGTATATACAACTGCCCCGGTAATTTATACGGGTTATACAAATCTCTATATTGCATTATACGATTCGGTAAGTGGCAGCCGGATTGAAAACGCAAATATCCAGCTTACGCCTATGATGGATATGGGAAGTATGCAACATTCCAGCCCTTTTGAGAATCCCGCATCTGCCCAGGCCGTTAATCACTTGTTCCCTTGCAGTGTAGTATTTCTTATGCCTTCTGCCGCTGGTAACTGGTCAGTTTCAGTTGCCGTATGGGTGAATGGGAAGTGGGGCAGTTTCAGTTTCCCGGTAACTGTTACAGATCCTGTGAAATCAACTTTAAAATCGTTTACCGCTTTAAATAATGGCACTAAATATTTTGTAGCATTAATCAATCCCATGCAACCGCATGTAGGAATCAATGATATGGAAATCGCTATTTATAAAAAAGAATCCATGATGAGTTACCCTGCTGAAAATGGATTTACTGTATTGATGGAACCTGAGATGCCTGCGATGGGCCACGGCTCGCCCAATAATGTAAATCCCGTTGCTATTGGCAACGGCCATTACAAAGGAAAGGTAAACTTTACCATGACCGGGTTGTGGCAGGTAAATTTAGATTTTATGATGGGTGCAGATCTCGCAGATGATACCCAGTTTTTTGAAATTGAATTCTAATAAACCGGGTGGTTATTTCATGGTACATACTTTACAAATATGGGCTGTGAAATAACCACTTCTTTTGAAACGCTCCATTTTACAGGAATTAAAATGGAACATATAATTTTTACATGATGAAAAGATTCATTCAGATTGTTATTCTATTAATGATCGTAGTAAATAGCCGGGCACAAAATAAAAATGCCGGTTTGCTAAAAGACAGTAACCGGGTCGTTATCCTGGATGAAGTAACTGTAATCAGCAAACAAAATATTCCGCAACGCAGGCTGGTGAACTTTTTTAAAGCAAATAATGCCTCAACACTGGAAGATATTTTAAGCAGGTTGCCCGAACTTTCACTTACCCGGCGGGGCGCTTATGGTATGGATCCGGCCATTCGTTCATTTAATGGGGGGCAAATAAATGTGCTGGTAGATGGTATGCGTATCCATGGCGCCTGCACCGATAAAATGGACCCCGTTACAATATATATAGAACCTGTGAACCTGGAAACCCTGGAACTTCAAACAGCTGCAAATGGTTTTTCCAGTGGCGCATCCATTGGTGGTACCATTAATATGAAAATTGCCGAACCCGATTACCTGAACAATAAAAAAGTTACCGGTATTTTTAGCAGCGGGTATCAAACGGCAGCTAAAAGTTTTTATGAGTCGCTCCGCTTAAATTATGCCGATGGTAAATGGGCATTCCGGGGAAGTGTTACCTATCGTAAGAATAGCAACTATAGAAGTGGCGGGGGAGAAAAAATAAATTTCTCACAATACGAGAAAATAAATTATTCCTTATCTGTAAAATATTTGCAAGGCAATTATAATTCTATCCGGGCCGATGTATTGATGGATGACGGCTGGAATATTGGATACCCGGCCTTACCGATGGATGTGGGTTATGCCGGTGCCAGGATCGGTTCACTCAGTTTTGTACATGAAAACAGGCAAAAGCATCTTGCCAAATTTCAACTAAAAGGATATGCCAACCAGGTACATCATTATATGGATGATACCCATCGGCCCCATGTTGCCATGCACATGGATATGCCCGGTGTAAGTAAAACAATCGGTTTGTATTCCGAAGCTGAAATTAATATAAATAAAAAGCAAAGTTTGCTGTTGCGGGCAGATGCTTCATCAACATTTTTAAAAGCATCTATGACGATGTACCAACCGGGCCAGTTACCAATGTATATGCTTACCTGGCCCAATAATAAGAAAAATCAATTTGGTATTTCTTCCTCATGGCTATGGCAAATAGACAGCAGTATGAAATGGCAGCTGAATGCCAGGGTCGATTACATACGGGCTGCTTTAACATCGGAGGAAGCAAAAAACCAGGCGGGTATTTTTGATTACCAGCAGGCATCTAAAAATAATATATTAAAAAATGGATCCGTACAATTCACAAAAAAAATAAACAATACCATAAAAACCAATGCCAGCATCGCTTATACTGAAAGGGTTCCTACTGCCAGTGAACGATATGGGTTTTATCTTTTCAACAGCAATGATGGTTACGATTATATTGGTAACCCTTACCTGCTGCCGGAAAAAGCGTTGCAGGCAGAAATTTCAGCCAGCTATAGCCCCGCCCGGAACCGGGTACAACTGAGTGTTTTTTATAGCCGGATCCATCATTACATTTCTTCTGTAACCGAGGCAAATGTAAGTACCATGACAATTGGCGCTAATGGCGTAAAGACTTACCGTAATATTCCGCATGCATTTATAAGCGGTTTAGAAGCCAGTTGTTTTTTAAAACCATTACAAAAATTTGATTTTGTTTCAACGCTCCGTTATACATATGCAAAGGATTATAAAGATGAGCCACTGCCGGGTATCGCACCATTAAAGAATGTAAGCTCAATCCGCTATCAGCCCAATAAAATATTTTACCAGGTAGAAACAGAAATGGCAGCTGCACAAAACAGGTTTCAGGTAAGTGCCGGTGAAGACAAAACAAAATCTTATACCCTTTGGCATGTAAGGCTTGGGCTAAACAGTATTTTATTTAAAAAAAATATAGAAATACAAACCGGTATGGAAAATGTTTTTGATAAAAACTATCATGAACATTTAGATTGGGGTAATATTGCCAGGCCGGGCAGGAATGCCTATTTACAAATAAAGATGATGTTTTGATGATTTTATTTAGCGTCTTCATCCTAACATTCAAAATGAAATACCGAACCCGTATCTATTGCATAATGAATATTTTTTAAGACCATAGCATTTATTTTTTATACTCATATATAATGCCGGGATTGCTATAGTCATCATTTTTTGTTATTGTTTTATGTAAAAAATAATATTCATTGCCATTTTGCACTTTGTTGTATTGTGATAAATGAACACCGGATTCTTCAAAAATGTTATAAGCCGGGTTACAATAAAAAAAGTCTGTTTCGGGATAATCCCGGTCATACATGCCTAATAGCATTTTCTCTTCTGCTTCAGAAATCGCAGGGCTTGATAATTTGTGTAATGTTTCATTTTTAATCATGATAGATGCTCCGTCAGTAAGTATGGTAAATGAAAGTTCGGCAATAGGAGTTGATGGCTCTATATAGGATAAAACAAAATCATTATAACCTTCATTGTTTTCAAATGTATATACCGATTCGCTATCTTTTATGGTAACATAAAGTTTCGGACTACTGCGGAGATTGTGAATAACGGTAGGGAAAGGAATACAATTGGCGTATTGATTAAAAATGGGTTTCAATGTATTGGGCGAACTACTTGTATCATTATAATTGATGAGTACCGGAGCTTCGCTGGGCCCTCTATAATGAATGGTATTGCCTGTCTTAATGAAATGATTTGTTCTGCCATATAATACAAATGCATCTTTGGGTTTATAAGGAATTAATTTTCCTGTTGAGCTATCTATGTGAATATTGCCTTTAATTAAAGTACCCATATCAAGCAATAAAAATGTTTTGTTAGGTTTTAATATAATAAGCGTAGTTCCTAATTTGTATTGGCCGGCAAAATTGTCGCTATTTTGAGCATAGGCAGCTGCTCCACAAAAAAAAGTGGTAAGCATCATGCAGAAAGAACTTAGTTTGAGGTTCATTGAATGATTTGTAATTTATATTCAGTTTGAAATGAGAGATCGCTTCGATTAAAATTTTATTTGCCGGGATTTCTTTTTTTGAGCTGTTCAAATTCAAATAAATCACCCGGCTGGCAATCTAAAGCTTTACAAATGGCATCTAATGTACTAAAGCGAATGGCTTTTGCTTTACCTGTCTTTAAAATAGAAAGGTTCGATAATGTGAGGTCCACTTTTTCTGAGAGTTCATTTAATGACATTTTCCTTCTCGCCATCATCACATCTAAGTTTACTATTATTGACATGCCTTATACAGTTAATTCATTTTCTGATTGAATTTCGATACCTCTCTTAAAGATTTGTGCAATGATAAATAAAGTAATCCCCATAAACAACCATACATCAGCTCCACCGATATTAAGTGTTTGTACATCCGGCATCTTTACTTCCTGCTGCATGAACCACTCTCTATATTTTGCACCCCATACACAAAACAAACCGATGCCAAGGCCAAGATAAGTGAGTGTAAAAATAAACCGCTTCATGTAAACGGTAAAGGGTTGCATAAAATTAAGTTTCTTATCCTGTAAAAATTTTACGATGATATAAAACAGGATCGCTTTTAAAACACCAACAATCGTCATCAATAATATTTCTATGTAGAAATACCCGCTATCATATTCATACAAGTTTGATAATTGAAAATAGCTGGCATTTCTGGGATTCATGAAATAAGTAGAAATGGCATTATATATAAAACTACCTGCTTCAATACATAAACCCACGAATATGATCCATGAGATTATGTGCAATACTTTAAGAATTTGCTTTGTTTCAACTTTAATTTCCATACAATGTTTAATTTTTAATAAAAACAAAAGTAATAAATAATTATTGATAAACAATAAAAATATATTAGTAAATAAAATAAAATTATCATGCCTATAGGATGCGCCCCTTCCTTAATATTTTATTTTGTTATAAAAGGAACTTACTGAGTGAGTTATTTGTACTGAATATCCTATTAAAGGCGGCAGACGAAATGACTTTTAATTCATAATTAGAGGTAGCTTCTTTTTTTCTTTCTTTGTAAAGCTTCTTCAAAATTCTTTTTTTCTATAGCTGTACCTGGTAATACCGGGATTACAGATGTGGTCTTCCCGTTTTCATCCAGTGCTACAAAATTGAAATAGGCTTCGCTGATAAGGTATTTTTTCCCTTCCAATACTTTTCGTGCATAGGCCTGTACGAAAATTTCCATGGAACTGCTAAAGGCCCTGGTGATGGTGGCGGTAATCGTAATTATATCTCCTACATTAGCCGCTTTATTAAAATCAACCTGGTTTATAGAAGCGGTTACACAAATTTTTTCAGCGTGTGTTTGGGCACATACAGCTGCCGCAATATCCATCCACTCTACCAGCCGGCCCCCTTGTAACAGGCCCATAGGGTTGGTATCATTGGGGCATACTACTTCAGTTTTCTTTACCTGTGATGCTGATGGACGTTTACTTTTTTTTTGATTCATTTTATATTTTTATCATTTCCAAAATATCTTTTAAGGCAACAGGATACGGACATTTGCCGTAAAATATACAACTCTGCAAAAGTAATCAGCCGGTTCTGAATAAGGATACAAAAGGCTTAAATATGATTTTAATCATGTTTTTTTTCCTCAAAAATATTTTGTAGATCCATAATTAAGGATAACTTTATCCAGAAATATTTAATAAGGTATTTCGGCAGGTCATAAAAATATTTTGCAGACCATCTGCAAAAACAAGGAATAAGAGTTACAATATTTAATTAAAAACTGATTTTGTTTTATGAATAGATATTTATTCTCCCTCGTTCTGGCATCAATACTGATTTTTATTTCTATTGATGTAAATGCGCAAGATGCTGTAGCCGGCGAAAGCTTTTTTAAACAAAATTGTACGGCCTGTCATACCATTGGTAAAGGTAAATTAATAGGCCCCGACCTGGCTAACCTGTTGCAAAGAAGGCCTGAAGAATGGATCCTGAAATTTGTAAAATCTTCGCAAACTGTAATAAAAAGCGGTGATAAATATGCGGATTCATTATTCCAGGCATTTAACCATATGGTAATGCCAGACCAGCCTACTGCTACCGATGCCGTTGTTAAAAATATTATCGCATATATAAATACCGCAAGTACGGCGCCTACCGCTAGTGTACCTGCTGTAACCTCTCAGCAAACAGACCAACAGACTGGAAAAGCTTCCGCATCATTTTTTACAACTACTAATATCCTTTTATTAGCGGTTATTTTCATCATGTTACTGGTTATCGTGTTTTTGGCAAGGGTAAACAAGGGCTTAACAGAGACTATTAAAGATTATTATAGCAGTAACAAATCGTTCTTCTAATGAAGATAATGGCGCTTGTCATTATTTTCTTTTCGGGGTTCGCAGTTCGATCATTTGTTTAAATGATTTTCTATATAGGTTATCTTAATTTTTAAACTGAAAGCATGATGAAGATGCATTCACTATTATCTGTTATAAGCATGATGCTGCTTATGTTTGCCGCCATCCCGGCTTTGGCCCAGGATACCGGGAATCCTCAAAAAGGGAAAGATTTATTTGTAGGAAAAGTCCGGTTTTACAATCATGGGCCGGCTTGTAATTCCTGCCACAATGTAGATATGAAAGGCTTTATCAGCGGTGGCGGGCTGGCTAAAGACCTTACCCAGGCAGTTTCCCGTTTATCGGCAGATGGCGTGAAAGGAATTATTGCCGGCATGCCTTTTCCGCAAATGCAAAAATCTTATGAAGGGAGGCCCTTAACAGATGCCGAGATCGCCAACTTAATGGCATTTTTAAAAAATGCCGATGCCATGGCAGCTACCGCTAAACCCCAAAACCCGGTAGGAAAAGATATGATGACAGGGGGCATTGCAGGCGTGATCGTTTTGCTTATCCTTTTCTCTTTTTTCTGGATAAGAAGAAAACAAAGGCCGGTAAATTATTCCATTTTTAAAAGACAACAAGTTAAGTCTGCCTGACATTTTAAAAATGAATTCAACCAGTAAAAAATTTCAATTATTAAAATAGTAAGATCATGAGTTGGATCGAAGACATCATCTCCCCCAAAACCCGCAAATGGGAAGAGTTTTACCGCAACCGTTTCCAGCACGATCGTATTGTACGCAGTACGCATGGTGTAAATTGTACAGGCGGATGCTCCTGGGCCATACACGTAAAAGAAGGAATTGTAGTTTGGGAAACGCAGCAGTTAGATTATCCCCTGCTGGAAGACCAGTTACCACCTTATGAACCCCGGGGATGCCAGCGTGGAATTTCCTATTCCTGGTATCTCTATAGCCCTTTGCGTATCAAGTATCCGCTTATTCGTGGCGTTTTATTAGATTTTTTTAGAGAAGAAAAAGAAAAAGCAGGTGGTAACCCATTAAAAGCCTGGGAAAATATTCAGAATAATGAGAGTAAACGAAAACGCTATCAAAAGGCAAGGGGCAAAGGGGGGTTCCGGCGGGCAAGTTGGGATGAAGCACTTGAAATAATGGCCGTTGCAAATATTTACACCGCAAAAAAATATGGTCCCGATCGTGTAATCGGTTTTTCACCAATCCCTGCTATGTCGATGCTTAGTTATGCTGCCGGCGCCAGGTTTTTACAACTTTTTGGGGGTGTGAATTTAAGTTTTTACGATTGGTATTGCGATCTGCCACCGGCTTTTCCTGAAATATGGGGAGAACAAACCGATGTATGTGAAAGTGCAGATTGGTACAATGCAAAAATGATTGCGGATATGGGCGCTAACCTCAACATGACCCGTACTCCCGATTGTCATTTTTTTGCAGAATCACGCCACAACGGTACGAAAGCCGTTGTATTCTCACCCGATTTCAGCCAGGTATGTAAATATGCCGATCAGTGGATACCCA
Organism: Sphingobacteriales bacterium 39-19; assembly: GCA_001898465.1. Taxonomy (GTDB): domain Bacteria; phylum Bacteroidota; class Bacteroidia; order Chitinophagales; family Chitinophagaceae; genus Ferruginibacter. The sequence goes on along the minus strand of MKTX01000001.1, from coordinate 295,668 downwards.
ATCATGCCGGAAGTGATGGCGCTTTATGGATGGCGGTAACTCATATTATTCTTAAAGAATACCATTATGAAAAACAAACGCCTTTCTTTATTGATTATGTAAAAAAATATACCGACAGCCCCATGCTGGTGCATCTCGATAAAGCGGGAGATGTGTTTACCCCGGGCAGGATGGTTCGTGCCAATGAACTACCCAAATGGAAAGACATTGAAAATGGAGACTGGAAATTTTTAAGCATTGATGAAGCAAGCGGAGAATATGTTTCTCCTAAAGGAACCATGGGCTACCGCTGGGATAAAAACGGGGGCAAATGGAATATGAAATATGAATGTGGTGAATCCGATAAAAACTATGATCCCGTACTCACCCTGTTGAATAAAAAAGACGAAATCTTACAGGTTGAATTCACCGAGTTTGGGCTGGCAAAAAAAGCAAACCGGGGAGTTCCTGTGCAATGGCTGGATACAGTAAATGGAAAAGTGCCGGTAACAACAGTGTATGATTTAATGATGGCACAATATGGTGTTAACAGGAACCTGGGCGGCAGCTATCCCAAAGATTATACAGATACTGACCAGGCTTATACACCCGCCTGGCAGGAAATATTTACCGGTATTGATTCTAAAACCATTATCCAGTTTGCCCGTGAATGGGCCGATACTGCAATGGCCACAAAGGGAAAATGCATGATCATAATAGGTGCCGGTATTAACCACTGGTATCATCAAAACCTTACGTATCGTGCTGGTGCCATGGCACTCATGATGACCGGTTGCGTAGGTAAAAACGGGGGAGGCCTTAATCACTACGTAGGCCAGGAAAAGCTCGCTCCTGTTGAATCCTGGGGCGCTATCTCATTTGCTAAAGACTGGGTGCCCGCATCAAGATTGCAGCAAGCGCCCATTTGGCATTATATTAATACCTGCCAATACCGTTATGACGGGCACTACTCCAAATACAATACGGTTCATGAAAATAAATGGACAGATAAACATGTTGCAGATACCATTTTTACATCAGTAAGAAACGGGTGGATGCCTTTTTATCCGCAGTTTAATGAAAATACGCTGGAGCTTACAAAACAAGCTGCTGCAAACGGAGCCAAAACAGATGAGGAGATCAAAACCTTTGTATTGAATAAATTAAAATCGAAAGAATTAAAATATTCAGTAAGCGATCCCGATGCCGAAGAAAATTATCCCCGGGTTTGGTATATCTGGCGGGGCAATGCCATACTGGCCAGCATGAAAGGGCATGAGTATGCCTTAAAGCATTACCTGGGCACACACAATAATGCGATTGCAAAAGATGCAGATGAAAAACCAGAAGAAGTGGTATGGCATGATATTGCACCCGAAGGAAAATTAGACCTGGTGGTTGATCTTAATTTTAGAATGGACTCTTCAGCACTCTATTCAGATATTGTATTGCCTGCTGCATCCTGGTACGAAAAAGCTGATTTGAACAGTACCGATATGCATTCGTTCATTCATCCGCTGGGCCAGGCCATTGCACCGGTATGGGAATCAAAAACCGATTGGGATATTTTTAAAAATGTAGCAAGAGTTACCAGCGAACTTTCAAAAAAATATTTTTCTGAAGTACAAAAAGATATTGTGGCAACACCACTGAGCCACGATACCCCCGATGAAATTACACAGCCTGTTATTAAAGACTGGTATCAGGGAGAGTGTGAGGCTATTCCCGGTAAATCCATGCACAAACTTACTGTGGTAGAAAGAGATTATACCTTACTCTACGAAAAATTCATCACACTTGGTGAAGGCATCCGGAACAGCGGGCTGGGGGCGCATGGAAATCATTATCCCTGCCAGGAAGAATATGATGAAATGTGCCACTCACATCATTTTCATCACCGGGAATTTCAAAACAAAATACTGCCCTCTATACAGGAAGATGAATGGGCAGCCAATGCAGTGCTTCATCTTTCTACATTAACCAATGGTAAGCTTACAGAAAAAGCGTACCAGTATATGGAAAAGAAAACGGGGCTGGTGCTTGCCGATCTTTCTGCAGGTAGTAAAGATGTAAGAATCCGCTATGCCGATTTACTTACCCGGCCACATCGCTATAATACATCACCAGTATGGTCGGGCTTAATGAATGATGGAAGGGCGTATGCCGCTTATACATACAATGTAGAACGGCTTGTGCCCTGGCGAACATTAACCGGAAGGCAGCATTTTTATCTCGACCAGGAATTGTATATCGCTTATGGCGAACATTTGCCCACTTTTAAACCGGCACCATGCCCCGAAGTATATGGCGACTTAAGAGAAACCTGGAAAAAAGGAGATGCACTGGCACTTAATTATCTTACTCCGCATGGTAAATGGCATATCCATTCTACTTATATGGAAAACCTGCGGATGCTGACGCTGTCCCGTGGTTGCGAACCTTGTTGGCTAAGTGAAACGGATGCTGAAAAGCTGGGCATAAAAGACAACGATTGGGTAGAGGTACATAATGATCATGGCGTGTATGTAACAAGGGCCTGTGTAAGTTCAAGAATCCCGCCGGGTGTTTGTATAGTATATCATGTGCCGGAAAGAACAGTAGGCATTCCCAAATCACAATTGAGGGGCAACAGGCGGGGTGGCGGACACAATAGTGTTACCCGCATCCATCTTAAACCTAATTATCTGAATGGAGGTTATGGTCAATTCTCTTATCACTTTAATTACTGGGGCCCCGTAGCTCCTCAGAGAGATACCCATGTTATTGTAAAGAAAATGGAAAAACTGGTATGGTAGTTTTAAAATTAAAAATTAGGAATTAAGAATTGGGAATTACGAGTTTGAAAAATTGCTATGAGAAATCTAAAAATAATAATTCATAAATCATAAATTATGGACGTTCGTTCACAAATTGCAATGGTTTTTCACTTGGATAAGTGTATTGGTTGCCACACCTGTTCCATTGCCTGTAAAAATATCTGGACCGATAGAAAGGGAGCAGAATATATGTGGTGGAACAATGTAGAAACGAAGCCAGGTACCGGCTATCCTACCAAATGGGAAGACCAGGAAATTTACAGGGGCGGATGGGAAAAGAAAAACGGAAAAGTTTCCCTGAAAGGTGCCGGCAAAAGACGGGGCCTCACCAATATATTTTACAACCCCAATCTGCCCATTATTGATGATTACTATGAACCCTTTACTTATAAATATTTAGACCTGATAGAATCTCCCGAAGGGGATGACCAGCCTACTGCCAGGCCCGTTTCATTAATTACAGGAAAACCAATTGATATAAAAATGGGCCCCAACTGGGATGATGATCTCAGTGGCACGCCCGACTTTGCCCGCAACGATCCAAATATGAAAAACATTTCTCCCGAAGAGCAGGAGGTAATGTTCCAGTTAGAAAAGATGGCATTCTTTTATCTCCCCCGCATTTGCAATCATTGCTTAAACCCGGCTTGTGTTGCCTCCTGCCCTTCGGGAGCTATTTATAAAAGAGGAGAAGATGGCGTTGTATTAATTAACCAGGAAGTGTGCCGTGCCTGGAGAATGTGCGTAACAGCATGTCCATACAAAAAATCATATTACAACTGGTACACCGGCAAATCAGAAAAATGTATTCTTTGTTATCCCCGTATCGAAGCCGGGCTGGCTCCAGCCTGTATGCACTCCTGTGTAGGAAGAATAAGGTACCTGGGGGTATTATTATATGATGCAGATAAAATTGAATCTGCCGTGCATGGCGATGACAAAGACCTTATTAATAACCAGCTTGACCTTATCCTGGATCCCTTTGATAAAGAGGTGATACGTGCAGCCAAAATGAATGGCGTTGCCGATTCTACCATTCATGCAGCACAGTTTTCACCGGTATATAAATTTGTAAAGGAATGGGGATTGGCGCTACCCTTACATCCGGAGTTCCGCACATTGCCCATGTTGTTTTACGTACCCCCGCTGCTGCCGGTAATGGCTACTGTAAAAAAAGTAGATAATAAAGATCAGCAGGATAAAATGGATCCTATTGCAAAAAAATGGGACGACAACTGGTTGTACGATACCAGCACCAAAGAACTCTGGGGTACATTAGATGAAATTCGTTTTCCGCTGAAGTATATCGCCAGTTTGTTTAGTGCAGGCGATGAAGAGATCGTAAAGGATAAATGGAAAAAATTATTAGCCGTGCGTATCCATCGCCGCAGGGTAACGGTGGGAGATGTAAGCGATGAAAAAGCTGATGCTACATTGGCCGATGCAGGCTTAACAGCAGCCGTGGCCGATGCTATTTATGCACTCACTTCACTACCCAAGTTTGAAGAACGATTTGTAATTCCCGCCGCACACCGTGAACAGGCTATTGAAATGATGGACTTCACCGGCGATGCCAAGGGCGAAGCAGGCTTTGGTATTAAGGGAAAAGTGAAACGGGGGATTTAATAATGAACCAGTAAGTAAAATAAATTAATAATTACAGCATGGGAAATACATTAGGAATCAATACAGGGGATGCAGGTATTACTTATCCATACCTGGTTGACTACAGACAGTTTGCAGATCTTTTTATATATCCAGCTAATGAAGGGTATAAAAAAAGAGTGCTGGATATTTATGATCACCTGGTAGAAGTATTACCCGAAGCCGCTGCAGCACTTGAACCTTTTGTAAAGTTTACCCAATCCTGCACATTGTCAGATATACAAGAACTTTTCCTGCGCTCTTTCGATTTGCAGGCCATTACCACCCTGGATATCGGGTTTATCCTTTTTGGAGAAGATTATAAAAGAGGCCAGTTACTGGTAAATCTTAATACCGAGCACAAGATGGCAGGTAACCCCTGCCATACCGAATTGGCAGATCATTTACCCAATATTTTGAACCTGCTCCCTAAAATGAAAGATGATAGTATGCGATGTGAGCTTACCACCCGCCTCTTAATACCCGCCGTGCTGAAGATGAAGGATGAGTTTTCAACTGACAGGGTACAAAAAAAAGATGTTGTATATAAGAAGCACCAGAAAATTTTGCTGGAAAGCTCTCAACAATATAGGCTCATTTACCAGTATTGCCTAAAAGCCTTATTCATTGCATTAGAAAATGATTTTGGTTATGATGCCGCGGTAAATGAATTCTTAACCCAGCAATCTGAACAAAACGATGCTGCCGGTGTTCAAGGCAATGCAGCATTATGTTCAGGCCCTGTACCACAGGCTGATTACACCCGTAGCATTGATACGGAGATGAAAATTGAAAAAGAGTAATGTAAAAATTAAAATATTATGGACGTACTGAATAACTTTTTCCTGATTGCATTGCCTTATGTTGCACTTGCCGTTTTCCTGATCGGTTCTATTTACCGGTACACGTATAAGGGGTTCCAGTTCTCTTCTCTTTCTTCGCAGTTCCTGGAAGGAAGAAAGCTGTTTTATGGTTCCGTTCCATTTCATTGGGGTGTACTTTTTATCTTCACCGGCCATTTAGTTGCCTTTTTAATTCCCCGGGGCATCTTGGCCTGGAACAGCCAGCCACTTCGCCTCATGATCCTGGAAATAAGTGCATTCATTTTTGGTATTAGTATGCTGGTAGGTTTAATCAATCTTTTAATCAGGAGATATACCACACCCCGTTTAAGGTTTGTAACCAATAAAATGGATTTTGTAATTTATATGTTACTCATCCTGCAAACCATCACCGGCCTGTGGATTGCTTATAATTTTAGATGGGGATCATCCTGGTTCTCTACCTTGCTGGTTCCTTATTTACATTCCATCTTTAAATTACAACCCGATATCTCTGCTGTTTCTTTACTGCCCTGGACGGTGAAATTACATATCATTGGCGCTTTTACCATTATAGGAATCGTCCCTTTTTCGAGGCTCATACATTTTTTGGTACCCCCCATCGATTATATCTGGCGGCCTTACCAGCAGGTAAGATGGTATTGGGGTCGCAGAAAAGTACGTAGCCCCCGTACACCATGGTCATTGCATCGCCCCAAAAACAATTAATGTGTTACTCAATATTGTTACAGATGACGAATTATTAACCAGCCAGGTTGTAAAAGGCATCCTCCTTTGCCTGGTTGCTGTAGGTATTGTGTACAATTTTTTAAGAATCATAAGAACAGGGCCGGCCAAAAGGAAAATAATCAATTCTGTTTTTTTTATCATTTTGTCCCTGGCGATCGTTTTAATCTTTAACCAATACCGCATTGAAGATGCTTTATTAAAAGATTCGAAATATGTACCAGGTAAAACAATACGGTTTTGTAATGTGTTTGCATTGGGCCAGGGCGTATTATTCGAGTATGAAGTAAATGGCCAAACCTACCGCTGCTGCAATACTTTTCACCCGGTACCGGTTGACAGCATTCCGGTTCCTGGCGGGGTTTTCATGGTTCGCTATTCTCTTAAATTTCCCGCTAAGGGACGAATGGATTTTAATAAAAAAATAAAGGGATAAGCCTATATGGAAAAAACAAAAACGATAAATACCGGTACTTCTCATCGGATTTTGTTTTTAAGTACGCTCGCCTTTATGGTATGCTTTGCTGCATGGATGATCAATGGTGTTTTAGTTACTTTTCTTGTAAATAATGATGTGTTTAAATGGAGCCCCATACAAATAGGGTGGTTATTGGGTGTACCGGTTTTAGTAGGTTCCGTCTTTCGCTTACCCATTGGGATGCTTACTGATAAATATGGCGGAAGATGGGTAATGTCTTTAATCTTATTTTTTTGTGCCATCCCAATGTTTTTTTTGTCGCAGGCAAATAGCTATATCAGTTTTCTGTTGCTTAGTGTGGGTTTTGGATTAGCGGGCGCATCATTTGCAGCGGGGGTTGCTTATACCAGTCTTTGGTATCCTAAAGAAAAACAGGGCACCGCACTGGGTATTTTTGGAGCAGGCACAATGGGCGCTGCATTAACTACTTTATTTGCACCTACAATTTTAAATAAACTTACCAGGCATGGAGCCGAACTGGAAGGCTGGCGTAACCTGCCCAAATTATATGCTGCCTTACTGGTGATGGTAGGCATAATATTTCTCTTAGGTACTATTAATAAAAAACCCGCTGAAAATAAAACAATGGCTCAGCGCTTGTCGCCATTAAAAGAAATCAGGGTATGGCGCTTTGGGCTTTATTACTTTTTTGTTTTTGGAAGTTTTGTAGCATTATCTCAATGGCTTATTCCATATTATGTAAATGTATATGCAATGAGTATTGTGATGGCCGGTTTTATGGTTACTGCCTTTAGCCTGCCGGCAGGATTGGTAAGGGCCCTGGGTGGATGGCTTACTGATAAAGTGGGAGCCCGTATGGTTTTGATCTGGGTTTTTGGGGTATGTATTGTAAGCATGGTTTTTCTTTTTATTCCCCGTATGGAAATACAAGCGCCCGGCCAGGGTATTATGGCAAATAAACCCGGTGTAGCCAAATTGGTTTCAAACGATAAAATAATTATTGGCGAGGATAGTTACCAACTGCAAAATAAATCGGGCGATTCTTCAGAGGTTTCCATTCGCTTTGGAATTCATCATGATCATGAAGGATTCCTGTTTCTGCCTACTACTACTTTTCACCAGGAAGCAAATATTAAACAAGGCGATACGGTAACCAAAGGCCAATTAATTGCAAAAGGAGTTACCTTAATTTATTTCCAGGCAAATAAATGGATTTTCACCACCCTGGTATTTCTTATAGGAATTATGATGGGGCTGGGCGGGGCTGCTGTTTATAAACATATTTCAGATTATTATCCTGCCAATATTGGTACTGTTGGCGGAATTGTAGGGGTATTAGGCGGGCTGGGTGGTTTTTTTGGCCCAATACTTTTTGGCTATTTGCTAAAAGCCAGTGGGGTGTGGACGTCTTGCTGGATGTTCCTGGCTGCCCTGGCTGCTGTATGCATCGTGTTGCAACGCCTGGCTATTAAAGCTACCAAACAGGTAACTTAAAAATGTAAATGATGATAAAGGGGTTACCCTGTTTTTAAATCTATCATGCGGAAAACACAAAACGATACCGGGTTGTCTTACTTTGCAACGGCTGCTGAATATGTAAGAGAAGGGGTTAAAAACCTTTCTCCATCCTATTTTGCTTTGGTAATGGCTACAGGCATTATTTCTATTGGTACATTTCTTATGGAAATGAAATGGATCGCTGAGACTTTATTTTTTCTCAATAATATTTTTTATATCATTCTGTGGATACTTACAATTCTCAGGCTGCTTTGGTATTTTACATCTGTAAAAAAAGATCTTACCAATCATTTATCAGGAACCGGTTTTTTTACTACGGTGGCCGGTACCTGCGTACTGGGCATCCAGTATATTTTAATGTATGAAAATTTATACATTGCCGTAGCGCTCCTGGTCTTCGGAATTTTGTTATGGTTGTTTTTAACATATACCATTTTTACAACACTTACTACACAACAGGATAAACCCACTTTAGATAAAGGCATTACCGGGGGCTGGCTTACGGCCATTGTAGCTACGCAATCGGTTTCTATTTTAAGTGCATTAATTGCATCGCATATAAAACAACCCTACCGCATTGAAATTAATTTCTTTGCACTTTCCATGTGGTTGTGGGGCGGCATGTTTTATATCTGGATGATTTCTTTAATTTTTTACCGCTATACATTTTTTAAATTTTCACCCGATGACCTGGCGCCACCTTACTGGATTAACATGGGTGCCATGGCCATTTCGGCATTGGGAGGATCGGTGCTTATTATTAATGCCCCTGATGCCCCCTTGTTAGAATCTATGCTGCCATTTCTTAAAGGATTTACAGTTTTCTACTGGGCTACCGGCACCTGGTGGATTCCCATGCTGATTATACTGGCCATATGGCGGCATGTTTATAAAAAGTACCCGCTTAAATATGATCCATTGTATTGGGGCGCCGTATTTCCACAGGGCATGTATGCCGTATGCACTTTTCGTATGGCGAAGGCATTGCATATTCCTTTTCTGCATTATCTCTACCAAACATTTATATACATTGCTTTATGTGCCTGGGTTATCACCTTTACAGGCTTATTAAAGTTTTTATTGAATGAATGTAAAAAGATAAACCGAGAATGAAAAATGCAGCCATTTGAATTCAATGCACTGGCAAGCTGCATCAATTAATTATAAAATATATACACCATAAAACAAAAAAAATGAATAATATTTTCCAAAAAGAAGATCATAAAAAAGGAGATTACATAAAAAGATTTGTAGATAAAGATTCAGGACCCGATCCAGTGTATTCGCCCATGGCACCCCCCGAAGCTTACCAGCCGCCTGCCACAGAACCAGTGCCTTTTGAAGATCTGCATCCATTCATACAACTTCTTATGACCGAGCATAAAAATACCCTGGTACAACTGGATGAGTTTGAAAAAAACTTATTAGATATCAAAAAAGAAGGTATCAATAAAGAGCGGAATACCAAACTGGGTACATTCTTTGAATTTCTTGACAATAAAATTGTTTTACACCATCTCAAAGAAGAAAGGGTTTTATTTCCATACATCCACGACCGCATGATTGACAATGGCGAATGTGGCACCGGCCCGGTTCCCGAAACGGCCATTGATATGCTGGAACACGATCATATTAAAACGATGGAATTCGGTACACTCACTTTCAGCCTGATGGGCATCGCTTCACGGCTTACAGATCGCATTTCCCATGCATTATTGGTTGATACTGCCATAGAACAAGGCCTGGCATTGGTTGAACTGCTTCGGCTGCACATTTTCAGGGAAGATAATGTAGTGTTTCCATTGGCACATAAATATTTAACGGCAAGCGATTATGATGGGATTACCGTAAAGATGAAAAAATATTTTTCAGTGGATTTATCATAAAAAAATGAATTATGCTTACGGATCAGTTTAACCGGGTACATAATTACCTGCGAATCTCGCTTACAGATAAATGCAACTTGCGTTGTGCTTATTGTAATCCTGTCGATTTGCCAAGAGGTTACTTTAAAGGATCTGCCCGTATGACTGCAGGTGAGATTGAGCAAATTGTTGCGGTATTTGTAACGCAAGGTGTAAAAAAAATCAGGCTTACCGGCGGCGAGCCGTTGGTAAGAAAAGATGCCGGGGAAATCATACAGCGAATTTCAAAATATCCAGTAGAATTAGCAATCAGTACGAATGCAGTGCTGGTGGATAAATACATAGATGTTTTTAAAGATGCAGGTATTCAATCCGTAAATGTGAGTTTAGATTCTTTAACGAGAGAAAAGTTTTTCGCTATCACCAGGCGGGATGAATTTAACAGGATACTGGATAATATTTATCTTTTATTACAAAATAAATTTCATGTAAAGATCAATGTGGTAGTAATGAAAAATGTGAATGATGATGAACTGAATGATTTTATTGCCTGGACCAAACACCTGCCGGTGCATATACGCTTTATAGAGTTTATGCCCTTTGCCGGAAACGATTGGAGCCGGGAAAAAGTTTTTTCTTACCAGGAAATGCTGGCCGTAATTGCTACCCAATATAAATTCCTGAAACTGCAGGATGCAAAGCATGATACCGATAAAAAATATTTGGTACCGGGTTATGAGGGTACTTTCGCTGTTATCAGTACCATGAGCCAGCCTTTTTGCAGTGGCTGTAACCGGATGCGGCTGACCACCGACGGTAAAATGAAGAATTGCCTTTTCTCAAAAACTGAAGTAGATATTTTGGGTGCGCTTAGAAGCGGAGTGGATATTGCACCCCTTATTCAACAATGTGTGTGGGACAAAGAAAAAGCGCTCGGCGGGCAGTTTACCCCTTATGATGAAAACTTTGACGCTTCATCAATAAGTAACCGGAGAATGATTAATATTGGAGGATAAAAAAAATTACAATGCGTATTTTGCTAACCGGTGCCAATGGATATATTGGTATGAGAATCTTGCCGGTTCTTGTAGAGGCAGGGCATGAGGTAACTTGTGTAGTAAGAGATATCAACCGATTTAAGCCCACTAAAAGTATTTTAGAAAAAGTACAGATCATTGAGTTTGATTTTCTGTACCCGGAGAATGCGATCCAGCATTTTAAAAATAAAGAATTTGATACTGCCTACTACTTAATCCATTCTTTGGGCGATACAACCACTACTTTAAAAGAATATGAATTACGGTCAATTGGTTGTTTTGTACTGGTGGCCAGCTTAACCAGGGTGAAACAAATTATATACCTCGGCGGTATCAGCAACCAACAAAATCTTTCAAAACATTTATATGCACGCAAAGTAGTAAAAGATGTAATCATGCAATCCGGTATCCCGTATACTATTTTTGAAGCGGGGATCATCGTAGGTTCCGGAAGTATCTCTTTCGAAATTATTCGTGACCTCACTGAAAAGTTACCTGTAATGATTGTACCCCGCTGGTTAAATTCTAAGTGTCAGCCCATAGCCATACGAAATGTAATCAACTATTTGCACCTTTGCCTGCTGAATGATCAAACCTTTTTCAAAGTCTTTGAAATTGGTGGCCCCGATGTATTAACCTACAAGCAAATGCTATTGAAATTCGCTGCGGTAAGGGGATACAAACGGTATATCCTTTCATTGCCTGTGCCTTTTCCGGGTTTATCAGCCTATTGGCTTTATCTTACCACTTCGGCAAATATTACCATTGCACGGCAATTGGTGCATAGTATGAAAAATGATGTCATTTGTAAAGAGTTTTCAATTCGGGAAACTATACCACAACAATTAATTCCTTATGAAGAAGCGATAGAAATGGCTTTTGAACGGATAGCACAAAATATGGTGGTTTCAAGCTGGACCGATTCCGCATCCAGCAGCCTTAATCGTTTAGACGTAAATGAACATATAGAAGTGCCGGTGAACGGATGTTTTTTAGACCGTAAATGGACAGAAATTGACAAGGATACAATTGATGAAGTGGCTGATCGTTTCTTTGGAATTGGGGGCGAACAGGGTTGGTATTACGCAGATAAATTATGGAGAATTCGTGGTGTATTAGATAAATTGGCAGGAGGCGTAGGATTAAGCCGTGGCAGAAGAAGCAAAATAGATATTGAAGCCGGTGATACCATTGATTTCTGGAGAGTGATACTGGCAGATCGTAAAAATTATCGCTTGCTTTTATATGCCGAAATGAAGTTGCCCGGCGAAGCCTGGCTTGAGTTTGCAATCATTCAAAATGAAAGCCGCTGCATTTTAAAACAAACTGCCACTTTTCGCCCCAAAGGAATTATGGGAAGAAATTATTGGTATGCGATGCTGCCTTTTCATTATTTTATTTTCAGGAATATGCTGAAAAGAATAGCCGGGATTAAAAAAATTAAAAATTTTCAAAGATGATAACGGTTACGGCTGCAAGAAAATTAATTCTTGAAAATGTATTACAACCAAAAGTTGAAAGGGTACCCTTACGTATAGCGAATGGGTTTGTATTATCCGAACCAATTTTTTCACCAATTGATACTCCACCATTTGATCAAGCAGCGATGGATGGTTACGCATTTTCATTTGATGAATGGGATGGAAAATCTGATCTTTTTTTAAATGGAGAAGTACAGGCTGGAAATTATTTGCCGCAAAATATAAAGCCTAATGAAGCCATTCGAATTTTTACAGGGGCGGCTTTACCGCCGGGTGCTGATACAATTGTTATCCAGGAAAATGTAATAAAAAGGGATACCCGCATTATTTTAAAAGATGATAAATTATACAAAGGAAGCAATGTACGGCTGCAAGGTTCACAAACTAAAAAAGGAGATATTGCTTTGTCCGAAGGGCATTTACTTTCACCGGCTTCCATTTCTTTTCTGGCAGGACTCGGTATTGATAAAGTAAATGTTTATTCTAATCCTATTGTAAGTATTATAGTTACGGGAAAAGAATTAATAAAGCCGGGAGGGGCGATGAGTAAAGGAAAAATTTATGAGTCCAATTCGTTCGGGCTTTCCGCAGTATTAGCGCAAATGAATATTGTTCCTGTTTCCGTGGAAATGGTAGATGATGATGAAGAAAAAATAATGAAGGCAATCAACAATCAATTGAAGTCAGATATCATCATCTTAACAGGCGGCGTTTCGGTAGGTGATTACGATTTTGTTATTTCGTCACTGGAAAAATGTGCTGTGAAAACAATATTTCATAAGATAAAACAGAAGCCCGGTAAACCTTTTTATTTTGGCAAACATCAACGAACACTTGTCTTTGGCCTTCCCGGAAATCCCGCATCGGTGCTTACTTGTTTTTATGAATATGTGGCAGATGCCATTAACAGCTTTACTAAAAAAGAATATTTTAAAAAAATAATGCTGCCATTAGCAAATAATTTTACAAAGAAACCGGGCCTTGCTTTTTTCCTTAAAGGAAAAACAATATCCAATGGAGTTTCAATTTTAGAAAACCAGGCAAGTTATCTGATGAATTCTTTTGCCATGGCAGATTGTATTATTGAGCTGGAAGAAGAAAAAGAACATTTTGATAAAGGAGATATGGTGAATGTTCTTATGATTACCTGAAGTATGACGAGATAAATAAAATAGTTAACTATTTAATAGAATGCAAACAGAACTTATTTTTTTCCTATTGCTGTTTTTGGTCGCCTTTCTCTATTCTTCTGTAGGGCATGGCGGCGCCAGCGGTTACCTGGCGTTGATGGCATTTTTTTCCTTTGCCCCTGAAACCATGCGGCCAACCGCTTTGCTGCTGAATATTTTTGTTTCACTTATAGCCTTTATCCAATATTACCGAAGCGGGCACTTCAAGTGGAAAATCTTCTGGCCGTTTGCCATTGCATCCATACCCGCAGCTTTCATCGGTGGCTTAATTGTGGTAGATGCAAAATTGTATAAAATGATATTAGGCGTGCTGCTGCTTTTTCCTGTGGTGCGGTTGGGAGGCTTACAATTTAATGAGGATAAAAATATAAAAGAGCAAGGCCTGTTGCCTTCGCTGATAATTGGAGGATTAATCGGGTTGCTTTCGGGTATGATAGGAATTGGTGGTGGCATTATTTTGAGCCCTGTAATATTGTTGTTGCACTGGGCAAATATGAAACAGACTGCCGCCGTTTCCGCATTATTTATTTTGGTAAATTCATTGGCAGGCCTTGCTGGCCTCTTTACCAAAAGTTTTGAAATCAGACCGGAAATGCTGTGGATGATTGTAGTGGCTTTTATTGGTGGGCTTGCCGGTTCTTACCTGGGTGCTAAGAAGTTTGAGGGTGCTTTTTTAAAGAAAGTTTTGGCTATTGTTTTGTTGATGGCTTCAGTTAAATTATTATTTACCTGAATGGAAATAAATAAAAAAACCATATTTGATTGTTACATTCTTGCTGGTGGCAAAAGTTCCCGGATGGGCAATGATAAGGGATTGCTTCTATTTAATGGGAAACCGCTTGTACAAAAGGTTATTGAGGAATTATCGCCCGTAGTAAATAAGGTTATTATTGTTTCAAACAATCATGAGTACGAAAAGTTTGGATTACAGGTACTTGAAGATTTGATAAAAAATATTGGACCGGCAGGCGGCATTCATGCTGCTTTAAGCAATGCCCAATCTGAACAAATATTTATTGTGAGTTGTGATATGCCTTTCATTACTGCTCAAGCTGCTGCATACATGATGCAAAATGCAGGTCATACACAAATAGCACTACCATTTCATCACGGTAAAATCCAACCCTTATTTGGAGTGTATTCCGGGCAATGTTTACCCAAATGGAAGCAACTTATTGAGCAGGGAATTATTAAATTGCAGGAGATGATAACGCATTTTGATTTATTGAAAATAGATATTGAGAATAATAAATTGTTTAATGATTTACTATTTACGAATATAAATGATAAGAACGATTTTAATAAAGCGCTAAAACAATCGGAACATGGGAATTAATGTACTTTTATTCGGACAGGTTGCTGACATAACGGGCAAGGATATTTTGAAAATTCCTGTTGTAAAAAATACAAATGAATTAAATCAACTGCTTGAAAAAACTTATCCAGCATTGAAATCAATTAAATATTCTATCGCCGTAAATAAAAAAGTGATTCAGGAAAATACAGCGTTGCATAATGAAGATACGGTGGCAATACTTCCGCCTTTTTCCGGAGGATAAATAAATGAAAAATGGAAGACTCAACTAAATATCAAAGATACCAGCGGCAAACAGTGCTCAAAGAATTTGGAACTGAGGGACAGGATAAATTGTTCCAGGCAAAAGTTTTGGTGGTAGGAGCCGGTGGCCTGGGTTGTCCGGCGTTGCAATACTTGTCAGCAGCGGGTGTTGGAACCATTGGCATTATTGATTTTGATGTAATAGAATTGACGAATCTTCAAAGACAAACTTTATATTCTGTTGAAGATCTTGGAAAACCCAAAGCAGCAACAGCAGCTGGAAAATTAAAATCATTTAACCCGGATATTCTTTTTCCTGTTTATAATGTGAAATTAGAAACAAAAAATGCACTTGAAATAATAGATGAGTACGATGTGATAATTGATGGCTCTGATAATTTTGCCACACGGTATTTAGTGAATGATGCCTGCGTTCTACTCAATAAACCTTTGGTGTATGGAGCCGTACTTCGTTTTGAAGGACAGGTAGGAGTTTTTAATCTCACTGATCAGGAGACGGGTTGTATGACCAATTACCGTGACTTTTTTCCACAACCACCCCTGCCTTCGTCGGTGCCATCCTGTAATGAAGCGGGTGTACTGGGCGTATTACCGGGCATCATCGGAACTATGCAGGCTACCGAAGCCATAAAGGTTATAACAGGCATCGGGAAACCACTATGCAATAAAATAGTTTCCTATAATCTGCTAAACAATTTATTTTATGAGTTTAGTATTTCGCCTGCTAAAGAAGTCAACGTAAATATTCCAAAAACCAAATTGGCATTTTTAAATTTTAATTACGAATGGTTTTGTGGAGCCATTGATGAACCACTTGAGATTTCGCCTGAAGAATTTGATAAATTGAGGTTAAAAGAAAAAATAAATATTATTGACGTTCGTGAAATTGATGAATTGCCGGTTGTGGTTGAATTTTTGTTTACACAAATACCATTAGGCAGTTTTGAAGAAGCCATTGCAGAAATTTCAATTGACAATAGAATAGTAATTTTTTGTCAAACGGGAAAACGAAGCCTGGCTGCGGTTAAGATGCTCACTGAAAAATTTCCTGCCTGCATGGCCTATAGTTTACAAGGCGGCGTAGAGGCCTGGAAAAAACATTGTAATAAAAGTTTGCATTCAGCAACAATCAAATCCTGATGGAACAAAAAAAGATTCATAAAGTATTTATTGACGGGCCAATTAATCCAGGCTTCATTGGGGAGGCTATTGCAAAACACAGTGATAAAAAAAACATTGGGGCACACAGTATATTTCTTGGCCAGGTACGAAATGACAGGATTGGCGAAAACGAAGTAGCGGCAATAGAATACACAGCCTACCGGGAAATGGCAGAAGAATTGTTTATTGAAATCAGGGAAGATGCTTTTAAAAACTTTCCTATCATATGCATGCACATTTATCACAGCCTGGGCAGGGTAAATGCCGGAGAAATCAGTTTATTTGTTTTTACTTCTGCCATTCACCGTAAAGATGCCATTGATGCCTGTGAAGCAATTGTAGAAAGAATTAAAAAGGAAGTGCCTGTTTGGGGAAAAGAAATATTCACCAATGAAAATTCTCAATGGAAAATTAATACCTGAAAAATTATGATTGATATTACCCATAAAATAAAAACACACCGCACTGCTATTGCTCAAGCCATAGTAAGTGTGAGCAGAAAGGAAACCATTGAGGCTGTTCAAAACAAAACGGTTCCAAAAGGCGATGTATTGGAAGCAAGCCGGGTGGCAGGTTTGTTTGGCATCAAAAGAACCAGTGATATGATTCCCGATTGCCATCCGCTGCCGGTTGAGTTTGCAGCAGTAAGGCATAAAATTGATGGGCTGGATATTATTATTGAAACGGAAGTGCATACCATTTACCGGACCGGCGTGGAGGTGGAAGCCATGCACGGAGCCTCGGTTGCAGCACTTACTATTTATGACATGCTGAAACCGATTGACAAAGAAATAGAAATCAAAAGCATAAAACTGATAAAGAAAAAAGGGGGTAAATCGCAATATAATGACAAGACGATCCGGCCCCTTACTGCTGCCGTAATTGTTTGTTCTGATAGTATTTCAGCAGGCACGAAACAGGATGCTGCGGGCAAAGCCATAATCAGCAAATTAGAAAAATCAGAGATTACGATTAAAGATTACAGCATCATTCCTGATGAAATAAAAATCATCCAGGAAAAAGTACAATCACTTTATGATAATAAAATTGATTTAATTATTCTCACCGGGGGGACCGGTTTATCGCCCAGGGATGTAACACCCGAAGCCATACGCCCCATGCTTGACCGTGAAATACCCGGCATTGCTGAAGCTGCAAGAAACTATGGCCAGGAAATGACGCCCTATTCCATGTTATCGAGAAGTATGGCCGGGTTAAAAGGCAAAACGCTCATTCTTGCTTTGCCGGGTTCCACTGCCGGCGCTTCAGAAAGTATGGATGCTTTATTTCCTTACCTGATGCATATTTTTAAAATCATGGATCTTATCCCTCATGATTAAAAAAAATTTTTAATTTAGTCGTCTTAAAAAGATGTTTTGTTTATGCACTGTATTATAATTCTACGTATTACATCTGTCATTTTATTTTTGGCCTCTGGTGTGGCAGCAAACGCACAAATAAAAGTGAATATTAACAATGGCCCGGTACAGGCCTATAGTAAATATAATGCGAAACCAACAAAACGGCTTGGTAAAAACAGGCTCTATCTCCAGGAAAAAGTTTGGTTAAGAAAGGGCGATTGGCTTGTTGCTAAAGCAGGTACCCGGTTTAGCAGGCCGGTAAGTATTGACGTTTACGATCGGGTTTCAAAAAAATATGTAAGTACAGATGAAGATACCGTTCTTCTTTCGGCAAATGTTTATAAACACCGAAGTGAAGTTAATTTCCAGGCAAACAGAACGGACACCTTTGACATTCTTTTTAATATTAATTATAAAAATGAACTGGCAGAATCAGACAAAATGGTAACCGATTCCTATGGAAGTTATTCCGGTGAGTTGGATACCGTTTCAATTGATTATACGATAGCAATACTAAAAAATGACTGGCAGCCGGGAGATACAAGCTGGAATTTTCAGCAACGATTATCTTATATATGTAATAATTGGACAGCCGGTTTCAGTACAATTCCAAAAACGTATGACACAAAGGAATTGGATAAATACAAAAGAATTCTTCAATACTATCCAACAAACCCCGTTTCAATTGATAACCGGATGGGGGTAAGCCTGATGGCTTTTAGTCATGGCAGTAAGCTGGTATATTTTATGTACAGCCAAGAAGTGCCTTATGCTGAAGCCAAAAAATTATATGATGAATTGGCGGCTAAATTAAAAGTTGCTACCGATAAGTTTGAAGTTTCTAACTTATCAGACATGAAAAGGATAAATGAGCTGGCTACTACTTATTTTAAACTGAAAATTCCGGAAGAAAAAAAGCCATTTGAATTCTTTCTTTTTGGAGATGCAGGAAAAGGCTTTCAGTATTTGCCCATCAACCTCTTTTTATATGGCACCAAACAAATGGCTAAAGTACTGGTAGTTGTTGGTGAACCGGACAGCGACATTTATGATATTGGCTGGTAAAACCAGTAAATGATGCGGGGCTTTTACTATAAGCCCGGGATTCCTTTCCGGCATCCGGGTTGTATAAGAATATTTTAAAGGATCTCAATCCCAAATGCTTCCACTTTCATTTTACCTGAATATACACGCTGCTAATTGTTGATGACCCATTACATACTGCTATATGCCATAAAATCAATAAATAATTTCCCTTCATAACGAATAAGATGTACCAGTAATGGATGAAAACATAAAGGGGGTTTAAAAAAATATTTGTAAATAAAAAAATAAAGATAATTTTGTCGTTAATTATTTAAACGGTTATATGCCTTCCGATAAACAAAAAATGACAGTTGCCGTTTTATTGCTGGTTTCTTTTTTATCTTATTCCTTTTACATTTATACTTCTTTGCCTGTAAAAGAGATTCCTGTTTCAAAAAAGACTAGTGAGGGAAAACAGGTATGGCAAAAATATAATTGTAACGCTTGCCACCAGGTATATGGGCTGGGGGGGTACCTGGGGCCGGATTTAACGAATGTATATTCCAAAAGAGGGCCAAATTATATATCTTCTTTTTTAAAAAGCGGCACAGCCATTATGCCCAACTTTCATTTAAGCGATGCGGAAATTCAATCGCTTACAGCTTATTTACAAAATATAGATTCCTCCGGTAAAGCAGATCCCCGAACTTTTAAAATTCACTATAATGGTACCATTGAACAATAAGCCACTCACAACTTCCAAATTATTTTTAGTGGCAGGTTTATTGTTGCTGGCAGTGGGTATCCTGTTTGGTTTGGTGGGCGCATTGCAGTATATCATACCCGGCCTGTTTAAAAAATATCTTTCATTTGAAAGAATAAGGCCACTGCATGTTTCATCGGTTGTGTTTTGGATCATTTTTGGCGCTATGGGCGGGGTTCTTACTTATTTGCAGGAGCATACAGGTAAAAAATTATACTCCGCTTTATTGCTAAAAATTCAATTTACCATCTTTTGTTTATCTATACTTGCCATCCTGGTTTCTTATAGTTTCGGTGTTTTTGGAGGAAGGGAGTATTGGGAATTTCACCCTTTATTAGCATTGCCCATTGCTATCGGCTGGGTATTGTTCCTGGTAAACTTTTTAAAGTCTATGGGAAGTTTTCGTAAACAACCTGTATATGTATGGATGTGGCTAACGGGCGTCATTTTTTTCTTATTCACTTTTGCAGAATCATACTTGTGGGTATTCCCTTATTTTAGGAATAATGTGGTGAATGATATGACTATTCAATGGAAATCATATGGATCCATGGTGGGGTCCTGGAATATGCTTATTTATGGCAGTAGCATTTTCTTAATGGATAAAATTAGCAACACGAAAACCTATGGTCATTCAACCATTGCGTTTGTGCTTTATTTTACGGGTTTATTTAATCTTATGTTTAACTGGGGTCATCATATTTATACGCTGCCCACACATGCCTATGTTAAGCACATTAGCTATGCCGTAAGTATGACGGAGCTTTTTATTTTGGGCAGGATTATATATTTATGGAGGGCTTCATTAAGCACTGCAAAAAAACATTTTTATTCATTTAGTTACCGGTTTTTAGCGGCAGCTGATGTATGGATATTTTTAACTTTATTGCTGGCTATTTTCATGTCTGTACCTGCCATAAATGTGTACACCCATGGCACCCATATTACCGTTGCCCATACCATGGGGGCAACCATTGGTATTAATAGTTTTTTATTACTGGCCTTCGGCTTCGATATTTTAAATGATACTTGCCGCACATTTGAGCCTTATAAAAAGATGTTTACAACCGGTTATTGGCTTACCAATATTTCGCTCTTTACTTTTTGGATTTCGCTGATTATTGCCGGCGTAATAAAAGCCCAATGGCAAATGAGTATTTCGCAGGTTCCCTTTAGCAGTATGATGCAGCAATTAAAACCTTTTTTTATCGGTTTCTTTATTTCCGGTTGTTTCCTGGTAACCGGGTTTATCATGATTATTTACCCGTTATTAAAAAACCAATTGGCTTGTTATTTTAATCCCAAACCCCGGGATATTTTCCCTGCTTACCCTTCCTCTAACGGCTTTAGTGTTAAATAAAAATTACAGGAATTTATCCTGGTTTATTTTCGTTCTTGTTTGTATAAATGGGTATTAATATCTCATATTCAGCCGGTTACACAAGCATCTCTAATTAAGGATAAAAACATCCTTAATTATGATTATTATCATATTTTGGTTTGATAGATGTCATAAATTGTTGCTGAATGGCTGCGTAAATTTGCGCCTCAAAAAGGTTCAAAAATGAATATTAAATATAATAAAGCCACACTTCTTATCCTATTTCTCCTTTCCTCTCATATACTATTGGCTCAGGAAAATATTTTTATGGTTTCAGGGCAATACCGGGTAAGAGGCGAGTTACGCCATGGCTTTCGTACTTTAGCAACTGATAGTTCAAAAGCCGCTTTTTTTATTTCACAAAGGGCCCGCCTGGTTTTTGATTATAAAAAAGATAAAATTACCAGTAAAATATCTATTCAAGACAGCAGGACCTGGGGTGACGAAGAACAAAAAAAAGACCTGGGCGGGTTGCAGGTAAATGAATTATGGATACAACTGGCGCTTTCAAAAAACTACGCATTAAAAATGGGTCGCCAGGAATTAATATATGATGATCAGCGATTGTTGGGGAATTTAGATTGGGGAAACCTTACCATATCGCATGATGCCTTATTATTAAAATATGAAAATAAAGACAAACATTTTCAATGGCATATAGGGGGTGCCTTTAATCAATCCGGCGAACCCTTGTTTGGCACGAAATATACACTCAAAAATTATAAGGCATTAGGAATTGCCTGGCTGAAAAAAGAATTTAAAGGAAATCATTCTGTTTCCGGAATTGCTATTTTAAATGCCCTTAATTCTGCCCTGGCATCTTCTCCCGCTGTAAAATCAAGTATCACATTCGGCCCCCTTTACAACTTTCAGGATAATAACTGGAAGTTTGTATTGGGCGCTTATTATCAAACAGGGAAAACCGAAAACAACCTGGATATCAGCGCTGTTATGCTGAATGCCTATGCAGAAAAATCTATTAAAAAAGTTTCTTTGGGCGCCGGTGTTGATTATCTCTCAGGAAATACCGATCATACAAAAGCGACAAGCAGTAATAATTTTTCAACACTGTATCCAACGAATCATAAATTTTATGGTTCTATGGACTATTTTCTTAGTTTTCCAAACGATACCAGGGGCCGGGGACTGGTAGATGCTTATCTTCGCATGAAAGCAAAAACTTCAAACAGGTTTTCTGCCGGGGTAGATGTACATTCTTTTTCTTTAGCAAATAAAGATTATTCAGGAATGAATCAAATTAAAAAAGGATTAGGAACCGAACTTGATTTTTTAACAGATTACATACCTTTCGCCGATGTAAACCTGCAGGTTGGATATTCCATGATGCTGGCAACAGGAAATATGGAAGCTGTAAAAGGGGGTGACAGCAAAACTTACAATTATTGGGCTTTTGTAATGCTAAAAGTATCACCCGTATTTTTTAAACATGTATTTAAAAATTAAATAATAATAAAAAATGAGAAAGAATATCTTAAAACTTTCATTGGCTGTAGTAGCAATGGGTTTATTGTTCGCAGCTTGCAAAAATGCTCCGGAAACAAATGGTTCTAAAGCATTAGAAGCTATCCAGGGAGAAGAAGTAGCGGTATTAACAGATGCCCCGAATGTGCCCCCTCCCATTACCCGTACTCATGCAACAAAAGTGATCGTTAATTTAGACGTGATTGAAAAAGTGATGAAAATTGGAGACAGTACAGATTATAGTTTCTGGACCTTTGGTGGTAAAGTACCCGGTAAGTTCATCCGGGTAAGAGAAGGCGATCTGGTTCATTTTACTCTGCATAATATGCCAGATAGTAAAGTGTCTCATAATATTGACCTGCATGCCGTATCAGGCCCAGGTGGTGGTGCCGAAGTTACCAATGTAGCACCCGGCCAAACTGCTACTTTTGAATTCAGGGCGCTCAACCCGGGTTTGTATGTTTACCATTGTGCCACAGGGCCGGTGGGTATGCATATTGCAAACGGTATGTATGGTTTAATTTTGGTAGAACCTAAAGCAGGCTTAGAAAAAGTAGATAAAGAATACTACATAATGCAAGGCGATTTTTATACCAAAGGTAAATTTGATGCCGGCGGCTTACAGGATTTTGATGAAGAAAAAGCAGTTGCAGAAAATCCTGATTATGTTTTGTTTAATGGAAAAGTACGTTCTTCTACAGGTGCTAATGCCTTCCCGGCAAAAGTGGGTGATAAAGTAAGGCTCTTTGCAGGTAATGGCGGCCCCAATTTAGTTTCTTCATTCCATGTTATTGGTGAAATTTTCGATAATGTGTATATGGAAGCAGGAACGGAAATAAATCATAATGTACAAACAACATTAATACCTGCCGGTGGCGCTTCTATCGTAGAAATGAAAATGGATGTACCCGGTGTATATAATATAGTAGATCATTCAATCTTCCGTGCATTTCATAAAGGAGCCCTGGCTCAAATAAAAGTAACCGGCGATAAAAAACCGGAGATCTTTAATAAATTAAAATAAGATTGCTTCAGTAAGCAGTGAGGAGTTGATTTTTGAAAATGAAATTCTTATTAACCACAATAATAGTAACTGTTTTCTTTGGGGGGATTTTTGCCCAACAGAAAACAGTTACTTCTGTTAAAAAAATGGCGGTTATACCGGGTGGTATGTATGAGCCATTTTTTATTACAAAGGCCAATAAACCTTTGCGGGTTGCCTCATTTAAAATGGATGAAACTGCCGTTACCAATGCAGAATTCCTGGAGTTTATAAAGCAAAACCCGCAATGGAGAAGATCAAAAGTAAACAGGTTGTTTGCCGATAGTAATTACCTGCGCCATTGGCAAAGTGATACGGTAATTGGTATAGCACATAAGAATATTTATAATTCACCGGTGGTAAATGTTTCCTGGTTTGCCGCACAAGCGTATTGTAAATGGGTAGGAAAGCGATTGCCTACGGTAGCAGAGTGGGAGTTTGCAGGTAATGGTAAACCCCAAAATATAAAATACAAATCATTAACCGATTTTATTTTAGAATGGTACAGAAAGCCCAACCCTCCCATTTTGCCCAATGTAAAATCAACCTATAAAAACCAGTATAACTTATATGATATGCATGGCCTGGTTTGGGAATGGACATTTAATTTTAATAGCTTCATCAGCAAAGGCGACTCCCGGGGAAGTACCGAAGATGAACAAAAAGCATTTTGTGCAGCAGGTTCTTTAGATGTAAAAGACAGGTCAGACTATGCCGGATTTTTACGTTTCAGTTACCGGGGAAGTTTAAAAGGAAATTATTGCATTGCAAACCTGGGCTTTCGTTGTGCAAAAGATTTGAAGTGAAATCGGGATTAAAAAAAGTAAAATGAAAAAGATTATAATAGGGATTTTATTTTCAGCAAGCATTGTTTCCTGCTCACAAAATAACGGATCATCAGCTAAAGATTTACAAACATCCGCCCGGGAAACAAACGACCAAAATGTAAAACAGCCGCTGCCCGAAGAAAGTATTTTTCAACTAAAAGATAGTTTTGAAACCCAGGATGCAAAACCTTTTACATTGGCTATGTTGCAGGGCAAACCTACCGTAATAGGAATGATATTTACACATTGTACCTATGCATGCCCCCGCTTAACCGCCGATATACAGCATATTGCTAAAACTTTAAAAGAAGATAAGGATAAAGTGAATTTTGTACTGGTGAGTTTCGATGCGGCAAGAGATACGGCAGCCAGGCTTAAAGAATTTGCGGATCTTATGCACCTGGATAAAAACTGGATTTTACTGCATGGCAATGAAGAAGCCGTAAGAACCTTATCGGTACTGTTGGGTGTACAATTTGAAAAGGACGCCAACGGCGATTTTTCTCATAGTAACCTGGTAAGTTTATTAGATAAGCAAGGCGTTTTTCAATACCAAAAAGAAGGCCTGGAAGCCGACCATGCTGAAACCATTAACAGGCTAAAAAAATTAATGGCTCAAAAGTAAATTGGGGAACTCCCGCACCATACCCCAGCTCTTTTTTTGATACATTTGCATCTAAACTCAAAGAAAGGTAAAATCACTTATGCTACAGGTTACAAAAATATTTCATTTCGAGATGGCGCATGCCATACATGGGTATAGCGGCGCTTGTAAAAATATACACGGCCACTCGTATGAGTTGCACGTAACCGTAAGCGCTAACCAGCAAGGGGATAATTATATACCGGGAACCGGTTTTGTAGTAGATTTTAAAGAATTAAAAAAATGTGTAAATGAATCGGTCATTACTCTATTGGATCATAAACTAGTATTATCGAAAGAATATATTGCCGCTCATACCCCGGTCATGAACCTGGAAAATGTAATCATATGGGAAATTGAGCCTTCGGCAGAAAATATCCTGGTATTTATACAAAAAGAACTTTCACAGGCTTTGCCTGCAAATATTCAATTGGCAGCATTAAAACTATATGAAACCAGGGATTCATTCGCAAAATGGATTGCCCGCCAGGTGTAATCAATATGTATATACCCATCCCTATATCCCGTAAAATTTATAAGCATGTTTTCTAAATCTACCGAGTATGCATTAAGAGCCACCATTTATATTGCTCAAAAGAGTTCAGAAGATCATAAAGTTGGCCTGGCTGAAATATCAGCCGCCATTGACTCTCCTCCATCTTTTACAGCAAAGATTTTGCAGGCGCTTAGAAAAGATAATAAAATTATTCGTTCAGTACCCGGCCCTAATGGTGGATTTTATATTACCGAAAAAGCTAAGAACCTGCCGGTGCATGCCATACTTAAAGTTATGGGAGAAGATGATGTGCTGAATAGATGTGTATTGGGATTAGACAAATGCTCTGAAGTGAAACCTTGCCCAATGCACGCAGAATATAAAATTATAAAAGCACAACTTTTAGAATTATTTGACCGGAAAACAATACTTGACCTGGAAAATGATATAAAAACAGGGGAAGTGTTTATAAAGAACAGCAAGAAAAAATAATTATAGCCGCTCAAAAAATAAATACCCGTGAATCACGAGAGTGGCCCCTGCTTATATAAAGGGAAATTTTAATCCTTTTATGTCATTATAAACATTTCCCGGGTTTGCACATTAGTCAAAATAGTTCTTAAAAGTATCCAGGTAGGTTTTCATTTCTGTTAATACAATTGTGTTTTCAGCATTTGTATTTATTTTTTCTAACAGGCCTTTCAGCGGGATCAAAAAATGATGTAATTGGTTATGAGCCTCACCGGTCATGGTACATTTATCAAAAATCGTTTGAAATTCAGTTTCTAAACTTCCTTTTAAAGTAGCGGCGCTCATTTTATTAGCGAGCCCATCCTGGGTTAATTGGATCATCTTGTTGATGCCGGTAAGAGTTTCGGGGTTTGCCTTCCACTTTTTTCCATTGTCTAATGTAACGGGTCCTTTGTCTTCCTCATGCTCATGCGTATCGGTAGCAGCTTCCTTTTTTACTTCTGTTTTTGGTTGATCGGGATTTACTGCTGCTTTGTTTTTATTGTTGTTGCAGGATGCCAGAACCAGGAATGTAGTTGCAAATAATAAATTAAATAGTTTCATTTTTGTTTTTACTTTTATTTTTTAAAAATAGGTATGAAGTGATTGTGAAAATAGCGGATAAAAGAATTCTGAAAATCATGGCAGTTACAGTTTTCTTTTCATAAATACCGCCATTATGAATATAGTTTTGTAAAGCTATAAATGTGATGGCCAGTATCACTACAGATAAAAACAGCCACAAGCTGGAAATTTTTTTAAACCTGATTAAGGCAGAGCCCGCCAATAAATAGAGCAGGCTACATGCAAAATTTGCCCATACCACAAAGGGTACATAATGGCCTTCTTTTTCCCGTATGTTAAACATGTCCAGGATTACAGAGGAACTCATAAAAAGGGTAATGAGCCCGAATATTAAAATGAGGAATGCAACAGCTTTACGGATCATTTTTTTAATTTAATTAATGTAAGGAGATTATGGATAAGCTTCTCTCCTTTTTGTTTGATATCAAAAGATTTACTGGCAAACCACCATTGCAGCAAGAGGAGCCGAAAACTGCCCATGATGATGTGTACCAGTTCTTCTGCAGGTACTCCGGGAGTGAATGAGCCATCTGCTTGTCCCTTTTTTACGACCTTAACGAGATAAGATTTCTTGATATCCATGATTTGGATTATGGATTCATTTACTACTTTACTGTCTTCCATTAATCCTTCCGAAAAAATGGCAATCAGAAAATGAGGATTCCTTTTAAAAAAACTGAATTGATTGCTCAAAACCGTTTTTAATTGTACAACGGGGTCTTCCGCATTTTGAATAGCCTGTCTTAAGCGCTTATCCATATCTGCAGCCAAATAGCGTAACATGGTAACCAGTATTTCTTCTTTACTGGAGAAGTGCCGATATAAAGCCGATTCCGAAAACCCCATTTTTGAGGCCAGCCTTTTGGTGGTGAGTTGTGCCAAGCCATGTTCTGTAAGAATTTCCCCGGCGGCCGTTATAATTTCTAATTGTCTTTCTTTTAATTCCATTTGTTAATACGTAAAAAAGAGTGGGTTCAAAAATAATTTCCAGGCAACCGGTAACTTTATCCCATTAGGGTAACGGTGCTATCCTTTACATTTATAATAAAGATAGTGAATATTCACAAACGTGCCAAAAGACTTGCTGAATCCATTCTTTTAAGTGGTTTCCCGCAATGGGCAGCGGCTGGCTTTCATTGCCATTCAACTATTCTTCATCTTTATTTTTCATCATCATCAATAAAGAGTAAGCTCCCTTTATTACCATATCAGCTTGTAGCAGGTTTGATCCCCGGGGTAGTATAATTTCAGTATAACCATTCTTGTTTTCACCAGTCATTACTTCTTTCATTTCAAATTGATTTTTACTTTTTTTCATATACACATAATGTTTCGAGTCATACCGAACAACTGCATCATCCGGTAATACGTATGCATTGTTTTGCTGTACCGCAATTTCGGCATTCATGTAAGTGCCGGGTATAAGAATTTTATCATATTGTTCAAAATGACAATGCACCTCAGCGCTGCCTTCATTTGAGATATTCTTACCTATTAAAATAATTTTGCAGGCATATTTTTTCCCGGGCATATTGTTGGTAAAAGCAATAAGGTTTTGCCCGATATTGAGTTTATTTAAATCTCTTTCATACACGGTTAATGCTAAATGAATATCGTCAGGGTTTACTAACTCAAATAATACTTCGGTGGGAGAAACGTACTTGCCAATGTTTACATTCACCTTCGTTACAAAACCATTTATGGGTGAATATATATTTACACTTCTTAAGATATGGTTTTCGCTGAGCTTATTTATATTTATTCCTGCTAATTTTAATTTTTCTGTGAGGGACGTGAGTAATACCAAATGAGCCTTGTAATCTGCATGGGCAAGTTGGTACACTTTATCACTGCCCGCCTGGTTTGTACTTAATAGTTTTTGGCGCTCATATTCATTTTTAAGATAGCTAAGCCTGGCTTTTGCAGTAAGATAATCTTGTTGTAGCTGGATGTATTGCTGGTCTTCAATAATGGCGATTACTTCCCCTTTACTGACATGCATGCCTGGTAAAAGTCTGGTAGATTTTAAATAACCGCCCAGGGGCACACTGATAGATACCATGTTTTGAGGGGGTACATCAATTTTTCCATTTACTTTTATGATAGAAGACATGTCTTTTTGTTCTAATTTTCCAATACTTATTTCAGCATTTTTTATTTGTGCATCAGTAAGCGTTACTACATTTGGATCATTAGGAAGAGTATTGGTATTTACCTCCTCGGTTTTTCTGCCACAGGATACTGATAACACGAGGAGAAGGATGAATATATGTTTCATAAATATTTTATTTTTGGAGTAAATAATTTAATTGGATGGTGATGTTATTGAGCATTTTTACTGCTTCTATATAATCATTTTTAATGCTTATGGCGGGGTTTACCACCTGCACCCATTCTAAATAGTTGATGTTCCCTGCATTCAATTGAAGGTTGGCAGTAGTTGTTAAAAGGTCGGCATTTTTTAATGCCTTCGTTTCAAAATAGGCTACCGCCTGTAACGATTTTTGGTATTGTACCAGCAGGGATTGATAATGTGATTCCAGGCTTTGTAATTCAGTATAAAAATTATTTTCAGCAATTTGCTTACCCAGTTTTGCACTGCTTATTTTAGATTTTTGGGCCTTTGTAAAAATAGGAATGCCAATTCCCAACTGTACCGTGCTAAACCGGTGTGAAGCGGTATAGTTTTTATTATCTGCTCCCGTACCTTGTATACTGGTATTGTTCAGGCCAATTGAAAGGTCCGGTAGTAATTTGCTTTTTTCCAAAGCTACCCGGGCTTCTGCCAGTTGCTTTTGTTGCGCTGCCAGTTGCATCAGGGGGTGGGCTTCTAATAAAACGGAATCCTGGGGAGATAGGAGTGTGGCCTTTATTTCTTTCTGATCGAATGTAAAAAGGCGGGTACTGTTCAGCAACAATTGAAATTGTAATTGTAAGATACTGGAGTCTTCCCGGAGTTGTGAGCGTTGCAGGTTTATTTGATCCAGCTGATTCTCGGTACTAAGCTTTTCTAAAATATGGGTTTCCCCTGTGGCTAATCTTAAATCTACTTTCTTAGATAAATCAGTATATAAACTATCACTAAATTGAAGCAATAATTTCTTTTGTTCTATGTATTGCATATTATAAAAAACTTCAGCAACTTGTTTTTTAAGCATACGCTCTTTTACAGAAACATCCAGCAGGCTCGATTGCCATTCTAAAGTTTGCAGTTCTTTTTGTTTTGCATACACTGTTGGAAAACTGAAAGATTGTGTAAGGCCAAATTTTGTATCGGTATAGCTGCTATTAATTTGCCCGACTTCACCAAATAAAGTGGCCTGGGGTATGGTGGCTGCGCTGCGGATAAGCAATTGCTGATACCGTGCCTTTACCTGCTCGTTCTTTACCTGTGCATTATTTTTTATGGCCGTATCAATGGCTGCTTTTAAGCTAATAGGTGTTTGCGCATTCGTATGATGCGGGATACTAAAAAATAAAATTGTTAAGAGGAGTAATGTGGGCGTATGCATTTTTGGTGCTTTATTTTTTTTACGTAAACCGGTTTCAAAAGTCATGTACAATACAGGCAATACAAATAGGGTTAAGAATGTGGCCAGTAATAAACCGCCTATTACAACAGTAGCGAGTGGCCTTTGCACTTCGGCCCCGGCTCCATTGCTTAATGCCATAGGTAAGAATCCTAATGATGCAACGAATGCGGTCATTAAAACCGGCCTTAATCTTACTTTAGTACCCATGAGTACAATTCTTTTTACATCTGTTAATCCTTCCATTTTTAAACGGTTAAATTCAGCAATTAATACAATTCCATTTAACACGGCTACTCCAAACAGGGCGATAAAACCAACGCCTGCACTAATACTAAAGGGTAAGCCCCGGGCGGCTAATAAAAAAATACCGCCAATAGCAGATAATGGAATGGCAGAATAAATAAGCAATCCCTGCCGGATAGATTTAAATGCGAAATAAAGAAAAATAAATATGAGCAGTAATGAAACAGGAACCGCAATCAGTAATCTTTTTTTGGCAGCATTCATGTTTTCAAAAGCGCCTCCAAAAGTAATATAGTACCCGGCAGAAAACTTTAATTTTGTATTCACTTTTTCCTGTAATTCATTTACAATACTTTGCACATCCCTGCCCCGTACATTAAATCCTACAATGATTCTTCTTTTTGCATCTTCTCTCTGTATTTGATTGGGGCCATCTTTTATTTGCACGTCGGCAAGTTGGTATAATGGAATTTGTGTACCCATAGGCGTAGGGATAAGCATATTTTGTATGTCTTTAATATCTTTTTTTTGTTCCCCTTGCAGCCGGACCACTATATCAAAATGTCTTTCTCCCTCATACAGGGCTCCGGCAGTTTGCCCGGCAAATGCAGTATTAATAACATGATTAATTGTGGCGATATCCAGGTTGTACTGGGCAATTGTATTTCTATTATAGTTAATTAATATTTGGGGCAATCCGGATACCGTTTCAATATATAAATTCTGTGCGCCTTTCACGGTATTAATAATGCTTCCCAGTTTGTTGGCATAAGCAGCCAGGCTATCTAAATCTTCGCCATATATTTTGCATACTACATCCTGCCTTGCACCCGTCATGAGTTCATTAAATCTCATTTGTACCGGAAATTGAAACCCCGCCGTTAAACCGGGTATTTCTTTAAGTGCCTGCCCCATTTTTTCACTTAATTCATTAAACGATTTTGCCGACTTCCATTCTTTTTTGGGTTTTAAAATTACCATCATATCACTTGCTTCCATGGGCATGGGATCGGTTGGCACTTCTCCACTTCCTATTTTTGTTACTACTTTTTCTACTTCAGGGAATCGTTCTTTTAATATCCGGGCTGCTTTTTGGGTCATGCTGACGGTGGTATGTAAATTACTTCCTGTGAGCACCCTGGTATCTACCGCAAAATCTCCCTCTTCTAAAGCAGGGATAAATTCTCCACCCAGTGATTGTAAAACCAGGAGAGCGCATAAGAAGAGCCCCACTACGGAGGCTATCACCGTTTTTGGAAAGTTTACCACTTTGGTTAATGCAGCCTGGTATCCCTTTTCTAATTTCGCCATCATCCTGTCTGATAGATTTTGCTTATGTTTTATTTTTTTACTTAAGAAAAGTGCGCTCATCATGGGAATGTAAGTGAGTGAAAGGATAAATGCGCCCACTAAAGCAAATGCCACTGTTTGTGCCATGGGTTTAAACATTTTACCTTCTATACCTTGTAAGGTGAATATGGGTAAATACACTACCAGTATGATGATTTGGCCAAAAACTGAGCTCTTCATCATTTTAGTGGCTGAAAATTTTACTTCTTCATCCATTTGTTGCTGGTTTAAAAAACTGACTTTATTAAAATGATTGCTATGACCAATGCGATGCATTACAGCTTCAACAATTATTACGGCGCCATCTACTATCAATCCAAAATCCAGTGCACCCAGGCTCATCAGGTTGCCACTCACGCCAAACTGGTTCATCATAATTACTGCGAATAACATGGCTAACGGAATTACAGAAGCCACCAGTAAGCCTGCCCTCAGGTTTCCCAGGAAAATAACGAGCACAAACACTACGATTAAAGCCCCTTCCATTAAATTGGTTTCAACCGTATGCAAAGCATTATTTACCATTTTTGTCCTATCTAAAAAGGGTTCAATGATCACCCCTTCGGGCAATGTTTTTTGAATTTGGGCAATACGCTCTTTCACTTTTTTTATTACTTCATTACTATTTGCACCTTTTAGCATCATTACTACAGCGCCGGCTACCTCACCCTGGTCATTATACGTCATAGTACCATACCGTATCGCATGACTTATTTTTACTTCGGCAACGTCTCTTATAAATAAAGGGGTTCCTGATGCCGTATTTTTTATAGCAACCTGCTGAATGTCTTCAATATTGCCAAGAAGCCCTTCGCTCCTGATAAATAAGGCAGTTGGCCCTTTTTCTATGTATGCGCCACCTGTATTTTGATTATTATTTTCCAGGGCATTAAAAATATCGGTGATGCTAATATTGTGCGACAAAAGTTTATTGGGATCTGCCTCTATGGAATATTGTTTTAATTTTCCTCCATAACTGCTCACTTCTGCTACACCATACACACCCAGCAATTGCCTGCGAACAATCCAATCCTGTATGGTTCTTAATTCGGTTTCGTCGTATTTACCTTCATATCCTTTTTTAGGCCTTACTACGTATTGATAAATTTCACCCAAACCGGTACTTACGGGTCCCAAAGCGGGAACTCCAATACCCGGAGGTATTTGAGATTGTATTTGTTGCAGCCTTTCAGCTACCTGCTGCCTCGCCCAGTACACATCGGTCGCATCATCAAAAACAATGGTTACTAATGACAGACCAAACCGGGAAAAACTTCTTATTTCTTTTAATCCCGAAATATTATTATTCGCCTGCTCTATGGGAAAGGTGATTAATCGCTCAATATCAGTTGCCCCAAATGAGGGCGCCATGGTAATAACTTGCACCTGGTTATTGGTAATATCGGGTACGGCATCAATGGGTAATTTCGTTAACTCGTAACTGCCAAAGCCAATGAGGCCAAAAATGAATAATGAAATGATGAGTTTATTCTGAACTGAAAATGCTATTATTTTAGTAAGCATAACTTAAATATTATGTATTATGAAAATCATTACCAAACTGCCGTATGTTAATGATTATTGAAAGGGAATGTAACTACAGCCCAATGAGGTTACAAGGCAACACGATTGTAATGGCTACAGTTTTGTATGCTTATGATAATTTGGGAGGTTGCCAGATATCAGCAAGGTAGGGGGAATACGTAAATGAATTTTTGGAACTGGCCCTTTTGGTTTTTAAAACCACTTCTTTTAAAAGAGGTATTTTTACAATATGGGGTATAGGGGCAACCGGTAGAATGGTATTGATATTAACACAGGCTTTAAAGGGTAATTGCATATCCCTGTCATAATCCTTATCAGGGGGAGAACCATGTAAATAATGCATGGCTAAAAAATCAACAAATGAAATGGTTTTATCAACTTGCTTATGTTCTGCAAAATGATAGAAGATCACCGGCAATTTCAATAATTGATGGGCTTCTGTTGCCGATAACAAATAAATGGAAAGTAATGATATGGTGATTAATTTCTTCAATATCTCTTCTGATTTGGTTTTATTTATGCTGTATTCTCCCGGGATTTTTCAGCTACCAAAAGGGTTTCTTCTATATATTTTTTAAATACATGCTTTGGTAAAGCACCGGGCTGCATCACCGGTTCTCCATCTGCTCCTATAAAAAGCAGGGTAGGGATACTTTGGATTCCAAAAACAGCCGATAATTCCTGTTCCACATCAGTATTTACTTTGTAAATGAGTAATTGGCCTTCGTATTCCCGGGAAAGTTCTTCTAATATGGGAGCTACCATTTTACAAGGCCCGCACCAGTCAGCATAAAAATCAATAATGGCGGGTAAATGGCCCTGGTATTTCCAGTCTTTTTCAGTTTCGTAGTTAAATATTTTTTCTTTAAAACCAGCGGTTGTAAGGGGTATGGTTGCCATAATCAGTATTTTTATAAGTAACAAAAGTAAATATACAGGTGCATGGTATTTGTGACTTTTGTTACCCAGTGTTTCATTAAAATTTAATGATCATTTACTCATGTTTATCGTCGGCACCCGGCCTGCACTTTTCCATAATTTCATGAAAAATTTCGTGCGCTTCTGTAATCATTTTTTTTAATTGCATATCATCTTTCTTCTTTTTAAC
This sequence comes from Sphingobacteriales bacterium 39-19, assembly GCA_001898465.1. Taxonomy (GTDB): domain Bacteria; phylum Bacteroidota; class Bacteroidia; order Chitinophagales; family Chitinophagaceae; genus Ferruginibacter. The sequence continues at coordinate 261,496 of MKTX01000001.1, read as the reverse complement.
GGCAACTTGAATGGCGCTGCATTGTTTTACTAATTTTTTTAATGTTGCTGTAGTAAGGGTTGTATTGTATCCTGCGGGAATTTCGGCAGCACGCCATGCCCGGGCAGCTTTCAGGAGGTTCTCTGCATTTTCTTTTAAGGGCTGTAAATTATTCTCTTCTGAGGGATGAAAAGTTTTACTCATTACAGCATGAAAATCCTGCATCTCTTTCCAGTCTGCTTGTTTTTGAGAAAATGAAAAACTGGCAGCCAGCATGAAAATGGCCGAAAGAATGAATTTTTGCATTTTTATTTAGTTTAAATGAATGTACAGGGGTTCAATAAAATTGGAAGTTCAAATATATCCATTCATTGCTTAATAAAGAATGATTATCATCAGGTTTTATGATGATTTGAGTATACCTATACACTTTAAGTTACGATGGGCTCCCCGGCATTTACCCATTCCTGTATACTCCCGGAAAAATTAGCTATATTTTTAAATCCGTTTTTCAATAATAATGAATAGCCAATAGATGACCTGTCGCCACTTTGGCAATAAATGATTACGTTTTTGTTTTTATTTATTTTTTGAAGGTTGTCAACCAGGGTTCCTACAAATACATTTTCGGCATTGGCAATATGCCCGGCATTATATTCGGCTGCACCTCTCAGGTCAATTAATTGTACATTGTTATGGGCTAATAGTTCCCTGGTTTCCTGTAAACTCAATATGTTGGCTTTTTCTAAAGCGCCCCCTGCTTCTGTCCAGGTTTGGGTAGATGAAACATAGCCATAAATATGATCTAAACCTATACGCATGAGTTTCCGGGTAAGATCATTCAATTGATCTTCGGGTGCTAAAATAATAAAGGGTTCATCATATTTTAATAACCAACCGGCCCAGGTAGCAAATGAATTATTTCCCTGGATGTTTATGCTGCCCGGTATAAAGCCTCCTGCAAATTCTGTTTTCGGGCGGGCATCAATTAATTTTATTCCTTTTAACAGTGCTTCTTTTAATTCGGCTGCGGCTATTTTTCTTAATACCGGAATTTCGGTGAGCAGGGGGCGATCTACCTTATTGAGGTGTTTCATCATAGCGAAATAAGCAGGTGGCTCAGGTTGATCTTCCAGCAAGTATTTTACAAACCCTTTTTCATTATTTGCATATTGAAAAGCCCAGTTCCTTTCTTTTTCATAACCTACGGTGGTGCTGGGTACTGCACCTAATGCCTTGCCACAAGCACTTCCTGCTCCATGGCCGGGCCATACTTGTACATAATCCGGTAAGGCATTAAATTTTTGAAGTGAGCGATACATCTGTTTGGCGCCTTCATCTGCCGTACCTGCAATACCGGCTGCTTTTTCAAGCAAGTCGGGCCTGCCTACATCACCTACAAAAACAAAATCTCCGGTAAACAACATAACCGGTTTATTACTTGCAGGATTATCGGTAAGTAAAAAACTGATACTTTCCGGTGTGTGGCCTGGCGTATGTAAAATTTCAAAACTCAGGTTGCCAACTTGTATCTTATCTCCATCTTTCAGACCCTGGTGCGGAAATTCATATTGCCAGCCGGGTCCGCCTTCATTACTTAAATATAATTTGGCGTCGGTAAGTTTTGCCAGTTCCCGGGAACCGGTTAAAAAATCGGCATGAATATGCGTTTCAAAAATATGCGTAATCTGCATGTTATTGGCTTTTGCAATTTCAAGATAAGTATCAATATCCCGCTTTGCATCAATTACAGCAGCCACACCGGCTTTTTGGCATCCTATAAAATAACTGGCCTGGGCAAGGCTCTTGTCGTAAATATGCTGAAATAACATGCTGTTACAATTTTAAGTTTTAAAATTAAATACAAATATCCTATAAATGTTTTCCATTTGCGTAACTTTTGTTTCATTCTGGTGGCTAAGGGGTTTCAGGATATTTATAGTGAAAGAGGTTACTAAATATTTGTATGCCTAATAAAAAAGCCATCTATTAATAGACAGCTCTCTGATCTCAATAAAATTGAGTTTCGTTTTCTTATTAAACCGGGTAAGTATTTGTTTTAGTTTTAAGTAACAGATTTTATTACAGGAAATCTTTCTTATAGAAAAATGGGATGAGCAGCATAAAACACAATCCCGAAATAAGGATGATGCCGCCAAGTAGCTCCCTGAATTCAATATTTACAATAGGATTGGTGGTCCGGTTTGCATGTATGGCCAATAAAATTAAACCCCCGGTAATTAAAACAGCGAATAAGCGGAAGAGTATATTGGCAGGTTTAAGATAATGATGAAAATAATAATAGATGACGCCGGTAATAAGGCCAATTAATACTACAAAAAAACTGAGGGTAGATACGTTGATAAGCTCAGATAAAAAGTAACTGGATGATAACCTGAAAAAGGCATCATAAGCCAGGCACAATACATTGGCCAATATTCCGACAAATAAACCTACCATAATGCTTCTTGAAAATTCGGTGTGATGAGATTCGTAGTCCATGATCTTGCGTTTTAAATTTTACTTGGGTAATTTTTTTAAATACAATTACAAAGCAAGTGCCTGTTTTATTTATTATTTTTATTTTAGATAAATAATCAATACACAATTAAAAAGTTGATCGGTAAAGAAAAATTCATAACACACGGTATTCCCATGAACTCCCGTTTTTGTGTAATGTTTTGCCCAATTCCATATTTTCTGCTTCCTGTATTTGTTTATCCCCAATCATTTTCAATGAATAGGGGGCTTTTCATATTGGCTTAGTTACTGTGGTAAAAGAAAAAAAGTATAAATGATGAAAAAGAAATTCAAAACAGGAGATCAGGTATCATGGGATTCAGAAGCAGGCCTTGTAAGCGGAAAAATTATAAAAGTGCACAAAAAGGATTTTAGTTATAAGGGATATACCCATCATGCCACGGCTGATGATCCTCAATATGAAATTAAGAGTGATATATCCGATCATATTGCAGCGCATAAAGGCGCTGTGCTGCACCATGTAAAAAAATAAATGATCAGGCCACTTTCAGTAAGCTTAATTTGCTATTATTGAAATGCCTTTGTGCATATTCTAATGTAACTTCAAAAGATTTTATTTTTTGGCTTGGCAGTTCAAACATCGCATCGGTAAGGATACTTTCGCAAATACTGCGTAAGCCTCTTGCGCCCAGTTTATATTCCAAAGCTTTACTTACCATAAAATCCAATACTTCAGGTTCAAAGCTCAGTGAAATGCCTTCCAGTTCAAATAAACGGGTAAATTGTTTAATAAGCGAATTTTTAGGTTCAGTAAGAATGCTGCGCAAAGTAGCTTCATCTAAAGAATTCAAGTACGTTACAACCGGGAGGCGCCCCAGCAATTCGGGAATGAGTCCAAAGTTTTTAAGATCTACGGCATTAATAAATTGCAGTATATTATTTTCCCTGTATTCCTGTTCTTCTTTATTTACGTTAAATCCAATGGAATGGGTATTCACCCTGCGGGCTATTATTTTATCAATACCGGCAAAAGCGCCACCACAAATGAATAAGATATTCTGGGTATTAACTTTTATAAGTTTTTGCTCAGGATGCTTACGACCTCCCTGGGGTGGCACGAGTACTTCTGTACCTTCCAGTAATTTTAGTAATCCTTGTTGTACCCCTTCCCCGCTTACATCCCGGGTAATAGAGGGGTTGTCGCTTTTACGGCCTATTTTATCAATTTCATCTATAAAAACAATTCCTCTTTCGGCAGCTTGTACATCGTAATTACAGGATTGTAACAAGCGGGTAAGCATACTCTCTACATCTTCTCCCACATACCCGGCTTCAGTAAATACTGTGGCATCTACAATGGCAAAAGGAACATTCAGCATGCGGGCAATGGTTTTAGCCAGCAGGGTTTTGCCGGTTCCGGTTTCACCCACCATTATAATATTACTCTTTTCAATCTCTACATCATTTTCCACTTTTTGATTTAGCCGCTTGTAATGATTGTAAACGGCTACAGATAATATCTTTTTGGCATCATCCTGCCCAATAACGTACTCATCTAAAAATTTCTTAATTTCTAAAGGTTTCCTAACTGAAAGCTTAGCATAATTGCTATTGATCAGGCCCTTATTTTCACTGTTAATTCCTAATTCCTGGCCAATGATATCCTGGGCATGCTCTACACAGTTCTCACAAATATGGCCGTCCTGGCCGGCAATAAGGATTTTAACCTCATCCCGGTTTCTGCCACAAAATGAACAGTGTAATTGTTGTTGTCTTGCCATAATGATTCTATGAAGTATGTGGTTTTTATACTACGAACTCCGTCTGCAAAGATACACTTTGAAGCCGAAATGCTGCATTTAAAGCCATTTTTCTACATAGGGCCAAACTTGCGGAGATGAAATTGTACAGTTTGCTTAAGTTGTTTTTTTACAATAGCTCCCATGGTATTACACTTTAAAAAAGCATGGGTATGAAAGTGTTCATTTAGTTGTGCGGCAAGCATTTTTACTTTATAAGTTATTGATAACTCGTCTTTTACCATGGCATTCAGGAGTTCCACCAATTGCCTTCGTTTGCTGTAAACCCGGTAGGCAATACTGGTTCTTTCTTCTTCCTGGTATTGCTGAATAACTTCGGCACTTAAACTTTTTAACACGAGATCTACATATTCATAATTTTCTTTATAAAATTGAGGCAGGTACAGGTTTTTGGCGCCTTCATAAGATTGCTGGTCAAAATCAATAGCCCTAAACCGGTATTGAAAATCTTCAATATCAGGCGTTATTTCTGCCACAAAATTATAGCTGCGCATATCCCCAAGTAACCGGGCAAAACAGCGTTCATTGAATTTTACAAACTCTTTGGCAATACGAATTTTATTATGTTCCGGGTTATGTAAATAGCGTTCAATAAACAAATCTCCGGGTACACCCGCAATATGTTCTTCCACCAATGTGTTTTGATGGTATAAGAAAACGATATAGTTGGGAGATAATAAATGCTCCAGTTCTAAACCATAAATACGGGAAGCATCGGCCACTTTAATATAAAAATGATCATAATTACCATTTATCCGATTTATAATACGAATCCTAAAGGGGATACTATTTCCAAATTCACAAAAATCGATACGTTCCACATCTAAGTGTTTTGAGAAACTGAGGTTTCCTTCTGTTTTCAACACGGCATAGGTTTCTATTAAACTGGCTCTTAAGAATTCCATTTCTTTTAAATCGTAAATGGCCGTTTCCCAGTGGGTGGGTTTGCCGTTCTTATCTTTTAAGGCATCGGAAAACCGGTAGTTTAAGAGGTCTTTGTAATTGATTGGCAAATCCTTATCTCTTCCATATTTTTCCAGGTATTGCTGCAGCCCTTTACTTACCGGAAATATTTCTTTCCGCATTAAGGGGCGGTCTGTTTCCTTACTCAATTTTGCATTTACAATATGAGAAAATTGCATGAAGTAAAGATAACTAACAAATGTTGAAAAGCTGTTCAGAACTGCATTATAAAGAAAGGAGAACAGCATGGCGAATGCAATACTTTTGTTTGGCTGGCAGCAGCCCTTTACCACAAAATGAATTATTGGAACTTAATACAAGTAATATGAAGTATAAAAATATCCTAATCGTAATGATGATGCTTATGGGCAGTGTATTATATGCCCAAAACCAGCAAAACATGGCGCCCTCAAGAATGCTGAAAACAGCTTCTTCGTTAGTAGAGGCGCAACAATACGAAGCGGCAGAATCGTATTATAAAAAGGGATTGGCAGCAGCCATTAAAAATATGGATATTTATTACCAGGCACAGGCTTACGAAGGCCTGGGTAATTTGTACAGCAGGCTTACCCAAAAAAAACAAGCTGCCGCTTCTTATGAAAAAGCCATAAAGCTTTACCGTTCGCAGGGCTTATCGGTAATTGCAGATGTATTGGAATCTTTACTGAAAGGATTACATGGAGAAGGTGAGTTATATGCAGGCGTAGAAGTGGGAGCTAAGGGCATTAAACTAAGTGTAATAGAGTTACAGTTACATAAAGACAGTGAGAATGATTATATTTTAAAAACTGACACGTCCATTAATACTGATGCGGCAGCCCTTTCTTATCAAAGTGAAGTGGAAACCCGGAATGCCATTGCCGTATTTTATCAAATTATAAAAACACGGTATGATATTGCCTATAATAAAATTCATATTGTAATTAGCAGTGGCCTTAAGCAAGACCTGGATAGGTATGGCAAAACCGAATATTTTGCACAGGTGATACGGCCCAAAGAGTTGGATAGCCGCATACGCATAAATTACATTACGCCCCGGCAGGAAGCGGAACTTAGCTTTAGAGGAATTGTACCCCAAAAAAACCGGCTTACTGCCGATCAGTTAGATGTAGGAAGCGGCAATACAAAGGGCGGGTATTTTGATGAATCGAATTCTTTTGTTCCTGTAACTTTTGCATTGGGTACAAAATCTTTTCAGCGATTAATAGAATCAAAAGCACAGGGCAGCCTGGAAGAATTTTTAGAATCGGCAAAAAAAATTATGGATGATAGCCTGGCCCGGCTTATGGTATATGAATTTGCCAATAAAACAGAATTTAAAACCCGGGACGTGGTGTACTTATCAGGCGGTATTGTATGGAGTATTGCTTCGCTTATGTACCCCGAAAAAATAAATGATAATTATGTAGAAATTACCGCAGCCGATATTGCAGCATTCCGTAAAAAAGTATATTCCGATTATATGACACTCATTACACCGGATGTGAGTAAGACACTGGATGCAAAAGATGCAACTACAACACTTCGGAATATTAACCGGGTAATAAAAACCTACGATCAAAAAGCGATGCTGGCAGGCGCTATTTGGTTAGATGAACTGATACAACAGGTAAATACCCGGAACCCCGGTAAAAAATTCATTTATCCCCGCTATGCTTATGTAGGATGGATCAGCGGGTATATTATGGATAAGATTAATAAACAGTATATGACAATGGCTTCTAATTAAAGCCTTTTAGTGTGTGTTTTATAAGTTGAATACTCATAATAAAAAAGCGGAAATCATTTTTCCGCTTTTTTACTTCATTCGGGGTTCATAAAAATTATAATTTATCTATAATGCCATCCACAATACCGTAAGCCACACTTTCTTTCGCATCCATCCAATAATCCCGGTCAAAATCTTTTAATATTTTTTCATAAGTTTTGCCGCAATTTTTTGCTAACAGGCGGGCGCCCATTTCTTTTGTTTTTTGCATTTGCAAGGCCATTATTTCAAGATCGGCGCTGGTGCCCCGCCCACCGCCGCTGGGTTGGTGTATCATTACTTCGCCATGCGGAAAAATAAAGCGGTGTCCTTTTTTGCCCCCGCTTAATAAGATACTGCCCATGCTGGCTGCCATACCCATACAAATGGTACTTACCGGCGAGCTGATCATTTGCATGGTGTCGTAAATAACCATGCCGCTGGTAACTACACCCCCGGGGCTGTTTATATAAAATGAAATTTCTTTCCCGGGGTCGATGGCTTCCAAATATAGTAAGCGGTCGGTAATATCTTTTGCTGTTTTATCTTCTACCGCACCCCATAAAAACACTTTACGTTGTTCTATAAATTTTTTGTCGAAACGCCATCCGCTCAGCATTTTTTCCATTGGGTTTTCTACCTGGGGCATTTCGGGAGATTCTTCTTCTTCTTCAAATCTTTTATTCATATATTTTTATTTGAAAGTCTTTTAAATGATTTTTATTTATTCTCTTTTCGGGGATTGGTGAGCAACACTTCATCTACCAGGCCGTATTCCTTAGCTTCTATAGCGGTAAGCCATTTATCCCGGTCGCAATCTTTTTCAACTTTTTCTATTGTTTGCCCGCTATGGAATGCAATGATTTCGTAGAGTTCTTTTTTAAGTTTGCGAATTTCATTTACGGTGATCTCAATATCCGATGCCTGCCCGCCGGCTCCGGCGCTGGGTTGGTGCATCATAATACGGCTATGTTTTAATGCGGTACGTTTTCCTTTGGTACCGGCACACATCAGTACCTGTGCCATACTGGCGGCCATGCCTGTACAAATAGTTGCCACATCGGGGGTAATGAACTGCATGGTGTCGTACATACCCAAACCCGCATGAACACTGCCTCCCGGGCTATTAATATACATTTGTATATCCCGTGTACGGTCTGTACTTTCTAAGAAAAGCAATTGTGCCGTTACTATATTTGCCACTTCATCACTTATCGGGTATCCTAAAAATATAATCCGGTCCATCATCAGCCGGCTATATACATCCATTACAGCTACATTCATGGGGCGCTCTTCAATAATATTGGGTGTGAGCCCCGTTACCAGGTATGGGTTTGCGTGGGCAAGAGAACTGTTCTTTTTTGAATAATCATTCAATAAGTTACTGCTAATGCCTTTATGTTTTATGGCATATTTTTCAAACTCTTTTTCAAAATCCATTATTGTTATTTATAGTTATGATGAAATATTTTATTGAACTGGCGATGGTTTTTTATTTTTTATAAAACTAGTGGATCTAATCATTTCTCCGTCCCAAAAATATCATTACATATTGAAATAGCATGGCTAAACTTGCCAGGGCGGCTACCACATAGGTTAAGGCAGCCCATTTTAAGGCATCTTTGGCGCCGTCATATTCGGGCGTGGTAGTAATATGGGCTTGATTGAGCCAGGCCAGGGCACGGTTCGAAGCATCAAATTCTACCGGTAAGGTAATTAATGTAAATAAAGTAGTAACAGCAAACAGTATAATACCTATTAATAAAACAGTGGGGCTGCCATGGCCGAAACCCAGTATACCCAGCCCTATTAAAATAATCCATTGGCTAAGTTTACTGCTGATATTTACAGCCGGAACCAGTTTGCTTCTTAGCGTAAGCATGGAATAAGCCTTAGCATGTTGTACTGCATGGCCACATTCATGCGCCGCTACAGCCGCAGCTGCTACCGAGCGGCCTGCATACACATCCGGGCTTAGGTTTACGGTTTTATTGGCGGGGTTATAATGATCGGTTAGCTGGCCTTCTACTGCCGTGATCTTTACATCGTAAATGCCATTATCATTAAGCATTTTCCGGGCAATATCGGCGCCACTCATTCCGCTGCTGGTGGGCATCTTACTATATAAAGCAAATTTACCTTTTAACCTGCTTTGAACCCACATACCCAACCCCATAAAAATTAAGGATACAATTAAAATTCCTGGCGTCATTTTTTTACATTATTTATCCGTAAACATACAAAAAGTATTCCTTTGAAACCCGACTGCCATTTTAGCAAAAACCAAAATGATGAATATATAATAAACAGGCATAAGGCTTGCAGTAAATAAAAAATAAATGTATATGTAATAATCCTAAAACCTTATACGTTTATGCGTAATCATATTATAAATCATTAAAACAAAAAGAATGAAAAAAGTATTAGGACTTGCTGCCATAGTAGCTTTATTAGCTTCTTGTGCAGGAAATGAAACGAAAACCGAAACAACCCCAATGGATACAATGGTTAGTACCACCCCTGCGGATACCCTGGTTAGCTCTGCTCCCAGCCTTAGCTTTACTGCTACAGAAGGCGATGTGATGTTTAAAGATGGTAAAGTAATGCAGTATCAAAATGGCGCCTGGGTAGCCACTACAAAAGATGTTGTGCTGGAAGACGGAACCGTAATTACCCTGAAGGGAGAAGTGAAAAACAAAGAGGGGAAAACCATTTCTTTACAAGAAGGAGAAGCAGTAAATAAGGCAGGTGCATTTTTTGATAAAGCAGGAAACGCAGTTTCAAATGCATGGGATGCTACCAAAGAAGGAGTAAAAGATGCTGCCGGAGCGGTAAAAGAAGGCGCCCAAGAGGCTGCCGGTGCTATTAAAGATGCTTCAAAAAAAGTGGGTGATAAAGCAAAGGAAGTAGTTCAGTAAAAAGTATAAAAATGGGAATATAGCCCGCCCTTCACCGGGGTGGGCTATTATTTTATAAGATTGCTGATGATGCTTATACATAGGGCAATTACAAAGGTATTTAGCAGGAAAGCCAATAATCCGTGCAGCAATACAAGCCGTCTGAATTTTTTTTCCCGGATAGCTACATCAGAAACCTGGAACGTACAGCCTATTACAAAAGAAAAATAGGCAAAGTCTAAATAATCCGGTTCTTCATCACCGGGAAAATCAAGCCCTTTTTTACTGTTAGGCGAATAAAAAAGATGCGCATAATGAAAAGTAAAAAAAGTATGCACCAGTGCCCAGGAAAGCATGCTGCCCAGGATCGCCAAAAGGGTTAATATAATTTTATTGATGGAGGTAATGTCTGCTTTTAACATCAGCAGAACAATCCATAGGCCTGCTGCAGAAAAAAGTAAAACCATTACAAAAACAAAACCGGTAGTACCATCTTCAGTTGCCGCTTTTCTTTTTAAATGAGATAGAGGTAATGATAAAATCAAATACCAGTTTACCAGTAAATAAGTAAAGGCAAAACCATTCCAGGTAATAAGTGCCGTGAGATAAAAAGGCAAATGTCTTGATATGAAATAAACAATACATGCAACCATTACCCCAAGTAAAAGCCTTTGCAGCGGAACCAGGTTTTGAACAGCTTTTAATCTTAGATTTGCCATAACAGGTTTTAATACATGACCCAACCCTCGTTTTAAAAATATTTTTTACCCCGGCTTAGCTCCATTCTTTCTCTTCTTTTACTTTCTTTTTATCAACCCGGGCTGTAATAATCACACTTAATTCATATAATAATAATAAGGGAAAAGAGACAATTGCCTGGCTCGTCCAATCCGGGGAGGGCGTAATTACAGCAGCTACAATTAAAATAATAACGACTGCATATTTGCGGTAGCGGCGCATAAAAGCGGCATTAATTAATCCAATCTTTGCCAGTACAAATGCTAAAACGGGCAATTCAAATGCAATTCCGCATCCCAATATGATATTGGTAAGTGTTTCAATATAATCATCCAGTGTGGGTAAATACTTATAAGTAGAGGCAGAGCCTAATTTAAAGTTTGCTAAGAAATTGAAAGTAAAAGGTGCCAGAAGGTAATATCCAAAAGCGGCGCCTGAAAAGAAACAAAGAGATACCCAAAAAATGCTTCCCCTGGCACTTTTAATTTCTTTGGGTGATAAGGCAGGTTTAATGAAACGCCATAATTCCCAAAATAAATAAGGGAAAGCCAATACAATGCCGCCTACCATGGCAATATTTAATGCACTCATAAACGGGCCGCTCACTGTAATGCCCTGTAATGCGATGTTTACAGGTGGCATGCACAATCCGTCTCCCAGCCCGATCATATGGCCAAATTTGCAGAAATAGATATAGGTTACAAAATCTGATTGTGCCGGGGCATAAATAATCTGGTCATATACAAAATCAATATAAATGAAAATGAGAATGGCAGCCGCCAGCCATACTAATAAGGACCGGGCAATATGCCAGCGTAATTCTTCAAGATGATCTACAAAGCTCATCTCCCCATTCGGGTTCATTTTATTCTTTATTTTTTTAAAGAGGGCTTTCCTCTCTTTTTCGGCGGAGGTATTCACTACATGTTTTTAAAAATGCGAAGTTAAGTAAGCGACTCATGTGATAAAACTTATTTTATTTAGAATAAGTTCAGATCTTATGAGAAGGCTCCTGTAGAAACAGGAGCCGTTTACCAAAACTAACTGCTTATGAGAAAATTTACTATTTATGTAGTATATATATACGAACAAAAGAGATGCCAAGTTTTGGCCTGTCTGTTAAAAATTTGTAAACAAGAAGAATGAATAAATAAGTGGGATAAAATCCGGGTTGTTTTTTTAAACGGTCAGGGCTTTATACAGGTGTGGAATTAGAATTCCTACTGCCTAGAACAGATGCCTGGCTTTTTGATAAAGTTATATATTAAGTACAAAAGTTCAGGATTATTCTTCATGTCCCGAACCGAAGTACAGAAAAGATTATGTGGTTGGTTATAATTCCAATGAGCCACACTTGCATAAAACCCTCGTGTTGGCTGCAGGTTTACCTAAAATGTAAGTCAAAATATTTGTTAGATCCAATTGTGGAAAGTTTAATTTCAATATTATATTGTCCAGCTTTTAATTGAGATTTCTCAGTTCCACAAAAATAGAATTTTGCTGTACTATTCAAAGTATCATTTTGAAGTATCCCAATAAAATCACAATCTGGCATTTGAGTGTCGGTTCTAAAGTGATCAAAACTTATAAACCCAGTTTGCTCATTGTCTGCAATATTTCCAATTTGAATATTGTCTGCTGTTGCACTTTGAATTTCTGAGCCAGTTTTATTAATAAAATTTATTAAAATCCTACTTTCTGAAGAATCCTTCTTACAAGAATTTAGTCCTACTAAACTATTTGCTAAAAGTATAATAAGGAGTAAATGTTTCATAACATTGTATTTTAATGAAGATAAGAAATAAGGTAAAAAACATTGCACAAAGTCAAAAAAACAAATGCAGAATTAAATATTTTCTTTAAAAATGTTGTGGTCAATAAAACTTGCAGCCAACTTAAGGATTTGTGAGCTTTTCGGCATTCTCTGCAAACTGTAATGCATCTATAAATTCTTGTAACTCTCCATTGAGTACGGCATCTAAGTTATAAACGGTAAGCCCTATCCGGTGATCCGTTACTCTGCCCTGCGGAAAATTATAAGTTCTTATTTTAGCGCTCCTGTCTCCCGTACTCACCAGGCTTTTTCTTCTGCGGGCAATTTCTTCTTCCTGTTTTCTCACTTGTTCATCATACAACCTGGTTCGTAGCATCTCCATCGCTTTTTCACGGTTAGCCAATTGGGTACGTTCTGTTTGGCACACTACGGTTACGCCGGTGGGTATATGGGTTAAAAATACTTTTGTTTCTACTTTATTTACGTTTTGGCCACCCGCCCCGCCACTTCGGGCTGTTTCCATTTTTACATCACTGTCTTTTAATTCAAAGTCTACCTCATCGGCTTCGGGCATTACGGCCACAGTTGCTGCACTGGTATGAACCCTGCCACTGGCTTCAGTATCTGGTACTCTTTGTACCCGGTGTACGCCACTCTCAAATTTTAAAATACCATATACATCTTCACCCGTTACTTCTAATTGTACTTCTTTATAGCCCCCTACCGTACCTTCACTTTCACTCAGCAAAGCGGTTTTCCAACCTTGTTTTTCACAATATTTTAAATACATCCTGAACAAATCCCCGGCAAATAAGGATGCTTCATCGCCACCGGTACCTGCCCGTATTTCCAAAATTGCATTCTTTTCATCATAGGGATCCTTAGGAATAAGTAGGTTGCGGAGTTGCTTTTCCAGGTCTGTTTTCTTTTCATCCAGTCCCGGTAATTCTATTTTGGCCATTTCCCTCATTTCATCATCATCCGATTGTAATACTTCTTTATTGAATTCAATATCTTCCAGCAATTTTACATACTCATTTCTTGCATTTACTATCTTCTCAAGGCTGCGATATTCACGGCTTAATGCTGTAAACCGCTTATTATCGCTTACAATTTCGGGGTTGGTAAGGGCAACTGCCAGGTCGTCGAACTTGGCTTTAATGGCATCTAATTTATCTAACATCGTTTATTACAGGCGGGTATTTTTTTTACCGTGTGCAAAGATATTTTCTAATTTCCGAAAATGGTAATCCTTCATTTTTAATTACAGGAATTGAGTATAAAATATTCCCGGATTTGGGTTTTAACCCTGTACCTGTTTCTATTTTAGTAATTTTAATCAAAATTTTATTGATGAGGATAACCCATGCCGGCTTTTTATTTATTACAGGCTTTATTTTATATGGTTGTAATAATCCTAAAAATACAGGAGAAGCGCCTGTCGTAGTGGATACGATTGTGAAAGTAACAGAACCCGTAGTAAATATTCCCCTCACTGATTCCGGTAATTTTTATAAAAGAATGGTGGGAACAGTAGCTGGCAAACCCGTAGTTTTAAATTTGCAAAGAGCCGGCCACCAGTTTTCAGGAATTTATTATTTTACCCAAGTAGGCTCGTTTATTGAACTAGGGCCTGCCTCGCCTGAAAATAAAAAGGCAGGAGATAGTATTGTGCTGGAAGAATTTACATCAGAAAAATTTGATAATCGGAATGAACAGCCATCTTTACCCGGTAAATGGATTTTTACATATGCAGGTCATGCCATAGAAGGTGTATGGGTGGACGCTCATGGCAATAGATATCCCCTTGCTTTAAGAGAACAATACGATCTTACTTCTTACACGTTTAATGTACTTTCTTATTCTGATTCTGCCCGCTTATTCCCGGGGCATAAGAATTCATCGCAGGCTCATACCCGGGAAGATTTTGTGATTCCTGCCGGCAATTATAGTGCAGGCACCTGGCTCAATACCGAAATTATGAAAATGCTGGATGACACGTATAAAAGCACGATGGCGCTTTCTTACGATTCCTTGATAAACCGCATTCACCATTCCTTTTTTACAGATTACCACGAGCAGGGTAAGAACCTGGATGAAAAAGAGGCAGAAAGCTTGACGTACATGAATTATGATTTGGAACAAAACATAAAAATTTACTGGAACGATAAAAGCTACCTGGTGCTAAGCCATTTCGGCTATAGTTATGCCGGTGGCGCTCACGGCAATTATGGAGCAACTTTTTATTGTTATAATGTAGCTGAGAAAAAAAGGATGCGATTGAGCGACATTACCAGTGCCGATACCCTTTTATTACAAAAACTGCTCGAAGAAAATTTTAAAAAAAGAGCAGGCCTGAAGCCCAATGAAAAATTAAATACGATTCTATTTGATAATTTTTTAAAGCCCAATAAGAATTTTTACTTTTCGGGTAATGAACTTATCTTTTCTTATCAGCCTTATGAAATAGCTGCCTATGTATATGGGCAAATTGATATTGGGATCCCATTTACAGATTTGAAAGGTTATTTAAATCCCATTTTTCAAAAAAGAATGGGCCTGCCATAATATGTTTAGAAAATTTAAAGCAGACAGAATTTTTAATGGAGATAATTTTGCCCCGCCACATTCAGTACTTATCACTACTGCAGCAGGTGAAATTATAGATTTATTGCCTGAGGCCGTAGCGGGTACGGATATTGAAGTATTACAAGGCACTTTATGTCCCGGCTTTGTAAATGTGCATTGCCATATAGAACTAAGCCACATGCTTAATAAGATCCCGATGCATACCGGTTTAGTAGATTTTGTAAAAGGAGTAATGCAAAAAAGAGCGGCAACAACCCAGCAGAAGGGGGAAGCAATGGCAGCCGCTGAAAAGCAGTTAAGGGAATCCGGTACGGTAGCTATAGGTGATATCTGTAATACACCCGATAGTATTCCCTTAAAGCGAAACAGCCAATTGTACTGGAAAAACTTTATTGAAATTACCGGCTTTGCGGATGCAGTAGCTAAAAAACGGATGGTAGATATGCAGCCGGTAAAATCAGCATTTGAAGAGTCAGGGCTGCCGGCTACCTTTGTTCCTCATGCCCCTTATTCAGTTTCAAAAACTTTACTGGGAGAAATAGATGCCGTTACTAAAAATGAAATCATATCCATCCATAACCAGGAAACAGGAGCAGAAAATGAATTATTCCGATCTGGTACCGGCGCTTTTATCCAATTTTATCATGAGATGGGGATTGATATTTCTCATTTTATTCCTGCCGGTAAATCCAGCTTTTGCAGTTGGCTACCTTTTTTTAATCATCAGCAAACCATTATTGCAGTTCACAATACGTTTACCAGCCTGCAGGATATACAGGGTTTAACGGCTGCTCAAAAAGAAAAAATATTTTTTTGTATTTGCCCCAATGCGAATTTGTTTATAGAAAATACACTACCGCCTATTGAAATGTTCTTATCTGAAAATATGCAATTGGTAATAGGTACCGATAGCCTCGCAAGCAACCACACATTAAATATGTATGAAGAAATAAAAACCTTACAAAAATATTTTCCTGGAATTGAGGAAGAATATATTTTACGCTGGGCAACCAGTGGGGGCGCTTCTGCATTGGGTTTGTCAGATCAATTGGGAAGTTTTGAAAAAAAGAAATTTCCCGGGCTGGTTATTTTACATAATGGCGAAAGCAAAAGAGTGATTTAAGAAATCATATCCTGGCATCATTCATTTTTTTAATTGAGTGTATGCTTTTTTAAATTTTTACCTTTGCAGAAATTAAGAAATTAAATTCAATATTTATGGGTCTCCATTTGCCCCGGTAGTCCATCATCCATGTAGTTGGCTCTTTTTTTAAATGGCTCTGGTAGCCTTCTGTTTTATGAATATAAATTACGGGTTTATAATACGTGTTTTTTTGTTTTTTACCCCTTGTTTTGTATTGAATATTTTTCTCATTATAAGGGATAAACAACCATTCAATAGCTACAAAAAAATCTTTTTCGGGAATTATGATATTATATTTTTCTAAGTTTAGCCTTACATATTTCTTCGCTGATTTTATTTCAATAATAGCATCCACCAGGTCAGCGGAGGGCATTCCTGATAAAGTGTCCTTATTATAAATCCTGATTCTGAAACGGGAATTTTCATCACGCTTACAGATATTAATTTCGCTTAACAAGCTGTTTGTTTCGGGCGTTTTAAAATGTTGGGCTATTTGGAAAACGGCACCCGCAGAGGCATAGTCATTCTTACCGCAATCATTATAATCATTCAGGATTACGGATTTTGTATAATGGTTTTTTAGAGTGATGGGATTACATACCAATGGCTTTTCTGCAATTTCAAAAACATGATTTGCCGGTAATTGGTTTACAGGAAACTGGGTTGTTTCAAATCCTACGCATGAAATAATTAATGTATCATTCGGGTTTAAATCAGAAACCAATACAAACGCCCCGTCTTCATTGGCATTTATCCCTGTATTTTCTTTTACCAGGCCCACCGATGCATATGGAATCTTTTCTTTTGATTGCTTGTTAATAATATTTCCTTTATATACAACCTGGCCGTAGGTAATACAAGGGAAAAAGAGGAATAAAAATATTTTCATTAGGAGGCGGATTTATTTTTATATCATTTTTGGCAACCTTCGTACATGATATAAGGTTCGAAAGTTTATTTATACCCCGGGTTTTTCTTTCATTTACTAAAATATTTCCCCATCTTTTTTAGGATAAAATAAAGAAGTAGCAATACCAAACCTGCCATTACTATGGGGATAATAAAAGATAATATAGATACAGTGGCCGCAGCGCCATTTTCACCCGTCGTAACAATGGGGTTTGCAGTACCCGCTGTACCGGCACTGGAGCCGAGCCTAAGCATACCCATGGCCGCATGTATTAGCCCGGCAGCGCCCCCGCCGGCTACTAAACCAAGTCCCCATTTAAGGGGTTCAGCCATTTGGTCACTCATTACAGAAGTACTCACCAGGGTGCCGGCGCCTATCGCTAAGGGAAGTGCAATTTTATCTAATAAATTATCTAAAAAGGGAACATAGTAGGCTACAATTTCAGCAACAGTTGCGGTACTTAAAATTGCAAATGCAGTCCAGCTTCCCATCCATTGAAAGCTATCTGAAAAATGATACCAGCCCAGCAGGGAAGCAATATTACCCACCAGCATGGGTAAAAAAATACGAAACCCGGTTGCAGCTGCAATTCCCAGGCCTACACAGATGGATAAAAAAATTTCCAAGTAAGTTCTTTTTATGGGTATTAAAGTTAACCGAATTTATTGGATTCATTTTAATGCCTTCTTTTTATTTGCCAGGGCATCACTCAAGTACTTCTTGTATTACCGGTAATGTTTTTAAATTTCCAAAATCCTGGATGTGCAATTGATAATAGCTTACATAACGGGATAGCAAAAATCTTCTCATTTGTTTGTTAAGCTTAATATCAGCCAGTTCATGGGGTTGCATGATTCTTAATAATTCGGCTGTAATTCGGGCATACTCATGTTCTATATAATGGGCATGTTGCGGTACCGTGGCAACAAAACGCCCTTCCTGCAGGTCTAATATTTCTCTTTTACCGGGCATGTAATCATCCTGCAGCCGTAAACCCGAAAAGTGGGGTAGCTGTAAAATAAAATACAAAGGAAAATTTGCCGCCACACCCGGCGGGGCATCATCCAGTTGTTGTAAGGCATCTTCGCAAAAATAAAACAGGTCAGTATTTTGTTCAGGCTGCTTGAGGGTTTTATGCAAAACTTCAATCATAAATAAAGCAATGCTGTTTTTCACCACATCCGATAAAATGTGCCGGTATAAGAATGCCCAGTTAGATTCTTTAATACGGTTCATGGCTTTTTGCTCCTGGTGATATACCTGCATTTCTAACAGGGCTGATGGTTGAAACAGAATTGCCTTCGCCGCTGTTTTTTTTGCCGAACGGGCTGCATTTACCATATAAGTTTGTATGCCGAATAGTTCGGTAAAGGCAGTAACTACAAGGCTTGTGTCGCCATACCGGATACTGCGTAATATGATGCCTTTTGTTTTATAAATCATAGTATAACGATGCATTTATGCCGCCACCAGTTGATGTTTTTAATAAAAATACCGCTTAAATAATCTTTCTTTGCAAAATTAAACAGTGTTTAGCTTTATATGTGGCAACGTTTGGCAAAGCTGGTTATTAAAAACCGGCTTCTTCTTATTATTATACTCAGTATGCTTACCGGAATAATGGGTTATTTTGCCAGCCAGGTAAAACTAAGCTATGAATTTGCCAAAGCAATTCCATCCGGCAATTCTAAATACCAGGACTACCAGGCGTTCAGGAAACAATTCGGAGATGATGGAAATATCCTGGTAGTTGGTATTCAAAGCAACAATCTTTTTAATTTAAAAAATTTTACCGCCTACAGCCATTTACAGCAGCAATTAAAAAAAGTGCCCGATGTAGCAGATGTAATGAGTTTGCCATCGGCAGTGAACCTGGTAAAGAATGAAGAAACCGACAAGTTAGATGCCGTTAAAATATTTAGCCCAGCCATTCAATCCCAGGCGCAATTAGATTCTGCCCGGTTAGTTTTTGAAAATCTTCCTTTCTATCGCTCCTTATTATATAACCCCGCTACCCATGCCTATTTAATGGCTGTGCGTATCAATAAAGATTCCCTCAATTCTCCCAAAAGAACCCAAATTGTAAATAACATTACAGCCGCCACTCACTTATTTGAAAAGAAAACAGGAATACAAACTTATATAAGTGGGTTGCCTTTAATTCGTACGGCAGTTTCTGACCGTATTCAAAAAGAAATGCGATTTTTCCTTATCGCTTCATTACTATTAAGTGCCTGTATACTTTTATTGTTTTTCAGATCGGGTAGTACCACACTCCTGTCTTTACTGGTGGTTATCATAGGCGTTATTTGGACGGTGGGCCTTATGTATTTATTTGGATTTAAAATTTCTTTATTAACGGCATTAGCGCCTCCGCTGGTCGTTGTAATTGGCGTTCCCAATTGCATTTATTTTATTAATAAATACCATACCCTTTATTTACAGGAGCATCATAAAGAAAAGGCCCTTGTAGGTATGGTAAGTAAAATGGGAGTGGTTACTTTCTTTTGTAACCTCACGGCAGCCATTGGTTTTGGGGTATTTGCATTTACACAAAGCGCCATCTTAAAAGAATTTGGCATTATTGCAGGGTTAAGCATTATGATGGTATTTGTTATTTCATTTATCCTGCTTCCTTCCGTTTTAAGTTATTTGCCTGCGCCCAGGTCGCCCCAATTAAAATATTTACATAGTCACTGGATAACATCGGTGTTACAAAAAATTGAAAACCTGGTTTTAAACCATCGCAGGCTTGTATTGGGAATTACGGCATTGTTGGTTTTGTTTTCCCTGCTTGGGATGTTGCGATTGAAAGGAGTAGGATATATAGTAGATGATTTGCCACAAACGGATAAAATATATACAGACCTTAAATTTTTTGAAAATAACTTTAAAGGTGTAATGCCGCTGGAAATTGTGGTATCTACAAAAAAACCACATGGTATTACCGGCTCCAGGGCGCTCGGAATTTTTCAAAAAGTAGATTCACTGGCTCAGTATATTGCAGCACAGCCACAAATGAACAGGCCATTAAGCCTGGCAGAAGGATTAAAATTTGCCAAACAGGCTTTTTATGAAGGAGATTCAGCAAATTATATGTTACCGAATGCATTTGATGGTGCTTTTGTGGGTGAATATTTAAGGCCACAAAGAGATTCAAACAGCAATAATCAACTTTCCCGGATGCTTTTGTCATTTATTGACAGCGGCAGGCAAAGTACCCGCATTAGTGTGAGCATGGCCGATGTAGGTACCCGGCAATTACCGGACATATTAAAGGGAATAGAAACAAAAGCGCATACACTCTTTGATAGTAGTTATTCGGTAAAACTTACCGGGACCAGCATTACTTTTTTAGAAGGAAGCAAGTACATCATAAATGGGTTGAAGGAAAGTATATTCTGGGCCTTTTTATTTATTGCATTATGTATGCTTTGGCTATTTCGCTCCGGCCGTATTTTATCGTATTCATTAATTACAAACATGATTCCATTAATGGTAACAGCAGGAACCATGGGCTGGCTGGGGGTACCCTTAAAACCCAGTACCGTACTGGTATTTAGTGTGGCTTTAGGAATAGCCGTAGATATCAGTATCCGTTTCCTGGTAAATTACAGGCAAGAACTGCCGGCCTATGATAACGATGTAAATACAACCGTGAAATACAGTATTCGTCATACCGGGTTAAGTATCCTTTATACATCAATGGTATTAATTGCCGGGTTTATTATTTTTTGTGCCAGTAGTTTTGGAGGCACTTTTGCTTTGGGTTGGCTTACTTCACTTACCTTAATAGTAGCCACTGCAACTAATTTAATGCTGTTACCGGTTTTGCTGATGGGAAAAAAGGAAAAACGTATTTAAAAATATTATCATGCAGCGTTTTTCTTTTGCAAATGTCTTTAAATTAATATTTGAGTTATATTTGTTTAATACTAACAACACTGAATTATGAGAAAACTTGTAATGCTGCTCTCGCTATTTCAACTAATAGCGTTTTTTGCTATTGCGCAAAATCGAACCATTTCCGGTAGGGTTACTGATGAATCCGGTAAACCGGTAGCCGGCGCTTCTGTACTTGTAAAAGGTACAACCATAGGAACTGCCACTAATAGTGAAGGTATTTATTCTATAGAAATACCTGCCTCCGCTAAAGCTATCATTA
The DNA here is from genome assembly GCA_001898465.1 of Sphingobacteriales bacterium 39-19. GTDB lineage: Bacteria > Bacteroidota > Bacteroidia > Chitinophagales > Chitinophagaceae > Ferruginibacter. The sequence goes on along the minus strand of MKTX01000001.1, from coordinate 240,289 downwards.
TTTCTTCAATTAATATGATGGAGAAAGAAATTGCAATTAATGCAGGCAATACCTATAATGTAAGTCTTTCATCCACTATGAACGACTTAGAAAATATAGTGGTAACTGTGCCTTATGGTACGGTGAAAAAGAAAGCCTTTACGGGTGCTGAAAATACAGTAACCAGCGCTACGCTGCAAAAACAACAAGTTACCAGTATTACAAAGGCTTTAGAAGGCCAGGTTTCCGGTATTATCGCAACCAATGGGGGCGGTGCTCCCGGTTCTGGTGCCGGTGTGCTGATACGGGGTGTGGGTTCAATTAATGCAACCAGCGGGCCACTGTATGTTTTAAATGGGATCCCTTATGACGGGTCTATTTCTGCATTAAATAATGATGATATAGAATCTATCACTGTATTAAAAGATGCAGCAGCGGCCGCATTATACGGCTCCAGGGCTGCCAATGGTGTTATTATGATCACCACTAAAAAAGGGAAAAAAGGGCTGCCCAAAATGACTGCCAGCCTGCGTCAGGGATTTATGACAAGACTGATTCCGGAATATGACCGAATAGGCGCTAAAGATTATTATGAAGTTTTTTGGCAAGCTTATAGAAACCAATACCTGGCCCAGGGACAATCCACATCTGCAGCGGGTGTATCTGCATCCAATGTACTTACTACGAATAATGGGTTAGTATATAATGCTTACAATGTTCCGGGTAACCAGCTTATTGACCCTACAACCGGTAAAATAAATCCCAATGCACAATTATTATGGGATGAATCATGGGAAGATGCCATGTTTAGAACTGCCTCCAGAACCAATGCCAGCCTGAGTTTTTCAGGTGGTGGCGAAGGAGCCGATTATTATTTTTCTGCCGGTTATTTAAATGAAGATGGGATTGCCCGTTTTTCCGGTTATAAATTATATAACACCCGGTTAAACGTTAACGTATCCCCTAAAAAGTGGTTTAATGCCGGTATTAATCTGGATGGTGGTTTTGCAAACCGTAAGGACGTACCCAGTGGCGGAACATCTACTACAAACCCATTTTATTATACCCGTCAAATGGGTCCCATTTACCCAGTTTACCAGCACAATCTTACGGATGGATCTTATGTATATGATAGCATAACCGGCCAGCCAAAATATGATTTTGGAGTGCCCGAACAAATGGGTACACGGCCTTATGCCGGCCGTTCAAATGCCGCAGGTACATTATCGCTTGATGACAGGTCAACGAAAATATTTAACGGGAATGTGAATACTTTTGGTGAAATTAAATTCTTAAAGGATTTTTCTTTTAAAGCAACCTTAGGTTTAAATTATTACAATACAAATGGTACCAGCTATCAAAATAATCAATATGGCGATGCTGCTCCCAGCACACCAGGTGGTGTAGATGGTGGCCGTTCTACAAAATCAAATGAAAGAGCTATTTCATTAACAGGCAACGAGGTTTTATCGTGGGCAAAAATGATAAAAGATGTTCATAATTTCAGGGCATTGGTAGGCCATGAAAATTACAGGTACCAGTATAATTACCTGGCCGCTTACAAATCTGGTTTTGTATTCCCCGGATATACTGAATTAGATAACGGGGCAACAGCAACAAACCCCGCAACTTCTTATGAAGATAACCATCGTATTGAAAGCTATTTTTCTAACCTGAATTATGACTATGATGGAAGGTATTTATTGTCTGCCAGTTTCCGTACAGATGGTTCTTCCCGGTTTGCACCCGATGTTCGCTGGGGCGATTTTTATTCTGTAGGCTTAGGCTGGAGAATAAAAGGAGAGAAATTTGCAAAAAATATTAACTGGTTAAATGAACTAAAACTGAGAGGCAGCTATGGAGAACAAGGGAATGAAGATATTGGTTTGTATTATGCCTATACTGATTATTATTATGCAAATGGAACAGGCGGATATACACCTCCGTCTCCCAGCCGTAAAGCAAACCCTGACCTGCAATGGGAATCTAACTCTATATTAAATGTGGGCGTAGATTTTGGTATTTTGAATAATCGCATTACCGGAACGATTGATTGGTTTAACCGTAAATCGGATAATTTATTATTTGATGTGCCCTTACCTGTTTCTACCGCGTTTGCCAGTATTTGGCAAAATATCGGTAGTATGAAAAATACAGGTGTTGAATTCCAGTTAGGCCTGGTGCCGGTACGCAACCAGGATATTACCTGGAGGGTAGATTTAAATATGACTACATTTAAAAATAAGATCACAAAATTGCCTCCTAAGCAGCAAAAAACAGGTATCATTAACGGTACTAAAAAACTCCTGGAAGGAGGCGGTATTTACGATTTTTGGCTTCCTGAATTTGCTGGGGTAGATGCCGCTACTGGCGATGCGCTATATTATGTGGATATAAAAGATGCTGATGGAAATATAACCGGGTCTGAAATCACCAACCAATATAATAAAGCAAGTACTTCTTTACGGAAATTTGGAAGCGCTCTTCCTAAATTTTCAGGTGGTATCACAAACTCATTTTCATATAAAGGTCTGGAATTATCAGTACTTGCAACTTTCTCTTACGGAGGTAAATTTTACGATGGTAACTATGCCAGTATCATGCACCGGGGTTCTCCGGGTACTGCATGGAGTACAGATATATTGAACCGCTGGCAAAAACCGGGGGATATAACCAATGTACCCCGGGTGGAAGTTGCTGTAGCCAACCAGGATGGCGCTTCTTCACGCTGGTTGATTGACGGATCCTGGTTAAATATTAAGAACGTAACGCTTTCCTATAATTTGCCTAAAGACTTATCAAACAGGCTGCATGTTACAGGATTGCAATTTTTTGTAAACGTAGATAATGCATGGCTGTTTACAGCTAAAAAAGGGGCTGATCCCCAAAGAGCTTTTAATGGTACGGCCGATGCCACCTATACTCCATTTAGAACTACCAGTGTAGGTACTACAATTAACTTTTAAATGATTAAATGAAACTTAATATGAAAAAAATATTAATAATTTTCAGTTCCATCTTGATGCTGTCAATTACAGCATGTAAAAAAGATTACCTGGAAACGAAACCGTCGAATGCAGTGCCCTTAAGCGATATTTTGGGTAAAGTAAATGCAATTTATGCAGCATTAGATGGCGCAGTGCAGGCACAATTTGCATTTGCCTCTAATGGAATTACCCGCCATGATAATTTTGGACAAAAAGCCTGGGACCTTTCAATGGATTTAATGGGTAACGATATGGTAGTGCATAGCCAGGGCTATGGCTGGTTTAATGCTTCTTATAATTATACCGAATTCTCTGTGGCTACTTCGGGCAGGCAAAGTTCTAATGCCTGGTATTTTTATTATGATATCATTAAGCAGGCTAACGCCATTTATTTGAATACAGATAATGTTACAGATGCTTCGCAGCAACAAAAAGATGTTCTTAAAGGCCAGGCACTGGGCTTAAGGGCTTATGCTTATTATTACTTAATAAACCTGTTTCAGCAAACCTATAAAGGAAATGAAACAAAACCGGGTGTCCCCATTTATACAGAGCTTACTACCGAAGGTAAACCCCGGGGAACCGTTCAGGAAGTTTATGACCAAATCATAAGTGATTTATCCAATGCAGAAACCCTGCTAAATGGGAAACCACGTGCCGGCAAACAGTATATTGATGTGAGTGTGGTAAGAGGTTTCAGGGCTCGTGTAGCATTATTAATGGAAGACTGGCCCACCGCAGCTAATTATGCGAACCTGGCAAAACAAGGATATACTTTAATGACAGCAGCCCAGTATCCGGCTACCAATGCTTTTTCTTCTCTATCTAATAGCGAATGGATGTGGGGTTCTTTAATACCCGAAGACCAGGCCACTATTTATGCATCATTCTGGTCGCATATGGACATTAGGACCGGTGGCTATGCCGCATTGGGAGGCCAAAAGAAAATCACTAAAAGCTTGTATGATCAAATTGCTGCCACCGATGTAAGAAAAACTGTTTTCAGAACTCCCGGAACCGGTACTTCTACCAACCCTGATTATAATCAATTAAAACACGAGGTTCCGGTTGCAGGATCATGGGCCGGCGATTATTTATACATGCGGGCTTCTGAAATGTATTTAATACAAGCGGAAGCATTGGCCAGGCAAGGCCAGGATGGGCCTGCAAGTGCCATGTTAAATTCTTTAATTACGGTTCGGGATCCGGCTTATGATGCCTCTGGCCTTACCGGGTCAGCATTGCTGGATGAAATTTTAAAACAAAGGAGAATTGAATTGTGGGGAGAAGGGTTTAGCCTGATAGATGTAAAGCGCTTAAAACAAGGTTTAAACAGGCCTTCAGGACCGGGTAATCATGGCGCCCCTAACTACAATCCATCAGTTTATACTACTCCTGCGGAGGATCCTAAGTTCCTGATGAGGATTCCACAGGCAGAACTGGATAATAATGCCGCACTTACACCCGCTGATCAAAACCCATAATATCATTTAAAAAAGATACAAATGAGAAAGTCAATTTTTTATTTCATACTTGCTTTTTTTTCGATAAGCCTGGTTGCTTGCAAAAAAGAAAATTTAAGCATCGATAAAGATCCATTAGTTCCCCGGGAAGTGGCACGCTTTGTTCTTGCCCGGCTAACCGATTCAACAAAAACATTTTTTATTCCTGCCAATAATGGAGATTACAAAATACCGGTAGGATTTACAACGGTTTCTAACGAGGATCGGAAAATTACATTTAGCTATACCTCTACCGATGCCACTGCGGGTGTACAATACCAGGCCCCGGCAAGTGTTACCATCCCTGCTGGTAAGGCATTAGATACCCTGCGCCTGACAGGATTATTTGGTGGGTTTTCTTCTGCATCGCAAATAGATACGGTTGTGATTCGGATTACTGACCAGGGGGCAGCACCCTCCACAGCTTATATCCTGCCTACCAAGATTACCATATATTTAAGGCAATTCTGCGATGAAAGCTCCCCTGTCCTTTCAATGTTTGCTGGTACCTATGCACATACCAATGAACTTTTTGGTACGGGTGCCTACGGTCCCTACACCACCACAATGGGTGTGCCTGTTCCCTTAACAGCCACTACTGCTAAAATTTCAGTTTCTAATATTTATGATACAGGCTGGGGCCCCATTGATTTTACTTTAGACTGGTCCAATCCGGCTGCTTTAAAAACAACGGTGATCGCAGGAACTGTACCGGGTGCCGATGCCGGTGATTTAAATAGTGCTTATGCAGGTTTACCTGTTGTAGTGAGGGCACATGCCACTACACCTTTTGGCTCATTTTCGGGCTGCACACAAACTTTCACATTGTATATGCAATTGGGAGTTGGTGGGTTAGGTTATTTTTCTGATGTGTACCGGGTGATTTTAAACAGGTAGAACTTTATAATTCTAAAAAAGAAAATGCCGTATCCATTTTTTTGATACGGCATTTTTATGATGAGCGCTATTCAATTTACTTTAATACTTCTGCCAGTTTTGTTTGTAATGCGCTTCCTCTTAATTCTTTGGCAATAATCTTCCCGCTGGGATCTAACAATACGTTGTATGGAATTCCATCAAATCCGTACAAGGCAACAGCCGCATTTTCCCAACCTTTTAAATCACTCACCTGTTTCCATTGCAGGCCATCCTTATCAATGGCTTTTTGCCAGGCTTCTTTATTCTCATCTAATGATACGCCCAGGATGGTGAAATTTTTATTTTTGTATTTATTATAAGCCGCTACCACATTCGGGTTCTCTCCACGGCAGGGCGCACACCAGCTTGCCCAAAAATCAACCAATACATATTTGCCTTTTAAAGAACTTAAGCTGAATGGCTTCCCGGTTTCATCATTCATGGTAATATCAGGCGCTAAATCGCCAATGCCGGGTATGCCCGGTTTTGCATTGGGGGCAGAGGGCTGATTTATCTTTGCCATGGCTTCATTGAACTGGGCGCTTAATGCAGCAATGCCCTGGTGTTTTGGAAAACGGGTTACTAATTTAGGGATCGTAACTTTTAATGCTTCGGGTTCCACACTTTGGCTGTATCCCAGGGCAAACATGGCCATTACCGGGTTGCTTACCGTATCTAAATATTTATTTATGAAATCACTAAAGTTATGTTGCATAGCAAGGATGGATTGGGTTTGCACGGCAATAGCACTATCCATTCCTTTTTGTTTTTGCATACTATCTAAAGCCCGGCTGGCCTGCTCCAATTCACGCCCCCGGCTATCTATTACTTTAATAAAATTTTTAAACATTTGGTTGGCCGGGCTTTTAAAAACGGGACCATCAATGCTGGTATCATTTAAATCGGCAATAAACGAAATGTTAGGCTGGTCGTTGATGAAGATAAATCCGCTGGGTGATTTTTCTAAACGGATGCGGAATAAACCTTCTTCCGGCGCAGATCCCTTTATTTCAAATTTACCGTTTTTCATCTCGGCAGTGTCTATTACTTCAGGGTCTTTACTGCTAAAGAACATTTGCTCTAAATATACTTTTTGGTCAGGTACATGACGAAGATTGCCTTCAATTACAAATTGGTTTGCATCGGTTTTGCTTTTGCACGAAAATATTAATGCAACCAGGGAAACCGAGAGAATGATTTTTTTCATATTCATATTGTTTTATAAAAGATTTTAATGACTTAATTTTTCAAGTAATATGCGTTGCGCCAGCTGCATATCGGCTTTCCCTTTGCTGATTTTTTTTACTTCTCCGCAAAAGAGGCCGAGGAGCGCTTTTTTACCGGCTTTATATGCTTTCACTTTATCGGGTAAGTTTTCAAGTACCTGGTTCACCCATTCATCAATGGCATCGCTATTATTTTCCTGCAACAGGTTTAATTGTGTTGCTATCTCTAAAGCCGGTGTTACCGGGCTGGCAATAAGGGCATGAAGTATTTTATTGCCTGCATTGCTAAAGCTCACTTTCCCTGTTTCATTCAGCTCTATTAATGAGCATAAAGCAGGTACCGGTAAAGGAAACCGGTTTAATGAAAGTTGTTGTTCGTTGCAATAACTGCGTATGGGCCCTTGCAGCCAATTGGCAACCGCTTTATATTTGGGACAAAGAGCAATAATAGATTCAAAATAAAGCATATCGTCTTTATCACTGCAAATCATTTCGGCATCGTACAATGATAGACCATAATTTGTTGTATATTTTTTTATAAGTTCGTAAGGAAGCTCAGGCAAACTATTTTTTATATTTTGTAATTGCTCATCGGTAATTTTAAACGGTGGTAAATCAGGTTCAGGAAAATACCGGTAATCTTCTGCCTCTTCTTTATTTCGCAGGCTAAATGTACTGGCTTTATCGGCATCAAAACTCCTTGTTTCCTGAACAATGTTTTCCCCTTTTTCTGTTATGTTAATAAGCCGGTTTATTTCAATTTCAATAGCCAGTTTCACATTGCGGATGCTGTTGAGGTTTTTTACTTCTACCCGGGTACCCAATGTTTTACTTCCGGTAGGGCGAATAGAAATATTGGCATCGCAACGCATACTTCCTTCTTCCATATTCCCATCACATACCTGTAGCCAGCGGAGCAATCGGCGTAATTCAGTTAAAAAAGAATAGGCATCACGGGCAGAGTGGATACAGGGTTCTGTTACAATTTCCAATAAAGGGATACCTGCCCGGTTTAAATCTATGCAGGTAAATTCAGCATCCCGGTCGTGGATACTCTTGCCGGCATCTTCTTCAATATGGATGCGGTTTAAATGAATGTCTTTATATCCATCATCACTTTTAATTGACAGGTGCCCACCCCTGCAAATAGGCGCTGTGTGCTGGCTTACCTGGTAGGCTTTTGGCAGGTCAGGATAAAAATAATTTTTACGGGCAAAAAAATTGTCCTGAACAATTTCGCATTTAAGCGCCATTCCCAATTGTAAGGCAAGATAGATTACAGCTTCGTTCATTACCGGCAGGGTACCCGGGTGGGCAAGCGTGAGGGGGCTTACCTGGGTATTGGCATCGGCGCCAAAACGGGTAGGGTCGCCACAAAATAACTTACTGTTGGTTAGTAATTGGGCATGTACCTCCAGCCCGATTACTACTTCATATTTATTGCTTGTCATCGGTGGGCAAAGGTAGCAAAAAATTGAGGGGTGTAAAATGTAAAAACGCCACTGTTTAGTGGCGTTTTGTTAAATTATAATTTAGGTTATAAGTCAATCGTTTTTAACTTTCTGGGAACTTTTATAGTGATATTCATTTCCGTGCCATTTCTCAATACTTTCACCGGGTAGGTAAAGGTATCATCGCTGCTGCGTAATTCTTCCCGGGCATCATCGGTATTATTAATTTTTACTCCATTAATTTCAAGAAGAATATCATTTTTTAGAATACCGGCAGTGGCCGCTGCGGTGCTGTCTTCTACCGCTATTACTTTCACACCCTTGCCATCATCTGTATCCTGAATTTTTAATCCTATTTTTTTTCGTTTCGTATTATTGAACCAAAAATTATCTGGCGGAAATGCCGGTGGTTGAGGGGGGAGTAACATTTGCCCCCTTGCCTGGGGAGGTGCGGTGGTAAAGCCTCTGAATGAAAATTCATTATTTGCCTCTATTTCTGCTTTTGTCTTTTTCTTTTTTCCATTCCGGAGGTATTCAATTTTAACCTCATCTTTTACATTCATTTTTTTTACCAGGGCAGCCAGGTTATTGGCTTCATCATCCGGCTTGATGCTGCCAAATTTTGTAATGATATCATCTTTTTGTAAGCCTGCTTTTTCAGCCGGGCTGCCTTTTACTACGTTTAATATTTTAGCGCCTTCTTTTACATTTTCAAAAGAAACACCCAGGTAAGGACCCGAACTCATATTTCCATACAAGGAATCTATTTGAATGTCGAAATCAGGGTTAAAATTGAAGTTCTGCATCATATGATCAATATCGCTTTCTAATTTTTTCCCATTAATTATAATTGTACGATTGTTGATACTGATTTCATCGTCTTTAAATTCAACCAGGGGTTTGCCATTAATCAGCACTTGATTTTCTTTAAATTCAAGGGTGAGCTTTTCATCTTTGTCTCCCTTTTTTTTAATGATTATTTCCTGGCTTACTTTTTTATCGGGCTGTGGCTGGTTTTGTGCTACTGCTTTATAACCTGCCAGGGCAAAAAACCAGGAAACGATACTAAATGCAATTACCTTTTTCATGTGCATGATTTTTATGTACTAATAATTTCGTACATCGAAGATAGGAAAGGAAAATTTGAAATACGAAATATTTCGCAAATATTTATTTTTTCTTAACAAATGTTGGGCTGCCCAATAAAAAAGCAGCTTATTAAAAGCTGCTTCCAGGTAAGGGTTGCCTATTTATTTGATTATTCCTCCAAATACTTTTTTTAAGATATCAGTAGTACGGGCCGTAAAATTGGTGCGGATATTTACTTCTTCCTTCGCAATTAAATCAAACATGGCATCGGTTGCTTTCAGGGTAACATAACCGGTAAGATCGGGGTTAATTTGCTTAAAAGTAGTGGGTAAATGATTGTATTTATTTACCAGGTCGCCATAATATTTGGTGGCATCCACTTTATCTAAAGAAGCTTGAATTACGGGTGTAAATGCAGCGATTAATTTAGCCGTTGTTTTTTCTCTAAAGAAGTGGGTGGCACTGGTATCGCCATTTTTCACCAGGCCAATGGCATCTTGTATCGTCATGTTTTTTACAGCATCCATAAAAATAGGTTTGGCCATGCCGGCAGCATCTTCTGCACCCCGGTTTATTTGTAAAATAGCTTTATCTACCATGCTGGAAAGGCCAATAGAACGTAATGTTTTTTCAATTTTTGCGGCATCCGGTGGTAACAGGATTTTATAAAAAGCATCTTTAAAGAAACCATCGGTGGTATTTAATTGTAATACAGCCTTTCCCAAACCCTGGTCCAGTGCTTGTTTTATGCCCTGGGCAGCTTCTGCCTGGCTGATGCCCTGTGCAGTACCGGTACCTGGTAAATTTTGGAGTGTTTCACAACTAAGTAATAAAATACTTCCACTAAAAAACAAGGAGGTAAACAGATTTTTCATATTAAATTTTTACAATGATACAAAAGCTAAGGTTTAAATGTAATAAAATGAAGTTAATTCCCTTTTTAAAACAGGATGAGTCCTATATAACGAAGACGTATAAAACATGAGTTGGTTTAACGGGCTTTTAATTACTTGTATGAATAGCATCACAAAACATTAACTTTGCAACCCGAATTATTAAATATGAGTACACATTTATCTGAGCAGGAAATGATCCGGCGGCAAAAATTGGCTGATTTACAAAAATTAGGAATTGACGCTTACCCGGCGCCATTGTACCCGGTAAACCAAACAGCAGCAGCTATAAAAGAAAATTTTAAAGGAGATGAAAACGCAGCCTCCTTTTCAGATGTATGCATTGCCGGCAGAATCATGAGTATCCGGGATATGGGTAAAGCAAACTTTTTTGTTTTACAAGATGCTACAGGTAAAATTCAATGTTATATAAAACAGGATGATGTATGCCCCGGCGAGGATAAAACACTTTACCAAACGGTATGGAAAAAACTAATTGATATAGGTGATATCATGGGTGTAAAAGGATATGTATTTACAACAAAAACCGGCGAAACTTCTGTGCATGTAAAAGAATTCACCCTTCTTACCAAGGCTTTAAGGCCTTTGCCTGTTGTGAAAGAAAAAGACGGCGAAGCTTTTGATGAAGTTACGGACCCGGAATTTCGTTACCGCCAGCGTTATGCCGACTTAATTGTAAACCCGGCTGTAAAAGACATATTTATTAAGCGTACCAAAATGGTAAATGCCATTCGTAGTTTTTTAAATGACCGGGGGGCACTGGAAGTAGATACCCCGGTGCTACAGGTGATACCCGGCGGGGCAGCAGCCCGGCCATTTATTACCCATCATAATGCACTGGATGTGCCTATGTACATGCGGATTGCCAATGAACTTTATTTGAAAAGACTGATAGTGGGTGGCTTTGATTTTGTATATGAGTTCAGCCGTAATTTTAGAAATGAAGGTATGGACAGGACACATAACCCGGAGTTTACCATCCTGGAATTTTATGCTGCCTATAAAGATTATGAATGGATGATGGATACTACAGAACAATTGCTTGAATCAACCGCAATAGCAACAAACGGGAATACGATTACCCATATTGATGGAAAAGAAATAAACCTGGAAGCCCCTTATAAAAGAATACCCATTTATGAAGCCATCCGGGAACATACCGGCTTTGATATAAGTAACATGGATGAAGCGGGTATACGGGAAGTATGCAGCAAACTGGGAATTCATGCCGATGCGAAATGGGGTAAAGGAAAATTGATAGATGAAATTTTTGGTGGCAAATGCGAACAATTTTATGTGCAACCTACTTTTATTACCGATTACCCGGTAGAGATGAGCCCCCTTACCAAAAAACACCGTAGTAAACCCGGGCTGGTAGAGCGTTTTGAACTTATCATAAACGGGAAAGAAATTGCAAATGCTTATAGCGAGTTAAATGACCCGATTGAGCAAAGGGCCCGTTTTGAAGAACAAACAAAACTGATGGAAAGGGGTGATGATGAAGCAATGTTTATTGATCATGATTTTTTAAGGGCTTTGGAATATGGTATGCCGCCTACCAGTGGTATTGGCTTTGGTATCGACCGTTTGTGTATGTTACTTACGGGCCAGGTATCTATACAGGATGTATTATTCTTCCCCATGATGCGCCCGGAAAATATAAGCTAACAACCAGTACCTGTAATTTATTATCTAAGCAATACCAGGCTTCCCCTCCTGAATTCTTTTTTCCCTTTAAATTCAAAATGGCATTGCCATACAAAACTCTGCGTGTTATTATCTGCCCCTTTCATTCTTCCATCCCATTTTTCAAAAGGATTGGTACTAAAGAAAACCAATTGACCATACCGGTTATAAATTTGCAGGCGATAATTTTTCAAAGCAGCCAGGTTGCCTAAGGGACCAAAAAGGTTGTTTACTCCATCATTGTTTGGCGTAAAGCCAGTAGGGAAATAAATATCCGGGCAATCTGCACGAACCTGTATAGTATCTGCTCCCCCGCAACCTTTATTATCTGTTACCTGTACACTGTATTGGCCGGCGGTTTGTAAAGTGAATGCAGGAAGCGTTGTTCCATCCTGCCATAAATAGGTTGAATATATGCCGGGAGATAAAGTAACTGTTTGGCCGGGACAAATATCAAGATCGGGCCCCAGGTTTACCGGAACTTCATATTCTTCGTATCCTACATTTATATTGTTAGCATTTGCTTTGCAACCATTTGCATCCGTAACCTGCAGGCTATAGATGCCCGGCGCCAGGTTTATGGGATTTGCCGTAAGATCTCCATTGCTCCACATATATTGATAGGGCGGTACACCTCCTTGTATGGTACTTACAATATTGCCGTTATCTTTTTTACAGGCGGCTTTACCGGCCAAAGTATTTATTTGTATGGGTGTAGGTGCGGTAAGTGTATAAGTAGCAGTAGCGGTACAGGCATTATTGGCATTTACGGTAACGGTATAATTTCCGGCGCCTAATGATCCGATAGAAACCGTGTTTTGTGGCGGGCTTGTATTCCAGTTATAAAAATAAGGTCCGGGTGCACCACTGGTATTTACTGTAATGGTTGCATCCGCAATATTGGTACAGGCTCCCGGCCAGTTTATTTGAGGGTGTAACTCAAGTATGTTTACTACATAAGTTTTTGTAGCGGGTGGCCCCCAGTCGAAGCCTACTGTTACGCTTACTGTATAGGTACCTCCACTGCTATATTGATGATTGGGTGCGGCATCAGACGAGGTGTTATTGGCGCCGGAAACGGGGTCGCCAAAATCCCAGCTAAATGTTTTTGCACATGAACTTATAATTGAAAATGCCAGGCTATTCCTATTTATGCAGGCCGCTGCAATGGTATAATCCTGTGCCGGTGATTCTTCAATGTGAACATCATCTATGGCAAAACCGTCAAAAGCATTACAGGTAGTACCTGCTGCAAAGCCAAACCGGAAAATGACATTGGATTTGCCGGCTAAAAAGTGTAAACTATGTTTTGCTGTAAGCCACCCATTACTACCGCCACCCCCCTGGCAACTCCCACTGGTAGATTGTATATTTCCAGACCATCCACTGCTTCCTAAAAAATTTATGTTAGATGTATTATACCAGTTTTCTGCTGTGCATGAACTTTCGGCTGCAGAACCGATAGTTACCCAACTGCTTCCGCCATCTACTGAATATTGCAGGTTAGCACCATCGTAAGTTTTTTCTGTTTCCCAAAAGATTTTGAATTGAATTTGAGGGTAAGCCAATGAACTAAAATCAAAACAGGGGCTTTGTATCCAGGATTTTTCTGCACTGTTATAAGAAGAATTGGTAAGGCCACCCGTTACCCAGCATTTTGCACCTTGCCCGGCGCTATTGATTACGGGTTTTGCAGGGCTTCCCCATGCCCAGTCCGATGCCGTACCACCCGGCTGCCATCCCCCATCCGTCAGTTCAAAATCCTGCTGGTATGGAAAACTACTAATGGGAGTAGTGCACTGACTATTGGCCTTTACATTCAAAATCAGGACTCCCCATATCAAAAAATAATATTTCATTTCTGTGCAATAAAACCAAACAGGTATTTCAATTGCAAATGTCGTTTAAATTGAAAGATTTATGGTTGATTGTAGAGGTTAACGTTTTTATAATGATATTGTTTCAGGAAACAGGGCTGAATATGAATTATGCCATTTTCATTTCTTCTAATTGTTTTTGTTTTTTAAACATTTCGTCCCGTAACCGGGCGGCCTCCATAAAATCAAGGTCCCTGGCCGCTTTTTCCATTTGTTTTTTATTTTTTGCAATCGCCTTTTCTAATTGTGGTATGCTACTATACGTTTCTTGTTCTTCAGCAGCAGTAGGAACAATGTCTTCATCGGCAGCAATGGAATAAGGTCTAGAGGGGTCGTATCCTTTTACGTCCAGCACACTGCCCTGGGCCATTACCTGGTCCCGGGTTTTCATTACGGTTTGCGGGGTAATGTGATGATGGGCATTAAATGCCAATTGTTTTTCACGGCGCCGGTTTGTTTCGTCAATTGTTTTTTGCATGCTTTGAGTAATGCTATCGGCGTAAAATATTACAAACCCGTTTACATTTCTTGCTGCACGCCCTGCTGTTTGAGTCAGGCTGCGTTCATTTCTTAAAAACCCCTCTTTATCGGCATCTAATACAGCCACCAGGGTTACTTCCGGCAGGTCCAGCCCTTCTCTTAAAAGATTTACGCCTACCAGTACATCTATCACCCCCAGCCTTAATTCCCTTAAAATTTCTACTCTTTCCAGGGTATCCACTTCACTGTGTATATATTTACTTTTTATATTGATGCGATGCAGGTATTTGTCCATTTCTTCGGCCATGCGCTTGGTAAGTGTGGTTACCAATACTCTTCCTCCTTTTTTTATTTGGTTATCTATTTCATCCAGTAAATCATCAATTTGGTTTACGGAAGGGCGTACCTCAATTGGAGGGTCTAATAAACCGGTAGGCCTTACCACTTGTTCTATTACAATGCCTTCGCATTTATCTAATTCATAATCGCCAGGTGTTGCTGATACATATATAACCTGGTTGGTCATGTTTTCAAATTCATGAAAATTTAAGGGCCGGTTATCCATTGCAGAGGGCAAACGAAAGCCATAATCAACCAATACTAATTTACGGCTTCTGTCTCCGCCATACATACCGCTGATTTGCGGAATGGTTTGGTGGCTTTCATCCAGGAATGTGATATAATCTTTCGGAAAATAATCTAATAAGCAAAAAGGGCGGGTTCCGGGAGAGCGGCGGTCAAAAAAGCGGGAATAATTTTCAATCCCGTTGCAATAACCCAGTTCCCGGATCATTTCCAAATCGTAATTCACTCTTTCACCAATGCGTTGCGCTTCAATATATTTTCCTACTTTTTTAAAATATTCCTGTTGTGCAGCAGATTCATCCTGTATTTCATGAATTACGGTAGTAAGCATATCTTTTGGTGCCAGGTATAAGTTGGCTGGAAAAATCGCTGCATTTTCTACGGAACTGATTCTTTTGCCGGAACTTAATTCAAGAGTTTCTATACTTTCAATTTCGTCACCAAAAAAACTGATGCGGTAACCAAAATCCACGTACGGTAAATTAATATCTACGGTATCACCTTTTACCCTAAAACTCCCCCTTTCAAAATCGCCCTGGCTACGATGGTATAATGAGTTTACCAAACTATGTAAAAAACCTTGCCGGCTTATTACCTGGCCCTGCTGAATCCTGATGATGCCGTTTTCATATTCAGTAGGGTTGCCCATACCATAAATACAACTTACACTCGCCACAATAATTATATCCCTGCGGCCACTTAAGAGCTGGGCTGTGGCCTGCAATCTGAGTTTATCTAATTCCTCATTTATACTCAGGTCTTTTTCTATATAAGTATTACTGGTAGGAATATATGCTTCAGGCTGGTAGTAATCATAATAACTTACAAAATACCCTACCGCATTATCCGGGAAAAACTGTTTAAACTCACCATATAATTGGGCTACCAAAGTTTTGTTATGGGTTAATATCAGCGTGGGCCTTTGCACCTGTTGTATCACATTGGCCATTGTAAAGGTTTTACCGCTACCCGTTACACCCAGTAGGGTTTGGTGTTGTTCACCCTGCAAAATCCCGTTTACCAATTGTGAAATGGCTTCCGGTTGATCACCGGCGGGTGTATAATCCGCATGTAATTGAAAAGCCATAAAAGATACCTTATGATTGAGCCTATAAAATTAATCAAAAGTTTTGCTTGATCTTTAATTTGTCACTTAAAAAGACCGATACCGCCGATAGAATATGAAATTAATTTTATATTGAAAAATAATTTGTTATCTTAACTTATAAATACAAATGGTATGATTACAATTGCTTTATATAATTTAAAAGGAGGTGTAGGGAAAACGGCATCCTGTGTAAATTTTGCTTACCTGGCAGCGGCAGACGGGTTTAAAACTTTATTATGGGATATTGATCCGCAGGGGTCTTCTACTTTTTATTATAAGGTAAAGGCAAAAGTACACCCGGGTATTAAAAAATTAGTTACCAAAGATGCCCAGTTAGAAAATGCGATCATGAGTACCGATTTTGAAATGCTGGACCTGATACCTGCCGATAATTCCATTAAGAGTTTTGATGTGATGCTGGAAGAAATGAAAGGCAATAAGACCCGTTTAAAAAATGTATTGAAACAATTGGAAAAAGAATACGATTTTGTTTTTATTGACTGCCCTCCCGGTTTTAGCGCCCTGAGCGAAAATGTATTTCATGCTGCTGATATCGTTTTGATGCCGGTAATTCCCACTACACTTTCTATACGTACTTATAATATGGTGAAAGATTATTTTAAGGAAAAAGATTTGGACCTAAGCCGCATGATGTGCTTTTTTACTATGGTTGACTTACGAAAAAACATGCATAATGAAATTATGGAAGAGCTGTATAAAGACAAACGCTTCTTTCAAAATTATGTACCTTACCTGAGTGATGTTGAAAAAATGGGCATCCATAAAGCACCCATTATGGAATATGCCAATAGCAGCTATGCCGCTAAATGTTACCGGGAATTATGGACCGAAATAAAAGAGGGCGTGTTAGAATAAATTACCTGAAATGGTATGATTTTAATTGGCTAACCATTTGTGTTTGCCCAATTATTAAATCTTTTAAAATAACTTTTACCATACCAATACCTTTTGCATAATACGATTCACGTACTGCAAAAGGAATTTCACCCATGAGCGGTACAATCGAAACAGCGGTATCCCGTACAAAAATCACATTGGTATAATTACTATCCAATACAGGGTAAGTAATGCCTTTCTCAATAATGGTATAGCGGTATTCAATACTTCCGCCAGTTACCTGGATCACATCTTTCCAGCGGGTGCCTGCCGGCTCATTTGATTTAAGCGGGGTTTGTATAATATTACTCAATTGCGTTCCACCCGTACTTGTAGCAGATGGAGCATAAATCTTTAATACATTATTAGAACAGGAAAAATAGTTCATGGTATTACTATTTAATTCCAGTATTTTTTTAAAAGTAACGGCATTTACAACTGTATCTGATTTTACATCATATAAAAAACTCTTGGCTTGTGCTACCCCGTTTACAGTATCAATATAATTAAACTGTGAACTATCACATATGGGAGAATAATCACAAGCAAAACAAGTGTCATTTACAGGAAAATCATTTGGGGGCGTAATATCTCCCGAGCCAAAGTCTAGTTCTTTTTGGCAGGAAATGGCCAGGCAACCACACAAAAGGATTAAGAATATATTTTTCATTCTATTTTTCATATTTTTTTTAAAAGTAGGAAACTATTCCTACTTTCGGCAATATTAAATTAAATTATATGCGCAGAGATTTATCCAGCTGGTACAGCCCTTCTTTAGGTGCAGATATGCCCATTGTAGGTTACGGGCATTATGGTTTTTCATTATTATTGGTTCCCACAGCCGGGGCAGACTACCTGGAGTACGAGCGCTTTCAGCTGATGGTTGAATTGGAGCCGTTTATTGAAGCAGGAAAACTAAGGGTGTTTTCTGTAAATAGTGTAAATAAAGAAAGTTGGTTGAATGATGAAATGGAAGGGGCCCATAAGGCCATACGCCATAACCAGTTTAATAATTACATTTTTAATGAAGTTATCCCCTTCTTAAAAACAAACACATCGGCCGAAACACCCATTATTACCTGTGGCGCTTCATTTGGTGCATTACATAGTATGAACTTATTTTTAAAGCGGCCGGATCTTATTGATGGTGTGATAGCCATGAGCGGTGTATATAACCTGGAAGAGTATAGTAAAGGGTTTTATGATGACCAGGTTTATTTTAATAGCCCGGCACATTATATTCCCAACCTGCAGGATGAATGGTATTTGAATAATATCAGGCGTAGTAATCATATCCATATTTTTAGTGGTAGTGGAGATTATGAAGACCCCCAGGCATCCCGGGATTTTTCTGCTGTATTGCATAATAAAGGAATTCCCCATGAACTGGATATTTGGGGGCCTGAATGGAAACATGATTGGCCTACCTGGCGTGCCGTACTGCCTCATTACCTGCAAACCAGGTTTTAAAATGCATATAAAATAAGCCCTGCGAAGGAGGTTATTTAAAAAGGAAAGGCGACCCATGGGCCGCCCTTTCTTTTTTCTGAATATTCGCTACTATCTTTTCATCAATTTGTAAGAATAGTTTTTTTGATTATTCTGCACTTGCATAATGTAAATACCTACCGGTAAATGAGCCGTAGATATGTTTTCACGGCTTACTGAATTTTGTTTTGTACCCTGTTTACTCCACACTACTGTTCCATTCATAGCAACCAGTGAAATTTTATAATTACCGGATATGTTTTTATCTAAAGTAACAGATAGTTGATCCCCAAAAGGGTTCGGAAAAGCCAGGATCTTTGCTTCCTGTTCATCCTGTACCGTACCGGTAACCCCTGTGTTTTTACTAACCAGCGTACCATCCGAAACCGGGGGTTGTATTACCTGGGTTTCATCGGTAATCATAAAGCCAGCCAGGTAATTATAAACGGCAATATTATTAATTGTTACCCGTATGGTTCCGTCGCCGGATGGCATCACTCTTACAAATTGGGCAAAATCATTTACATTATAATCTGTATTGATCGTATCAGATTTTGCACCCACCGTAATGGTTGTTTGATTGCCGGTATATGCCCTGCTGGCATAAAATTCAAGGGTATAGAAATGGTTAGGTACCAGGTTCGATAATATTAAATATCTTTTTCCTGCATCAATTGAATTAATTCTTAAAACATCCGAAGGGCATGCAGTAGAACCACTGGCATAATTCACCCCATTATCTACAAACCGGGGTGCCGAAGTTAACATGCCGGTTACCGGGCTTAAACTGCCATCGCTATACTTAAATGGTTTGCTTACCATCCAGGCCTCGGGCTTCCAGTTATTCCATTGCGTATTATTAAAACTGTTTTCAGCATCAAAAATGTTTACTTTAATTTGTTTATTACCTGTAACTACCGGGGCAGCTAATACGGTAACAACCACCTGGTCGTTTGCAGTGAGGCCCGCATTGTCAGTAACTTGTAAATTAAAAGTATAGTTTCCTGCTAATGAAAAACTAACCGTTGTATTCATGGCTGTGGGCGAAACAATGGTAGCAGCTGTTCCTGTAACCTGGGTCCAATGATAACTGGTGATTGTTCCATCGGCATCTGAAGAACCTGCGCCACTTAAGCTTACGGTATTTGTGGGCAGTTGAATAGTAATATCATTGCCAGCATTCGCTATAGGTGCTAAATTTGATGCGGCACTTACTTTTATCGTAACATCGTCGTAATTGCTTGCCCCATTATTATCTGTTACCATTAAGCGATATACATACTGCCCTTCTATTAAGTTGTTCACTTGCGTGGTAGCGCTATTGGCTGCAGATAAGGTGCTTCCATTAGGCCCTGAAATTTTTGTCCAGCTATAACTTACAATAGTGCCGTCGGCATCGGTACCGGAGCCATTAAGTGTAGTTGAATTGGTAGGGAGTTGAACATTTATATCGGGCCCCGCATTGGCCAGCGGGGGAATATTTGCTGCGCTGGATACTGTAATGGTTACCTCATCGTAAGCAGTTGCGCCTGCATTATCGGTTACGGTAAGCCGGTAAACAAATTGCCCTGCGGTTAAGCCGGTAACATTAGTAGTAGCGCTATTGGGCGCTGATAATGCACTGCCATTAGGGCCTGAAATTTTTGTCCAGCTATAGCTTACAATAGTTCCATCGGTATCGGTGCCCGAACCATTTAATGTAGTTGAATTGGCAGGAAGTTGAACGTTTTTATCGGGTCCTGCATTGGCCACCGGGGGAATATTGGCAGCCCTGCTTACATTAATAGTAACATCATCAAAAGCAGTGGCGCCGGCATTATCAGTTACGGTAAGGCGATACACAAACTGCCCTGCGGTTAAGCCGGTAACATTGGTAGTAGCGCTATTGGGCGCTGATAATGCACTGCCGTTAGGGCCTGAAATTTTTGTCCAGCTATAGCTTACAATTGTTCCATCGGTATCGGTACCGGAGCCATTGAGAGTAGTTGAATTGGCAGGAAGTTGAATGTTTTTATCAGGTCCTGCATTGGCCACCGGGGGATTGTTTACAATTGCCTGCGATACGGTTACTACTAATAAGTCAGATGAAATAAGGCCAAAGCTGTCACCAACATCCAATCTTAAAGTATATATTCCGGCACCGGGAAAATGGGCTACCGTTTTTGCAACCCATTCATTATCGAAAGTAACAGTACCGGGTCCGCTTATAAATTTCCAATTATGAGCAACAATATTATTTTCCAGATCGTAAGATCCCGAGCCGTCAACGGTAAGGGTATCCCGGGGCAAAAAGATTTGTGCATCGGGGCCGGCAACGGCAATAGGTGCTGTATTGGTCTGTGATGGAGGCGGAGGCGGGGGAGGAACAGGGTTTTGGTTTAATACTGTAACAATTATGGTATCTCTTCCGATGAGTCCACCGGCATCGCCTACATCTAACCTGAATGAATACGTGCCTGCGGTGCTAAAGCTAGCAGTGGTAACTGCCAACCATTCATTGGCAATATTTACAGTGCCGGGGCCATTTATTAATTTCCAGTTATAGGCTGTTATGACGCCATCCGGATCATAAGAAGCCGAGCCATTAAGCGTTACAATATTTACAGGAAGCGTAATGGTTTGGTCTGGCCCGGCAATAGCCACAGGAGGGATATTAATAGCCGGGTTCACTGTTATTTTTACATTGGAACTGCCGGTGGCGCCAGCATTGTCGGTAACTGTAAGTTTATATTCATAAACGCCTTGTTGCAGAGCTTGTATCGTAGTAAATGCTGTATTGGGAGAGCTTATGGTACCACCTGCAGGGCCAGAAACTTTGGTCCAGGCATAAGATACTATACTTCCATCCGCATCAAAACCACTTCCACTCAAAGAAGTGCTGGTTGTAGGAAGATAAATGGTTTGATCGGTACCTGCATTGGCACTGGGCGCCATATTAGTGGGGGGTAATACCGTGCCTTTACTTTGGCGGGCTAACCATTCATACAGATTTTGGTTAATGCCATCCAGGTTAAATTTTACGGGTTCCTGGCTTTGTCCACCATAAAATGAATTCCAGCAGCAATGCCATCCGCCATTAAAATTAGTTTGTACATAAATGGCCGAATTGGGTTTGGTTAAATTCATTCTATCTACCACCGTCTTGGTATCCCTGAAATCATTCACTTGTTCAAAACCCAGGTAACGGCCCCCGGCATTGGCAAAATTGTCGAACATATTGGGGTAAGGAGCATTATCTCTTGGCGTTACACCTTCTACTGAAACTACAGCAGCTACCTGGCCGGCATAGGTATAAGGTCCGCCATAATTATCGCCACTTACAAAAGTGGTAGCACACCAGCCGCCATGAGAGAGGCCGGTTAAGTAAAGCCTGTTGGGATCCATCCGGTAAAGGCCTTTAAGCTGCTGAATTTTTGCATTCATTACATCCTCATTCGGGTAGGCAGTTGCCGTTTGCAAACTAATTACAATAAATTCCACTACACGGCCGTCAATAGTTACATTACCGTTCCAGCCCTGGGCTATGTATGCGCCGGGCCCATTAGAAATTACGGAGGCCGGGTTGGTACCTACTTCTCCTATACCCGGAAAGAAAATAATGGTAGGATAGCTCACCGTAGGATTGCTGTAATAGCTTGCAGGAACATGTACATAGGCATTCCATCCACTTACATTAATCAAACTTTGCTGGCCAGTAGCATCTTGTAAAAATCCGGATAAAATTAAAATGGGTAAAATAAAGAACTGCTTGAACGATCTTTTCATGCTTAAGATAACTTTTGGATCTGGTTTTTAATAATTTTGCTTAAACGATAATGCTCTTTTTCCAACAATGGATAATAGAACGTTTTTATTCTCAATATAGCAATTGGAAAAACTTTCGCTTTCTGTAAGGTGGGGATTGTTAAAAAAAACTGAAATACCAATAGATATTTCAGGCTGCAAATTTCGCCATTCAAAATTATAAATGTGTAGTTCTTACACTTTTACTTTTGTAGTATATTTTACAGTTTTTTCCCGGTAAATTTGAGGGTTCTAAGATATCTAAATTTCAGGGGCTGCAATCCAGTCTTTTCAACAACTTATACATATTTGGTGGCCAGATTTCCACATTTGTTTGCCATGAAAATTTTAATGAGGATAAGAATCCCTTTCTGTAATTTTATCGCATGCAAAAAAAGCTTTTTTTATTAGATGCTTATGCCCTTATTTTCAGGGCTTATTATGCTTTGGTACGCAGCCCACGGATGACCAGCCAGGGCAGGAATACCAATGCCCAGTTTGGGTTTACCAATACCCTCACCGATTTACTGAACAATCAAAAACCCACACATATGGCGGTTTGCTTTGATACGGCAGCGCCTACGGAAAGGCATACTGATTTTACAGATTATAAAGCTAACAGGCAGGAAACCCCCGAGGATATTCGCTCTGCCGTGCCGGATATCAAACAAATTATCGAAGGATTTAATATTCCCATATTAGCTGTAGATGGTTATGAAGCGGATGACGTTATTGGCGCTTTAGCAAAACAAGCAGAAAAGGCGGGTTACGAAGTGTATATGGTTACTCCAGATAAAGATTATGGCCAATTGGTGAGTGAAAAAATTAAAATTTACAAACCCGGCTTCCAGGGAGGCAGTGTAGATATTTTAGGTCCACAGGAAGTATGTGAAAAATGGGGTATCGAAAGAGTAGACCAGGTGATTGATATGCTGGGCCTTATGGGCGATGCAGTAGATAATATTCCCGGCATTAAAGGAATTGGCGAAAAGACGGCTGCAAAACTGCTTAAAGAATATAATACGCTCGAAAATATTTTAGAACATGCCGATCAGATTAAAGGCTCCATGGGCGATAAAATTAGGAATGGAAAAGCAGATGCCATCATGAGCAAAAAACTCGCTACTATTATCCTGGATGTGCCGGTAACTTTTCATGAAGAAGATTTCAGCATCAAAGAAATAAATAAAGAAGCACTGAAAGACATATTCGAGAAGTTAGAATTTAAAACCATGGCCCGGCGCATTTTAGGCGAAGAAATAAAAATTACCCGGCAAGAAGCGCTGCCGGTTACAGGTGCCCAAATGAATTTATTTGGAGAAGCGGCACCGGGTACAGAAGATACTATCCAATCCGAAGAGGTATTAAACCCCATACCACCGGAACCGCAAAAAAATATCCTCAATACGCCCCACCAGTATGAATTAATAACAGCAGAAAAATTGGCAGTCATTTTAAAAGACTACCCTGAAGTTTGCTTCGATACCGAAACAACCAGCCTGGATGCCAATAATGCCGAATTGGTAGGAATGAGTTTTTCAGTGAGGCCGGCCAGTGGTTATTATATTGCATGCCCCGCCAATCCTTTAGAAACTAAAAAGATCATCGAAACACTCAGGCCTGTTTTTGAAGATGAATCAAAACATTGGGTGGGCCACAATCTTAAATATGATATGCTGGTGCTAAAATGGTATGGGGTAGATATAAAAGGAAAAATATTTGATACCATGCTGGCCCATTATGTAATAGATCCCGAAGGTAAAAAAAGTATGGATGTATTAAGCGCACGTTACCTGGGTTACGACCCGGTACACATTGAGCAATTAATTGGAAAAAAAGGAAAAACGCAAGGCAATATGCGGGACGTGGATATAGAAGAGGTAAAAGAATACGCCGTGGAAGATGCGGACATTACGCTGCAATTAAAAAATATTTTTGTTCCTAAAATAAAACAATACCAGGTAGAAAAAGTTTTTGAGCAGGTTGAAAACCCCCTGGTAAAAGTACTTACCAGTATGGAGTTTGAAGGAATCCGTATTGACGAAAAATTTCTAAATGATTACTCATCACAATTAGAAACCGAGGCCAAAACAGCAGAAGAAGCTGTTTACGAAAGAGCCGGTGTGCGGTTTAACCTGGCTTCACCCAGGCAACTGGGCGAAGTTTTATTTGATAAGCTAAAATTAAACGATAAAGCAAAAAAAACTAAAACCGGCCAGTACGCAACCGGTGAAGATGTATTGGCAAAAATGGCTGCCGAACATCCTATTTGTGACGATATTCTTACTTTTCGGGAACTTACAAAACTGAAAAGTACGTATGTGGATGCCTTACCCCAATTGATCAATCCCAAAACAGGAAGGGTGCATACTACTTATGGGCAGGCTGTTGCCGTTACCGGCCGTCTGGCCAGTAATAATCCCAATCTTCAAAATATTCCCATACGTACCGACCGGGGAAAAGAAATAAGAAAAGCATTTATACCCCGGGATGAAGATCATGTGCTGGTATCAGCAGATTATTCACAAATAGAATTGCGTATTGTAGCGGCAATGAGTGCCGATGAAAATATGGCCCAGGCCTTTAAAGAAGGAAAAGATATTCATACAGCCACTGCCGCTAAAGTTTTTTCGATAGCAGAAGAAGATGTAACAAAAGAAATGCGGTACAAAGCAAAAAGTGTAAATTTTGGAATCATTTATGGCCAGGGTGCATTTGGTTTGGCAGAAAACCTGGGGATAAGCCGTACCGAAGCAAAAGAGATTATTGATAACTATAAAAAGGAATTTTCCGGCATTCAAAAATTTATGGAGGATACCATTGCTTTTGCAAAGAAAAATGGATTTGTTGAAACCCTCATGGGGCGTAAGCGCTGGTTGAAAGATATAAACAGTGCAAACTTTACCGTAAGAGGTTTTGCAGAAAGGAATGCCATTAATTCACCTATACAGGGTACTGCTGCCGATATGATAAAACTGGCCATGATAAAAGTAGATAAAGCGTTCCGGGAAAATAGTTTTCAATCTAAAATGCTGTTACAGGTACATGATGAACTTGTATTTGATGTATTAAAATCAGAGTTAGAGAAAGTAAAACCCGTTATACTGTCCTGTATGCAAACAGCGATGTTACTGCCGCATGATGTACCCGTAGTTGCCGAACTGGGCCTTGGCCAAAATTGGTTAGAAGCACATTAGAAAAAAGATAAAATGAACTTAGTATATTGTTATGATGCCTATTGCGGCTGGTGCTTCGGATTTAGCGGGGTAATAAAAAGAATAGCCACTTCTTTTAAAGAAATAATACCGGTAGATGTATTGAGTGGAGGTATGATCCTTCCGGCAAAACCGGTGCACATCAGCGCTACCGCAGCTTATATACGCTCAGCATATAAAACGGTAGAAGAAACTACAGGTGTAAAATTTGGCAAAGATTATTTATGGCATATAGAAAACCCGGATGATAGCGATTGGTATCCCCATTCAGAGAAACCGGCCATTGCTTTAAGTATTGTAAAAGAAATAAACCCGCAAAGGGCTTTGGATTTTGCCACTAGCCTTCAGTATGCTTTACATGCTGAAGGGCGGGATCTTACAGATGATGAAGCTTACCGCCATTTACTGGCGGATTACCAGTTACCGGAAAATGATTTTTATAAAAAACTGCATAGCCCGTTGTATAAAGAGAAGGCTTACCGGGATTTCGAAATGGTAAAACAATTAAAAGTAACGGGTTTCCCCATGTTGTTTCTTAAAAAAACGGCTCATGAATTTATTGCTATTAGCCGGGGATATACGGATTATGAAACGGTTGCATTAAGATTAAACACCGTGTTGTATAAAATAAAAGAGGCATAAAAAATCCCGGTATTACCGGGATATTATAAAAGTCTTTACAAATTATTACTGCCCCCTTCTTTGTGGGCGTAAGGAAGGCTCTACTTCATCTTTCCATTTTTTCATTTGCTCTTCGGTTAATATGGCCTTCAAAGCTTTGTCCCGGCTATCATTCAGTTCTGTTCTTTTGGCACGCATGGCATCCCTGTCAAAACTTCCTGAAGCCCTCATTTCTTCCATTGATTTTTCCTGGGCCTGGTAGCTCGCTAAAAAAATGGCCGATACTTTTGGCGTTTGTTCTTCGGTTAAATTGAGCGGGCCTAATTTTTCCATGGTGGCCTTGGTTCTTTCTTCGGGTGTTTGCCGCTGGTAATTTTGCTGGGCAAATAAACTGGTAATGCCCAGTAAAAGAGCGGCAGCCAGCATGAGGAATTGTTTTTTCATTTTTTAATATTTAAAAAGTTCAAAAAAAATTAATCTTTATGAGGGGGTTTACGTTGCATTATTTTATAAATACTGGTATCAAATATATTTCGCTGGGCTGCTGTACAAATATCCCTGAGCTTTTTAAAGCGTTCCAGTATTTTTCGTTCTATGAGTTGCTGGTTATTAGATGATATTTGTGTCATGGCCAGTATGGCGCTATCACTAAAACCCTGTTGGGCTAAGGCTTGCAGCCTGATCTCTTTTTGCATATTCATACTATCGAACATAGCCCTTACTTCTTTACGGTTTAATTCACTTACTTTATCATAAGCGGCTATCTGTGCCGGTGAAAAGCCCAGTGTATTTTTTAAATATTGCTGCATTTTAGCACTCCGGTCCCTATGCGGGTTATTGTGTTGCTTAAACAATAAAGACAATAAAATAATATTGGTTATAAAAAGCAAACCCGTAAGAAGTAATAAAAATTTATATTTTGCTGTTGTGCTCATACTATGGTTGTGTGCTTTCTAAGTCGTAATTACTTAAAATATTTGTGCTTAAAAGGTCGTTTCCATAATTAGTAGCTGTGGCTATGCTTTTCAGATCAGTATCGCTCACATCACTTTTTACTACTATGGCAAAATTGAGTAAGATTAAAATAAGCATGGCACCAATAGCGACTACAGGACGATTCAGTAACCGCCCGGTCATCATCCAAAAATTTTCCGGTTCCCGGGTTTGCAGGTGTGCCTGTAACCGGGTGAACAGGTAGGGAGAGGCAGTAGCCCGCTGCATACCATCCAGGCTATGTAATGTAGCTTCTATTTTATTTTTAATATCCATCCCTTTTTATTTAAAATGTTTTTGGTAGTAATCATTTAATTCTAATCTCAGGTTTGTTTTGGCCCGGGCCTGCAAAGATTCAGCTGCTGCTACCGATACTTTCATAATGTCTGCAATCTCAGCATAACCCAATCCTTCGGCCTTGTGTAATAAAAAAGCGATGCGTTGGTTATCGGGCAGTTTGCGTAAAGCCGCAAATAACACTGCCGCATCTTCCTTTTTATCTAATTCAATTCCCGGGTGATTAAAATGAGCAGGCTCATGATCTTCTTCGCTACCCCATACCCGGTTTAAAAATCCCCCTCTCTTTTTTGCCTTCCGTTTTCTTTCTGCATCCAGGGCCTTATTAATGGTTATCCGGTACACCCAGGTTGATAATTTTGCTTCTCCTCTAAAATGATCCAGTTCTTCATACAGCTTTATAAAAACTTCCTGCGTAATATCTTCTGCATCTTCTGCATTTTGCACAATACTCAGCGCTGTATTATAAACCATATCTTGCAGCCCGGCTACAATTTCACGATATGATGGGGTTGCCTGATTGTTTTCCAAAAGTAGTTTTTGTGCTTACAAATGATGGCAATAAAATTAATCATTTCTCTACAGATACTTGCTACTTTTCAATACCGCAACCTCATTTTCCTTTCCTTAAAATAAAGAACTTCTTTTACCTTACATTGGCCCATGCATAGGCATTCCCATTCCTCCTCCATAAGCTGGCCGTGAATTTGGCTTGCCTTTACCAAAATTCTTAAGACTGTAAGTAAATGTGAGCATAAAATATTGCTGCAGTACATTGGTTTGTACATCCTGGAAATTAATGGCACTTACTGTACGGGTAATACTTTGGTTTTGTTTTAATAAATCAAATACGGAAAGCTTAAGTTCGCCTGCCTGTTTCTTTAAGAACTTTTTACCAATACCGGCATTCCATAACCAATAGCTTTGGTTTAATCCTCCCGAAAGACCACTATACGTTTGATTGGTTATATCATTTTGTATAAACCAGCCTTTTTTATTCAGGAGATTTAGTTGCAACCCGGCTTCCTGGTTTACATAATTATTGGTTGCACTGGTAAGTGAACTTTTAGTAGAGGCATTATTAAAATTGGCGGTATAATTAATGTTAAAATCTACATACTCACTGATGTTGCTCGATAAGCCGGCTCCCACATTATAGGTATAATTATGAGTAACCGCCGGTAAATAATTGGCAATACCCGGTAATTTAGAATAGCCGGCACCTGCATTCAGGTTCAGGTTCGACTTTAAGAATTTTACCGGCATCGCATAGGTAAATAAACTACGTAAGTTGATATAACCATTTACGTTTACGGGTTTACTTAATTGCGAGCCTCCTTTTAATGTTACATTATGTTGTATTAAACTATCTGTTTTTACTAAATAAGTGGCATTGGTAATATAATTTGATGTGGTTTGTGCAAATAAATTTGCAAAGAAGCTTTTGCTTGTTTTTGAATTTGCATAACTATAGCGGGTGCTTAAAAAATTTGTATAAGCTTGTTTTAATTCCGGGTTACCAATACTCACCCGCAATGGGTTTGAAATATTTACCACATCCTGTAATTGAGTTACAGAAGGGAAGTCGGTTCCGCCCCTGTAAAATAATCGCAGGTTACCAAAACTACCCAATTTCTTACGCCACATTAAACGGGGTAATATGTTAGAAAAAGTTTGATCTACATTGGTTATGCTGGGGAATGTACGATCGCTTTGCAAGCGGCTATGCTGGTAATTAATACCCAACATAAACATATTATCCCGGGTAGGATTATACCTGAAACTGATACCCCCGCTTTGATTGGTTACTGTGTTATTAAACCGGTTCGATAAGCTGGTATCAAATGAACTATACTTACCATTATCAAAGTTAAAAGTTTGCTGATCGGCTTTATTCTTTTGAATGGAAGGACTGTACTCAAATTGCAGGATGGCATTTTTAAATACGGGCTCAGTATAAGCCACATTTCCACCATAGGTATAACCGGTAGAAAGATTATCAGAAAATTGGTTAGGTAATGAGTCGGTGCCTATATTATTAATATCATAAAAACGATATTTGGCATCTAATATATTCTCATTGCTGTTGCGGGTAAATGTGGTATTAAATCCAAAAGATAAGGTCCTTCCTTTTTTGGCAAAACTGTGCCGGTACATCAAATAGTTTCGCAGGTTATACCCGTTTCGGTTATTGGTTGTTTTTGCATTGGATGTGTTTAAGGAATCATTTACCCCATAAAAAGCCTGGCCATCAGAAAATCCATTGGCATCATTGGTTTGAAAACTTAAACTGGGAATTAAATAAATGGTATTATTACTATCCAGTTTATACTCTAAGCGCATATTGATGCGATTATTATTATTGATCGTAGTATAAGATGATGTGCTGTTATCGTTATACCAGTGCCCGGTTTTATCTAAAGACTGGCCAATGGTTTTAGAAATATTCGTATTCTTACTGTTATTATAAAAATAACTGCCCGATACAGTCATTTTACTTCCCCATTTATCATTATAATTTATACCGAATGCATTGGTATTGCTAATGCCGGCACTTTGGCCTACACTAAAATTATTTCCACCCCCATACCCTCTTCCACCACCCCGGCCACCACCGCTGCCGGTAATCCCCAATAAATCCTGGGAACCAAAATTTTGTTGATTTACATTATTAAAATTTCCTACCAGCGATAAACGGCGGTCTCCATTAAAAAAACTTACATTACCACCTGCCTGGTACCGTTCATCGGTACCGGTGCCTGCATATATACGGCCAAACTGGCCATTGCGAATACCTGTTTTCGTAACCACATTAATGGCTTTCACACTATTCCCGTCATCAACCCCGGTAAGCTGGGCCTGGTCACTTAAGCGATCAAATACCTGTATTTTATCTACCACTTCACTGGGGAGATTTTTTAAGGCAGCTGATGCATCATCACCAAAAAAATCTTTACCATCAATGGTCACTTTTTTTACCGTTTCACCCTGGGCTGTTACCGTACCATCACGGGCAACGGTAATGCCCGGCATCTTTTTTATGAGGTCTTCGGTAGTAGCATCGGGGTTTACTTTAAACTGGCTGGCACTGTATTGTGAAGTATCGGCTTTATTCGATACCGGCGGCGCCTTACTTATTACAGTTACGGTACTCAGGTCTTTACCTTTTATATACATTTTTAAAACACCTAAATCACGGCTTTGGTTATTAAGCGTAATAAAGGTTACCAGGTCCTGGTATGAAATACTTTGTGCGGTTACAATAAAACTGTCATTGGGCACATTATCAAAAGTAAATTTACCGCTGGCATTCGATACTACTGTACTCACTGTGGATGAGTCTTTTTGAAGTAATAAACTTACTGTGGCTCCCACAATGGGGGCATTCCCGGTATTATCCTGCAATACACCGGTAACCCGGTTAGTTTGGCCATAGCCTAAAATAGAGAGTACACTTAAACAAATCGTCAATAATAATTTCTGCATAAAATTTCTTTTCCTGGCTCATTTGACGTAAAGAGGTCTTTAAACCCGTCGATGGTATTTGTTAAACTTTTTTAACATAGTTTAAAAAAAACAATACAAGCCTGCCTGTGTTCAATAGGCGGTATTCCATACATTGACCCTATCTCAATAGTAGCCTGGTTTTACCGGCCTCTTTGCTATACAATGCCTATTTTAAAATAACAAGATGGTATAATGAAACAATTTGAGGTAATAAGTATAAATTGCAACCCTAAATTTTTTATGAATATGGAATACAGGAAAATTGTATCGGTAACAGGAATGAGTGGCTTATATGAATTAATGTCCTCAAAATCAGACGGGGGTATTGTACGCTCACTGGAAGATAAAAGCACCAAATTTGTGAGCAACCGCATACACAGTTTTTCACAACTGGAAGGAATAGAAGTATACACCCAAGACGAGAATGTGAACCTGGCCGAAGTATTTGATGCCATGAAACAAAGCAGCGAAAAAATGCCGGCATCCAATGCCGATACTAATGAAGTAAAGAAATATTTTGAAAAAGTATTTCCGGCTATGGATATGGAACGAGTGTATACCAGTGATATGAAAAAGATGATAAAGTGGTATGAGATACTAACAAAAGCCGGAGTAGAAATAAAATTAAGTTCAGGAGAAGAAACCCTCACGGATGCCCATACTGACGCTGATAAGAAAACGGCAGCTAAAGCCAGCTCAAAAGCAGCAGCGGTAAAAAGCGGGCACGCAAAAAAAATTACAGCACCACGTAAGATGGCTTAACGTAGCATTTTTCGCTATCCTTTTTTAGTATGGGGGTTTGGCAACCTTCTGTATTTGTGTTTGTAACCCTCTTTAAATTTATGGTATGTACTCAGCAGATATTAAAAGATTGTCCCGTCAATTTTTGCCACAAGATTTTAAATTAACAGATTGGGCTTCCGTGGCTCCTTATTTTGAGCAACTGGTGGCGACTCCTATTGATCAATTAAATCATCTCCAAAAATGGCTAAAAAATTTAAGTGAACTGGAAGCCGTTATTAGTGAAGATGCGTGCTGGCGGCAAATTCGCATGACCTGCGATACAGAAAACAAGGAGCTGGAAGAATCTTATAATTTTTTCTGTACTGAAATTCAACCGCATATTCAGCCTTACGCCGATGCCCTGAACAAAAAACTGCTTGCATCCAAGGCCTTACATCTGTTAAACGCCGATGAATATTTTACTTACCTGCGCAGCATTCAAAAAAATATTGATTTATTCAGAGAAGAAAATATTCCGCTGCAATCCGAAATATCCGTACTGCAACAGCAATATGGGCAAATTACCGGCGATATGATGATTCGGGTAAATGACCAGGAATATACTTTACAGCAAGCAGCTAAATTTTTAGAAAACCCCGATCGTGCACTCCGGCAACAGGTATATGAACAAATACAGGAACGGCGCCTGGAAGATAAAGAAAAATTAGACCTTTTATTTGATAAACTGGTACAGCTGCGAAACCAGGAAGCACACAATGCCGGCTTTAAAAATTATCGTGACTACCGGTTCAAAGAACTGGGCCGGTTTGATTATAGCAAAGAAGATTGTTACCAGTTTCATGAAGCCGTAAAACGGCATGTGTTACCCTTAGTAAATAAAATATTAGAACAGAAGAAAATAAAACTGGGAGTAGAAAATTTGCGTCCCTGGGACTTAGATGCCGAACCTGCCGGAACAAACCCTTTGCATCCTTTTGAAAATGGAAAGGAGTTACTTCAAAAATCGGTTGAATGTTTTAATAAATTAAATCCATTTTTTGGTGACTGCCTTTTACGAATGGACCAGATGAAACATTTTGACCTGGAAAGCCGCAAAGGAAAATCTCCGGGAGGGTATAACTGTCCATTGGCCGAAAGTGGCGCTCCCTTTATATTTATGAATGCATCAGGCCAAATGAGTGATGTAACTACCATGGTGCACGAAGGGGGGCATGCCATCCATTCTTTTTTAAGCCATCCATTGGCTCTTACCGGTTTTAAAGAAGTACCTATGGAAATGGCCGAAGTAGCCAGTATGGCCATGGAACTTTTTAGTATGGACGAATGGGATACTTTTTTTAAAGATGAACAAGAACTGAAAAGAGCAAAAATTCACCAGTTAGAAAGAGTGATCACCATCTTTCCCTGGATAGCTGCAATCGATAAATTTCAGCATAAACTGTATGAAAATCCACATCATACCCATCAAGAAAGAACAGCAATTTGGGTACAAGTGTTACAGGAATTTACTGACGATATAGTAGATTACAGCGGGCTTGAAAAATACCGGAGCAATGCCTGGCAGCGGCAATTACATTTATACGAAGTACCCTTTTATTATATTGAATATGGCATTGCCCAATTGGGCGCAATAGGAATGTGGAAGCAATTCAGGGAAAATAAAAAAAAGGCATTAGATCATTATTGCCAGGCGCTTGCATTGGGAGGTACCCGCACGTTACCACAGCTTTACCGGGCAGCAGGTATTGAATTTGATTTTTCCCCGGAAAAAATTAAAAACCTCATGCAATTTGTACAGAATGAAATGGATATACTTATAGATTAGGTGCCTGCCATGGTAAAAAGCAAAGCTGCAGATAATTTCGTAAATTTATATTCCTAAAAGCTTAATTATGTCATACGTTTTAGAATTTATCAGCAGTGTAAAAAAAGAGTTTGATTATTATAAACTCCTTGGTGAAAAAGCAATAGAACAATTAGATGATGACCAAATAAAATGGCAATATAATGAGGAGAGTAATAGTGTGGCTATTTTAGTAAAACATATGTGGGGAAATATGCTCAGCAGGTGGACAGATTTTTTAACAACCGATGGTGAAAAAGAATGGAGGAACCGGGATGCAGAATTTGTAAATGATATCCGGGATAAAAAAGAGTTATTACAAAAATGGGAAGCAGGATGGCAATGTTTGTTCCATGCATTAGATACCATCAACGACGAAAATTTTGAAACCATTGTATACATCCGCAATGAAGGCCATACCGTAATGGAGGCCATACTTCGCCAGCAATCTCATTATATATATCATGTGGGCCAAATTGTTTCACTGGGTAAAATGATTTGCGGCAAAGCCTGGAAACCGCTTTCTATTCCACGGGGCGCTTCAGTATGCTTCAATAAAAATAAATTTAGCCAGCCCCATAGAATGGCCCATTTTACTGATGAAGTATTGCATAAAAAAGGCTAAGCGCTGCTTTTTTATGTACCCGCTAAGATTCAGTTATTAATGAGTTGTCCTTTTAAATGGCTTTCACACCGGGCAGCCTTCAATTGCCGTCAATTATTTTGCCCTTTATTTTACTTACATTAGCATAAGCTAAAAAGTACCCATGCTTGTAAAAACTTTTGGAAGCGCCGTATATGGAGTAGAAGCCATTACGATTACAGTAGAAGTAAATGTAGATCCCAAGGGCCAGCATTATTATATAGTGGGCCTGCCCGATAATGCAGTAAAAGAAAGCCTGCAACGGGTAGAAAGTGCAATAAAAAGCAATAATTTTTTTATGCCCCGTACCAAATTGGTGGTAAACCTGGCGCCTGCCGATATCAAAAAATCAGGTACTGCATTTGATCTTCCCATTGCCATAGGAACGCTGGCTGCCACTGAGCAAATAGAAAACCCCGAAAAAATAGAACGGTATGTAATTATGGGCGAGCTGAGTTTAGATGGTTCAGTAAGGTCAATAAAAGGAGCGCTGCCCATTGCCATACAAGCACGTAAAGAAGGGTTTAACGGGCTCTTGCTTCCCAAAGCAAATGCCCGGGAAGCGGCCATGGTAAATAATTTAAAAGTGTATGCCGTAGAACACATTCATGATGTGGTAAAATTTTTTGAAGATGAAAATTATTTGCCCCAGGTAATAGTAAACACAAGAGAAGAGTTTGCTCATGCACAAAATAATTTCGATATAGATTTTGCCGATGTAAAAGGCCAGGAAAATATTAAACGGGCACTTGAAATTGCTGCGGCCGGAGGGCATAATGCTATTCTTATTGGCCCGCCAGGTGCCGGTAAAACCATGCTGGCAAAACGTTTGCCTACTATTTTACCACCCTTGAGTTTAGCCGAAGCGCTTGAAACCACTAAAATTCACAGCGTAGCCGGTAAGTTACCGGAAAATGCAACCCTGGTAAACCGGCGGCCTTTTAGAAGCCCGCATCATACCATTTCAGATGTAGCCCTGGTAGGCGGTGGCGGAAACCCGCAACCCGGAGAAATATCGCTGGCACATAATGGCGTTTTATTTTTAGATGAACTGCCGGAATTTAAAAGAACCGTTTTAGAAGTGATGCGACAGCCCATGGAAGAACGCATGGTAACCATTAGCCGTGCAAAAGTAGCCCTGGATTTTCCGGCAAGTTTTATGCTGGTGGCCAGTATGAACCCATGCCCCTGTGGTTTTTTTAATCATCCGCAAAAAGAATGCACCTGCCCGCCCGGTGCGGTTCAAAAATACCTGAATAAAATTTCCGGCCCTTTGCTTGATCGTATTGATTTGCATGTAGAAGTAACCCCTGTAGCATTTAGTGAATTATCATCAAAGCAGGAATTTGAAAAAAGCGCATCGATACGGCAACGGGTAATGGCTGCCAGGGAAATACAGGCGCAACGGTATAAAAATAATGCAGGCATTTATGCCAATGCACAAATGAGCAGCAGCCAGTTAAAAGAAATATGTATAATAAATAATGCCGGCCAAAACCTGCTTAAAACCGCCATGAACCGGCTGAAATTAAGCGCCCGTGCCTATGACCGTATTTTAAAAGTGAGCCGTACCATTGCCGACCTGGCCGGTAAAGAAGAAATTCAACCCGAGCACCTGGCAGAAGCAATACAATACCGCAGTTTAGACCGGGAAGGCTGGGGCGCTTAAAATGGAATAGATTACCATTAATAAATTTCCCTGACCCTCCTCAGAAAAATAACTTAACTTAATTCAACATAAAATTGATAAGACATTGAAAAATTTATTTTTACTTTTTACACTATTGTTAGGCATAAGTCTTTCATCATTTGCCCAGGGGGAAATTGATAAGATAAAAACGGAAGGATTAACTCACTCACAAGTGATGAATATTGCATTTCATCTTACAGATGCCAGTGGGCCACGGCTCACAAATTCTTCAGGTTATTTTAAAGCAGCCAACTGGGCGGTAAATGAGTTAAAAAAATGGGGTTTAACAAATGTTGCTTTGGAACCCTGGGGAGAATTTGGCAAAGGCTGGGAACTTAAGAAATCGTACATCGCTATGACGGAGCCCTATTATCGTCCTTTAATTGGCTTTCCAAAAACATGGACAAAAGGCACCCATGGTATAAAAAATGCTGAATTGCTGGTAATTGATGCGGTGGATTCTGCAGCACTGGAAACTTACCGGGGGAAATTAAAAAATAAGATCATCATCCTGTTAAGAAAAGACAGTATACGCCCTTCTTTTAATGCAGACGCCAGGCGCTATACCGATGAAGAATTAAGTAAAATGCAAAATGCAAAACCCCCTATTCCCGAAACTGCCGAAGCACGTAAGCGCAGGCGCCAAATGTTTGGCAATCAGTCGGCCAGTGTGAGTAGTTTACTTAAAAAGATGGCAACACAAGAAGGTGCACTGGCTTTGCTAAGTACGACTACCCGTGGAAAAGACGGAACTTTATTTGTATCCGGTGGAGGCGGATATGCAAAAGATGATGCTGAAAATATTACCGATCTTATGATCTCTTATGAAGATTATATGCTCCTTCAGCGATTGGCAACAAATGGTATTTTGGTAAAAATAGATCTTGATGTCGCTACTCAATTTAATACACAAAATCTTACCGGGCATAATGTAGTGGCAGAAATTACCGGCACTGATCCTGAATTAAAATCGGAGATCGTAATGCTGGGCGGCCACTTAGATAGCTGGCAGGGATCCGTGGGCGCTACCGATAATGCCGCCGGTTCTGCCGTAATGATGGAGGCAGTGAGAATTATTAAAACTTTGGGTATTCAACCTCGCCGTACCATCCGTATTGCTTTATGGGATGGTGAAGAACAAGGTTTATATGGAAGCCGTAATTATGTAAAAAATCATTTTGCAAATCCTGGAAATATGCAATTGAAACCTGAGTTTGAAAAAGTATCCGCTTATTATAATTTAGATAATGGAACGGGTAGAATAAGGGGCATTTATTTACAAGGAAATGAAGCAGCACGAAATATTTTTACAGAATGGTTAAAACCATTTAATGATCTTGGCGCCTCAACGGTTACCATTTCAAATACGGGAGGTACTGACCATTTGGCCTTTGATGCAGTAGGTATTCCGGGCTTTCAGTTTATTCAAGATCCTATTGAATACAATACCCGAACCCATCATACCAATATGGATAGTTATGAGCATTTGTTACCAGAAGATTTAAAACAAGCGGCTACCATTATTGCAGCTTTTGTAATTAACACGGCAAACCGGGATGAAAAAATTCCCCGCAAACCCTTGCCGGAAGCCCGGGGTGAATAAACAGATTAAAAACCAGGAACCTTAAACGGTATTGGTTTCCCATTTTTTAAAACCGCCTATTACAAAAATTTATGATGTCAGGCAATTTCAATCCCTGTATTTTTGCAGCTTAATTTTTCTTATGAAAATATTATGGAAGTATTTAAAACCTCATAAATGGTTGGTGGGCCTTACTTTATTATTGGCCGCTTTAAATACCGGTTTTTCATTGTTTGATCCTATTTTATTTGGTAAGCTGGTAAACCTGGCTGGCGATTATATTGCAAACCAGGCTGGCTTTAGTAATCATCGTTTTTTTTGGGGCAATGATCTTATTGTAAGAAAAGGCGTAAGTTACCGGGAGCTGGGCGTCTTTTATATCATCATCCTGTCTATATCAGTAGCCATGCTAAGCCGCATTGCCAAAGCCTTCCAGGATTATTTTTTAAATGTAGTCATTCAAAAATTTGGGGCTAAGGTTTTTACGGATGGGCTTAAGCAGGCGATGAAACTCCCTTACCAGGATTTTGAAGACCAGCGTAGCGGTGAAACTTTATCGGTACTTACCAAAGTACGGGCCGATACTGAAAAATTCATGATCAGCTTCATCAATATTTTATTTGGCGTATTGGTAGGTGTGGCATTCGTTTTTATTTATGCAGCCTTATTTATTCATTGGACGGTGCCGGTTGCCTATTTAGTGGGTATCATTTTTCTCTCTTCTATCACCAGTGTGTTAAGCCGTAAAATTAAAGCCATTCAAAAAACCATTGTATCTAAAACCAATGCTTTGGCGGGCAGCACCACAGAGTCTTTGCGCAATATAGAGTTAGTAAAAAGCCTGGGCCTTACGGAGCAGGAAGTAGAGCGGCTGAATCGCAATACCTATAAAATTTTAGGTTTAGAACTTACAAAAGTAAAGCGAATCCGTAGTATTAGTTTTGTACAGGGTACCCTGGTTAATACATTGCGCCAGGTGATCTTATTTATTTTAATGTGGCTTATTTTTAAAAACAGTATGGATGCAGGCCAGTTAGTAACCATGCAGATTTTTTCCTTTTTTGTATTTGGCCCCTTGCAGGAAATAGGAAATATTATTCTTAATTACCGGGAGGCACAAGCTTCACTTCAAAATTTTGAAGACCTGATGCAAAGGGTGCCCGAAAAAGAATCAGATTATCCTGAAAAGCTTGGCAATATTCACACATTGGCATTTCAGCATGTAGGATTTCAGCACCGGTCTGCATCTCAGAAAGCCATCGATAATATTAGTTTTACCGTAAACCAGGGCGATACCATTGCATTTGTGGGCCCCAGCGGGAGCGGCAAATCTACATTAATGAAATTGCTGGTAGGGCTCTATCGGCCACAGGAAGGGAAAATATTATATAATGGACTCGACGAAACAAAAATTCGGTTTGATGATTTACGTAAGCAAATTGGTTTTGTAACACAGGATACAAATTTATTTAGTGGCACCATACGTGAAAACCTGGTTTTCGTAAACCCATCGGCAACCGTAGAGGATTTGTATGCAGCCCTGCATAAAGCAAGTTGTGATGGATTGCTGAGCCGGGCAGAAAATGGCCTAGATACCATGATTGGTGAGGGAGGATTAAAATTAAGCGGTGGCGAAAAACAAAGATTATCCATTGCCCGGGCCCTGCTTCGGAACCCTCATTTATTATTGTTTGATGAAGCTACTTCGGCACTGGATTCTATCACAGAAGAAGAAATTACAAATACCATCAGGAGCATTTCATCTTTAAAAAATCAAATTACAATTTTAATTGCTCACCGGTTGAGCACCATAATGCATGCCGATACGATTTATGTACTGGAAAAAGGCGAGCTGGCAGAAAAAGGGACCCACGAAAGCCTGCTTGAAAACAAAGGCCTTTATTATGCCATGTGGCGGCAACAAATTGGAGAAAGAAAAAACGTTAATTTTGCCGCACTAAAATAAAGGTTATGCACGATATCGTAGGTTATGCTGGTGGCGTGTTATCTTCTTTGTCTTTTTTGCCCCAGGTAATTAAAATCTGGAAAACCAAATCGGCTGAAGACTTGTCAATGCTTACATTACTCTTACTTACCTGTAATGTTTCCTTATGGTTTAGTTACGGCATCTTAATACATTCCACCCCCTTATGGGTAACCAATGCCATCGTATTAGCCATGGTACTCATCATGATCTTTTTTAAAATAAAATTTAAACCCGCAAAATTTATAAAGAATTGAACAGAACCGTGAGAAAGCCCAAACCCGGCTTTTTGTGGAGTACCCTTACCATGCGCTGTCCCCGTTGCCGCAAAGGAGATATGTTCCTGTCAAAAAATGCATATGTGCCTCTTACCATGAAAAATATATTGGATATGCATGATACATGCCCGGTATGTAAACAACGGTTTCACCTGGAAGTGGGCTTTTGGTATGGTACTGGTTATGTAAGTTATGCGGTTTGTATAGGCCTTTCTTTACTGAGTTTTCTTTTATGGTGGGGCATACTGGGGTTTTCTATTCAGGATAACAGTGTATTTTACTGGCTGGGTGCAGATATTTTTTTATTGATTATTTTACAACCCTGGATCATGCGCCTGGGCCGTAGCATTTATATCCGCTTCTTTGTGCGGTACGATGAAAATTATGAAAACACAAAGCCTACACAATTTTCTTAGCAGGCAGCAAAAAGCTAAGCGGCACCCTTATTTTAAAACTAAAATTACGGCCCGTATTAAAAACGCCGGTTCTGCCCGTGGCCTCATTCACGGGTGCATATTTTAACCGGCTTACATGGCTTTGGTATGCTTTATCCGTAATATTTAATGCAGAAAAGTAAATACTAAAAATGGGGTTATCTTTTTTATTGTAAATATCGGTTCCCAGTCCCAGGTTCAGTAATGCATAACCCGGAGTTTCCGTTTCTGTATGGTAGCCCGTAAACGGGTGTTTTTGGGCCCATGTATTTTCCAGCTCAATGCTGGCATAACTGTTTTTCAGCCAGCTGCTGACCTTTTTAAAATTTCCCCTTAAGCTGCTTACCAGCCGGGCCGCCGGTATGTTCGGAATATTTCGGGACCCATCAATGGAAGTTACAAACCGGGCATTTACCATCGAAAAACTATTTTCAAAATGCAGCCAGTCTAAGGGGTGCGGGTGAATATCTACCGTAAGTTCCAAGCCCGATAAGTTGGCCTTGCTTTGTGTAAATTGATAGGCATCTAATGCTTTCCCGTTTACAACCAATACAGAGTCTGCTCCCTGTGTACTGATTAGTTTTTTATAAAAAATAAAATGATCAAAATGATTATAATAACCCGCCAGGTTTATGAATAAGTGCGGAGTTTGGTATTCAATAGAGACATCGCTTTGTAAGCTGGTTTCGCTTTTCAGGTTCCTGTCACCATATTCATACCGGTTGGTGCCTTCATGGGCGCCATTACTTGCCAGCTCCGGTAAGCTGGGAGTGCGGTAAGCACGGGCAATATTGGCTTTCAGATTAATATATTGACTGGCCCTGTAAGTGCCGCCCATGCTGGCGCTTATGTTTCCATATTGCTTATTGAATGCTGTGTTTTTAATAGTATTTCCATCCAGTATGGCCCGGGCGTGCAGGCTCCTGTGATCGTAACGAATACCGGCGCTGAGGGTTAATTTTT
Organism: Sphingobacteriales bacterium 39-19; assembly: GCA_001898465.1. GTDB lineage: Bacteria > Bacteroidota > Bacteroidia > Chitinophagales > Chitinophagaceae > Ferruginibacter. Next base: position 199,525 of record MKTX01000001.1, on the reverse strand, counting down.
TTAATTCTTTTTGTATATAACCAAAACCGCCCAGGTCGCTAAGTCGGTAATCCGGTATCAGTTGATTTTCTCCTTCATTTTTATTTTGTTGTTGCATGCCCGAAATTCCCAGGCTGGGTTTCCAGCCATTCCGTACGGCCAAATGCAATTGAGTGCTGTAGGTAAATGTTCTTAATTTAAAATACAGTTCTCTTTGTTGCAGGTTATCAATGTCACCAAATTCTTCTCTTTTATTTTGCTGCGCCGCTACAATAAGTGCCAGCCTGTTTTGGCCCAGTTTAAAATTATTATCGAGCGCTATTTTTTGGTGATGAATATGCTGAAAAGGGATTTGCGGATCATAGCTTTTAAAATCAGCTTCGCTGGCCCGGGTACTGCCGCCGCCGGGCAGAGGTTTTATAAAAAACCCTGCGCTGTCTCTTTCAGCTTCTATTAACCCGGGCTGTAAATAATAGGTGCTGAATATAAGATGGCTATATCCCCAGGATTTATTAATCCCGGCATATCCACCTGCGGCGTTTTGTATAAATTTTGAATTATATACATAGCCATCATATTTATTTTTATAATCACTCGCTTTTGCAAAAGAACCATACAAGTTCCAGTTAAAAACGCCATTATTACCCGCCCAGTTGGCATGTATTGACTGGCTGTGGTTGTTGGTTTGATAACCGGCACCCGCATTTAGTTTCATGCTTCCTTCCTGCACGGGTACATTGGTAATAATGTTTAATACACCGGCTATGGCGTCACTGCCATACATCAGCGATGCCGGCCCTTTTAAAATTTCCACTTTGCTTACACTGCTCTCATCAATTTCTATCCCATGTTCATCTCCCCACTGCTGTCCTTCCTGCCTTACCCCATCGTTAATGGTGAGCACCCGGTTGTAACCCAGCCCCCGTATGAGTGGTTTTGAAATAGCAGGGCCCGTACTCAAAGCTGATATACCTGCTTTTTTACTTATGAGATCAATAATATTAAGCGAACTGCTCTTTTGTAATTCATCCTTTTGAATCACGGTTACCTGGAAGGGTGTTTTACGCAGGGTGGTGGCATGGCTTACTCCTGTTACCACTACTGTTGTGTTTTCTACGATAGATGGCGTAAGGCTAAAGTCTTTGTAGGTATCGCCTTGTATTAAAATAGTTTGGGCAATGGTATTAAATCCTATATGCGAAACTTCAATCAATTGCTGGCCTTCGCTTACCTGGTTAAATTTAAAATAGCCAGTTTCATTTGTAGTGGTACCCTGTTTCAGGTTGGTAATATAAATACTGGCACCCACTACCGGCTTGCCGGTTTCAGCATTTATAACTCTGCCGCTAAAGCTTCCCCGTTCTGCCGGCCCAGCAAAAACGATGCTGCTGAAATAAGTAAATAAGCAGGTAAGAATAATTTTTATCATATTCTTTATTTGAAACGTGGTTGCAAATATCGAACTTGTAATGTTAATAAATTAAAAAAATGAGGAATGGGCTTAGGTTTTTATTTTAAAAAAATGGAATATTAGTGAAGCGTTAAACGAATTCGATTTTAAAGCGTCAATTAAAAGCATGCTTTTACAACATGCCCCATTCATTATAAAAATTCATATAAATGGCGAGTAACAGGTTAAAAAATCAGCATTTATTATGGCGTGCTGCCTTTGGCCCCATGGCAGAAAATGTGGCCCAACTAGAAGGTATTTCACAAAAAAAATTATGGGATTTATTGGTAAAAACATCCCGGAAAGCGCCGGAGAAATTACAGGTTTCCAGCGGCCTGGTAGATGGGTTGGTAAAAGGAATTGGCGATGCGGTAACCATGGCACAAATTTCAGCCGAAGACAAAAAGAAAATGCGCAAGGAAAAAAGAAAGCAGTACCGGGATGAATTAAATAACCTGAACCTGATGTGGTTAGATGAGATGATTAATAGTGAGGCACAGTTACGGGAAAAAATGAGTTTATTCTGGCATGGGCATTTTGCCACCCGGGTTATAAATAGTTATTTTCAGCAGGAATTATTACAAGTAATACGCACCCATGCCCTGGGGAGTTTTAGAGAGATGTTGCATGAGGTAAGTAAATCGCCCACCATGCTGCAGTTTTTAAATAACCAGCAAAACCGAAAAAGTCATCCAAACGAAAACTTTGCCCGGGAAGTAATGGAACTTTTTACTATGGGCAGGGGCAACTACACCGAAACCGATGTGAAAGAAGCGGCCAGGGCATTTACCGGCTGGGGTTTTAATGGCCAGGGCGAATTTATATTTCGCAAGCAGGCACATGATACGGGCGTAAAAACAATTCTTGGTAAAACCGGCAATTTTGATGGGGACGATGTGCTGGATATTATTCTGGAACATCCGCAAACAGCTTATTTTATAACCCAAAAAATATATCGCTATTTTGTAAATGAGCAGGCACCCGGTGAAAGAATACAGGGCCTGGCCACCCGCTTTCAAAAAAATAATTATGATATTTTAAAACTGCTCGAAGATATTTATACTTCCTCCTGGTTTTATGATGAAGAAAATATTGGCGCTAAAATAAAATCGCCGGTAGAACTGCTGGTGGGCATACGCCGTTACCTGCCTATGGAATTAGATAATGATGCCGCTCAATTACTCTTTGAAAAAATGCTGGGCCAAATATTATTTTATCCGCCCAATGTAGCCGGCTGGCCCGGTGGCCGCAGTTGGATTGACAGCAGCAGCCTTATGCTCAGGCTTCAGGTACCACAGGTATATACCGCTAAGGAAGCCGTTTCGCTTCGTCCCAAAAACGACGACGATGTAAATATGGGCATGAGTACAGAAAAAATAGTGCGGATAGAACGAAATAAAGCATACATAAACAAAGGGGGCGCTGCCGATATTAAATGGGATTTAATAAACAGCGCCTTTGAAAAAACCCCAAGGCCGGCGCTTACCGATGCCATTATGGATACCCTGCTGCAAACAAAAAGCAGGATCAATAAAAATACTTTTGAAGCTTATCTCGATGACAGCAACCGTGAAAATTATATAAAAAGTGCTGTTATAAATTTAATGAGTACCCCCGAATACCAAATGTGTTGACCTAAAAATTATCATCATGATCCTTAAACGCCGTGAATTTTTGCAAATAGGTTCTTTAGCCTCTGCCACTTTAATGATGCCTAAGTTTTTGAAAGCTTTTGAACAACCTCTGCGGGTTCCGCCCGGGAACAAAGTATTGGTCATACTCCAGTTAAGTGGTGGCAACGATGGGCTCAATACCGTAATACCAGTTACCAACGATTTGTATTATAAAGCCAGGCCCCGCTTAGGGATCAAAAAAACCGATGCCCTTTCCTTAACTGCCGATGCAGGTATAAACCCGGCGCTGGCTTCATTTAAAGCCTTGTTTGATGAAGGCAATCTCTCTGTTTTAAACAGTGTAGGATACCCAAACCCCGATCGTTCGCATTTTAGAAGTATGGATATTTGGCAAAGCGCCAGTGACAGTAAAGAGTATATAAACACAGGTTGGGTAGGCCGCTACCTCGATGCCCAATGCAAGGGTTGCGATAAGCCTACGCAGGCGCTTGAGTTAGATGATATGCTTAGCCTGGCTATGAAAGGAGAGCAGCAAAAAGGATTTGCCTTTACCGATCCCCGCCGCTTGTACAGTAGCAGCAACGAAAAATTTTATAAAGACCTCAACAAAGCCCACCCCGCCATTACCGATGATACGGTAGATTATTTATATAAAACCATGAGTGCAACGCTCAGCAGCGCCGATTATATTTTTAAGCAAAGCAAATTGCATCCCACATCCGAAATCTACCCGGCTACCGAGTTGGGTAAAAACTTAAAGACCATTGCTTCGCTTATTATGAGCGATATCAATACCAAAATATATTATGTATCGGTAGGCAGTTTTGATACCCACGTGGGGCAGGATGGCCAGCAAAAAAGGTTGTTTACAGAAATAAGTGATGCTGTAAAATCATTTACAAATGACCTAAAGAAGAATAACCGGTTTGATGATGTGTTGCTCATGACCTTTTCTGAATTTGGCAGGAGGGTGGCACAAAATGCAAGCAATGGAACCGATCATGGCACAGCCAATAATATGTTTTTCATTGGCGGCGATTTAAAACAAAAGGGAATCATTAACGATATGCCCAACCTGGCCGACCTCAATGAAGGCGATCTTAAGTTCCAGGTAGATTTTAAAAATGTATATGCTACGGTTTTGCATAAATGGCTGGGCGCCGATGATAAAGCCATCTTAAAAAAACAATACGATTATTTGCAATTTATTTAACGGGGGTTTTAGTTGATGAAACGGGGGTGAACAATCACCCCTTTTTTAATACTCGTTTTTTATAAACTCCTTTTATTACTCACAAACATTTGCATACCTCTGCAAATCCCAATCTTTAATGTTTTATTTTTTTTGCATACTCACAGGCCACGAAAGAATAACATTTTTACAGTGCAGCGTGTAAACATAGTATAATACAACTTGACACTGCAGACATAACGCCAGCTGCCAAATTAAACTGTGTAAATATCAAAAAAATAATTTTTATACTTTAACTAAGCAACCCTATCCCTAAACAGTAGTTCAGAATTTCAAGAAGATCACTTAATACCGAAAACCTCACCATCGTTAGTTAAAAAATTCAATTTTTAATTATAAATTGTATTTCGGTTTACCCGGCCGGCCGAAATAACAATCTTCTATTTCGCCCGACCCGCCAGGTAGCCACAATTTTAAAAATCATAATCATGCGGTACCTTTTCATTTGTACAATTTTATTTTTACATTATAAAAGTAATTGTCAAACACCCGGCAACTTACAACGCAGCTATTTTGATTCTTGTAAAAAAGTTTATAATAAAGAAAGAAAGGAATCTGTTGGAAAACCATTTAAACCATTTTCAATAAGCAATACATCATCTGTTTTAAGTAGTGCCAGCCTATCAGGCAAAGTTGTTTATTTATTTTTCGGGTCATTAGCTGAGAGATATTGCCAGAAAGAAATCCCTTATTTAAATCAAGTGTATTCTAAATTCAGGAATGATTCAAATTTTATTTTTGCTTTTCTCACTACCGACTCATTGCCTAAAATAAATAGTTTGAAAAAAGAATTAAATCTTGAATTTGACATATACCCCATTTCTTTGCCGGAGTCTTTTACCTTAAATGTTTCTCATGTACAACCGGCAAATATCATTTTAGACAAATCGGGCATAACCAGGTTTTACGAATGTGGCGACTGGGCTCCGGATGGGAACCGGAGAAGATTTTTTAAAAATAAGGTTACAAAAATGATTACCCGGCAGTTGCAGAGAGGGTAATTTGAAATGTACTATTTTGCCGGTGCTGCCCTAATAGGGGCCAAAACAAATTTCCTTCATCCCGTTCGGCTATTTCCCTTTTAGTTGCTAACTTCAAGAATCGTTTTTTTTCCGGCCTCAAATGCCGGGCTGAGCCTTATAAAATACCGGTCCTGCGGCTAAATGCCAGGGGAGCATATTTTTTTAAACTTAAATGCATCGGTTATGAAAAAGTTTTTTATCAGCACAATTTTGATTTTAATTAGTACAAGTTTATTTTGCCAACAATCTGATATCGGTCAACCTGTAATCCAAAATTCTTATTTACAAAAAAGTAAAAATCAAAAAACAACAGCTTGGATTCTGCTAGGTGCTGGTTTTGTCCTTTCAGCGGGAGCAGCTGTGGCGGATGTAGGTAGTGATTGGACTAAATCAGAAACCCCTTATCTTGTAGCAATAGTTACCGGGTGTGCGTCAATGCTGGGAAGTATTCCTTTATTTATCGCTGCAGGGCGCAATAAACGAAAAGCTAAAAATGCTGCTGCCTATTTCAAAATACAGCTAAACCGGGTTCCCACAAACACAGGGCTGGCTCTGCATTCTACTCCCACATTATCTCTAAAACTTGGCTTTTAAAATTGTAAAAAATAAAAAAGAATCGTAAAATTGGAAATGACTCGCAGCTTTAGATAAAGCCCGTATTAAAAAAATGAGCAAAGTTATAGCAGCAATAAATATGACGCTTGATGGGATTTGCGATCATACAGCAGGCATCCCCGATGAAGATTTGCATACACATTATACCGGACTTTTACAGCAGGCCGGGGTAATCTTATATGGCCGTACTACTTACCAATTAATGCAATATTGGCAAACCATGCTAAAAAATCCATCAGGCCAAAAATCAATCGACAACTTTGCCCTGGCCATTGACAAAATACCAAAAATTGTATTCTCACATTCTTTGAAAGATACCCAATGGCAGAGTGCGGCACTGGCTACAAAAGAATTAGAAAAGGTAATCGCAGAACTCAAACAATCCTCCATATACGGTGGCAAAGATATTTTAGCAGGCAGCAGGAGCCTGATCATTCAATTACTAAACCTCAAGCTGGTTGATGAATTCCAGTTATGTATTCATCCATTAATAGAAAGAAAGGGCCTGTCTTTATTCGACAAAATAAACAACAGGATTTATTTTAAACTTTTAAAAACAAAAGTCCTGGGTTCAGGTGCCATTGTTCTCTATTACCAGCCGGTATCGCAATAAAAGAGAATAATGCACTTATATTTGCCGGCGTTAAGAATAATAATGGAATGGCCCACCGAATGGACGATCCATTGTAACCCATTCGTAAGATGTAGTGAAATTTAATACATAGCATTCGCAATACAATATGATGAACGAAGGACATATTATCCGCATTGCACAAATGCAAGACTTAGAGGAAATCATAAATATTTACAATTGTGCCGTTCATTCAAAATTTGAAACCGCCGATACATTACCGGTAAAATGGAGAAACAGGATGAGTTGGTTTAAGAATCACAATCCTGAGAAATATCCCATTTTTGTATATGAAGTAAATGAACAAGTAGCAGGATGGATTGGGTTGAGCCCGTACAGGAAGGGCCGTAAAGCTTTAAAATTTACAATAGAAATTAGTTATTATGTGCATCCCCAATATAGGCATAAGGGAGTGGGTAATCATTTAATAAATTATGCAATTGAAAAAGGCCGGGAATTAAAATATAGAACACTGGTAGCAATCATTTTAGATAAGAATGAGAAAAGTATTAGCCTGGTTAGTAAATTTGGATTTAAAAAATGGGGCCATCTGCCCAATATTGCTGATTTTGATCAAACAGAATGTGGTCATGTGTATTATGGATTACGGATAGGAAACCCAAAGGGATAGCCCTATAATACCCCAGGCACAATGCAAATAATGATTCTTTTTTGTGTTTATTTTATAATTTAATAATGGTGAAATATCACAAGAGTGTACTATTTTCAATATATATCATCGTTCATGATAAAAAAAATCTTCCACCTTTGTCTTTTAATTTTAATCGCAATTCCTGTATTTGGTCAATCCAAACAAAAAGCCATAGATGCTTTCTTTACAGCCTTAGCGAAGAATCAGCAATTCAGCGGGAATATACTGGTAATTGAAAAAAATAAAATTGTGTATGAAAAGTCATTCGGATACACTGATTATACCACCCAATCACCCATTACGCCTGGGATCACTTTTCCTATTGCCAGTATTACTAAAATTCTTACAGCCACAGCCATTCTGCAATTAAGTGAAAAAGGCAGGCTGGCAATAACAGATCCTGTTACGCAATACCTGCCTGAATTTCCTTATCCCGCCATAACCCTCAAACATTTGCTTTCTCATACTTCCGGCCTGCCGCCTTACAATGCTTTTTTTGATAAATACAGGAAGGAAAACCCGGCTAAGATATTCACCAATAAAGATTTTATTCATGGAATGCTGGCCAATAAGCAACCCTTAATTTACCAGCCCGGCGAAAAAGGAAATTATGATAATATTAATTTCATCGTATTAGCCCTGGTTGTTGAAAAAGTATCCGGTATGGATTATAAAAACTATATCGAAAAAAACATACTGAGGCCGGCCGGGATGTATAATACAGTACTTTTCCCGTTACCCGAACAATTTAACACAGCCCAAATAAAAAATTATGCATATCCCCAGGTGTATTTGCATCTTTATGATACAGTGCCGGTAAAATCTAGTTCCATTCCTTATGTGCGGGAATACTGGCACTCATATGGCTTTACCGGCTTTGCAGATTATGTGAGTACCACCCGTGATTTATGGAAATTTGATGAAGCTTTGTACAATAATACATTGCTGAATAAACAAACTTTAGCAGCCGCTTATGTACCCGTAAAATTAAATAATGGAAAAATTAATCCCGATGCATTTGGCTTAGGTTGGGAAATTGAAAAAGACAGTTCGCTGGGTAAGCTGGTTTACCATAGTGGCGCTGCAATGGGGCTTAGTTCTAATATCTTAAGGAATATTACCAAACAGCAAACGGTAATTTTATTTGACAATATGCATTTTAATGCCCATGAAAATGCCACTAAAGTAATGATGCTTTTAAATGGTAAAAAAGTAGGTATGCCCAAAAAAAGCATTGCGAAAATATATGGAAATTTATTGTTCACTAAAACGGCTCGTGTTGCCAAAGCAACTTTGGAGTCTTTATTAAAAGATACCGCTCAGTATTATTTGAGTGAAGACGAAATGAATTCTCTGGGATACGATTTTTTAGGGAATAGTAACCCTTATCACCTGCCCGAAAGGCACCTGTATAAACAAGCGGTAGAAACACTTAAAATGAATGTAACATTATTTCCGGACAGCTGGAATGCTTATGATAGTTATGCTGAAGCGCTTTTAGCAGATGATCAAAAAGAAGAAGCTATAAAAATGTATCAAAAGTCGTTGAGCCTGAATCCAGATAATGAAAATGCCAGGAAAATTTTGGAAAAGCTTTTGAAGTAATATTAATTTAGTGTTTTGGTAACATGCCAACAAGTGTATTTACAAATAGTACTTACATACCCATGAAAGTAAAGACTCAATATACAGTTCAATTTATTTTTTTATTTGAATGATGGACAAATGAAATTTATTCTCTTTTTTCTTTTAACATCTGTAGTAATTTCTTGCTCACATAAATTTCATGGAGATGCAAGACTTTTCGGAGAATGGCATCCACTGACCAGGGGACTTCCAAATATTTATTTTGATAATACTCGTTATTTTTTTATGGATTTAGATACAACAAAGAAAACTGCTTATGGTTTATTTTACAGAGTGGATAACGATATCATCACTATTAAGTCAAAAGGGATAATATATAATGTCAATGTAATTTTGAAAATCAGCCAGGATACTTTAATTCTTCAAGATGAAAAAATCAGGGATATTGTTTGTTATGTAAGAAGGAAGCGGGATTAGGTTTAAAAAATACAGAGAAAAATAATCTTACAAAAAACAGCATTTCCTTACAAGGTCTTTCACCTTATTTTACTCCTTTTTCTTTCATAATGGCATTCAGCCATTTTAGCATCGCAAATATAATACCCGTTGCTACAAGAAGCAGTACAAAATTTACCCAAAAGAAATTGGCTTTATTTTCATATCCATCCCATAGGGTAGCCAATAGCCCGGATAATTTATTACCAATGGAAGTAGATAAAAACCATCCTCCCATCATGAGTGAAGTAATGCGTACCGGGCTTAATTTCGATACCAGCGATAAGCCCATAGGGCTAAGAAGTAACTCTCCCAGGGTGATAACGCCATAAGAAAAGATCAGCCATAAAACACTTGCTTTTTCTGCACCATTATTACTCATATAAGCAGCGCCTACCATCACCAAAACTGATAGGGCAGATATGAGTAAGCCAAAGGCAATTTTAGTTGCTGTACTGGGTTCCTTTTTCCTGCTGCGCAAAAATGAAAAGAAGGCAAGTACCAGGGGCGTTAATAAAATGACCCACGCCGGGTTAATGGATTGGCTAAGCGGGGTACTCCATAAAGTGGCTTTACCCCCTTCACGGGGCAAGTCTTGCGGTTTTACATTTTTAAAATATACCGGGTAATCATATTCTTTTATCACATCGCCGGTGGCGGTTTTTTGTAGCCGGAACTGGTGGTCGTATTTCTCTATACTATCTTTTATATAAGGCACATCAGCAGCCAGTTTTACACTACGAAATACATTTCCGGCAGCTCCCTCTACATGCCGGTTTGTATAACTCTCTGCCCAAATAGTAAGTGCTGTACCGTTTTGTTTGAAAACAGCCCAAAACATAATTACTGCTGCAAAAATGGCTAATAAGGCTGCAATGGGGCGTTTCTCATCCGCCTCGGCTTTAAAGTATAATGTTGCAAAAAAATAAATTACCGGGATACAGGCAAAAATGAAAGCATCATTACTATCACTTTTAAAAATATTCCCCGGTATGAGCCAACCTATAATACCCGCCAGTATGGAAGGAACTAAAATCGTTAAAATAATTTTACCAAAGGGCATATCTGCTTTACTCATGGGTTTCAATACATCGGCATGGCGGTAATGCCGGGTACCTGTAATAAAAGTGATTACACCGATAAACATACCGATGCCCGCAGCTATAAAAGCATACTTCCAGCCCCATACAATAATGATGGCAGCGCTGAAAAAATTACAAATAAATGCGCCCACATTAATACCCATGTAAAAAATATTGTAGCCATCATCTTTTCTGTCAATAAATTGGGGAGTAGAATACAGGTTGCCTAAAAGGGTACTGATGTTGGGTTTAAAAAATCCATTCCCAATAATTACTAGTGTCATGCTGATATATAACATAGGGAGGCTATGTATTGCCATTAAGCAATAGCCTGCACCCATCATAATGCCACCTGTAATTATTGATTTGCGATACCCAAAATACCGGTCGGCCAGCAGGCCCCCTAAAAAAGGTGTAAGAAAAACCAATGCAATGAAAGTACCGTAGAGATCCGATGCTTCTGCATTCGTCATGGCGAAACCCTGTTCTACATTTTTTAAATACAGTAAAAAAATACCGATCATTAAATAATATCCAAATCGCTCCCACATTTCGCTAAAAAAAAGATAAGGCAGGGCCTTGGGGTGTTTGGCTGGCATGGCAATTTTTTGTTTGCCCTCAAGATAAAAGAAATATGGGAATAAATGGTATTTAGCAATGGCTATTGAAGAGCGATATAAGGCTTTATTTTTTCGTAAGCTTCATCTGTTAATATCATAATTTTTTTAAGGTCTTCTGCCTGTTTGTAATCGCCATGCTGCAAACGATAGTTTACAATTACATTCGCTAATTGATACCGAATGTATGGATGCTTCTTCAGCTCATCGGTTGTGGCTGCATTGATATTTATCTTCTTGATATTTCCTTCGGTAACAAACAGGTAAGGTTTTATTTTTTGAAATGTACTATCTGGCAGGCCATAGGTTTCAGCCACTTGCTCTACAGCATAAAAACCGCCAAGCCTTTCTCTAAAATTTACAATCCGCCGGGCATAACCACTTCCAATACCCGGTAATGCAATAAAAATGCTGGTATCAGCTAAGTTGATATCTACTTTCTGATAGGTCTTTTTTTCCCATTTCGGGTAAGGCTTTTGCTCATAAGCGCTGTAATTATTTTTGCCGGGTGCTTTGTGGTTGGGCACAATGCGTACATAAGGCAATAACCTGTTTACATCCTGTTTTGATAAACCCCATATTTTGCTGATATCTTCCGGCACATCAAAATGGCCCCCTTTGCTTACATATTTTTGAATCGTAAGGGCTGTTTTTTCTTTAATACCTAATTGCATCCATTCGCCGGTGGTAGCCGTATTCGGATCAAAATAAAAATGAGAGGCCAGACCCGGTGGATTGTAGGCATCGTTATTATACGGTATATCATGCGCAGTGCTTTCGTTTGCATAGCTAGTTTTGCCAGGATAGTTATTTTGGTTTTTGAATGTGCTTATTAATTTTTTTTCTTCTTCCTGTAAAACCTGTTTTGGTGAAATAGCAGCATATATAAAAGGCAATGCACTGCACAATAATATAAAGGCAAGCAGGAACAATGTGCCTGATCTTTCTTTTGCGGTAAAATATAAAAAATGGATGAGGGTACGAGCCATCTTTTTTATATAAAATTACGGGGCTCAAACTCTCATTTCCAATACCTATAAAGGAGAATTTATAAAGTTATAACAACGAAAAAAATCAGGAAAATAACCCGGGTAAGTTTCCCGGGCCAGGCCTTTTTTTATTGAGATGGTTGTATGCTTTATCAGTTACTTCCCTGCCCCGGGCAGTACGAACAATAAAACCTTCTTGTATTAAAAAAGGTTCATACACTTCTTCAAGGGTACCGGTTTCTTCACCTACTGCCGTAGCAATAGTGGTTATTCCCACCGGCCCTCCTTTAAACTTATCAATAATGGTAAGTAAGATTTTATTGTCCATTTCATCCAGGCCATATGCATCAACCTGCAGTGCCTGTAAAGCGTGTGCGGTAATGGCAAAATCAATCACTCCATTTCCCAAAACCTGGGCAAAATCTCTTACCCGCCTTAAAAGGCCATTAGCAATTCGGGGAGTCCCCCTGCTGCGGCGGGCAATTTCTGCAGCTGCATCACTTGTAATTTTAGTACCTAAAATGTTTGCACTTCTTAGTAAAATTTGTTCTAAAGTGCCAGCATGATAATATTCTAAACGATTTTTAATGGCAAACCGGCTAAGCAAAGGAGCGGATAATAATCCACTGCGTGTGGTAGCGCCTACTAAAGTAAAAGGATTTAGGTTTAATTGTACTGACCTGGCATTGGGACCACTGTCTATCATGATGTCTATTCTAAAATCTTCCATGGCCGCATAGAGATATTCTTCTACTACAGTACTCAGGCGATGTATTTCATCAATAAACAGTACGTCATTGGGTTCCAGGTTGGTTAACAGGCCGGCCAGGTCACCTGGTTTTTCAATAACCGGCCCGCTGGTTTCTTTTATGTTTACGCCCATTTCATGGGCTACAATGCGGCTGAGTGTAGTTTTACCCAATCCCGGCGGGCCATGAAAAAGAATATGGTCTAATGCTTCGCCCCGCATTTTACTGGCTTTTATAAAAATACTGAGGTTATCAATAATTTGTTGCTGGCCGTTAAACTGGTCAATGGCAGATGGGCGAATGTTGTTTTCAAATTCTTTTTCTGCCGGGCTTAATTTTTCTGTTTCCTTATTTAAGTTGGGGTTGGCCATGGGGTAAAGTTAATAAATGCCCCACGATTTAAACTGCCTGTTTGGGTAACAAAAAAAATCTCCCGTAAAATGCGGGAGATTATATTCGTATTCTTTTGAAAGCTTATTTTGCTTTTACATTTACAGAAACCCTGCGATTTTGCGCCCTTCCTTCGGCTGTAGCATTATCTGCCAGGGGATATTGTGATCCATATCCATCAGAACCCACAAAGCTGCTTGCGGGGGCGCCTAATTCAACAATTTTTTTAGCAACCGCTGCTGCCCTGTTTTTAGAAAGGGCTACATTTTTAGCTTCATCACCTGTATTATCGGTATAACCACCTACTTTAAAGCGGGCATTGGGAAATGCTTTTGCAATGGCCACCATGTTTTTTAACTGGGTCAATGAGGCATCCGTAATGCTGGCACTACCGGTATTAAAACGAACATTGGTAAATTCAAACCAATTTCCTTTTACGCTATCTGGCGTTTCATTGCTTTGTAAAAAATGAACCAGTTTAGCTTCAGTACTATTTTCACCTGCTTCTAATGTTACGCCATCGGGTAAAGTTATTTTAGTGATATTACCCAGGTTATATTCCCAGTTTCCCAGGCTGTCTAAAGACCCGCTTGCCGATGCCGGTGTGGATGCGGGTGTGGCAGGCATCGTATGTAATGTAGTGTCTTCTTTTGCCGCTGTTTCCTTTTTATTGCATCCGTCTTTAAAGAAATAGAGTGATGCCGCCGCCAATGCGATTAAAAGAAAAATAGGAACCAGCCAGCTTAACCCGGAGCTACTTCCTTCAGTTTCCTGTATCGCATGGGTTGCATGAGGTTCATTTTTTACCGCAGCAGGGTGCGATTCTCCAAAAATGGAACCGAGGCTAAAGCCCGCCGGTACCGCTGCCTGTACACTGTTTTTTTGCTCACCCAGCCAGGACGAGAGCGAAGAAGCCGTTAAATTATTTGTGGAAGCATGCTTTCCGATGAGCGATAGTAGGGCAGGTGCTACCCAGCTTAACAGCGAAGAAGCCGTAGAAGATTTTACCCCTGAAAATTGAGCAATTAAGGTATTGATTAAATCAGATTTATTATTAAATAAACTACCTAAGAAACCCGGTGACGGGGCTTCTTTATTATCACTTAGTACAGCGCTTAAATTGCTTAATGTACCCGTATTATATTGCTCCGTGGCCAGTTGGGCAATGGTATTGGCGCCATCTGTACTGCCCGATTTATTAATGATACTCATTAAAGTAGTAGGGATGAGGGCCTGTAAAGCTTTTGAAATTCCACTTTCGTTTTCTCCCAGGGAAGCGCTTGCCTGGTTTACCAGGTCGTTGCCGAAAAGTGATTTTGCGGCATCCATTAAATTAAACGACATGTCTTTGTGTTTTAAGTTTTAAAATATGGTTAGTCTTGCTCATAATTTGAGGGGTATAAATGTATTATCTATTTTCGATATGGGCTAAAAAATTAATCGGTTACCTCTTAAACGATCATTGCGCCACTAATAGAAACAAATTTCTATTGTTTCTATTATATTTTAATTTTACAGCTATGTTTTTAAAGTCAATGTCCCGCTATTGGTTATTTCAAATTATTGGCTGGGTTACCAGCATCCTCATGAGTGTGTTTTTTGTAACCACTTTTGGCGATCCCGTTCCAATGTATTTTGTAAGCCTGCTTTTGGGAGTCATTTGTGGTTTTTTACTAAGTCACCTGATGCGTATGTTTATTCACCGGATGCATGTGTTAAGCCGTCCTATCAGCAAGCAGGTACTTTATTTTTTCGGGCTTACCCTCCTGTTTTCTATTTTATATGGCATCGCTTCTGAATCAATAGATTTTGTATTGCAATATAATCCCGATAGGTTGCATAAATATACCCGGGGAGAAAGGTTGTTTTTAAGTTGCTTTAATGCCCTGTGGATCTATGGTATCTGGAATCTTATTTATTATTTATACCATTATGTAGAAAGAAACAGGAAGCAGGAAATTGATAAGTTAAGATTAGAGGCCCTGGTAAAATCGTTTGAATTAAAAACCATAAAATCACATATCAATCCTCATTTTATTTTTAATGCATTAAATAGTATCCGGGCTTTGGTAGATGAAAACCCAAGCCGTGCCCGGACCGCTATTACCGAACTCAGTAATATCTTACGAAGCAGTATGCGTGCCGAACAAATGGAAACGGTGCCTTTGCAACAAGAATTATTAATTGTAAAAGATTACCTGGCATTGGAGCAAATGCGTTTTGAAGAAAGGTTGAAAATAGAAATGGATATTGATCCCGATACTTTACAGCAACCCATACCCCCCATGATGCTGCAAACCCTGGTAGAGAATGCCATTAAGCATGGCATCAGCAAACATATTAACGGCGGTTTCATCCGGGTGAAATCCATTTTTGTGAACAATCATCATGAATTGATTGTAACCAATTCGGGCAGCCTGGCATCCCGTGCCAATGACATGGGGTTTGGCATTAAAAGTACCAGGGACCGGTTGAAATTAATTTACCAGGATAAAGCGTATTTTGAAATAAAAAATGATACGGCGAATACCGTAGAATCTAAAGTCATAATGCCTGTTTCAGAAATTTTATAATATCATAAATATGTATAAAGCTGTAATTATTGATGATGAAAGATTAGCCCGGGCAGAGTTAAAAAAGTTATTAACTGACTTGCCCGAAATTGAAGTTATTGGTGAAGCAACCAATGCAAAAGAGGGTTTAGACCGTATAGAAGAACTAAACCCCGACCTGATCTTTTTAGATGTGCAAATGCCGGGGAAAACAGGTTTTGACATGCTTTTGGAACTGGATAAAGCCCCCTATGTGATCTTTACTACTGCGTATGATGAATTTGCATTAAAAGCATTTGAAGTCAATGCATTGGATTATTTAATGAAACCCATTGTGCCGCAACGCCTGGCAGATGCCATTCAAAAATTACAACATGCAGAAGAAAAAGAAGCGGCTGCGGCTGTTAACAGGAGTGTACTTACCGAAAATGACCAGGTATTTGTAAAAGACGGGGATCGTTGCTGGTTTGTAAAACTTTCTGAAGTACGCTATTTTGAAAGTGTAGGCAATTATGCGAAAGTTTTTTTTGGTACCAATAAACCGCTTATTTTAAAATCTCTAAATGCACTGGAAGAAAGGCTGGATGATAAAACATTTTTCAGGGCAAACCGAAAGCATATTGTAAACCTAAGAATGATCGACAAAGTAGAATCCTATTTTAATGGAGGGCTATTGCTCGATCTTAAAGGTGGCGATAAAATTGAAGTGAGCCGGCGCCAGGCTGTTCGGTTTAAAGAGATGATGAGTTTATAATTCCTTATTCTAATTTTCCTGTATGAAACTTACTGTATTGCTACTGCTGCTCATGGGTTTTGTATGTAAAACGCAGGCACAGGTTGAAAATATAAATAACATCATCAATACCCGTGAGGTTTTAAATACCTTATCTGTACTAGCGTCAGATGAGATGCGTGGCCGTAAAGCATATTCCCCGGAAATAGACAGTGCCGCCCGCTTTATAGCATCTTCTTTTTCACAATCGGGGTTATTGCCCTTGCAGGGTAAACAAAATTATTTCCAGGAATTTTATACCTGGCGTACCCGCTTAATCGCTGCATCGGGTACAGCAGATGGCATTGCATTTAACCAGGAGGATATAGCCCTCCTGGCCACCGATAGCCTGGTACAGTTTCATACCAATGAAGAATTTGATAAAATTTATATACGGCCTGGGGCCTCTTTGCAATCAGAGTTAGGAAAACTGATTAAGGATAATAAAAAATGTATTGTTTTTATTGATACTACGCAAAAGCAAATGTTTAAGCGGCTTAAGCGAATGCAACCGCAAACATTTAGCAGCATGCAACCCATTTTATTTGTATTATACAGCGGAAAGCCCCTGCTTCAAATGGAATTTACAATACAGCAATCGGTAATACAACAAAAGCTTACCAATGTAGCAGGGCTATTACCCGGCACATCTAAAAAGGATGAGTATGTAGTTTTTTCGGCGCATTACGATCACCTGGGAGTGGGCAAAATGAATGCAGCGAATGATAGCATCTATAATGGCGCCAACGATGATGCCACCGGAACAACTGCCGTTATGCTGCTGGCGAAATACTTTTCACAACTTCCCAAAATGGAACGCAGCATCATATTTGTTGCTTTTACTGCAGAAGAAATAGGGGGCTTTGGCTCAAGGTATTTTTCTGCACAGGTAGATCCTGCAACCCTGGTTGCCATGTTTAATATTGAAATGATTGGCACCGAAAGCAAATGGGGTACGCACAGCGCTTATATAACGGGTTATGAAAAATCAGACTTTGGCAAAATATTGCAACAGAACTTAGCCGGCACCCACTTTCATTTTGAACCCGATCCCTATCCCTCGCAACAATTGTTTTACCGTTCAGATAATGCCAGCCTGGCCGCTGTAGGCGTACCGGCACACACGATCAGTACTTCAAAAATGGATGTTGAAAAATATTATCATACCCAGGGAGATGAAATTGCTACCCTGGATATTGAAAATATGACCCAAATTATCCAGGCAATAGCATTAAGCAGTACATCAATTATAGAGGGCAAACAAACACCTGCCCGTATTTCCGCATTGGAAACCCAACATTAATCATATGTTTTGTGGGAGAAAAAATGTTTTACACAATTACCGGTACACTATGTACGGCGGCAGCTAATTCTTTAATTAATGAGTGGTCTTTTTCAATTGCATTGCCCACTACAATCACATCCGCCCCGGCACGGCAATTTAAATAAGCTTTTTCAGCCGTGGTAATACCTCCTCCAATAATAAGCGGAACCTCAATATTTTTTGCCACTTGCTGAATCATATTTTCAGTAATGGCTTTTCTTGCACCGCTGCCGGCATCCATATATATTAATTTCATACCCAGCATTTCTCCGGCCATAGCGGTACAAACGGCAATCTCTGTTTTATCAGCCGGTAAGGGAGTTGCATTACTTATATACGATACAGTAGTGGGAGCGCCCCCGTCTATTACCATATACCCGGTTGGCATAATTTCTAATCCACTTTGTTTTACGGCAGTGGCACTTACTACATGTTGCCCAATTAGCAACTCGGGGTTGCGGCCGCTAATAAGCGATAAATATAATAAAGCATCCGCATGCCTGCTCACTTGAGAAGGACTGCCCGGGAAAAGTATGATAGGTATATCTGTTCGTTTTTTTATTTCTAAAATACATTCATCCACATAATTAGAAACCACCAGGCTACCTCCTACTAAAAAATAATCTACCCGGGCATCTGTACATTTTTTTACCAATATATCAATAGCAGGTTCATTTACCTTATCAGGGTCTATTAAAACTGCGAAGGACTTTTTCCCTTCCTTCTTTCTTTCTGCCAGGCGGTGATAAATTTTTTGCATATAGCTATAAGTTGCAAAAATGCCTATTTTTTTGTTCTTATTGAAATTTTAACGCTTCAAATCCTTGTAATCATTTAGAAACCCATGCTTTTATTGGTATTTTTGAAGTTATGCCAGATATCATACAAGAATTAAAATTTAAAACCAGCCGGAGTGGCGGTAAGGGTGGCCAAAATGTAAATAAGGTAGAAACCCGGGTAGATGCTTATTGGCATGTGGATCGTTCGGAAATACTTTCTGAAGAGCAAAAAAAACAGGTTAAAGAAGTATTGGGGGCAAAGCTTACCAAAGAAGGGGTCCTCATTGTAAAAAGCCAGGTTTATCGTACCCAATTAGAAAACCGGAATGCCGTAATTGAAAAAATCAATAAACTTTTGCAAAAAGCTCTGGCACCTGTAAAAAAAAGAAAAGCCACCAAACCGGGTAAAGCTGCCCGTTTAAAAAGACTGGAGAATAAAAAAAAATTATCAGTACTTAAACAAAGCCGCCGTAAAAAAATGGAGTGACCATGAAAAATAAAATACTCTTTTTTATGCTGATTTTTACTGGCCATATTTTTTCAATTGTATGGGGCCAGCAACAAATGAATATTGTTTTTGTAAATACGGCAAATCATAAATTAATTGAACCGGGGCGTATTTATCAAAATGCCTGGGGCGAAACTTACCAGGTTCAAAAACTAAAATATTATGTCAGTGAATTTCAGTTTGGAACGGCGGGTACCGGCAGTTCGGAAATTTTCCTGGTGAATGCATTTGGAAATAGCGGGTTTACCATTTCCCGGCCGGCGCATACCCTCGATACAATTTCTTTTTTACTGGGGGTAGATAGTATGTACCATGTGTCCGGCGCCCAGGAAGGGGCATTAGATCCTTTGAATGATATGTACTGGACCTGGAACAGTGGCTATATTATGTTTAAGTTAGAAGGGAATGCACCGGTATCGCCGGCGCCATTAAATAAAATAGAACATCATATTGGAGGTTTTGCAGGCAGCCAAAAAACAATGCGGCCTGTTGTTCTGCCTTTACCCCCTGAACCTGCAGCTTACGATACCATTTTTATTGAAATGAATTTAGATAAATACTGGCAGGGAGTGCATACGATTTCCATACAGCAAATACCCATTATTACCCTGCCGGGTAAAGAAGCGGTATATGCAGCCGATAATTTCCCGGGCATTTTTTCTATAAAAAAGAAACCATGAAAAGCCATTTAAAAATAATTACCCTGGCAGGCATTCTTTTTATTTGCCTCGGTATGCATTCAATGATAGAACAGGCAAATCTGCCACAGCCTATTGAATTTAAAATCCCTAAAGGCTGGCCGAAACCCCCTACCGATATTTTTGCAAAAAATAAATTAACGGAACAGGGTTTCCGGCTGGGTAAAAAATTATTTTATGATGCCCGGTTAAGTAAAGATGGAGAAGTTTCATGTGCCAGTTGCCATCAATACTTTGCGGCATTTTCTACTTATGAGCACGACCTGAGCCATGGCGTAAATAATAGCTTTACCAACAGGAATGCACCGGCCTTATTTAACCTGGCCTGGAGAACCAGTTTTCACTGGGATGGGGGAGTAAACCATATAGAAGTACAAGCACTAAACCCATTAACGGCCCCCAATGAAATGGGCGAAACACTGGAAGCCGTATTAATTAAATTAAAAAAAGACAGTACTTACCGCAGGTTATTTAAAGATGCTTTTGGAACAGATGCGATCAGCAGCCAGCGTATGTTGAAAGCCCTGGCACAATTTACAGGAAGCTTGCTGAGCGCCAATAGCAGGTACGATAAAATGAAAAGAGGTGAAATACAATTTACCCTTGCAGAGCAAAAGGGGTATGAATTATATAAGTTGCATTGCTCAGGATGCCATACGGAACCTTTATTTACCGATGAAAGTTTTAGGAACAACGGCATGGGTTTAAATCGCTTTAACGATGCAGGCAGGATGAATATTACGCATAAAAGCAGCGATTCATTAAAGTTTAAAGTACCCAGCCTGCGTAATGTACAACTCAGCCCGCCTTATATGCACGATGGCAGTATTGGGTATATTACCAAAGTATTGGAGCATTATAGAACTGGCATAGATACTACCTCTGCCATACTGGATCCTTTATTAAAAAATAAAATCAATTTAAGCAACAGGCAACGGGATGAACTTCTCTATTTTTTATTTGCACTTACTGATACCAGCTTTACAAAAAGCAAACGTTTTGGCCCCGATGAAAAATATGTTTTTAAACATTAACAGGTATGGGGCTTACGGGTTTATTTTTTCCCCATATTAACAACCGGCATCCATTAATGTTACAGGAAGGGCAGCATACCGCTTACAAAAAAATGAATTATCATTTTTAAACAATATTATACCATTAAATTGCAGCAAATTTTATTTTAATAGATTGAGTGGAATAAAAAAATTAGCAGGGCAAACCATGTGGTATGGGGTACCGGCCATTGCAAGCCGGTTTTTAGGGTACCTTATGAATATGGCATTGCCTTTTTTTGTAACCCTGCCGGCCGAAACGGCCGACCTGAGCCAGGCATACAGCATCATCCCGTTTTTAAATGTATTGTATGCTTATGGTATGGAAACGGCCTATTTCAGGTTTTCGCAAACCCACGACAGGAAAAAACTTTTTAGTACCCTCTTTCTTTCCATGCTGGTAAGCACGGTACTGTTTAGTATTATTTTATTACTTTTTAAGGATAAGATTGTAGATGCGGCCACATTGAACCAGCACCCGGAATATGTATTATGGATCATTGCAATTATAAGTATTGATAATTTAAATACACTTCCTTTTGCGAAGTTGCGCCAGGAAAACAGGCCCAAGCGGTATGCTTTTGCCAGGGTTGCGGGCATTATAGTAAATGTTACAATCGTTATTTTATTCCTGGGTGTTATACCTAAAATATTAGCCACACATCCGGATAGTTTTTTAAAACATATTTATAGCAGCGATATTCAATTGGGGTATTATTTAATTGGGAATATATGCGGTAGTTTATTTACGCTGTTATTATTATGGAAAGAGCTGCGGCAAATTACTTTTAAGTTTGATACTAAACTTTGGAAAGAGGTAATGCGGTATAGTGCCCCCCTGGTAATAGTAGGGATGGGGGGTATGGTAAATGATGTGCTTAGCCGCCTTATTTATCGCCATGTGGTAGATCTTCCCCCGCAGCAGGCAGATAATGAGTTTGGAATTTTTGCCAATATTTTCCGCATTGCTTTATTGGTTACCATTGTAATACAGGCATTCCGTATGGCAGCAGAACCGTTTTTCTTTAATCAAAGCAATAATGAAAATGCCCAGCGTATTTATGCCCGGGTTATGAAATTTTTTGTAATTGCCTGTTGCTTTATTTTTCTTTTTATCGGGTTGTTTCTCGATGTTTTTCATTGGATCTTTGCCACTTTTGCAAATCCACGCTGGACGGAAGGCCTGCAAGTAGTACCCCTGCTTGCCCTGGGAAATATTTTCCTGGGCATATATTACAACTTAAGTGTATGGTATAAGCTTACCAACAAAAATTTATACGGCGCTTATATTACAATTATAGGAGCCGTAATAACCATTGTGCTGAATGTTTTATTAATCCCGGTACTCCATTACCTGGGAGCCGCTATCGCTACCTTCACTTGTTATTTCACCATGATGGTATTGAGTTATAAATTGGGCCAAAAACATTACCCGGTACCTTATGCGGTAAAAAAATTATCTGCTTATTTAATCATATCCATTTTACTGTATGTTATACATATAGCGCTGGTAAGATTTATTTCGGCTTCCTACCTGTTTTCTTTCGCCAGCGGCCTGGTATTAATTTCGGCATTTGCCTGGTTTATTTCTAAAACTGAGCGAAAGGAATTATCCCGTATGCCGGTAATTGGGAAATTTTTTAGCCCAATATAAAATGCGATTTTAAAATGCGAAAACTGCTACAAAAACTGCTGAAGCGGCCTGTTTTATGGGCATCGGGTTATTTTGCAGCGGCTCCCCGGCGGGACCTTGTATTTAAATCGCTCACCGGCTTACTGGGGAGTGGTGGGAATCTTATAAATAAGAAATTACAAGTGGTAGAAGCCGATTTGGAACAGGCAAAATTTATCATTTTTAGTGATCAGCATAAAGGGAATAAAAGCTGGGCCGATGATTTTGCAGGTTGCGAAAAAAATTATGTAGCCGCTTTATCGTACTATAACCAGGCCGGCTATCATTTTATTAATATGGGCGATAGTGAAGAACTTTGGAAATTCGGGATCCACGAAATTTTACCCCAAAACGAAAATGCATTTCTTGCTGAAGCAGCGTTTCAACCCGGGCGTTATTATAAAACATTTGGTAACCATGATGTACTTTGGAAAAATCCACTGGATATTGCATTAAACCTGGTAAAATATTTTACTATGCCCTTATATGCTTACGAAGGAATATTAATAAAAGGGGAAACCCCGGGCGGACCTCTTTCTGTATTTTTAACACATGGCCACCAGGGTGATAAAATGAGTGATAACAATGCAGTAAGTACCTGGTTGGTATCTCATTTGTGGATGCCCCTGCAACGGTACCTGCGCATCAATATCAATACGCCCAGCAATGATCATTTTTTAAGAAACCGGCATAACCAAATCATGTATGAATGGAGCAGCCAACAGGAAAATTTAATCTTAATTACCGGCCATACGCATCAACCTGTTTTTGCTTCGGGCCGCTATTACCAGCATAAGCCAAGCGAGTTTGATGCAGCGCAAATTCCTGAACACAGGGATCCTACTTATTATAATACGGGTTGTTGTTGTTTTAGCGATGGTGATATTACGGGTATAGAAATTAGCGGAGGAAAAATCAGACTGGTAAAATGGACACATGAAGAAATAAACCCCGAAAGAATGATACTGGAAGAACAGGATTTAAGCATTATTATGAATGATATGAAAAAGAAATTGCCTTCTTAAAAAGAAGGCAATTCAAAAGTATTGGAGTTTAGGATTTAAGATCTTTTGGTAGTAATAAGCCTGTAAAGCACTAATAAAATAAATGCACCCCCTACCGCACTTATTAATGCTTTCAGCGTCCAACCTCCACTTTCCCAGCCAAAAAGTGTTTTAGTAAGGAAGCCTCCCACTACGGCGCCGGCAATACCAATTAATATAGTAACAATCCAGCCACCCGGGTCGTCCCCTTTATGTAAGAGTTTAGCAATTGCCCCGGCAATTAATCCAAATACAATCCATGAGAGTATACCCATAATTTTAATGTTTTAAGCGTTAACAATGTTTAGCCTTTATAAAGCTATTAAAATTGATTTAATTTAAAAAGTAAATTTTATTGATGTTCAAATGGCTGTGAATAACTTAAAAATACAATGGATCATTAGAGGCTGTTTTTTTCATACCCCGGTTGTAAATAAAATACACACAGTAAGAATGCCAAAATACAGCCAATTGTATCGGCTGCCCAGTCACCCAGTTCGTAACTGCGGCTGGGTATATAGTATTTTTGTAAGAGTTCTACGCCATAACCCCAGGCACTGCCACAAATGGCAATACCGGCCCATAATTGTACCCTGTATTTTTTTGTATTTATTTTATGTAATAGCGGCAACATAAATAATAAGCATAGCAGCAAAAAGAAGCCGGCATGCACCCATTTATCAAAAAATATTTTATCCAGCCAATCCCGGCTATCAGGCAGATCTGCAGAAGGCATTAATAATAAAGTTGCCGTAATAAAAAACCAGGCAATGCCTGGCCAAAAGCTCTTTATACGGGTGAGTTTCCTCATGTTTTTTATTCTCCTATTAAAGCGGCATAAGCAGCTGCATCCAGTAAGTGACCGGCATCGGAAGCATTTGTAATTTTTACTTTTACCATCCAGCCTTCGCCATAAGGATCGGTATTTACCAGTTCGGGGTTGCCGTCCAGGGCGGGGTTCACTTCGGTAACGGTTCCTGCCATGGGTAAAAGCAGGTCGCTTACTGTTTTTACGGCTTCTACAGTACCAAAAATTTCGTCTGCTTCCAGTGTTTTGCCTACTGTATTAATATCTACATATACAATATCGCCAAGCTCATGCTGTGCATATTCAGTGATGCCCACGGTGATAGTGTCGCCATCTATTTTCAACCATTCGTGGTCTTTGCTGTATTTTAAATTTTCCGGAATATTCATGATGATTTTTTTTGCAAGATATGTTTTTTACTTATACCTATTGTTTTGTAGCCGGGGTTAATAATTCTATTTTCATCCTAATATCTCCCAGCGGCCTGTCACGGCTATCACGGGGTGCCTTAATTATTTTATGTACCACATCAAAGCCATGTTCTATTTCACCAAATACAGTATAGTCCTGATCTAAGAAAGGGGTGCCGCCGATAGTGGTATATATTTTTCTTTGTTCGGGTGTATATTTAAATCCCTTTTGTTGTTCAATCATATCCAATTCAGCCGGGGTTATTACTTTTCCTTCTACTAAATAGAACTGGCAGGCGCTGCTTGCTTTTTGTGGATTACCATCCCGGGCAGCCGCTAATGCTCCTTTTTTATGAATATAAGATTGATGAAACTCAGCAGGGATACGTTCCATATCCCCCCCGCCGGATCCCAGCATTTCGCCGGGCTGTGCATATTTACTGGTAGGATCGCCACCCTGGATCATAAATTGCGGGATGATGCGATGAAACAAAAGGCTATCAAAAAAGCCCTCTTTTACCAGTTTTACAAAATTATCCCTGTGCAGTACGGTGCTATCATACAGTTTTACAATGATAGTGCCCGAATCGGTAAAAATTTTAACCCGGGTACTCCCGTCATGGGGTATGTTATATTCACTGTCTTTATTTTCTTTTTGTGCATGCATCTTTGTGGTCTTGTGGGTAGTTTTTACTTTATGTAAAGACTGTTTGTTTTGTGCCAGGGCTGTTCCCGCAAACAGTAACCCCACAAAAAATAAGGAAAGAAAAATTTTATTCATAAAACTCATATAAATTTTTGAGATTGAAAATACATTAAAACATGATCTTTTAAAAAATTTTCCTGGTCAATAAAATTATGTTCCGGTAATGCTTTTAATTGTTTAAAGTGGGGCCATCCTTCTTCGTCGTGCCCTTCCAGCATATAAAATCCACCGGGCATTAAAACGGTGCAAATGGCAATATGCATAAGGTCTTGTTTCTCTTCTTTAGTATAGGTACGGCCTCCTTGCCCAAGTTCCTGAATTCCTATAAGTAATAATACCCCGTTCATATCGGGTTTTATACCAAATACTTCTTTTAATTTGATGCGAAGTTTTAACCATCGCACCTGTAAATCTTCTTCCAGGTGTTCCATGCCGGCAAAGGTATGAGGAATAGCTACATAGATTTATAAATTTGTGTCAAAATGAGCTGTTTCATGCCTATAATCGTTTTCAAAAAAAAAGAGATTGATTGATTATCTTTGCTGCCTTTATACCTAAGCATGTTACAAATTAATTATATCAGGGCAAATGCAGCATTGGTAAAAGAAAGATTAGCTGTAAAAAATTTTACCAATATTCAATTGGTGGATGATCTTATTGCCCTGGATGAAGAAATAAGAAAGCAGAAAATAAAATCGGAAACCCAACAATCCAATTTGAATGCGGCATCAAAAGAAATTGGTTTGCTTATGGCCAGGGGGCAAAAACAGGAGGCCGAAAAAAGAAAACAGGAACTCGCCGGGCTTAAAGAAGAAGCCAACCTGAGCCGCCAGCAATTAATGGCATTAGAAGAGCGGTTTCAGGCAGAAATACTTCAGTTGCCCAACCTGCCGCACGCAACGGTACCCAAGGGAAAATCGGCAGAAGATAATGACGTTATCCTGCAAGGGGGCGTGATTCCCAGCCTACCGGACACTGCAAAACCTCATTGGGAATTAATAAAAGATTTTGACCTGGTAGATTTTGAAACCGGTGCAAAAATTACAGGCAGTGGTTTCCCGGTTTATAAAGGCAAAGGGGCCAAATTACAGCGGGCATTAATTCAATATTTTTTAGATTATAATACCCAGGCCGGGTATACAGAATATATGCCGCCCCTTTTTGTAAATGAGGCTTCTGCTTATGGTACAGGCCAGTTGCCTGATAAAGAAGGCCAGATGTACCACGTAACGGCCGATAATTTTTACCTGATACCCACATCGGAAGTGCCAGTTACCAATATTTACCGTAACAGTATGATCCCCGAAGGGGATTTACCGGTTAAAATGACGGCCTATACTCCCTGCTTCAGGAGAGAAGCCGGAAGTTTTGGGAGCGATGTAAGGGGCCTGAACCGGTTGCATCAATTTGATAAGGTAGAAATTGTACAGTTAGTAAAACCACAGCGTAGTTATGAAGTACATGAAGAAATGGTAAATCATGTAGAACGCCTTCTCCAATTTTTAGAATTACCGTATCGTATTTTACGGTTGTGTGGGGGAGATATGAGTTTTACGGCAGCGCTCACTTACGATTTTGAAGTATATAGTGCGGCACAGCAAAAATGGCTGGAAGTAAGTTCAGTGAGTAATTTTGAAAACTTTCAAACCAACCGGATGAAAATCCGGTATAAAAATGAAGAAGGGAAAACTGAATTATTACATTCACTCAATGGTTCTTCATTAGCACTGCCCCGTATATTGGCGGCATTGCTGGAAAATAATCAAAATGGCGATCGCATTAACTTGCCCAATGCTTTACATAGTTATTTCGGTGCCGCTATGATTGATAAATAAAGGATAAACAAATGTTATAAAAAAAGGCTTTAGTGTGAACTAAAGCCTTTTTTAATTTGTTGCCATTATTGCTTTTCACAATTTTCTTACGTCGGCATTATCCGCATCAAGTGATTTGGGTATATTCTCAGATCCGTTTGGAACACCCCTGGCAACATCTTGCTCTATTAACTTAACTTGAAGAATATATATAAAAAATAATGCCAAATTTTAAATCGTGCGGCTTATGTTAACAACATATACATTTTGTAATTCGTGGCCTTATTTAACTTTAAATAATACAAATAATTAGCTGCATTATGGCCCTGGCACCCACAAATAAATCTTTTAAGTAAAGGGCAAATATACATTTGCACAGGGGGTAAGCCGGGCATCTTTTTCCACAAATGGGAAATTGTGTTTTTTAATTTATTTGCGTGATTATTTTTCTGCCAGGGTAAACCCAAAACTACTACCCACATCGGGCGTACTGCGTACGTGCATTTTTTGCTGGTGGGCCTCTATAATATGTTTACAAATGGAAAGGCCCAGTCCGCTGCCTCCTGCTTTGCGGCTGCGGGCATTATCTGTTCTGTAAAACCTTTCAAAGAGCCGGGGTAAATGTTCTTCAGCAATTCCATAGCCGTTATCCCTTATTTCAATTAATACTTTTTGCCCATCTACTTTATAAAAACTGGCCTCAATGATTCCCGGACTACGGCCATATTTAATAGCATTGTCTAACAAGTTGGTAAGTACCTGCCTGATTTTAGACGGATCGGCAAATACCGTTAATGCGGTTTCGCATCCTTTCTTTATTATGAAACGGATATTTTTCTCGCCTGCTTTTAGCGCCAGTGATTCATAGGCTTCTTTCATTAAATCCTGGATGATAAAATAACTTTTATTTAGTTTAAATGCACCACTTTCCAGTTTTGATATTTCATCCAGGTCATCTACCAGGTTTACCAATCGGCTTATGTTTTGAGCTGCATTTTGTAAAAAACGGGTATTTACTTCTTTGTTATATATTGCTCCATTCAGCAGGGTATCTACATATCCTTGTATGGCAAAAATGGGGGTTTTAAGTTCGTGGCTTAAATTCTGTAAAAATTCTTTTCTGAATGCTTCATTTTTTTCCAGCATTTCAATTTCATTTTTTTTCTGTTGGGCCCATTCCTCCACATCCTGTCGCACTTCATCAATACTTTTTTGTGGCAGCAGGTGCTTATAATAAAATTCTTCTCTTTTACTGGCCTTTGTTTGATAGATAAGTTTATAAACCAATTTTATTTTTCGGTATATAAAATTTTGGAGGGTATATAAAATGAGGCCATAGCTACCTGCAAGAATTACGATAAAGGAAGAAACGGCAATCCACCAAACGGGTTTAAATACATAAATGCCCAGTGCAATGGGAACAGAGAGCAATAAGGCCGTTAAGCCTGATAATTGTTGCGGAGAAAAATTTTTACCGGTAAGCATACACACAAAGGTACAAAATGAAGTAGCTGTTACAGGTCAAACTTATAGCCCACCCCTTTTACAGTAGTAATACATTCGAGCCCCAGTTTTTGACGAATTTTGCGAATGTGCACATCGATGGTACGATCGCCAACGATCACTTCATTTCCCCAAATAGTTTCCATAATTTCAGTTCGCAGGAAAACCTTTCCGGGTTTAGATGCTAATAAGGCCAATAGCTCAAATTCTTTGCGTGCCAGGGTGATATCTTTTCCGGAAAGGGTAGCAATATATCTTTCCCTGTCTATTTCTAATTCACCAATTTTTAAGGATTTGGTTTCGGCCGGTTTAAGCCTGCGGAAGATTGAATTTACCTTGCTTATAAAAACTTTGGGGCTTACGGGTTTGGTAATATAATCGTCGGCACCGGTTTCTAAACCTTTTATTTCGGTATTCTCATCGCTTAATGCGGTTAAAAAAGTGATTAAGGTTTTTTCAAAATCCGGCGTGTGCCTTAAAATATGGCATACTTCAATACCCGATTTACCGGGCATCATAATATCTAAAATGATTAATTGAGGTTTTTCTTTTTTTGCTAATTCAATGGCTTCATCCCCGTTTTTGGCAGTAATTACTTCGTATCCTTCTGCTTCCAGGTTAAACTTTAGGATTTCCAGTATATCCGGTTCATCATCTGCCAAAAGTATTTTTTTTGTCATAACCTGTTCAGAATTTTTACAATAATACAGTAAACAATTTTTCAAATGCTATTTTATGGGTTCGTTATAATATTATTAAATTGTTAAACAGGCGCAGCAAAGGAGGGTTCTAAACGGTCTACCTGGATATCTACCAATAAAATGCCCCATATTTGCAAAGGAAATTAATATGCATAAAAATATATTCTTCTTTCTTGTATTGTGTTTTTCTTATTCCCTTGTATGGAGCCAGGAAGATACCAGCATTAAGATCCCGATAGACCGGGTTTACTTTCACGACCTTGTAATAAAAGAGCAAAAAGCGATTGATAAGGCCGATGGGAAATTAGATGCTGCCTTTCGCCAGGGGAGTAACGAAAATGTTCATTTGCAATTAACCGATGCCCTTTATCGCCGGGTAAATAATATACGTTATTGGATAGAAGGAAGCCCCAACCTACCCAGCAGGAACGATAAGGTAACCTATTTGCGCTATGTTGAAAATATGTTGCGCAATTTTAGGGGAGCCTGGAAAAATAAAGAAATAAATCCCCTGGCTTTTCCATTGCTGGTAGAAGATTTTTATGAGGCTTTACAATTACAGGCTAAGGATTCATCATTAACGGAATTAATAAAAAGCGCACCTTACGGGGTAGCCCAGATTATCACCAACGTATTAAGAGATAACTCCGGTATTGCGGCCATGAGAGATATCACCTACCTGAAATATTGTGAATTATACCCTGATAAAATACTCAGTACCATTCGCCCTTATATCAATCAACCGTATGCAGACAGCCTCCTGGTTTTAGCGGCAAAAAATAACCCGGTACAAATTTATTCGTATGCACAATCCAGTTCTTCTCCCGAAGGGAAATTAATTCATCGCAGTAATAATAACCTGGTAAAAACAATTGCCAGATTAAGTAATACCCCCAACGCCCTTTTATATTTCCCGTTTTTAGACGATCTCATAACAGGGAAAATGAGTATGGATGAAATAAAAAAATATGTGGGAGAGGGCGGGTTAAATTATGATAGCGTAGGGTATTATAAATTATTGGTAAAAACCGAGATCCGCTATTTTAAACGAATGGCCCCCCCTGCAAGAGATACACCCATTGCCATGTTTGGTGCGAATGGTTTGCAGGAAACACTTAAGCAAAAAGCGATTCAGCATTTTATTACACCCATCAATACGTTGCACGACCAAAGCAATATTAATATACGCATGAGGGCGATTGACCCACTAAGCCCGGAAGATATTTATTTTATGATGGTAATGGGCGAAAATGAAATATATACATCCAGTTACAAGCACAGCTTTAACCGTATGTTGCAGCGCATGGGCCCTAAACCAAGAACAGATTCATTATTATTGAGCGTAAACTTTGATTATTTTAAGAAGTTTATAAAAATGGCAGCGAACTACAATAAGCTGGATACATTTTTAAAACTAATGCCCACAGCCAGTTCCGAAGTACTGATGAAGGCTTTTGTGGCCAACCTGGATCAGCAAAACAGCCTGGAAGATGCCGTAGATGTGGCAGATTCTTACAGCAGCATCACCGATCCCCAATTACTGAAAACCATCTTAAATTATGTAAAGCAAAATGAAGAACATGCAACCGCTGTTGGTAATACAAAAGGAGCTGTAATATATGGCCTATTGAAAACAATTTTTATTTCGTCGAATGATAACAGCGTGGACCTTACCAAAGAGCTTGGCATTCCTCCAATATATGAAGTGCCCATGCAATTAATGAAAGATGATAAAGGGCGCATTGTACAGCAAGTGTTTTTTTATGGCGATGAAGATGGTAAAACATTTTTTCCTCCGTTTGTAAATTCATTTTCATCAAAAGACTGGATACGCACTGATAAAAAAGAATGGGTAGAGCTAAAATCCAGGAAAGGGGAAGTATATGTTTTTGCCAACAGGCCTTTAAATTACGATGCCAATTTAGATGATTCGGCACAAGTGCATCTTGCCAAATATTTAGAAGCAAATGATATGAGCCCTACCATGGCGGTACACCGGGGGCATAGTTACTGGCTGAAAGGTACTATTAGCCGCTTGCCCGAAACAGCCCATATTATTTTGCTGGGCTCTTGCGGCGGGTATCAAAACCTGAATTCTATTTTAGAAATATGTCCCGATGCCCATATTATTTCTACCAAAGAAATTGGCAAAGGAGATGTGAACCAACCCATCATTAATTACTTAAACCAGGTATTTGTTTCAGGCGATACACTGGTGTGGAAAAAAATGTGGGCTACGCTTACCCGGTTTTTTAAAAATGACCCCAATCCTGAAGTAAGAGAAAGTTGGGATGATTATATACCTCCTTATCACAACCTGGGAGCTATTTTCTTAAAAGCATACCATAAAAAAATGGAAGACAACTAAACCGATGTACCTTTGATGTATGAGTGCCGGAGATGTTACGCAAAAAAAAATGAGCCTGTCTTTATTAAAAAGGGTATTTGGTTTTGCAGCACCTTATCGCAAAAAATTCTGGATTTCTGTATTCCTTTCTATTTTGCTGGCAGGCATGGCTCCCTTAAGGCCCTTACTCATACAAATTACAATTAACGATGGCATTAGCCAAAGCGGGTGGGGTCGTTTTATACAGGGCCCCGGTGGTTTTATTATTGAAATTACAATCATTCAAATTGTGTTATTGCTGCTGGAAACAGCTACCCGGTTTTATTTTACTTTTACTACAGCTTCGCTGGGTCAAAGCGTAGTAAGGGATATGCGGGTTGCTACGTATAAAAAAATAACCCATTTCAATTTATCAGAATTTGATCATACCCCCATTGGAACCCTCACGACACGTACCATCAATGATATTGAGAGTGTAAATGATATTTTTAGTGATGGCCTCATTCCCATTATTGCCGATATGCTCTCTATCATTTCCATATTGGTCTATATGTTTTGGGCCGATGCCAAACTTACTTTAATATGTTTAATACCCTTTCCTTTTTTAATTATAGCCACCTATTTTTTTAAAGAAAGTGTAAACCGCTCGTTTATAAAAGTGAGAAATGCGGTGGCCTCATTAAATGCTTTTGTACAGGAACATATAACAGGAATGAATCTGGTCCAGGTATTCGCTGCAGAAAAAAGGGAGCATCAAAAATTTAATTCTATTAACAAAGAACACCGGAATGCGAATATCAAAGCCATTTTTGCGTATTCTGTTTTTTTCCCCATTGTAGAATTGATTTCAGCATTATCTGTGGCCTTGCTGGTATGGTGGGCAGCCCGGGAATCTGCGCTGGTGCCGGATGAGAAAATAGGTACCCTGGGAGGTATCATCACTTCTTTTATTCTTTGCCTGAACTTATTATTCAGGCCATTACGGGTAATTGCCGATAAATTTAATGTTTTACAAATGGGGGTCATTGCCAGCGAAAGAGTTTTTAAAGTGCTGGATAATGAAAATGTATTAAACAACCTGGGTACTGCTAAACCGGTTCCGTTTCACAGTAGCATTCTTTTTCACCATGTATGGTTTGCTTATAATCCTGATCAATATGTGTTGAAAGATCTTTCCTTTTCCATACAGGAGGGGGAAACGCTGGCCCTGGTAGGTCATACAGGCAGCGGGAAAACTTCTATTATAAGTTTAATAAACCGGCTTTATCCTATTCAAAAAGGGGAAATAAAAATAGGTGATCTGCCCATAGAACAATATGATATAAATTATTTACGAAGTAAAATTGGTGTGGTATTGCAGGATGTATTTTTATTTAGCGGTACGGTATTAGAAAATGTAACCCTTCGCAATGAAGCCATCAGCCGGCAACAAGTGGAGCAGGCCGCCAAATTAATTGGAATGCATGATTTTATTATGAGGTTACCGGGTGGTTATGATTTTAATGTAAAAGAAAGAGGGGCTACTCTTTCTATGGGGCAGCGCCAGCTTTTATCTTTTGTAAGGGCTTTATTATACAATCCTTCTATATTAATATTAGATGAAGCTACCTCCTCTATTGATTCTGAAAGCGAGGCTTTAATACAAAATGCCATCAATACTCTTATTGCTGGCAGAACCTCTATCATTATTGCGCATCGGCTTAGTACCATTCGCAAAGCAAATAAAATTATTGTGCTGGATAAGGGCAGCGTGGTAGAAGTAGGAACACATTACGAGCTGATAGCAAAGGAAGGCCATTATTATAAACTCTATAAAATGCAGTTTGAAAAAGAAGGAGTATATAATGGGTAAATAGAAAAACTTCGCTGTTTTGATGAAGTATGAAATACTTTACTATATTAACAAAATTTAATAAGATATTTGAAAAATATTTAATTAATTTTTTATAAAAACTTTATTCTTTTTATTTATTAGTTGCTTGTTATTTTCTTGTACAAAAGAAGAACAATCTAATACTTCAAATTTATCAAATTATTATGAGAATCATTACGCTGATGCAAGTCGTTATGCTGGTTCTGTTTCGGTTTCTTCTCAAGTTTTTTTGAGTTTTACATCAAGAGATGATTACGGTATTTATATGAAATATTTGGATACGGCAAAACTAGGAGAAATAAATTTTTATTTGCAGAAATTAGGTTTTTTATCTATTGGTCAACAAACCTATGATGTTAATCAAGCAAATGACACCCTTGCAGATAATGAAATACAAAATTATCTTTTTGATAGTTCTGGTTTTTAAAGTATTGAAAAGGTAATAATTAAACAAATGGCAGATACTGGTTTTTTATTAACTTATACTGGATCAAGTATTCCATCAGGTGTTTATCAAAATATGAAAAATGGTGTTTATGATAATACTACCATGAATAAATTTGCTATTAATGTAATACGAGACTCAAGTTTTAACTTAATTGACTTTGCGCAAACAACTAAATTTGGCAATACAGAAAATACAAATCCTTCAACTTATTATGGTGCAAAACGAAAGTTTATTGGACAAGTTCAAACTACAGTTAATTCATGGATAAGTATACCGGGAACAAATAATTGTCAATGGTATGGGCATATTCAAACAACGCAATATGTCTTTTGGATTAACGCTGGGTCTAATAGTACGCCAGATGTATTTTTAGGAGTATTTCCGTGTGATACTCCGTATAATCAGCTACCATCTCCATGATAACCTTCTATTTTTTCATATCATGAAAAATTTATTATACTTAGTTCTATTTATTCCATTATCTATTTTTGGTCAGCTACCCTCTAACGGTACTATTACTGATTCAAAAAATGGGAAACCTGTTCCTTTTGCTACCATTGCATTAAAAAAAGAAAACAGAGGTGTAAATGCTGATTTAAAGGGAAGGTTCGAAATAGCAATAAATGACCTTCTAGCAGATACACTCGTCATTACTTCAGTAGGGTACAAAAAAAGGATGATATCAGTTTTGGGCACAGTAAATAATCTAAACATTGCGCTGGAGCCTGATATATATACACTAAAAAAAGTTGTGGTAAAGAAAAGGGGTGCAGAAATGGGAATTGGTTTATTTAAGACTTGCTCCAATGCATATATGATGCCTAATGATTCGATGTGGCAGTTAGCAAAATACTTCAATGTCGGGAAAGAAAATCAGCAATTAATAAAAATAAAAATTTGTACCCGTACAATAAATTCTACAACAAAATTTAGGCTGCGCATCTATAATATAGATAGCACGAATCAGCAGCCCGCTGAAAATTTATGTAACGAAATTATTGAAGCAACAGCATCGGGTAAAATAACTACAGTTGATGTAAAGAAGTACCAAATTTATATTCCTCAAAAAGAATTTTTTATTGCTATTGAATGGATTGCTATACCCGAAAATCTTGTAAAACTTCCCACTTTAAACTTACAGAATGACGTAATGATAAAAACTTACTATCCTTACATTGGCTCCGAAAATTTTCAAAAGAATATTTCATTTGAAAATCATTTATGGCAATTGAATTATAGCGGCTATTGGAAGCCTTTTGTAGCAAACTCCGGTATAAACATTCTAATCTCTGCCATACTTGAGTAAAGAAATCAATTCTTACTCAAGTATAACATCTTCCTGAAACCCCTATTCTAACATTTTTTCTATGTGCAATAATTTCCCGGTTTCTAAAAACCCTTCTATAATAATTTTATATTTTTTTGCTTTATCAGAATTATAAAATGAAACCTGGATGTCTTTATGCCCAGCATGGGTAATGATATAGGGGTTCCAATATAAAGTGCTGCGTTCATCATGTAAAATGGTGGTTTCTTCATATTTCTCATAATTGGGAGAGAAAAATTCTTTCGTTGGGCTAAAGCCTTCTATATCAAAAGCAGTAAGATCAATACCACCGTTGCGTAAAGAGCCCTCACCTCGTATGGTATAAATTACCAAAGCGCCTCCGGCTCCGCCAGTATAGCCACTTCCGCCATACACTTTCACCATGGCCACATCCGATACCGGCAACGTGGCTATTTGACTTGGCTCTACTTGAAATTCATCTAAATACACACTCATTTGAATAGGGCCACCCAGCAAACTACGGGTATTGCGGTACACTATAGAATAATTTAGAGGCCCCCCGGTAATATTTACGCCGTTTAACCGGCCCTGCAAATAACTTAAAATATTTTGATGCGATCTGGGCGGGTCATTTATAAAATCAAGCTCTTTGGTTGCAGAGCCCATGCGTCCCGATACATATTTCTCTTCGTACTTTTCTTTTTCACTTTTTATTTTAGATTTTATTTTTATTTCGTCTAATAAAATACCATCGAACCGGGATAGTTTATTTACATTATACCTTTCTTCAAATTTCTTCTGTAATTCATCGCCGGGCATGGCCAAAAAAGTTTTGGGTAAGGGCGTTTGTAAACTATGAAAGAGTTGCGATAAATAATGCGATGTAAGGGTTAAATTTACTTTTGAATTTTTAGTAACCGTGCTTTGTAAATAAAATCTTGCAGTGTCTTCAAATATAAAACCATTGGCAAAAAAATTACCGGCAGAATCAGTAGTAATTTTATAAAAATCGGTTTGCTTGTCTTTTGTTTTTACAATGGCAGTTACTTCCTGGTTTACAAGTGGCTTTTCTTTTTTGGGATTAAAAGCTTTACCGGAAATGGCAATATAGCCCGGGTCTTTAAACGTCATCGGCGGAAAATGGCCTGAAAACATTTCATTCCAGCTATATCGTCTCCAGCCATTGGTGAGCATTACATAATCCAGCCGCTGCTGGTGCAGCAAATCATCACTTTCAAAATAATAAGACGGATTGTGGATGAGCCCTTTCATATCGGCCGTGAGTAAAAAACGGCTTATAATATTATCTGCCGGATTATTTTCTACTGCCCCATCGGTTACAGAAACTGAAAAAGTACCGGGCATGGTATCTGCCAGCGTAAACACAAATGTATTTTTAGTACGAGGTTTTACACTTATTTTTTCGCTTTTAAAAGTTCCTTGGGCCATAAAGTCCCCGGAGTTTACAAATACCAACCGTTCAGCAAGGGGTTTATTTTCTTGATTAAAAACGGTAAGTTGTAAAATGCCTGAGGGTAGTTGGCTTACCGGTATTTCACCCGTCATATGTTTAATGCCATCTGCTATGGGAATTTTAAAAGCAATAATGTTTTCCATTACACCTAAAATATAGGCAGGTTCTAAATTTTTATGGGTAACGGAAGTGGCATCCAGTAAAAAAGATGTTTTGGCATCCTGCCTGGTAATTTGCAGCACAACGCCGGCATTTGCGACAAGAGGCAGAGATTGAATTTTGGGGTTGTTCCCTTCAATCACACAATCTGCCATGTATTTTTCATTTGCCTGGGGAATTATTTCTATAATACCCATGCCATCATAATCACTCGTAAACGAAATTATTTCTTTGCCGGTTTCATTTTTTATTATTCCTTTCACGCTTTTCGGATTGCCATAATTGTCGGTACATTTAAATGCCACCCTGTTTTTAATACCGGCCACCATATTGCCCGATTCTGGTAAAAACGACAGTTGATAACTGGCTTGCTGATTATGAAGAATATTTGCTGAAGTGGGGTTGTAAATATTCAGCGTGTGGTAATAATAACTGTCAAAGCCAAAATTCGTTAGATTTTTTGTGTAGGCTTTAATGATATAAGCTCCCCGGGGCAGAGTTTTAGGTAGGCTGAATTCGCCAATGGCGGCACTGCCACTGATTGGTAATATTTTTTTATCAAGCAGCCTGCCCGAGTCATTTAAGAGTTCTACGGCCAGCACCGTGCTTTCTACAGAAGGGGCAAAGCCTTTCATCAGGTAGGCTTTAAACCATATTGTTTCCCCGGCTATATAATTTGTTTTGTCGTAATGAAAATATATTTTTTCGCTGGTATATTTTTGCTGTACGGTTTCTAAAACACTTTCGGGGGTTTGGGAATGGGCTGCATATAATAGGGTAAAACTGATCACAGGTATTAACAGTAGCTTTTTCATAAAGGGTAAATACTTTTAAGGAAATGCAAAATACTAAATTTTTTTATGCAGGCTATTACTGTATAAATATTTCGTAAGGGTTTAAAAAGCAATCTTCGGTGTAGCTAAAAGTAATGTGTACAGACTTAAGGCCTGTGTTTTTTTGATGTTGATTTTTTGTATCAGGTAAACTCATGAGAATATAAAAAAATATATTCTCATGAGTTTGCGCTTCCTATTGTTGAGATCATGAATAAATAAAAGAAATTATTAAAATACATAGTATTCATGTTTATTATTCTCAACCTTTTTTTGCCATTTCCTCTTGTGAGTTTTACATTCCTGGTATGACGGGAGATAGTGTATTTTGACAAAATAAAAATGAATGAAAATTTAGTTTTCTTACAGAATAGGGGCCGGGGGAGATTTTTAGAAAGGAAGATGAGCGGTACCCATATCTAAAATAAGGTTCACTGAAGCTTTCAGGCTCAGCCAATGCTATGTTTTGCTTAAATAAGCGGGTACTTATTTTTAAAATTTGAAGCGCTGCCCTTATCTTTGCGGCAAATTTAAGTGCAGATATGGGATCAAAAGGCATAAAATCATTAATGGTAGCGGCTTTCAGCCTTTTTTGTTTACACATTACAAGTCCTGTTTTTGCCCAGGAACATGAGCCGGTAGCACATGAATCGGCCGAGGCGAAGCTGGATCCGGCAAAGATTATTTTAGAACACATCCAGGATGCTCATGAATGGCATTTTTTCACCCTGGGAGATTTTCATGCTTCTATTCCCTTGCCGGTAATTTTATATTCTCCTACAAAAGGGTTTTCCGTATTTCTTTCCTCAAAGTTTCACAAGGGGCATGAAATAGTGCCTTATAAGGGTTATGAAATGACGGGCAATAAGATTGTAGCCAGCGATGGAACTGCGGTATATGATATCTCAATTACTAAAAATGTACTGCAAATGATGCTGGCTCTTATAATTTTGGTTTTATTAATGACCGGCATAGCAAAAAAATATAAAGATGGCCAGGGGGTAACTTCGGCTCCCAAAGGCTGGCAAAATGCCATGGAACCGGTTATCACTTTTATACGGGATGAAGCAGCAAAGCCAAACCTGGGGCCCAAGTGGAAAAAATATTTTCCTTACCTGCTTACGGTATTCTTTTTTATACTTATTAATTGTTTGGTAGGATTATTACCCGGTTCGGCCAATGTTACCGGTAATGTTGCCTTTACCATAGTGTTGGGTGTAATCGCCTTCTTTATTATATTATTTAGTACCAATAGCCATTTTTGGGGCCATATCTTCTGGCCTCCCGGAGTGCCTTTATTTGTAAAAATCATTTTGATCCCTATCGAGTTTGCCAGTTTTTTTATTAAACCGGCAGCTTTAATAATACGTTTGTTTGCAAATATGATAGCGGGCCATATTATTATATTGAGTTTTGTTTCACTCATTTTCATATTTGGTGAAATGAATTTGATTGCGGGATGGGGTTTTTCACCTTTATCCATTGCATTTACGGTGTTTATTTATTTCATAGAAATACTGGTGGCATTTATACAAGCATTTATTTTCACCAACCTGGCAGCTGTATTCATTGGCCAGGCCTTTGAAGGTGGACATGATGATATTGATGGGCATGCCGACCCGGTAATTCTTTAATTTGTAATTTATTATTCATTTATAAAAACAAGTATCATGAGTCTAATGACTGTGTTAGCTGAAATCCAGTTTGGTTACTCTCACATGGGAGGTGCCATTGGTGCAGGTCTTGCTGCAATTGGTGCCGGTATTGGTATTGGCCAGATTGGTAAGGGCGCTGTAGAAGCGATTGCCCGCCAGCCGGAAGCTTCAAACGACATTCGTGCAAACATGATCCTGACAGCTGCGTTTGTAGAAGGGGTTGCCCTTTTTGCCGTAATTGCAGGTTTATTAGCTGTTTTAAAAGGCTAGTTTGCATTCAATGCATTACTGCATCCGAAGCACAGGGCGGGGGATGCAGTAATATTTTTTAAAATGGATATTCATTTAAAAACATTTAATTAAGTTAATATATGGAACTTTTATTACCGGGTATTGGTATTTTATTTTGGACGCTTATTGCCTTTGGGCTTGTATATTTTATCCTCAAAAAATTTGCCTGGAATGCCATCATCAAAGGCCTTGATGACAGGGAAACCAATATTGCCAATTCTATTGCTACTGCCGAAAAAGTAAAACTGGAAATGGCTCAGCTAAAAAGCGACAACGAAGCTTTACTGGTTGCTGCAAGAGAAGAAAGAGCCATAATGCTAAAAGAAGCCAAGGAAACAAAAGACAAAATGATTGCCCAGGCAAAAGATGAAGCCAAAGAGCAAGCTGCTAAAATTGTTGCTGATGCACAAATAACCATTCACCAGCAAAAAATGGCTGCCCTTACCGATCTTAAAAACCAGGT
The DNA here is from genome assembly GCA_001898465.1 of Sphingobacteriales bacterium 39-19. Taxonomy (GTDB): domain Bacteria; phylum Bacteroidota; class Bacteroidia; order Chitinophagales; family Chitinophagaceae; genus Ferruginibacter. The sequence continues at coordinate 159,208 of MKTX01000001.1, read as the reverse complement.
GGGCAATTTGGTTCTAGAAATTAGCGAAAAAGTGTTGCGTAAAGAATTAAGCGATCGTAAAGAACAGGAGAATTATATTCATCAATTAGCCAACGAAGTAAAATTAAATTAACCGGAAGGCCCCGGGCCTGAAAATTATTGTATATGAATAATCCTCGTTTAGCCAGCCGGTATGCCAAAAGCTTAATAGATATTGCCGTAGAAAAAGGTGAATTGGAAACCGTATATGCCGATATGAAATTATTATTGGGCTTGCAAAAAACAAACCCTGATTTTACGGCAATGTTGCTTAGCCCCATCATCAGTTCCGATAAAAAGGAAAAGATACTGGAAGCCATCATAGGTCCGCATATTAGCGCCCTTACCCGTTTATTCAACCAACTATTAGTACGTAAAGGCAGGGAAAAAAACTTACCTGAAATTGTAAAAGCATATATTGATCAATACAACGAAATAAAAGGAATACATAAAGCGAAACTGGTTACTGCAGGCGAAGTAAGCGATGATATGAAACAATTTATCATCAATAAAATTAAAACAGAAGCCCGGGTAGCGCATATTGAACTGGAATCGGAAGTAAATGAAAGTTTGCTGGGCGGTTTCACTTTGCAAATGGAAGATATGTTTATTGATGCCAGCATCAGCCGGGATTTATATGATATTCGCCGCCAGTTTATGAGCAATGAATATATTCATAGAATTAGGTAATTCAAAAAAAAAAAATAAAAAAGCCCGGCGATGATTTTAATAGCCGGGCTTTTATTTTTAAAAATATTTTATTATTCATCAATTGCATTTCTTATCACCGAGGCGCTCAGTTTCCGTAAAGGGTTTTTAAATTGTTCCTTATTTTCTTTACGGTTATTGATAATATCAATAGCCGTAAATAAAGCCTCTCTAAAAGAAGATTCATCGGCAATGCCTTTTCCTGCAATATCAAAAGCGGTACCGTGATCGGGAGATGTGCGTACGGCTCCCAGGCCTGCTGTAAAATTCACACCTTCACCCAATGCCAGGGATTTAAAAGGAATGAGGCCCTGGTCGTGGTATAATGCCAGTACCGCATCAAAACTGCGGAATTGGCCCCTTGCAAAAAAAGCATCGGCACTGTAAGGCCCAAAGCAAAATATATTCTTTTGTTTTGCCTCTTTTATAGCAGGCTTTATAATTTCTATTTCTTCTTTGCCTACCAGGCCTTCATCGCCGGCATGGGGATTTAAACCCAGTACTGCAATTTTGGGTTTTACAATTAAAAAATCCTTTTTTAAACTTTCGTTTATAATGCCCAGTTTAAGCAGGATATTTTCTATGGTAATATGTTGTGTAATATCTTTTATCGGCACATGCTCCGTAAGTAAAGCAATACGCATATTCTCGGCAACCATCATCATAGCCACATCTTTTACGGCAAAATAATTTTTAAGAAAAGGAGTATGCCCGCTAAAATTAAAATCAGCAGATTGTACATTTTTTTTGTGAATAGGCGCCGTCACAAGTCCTGCCACTTTGCCTGCTTTTAATGCTTCGGCAGCCATACGTAAACTGGTAACGGCATATTGGCCACCTGTTTCATTCAGTACACCCGGTGTAATAATAATTTCTTCGTCCCAGCAATTCAATACATTTACCTGTTTGGGATTGAACTGTGCCATGTCTTTAATAACCGAGAAACTAAAATGCATTTCAGGTAAAGATTTTCTATAAAAGTTCAGCAGTTTATTATTTCCAAAAATAACAGGGGTACAAAATTCCATTATCCTGTTATCGCTTAATGTTTTTAAAATTATTTCTGTTCCAATACCATTTATATCGCCACAGCTAATGCCAATAATGGGTTTATGTTCGTTGGTAGGGTTCATATTTTATATTCTTTTGAAGTTGCAAACTTACAGTATCCTGCTTATATAGCTTGGTAATATCCTGTATAAACAGGTATTATCTACCTAAATAGAAACGTAAATAATGGATACATAAACAATACCTATCGTATTTTTTCGTTGTAACTGTGCTATATATACTTAGTAAATCGGGTAATAACCGTTAATCAGCAAAAATGACTTTTCACATTTGGGTTCACAGGCCGCTATTGCAGGTTATTATTTTATTACTGGGCTCAGCGGTAAGGGGGCAGCACGTAGAAGTGAATTTTAAAAATACAAGCTTACAGTTAAAAGTAAATGTACAGCAGGCTTTTAATTTTGGTGTATTTGCACAAGGCGTACATGGAGGAACCATTTCTGTTTTTCCCAATTCATCAAGGGTAGCCAGTGGTTCTGTAATACCGCTTAACCTGGGTGAATCATCAAGCCCCTTAGTATTGGAGATAGAAGGAACCAAAGGTACAGTAGTATCGATGCTGGCAGGGCAAACTACTATTTTAACTGGTAGTAATGGGGGTATTATGAAACTTACCTTGCTGGATGTAAATAATGCAATGCCCTTTATAATTACCAATGAAGCTCCGGCAAAAAACCGGGTAATCATCGGGGCCCAATTAACAGTTGGGGATGTATCAGAGTCACCACCGGGTAATTATAGCGGGAGTTTAAACTTGTCATTTTTAACGGATTAAAAAAGAATCGATATCCAATAAATCCAATAACTTGAAAAGACTGTTTACGAGTAAAAGGCAAATTCCCTTTTTTCGTACCTCTTTTTTAATTTCTTTCTTATTTATATGCAGCGGGGTACTCTTAATGCCTGGCCCGGGCTTTGCACAACAAAATGAAACTGAATTTGACGAGGTTATTGTAACCATCCGGGGCCAAAATATAGGATCTGCTGAAATACAGGCATTGGTTGTAGGCAAGGAATTATATTTACCGGTAAGTGATTTATTTAATTACCTGGCCATTCAAAACAAATTATCTGTTTCCGGCGATTCTTTGAGTGGGCATATCTTAAACCCGGGAGATATTTTCGTGGTAGATAAAACCTATTATACCATCTATTATAATAAGGTCAGTACGCCCTTACAGAAAAATGAATTAATTTATTCTTCAAACGAATATTATTTAAAGGCAAATTATTTTGGGAAGATATTCGGATTACAATGCCAGTTTAATTTCAGGAGCCTTACCGTTGATTTTACCAGCAACATAGAACTGCCTTTTATGAGGGAAAAAAGACTGGATCAAATGCGAAGAAATATTACCAAAGTAAAAGGAGATATTGTGGCAGACAGTGTAATAAAAAGAAAGTTTAAAATGTTGCACCTGGGTGCCCTGGATTGGAATATAGCATCTACTCAATACCTGGGTAATAATACGCTGTGGGCCAAAATAGGAGTGGGCGGCATACTTGCCGGGGGCGAAACCAATGCCCGGCTTTTATTTTCTAATCATAATTCTTTTGATATCCGGAATCAGTTTTTTCAATGGCATTATGTAAATAATGAACAAAAATGGGTAAAGCAAATTCGCCTCGGTAACCTGTATGCCCCGGGTTCTTATTCTACCACAAACTCCCTTTTAGGCGTACAATTAAGCAATACCGCTACCCGGCAACGCAAGTCATTTGGTAATTGGATTATTAGCAATAGTACACAGCCGGGCTGGATTGTGGAATTATACATCAATGACGTATTGGTTGACTATACGAAGGCCGATGCCTCAGGTTTATTTTCATTTGAAATTCCCCTGGTGTATGGGAATAGTAAAATAAGGTATAAGTTTTATGGTCCCTGGGGCGAAGAACAATCTTCCGAACAATTGATCAACATTCCTTTTTCTTTTTTACCCAAAAATACTTTTGAATACTCCCTTACGGCAGCCAAAATTTTGGATAGTACAAAGAACATATATTCCAGGCTGAATATGGCATATGGGTTTACCCGCCAAATTACCCTGGGAGCCGGTATAGAATACAACAGCAGTTTGCTGATGAAAAAGACGATTCCTTTTTTAAATTTATCTGCCCGGGTTGGAAATGCATTTATCGTATCAGGTGAATATGCGCCCGGTACATTCATCAAGTTTTCGGGTAACTACCGGCTACAAAAAAAAATACAAATAGAAGCCCTGGTTATCAAATATGCACCGGCACAGGAGGCGATACGAACAGCCAGCCAAATGGATCAAAAAATAATGGTTTCTATGCCGTTTAAAATCAAAAAATATATTGGTTTTACAAGATTGGTATTCAACAAATCAAAATTTTATAAGGTAAACCTTACAACAGCAGAGTTATTAACCAGCATTACCAGCAGGCGAGTGAATGCAAACCTCACAAGCTATGCCGTTTTTTATAATAAGCCGGAAATTATGAGTAAACTGGCTATTAACATCCCGGTATTTTTTAATGCCCGCTTTACCCCCCAACTGCAATATCATTTTCAAAAACATACCATGGTAATGGCAAAGGGAGAAATTGAAAAAAGAGTGTTTAACAATATGGTTATAAACCTGGGGTATGAGTATAATAAATTAATAAATACATCGGCATTTACACTGGGCGTAAAGTATCATTTTTCATTTACACAAGTAGCTTTATATAACCGGCGGGTTGGTAAGCAAATGAGCAGTACACAAGCCGCTTCGGGCGGAATATTATTTGAAAGTGGATTGAAAAATATTCGGGCTACCGATAAAAGTAATGTAGGGCAAGGATCCATTCTTTTACTTCCTTTTCTTGATTATAACTGCAATAACCGCCATGATGCCAACGAACCCGAAGTTTTAAACCTCAATGTAAGGGTAGATGGTTGTAAGATAGACCGCAATCCCCAAAAGGCGGCAGTAAAAGTATCTGCTTTAGAAGCATATCAAAAGTATTATATAAAAGTAGATGACCTCAATTTTGATAATCCCGCTTACAGGATTAAGCATAAAATTATTGAAGTGGAAGCAGAACCCAATTTTACCAGAAAAATTGAAATACCTGTTTACGTGTTAGGCGAAGTAAGTGGGTATGTACAAAATAAAATAAAGGGGGATCTCAAAGGAGTAAGCAGGATCATCCTGACCATTTATGATGAAGCGGGCGCCCTGGTGGCTAAAGCACTAAGTGAACAAGATGGCTATTATAGTTTCCTGGGCTTAAGGCCCGGTCGCTATTTTGTTAGTACCGATTCAGTACAAATGAAAAAAGTAAAAATGGCCAACCTTTCCGGCAAAGTTCCTTTTTTAATAAAAGAGAATAAAGAAGGCGACATGATTGAGGATGTAAATATCCTGCTGGAAATGGATAAAGCAGGATCGGGTGGAAAGTAAATTAAATAAAGCGGACTAAAAATATGACGTAACAATGGCAATATATAGTATTTGTTTTCGTTTTATAAAACTATCATTAATAATAAAAAAATTCAAACAAATGAAAAAATCATTAGGAGCCCTGGCAGTTTTATTAATTGCAGCAACTGCTGTTCAGGCACAGGCAACGGCCACCGCCAATGCTTCTGCTACCATTGTGAGCCCCATCAGTATTTCAAAAACAACCGATCTTAATTTTGGTAACCTGGCTGTAGATGCAACAGGTGGAACCGTAATTTTAGATCCTTCGCTGGCTGCTACCCGGAACTCTGCAGGTGCCGGTGGTGTAACTTTTCCTGCTAATACGGGTACCGTTTCTGCAGCTGCTTTTACAGTAAGCGGGCAACCAAACTTTACCTTTGATTTCAATGTACTAAATCCCACGATTCAAATCAGTAATGGTGTTGAGATTATGAATGTGGAGAATTTTACAAAAAGTGTGGGTGCCGGTCTTTTAGACGGTGCAGGTACTCAAACTGTGTATGTAGGTGCGGACCTTATTGTGAACGGTTCACAAGCCCCCGGTATCTATACAAGCGCTTCTCCATTTACAGTACTTGTAAATTATAATTAATTTTTATTCCTGAAACTGCATATGACTATATGCAGTTTCATTTTTTTATTTTAGTAAAAGCGAAAACCCTAAGTCGCTTTTTTCATAATCTTTAAAACCTGCCTTACACATGGTTTATTTACGTTTTCGCATCTGCGCTATATTTATTTTTATTTTGTGGGCTGTAGATTCAAATGCCCAGGGCGACTTACTAATTACCCCCAAAAGATTAATCTTTGATGGTTCTCAACGAACCCAGGAGGTAAACCTGGCCAATATTGGAAAAGACACGGCTACCTATAATATCTCTTTCGTTCAATTTAAGATGGATGAAAATGGCGTCTTTTATTCCATCTCAGATACAGATACTACTCAAAAATTTGCAAATAAAAATCTTCGTTTTTTTCCCCGAACGGTTACACTCGCTCCTAATGAAGCACAATCTGTAAAAGTGCAATTAATTAAATCCAATGAGCTTGCACCCGGTGAGTACCGGTCTCATCTTTTTTTTAAAAATGTTTTAAACAAAACGGCATTGGGCGAAGATTTACCCGGAAGTAAAAACGATACGGGCATTACCGTAAGTTTAAAGCCGGTGTATGGGATCTCTATTGCAACCATCATTCATATAGGTGAAGCACATGTTACTGCATCTTTATCGCAGGTAAAATTTTCAAAAGAAGGTTTAAAAGAACTGCCTGCAGTACATTTTAAAATTAACCGGTCCGGTAATTTCTCTATTTATGGCGATATAAAAGTAAATTATGTATTACCCGGCGAGAAACCCATTGAAGTTGCTTTAATGAGAGGCATTGCCGTATATACCCCCAACCCGTTTAGGAATATCAAATTACCATTAAATACTATACCGGGCATAGATTTTTCAAAAGGATCCCTGCACATAGAATTCACCGATCCGGCTAATAAAAACCGGGTAATAAGTGAAATTGATACTAACTTATAAAGGATTTTGACTGCCCCATTGGTATGTGTAAAATATTTAATATTAGTTAGTTTATACAGCAACTTATTCTTTTTTCTATTTTATTATTAACAATTGATTCATGGTAATCTATCGTATCACAATAACTTAAAATTTATTACGTTATATATATCCAAATACCTAAAAAATCCAATCTAATTCAATAACAATGAGAAATTTATTACTGGGAATTACCTTCATTTTTACAGCCCTTCTGGGTAATGCTCAAAATTCAAGCAAGCACAATGAATTAGTTCAGCGTGAAATGAATGCTTATCAAACATTCAAACAAGGACAACTATCTAATAATTTTACCAATGGCGAAGACTTCGATGTAAAATACTACCGGTTAGAATTAAGGTTAAACCCCGATACCTCTATTGGAAAATATGTAAAGGGAGCAGTTACCATGTATTTCAAAACTTTGAATCCCAATTTCAATAAAATCAATCTCGATTTTGCCTCCGCATTGTTATGCGATTCTGTTATATACAAAGGGGTAAAACTGGCATCGGGTGTAGTAAAGCAGGCAGATACTTTAAGAATTTCAATTCCTGCTATTGCAAGTGCGGGTACTTTAGATTCTGTAAAAATTTATTATAAGGGGGTGCCACCCATTACTCCCGGCTTTAGCAATGGAACCGGCTTTGTAAAATCTACCCATGGCTCGCCGGTAAAAAATTATATTTATACTTTGTCTGAGCCTTATTCAGCCTTTACCTGGTGGCCTTGTAAAAGTTTAAACGTAAGTGATAAGGCAGACTCCGTAGATATTATTGTAAGCACACCCAGTGCATTTACAGTTGCAGCCAATGGAAAAAGAATCAGTGAAGTTACCATTAACCCCAATACGAAAATTACAACCTGGAAGCATAGGTATCCCATTTCATCGTACCAGGTAGCAGTAGGAGTTGCCAACTATGTGCAATATCCTGCTACACCTACATTGGTAAATATTGGAGGTACCAATATGGAATTATATAATTTAATATTTCCCGAAGGAAATACAACTGCTGCGGCCATAGCGCTTGATAGAACGGCAGATATGCTTACTGTATTCAGCAATAAATTTGGCGATTATCCTTATAAAACCGAAAAATATGGTAATTATAGTTTTGGTTTTGGAGGAGGTATGGAACACAATACGTTTAGTGGCATGAATCCCAGCACTTATAATGCAACAAATGATTGGGATGTAATTGCACACGAACTGGGCCACCAATGGTTTGGCGCTGCGGTTACTTGCGGAAGTTGGAGGGATATCTGGCTTAATGAAAGCTTTGCCCGGTATAGTGAAGTGGTTTACCTGGAATTTAAAACCCCGGATCCTTATATTACCACCACTGTTCCATCGTACAGGAGCAGTATTAAATCTACGGCTACCAGTAGCAGCTACCAGGCCGAACCCATATTGCAGTATGATACCTCAGATATTATGACCATTTTCAACCCCTCTGTTTATGTGTATGAAAGAGGTGCCATGTTTGTGAGTATGCTTAGAAAAACATTGGGAGATGCAAAATTTTTCCAGGCTTTAAAAAATTATCAAAATGATCCTTTATTAAAATATGGGAATGCTACCAATGCGGATATGCAACGGCACATGCAGGCAATGACGAGTCTTGACCTTTCTGAAATGTTTAATGATTGGCTTACAAAAAGAGGATATGCACAATATGCAGGCGCATTATGGAACAATTCAGGAACAGACCTGATTCTTAAAATGCCGCAAACAACTTATGGCAATTATAATCCTCATTTTGATTTACCTATTGTAGTAAGGGTGCGTAAAACAACTGCCCCTACAAAAGATACAACCATTGTAATTTTTGATAAAGAAGGATCCCTGTTGCTTTTAAAAGATGGTGTAGTACAAATAAACGGATCTACAACCATTCAGGTTCCACTTTCATTTGTTCCTAATTCGGTTTCTTTTGATGATTATTACGAAGTATTAGCTACAGGAACTTTTACAAAAAGTGCTGCGCTATTACCACTGGCAACAAGCATTGTTGATTTTTCCGGTAAAAAAGTAAATAAAGACGTTAACCTCTTACTTCATATTAACCAGGCAAACGATTATGCTTCATTTGAAGTAGAAAGAAGTATGGATGGCATCAACTTTAATAAAATTGGAAACCATTTAGACCCGCATGGTATTAATGAATTCACATATACCGATCCCAATGTTCCTTTAGGCATATTGTATTACCGCATTAAGATTATAGATCGTAATGACAGCCGCTCTTATACTAAAACCATTGTGATAAATAGTAAAAGCAATTCATTATATACAGTTACGCCAAACCCGGCTAAAGATTTTGTTTTAATAACTAGTAAGGAACAAAATAGCAGTATGGTAACCTTAAAGATTTTAGATACCAGGGGGCAATTAATGATGAAGCAGGCAAAGAAAGCCATTTCATTTAATAATACATTAAAAGTGGATGTAAGCACTTTAGCGAATGGCATTTATTATGTGGAAATAGAGAATGAGAATAATGAAAAAACGATAGAGAGAATAATTGTGCTTAGATAGCTTTATAAATAACGCCTAACAAACATCCTGTTTATGAAAAATAATTTAATAACAAAAAAAGCATTTCAAAGGTTTGTTACCATTACGTTGTGTGCATTTTTCCTGCACACAAATGTGTTTGCACAACCGGCTACCATTTCAATACCTGTAGGTATTGGTTCGCCTTGTAACAATAGCAGCCGGGATTCTTTGAAATATTATAATTACAATGATTTAACCAATATATTAACTCATCGGTCAAATTGTAAACCCAACCTGGCCAGCCCCGGGTTTTCTGATAACCTGGCAACCATCCAGTTTAATCAATTTGATGGTTATTTATATTTTGCACAAATTACCGTATCCGGAGGACAGTACACAACCAATATGTATCGCTGGCTCCCTACCGTTTGCCCCAATGGAGCCGCATTACCCATCTACCAGGTTTTTGATAATCAATTGGTGGCTGGTATTGAGTTTGACCCTTCTACAGGATATGGATATCAAATAAATTTTGTGGATACCACGGGGGTGCCTGCATTTAGTTATGATGTGAGCGGTACAGTTGGTCAATATGTTTCGGCGGCAATTGTAAATGGCAAGCCAGCCACAGCGCATTATAATACAAGCAGTGGTGATCTTCGTTATTGTCGTTCTAATGATGCCAGGGGAGTGAGTTGGACAAGCCCCATTACAGTAACTTCCGCAGGAAATATTGGACAATATACTTCTTTAGCCGTGGTGAATGGCAACCCCGCAATTGCCTATTACGATGTTACCAATACAAGATTAATGTATGTAAGAGCTACCGATGCCGATGGTACAGCCTGGGGAGCGCCGGTAGTAGTAGACGCTCCTGGGGCCACCAATGTAGGCCAATATGCAAAATTGATTGTTGTAAATGGCAACCCGGCTATTGCTTATTACGATGCTACCAATGGCGATCTTAAATATGTAAGAGCTACTAATGCCAATGGCAGCGCCTGGGCCGCCCCCCAGGTGTTAGATGCAACAGGCACTACAGGCCAATATCCCAGTATGTCAATTGTAAATGGCAACCCCGCCATTTCGTATTATGATGTTACCAATGGCGATCTAAGATATATACAAGCAACCAATACTTCGGGTACTGCCTGGTCTGCACCATTATCTGTAACTACAGCAGGTAATATAGGCCAATTCAGTTCATTGGCTGTTATTAATGGTAACCCCGCTATTTCTTATTATAATATAGGGAGCGCTGATTTACAATATGTACGAGCCACCGATGTAAATGGTACAGGTTGGGGAACTCCTTTAACCTTAGCAACAGCAGGAACCACGGGGCAATATACTACCCTCACTACTGTAAATGGTAACCCTGCCATTGGTTATTATAATGGAACCAACCAGGATCCCAAATTTATAAGAGCTACCGATGCCAATGGTACTGCATGGGGCGCTGAAACAACGGTAGAGGCATCCGGTAATATGGGCCAATATGCTTCTATGATTATTGCAGACGGTAACCCAGCTTTTGCCTATTACGATGCGGGGGGCGCCAATGCAAGATTTATACGGGCTTACGATAATTTAGGTACACACTGGTTTACCAACTCGGGTGTATATGATATGGAGTTACAACAGGTTGATTTTTCTACCAATACATTAGGAACATCACGGCATATCAATTTTGGATCCAGGTATATATATCGCCAAAGTGGTGACGTTGTAATGACACCCAGTAAACAAATGCTTGCCGTATTTGATAATAAATATTTTACCGTAAACTGGCAAGATTATGCAACGGCTAATCCGCTGGTAGCTACATTTATTGATACATTAAATTTTGGTACAGGAAATAACCTGGTAGGTCTTGCGTATGCAAATGGAAAATTAGTGGGTAGTGTGAGAGCAAACAGTGTATGTAATAGCTTTCACCGTGAAATTGATATTTTAACGGGCGCCCTGAACCCGATCACCACTACAGATAATTTTACATCTGCAGATATGACCAATATCCCTACCGGTATTGGCGCTGCGAAAAAATTAGTATCTGTTACTAATGTATCAGGAAATACCTATGATGTAGTTTATGAATTAATAATTAAGAATTTTGGGGGTACACCGGTGAGCAATGTACAGGCCTACGATACCTTAAATAATATAAATGGTTTAGGAAATAATGTAAGTGCATCGATCACTTCTTTTTCGGCACCGGCAGGAATCACTGCAAATGGCGCATTTAATGGGAAAACAGCAGGTAACTTTAATTTACTTACCCCGGGAGGTACTCTTTCAAATATACCCGGCCAAAATACCATCACCATACAAATTACATGCAGGATATCCAATATTTTACCGGGTATCGTTTATAATAATTCAGCTACCGTAACAGGAGTTAATTTGTTTGGAGATAACCTCAGAGATGTTTCTACCAATGGCTCTAATCCTGATTTGAATAGTAATGACAAACCAGATGATGTGGGCGAAGATCAACCAACCCCTTTACTGATAACCGTACCGGCCATTACACCTCCTTGTTTAAACTTAACGAGTGTTTTATATACACAAACATTTGGAGCAGGTACGGGTTTGGTTGCGGCTATTCCTGCACCCGTAGTACCACCCATCGTATTTCTGCCTACGGGTTCCAGTTTATACACATCTTCTGTAACACAACCTTTAGCTACGGAAAGATATACTATTACAAATGATGCTTACAATGCGAATAATGCAAATTTTCTGCATATAACAGATCATACCGGCAATGCCAATGGAAGAATGCTGGTAGTTAATGCCGATGCGGCAAGCACTACAATGTATAGAGCCTCATTTTATTCAAGCACTTGTGCCAACCAGCAATATTCTCTTTCATTCTATGCTGCCTTTCCCGGTAATGCAAATTATGAAACGGTTTGTAATGCCTTTGGGGGCTTTCGTTTCCCCCGCATCAAAATGAGGATCCGTGAAGGTGTTTCCGGCTTGATCATTACAGAAACATCTACGGCAGATATTACAACCAGTACCTGGCAGCAATATGGGCTAAGGTTCCTGGCTCCCGCATCCTATACACAACTTATTATTGAGTTAATAAATGATGCACCCGGTGGTTGTGGCAACGATGTGTTGATTGACGATATTCAATTTGGCTCCTGCGATCCTACCCCTGTGGTAAATATTAATACCATTTCAGGTTGTATTGGCCAAACGGCTACTTTTACCAGTAGCTTAAGCGACCCCACAGCTTTACCAGGCACTAAAGAATATCAATGGCAGGTTGCGCCTGCAGCAGCAGGTCCCTGGGCCAATATTGCAGGAGCCACTGCGGCAACCTATATTATAAACCCTGTATTAGTGGCTCATACCGGTAAGTATTATAGAGTATTGGTAGCTGCCACCGGAAATATTGGAAATGTGAATTGCCGTTTTGCTTCACCGGCTATATTATTGGTAGCAAAATATCCTTCCGTAGATCCTACCAGTGCCAGTAAAAATAAAGATAATATTTGCGCAGGAATAGCCGTAACCTTAAGCCAGGTAGGCGGTACCTTGGGTACAAATGCCAGCTGGGAATGGTTCTCAGGCTCATGTGGTTCTGCTGTAATAGGCACTAACCCAACATTAATTGTTTCACCCTCTACTCCTACTACTTATTATGTAAGGGCAACCGGCGATTGTAATGTAACGCCTTGCGTACCGGTTAGCATCTTTATTTCCTGCGATATTGATAAAGATAAAGACGGTATTCCCGATTTTGTAGAAAGTTATATGCCTGCTGCTTTGGCAGATCATAATGGCAACGGTATTATAAATGCTTATGACCCGGCATACCCCGGTTTTGTGGATAATAATAATGATTTTATAAATGATAATTTCCAGGCCGATGGAGATAGTGATGGAGATGGAATACCCAATTACCTGGATACCGATTTCCCAGGCAGGGTAGATGTAAATGGCGATGGCGTAGATGATCGTTTTGATATGGACCTGGATGGTATCATCAATATGCTTGACCTGGATAGTGATAATGACGGTATTCCCGATGTGGTAGAAGCAGGCGGTGTAGATGTAAATGGCGATGGAATAATTGATAATTATACGGATACAGATAACGACGGATTAAGCCAAAACGTAGATAAAAATAATACAGGCGCTTATAATTCTGGTGTAGGATTGGGCAGCATTGACCCTGACGGGGATGGCGTGCCGAATGCTATAGACAGGGATAGTGACAACGATGGCATTCCGGATGTGGTAGAAGTATTTGGCGCAGATGTAAATAACGATGGCATCATTGATGGTTTTACAGATGTAAACGGCGATGGTATTTCAGATAATATCCTGCTGGCAAATGCATTGTTACGTACCGGGCCAGATGTAAACAATGATGGTAAAGCTGATAGCTACCCTGAAAAAAATATGGACCGGGATGGCCGCCCCAACCCTTACGATTTGGATAGTGATGGAGACGGTATTGTAGATGTAGTAGAAGCAGGCTTCCCCGATACTGACTTTAACGGGTTTATTGATGGCCCCAAAGGCGCCGACGGCTGGAGTATTGCCGTAAACAATATGCCTGCATTAGTACTAACAAATACCGATGGCAGGGGCAAGCCCGATTACCTGGATATTGATAGTGACGATGATGGTATCCCGGATAACATAGAAGGACAAAGCACGGCAGGATACAAATTACCCACATACCTGGATGTGGATAATGATGGTATTGATAATGCTTATGACCTTACCCCTTATAATAATACCTATGGCGGATCGGGAATCATTCCTTACGATAAAGATGGAGATGGTACTCCCGATTACAAAGACCTGGATACCGATAATGACGGAGCCCTGGATATTTATGAAGGAAATGATTATAATTTCAACGGTATGGGTGATGAAAACGTAACCTTATTGCTCACAGACGCAGATGATGACGGGCTGGATGACCGTTTTGATTCTCTGAATGTAAGTACAAAATATTTTAAAGGCACATCTTATAATATGGGCAATGGAGGATCTACTTCAGGCGACCCCGTACCCGGATCAAGATGTACAGTACAGAAATTTAACCCTGCACAAACGGATAGAGACTGGAGGTATATTGGTTATGTATTACCGGTGCAAATGCTAAACTTTAATGCTATACTGCAAACCAATGACCAGGTACTGCTACATTGGAATATTTTTACTTCAGCAAAAATTGGATCGGTAGAAGTACAAAGAAGTACCGATAATGTGAACTTCATGAGTGTATATCTATCCAATACCGAAGTGCCGGTAAATGAAAGTGTATCCTTCTCCACAGTAGATAATATTACTGAAATTTATAGCACTATCCTCTTTTACAGGATTAAGGTAACAGCAAAAACCGGTGAGGTTACATATAGCAATATTGATATCGTTCGGTTATTAAAACCTCGTGCCGAAATGACCATCAGCCCGAATCCTGCCCATGATTTTGTAATTGTTCATGTAGCCTCAGAAACACAATTTATAGGAACCATTCGTTTAATTGATAACCTGGGCAAAGTGGTGTTGTTGCAAAAACAAAAATTTGAAAAAGGCTCAAACAATGTTCAACTTTCAAACCTTGCCCGGTTTGCAAAAGGAACCTATAGTTTGCAAGTGGCACTCGAAAAAGCGTTGCTCACAAAAAAACTAATCTTAAGAGCCGAATAATATTTAGTTTCGTGCTGGAGAATGATTAGGCGCTGCCCCGGGCAGCGCCTTTCTTATATACAACACTCCCGTTTTTATACAGTAAATTGCAATATGTATACGCTTAAAAAAGCACTGGGGCAACACTTTCTGAATGATGAAGCCATCATTGCTAAAATTGTACAATCTCTGCAGCAAGAAAAATTTTCCCGGCTGCTGGAAGTGGGGCCGGGCGGCGGTGCCCTTACAAGCAGCTTATTATACATACCGGGTATTGAATTTAAAGCAGTAGAACTGGATGCAGAAAAAGTGGAGTATCTGCTTAAAAAATTCCCTGTTTTAAAAGGGAATATCGTTCATCAAAGTTTTTTAGATATGGACATCCCCTTTCGGGAACCCTTTATTCTTATCGGTAATTTTCCATATAATATTTCTACTCAAATTTTATTTAAAGCCCTTGAATGGAAAGACCAGCTCCCTGTAATCATAGGCATGTTTCAAAAAGAAGTAGCCCAGCGGGCTGCCGCAGTACCGGGTAGCAAAGCGTATGGGGTTTTAAGCGCCTTAATACAACCCTATTATCATATTGAATACTTGTTTGATGTTCCTCCATCTTCCTTTACCCCACAGCCTAAAGTAATGAGCGGGGTTATTAAATTGCATCGGAAAGAAACGCAATTAGTATATAAATCAGATAAAAAATATATCCTCCTGGTGAAAACAGCTTTTAATCAGCGTAGAAAAACCATGCGCAATGCCGTTAAAAGTTTATTTATGCCCGATATACTTCAGCAGGATATTTTTAATAAGCGTGCTGAGCAAATTAGTATTGATGAATTTGCTGCGCTTACTTTTTTGATGCAATGAAAAAAATCATTTACTTTATTAGTGTGGTGTTTTTCGCTTCATGCTATAGTCCCCGCTATGTATATAGCCCGGCGGCGCATAATGTGCCCATGTTTCATCATAAGGGGGAAGCTAAACTGGGAGTAAATGCATCCCTTAATTTTTTTGGAAATAAGCGGGCCAGCCTGCTTTATGCAGAGCCTCCAAAAAATAAAAGTGCAGGTGCAGATATACAAGGCGCTTATGCTTTGAGTGAAAAATGGAGCCTGCAGGCATCTGTATTTTACCGCAAAGAAAGAAATAGCGGGGGCGCCGGGTTTACGGTTGCAGATAGTAATCAATTAAATTATACAAGAATTTTAATTGAAACAGGATTGGGTTATACTAAAAAATTAAAAACCGATGGTTCTTTGTTATTGCAAATATTTGCGGGTATGGGCTTCGGAAAATTTACTATACATGAGCAAAGTTATGCCAGCAGCAATCCCGCTACAACCCGCTTTCATAACAGTAATGTGGTAAAAGCATATGTACAGCCGGCGCTTATTTTTTATAATCAAAAGCACATGCATGCTGCACTTTCCCAGCGCCTGTCTGTACTTTATTATACTAAAATAAAAACAGATTATTCAAATACTGAATTATCGGATTATTATTTAGATGACCTGGCGCAGGGGCCGGTATTATTTTGGGAGCCGGCATTTGTAAATAATTTTTCTTTTAAAAAATTACCGGGTGTTATGCTCGAATATCAATTGGGTTTTAGCCTTTTACTGAATCATAAGTTTGTAGATGCCCGCAGTTTTAACCTGAGTGCCGGTTTTGTAATAGACCCCGGAAAATTGAAAAAACACAAAAACTAGCAGTTTATTAAATGCAGTTCATTATCTGTAATTTTGCATGTATGGGTTCGTATTTCAATATGAGTAAGAGAAACACAAAAAAGCGCAAGTTTTATAAAAATTAAAAATGAGTGAACAAAATCATTTAAAAGTAAGAATTGTTACAGCGGCTTCACTGTTTGACGGGCACGATGCCGCTATTAATATTATGCGCCGGATTTTACAAAGTAAAGGCGCCGAAATTATTCACCTGGGCCATAATCGCAGTGTACATGAAATAGTAGAATGCGCTATTGAAGAAGATGCCCATGGTATTGCCATTACAAGTTACCAGGGAGGCCATGTAGAATTTTTTAAATACATGAAAGACTTGCTGGATAAAAGCGGGTGCGGCCATATAAAAATATTTGGAGGCGGGGGTGGTACCATCTTGCCGGCAGAAATTGAAGAATTGCATCAATATGGTATCAGCCGTATTTATTCTCCTGATGATGGCAGAAAAATGGGTTTAGAAGGCATGATACAAGATGTAATAGACCAATGTAAGATACCCGCTGTAAATTGGCGGTCTACCCCTTATTTTAAAGCTTCTGAAAAGTGGGATACAGGAAACCCATTACAGGAAACAAAAGATATACGCAGGATCGCCAGGGCCATTACCCTGGCAGAAATGGAAGAATCCTTTACTGATATTTTACAAAATATAACAGGCGCTAAAAAGACATCCCCACCAGTAGTGCTGGGCTTTACAGGAACCGGCGGTGCCGGAAAATCTTCGGTTACGGATGAAGTAGTCCGCCGGTTTTTAAATGCTTATGAAGATAGAACCATCGCTGTGGTTTCAGTAGATCCTTCTAAGAAAAAAACAGGAGGCGCTTTATTAGGCGACCGCATTCGGATGAATTCCATTTCACACCCCAGGGCCTATATGCGCAGCATGGCTACCCGGGAAGATAATTCAGCGCTGAGTGGATATGTAAAAGATGCATTGGAAATTTGTAAAGTGGTTGGCTTCGATCTGGTTATTTTAGAAAGTGCAGGCGTGGGCCAAAGCGATGCTTCTATTTTAGATTATTGCGATGTGAGTATGTATGTGATGACACCAGAATATGGAGCCCCTTCGCAACTGGAGAAAATTAATATGCTGGATTATGCAGATGTGATCTGCATCAATAAATTTGATAAAGCCGGCGCTTTAGATGCATTGCATGATATAAGGAAACAATATAAAAGAAATCATCTCCTGTTTTCTGCCAAAGATGAAGAGCTGCCCATTGTAGGAACTATTGCGGCCCAGTTTAATGATGCCGGTATTAATGAACTCTTTGAACGATTGATGGAGAAAATAAAAGAAAAAACAGGGGTATTAATGGGGGATCCCATCATGCATCATACCCACACAAAGGATACTTCCAGTAAATCACAAATTATTCCACCCAAACGGGTTCGTTATTTATCAGAAATTACGGAAACAATCCAGGAATATGATCAGTGGGCAAATGAACAATCAGCGCTCGCTACTAAATTATATCAGCTGCATGGTGCTATTGAAATTTTAAATTCAGGAGAAACCCAGGCTTAAGAACCAATATTGAAAAATATGTCAAGTGAAAAAAATGCGCAAAAACAAGCAACCCCCGAAGCAGGTATTTTACGAACTGCCTACCGGCAAATTAAAGCTCAATTGCATCCGGATGTAAAAAAATTAATGGAACAATGGAGCCAGTTGCAGGATAGGTATGCGGCAGACAACTACGAATTTAAAGTACGGGATAAAACCATTAAACAACCGCTTACGTATAAAAGTTTAAGTGGTACTTATGTGCGAAAAGTTGTTTTACCGAAATATAAAGATTGGGGTGATATTGTAAAGTGGCAGTTACAGGAAAATGTACCCGGTGAATTTCCTTTCACAGCCGGTGTATTTCCATTAAAGCGGGAAGGCGAAGACCCTACCCGTATGTTTGCAGGCGAAGGCGGCCCCGAAAGAACCAATAAACGGTTTCACTATGTAAGCCTTGGCCAGCCGGCGAAAAGATTAAGCACTGCATTTGATAGTGTAACATTATATGGCGAAGATCCTGATCATCGCCCTGATATATACGGTAAAGTGGGCAATAGCGGGGTGAGTATTGCCACGGTAGATGATGCTAAAAAATTATATAGCGGTTTTGATCTTTGCGATGCCAAAACATCTGTAAGCATGACGATTAATGGGCCGGCTCCCATATTACTGGCGTTTTTTATGAATGCGGCTATTGATCAGCAATGTGAAAAATACATCATGGAGCATGGCCTGGCCGATGAAGTGAATAAAAAAATAGAAGCAAAATATGCATTAAGCGAACTGCCTAAATATATGGGCACCGATGGTAAGTTGATCATTCCGCAAAAAGGGGCGCTTACGGGTGGATTACCGGAAGGAAATAATGGCCTGGGATTAAGATTGCTGGGCCTTTCGGGAAAAGATGTATTGCCTGCAGAAATTTACCAGCAAATCCGGGCACATGCAATGGCTACAGTAAGAGGTACGGTACAAGCTGATATTTTAAAAGAAGACCAGGCTCAAAATACCTGTATTTTTTCTACCGAGTTTGCATTAAAGCTAATGGGTGATGTACAACAATATTTTATTGAACATAAAGTACAAAATTTTTACAGTGTCAGTATTAGTGGTTACCATATTGCCGAAGCAGGTGCTAATCCGGTAACCCAACTGGCTTTTACATTAGCCAATGGCTTTACTTACGTGGAATATTATTTGAGCAGGGGCATGCATATTGATGATTTTGCCCCCAATTTGTCTTTCTTTTTTAGTAATGGGATGGATCCTGAATACAGTGTAATTGGCCGGGTAGCACGCCGCATTTGGGCCAAAGCAATGAAGTATAAATATAAAGCCAATGAACGGTCGCAAAAATTAAAATACCATATACAAACCAGTGGCCGAAGCCTGCATGCCCAGGAAATAGATTTTAATGACATACGCACTACTTTGCAGGCGCTATATGCCATTTATGATAATTGCAACAGCCTTCATACCAATGCGTATGATGAAGCCATTACCACGCCTACCGAAGAAAGCGTACGCCGGGCCATGGCCATCCAGCTAATCATAAACCGGGAACTGGGTACAGCAAAAAATGAAAATCCAAACCAGGGTAGTTTTTTAATAGAAGAACTTACTGACCTGGTAGAAGAAGCCGTACTTTCAGAATTTAACCGCATTTCAGAAAGGGGGGGTGTACTGGGCGCTATGGAAAGAATGTACCAGCGTAATAAAATACAAGAAGAAAGTTTGCTGTACGAACACATGAAACATACGGGTGAATTACCCCTGGTAGGCGTAAATACTTTTTTGAATAAACAAGGTTCACCCACCATCCTGCCTGCCGAAGTGATTCGCAGCACCCGGGATGAAAAAGAGGCACAAATAAATGCATTACAGGCTTTTCAAAAAAGGCATAAAAACCAGTGTAAAGAAAAACTCAAACGCTTACAGGAAGTAGCATTACGCAATGAAAACATCTTTGAAGAATTGATGGAAACAGTGCAATATTGCAGCCTGGGCCAAATAACAAATGCCCTGTATGCCGTAGGCGGTAAATACCGCCGGAATATGTAATAAAAGGAATACACACCTGCTTATGGGTAGCCCGGTAATATATTTTACGCATGCTGTAACATTCCGTAGCCCTCATGCGTACTATATACAAACCAACCGCATTATTTAAGGCACACTTTAATTGTATGACTGAGAGAGAATACAACGATTGCGTGAAACAATATGCAGATAATGTATATCGCTTCATTTTTAAAAACCTTCAGCACACCGAAGATGCAAGGGATGTAGTGCAAAGCGCATTCGAAAAATTATGGATCAACCGGCAACAGGTAATTGCCGAAAAAAGCAAAAGCTATTTATTTACGATTGCTTACAACCAAATGATTGATCATATCCGTAAAGCCAAACGAACTACTTTAAAAGAAGATTTTGCAGAATTGGCAATGGGTACTGCCCCCACCCAACATAATACCAAAAGATTACTGCAGGAAGCGTTGGGAAAATTAAATGAATTACAACGCAGCCTGGTAATGCTGAAAGATTATGAAGGATATAGTTATGCAGAAATAGGAGAAATTATGAACTTAAATGAAAGCCAGGTAAAAGTGTATTTACACCGTGCCCGGATGCTATTGAAAGAATATATCGTTCACCCTGAAAATGTATTGTAACCTATAATGAAAATAAACCGCCATAATTACGAAACCTTTTTTCTGCTTTATACTGATAATGAACTTACGCAGCCGGAGCGCCTGGAGGTAGAGCAATTTGTGCAGGAGAACCCCGACTTGCAGGATGAGTTTCTGAGCTTCAAAAGATTGGTTCTGCCACCGGAAGATATTCATTTTGACCAGAAAGAGGGCTTGTTTAAAAATGAAATACAGGAAGAGACCCTGGAGCAAATGCTTTTGCATATTGACGGGGAACTTAATGCTCAGCAAGAAAAAATTTTGCTGCAGCAAATAAATTCTGATGAGCAGCTGGCTAAAGAATTATCCTTATTGCGAAACAGCAAGCTGGATGCGGGCGAAGAAATAATTTTTGAAAATAAAGAATTGTTATACCGCCATAGCAGGCAACCCCGGGTGGTGTATTTAAATTTTGCCAGGTGGGCAGCGGCCGCCATATTATTGGGAATTGGTTTTTTTGCTACCTATCAATATTTAAATACTTCAGTGAAAAAGCCTGCAGAAGTGGCCAGTACTAAAAATGGAAATAAGCCCTTTAAAAATAAAAAAATAACGATAGGTAAAACAGCTCCTGCTGAAGTTGATACGCTAGCACAATCTATGGCTAAGTTGAATATAGAAGCCGAAGATAATTTGCCGCATCCGCAAACCGGTAATCCAATGAACCCGGGAACTCTTGCAAAGGAAAATTTTCAAAATCATAAAGACCTGCACCAGGTTGCCAGTAAAGACCCCATTCAAAAAAGCAACCATTCAATTACCCATTTGCAAAAAGAAAACAACGAACCGCAGGGGCTTGCCCGTACTGTAATTGCAGCGCCCGGGCTTAAAGATTTAAATTCCGGGAACCCGGATGAAAAGTTAGCCATGCAGGTTCAGCCAAATGATATTTCATATACTAAAAATGAAAACATGAGTATGGTTCCTGTCGCCAGTTTTGCTTCTCAAAAATCGGGGCTTCAGGAATTACAAACCCCAGAAAACAGCAATACAGTACTGGGGATGGATGAGGAATCAATTACTAAAAGTAAAACAGGCATCCTATTAAGAAAAGTAAAACGCCTGGTAGAACGAAACACAAAAATTAAAACAAATAAAACCTTAAAAATTGCAGGATTCGAAATAGCTACCCTGTAAATCTGTATCAAATAAAAAAGTAAAACCATGAAAAAAATTACTCTTGGCCTAATCCTGTTATTGTTAACGGGAATGGTATCTGCACAAACAGATACAACAAAAAGCAATAACGATACCATGCGTATCGGCAATATCCTGATTATTAAAAAAGGAAAAGTAAAAAATGCAGACAGCAGTTTTGTAATGGGCAGGAGTAATCCTTCCAAAAGATCAAATAACCGCTTTAGTACAAACTGGTTTGTTGTGGATCTAGGCTTTGCGAATTACAATGATAAAACCGATTATGCAAATACAGGCAATTACCTCGTAAGCAGCCCCGGTGGATTGGCCTGGAGCAAAAATGATTTTAAATTACGTACAGGTAAAAGCATCAATGTAAATATTTGGTTTTTCATGCAAACCATGCACCTCGTAAAGAAGAATGTAAATTTAAAGTATGGTTTGGGCCTGGAGTTGAATAATTACCGGTTTAAATCCAATATCAGCTATAAGGAAGATGGCCTTATTCCTTATAGTGGTGGCTTACAAACCAATGCACCATTCATTTTCAGGGACTCTATCCTTTTTGGAAAAAATAAATTGGCTGCCGATTATTTAACAGTTCCTTTTATGATCAATTTTGCAACGAATAAATATAGCCGCAACAAGGGATTATCAGCCAGCTTTGGAGTGAGCGCCGGGTATTTATACAGCCAAAGAAATAAACAAAAAAGCGATGACAGGGGCAAGAAGAAAAACAAAGGGGAATATGACCTGGAAAAATTTAAACTAAGCTACATTGCTGAGTTGGGTTTTGGACCAGTGAAATTATACGGTTCATATAGTCCAAAATCAATGTATGAACATAGTTTAGATGTAAGGCCTTATACGATTGGTTTCAGATTAAGTAATTAACGCATTCTTCATTTTCTCTCTCTGTTTCCGCCTGGCTAATTATGTATTTGCATGATTAAAAGGGCGGATTTTTTGTGAATGGGAATTCCCCAAGGGTTTATACGATTTTATTTTTGAATATATTTTTCTAATTTACATGTTACCAGGTTTAAAAATTTCACCTTTTGTTTACATACCTGTTTCATAAAAAAATATACTTTCATACTTGAATTTGAGTAAATCATTTTTTTAAAATCTTTCAAGGAAAATCCAGTGTTAAAAATGAAATCCCAGCTGTCTTTAAAATCCAGTTCTAACCAAATTTTCTTCCTTCTTCCTTTATTGGTTATAATGATGGCATTTGTACCCGTAAATAAGCAAACCATTCAAATGCGATCATTTATTGCCGATACCTTACCCCATGCAGAAAATCCCTATTATATCATTATCGATAAAAGCGACTATGAACTTAAAGTGTATGATAACGAAGGATGGTATGCAACCTACCCAATTGTATTTGGTAGCAAAGACCTGGGCGATAAAATGAGAGAAGGCGATAAAAGAACTCCCACCGGCAATTTTAAGATCATTCAAAAAAGGATCAATCCCAAATGGGGCCCTCAAATGCTTTTAGATTATCCTACTCCTGAAAGTTACCGCCGTTTTAATGAACGAAAATCGCAGGGGCTTATTCCTAAAAACGCACGTATTGGTAATGGAATTGCTATACATGCAACCCGCCCACAGGAAGAATGGACAGTTGATAATTATTATAACTGGACCGATGGATGTATATCTGTAAAATATTCTGAAATGCAGGATTTATATAGTTATATACCGGTGGGTACCCCTGTTACCGTGCAACCTTAAAATACCCGGTTCCTCTTTTTTACATTAGGCTTTACTATTTTCATTTATAAAAATGAGATTGGCATCACCATAACTTAAAAAACGAAAATCATGATTCAATGCATATTCATATAAAGACCTCCAGGAAGGGCCTACTGCAGCCGCAACCAATAATAAAAGAGTAGACTGAGGTTGATGAAAATTAGTGACTAAAATATTCGCTATGCGAAACCGATAACCCGGGGCTATCAATAATTGAGTTTGCGTAAAAATTTTATCTGTTTGGTTTGCGATCATCCATTGTAATAAAGATTGTAGAGCTTGCTTGGCAGTAAAATCTTTTGCTGCCAGGGCAGCATCATACACATCCCATTGCCCCAGGCTTAGTTGTTCGGCTGTAGGCGTATCAAATGCTTTTACACCCAGCCAGTAAATCGTTTCTACTGTTCGTAAAGAAGTAGTTCCGGCTACGGCAATAGGGCCCTGAGCCAGTAAAAGATCTTCGATGGTTTGCCGGCTCACTTCGATATACTCAGCATGCATATCATGATCTTGCATGGTTGCTGATTTTACGGGTTTAAATGTGCCGGCACCTACGTGCAGCGTTACAAAAGAGCTATGAATATTTTTTTGCGGAAAACGGGCTACTATTTCCGGTGTAAAATGCAAACTGGCCGTAGGCGCTGCAACAGAACCTTGCTGCATGGCAAAAATAGTTTGATACCGGCTGCTGTCTTCTCCTTCTGTTTCTCTTTTAATATAGGGTGGTAAAGGCACTTTGCCTGCAGCTTCTATGATGTGCGCAAAATCAAGATGATCGGGTTCCCAGCTAAAGCGTACAATATAAGCATCCGCTTCTTTTTGTTTTAGTTCGGCTTTTAATAAAACTGTCTGTCCCGCTATTTCAATTTCTTTTTGTAAAATTTCATTCTTCCATTTGGCAACACCCCCAATAAAACATTTCCATTCGGTATGTTGTTGCTTTGCCATAGCAGAAGTATAACCCGTAATTTGGCCCGATGGCTCCAGGCAAAATATTTCGATGGAAGCGCCTGTTTCTTTTTTAAATAGAATGCGGGCATTAATTACTTTGGTATTATTAAATATCATTAATGTATTGGCAGGTAAAGCATCTACAATGGCATTGAAATGCGTTTCTTTAATCTCGCCATTTTTATAAATCAGTAATTTGGATGCATCTCTTCGGGCAGGTGGTCGCCATGCAATTTTATCTTCTGGCAAAGCATAAGAAAAATCGAGTATAGAAATATGTTGTGGATGCACCGGCTCAAGTATTAAAGGATGGTTGCCCGCTTGGGGCCTGTAAAATTATTTAATATTTAGGTAGCCGAATCATTAAAAATGCAGGAAAAGTTAATAGAAGCCTACTAGTGGGTTTAACAATTGAGTTAAAAAATATACAAGATGAATCTAATAAATTCTTAAAAAGAAAACTTATCCTCATATAATCCCTGAGTTGGCACAATTTTCAAAGATACTAGGTAACTAAATTAGAATATCATGAAAAAGTTATTACTCTTATTTGTTGTTATTGCCCTGGGATGGGGTAATCAAGCCATAGCTCAAAAGAAAGGGAAAAGTAAAAAGATTAAATCAGAAAAACATCAAAACCGACAGGATAGGGATGATGACGATGATGATGACCGCTATGATAGAAATGACAGGAACGGAAGAGATGTTCGTTACGATCAGCAAAATGGAAAATACGCTAAAAATGCGCCCCGCAAAGTAAGGGATGCATTGAACCGTGACTATCCGAATGCGACCAATATCAGTTGGACAAAAAATCGCTCTGTATGGACCGCCAATTTTAGAAATTCGGGATTATTTGGCGGTATAAGAACGGCCAGCTATAAAGCCAATGGCCAAAGGGTAGATGAGCAAAACAACGGAGGCACCATCTTATTTCCTAAGTCTACCAAAAAAACAAAAGATAAACCCAGGATATTATTTCCGCACCAATAATTATTTATTTCGTTTTACTTTGAGAGGAACCGCTTTATCTATTAAAGCGGTTTTTTTTAAAGCTATATCATTTCACAAGATGAAACATGGCTCGTTTCTTGCAGTTTTTTAAGAAAAAGGTACAATGAAAACGAATAAGCATAAACAGGTCTTCCATCTTTTTTTGATTTTTATTGCATTGTTTTTTTTATCTGCCTGCAGTCAAACAAAAAATGCAGATGGCAGCAATACGCCCATTGGGTTAGATACTTCTATTAGCAACAATCATTGGAGATTTAATCCAACTTCTGCCATGCCGCAAAAAGGATCATCCAGAATGGTAGATGCCAGTTATTTCGTTTCGTTAGTGGGCGATAGTCTTTCGGTGTATCTTCCGTATTATGGAACAAATTACGGGAGCAGCGATATTTTGTCTGGTAAAAACCCGCTGGATTTTAACACAAATAAAATAGTGCTGAGTAAAAGCCATGGAAAAAATAATGCGTGGGAAATACAGGTACAGCCAAAAGGCCATGACCCCGTAGATTTGATGGATTTTAAATTCTATACCAATGGAATGGCAAGTTTATACATCCGTTTTGTAAGTCGCTCTTCTATCAGTTATAATGGTACAGTGCAGGCAATAAACAACAATAAATAAACCTTTTGCTATAAAGGGCATTTTTGATGGTAGTCAATAATTTCAATAGGCTGCCGTTCAAAAATATAGTCCTGGTAGTGATGCGCAATTTCATCAAAAACTTCATACACTTCATCTACACTGTTTAAGGTAACCAAGCGGTGCCTGAATTCTTTTATACCGGGTAATCCTTTTAAATAATTGGTATAATGCCTGCGCATTTCATTAATACCCACAATAGGCCCCTTCCATTCTACCGATTTTTTTAAATGGGTACGGCATACCGCTAATCTTTCGGTAAGTGTAGGGGGAGGTAATAATTCGCCGGATTGTAAATAATTTTTTATCTCTCTAAAAATCCAGGGATACCCGATAGCGGCTCTGCCAATCATAATCCCATCTATCCCATACCTGTTTTTATATTCCTTTGCTTTTTGAGGGCTATCAATATCGCCATTGCCAAAAATGGGAATTTGTATGCGGGGGTTGTTTTTTACTTTACCAATCAGTGTCCAGTCGGCTACGCCTTTATAAAGCTGGCAACGGGTGCGCCCATGAATGCTCAAGGCCTGTACGCCTATATCTTGCATCCGTTCGGCTACTTCCTCAATATTTTTTGAGGCATCATCCCACCCGAGCCTGGTTTTTACGGTTACCGGGAGTTTTGTGCTTTTTATAACCGATTCGGTAAGCCTTATCATGAGTGGAATGTCTTTTAAAACACCTGCTCCTGCGCCTTTGCTCACCACTTTTTTTACCGGGCAACCAAAATTAATATCTACCAGGTCAGGGTTTACGGTTTCACAAATCCTGGCGCTCATGGCCATAGCTTCTTCATCGCCACCAAATATTTGAATGCCAAACGGCCTTTCTTCTTCACTAAAATCCAGCTTTCGTTTGCTTTTGATTGCATCCCGGATAAGCCCTTCACTACTTATAAATTCACTGTACATTAAATCGGCTCCATTGGTTTTGCAAACGGCTCTAAAGGGAGGATCGCTTACATCTTCCATCGGTGCCAGCAGCAATGGAAATTCGGGAAGGGTGATATGTCCTATTTTGGGCATTAGTTGAGTATATTGCGGCTGCAAATTTACAAAATAATTACGGGCTATGGAATATACAAGCGCTAAAGGCTATAGTGGATGGGGCCAGGCAGGCATGTTATTAGCTTTTTTGGGGGGCGGATTTTTACTGGCTGCTGTTGTTCAGTTGGTGATATATATGCAAATATTACCGGGTAGAGGCGATATTATGAACCCTACGGTATTCATGGAAGCAATTAAAGATCCTGCCAATGTAAATGCCAACCGCCTGGCACAGGTATTGGGTACGTTTTGTTTAATGTGCCTGCCCGCTGTTGCATTTGCCATGCTGGTACATGGAAAAAATATGTTTTGGCTGGGGTTTAACCGGTATTTAAACTGGAAACAGGTGAGTATTGGTTTTGCTATCATTTTTTTTGCAGGCGTGGCTGCCGGTCCGTTGGCAGATCTGAGCAAAGCGATTTTATCTCATTTTCCCCGCCTGGATACCATGGCAGCAAAAATGGAAAATGAATACAACGAACAAGTAATGGCCATGAGTAACCTCAAAAACTGGGGAGAATATATTGTTGCCATTTTTATTATGGCTTTTTTCCCTGCTATGTTCGAAGAAATGTTGTTTCGGGGTGCGATGCAAAATTTATTGGTAAAATGGTGGAAAGCACCCTTAACCGCCATTATTGTGAGTTCACTTATTTTTAGCCTGATTCATTTTAGCTTATATCTTTTTTTAAGCCGGGCCTTACTGGGTTTTGTATTGGGGCTCATGTATTATAAAAGCAAAAACATTTGGGTAAATATTATTGCTCATTTTTTAAATAATTTTATTGCAGTTACTCAATTATTTATACTAAGCGGAAAGGGGAATAAAATTGATCCGCAAAGCCTCGATACGAAAGTGGATTGGTGGTGGGGGCTTGCAGCGAGTGCTTGCATGGTAGTTTTGTTCATCATCTTCGATAAATTTTCTTCTGAAAATAAAATGAAAATTTATACCCGGGAGCAAATCCTGCTGGCGGAAGCGGATCCATTTCATTCTATTGCAAATAAAAATCCAGAGTCCTAATTGGCACTTAATATACATACATTTAAAACCAGGGCCCTTACGGCTATTGTTTTTGCGGCCATCATGTTATTGGCATTGCTGGGAAACGGGTATTTGTTCCTGGGGTTACTTATTCTTATTACATTCGGCGGTTTATATGAGTATGCCAAACTGGTAAAAAATATTTCTCCTGCCCGCTATAAAGGTTATTTGCCACTGGGTTTATTCTATATCTTTTTGCCTCTGGCATTGCTTGCCCGTTTAGGGTTTTCTGAAATCATGGAAAGCAATGGGCATTATACTGTCATCAATAGTACTTCCTATTCTTTTCTTTTGCCCTGCGCCATTGTATTTTCTATCTGGATAAATGATACGATGGCTTACATAGTAGGCTCACTTATTGGCAAAACGCCGCTTTCTCCCATATCGCCTAAAAAAACATGGGAAGGTACGTTGGGCGGAGGTTTACTTTGTATTGCCGTAATGGGTTTGTTGGGCTATTTTATTCTTGCTGCACAAATATTACCGGCAAAGAACTGGCTTATTATTGCCGGGCTATGTGCATTTTTTGGCAGCCTGGGCGATTTGCTGGAAAGCAAACTCAAAAGAGCGGCAGGAGTAAAAGATAGCGGCACATTTATGCCGGGCCATGGCGGATTTTTAGATCGTTTCGATTCTTTACTTATTGCTACACCCGCCGTATTTATATATGTAAAATGGATAATGAATTAAGGATACATAATCATTCGGGCTTTTAGGCCATTATTATTTGAATATTCCCGGGGAATCTTTCTTCATTCTATTTTGAGTTCTTTACCTTTAGCGTTTTAAAATTTATCAGGCATGACGATTCATCGGGAAGGATATAAAACGATAGCCCTTACTACATTATTGGTAGGGCTGCTTAATTTATCCATATTTTGGTTTTGGGGTTCTTCACTTATGTGGCTTTGCAGCCTGATATTGATAATTACAGTAGGCTTATGGTTATTTATAATATCCTTTTTCAGGATACCCACCCGCCAATATACAAGGGGAGATGATAAAGTGGTTTCGCCATGCGATGGTAAAGTGGTGGTAATAGAAGAAACTACCGACCCGGAATATTTTAAAGACAAAAGAATACAGGTATCTATTTTTATGAGCCCCGCCAATGTGCATGTAAACCGGAACCCGGTAAGTGGCAATGTGGTATATAATCAATATCACAAAGGCAAATATTTAGTTGCCTGGCATCCCAAATCATCTACTGAAAATGAAAGGCATAGCGTAGTAATAAAAACAGGCAATACCGAAATTTTAGTAAAACAAATTGCAGGCGCCCTGGCTAAAAGAATTGTGAACTATTTGCAAGTAGGTGAGCAGGTAACACAAGGCGAAGAAATGGGATTTATAAAATTTGGCAGCCGGGTTGATCTCTTGTTGCCTGTAGGTACCCAAATAAATGTTTCTTTAAATGAGGTAGTAAAAGGGGGTGTTTCCATAATTGCAACTTTATAATTATATTTATATTTTAAATCAAACCGAAAGCTTCATGAAAAAAATTATTTTATTAGCTGCAGTTGGCCTTTTCTCTACCGGGTTGGTATATGCCAATTGCGGAAAGGATGGAAAATGCAAGAAAAAAGATTGTACCAAATCTTGTAAAAAGGCAGAATCAAAAAAATGCTGTAAAAAAGATAAATCGGCATCCACTGCAAAAATGTAACACAAAGAACCTCCGCCACGGAGGTTTTTTATTTGTATTCTGCAACCTCAAACATTCTTTTATCATTTTTTCTTTTATTTGCACATGGCAGCACCTTATCATAAAATATTAATTATTACAGCACCTTCGGGAGCGGGAAAAACTTCTATCACTCATCACCTTATGAAATGCTTTCCGGTTTTGGCCTTTTCAGTTAGCGCTGCTACCCGCCAGGCCAGGAAAAATGAAAAAGACGGCGTGGATTATTATTTTATGAGTGAAGAAGAATTTAAACATAAAATTACATTGAAAGAATTTGCTGAGTGGGAAATGGTATATGAGGGAAAGTATTACGGCACGCTAAAATCGGAACTGGAGCGAATATGGGCGCAAAATAAAGTGCCCGTGCTGGATATTGACGTAAAAGGTGCCTTACATATACAGCAACAATACCCCATCAATGTACTGAGTATTTTTATAGAACCACCCAGTGTACCGGAATTAAAGAAAAGGCTTATGAGCAGGGGTTCCGAAACTGAAGACTCAATTGCAGCCCGCATCAATAAAGCCTCTTATGAAATGGGTTTTAAAACTCATTTTAATGAAGTAGTGGTAAATGATAACCTGCCCCATGCCTGCGCAAAAGCAGAAGCCCTGGTTAAAAAATTCCTGGAAGATGGAAATAAGGGTTAGTAAAAATCAGAGAAATTTATCTATTTGTTCTTCTATTTTTTGTAAACCCGCCAGCACTTCTTTGGCTTCTTCACTCTCTTCATTTTGCCCGGCAGATTGTGTAGCATACCATATGATTACCATGGCAATATAATCCTGCATGTCTTTACCGGCAAACTGGGTTTTAAACTCAATGATCTTATCATTAATGAGCTTAACTGTTTTTCTTACCACTTCTTCATGAGCAGCTTCTGTTTTTATACGGTAAGTGCGGTCGGCGATAACAATATTTATGGGGATGAGAGTTGACATATTGATTATTTACCCAGTATGCTGATGCATTTATCGATATTTTGCAGGTATTGATTTATTTTTTGTTCCATTTCTTTTTTCTCTTTCCCGCTGAGTGGGGCAGCAGAGGCTTTTACGATAAGGTATTGTTGTTTTAACTGCTCAACCTGGGTTTCTAAATTTATTTTTTCTTTTTGTAATGCATCCACTTTTTTTTGCAAACTTTCATTCTCTTTTTGCATTAAGCCATGGCGCTTCAGTAATTGCTGAAGCTTTTCCTGTACTTGTTTTATATATGTTGCTGAGTGGCTCAATTTATTTTCTTATTTCGGCGCCTAATTCTTTTTGATAAATATCAATAATCCTGTTCATCATTTCATCAATTTCTTTATCTGTAAGTGTTTTGTCCTCATCCCGGAATGTAAAACTCACAGCCATTGATTTTTTGCCGGCTCCTATTTTTTCGCTCTCAAATATATCAAATAACTTTATAGATTGAAGTTGGTTTATCCTGGCTTTAGTTACTGCATTTTCTATTTCGGCATATTCCCTGTTCCGGTCAATTACCAATGCCAGGTCTCTTTCAACCGCCGGGAATTTTGAAATCTCTTTGTATTCTATTTTATTTTGTTGCTGTATTTCCAATAGGGATTGCCAGTTTATATCACACACAAATACCTCTTCTTTAATGTGGTGCAAACTGGTTTTTTCTTTGCTAACGATACCTATAAGCCCAAAACTTTTATTCTTTATTTTTATTTCCAATGCATCCTCATACCCCTCTGCAGTAATTCCTTCATATTGTATTTTAGAAATACCTGCCCTGGCAAATACCTGGTTGCATATTGCTTTTAAATAATAAAAATTTGTTTTTAGCTGGGTATGCTGCCATCCCCCTTGTTGTAAAATGCCTGCAGCAAAAAGGGTTAAATGATTTTGTTCCTCATAATTCCCTGTGTGGGTGGTATGGTATGTTTTGCCAAACTCGTATAATAATAACCGGTTATTTTTCCTGTTAAGATTATATGCCAGTACCTCCAAACCCGTGTCCAGCATTTGTGGCCGCATAATATCCAGTTCCAGGCTCAGGCTGTTGAGTAAGCGTACGGCGTGCTTTTTGGCTTCCTCATCATAATACCGGCTATTGGTTAAACTGTTTGTGAAAATTTCATGAAATCCCAGCCCGCTAAGTGTTTCTGAGATTTTTTCCTGCAAAGCCAGGGCCATTCCGTTTACATCTTTGGCCGGCGTCATTTGTACTAAAGAAGAAATTTCAATATTGTCTAAACCATCTATCCTTACTATTTCCTCTACAATATCAGCCGGTAAATAAATGTCGGGTTTGCTATGCGGCACAGATACCCAAAGTTCATCAATATTATCTTTCATGATCTCAAACCCCAAAGCCTGTAAAATTGTTTTTACGGCTTCGCTATGATAATTTTTACCGCTTAATTTTTTTAAATAATGATATTTCAGGCCTACTGTTTTTTTCTCTGCCGGTACCGGGTACACATCCACAATATCGCTGCTGATGGTGCCACCTGCTATTTCTTTTATAAGCAGGGCGGCTCTTTTTAAAACGGTTACTGTATTGCTGATGTCAACCCCTTTTTCAAAACGTGCAGCAGCGTCTGTTCTTAAGTTATGTTGTAAACTTGTTTTTCTTATCGCTGCCGGGTTAAACCAGGCGCTTTCTAAAAAAATATTTTTAGTAACTTTTGTTACACCGCTATCCAGGCCGCCATACACACCGGCAATACACATGGGGTCGGTAGCATTGCTTATTACCAGGTCAGCAGCTGTTAATTTTATTTCTTTATTATCTAAGCACACAAAAGAACTGCCGGGGTTTGCACTTTTTACAACAATGCTGTTTCCTTTTATTTTATCGGCATCAAATGCATGCAGGGGTTGCCCGGTTTCGTGTAAAATAAAATTGGTAATATCTACAATATTGTTAATGGCTTTTATACCGATGCTTTGCAAGCGGTGGATTAGCCAGTCCGGGCTTTGTTTCACTTCAATGCCACTTATGCTTACCCCGGCGTACCGCTTACAATCCGTATGATTTTCTATGTGTACCGTTATTTCCCGGGAATGGTTATCGGCTTTAAACCCATTTTTAAAGGGAGAGATAATTTTTGTTTCTTTTCTTTCGTGGTGGCTCTGCCAGGCACAAACATCTTTAGCAACTCCCAGGTGGCTCATGGCATCCATCCGGTTGGGGGTGAGGCCAATTTCAATAATGATATCTTCATACACCGGGAATATACTGGCGAGCGGTTTGCCAATTTCCGTATCTTCCGGCAATACCAGGATGCCATCATGATTCTCTCCCAGGCCAATTTCATCTTCGGCACATATCATTCCTGCACTTTCTTCGCCCCTGATTTTTGCTTTTTTGATGAGCATAGGTTCTCCTTTCATGGGATATAAAGTAGTTCCTACAGGAGCTACAATCACTTTTTGGCCGGTAGCCACATTCGCAGCGCCGCATACAATTTGCAAAGGTTCCGCCAGGCCAATATTTACTGAAGTTATTTTTAACTTATCGGCACCGGGATGTTTTTCACAACTAAGTACTTCGCCGGTTACCAAACCCTGCAATGCCCCTTTTACCGAACTAAAAGCATGCATACCCTCTACTTCTAATCCAATAGAGGTTAATATTTTTTCTAATTTTTCCGGTTCTATTTTTCCCGGTAAATAACTACTAAGCCAGTGGTATGAAATTGTCATTTTTTAATATGCGATAAGCTGCAAAGATAGTTTTTATCGCAAAAGGATTTAGATCATTTTAAAGCCCTTTTTTAAGTAAAATGCACTATAAAAAACAGCCCTACTTTCAAAACAATTTTTATAAGAAATGAAGTGTAAAAAAAGAGATTTTTAAAAATTTATTTGTTAATAAAATGAAGTAAACTCAAAGAATATTGAAAAGATTATGTGAATTGATGAGTGGATAAGCTGTCAATAAGCTAATTTTGATGTGGAAGAGACGGTGGAAAACTTAATGTAACCCGTGAATAAACCTTAAATCGTTTTTCATGTTGATTGCAAGGGCTAACTTAGCTATCCCTAAACTGGCAGCGTTAAGGTCCTGTTTTTTGTAAACCCTTACGGGCTTTGATTTTTGCCAGGGCAACAATTTTTTTTTGAAGATTTTAAGAGCACAAAAATGGAATTTACCAACCTCAATAAAGATCGTAAATCGAGACGCAAAACTTCGGTAGACCTGGGCAGCATGGTATTTGGAAAAGTACCCCCGCAGGCTAAGGAATTAGAAGAAGCCATCCTGGGCGCCATCATGCTGGAAAAAAGCGCTTTTGATACCGTAGTAGAAATTTTAAAACCGGAATGCTTTTATGTAGATGCCAACCAGCGCATATATAAAGCAATGCAGGGCCTGGCTATTAAAAGTATGCCGATTGATTTACTTACGGTAGTTGAAGAACTCAAATTCAGGGAAGAGTTAGAACTGGTGGGTGGCCCTTATTACATTACCCGGCTTACCAATTCCGTAGTATCCTCTGCCAATATTGATGCACACTCCCGTATTGTATTGCAAAAATTCATACAAAGAGAATTAATACGCATTAGCGGAGAAATAATTGGGGATGCTTACGAAGATAGTATTGACGTATTTGATATGCTGGATGAAGCCGAAAGCAAACTTTTTGAAATCACCAACAACCACCTTCGTAAAAATTTTGATGATATAGATACGGTATTGGTAAAAACCATACAGCGTATTGAGGATATGCGTAATCGCCAGGATGATATAACCGGTGTGCCTACCGGCTTTGCTTCGCTTGACAGGGTTACGTACGGATGGCAGTCAACCGATTTAATTATTTTGGCTGCCCGGCCCTCGGTAGGTAAAACAGCATTTGCATTGAACCTGGCCCGAAATGCAGCTTTACATGCATCCAAACCCACAGCAGTTGGTTTTTTTAGTTTAGAAATGAGCAGCAGCCAATTGGTGCAAAGAATACTAAGCGCCGAAAGTGAAATCATGCTTGAAAAAATTAGCCGGGGCAAGCTGGAAGAACATGAGATGCAGCAATTAAACAGGAAAGGCATCAATAAGCTCAGCAAGGCGCCCATTTTTATAGATGATACTGCCGCTTTAAACATTTTTGAATTACGTGCAAAATGCCGCCGTTTAAAAAATAAACATAATGTAGGCCTGATCGTAATTGATTATTTGCAATTAATGAGTGGCAGCGGCGATAGGAATAGTAACCGGGAACAGGAAATAAGTAAAATTTCAAGGGATTTAAAAAGCCTTGCCAAAGAATTGCAAGTACCCATTATTGCACTAAGCCAACTTAGCCGTGAGGTAGAAAAAAGGAAAGAAGGAAATAAAGTACCCCAATTAAGTGATCTGAGGGAATCGGGAGCTATTGAACAGGATGCGGATATGGTGATGTTCCTGTACCGCCCCGATTACTATGATATTACACAAAATGAAATGGGCGAAAACACCAAGGGTGATGTATATGTAAAAATTGCCAAGCACCGTAATGGCAGTTTAGAGAATATTAAAATGAGAGCCTTATTGCATATTCAAAAATTTGTAGATGATGAACCCGACAGCCCCGGCTCTTATCCCGGTGGAGGGAATTTCCGTCCCTTAGATAAAACCGGCGGCAGTGGTGGCGAGTTGTACATTCAAAAAGGGAGCAGCATGAATGATGGAAAATATGATGATGACTTTATTTAATATTCTTTTATTTTAAAATGAGAACAAGTATCTCGTTTTTTTAATTGTGTATGGCACTCCCTTATTTTTATATTCATTCTGCAAATGCTGAAAGCACCCAACTAGCCCTCGATGAAAATAACAGTAAACACATCATCCAGGTATTGAGGATGAAACTGGGTGAACTTATCCTTGTAACCGATGGCCGTGGACATATATTCACTTGTAAGATCATAGAAGATCACCGGAAAAAATGTGTCGTATTCGTTTTAGATACCCAAAAAATACCGATCCCCCCCAAAAAAGTTTGTATTGCCATTTCTCCATTAAAAAATAATAGCCGCTTTGAATGGTTTATAGAAAAAGCCACAGAGATTGGTATTATGCAGATTGTACCGCTGCTATGTGAAAGAACTGAAAAAGTACAGGTAAAAACAGAAAGGTTGCAAAGCATAATGATCAGCGCTATGCTGCAATCGCAGCAGGCCTGGTTGCCGATACTGGAGAGGCCCATAAAGTTTTCTGATTATTTAAAAATGGCTCCTGCTTCTCAAAAATTAATTGCTCATTGCGAAAGCGATACTGCCAAAACAGCTTTAAGCACCCTGCCCCCTGCAAACGATAGCTTGATCCTGATTGGCCCCGAAGGTGATTTTACAAACCGGGAAATTGAAGAAGCGTTGCAGCAAAATTTTAAACCGGTAGCCCTGGGCAATACCCGCTTACGTACCGAAACGGCCGCTATTGTAGCGATTACGTTATTGCAGCAGCTTTAATCTGCTTCATCATTTTTACCGGGTTGGGCAGGTAGTTCTGGTTCATTTAATTTTACAAGATGCCTTTTTTTGGCCCGGTTTATCATCGTCATATTCAGGAGCTCAACAATAAAAGAAAAAGCCATTCCAAAATAAATATAATTTTTCATGTGGAGCTCATGTGCTTTATCGGCATTCCATCCTTCCATTACCAGGCTAAGGCCAATCATCACTAAAAAAGAAAGCGCCAGCATTTTTAAAGTAGGGTGTTTATGAATAAAGGATGCAATACCGGGGCTGAACATAAACATGATGATCATGGCAATAACAACTGCGGCAACCATTATTTCTAAATGTTTGGCCGTACCCCCCGCAGTTATGATGCTATCAAAAGAAAATACAGCATCTATCAGCATAATTTGAAATACAGCCTGCATAAGGCTTAAGCCGGGCTTTTTTGTATTTAAATCGTTGGGGTCTTCCCCTTCCAGCTTCGCATGAATTTCTTTTACTGATTTATATATCAGGAACAAACCACCCAGTAACATAACCAGGCTGGCCAGGTCAAATCCTTTTTCAAAAAGAGTAAATACCGGTTTTCCTTTTTGTGATAATAACCAGCTAAGCGCCATCAATAATAAAATCCGGGAGCTGATGCCCGTAATCATCCAAATGATTCTCGCTTTTTTTTGATCTTTAATTTCTTTCAGCCGGTTCATGATAATGCTTACAAAAATTACATTATCAATGCCCAGTACAATTTCTAAAACCACCAATACTAAAAAACTAATGATGCTCTCTGAAGTTAAAAGATGTTCCATGCCGCAAAAGTAGGGGGGAAATGAACAGCCCTCAAAAATTTATTACCAACGGCCGCTGGCCCCTGTATATAATGATTTACAAATTTTTTTTACAATTCCGGGCCCTTCGTAAACAAAACCGGTCCATACTTGTACCAGGGTAGCGCCTGCATCTGATTTTTCTTTTACATCCTTTGCAGTAAAAATTCCACCACTGCCAATAATGGGGATAGTACCTTTTGTTTTTTGAGATATATACCGGATAATTTCAGCGCTTTTCTCTTTTACGGGGTAACCGCTTAAGCCACCCATGCCCCATGTATTTGCTTTTTCTTTTGATTTACCGGATAAGCCTGTTCTGTCCAGCGTGGTATTACATGCAACCAGGCCATCGAGTTTTATTTCCATAGCCAGGTCTATTACATCGTCAATTTGTGCAACACTTAAATCGGGTGCAATTTTAAGCAGTAAGGGTTTGGGTGATTCCAGTTTGGAATTATGGTTTTGTAAAACGGTAAAAATTTCCAGGAGCGATTTTTTTTCCTGTAATTCCCTTAATCCCGGGGTATTGGGGCTACTTACATTTACTACAAAGTAATCAACAAAGGGATGGAGTGCTAAAAAACATTTTTCATAATCCTGCCAGGCATCTTCATTGGGGGTAAGTTTATTCTTACCAATATTTCCACCAATGATCAGGTTTGAGGGTTTAGATTTCCAAAGTTTTAGCCGCAGGGCAATCACTTCTGCACCATCGTTATTAAAACCCATTCTATTCAGTAAAGCCCGGTCAGCAGGTAGCCTAAAAAGCCGGGGTGCATCATTACCTGGTTGAGGAAGAGGGGTAACTGTACCGATTTCTATATGGCTAAAACCCAGGGTTTCCAGTTCCCGGAGGTATAATGCATTTTTATCGAACCCGGCTGCCAGGCCTACTGCATTTTTAAAACGAAGCCCAAAGGCGGTAACAGGTATATCTTTTGGGCTGTATATTTTTGTGATTACTTTCCTAATAAAACCTATGCTGCAAAGGGTTTTGAGGAAGTTCATTGAAAAATAATGAACTTTTTCAGCATCTAGTAAAAATAAAACAGAACGTAATAATGAATACATATTGGCGCAAATGTAATATAGGATTTTAGTTTTTTGCTTTGGGCGGGAAATTATAACTTTGATCTATAAAGTTGCATAAACAACTAAAATGAAATTTCTTGCTGTCGCACAGAGGTAGACTGTAGAGTGGCTGCGGGATAGAAGTGAAAATCCTTATTTATGAGGAACGAATAAATAAGATTGCAACGGATAGCCCGAACCGCAGATGCAGGCAGGCCAACAGTTGACAGCCCGTTCATAACATAAAAAAATTACAATGCAGGAAGCATATATTGTTGCTGGCTTTAGAACCGCAGTTGGAAAAAGTAAAAAAGGTTTTTTTAGGTTTACCCGGCCAGATAACCTGGCTATAGAAGTGATACAGGGCCTGCTG
Organism: Sphingobacteriales bacterium 39-19; assembly: GCA_001898465.1. Classification (GTDB taxonomy): domain Bacteria; phylum Bacteroidota; class Bacteroidia; order Chitinophagales; family Chitinophagaceae; genus Ferruginibacter. Next base: position 120,367 of record MKTX01000001.1, on the reverse strand, counting down.
GCCAGTGTACCGCAGCTGGATGCCAAAAGGGTAGATGATGTAATTGTGGGCAATGCCGTACCAGAGGCAGAACAAGGCTTGCAGGTAGGCCGCATTATTGCCGCCAAAGCGGTGGGGATTGATGCAGCCGGTATTACGATTAACCGCTATTGTGCAAGCGGCCTGGAAAGTATTGCCATGGCAACTGCTAAAATCAGAACCGGTATGGCAGAATGTATTATTGCCGGTGGAACAGAAAGTATGAGCCTGGTACCCACTGCGGGATGGAAAACAGTACCTTCTTACGAAATTGCAAAAGACGACCCGGATTATTATTTAAGCATGGGGCTTACAGCCGAAGCGGTAGCTAAAGAATACCAGGTGAGCAGGGAAGACCAGGATGAATTTAGTTTTAATAGCCATAAAAAAGCAGCAGCGGCAATTGATAACGGCTACTTTAAAACGGGGATACTACCCATTACAGTAAATGAAATATATGTAGATGAAAACCAAAAAAGAAAAACCCGTAGCTATGTGGTAGATACCGATGAGGGCTTGCGCAGGGACACAACGGTAGAAGGACTGGCAAAACTGAAACCTGCATTTGCTGCCGGTGGTGTAGTAACAGCAGGTAATAGTTCGCAAACCAGTGATGGAGCCGCTTTTGTAATTGTAATGAGTGAAAGAATGGTAAATGAACTGGGTTTAAAACCCATTGCCCGTTTAGTGAATTGTGCCAGTGCAGGAGTACATCCACGCATTATGGGAATTGGCCCGGTGGCTGCCGTACCTAAAGTACTGAAACAGGCAGGAATGAGCTTAAGTGATATAGACCTGATAGAATTAAATGAGGCTTTTGCTTCTCAATCTTTAGCCGTAATAAGAGAGTTAGGTTTGAACCCTGAAATGGTAAACATAAATGGGGGCGCTATTGCACTGGGGCATCCTTTGGGTTGTACCGGTTGCAAACTCACTATTCAAATTATAAATGATATGAAACGCCTGCAAAAAAAATATGGTATTGTAACTGCTTGTGTAGGCGGCGGACAGGGCATTGCAGGTATTATTGAAAATATTAACTAACGATTTTTTTTACTTTGTAAGGAGCGCTTTTTAAAGCGCTTTTTTTATGCCGGGATATTTTTTGAATAATAAATAACCTAAAAAAAATCCTTCAGCGATACCCGGTAACGAGCAGGAAACTGCAGTAATGTGAGGATTGAATACAGCAAATGGGTTTGCCAAATTTAACCGGGAAGAAATACCGTTAAAAATTAGATGCAGCCAAATAAACAATCATTTTATTTTAATACCCCCAGCTCTTTTCCAATTTTGGTAAAAGCGGCAATGGCTTTTTCTAAATGGCGGGGTTCATGCGCTGCACTAATTTGTACCCTTATGCGGGCCTGGCCTTTTGCAACTACCGGAAAGAAAAATCCTATTACATAAATACCTTCATCGAGCAATCGGGATGCAAAGTTTTGTGCCAGTACGGCATCGTATAGCATGATCGGTACAATCGGGTGATCGCCGGGCTTTATATCAAAACCGGCAGCTGTCATTTTTTCCCTGAAAAAGCGGGTATTCGTTTCTAATTTATCCCGTAGTTCAGTTGTACCGCTTAATAAATCAAATACTGCAATGCTGGCACCCACAATACCGGGGGCCAGGGTATTAGAAAATAAATAAGGACGGCTACGCTGGCGAAGCATTTCAATAATTTCTTTTTTACCACTGGTGAAGCCACCACTGGCTCCCCCCAGCGCTTTGCCCAGGGTGCCTGTAATTATATCAATGCGTCCCATTACATTCCGGTATTCATGGGTTCCCCTGCCGGTTTTGCCTAGGAATCCCGATGAATGACATTCATCAATCATCACAATGGCATCATATGTATCGGCCAAGTCGCAAATTTTATCAAGTTGGGCAATGGTACCATCCATACTAAAAGATCCATCGGTAACAATGATGCGGCTGCGCAATCCTGCTGTTTCTTTTAGTTTGGCTTCCAGGTCTGCCATATCATTATGTTCGTACCGGAATCTTTGTGCTTTACAAAGCCTTACCCCATCTATAATGGAAGCATGGTTCAGCGCATCGCTGATGATGGCATCTTCTACACCAAAAAGAGGTTCAAACACACCCCCGTTAGCATCAAAGGCTGCAGCATATAAAATGGTATCTTCTGTACCCAGGAAATCGGAAATTTTTTTCTCCAGTTCTTTATGAATATCCTGTGTGCCACAGATAAACCGTACACTGCTCATACCATAACCCCGGTAGTCCACATATTTTTTAGCTGCTTCTATTACTTTGGGATGCGAGGAAAGCCCCAGGTAATTATTCGCACAAAAATTCAATACCGTTTTACCATTTACAATGATCTCGGCTCCCTGTTCACTACTTATGATTCTTTCATTTTTAAATAAACCGGCTTCTTTTATTTCATCCAGTTCGGCAGCAATACGGTGGGTAAAGGCATTATTCATAAAAACTTTATTTTTTACAAAGCTAAGAACTAAGGGTTTAAGTTGATGAAGACAATTGCTTTTCTCCTTTTCATTGTAAAGTATTAATTTTAATAAATAACAGGCTCCCATTATTCCTTCTTATAAAATACAATACCCTTAATGGGCGTTAATAGTTTGTATGAAAAAATACAGGTAACCCGGGCGTAGCCATTATTTGTTTAGTAGGATTTTACCACTTAAATTTGCTCAATGTATAATAGTAATAGTGTTAGTATGGAATACAATACTACCCGTAACCATCTAATAATGAAAGAATATGGCCGCCATATTCAAAAGATGGTTGAGTATTTGCTCAAAATAGAAGACCGAAATGAAAGGCAAAAAAATGCCAATGCCGTGATAGAACTCATGGGCTTCTTAAACCCGCAGTTAAAGAATATTGAAGATTTCAGGCATAAATTATGGGATCATCTTTTCCTTATCAGCGATTTTAAATTAGATGTAGATAGTCCATACCCCATCCCTACAAGAGAAGAGTTACAGGAAAAACCGGCTCCATTACCTTATCCTAAAAGCCATCCCAAGTTTAACCACCTGGGTAAGAATATAGAAAATGTAATAAACAAAGCATTAAAAGAAGAAAACCCCGAAAAGAAACAAGGGTTTGCAAATGCCATTGCTTATTATATGAAACTTACTTACAGCAACTGGCATAAAGAACTGGTACATGATGATTCCATTCAGAGCGAACTGAGCTCAATAACCGATGGTGAACTGGAATTTAATAATAAACCTTTTGTAAAACACCGCAACGAGGTACCTGTTGAATATGGCCGCAGTGGGAACCGCAATCAATACCGTAAAAATTTTGGTGGCAGGGATAACCGCAGCGGCGGTGGAAGCGGCAACCGGGATAACCGGAACCGAAATAGCGGCAATAGCGGCAACCGCAATAATAACAACCGGAATTTTAAGAAAAGATATTAATCCATTCTTTATTGATGACTCCTTAGGTGCATCCTGCATTTCCATTAGCTTAAAGCTTATTGGCTATTCATAAAAGCAAGTTCATCTCTGCCATTTTCATGTAAACGCTTTATTTTGTGTAATAAAATGATACTATGGGCATATTTGAAGTAACGGGAGGAAATAAACTTTCGGGAGAGATCACTCCCCAGGGTGCAAAAAATGAAGCTTTACAAATTATCAGCGCTGTATTACTCACCGCAGATGAAGTAAAAGTGAATAATATCCCGGATATTATTGATGTAAACCTGCTGATAGAATTACTGGCTGAACTCAATGTAAAAATAAACCGGGTAAACGCCAATACTTGTACATTTAAGGCAGATGATGTAAATGTAGATTATTTAACCAGCGATGAATTTCATAAAAAAAGCGCCCGCCTTCGTGGCTCCATCATGCTGGTGGGGCCTTTACTCGCCCGTTTTAAAAAAGCCTGTTTACCAAAACCGGGTGGCGATAAAATTGGCCGCAGAAGATTAGATACCCATATCATTGGCTTACAAAAATTAGGCGCCGAAATTATATACAACAACGACTCGGGAATTGTGAGCTTAGAAGCTCAAGAGCTCCACGGCGCTTATATGTTATTGGATGAACCCAGTGTAACAGGTACTGCAAATATTTTAATGGCTGCTGTACTGGCAAAGGGCACTACTACTATCTACAACGCCGCTTGTGAACCTTATATACAACAACTTTGTAAAATGCTCATTCGTATGGGAGCCGCCATACAAGGTATGGGAAGTAATTTACTCATTATAGAGGGTGTTGCTTCTTTACAAGGAACAGCGCATACCCTGCTCTCAGATATGATAGAAGTGGGGAGTTTTATTGGCCTGGCAGCCATGACACAAAGTGATATTTTAATTAAGAATGCGGGTGTAGATGCCCTTGGGGTGATCCCCGAAAAATTTCAGCAATTAGGTATTCAAATGCATATTAAAGGAGATGATATACATGTACCTGCCCAGGAGTATTATGAGATACAAAAGTATATGGACGGGGGGGTACTTACCATTTATGATCATCCCTGGCCGGGCTTTACACCCGATTTGCTGAGCATTGTATTGGTTACCGCTATACAAGCCCGGGGCAGTGTATTGATTCATCAAAAAATGTTTGAAAGCCGTTTATTTTTTGTAGATAAACTTATTGAAATGGGCGCCCAGGTCATTTTATGCGATCCGCATAGGGCTGTGGTAATTGGCCTGGAAAGAGAAACACAATTAAGGGGGATCACCATGAGCAGCCCCGATATTCGTGCGGGGGTTGCCCTATTGATTGCTGCATTAAGCGCACAAGGCAAAAGCATCATTCAAAATATTGAACAGATTGACAGGGGGTATCAAAACATAGATGAACGATTAAGAAGTTTGGGAGCCCATATTGTTCGTAAAAATGGATAAATGCGATATTGGGTTTAGAATAAATTACCTGCCTTTTGCATACAGATAATTTTTTAAAGGTACCCTTGAAATAAAAAAGCGATTGCTAAAACCGGGGCAGATGGCATTCTAAAAAAACGTATTTCACTCCCCCTTAAACATGGGAATGCATCCCATAAGTTTTGTGTACTAAAAAATACTTTCTAATTCTTGTAAATGGGTAATAATGTAAGTAGGTTTTAGCCGGCTTTCGGTATTTATATGATTCACAAAAATAGAGTCCATACCTGCATTCATAGCACCCTGTATATCGGCATCCTGGTTATCGCCAATCATTATGCTTTGCGTTAAATGGGCATTTGCCCTGGCTAAAGCGTATTCAAATATTTCTTTCTTAGGCTTCAGGCTATTGCTTGCTTCAGAAGTGATTACGGCCGTAAAATATTTATCGAGCGAACTGTTTTGTAATTTTTTCCATTGTGTTTTTTCAAAACCATTGGTGATGAGGTGGAGCGTATAATTTTTCTCAGCCAGGTAATCTAATATTTCAAAAGTGTAGGGGAATACCGCTTTTTGATGGGGGAGAATTTCTAAAAATTGCTGGCTCATTTTTTTTGCTAATGTTTCATTGGCCATTTTAAAATCAAGCAGGGTGCGCCACATACGGCGCCATTTCAATTCATCAACGCCTATAAACCCTTTTTCGTAGCGGCTCCAAAGCGCTGCATTATGAATTAAGTAATTTTGATAAAATACATCAAATGATGCGATTGTGTGCAGGTTGAATTTATCATACACTTCAGTAAGTGCGATTTTTGCATTTACATCAAAATCCCAAAGGGTATGGTCAAGATCAAAAAAAAGATGTTTGTACCTGGGTTCTCCCGCTATCATATTTTGTAAAAATTATAAATGCCAGCAAATGTAAGATAAGTTGATGGGTCGCTTTCTTTTTGCATTTAATAATTTATAAGATGAAAAAAAACGGGTTACATTTGACGATATTATAGGGTTATGAAAAATATTGTTATTACAGGCGCTGCAAGAGGGATGGGGAAAGCCATTGCAGAAAAATTTGCCCTCCCCGGCCACCGGTTGATCCTTTGTTCTAAAACAGAAACCACGCTGGCACAAACTGCAGAATGGCTGAAACAGTCAAAAGCCGAAGTTCATTTTTTTGCAGCAGATCTTACTGTATTGAAAGAAGTAAAAGCGTTTGCCCGGTTTAGTTTAGCCTGGGGTGCACCCTTTATTTTAATAAATAATGCAGGCACCTATGTCCCCGGAAACTGTATTGATGAGCCCGAAGGAAACCTGGAATTTATGCTTAAAACGAACCTGTTTAGTGCTTATGAACTTACCCGTGCATTGGTGGCGGCGATGATTGAAAACAAGCAGGGCCATATTTTTAATATTTCATCTATTGCAGGCCTGCAAGCTTACCCGGGTGGAGGCGGGTATAGCATTAGTAAATTTGCCATGCGGGGGTTCACAGAAAATTTACGCCAGGAATTAATGAATAAAAATATTAAAGTTACCGGTGTGTATCCCGGTGCTGTATTTACCGATTCATGGGCCGGTTTTGATAATAGTGAAAACCGCATTATGCTACCTGCAGATATTGCAGATATGATTTTTGCAGCCAGTCAATTGAGCCCGGCGGCCGTGGTAGAAGATATTATTATAAGACCGCAGCAAGGCGATTTGTAAAGGGTTTAACAGTTTGTTATCATCATTTAAGTAATTATGGCTTTTGCTTGCGCATAAAGCAGTTTAATTTTGCCATTCAGGTAGCTGGTATGAAATTAATTTTATCTTTTTTATGTGTTTTGTCTTTTGTTTTTTTGAGGCCTGTACATTTGCAGGCTCAAACAACAGAATTTACAGCAACCATTTCACCTGCTTCCATCTATCAAAATGAATATGCAACGCTTCGCATAGAAATTAAAAATGCAAAGGAAATTCAAAAATTAACACCCCCGGTCTTACATCATTTTGTAGTGGTGAGCGGCCCCAACCAGGAAACCGGGATGCTTACCGTAAATGGGAAGATTAACCAATATGTTGCATTCAGCTATATCATTCAGCCTAAAAATGTGAATGGAAAAATTAATTTGGGCCAGGCAGTTGCTACGATTGATGGTAAGGGTTATACCAGTAAGCCTTTATTCATAGAAGTGAAAAAGGGGCGTGGCAGTTCCGCCAGGCAAAACCCGGCCATAGATCCATTTGCCTTACAGGATCCATTTGATGAACAGGAATCGCAACCTGAAAAAAACGAAGATATACAATTAAAAAAAGGGGAAAACATACAGGATAAAATTGCCCGTAATATGTTTGTGAAATTAGAAACAAACAAACACACCTGTTATGTGGGCGAAGCTTTAGTGGCATCTTATAATTTATATTCCCGTTTAAAGAGTGAAACAAAATTGGTTAAAAACCCTTCATTCAATGGTTTTTCTGTAATTGACCTGCAACAGCCCAATGCGACTGATTATGCCCAGCGCATGATAAATGGCAAAGAGTTTAATGTATATACCATTCGTAAAGTGCAATTGTATCCATTGCAAGCCGGTACTTTTCAATTAGAAAGCGCTTCACTGGATAACCAGGTACAGTTTTTAAAACCCGATGCAGATCCTTCTTTGCAGGGAGATTTTTTTAACTCAATGATAATAAATCCTGATGATTATATTACCCAGCAGGTAACCCTTTCAAGTAATACCGAAACGATTACTGTAAAGCCTTTACCGGCAAGTAAGCCTGCTTCTTTTAGTGGTGCAGTGGGCCAGTTTCAAATTGAAAGTAGCCTGGCAAAAAATAATTTTACAACCAATGAATCGGGTAAATTACAAATATATTTGAGTGGCAGTGGCAATATGCCGTTTATTACAGCGCCGGTAATTGAGTGGCCAAAGAATATAGATGGTTTCGATGCCAAACTTACTGACCAGCTAAATCAATTGGATGTGCCGGTGAGCGGAAGAAAATTATTTGAATATCCTTTTACTGTAAATAAACCGGGTACCTATACCATCCCGGAAATTGAATTTTGTTATTTTGATCCCGCTGTTGCTGCCTATAAAACCTGTAAGAGCAAACCCATTACTTTTACTGTTACACCCGGGTTGCCTGCTTACGGAGCCACCCCCATTACCACAAAGCAAGAAGAACTATCTCCACTCAATAAGTTGTTTGAAAACCGCCCCCTGGTAATTACATTAATTGCTGCTATTTTAATGGCCGGCCTTATTGTATGGTTGCGAAAAGACAAAAAACAGGAATTGCAAAATAAACAGGTTGCCATTGAAGCAGGAGATGAACAACCGGGCTATGCAGCGGTACCTGAACAACAGCAAAACCCTTTACAAGAATCAGAAACTTGTTTGCATGATTTGGATTGCAGCCGTTTTTATTTTCTTCTGAATAAAGAGTTGAAATCATTTTTAGCAGATACCTATCATTTATCATCCAGTATATTTTCTGCTACAGCGGTTGCAGTTGCTATGGATAAAGCGGGAATAGCTAATGATGTCATCCTGCAAATGCACGATTTAATAAATGAAATAGAACGTAATTTGTATACACCCGGTAATCACCCGGGCGATCGGTCAGATCTGTACAGCCGCTCCCTTGATCTTATTCAATTAGTAAGCGAAAAAAACAATAAGTTTAATCAGTAAAGCGGTAACCAATTCCCCTTACCGAGTGAAAATACCTGGGATTCCGGCTATCGGTTTCAAAATAACGCCTGAAGCTTAAAATAAAATTATCAATAGTACGGGTGGTGGGGTAAACATTATAACCCCATACTGCCTGCAAAATTTTTTCCCGGGTAACTACTTCGTTTTTATTTTCAATCAGCAGTTTCAGCAGCATTACTTCTTTTTTAGTAAGCAGGATTCGCTTCCCGTTCTTATCAAAGGCTTCCAGGCTTTTAAAATTGATTTTATTTTTACCAAATTCATAAGTCTCAGCAATGGGTTGCTTGGCAGCAATCCGGTCGCTTTTCTTAATGAGCTTTTTTACCCTGAGCAATAATTCCTCCAGGTTAAAGGGTTTGGTAAGATAATCATCAGCGCCTTTTTTAAGACCCAATACCCTATCCGCACTCGAATTTTTGGCGCTTAAAATTAAGATCGGCAGCTCGGTATTGGTAAGGCGTACTGTTTCGCAAACGCTTATGCCATCTAGTTCGGGGAGCATCACATCCAGTATCATTAAATCAAAATGTTCTTGCTGCACGGCTTTTAATGCATCAGCGCCGTTGTAACTGCTCGTTACACTATAATCCTCCAGTTCCAGGTTTAGCTTTAAAGCCTCCTGCAAATGTTCTTCATCTTCAACCAATAAAATAGAATATTTTTTTTCGCTCATCGTTTAGTTTACCTGCGGAACTGTAATTACAAATATACTACCTGTAGGCGAGTTGGCTAAAACCTGTACCTCTCCATGGTGGGCATCAATTATTTTCTGTACTAAATATAATCCCAGCCCGGTTCCTTTAGCCGTTTTGGTAGCGGCATTACCAGTTCTGTAAAATTTCTCAAATATTTTTTCTCTTTCAGCTTCTTCTACCCCGGGGCCCTGGTCTGCAATATTTATTTTTACCATTTTGCCGGCTTCGGTAATATACATGAGGATCGGCAATGGGCGGGGCGCATACTTGATTGCATTTTCCACTAAATTACTTACTGCAATTTTAAATAAGGTAGGATCTCCGTTGATTTTAAAATCCTTTTCAATTTTTGAATCTATAAACCGATCGGGGTACCGTTGCCTGAATTCAGTAATGATTTCATGCAATACGTTACTTGCATTAAATATTTCTGAACTGAACTGGTACCTGCCTGCTTCCATTTGCGAGGAGAATAGTAAATTGGTACATAAACTATTTAACCTGTTGGTTTCCTCGAGACTGGTTTGCAATAAGCGTTCCTGTTGCGTGGGGTCAAGCTTTCGTTTTAGTAAGGTTTCCAGGTTTAATTTGGTAACGGCAATGGGAGTTTTTAATTCATGGGTAACTGCCATCATAAAACCTTGTTGTTGCTGGCTTTCTCTCAGCCTGTTTCTTACTGCTCTAAATACAAAAATGGCCCCGGCAATAATCAATAAAAAGAACACGGCGCCTTCTCCCATATATTGTGCCGTTTTCCTTTGCTGCTCTTCATTTAATTTTGCTATTTGCTGTGGGTATTGTAGTGCATTATTATCCAGTTCTGCTTTTTTAATTTGTATCATGGTTTCATTTTGATGCATTAAAGCAATAAACCACCACACCAATGCAGCAATGATATAGGTTAGCAGGAACCAATAAACAATATAAATACTTCTTATTTTTTTAAATGGACTTTGCATTAGCAACAGGGAGGGTTACCATCTTCTTAATTTCTTTTATCGAAACCCCAGGAAAGCTTATTTCGTAAAGTTTGTAAAAAATTATTTTCATTCAGGCGAATCAGGTTAATTCCAAATGCTTCTTTTTTTATAGCCAATTGTATTTCTTTAGGTACAATTTCTCTCCTGCTGTCCAGGGTACACAAAAAGCCATCTGTTCTGCCTTCCAGTTCAAAAGAAATAATATTATTATCCGGCACTATAAGCGGCCTGATATTAAGGTTGTGGGGCGCTACTGCAGTTATTACAAAACTGGCACTGTCAGGAAAAACAACGGGGCCACCACAGCTTAATGAGTAACCGGTAGACCCGGTGGGGGTCGATACGATTAAGCCATCGGCCCAGTAAGTATTTAAAAATTCACCATTGAGGTAGGTGTGAATTTTTATCATGGGTGATGTGTCTTTCTTGTGCAATGAAAATTCATTGAGGGCATAGGGCGTATCGCCAAAGAGCGGAATATCGGCATCCAGGTGCAGGAGTGTTCGTTTATCTAACACATATTTCCGGTTTACCAATGCCTCAATGGCATCATGCAATTCTTCTTTACCAATATTTGCCAGGAATCCCAATCTTCCATAATTGATGCCCAATACCGGTATACCGGTATCTTTTACCAGGGTTACCGTATCTAGCAATGTACCATCGCCACCCAGGCTTATCATACAATCTATTGATAAATCCATATCGGCACTGGAATTGAAAGTAGAATAATCATTTTTTAAATGAATGGCCGAGTAAAACTGGTTAAAAAAATCCTGGAATATCACAGGTTCTACACCATAGGCAGTAAGTTCCCGGATTAAGAGTTCTATATCCTGTAAACTTGTATTTTCTATACCCCTGCTATAAATTGCAATTCTCATGGATGAATAGGCGATGGTTAAAAACCGCCTTTAGAATGTAAAAATAAACCCTTTTCTCCTAATTGGTTAAAGCTATATTCTACACTAAATGTAATATCATACAAGGTAACCAGGTCAATACCAAAACCACCGGTGTACAATAATTTATTGTTTAGCTTATTAATGTAAGGCGCCTGGTTGTATGCATAGCCCGTATTCGCATAAGTTTTTGCAAAAATGCGAAAGGGTATTTGATCAATAATTTTATTTTTTATGGGTATTGGCAGCGAAAAAGATACAATTCTTTTTTTAAGGGTGTAGCTGGCTAAACCGGCCGCTACTGCATCTACTACATAATATTCCAAGCCCTTCATGTAAAATTCCTTATAGCCCAGGGCCCGCTGATTTATATAAGGTTGCTGAAACGGAAGTTTTAACAGGCCCGCTAATTGTATACTGCTATACCATCCTTTACCATGCCTGATATAGGCTGCAATACCCGGGTTCATTTGTAAAAGGTTGATACCCCCTTTAAACTGAAAACCGAGTTTTAGCACATTCACTCCATATACCAAACCGGTAAGAGGGTAATTAATATTATTTACATCGGTATGCTTATAGCTAAATTCAAACCGGGGATAGGTAACTGAATTGGATGTTGTATTCAAATAATCAGGATGGTAAATAAAAAGAGAATCTTTTACCTGTATGCTTTCTATACCTGCTGAAAAAGTTCTGCGGTTATAATATCCTTTACGCTGTGTATAAAAGGCGCCCGCACTAAAATTATTGTAAATATAGCCTGGCCTTTTATAGGTAATTTGTTTATTATCGTAATTTGTTTGAATAGAAAGCTCCTGGGTTTGTGTAAAAGATGCCTGTACGCCAAAACCCTCTGTAAGCTTTGGATTGCTGTATGGCGAAGCATAAGAAATGGTAATATTGCGCTGGTATCCATTCAGCAAATAAATGCGTAAAGGATCCCTGCGACCCGAAAAATTATAGTGGGCAAACTTAGCCCCATAAGTAACTCTTTTTAAACTTGCATGATAGGTATTTAGCCATTCATTAAAATTCCTGTCCACTAAAAGAAATTGAGGAATGGGATAGATATACCATTTTTCTTTTACACTCACATATAAAACCACATGGGCGCTATCATTGTATGTGGATTCTATTTTTACTTCGGTAAACAGGTTGGTATTATAAACCAATTGCCTGGATTGGTTTACAGCAGCAATAAAATTATTTCTGTACAGGGTATCGCCTTTTTTTATTTTAAGTTCACGCCGTATAATATAATCCTTTGTTTTCTTGTTTCCTGCAATTAAAATGGAATCTACAACAATGGGATAATTATTTGAAAAAAGGGGTAATAATTGCCCGCTTGCTTTTACTATACCGGTGAACCATAAGATAATAATGAAAATGGAAAATTTGAAAGTAGTAGATGCTGTCACGCTTTACAAAGGATTAGATATCCAGGTATTTTATTAAATGATCATAATTAGCATTTACTTCATCGTGTAAACTTTGGGTTCCGAATGAGTAAGTTACTAAATAATCATATCGTTCAAATGTGGCCACAACCGGAGCAATTTCCCGGTTATTTATATGCAGGGTAAGGGTAAGTAACCCATTATCAGCATTTACCTGTGTATTTAAGTGTAAGATATGGGAGTCGTTGCTTTCTACAATCCGGCTTATTTCAGAAATAGCAAACTGAGACCTTTCCATTTCTAAAACGATGAGGCCTCCAATTTCATCGGCTCCCGAAAAGTTACCCAATGTTTTTAGTAAATCGGGGGTGGTAATTACACCTATAAAATCCATCGAAGCATTTACTACAGGAACTATATTGGCGTCATGCTGAATGCTGAAATTTACGGCATTCAAAAAATGTACGGTCACTAAAACCGAATCAGGAATAAAGTTTTTTTGTAAGGTTTCAATGGTTAGCCGCTCATCATCCTGGTCCAGCAGATCTTCTTCGCTTAGTAATCCTAAAAATTTTTTATCGGCCACTACGGGCAGGTGCGATACCCTGAAATCAATGATCAATTGCAAAGCTTTACCAATGGTATCTTGCAATTGTAAGCGGGGAATATTTTTGTTGATGAGATCTGCCGTTAACATATAGAATTAAATGCCTTATAAGAATAAGGTTGCTATTATTTATAATTAGACCATTTGAATGATCAAATTGTTGCAGGGGCTGCTTTTAATTTTTCTAAGAACCCGCCTAATATGCGGTTAAATTCGTCGGGTACTTCCATCATGGGGGCATGGCCGCATTTATCAATAAAATGTAATTCACTATTTGGAATTAATTTATTGAACTCTTTTCCAACAAAAGGCGGGGTAATGGTATCATTATTGCCCCATATTAAACAAGTAGGTTGCTGAATATTACTTAATTCTTCGCCCAGGTTATTACGTATGGCGCTTTTAGCCAATGCAATAATCTTAATTACTTTTAGCCTGTTATTGGTAATTTCAAAAACTTCATTTACCAAATCATCCGTTGCCATGGCAGGATCGTAAAAGGTAAGCGCTGTTTTGTTGCGGATATATTCTTTATCGCCCCGCTTAGGATAGGTATCGCCCATCCCGTTTTCAAATAACCCGGAACTCCCGGTAAGCGTTAAGGATTTAATTCTTTCCGGATGTTTTAGAACATGCACCAGGGCTACATGGCCGCCCAGTGAATTACCCAATAAATGAATTCCCTTATAATCCTTTTGTTCAATAAATTTATATACAAATTTTTCAAGGCCACCTACCGAAGTATGAAGTAAATCCATTTCCAGTAAAGGAAGCATGGGTACTACAACCAGGTTTGTTTTTCTAAAATGCTCTATCAGGAACTGAAAATTACTCAGTGCACCAAAAAGGCCATGAAGCAACACTAAGGGTTCTCCCTGTCCTTCTTCTAAATATTTAAACTTTCCATCTTGTTTAATTTCGTAGTTCATCTGTGATGTAAAAACTTTCTATTGTTAAGCTTGCTAAAGTAAATGTTTTCCTTGATAATGGAGGGTCTTATTTCAAAGATACCAAACATGCCATAAAACATCAACACTCTGTACATAAAATTATCACCTGGTAAACCAGTGATTTTAGCGCCCCGCAGCCCATTGGCTAAAATAATTTTGTAATTGCTCAAAAAGATCTTTAAACCAGGGAACCAGGGTACCCAATGTATTGATAAATTCAGGAGCGAGGGGCTGCAGGTAAGGGTATAAGTTACTTTTTGCAAGGCTTTGGGGCGAAACCAGCTTAAGTTGTACTGCATAAAATAAGAATACACTTAAAATGATGGCATATAGCAAGAGAAATAAAGCCATACCCGAAAGCCTGTTTAACCAACCCAGCATAGCCATTTCAAAAGTTTTTTGAATGATTTTAGCACCCAGCCTTACCAATAAGGCCACTGCAATAAAAACAAGCAAGAATGAAATTACGGGAAGCCACTTTTCAGCGCCACTTACCTGGTGAGATAATTGTACAGCTACCCATGCGGATAATTTTAAGGCAGCAGCCAGGCCGGCAATAAAAGCAAATAAAGAAAATACAGCCACAATAAACCCGGTTCTATATCCTTTTATTAGCGCCCCCAATAATACGATGATGAAAAAGATATCCAAATACATTTTTTTTAATTGCCCAGCAGCTCTTTTACGGCGGTACTAATCGCTTTTCCATCGGCTTTACCTGCTAATCTTTTACTGGCAACGCCCATTACTTTGCCTAAATCTGCAGCCGATGCAGCCCCGGTTTCTGAAATGATCTTTTGGAGTTCATTTTTTAATTCACCGGCACTTAAGGGTTGGGGTAAAAATTTGGCAATAATTTCTATTTCCTCTCTTTCTTTTAAGGCCAGGTCTTCCCGGTTTTGCTGTTCGAATATTTCAAGAGAGTCTTTGCGCTGTTTCATCATTTTTTGTAAAAATTTTAATTCTGTCGCTTCATCTATTTCACCACCAGCGCCGGGTTCTGTTTTGGCTTTAATGATTTCTGCTTTTATAGCACGCAATCCCCTTAAAGCTCCTTCATTTTTTAATTTCATAGCCTCTTTCATTTCGGCCATTATTTTTTGTTCTAAACGCATAAACTGTTTTTTATCATTATTTATTTTTCTTCATGCATTTTATCCATGAATTTTTTAAAGAAACTACGGGCAAAAGTTTTCAGTTCTTCTGATAGCTCTTCTTGTTTGGTGGCCCGGTTAAATGTATCGGCCATGGTCATGAGCATTTGGTAATAAAAATCACCCATTTCATCTACCATCATATCTTTGGCCCAAAGATCAATCCGCATCGCTGTTTTTTCTGCGCCATCCCAAAAGGCAAGGCACATGGCTTTTGCTTTTTGTAGTTCTCCGGCCGTACTTTCTGTTGCCTGCCAGTTAATAATTTCCGGGATGCGGTTGGGGTCTAATAATACATCGATATTGATTGTAGATTTCTGCATAAAATTGATTTGTGTATGGGGGCAAAGGTAATACCCGTTTTTTTATCGCTGTTTAATTTTTTACGATAGCCTCCCAAAGTTTGTTTGTACTGGCAGCCAGGCTGTGGAAAGATATTATTTCCTGTGCATTTTCAATAAGCGTGTGCTGTAATAATTCATTTTTATAAATTTCCATCATACCCTCAGCTATACTTTTTTCTTCATTCCCGCAATAAATAGCCGCATCTTTACATAATTTATGAAAACGCTCTGTGTCCGGCAGAATAATGGGCACATTAGCATGAAGCGCAAGTAAGGCATCGGTAATCTCCAAATCATGTGAAATAGCTATAAAGGCAAATGCTGCAGCCAGCAACCGGCGGGTATGTGCTTCATTAATTTCCTGTTGTATGTTTACTTCCTGGCGGTATTTGTATAAATGAAATTCGGGTACAGCTTCTTCAATGTGTATGCCTTTCAGTAACAAAACAAGCCGGATAGCGGATTTTTGCCGTTTTTTAAAAATACTAAATGCTTTTAAAATCGTTATTGCCTGGTTTTTATTTTGGAGATGAATGAGGCAGATAAAAAAATCATGGCCTGCCGCAAATTCTGTTTTAATACTTAGCTTTTCCTGCCAACTGGCGGCAGTAAAACCTTCAGCAACCGGGTAGCCTGTTTCAAATATTTGAGGCTCCCTATCAGCCAGTTTCATATTTTCAATAAAATAATTTTCGGTAACGGCTATGCCCCGTTTTTTAAAATGAGAAAACGTACCTGCTTGTTTTTTGTTTTTAAACAGGAATTGTTTTGTAAAAAAAAGTACTTGAGGAGTTTGGATGTATGTATTTACAAATGAATTGCAGTTTACAAACACATCGGCCTTGTATTTTTTTAATAACCGGGGCAATGAAAACCGGCTCCAAATGCAGTACATATAATCAGGCTGAGTTTTTATAGCTACCTGAATAGTGCGGGCATGGTTGTTATTTGTAAAATACAGAGGCGGGGTGCCGGTATAAAAAAATACAAATTGATGAGCCGGGTACTGGTTGGCCAGGTGCGATAACATTACAGCCTCAATATTCGTTTTGGAACCGGGATTAAAATGGAGAAGAGCGGCAATAATCATATCGCAAAATTAATTTTATATCTTATTGCTGCACCCTTAATTTTATAGTTTCAATACGGGTATTGCTTACACTAAGTATTTGAAATTCGTATCGATCAATAGAAATTCGTTCATTCTCCTGCGGAATTTCGCCATGTTGCTGAATTACATAACCCGATAGCGTTTCGGTATTTTCATCATTCGAAAAATGGAGTCCATATTTTTCCGTTATATGATCTAGTTTCATACGGCCGCTAAAAATATATTCGTTCGTTGATATTTGTTTTTCTACCAGGTCATCCACATCGTCATACTCGTCTTTAATATCCCCAAATATTTCTTCCAGTAAATCTTCCATGGTTACAATGCCGGCGGTACCCCCAAATTCATCTATTACCCAGGCAATACTTTTACGCTGGGTGCTGAACCGGGTCATTAAATCGGTAGCGCTCATGCTTTCGGGCACCATAGGGATGGGGAGCAGTACTTCTAAAATACTGGCGGGTTTTTTAAAAAGATCCAATTGGTGAATATATCCAATAATACTGTCTACATCCTGGTCATATACTACCAGCTTGCTCAAGCCCGTTTCTATGAATCGTTTCCTGGCATCTTCGGGACTCGTATTTTTTTGTATGGATATAATTTCATTCCTGGGAATGAGGCATTCCCTTAGCTTCACATCTTTTAGGGTTAATGCATTTTCAAAAAGCTCTTTATTTATTTCTGATTGTTCTTCTTCGCCCGGTGTATTTTTATTTTGAATCATAAACTGCTCAATATCCAGCTTACTGAATATTTCTTGTTTATTCCGCAATTTTACATCGAACACAGTTTTCAATATCCATTCAGAAATATTTACAAAACTGGTGGCTGCAGAAGAAAAAAGCCAGTAAAAAAAACGGGCCGCATAGGTGATGATACCCATATTTAGTACACTGTTATTTTTTGCCCGGAAATAAGCCCTGCTAAAAAATTCTACGATTACAATAATGAGGGTTGACAGGATGGTTTCTACCAGCAGTTTAATATATTTTATATAATTGCCCGAAGCAGCAGGCAGGTGATGTTCTATCCATTTCCAAATGGGGAAAAGCATATCGCCAACCAGCAACCCGTATATCACTAACAATACATTGCCGGCCACCAACACGGTACCCAGGAAACGAGCCGGCCGGTCGGCAAAAAAACTCCAGGTTTTACCTGCTTGTGTACCCTGTTTTTTACTTAATTCAATAGATATTTTATTGGCAGAAAGAAAGGCAATTTCAATCCCAGACAAAAAGCCAATGATGAGCAGGGAAACCAGAATAGCGAGTAATGCAATAAGATCCATAGGTTAAAATTATACAAATCGGCTGAATGTTACCTTTTTTGAGGACTTACAAAAATTGAATTTTATTGCCATAAGTATCAATTTAAAGATATCAATTTATGCTTATCTTCGCCTAATCGCTTCTTATGAACCTAATTATGAAGAGAAAAAATATATATCAGTTTAAACAATTAACATTCAATGGAATCTACAATAATATACATCATTATAGGTGTGGCGGCACTCTTGCTGGGTATTTTACTGGGTAAACTCATTTTTACCAAAGACAATCAAAAAAAATTACAGGAAGCAGAGGTAGAATCGCAAAAAATGCTTGCCGAGGCAAAATTAAAAGCAGATACCTACAAAAAGGAAAGGGAGCTGGAAGCTAAGGAAAGGTTTGTACAGTTAAAATCAGATCATGAAAAAGAACTGATGCACCGCTCACAAAAAGTAGCCGAAAGCGAAAACCGAATTAAACAAAAAGAGCAAAGCCTGCACAGTAAAGAAGGAAGCCTGGAGCGCCAAATAAAAGAAAATGAGGCGATCAAAGAAAACCTGAACCGGCAGATAGAAGTGGTAAATATTAAGCGTGCCGAACTGGAAAAACACCAGGAAGAACATGTACGCCGCTTAGAAAAAGTGGCTGGGCTTAGTGCCGAAGATGCCCGTGCCCAAATCATTGAAAGTTTAAAACAGGAAGCGCACAGCAAAGCCCTGTCTTTACAGCAGGAAATAATAGAAGAGGCCCGCTTAAAAGCGAATAAAGAAGCCCGCAAAATTGTAATTCAAACAATACAACGAACCGCTGCAGAAAACGCAATAGAAAACTCTATTACTGTATTTAATTTGGAGAGTGACGAAATTAAAGGTTCAATCATAGGAAGAGAGGGCAGAAATATCAGGGCTATTGAAGCCGCAACCGGGGTAGACTTGATTGTAGATGATACGCCGGAGGCAATCGTACTTTCTTCATTTGATCCACTACGGCGGGAAGTGGCCCGGCTTTCCCTGCAACGCCTTGTGGCTGATGGGCGTATTCACCCGGCTCGTATTGAAGAAGTGGTAGAAAAAACCCGCAAACAATTAGATGACCAGGTAATGGATATTGGTGAACGTACCGTAATAGAGCTGGGTATTCATGGCCTGCATAAAGAATTGATTCGGATGGTGGGCCGGATGCGTTTTAGAAGCAGCTATGGCCAAAACCTGCTGATGCATAGCAGGGAAACAGCTAATCTTTGCGGCATTATGGCGGCAGAACTGGGCATGAACCCTAAATTAGCAAAAAGAGCAGGCCTGTTGCACGATATAGGTAAGGTACCCGATGAAGAAACCGAATTAAGCCATGCCTTATTAGGTGCAAAACTGGCTGAGAAATATGGTGAAAACCCGGCAGTAGTGAATGCCATTGGCGCTCACCACGATGAAATGGAAATGCAATATGTAATCTCTCCCATAGTACAAGCTTGCGATGCTATTAGTGGCGCACGCCCGGGTGCCAGGAGGGAAATTATGCAGCAATACCTGCAACGCATAAAAGATCTTGAAAACCTGGCCGTTTCTTATAATGGCGTAGAAAAAGCCTATGCCATCCAGGCAGGACGGGAACTTCGGGTAATTGTAGAGGCAGAAAAAGTATCGGATGCCGAAAGCGATAAACTAAGCTTTGAAATTGCTCAAAAAATACAAACTGAAATGACCTTCCCGGGCCAGATTAAAGTTACTGTAATACGGGAAAAAAGGGCAGTAAACATAGCCCGGTAGGCTTAAATGGGAATTCAAAAAATAATCTGGCAAACATTGGCCATTTTATATTTATTTCCCTACCTTTGCCACCCGTAAAAATAGAAAGAAATGGACGCAATTCAATTTGTACATGATCAATTAACAACTACAGCTAAAGTTCCTGCCTTTAAAGCAGGTGATAATATTACTGTAAACTATAAGATTGTAGAAGGAACTAAGGAAAGAATCCAAAGTTTTAAAGGAAATGTGATTAAACGCCAGGGTAATGGAGCAACCGCTTCTTTTACCGTGAGAAAAATTAGCGACGGAGTAGGAGTTGAGCGTTTATTTCCTGTAAATTCTCCCAATATTGATAGTATTATTATAAATAAAGCCGGCCGGGTACGCAGGGCAAAACTTTATTTCTTAAGAGAACGTAGTGGTAAAAGCGCCCGTATCAAAGAAAAACGTATGGCAGTTAAAGCTTAATTATCTTTTAAAAATGTTCATAAAAACAGTTGGTTATACTACCAGCTGTTTTTTTTTATCAAAAATTTTGATTTTGATAAAACCTTTATTATTTTTCGGCTTCAATAAACTTTAGCGCATAGAAAAACTTGTACATTTTTAGAAATTAACCTCACCTCACAATTTAAAATCTATGCGTATTCTCCTTGTAATTGCATTTGTAGCCTTCGCTGCCTTATTCTTTAGTTCCTGTGCCCGTGGCATTACGCCCTATGAGGCTGCCAACGGTAAAGCAAAATGCGGGCGGTATATTAAATAATTAAACCCATATTCCAGTTTCGTTAAGTACCCGTTAAACCCGGGGCCTTTCTTTTTACGTATATAGGTGAAATACAAAAACCTGTATCTTTACATTTCAAATTTATAACATGATAGTATCATTTTTTAATTCCATTTTATTATGGAGTATGCCCGGTGGGGGAGAGTGGATCTTAATTATCATTGCCATTCTGCTTTTATTTGGCGGCAAAAAAATTCCTGAGTTAATGAGAGGAGTAGGCAGGGGCATGCGTGAGTTTAATGATGCCAAAAATAATGTGAAGAATGAAATTGAAGAAGGAATGAAAGAAAAGGACAACATTAACAAAGAACAAAAAACGGCCCAGTAAAAAACTGCCGTTTTATTCTTCAGCCGAAGTGTGCGACGCAACATATGTTGGGTGGTGTACTTCGGCTGATTTCATAAAAAAAACCTACGCTGCTGATGTTTGAGTTTACGAATATACAAGACTACCATGCACAACTTTACAATCAAACCATTACTTGTACGAAGGCCTTGCAACATTACCTGCAAAAGATAAAACAGCATAAAAAATTAAATGCATTTGTAGAAGTATATGAGGAAGAGGCACTGGAAAAGGCAGCACATTTAGATACCGAACGGAAATCCGGTAAGCCTATGAAAAGAATGCACGGCGTAATCGTTGCCATTAAAGATGTAATTAGTTTCCGGGGACACCAGCTGACTGCGGCTTCAGCCATACTAAAAAATTTTGAGGCTATTTATACGGCTACTGCATTACAATATTTAATAGATGAAGAGGCCATTATAATTGGTAATTGCAATTGTGATGAATTTGCAATGGGCAGCAGTAATGAAAACTCACATTACGGGCCTGTGTTAAATGCATTGGATGAGAGCCGGGTACCGGGTGGCTCTTCGGGGGGGAGTGCCGTAGCCGTACAGGCAGGTATGTGTATGATAAGCCTGGGAAGCGATACCGGAGGCAGTGTGAGACAGCCGGCTGGATTTTGCGGTATTATTGGTATAAAGCCGGGTTACGGGCGAATTTCACGCTATGGCCTTATTGCTTATGCTTCATCTTTTGACCAAATTGGTATTTTTTCAACAAACCTGCCAGATGCGGCCCTCGCCCTGGAAATTATGAGCCGCCCCGATATAAGGGATAGTACCATGATGAAAAATGATCCCGGTACTTTTTCTTTAAAAGCTGAAGCTGGTAAAAAATATACAATTTGTTATTTTAAAGAAACGCTTGAACATGCAGGCCTGGATCCCGAAATAAAAAAAAGTATTGAAAAACTGATTGACCAGCTTCGGGCAAATGGAAATAGTGTAGAAGAATTATCTTTTGATTTACTACCGTATATAGTTCCCGCCTACTATGTATTAACAACGGCCGAAGCGAGCAGTAACCTGGGGCGTTATGATGGTATCCGGTATGGGTACCGAAGCAAAATAGAAGCTGAGAATATTGAAGATTTTTATTGTAATAACCGCACGGAAGGGTTTGGCCCCGAAGTAAAGCGGCGTATTATGCTGGGCAGTTTTGTTTTAAGCTCGGGTTATTATGATGCCTATTATGCTAAAGCCCAAAAAATACGGAATAAGTTAGTTCAGCAAATAGAAGGAATCTTTTCAAATTATGATAGCATCATCATGCCGGTGAGCCCGGGCACTGCTTTTGAATTGGGAAAAGGCAAAAATGACCCGGTTGCCACTTATTTAGCTGATATTTATACCGTTTTTGCTAATTTAACAGCCATACCGGCCATTGCCTTACCGTTATTTTCACATAGTAATAACCTGCCATATGGGCTCCAGGTTATGACAAAAAGAGGGAATGAGTTAACTTTGCTCCAAATTTCTGAGATGCTCATGCAACTTAAAAGCAAGGCATCCGTCTCTTCATAATAGATGAAAAAAATTTTCTTATACCTGTTTCTTTTTTTTAATGGCACTGCTGCGGTATGGGCTCAGCAAGATAGTGTAAATAAAGATAGATCAACCTCAGCTTTAGTACCTGAAGACACCCTGGCTGAAAATACCATTATTAATGAAATGGTAAGTGAAAAAACAATCCCTAAAAAAGATAAGGTCCAGTATTTTAGCCAACTCACCCGGTATGGATTTAAAAATCTTTTTTCACGGCTTACCTACAACCCGGCTTTGCCTTATTCTTCACAGGTAAATCCATACGCTGAGAGTTATATGCAGGATTATTTAAGGTTACATGGCAAATCCCTGGTAAAAATGAAGGAATGGGGTACGCCCTATTTTAATCTTATAGATCAGATATTTGCACAATATGGCCTGCCACGGGAATTAAAATACCTTGCCGTAATTGAAAGTAATTTAAATTCTGGCGCTACCAGTTGGGTAGGTGCCGGCGGTCCCTGGCAATTTATGCCCTATACCGCAAGAGAATATGGATTAGTAGTAAATACCGGTTATGATGAGCGGAGAGATTATTATAAAAGTACACACGCTGCGGCAAGATACTTGCTTACCCTGTATAAGCAAATGCACGATTGGTTATTGGTAATTGCTGCTTACAATGGTGGCCCCGGCAGGGTATATAGCGCTATGAAACAAAGCGGGAGTAAAAATTTTTGGGACTTGCAATATTATTTACCCCAGGAAAGCCGCAACCATGTAAAAAAGTTTATTGCCACACATTACATCATGGAAAGCGGGGCCTCTTTAAGCGGGGGAAATTATTATGCTGCTATCCCCGGCGCATCCAATCCTTATGATAATAAGCCGGTATTAAGTACAGCCGAAATGGAAAATGCCGAAACACAAACAATTTCCGGGAAATTTAATTCTGTAATTATTGCCAAGAATATTTCAATGGATATTGCTTCTTTTAATAAATACAATCCAAATTTTGATCATCTTATAAATGTAAACGGCCAATTTGAATTGATATTACCAGCCGATAAAATGCAATTATTTTTAGTGAATAAATACCAGATTTTAAATGAATGTGTACAATACCTGCTAGGCGATAATGATATTCCCAATAACCAAACGGTATATCCTGCACATTATAATAAATACCGTAAGCGTTCTAAATAATCCGTATTTAAGAATTACAGGAGCTTAACTTTCCAGTACTTGCCGCATAGCTGCCGCTTTTAATAAACATTCTTCATACTCATCTTCTGCCCGACTATAAAAAGTAATACCACCACCGGCTGCATAACTTACTAATTTTTGAGTTTCATTATAAAATATACTCCGGATGATTACATTAAAATCAAAATCGGCCCCGGGCGTAATATACCCAATAGAGCCGGAAAACAAACCCCTGCTGTTCCATTCAACTTCATCTATAAGTTCCATGACTCTTTTTTTAGGAGCACCCGTCATAGACCCCATCGGGAAACTGGCCCTGAGCGCATCTGTAAACTGGAAGGATGGATTCATGTCACCTTGTATTGTGCTTATCATTTGATACACTTGCGGGAAAGCATAGATACCAAACAGCTCTTTCACTTTTACAGAGCCAGCCCGGCAAATGCGGCTAAGGTCATTGCGAACCAAATCTACAATCATCACATTTTCACTTTTCTCCTTTTGGCTTTCATTTAAATAATTAAATGCATCCCGGTCCTTCATTTCATTTTGCGGATACCTTTTGCTGGTGCCTTTTATAGGCTGTGAAATAAGTTGCAAACCCTTTTTTTGTAAATATCGCTCCGGGCTGGCACAAATACAGTAGTTATTATTCTTTTTATATAAAGCCGAAAAGGGGTTCGGCGATAGCTTTACGAGTTTTTGATAAACAGCTACCGGGCTTACTGAACCATGGGCCGTAAAATGTACACAGTAATTAAGTTCATAGCAATCGCCTTGCCGGATGTGTTCCTGTATTTTATATATGGCTTGTAAATATTCCTCTTTCTGTATTCCTGAAAAAGCCGAGAGGGTAGTATGGGTTTCTGTGCCAGTTTCAATATTACTTATTTGGGTAAATAATAATTCCGGGTTTTTGTGATGTGATATAATTTCAAGGATATTGTTTTTATAACAAATTCTTATTTCGGGTTCAAAAAAATAGCCCAATCCAAAATCAATGATCGGTTTTTGAGAAGTTTCTAATTTTTCTATTTCATTTTTAATATCGTACCCTAAGTGCCCAAATAGCCAGCCCGGTTCCTGGTTATGAAATTGTTGTAGCTGCCGGAGTGCCTGGCCGGGTTGCAACTGAATATCACGAAGTACTCCGGCTGCCAGCATAAATTCAAATTTGGGTTCTTCCCAATGATAGTGGCAGTTATCTAAAAAACAAAAGATGCTGAACCGGTTTGCCCAGCTCAGCATCTTATTTTTAAAATCGCTTATATCGTTAATAGAAATTTTTTGGTTGTAAGTTTCCAAAATAAAGGATTAAAAGTCGTCATCGTCGTCATCAAAGCTATCGCCATCCCCATCGTCAAATAATCCAAATTCTTTAAAATCATCATCCAGGCCAAGATCATCATCATCTTTAGCTTTTTTGCCACCCCCGGCTTTTTTGGTTTTTGATTTTGGAATATCAAACTCTTCAAAGTCAGGATCCCAGCTATCGTCTTCTTCGGGCTTTTCCCAATCGTCTTCTACTTCCACATCATCATCATCGTCATCATCCTGGGATTTTTTCTTTGTACCTTTCGATTTAGGTTTTACAAATTCCCCTTCATCAAATTCATCATCCTCCTCTAAATCATCATCTTCTTTTTTCGATTTAGCGGAAGTTTTTTTCTTACTATCTGCAGGTACTGCTTTTTTTGCAGCGCCTTTTTTTGAGTTATCAGATTTTGAAGCCATAATTAACAGGATTAATGCTGTAAATTTTCTACGAGTTTTTTAATTAGCCAAATTTTTTGCTGATTATTTTTTAAGCTTTTACTAATTGTTCCCGCCCGGGGCCGTTGCTTATGTATTTAACAGGTACTCCCAGGAATTTATTTAAATAATTAATATACGTTTTCATAGCATCGGGCATGTTTATATAATCATCTATTTTAGTGATATCTGTATTCCAGCCTTTAAAATTTTCATAGATAGCCTCCGGTTTCGATTTTAACATTTGAAAAGGGACCTGGTTTGTTGGCTGGCCATCAATTTTATATTTTGTACAAACTTTTAATTCTTCCAATCCATCCAATATATCGGCTTTGGTCATTACAATTTGGGTAACCCCATTTATCATACAGGCAAATTGAAGAGCCACTCCGTCTATCCAGCCGCACCGGCGGGGCCTGCCGGTAGTACTGCCAAATTCATTTCCTGCATTCCGTAAAAAGTCACCGGTATCATCTGTAAGTTCTGTGGGAAACGGCCCACTGCCTACCCGGGTACAATAGGCTTTTGTAATACCGATTACTTCTTTAATTTTTTGGGGTGCTACGCCCAGCCCGGTACAAACTCCTGCCGATATGGTACTGCTGCTGGTTACAAATGGAAAAGTGCCAAAATCTACATCCAGCATACTTCCTTGTGCACCTTCGGCTAAAATCTTTTTTCCCTGGCTTAATTTTTCATTGATAAAATATTCGCCATTTACAATTTTAAAAGAGCGTATAAATTCTAGCGCTTCAAAAAATTCCTCTTCCCAGGCGCTTATATCTTCAGCAAAATTAAAACTATCCAGCATGCGCTGGTGCTTTAAGCGCAGCTTAATGTATTGCGTGGTAAAACTTTTATTTAACAGGTCGCCTACCCGCAATCCATTCCGGCCTGTTTTATCCATGTATGCCGGGCCAATACCTTTTAATGTACTGCCAATTTTTTCTGTTCCTTTATTTATTTCACTGGCCTTATCAAGCGCCCGGTGGGTGGGTAGTATGAGGTGTGTTCTTTCGCTGATATATAAATTCTTTCTGTAATCAACACCCAGTTTTTCCACTGCTTCACATTCCTTTATTAGGGTAATTGGATCCAGCACCACACCACTGCCAATAAGGTTTTCTTTATGATCATGAAAAATACCGCTGGGAATTTGATGTAATACTACTTTTTGATCTCCTACATATAAAGTATGCCCTGCATTGGGCCCTCCCTGGAAGCGGGCAATCATATCATATTCCTTTGCAAAATAATCTACAATTTTACCTTTGCCTTCATCACCCCACTGCAAACCCAAAATTACATCAATCATATTTTTTAATTAAAGGTCAAAAGTAAAGGTTAATGTTGAAATATAAAATGATTTCCTGTAGTTGCTTTGAGAAACTGATGTAAAAAAATGTAAATCATTTTTGTAGCTTCGTATGAATGTGAGAGGTATGAAAAATACAAATTTTGCTTTATTTATTTTTCTCTTATTTTCCTGTACCGTTTACGGCCAGGCGGCCCATCCGGGTAAGGAATTTCCTCAAATAATTTTTTTGGATCAATATATAATTCCAAACGGAACTGTCTTTGAACAAACGAAAGTGGGGGGATTGTCGGGTATTGATTATGATGCCCGTGAAAACCGCTATTTTTTTATGTGTGATGACCGGGGAGAGCATAACCCGCCCCGGTTTTACACTGCCCGGTTTTTTATTGATAGTAATATAATTAGTGGGTTTTCATTTTTATCGGTTGATACGTTAAGGAAGCAGGATGGAAGCATATACCATATTCAAGATGCGATAGACCCGGAAGATTTGAGATATAATGCCCGTTTGAACCAGGTAGTATGGGTAAGCGAAGGAGAACGTATTGAGAATGCAAAGCAAAAACTGCTGGTGAATCCATCTGTAAATGTTGCAGACAGTAACGGTAAACTCATTTATGCATTATCCTTGCCGCCTCAATTCCAGGTAACCACGCCGGGTATCGGCCCCAGGAGGAATACCGCTTTTGAAGGCCTAAGTTTTTATAATGATGATAAAAACCTCTTTGTAAGTAGTGAAGGGCCTTTGTACCCCGACGGTGAACTTGCTGATGTGGAAGATAAAGAATACTGGTGCCGTATTATTCGCTACGATATGCAACCCGGTAAACAATTAGCACAATATGCATATCCCCTGTCTCCAGTAGTAGATAAACCTTTTCCTGCTACTGCATTCAGGGTGAATGGTATTGCCGCCATACTCGCCCTGGGGCAGGATGAGCTGTTGGTGCTGGAACGCAGTTATTCTACCGGTAAACTCAATATGAGTATCCGGTTGTACTATGTGAATGTAAAAGGAGCAACCGATATAAAGGATAACAATAGCCTTCGGGCAAAACCGGCAAAGAAGCCGTTGCAAAAAAAATTAATATTTGATTTTGCATCGCTGCATATTCCCATTGATAATATTGAAGGGTTTTGCTTTGGCCCCAGGTTACCAAACGGGCATCGCTCTTTATTATTTATATCTGACAATAACTTTAATTTCTTTCAGCGAAGCCAGCTTTTGTTGTTTGATGCGGGCGAATAAAAAAGGATAAAAAATTACTCAACAGTTAAAGATATGGAAACGGTTCTTGAATACACCTGGTCGATATTACTTGAGTATTTTAAATACGGATCCCGGCTATGTACATTTCTGAGGCCCCAACTAATTTTTAGTTCCGGTGTTAATACAAATACCGGGAAATATATATGGAAGCCAATACCTGCTTCTACTGCATAATCAAGTGGTGTAAGCTTAAAGAGTTTATCTGCGTTTTTTTCTCCTGCATTGGCAGCCAGGTCATACTCTAATTTGCCACCTGCCATCATATATACTTTTAAATTGGCTATACGGTCACTGCTAAATTTCAGTTGAACAGGAAAGGCCAGTGTGATGCCTTGCAATTTTCTTATCGTTAAGGAGTCTTCCCCTGCGGGTCGGTCGGGATGCGTTAAGCGGTACTGAAATGCTTTTTCAGTAAAGATGAGGCTTAGCGGGTAGGTGCGAATATCAAAATGCTCATTTAAATTAAAATTTACAAGCCAGGACAAATTAATACCTGAGCTGTTTAGGCTTTCTATATATGCAATACTATCCTGGGCTAAAAAAGAAGGGTGGTGTGTAAAACTGTAATGCGAACGGTTTCCGCCTACATTAATACCAAAACGCACTGCCTTACTATCATGATCGGGCAGGTTAAGTTCCACCAAATACTGGGCATACATTTTGGCAGGAAATGCAGCTACACCCAGTACCAGGAACAATATTATTTTTCTCCGCAATAAATACTGCATATTCCTAAACTCAGGGGTTTTGAAATGGTATGCCTGAATCCCAGGCGTTCCATTACCTCAATAAAATGTTTTCCTTCAGGAAATTTTTGTATAGATTCTCCCAGATAAATGTATGCTTTGGGGTTTTTTGAAAAAAGCTTGCAAATGTTGGGTGCAAGGCTTTTCATATAAAAGTTATATAATTTTTTTATGATGGCTGTTTGTGGTTTACTGAATTCCAGTACAACCAGTTTACCATTGGGTTTTAATACCCTTAAAATTTCAGCTAATCCCTTTTCAAGATTCTGAAAATTACGAACGCCAAATGCTACTGTTACTGCATCAAACGAATTATTTTCAAAATTTATTGTTTCACTATCACCTTTTAACAAGCTGATTTGCTGTTCTAATCCTTCCTTTTTTACTTTTTCTCTGCCTATTTCAAGCATGCCTTCACTGATGTCGATACCGGTAATATGGGATGGATTTAGCAAACGGGATGCCATAATCGCTACATCGCCTGTGCCTGTAGCCACATCCAAAATAGTATGGGGTTTACTCTCTTTTAAAAAGGCCAGTGCTTTTTTGCGCCAGCGCACATCAATACCAGCGCTTAAAAACCGGTTTAAAAAATCATAACGCAGGGCTATGTCATCAAACATTTCTTTCACCTGTTCTTTTTTGGTATGGGAAGAGAACTGGTTAGGAACAATAGTATCGTGAGCGTATTGCGTCATAATGAGTTGCAAAGATAGGGGCTTTGATACTTTACATTTGATCCTGATTTATGGTTTATCACTATAATAAAAGTTAAATTTGGCGGTGCAAAAGAAAATGATATCCATAAAAAAGGCTGCATACCTTATTAGCAGCCCGTCATACGATAAATGCCCCACGCCCAACCGGCCAGAATTTGTTTTCATAGGAAGGAGTAATGTGGGCAAATCTTCTATTATTAATGCCCTTTGCTTACATGAAAAATTAGCAAAAACTTCGGGGTCGCCGGGAAAAACACAACTGATCAATCATTTTGAAATGATTACCGGGGTAACCGATGAAAAAAATCCTGCACATGAAAAGATGCTGAGATGGTACTTGGTAGACCTGCCCGGGTATGGCTTTGCTAAAGTAAGCATAAGTAGCCGCAGGCGGTGGGAGCAAATGATAGAAAATTATTTGCGTAAACGGGAAAATATTGCCCAGGTATATGTATTGATTGATAGCCGTCACCGGCCGCAAAAAATAGATCTTGATTTTTTAGATAAATTGGCTCTTTGGCAAGTGCCATTTAGCCTTGTGTTTACCAAGGCTGATAAAGAAACCCAACGAGTGGTAAGTAAAAATGTGAAAGATTTTTTAGCTGCTATGCTACAAACCCACCAGTTCTTACCCTGGCATATTGTTACCAGTGCAGTAAAAAAAACAGGAAGAGAAAGATTGCTGCAGCATATTATTGAAAAGGCAGAGGAACACAGGGATGATCTTACGGATGAATAACACACCATAATAAGTTTGAAAAAGCCGGTAGTTTCAGCCAGGCTAAATGGCATTAACCAGGCACTGAATTTACAGGAAGGATACCCACATTAATTTACCACTTTATTTGCACAACTGCTACTGGCAAAGGCTTCAGGTTTTGCTTTAAAAGCAAAGCCCATTCCTAAGATATAGCCCATCGCTTCCCGGAGTGCTTCATTGCTTTTGAAGTGAGGATTGGTATTGATGTCGGCATGTACTTCCATATCTACATGGTAATTTGTAAAGAGGTTACATAGTTCATACGCAATTTCAATACTCTTGGCAACTTCTACCAGCATTCTTTCTTTAATGCTATACTGGTGATGTGTTTTTTCGTTGTGAATAAACATGAAGCCCCCCCGGCCTTCACGCAGCATTACAATTACTGTTGCAAATTCTGTTTCTTTACCTTTTACCTGGCTATCGGTACCAATACATACTTTTAATTTATAGCCGGCCTGGGTTTCTCTTTTTATGGCTTCTTCTACTGCATCTTTTATGGGAAGTACAATAGCATCGCCATTAAATTTTCTCCATAACATATAAAAAAAGGGTTTTTTAAAGTTACTTAGAAATGGAAAGAAAGATATAAAAAGTTTAAGCGTACAGGATGTTTTGTGGAAATGTGGAAAGATTAGGGCATAAAAAAAGAGGCCGGTCCCTAATTCCGGCCCCTTACTTACACATGAATCTACCTTACTGTTTTAAAAGTCTTTCTGTTTGTTTATGGTTGTTACTGATCAATTCTATAATATAAATTCCCGAAGGTAGATTCCCTGTATTTTTTCGATTCATGCCTTTGGTTCCTGTACCGGTAGTAATTAATTTGCCGGTAGCATCCCAAAGCCTGTATGCAAAAGCAGCAGGTGCATTTACCGAAATCTCCTGATGTATTAACGTAGATACTTCAAAATTATTTTCTTTATTATCTGTTGCTTTTAATGAAATTACATTGGAGTACATGGATTGGTTAATTACCGATGTTACTTTTATCCTGTAATACAAAACGCCTGCATCATAGGGGTGGTATTGAAAGGTCCTGGACGTTCCATTTACGATACCGATCGATTTAAAATAAATACCATCCCGGGATACTTCTACACTTTGTGTTTCAATTGCTTCATCGGCAATAATATTCCAGTTAAGCTGGTGTATATTATTTACCTGCCTGCCATATAAACTAATATCATGAATCGGCAATGCGCCCCGGGAAGCCGTGATGGTATATGACCCCAGGCTGCCGTAATCGCTTACATAACTATTACCCGTTCCGGAAATTATTAAAAAATATTTTCCGCTGTTGAGTGTAGTGTCAACAGTAACACTCATTGTTTCTTGGGGGTTGTAAGTGCGTATTAATATTTTATCAGCGTTGTATAATTCTAGTTTAATGTCTAAGTTGGCTCCATTGTTCATGGCATCTATTCCAAAGGGTTTTGCCAATAAATGAAAAGCTGCAGATTGGGTAATGGTAAATTGAAAGGCATCTTTATCGCCGGTAGTAGCAATAATACCATTTACTGAAAAATCATTATTTCCCAGGTTATAAGTGTTATTATCCAGGGCATCATTATAATCATCTGCCCGGTAGGTGAATCCATTGGCATTGGTAATAATGGTAAGGTTATCCTGGGTGTTGGAACAGCCATAGGGGGTAGGCCCATCGTTCCATCCGGTCATATTTTTATAATAACTGTTTCCCATCACGGGTGCCCAGCTAATTTCTCCACTCCCTTCGCCCATACTATACGTTTGTGTAAGTACACAGTTGTCATCGTAACGGCTTTGGTGCGATAAACCCAGGGTATGCCCTGTTTCATGCGAGCAACATTCGGCAATATATTTTGCAGAATAGCTTAGGCGATCCGGAAAAATAAAACCCGGTGTATCATCGCCCCAATTAAAAGACCCTACAAAGGAAACACCTCCCACATTGGTGTACCAGGCGCTGGTAGGAGTTACAATCATCCGTATGCGCATGTCGGGGGCAGCGGCTAAAAACTGGGTAGAATCGGTAGTGATATTTACATCGAAGGGCCTGAAATCTTCTGATACCCGGTTAAATATTTCTGTAATCTGGTTGGGGCTTAAGCCACTGGCAGCACAGGTAAAAGCCTGCCCGCCTTGCCATACGGCAGATTGTACTGTATGTCCGTCAAAATCAAAATAAATAGTGGCAGCAGCACCGGGCAAACTGCTTAGTTTAGGAACTTGTGCAAGGCTCACATGTGTTGTGATGATCAATACCAGGCTATATAATATTTTAGTAAAGTTTTTCATTGTAAATCATTTATCAGGGATATTAAAAATGACAGTCTTGTAAAACCCGGTCTGTTTCAAATTTTACCAGTTCATACATGCCCGCATTTGATTTTAATTCATATCCATCACTTGCCTGCGGGTTTATAATGCGGCCTGAATACCGTATGGTATGATCCGGATGAGTGATCATGGAAATCTGTAAAACCTGGTTAGGGTTATCAATAGATTGAATGATGATTATTTGAAGATTGGCGTAACGCTGAACATTACTGGTTACGGTACCTTTAAACTTTAGGCCATTGCCAAAATCAATTTGTACCAACCGGCCTGATTGATTATTTAATGCTTCAGCAAGAATTGCTTTATTTACCTGTATGGTTTGTGGAAGGCCTGCAAACTGAGCAGGTTTCACGGGATTATTTTGGGCAGTTGCTGAAATTGCAATACAGCACAGCAGTAAGCCCAGTAAGGATTTACTAAATGGTTTCATGTCTATTGGTTTTTTAAGATACATAGGGGTATCTTACCTCATGAAACGCTTATAGCAGTTATTTTAGTATGTAAAGCAGAATAAATTTAGTATTGCCCGGTACTCAGTAGTACCAGGGTGCATGCTTGCTGTGTTTGAATGCCTTTAGCCCTGGCCAGGGCTTCTAGTGTATCATTCTCAGTTCCGGGATTAAAGATGATGCGATGAGGCTTAAGCGATAAAATATAGTCGTAATAAGGTTCCTGGTTTTTGGGATTCAGGTATAAAGTTACTGTGTGAACATCTGTAATGTGGGGCATATTTGTTACAATTTCAATATCGTTAACCGTAGCTTTTCTCCGGCCAATTGCCAGTACGGGATGATGATGGGATTTTAATTTTTGCAGCGCCAGGTAACTGTATCTTTCGGGATTTTCTGAAGCGCCAAGGATGAGTGTTTTCTTTTGTTGCATGTGTTAATCATTTAAAAACCGGTTATTTATTTCGGGGCCCGGTACCATACAGCTCTCTCTTTTACCAAACCATTGATATCTCTTTTGGGAGATGAATGAATAAATGCCATCTCTTATAAAAGAAGGTACAATAATAAAGCCATATATCCATTTTACCGGGCCTGATAATTTTTTTGCAACTCGTAGGGCTGCGGTAGATTTTGAATATATTTTTCCATTTTCTTCCAGTAAGAAACTATTTGCCACTCCAGGCTTACAGGGCAGGGTAGCTAATAATTTTTGCCCTTTTACGGATTGTAAAGAAGCAAATTTAAATATCGCTGTTGGGTCGTGGCGTATTACGAACTGTACGGCATGGTTACACAAATTACAAATACCATCAAAGTAAATGATGGGGTGTTTTTCTTGAATCATTTTAAAACAGGCGATATGCTTTTTTGGGATATTGTTTTATAATATTATTAAATGCCTCCTCAATATAGGGGTATTTAAACCGGAAGCCCATTTCAATAAGCCGTGTGGGCAGTACCCACCTGCTGTTGAGTGCCAGTTCCGGTTCTGTACCAATTAAATAGCTGCCTATTTTAATCATCCATGCATAGGCAGGTAAGCCAATGGAGTTCCCGGTTGCATTTCTTAATGCCTGCATGAATATTTTATTGCTTACCGGGAACGGGCTGCAAAAATTAATAGGTCCTTCTACTTCTTTTTCTTTAAAAAGCCATTCAATAATGCGGTTACAATCTTCTATATGAATCCAGGAATACATTTGTCTTCCATTTCCCTGGGTACCACCCAATCCCAGTTTCACAAGATTCAAATAGGGTGCAAGCAATCCTCCTTTGCCTAATGCGAGTCCCTGGCGCATGGCAATTTTACGGGTGTTAGGGGTTGCCTGCGCAAAGAAGGCGGCTTCCCATTCTTTACATACCCGGGCTGCAAAATCATTTCCATATTCTTTTTCATATTCATCCTTAGGATGTATTTCGGCATTTGCATAGAGGGTAGCAGCAGATGCGTTTATCCAAAGTTTTGGAGGAATTTTACATTGTTTTATGGCTTCCCCAATGGCCTGTGTGGCCTGTACACGGCTTTCTAATATTTCTTTTTTATTTTTTTCGGTGTACCGGCAGTTAATGGTTTTGCCCGCCAGGTTTATAACCAGGCTTGCCCCTTCTAATTCCTTTGACCAGGAGCCGGCTTCTTTACCATTCCAATATACACTACGGGTATTGGGTAAAGGATCCTGTGAACCTACCCGGTTTGTTTTTTCTCCATCCGCATGCCGGCTGAGAATGATTATATGGTTTTCATCACAAAAATAATTTGCAATACTTTGGCCAATAAATCCCGATCCTCCGGCCAGGATGATTTTTTCTTGTTTCATGTAAAGATTTTTGTAATGATACGGCGCCCCTGAAAGGGTAGGGGTTTACCGGCTTTCTTGCGGAAATGAATAGGCACCGCCATTATTTAATTAATTTCAGCAAACTGCTACTCAGCCAATTTGATTCCGATTTTATCAATAGGTCTAAAATCTTATCTACCTGGGTACCTAATTTTTGAATTTCTCCTACCATATCTTTAAATTGTTTTACTTCTTTATTTTTTTTATCCTCATCCAGGATTTCCAGTTGCGATAACAATTTAAGCATCGGCTCAAGTTCCCGTTTTTTTCTTTCTTTAATTATTTGAGTGGCTACTTTCCAAATATCTTTATCGGCTACAAAATGTTCTTTTCTTTCTCCGGAAATTATCTTGCGTTCTACCAGCCCCCAGCTTACCAGGTCACGCACATTCATATTTACATTCCCACGGCTAATATGGAGTTGCTCCATAATATCATCCTGCGTAAGGGGGTACGGGTTTACCAGGAGCAAGGCATGAATTTGTGCCATGGTACGGTTAATGCCCCAGTGCGTACCCAATGCCCCCCAGCTATTTATAAATTTCTTTTTTGCTTCTGCTAATTGCATATACTAAGTTAAATTATATTTCTAAAATTTCAAAAATAATTGAAAATTCAATGCTGAGCAACATTTATTTTTTGCAACATGATTGTAAAGCAATCCATTGCCGGTATATATAATCTAATGGCAATGCATGAGTTTGTTACAATTCATAAAAAAAGCGTTTGCGAGCTATCGCAAACGCTTTTTTTGTTTATGTAAAAATTTAAACCAGCATGGTAACCGGGTTTTCTATAAAGCGCTTTAGGGTTTGTAAAAAAGCGGCGCCTACAGCGCCATCCACACTTCGGTGGTCGCAGCTCATCGTAACTTTCATAACATGGGTTACATCAATACTGTCTCCTTTTTTTACAAGCGTTTCCTTAATGCGGCCTACTGCAAGTATGGCGCTATCAGGAGGATTGATGATGGCAGTAAATTCTTCAATATCCATCATGCCCAGGTTAGAAATGGTAAATGTATTTCCTGAAAATTCGTTTGGCTGTAATTTTTTTTCTTTGGCTTTGGTATATAGTTCTTTGGCTTCGGTGGCAATTTGTGCCAGAGATTTTTGATCGGCAAAACGGATTACAGGTACGATCAGCCCTTCGGGTACTGCCACTGCCGATCCGATATGAATATGGTGATTCTGACGAATAAAATCGCCCATCCAGCTACTATTTACGGCAGGGTGCTGGCGCAATGCCATGGCAACAGCTTTTATTATGATATCATTAAATGAAATTTTTACAGGGCTTATTTCATTGATTGCGGTACGGGAGTTCATGGCATTATCCATATTGATCTCCATAGTAAGGTAAAAATGAGGAGCGCTGAATTTGCTTTCACCCAGGCGGCGTGCAATTGTTTTTCGCATTTGCGAATTTTCAATATCTGTATATCCTTCCCTGCCTTGCTCACCAAATTGCGGAACGGCTAATGCCGCAGTAGTTTCTTTGGCGGCAGGTGCAGCAGCAGGCATATAACTGTCAATATCTCTTTTCGTAATTCTGCCGCCATCACCACTCCCATTTATTTTACTCAGGTCTATCCCTTTTTCGTGGGCTAATTTTTTTGCCAGGGGAGAGGCTTTTATACGGCCATTCACAGTTTCGGTATTTTGTGTGGGTTCTGTTTGGGCAGGGGCCGGAGTTGATTTTTGTTCATTTTTATTTTCAGTTGGCGCCTGTTTGTTGGCTCCGCTTTTTTCTGCGGCAACAAAAGCGCTTACATCAGTACCCGGTTTTCCTACAATGGCAATTACTTCATTTATTTTTGCTGCCTGCCCGGCTTCTACGCCAATGTATAAAAGGGTGCCTTCTTCATAGCCTACAATTTCCATAGTGGCTTTATCGGTTTCCACTTCTGCCAGCACATCATCACTTTTCACTTTGTCGCCCACTTTTTTATTCCAGCTCACAATTTTTCCTTCCGTCATGGTATCGCTCAATAAGGGCATCCTGATTTCTTTTGCGCCCTCTGGCAGAGAAATGGCTTTCGATTCGCCCGGATGATTTTCTTTTTGTTCCGGGGGTGCGGATGCCGGGGCAGGTTCAGCCTGCTTATCAGCTGCGGCGTGTAAAGCCGGTTTAAAATCTTCTCCTTCTTTACCAATTACGGCCACTACCCCATCTACGGGGGCCGCTTTACCGGCTTCTACATTTATATGTAAAAGAATGCCGTCATTATAACTTTCTAATTCCATGGTGGCTTTATCGGTTTCTACTTCTGCCAATGTATCGCCACTTTTTACTTTGTCGCCCACTTTTTTATTCCAACTCACTATTTTGCCTTCGGTCATGGTATCGCTCAACCGGGGCATTCTTATTACTTCTGCCATATCCTTAAAGATTCATTATTGTATTGAAGCCCGAAATTAATGCAAAACGGGCAATTTTATGCCCTCTCACCCGGAGTAAATAGAGGTAAGTCACGCTTTATTTTTGTGTTACCGGCTTTTGAGCCCCGGTTGGGCGGTATTGGCGTCGCACATTTCAGCTTCATTGCCCTTTGCAACTCTAAAACTCACTCTAAATCTAATTTCAATTTTTCTTTTAGCAGCCTGATTTGGGGGTATTGTGTGGCTAATAATTGGTATTGCTGTTTTTTGGTAAGTGTTTTCTCTTCCTCTTCGTCGGTTTCTAATTCCTGTAAAACACAGGTATAAGACAGGCTGTTATTATTGAACGACTTTTGTAAAAAATCTATTAGTTCCGGCCTTTCCTTTTCAATAAACTTTTGTTGTAAGGCACTGTTACAAATAATATTAAAATGGGCTTCATCATCAATAGTTAACTGAGCCGATTTAAAATTAGAAGCAGCAGAATGGTTTTTTGCTTCCGAAAGTTTTTGCGTAAACTCATTCCATACATTTTGCAATACTTCAGGGTTAAGGGCTATTGGCTTTTGTTGTGTATGAAGCCGCTGTTGCTTTATTTTTTCTTTAATTCCCTTGAGCGTGCTGCCTCCTTTTGACGATTCTGCATGAATCACTTCGGATGTGGCAACAATGGAAGGGGCAGGTTCTTCCTGCACCATTAAGCGGGCAGCGGGTAATTCAGTTTCTTTTTTGGAAATGGCTTCCGGTTCTTTCATTTTAAAAGGAACTAAGCTTTTAAATTGAACAGCCTTATGGGTTGCCGTTATTTTTTTTTTAACTTCCCCCGATTGGGAAATTTCAATTGCCTGCTGCAGGTAGCAAAGTTTTATAAGCGCCAGTTCTACAAATAATTTTTTATTGCGGGCTTGTTTATACCCCACCGAAGCATCAGAAAGAATATTTAATGCAGCAACCATCCAGCCGGTAAGCACTTCCTGTGCCAGTTTAAGATACCGGGCTTTAAAATTATCAGCTACATCCAGCAGCGCTACAGACTTGGGGTCTTTGCTCACCATCAGGTTTCTAATGAATTCCGCAAATCCTTCTAAAAAAGTATCGGCTTCAAATCCCTTTTGAATAATACTGTCAAACAATACAAGCGCATCGCTCAGTTGTTGTTTTTGCATATTATCCAGCAGGGTGAAAAAATAATCTTCATCTAAAATATTCAGGTGTTCCAGCGTATTGGTATAGGTGATATGGCCGCCTGTGAAACTTACAATTTTGTCCAGTATGCTTAAAGAATCACGCATACAGCCCTCGCTTTTTTGGGCAATCATATGCAGGGCTGCCGGTTCTGCCTGTATGTTTTCTTTATCACAAATTTCCTGTAAATGATCTACTGTATCCTGGGTACTGATGCGTTTAAAATCAAAGATCTGGCATCGGCTCAGGATTGTAGGAATGATTTTGTGTTTTTCAGTAGTAGCTAAAATAAATATGGCAAAAGGCGGGGGCTCTTCCAGCGTTTTTAAAAATGCATTAAAAGCTGCGGAACTCAGCATGTGTACTTCATCTACAA
Organism: Sphingobacteriales bacterium 39-19; assembly: GCA_001898465.1. GTDB lineage: Bacteria > Bacteroidota > Bacteroidia > Chitinophagales > Chitinophagaceae > Ferruginibacter. The sequence continues at coordinate 81,686 of MKTX01000001.1, read as the reverse complement.
TATATACTTTATAATCTCCCGCCTGCGGGGCAAACCTTACCTGGTCTACCAGGGTTCGTATATCATCTACCGAATTATTACTGGCAGCATCCAGTTCATGTATGTTTAAGGAAGTACCATTATCAAACGAAATACAACTATTACATACATTACAGGCTTCGCCGTCTTTTGTTTTATGTTCGCAATTAATGGTTTTTGCCAAAATACGGGCACAAGTGGTTTTACCCACACCCCGGGGGCCACAAAATAAAAAGGCATGTGCCAATTGATTATTTACAATTGCATTTTTTAAAGTAGTAGTAATATGTTGCTGGCCTACTACTGTACTAAAATTTTGGGGCCTGTACTTACGTGCCGAAACAATAAATTTATCCATCTTATATATGTTCTCCTGCTGCTGATTTTACTTGAAGTTATGAAAAATGAGGACTCAAAAAATCTAAAATTGGAAAAGAACGCCAAAAAAATCAATTTAATATAGGATGCCGTTTAAATGATTTTTTCCGGTCAAAAAGATAGCGATAAGTACCCAGCTTGCGGGTGACCCATACGCCGCCCAGTGTTTCGGCTACATTCAGCATTTTAGGGTTAAAATCACCAATCCATTGCATTTCGTAGGCAGTATAATTTCGGGGTGGGCTGCGTAATATTTGCGAACATTCATATATTAAATAGGCATCAATTCCTTTGCCTTGCCATTCAGGTACAATACCAAAAACAAGGCCGGTAAATTTATGGATAGGTTTAAAATTTAGAAGATATAAAAAATACAATTTTTGCAAAATACCAAATTTGCCATTCATGTATTTAAAATACTGGTTAAGATCGGGGAGGTTTAAAAAAATAGCAATGGGCTCATTTTTATAATACACATAACAGGCAATTTTGGGATCCATTACGGGTTTCATTCTTTTAAATAAACTCATTGCCTGGGGAACAGCCATTTGTTTCATTCCTCCATGGCCTGCCCAGGCTTTATTATATACCGTTGCAAAATCTGCCGCATATTTGGCTAATTTATTTTTTTTGAGGATTTCAAATGAAAAGTCGGGGTTATTTGCATATTCTTTGTGCCGGCTTATAATTTTTTCGGTTACTTCTTGCTGCGGGTCTCTCCCATAGCATACCTGAGTATAAAATAATTTAAACCCATATGCCTCAAATAAGGAAACGTAATAAGGAGGATTATAATTCATACAGTATAAGGGTTCCTTATACCCCTCTGTTACCAAACCCCACCAGCGATCTCTTTCTCCAAAATTAATAGGGCCATCCATGGCCTGCATGTTCCTGCTTTGCAGCCAGTTTTTAGCAGTATCAAAAAGAAGGTTAGCGGCATTTTGGTTATTGATGCATTCAAAAAAACCTATGCCGCCCACCGGTCCATCGTCATTTTTATTTTTATATTTTTTATTTACAAAAGCAGCGATCCGGCCAATGCTTTCACCTGCATCCGTTTGTAATATCCAGCGTTGTACTTCGCCAAAACGAAATGTTTTGTTTTTGTTTTTATTAAAAACATCATTAATGTCTTTATCTAAAGGGCGTATCCAATGAGGGTCTTGCTGATAAAGCCTTAGGGCTACTTGTATGAATAGGGCGTTATCTTTTTCCGTAATGGGAATAATGCGCATGAATACGTTTTGAGAAAGATGGTTAGTAAAAGGATTTATTATACTGCCATAATTTCTTTTTCTTTCGCTGCCAGGTGTTTGTCAACTAAAGAGATAAATTTATCTGTTTCATTTTGCACCTCTCCTTCTGCACTTTTTGCTGCATCTTCACTCAGTATGGCATCTTTCTGCATTTTTTTGATAGATTCAATTGCATCTCGGCGGATGCTGCGAATGGATATTTTTGCCTGCTCACCTTCGCCATTACATTTTTTCACCATTTCCTTTCTTCTTTCTTCGGTAAGCGGGGGTAAAAATAAGCGAATAGAGTTACCATCGTTTTGCGGGTTAATTCCAATATTGGCGGCAATGATGGCCCGTTCAATTACCTGCAACATGTTTTTTTCCCATGGCTGTACCGAAATGGTACGGGCATCCATTACGGTTACATTGGCTATTTGGTTAATAGGGGTGGGGGTACCATAATAATCTGCTGTAATGCCATCTACAATGGCTGAAGAAGCCTTACCAGCCCTGATTTTTACTAATTCAGTTTCCAGGTGACGAATTGCTTTTTGCATCGTTTCGGTTGCCTGTTTCAATACTGCTGAAATATCATCTGCCATAATTATAAAGTTAATGGCTGCAAATCTAAGTATAAAATATGGGAGGCAAAAAATGTAAAATGCTAAAAATTAATCAACTTCTGCTGTATCAGAAACCAGGGTGAGTACCTTGCGAGACTTGATGATATCTTTCTCAATTACATTCTTATTAATGTAAGACTGCCTCGATTTCTTGCGCATGTAATAGACAAGCCCGGTAATGCCTGCGGCGGCGGCTAATATAATTGCTACTACAAAGGTTGTATTTTGGTTGCGCAGTAAAAAAGCGCTTACAATAAACAGAAGGGTAATGCAAACACAGGAATAGGTGATCTTTTTATGTGAAAAACCAAGATCTAAAAGGTAATGATGAATATGATTCCGATCGGGGCTAAAAGGAGAACGGCGGTCTAATATCCGGATTCCAAAAACCCGAAGGGTATCAAATAAGGGGATGATAAGTATGGCAAATCCAATGGCAGGAGAAGCATTAATGGCGTAACCTTCGGGTTGAATACTGGCCAGGTTAATGAATTTTATAACCAATATGGAATTGATTAAACCCAGTAATAATGAACCCGTATCACCCATAAATATTTTTGCCGGAGAATGATTGTAAATCAGAAAGCCCACAATACTCCCGGTAAGAGAAAAAGCCAGTACAGCATATGCCGTTTGGCCAATGTAATAAAAATAACTTCCAAACACAAAGGTGGTGATAAAACCCAGGGAGCCTGCCAAACCATCTACCCCATCTATCAGGTTAAATGAATTGGTGATAACGATAATAGTGAAAAAAGACAGGATGACCCCGGCAAAATACGGGATTTCATAAATCCCTAAAAAACCATGCATATTGGTAATATGGATACCGGCAAATTTAATGAGGATACCGGCTGCAATAAGCTGGCCTATAAATTTTTTACTGGCTGAAAGAATCATGATATCATCTTTAATTCCTAAAAAGAAGATGACTACTGAAGCGGCAGCAAAATATTGAAATTCGGGATTTAACCCTGCCGGAACACCCAGCAGGATAGCCACTACAAAACCTGCAAAAATGCCCAGCCCACCAAGTGTTGGGATTACGGTTTTATGAACTTTTCGCTCATCCGGCTCATCAAATAATTTTTTCGATTTGGCAATCTGTATAATTACCGGTATTGAAAAAAATGTTATTATAAAAGCTAGCAGCGAGCTTAGTAAGATATTATCCATGCAAGTGTCGTTTACGACGGCTAATAAACAAAAGTATTAAAATAGTTTGTTTTACGGAACTTTTAATTTGTACCTAATGTAGGGGATGTACAAATATTCTACCAAACTCATGATAAGTGTAAAATTCTATTTATTATTTTTAATAACGCCCGGATTTAAAGATTTAGTATTTAAACTTTTGCGCTAAGATAATATATTTTACTTTGTAGCTGTTTAGTTTTAAAGTAGGTTTGCAGCAATTTTTGTAAATAAAGTTACCTATACAATTTATGCAGCAACTTAAAGATACCGCCAGCCAAATCCGGAGAGATATTTTACGCATGGTTCATGCCGTTCAAAGCGGCCACCCGGGTGGCTCTTTGGGCTGTACTGAATATTTTACCGCTTTATACTTCAATATTATGAAGCATAACCCCGATTTTAAAATGGACGGCATCGGTGAGGACCTTTTCTTTTTGAGTAATGGACATATTTCCCCGGTTTTTTACAGTAGCCTGGCCCGGAGTGGTTATTTTCCACTGCAGGAACTCAATAGTTTCAGGCGAATTAACAGCCGGCTCCAGGGGCACCCCACTACGCATGAACACTTACCGGGTGTACGGGTAGCTTCCGGTTCATTGGGGCAGGGTATGAGTGTAGCAATAGGAGCGGCCCTGGCTAAAAAACTAAATGGAGATACTAACCTGGTATATTCATTACATGGCGACGGAGAGCTGGATGAAGGCCAAAACTGGGAAGCTATTATGTTTGCAGCACATCATAACGTAGATAACCTCATTGCAACCATCGATCATAATGGCCAGCAAATAGATGGCCCTACCAGTAAGGTAATGGCCTTAGAAAGCCTGCATGCCAAATTTGAAGCGTTTAACTGGACGGTGATGGAAATGGACGGTAATGATATGGAAGCTGTAGTAGCCGGCTTGCAAAAAGCAAAATCATTTACAGGCCAAGGCAAACCCGTAGTAATTTTAATGAAAACCATTATGGGAAAAGGGGTAGACTTTATGGAAGGTTTGCACGAATGGCATGGTATTGCGCCCAACGATGAACAACTAAAAACGGCCCTGGCCCAGTTACCGGAAACTTTGGGCGATTACTGATTTATTTTAAATCCAGCGATTGCTGAGCTGCTTTATAGGAAGGGAACCAGGATGCAGTAAATGAGATAAAAAGTACCGTTCCGGCTACCAGTAAAATATCTGTAAGCTGTAATTTTACCGGGAAATAATCAATAAGAAAGGAGCCCCCCTGCAGTTTTATGAAATGAAACCGGGTTTGTAATACACAAATAAGAATAGCCAGTGAAATACCGATACCGGCACCCAGTACTCCCAGTAATAATCCCTCGGACAAAAATATTTTTTGGATAGCTGATTTTGGACTTCCCATAGCCTGCAAGATGCCAATATCTTTTTTCTTTTCTAAAACCAGCATGGTAATGGCACTAATCATATTAAAAGCGGCAATGATGAGGATAAGCGTAAGTACAGCATAAATTGCCCATTTCTCCATTTTCATGGTATTGTATAAGTTGCTATTTTGCTGGTAACGGCTTTTCAGGATCGTATGGGCCGGAATTAATTTTTGAAGTTCGGGGAGGGCTTTTGATTCCCTGGTTCCGGGTAATAAGCTGATCTCAATGGCAGAAAATTCATTTTCACCAAAATTCATTTGTTGTTTTAAAAAACCAATATTGGTAATGATATAAGAATTGTCAAATTCCTGTTGTATGGCAAAAACACCACTTGCCTGTAAATTTCCCTGGCTTATCAGGCTCATGGGATCAGTACTGGTAGTATTTCGTTTGGGTAGTGTAATGGTGAGGGTAGCGGGAGCCAACGAGGAATCAACAAAAATACCGGCAGCATTTTGCACCCCATAACCTATAACTCCTTTGGGCGCATCGGGGGTACCTGTATCATATTTCCCGGAAACTATTTTTTGAGGAAGACCACTTACTTTATTATAATTTTCATCAACTCCTTTAATTATCACAGCAGCTTGTGTTTCGTCGTTTTCCAATAATGCCTTTTCTTCTGCAACCAGGCTCACTCCTTTGATAAAGGGTTGGTTTTTGATGGCTTCCAATTGAGCGGTAGTGAGGGTAAAAGTTTTTCCTTTTTGCGGTACTATTTTAAAATCGCTGTAAAATGAGGAGTATAAAGATTTTACCAATCCTTCAAAACCATTAAATACACTTAATACCAATACCTGGCAACAGGTGGCAAAAGCAATAACACCGGTGGTAACCCATGCTATAATATTTATGGCATGAGCCGATTTTTTTGCCCTGAAATATCGCCACGCAAATTTTAAATACATAGTGTTGCCTACCGGGATACCGGTTATTGCAGGTTTTTAAATTTAGGATGGGTCTTTACGATCGTTCTTATGAATGTCTTTAAATAGTTTTTCCATTTTATCAACATAATCCAGGGTATCATCAATATAAAAAGTGAGTTGGGGCATCGATCTCAACTGGTGGCGAACCCTTGCCGTTAATTCTTTTTTTATTTCCCAGCTCCGGTCCTGTATTATTTTTAGCGCTGCCTGTGGGTTGGGTACCTTAAATAAACTCAGGTAAATACGGGCATCAAACAGGTCGGGCGTAATTTTTACAGATGCGATAGAAACCATACCCCCTTCAATCATTGCCAGGCCCAACCGGTGAAAAATATCATTTAATTCGTGTTCTAATACTGCCGCCACTTGTTTTTGTCTTTTTCCTTCTAACATAGTCTGCCATTTTATTCGCTGTAAAATTACTTACTTTGCTGTTTCTATGCTTATTTAATAAAAATGCGAAGATTTTCAAGGGTTTTTAAATACCTGGGCTTTTATAAATTAGAAATTGCCCGTTATTTTATTACGATTATATTATCTATTTTTTTCTCTATTTTATCATTGGGGATGCTGTTGCCCTTTTTACAATTAATATTTGGTGTGGACGGCGGCCTGATTCAACCCGGGAAAGCTACCAGTAATCCTTTGCTGAACTGGGTGAATGCACATCTTAATATGCTCATTAACCAGGGAGATACCATTTATGCATTATCGGTTGTATGTGTACTCATCATTATTACCATTTTTTTTAAAAATCTTTTCTTGTATTTATCAGCCCGGGCTATGGGGCCTATCAAGAATGGGATTTCCAACCGCTTTCGGACTGATATGTTTGAAAAAATACTGCAATTACCGATCGGTTATTTTACTGAGAAACGCAAGGGAGACCTGATGAGCCGGATGAGTAATGATGTGTATGAAATTGAAGCATCGGTTATTGGTACCCTGGAAGGTTGGGTGAAAGACCCATTGAGTATCCTGATTAATCTGGCGGTTTTGCTTTATATCAGTCCCAGGCTCACCCTTTTTATATTAATTTGTTTGCCTGTTATGGGTTTTATCATTGGCAGGCTCAGCCGTTCTTTAAAAAGGCAATCGGTAAAAGTAGCGCAGAAAAGTGGCGAAACAATTTCTACACTCGATGAAACCCTGGGCGGTTTAAGGGTGATAAAAGCGTTTAATGTGGAGAAAAATCTCAATCAAAAATTTCAACAAATTTGCCACGATTTACTAATAGCCAGAAATAAAATAGGGTTTAGGAGAGATTTAGCTTCGCCGATGAGTGAAATGATGGGGGTTACTATTTTTGCCTGTATTCTTTGGTTTGGGGGTCAGCTGGTATTAAATAATTCAATCGGGCTCAATGGCGCTTTATTCCTTACCTATATGGGTTTGTTCTACAATATTATTGATCCGGCAAAATCTATATCTACTGCCTTTAGCAATATGCAAAAAGGCTCAGCAGCTATTGACCGTATTAATGAAGTACTGAATGCTCCCATTACTGTTGATGATAATCCTGGCGGAAAAAAAATAGAAAACTTTACCAGTGCGATTAATTTTAAAGATATAAGTTTTAAATACGAGGACGTAACCATCTTACAAAATATTAACCTCGAAATAAAAAAAGGAACCACTGTTGCCCTGGTAGGGAGCAGTGGCGCCGGTAAATCTACCCTGGCCGATTTGATTCCCCGTTTTCATGATCCCTCTTCGGGTGAAATTTTAGTAGATGGTATTCCCATTAAGGATTATTCATTACAATCATTAAGGGGCTTAATAAGTATAGTAACCCAGGAACCCATTTTGTTTAATAGTACCATTGCAGAAAATATAGCACTGGGTATGCCACAGGCCAGCCATGCAGAAATTGAAAAGGCGGCTCGTATTGCCAATGCCCATGATTTTATTATGCAAAAAGAGAAAGGCTACGATACCAATATTGGAGACAGGGGTATGAAGCTGAGCGGGGGCGAAAGGCAACGGATTACGATTGCCAGGGCCGTACTTAAAAATCCACCCATATTAATCCTGGATGAAGCTACCTCTTCGTTAGATACCGAAAGCGAAAGGCTGGTGCAGGATGCCATTAATAATTTAATGAATAACCGTACTTCGGTTGTTATTGCCCATCGGTTAAGTACCATCAGGCATGCTGATGAAATTATTGTTTTGCAAAAAGGGCATATCGCCGAAAGGGGTACTCATGAATCTCTCATGCAAAAGGAGGGATTTTATAAGAGGCTGGTAGATATGCAAGAGTTAAAATAAGGAAAGCATAAAAAAAGAGTGCCGGTAATAGCACTCTTTCCTGCCTGTATAATTAAATTCTATTTTGCCTGGCCCATTTTAGCTTCTATACTTAAGGTAGCATGTGGTACAGCTCTTAAGCGGGCTTTATCAATTAATTTTCCGGTTACACGGCAAATGCCATACGTTTTATTTTCAATACGCATCAATGCTTTTTCCAGGTGATCAATAAATGTGATCTGGCGGCTGGCCATTTGGCTCAATTGCTCTCTTTCCATACTTAAGCTGCCGTCTTCCATTGTCATATAGCGGTTTTCTGATTCATCGCCACCCATTTCATCTTTACGGGTAATTAAACCTTGCAGGTAAGACAATTCTTTTTTTGCGGCTTCTAATTTACGTTGAATCAAATCTCTAAATTCTGTAAGATCGCTATCGCTATATCTTACTATAGGAGCACCGGGATCGTGTTTCAATTGGTCTAATACAGATTTGGTAAAATCAGGTTGGTATTTCCTGGATGTTTTGGTAGTTATTTTAGGAAGCGATACGGGTTTAGCAGGTATCACTTTAATATCTTTTGGGTTTTTAGCAATTGCTTTAGGCCCTGCCGGTTTTGCCGCTTTTTTTGCAACAGGAACCACGGGTTTATGCATAGCGGCTTTTGCCACAGGCTTTGCTACCGGTGCTGGTTTTTTAGCCACGGGTGCTGTTTTTTTAGCAACTACTACTTTTTTAGGGGCAGGTTTGGGTGCTGCCTTCTTTATAACTTTTTTAGGTGCAGGTTTTACTGTTTTTTTCACAACTGCTTTCTTAGGCTTAGCGATGGGTTTAGCTGCCTTTTTGGGAGTTGGTTTAGCTGCTTTGGCAACTGCTTTTTTAGCAGGCGCCTTTACCGGTTTTTTTGCTACTGGTTTTACTGCTTTTTTAGCAGCTGCTTTCTTAGTTGCCATGCTTACTATTTTTAGTTACGTTAATAGTTAGTGAATTGTTGTTTACTTCGATGCTGGTACCGTTGGATAAATGGGGTACAAATTCCAAAGAATCAGCTAAAATTTCGCCGCAAATATAGTCTTTAAATTCAATTATAAAATTTTGTATTCCGTCATTTTCAAGGATCTCTACCCGGATGTGATCAGTAAGTTCAAAATCCTTGTCTTTTCTTATATTTTGTACTCTGTTAACAAACTCCCTGGCGGCTCCTTCCATTAATAGCTGATGGGATAAGGTAATATCTAAGGCTATTGTTAATGAGCCATTTGTAGCAATTTCGAACCCCGGTATTTCATCTGTAATTATGTCCAGATCTTCTTCATTAAGCAAGATGGGTTCGGCACCGGCTGCTATTTCATCATTATTTAAAATATAGCCACCTTTCTGCACTTCTTCAATTTCTGCATTATTAAATAACGATATTTTTTCAGCGGCCCATTTCATTCGGCTGCCCAATTTTTTGCCCAGGGTTTTGAAATTAGCTTTTGCTTTTTTACGGATAAAATCATTGTCGGCATCCAGTATTTCTACTTCTTTAATATTGGTTTCAGTTTTTATGATTTCTTCAATCATCCTGATATTTTCTGCCATTTCTTTATCCAGTGCCGGGATAAACACTTTTTGCAGGGGTTGGCGTACTTTAATATTTACTTTTTTGCGTAGCGATAAAATGAGCGAAGAGGCGTCTTGCGCCAGTTTCATTCTTTTTTCGAGGCCGGTGTTAATGGCTTCTGCAATTGGGGTAGGAAAATGAGTATGATGCACCGAGCTCAACGGGCTTTTTGCAGTAACATCATTTAAATTATTAAAAAGCCAATCGGCAAAAAAGGGTGCAATGGGTGCCATGGTCTTGCTGAGAGTTTCTAAACATTCATATAATGTTTGGTAAGCGCTGATTTTATCATGGGCATATTCTCCTTTCCAGAAACGACGCCGGCAAAGCCTTACATACCAATTGCTCAATTGCTCATCTACAAATGTTTCCATGGCCCGGCCAGCCTGGGTGGGCTCGTATTTATCAAAATTATCGGTTACTTCTTTTACCAGGCTATTCAATGAACTTAATATCCATTGGTCTAGCTCCGGGCGTTCTTCAATGGGGATATAAGATTCTTTACATGTAAAACCATCTACATTGGCATATAATACAAAGAATTGATAAGTATTATAAAGGGTTCCAAAGAATTTTCTTTGTGCTTCTTTTATACCCTCTACATTAAATTTTAAACTATCCCAAGGCGATGCATTCGTTACCAGGTACCATCGGGTGGCATCCGGGCCATACTTTTCAATGGTCTCAAAAGGATCAACCACATTTCCCAGCCGCTTACTCATTTTATTGCCATTCTTATCCAGTACCAGCCCATTGCTCACAACAGTTTTATAAGCTACAGAATCAAATAAAAGAGTGGCTAATACATGCAGGGTATAAAACCAGCCCCTGGTTTGATCCACACCTTCGGCAATAAAATCGGCCGGGAATGCATTTTTAAACGAATCCTTATTTTCAAAAGGGTAATGCCATTGTGCATAAGGCATGGCACCACTATCAAACCATACATCTATCAAATCGGCTACCCGCTTCATAGGTTTACCCTGCTTACTTACCAGTATAATATCATCCACATAAGGTTTATGAAGATCTAAAATTCCATCATGTAAATAATTTTTATTGGTATCACCGCCCAGTGCAATGGCTGCTTTTTTTATTTCTTCATTTAAGGCGGCCACACTTCCTATGCATATTTCTTCACTGCCATCTTCTGTTCTCCAAATAGGAAGCGGGGTTCCCCAAAAACGGCTACGGCTCAGGTTCCAGTCTACCATGTTTTCCAGCCAATTTCCAAACCGGCCGGTGCCGGTGCTTGCCGGTTTCCAGTTAATGGTATTATTCAATTCTATCATCCGCTCTTTGGCAGCCGTAGTTTTAATAAACCAGGCATCCAGCGGATAATAAATAATGGGTTTATCAGTGCGCCAGCAATGGGGGTAATTGTGTTCGTATTTTTCCACTTTAAAAGCCCGCCCTTCTTTTTTTAATTGAACACAGATATCGATATTTACGTCGGTATAATGGGGGTCGTCTTTATAATCTTTTACATACCGCCCACTCCATTCGCCCATGCCGTCTATAAATTTCCCTTCTTTATCTACCAGGGTGAGAATACCCAGGTTATTTTTTTTGCCTGCTTTAAAATCATCAGCACCAAAGGCAGGGGCAGTATGTACAATGCCCGTACCATCTTGTGTAGTTACAAAATCTGCTACTACAATTTTAAAAGGGTCTGCCCCGGGGGTAATCTTATGGATTTCTTCTATGCTGGATGCTTCTGTAGGTAAAAGTTGTTCATACCGTAATCCTTCTAATTCATTTCCTTTGAACTGCTTTATCATTTGCCAGGGAATAAGTTTATCGCCGGGTTGATAATTTTCAAAATCACTATTTTGTACTTCTTCTTTAAAGTAAGCATGCAAAAGAGATTTTGCTAATACTACATATTGCAGTTCAAAAGTATAGGGGTTATATGTTTTAACCAATACATAATCAATATGTGCGCCTACACTTAAACCGAGGTTTGAGGGCAGGGTCCATGGCGTGGTTGTCCATGCCATAAGGAAAACATCTGATTTTATTTCCTGTAAACCTATTTTGTCTTTATCCTGTAATTTAAATAATACGGTAGCGCTGGTATCTTTTACATCTTTATAAGTACCCGGCTGGTTAAGCTCATGCGAAGAAAGCCCGGTACCTGCTGCAGGCGAATAAGGTTGGATGCTTACACTTTCGTAAAGCAGGCCTTTTTTATACAATTCACTCAGGCACCACCAGAGGGTTTCAATATAATCATTGGTAAATGTGATATAGGGATTATCAAGATCTACCCAATAACCCATTTTTTGAGTGATGTCGTCCCATTTATCTTTATAGCGCATCACCACTTCCTTGCATTTTTTATTGTAGTCTGCTACCGAAATTTTTTTACCAATATCTTCTTTTGTAATACCCAGTTCTTTTTCAACGCCCAGCTCTACCGGCAGCCCGTGTGTATCCCAGCCACCTTTGCGATTTACCTGGAATCCCTGCATGGTTTTATACCGGCAAACGAGGTCTTTAAGAGTACGTGAAATTACATGATGGATGCCCGGCATTCCATTGGCACTGGGAGGGCCTTCGTAAAATACAAAAGCGGGCGCCCCGTCTCTTAGGGTAATACTTTGCTCAAATGCATGGGTTTCTCCCCATTTTTGTAAAATTTCTGTACCTATTTCTGATAAATTCAATTGCTTATACTCCCGGTACCTGTCTAACATAAAAAATGCTGTTTTAGCCTGTAAAAAAGAGCGGCGAAGTTACTAAATCCAAGGCTATTCTTCGTAAAATAAATGGTTTGTACAGGCAAAAGGCCGTAATACATTTGTTAAAAAACATAGTCTTATTTCGAGTTCACCTGCAGTTTTCCCCAATTTTTAGATTTGGCACAGTATTGGGAAATTGTAATTAAAATTTGAATACATGAAAAATCTGATCCTTTTATTAATGGCCTTTTTTGTGCTTGCAACCAGTGCAGATGCCCAAAAGAAAAAGCCAAAAACGAAAAAGAAAGCCGTTGCAGCCAAAGTTGTTACAGTAACTCCTCCCTCAAAAGTGGATGCCATGTTTAATGCCCGCTTTGCTAAAATGGGAGAGATTACAGATAAGAAATGGACAAAGAACTATAGCGGTAATTATATTGTAAAATATAAAAATAGTGATGGTTTAAATCAAATGGTGGAGTATAAAGCGGATGGAAGTTTTATAAAATCCGATGTTGAAATGAATATTAGTAATGTGCCGGAAAATTTGCGTACAGCTATTTCAACACAATATCCCGGTGCTGAGTTAAAATCAGTTCATTATATGGAAACCGGTCATGTAAAACCATATTATAAAACTGTTGTTACAGTAGATGGCGCTGATAAAAATTTGCTGGTAAGCGAAGATGGAACAATTACTGACGCATCATAAATAAAAGAATCAGATGCCACTGGCATCGAAAGTTTTGCTGGTTTAGGGTTTTATTAGGGTAAAACGGGGGTAGTCTTACCCCCGTTCTCTTTTCCTTTTCCATAGCTCATTCACCCTGGAACCTATAGCAGTCATATTAGGGCATGAAGACTAAAAAGCATCCGGTAAGGATGCTTTTTTAAGATCAACGGGGCCGGATATTCGATAAGATGAGAAGTGATTATTTATTAGTGTAGATTCTTATTTTATACTACACTATATTTCTGAAATGTGCAGAATATTATTTCTAATTTTTAATTACAGGAACCAACTGGACTGATTCGCTGTAACATTGGGAAAAGGGAAGCATTATAATTAAATGTCAATTCAAAGCGACCCCAGCCTGCTAAGCCATATGCTTCAGCATATTGCCCCTTCCATTCGCATTATGGAAATATGCGGCGATTTGCCATCTGCAGTAAAAAGTATAACAAAGAACAAACCCGATATTGTATTCCTGGATATTGAATTGCCAGTTTACAGCGGTATCCAGTTACTTGATTTTTTTAATCCGGAAGAGATTACATTTCATATCATTTTTACTACGGCTTATAATAATTATGCCTTGAGGGCTTTTGAAATGAGCGCTGTGGATTATTTGATGAAACCTATACACGAAGAAAAATTGAGATTGGCATTGGAAAAAGCCGGGGAAAAGGATTTTTCTTCAAAGGAAATCTTCCCGGTTCTCAAAAATAATTTTCAATATGAATCTCAAAAAAAGATGGTTGTTCCGGTAGCCAATGGTTTTGAAGTATTAAGCCTGCATACGATCTGTTATTTAAAAGCCGAAGGGAGCTATACAAGGATTTTTTTTGCATCAAATACCAATATGCTGGTTAGCAAAAATTTGAAGCATTTTGAATATGTACTTACAGGAATAAATTATTTTATTCGTATTCACCGCAGCTTTATAGTTAATATCAATTTTGCGAAAAAGGTATTGCGATCAGATGGAGGTACGCTTCTTCTTGAAAATAATACTGAAATTCCAATTGCTGAAGATAATATGCAATTGATCCTGGATTCTTTGCAAAAATTATGAATCGCCAATACAATAAATACGTACAAGTTCCGGGTAGAAAAAAGGCAGGTTGTTACCGTACCAGCAATTCACATGGTTTTAAACCCGTATGTTTTTTAAATGCCGTGCTAAAATGCGAAATAGAAGAATAGCCCAGGAGCATAGATACTTCTGTTACGCTTAATCCTTTATCGTATAATAAATACTTAGCATGCTCCATGCGCTGACCCTGGTAAAAATCAAAAATGGTAGTACCAAAAATTTCTTTAAATCCCTTTTTTAAATAACATTCATTAATGGCCACCTTACGGCTAAGCGCTTTGATGGTTATGGGTTCACCGATATGCTGTAATAATATTTCACGAGCCTTTATGATTTTTTCCCTGTCTGCTTCATTGGCCAAAAACTTGCAGGTAAAACTATTGATTTCCTTTTCTCCCAGCATGCAATCCATACTGTAAAGCAGTAAAATCTGCGTTTGGGCATTTATAAAAATATTTTCGAGGGTATCGGTATAATTATGGTTCAAAAGAGCCTCAATTGCCATGCGGGTCTTTCCACACAAGGGAAGCGTTTTGGTAAAAGAAACGGTATGGGTAAAAGTTAATACCTGGTCAGAAATACTGCCATTGTTCAAACTCGTTTTTGCAAATTGCTGCAGGTAAGTGGGCGAAAAAGTAAAACTAAGTACATCTATACTTTCTACTTTTTCAATACAAGTACGGGATTGGTTGGCCAGGCAATAATTACATTCTGTTTGTTTTTTGCGGCAATACATATTGCCACTCACACAAAACTTGAGTTCCAGGTAATTTTCCGAAGGGTTATTTTTTTCGAAATGGTAATGAATAACACCGGTATCTTCTATAGCCCATTGGGGATGTTTCTTATACCTTTGAATGGAATATTGAACAGAACCCGGCACATTCCGGTTAATCTTCTGGAGGTTTTCCATTTCATCCAGCATGATGGGCTGCCGCTTTGCTAATTCCAGTATGTCTAATTGACTATTCATTGAAAAATTTCGATGCAAAGATAGGTAATATTTATAAAAAAGCGTAAGCATTGTGATTTATAAGCCCTCTTTTAACGAATAAGATAACATTCGTACGCACAAAAATGGATCTCTGTGGGGCTTATTCATTCAAATGGAAATGAGGCTGGCAGGCTCCTGTTAGTTAATAACAGGGATGGTGTTTTTTGGTGATAATTAATCCTTTTTAATCGCTGTAAAACCATATATTTTAAGTAAATTTGCAGGAATGTGATTTTTAGAAAAAACAATGTGATTTAAAGGAAAATATGAGTACTGAAACAGGAGTAATGCCCACCCAAAACAAGAACGCCTACGGCGCCGATAGTATCCAGGTTTTAGAAGGTTTAGAAGCGGTAAGAAAAAGGCCGGCCATGTATATTGGCGATATTAGTGTAAAAGGCCTGCACCATCTCGTTTACGAAGTAGTAGATAACTCTATAGATGAAGCGCTGGCAGGGTATTGTAAAAACATTATCGTAACCATTCATGAAGATAATTCAGTTTCTGTTCAGGATGATGGAAGAGGAATTCCTACCGGCATTAATAGTAAAGAACAAAAATCAGCCCTTGAGTTGGTTATGACGGTGCTTCATGCAGGCGGTAAATTTGATAAAGATACATACAAAGTTTCCGGGGGTTTGCATGGTGTAGGGGTGAGTTGTGTAAATGCACTGAGTACCCGGCTACATGTAAAAGTAGAACGGGACGGAAAATTATTTGAACAGGAATATCATACCGGGATTCCTCAATACCCGGTGAGGGAAATAGGAGAGAGTACCAGAACAGGTACTACCGTTCAGTTTTGGCCCGATGCCAGCATTTTTACTACAACCATTTTTAATAAAGATATATTAGAAAGCAGGCTTAAAGAATTGTCTTACCTCAACAGGAAGATAACGATAGTGTTAAACGACCTGAGAGAATTAGATGATGAGGGTAAAACCTATACAAAAACATTTTACAGCGAAGGTGGTATTGTAGAGTTTGTAACCAGTATTGATAAAAATGCCAACCGCCAGCCGCTGATTCCAAAAGTAATTTATTGTGAAGCTTTAGATGCCAATACCAATGTATTGGTAGAAGTAGCCATGCAATACAATGCCGGTTACCAGGAGCATATTTTTAGCTATGTAAATAACATTAATACCATTGAAGGCGGTACCCATGTGGCAGGTTTTCGTAGAAGTATCACCCGTGTTTTTAAAAGCTATGGCGAAAAACAAGGCATGTTTGATAAAGCAAAAGTAACTATTGAGGGGGATGATTTCAGAGAAGGGATTTCTGCTATCATATCTGTAAAAGTACCCGAACCCCAGTTTGAAGGCCAAACCAAAACCAAGCTGGGTAACAGTGAGGTTATGGGAATTGTAGATACCACCCTTAGCCGGGCATTAGAAGCCTACCTGGAAGAAAACCCCAGGGATGCAAAAACCATCATTCAAAAAGTGATATTAGCTGCGCAAGCACGTGCTGCGGCTAAGCGTGCCCGTGATATGGTACAGCGCAAAAGTGTTTTAGTGGGGGGCGGTTTACCCGGTAAGCTAGCCGACTGTTCTGATAAAGATCCCGGTAAATGTGAATTGTTTTTGGTAGAAGGAGATTCAGCAGGGGGTACTGCCAAGCAAGGCAGGGATAGAAGTTACCAGGCCATTTTACCATTAAGGGGTAAAATTCTTAATGTAGAAAAGGCAATGGAACATAAGATATACGATAATGAGGAAATCCGTAATATGTTTACGGCATTGGGCGTAAAAATAGGTACTGCTGAAGATGCTAAAGCTTTAGATATCTCTAAGCTACGTTATCATAAACTTATTATTATGACGGATGCTGATGTGGATGGCAGCCATATTGCTACACTCATCCTCACATTTATTTTCAGGTATATGAAAGAGTTGGTAGAACAAGGATATGTTTATATTGCCCAGCCACCTTTATACCTGGTAAAAAAAGGAAAAGACCAGGAATATGCCTGGACCGATGAAGAACGAAAATTATTAATCAAGCAATTCGGACAAGGGAAAGATGATAGTGTGAATACCCAGCGTTACAAAGGTTTAGGGGAAATGAATGCCGAGCAACTTTGGGAAACCACTATGAACCCGGCTACCCGTACCCTTAAACAAGTAACTTTAGAAAGTGCCGCCGAAGCAGATCGGGTGTTTAGCATGCTTATGGGCGATGAAGTGCCACCCCGGCGTGAGTTTATAGAAACCCATGCTAAATATGCAAAAATTGATGTATAATTTTTTATATAATTATTACAAGATCAGGGAGCTTATAGCTCCCTGATCTTTTTTACGGCACCTATATTATTGCACAAGCCATCCCAAAATTCAGGATTTTGGGAAAAGAAGTTAAATTGAACTTTAAAAACCGTATATATTATAAATTAAATTTATAATATACTTTTAATGAGTTTTATATGCCTATTATAAATGTTTTATTTTGGTGAAATATAAAATTTTAGTAGCTTGATGGCCAGATGACTTTTAAACCTGATTAATAACTATAAATTCAAAGAAACATGTCAAAACTATTAACAGCCTATTGCATGAAGACCAAAGAAAAAGACGTACCCATGCATGATGCAGTAATTACAAAAACGAGCCGTGGCGGTTACATGGCACAGGGCCACGATGGTAAAGGCAATAAAATGACCACCATGCTGGCTGAAGCGAAAGCTTTAGATGCTATAAAAGATGGTGTGGCTAAAAAAGGTTGGTAATCTTTTAAATTTATTTTATGCAAGGCTCCTTTTTTAGGAGCCTTTTTAATGATGTAGCCGTTTTTTATGAAGGATTTAAAATAGGAATCGATTTTTTTATCTTTAAAATAAACTGGTATAAGGCGTCCATATCTTTAATTTTTTCCACTACCAGGATGCCATGTTTACCCACTTGTTTCAGGTGGGCTTTATTGGTTCCTGTTTGTAAAAATTGTAAGATGCCGTTAAACACTTCGCCCTGGAAATAGGGAGAGTCGGGGTTACTTACAAAAAAGCATTTAAGTATTTCATTTTTTAAAAATATTTTTTCAAAGCCCAGGGCAACTGCTATTTCCCGGGTACGAACGGTGGTAAATAAATCTTCCGCTTCCCGGGGAACGGGCCCAAACCGGTCAATAAGTTCATCATGAAATTCCCGGAGTTCCTCTTCATTATTACAATTATCTAAACGGCTGTATAAACTTAATCTTTCTGTTATGCTTTCTACATAACTATCGGGTATTAAAATTTGCAGGTCCGTATCTATGGAGCATTCCTTTACAAAATCATCCTGCTGTTGAATTTCTTCTATAAACAGCTCTTTAAATTCTTTTCTCTTTAACTCCCGGATAGCCTCATCTAATATTTTTTGATACATTTCAAAGCCAATTTCGGCTATAAAACCACTTTGCTCGCCACCCAGTAAATTGCCGGCACCCCTGATATCCAGGTCTCGCATGGCTATTTGAAAACCGCTGCCCAGGTCACTATATTGTTCTAATGTGGTTAATCTTTTTCTGCTATCGGCGGGTAAAGTGCTTAATGGGGGCGCCATTAAATAACAGAAAGCCTTTTTATTACTGCGTCCTACCCGGCCCCGCAACTGGTGTAAATCACTTAATCCAAACTGGTGGGCATTATTGATGATGATTGTATTTACATTGGGAATATCTACACCACTTTCTACAATATTGGTACAAATTAATACATCGTAACGGCGCTCCATAAAATCAAGTATGGTATCTTCTAGTTTGGCGCCCTCTAATTGCCCGTGAGCAACGGCAATGCTCAGGTCGGGGCAAAGGCCTTGCACAAGTGTTTTCATTTCCTGTAAACCATTTACCCGGTTGTGAATAAAGAAAACCTGGCCCCCTCTTTCAGTTTCATAATAAATAATATCTCTTATAGCATCTTCATTAAAAACCATTAATTCGGTTTGTATAGGCTGCCGGTTGGGAGGGGCTGTATTAATAATACTTAAATCCCTGGCACCCATCAGGCTGAATTGTAATGTGCGGGGTATAGGCGTGGCAGTAAGTGTTAATGAATCTACAGTAGTTCTTAGTTCTTTTAATTTTTCTTTAGCAGCTACACCAAATTTTTGTTCTTCATCAATAATCATAATACCCAGGTCTTTGAATTTTACTTCTTTGCCCAGCAATGCATGCGTACCAATGATAATATCAATTTTTCCTGCTGCTAATTTTTGAAGTGTTAATTTTTTTTCTTTTGCTGACTTAAAACGATTGATAAAATCTACCGTTACAGGAAAATCTTTTAATCGGCTGCTAAAGGTTTTATAATGCTGATAAGCCAAAATGGTAGTAGGCACCAGCACGGCAGCCTGCTTGCCATCACTGCAACTTTTAAAGGCGGCACGGATAGCAATTTCTGTTTTACCAAAACCCACATCACCACACACCAGCCTGTCCATAGGTGAATCTTTTTGCATATCTTTTTTCACCTCTTCGCTGGCCCGGGCCTGGTCTGGGGTATCTTCGTAAATAAAGCTTGCTTCCAGTTCTGTTTGCATGTAGTTATCTGCACTATGAGCAAATCCATGCTGGCTTTTTCGCTGGGCATATAGTTTTATTAAATCTATGGCAATTTCTTTTACCTGTTTTTTGGTTTTGTCTTTTAAGCGGGCCCAAACATCACTGCCCAACTTATTCATTTTTGGAACCGTTCCTTCTTTGCCACTGTATTTACTTATTTTATGCAGGGATGAAATGTTTACATATAATAAGTCGCCATCTTTATATTGAATGCGAACCGCCTCTTGTACACGCCCATTGGCATCTATTTTCTGTAGCCCGCTATATACGCCCACGCCATGATCTATATGGGTTACATAATCGCCGGGTTGTAATTCTCTTAATGTTTTTAAGGTAAGCGCTTTATTTTTACTAAAAGCCTGTTTTACTTTGTATTTATGATAGCGTTGAAAAACCTGGTGGTCAGTATAGCATACCAGTTTATTGTCGTTGTCAATAAAACCCTCATGTATCGATTCGGGAATAGGAGTTACCTGTACTTCAGCTTTAAGATCGGTAAATATGCTATGTAACCTTTCTAATTGTTTTGGGTTCTCGGAAAAAATGAAAATATTGTATTTTTCTTTTTCATATTGCTGCAGGTTACTAATGAGTAAATTAAAATTACGATTAAATGCAGGCTGCGCTATGGTATGAAAATGAAAGGCATGTTCATGCCGGGTAAGGGGGGCATAAAATGGTTTATTTCCAAACTCCACAGTTTTCATTTTAAAAAAGGAAGATTCTAATGCCGTAGCGGGAATAAAATCTGCCTGTGATGTTTCTTGCTTTATATGAAGTGCCTCAGTTTCATTATCTGTTTCCGCTGCAGGAAGTAAAGCAGAACTGAGCATGATTTCAAAATCTTCTTCCTGTTGTTGTATTTTTTCTTTTATAAAAACCCAATCATCCATCCATACCAGTGTATTTTCTGGTAAAAACTCATGCAACCCTACTTTTTCTGAAGCATCAAATTGGGTTTCTACATTGGGGATAATATTTACTTGTAATAATTTTCGTTCACTTAGCTGGGTTTCGGGATCAAAAATCCGAATGCTGTCCACTTCATTCCCAAATAACTCAATACGGTATGGCTTTTCATTTCCAAATGAGTAAATATCTAAAATGCCCCCTCTTACAGCAAATTGGCCGGGTTCGTACACAAAATCGGTTCTTACAAAACCCTGTTGTATAAAGGTTTCCAGTAAAAGGTTTAGGTTAAGCTCATCGGCCTGCTTAATACTTATTATATTTTTAGTAAGTGTTTTTGGGATCACTACTTTTTCATGCAATGCTTCGGGGTAGGTTACCAATATTTTTTTATTGCCGCCTGCCGCTATTTTGGTTAGCGCTTCGGTTCGCAGCATTACGTGGCTGCTATTGAGAAGGTGAAAATTTTTTTTATTTTTAAAGGAAGAAGGGAAATAAAAAATATCCAATGCATGGGTAATATTCTGCAAACTATTTTGAAAGTAAGCCGCTTCTTCTGCATCTTTTAATATTACTAAATGATTAAAATGGGCTGCCGCAGGATGCTCTAAAACAGAAGCTATTATAAACTGTGAAATACTGCCTTGTAATCCGGAAAGATGGAAATGGGTATGTTGGGGCAATAGAAGGCCTTCTGCAATTTGGTTACAGCGGGAATCATTCCTGTAAAAATTCATCAACACATCCAGGTTCATGCGGCTGCAAAGGTAAGTAAAGCAAGTGGGTTATGAGAAACCAGTGTGCCCCGGTATTTAAGTATGGGCAAAAGTTTTTTATTATCTTACAGTAAATTATCAAGTATGGCTCTTGAACCATGGCGTAAAGCAATCATAAAACGTGTGGAACAGCAAACCCATAATACCCGCAGGTATTTTATGGAAGTACCTGAACTTACTGATTTTAATTTTAAACCCGGCCAGTTTGTAACCCTCGATCTGCCCATTGATGATAAGCCCAATAAGCGCTGGCGCAGCTATTCCATTGCCAGCTGGCCGGGCGGGAATAATGAATTTGAACTTTGCATTGTATTAAATGAAGCGGGTAAGGGAACCCCTTATTTGTTTAATGAATCATCAGTAGGAACCGAAATTAATTACCGTGGCCCGGTGGGTGTATTTACATTGCCTGAAAATTTAGATCATGATTTATTTTTGATTTGCACCGGTACCGGTATTGCTCCTTTTAGAAGTATGATACACCATATCATCAATAATAAAATACCGCATAAAAACATACATCTCATTTTTGGTTGCAGAAAATATGCCGATGCTTTGTATAATGATGAATTAAAAGCCCTGATGCAAAAAGACCCAAACTTTTTCTTTTATTCGGTTTATTCCCGGGAAGAGCCACATGCTCATGATGAGTTTGTAAAATTTGGATATGTGCATGCACAATATGAAGCGTTATGCATCAAGCAGAAAGAACAAAATGGAGGCGAACTAAACCCTGCTCATTTTTATTTGTGCGGCTGGAAAAATATGGTAGATGAAGCCAAACAAAGGATTCTTAGCCTGGGCTACGATAAAAAAGCCATTCACCAGGAACTCTATGGTTAAGGATACCGGTTTTAGGAAATCCCTTCCTGCACTCTTTTCTTTACTTCATTTATTGAAATCCTTTCTTGTTGCATAGTATCCCGGTACCGGATCGTTACAGTTTGGTCTTCTTTTGTTTGATGGTCAATAGTAACACAATAGGGTGTACCAATAGCATCCATACGGCGGTAGCGTTTACCAATGGCATCTTTTTCTTCGTAAAAACACATAAAATCGTTTTTACAATCATTCATTAATGCCCGGGCAATTTCGGGCAGGCCGTCTTTTTTTACGAGAGGTAAAATGGCGAGTTTGGTAGGTGCTAATTGGGGTGGTATGCGCATCACTACCCGGCCATCTGCTGTGCCGTCTTCTTTATTCCAGGTTTCTTGGGTATAAGCCTCGCTCATGATGGTTAAAAAAAGGCGATCGAGGCCGATAGAGGTTTCAATTACATAAGGGGTATAATTTCCATAAGGTTTACCGGCTTCATTAAGGTCATTATCAAAATACTGAATTTTCTTTTTGCTGAATTGGGCATGTTGGCTAAGGTCAAAGTCAGTACGGCTATGGATGCCTTCCAGTTCTTTCCAGCCAAAGGGGAATTCATATTCAATATCCACGGCCGCATCGGCATAGTGGGCTAATTTTACATGATCGTGATAGCGGAGTTTTGGGGCGGGGATACCCATATTTTCAAGCCATGTTTTACGTTCTGCCTTCCAAAATTCAAACCACTGTTTTTGTGCACCGGGGCGTACAAAATATTGCATTTCCATTTGCTCAAATTCACGCATACGAAAAATAAACTGGCGAGCTACAATTTCATTTCTAAATGCTTTGCCGGTTTGGGCGATACCAAAAGGAATTTTCATGCGCCCTGTTTTTTGTACATTTAAAAAGTTTACAAAAATTCCCTGGGCCGTTTCGGGCCTTAAATACACTATATTATCTTCAGGATTATCCGAGGCAACGGCTCCAAACTCCGTTTTAAACATCAGGTTAAACTGGCGAACATCGGTCCAGTTACAGGTTTTGCTTATAGTACAGGTTATGTTATTATCTTCAATTAATTTTTTTATTCCTGCAAAATCATCTGCGGCTAAAAGTTTATCCATCTGCGTAAGCAAAGTACCGGCAGCCTCTTTGCTTAATGTTTCGGCAAATGCTTCTATAAGATGATCGACCCGGTAGCGTTTTTTGCTGTCTTTATTATCAATCATCGGGTCGCTGAAACTGTCCACATGCCCACTGGCTTTCCATACAGTAGGGTGCATAAAAATGGCAGCATCGATGCCTACAATATTTTCATGTAATTGAGTCATACTCTTCCACCAGGCATCCCTCAGGTTTTTTTTGAGTTGGGCGCCCAATTGCCCATAATCATATACAGCGCTTAGGCCATCGTATAATTCAGAAGATTGAAATATGAACCCATATTCTTTACAGTGTGCTATAAGATCCTGGAAATTTTTTGCTTCGTTTGCCATGGGCGCAAAAGTAAAATAAAAATCTTTAGTAAGAATATTTTAAACCACCCCAGGGCATTGTTTACGATGTGTGGCTTTTTAATTAAGAAACTGCCGGTAATAACAGGCTGATATTAAAAACCACCGCTCTTTGCGGTGGTTTAATATACTTACTAACGAAAAGTTGCATTTAACTACAACCGAGGCTGTTACCACAGTTCAGGCATTTATAACAAGTGCCGCTACGAACGGTAATGTGCCCACAAGTATTACAAGCCGGTGCATCGCCCTGCATATTTTTATTGGCAGCGCTTACTGCATCCAGGCCATGGCTTTTGTGGGTAGCTGTTGCGCTTGTTTTAGTAACCTGTGTATGAATCATTCTTACTTCACTTAGCTCAGGTTTACGATCTCCAATTGTGGGCGTATTAATGTCCCATTCTTCATTTCCTGTGTTGGCAATTTCGGGTTTGTCTAATACATGAACCAGGTCTGTACGGCCCAGGTATTCATAAGCCAGTGCCCGGAACATAAAGTCAATAATAGAAGTGGTGGTTTTTATATTGGGGTGGTCTACCATACCGGCGGGTTCAAAACGGGTGAACACAAATTTTTCTACATATTCTTCAAGAGGCACACCATATTGTAAACCGATGGAAATAGCAATTGCAAAACAGTTGAGCATACTGCGCATGGTAGCTCCTTCTTTAGCCATATCAATAAAAATTTCACCTAAAGTGCCGTCGCTGTATTCGCCGGTGCGTAAGAACAATGCCTGGCCGTTAATTTTTGCTTTTTGTGTAAAGCCCCGGCGTTTTGCAGGTAATGAACGGCGCTCTACAATCATGGCAAGCTGGCGTTTTAATGATGTGTCTGCACTGTTTTGTACTCTTTTATTTACTTCTTCCAGCAAATCGTCGATGGTAAGTTTGGCCATATCTACAATAAGCTCCTGCACATTTTCTGCATTTGGTTCTTCTGATTTAGCTTCTTCGGTATCTAATGATTTCTTTTTCTTGTCGCTTTTATTACTCAGGGGTTGAGAAAGTTTACTGCCATCCCGGTAAAGCGCACAGGCTTTAAGGCCCAGTTCCCAGCTCAAGCGATAGCTATCTGCAATTTCCTCTTCGGTTGCCTCATTTGGCAGGTTGATGGTTTTACTAATTGCGCCACTTAAGAAAGGTTGAGCAGCAGCCATCATGCGTATGTGGCCATGGGCATGTATATATCTTTCGCCGATGGCGCCACATTTATTTGCACAATCAAAAACCGGTAAATGTTCATCTTTCAGGTAAGGGGCTCCTTCTACCGTCATGGTGCCGCAAACATAAATATTGGCTGCTTCAATTTCTTCATTACTAAATCCCAAGGCTTCCAGCATGCTCCAGCCAAAATTATTATATTGTTCGGGTTTAAAGCCAAGCCTTTCCATACAGGGAGCGCCCAGTGTATATACATTAAATGCGAAGCCGATTTCGAAAGCAGTGGCCATAGCAGCATTTAGCTTATCAATTTCAGTTTGTAATAAACCTTTTTGCACCAGGCTTTGTTCATTTATAAAGGGAGCTCCTTTTAAGGTAGCATGCCCTTTGGCATAATTTACAATTTCTTCAATTTGATTTTCGCTGTATTTTAAATTACGCAGCGCCTGTGGCACGCTATGATTAATAATTTTAAAATATCCGCCGCCGCTTAATTTTTTAAATTTCACTAAAGCAAAATCGGGTTCTACCCCGGTGGTATCGCAATCCATTACCAGGCCGATGGTTCCGGTGGGCGCAATAACTGTTGTTTGTGCATTGCGGTAACCATATTTTTCACCCAGTTGTACGGCGTTGTCCCAGGCTTTGGTAGCAGCGGTTAATAAATAATCAGGGCAGTATTTAGCATTTATGCCTTGGGGTAAGATTTGTAAATTTTCATAGGCACCTGAAGCGTCATAGGCGGCGGCCCGATGGTTTCGCATTACCCGTAACATGTGTTTTTTATTTAAGTTGTACCGGGGAAAGGCGCCCAGGAAACCGGCCATTTCTGCTGAAGTTGCATAAGCGGTTCCGGTCATTATTGCTGTAATGGCTCCGGCAATGCCACGGGCTTCTTCGCTGTCGTATGCAATTCCGCTTACCATAAGCATGCTGCCCAGGTTTGCAAAACCCAATCCTAATGTTCGGTAATCATAACTTAATTGGGCTACTTCTTTTGATGGGAACTGGGCCATCAATACTGAAATTTCCAGTACCACTGTCCATAACCGGCAGGTATATTCAAAGCCCTTTACATCAAAACTGTTATCTGCTTCATTAAAAAATTTGCGCAGGTTTACGCTGGCTAAATTACATGCCGTATTATCTAAGAACATGTATTCGCTGCAAGGGTTACTGGCCCGTATGGGGCCGCCTTCGGGGCAGGTATGCCATTCGTTGATGGTAGTATCGTATTGTGTTCCCGGATCGGCGCAGCGCCATGCGGCATAGTTTATTTGTTTCCAAAGATCTTGTGCCTTTATTGTTTTCATGGTATGACCATCACTCCGTGCTTTTAATTCCCAATCACCATTTTCATCTAAGGCTTTAAAAAAACGGTTGGGAATGCGAACAGAATTGTTACTGTTTTGCCCGCTTACTGTACGATATGCTTCGCCCTCATAATCGCTGGGATAACCTGCAGCGATCAGGGCCGCCACTTTATTTTCTTCTTCTACTTTCCAGTTTACAAATTTTTCAATTTCAGGATGATCCAGGTCTAAACATACCATTTTGGCCGCACGCCGTGTAGTACCTCCGCTTTTAATAGCTCCTGCTGCCCGGTCGCCTATTTTTAAAAAACTCATCAACCCGCTACTGGTTCCGCCGCCACTTAATTTTTCACCTTCGCCTCTTATGCTACTGAAATTGGTACCTACGCCACTGCCATATTTAAAGATGCGGGCTTCTCTTACCCATAAGTCCATAATGCCACCATCATTTACCAGGTCATCATCTACACTTAAAATAAAACAAGCATGGGGCTGTGGCCTTTCATAAGCCGAAGTGGAACGTTTAAGCATTCCATCTTTATTATCTACAAAATAATGTCCCTGGGGTTTACCGCTGATGCCGTATACTTCGTACAGGCCGGTATTAAACCATTGCGGGCTATTGGGTACGCAGGCCTGGTTGAGGATGCTATATACTAATTCATCGTAAAAAATCTGGGCATCCTGCTCGGTAGCAAAATAATGATTGCGCTCACCCCATACTCTCCAGCAATGTGCCATACGATGTGCTACTTGTTTAGCACTGGTTTCACGCCCGGTACTTCCATCCGGTTGCGGAATGCCTGCTTTACGAAAATACTTTTGTGCAATGATATCCGTTGCAATCTGGCTCCATTGTTTGGGAACTTCTACATTCTCCATTAAGAAGATAATTTCTCCCGATGGATTTTTAATGACAGATGTACGATAATCATACTGGAACATATCGTAAGGACTTACCCCTTCCTGGGTGAATTGCCGGGTAAATCGCAAGGCTTGGTTAGTAGGCTTTTTTTTGGACATAAATAAACATATTTTTAAGTTAGTAAGGCAGCTTTTTAAAAAGTAAAGCAGGAGAACGAAAATATCTTTTACATGGTAACTTTACATGGCTTAAATATTCACAGTTGTGGAAAAAGGATGTGTAAAATTTCAAAGTCCCATACACTGTTGGGTTATATGAGTTTTGCACTTTTTGTGGAAAGAAATTATTTTTTATTCTGATATTAGTTTATAAAAACTAAGAATGGGCAGAAGCCGGTAAATTAGCCTGCTAAGGGGCGTAAAAGCAAAAAGGAATGTATAAAAAATAAACAGGCATGAAAGCAGTAATACAAAGGGTTTCAGAAGCAAGTGTAAGGATAGAAGGCGAACCCGTCGCCGTTATTCAAAAAGGATTGCTGGTATTGATAGGAATTGAAGAAACCGATACCGAAAATGACATGGTATGGATATGCCATAAAATTGTAAACCTGCGCATTTTTGATGATGAAAAAAAGGTTCCCAACATTTCAGTAAAAGACTGCGGCGGAAATATTCTGCTGGTAAGCCAATTCACTTTGCAGGCATCGGTAAAAAAGGGTAACCGCCCCAGTTATATTAAAGCAGCCAGGCCACAAACGGCATTACCCATTTATGAAAAGATGATTGCCATGCTGGAAACTGAGATGGGTAAAGAAATAGGTACAGGAAGCTTTGGGGCCGAAATGAAAGTTTCTTTAATTAATGAAGGTCCCTTTACCATACTTATGGACAGTAAAAACCCTGACTTATAAATAAAAAATAATGGTACAAATAAAAAACCAGGAAATTTTAACGCTTTATGAAGCACAACAAATGGTAGACAGATGGATAAAAGACCAGGGGGTCAGGTATTTTAATGAACTCACCAACCTGGGTATTTTAATGGAAGAAGTAGGTGAACTCAGCAGGTTGATGGTAAGGCAATACGGCGAGCAAAGTTTTAAAGAATCAGATAAGGGCCATTCCCTTAGCGATGAAATGGCCGATGTACTTTGGGTGTTACTTTGCCTGGCGAATCAAACCGGGGTAAACCTTACGCAGGCATTGCAAAATAATATCCGTAAAAAAACAAAAAGAGATGGAAAACGGCACCTGGAAAATAAAAAATTAAAACCTTAAAAATACCCATTGCAGGGTATTTTAAATATTTGTATTGCTAGTTACATTTGAATGTTTCTTCATACCAAAAACATAAACTGGCAACACATGAAAAAGACAATTCTCATTTTAAATCTCCTGCTTTGGGCAGGGTTAGCACAAGCACAAACGGATGGGTGGACGAAAACTTTTCCTTCAAAAATAAACTGGTATAAAATTACCGATGCAGGTATTTTAATTGCCGGTACCAAAGATGGCCTGTATGGTATTACACCATCCGATGGAAAAGAAGCCTGGAAGATTGATAATATTGAAAACATACAGGAAGAAAATTACGATCCCATAGAAGGCACCCCATATATTGTACTGGCTAAAAGGGGATTGATAAAATCAGTAAACAACGTAGTAGATGTAGTAACCGGTAAGGTTACAATCAATACCCGGGACCTGGGTTTACAAAATATCACAAAGCGCATCCATTTAATAAAAAGTAACGCCCTCTTATTTTATGGAACGAATAGTAGTGGTAAACCCATGTTGATGATGGTGAACCTGGCTAGTGGTCAAAAGATTTGGGAGCAACAAAAATTATTTGAAAAAAATTCGGAACAAATTGTATCAGAAGCGGGAGAAGTGGAGGATGCTATTTTTATAGCCACCAATAAAAATATTTATAAACTAAATAAATCTACCGGGGAACAATTGTATAATATTGATATGAAAAGCGATTTGCCGGTAGCCGCACCTCCTAAAGAAAAAAAGGGTTTCGGAGGCCTTGTACCCCAGTTTGGTAAAAAATTAGATGAAGGCGCAAATGAACAAGCTACAATGACTTCGGCCGATTTCTTTGTATATAAAGACCCTGCCATGATCTATTTCTGGAACCAGGATATTATTACCGCCTTTACGATTGCTGACGGAAAAGAAGTTTGGGAAAGGGTAGACCTTCCTTCGCCCATCACCAATATTTTATTTGATGAAAGAGGGATGTTGATAGCAACAGCCGAAAAAACCCAGGAAGATGTAGCTAAGCAAAATAAAGGAGGCGGTGGCCTGATTGGTAAGATTAAAAGAAATAGTGCCGGTAAAAAAAACAGGGCATCGTTATTATGCCTGGATCCCGCCACCGGTAAGATGAAATGGGATAGCGATGTGGATTTACAGGGGGATGTATTGGCCTATAAAATGGCAGGGAATAAACTTATACTGGCAACCGCCCGTGACCAGGGAACCAATTTTATTAGTTTAGTAAACTTAGATGAAGGGAAATCATTAACTAAAAAACCACTTTCCATTAAAGGCGAAATCAGGGACCTTCAAATTGTTCCGCAAGGATTATATTTCCGTACTACAGACCAGATCAATATCCTCGATTTGGAAACTGCAGAAAAAAAATGGGCAAAAGGCTTCCAGGTAAAACATTGTATTGGCGCTAACAGTACCGGCAAAATTGGGTACGTATATGCCAATGAAACAATTTATAAAGTAAACTTTGAAACCGGTGATTTAAATGAATGGGTAAAAGAAATACATTTTGACGGGAAAGAAGAGCCCGGTTCAATGCAAGTGAGAGAAAACGGGCTTCTGTTAACATCAGATCAAAATGCCCGTTTGTATGATTTTGAAGGGAAGCAACTCTGGCATAATTATCAGCCTGCGCCCGGCCGTACCATGGGCGGTAAGTTATTAAGTGGCTTAGGGGGGTTAGCGGCAACCATGATGGCTGCCCAGCAAGCAGCACAAGCCGCTCAAATGAGTTATGCCAAAGGGTATTACGGCAGCACAAACCCACAACTGGACCGGGATATAAAAACCGCCAATGCCAATGCAGCCGCATTTGCGGGAGCAGCCTCCAGCAGCTTTGCATCTATCAGCCGCAGGTTTAAGGCGACCAAAGAAGCCAATAATTTTATGAGCATGCTTACCAATTTTGGCAATACCAATATGGCCAAAGATGCAGGCGTTATGATCGTTGATAAAAATAGTGGCAAAGAAATACGGAAAATTATATTTGGCGATAAAAAAGACCCGGATTATAAGATAGATGAACTGGGAAAAGTGGTTTACTATAAAACCGGGGGGAACGAAATTCAGGGTTTTACTTTTTAAGAATTAAAGCTTTGAATAATGGCTCTTGCAATGTAGGGATTGTAAGGGCCTTTTTTTATCCTGATTTTTTTTCTCAGCGGCATCCTTTTATCTTTGAGCCATGCTGTCATCTCCATTTACGTACGAAAAGGCAAAAGTGATCCAGGCTTTGCGTTTTCATTTTATTAGCCGCCGGGAAATAAAAATCATGATTATCCTGATCAATGTGTTTGCCATTACTTCGGCTATTTTATTTTATGTAAAAAAAATTGATCCCCTTGCTTTTTTAGTGAGTTCAGCCTTGTGGTTTTTCTTAATGATTATATTTTGGTTTGTACTGCCTTATATGGTGTACCGCCGGGAACGCACATTTAAAGATCATTTTAAAGCCATTTTAGGGCCAGATAGCTTTACTATAGAAAATGATAAAGGCAGCCGAAGCTGGCAGTGGGAGCAGTTTTCAACCTGGTTAGAAACACCCCATTTCTTTCACCTGTATTTTAGCAGCAACTCTTTTTTTATTATTCCAAAATCCGCATTCGAGGGAGATGAACTGCATGAAGCCCGTAAGATTCTCAGGGATAAAATAAAAAAATAAGGATTATAAAATATTTTTTTCCATCATGATGTGGGGGATATTTAATTCCATAAAAGGATCGCCTTTTGCTTTATACCCAAATTTTTCATAGAACCCGATAGCAGAGTCCCGGGCGTGCATAATTACTTTTTTAAAACCCCGGTCCCGGGAAATATTTTCTACAAACGCCATTATAGAGGCACCAATACCCTTTCCCTGTAAATTATTTTGCACTGCCATTTGCCTCAGTTGCAAAGTTTGCCGGTCTTTTTTTATAAGCATACAGCAGCCAAGAATTACATCCTCATCAAAAGCAGCAATCAAAATATGGTTCCCTTCCTGGTCCAATTCTTCCTGGCTAAAGGTAAGACCCAGCGGTTGGCGCAAAATGGCATACCGCAATTGTATCATTTTTTGGTATTCAGAACTACCATGGTCTATAATTTTTAACCCCATATTTGCGCTGATATTTTTTTTAGCATACAAAAAGCCCTCAGGCGTATCACCAAGTTAATGATTTTTTTGAACTGTAACTTATATAGTAGCCATTTATATTATTCTGCATTTTTTTAAAATCCATAAAAAAAACAATAAAAAAGTGATTTTGTATACTTGTTTGGTATTTCTTTGCATTTAAGTCAAAAAACATATTTTTGCACCTTAAATTTTACCATCATGTCAGACATTGCAACAAGAGTAAAAAAGATTATTGTTGATAAATTAGGAGTAGATGAAGCCGAAGTAACCAATGAAGCCTCATTTACAAATGATTTGGGAGCAGATAGCTTAGATACCGTTGAGCTAATTATGGAATTTGAAAAGGAATTTAATATTTCTATTCCTGACGAACAAGCAGAAACGATCACAACCGTAGGTCAGGCTGTTTCTTATCTAGAAGAAAACGCAAAGTAATTCTACCATTTAACACTCCAGGCACACCGTATGACTTTAAATAGAGTAGTCGTTACCGGGTTAGGCGCAATCACTCCTTTGGGGAAAACTGTTGATGAATATTGGCAGGGGCTCCGTTTAGGCGTAAGTGGCTGCGATTATATCCGGCAATTTGATGTTACGAAATTTAAAACACGGTTTGCCTGTGAGGTTAAAGACTTTGAACCCACCCGTTATTTAGAAAAAAAGGAAGCCCGTAAGCTGGACCGCTATTGCCAGTTTGCACTTATTGCCAGCGATGAAGCGGTTAAAGATGCCGGCCTTACTGCGGAAAATGCCGACCCCGACAGGGTGGGTGTTATTTTTGCCAGTGGAATAGGCGGGTTGATTACCTTCCAGGAAGAAGTTACCAACTTTGCCCTGGGTGATGGAACTCCCCGTTTCAACCCTTTTTTTATACCTAAAATGATTTTGGATATTGCCGCCGGGCAAATCTCAATGCGGCATGGTTTCCGGGGGCCCAATTTTGCTGTAGTAAGTGCATGCGCTTCCAGTACAAATGCCATCATAGAATCATTTGATTATATCCGGCTGGGTAAAGCAGATGTAATTATTACCGGGGGAAGTGAAGCCGTAATTAGTGCAGCCGGTGTAGGCGGGTTTAATGCCATGAAAGCTTTGAGCGAAAGAAACGATGATCCTAAAACCGCCAGCCGGCCTTTTGATAAAGACCGGGATGGTTTTGTAATGGGAGAGGGGTCCGGTGTGCTTGTGTTAGAAAACCTGGAACATGCCCTGGCCAGGGGAGCAAAAATTTATTGCGAAATTGCAGGCGGCGGTGCTACTGCCGATGCCTATCATATTACAGCACCTCACCCCGACGGTTTAGGAGCAAAAAATGTAATGATCACTACGTTGAAAGATGCCGGTATGAATCCCGGTGATATTGATTATATAAATGTTCATGGAACCTCTACACCCTTAGGCGATATTGCAGAAACAAAAGCCATCCTCGATGTATTTGGCGATCATGCCTACAATTTAAATATCAGTTCTACAAAAAGTATGACCGGGCACTGCCTGGGTGCCGCCGGCGCTTTAGAAGCGCTGGCTTGTATTTTAGCTGTAACTCAAAATATAGTGCCCCCCACTATTAACCATTTTACTGACGACCCCGAGCTGGATCCCAAGCTCAATTTTACTTTTAATAAAGCACAGGAAAAAACCGTAAATGCTGCCTTAAGCAATACTTTTGGTTTTGGCGGGCATAATGCTTCTGTAATTGTTAAAAAATATATTCCTTAATTCTCCTTTTACATTACCTGTTTGTAAAATTATTATTTTCTTTATAGGATGATAAAGATTAGAATATTCCTTTAATAAGAGTATAATATTTCGGGTACCCTTTTTTAAAATCAATGGAAGGTGACGAAACAGGATGAACAGCCAGGCTGATAGAATGATCTATTTGAATCAAAATTGTTAATTTCGAATAAAATTTACAAGATTAAAACGATTGATTTTTTTAAAAATCTGTTTGAAACAGAGTCAGGCAAAAAGCCTTTTAAAAAGCAGCTTACGAATATACTCGGTTTTGCTCCTGATGAAATTTCACTTTACCGCACAGCATTGAGCCACCGCTCCGTACGGGAAGGTGCCGATGAAAATAATGAACGCCTGGAATTTTTAGGAGATGCCGTTTTAAGCACCATCATTGCACATTACCTGTTTAAAAAATATCCATATAAGGGAGAAGGTTTTTTAACTGAAATGCGCAGTAAAATGGTAAACCGCCAAAAGCTAAATGAGATTGCCCTTAAAATGGGTTTAAAAAAAATTACATTTTATAACAAGTTTGATAATGCATTAAAAATTTCTCAAATTTTTGGAAATACCCTTGAAGCTTTGATTGGCGCAGTATATTTAGATAAAGGTTATAAAAAAACAGAACGTTGGGTAGAAAAATATATTATTTTCCCACACATGTTTACAGAAGACCTGGAAGAACTGGAGATCAATATCAAAAACAAATTATATGGGTGGGCAAATAAAAATGGTAAAGCGCTTGAATTTGAAACCCTGGATGAAAAATTTGAAAATGGCCGCAGGTTGTTTACCATTGGAGCTACGGTAGATGGGGAATTGATCGCCCAGGCCAAAGGCTATAATAAAAAAGATGCCAGCCAACTGGCTGCTCAAATAGCAGTAGGCAAATTGGGCTTATAAAATCAAATGGAACTATAAGGTAAAGCCATACACTGGTGGTGTGCATTTAATTTACAGTACAACTTATCATGATGAAATTTGGCATATTAGGAAGTGGGAGCTGGGGTACCGCCCTGGCAAAAATTTTAACGGATAATGGCCACCGTATTTATTGGTGGAACCGAAGTGCAGAAGCAATTGAAATGTTTACGCAAAGGCACATAAATCCCCAATACCTTTCTTCTGCAAAATTTAAAATGGAACTTTTACATCTTACAACAGAACCCCGGGAAGTAATACAGCACGCCGATGTTATTGTAGTGGCCATTCCATCGGCTTATGCAGCAGCGGCCTTACAAAAACTTCCACCCCAAATATTTAAAAATAAAAAAATTGTATCTGCCATAAAAGGTATTTTGCCCGAACATAATTTACTGCTAAACGATTATTTAAAAGAACATTTTTCATTTTCAATTTCCGATTATTTTGCTGTATTGGGCCCTTGCCATGCAGAGGAAGTCGCTAAAGAGAAGCTGTCTTATCTTACGTTTAGCGGGTTAGATGAAAGTATGGCTCGGGGCATTGCCGCTTGCTTCAAAACAGCCTATATGAATACCGTGGTAAATAAAGATATTTTTGGGGTGCAGTATGCGGCAGTATTAAAAAATATTTATGCAGTAGGCGCCGGCATTGCTCATGGCCTGGATTATGGCGATAATTTTTTAAGCGTGTTCATTGCAAACAGTGCCGATGAAATGGCAGGATTCTTACGTAAAGCAGGCATCATTAATGCCGAGGTAGGATATAATGATAGTGAGAAATTAAAAACCTCTCTTCATCATAATTATGCCGCTTCGGTTTACCTGGGCGATTTATTGGTTACTTGTTATTCGCTGTACAGCCGTAACCGAAGTTTTGGCAATATGATTGGGAAAGGGTATTCCGTAAAAGCCGCACAATTAGAAATGAATATGGTAGCCGAAGGCTATAATGCCAGCAGGTGTATGTTTGAAATTAATAAACAAATTGGTGCCAGGATGCCTATTGCTACTGCCATTTATGACATTTTATGGAATCAGCTCCCGGCGGTTGATGGGTTTAAAATGATCGAGAAAGAATTAATTTAAACCCTGGCTAAAAAAACAAGCCCGAGGCAATACCATCGCCTAAAAATTTTCCTTTTGCTGTTAAGCTGATCTGCTGGTTCTCCCATTTCAATAATCCTTCTTTTACATAGCGTGCCGTGTTTTTTAATAGTTCGGCGCTCGGGTCTTTCCCAAATTTTTCGGTAAAAACAGGTATTGATAATCCTTCTATAGTACGCAAACGAATCATGATATATTCATTCATTTGCTGCACCCCGGTAAGTTGCTCCGCTTCAAAAGGAATGATATGTTGCTCCAGTGATTGTATATAACGTGCATTATTTGCCACATTCCACCTGCGCTCCTGGTTTCCATCAAAAGAATGGGCGGCAGGGCCAAAACCCCAGTATGGTTTACCCAGCCAGTAACTGCTATTGTGTTTACTTCTAAACCCTGGTAAACAAAAGTTACTGATTTCATATTGCTCATACCCATTCCTCTCCATTTGTGTAAGTAAAATTTCAAACTGATCTGCTTGCTTATGGGTATCAATGTCTTCCGTTTTATGGGCCAATATTAAATGGCTTAATGCTGTTTTAGGTTCCACCGTAAGGGCATAGCAGGAAATATGAGGTACCTGTTGCTGAAATAAAATCCGGCAGTTTTCTATTAATTGCTCATCTCTTAGCAGGGGCGAGCCATAAATAAGATCTATTGAATAATTAGTAAACCCGGCCGCTTGTATATCCTGTAAACAGGCTAAGGCTTCATTAGCCGTATGCGCCCGGTTCATCCATTGTAATTCTTCGGGATCAAAACTTTGAATGCCCACACTTAACCGGTTGATTCCAATATTTTTCCAGGACGCCAGTTTATCCGGGTTTATATCATCAGGGTTTGCTTCAAAACTAATTTCAGCATCCGGTTGTATTTTAAAATTTTCGGATAAAGCGTTTAGGATTTCTTCTATTTGATCGTTACTTAATAAGCTGGGTGTGCCTCCGCCAAAATAAATAGTTTCAATGGCTTCGCTGTAATCAATAAACAAATTGGGCTCATGTATTTCTTTAATAAGGGCTTGTACCAGGCTATCCTTACGCTGTAAACCGGTAGAAAAATGAAAATTGCAATAAGTGCATGCTTGCTTGCAAAAAGGAATATGAATGTAAATACCCGCCAAAGATTGTAGATTTATACTTTATTTAGCTAATACCCCCTGCTATTTTTTGTACATGAAAAAAAAAGTCCTGTTTTTGTTTATTTGTTTTCTTATGATACCGGCATGGGTATTGGCACAAGACAGTTTACAATCAACACAGGAAATAAAATTACAAATACATTTTGTATTCAAAGATAGTTCGTTTAACACTGCTGAACTGAAGCAATCTTTTGCCTCATTACAGGGTGCCATGGAATATATCAATGAATTACCGCAATTGCTGGCCAATAAAGGGTACCCGGCCGCATCGGTAGATAGTTTTTGGCAACAGGATAACCACTTGCACATCCGGTTATATACCGGTGCACATTATCAATGGCTTCAGTTACATGAAACACAGCAGGCAAACCAGTATTTACAGCAGGTGGGGTACCGGCCAGGCATGTTTACAAATAAAATCTTTACGGTAGCCGGTTACCAAAAAATGCAGGAGCAACTTTTAAATTATTTTGAAAATACCGGTCATCCCTTTGCAACTGTTTCCTTAGACAGTATCCGTGTGGTGGAAAATAAAATAGAAGCTACCTTAAACATCAACCCGGGTGTGGAGTATCATATTGATAGTATTCGGGTTCATGGTAAGGCTTCCTTAAAAAACCGTTTTTTACAGCAATACCTCGGCATTCCCAATAATAGTTTATATAACCGCCAGGTGCTAAATCGTATTGATAAAAAAATTAGGGAACTCCCTTACCTGCAATCAACGCAAGCATCCGAAGTATCCATGTATGGAGCAGGGGCGGTGATAGAACTTTATTTAGAACCCAAAAAAAGCAGCCAGGTAAATTTTTTATTGGGCTTCTTACCCTCAAGTGGTTCCAATCAAAAATTGCAAGTAACTGCAGATGTGAACCTGGACCTGCGAAATTTGTTGAATGCTGGTGAAGCTCTTTTACTAAAGTGGCAACAATTGCAACCTAAATCGCCCCGGCTAAACCTGGGGTTCGACCAACCCTATATTTTTAAAAGCCCCTTTGGTTTTAGCTTTTTATTTAATCTTTTTAAAAAAGATTCTAATTATGTTCAATTGGCCGCCCAGGCAGGATTACAGTATGATATTAATCATACACAGTCTGCAAAATTATTTATGCAATGGCAAACAAATACATTATTGGGCGGTGCAATAGATACCAATGCCATTAAATTTCAAAAAAAATTACCCGATAATATTGATATGAATGCAGTGAATGCAGGCATTACTTACCAGGTTTATCAAACTGATTACCGGTTTAACCCAAGAAAAGGAAATGAACTTACCCTTACGGCAACGGTGGGCATCAAACGATTAAAGGAAAGTAATGATGTGCTGTCCATCAAAGACCCTTTTTTTGATTATGCCAAATTGTACGATACCCTTACCCTAAAAAGCTACCAGCTGAGATTAAAAGCAGATGCGGCACATTATTTTCCGGTTGGCCGGCAGGCTGTGATAAAATCAGCGGTAAAAAGCGGTTATTATTCCAGCCCTTCGGTATTTAGAAATGATCTTTTTCAAATCGGCGGCTATCAAATTCTCAGGGGGTTTGATGAAGAAAGTATTTATGCCAGCTTTTATACAGTTTTTACAAGTGAATACCGCTATTTGCTCGGTCAAAACTCCTATTTGTTTGGATTTACTGATTTGGGTTTCACCAAAACCCGTTACCAGGATGTAAATATCCAAAATACCTTTATTGGCGGCGGTATGGGTATTTCTTACGAAACAAAAGCGGGATTATTAAATTTAAGTCTGGCCCTGGGCAAAAGAAATGATGTGCCCTTTAATATCCGGTCGGCTGCTAAAATTCATTTTGGTTATATAAATTACTTTTAACCCTTTTAGTATAAGCCATTATTTTTGTAACATGTACAGGCCCTGGTTATCTTATCTTTTGTTGTTTCTTATTTCATTTAGCATATATAGTCCTGTTTTTTGCCAACAGGCAGATACGGTAAAGGAAGCGGCTGTACAAACAGATACATCATCTTTTTTACAGCTACCGGGCGTGGGTGCCTGGGAAAGGGTAATTGCAAAAAGTACAAACTTAAATTACAAAGGCAAGCCCGCAGCTTTATATGCCCGCTCTCATAAAACAGATCATACGTATTTATTTTTTTATCTCTTTGCCGGCATTTTCCTTTTGTTGGGAATTTTAAAATCCGTTTTCTCAAAATATTTCGATACGCTATTCCGGGTATTCTTTAATACCTCTTTACGACAAAGCCAGCTTACTGACCAATTGGTTCAAAACAAACTGGCATCCTTGCTTTTTAATCTCTTCTTTGTTATAAGCGCAGGTATTTATTTATATTTAATAATACTGTATCCCCATTGGCAGGAAAGCGAAAACCCCTGGTACCCTATTTTATTATTTATCCTGCTTTTGGCTTTTATTTATCTGGTAAAATTCCTGGCTTTAAAATTTATAGGTTGGGCAACCCATACAAGTGCCGAAACAAATATTTATATTTTTGTGGTATTTTTAATAAATAAGATAGCGGGTGTTTCACTCCTGGCTTTTTCGGTAATTATTTGTTTTGCGGATACTGAAATTGCACAGGTTACGGGTATTGTTTCACTCATTTTAGTGGGCCTTTTATTCCTGGTTCGGTATGTACGGGCATATAGTTTATTGAAACAGCGGCTACACTTAAATTTATTACATTTTTTAGCATATGTCTTATCGCTTGAGTTATTACCGGTATTATTGGTTTATAAGACGATTGTATATTATTTAAGTATTAATTTGTAAATTTGCAGACCATTTCAAAGACGAATGCCTAAAAAAGCGGATCCATTGGCAAATGTACCTGCCAAAAAAATAAAGAAAGTATTAATTGCCCAGCCCCAACCCGAAGGTTTAAAATCACCTTACTTTGACCTGGCCAGGAAATATGATCTGGAACTTCATTTTCACCCCTTTATTATAATAGAAGGCATTCCCGCAAAAGAATTTCGTAAGCAAAGAATTGACATTTCAGCATATAGTGCCGTTATATTTACAAGCCGTAATGCCATTGATCATTTTTTCAGGATAAGTGATGAACTGAAAATGGCGGTATCGCAGGATACAAAATATTTCTGTATTACAGAGGCTGTCGCATTATATCTTCAAAAATTTATTTTATACCGCAAGCGAAAAGTATTTTTCGGCGCCGATGGCACTAATAA
Organism: Sphingobacteriales bacterium 39-19; assembly: GCA_001898465.1. Classification (GTDB taxonomy): domain Bacteria; phylum Bacteroidota; class Bacteroidia; order Chitinophagales; family Chitinophagaceae; genus Ferruginibacter. The sequence continues at coordinate 42,186 of MKTX01000001.1, read as the reverse complement.
AAGTTTGTTTGATATGATCAACAAGCATAAGGACAACGAAAAATTTTTATATCCTTGTTCTGAATCTTTTGATAGTGAAATAACCAATTGGCTAAAAATTAATCATTGTGAATATGAAACACCGGTTTTGTACAAAGTAATCAGCAATGATATTAAAGAAGTGATAAACCGAAATTATGATGTGATTTGTTTTTTTACACCCGGCGGTATTAAAAGCCTGGTAGAAAACTTTCCCTCTTTTAAGCAAAATGGAACCATCATAGCCGCCTTTGGCATTAATACATTTAAAGCGGCAGAAGAGGCCGGGCTCGTTTTAAATATAAAAGCGCCCCTGCCTCAAACACCTAGTATGGTATCTGCGCTTGAGCAATATATGCAGGCACAAAAAAAATAATTCTTTTATTTAAGAAATTAATTGCGGCCGCTGTGCCGCATTTTTATTATATTTCATCATGCCCAATCATTTAATAAACGAAAGCAGCCCCTACTTATTACAACATGCACACAACCCGGTAAACTGGTATCCCTGGGGTGAAGAAGCGCTTTTGCTGGCAAAGCAACAAGATAAACCCATTTTAGTAAGTATCGGCTATTCGGCCTGCCACTGGTGCCATGTAATGGAAAAAGAAAGTTTTGAAAATGAAGCGGTGGCAAAGCTTATGAATGCATATTTTATCAATATAAAAATTGACCGGGAAGAAAGGCCGGATCTGGACCATATTTATATGGATGCGATGCAGGCAATAACGGGGAGCGGAGGCTGGCCATTGAATGTTTTTCTTACACCCGAAACCCGCCCGTTTTACGGGGGTACTTACTTTCCACCCGCTAAAATGGCAAACCGAATTTCATGGACGGAGGTATTACAACAAATTCACCATGCCTGGATACATAAAAGAATTGAAATAGAAGAGCAGGCAATGCAATTATTACAGCATTTAGAAAAAGCCAATACAGCGGTCCTGCCACAAAAAATAATACCAAAAGCAGAGGATGATTTTTTTGATGAATACGAATGTGAAACAATCGCCCATTCATTACTGGCTAACGCTGACAAACAGGAAGGCGGTTTTGGCCAGGCGCCTAAGTTTTTACAATTATTTTCTTTACAATATTTACAGGAGCATTATCTTTTTTTTAATAATCCACAAGCCCTGCAGCATGTGCACTTGTCATTACTAAAAATGTTGCAGGGAGGTATTTACGACCAGCTGGGAGGTGGTATATGCCGGTATAGCACGGATGTAAAATGGCTGGTTCCCCATTTTGAAAAAATGCTTTATGATAATGCCTTGTTACTTCAGCTTTGTGCAGATGCCTTCCTGCAAACAAAAAATGCAGAATATAAAAATGCTATAGAGAAAACAATTTCATTTTTAGAACATGAAATGAAAGCCCAGGCAGGGGGTTATTATACTGCCATAGATGCCGATAGTGAAGGAAAAGAAGGCGCTTTTTATGTGTGGGAGCGCTCTCAAATACATGCCATTTTAGGAGAGGATGCTGAGTTATACTGCCTTTATTATAATGTTACTGAAAATGGGAATTGGGAACATACCAATATTCTTCATGTTCCCGTTTCGGCCGGGCAATTTGCTCAAGAGCATACATTAAATGAAAATGAGTTTATACAAAAAATAGCATCCTGCAATGAAAAATTATTAAATGAACGAAATAAAAGAATACGGCCGGCTACCGACGATAAAATACTATTGGCCTGGAATGCTTTGCTGGTAACCGCTTTTTGTAAATGTTTTGCTGCTTTACAGCTACCGGCACATAAAGAAAGGGCAATACAGTTATTTACATTTTTAGAAAACGTTTTTTCAAATAACAATTTTGAGTTGAAGCATAATTATAAAAACGGGGTAGCCCGCAATAACGGGTTCCTGGATGATTATGCCTGCTTTATCCAAGCGGCTATTTCAATGGCAGAGATGACCGGGGATGAAAAATATTTTTATAAAGCCAAAGATTATACAGAAAAAGCAATTCAATTATTTTCTCACGAGGATGATACTTTCTTTTATTTTACGCCTGCTGGCCAAAAAGATATTATTTTTCGTAAAATTGAATTGTACGATTCGGTAGTGCCATCATCAAACTCCATAATGGCATTTAACTTATTGTATTTATCTGTAATATTTAATCTGCCTCAATGGAAAGAAAGGGTAAATAGTATGTTACAGCAATGGTTTCCTGTTTACCAAAAATACCCGGGTTCTTTTGCTGTATGGGCAATACTCTACCAGCGGTTAACGATTGGGTTAATAGAGATCGCCGTTACAGGTAATAATATAATTATCAATGACATAAACCAGGTTTATTTACCCCAAAAAATTTTGCAGGCGGGGCAGGATAGTAGCCTGCCTTTGCTTAAAGGAAAACCTTTAGGTGGCGATACATATATATATGTATGTAAAAATTATGCCTGCCAGTTGCCTGTAAGAACCGTGGGAGAAATGAATAAAATGCTAAAATTTAAAAGCGTGGATTAAATTTCACAATATTTGAATAATTTGCTCGTTTCAATAAAGTTCGGTGTGATGTATTCTTGTGAATAAATTTTTTAGGGAATTTCTTGTCGTTTAAAATTATTCAAAATTATCCATTACATTTGCTATTACCCTCAAAGTAAAAAAAATGAAGAATCGGTTATTCTTAATCTGCACAATAGGTGCTGCCGCTATCGCTGTTTCAACCAGTAGTTGTAAAATGCTTAGCGGTAAAAAGAAATCTGGCACATTGCCTAATGATGGGCAGTTGCATGGCGTTGCGCCTTCTGCCAGGTGGAATCTTACAAAACCGCCGGGTATGGTTTACATCCCACCAGGAACCTTTCACATGGGCCCCAGTGACCAGGATATTAACTATGCCTATACAGCAAGAAACAAGCAAGTTTCCATTAGCGGGTTTTGGATGGATGCCACAGAAATCACCAACAATGAATATCGTCAATTCACCGACTGGGTAAGAGATTCAATTGCTGCCAAATTGATGGGCTATGTAAAACAAGATCAAAATGGCAATGAAATGGTTGATTGGAAAAGGGCCAAAACCATCAAATGGGGCGATAAGGCTACCATCGAAAAAATTGATGCCATCATTGTAACTCCCGATAACCGTATTTTTGGAAAAAAAGAATTGGATGCTAAAAAAATAGTTTACCAATCTGAAATTTTCGATTATAAAGCGGCATCTCAAAACCGTGATGTTACCATTCCCCGTTCTGCATTTATCATTAAACAACAAATTCCGGTTTATCCCGATTCACTTTGTTGGGTAAGAGACTTTGCTTATTCTTACAATGAGCCCATGGCTAAAAAATATTACAATCACCCGGCTTATGGCAACTACCCGGTAGTAGGGGTAAACTGGAAACAGGCAACTGCTTTTTGTGAGTGGCGTACCAATTACCTGAATGCCTACCTGGAAGGAAAGAAAAGAGCAACGGAATCTGATTTCCGCCTGCCTACCGAAGCACAATGGGAATATGCAGCCCGTGGCGGTCGTTCCCAAGCACCTTATCCCTGGGGTGGTCCTTATTTAAGAAACCGCAAAGGATGTTTAATGGCCAACTTTAAACCCGGCCGTGGTAATTATCCTGAAGATGGGGGTTTATATACGGTAAGAGCTGATGCCTATTGGCCAAATGATTTTGGGTTATATAATATGGCTGGTAATGTAGCTGAATGGACTTCATCCTTATATTATGAAGGTGGCTATACTTTTCAACATGATATGAACCCGGATATCCGGTGGAATGCGAAAGATTCTGACCCTCCCCGTATGAAACGTAAAGTAATTCGTGGCGGTAGCTGGAAAGATGTAGGTTATTTCCTGCAAACCAGCACCCGTGCCTATGAATACCAGGATACGGCAAAATCTTATATCGGTTTCCGTTGTGTAATTGATTTGCCCCCTTCTCAAGGAAAACGTAAAAAATAAACAATCTCTTTTATCGAGAATATTTTTATAGCGAAATAAATTTTACTGATAACCCATTTTATGCAAAATGAAATGGGTTATTATTTCCCTAAAGTTCAAGTTTTTCATTTATAATAATTCATAACAATCCCCGTTTTAAAAATTAAAATCTAAACAAATGTCAGTTAAAATCCCTTCAAACATTAGCAAATGGATGGACGTAGCCGTATCTATCGCAGCGGCAGCAGTAATCTTCGGAGCCCTGCAAAAAATTCTTCACACCCCTATCGCAGATCTTTGGTTAAAAATTGGTCTCTATACGGAGGCTGGTGTATTCTTAATGTATGGTGTATTATATATGATGTATTCCCCGGTAAAAGAAGAATATGAAGGTAATACGCATGGTATGGTAGCCGGGAACCCAGCATTAAATAATTTAGATAAAATGATGCAGGAAGCTGACATTACCCCAACGAACCTTAAAAAATTAGGCGAAGGATTCCAAAAACTGGGGACTACCGTTAATGGAATCAGTGATGTAAGTGAAGTAGTAAAGTCAACATCTGAATTTGGCGTTAAAACAAAAGAAGCCACCCATGCCATCAGTTCACTGGCATCGGCATTTAGCAACAGTGCGAATACCATGGCTTCATTTAATAATGCATCTGAAAGTTCCAGGGGTTTTCATGAACAAGTACAGGTACTTACTAAAAATTTAGGTTCATTAAATACCATTTATGAATTAGAATTAAAAGAAAGCAATAATCACCTGAAAGCGCTTAACGGGTTTTATGGTAAAATGGCTGAAGCCAGCCAGGCTATGATGAATAGTGTGGATGATGCGAATAAAGCCAAAGAACAAATTGGCCAATTAGCAAACAACCTGGGTAGATTAAATGCTGTTTATGGCAACATGCTAAGCGCTATGCAAGGCCGTAGCTAATAAACAAATCCAAACAATATTCATAAATAATTATAATTTATAACAGTTATGGCTTTACCTAAAGAGCCCCGGCAGAAGATGATCAACCTGATGTACCTCGTGCTTACCGCACTGCTGGCACTGAACGTATCATCAGAAATATTAAACGCCTTTAAAGTGGTTGATAAAAGCTTAACCACTTCAAATGCCAGCATTACTTCTTCAAACGAAGTATTATATAAATCTCTGTTGGGAAAAGTAAACGATCCGGTTACCGCTGAAAAAGCGAAAATCTGGAACGATAAAGCAGAACAAGTGAAAAAACTTTCTGCAGACATGGACAATTATATTAATCAAATAAAAACAGATCTTAAAAAAGAAGCCGGCCTTCACCTGGATAAAGACGGGAATGAAGTTTTTAAAGAAGATGATTTAGAAGCGGCAACCCGGTTATTTGGCAATGGCCCCGGCGGTAGCAATAAAGGACCCGAGCTGGAGAAAAAATTACAAGAGTATAAAACAGCAGTTTTGTCAATTGACCCCGAAATTAAAGCCCAGTTCGAAACTAATTTCCCCGTTAATACCGACCCCGTTAAAGGACAGGACGGTAAAATAAAACCATTTACCGAAGCCTATTTTCACATGACACCTACTGTAGCCGGTTTAACCCTGCTAAGTAAATTTCAAAATAATGTGAAAAATGCGGAGCACGAAATCGTTTCTTATTGTCATTCTAAAGTAGGAGAAGTAAAAGTAAAGTTTGATAAAACAGGTGTATTAATTGGCCAGAGTTCTAACTATGTAATGCCTGGCCAGGATGTTACCATTACGGCAGGTATTGGGGCTTACAGCTCTGCAGCGCTACCTCAAATTTCAATTAATGGGGCTGGAGTACCCACTGTAGACGGCCAGGGTATTTATACTTTTAAAGCTTCGGGAGCCGGAAAAAAAGTTGTTCCCGTAACCATTCGGTATAAAGATCAGGACAACAATGAAAAAACGGAAACCAAAAATGTAGAATATACTGTAGGTACGCCCGGTGGTGCAGCAGTAATGCTAGATAAAATGAATGTTTTCTACATTGGCGTAGATAACCCGGTTACAATTGGCTCACCTACCGGTTGGGATAAAACAAATGTAACCATGAGCGGGGGTACAATTAGCGGAACAGGCTCAAATAGAACCGTAAGGGTATCAGCTTTGGGAAAAGCAACCATTACCGTTACGGCCGATGGTAAACCTAGCACATTTGAGTTTAGGGTGAAGCGTATCCCAGACCCGGTATTTAAAATCGGTTCAGGTAAAGCAAGGGTAGCTGCCGTAGAATTTAAAAACCAGGATTTTTGCCGGGCCGAACTGGAAAACTTTGATTTTGATTTGAAATTTAACGTTGTAAGTGCTACTGTTTACTTTTCTGGTGCTAACTTTCCAAGTATTGCATCTCAAACAATAAGTAGTAATAGTTTGTCGCCTATTAAAGCATTAATTTCAAGATGCGGTCCGGGCTCTTCTATTACATTTGTAAATATTAAGGTACAAGGACCCGATGGGGTGCGTTCTATTGATGAAAGATCAATTACGCTTTATTAAAATTTTTTCAATAATTCAGCTATGAAAAAGCAAGTATTAAAAGTGTTGTTGTTGGTAGTTTTAGCAGGCTTCTTTTCTGATGGCGTATATGCCCAAAAAAGAAAAGCACCCGCTAAAAAAAGAACTTCTACCAAGCGAACTACAAAAACAAAAACAAAAGCCAGTATCCAGGCAACAACTGCCACTGCCGACACTACGGCCATGGTAGCAGCCCCTGCGATGGTAGATACATTACCTATCAAAAAGATAGCAAAATCTTTACGCCCGGACGAAGCTGTGGAAACAACGGTTTTAAGAGACCGTACACCACTTGCCTATGAACATTTGCGTGCCGATGATGCTGTGTATCGCCAAAAAATTTGGAGAGAAATTGATGGACGGGAAAAGATTAATTTGCCCTTCCGCTATGCCGCTGATGAAAATAATGGCAACCAAAGATTTATCTCCATTCTTTTACAAGCCATCCAGGATAGTGCCGTAACAGTTTTCTCTAATATTGACGACCGTTTCACAACACCTATGACTGTTAGCGAAGTTGCCAAAATTATAGCTGGAGATGAAATTGATGTACCCCAGTATAATGAAAACGGAGAGTTGACAGGAACTAAAAAAATGAGGAACGAAATAAATTTGGATTCTATTTATAAGTTCCGCCTAAAAGAAGAAGTAATTTTCGATAAAGAAAGTTCAAGATTATTCTGGAGAATATTGGGTATTGCTCCTTTAAAAAGAGTAATTACCCCGCAAGGGATTGACCTGGGAGAAACAGAATTATTTTGGGTGTATTATCCTGATATGCGGGCCACTTTTGCCAAATACGAAGTGTATAACGGCAAAAACTATGGCGCTCGCATGAGTTGGGAAGAACTTTTTGAAAGCCGTATGTTTTATGGCAGAATTATAAAAAGCTCAATGGATAACCCCTATGATCTTTATATAAAGCAATATAAGGGATTGACTGATAACCCCATACTTCAATTGCTGGAAGGAGAAAGTATTAAAGAAAAAGTATTTAATTACGAACAGGATTTGTGGAGCTATTAATGGTTACACATTAAATTAAATTGAAAGCCCCGATATTTTTCGGGGCTTTTTTATAAATATACCCATTTTGGGGTATTGTTTTATATTGGGTATCGCCTTACTTTTACATCGGTTTTTCATAGGATATTGGATTTTAAAACGGGGCTGGATTTTTATCCTGGCCCTCTTTTTTTATAAACCCTGCCTGTATCTTTCTTGCCCGGGTGATTCCTACCACCCCGGCTAAATCATCCAGGGTTGCTTCTTTTATTTTTTTTACCGATTTAAAATGTTTTAATAAGGTATCTGCCGTTTTACTTCCTATGCCATCCATGTTTTCAAGTTCATTTTTAAAAGTTCCCTTACTTCTTTTTAAACGATGAAACGTAATTCCAAAACGATGCACTTCATCTCTTATATTGCGTATAAGTTTTAAACTTTCACTTTGCCAGCTTAATTGCAAAGATTCCGTATCGCCGGTAAAAAATATTTCTTCTTTATTTTTTGCCAGGCCTACAAGGGTTGTTTTTCCTGCCAGCCCCAATTGATTGATGCTCTCCATGGCGGCGCTTAGCTGCCCCTTACCCCCATCAATGATAATAAGCTGGGGCAATACCCCGTTTTCTTTTACCAGCCTGCTATAGCGGCGATATACCACTTCTGCCATCGAAGCAAAATCATTAATCCCCTGTACGGATTTAATATTATAATGCCGGTAATCTTTTTTACTGGCTTCCCCGTTTTTAAAACATACCATGGCTGCCACCGGGTAGCTACCCTGGAAATTAGAATTATCGAAACACTCAATATGTACCGGTAATTCTTTTAAATGAAGGTCTTTTTGAAGTTGGCTAAGTATATGAATTTTTTCTTCGGCCGATTTATCTTTTAAATTCAATGTTTTTTTTGCTTTTACATCTTCCTTATAATGGTTTACATTTTTTAAAGAAAGGTCAAGCAACTTTTTCTTTTCTCCCAGTTTGGGTACGGTAATTTGGATCTCTTCTCCCGGGAATGTAATGGGAAAGGGAACAATGATTTCCTGCGCATCGCTTTTAAAAGTATCTCTTAATTGGGCAATGGCAAAAAGTAATACTTCTGCTGCAGATTCTTCCAGCTTTTTGTGCAGGGAAATGGTCTTGGTATGTATGATGCTTCCATGGCTTACCGCCAGGTAATTTACATAAGCAAAATCACCTTCTTCTAAAATGCTAAACACATCTACAGTACCCGTTTTCATATTGACTACGGTAGATTTTTCCTGGTAATGCAGTAAATGTTCTATTTTATTTTGATAAAAACCGGCTTCTTCAAATTCTAACCTGGCAATATGTTCTTTTTGTTTTTCTTTAAAATATTGAAGAATGGGTTTTAAATTTCCTTTTAAGAGCAATTTTACCCTTTCAATACCTTCAGCATAATCTGCTTCAGATTGTAACCCTTCGCAGGGGCCTTTGCAATTGCCCAAATGATACTCCAGGCACACTTTAAATTTTTTCTTTTGAATATTTGCAGGAGCCAGGTTTAGTTTACAAGTACGTAAGGGTATATTCTGTTTTATTACATCCAGCAACTCCCTCACTTTGGCAACAGAGGTAAAGGGGCCCAGGTACACGGAGCCATTATCTATTTTTTTTCGGGTAAAAAATACTCTTGGAAATGGTTCTTTTTTAATTACAATATAGGGATAGGTTTTATCATCTTTTAAATTGATATTGAAAAGTGGCTGATACTCCTTTATTAAAGAATTTTCAAGAAAGAATGCATCTTGTTCACTATTTACAATGGTGAATTCAATACGTTTAATTCTATTAACCAGTTCAATGGTTTTATAGCTCTGTAAATTTTTAGAAAAGTAACTGCTTACTCTTTTACGTATATGTTTTGCTTTTCCCACATAAATTAACTGCCCGGCAGCATCAAAGTATTTATAGATGCCCGGTTCTGCAGGTAATCCGGGTGATATAGAAGCAAACTCATCTTTTGTCATAATGTAAAATCAATAATCCCATATAATTTTTTTATCGCTTACTACCGTAGTATTACCATCATCACCCGTGAGCAAGGTGATGATCCTGGCCCATTTACCGGTTTGCCAGGTAAGCTGTTGCTCGCTGTTTTGCGTTTTCTTTAATACGATGTAAATTCGGCTTACCCTGTTATCATCGGGGTTTACATATACATCGAAATGCTTTACGGAAATACTGTCCGGTAATGTTTTTACCGGATCGTAAGTAAATGTATATGCATTCAGTGTTTGATCTAAAAATGATTTTTGTTCAAACCAGGGTTTTAAATTAGCGCTATCAATAGTAAAACTAAAAAATGGCGAAAGCTCATTTTCTATATCGTTTAATTTCATCCATGCTGAATCTTCTTTTTGGCCGTGGATCATTATCCGGATCGGGTTTACAGGCAATGATTTTATTTCGTGTAATTGCCCTTTTAAAAATGAGGTAACAGGGAAAAAGTTGGCACTCGTAGTATCTGCATTGATCTGGTGTGTTTGTATTTCCGGGGGCGCCTTTTGCGGGTTTTTACAAGCCATAAAAATTAGTAATACCAGCAGGCTGAGCCATCTGTTTTTTTGCATTCTGTGCATTTTTGTAAAATTAGCGTTAATATCAAAAGCCGCCAAGTGGCGGCTTTTGATAAAAATTAAAATTCTGCTAAACTAAAAACTTGTGGTAAATCCTATTTTTAAACCCACATTATATCGTTTCTCAAAATTGGTATATGACTTATTATAAGTAGATAAAAATTGATAACGTATCTGCGGCCCAATATTGATGGCTGCCCCACTTGCCGTGGTATAACTCAGGTAAGATTCAAATGTGCCGTTTAAATTAAAGCGGCGAAGTAATGAAGTGGCATCTGCCAGGTATAATTTATCTTCTGATAATATATAGGCATTCCCCGCAGTAATAATAGTGGGTTGGATGGTTGCCCCTGAAAATAGTCTCAATTTATTTTTCCCTGCTAATTTATATTCAATGCCCACGGGTGTGGAAATTTGCAAGGTCTTATTGTTTAAATTTTCGGGTTCCAGGGGATCTACTTTGTTTGCATACGATGAAGTATAAGGCTGACTATAATCCACGCCATTTGAGCCGTGTAATACTACATAAGTGGGTACCGGGTGCGTTAAACGAGTGGCTTGCGTGATATAATTACTGTAATTGAACTGTAAGCCTCCTTTTATTCTCAATTTATTATTTAATGCATAAATAATTTGGCCACCCACTTCCATATTTATTGCAGGTATTTGTGCCATATACATACCCGGGTTCTCAGATCTTCTGCCAGATACCAGGCTATTATTGCTAACCTGTGATTTAACTTCTGAATTTCCAAAACTCCTGAACCCAATAGAAGGCGTGATGTAGAATTGTATAGCGCTCCGGGATTGCCACCTTTTTTGTGCCGGCTTATTATAGAATGCATAATTTTCTATCCAGGCATAGGTTGTAAGGTCTATTTTATTTTCGTCTTTTTTCACCGTAAGTTGGGCCTCCTTTTTAGTAGAAAGAATTAATAAATTGTTTTCAGTAGAATTCATTATTTGCTTATCCCCTGTAAAGGAAACCGGTTCATTTTCCTCATTCATAGTTACTTCCCCATTAGCCAGGCTGCCATTTGTTTTTATTACTGTTTTTGCATGTAGATTACTTTGTAATTTACTTGTACGGGCAATATACTGCATACCGGTTTCCTCATTTGCTGATGATTGCACCGGCCTGGTTAAGTTAGTAGAAATATTTTGTTGAGCTGTATTTACCTTTTTATTGGGCATAGAAACGAAGTTCTCTTTCGTATTGACGGAAGCAGGCTTGCGTACAGGTGCATCCATAGTATGGGCTTGCCCTTCTTTTTTTAATTTAATAGGCGGTACTGCAGCTTCATGATCGGAAATGGGTTTTGCACCGGATTGTTTCATCTGGCTGGCTAATAAAATATTTATATTTTGAGAACGCTGCACATTGATAGAATTATTATTGGAAATACCAACAAATAAAATGGCAGAAACCAATACCAGGGTTACGGCCAGTGAAGGCCATTTTCGGCCTGGGTGCAAATCATTGTAGATGCCGAACCAAACCTTACGGGAAGGGTACATCCTGAAATCTTTTGTGCTTTCTTTCAGGAAATCTTCAAAGTCGTCGTTATAAAAATTTTGTTCCATCATCTCTCAAAAAAAACTTTAGTTAATGGTAATAATCAAAAGGGTAATTATACGCCTACAGAGGTCTTCCCCTTTAAGCTCTTTCGTATTATTTTTTTCTTTATTAATAATTCCTGTAACATGGCTTTTGCCCGGGTGTACTGGCTTCGGCTGGTGCTTTCTTCAATTTCCAGTAATTGGGCAATCTCTTTATGAGAATAGCCTTCCAATGCATACAAATTCAATACTGTTTTATAGCCTAATGGTAAAGAGCGGATACATTCTACTACTTGCTTGGCTTCTATAATAGAAGGGATCATTTCCTCCCGGCTGTACATACTATTGGCATGAATGATATCTACACTTTCATTAAATTTTTTATTTTTTTTCAGGATATTGATACAGGTATGCAACACAATCCGGCGTATCCAGCCTTCTAATGAACCATCACTGCGAAACTGGTGAATTTGAGTAAATACTTTTATAAAACCTTCCTGTAACATGTCTTCGGCATCTTCTCTATTTTTGGCAAAGCGGTAGCACACGCCGAGCATTTTTGGGCTGTAGCGATTATATAATGCTTCTTGAGAAACAGCATCATGCTTTATGCTTCCGGCAAGCATTTGCTCCTCGGTCATAAATAAAGTAGTTTAGCCTTTAAAGTTAGACAAAAGATAGATATAAATTGCTGCTTCCCTTGAGGAACTGCTATTTATTTAACAATCAGTATTTTAAATTAATGACGGATATGGTTTTAAATCATGTATGGAACGGCAGGCCGGCCTGGTTTTAGTTCATTTATGCCTTCTTTTTTCTCACCAGGCTATCCGGTGGATATTGCGCTTTCATCTGATCCATACTGGCATCTACCCATTGAATGATAGAAGATTTTTCATCGGCAGTTAATTTAGCATCTCTATGTAATAGGGTGTACGATTGCATAGGCATTTCACCTTCGTTGATTATTTTTTTTATCTCTTCAAATTTATGAAACTGGCGTGATGGTGCGTAACCTAAAAATTCATCGAAATTCAATTCTTTTTTTCCATCCTGGATGTGGTTTCCCAGGAACATCGCTACCGGTTGCAGCTTTGAATACCAGGGATACACAGTATTGTTACTATGGCAGTCATTACAACTGACTTTTAAAATATTTTGAACATCTTGCCGGGGGGCATACCGGTTTGCAATATTGTTGCTGGCAGGGCCGGTTTGAATGTTTTTTTCAGGGCGGGGATAAAATTGGATAAGCACAAAAAGAATGAGCAGTGCCCAAATAATTTTTTTTAGAATTTTCATAAACAATATTTTTAAAAGTTATTGTACGAGAATCTTCCCCGTCATGGCCGGGGGAATGGGTAATCCCATAACAGTAAGTATACTGGGTGCAATATCGCCTAATTTTCCGGATATTAAACCGTATTTTTTTTCATTATCTATTACAAATAAAGGAACCAGGTTGGTGGTATGTGCTGTGTTGGGGGTACCATCTTCATTAATGGCATAATCAGCATTTCCATGGTCGGCTGTTAAAAAAATACAATACTGATGTGCCAATGCCTCTGTCACCACTTTTTCTACACATTCATCTACGGTTTCCACCGCTTTAATAATGGCTTCCCATACGCCTGTATGGCCTACCATATCAGCATTTGCAAAATTTAAGCAAATAAAATCCGGTTCATCTTCTTGTATGGCTGCCAGTACCGCCCGGGTTACTTCTGCGGCACTCATTTGGGGTTGTAAATCGTATGTAGCCACTTTGGGAGAGGGAATCATAATTCTTTTTTCTGCTTCAAATGGATTTTCTCTGCCACCACTAAAAAAGAAACTTACATGCGGGTATTTTTCAGTTTCAGCAATTCTCAATTGTGTTTTTCCATTTTTGGCCAGCACTTCGCCCAGGGTATCTTTTAAATCATCTTTTTCAAAAATCACATTGATATTTTTATACAGGTGGTTATACATCGTCATGGTAGTAAAATAAAGGGGCAGTGTATTCATCCCATAACCTGGCATATCGGTTTGTGTAAGCACTTCTGTAATTTCACGGCAACGGTCTGTTCTAAAATTAAAACAGATGACCGCATCATTTGCTTCTATTTTTCCATTTACCGATGAATTGATGATGGGTTTTATAAATTCATCGGTAACCTTTTCTTGGTACGACTGCCTGATGGCTTCTAATACATCAGAGGTTTGCACCCCTATGCCATGAACCAGTGCATCATACGCAATTTTAATTCTTTCCCATCTTTTATCCCTGTCCATGGCATAATAACGGCCGGTAATACTGGCAATTTTACCCCCATTTACGAAAAGGTTTTGTTGCAAACGGGATATAAAAGCCAGGCCACTTTGGGGGTCGGTATCCCGGCCATCAGTAAATGCATGAATAAAAATATCATTAAAATTTTGCGATTTACAAACTGCTAAAATTGCTTCCAAATGACTGATGTGCGAATGAATACCTCCATCGCTTACCAAACCCATAAGGTGTAATTTTTTTTGGTTCTTTTTGGCATATTCAATAGTGGCGAGCAATTCTTTATTTTTCTGAAAACTGCCTTCTTCAATGGCCACATGAATGCGTTCCAGTTCCTGGTACACAATTCTACCTGCTCCCAGGTTTAAATGACCCACTTCGCTATTGCCCATTTGTCCGGCAGGCAGACCCACCTCTTTACCACAGGTAACTAAAGTGGTATGGGGATATTTTTCATATAAAGAACGGGTAAAGGGAACATGGGCATTTTGGATGGCATCGCTCATTTTTTTCTTTCCTAGGCCCCAGCCATCCATGATGATTAAGATAACTTTTTTGCTATTCATAATGCAAAACTATCATTTTGAACGTATTTATGTATCATCTTTGTAAATACCATTAAATTGAGTGGTTAAAATGTACAACAATCGCTGCTTTGGCACGTTTTTAGCCAATACTTGCACGATAAATTAAATATTATGAAAAGACTCCTTTTTTTACTGGCCTTATTTATCCTGCTGATGTCTTTTGTACTGGCAGGGTTTACAGAGGTGATTGCGGCCCTAAAAGCCGGGAATTCCTCGGCGCTTGCCCGCTATTTTGATAATACCGTAGAAATTACTTTACCCCAAAAAAACAGCACGTATAGCAAATCGCAAGCTGAAATTATTATCAAAGATTTTTTTACCAATAACCCGGTTAAAAATTTTAAAGTGTTACACCAGGGTGAAAAAGGCGGATCGCAATATTGCATCGGTACTTTAGAAACCAGCAATGGAAATTTTAGAACCACCCTCTTTATGAAAAATAAAGGCGATAAGCAAAGCTTGCAGGAAATAAGATTTGAAAATTAATGCAGGCAAAAATGATAATTAAGCTCCCTGGTAAAGGAGCTTTTTTATTTCTGTAAATTTGCTCATGACAAAAAATGATCAACTAAACCTTTTTATAAAAAATGCATTGGCTGAAGACCTGGGGGCAGGTGATTTTTCTACTCTTGCTACCATTGATGCCCGTGCTAAAGGAAAAGCTTTTTTAAAAGTAAAACAAGCGGGTATTTTAGCAGGTATGCAAATTGCACCAGCAATTTTCAGGTATATGGAACCTGCACTCACATTCACGGCACTGATGCATGACGGAGATGAAATGAAATATGGAGATAAGGCATTTGAAGTAGAGGGGCATGTACACACCATTTTACAATGCGAAAGATTGGTATTAAATACCCTGCAAAGGATGTGTGGCATTGCTACCCTTACCCGTAAATATGTAGATAAACTAAAACCTTACAAAACCCGTTTACTAGATACCCGCAAGACAACGCCCAATTTCAGATTCTTGGAAAAAGAAGCAGTGAAAATTGGCGGGGGTGTGAATCATCGGTTTGGATTGTATGATATGATCATGCTTAAAGACAACCATATTGATTTTTGCGGCGGTATAGAAAGCGCTATTGAAAAGGCATACACATATGTAAAGGAAAATAAACTGGATATTAAAATTGAAGTGGAAACCCGAAGTTTGCAGGATGTAGAAAAAGTTTTAAAAACCGGAAAAGTAAACCGCATCATGCTTGATAATTTTACACCCGCAGAAATTAAAGAGGCCTTAAAACAGATTCAGGGAAAATATGAAACAGAAGCAAGTGGCGGAATTAATTTTCAAAACTTAGAAGAATATGCAGCAACCGGGGTTGACTTTATTTCAAGTGGTGCCATTATACACCAGGCTGTAAATTTAGATTTAAGTTTAAAAGCAATGATTATATAATTATGTCAAAAAAACATAAAAATATTTCAGGAATTGTTTTTTCCACAGATCCTGATTTTAAATACAATGAATTACGGGAAGAAAATTTTGAAACTTTACCCCCCGGGCAGCAACAATTAAAAGTGCGGTTAGAAACCAAACACAGGGCAGGTAAGGCTGTTACACTTATAGAAAATTTCTCAGGTAAAGAAGAAGATAAAGTGATATTGGGCAAATTATTAAAATCATTTTGCGGAACCGGCGGGTCGGTAAAAGAAGGAGAAATTCTTGTACAAGGCGACCAGCGGGATAAAGTATTACAATGGCTGCATAAGAACGGATATACGAAAGCCCGTAAATTGTAGAAAACTTATGTAAGTTTGCAGAGAACTTTTGTTGATGCTATGATAAGTAAAATTTCAGAAGGAGTTACCATAAGTGTAGAAACTTATTATCAACCCGAGTATAGCAACCCGGTGAATGGAGAGTTTATGTTTGCTTATCGCATCGGGATCGAAAATAAAAATGTATTTCCCATACAATTAATCAGCCGCCACTGGTATATTTTTGATAGTAACGGAAGTACCCGTGAGGTAGAGGGCGAAGGGGTAGTGGGCGTTCAGCCCATAATAAAACCCAATGAAAAATACAGCTATGTGAGCGGTTGTAATTTACGTACTGAAATTGGTAAAATGCATGGCATGTACCTGGTAGAAAATATATATACCAAAAAAAGATTCCCGGTAAGTATCCCGGTATTTGAAATGATTGTTCCTTTTAAACTGAACTAAGGTTTATATTTTGCTTTTTCAATAATTTTTTCGGCATCCGTTTCCATTAATTCTTTGGGTTCCAGTTTTTCATTTTCTGTCATATATTTTTTTACAATTTGCCATCCGCAGAAAGAACCTATATTGCCCGGGGAGGCTTCCCCCAGTTCCTGTGTTTTTGGGCTTTCACCAATATAATTTTTAATGGTGCCATTGTCAGTATTTTGTAATAAATTATTCATTACAAATAACTGCCAGATAGAGGCTTCGTGTTTATAACAATCGGCCAGTTGCTTTTCTGTATAACCAATAATATTGTATTCGGGGGTATTGGGTAATAATTTTTGTAACAGGTAAAGCCTTTTCCCTTTTTCTACCATTTGTACCGCCAGGCTTTTGTCAGCCGGTTTTTCGGGGAAGCGATCATCTATTAAATTTTTCATGGCATTGATCGAAATAAATTGAGGCGTAAACCGGCGTGTAATATATTGCGGATAGGTTTGCTGTACCCATTCAGATTGATAGCCTGAATATTGGCTGCCCAAATGTTGATGCAAACCCACAATGATACTGTTTTCATCCAGTATATCTCCATAGCCATCCAGGGGGCCTATGTACGTGATGATCCGGCTGGGTAAAGTGTAATCCGGTATATAATATTTCATATACTGCATGCCCTCTTTTATTTGTTTTTCATAAGGCGTAAAGTCAGCGAAAATTTTTTCAGCTGTATCATATACAGGGGTGTAACTCTGTATGAAACCCTTTATATATTGGGCAGCCGTATCTCCCTGCCAGTGTGGATCTACATTTAATATAGTATATAAAAAATTTTCACCAAAGCGGGGATAAAGATGCAGGAGACTATCCATAGCCTGCAAAATATGGTTGGTGTCTGCTTTAAATAAGGATTGTTCAAACCGCAATGTGGTAAGGGGAATGGCCATGCCCGATACATCCGGCTTTTTTTGTGTACCGGTACAACCATACAGGCAAAATAGAAATCCCAACAGGGCATATCGTAAAAACAAAGTATTAAAACTTAACTTTACCATCTTAAAATTTTTTATTTGTATAACCCCTGAGGGTTTGTAATAATCGTAAAGTTAAAGCGCATAAGCCCAAAGAAAAATGAAAATTTTTTTAGCTCAGCAAAACTATCATATTGGTAATATAGAAGCCAACAGCCAAAAAATTATCTCTGCCATTCAGCAAGCCCGGCAACAAGAAGCCGACCTGGTGGTATTTAGTGAATTGGCGGTATGTGGCTACCCACCCCGGGATTTTTTATATTTTACAGATTTTGTAGAAGTTTGTAATAAAGCCGTATTAAAAATTGCACAATATGCCGACGGTATTGCCGTGTTATTAGGCGCCCCGCAAGTGAATGAGCAGGTACAGGGCAAAGATTTATTTAATGCTGTTTACTTTTTAGAAAATAAAGAAATTAAGCAGGTAGTTCATAAAACATGCCTGCCTACTTATGATGTGTTTGATGAAGACCGTTATTTTGAACCCGCCACTCAATGGCATTTGATTCCTTTTAAAAATAAAAAACTGGCAGTTACAATTTGTGAAGATATATGGAACCTGGGTGATAATCCCTTATATATGAATTGCCCGATGGATCATTTCATAAAGCTGAAACCGGATGTCATGATCAACTTATCTGCATCACCTTTTGATTATACACATGACGAAGACAGGAAGGCAGCGGTAAAAGCCAATGTAACCAAATACAAACTGCCCTTGTTTTATTGTAATGCAGTAGGCAGCCAAACTGAAATTGTATTTGATGGCAGTTCGCTCGTTTTTGATAAAGAAGCGAATCTTTGCGGAAGATTAAAAAGTTTTGAAGAAGATTATCAAATGTTTGAATTGAAGAATGATGGGCGTATAAATTGCCCGGTTATAGAGCCTGCCCAAAATGTACCCGATAAGGAAAATAACCCGGCCCTGTTAGATGAAACCTTACACATTGACCAGGTGTATCGGGCATTGGTGATGGGAATTCAAGATTACTTTTATAAAATGGGTTTTAAAAAAGCCATAATAGGAAGCAGCGGGGGTATTGACAGTGCCGTAACCCTTGCCCTGGCCTGTGATGCATTAGGCGCAGAAAATGTAATGGCTGTACTTATGCCTTCTGAATATTCTACCAGCCACTCGGTAACAGATGCAGAAACATTGAGTAAAAATTATAATAATCCCTATGAAATTTTACCCATAAAAAATATTTATGATAGCTTTTTAAAGGAACTGAAACCTGTTTTTAAAGATTTACCATTTAGCGTTGCAGAAGAAAATATACAAAGCCGTACACGGGGGAATTTATTAATGGCAATGGCAAATAAATTTGGATTTATTCTGTTAAATACATCCAACAAAAGCGAATTGGCAACCGGCTATGGAACTTTGTATGGAGATATGGCAGGCGGTATTGGTGTATTGGGCGATTGTTACAAATTACAAATTTATGAACTGGCAAAATATATTAACCGGCATAAAGAATGGATACCCCATCATATCATTACCAAGCCACCCAGTGCCGAACTAAGGCCGGGACAAAAAGACAGCGACAGTTTACCCGATTATCATATTTTAGACAGAATATTGTATCAATACATTGAGCAATGCAAGGGGCCGGTAGAAATTAAAGCCCTGGGGTTTGATGCTGCATTAGTAGACCGGGTATTAAAAATGGTGAATGTAAATGAATATAAACGAAACCAGTTTTGTCCTATTATCAGAATTTCACCCAAAGCCTTTGGCGTAGGAAGAAGAATGCCTATCGTGGCAAAATATTTAGGATAAATTTATTTCCGGGCAACGAAAATGATACTGGCAGGAAAGTATTCTATAAATGAATAAAAATTAACATTCCTTTACCTGCCCATCGGTAATGGCAGTATTTTTGTTTATAGCCCTGTACGTAATTTGCAGCATCGGTTCACGGCAGTAAAACGATGCCCCATAAGCGGAATGATAAAAGCGGTAATAATTAAATAAAAAAAAACAGTTGCAGCCATTTTGCAATAAGCAAATTTGGCTTTAAAAAATTTTAAAATATATGCTACAAACAGCAGAAGACATTCGGATGTTGAATGACAAGATTAGCCATTCCGCACAATTCGTAAGCCGGATAAACGATGAACTTGGTAAAACCATCGTAGGCCAGCACGTCATGATAGAACGCCTTTTAATCGGCCTGCTCAGCAGTGGCCATATATTATTGGAAGGGGTACCCGGGCTGGCAAAAACATTGGCCATTAAATCATTGGCAAAAACAGTAATGGCCCAGTTTAGCCGTATTCAATTTACACCCGATTTATTACCGGCCGATGTAGTGGGTACATTGATTTACAACCAGGGCCGAAGCGAATTTATGGTTCGCAAAGGCCCCATATTTGCCAATTTTATTTTAGCCGATGAAATAAACCGGGCCCCTGCAAAAGTGCAGAGCGCCTTATTAGAAGCTATGCAGGAGCGCCAGGTAACTATTGGCGATACCAGCTATAAGTTAGATGAACCCTTTTTAGTATTGGCAACTCAAAACCCAATTGAGCAGGAAGGAACCTATCCCCTGCCCGAAGCACAAGTAGACAGGTTTATGCTAAAAGTGGTGGTAAGTTATCCATCAAAATCAGAAGAGCAACTCATCATCAGGCAAAATACATTACAGGTGGCTGCACCAGTAATTAATGCAGTGGCATCTACCAGTGAAATCATTACCGCCCGGGAACTGGTACGCCAGGTGTATATTGATGAAAAGGTAGAAAATTATATACTGGATATTGTTTTTGCTACACGGGAACCAGATAAATATAACTTAGCCAAAATTAAACCTTTAATTGGTTTCGGGGGTTCGCCAAGGGCCAGTATCAATTTGGCCCTGGCAGCTAAAGCATTTGCTTTTTTAAATAAGCGGGCTTATGTGATTCCCGAAGATGTACGCAATATTTGTAAAGATGTTTTGCGGCACCGGATTGGCCTTACATACGAAGCAGAAGCAGAGAATATACAAGTAATTGAAATTATAGATGAGATCTTAAAAGCGGTAAATGTTCCATAATCAATATGCTTACACCTGTAGATATCGTTAAAAAGGTAAGGGAACTGGAAATAAAAAGTAAAATACTTACCACCCAGTTATTTTCGGGAGAGTACCATTCTGCTTTTAAAGGAAAGGGAATGAGCTTTCGGGAAGTAAGGGAATATAGTGCAGGAGATGATGTGCGTTTTATTGACTGGAATGTGAGCGCCCGCCTATCGCATCCGTACACCAAAGAATTTGAAGAAGAAAGAGAACTTACCATCATGTTACTGATTGATACCAGTACCAGTAATTTGTTTGGTACCGTGGGCCGCAGAAAAAGGGATCTCATTGTAGAAATGGCATCTGTACTCACTTTTAGCGCCATCAATAATAATGATAAAGTGGGTGTTATTTTTTTTAGCGACAAAATTGAAAAAATCATCCGTCCTAAAAAAGGGAGAGATCATGCTTTGTATATTGTGCGTGAATTACTCACTGTAAAACCCCATACCCGGGGTACCGACCTGGATGAGGCGATCCGCTATTTTAATAACCTGAGCCGCCAGAAAAGCATTGCCTTTATTTTAAGTGATTTTATTGCTACGGGATATGATAACGATTTAAAAGTAATTGGTAAGAAACACGATGTTATTGGGCTAAAAGTATATGATATTATGGATATGCAACTTCCCAATATTGGCTTAATTCAAATGGAAGATGCCGAAACCGGTAAAACGACCTGGGTAGATAGCAGTAATGAAGCAGTACGGTATAATTACAAACGGCATTTCCTGAAGCAAAGTGAAATATGTAAAAAGAATTTCAGGAAAGCAGGTGCCGATCTGTTACATATTCGCACCAATGATGATTATGTAAAATTATTGCAACAGTTTTTTCATAAACGCAGTTAATGTAGGAAACAATAGGAATGGATCAATCAAAATATTTATGCAGGGGACTTTGCCTGGCAATACTTTTTTTTATAAGTACGGCAGTGGGCTATGGGCAAACTGTAAAAACCAATGTAGACAGGAAACAAATTTTAATTGGCGAAAGAATTCATTATGATATCCGGTTTAGCTTTCCTACTAAAGAATACCAGGTAGTTTTTAACCTCCCCGATAGCCTTTTGCATTTTGATATACTGAATAAAAGTAGGTATGATAGTGTAGATGCGAAAGGTGATTTTTTAGTGATACAAAAAATTCTGCTTACCAGTTTCGATTCCGGCCAATGGTCAATCCCCTCTTTTCCCATCAGTATCCGGAAAATAAATACAGCTTCCAGTTATACTTTAAATACTGATCCTATTCTCATCAATGTAGGATACTCACCCGAAGATAGTACAGGCGAACTAAGGGATATTAAACCCATCATTGCTGTAAAATTAATGGATAATAGCTGGTGGTATATAGCCGCTGCTGTGCTTATAGGCTTACTATTGGCCTGGTTCGTTTACAGGTATCTTAAAAAAAGGAAAAAGCGGGTAAAACCGCTATTTCACAGCCCCGTTACGGCGTATGAAGAAGCTATGCAGCAGTTGCAGTTATTAGGTAACAATACATTAAGCAGCAATGAAGAAGTGAAGCAGTATCATGTAGGCTTGTCAGATATTTTAAAAAAGTACCTGAGCAGGCAACTTCAAAAAAATCTGCTCAACCATACTACCGGTGACTTATTGCTTACCCATAAGCAATTTATAACCGGTACAGAATCGCTTACAGAACTGGCCACTATATTGCGAACCAATGATGCAGTGAAATTTGCAAAATACATACCGCCTAAGTATGAAAGTGAAAAAACAAAAGAACAACTTAAAAATATAATAACAGGAATGGAAAATCATTTTAAGAATTTAAAAACATTAACCCCATAAAATTGCTGTACGATTATTTAAAAAATATTGAATTTGGGCAGCCCTATTTTTTTGGCCTTTTCCTGCTTATTCCTTTTTTAATCTATTGGTATAACCGGCATACCCACAAGCGCTCTGCATCCATCATGGTTTCTACTACGGCGGCACCAGGCCTGGGCTCCTGGAAGAGTACACTCAGGCACCTGCCATTTATTTTTCGTTTGCTTAGTATCAGCATGATTATAGTGGCTTTGGCCAGGCCGCAAACCCGCAACATACAACAGCATGCCGAAGGAGAGGGCATTGATGTGGTACTTTGTATTGATGTGAGCGGGAGTATGACCGCCCAGGATTTTATTCCCAATCGCCTGGAGGCAGCCAAAGCGGTGGCCATTGATTTTGTAAACCGCAGGCCCACAGACCGTATTGGCGTTGTTATTTTTTCAGGTGAAAGTTTTACACAATGCCCGTTAACCACCGATCATGCGGTAGTGATTTCTGCCATTCGGAATATAAGAAACGGGTTGCTGGAAGATGGAACAGCTATTGGCGCCGGCTTAAGCACCAGTGTAGACCGCATTCGTAACAGTAAATCAAAATCTAAGATTATTATCCTGCTAACGGATGGCGAAAATAATGGTGGTTTGATAGATCCACAAACGGCAAAAGAGATTGCCAAAACCTTCCAGATAAAAGTATATACTATTGGGGTAGGTACCGATGGAGAAGCACCCCAACCCATCTATACCCCCAATGGAGTGGTGATGCGTACCCAAAAAGTTTCGATTGATGAAAAACTACTTACGCAAATTGCCACCGAAACGGGAGGCCGGTATTTCAGGGCAAAAGATAATAATTCCTTATCAGAGATTTATACGACGATTGACGGGCTTGAAAAATCGAAAGTAGATATCGTTAAGAATATCGAGATCAAAGATAAATTCCTGGTCTTTGTAGTAGCGGCCCTTTTCTTCCTGTTACTCGACATTATTTTCCGCTATCTTATCTTGCGTAAATTCCCTTAATAAAGTTGATTTTATAAATTCTTTTAATTGCCCGGGGAATCCTTATTTTGCAATATGCGTGCACTTGTATATAAATCTACCGGCAGTTGGTACCAGGTAAAAGATGAAACCGGGAAACTATATCATGCCCGCATTAAAGGAAAACTAAAAGTAGATCATATCACATCTACCAACCCCGTAGCAGTAGGAGATTGGGTGCATGTAAACCACGAAGGCGAAGATTATATTATTACCTCGGTAGAGGCAAGGCATAATTATATAAACCGGGTATCTCCCCACAATAAAAATCAACAGCATATTGTTGCTGCAAACCTGGATCAGAGTTTATTGTTTGCCACATTAAAAGACCCTAAAACATCTTTTGGGTTTATCGACCGGTTTCTGGTAACAGCCGAAGCGTATCATGTAAAAGCCATTATTGTATGGAACAAAGCAGATTTATGGGGTAAAAAAGAAATGGAAAAATTACTGCTTGCCCGTAAAATATATGAACCTATTGGCTACGAAATGTACAGTATGAGCCTGGCAGAAAATAAAGGAGTGGATGAAATGAAAAGTTTATTGAAAGACAAAACCACCTTGCTGAGTGGCCACTCAGGGGTAGGGAAATCTACTTTTATTAATGAACTATTTCCTCATTTAGATTTAAAAACACAGGATGTAAGTGCCTGGAGCGGTAAGGGCATGCATACAACTACCTTTGCCGAAATGTTTGATTTGCCCGGGGGAGGAAAAATTATTGACACACCCGGTATCAGGGAAATGGGGCTGGCCGATATTGAAAAAGATGAGCTCTCTCATTATTTCCCCGAAATGCGCCGCATTATACAAAATTGCAGGTTCAATAATTGTAATCATATTGATGAACCCGGCTGTGCTGTAAAAGCAGCTGTAGCTAAAGGAAAAATATTTGAAGAAAGGTACCTGAGTTATCTAAGCATCCGGGATAGCATTCAAGATGAAAAATGGTAACATTTTTCTGAAATAAATTTTAGTACGCCCATTTTACCCAAATGGCACCCCAGGTAAAGCCCCCGCCAAAAGCAGCCAATATAATATTATCATTCTTCTTTAATTTTTTTTCCCAATCCCAAAGGCATAAGGGTAAAGTAGCGGCTGTAGTATTTCCATATTTCTGGATGTTGATCATTACCTTTTCACGGGGTAATTCCATTCGGCTTGCAGTGGCATCTATAATTCGCAGGTTGGCCTGGTGTGGAACCAGCCAGGCGATATCATCGGCAGTAAGATTATTTCTTTGCATGAGTTCAAAACTCACATCTGCCATTCCTTTTACTGCAAATTTAAAAACGGCCTGGCCTTCCTGGTACACAAAATGTTCTTTTGCAAGAATGGTTTCTATACTGGCCGGCTTTACAGACCCACCCGCTTTCATGTGCAGGTAATGCCTGCCGTTTCCATCGCTCCTTAAAATGGTATCTTTAATACCTGTATCTTCTGTAGTAGGTTCCAGTAGTACACAACCGGCGCCATCGCCAAAAATAATGCAGGTGGCACGGTCGCTATAATCAATAATGCTGCTCATTTTATCTACCCCCACTACCACTACTTTTTTAAACCGTCCACTTTCAATAAATGCGGCACCGGTACTCAGGGCATAAAGAAAACCCGAGCAGGCGGCTCCTACATCAAAACTGCATACATTCACAATGCCTGCTTTGTCGCATATAATATTGGCAGTGGCAGGAAAAACCATATCTGGCGTAACGGTGGCACATATTAAGCAGTCTATATCTGCGGGAGATATTCCTCTTTTTTTACATAAATCTTTTACAGCTTCTACCGCCATATCACTACTTCCCAGGCCGGGTTCTTTTAAAATACGCCTTTCTTCTATACCGGTACGGGTGCGTATCCATTCATCATTTGTATCTACCATGGTTTCCAATTCTTTATTGGTAAGTATATACTCGGGTACATATCCGCCTACACCGGTAATAGCAGCATTTAATTTGCTCATGTCCTGTTCTTTAAAATCTAATATTTATTTTTTAATTTAATAACAAATGTAGGGCAAATTTAGATTGAAGTTTTACACGCCCTGCTGCCAAAAAAATCCTTATTTTCGCTGTTATACGTTATTGAATATGTTCGCATACCTGGAAGGGAGATTGAGTTTTAAAAGTCCGGCAATGGTTTATATGGATGTAAATGGAGTAGGATATGAAGTTAGCATAAGCCTAAACACCTATTCAGCCATACAAAACCTGGAAAAGGTAAAGTTATATACGCATTTGCAGGTTAAAGAAGATGCGCATAATATCTTTGGTTTTTTTACTCCCCGGGAAAAAGAAATATTCGTATTATTGATTGGTGTTTCGGGGGTTGGGGCAGCAACTGCCCGTATGATGTTGTCTTCTTTAAAAGCCGAAGAAGTAAGCGGGTATATTTTAACCGGTAATGTAAAACAATTAGAAAGGGTAAAGGGAATTGGAAAGAAAACGGCTGAAAGGCTAGTTTTAGAATTAAAAGATAAATTGGGTAAGCAGGAAACCGGCATAGCCGGGCCAGTGGGCATAGAACATAATAATTTAGATTACGATGCGTTAACTGCACTCATGGCCTTGGGTATTTCAAGGGTTCAGGCAGAGCAGGCGCTCATTAAAGTAAATAAATCAGAACCTAACATTGGGCAGTTAGAAGAATTAATTAAAAAAGCCTTAAAAGCAATTTGACAAAAACTATACGTTAATTTATTTTTCCGAATGCCGCTTATCAGAAAATTAGGATTTGCAGTTTTTGTGCAGTTTGTACTCTTATTGCTTTCCACCACATATAGCTTTGCACAAGATAGCAGTAAGCTTCATTATCCCATTACCGACAATCGGGGCGACCTTTTGTCTTCCGGTAACAGGGGGGTGTACGACCTTACCCCATCGAACCTGAAAGATTCAGTGGTATATGATGCCATCAACCGCCGTTATACCATTTATGAAAAAATTGGCGACCGTTATTACCGGGTACCCATTACCTATAGTTTTGATGAATATTGGGCCATGCGTAACCGCCAGGCAGAAACTGAGTATTTTCAAAAAAGAGCCAATACTACCAGTATATTAAACCGGGGCAAACTTACCCGGCCAAAACTTTCTTTATCTGATAATTTATTTAACCGCCTCTTTGGAAATGGTAAAATTGAAATCAGCCCCCAGGGAAATGTAGATATTACAGCAGGTTACCAGGGCCAGCGAACCAATAACCCCACTTTACCCGAAAGGGCAAGAAGCAATGGTGGTTTTGATTTTAATATGAATGCCCAGGTAAATGTAAATGCCAATATTGGCGATAAATTAAAGTTCCCGATAAACTATAATACCCTTGCCAACTTTGATGTAGATAATCAGCTTAAGCTGGACTATACCGGATCCGATGATGATATCATTAAAAGATTTGAAGCAGGGAACGTAAGTTTTGCCAGTAAAGGAACCCTTATACCGGGTGCACAACAATTGTTTGGTTTAAAAACACAGTTACAATTTGGGAAACTCTATATCACAACAGTACTGGCAAATCAAAAATCGCAAAGGCAAAGCATGAACTTACAGGGAGGCGCTGCCGCTCAGCCCTTTGAAATAAGTGCAGATGAGTATGAGGAAAACCGTCACTTTTTACTGGCTCAATATTTTCGCAGGAATTATAATAAGTTAATGAGCAACCTGCCAGCCATTACCAGCCCGGTGCAAATTTTAAAATTAGAAGTATGGGTAACCAATAAAAATGGAACCACTACCGAAACCCGGGATGTAGTAGGCCTTATGGACCTGGCAGAAGATACCCCCTACCGCCCTACGCCGATCATTAATCCATTACCAGCGCCACCAGTGCCGGCTAATAATTCTAATGATCTTTATTCTAAAATAATTAATCAGCCGGATGCCAGGAACCCGGCCATGGTTTATAATAACCTCATCAACCTGGGCTTAAGCCCCGTTCAGGATTTTGAAAAAACATTTGCACGAAAATTAGATTCTACCCAATATATTTTTAACCGTCAGGTAGGAAGCTTATCATTAAGCCAGCCCTTACAGCCGGATGATGTACTGGCGGTTGCGTTTCAATATTCTTATAATGGTAAAATATACCAGGTAGGAGAATTCTCACAAGACGTTCCGCCTGATAGTTCTACAGCTACACAAAAAGTTTTATTCTTAAAATTATTAAAAGCCACATCACAACGTACCAGCCTTCCTATATGGAAGCTGATGATGAAAAATGTGTACACCATTGGATATGGCGCATTAACGCCAGATGATTTTAAATTAGATGTAGTGTACCAGGAGCCCGGGCTGGGAGCAAAAAGATATGTGCCTTTTGGCGATCGCAACCAGGGAACGCCCATTATTTCTTTAATTAATTTAGACAGGCTAAACAGCCAGTTGGATCCGCAACCCGATGGGGTATTTGATTATGTAGAAAACTTTACCGTAGTATCTCCATACAGCCGCATCATCTTCCCGGTACTAGAACCCTTTGGCCGGGATTTGGCTTCGCAAATTTATACTACTGTGCCACCCACGGCAAAAGATACTTTGTTTTATGTGCTGTACGATTCTATTAAAGCGGTGGCACAGCAATATCCCAACCTGAACCGCTTTATGCTGAAAGGAATTTCAAAAAGCAGCGGGTCTTCTGATATCAGTATTGGTTATAATGTACCCAAAGGCTCAGTTTCTGTAACAGCCGGCGGGCGCTTATTACAAGAAGGGGTGGATTATGATATAAATTATGATTTGGGAACCATCAGGATTACAAACCAGGCCATTTTAAATTCAGGATTGCCGGTGCAGGTAAACTCAGAAAATAATGCCAGCTTTGGTTTGCAGCAACGTTCTTATATGGGCCTGCGATTAGACTATTTGGCAAAAAACACAGCTCGCCAGCAACTTTCCTTTGGCGCCACAGCAGTAAGGCTTAGCGAAAGACCTTTCTTTACCAAAGTAAATTTGAATGAGGATCCCATTCGCAACTCCATGTATGGAGTTGATGTAAATTACAGAACCGATTTCCCCCGGCTTACCAAATGGTTAGATAAATTACCTTTTTATTCCACAACAGCACCATCTGCCATTAATGTGTATGCCGAAGCCGCCATGCTGAAACCCGGGCATGCCCCGCAAATAGGGCGTGGTAAAAATGGCGTTATTTATATCGACGATTTTGAAGGCAGTAAATCTGGAATTGACCTGCGTTTTCCGCCCATAAGCTGGATGCTGGCATCTACCCCCTCGGGTGCCACCGATGTATTTGGCAACAATATGTTTCCCGAAGCCGACTCTAATAATAATTTGATCTATGGTAAAAACAGGGCAAAAATTGCCTGGTACCAGATTGAGCAAACATTACAACAATACCGGGGATCCAATAACCCGATTACGGATGCGAACCTGCTGAGTGACCCCCGGGTGCGTGCGGTTTATCAAAAAGAAATATTCCCCCAGCGTACAACCGGTTTTGGAGAAAGCCAGTTGGTAACTTTTGACCTGGCTTATTATCCTGAAAACCGGGGTCCTTATAACTACACATCGGGCCTTGCCGAAGTTACTGCAGACGGAAAGCTAAAGAATCCAAAAAAACGATGGGGTGGTTTAATGCGAAGCATTGATCAAACCGATTTTGAAAGCGCCAATATAGAGTTCATTGAATTCTGGATGCAAGATCCATTTATTTTACAACAATACCAGGGAACCACGGGAGGTAAATTATATTTTAACCTGGGAAATGTGTCAGAAGATATTTTAAAAGATGGCCGCCGTTTTTATGAGAATGGATTGCCCACACCCAATGCCCCATCACCTGTTGATACTACCGTATGGGGGCGTGTGCCTCGTAATCCTATACAGGTAACCAATGCATTTAGTAATATCGCAGAAGACCGTAAATACCAGGATGTAGGCTTAGACGGCCTTTCGGATGATGACGAAGTAACCAAGCGACAAGATTATTTAAACCAGTTGGCCGCTGATTTTGGAACCAACTCTCAAATTTACCAGGATGCACTTAAAGATCCTTCTGCAGATAATTACCGCAATTACCGGGATGCCGGTTTTGGCGCCGGCGATGGAATACTTGAAAGATATAAAAGCTATAACGGACCCAGCGGAAATTCACCCATTAATACGGGAAGTGAGTTTACTTCAGCCGCTACATTGTATCCCGATGCCGAAGATTTAAATAGAGATAATACATTAAATGAAACAGAAGAATATTTTCAATATGTAGTGGACATCAAAAAAACAGATGCTACAGAAATGCAGATTGGAAACAACTTTATTGTTGATAAAAAAGTGGTTGGCGTAAATTTAGTAAACGGCCAATTTAGAAATGAAACCTGGTACCAGTTTCGCATACCCATATCGGGCTATAATAAAAAAATTGGCAACATCCCCGATTTTAAATCAATCCGCTTTATCCGGATGTTTATGACCGGCTTTGAAGATAGTGTAGTATTACGTTTTGGAGAATTACAGCTTACCCGTAATATCTGGCGTAAATTTCAATACAAAGTAGATTCCAGTGGTATTTACAATCCTGCTACTACCAGTGTATTAAATGTGGGTGCCGTAAACATTGAGGAAAATGATAAAAGAACGCCATTACCTTATCGTACCCCACGGGAAATTGAAAGGGTGCAAACCACAAGTAACAATGGGGTAAATTTATTACAGAACGAACAGGCAATGACCCTGCAATTTTGCGGCCTTGAAAAGGGTGATGCGAAAGCCGTGTTTCAAACCTATGCCGATAGAGATTTGCGCCAGTTTAAAAGAATGATGATGTACATCCATGCAGAAGAAGCTGTAAAAACTGCTCCTTCCCTGCATGATGACGACCTTACTGCTGTAATACGAATGGGGACGGATTTTGTAAGTAATTATTATGAAATAAGAATACCATTAAAATTAACGCCACTTTCTGCAGGCAATTTAAATGCCGATTCGGATCTCTATAACGATACGCTCTGGAACCCGGCCAATACTTTGGATGTAGATTTGCTGGCGCTCACCCGTTTAAAACAAAACCGTAATCTTTCATCTTCGCCACTGGGCCAAATTTATAAAGAACTCCAGGAAAATGGACAAACATATTCCGTAATGGGCAATCCTAACCTGGGGCAAATCAGAGGGATTTTAATTGGTGTGGAAAATACCAAAACCGAAGTGGCTTGTGGTGAAGTATGGGTGAATGAATTAAGACTGGGATCCATTGATGAAAAAGGAGGCGTAGCCGCTTTGGGCAGGGTTGATGTAAACCTGGCCGACCTGGGTACCTTATCTCTGTCGGGTAATATGCACACCAATGGATTTGGTACTTTAGAGCAAAGAGTGAATGAACGATACCGGGATAATTTTTATCAATTTGATGTGGCAGCCAACCTGGAGTTGGGTAAATTACTTCCAAAAAGTACAGGGCTTTCTATACCTGTGCAGGCAAGCTACACACAATCGGTAAGCACACCGGAATATGATCCTTATGACCAGGATATTAAATTAAAAGATAAAATTAAAACGGCTGCTTCATCAAAAAAAGATTCTATTCGCAATGCAGCAGTAGATTTTACTTCCATAAAATCCATCAGCTTTACCAATGTACGCAAAATGAAAACCAATGGTAAAGCGCCCCAGATTTATGATATATCCAATATTGATGTAAGCTATTCTTATATTAATACATATAGCCATAATCCGCTCATTGAGTATAACGATGTAACCCGGCACCGTGGCGTACTGGGTTATAATTTTGCACCCCAGCCAAAATACATTGAACCCTTTAAAAAACTCTTTAAAAAGAGTAAAACAAAATGGTTTGATTTGGTAAAGGATTTTAATTTTAATTATATCCCTTCGCAACTTACTTTCCGTGCCGATATCAGCCGCCAGTTTGGCGTAGTACGCCCAAGAAGTATTGGGGGCGATGATAAATATCGCATTCCTGAAACCTACGATAAATATTTATTGTTTCAGCGGGATTATATTGTACGATGGAACCTCACCCGCTCTTTAAATTTTGATTATACGGCTACCAATAACTCCCGGGTAGATGAACCCTACGGCAGGTTAGATACTAAAGAAAAGAAAGACAGTGTATGGCATAATTTATTGAAAGGGGGAAGAAATACCATCTTTAATCAATCTGTAGCTTTTGGATATACCTTACCCATGGCCAAATTGCCCATATTAGATTGGACCACCGTGAATTTAAAATACCAGGCAAATTATCGCTGGATCGGGGCGAGCCGCCTGGCGGTAGAGCTGGGTAACTTCCTGGAAAACGGGCAACAATCTGAAGCTACTGCCATTTTAGATTTTAATCGTTTATATCAAAAAAGTAAATGGTTGCGCCAGTTAGATCAACCTAAAAATATTGACGATAAAGAAAAATGGAAAAACCGGGTAACCCGGGTAAAAGATAGTGTAACCTTAAAAAGCGGTAAAAAAGTTGTTCGTACCCGGCGTGTTGTAGATAAAACGGCCATGCCCTATGTGAGTACTGCGGCAAGGGTATTTGGCAAATTACTTACCAGCGTAAAGCAAGTAAACTTTTCTATTTCGGATAATGCCAATACGAGGTTGCCGGGTTATATGGATAGTACACAACATTTTGGCCAGGATTTTAAAAGCATGGCTCCCGGCTTCGATTTTATTTTGGGTAAGCAACCAGACAGTAATTGGCTAAACCGAAAGGCGGCGCAGGGGCTTATCACAAAAGATACTAATTTTAATAACCTCTTCCAGCAAAATTTAGATCAGCGAATTACCCTTACAGGAACATTAGAACCGGTAAGAGATTTGATGATTTCGGTTAACATCAGTAAATCATTCAATAAAAATTATAGCGAAACATTTAGGTATATTGATACCAGTGGTGGCCTCAATCGTAAGTTTCAGCACCTGAATCCCTACACCGGCGGTGGTTTTGATGTAAGCTATATTGCATTTAAAACATTGTTCGAAAAATTTGACCCGAACCGCATATCTGCCACCTTCCAAAAATTTCAGGATTACCGGGTTATTCTTTCCCGCAGGGTAGGCCAAAAAAATCCATACACCATGCAACAGGCCAATCCTGTAGATGCTAATGGGTATTATTATGGTTATAATAAATACGCAGTAGATGTATTGATACCTTCTTTTATAGCGGCCTATACAGGGCAGGACCCGGAAAAAGTGGCTTTAATAAAACAAAGTAATTCTAACTTACGCTCTAATCCGTTTAAAGCAATTATGCCAAAACCTAACTGGAGTATAGATTATAATGGCTTGTCAAAAATTAAAGGCCTCGATAAAATATTTACAACCTTTAATATTTCGCATCGCTATACCGGGAACCTGAGCATGAACGGATTTACATCTGCCCTTCTTTACCAGGATGTATCCCAATATGGGTATCCCTCTTTTTACGATACCGTTTCACATAACTATATTCCTTATTTCTTAGTGCCGAATGTTACCATTGGTGAACAGTTTTCTCCCTTGCTTGGTTTTGATATGATGTTTACAAACCAAATGCAGGCAAGCCTTAAATATTCAAAGTCAAGAAACCTGAGTTTAAGTTTATACGATTACCAGCTAAGTGAAGTAAGAAGTACTGAATATACCATTGGTGCAGGTTACCGTAAACGGGGCATGAAACTCCTTGCCGGGCTGAAATTACCCAAATTCTTAAGTAAAGACGGAAGCGGTAAATTAGATAATGAAATTAATTTTAACCTGATGATTTCTGTGCGGGATAATGTAACGGCCAATAGCCGGCTGGACCAGGATAATGGATTTGCTACCGGCGGCAGTAAAGATATTACCATTAACCCCACCATTGATTATTATTTGAATAACCGGGTAAATGTGAAATTATATTTTGAACAGCGTAAAGTGAAACCTTATATTTCATCCAGCGCTCCTACAACCAATACCCGGGCCGGCATACAGGTAAGAATTTCTTTGGCTCAATAATAAAACTTTGGGATACATAAAAAAAGCAGGAAATCTCCTGCTTTTTTTATTTCTTATATTTATTTCTTTTATCTTGACATTACTCTTTTAAAGCGCATCATCGGGATATTAGCATACAGAAAATTGAGTTTGCCATTTTCATCCACATTATAGGTTTTTATATTTTTAAGCATGGCTAAAAATATTTTTTCTCCTTCGCCACAATACATTAATGTTGTGGGCCCCGGTACTCCAAAAGAAATAGAATCGCCTGAAACTTTATAAGAAGAGGTATATCCATTACAGCCATCCGTCCCGGTTACTTCCTGCGTTAAACGGTTAAAAGTAAGTTGTGGTTTTTTGTCGGGGAATAACCCTTCAAAAGCAATGCGGGGGCCAGAAATAAATTCTAATTCCCATGTATTATTAAATAAATTTTCTTTATTGCCGGTTGTTTTCGTTGTGCTGCAGGCAGTAAAAAATAAGAGCAGCATACCTGCTGAAAGTACTTGTAGAAATTTCATGATTGTCAATTTAATTTAGCGTTATGATTCATTTATTTTTAGCATTACATAATGAACCGGGGAACCGGTTTTATTTTATAATGCAGTTAACATATTAAAGATAGTTCATCAATCAGCATTTCCGTTTGAAACTGCAAAATAAAAAATTTTGAATGGTACCAAAAGGGGTAGTATGATCTACCTGTTTACAAGTTAGTTTTTCAAAATCCGGCCTTACCAGGTTATTTAAATTTGATTCATTATACTGAATAATGGGCAGGCCGCTGCATTTCAGTGGCCCGCTGGTAGAAAAAGTAGAAAGTACCAGGTAGCCGGTTACTGATTTTTTAATTGTACATATGTATTTTTCAACCTGGTTGCTTTCGGTTAAAAAATGAAAGGCTGCCCTGTCATGCCACAGGTCGTATTT
Source organism: Sphingobacteriales bacterium 39-19 (assembly GCA_001898465.1). Lineage (GTDB taxonomy): Bacteria > Bacteroidota > Bacteroidia > Chitinophagales > Chitinophagaceae > Ferruginibacter. Next base: position 7,762 of record MKTX01000001.1, on the reverse strand, counting down.
TGTTGGAGGTTCAAAATGTGTAATGTCAGATACAATCCATTTTACCAGGCCTGCTTTTTCACCCAATCTTTTTTGCGCTTTTTCCAGTGCATTTATTGAAATATCCAGCACCGTAATATTGTGAAACCCTTCTTCCAGTAAATGATCCACGAGTTTACTGTCACCTCCTCCAATATCAATTATGCTGGCAGAATGGGGTAATTGCAATGCATGGATGAGTTCTAATGAAGGCGCAGGAATTTCCTGCGTCCAGCTTACTTCCTGAGGGTCTTTTGATGCATACACTCTATCCCAATGTTCTTTTGCGGATTCATTCGGTATCATATCATTTTATTATTTTTTTACAGAAAATGCAAATTTATAATTGGATGAGCGCAACTGTAAATGTATTTAAAAAGGAGGTGAAAAAAGCTCATTGGTACACTTAGTGTACGGCTGTAACATTTACTCTTTCAATACCTTTTAGCTGAAGTTCAATATGCCGGTTATGTGCTTTGTTTTCGAATTCACTGATAATTTCCAGGATATCGTAATCTATAAAATTACATTCGCTGCCGTCAATAATTATCGATGAATATTCGGGTACTTCATCCAGTGCTTTGCGCAATTTTACTTTATTTAGAAAAGTAACATTGCTGTTTAATTTGATGTATTCTGTTTCAATACCCTGTACTACTTTTTTAGTTATTTTATATTCTGCTTTAAAATTATTTTGGAGAATAAAATACACGGAAAGCAATAAACCAATACTTACGCCAATTAACAAGTCCGTTAAAAGAATTACAATAATGGTTAGTATAAAAGGCATAAACTGTTTCCAGCCAAGGCTCCACATATTGCGGAATAATTTTGGTTTGGTAAGATTATAACCGGTGCTAATCAATATGGCAGCCAATGCAGCGTATGGTATTTTGTTTAATAAAAAAGGAATAAGTAAAACAGCAAGAAACAGGAAGAGGCCATGGGTAAAGGCAGCCAGCTTGGTTCGCCCGCCGGCATCCACATTGGCCGATCCCCGTACCACCACAGCTGTAATAGGAATAGCGCCCAATAAGCCGCAGGTAATATTACCAATACCCTGGGCAACCAGTTCCCGGTTTACGGGCGTTATCCGGTTTCGCCTGTCTAGTTTATCAATGGCTTCCACGCAAAGCAGGGTTTCCAGGGTTGCCAGCAGCCCAATGATGATACCATCTTTCCATATTTCTGATTTTGAAAATAATTGTGAGAATGCCGGGAATGAAATATTTGAAAAGATATTATCCGGTATGTTTACCAGCTGGGTAGGTTTTAGCGATAATCCTGAGGCGGAGAAGTTAAAGATAATATTTGTGATAACAGCAGCAATTACAACCAGCAATGGGGCAGGTATTATTTTTAATTTTTTTGCTGCAGGCAGTTGTAATAAAATTAAAATGATGAGGGATACAAAAGTGATGATGAGTGTACCCCTTGTAATGTGATTGTTAAATTCCTTTATATTACCACTGATGTTTTTGGGTGAGAATAAATGCAATAAGCCGCTCGTCCAAAAATCGGGCTGATCGTAACCCAGGGCAATGGGAATTTGCTTTATAATAAGAATAATACCAATTGCGGCCAGCATGCCTTTGATTACTGATGAGGGAAAATAGTTTGCAATAGAACCCAGTTTGAAAACCCCCAGTAGCAATTGAAATAAACCGGCTACCATTACTGCCAGTAAAAATATTTTGAAATCGCCCAGGGATATAATAGAGGCCGCCACTACGGTTGTAAGTCCTGCGGCCGGGCCGGATACTGCCAACTGTGCCCCACTAATGAGCGAAACCAGTAAGCCGCCAATAATGCCGGAAAGCAGGCCCGCATAAAGGGGGGCGCCGGAAGCAAGGGCAATGCCTAAGCAAAGTGGTAACGCCACCAGGAATACCGAAAGGCCTGCAGGTAAATCATGCTTTAACCAGATGATCCGGTAATATTTTATCGTTCTTCGCATGGGCCCTTATTGCTGGCGCAAGTTATCATTTTTGAATGGAATGTTTTTTATATTTTTTTCTTAAATATGAATTAGCCTTTCAATTACACTGTTTTTCAGTGTGGTGCCTGCCCATACTTTTTAATGAATGGTTGGGTACACTTCCGCAAGTGTAAATTGTGGGTATTACAAAAGCCGTATCATTTTTTTTTTTGATACGGCTTGTTGCTTTACGTATGATTAAAACGGGATTTATTGTTTTATCAGTTTTTGAATTTGAATTTTCCCATTATCCAGGTAGCGGATTGAATAAATACCAGCCGCCAGGTTGCTAATATTTATTTTCATGTCAGCTCCCGTTGTGGTAATGCGGTTCATTAATTTACCATCAACTGTTCGTATTTCTATAATTCCATTAGCATTTAATCCATTGATGCTGATAAATTGGTTAGCGGGATTAGGGAATATTTGCATGGTAACAGGCACATCTAGTTTTACTAATTGAATGTCAGAATAGGTAAATCTGCCGTTATTATCCATCATTTTTAAACGATAATAATTTAATTTTTCATGTATGCCGGTTTGTGTAAAGTGATAACGGTTTATGCCTGAAGTATTTTCAGCCGCAACAGATCCAATATTTGTAAACGCTATTCCATCAATGCTATGCTGTATCGTAAAACCTGATGTATTTACTTCGTTTATAGTTTGCCAGCTTAGTAAGGCATTTGCTCCCTGCCTTTCTGCTTTGAATTGCAGTAAGTGTAATGGAATTACGCCAGCGCCGCCGGTAACCGTAAAGGGTGAGAAATTAGCATATCCATCTTGTGATTTACTGAATAGACCTATACTGTTGGTTGCTGCTGACCCAATGGCACCTAATTGCCAGTTAATGGTATAATGTGCGGTACGGCAACTCAACCTGTCGAAGCCGGGTAACTCATCAGCCAGGTTCCAGAACATTTCAATCGTTGCATCACTGCCTCCCGGAACCTGTTCTTCTATTAACCATGTGCATTTTACATTATCCGTTAATACCGTATCTCCGGTATTCCCCTGTGCCAATACATAAGGGAGCAACCTCACTGAAAAATTATCCGGTAAACCGGTATTATTAATTTTTACAAAATTGGTGCTGTATAACCGGGTGCCTACCGGGAATTCCTTTATCGCATCTATGTTATTCAACTTTAATTTTCCTGTGCCATTTGTGATAATAAAATGAGCGGTATCAAAGTTTTTAATTTTTCCATTAATAAAAAGATCATAATCGCCCAATATAATTTTACCGCCAATCCATCCGGGTAGCTGACCAGGCAGGCCGGCAATCATATCCAAATCGCCACTTACAATTACAGTAGCCTTAAGAGAAGATACAGTGCTGAAAGGAAGTGCATCATTGTTATTGGTAAGATCAAATTCCAATGGGCTGCAATTTACAATTTGAGCAAGAACAGTTCCTTTTTCAATATCAAATTTCATTCGCTTACTGATGATGGTACTTGCACCAGCTGCCAATGTAAATTCAACACTATCTATTGCAGTAATAGCATCTGTTTCATCAAGAATTAAAAACTTAACCCATGCGGTACCTTCTGTGGGTCCGTTATTTTTAATGCGATAAGAGATCAATACACTATCACCTGCCCTAAAACCTGAAGGGTTAAAGCTGATGGCATTGCCTGCCTCTTTCGCCATATCAGGAGCATCGCCTACAATTAAGGCACGGGTTGCTGTATTATTATTTTCTCTTTCTTCAATGGCAATATTATCCGGGTCTGCCACAAGCTTCATCAGCTTTACGCCGGGAATAAGCGAAGAGTAAGTTACCGTAGCAGCTACGGTCGTGTCTTTTCCGGGTAGTATGGGGTTGATGGGTACATCGGCTCCCAACTGTATATCATCTACCAAAAAGCGAAGAACATTGGGCGTACTGATTTTTCCTCCTGTATTTCTTACCGTACCCACCAGGGTAATGGATTGGCCGATATTCGGGTTCAGGCTGCTGGGAGAAATATATTGCGACAGCACTTCAAAATCCATTTTGCTATCTACCACACGAATATGGAAATCACCGCTATTATTGGCTTCATTGGTTTCACAAATTGTATTTGCGGTATCTGCAATTACTGTTACTACATAATCACCGGCGGTAGCAAACATTTGAGTAAATGAAGTATAAGCTGCATATACTTCACCTGCTTTAATAGTAGCTATATTCCCCGAACCAATGGTATTGCCATCCAAAACAAAAGAAACAGTAACATTACTCACATCTCTCATTCCTGTATTCCTGATGGGTGGAAAGAACTGGTTTGTTGTATTCACTCTTACTACAACCGGGTTGCTGGCCGATCCTAATTCGGATGATAATGAGTATGGCCTGATATCGGCGGTGAATTGTACTTGTAAACTATTATTACTTTCATTTGATTCTGTAATATCGCCGTCGCTGTCTGCAAACACCTCTACCGTGGGGCCACAGGTATTTTCAGCATCTGCTACCAGGTAAGCATCTGATAATACTTCAATAGACTCTTTTTCTGCCAGGTAGGGCACCTGTTTTTTTGTACCCAGCTGTATCCCGTTTACCAGGAAACTTACTTTAAAACCATCGGCATATTTCCCGGTGTTTTTAATTGTTGCTTTAAATATTACTGCAGTACCAATAGAAGCAGATGTGGGTGTATTTAAAATTTTTGTTACAGAAAGATCCGGCAGGGGAACGGTGATTTTGCTGATAAACTCATTATTCATTTCATTTTCTTCAGCAATTACAGCATTTGCATCGGTAATTATTTTTATATAGTGATCACCGGGCGCCATGTGTATATCGCTATACGAAATCCCGATTGCTGATTTTCCGCCAATACTGGAGATATTGCTTGTTTTAATTAAGCTGTAACTACCGCCGGGTATTGAATCATAAATTGTAACTGTGTGCGGACCCGAAATATTACAATTGATATTTGCATCTAAAAAATCAAAAGAGGTAAAGCCGGATTGCCTGAATTGCTGAATAGTAAGATCTGGCATATTAGATACGGGCTGAATGTTTGTCCCATTTGATTGCAGCATGGGTATATATTGCCCATGGTATATTGAAGTTGGAATTTGTAAGTATTCAATATATGTATAAGTAAGTGTAGCACTAACAGCAACTGGGTTAGTAGAAGAAAGTGGCAAATACAATTGTATATTTACTTCTTCACCGGGTGCATGGCTGTAATCTGCACTGGGATAAGTTTGATATAAAGCGCCATCCACAAATATTTTGAGCGTATCTTTTATAATCTCATCCCAACTGCACCACATGTTACTGATATTTCTTTCCCTGTATTTTAATTTTATCGTTATGGCAGCATTACTTCCCACCTGGTTAGCACACGGATTCGTATTGGATGTTGCCAGGATGCCACCTTGTGAAGGGGGCTGTACACATGCATTGGGGCCCGGGCATGGAACGGCAATGCTTTGGGTTAAGAGGCTACTGGTAAATGTGAAATCTGTTATACTTATCGTGTAATCAAAGTTGCCCCCACATGTAATGCCTGTAAATTGATAACTGTAATTTCCATTTACATCCGTAGTGGTGTTGATAGGGCCCGCAGCCGTATTAATGGTTACTGCAGCCCCTGCAACAGATGCAGGTAATGCTGTACCAAAATAAGTGGCATGCCCACTGATAATTGCTTTTAATTGCGGACAATTTTGAATGGTTACCGAACTGGTTACTGTAATACCCCCGGGTAAATTAGGAGAACCTACAATTACGGGCCGTATGGCATAATTATTCAGGTAATTGCTTTCAGCAATCGTATAGCCAGGGTTAATATAAACTTTAATGGGATAAAACCCTTCAGTAGCAAAATTTAACGGCTGTGTGATTGTGGCAGTTGAAAACGGGTTTACAATTGGTATAATTGTACTGTCAATTAAAATAGTATCCCTGTAAAATTTCACCGGAACATTTACAGCAGGTACCGCTGTACTATTGGTAACTACTGCAGATAAGCTGAAGGGTTGACCCGGGGCGGGATTAGTAACACTAAAATTAATATTGTTTGCAAAAATTTTCAAATCCAGCACCTGGTCTGTAACAATAGGGCCCGAAATATAATTGTTATTTATGCTGCTGGCTGTATTCCCATTTACATCTTCAGTAAAAAACTGGTAGCCCAATGAATTGCTGTTAACCGTATGATTGAATGTGTAAACGTAAGTTTCTCCATTTAAAAAGTCAGTACCCGATCCTTCTTGCGTCATACTGAATATCCCTTCGCCCAGGTCATTAAAATCCTGGTCTGCATTCAGATCAATTCCTATTTTTGGAAACCCGGCTTTAGGGGGCAGGTTATTGGCAGAGCGATACAATATTTTGTACGTGAATAGACCCGTTTGAGCTACCGGGGGATTCACACCGGTTGATGCATTAAAAGGTGATGCGCTTACAAATTGTAGCACAGGCGCAGTACCGGGTGTGTAGCCGTTGCCAGTAACAATTGTTGTAACAGAATCTATTCCGGGTGTACCTGGTTTTATTTTTACCTGTGCTTGATATGCCTTTACTACAGTGGGAGTAAAAGCAACCGGTAACACAATATTTCCGCCTACGGGGATGGATGTACCGCTTGTGAATGTTGGGGTAAAAGCAGGGTCACTAATTATTACATCGTTGAGTATTACCGGGATATTACCGGTATTGTAAATACTGAAATTAAAATTAGCCGTATTGTTAAGGATTACATTTTGATAATTATATCCTGCTGCGGGGCTGATGGCCCATGAGCCATTCACTGCAATGCCCTGCCCCTTTAGGATTACCCGAAAATCGCCGGCTGATGTTTCAAGCCTGATGCTGTCTCTGTATAACTGGGTGGCAGCGGGTGTAAAAGTTACCGGTAAGTTATATGTATCTCCTGCATTGATTGATATTGGAGTGGATACTGATATACTAAATGGGGCAGCTATATTAATTTGGTTGATCGTTTGTGTAGCTGTGCTGTTGTTTTTAATATTTATATTGGCAGATGCATTGTTGCCTACAATTGTATTTCCATAAAGCAGGCTATCTGGCGAAACTGCAACCAGGCCTACCATAAATTGTGTTATATTGGTTAGGCTCCATTGGTTGCTGCTGTTTTTTGAACGAATATATAAACTATGGCTGCCTGCAGCTAAACCTGCGATATTAATATTGGCGCTAAGGTTAGCCATATCAGTTGCAGGCGTAACGGGAATTTGTGTGCAGTTACCAAAGCCCATATCGTTATTATCTAAAAAATATTCTAGCTGTACAATATTGGTTGCAGGTGAAGGCGCTGCGGGGTAGGGATTAGTTGCTGAGTTGTCAAATATTTTATAATTGATAAGGCTCCATTTTCCACCGGCATCTTTTGCACGGAAGAAAACACGGTGTACACCGGGTGTGAGTCCGGTTATATTAATATTGGCGCTAAGGTTAGCCATATCTGTTGCAGGCGTAACGGGAATTTGTGTGCAGTTACCAAAGCCCATATCGTTATTATCTAAAAAATATTCTAGCTGTACAATATTGGTTGCAGGTGATGGAGCTGCGGGGTAGGGATTAGTTGCTGAGTTGTCAAATATTTTATAATTGATAAGGCTCCATTTTCCTCCGGTATCTTTTGCACGGATGAACACACGGTGTACACCGGGTGTGAGTCCGGTTATATTAATATTGGCGCTAAGGTTAGCCATATCTGTTGCAGGCGTAACGGGAATTTGTGTGCAGTTACCAAAGCCCATATCGTTATTATCCAAAAAATATTCTAGCTGTACAATATT